>NZ_JAOTJC010000005.1 GCF_025628895.1 Alteromonas salexigens | reverse complement strand
GAAACTGATATCGGATTTTGAACCCTTCAAAAGATCGGTCAACCGATCATTAAATTCTTAACTGATCGGCATTAGGCAGTCTGCCGGTTTTTTAGGATGTTTTAAAAATGCTTACTTACGGTTGGCGGCCAGAGTATTGAGCGCGTTTAACGCTTCACGGTGGGCCACGATATCAATTTGCATTTTTTCCTGGTCGAAGGTCATTGTGGCAATGGCGTATTCGCCGTTGTTGTCACTTGTTGCATTCACCAGTTCTTGCTGTGCGTCGCGGTAACGAATGTTATTGCTGATTTTGTCAGCCATACATTGGTTATTCATTTCGAACGTGTTCGCATCCATGCAATCGAAAAGCTGGTTAGAGCCAGATTCCGCATGCGCAATACCAAAAACGGATAGCATCGCTAGACCAAATACTACTTTACGCATGTCATTTCTCCTGTACGACAGTCTAATTACTGTTATGGTTTAATATACAGGAAGAGGCTGAACTGATCAATTTGTTAATCATAGAAATATGACAGTAATGTGACAAGGCGTGTAATATTGTGTCAAAATCAGAAGAAAATTTTAGTTCACTGATGCGCCAAATTCGTCAGTGCACTTTATGTGCTGACCACCTGCCGCATCCGCCCAACCCAGTACTGGCCGCCTCTGCGGACGCGTCGCTGGTAATTATTGGCCAAGCGCCCGGTATTAAGGCACATGCTTCCAGTATGCCGTGGAATGACGCCAGTGGCGATAGATTGCGCAACTGGCTTGGTATTGACCGAAATACCTTTTACAACACGAACGACGTGGCGCTCATCCCTATGGGCTTTTGCTTTCCCGGTTATGTGCGTGGTGCGGATGCGCCGCCCCGCAAAGAGTGTGCACCTACCTGGCACAATCGCTTGCTGAATTACCTGCAACCGTCACTGACATTACTGGTTGGCCGTTATGCGCAGCACTACTACCTGCCAGAATTTAAAACGCTCACCCAGGCAGTTGATGCCCAGGCTACTTTTACCAGCTCAATGATGGTACTTCCGCATCCTTCCGGTCGGAATAACCGCTGGTTAGCGAAGAACCCCTGGTTTGAGACCCGGGTGCTCCCCCGGCTCAAACAAAAAGTGCAGGCGCTACAGCTACCCGCTTAACCTGTTATGGCGCTGCCCGATCAGATGGCTGTTGTTGCAGAAATTCCATCACATCATCAAAAGGCATGGGGCGGGCATACAGGTAGCCCTGAGCCTCGCTGCAACCTAACTTAATCATGTATTCGGCCTGCTCACGCCGCTCTACCCCTTCGGCAATGGTGATAAGACCCAGTTTGTTGCCCAGAGTCACAATTGTCTCGGCAATGACAGCGTTTTTGTCCGGCGCAATATCACTGACAAAAGAACGATCTACCTTTAAGCGGTCAAGCGGTAACTGCTGTAAGTAACTCATCGAGGAAAATCCGGTACCGAAATCATCAATCGCAATTGCCACCCCGTGTTCTTTCAGGGTACGCAGCGCGTCGATAACAATCTGCGGCTCGTCCATGACCACGCTTTCGGTAATTTCCAGCTCTAAACGGCGGGGATCACACCCCTGATCGGCCAACGCCCCCTTAACTTTATCTACGAACAGGCGGTCACGGAATTGCGGAATAGAAATATTTACCGCCACTCGCAATTCGCCGTAGCCTTGCTCAGTAAGTTGTCGGATACGCCGACAAGATTCTTCCAGTACCCAATGCCCGATATCAACAATTAAGCCGGAGTATTCCGCCAGCGGCACAAACTCCGCCGGAGAAATATAGCCGCCATTACCATCAGGCCAGCGCAATAAGCCTTCCATGCCCACGACCTGTTCGGTTTTAAGATCAATCTGGGGCTGAAACCACAGCTGTAATTTGCGATCAGCGAAATCGTTGCGTAAGCGCCGGATCATGTTCAACCGCCACGCGGTTTTATCTTCGATATCCTTTGCGTAGTACTCAAAATTGTCCGAAGTTTTTTTCTTGGCCCGGTTGAGGGCAATATTAGTGCGCTTGATAATTTCCAGACCGACGTTACGTTTGGACTCAAGGCGGTACAGGCCCACCGTCGCACTCACTGGCAACGTATTATCACCAGCCCGGAATGAGGATTGAAAAATCTGGTTAATCATCTGTGGGTTAACCTGGCTGTGTTCGCCTATTAACCCGAACACATCCGCGCCGATGCGCGCTTTGATTACCGACTCTTCGAAGTGATTTTCCATGCGGTGTGCGATGGCCCGCAGTAACTCGTTCCCTGCGTCCTGCCCCAGACCGTCGTTAATATCAGAGAAATGTTTTACATCGATAAGCGCAACGCAGGGCTCTTTAAACTGATGCATCTGCGCTCGGTCAAGCATATTGATAAACTCATTACGGTTGGGTAACCGGGTGAGATAATCACGAAACGCCGCATTACGCAGTTCGTGGAAAAGATAAACATTTTCGTAGCCGACCGAGATGCTGGCGAGGAAGACCTGCAGTAAGTCACGATCCGTTTCACTGATGGTCTTACTGGCATTCAGGTACACAGCAGCCTCGAACCCTGAACTGCTGATGTACAAAATAGAACAGTTAGGTTCGTAAATATGCTTTTTTAAACGCAGGCACCGACCTACGTGTTCGACGATATCTTCGTTATGAATGTTGTCGATGGGCTGATTAATAAACTCTGCAAAACCACCTGCCGCGCCCAGCACATAAACCCCATCATCCTCGCGATCCACCACTGAGCCCGCCTTTGCGCAGACCAGCCCTTCGGAATCTAATCCAATCAACGAGCTTATCTGGGTAACGATGCCTTCACAAAACCCTTTAATCGAATGCTCTTCAAGCAAGTTCGACGAAGAAGCAATGATTTTCTGTAGACCCAGACGACTTTGATTAATAGTGAGAATTTGCTGGTAGGAACGGAGTGAGGCAATGATGGTGGTCATCAGTTTGCCGCGCGTCAGCTCGGTTTTCGTTTTGTAATCATTGATGTCATAGTTTTTTATGACATGTTCTTCTGGTGCATAGCCAGGTTGACCGGTACGCAGAATGATTCTTGGCTCAGTGAGATTCAGGGTATTGCGCAGGTATTCCACGACCTCGAAACCTGCATTGTCTGTCTCCATCACCACATCCAGCAGGATAATAGCGATGTCGCGGCCATATTCGTGCAATACGTCTTGTGCCTGCTTACCAGAATACGCATGCAGAAAATTCAGTTTGCGGTCGCTGACGATCAAATCGGACAGGGCAAGACGCGTAACGGTGTGAATTTCTTCATCATCGTCAACAATCAGAATATTCCAGGTTTTATAAACCCGCGTGTCCATTTCCGAATGATTGTCTTCATCCAGAAAGGTTAGTTCATCATTCTCGTAATCAGCCGATGACATATTTTCGGGTTACCCTCACTGCTAGTGTCTTCATCCTACCCGCGTATGCATGAATTGCAAAGTCACCGGAGCAATGCAATAGTGTGACTTACGCATACTGCCTTGTTGTACCAGCGTTAGAAAACGAAGTCTATATGAAGATTACTAATGATAGTATCACCGCCGCGCTTGGCAAGGTAAACACCCCAGATACTGGCAAAAAAGAGCCGGCTCCGGCTGTCAACTCGCCCTCTCCAGGCCCCACAGGTACCTCAGTAAAAGATAAAATGGTGAGTTTGTTTGCGCGTATCGGTATTAGTCCGGATATGCCGCTGAACGACAGTAAACTACGGCGCCAGATTATCGAACGCCGACGGCAAATACGTGATATGCAACGCATTGGCAACCTGCAGGCGGTGTTATCGATAGCCATGAATGTGAGTGTCGCGGAACGCGAAGCAGAATCACTGGACCCGGATTGGTTCTATACCTTTGCGGAAATGGCAGAAAATATCTACTCGCCGGCCATGCAGGAGCTATGGGGTAAAATATTTGCAGTTGAGGTGAGTCATCCGGGCAGCTTTTCGCTACGGAGCCTGGAAACCTTACGGGCACTGACGCAGCGCGATGCAAAGTTATTCGGTAAGGCTGTGACTGTTGCGAGCCGGCGCCAGGGGGATGCTGTGCCGCGAATTTTAGTAGGCTACCATGTGCGCAAAGGCTGGCTGTCGTTACTTACCCCGTCCGCCCCTACCCAGCTGAATTTGTCAGCCTACGGACTTTCCTATCCTGACTTGCTGGCGCTCATCGACATGAAACTGATTTATGCCAGTGAAATTGAAAGTGGCGAGTTTGCCGCAGGCCAGCCCACACACTGGCGCTGCGGAAACGCCAGTGTCACGCTGAGTGCCCGGCGGGCAGGCGTGGCACTGGTATATTATAAATTCACCGCCGTCGGCGCTGAACTTTATAAGCTGGTAAGTAAACAGGATAACAGCCAGTACCTGTCAGCCCTCAGTGAGTTGTTAGCGCCTGCCTTTGACGTTGACCAGCCAAGCCAGAATTAATGGCTCTGCGCCTGCAGCACCATTAAATACCGTCGCCAAACTCGTGTAGCCCACATTCCCGTTTAAGACCGAAGAAGCGGGTGTCCTGTTCGTTCATTCCTTCCTGCAGGGACTGCGTAGTATGCCAGTCGCCAATCGACACATAACCCTGATCCCACAAAGGATGATACGGCAGACCGTGTTCTTTCAGATAGAAATGTAAGTCTTTATTTGACCAGTCAATAATAGGATACACTTTGAACTGATTGCCGACCTTTTGCAGAACCGGTAACTTTTCACGGCTGTCAGACTGACTTCGACGCAGCCCCGCAAACCAGGTTCCCGCCTGCAATTCCCGCAATGCGCGTTGCATGGGCTCGACTTTGTTCATCTTATTGTATTTCTCGATGCCATCGACCCCTTGCTCCCATAACCGGCCAAACCGTGCTTCCTGCCAGGCCGCTGACATATCCGCCCCGTAAACATGTAAGTTAAGGCCGAGCATGTCGGTTAGCTTATCCACGAACCCGTATGTTTCCGGAAACAAATAGCCGGTATCGGTTAGCACCACCGGGATATCCGGCTTGGCCTGGGTAAGCAAATGCAGCATAACCGCAGACTGCGCCCCAAAGCTGGAAGAGACAATTGCCTCCTGCGGCAAGTGCTCAAGCGCCCAGGCTACCCGCTGTTGCGCGGTCATTGTTTCGAGCTTGGCATTCAGCTCATCCAGGGTGCGCTGGTCTACTGTCAGCGACAACGCGGATGAGGATGCAGTGGCAGTATCACTCATAGAAATCTCTTGCTGAATCAACTACCGGCTTAATAATGCCGGCGCGGATCACATAGTCGCCAAAGGCTTCCCGTTCGTTTCTTTCCTTCGCCCAGCGTCCTACTAACTCATCCAGGGTATCCAGAATTTCCTGTTCGGAAATATTCTCCTGGTACATACGCGGGATACGTGTTCCTTCACGGTTACCGCCCAGATGCAGGTTATACTTGCCCGGTCCTTTGCCCACCAGCCCGACTTCTGCAAGCATGGCGCGGCCACAGCCGTTAGGGCAACCGGTTACCCGGAAGATAATACTGTCAGAAGCCAGGCCATGCTTAGACAAAATGTTTTCTATATCGGTGACCGCATCGGGCAGGTACCGCTCGGCTTCCGCCATTGCCAGTGGGCACGTCGGTAACGACACACAAGCCATCGAGTCCAGCCGCTGCTGTGATACACCCGGCTGAATCAGACCATGCCGTTTCGCCAGCGCTTCAATTGCCGCTTTCTGATCAGCCGGTACTCCCGCAATGATCAAGTTCTGATTAGCGGTAAGACGGAAGTCACCCTGGTGAATTTTGGCAATTTCAGCACAGCCGGTTTTCAGTGTTTTCCCCGGATAATCTAAAATGCGGCCGTTTTCGATGAACACGGTAAGGTGAAACTTGCCGTCGATCCCTTCAACCCAGCCAAACCGATCGCCGCGACCGGTAAACTCGTACGGCTTACTGGTCTTAAACGTCACGCCGGCACGCTTTTCCACTTCTGCTTTGAAGTTGTCTACGCCAACCCGTTCCAGGGTGTATTTCGTTTTCGCGTTCTTACGGTTAACCCGGTTACCCCAGTCACGCTGGGTAGTCACTACGGCTTCGGCCACGGCTAACGTGTCTTCCAGTTTAATGAAGCCAAAGTCGTCAGCTTTACGCGGGTATGTCGACTGGTCACCGTGGGTCATCGCCAGACCGCCGCCCACCAGCACGTTGAAGCCAACCAGCTTACCGTTTTCGGCAATCGCGACGAAATTCAAGTCGTTGGCGTGGACATCCACATCGTTTTGCGGCGGAATGACCACCGTGGTTTTAAATTTACGTGGCAGATAAGTGTCACCCAGGATAGGCTCCTGCTCGGTGCTTTCTACCTTTTCGCCATCCAGCCAGATTTCTGCGTAGGCACGGGTTTTCGGCAGCAAGTGTTCGCTGATTTTCTTGGCCCATTCCCATGCTTCCACGTGCACCTGTGACTCCACCGGGTTCGATGTGCACAGCACATTACGGTTTACATCCCCGGCAGTGGCAATAGAGTCGATGCCTGTTTTATTCAGAGTCTGGTGCATAAGCTTGATATTAGGCTTAAGCACCCCGTGAAACTGAAAAGTCTGACGCGTAGTCAGGCGAATGCTGCCATAAATGCTGTGATCTTCAGCAAACTTGTCGATAACCAGCCATTGTTCAGGGGTGATGACACCACCCGGCAGCCGCGCCCGCAGCATGACGTTGTGCAGCGGTTCAAGCTTTTGCTTACTGCGCTCAGCGCGAATATCCCGATCGTCCTGCTGGTACATCCCGTGGAATCGGATCAGCTGAAAATTGTCAGCAGTGAAACCGCCGGTGAGATCGTCTTTCAGATCCTGCTCGATGGTGCCACGCAAATGTCGGCTTTCGCGCTTCAGGCGCTCGTTGTCAGAAAGCTTGCCTTCAACGACAAAAGGGGTTTTATCCTGGCTCATTAATACACATCCTTCTGGTAACGTTTGGCTTTGCGAAGTGCCACTACATAGGCTTTCGCTTCTTCTTCTGACTTATTGCCGTGAGTTTTAATCAATTCGATCAGCGCAGCTTCCACATCTTTGGCCATATGCATAGCATCACCGCAAACGTAGAAATGAGCACCCTGCTCCAGCCACTCAAAGACATCTTTCCCGTACTCTTTGAGTTTATGCTGCACGTATACTTTCTCTTCCTGATCCCGCGAAAAGGCCAGCGTGACCTTATCCAGCAGACCGCTTTTCACGTAACCCTGCCATTCCACCTGATACAGGAAATCCTGGGTGAAATGGGGGTTGCCGAAGAATAACCAGTTTTTGCCTTCGGCGCCTTGCGCGTCACGCTCCTGCATAAAGGCACGGAACGGGGCAATACCGGTACCCGGGCCTACCATGATTACCGGTGTATCCGGATTATCCGGGAGCCGGAAGTTATCGTTATTTTCAACAAATACTTCTACCTCACCACCTTCTTCCAGATGCTCACACAGGAAGCCCGATGCCCCACCCTGATGACGGTGGCCAAAGGCTTCGTAGTCAACGTGAGCTACTGTCAGATGTACTTCGTCTTCAACCTCGGCCTGGCTCGATGCAATAGAGTACAGTCGTGGAGTCAGCGGACGCATGGCATCGACCAATGCCTGCGCTGATATCTTTCCGGGATGGTCACGCACAATATCAATTAACTGGCGTTCGGCCATATAGGTGCGCAGCGTCGCTTTGTCTTCCATCAGTTTGGCCAGTGACTCAGAGCCGGTGGCAGCTTGATAGGCCTTAACGAAATTAGGGTAGCTTAAGGTGAGCTCAAGCTTGCGTGACAAGGCGTCACTCAGTGACAGCGTGTCATCGCCCAGTGAAACCTGTTCATCGCCGTTCAGGGATAACTCTTCCAAAAACGCCGTTACCAGCGCCGGAGAATTAAGGAACCATACACCCAGCGCATCGCCCGGCTGATAGGTGATACCTGAATCTTCCAGACTGATCTCAATGTGACGGATATCTTTTACCGAGTCACGACCAGTGATTTTCTGAGCATCCAACAGCTCCGCTTTAAACGGGGCTTTCTTGGTATACGTAGAGCTTGCGCCAAGGGTCTGTGCGGCCGCGCCCGTTTGTGCGGCTACCGAGGTGGCGGCACTGCCTTTACCAAAGTCATCTTTCAGTGCGCTGATGAATTCGGCAGTCCAGGCCTCGGCCTGCGCCTCATAATCGACATCACAGTCTGCCCGTGGAATTACCGCAGTGCCGCCCAGTTTGGCTAAGCGTGCATCAAAGTCTTTACCGGTCTGGCAGAAAAATTCATAGCTGGTATCGCCCAGCCCTAATACGCCATATTTTAGCGAAGATAATTTAGGGGCCTTTTTACTGTCGAGGAATTCGTGCAATTCAATGGCGTCGTCCGGCGCGTCGCCTTCGCCGTGGGTGCTCACAAACACTGCCAGATGTGATTCGTTTTTGATACTTCTGGGTTTGTAGTCAGCCATGCTTACCAGCTTACTGGTATAGCCGGCCTCTTCCGCTTTAGCCTGAAAAGCCTGCGCCAGATGCTTTGAGTTGCCGGTCTGAGAACCGTAGAGAATCGTCAGTACATTATCATTGGCCACCTCCGGGGCGGCAGCTGCTACGCCAGGTGCCGCACTTGCGCCGCCCTGCCCTGCTGCCATGCCGGCAATATATCCGCTTACCCAGGTAAGCTGATCTTTATTGAGCCCGGCAATTGCCTGGGTGATCCCGTTCCACTGCTGTTCGCTGAGAACCGCACCGGGTACTGCTTGTTGATTGGTTTTGTCTGACATAACTCATTAGCCTTAATTCGATGCGCTAAGGCTAACGAGTTTATGTACGAAGAGAAAAGAATAAATCTAACTTTTTTATTACCGAATGTGCTTAAACCTTTCGGTTTAACAATTAAAAGTGCATTTCCAGGCCGGCAAACACACCATCGTACTCCAGATCGGCATACACATCGTCAAGATCTTCAATGTCTACTTGCGCATTTCGATAGCCTAATTGCAAGGTCATGTCCACTGCCAGGCTTTCAATAAATGAATACGCAATCGCTACCTGATAATCGCTCACCGTGTGATCATCAATACTCAGATAGCTACCTTCTGCATACGCCGCCAGGCCAGTGAACGGTAACCCTACCTGTACCCGTGAATACACCATTGGGATCACGCCGGAGAAGTCTTGTTCGCCGCGGGTGTTGCTGTCTCTGTCTTCAACAATCAGGGTGCCGTCAACATACTTGCCGTTCAGGCCCACATCGAAACTGATCAGATCATTGTCGAACAGCTCGTAATAAAAAATAACGTCGGTAGCCACAATATCAGCGTCTGTATAAACATCGCTTTGCGTGGTGTACAGGTTGCCGTCAAACGTAAAGCTGCTGTTCAGACGGGTAGTACCGGCGGTCGCCATATCTGTATGATTAACTTTTACGTTCGGCAGAAACGGCACCGGGTGCTCCAGCGCAATGTATGCGGCGCCATTAGTTTCATCATCAAAGTTAAAGTTACCGTTATTCGAAGAAGAGTCTGAAAAGCTCCCGGTGGTATCCATATTCCAGCCCTGCACACCCACGTAGACGCCTGCAATAGTGTCGGCAGTGGCGGTAGAAGCAAAAAACGCGCAGCCCAGCGTGGCCGCGATCAGACATTTTTTCATTGATTATCCTTGGTTGAGTAGTTCCGAAAGTTCAATTAGAGCAGCGTTTGCCCGTGAAATATAGTTCGCCATTACTAACGAGTGATTAGCAAGCATACCAAAGCCGCCCCCGTTCAGTATCATGGGACTCCATACTGTTTGCTGGGTAGCTTCCAGTTCACGAATGATTTGTTGCAGACTAACCCGTGCATTTTTATCTTCCAGCACATCTGCGAACTCGATTTCTACGGCTTTGAGAAAGTGCAACAATGCCCAGGTCGCGCCGCGGGCTTCATAGAAATTGTCATCCAGTTGCCACCAACTGGTTTTGACCACCCGTTGTTCTGCCACCGGCGTCGACTGGCGTGCCCCGGGCGACCCCGCCAGATCAGTATTAAGTCTGGTAGAGCCGACACTGGCGCTCAGGCGCTGAGAATAACTGCCCAGGCGTTTTTCTATTTGCTTCAGCCAATCCCGCAGGTTATCGGCACGGGTGTAAAACTGACTGTCGCTGTCACTGCGCTTTACTAACTGCTGACGATACTCAATTAACAGTTCGATGCCTTCCCGGTAACTCGACTCAGCAGCCGGAAAAATCCATTCCCGGTGATCCAGGTTAAACTTCGGTTGTGCCTTCGCCAGAGCACTGTTTTCAATTGACTGGGACTGTGAACGGCTGAAATCGTTGCGCATACTGCGGGATAAATCCCGTACCATTTCCAGTACACCAAACTCCCAGGCCGGCATGTTGTCGAGAAACACACTGGGGGGGATGACATCATTGGCGAGGTAGCCACCCCGCTTGGTCAACAGTGTGTCACTCACTTCAATAAGGGCCGTGGTCATGGTATACCCGGCTACCCGCTGATGATCGAAGCCTTCAGACGCGACCTCCACTCTGGCTTCCACACTGAACGTATCGGGTTCGCTGCTCCAATACATACCCAGTAACCAAAGCAGTACAAACAGAACAACTGCGCCCACACCAATCCATTTCAGATTCAGATACTGTTTCATAGATTCCCCGATAATGCTTCTAAAACAACAGCCTTCGCTATTGCGAAGGCCAAGTAGGTGCAGGCGATGATACGGCCTGTGAAAGTCGCCGGCTGGTCCGGCTAATCTGTCAGCGCATGCGGTCGTCGGCGTAATGCGTATACAATGCCGGCTAACAGCAGGATGGGCCAGAATGCGCTTACGCCCACCACAAATAAGGCTACTAGCGCTGCCAGCGCACCAACAATTAAGGTACCTGCCAGACTAACCGCTACTATAAAGCCTACAATAACAAAGACAACGGCTATTATAGACAGCGCGACGATATTCTCCCAGGGTGACAGGTATTCATTGCCCAGCATAATATGAAATCCCAGCCAGTCGCCAAGCATTGAGCCGAAACAGTTTATCAGGATAAGCCCTAGCACAACCGCAATAATAAACTGCTTCATAGTGACCACCTTGGCAGAAGAAACACTGCCGCCAGGTAAGCCAGCACGGCAAGAGTAGGCATAACAAACAAGGATACAATGGCCGCGCCGCGCACCCACACCGAATCAATGTCCAGATAGCGGGCAACGCCAGCGCACACACCGGCAATTACTGCATTATCCAAATCACGGTAAATTCGCTTTTGTGAACTGGGAATTTTCATACATCTTCTCCTGGTAAAGGGCCGTCCGCCTCAGGCGGACGGATCTGACATCAGTTAGGCCGCTTTATTTTTCTTCATGGCGTTGAGTTCGCGCTCGATGGCATCATTCTCTTCCAGCGCACGGAACTGCGCATCCAGTGAATGAGGCTGTGTAGCAGAGCCGGTAAACTCATATGCATCCACCTGTGCTTCGAGCTGGTCAATACGTTGCTCGTACTGGTCGAAGCGCGCCATAGCGTGGTTTATCTTATCGCTATGCTCTACCGCCTTAACTTTGAGCCGCACTGATGCAGAATGTTGACGTGTCACCATGGCCTTTTGTTTCGCTTTCGCTTCGGCCAGTTTTTCGTTCAGCCGACCGGTATCACCCTGCAGCTGCGCCAATGACTCACTGATAGTATCGTGTTGTTGTTGCAGTGACTCGGCCTGCTGAGCGTAACGCTGTTTTTCTGCGAGCGCCGCCCGGGCCAGGGTCTCTTTATCTTTATCAATGGCGAGTTGCGCTTTTTCCTGCCAACCGGTGACTTCTTTATTCACCCGCTGTAGCTGACGATCTAAATGTTTCTGTTCTGCCAGGAACTTCGCCGCTTCCGAACGAATCTCCACCAGCGTTTCTTCCATTTCCTGGATAATCAGACGAATCACTTTTTCCGGATCTTCGGCTTTATCCAGCATGGCGTTAATATTAGCCTGCACAATGTCTGTCATTCTTGAAAACATGCCCATAACCATCTCCTGTGTTTACCTGTAAATTTTCACGTAGTGAATTAGTGAAAGTTATTTGGTTATTACAACACCTGTGCCATATTTTTAACTTGTTGTTTTTAATTGAAATTATTAAAAAACCGCTTAAACAGTCGGTATAATTTGTGAGCTAGACAATGATAAGTAGTGAATTTGACTAACCCGGTTTGTCTTTTTCGCCACTGGGTGTTTAGTGACAGAGCAGGATTGGCGCGATACCGACGCGCAGGCACGTTAGTGAGTATCTGAATGGGGTAGTCAATATGGGGAAGCATCTAGCGTGCACACTACCCAGTGGGATGATTAAGGCGTTACAGAGGGGAAATAAACCGGGTGGTAGAAAAAGAGAAAGCAGATAACAAGATGAACGTTATCTACTTTAAAGCAGTTTGTTTGAAGAACCAGCCTTGGGGGGTCGACGCTGTAGCAGCCGTCGCATACTACGAGTGGTGAATAACAACGCCCCCACTGCAAAAGACAACACTGGCATAAGCATGATCAGCAGCACACTGAATTGCTGAATCATACGCGGCTACTCTGACGCGCTGGCTGACACGGCGGCCTTTTGTTCGTCACGCATGCTTTGCGCAAGGTCTGTCACCGATACTGAACCACCAGGTAGCGTGCCGTCTAAGTCAAACATATGGGCGGTATTAGCCACCACCTGTTGGACACTCATGTTAATTTCGTGGCGGGTTACATCCACAGCCTGGCTCATTAACCGGCCAACAAACTCTTCTAACGATATTTCCTGCGCAGTAACGGGCGCGCTGAATGATGCTGCCGTGAGAAGTGAAGCTAAAATTACTGATTGCGTTTTCATGTGTTTCCCTCTGACTTCCGTGAGTGCAACAACCCAGTGTTGATGCGACAGTATTGCTATTGCCAGAGGTGTGCCAACCAGTGATAAAAAACTATCATACTGATTCAAAAGGGTTTTTAAGAAGGGTGAAAAATACTTGGCCGCCACCGGGACGGCCTGACAATTAAAATGTAGCTTTTTTGACCAATTAGATTCGCGGTTTTAACCAACCTTCGATTCGTTAAACGTCTTCACATTAGCCTGCGCGGTTAAGACTGCATCTAACCCATTGATGAGCAAGTTGGGATCCGGATTTTTGCCGGTACCATTCTGGCTCAGGTAACGCCGCCATATGCGGCCGCCAGCTTGTCCCTGAAACAGCCCCAGCATATGACGGGCCGCGTGCCAGGGCTTAAACCACTGATCCGTTTGGCGCTCAATATAGGCCTGCATGGCATACACTATCTGCTCGCGGGAAGGCGCCTGAGTATTGGCGCCGAACAGCGTGTTGTCCACATCGGCCAGCAAGTAAGGATTCGCATAGGCCTCCCGACCCATCATGACGCCATCGACATGGGCTAGCTGACTGGCGGCTTCATCAAGGGTTTTAATACCACCATTAATGCTAATCGACAACTCCGGGTGAGAGGCTTTCAGCTGATGAACCCGGGGATAATTGAGCGGCGGTATTTCCCGGTTTTCTTTCGGGCTCAACCCCTGTAACCAGGCCTTGCGGGCATGCACAATAAAAGTATCGCAACCGGCATCAGCGACAATATCGATAAAGCGGGCAAAATCCGCGTATTCGTCCATGTCGTCTATCCCTATCCGGCATTTCACGGTGACGGGAATATCAACCACGGCCTGCATAGCTTTTACTGACGCTGCCACCAGTTCCGGCTCAGCCATCAGACAGGCGCCGAAGCGACCGTTTTTAACCCGATCTGACGGACAGCCCACATTGATATTGACTTCATCGTAGCCCCGCGCTTGCGCCATTTCGGCGCAGCGCGCCATGTCATCGGCAGTACTGCCACCCAGTTGTAAGGCGACCGGGTGTTCTTCTTCGTTGAACGCCAGATAATCACCCTTGCCATAAATAAGCGCTCCGGTCGTCACCATTTCGGTATACAGCAACGCGTGACTGGATATAAGGCGCAAGAAGTATCGACAGTGTTGATCTGTCCAATCCAGCATTGGCGCGACGGAGAAACGCCTGTCGATAACTGGACTGGAATGATTAGGCGCAATGTTATTTAGGTCAGACACTTACATCGTCTCTCTGGCAAATATGACAAGATCAACTTTCAGCAGTGCGTATTATCCTGCCTTCAGGTGAAGGCCTTAATAACAGCATGCGGAATATGACGTTTCTACTATTTACGCCTAATGGCGTTCAGATAAGCGGCGATTTTACCATAACCACAGCGGAACAAAAAAACGGAATATCATGTTAAGAATGAGGTAGGTGCGGGGAGGTGAACTGCTTTTAAGTGGGATGTGATTGAAAGTGAGCACTTATTGTCGAAACCAACAGGCCGGTCACGGCGCTGCTGGTTTCTGCAAAGCACTAATTACTGTTAGCTTTTTTCGCTGGCAATCCAGCGTTCAATTTTTTCTTCCAGAATTGGCAACGGCAAGGCGCCGGTTCCCAGTACCTGGGCATGGAAGGCTTTGATATCAAAATCGTCACCTAACTCTTCTTCGGCCTGTTGACGTAATTCTTGTATCTTCAGTGCTCCAACTTTATATCCCAGCGCCTGTGACGGTATGGCAATATAACGCTCGACCTCGGCCACTACCTCAGTGCGGGTCATACCCGAGTTTTCCAGCATAAAGTCGATAGCCTGCTCCCGGGTCCACCCTTTCGCATGGATGCCGGTGTCGACGACCAGACGCATTGCCCGTAACTGTTCGTCCTGTAACGTCCCATAACGGTTCCAGGGATCATCAAAGAAGCCCATTTCATAACCCAGGGTTTCCGAATATAACGCCCACCCTTCTACGTAAGCGTTATTCCCACCAAAGCGCATAAATGCAGGCAGGTCTTCATTTTCCTGCGCCAGACTGATCTGGAAATGGTGACCCGGCGCGCCTTCGTGAAGGTACAGCGTCACGTTGCCGGTAGTCAGACGACTGGGTAAGTCATAGGCGTTAAAATAAAACGTGCCGGGACGCGATCCGTCTGGCGTGCCGCGCTGGTAGGAGCCTCCAGCGCTGAACTGTTCAATGGCCGGATCGTAAGGTTTAATCTCCAGGTCAGTTTCAGGCAGCAAGGAAAAGTAGTCCTCAATTTTCTCATCCACCTCACGGCCTATACGATAATAGGACTCAGTCAGTGCCTCCCGGCTCTCCGGCTTGAATTTAGGATCGGTGCGCACGTAGTCAAAAAACTCGTTCAGGCTGCCCTCAAACTCCACTTCATCCATAATTTCCAGCATGCCGGCTTTAATTCGCTCCACTTCCTGCATACCTAATTCATGCAGGTAGTCTGCGGTTAACGGTAAAGTAGTGGTGTTTTCAATAAGGTGGCTATACAGCTTATCGCCACCTTTCATCTGACTTAGGCCTATGCTCTCACGGGCAACCGGTAAATACTCATCTCGCAAAAAGTCACGCATGCGCTCGGTAGATGCATAAATGGCTTTAGTCGCAGCCAGATACTCTTTTGTCAGACGGGCTTTCTGCTCATCGGTAAAACTGTCCGGGAACTGTGTCACCGGCCCCCAGAATTGCGACTCTTTCAGAGGGATGGCCAGTTGGGTATCAAATTGCTGGATAACCCGGTCAATGGTCAGCTTGGTTTCCAGCACACCGGTTTCCATGCCTTCGCGGAACTTGTCAATGGCCCGCTCGCTGATGTCGATGTAGTCCTGGTGGCGGGACAGGTTGTTCTCATAATCTTCGATGGTATTGAAAGGGGCCGCGCCTTTGCCACTGGCGAAGGTGGGGTAGAACGTATGGAAACCACTGAAATGGTTCACCGGGCGCACTTCGGTCAGGGCAAGGATTTCCTCGCTGGTGCCTTTCAGCTGTTTTTGCTGATTGTACTCAAACACATCGTAAGCCAGCTTATCGGTGTCATTGAGTTGAGTACGGTCAATTTTTTCCAGCTCTGACAAATTCAGCAGTGTATTGGTGCGGATGGCAATGGTATGCGCGTCAGTCAGATAATCACCCAGCCGGTCGGCACGACGCATATCGCCCCTGAATAAGCCGGAAATAGGGTTAAGTGCCAGCTCACGTTCATTGGCTGCCGCAAACAGGGCAAACAGCTGGTCATGTTCGCTTTGCTGTTTAGCCGCGACACTGCCTGTAGTGTCAGACTGTGGCTGTGCTGTTACGGGGCCGGTTAGTGCAGTGGCCACCGCCGCACTTAATAGTAACGCTTTAAATACCTTCACAAATTTCTCCCTGATCGGTCAGTTTATTATTTTTTAACCGGTAAAATGTAGCCTATTGGCTCGCCAGCGTCGATGCATTAACACGGCCTGGGCGCAGGAAGTCTGTAAGAAAAAGTGTCAGCGAGGAAAAAGGGGGTATTACACCTGCTCCAGACGTAGCAAGAACTGCAGATTATTGGTCTAATGGCTCAAGCAGATAACGGTTTTTGCCTGCCCTCTTGGCTTCGTACATTAACTCATCAGCCCGCCGGCAGAGGTCGGCTTCATTAGCATGCTCGTCACATTTCATGTAGGTGACGCCCATACTGGCGGTTATTGCCAGTGCGTCGCCCGCACCCGGCACCTGCATTGTCCGGATCCCTTCTATGACTCTTTCACAGGCCGCTTTCACTTCCTGTTCATTAGCAACCGATAGCGCGAACGCAAATTCTTCACCGCCGTAACGGCATACCACATCTTCGCCACGCAGCGAGTTGCATAAGCTGGCAGCGACAGCTTGCAGCACTTTATCTCCCGCCGTATGCCCGCGGGTGTCATTGACCTTTTTGAAGTTATCGATATCCAGGAGGCCAAACGCAATCAAGGCTTTGCGCCTTGAGCAGGATTTTATTTGCTTCTCAAGCTGTACCGAAAAAAAGCGCCGGTTAGGCAGTTCGGTAAGGGAGTCGAAATACGCCAGCTTTTCCAGCTTTCGGGTGGCATGCTGGAGTGACAGCGTCCGCTCCTTTACCTTCTGCTCAAGACTTACCTTGAGCGCACGCAAGTCCCGATTGCGGTTTTCTAACTGCTCTTGCTGAAACTTGATTTGTGAGACGTCACGCTGAATGGCGGCGAAATGGGTGACGGTGCCATGCCGGTTAGTCAGCGGCAGGATATTCATTTCCATCCAGTAGGGGCGACCATTGCGGCCATAATTCAGTAAGGTCTGCGTAATAGCCTGCTTCTTTTGTAACGCCGAACGAATTTTCTTGCGGGCCTCCTTATCAGTAAGTGAGCCTTGTAAGATGCGCGGCGTTTCGCCCAGAACCTCGTCTTTACTGTAACCGGTCAGTTGCTCGAAAGCTTTGTTAACGTACACAATGCGGGGACCGTTGGGATAGTCAATATCGTCTGCTTCGGTCACGATTATTACATCCTGGGCGTTCTCTAAAATATCCTCCGCAGAAAAGGGTTTTACCGTGGCGGTCACGTCAGAGAATGTCACCACTACAAAACATGAATCGGCTCCGGGCCGCCCCTCCATATAGGCGTTCACCATAAACCAGCTGATATCCTGGCCGCCAGCATCTACCATGCCCATTATCTCATTGTCGATATTAGTCCCCGTTTTCTGAACCCGGTTCACCGGATAATCGTCAAGGTTCAGGGGACAGCCGCTTTCATCAATAAAGTGCCACTTCGGGTCGTAGGCATCAGCGCCGATGATCTCCTGGTATTCCAGCTGAAGTAGCTTAAGCGCTGCGGGGTTGGCGTAAATGATAGAGGTGTCGGCGCGATGGATAACCACCCCGACATGGGCATGTTCCAGGATCTTGCGAATATCCAGACCTTCAATTGAAGACACCGACCAGGCTCCCGCAAGTGGACTGCCACCTGCCTGCATTATGGTTATATGCTTATAAGCATAGCAAAGCCTGTGTGACCTGCTCGGGAAATTTTAAGGGATGAAACGTCTGGCTTTTGCACTCTTAGTGCATCTCTCCTCGGGGTGTTTATCTGTCTTCCGCCGTCTCTATTTTCGCCCACAATGCCTCCGCATCGGCTGTGAGCATAGAATAGGTTTTGATATCGCCATTGCGTTGAGCATGCATGGCCTGCTCTAAGAGGCTGTCATACTGTTTTCTGAGTTTTTTAGTGGGGTTACGCTTAAATAATCCGAACATAGAGGACTCCCGGTAAGTAGATCCTGTTAAACGGAGACGGCACCGTGGTGATCACACTGTTGGATTAAACCTTTGTCACAATGCCCCTGCACATTTAAGGCAGGAACACTGTGAAAGGTGTCTGTGTGAGATTAAATCAACCCTAGATGGCTGGCATGAAACTGCAGATGCTCGTCAATAAACGACGTGATGAAAAAGTAACTGTGATCGTACCCTTCATGCATGTTTAACGTCAGCGGTGTGTCAGATTTCTGTGCGGCATTAACCAGGGCCTTAGGCTTCAGCTGCTCAGTTAAGAACTGGTCGGCACGACCTTGCTCCACCAGCAGCGGCACATAATGGGTCTTTTCTGCCAGCAGGGCGGCGGCGTCGTAGGCCTGCCAGCTGGATTTATCGTCGCCCAGGTAGTGCGAAAACGCTTTTTGCCCCCAGGGGCAGTCCGTCGGGTTGGCCACCGGGCTAAACGCCGATACAGAAACGTACCGGTTAGGGTTGCGCAAACCAATCACCAGGGCGCCATGGCCCCCCATGGAGTGACCACTGATTGCCCGTTCGCCGGTGACTGGCAACTCTGCTTCCACCAGCGCGGGTAACTCACTGGTAACATAGTCGTACATCTGGTAGTGATCCTGCCAGGGCGATTGGGTGGCATTGACATAAAAGCCCGCTCCCTGCCCCATGTCATAGGCGCCCTCCGGATCGTCAGGCACCCCTTCTCCGCGGGGACTGGTATCCGGGGCCACAATGGCCATACCCAACTCAGCCGCTATTTTCATGGCTCCGGCTTTCTGCATAAAATTTTCATCAGTGCAGGTTAAGCCGGACAACCAGTACAGCACCGGTACGGGGTTGTCTGCAGTCGCGAACGGCGGCAAATATACCGCAAATGTCATATCGCAGTTATTCACCGTTGAACGATGGCGATAGCGGCAATGACGGCCGCCAAACGCCCTGTTTTCACTGAGTAATTCCATTACTTTGCCTCGTCAAATAACACCACGCTGCGAATACTCTTACCCTCATGCATCAGGTCGAATGCTTCGTTGATATCACCTAACGGCATCTTGTGGGTAATAAATGTTTTCAGGGGAATGTCTCCGTTGAGATATTGCTCTACCATTCCCGGCAATTCCGAACGCCCTTTTACGCCACCGAATGCGGTACCGCGCCAGACCCGGCCGGTTACAAGCTGAAACGGGCGCGTGGAAATTTCCTGCCCGGCACCAGCGACCCCGATAATGACCGACTCACCCCAGCCTTTATGACAGCACTCCAGCGCTGAGCGCATTACGTTGACGTTGCCAATACACTCAAACGAATAGTCCACGCCGCCGTCAGTCATCTCAACGATAACTTCCTGAATCGGCTTATCATAGTCTTTGGGGTTAATTACGTCGGTGGCACCAAGCTGTTTGGCCAGCTCAAATTTATCCGGGTTAATGTCAATGGCAAGAATGCGGCTGGCTTTCGCCATCACGGCGCCAATAATGGCCGACAGACCAATCCCGCCCAGCCCGAATATGGCCACCGTGTCACCCTCTTCTACCTTGGCGGTATTCAGTACCGCGCCCATGCCGGTGGTGACGCCGCAGCCCAGCAGGCACACTTCTTCCAGCGGCGCTGCCGGGTTGACCTTTGCTAAAGAAATTTCGGGTAATACCGTATACTCAGCAAATGTGGAGGTGCCCATGTAATGGTAAATCGGCTCGCCATCTTTACTGAAGCGAGTCGTGCCGTCTGGCATCAGACCTTTGCCCTGGGTCTCGCGGATCTTTCCGCACAGGTTGGTTTTGCCCGATTTACAGAATTTACACTCGCCACATTCCGGGGTATACAGCGGGATCACGTGATCGCCTACTTTGACGCTGGTTACGCCTTCGCCCACGGATTCAACGATGCCGCCGCCTTCATGGCCCAGGATGCTGGGAAAAATCCCTTCAGGATCTTCGCCTGAAAGCGTGAACGCATCAGTATGACAGACCCCTGAGGCCATCACTTTAATTCTGACTTCGCCGGCTTTAGGTGGCGCTACGTCCACTTTTTCGATCGATAAAGGTTTACCTGCTGCCCAGGCAACTGCCGCGTTGCAGGTGATTGTTTGTCCTTCCATTCGTTATCTCCGGGATATGTGTTAGTGGGTTCAGTAAAGGGTCTATCGGCTTTTGGATCAAGTTCGTTTACACTAACCACCTAATTTTTGAGGTGAAGCACAATGCTGAAAAATTTGGGCCATAATATTGTCGGCAGCCTGTCGGTTCTGCTGTACTTTGTGAACACTATACTCTGGTGTATACCGGTATTCATATTATCATTTTTTAAGCTGATCCCTGTTGCCCCGTGGCGTAAATTCATCACGTATCTGTTGGATGCGTGTGCCACTGGCTGGATCGGCGTAAATAATCTTAACCAGCGGCTGACCAGTTCAACGCGCTGGCATGTTAATGGCCTTAGCGGGTTATCGTCACAGGACTGGTATCTGGTCATTGCCAACCATCAGTCGTGGGTGGATATTCTCGTGTTACAGCGGGTATTTAACCGTCGTATTCCGTTTCTTAAATTTTTTCTTAAACAACAGCTCATCTGGGTACCTGTACTCGGTTTGGCGTGGTGGGCGCTGGATTTCCCTTTTATGCGCCGGTATAGCAAATCGTTTCTGGCAAAAAATCCTCACCTGAAAGGCAAGGATATGGAAACCACCCGGCGGGCCTGTGAGAAATTCCGCTTTAAGCCTGTGAGCATAATGAATTTTGTGGAAGGCACCCGCTTTACGCCCGAAAAGCACAAACGTCAGCAATCGCCCTTTAACCACTTATTAAAACCGAAAGCCGGCGGGATCGCTTTTGTGCTGAGTGCCATGGGCAATCAACTACACAAGTTACTTGATGTCACCATCCACTATCCGGACGGCGTACCCACGTTCTGGGACTTCGTATGTGGCCGGGTAAAAGATATTCGGGTAAATATTGCCGTCACCCCCATGCAGGATATCGTGCACGGCGGCGTGTTCAGTCCGGAGTACTTCAGCGACCCCGAAAATCGCAGCGAATTTCAGCGTTGGCTGAATGCTCGTTGGGAACACAAAGATTCGCTTCTTGCTTCCTTTGAGTCTAAGCAATCATTATGAACGCAATACTAACGCCCTTCATTTTTATCCTGCATACGGCCTTGCAGATCCTGAATCTGGCCTGGTGGGGTGGTCTCATTATCCTGTTAGGTCTGGTAAAGCTTATCGTTCCCCATGCGGGATTTCGCCACGCATTGCTGAATATCATGCATGGGTTCATGTTCTGTTTCGGCAAAGTCAGCGTGGCCTTTATTCGCCTGTTCAATAACGTGGAGTTTGACTATCGGGTACATGGCAACCTGTCAAAGCAGAGCTGGTATCTGATTGTAGCGAATCATCTGAGTTACCTGGACATTATCTTGTTGATTGATTTCGCCGCCCCGCGAATTCCGGCGCCGAAGTTTTTCCTCAAGCAAGAGCTTATCTGGCTGCCGTTTGTCGGGCTCGGTGCCTGGGCGCTGGATATGCCCTTTATGCGACGTTATTCACGGGCCTACGTCGAAAAATATCCCCACAAGAAGGGCAAGGACCTGGAAACGACCCGTCAGTACTGTCAGAAGTTCAGAACCACACCCACCACTGTCATTAACTTTGTGGAAGGCACTCGCTTTACCACTAAGAAACACGCCAGTAAGGTAAGCCCTTACCGGTACTTGCTGCCACCGAGAGCGGGCGGCGTCGCCTTTACGTTAAGCACCATGGGAGAGTTGTTTACCAACGTACTGGATGTGTCGCTGTTGTATCCCGGCAGTAACCGCCACCCCATGATGGCCATGCTCAGCGGTCGAATGACCCGTATAGTAATAGATGTTACGGTAATGGACGTGCCCGACCCTGCACCCCAGGTGGCTGCAGATGTACAAGACTTCCGGGTACGTTTCCAGGGCTGGTTAAATCGCCTGTGGACCGAGAAAGATAACCGAATATCACAAATACTGGGGCAATAATACTGTGCAAATCGCCACATCCATTCGAGATACCTTTATTCATACTGTAAAGGATGTATTTCCCGGCCTGACTACCGAAGATCCACTTTACAACGCGCTGGCACTGGGTTTCATTGTTATTGCGGCGCTCATATTCTGGTTATTAGCCAGAGTATTTCTGCGTGCGCAAATTGCGTTATGGATAAAGCGCACCAAAACGAAATGGGATAATGCCCTGCTGGATCATGGCTTTTTTAAGCGGCTGATGCATTTGGTGCCCGCCATATGGATTTTCATGGTGACCCCGGTACTGATCAACGACGACACCGTGTTACATGGGCTGCTACTGAAAGGCTCGCAACTCTATATGTTGTTCTCGGCGCTACTGGCCCTCTACGCCTTACTTAACACGCTGGAAGATATTTACAACGAGTCGCATTTATCCCGCAAAGCGTCGATAACCGGGTTTGTTCAGGTGGCGAAACTGGGCTTCTCAATACTGGTACTGTTGTTGAGTATTTCCCTGATTATCGAGCGCAGCCCCCTGATCATTGTGTCAGGTCTGACGGCACTGGCCGCCGTACTGCTGCTGATTTTTCGCGACACCATTATGGGGTTTGTCGCAGGGATCCAAATTGCTGCCAACCGCATGTTTACTACCGGTGACTGGATCCAGATGCCGAAATACGAAGTGGACGGCGAAATTATGGAAATAGGCCTGACCAACGTCAAAGTGCAGAACTGGGATAAAACCATTTCCACGCTACCGTCTTACAGCCTGACTAATGAAGCGGTGAAAAACTGGCGTGGCATGCAGGAGTCGGGCGGACGCCGGATCAAGCGGGCTATTTACATCGACATCAACTCTATCCATTTATGCAGTCAGGACATGCTGGACAGGTTTTCAAAAATCCGCTACATCTCCGATTACATAGATAAGAAGCTCAATGAGTTGCGTGCCTACCATCGCGATTATTCCATTGACGAAACCGACCTGCTGAACAACCGCAAGCTGACCAACATAGGTACATTTCGGGCCTATCTGGAGGCGTATCTGAGCAAGCATCCCAGAGTAAACCAGTCACTTACTTTGATGGTGCGTCAGTTACCCCCTAATGAGCTGGGGCTGCCCCTGGAAGTGTATTGTTTTTGTGTGGATAAGGAATGGACGGCCTACGAGCGGGTACAGGCAGATATCTTTGACCATATTCTGGCAATGTTGCCGCAGTTTGACCTGAAAGTGTATCAACGGGACAGTCACCTGGGTTCGGCAGGCTACTTACCCGCTTCCGGTCATTCAGCCCCTGCGGTGTACAGTGATCACGCCACCCCGGATGAGTAACTTACGGACATAAAAAAACGGCGCTAAGCGCCGTTTTTTTATGTGTTACGGAATATCAGCTTAAGCCGTAGCCCAGTAGCATACACAGCACCAGACCGGACACGCCGAAGAAACCGTACTCAATTTTTTCCTGCATGGCTTTCTGCCCTGTCGATGATGACAGGAACCCCATAATTATGCAGCTCACTCCCAGTGTAAACGCCAGCAGCATCACACCAAACATAATTGCGTTAATCCAATCAGACATTTTTTAACCCTTACTTTTCGCTGGCCGTATTATGCACGAAAGCCAACAATTTGAATATCCTCACCCTTAAAATTGTTATTGAGAAAAGTGGCGAATTTGACCAAAAAATTATCAACTCACTCAATGCTCACGCTAAATGTGATTCACTCACAGGCCCAAAAAAGCCTAAAGTAATGATTTAAAAGAAAGTTTACTACTTGGCCTGGCTGTTGCTCTTAGTTGATTATCCGCATTCAGGATGACCCGTATTGAGAGTATAGGACGAATCATGAAAACACGTATCCCTTTGTTTGTTGTTGCCGCCAGCACCTTGTTCACCGCATCAGCCAGTGCCCACGGTGATGACCATGACCCTTGCGATATTGAACTGCAAGGTAATATCCGCTACGCCAGCGGTATGTTGAATATCGATATGGACAACGGCAGTCAGCTCACCATTACCCCAGACTATATGCTGGCTGTAAATGGCGAGTGGGTAAAACTGTCAGAGCAAGAGCAACACTGGGTAGAGACCTACCACCAGCAGCTTGAAACTGCCATCCCGATGACACTTAATATTGCTTCGCAGGGGCTGGATATAGCCAGCGTGGCGGTCAATGAAGCGTTTGGCGAATTGCTGGGTCCGGACGATGAACTGGTCGCCGACTTCAATGAGTTGTTCACCTCACTGGAAACCGATATGCAGGCCGCGTTTTACGATGCGCAGGGAAATATTCAGATTGACTCCTCCCGTTTCGATGAGCCCGGCTGGTTTGACGACGCCTGGGAAGCCCGTTTTGAAGAGCAGTTTGAGTCGCTGGTATCCGAATCGGTGGGACGGATCCTCATCGCCGTAGGCACGGAAATGATGATGGAGGGCGACATGGCGGCCTTCGAAACCAAAATGGAGAGCTTTGGTAAAGACCTCGAACAACGTGTTGAAATGCAGGCTGAAGCGCTTACCCGTGACGCCGATGCCTTGTGTGAGGTACTGGCCAGAGCTGACGACGCTGAGGCGCAAATGCAACAGCATATTCGTGGTTTAGACGGTTTAAACTTACTGGATATGCCCAACCGTAAGCTGAAAATGTAGCGGCTGGCGTAAATAACTCGTGCTAGCATAGCGAAATTGTCGTTAACAGGAATCGCTATGCAGCACCCGCTTGTTCTATGTGGCCACGGTTGGTTGGGCAACTACCTGGCCGAAACCCGCGAACCCGCGACGGTCATATCTACCACACGTACACCGGAAAAATGCCAACAACTCGCACAACAGGGTTACCAGGCTATCCCCTTTACTCTTGGTGATGACCCGGCCGTGCTTACCCGGCATTGCTCTCAAGCCACAGTGCTGCTTAACATTCCCCCCGGACGCCGCAATCCATCGCTGGATACCTACCTGGACAATATGCTGGCGCTGATAGACGCCCTGATTGACGTTAAGGTAGGGCACATTATTTTTATCAGCACCACCTCAGTATACGGCGAAGAAACCACTCATATTGTTACCGAAAACACGCCGGTTGACCCTCAGACAGTGTCGGCGAAGACCCATATTGCCATTGAAAAGCGTCTGCGTCGTTATCCCAATTATCGCTACAGTATAGTGCGGCTGGCCGGTCTGGTCGGCCCGGATCGTCACCCGGTTAATGTCTTGTCTGGCAAGCATTTCAGTGCCGGTAACAAGGTGGTTAATCTGGTTCATGTTGCTGATGTGGTTACGGCCCTCACACAGTTAATCCGCCGGGGCGGCGAGGGGAAAACCTATCACCTGTGCAGTCTTGCCCACCCTAAGCGCGGAGACTATTACCCACGCACGGCCCACGCCAGAGGTCTTGCGTTGCCGCGGTTTGACGATACCACAGCACTTCCTGTGGGTAAGCGCATTGATGCGCGCTGGAGCTGGGAAATGCTGGATACACGCCCTCGGTTCGCGACCCCGGACGACATGATGTAGTCCCGCGTGAATAACCACTGTAGACACACAAAAAAGGGCAGCCAAACGGCTGCCCTTTTTGCAGGCAGTAAACGCTGTTTACTGCCACACACGGTCTGGGTTAGCTGAAGAAAATATCAATCAGACTAAAGCCAAAGTACTTCAGCGCCACTGTATTAATAAAGATCACCAGCAGAATCACCGGAATAAAGGTACCTACTGAAATGTCCACATAGCGCTCAAAGAAGCTGCCTTTATAGTTTGGCGCCCCTTCATCCAGCGCCGCATTGAAATTGGCCTTCTTCCAGCGGTAAATCACAAAGATACAAATCAGGAAGCCATTCAGCGGCAAGATAGTGTCGTAAAACACATCATACACAATGTCGAAGAAGGACTTGGGCGTATCGGCATAGTTGGTAAAGGTAGTCAGAAACTCGACGTAACCAAACGACAGTGCGCACAGGCAAGCCAGTATGATCATGCCAACGCCCAGAATAAGCAGCGCAGGCTTACGGTTCATGTCCTTTTCATCCATCAGCGCAGCCACTGGCACTTCGAAGATAGACACCAGAGAGGTGATGGCCGCAAAGAAAACCAGCAGGAAGAACAGGCTTGCCACCAGCGACGCGCCCAGATACCCAATCGATGATTGCAGTGCCAGGAAGATTTGCGGCAGATAGGTGAAAATCATGCCGATGGACGACTCACTGAGCTCCGCCGGGTTAGTCTCCGGATTAAACGAGAAAATCGCCGGCAGGATCATCAGACCGGCAGTGAATGCCACCGCCGTATCGGTCAGTGCAACCAGCTTTGCCGAGCCGGGCACGTCAGCGCGTTTATCAATATAGCTGCCATAGGTGATCATGATCCCCATCCCTAACGACAGCGAGAAGAAGGCCTGGGATAAGGCCCCGTTTACTACCGACGCGGTGATTTTGGAAAAGTCCGGGATTAGATAAAACTCTACACCCGCCATGGCGTTATCCTGCATTAGCACGAATACCACCAGTCCGAGTAACATCACGAACAGCGCAGGCATCAACAGTTTAGCGGCTTTCTCAATGCCTTCTTTTACCCCGCCTTGCAAGATCAGATAGACCACCGCGACCACCACGACCATATAAGCGAAAATGCGTGGCGAGTTAATGAAGGTGGCAAAGGTGTCCGGATTCGCCAATAACTCAAGGTCGCCGGTCACGGCGGCAAACAAGTAGCCGAAAATCCACACCGTAATAACCATGTAGAACACCGCAATCATGAACGGCGTGATAACTGAGAGCCAACCCGCCAGTTTCCAGTGCGTCTGATTGCCACTCAAATCACGGTATGCGCCCAGTGGATCTTTACGGGCATGTCGACCCACTGACATTTCAGCCAGCATAACCGGCAGACAGATGGCGAAGACGAAAATGGCGTACATGAGCAGAAAGGCGCCACCGCCATTTTTCGCTGCTCCTACCGGAAACCCGACCAGGTTACCGATCCCTACAGCAGACCCGGCTGCTGCCAAAATAAAACCGATGCGCGATCCGAACTGTTCTCTGGCGCCGCTCATACCCAGCTTCCTCTTGTTGTTTTCTTGTTATCGTTGTTACGGGGGATGCGTTTTTTTAATTGTTAATGCACTTGTGAAGGCGTTATAGCAGGGCTCTGAGAGCCCACTATGCATCCAGCCCGGTTCGGCATGGTAACAGCAGATTTTTTAAAAGTCTTGATGTTAAACGCGATTCACACCCGCTCTGGCGTATTACCAGCTGATGTTTTTATCGTCCCAGTCACGATAATACGGACTGCCTTGCGGGTCGAGTGTTTCAAGAATGTTAATCAGCCGGGTGACTGTAAACTCTGGTGTAAACAGCTTCTCCGGTTTGACGTTCCCCTGAAAAGGTTCAGACAATACCGTGTCTACTGTGCCGGGGTGATAGCAAAGCAGGCTGGTGTTTTTGGCTCTGCGTTTGTATTCGACGCTGGCGGTTTTTATAAGCATGTTAAGGGCGGCTTTGGAGGCGCGATATCCGTACCAGCCCCCCAGCCGATTATCACTGATACTACCGACCCGGGCACTCAGGCACGCCAGTGTGGCGTGATCGGGGTGCATAACCGACACCAGGTGCTTTATCCACAGCGCCGGGATAATGGTATTGATACTGAAATAAGCGTTAAGCTGGGCCTCATTTAATGCTTCCAACTGTTTTTCCGGGCTTACCTTTACGCCATTTTGCTCGCCGTGTAAAAAACCGATGGTACATACGGCGCTACGTACCTGCATAGCCTTTTCGCGAATATGGGCAACCACCTGCGCAATGTCCCCATCGCTGCTGTCGCAGGCCATCACGTTCACCGATTCAGGCCAGCTCTCATCCCGGGCGCCCGTGCGTGAGACTGCCAGCACCTGTTTGCCCTGCCCGGCCCATGCCGATACCAGTGTACGGCCGATGCCGCCTGCTGCGCCAATGACCAGGTATATATCACTCATTTGGTTTCTCCACCCTACAGGCTGTACCACAGCCGCGACGTTTACCGGTTAACAAGTAGGAAATCCGATAGCGATGGCGGGCGAAAAAGTTATAGGCCAAATCGGCCAGAGGCCGTATCACTGGCCAGCGTAGTGGCGCATACAACCAGCCTTTGCCCACCGCGTGCCACGCCTGGTAAGTGGCATCCAATCCGGTGACCAGTGAGCCATCCGGCATCTGCACGTGAATACGGGCGTTCAGGGCCTGCCAATCAAGGGCGGGGAACCGGTCACTGAAAGCCGGCGACTGAATATCTTCAAACCGGATTACACCCTGGGTATCGTACTTTTGCAGATGGCGCATTTCACTCTGGCATAACGGACAGTAGCCATCGTAGAAAATGATCATAATTACCTCTGTTTTCAGTGCGAGGCAGACCTTGCGCCTTATTCACACTTTTTTGCTTTTTGTTATGCCGTTTTACGATAAGAAAACTGTTATGGATGACTTGTGTTTGCCCTGGGGCGGACCCACACTCTGAGCCATAAGCAATCACAAGGATATTCACTATGGCTAACCATGAAACCGCGACACTGGCAGGCGGCTGCTTTTGGTGCATTGAATCGGCGTTTAATAGCGTTGAAGGCGTAGAAAGTGCCATTTCCGGTTACGCCGGTGGCGACGACCCTACCCCTTCCTATGAGTCGGTATGCCGGGGAGAGACCGGGCATGCAGAAGTGGTGCAGGTGACCTACAATCCGGAACTGCTCTCCTACCGTGAAGTACTGGAAATCTTTTTTGCACTGCACGACCCGACACAGCTGAACCGTCAGGGTAACGACGTCGGCACCCAGTACCGCAGCGTGGTGTTTTACCACAACGACAGTCAGCGCAAGGAGGCTGAGGCCATCATTCAGGAAATGACTGACGATGAAGTATGGCCAGACCCCATTGTGACGGAGGTTGAGCCGATATCAAACTATGTACCGGCGGAAGACTATCACCAGAACTATTTCAAAAATAACCCTGAAAATCAGTACTGTGCAATGGTGGTGGCCCCCAAGCTCGCAAAGTTTAAGAAAACGTTTGCGTCAAAACTGCGTTAATTAAACCACGACGCCTGCAATGGCACTGAAAACAACAGCGGTGCCATTGCCTTATACCTTTCTTCGTTCGCCCCGCACTGCACGTTTTTGAGATAATTTTTCTTCCACGGGTCATTTATCAGCCACAGTGTTTGGTCAATCACGGCCAGCCCTTCAATTGAGGCATTGTCCATGATTTCCTGAGGCGGACATCCGGCGGTGCCCTCGTCAACGGCTGCAGTAAATTGTAAAGAAATGCGCTGATACGACTGCTCGGGGTCAGTGCTGATCACCCACAATTCGTCATCGTTGCGGGCAGCGGCAAGGATATACCCCTGACCTGTGGCCGCATGATGATAATACTCAAGCCCGTTAATGGGGTGGTTGCCACTGTCAAAGTGAGGCAGGGCTAAACCCGCATCCTCAACCCTGGCAAACTCCTGTGACTCCCAGAACTTTTCGTCCAGGCTGAGTGAGAATAGTCGCGGCTGCCCGGCGGCGTCTTTTTCCAGTCCCAGATATAAGGTACCGTCTGGTGCCAGCGCCATTCCTTCAATGCCATCGTTGGGAAAGTCACCCACCGCCAGCGTACTGTCGAACGCCAGCGGACGTACATGGGTCATAGTAGCTGAACCATCATCATGCCGTTTCAGACGCACCAGTAAGGTCGGATAGTCAGTGGAGCCGGTCTCCTCATAACGCTTCTGACAGCGCACAGACAGCGCACCGGTGCGGGTAGCATCTTCTGTTACGGTATAAAACACCGTGCTGTCGGTGGGGTCGACCACCAGCGCTTCCAGATCCGGTTCGGTTTTCAGGTAATCGGCAAAGCAGCTGCGGCGTACCCGACTCGCCATGCCCATAGCGTCAGGCGTGGGCATCAAAGTGGCCGTGGCCGGATCCAGCATGTGGATACGACGTTGCTGATTTGGCAACGCGCTGCCATCAGAAATGCTGGCCAGCAGCCCGTTAACATGGGTCAGGCCAGATGTTTGCGGATCTGCCATTACGCCACCGCCGGCTTCCTTAACCCATACGCCAGTCACCGTAAGCGCAGTACTTTGGGCCTCATCACTTTGAACTTCAGGGGCCGGCGCATCGGAGCAGCCCAGCAACATAAGTAATGACAAGCCCACCGGCAGACTGGTTTTCAACATGGCGAATTTCCCGTTGGTTGTGCTCATAGCTGCGTTAGCAACCGTTCGCTGAAACATATACAGCGTAGATTCTGCGTTTGTTTATAAAAACTTGCAACGTTTGCAGGCCGCCACGGCAAGTGCTGGCGCATCTGGTTGCATTTGCTGACAAATTTCTCATTATCGAAGCACCAAAAACGCGTTATGGTTAGCATATGTTTGTTACTTCATGCGAGACAGCGTGACCGATACGCCAGAAATGCCGGCGGTACTGGCTGGCCCCATAGTCAGGCACACTACCGCAACACACTGCCACCTGTGGTTAGTAACCTCACAACCAGACTCGCTGGATATCGTGTTATCCCAGCATGATAAGCCGCTTGCCGCCACCACCCGGTGTAAGTACGTGCCGGTGGGCAAGCATGCCTATGTAGGCCTGGTTACCGTGGAGTTTAGCGCCCCAATAGCTAAAGCCACGCCGGTCTGTTATCAGCTGCAATTTGCCAGTACTCACTTTCAGGCGCGCTGGGAAAGCGCGCTGCCCGCCCTGTACTATCCCGGTCAGCAGTCATTGAGCTTTTGCTGGCAGCCTGAACTGCGGCAGGTCCTCCATGGTTCGTGCCGTAAGCCACATCACGACAGTGCCGACGCCCTGACGCGGGTAGACAGCTTGCTGGAGGAAGCGATAACTCACCAGACGCCCCGGCCTGATCTGTTACTTATGACCGGCGATCAGATTTACGCTGATGATGTCGCCGGGCCCATGTTACAGGCTGTTCAGCAGGTAGTAACTGCGCTTGGGCTGTTCGGTGAGTCTCTCAGCGGCGCAGTCATTGAGCACAGTGATGCCCTGCCTGGTCATCCTCACAACCTGTATGAGCGCGAGCAGCTGCTACCGAAAATTGCCACCAATACCGCGCTGTCAAAATTGTTTTTTGGCGCCAAGAAAAAGCCGGTCTTTACCTCGGTCAATGCACAGAACCATTTAATCAGCTTTGCCGAAGTGATGGCTATGTACCTACTGGTCTGGTCCGATACGCCCTGGCGATTTGTCCACATCAGTGAAGATCCCGTAGATGATCGCTATAAGCCGCAATTCCGGCAGGAGCAGCAGACTATTACGGGCTTTTGCGACACGTTGCCGGCCGTGCGGCGGTTACTGGCGCACCTGCCCACTTACATGATATTCGACGATCACGATGTGACCGATGACTGGAACCTGACCCGAGGCTGGGAGCAGGAGGTGTACGGGCATCCACTGTCCAAACGTATGGTGGGCAATGCCCTGATGGGCTACTTGCTGTGTCAGGGCTGGGGCAACTGCCCGACGAATTTCGACCCGCTGCAGGAACACATTGATGCCACCTTCACGCCCGGCGGGCTGGCCCAACACGATGAATTTATTGCCACGCTGTTCGACTTTGAGGAGTGGCACTACCAACTGGAGACCACCCCGCCCATCAATGTGCTGGATACCCGTACCCGGCGGTGGCGTTCGGAGTCGAGTCTAAATAAGCCCTCTGGCTTGATGGACTGGGAGGCCATGTGTGAATTTCAGCAGTCCCTGATAGGTAAAGAGGCAGTGATCGTCGTATCGGCAGCGCCTGTCTATGGCGTTAAATTCATCGAAGCGGTGCAGAAAGTATTCACACTGATGGGCAAAGCACTCACGGTAGACGCGGAAAACTGGATGGCCCACAAAGGCACCGCTAATGTCATGCTGAATATTTTCCGGCATTTTCGTACCCCGCCGGAATTCATTATCTTGTCCGGTGATGTCCATTACTCGTTTGTTTATGACGTCCGGCTGCGGTTTCGACGCAACTCTCCGCATATTACCCAGTTTACCTGTAGCGGAATTAAGAATACCTTTCCCAACACGCTCATTACCTGGCTGGACCGATTTAACCGGGCCCTCTACCGCCCCTCATCGCCGCTGAATGTGTTCACCCGTCGCCGGAATATGTCGGTGCGCGCCCGGGATCCGGGTGATCACAGCGGCGAATTACTGAATGGATCAGCCATTGGACTGCTGGAGTTACACCCGAACGACCCGACAGTGCACTGCAAAGCTTTGTGTAGCAACGGAGAAACGGTAGAATTCGTCCGGCACCAGAGTAGTAAAGAGGCGAAAGATGAGTGATACGGCACTGAAGATCGGGCTATTTTATGGCTCCACCACCTGTTACACCGAAATGGCGGCTGAAAAAATTCAGGCGCAACTGAATGCGTTGTTTGACGACCAGGTTGTCTGTTTGCACAACATTCAGGAAGAACCCCTCACCCACACCGCCAACTACGACATTCTCATTTTGGGCATTTCTACCTGGGATTTCGGCGAACTGCAGGAAGACTGGGAGTCTCACTGGGACGAGGTCTACCAGTTAGATCTCAGTGATAAAATTGTGGCGTTATTCGGGCTCGGCGACCAGATAGGCTACACCGACTGGTTCCAGGACGCCCTGGGCATGCTGCATGATGCCATTCAGCCGTCTGGCTGTAAGATTATCGGTTACTGGCCTAATCAGGGCTATGATTTTGCCCAGTCAAAAGCGCTGACCGAGGACAAGACGCAATTTGTGGGTTTATCACTGGACGATGAAAACCAGTATGATCTCACTGATGATCGCATTCACACCTGGTGCCACCAGCTCCTTGAAGAGCTAAGTGACTAACCCTGGCCGACTCCACAAAACCTATTTTCGGAACGGCGCCAGCCACAGAGATGGTGCCGATGTGTCGTTTAATGACATCCGTAAGCTGTTTAATTTTGCCAGTATTACGGTAGGTCGCTGGGTTACCCCCGAAGAGCAACAACTGGCCGCCAACCTGTTCTTCGATGCGCTGTACGATCTTATCGATATTCTGCAAGTCAACGAACAGGTTATTTCGCTGAACGGCTCGCTCTCACTGGCTTTCGGTCATGGCGGGCAAAAACACGCCAGCGCTCACTACAACCCCGCTAAACGCCAGCTGGCGCTGGCTAAAAATGCCGGCGGCGGCGCCCTCGCCCATGAGTGGTTTCACGGGTTTGACCACTACATTGCCGGCAAGGTGTTTACCGTGAAGCCCACCGGCAACTTTGCCTCACAAGCCTGGCTGGACAATGCCACTGTCCAGCCTCATCCGCTCAACGATCTGTTGTGTGAGTGCTTTTCCACCTTGTTCTTAGACACCACTAATGGCCCCAGCCCATACCTGATCCGATCGATCGAGGCTGATCGCGCGCTCAAAATGTATTATTATGCCATGCCTCAGGAGATGGCAGCGCGGGCTTTTGAGGCCTGTGTTCAGGATCACGCGATAAAAAATGCGTTCCTGGTGCAGGGTACGAAAAAGTCCACCGAAGCTAGACTTGGGATCTACCCGCATGGTAGTTTGCGCAATCAACTTAACCAACAGTTGATGCTATACTTTTACCAGTTGGGTATTGCGCTGGCTAAAAAATCACCGTAACCCGTCGTGGTTTTCGGCTTTTTTGAACAATATTCCGGCAACAAGTGTTAAGATGTAGGCTGTGTTGTACAAAACGCTATTCATTTTTGTTACAAACAGTATACTAATGTGCTCGAATGTAAGAGAAGAAAGAATACGAGATGAAAAGAAAAAAGCATACCTCGGCCGATGACGAGGCTCAGATTGACATGACGCCCATGTTGGACATTGTGTTCATCATGTTGATTTTCTTCATTGTTACTACGTCGTTCGTGAAAGAGAAAGGTTTGGATGTAAACCGTCCTGAAGATAACCAGTCGAACACCGACAAGCCTTCAAGCTCATTGTCTATTCGCATTGACGAGAATGGCACCATTACAATGGGCGGTCGTGAAGTGGATATTCGTCGCGTAGTTGCGAACACGCAGACTTACCTGGCGGAAAATAACACTGACACTGCAGCTATCCAGGCTCACGAAGACACCGAACATGGCACCGTGGTTGAAGTTATGAACCAGGTGAAAGTTGCTGGCATTGAAAAAGTATCAGTGCTGGTGAAAGGTTCCTAAACCTTACTCAATACCAAAAAACCGCCTTCTGGGCGGTTTTTTTATGCTTACAAAAGCATATACATAGGTGTGGCTCTGGCTCTCGTTTGCACGATCGCAACGATCTAGCATAAGGTTGTCTGGATAACCATGTTGAAACGGTTCCAGCCAATAATCTGGAGCAAACCTCACCATGTTGAATAACAATAATAATAAAGGCGAACGCATTCGCGTGCGTCGTCGTAGCCGTAAAGCGCAGGCCCGGACAGGATAACCCAGGTTCTGTGTTTGTACCGGTGACGCCACGGCCTCAGTCCAGCCAGCCTGACAGAACGGCGACAGCGCGACAGAATGTGACGCCGCCCCCCTTGGTCGCCATGGTGGATTTCAAGGACGTGGCGCCGAACAGCGAGCCACTTATAGGCGCCACCGACAGCGATGTTACACCCGAGCCTGCCGCCCAGAGTATCGAAGTATCTGAACCTGCCAGACTGGCACGGTTCGGCTGTGCCGGCATTTATTTATTTGTTCTCAGGCGGGCGCTCACCGCCCGTGGACGGAAAGCGTCAGCGTAAACTTTCAGTGAAGGGCGCGTTCAGACGGTGTGGTTATCAGACGTTTGTTCAGGTTTCGCCAGTCGACGTTTTTCTTGGATCAGCTTAGTAATGATGCTGAACAGATTGCTGATGTTAAAGATTGTACCGAAGATACTGCCTACCAGCAGGGCGTAGGCAAGTCCCAGCGACTCGGCCACCAGAAACCACTGACGAATTTTCATCGCATCACGCAGCACAATAGAGCCGATGGTAAAAATCAGCGATGAGCTGTAAGCAATGATAATGATCCAGCTATGCTCCAGTACAAACCACTCGAACGCAAAAAAGGCCAGATTCGCGGCTACGAATAACGCCAGAATACTGTGGGCGCGGGATTTCAGCGCCACGATGTTACGGATACTGGCGAGCATACAGCCCACCCCGGCAGCCATCGCGTCCAGCATAAAAAAGTGAATGCTTACTGACAATAACGCTCCTGCGGATATTATCAAATAGCGATCGACATGGTTCTGCCGGTAGCCAATAAAATTCAATATAACCGCAAGTGCACCAAAGCCCTCTGCCAAATATTGCATCATGGTGTATTCCTGTTACTGCGATTGCCGACGCAGGTATTGCGTACCCAGGGGTAAGAACAACGGAGCCAGCACGGTGTCTGCCGGAAACGCATATAATCCAAACCGGTTGCCTTTGCAGTGGCTTAGCACCACCGCGTGCGCGGGTAATACGTCAATACCCTGGCGACAGGGATCAAAAAGCGGCACATGATACTTTCCCAGATGCAGTATAGCCACTTTTTTTGACCGATAGGTCAGGAAATCTGCGGCAACCGGTGCTGACAACCGGGCATACACCTGATAGAAAGGCACCCGCCATTGTCGCTCCCGCCACAGGAATGGCTGAATCACCAGTCGCTGTGTATAAGGCTTTAAGCAGTCGGGCAGCATACTTTTCATTCCTGGTGGCTCAGAATTTAAGATAATATGGCCGGCATAAGTTCCGGTAGTCATCCGAATAGTCGCCTGTCTCTGTGTGAATAACCAGGGTTTCTTTCTGTACTGCGCCCTCCTGCCGCGTGAAACACATCGCAGCCACGTGCGCAGCCTTATGGGCATAGCTTTGCACCCACAGCAGGTCTGTACAATATAGTCCGCACGCTCTGCCCTGCTCTACAATATCGTGAACCTGATCAGCAGGGTACAGGCAGTAAAACGCTCCCTCAGCAGTCAGGTACGCAGCCACCCATGCAAACAACCTGGCCGGACTGAGACTGTCCTGCATTCTGGCCTGCTGGCGGGCCTCCGACTGCGTAGCGTAAGCCTGAGTGGACTGAGCTGGAGCGGCGAAATAAGGGGGGTTACAGGCAATCAGATCATATTGGCGACCAGGACACTGAGTGAGTACTGAGCCCTGACACACAGCGATATTATCGGCCCAGGGTGAGGCCAGAACATTTTCCCGCGCCTGCCTTGCTGCATCAGCATCAATTTCAATCGCGTCAATGACTGCCTCTTCACTGGCCCGCTGGGCCAGCATCAAGGCCAGGATCCCAGTGCCGGTGCCGATATCCAGTATACGATAACGCCCTGCCACCCTAACCCAACTGCCCAGAATGAGGCTGTCGGTATTAACCTTCATGGCGCATTTATCCTGCTTAACAGTAAATTGTTTACACTGAAACACCCAAATTCTCTCCATTCCCGGTAAAGCGCTGTAACGTTATCATTTTATCGGCCACTTCACTGGCACTCACCGGCCGGTATTTCTTCAGACGCCCCTGTAACAATGGCCCGAACAAGGGCGCCAGGCTCTGACCCAGTGATTCCAGCCCGCGGCTTTCCTCTCGTTTGCCAAGCAATAATGAAGGCCGTACAGCAGAGGCATGGGGAAGCTGCGGCATACGCATAATGGCATTTTCCAGTTCGCCTTTAACCCGCAGATAGAAATTGCTACTGCTGGCATCCGCCCCCACTGAGGATATCCAGACGAAACTATCGCAACGTTGTGCGCGGGTGAGCTGGGCTGCCACGTGCACATATTCAAAATCAACCCGTCGGAAGGCCGCTTTACTGCCAGCTTGCTTTAGCGTAGTGCCAAGACAGCAGTAAACATGGTTCACCGAGAAATAGCCCTGATATTCCTGTAACTGGTCAAAGTCGATAACCACAGGGTTGAGCTTGCCCTGCGGATCGTGAAACAGCGATGCAGGCAGAGGTCGGCGCACAAGGCAGGTCACTTCGGTGTAGCGAGGGTCGTGTAGCAGCCGGTCAACGACCTCTCGTCCCACCAGACCTGTCGCTCCCAGCACAATTGCAGAATTGTTGTCACTCACCTTGTATCATCCTGTGTATTCACTACAATCGATTCCCCGACTGCAAAGTAAGAAGATAATAATGAAGAAAGCCCTCATGTTTGGAGCCCTTATGCTAAGTACAGCAATACAGGCTCAAACGCTCACAATAGAGCGTATTTTCGAGTCTCCCTCATTAGATGGCAATGCCCCACGTAACCTGAAGGTATCGCCCAATGGCGAGCGTGTCACCTTCCTGAAAGGCAAGGCCAGCGACTACGAGCGTCTGGATTTGTGGGAATACCACATCGCCAGCGGTGAAACCCGTATGCTGTTCGATTCCGATGATCTGCACAGTGGTGAAGAAACCCTGTCGGACGAAGAAAAAGCACGCCGGGAACGTATGCGTTTATCGGGCACCGGCATTGTAAGCTACCAATGGTCTGAAGATGGTGAGTCCTTACTATTCCCACTTGGCGGCGACGTGTATTATTTCCGGCTTGGTGACAAAGAGGCCAAACAACTACTGGATACAGAAGCGTTTGAAACCGATATAAAACTGTCGCCAAAAGGCAATTATATTTCTTTCGTGCGTGACCAGAATGTCTACATAAAACATATTGCCAGTGGCAAAGAAACCGCAATTACTAAAGACGGCGGCGGAAACATCAAATACGGCATGGCAGAATTTGTTGCCCAGGAAGAAATGGGCCGCATGACCGGCTACTGGTGGGCACCGGATGAAAGCCACATTGCCTTCACCCGGGTCGACGAATCACCGGTAGAAGTAATCACCCGCTCAGAAATTTATGCCGACAAAATCGACATGATTGAGCAGAAGTATCCCAAAGCAGGCACCGATAACGTCACCGTGAAGCTCGCCATTCAGAATATTGCCAGTGGCGAACGGACCTGGGTGGATATGGGTGAAAACCAGGACATCTATTTCGCCCGTGGCGACTGGATGCCGGATAGCAGCACCTTCACTTATCAGTGGCAAACCCGCGACCAACAGACACTGGAACTGCGGGCTTACCACCTGGCCAGCCAGAAGCAGTCGGTACTGCTGACAGAGTCCAGCCCAACCTGGGTGAATCTGCATGACGATCTGACGTTTTTAAGCGATCGCGATCAGTTTATCTGGGCGTCAGAGCGCGATGGTTTTAAACACCTCTACCTGTACAACAACGACGGCACATTAGTTACGCAGATTACCTCTGGTGACTGGGTGGTCGACTCACTGAAGGCTGTCGACACTGAACAGAACAAGGTGTACTTCACAGGCCGCAAAGACACCCCCCTTGAAAGCCATTTATACAGCGCGCCGCTGAAAGGCGGCACTGTTACCCGTATCACCGAACGTGATGGTTTCCACCAAATCACTTTCAGTGGCGACGCGTCGATTTATATCGACCGTTTCTCTACCGTCAACTCCCCCTACCAGGTCAGCCTGCATAAAGCGAATGGCAAGCAAATTACCTGGCTGGAGCGTAACGAAGTAGACAATGACCACCCACTTCATCCGTATATGGATAGCTGGACTAAGCCTGAGTTTGGCACCCTGACCACCGACGATGGCGCCGAGCTGCAATACCGGCTGTACAAGCCCGAGAATCTGGAAAAACAGCACCCGGTTATTGTGTATCTTTACGGTGGTCCACACGCGCAGGTGGTGAACAACAGCTGGGGCGGCAATCGTGGCCTGCTCATGCAATACTGGATAGATCAGGGCTATGTGGTATTTTCACTGGATAACCGAGGCTCTAACTACCGCGGTAAAGCGTTCGAAGATCCCATCTATAAGCAAATGGGCAGTATCGAAGTGGAAGATCAGGTTGCCGGTGTTAAGTTTCTGCGCACCCTGCCTTACGTCGACCCGGAGCGCATTGGCGTGCACGGGCACAGTTACGGTGGCTATATGACTCTGATGACCATGTTCAAAGCCGGCGACTATTTCAAGGCAGGTGTCTCCGGTGCCCCGGTGACCGACTGGCGCTTATACGATACTCATTATACCGAACGTTACATGGGTAATCCCAAAACTGACGATGCCGCCTACACCAAAGCCTCGGTCTTCCCCTATGCGAAAGACCTGAAAGGTTCTTTGCTGATTTACCATGGAATGGCCGATGACAACGTTCTGTTTACGCACAGCACCATGTTGTATAAACATCTGCAGGACTTGGCGATTCCGTTTGAAACCATGGACTACCCAGGCAAGAAGCACAGCATTCGTGGTAAGCAAACAGGCATCCATCTGTACAAAACCATCACTAACTTCTTCAACCGAAACCTGCATCCCAACGCAGAGTAGTTGAAGTCATCAAAGCCACCTGCCGAGGTGGCTTTTTTTTTCCCTTCTACTTATTCCACAAAATTTCACTGCGCGGCAGCGCAACCCCTTAATTTCTGTAGCCTAGACGCTAATCACTCATCGTACCATTTATGATTTTAATAACTCTCAAGTAACGACACTTATACATTTATAACTAAACATTATATTAATAAATTGTTAATAGTCTTTTCATGCTGTAAGTTGAAGCTCGGGGTTTGCCCCATTAGCGCCTGAATAACATGCAAAAAAAGATCGGCAGAAGCCGGCATTTAGGCAAATAGGCAAAATGATAACAAGTGAAGAAGACGTATTTATGTTCAAAACAACTATAAAACCTACTCTGGCTGCCACTCTACTGGCTCTGGGTTCTGCTTCAGTCGCCGCACAAACCGGTGACAGATATATCATTCAGGTCGATAACAACAGCAAAGGCATCGTCAAGGCTCTGGCTAAACAGTCAGGTGCAGATATTCATATTGACGCGAATGGATTCATTGCCGCAACATTCTCAGGAAAGTCGTTATCTGACGTAAAAGGATTGATGAACAATCCTCATGTAAAACTGGTTGAGCAAGACCACGAACGCCGTCCCATGGCACTTTATAATGATGACGCCGGCGATCCGGATGCCATGCAAATCACGCCCTATGCGGTTTACCAGGCCCAGGCCAACCAGGTCACTTTCGACGCCAATGCCGGTATGAAGGTATGTGTGATCGACTCTGGTCTTGATAGCTCTAACCCGGATTTCGTGTGGAGCCGCATTACCGGCGACAACGATCCCGGCACCGGCAACTGGTTTGATAACGGTGGCCCGCATGGTACCCATGTGGCCGGCACTATTGGCGCTGCGGATAACAGCTATGGCGTGATCGGCATGGCGCCTGGCGTGGATATGCACATCATCAAAGTATTTAACGCTGAGGGCTGGGGTTATTCTTCTGACCTCGCTTATGCTGCACAAAAATGTGCTGATGCGGGTGCAAACATCATTAACATGAGTCTGGGCGGCGGCGGTGCCAACAGCACCGAAGAGAATGCCTTTATTGACTTCGTAAACAACGGTGGCTTCGTAGTGGCTGCTGCCGGTAACGACGGCAACAACGTCCGTTCTTATCCTGCCGGCTACCCAGCTGTTATGATGATTGGTGCCAACGACGCCGATGACAATATTGCTAGCTTCTCACAATATCCGTCATGCACTTCAGGACGGGGCAAAAATGCCACCTCTGATGAAACCATTTGTGTAGAAGTCACTGCCGGTGGTGTTGATACCCTGTCCACCTACCCAGCGGGCGGCGCCACTATGGCGTCAATGACCGCGGACGGTGCGGGTGTCGCTGCGTCGGCCATGGAAAATGCCGGCACAGCCAGCGCCACTACGTACTTTATGGGCATCGGCGATAGCGTTGATACCAATGCCTCGGGCAAAGTTTGTTTAATTGACCGTGGCAGCATTTCATTCTACGACAAGGTAAATAACTGTGAGCAGTCCGGTGGTGTTGGCGCGGTCGTGATCAACAACGAACCCGGTATGCTGTATGGTACCTTAGGTGAAACGAATGACACCACCATCCCTGCTGTAGGTGCTGCGCAGGAAGACCGTGCACAACTGCTGGCGGCGACTACGGTGGATATCAGTATTGGTGCCAGCGATTACGGCTATATGAGCGGTACGTCTATGGCGACACCTGCGGTAGCAGGCGTGGCTGCGCTGGTGTGGTCAAATCACCCCACCTGTACGGGTGAGGAAATCCGCTCTGCACTGAAAGCCACCGCTCGTGATGCGGGAGCCGCGGGTAAAGACGTGTACTTCGGCCATGGTATTGTACAGGCGGCTGACGCCAATGATTACCTGACCGCAAACGGCTGCGCCGGCGGTGGTAGCGGCGGTGGCGGCACAGGTGGCGGTAGCGACCTGTCGCTGACAGCGAACGGCTATAAAGTCAAAGGCATGCAGACCGTCGATCTGAGCTGGTCAAATGCCACGGGTAACGACGTTGACATCTATCGTGACGGCAGCGTAATTACTACTACGGCCAACGATGGCGCCTACACCGATTCACTGAATAAAAAAGGTGGCGGTGTCTACGACTACCAGGTGTGTGAAGCAGGCACGACTACCTGTTCTGCTACTGTGACCGTAGTGTTCTAAATACCACGGGCCAGAAACAAAAACGCATAAGCGGGCGGTTGCCCGCTTTTTTATATCTGAAGATAGCTTTGCGTATCTTTTACGGTTAACCGAATAACTGATCGGCCAGCGTTTTCTGCACCTGCTGCGCCGAAGATTTACTCAGCTCCACTTCCACCGGCGCCCCCTGCCCAGATACCCAGATTTTTAGCTCAGAGTCGGCATCAAAACGCCCTGCCGTTTCCACCATAAATTGGGTGATGGCGCGGTAAGGAATGGAATGATAATTGACTTTGCGGCCAGTCAGCCCCTGCTTGTCAATTAGAATCAAACGGGCGGTGGTAAATACGGTTAAATCCCGCACCAGCCGATAAGCCGCTACCACCTGTTCGCCGTTCCCCAGCACCGGCGCCAGTTCCTCCTGTACCGCCGCCACATCGGTTTCGCTGGCGTTACCCAACAATGTATCAAAAAGTCCCATGGTATTATTCCCTATCTGGTTATTAAGTACCCGTCACTCGCTGCAATTCTCGAAGCAGTTTCATGGCTGACCCACTGGCTATTATTAAGCAAGCTTCGTCATGAAGCTGCATAATGTTGCTTTACGGTGTTACCAGTAAAGCAAATTTAGCCACTAAATGGCAGATGAAAAAATAGCCAAGCCACATTTTATGCATAATTCACATGTCCTGTTGCAGACCCGACGCAAACGGGTCATCGGCGAAATTGGTAATTTTACCGTGTTCTTCCTACAGTGGCAGTCGCGCGCTCGCCCGCCAGGTGGTAGGGTAGCAAGAGATAACTTATTCAAACAAAAAGGAAAGGCAGTGACAGCGTTAACGACCTTTGCCGATGTGGAAGCGGCCGCTCAGCGCATTGCCGGTATGGTTCAGCACACCCCGCTGCTGGAATCCCGCCTATTAAATGACTGGCTGGGACAACGGGTGTTATTCAAGGCGGAGTGCCTGCAAACCACCGGGGCTTTCAAATTGCGCGGCGCCAGTAATTTTCTGGCGCACCTGGCAGAGCAGGATGCACTCCCCGAACGGGTAGTGGCCAACAGCTCAGGCAATCATGCGCAGGCTGTCGCCAAAGCGGCCAGTCTGTATGGCCTGCCGGCGACCATTTATTCCGCGGACAATATTTCTGCTGTGAAAGCTGCGGCCACCCGCAGTTACGGCGCAGAGCTGCGAGTATATCCTACCCGCCCGGAGGCCGATGCCGCCGTCGCCAAAGCCGCGGAAACCCCGGGCACGGTATGGATCCCTCCCTACAACCACCCGGATATTATTGCTGGCCAGGGCACAGCCACACTGGAAGCACTGCATGACGCAGGTAAGGTCGATGCCGTCTTTGCGCCCTGTGGCGGGGGCGGTCTGCTAAGTGGCGCCTTGCTGGCCACCCGTGCACTCATGCCCGATGCCCGGGTCATCGGGGCAGAACCTATGGCGGCCAATGATGCCGCGCGGTCGCTGCAGTCCGGCCAGATTGAAACGCTGGAGGGCTCACCGGACACTTTGGCCGATGGTGCCGCTACACCCAGTGTCGGTACCCATACGTTTCCGCTTCTGCAACAGCTGGATGACTTCTATGAAGTCGACGAAGTACAGATTGCCTACTGGACACAGTGGCTGCATCACCTGCTAAAGCTACATATTGAGCCCACCTGTGCCATGACAATGGCGGCCGTTGCCGCCTGGGCAGTGAATACGCCGCCGGGGCACACGGCCGTAGTGATGCTGTCAGGTGGTAATATCAGTCAGACCAGCATGCAAAAGATCTGGGCGACCGATTACCTGCAACAACCCCCTATAATTTCGCAACAGGAACCACAAGAATGACCATTCGATTTCGCACCCTGCTTACCGCTTTGCTACTCAGCCCGGTCAGTCTGCTGGCAGATACCCTGCTGGTCAAAGACGTCAACGGCTATACCCTCAATGCAGAGGGTGACCTGATCACCTTCAGCAATATGCTGGTAGAAGACGGCAAAGTGGCCGGATTAAATGTCAGTGGCTCACAGCAGACCGATCGGGTATTGGATGGCGGCGGTAAAACCCTGCTCCCGGGTCTGATTGATGCCCATGGTCACCTCCTCGGCCTAGGCGCTAATTTGTTAGAAGTGGATTTGCGCGACAGTACCTCTGCCGCCGAAGCAGCCGAAACGGTGGCCGCTTACGCCTTCGCTAACCCCGAGCAGCGCTGGATAACCGGTCGCGGCTGGAATCAGGAGCTGTGGTCTGATCGAGCGTTCCCTACCGCGTCCGTGCTGGATGAGAAAATTAGTGACCGACCCGTCTGGTTGACTCGTGTTGATGGCCACGCCGGCTGGGCCAATAGCCAGACCCTGGCACTGGCAGGTATCAATAAGGACACGCCGGATCCCGCGGGCGGAAAAATTGTTCGCGATATGGACGGCAAAGCAACCGGCGTATTAATCGATAACGCCATGGCTCTGGTTGAAAGCCGTATGCCGGCAGCCAGTGCAAAGCAGTATGCTGCGCAGCTTGACGCCGCGGGCCAGCACCTCTTGTCACAGGGTGTCACGGCCATGCACGACGCCGGAATCAGTCATGCGGTATACGACTTCTACCTGCAACAGGCGGTAGAAGAGGCCCTGCCAGTGCGGATTTACGCCATGATTGCCGCCACGGATCCGGACTTAAATCAACTGCTGGCCAATGGCCCGGTGATCGGTAAACAGGACTTCCTGCACATTCGCTCGGTAAAAGCGTACGGTGATGGCGCCTTAGGCAGCCGCGGCGCGGCACTGCTGGCACCTTACTCTGATGCGCCCCATCAGGAAGGTCTGATGGTTACCCAGCCTGAGGAATTTGCGTCGCTATTTAATACGGTGCTGGATGCCGGCTTTCAGCTGAACTTCCATGCCATTGGCGATCGTGCTAACCACCTTGCGTTAAACCAGTTTGAAAAATCGTTCAAACAAACCGACGGCAAGGCTCTGCGCAACCGCATTGAACACGCTCAGGTTATTGACGTAGCTGATTTGCCCCGCTTTGCAGAGCTTGGTGTTTTACCTTCCATGCAACCTACCCACGCCACCAGTGACATGAATATGGCAGAAGATCGTATTGGCGAAGATCGTATGGCCGGTGCCTATGCCTGGAAAACCCTGCTGGAGTCAGGGATCCCCCTTCCTCTGGGGTCTGACTTCCCGGTCGAACTAGCCAATCCCTTCTACGGCCTGCATGCCGCTGTGACCCGTCAGGACCGCAACAATCAGCCAGTAAAAGGTTGGTATGCCCATGAAGCCATGACGCTCAAGCAGGCTTTTAAAGGCTTTACCCTTGATGCTGCCTATGCAGGTCATATGGAAAAGCGCATTGGCACCCTGGAAGAAGGAAAATGGGCAGACTTTATTCTGGTTGATCAGGACATCTTTGCGATCCCGGCGACCGAGTTGTGGAAAACAACAGTACTGCAGACCTACCTTGCCGGTGACAAAGTTTTTGAGGCCAGCGGCCAATAACACAACGAGGCGTTCCGGGTGGATCTAAAACGTAATATCGGTTTTATGGGTGCCAGCTTTCTGGTGCTCAATGGTCTGATTGGCGCAGGGATCTTTGCCTTGCCAGCCAAAATGGCCGCCACGTTGGGGGCCGCCAGCCCGTGGATCTTTTTACTGTTTGGCGCCCTCATGTTGTCCATTGTATGGTGCTTTGGGCAGCTGGCTACCCACCTGCACAGAACCGGGGGCCCGACAGTATACAGTGAGGCAGCCTTTGGACGCTTCGCGGCTTTTCAGACCGGCTGGTTGTATTATCTGGCGCGGTCTACAGCCATTGCGGCCAACATGCATGTGCTACTGTTGTATGCTGGCTATGTGTGGCCGCAACTGCAACTGCCCATGGGCGAAGTCACTGCCATTTTAGTGCTTAGCCTGTTGTTGTTCGTGGTGAATGTAACCGGCGTGCGCCGCGCTATTCGTACACTCGATGCCATTACAGTACTAAAACTACTGCCGTTTTTATTATTGATTGGGGTGGGATGGTACCAAATGCCCTCACGGCCTCTTGCCATTGAGTTACCGGAACTGGGCACCCTGGGCACCGGTGCGTTATTAACCTTATATGCTTTCATCGGCTTTGAAACCGTGGTGGTCACCTCCGGGGAAACCCAACGCCCTGCACGCACTATTCCTCGCGCACTCATGCTGACAGTCATTGCCATTGCGGTCTTCTACTGTCTGGTGCAATACGTGTACTGGCAGGTCATGGGCCCGCTCCCCCCTGATGATGCACCACTGATTGCACTGGCAAACGCGCTGTTCGGCCCGGTCGGGGCCATGATCATGACACTCACCGCCGTCGTGTCTGTGGCGGGTAACTTACTGGCCAACAGTATCAGCACCTCGCGGCTCACCTTTGCAATGGCTCAGGAAGGCACGCTGCCGGCAATCCTGGCCCGCATTCATCCCAGGTTCGCCACCCCGGATGTGTCCATTGGTTTATTGTGTGTATTTGCGGCGGTCATGGCGGTAAGTGGTAGCTTTGTGTGGCTGGCTATAGCCAGCGTACTGGCGCGGCTGCTGGTGTACGCGATTTGCATTCTGGCATTGCTGAAGTTACAGCGTCAGTGGCCGGGTTCCCGTTCTGTCACCAGCCGCGTGACCCGTTACCTTATACCAGTGCTGGCCCTTGTCACCTGCGGGTGGTCGGTAGCCCAGTCTGATCAACAGGCCTGGTGGTTCCTGGTGGGGGAGTGTGTCGTTGGCGCAGTGTTATATGGGGTTTTCACCCGCAAGCGTCACCAATAAAAAAGCGCGCGGCAACTTTGCTGCGCGCTTGCTGGTTGATAATCAAATAAGTTAACGCTTACTGATACAACGTGCGGATCCACTTTTCCTCAGTGATAAATTTCCAGCTCCAGCTCTGCCACTTGTCACCTAACCCGGCAGCCACCACTTCCTCTACCGTTTTGCCCTCACGTTTGTGGGTCAGCACAATCTCCCGGGTGGCTTCAATCATATCCAGAAACTGTTGATAATCAGCCTTATCCGCCAGCGGTCCGTGACCGGGTATGACCACGGTGTCATCATCAATCTTCGCCAACAAGGTTTTTACCGACTCAATATAGCCTGTCACGCTACCGCCGCCTTTAAGGTCTATATAGGGAAAACGCTCATTAAAAAACAGGTCGCCGGTGTGTAACACATCCGGCTCTTCAAACCAGACCGCGCTGTCGCCGTCGGTATGACCGTCAGGTAAATGCATCACATGCACGGTTTCACCGTTGAAATGTAACGTGAGCCCCTGTGCATAGGTTACCACCGGCAGCGCTGCTGCCGAGACCTTGTCATCGTTTGCCAGCCTGACACGCACATTTTTATGGGCGAATATGGTTGAGTCTTTGTGTTCATGAAAAAACGCATTGGCGCCGGTGTGATCGCCGTGATAATGCGTATTGACAATATAGCGCGGAGAGTCACTGCCCAGCTCGCCCAACGCAGCAGCGATTTTTTCTGCCAGCGGCGCATATTGATCGTCAATGATCAGGATACCGTCTTCCCCGGCGGACACCCCAATGTTTCCGCCGGCGCCTTGCAACATATGAACTGCACCTTTTAGCGCCGTTGCCTTTATTTTTACATCTGCGAAGCGGTCATTCGCCTGGCTGCTGACAGCCATTAGCATCGCTGCACTGGCTGCCAGTGCGGTAAACTTTTTAATCATGGTAGTGTCCGTTACTCGTTAGGGCCTGAGGGTTTTATGTTCCCGGGCTGAGTATAGATCATCCTGCACTACTCTCACGCTTCTTCACTCTCTCCTACGTAAGCAAAGCGCGGCTGGGTGCGGCCATCCACTTCAACGGACTCCGTAAACATGGCGAGCGGCCTGACCCACAGGCCGCGCTCGCCGTAGCAGGGACGGTATACCACTAACGGCTCTTCGGTTTCTGAATGCAGGGCCACGCCCTGCACGTCATAAAAAGGTCCCTTATAATGCTGATAGCGGCCTGGTTTGATAGTGCTTTGCGACATGATTACTCCTCAAAAGGTAATGGTAACTGCTGAATGTCCATAGGATCGGCGAGCCCAAGGTGAAGCCCCACCAGGCGGATCCCCCGCCCTGTAGCCCGGGCGTAGGCCTCTTGCATCAGGGTATGAAAATAGTCCTGATTTAATTCCCCCTGACGGTGCTCTACCGTTGTCAGCTGAAAATCGCTGAATTTCAGCTTCACGCCCTGGGTGCGAATTCTCACTTCCCGCCCGGTGCGCTTGCGGTGATTCTCAATGCGCTCCTGTAGCTTTTCCCACAACGTCGGAAGAAAAGCCAGGCATTCTTCCAGGGTGTGAATGTCTTCATTCAAGGTTCGCTCTACCCCTATCGATTTGCGCTCCCGCGACACCGTCAGCGCTCTGTCGTCAATGCCGTGAGCCCGGTTCCATAATACGCTGCCAAACTTGCCCAACTCCCGCTGTAAGCGCTCAAACGGATATTGGCGTACATCACTACAGGTTTTCAGCCCCATTCGATGCAGCTTCTGCAAGGTGACTTTCCCTACCCCGGGTATTTTCTCTAATGGCAGGGTGCGGACAAAGCGGTCAAGCTTATCAGGGGTTACCACGCAGATGCCATCAGGTTTGTTTTCATCGCTGGCAACCTTGGCCACGAACTTACACGGCGCCACGCCAGCTGAGGCGGTGAGATCCAGCTCTTCACTGATGCGACGGCGAATATCTTCGGCTATGAGCGTGGCACTGCCGCCGAACAAGCGTGTATTGGTAACATCAAGGTAGGCTTCATCCAGTGATAACGGCTCGATGAGATCGGTGTAGTCGGCAAAGATAGCGCGAATTTTCTGAGACTCCCGCGCATACACATCCATGCGCCCTTTAACCAGCACCAAATCAGGGCATAGCCGCATGGCATAGGCAGTGGCCATGGCGCTACGTATGCCGTATTTACGGGCGGGATAGTTACAGGTAGAGATGACCCCGCGCTGCGCGGAACTGCCGCCAATGGCAATAGGCACCGACTTTAACGACGGATTATCGCGCATCTCCACAGCTGCGTAGAAGCAGTCCATGTCAATATGGATAATTTTTCGCACGGGGAAGCTCACCTGTATACATAGCCAGTATTCTAGCGCAAACGCTGGACGTCCTGCCAGCGCCAATTTACGTCAGCGTATGACTGCCTACGCGTGGGATATACGGAAAGACCAGCCAGATACACACCCACTGGCTGGAGACTTAATAGTCGTGCTAAAAATGGAGGCCGGGTATGGCCGGAAGTGCTTTAGGCCTGGGGTTGAAAGAGGCCGGTGAATAGGGCTTATACAGGCAAAAAAAAGGCGGGAAACCCCGCCTGATTTTTATAAAATCTGATTTTCTTTCCACTCTTTGAGCTTTCGCTGGCGCGCTTCTTCTTTTTCCATACGCGATTTTTTCCTGTCACACGGCTCCGGACAATCACAGGCTTTTTCGATACCTAATGCTCCCAGGCCGCCACAGCTTCCGGAAATAGATTTTCGTTGCACCAGATATCCTACTGCCATAGCCAGGACCATAGCCAGGAAGAATACAAATGCAAGAATAAACGTGGACATGCTTTAACCCCTAAACGTGTTCGTACTAATTGTGTACATCGACAATTCTATCAAATTCTGGCGATGCAAACTCCTTAAATCCGTCTTCGGTTTTCTTTATCAAAAAGACCGCCAGCGACTCCTGCTCCGCTATGCGTTTTGCGCCTTCCCACCCCATCACATTAAAGGCAGTAGCCAGCCCATCAGCAGTCATCGATGATGGATGGACAACAGTCACAGATACCAAATTGTGGGTTACCGGTTTGCCGGTCTGAGGATCGATAAGGTGCGAATAGCGGACGCCATCTTCCTCGTAGTAATTACGGTAGTCACCCGAGGTCGCAATAGCGTTGTTACCGATTGAGACCACTTTTTGCACTGCGCGTTCATTTACAACCGGTTTTTCTATGGCAATTAACCACTCATCGCCATTACCGCGATGTCCGCGCACCCGCATTTCACCGCCAATTTCTATCAGATAATTGGTGTGCCCGTGACGCTCTATCAGTTCAGCAAGCTGATCCACTCCGTAGCCTTTCGCAATAGTCGACAAGTCCACGTAAACCATGGGATGGGCTTTATTGAGCCCGTCTGGCGTCACCGTCAGCTTATCCAGACCCACATATTCACGTACTGACGCGATTTCCTCGTCACTGGGCACTGAGCTTGGACGCTTGTTGGGGCCGAACCCCCACAAATTAACCAGTGGCCCTACTGTAATATCCAGCCGGCCCTCGCTTAACTCCCCTAACCGTAACGCTTCATTGACCACGACCAGGGTTTCGTCCGACACCGGAAAATCGTTGGTATAGCGATACTGATTGAACCGTGATAATTCAGAAGTAGTGTCATAGGTCGACATCAGCTGGTTTATTTCTGCTAACCGGCGATCAACCTTCTGCTGTAATTCGCGGGTAGCCTCACTCTCCTCGGCTACGAACTTGATATTATAAGTGGTGCCCATCGTTTGTCCGCTCATATGCACCACCGGAACAGTCTCACTACTACAGGCGCTTAATACCACCAGCACAGCTATGACTATCCAACTTTTCCAGGCTGTATTTCTCACGGTTTTCCCTCGGTATTTCATTCCAGTTCATGTCACTGCGGTGCGTTGGCAAATTACTCCGCCCGAGTTTACCCAGTCTGTAAGTACCCCCGTAGTGAGTGTATACACTGGCCAGCAATCCGCTATAAAAAAAGGGGGCTCGCGCCCCCTTTTTCATTCATCACGCAATGTCAGCTTAACCGCCGAAGTCATCCAGCATGATGTTTTCATCTTCAACACCCAGATCTTTCAACATGTTGATAACCGCCGCGTTCATCATAGGCGGACCACACATGTAGAATTCACAATCTTCAGGTGCCGGGTGGTCTTTCAGGTAGTTTTCCAACAAGACCTGGTGAATGAAGCCAGTATCGCCTTCCCAGTTATCTTCAGGCTGGGGATCAGACAGGGCCACATGCCACTCAAAATTCTCGTTCTCTTCTGCCAGTTCGTCGAAATCTTCTACATAGAACATTTCACGTAGTGAACGAGCGCCGTACCAGAAAGAGATCTTGCGATCGGTTTTCAGACGACGAAGCTGATCGAAGATGTGTGAACGCATGGGTGCCATACCTGCACCACCGCCCACGAATACCATCTCGGCGTCGGTGTCTTTCGCGTAGAACTCACCAAACGGACCAGAGATTGTAGCTTTATCACCTTCTTTCAGGCTCCAGATGTACGACGACATCTTACCGGCCGGCAGACTCAGGTTATTAGGCGGCGGCGTAGCAATACGCACGTTCAGCATAATAATCCCTTCTTCTTCCGGGTAGTTCGCCATCGAGTAAGCACGAATAACTTCTTCGTCTACTTTTGATTCAATATCAAAGAAGCCAAAGCGTTCCCAGTCACCGCGGTACTCGTCCGGAATATCGAAGTCTTTGTACTTCACGTGGTGTGCTGGTGCTTCAATCTGAATGTAACCACCGGCACGGAACGGCACGCTTTCACCGTTAGGGATTTTCAGCTTAAGTTCTTTAATGAAAGTGGCTTTGCTGTCGTTAGAAATAACTTCACAATCCCACTTCTTAATGCCGAATACTTCTTCAGGCAGTTCGATGTCCATGTCCTGCTTAACTGCAACCTGACATGACAAACGGCAACCTTCACGGGCTTCACGCTTAGTAATGTGATCCAGCTCAGTTGGCAGGATTTCACCGCCACCAGATTTCACATCTACACGACACTGGCCACATGAGCCACCGCCACCGCATGCAGACGATACAAAGATACCGGCTTCCGCTAACGCGCCCAGCAGTTTGCCGCCTGGCTGTGTCTGGATTGCTTTTTCCGGATCATCGTTAATGGTGATCTTTACGTCGCCGCTGGGAACCAGCCGTGACTTGGCAAACATGATGATAAATACCAGCGCCAAAACGATGGCAATGAACATGCCGACGCCAAGATATATTTCAATTTGATTCATTTATATGCTCCCGAGCTCGATTACAGCTGAATACCGGTGAAAGACTGGAACCCAAGTGCCATCAGACCCGCGATCATGAACACAGAGCCCAGACCACGAATACCGTCAGGCATATCGGCATATTTCAGTTTTTCACGAACTGCAGCCAGCAAGACAATCGCAATTGCCCAACCGATGCCACTACCTACGCCGTAAACCACACTTTCGGTCAGGTTGTATTCGCGTTGTACCGCGAAGGCAACACCACCGAAGATGGCACAGTTCACCGTAATCAACGGCAGGAAGATACCCAGCGCGTTGTACAGTGCAGGGAAAAACTTATCCAGACTCATTTCCAGGATCTGTACCAGTGCAGCAATTACACCGATAAAGGTCAGAAAGTTCAGGAAGCTCAAATCCGCATCCGGGAAGCCTGCCCAGGCCAGCGCGCCTGGCGCGAGAATGTTTACATAGATAATCTGGTTTACCGGTACAGAGATACCCAGTACCACAATTACCGCAACACCCAGACCCATGGCTGTTTTAACTTTCTTTGATACGGCCAAAAATGTACACATACCCAAGAACAGTGACAGCGCCATATTCTCAACAAAAATTGAGCGAACAAATAATGAAATATAATGTTCCATGCCTTACTCCTTTGGCTCAACTTGTTCTGGGCGAATGGTCCGGATGAACCAAATCATACCGCCAATCAGGAAGAATGAGCTGAACGGCAAAATCAATAACCCGTTACCCTGATACCAGCCACCGTTTTGAACCAATGGCAGGATTTCGTACCCCAGAATGGTGCCGAAACCAAATAGCTCTTTAATGGTACCGATAACAATCAGAATGAAGGAATAACCCAGACCATTACCAATACCGTCCATCAGGCTCATCAGAGGTGGACTCTTCATGGCGTATGCCTCGGCACGACCCATTACAATACAGTTCGTGATGATAAGGCCGACGAACACCGAAAGCTGTTTGGATATCTCATAGGAGTACGCTTTCAGAATTTGGTCTACCACGATTACCAGTGAGGCAATGATGGTCATCTGAATAATAATCCGCACACTTGACGGAATCTGATTACGAATTAACGAGATAAACAGGTTTGAGAAGGCCACAACGCTGGTCAGCGCGAGTGACATTACCAAGGCTGTTTCCAGTTTGGTCGTAATTGCCAGAGCTGAACAAATACCCAGTACCTGCAAGGCGATTGGGTTGTTGTCCAGGATAGGCCCCAGTAGGGCCTTTTTCATTTCTTTAGTATCTGCCATGAAAATCCCCTTATGAACGCCATGCCTGTTGCTTCAGGAACTCGCCAAAGCCCTGTTCACCAGTCCAGTAACGAATGGTGTTCTCGACACCGTTACTGGTAAGCGTTGCACCTGACAGTGCATCGATTGAATGTGGGTTATTAGGGTTAGCGTTTTTCTTCACACGAATAGCCACTTCGCCATTCTCATAAAGTTTCTTACCGTCCCATTTATCCTGCCACGCCGGGTTTTGAACTTCACCGCCCAGTCCGGGGGTTTCTTTCTGCTGGTAGTAGATCAATTCACGAATTGTCTGACCGTCGTTGTCGATAGCCAGAAAGCCGTACATCAGATCCCACAGACCGCTACCGTGTACCGGCAGGATAATGCGCGATACATCGCCCGCATCGTCACGTACCATCCACACGCTCGCAACGTCTGGACGACGCTGGAAACCGACATTACTGTCGGTTACCGGCGAGCTGTAGTCAGGCTGCTTCGCCGCTTTGTACATGTCGTAATTTGCCTCAGGCATGTCAGTAAACTGGCCTGATTCCAAATCTACGTAACGCTGTTCAACGCGGTTAGCATAGGTAGATTCAATCTGCTTGTTGCTCATGCCGGTTTCATACAAACCGGCCGCAGTCAGAATGTTGGTTTTCTTATCCAGCGCGGCATTGGTTTGCTGCAGCGAGCGTAAGCCTACTGCTGCACCAGATACCACGATAGAACATACTAGGCAGACGGCGACAACGATGCCGACTGTTTTTCCAAGAGACTCTTTCTTAGCCGACACGAGCTATCCTCCGCTTAATATTGCTTTGCGCGACAAAGTAGTCGAACAGTGGCGCCCACAGATTAGCAAACAGAATTGCCAGCATGATGCCTTCCGGGAAGGCCGGGTTCAGGACGCGAATCAATACAGTCATAAATCCGATAAAGATACCGTAGGCCCACTTACCCTGATCGGTAAACGATGCCGACACCGGATCCGTAGCCATGAAGAACATCCCGAATGCCAGACCACCAATCACGAAGTGCCAGTAAGCCGGCATCGCGAACATGGGATTAGTATCGCTGCCGATGATATTCAACAGGGTCGATAAGAAGGCCACGCCTAATGCCACCCCGGCGACAATTCGCCAGCTGGCAATGCGCATGTACATGATGAACAGGCCACCAATGATAATAGCCAGTGTAGAAACCTCACCCGCAGAACCGGCAATGGTTCCGAAGAAGCTGTTCATCCACTGATCCATGTTGGTGTAGTCCAGTGTGCCTGACGCAGCCTGGCTCAATGAAGTTGCACCCGAGTAACCGTCAGCTGCTACCCATACCTGATCCCCTGAGATTTGTGCAGGGTAAGCAAAGTACAGGAAGGCACGGCCAGACAGGGCCGGGTTAAGGAAGTTACGGCCCGTTCCGCCGAATACTTCTTTGGCAATAACCACACCGAAGGTAATACCCAGCGCAACCTGCCACAGCGGGATGGTAGCCGGTAGCGTTAACGCAAATAACACCGATGTAACGAAGAAACCTTCGTTGACTTCGTGTTTACGCACCGAGGCAAACAGTACTTCCCAGAAGCCACCGACAATGAAGGTGACGGCGTAAATAGGCAGCCAGAAACAGGCGCCGTAGGCCATCATACCCAGCCAACTGGCATCGGTCAGATCACCACCCAGGGCGGTAAACAGTCCTGCCTGCCAGGTATCAGGCAGTGTGCCTGCCCCTGCGGCAAACGCTTCTGATGCCTGCAGACCAATGTTGTACATGCCCATGAACATGGCTGGGAATGTTGCCATCCATACCAGAATCATGATGCGCTTAAGGTCGATGCTGTCACGCACGTGCGTGTTGGCTTTGTTTACTTTACCTGGCGTGTAGAAGATGGTCGCCGCCGCTTCGTAAAGCGCATACCATTTCTCGTGTTTCCCACCTGGCTCAAAGTTTGGTTCAATTTTCTCTAAATACGCTTTTAAACCCATGACTTAACCCTCTTTCTCGATCGTGGTCAAACAGTCGCGCAGGATAGGACCATAGTTGTATTTGCCAGGGCATACATAGGTACACAGCGCCAAATCTTCCTCGTCCAACTCCAGGCAACCCAACGCCTGAGCACTGTCTGTGTCTCCGGAAATCAGGTCACGCAACAGTAGCGTGGGGATGATGTCCAGGGGCATTACGCGTTCATAATTACCAATTGGCACCATCGAACGTTCAGAGCCATTGGTTGTTGTTGTCATACTGAATTTCTTATTGCCACCCAGGTGTCCCAGGTAGGCACGTGTCACGGAGTGTTTGTCAGAGCCTGGCGTGATCCAGCCAAAGAATTTCTTCTCGCGACCTTCTTTTAACAGCGAAATTTGCAGGTGGAAACGTCCTAAAAAGCCGTGTACACCCTGCGCGGTGGTGCCGTTTAGCACTGAACCAGAAATCACGCGGATTTCTTCATCACCCAGTTCGCTGTCGGTCAGCTCAGCCACATCAGCACCGATTTTGGTACGGATGAGACGTGGACTCTTAGCCGCCGGGCCGCCTATAGCGACTACGCGACGGTTATCCAGTTCACCGGTGGTCAGCAATGCGCCGATAGCCATGACGTCCTGGTAGTTGATATGCCATACCGCTTTACCCGGACCAACGGCATCCAGGTAATGGATGTGCGTACCTGGCAAACCTGCCGGGTGCGGGCCACCAAACTCTTCCACGTCTACCGCTGCATCACCGGTAGGTACTGTCGCACCTGCGGCTTTACATACGTAGACCTTGCCACCGCTCAGTTGCGTGAGGGCCTTCAGACCATTCACGAAATCGTCCTGGCGCTCGGCCAGAATAACAGTGGGATCGGCGGCCAGTGGATTGGTATCCATTGCTGTGACGAAGATAGAATGTGGTACTGAATCCAGCGCTGGCGACTTGCTGTATGGGCGCGTTCTGAACGCAGTCCACATACCTGAGTCGACCAGTGTGGTTTGCAGCTGCTCCCGTGGCGTAGCCGCGATTTTATCAGCAGCAATTTTATCAAACGTGATGGCATCATCACCTTCAATTTTAACTACTACAGACTGCAAAACACGCTTTGCACCACGGTTTACCTCTACCACTTCACCTGCAGCTGGCGCTGTGAATTTAACACCAGGATTCTTTTTATCTTCAAAAAGAATCTGGCCTTTCTTCACTTTATCGCCAGGCTGAACGTGCATGGTAGGACGCATACCAACATATTCTTCTCCCAGAATGGCAACGCGCGTCACAGCAGGTCCGTCAGAGATCTGCTGCTTCGGCGCTCCCTCAATTGGGAGGTCGAGACCTTTCTTGATTTTAATCATACGTAATTGCACTACTCTAATAAAAATACCCTTTTGCATGACCGCAGAAAAGCAGCCTGTCATCATGCAAAAATGCACTGCTAACAGGTGATGTTCACCTTATTATTGAATTTTCAGTACTGTCTTCCCGCACTGACCCACACTGTGGCCGGACGGGAAATGTCACCTGACGCTTAACTTGTCTCTTGACAGACGAGTGGCTATTCGCTGGCTTGTTGTTGTTTTTACCAGTAACGACCACTTTTACGAAGCAGGGCAGAATTAGACCCTACTTAATTTCGGGATTTTAGCATTAACCAGTGGGGTTGTGCCACGCAAATCACGGAGAAAGCGAAATTTTTGTACCAATTGGTGTAAAAAAGCCGGTACTCCTCTGCAATCCCTTGTAATACGGCACAAAAAAGCCGTCACTAGGACGGCTTTTTGACGCTCTCTGCACCGCTTACCAGCTTACCTGAGGGTCCACATCGGCGTCATAATCGACGCTGTCTATGTCGAAACCAAACAGTTTCAGAAACTCATGGTGGTAACCGGCGTAGTCGCTCAGTTCGTGGAAATTTTCCTGCGTTACCTGATCCCACAGCGCTTTAATTTTCGCCTGGGTGGCATCGTTGGTTTCTTTTCCATCCATACGGTAGCGGTTCGCTTCGTCGAGGGTGGGGTTGTCACCGTATAAACAGGTGTTGAACAGCCCGTATATCTGTTCAATGCAACCCTCATGCGTGCCCTCTTCTTTCATAACCTGATAAATTAATGAAATATACAGGGGCATTACCGGGATCGCCGAACTGGCCTGTGTCACCAGCGCTTTTAGTGAGCTCACATGGGCTTCCACCAACAGGTCGCTGTGTTTGCCAATAATTGCGGCGGCGGCACGGTCCAGATCTTCTTTCGCTTTACCGATAGTCGCCTGACCGTAAATGGGCCAGGTCAGCTCTTTGCCAATGTAGGTATACGCTGTGGTTTTACAGTTTTCTGCCAATACTCCGGCATCGGCCAGTGCATCCATCCACAACTCCCAGTCTTCACCGCCCATCACTTTGATGGTGTTGTGAATTTCTTCGTCGTTGGCGGGCTCCAGCGTCACCTCATGCACTTTATCTTTGTCGGTGTCATAGGTCTTGGTAGTGTACTCCTGACCCACTGGCTTCAGGGTCGACTTGTACGTGACGCCTGTGGCCGGGTCAGTGCGGCGGGGTGACGCCAGGCTGTAAACCACCAGATCCACGTTACCCATATTTTCTTTGAGCTTAGCAATCACGTCTTCTTTCATTTCATTAGAAAACGCATCGCCATTAAGGGTGTCGGCATACAGACCCGCCTGCTCTGCCTGCTTATGAAATGCCGCGGTGTTATACCAGCCAGCCGTACCGGTTTTACGTTCAGTAGGCGCTTTTTCGAAACACACGCCCAGCGTATTGGCACCGTAACCAAACGCCGCGGTGATCCGCGATGCCAGCCCGTAGCCGGTTGAACTGCCGATTACCAGAACATTCTTCGGACCTTCGCCTAAGTCGCCTTGTTCTTTTACGTAGGCAATTTGCTGTGCCACAGATTCAGCACACCCTACCGGATGGGCGTTGGTGCAGATAAAGCCTCTCACTTTAGGCTTGATAACCATAATTTACGTCCTTTGCTAGTTGTGCGGGTATTGTAATGATGACTATAGCGATAACAACTCGGAGCAGCTACCACCAGCCCGCCGTTCTTGTCTGGCTAACGATTATTGTAGTAAGCCTGCTCAGACAATTTGTGATATTCGGCCACCCCTTCGTAGAATTGCCGGTAAGAGTCGTACACCTTCTTAAACATGGGGTCCTGGGCAGACTTTTCTGCCAGCACTTTTTGGGTAGCGTCTTTCAGCGCCCGCAGCACATCATCAGGCAGTGGCTTCACTTTAACACCGTGCTCGTTAATAAGCTTTTGCATAGCCTGATTATTACGCGCCGTATATTCATCCAGCATGTCCTGATTGACCGCCCGGGTGGCGACTTCAACAATTTTCTGGAGATCGGCGGGCAAGGCATTATAGGCCTCTTCATTTACAATGAACTCCAGCGCCGTGCCCGGCTCATGCCAGCCAGAATGGTAGTAATTATCAGCCGCACGGAATAAACCAAAGGCCAGGTCATTGTATGGCCCTACCCATTCAGTAGCGTCGATAGCGCCGGTTTGCAGGGCGACGAAGATTTCGCCCCCGGTCATGGTCACAGGCACGCCACCCACCTCTTTGAATACTTCACCGCCCAAACCGGGGATGCGCATATTCAGGCCAGCTAAATCTTCCAGGCTGTTTATCTCCTGCTTAAACCAGCCCGCCATCTGGACGCCAGTGTTACCGCCTGCGAATGGTATCACGCCAAATGGCGCGTAAAGTTCACGCCATAGCTCCAGCCCGCCACCGTAATGTAGCCAGGCATTCATCTCGGTCACATTCATGCCAAACGGGATGGCAGAAAATATCGGCGCCGCGGGCATTTTACCTTTCCAGTAGTAGGCGCCGGCATGTCCCATTTGTGCAGTCCCTGATGCTACCGCATCGAATACCTCGAACCCCGGCACCAGCTCGCCGGCTCCAAACACCTGCACTTGCAGGCGTCCGCCGGACATGGTGTTCACGTACTCGGCAAAGGTCTCCGGCCCCCGGCCTAAGCCCGGAAAGTTTTTTGGCCAGGAGGTGACCAGCTTCCACTTAAAAGTTTGCTGGGTTGCTGCGTGCCCCGACTCGCCCCCCGTTGCGGGCGTCTCTTTTGAGCAGCCCGTTAGCATAATCAAAGCACCGGCGAATAACGCGGCTATACCGAATATTTTCATAAAGGATCCGTCTTAGTTGTACAAGGTATCAGGTAAACAGGTAGCCAGTTCCGGCCACACGGCTAACGCAATTAACAGCAATAACTGTATGCCAATAAATGGCACCACGCCGCGATAAATATCACTGGTCAACACGCTTGGCGGCGCCACACCCCGCAGATAAAACAGGGCAAACCCAAACGGGGGCGTCAGAAATGACGTTTGCAGGTTGACCGCCAGCATAATTCCCAGCCAGACGGGATCTATGCCCATAGCCAGCAGTACCGGCGCCACCAGCGGCACCACCACAAAAGTAATCTCTATAAAATCCAGAATAAAACCAAGAATAAATACCACCAGCATAACCACGAGCATGGCGCCGATGACTCCCCCTGGCAGGTTGGTCAGAAAGTCGTGGATAAGCCGCTCGCCACCAAAGCCGCGAAATACCAGCGAAAACACCGATGCGCCAATTAATATCAAAAACACCATCGAGGTGACTTGGGTGGTATTGAGCATCACCGCCTTTAACCGCGACCAGGTCATGCGGTTTTGCAGCAGTGCCAGAAGCAATGCCCCGGTGGCCCCCACTCCGGCCGCTTCCGTGGGTGTGGCGTAGCCTGCCAAAATAGAACCCAGCACAATGACAATAAGAAACAACGGCGGAAACAGCGCATTGAAAATGGCCCACCCTCGCATGGCGGGTAGCTCAGACTCGTCGGTATCCGTGGCAGGCAGGCTGCGCGCGCTGGCGAACATCACATACAGCAAATACAACGCCACCAGCAACAACCCGGGTATGAGCGCGCCTACAAACAGGTCGCCTACCGACACCGTGTCAGGTGAAAATATGCCCATGGACAACTGTGCTTGCTGATAGGCACTGGATAACACGTCCCCCAGTAAGACCAGGGCAATAGAAGGCGGTACAATTTGTCCCAGGGTGCCGGTGGCGCAAATCGCGCCGGACGCAAAAGCGGGGGAGTAGCCACGCTTGAGCATAGACGGTAACGACAGCAGCCCCATGGTCACCACTGTGGCCCCCACAATGCCGGTACTGGCGGCAAGCAGCATGCCCACCAGCACTACCGATACCGCCATACCTGAGCGGTACTTTCCCATCAGCGCCGCCATAGCGGTCAGCAGGTTTTCAGCGACCCGGGATTTTTCCAGTACGATGCCCATAAAAATAAACAACGGTACTGCAATGAGGGTGGAATTGGTGGTTATCCCGTAGAGCCGGTTAGGTAACGCGCCCAAATAGCTGACGTCAAACGTCCCTGTTAAAAGACCCAGTCCGGCGAAAATTAACGATGTGCCGGCCAGTGTAAATGCCACCGGAAAACCACACAGCAAGGCCAGGCAGACACAGGCAAACAGCGCAATTGCCATCCATTCCATAGCTTATCCCCGCCTCCATAAATACCAGTAGCGCCAGAGATCGCTGCCACCCTGCAACAAGGTTTGGACGGCAAATAACGGCACCAACGATTTGAGCAGGAACACCAGTGGCAGTCCGCCTGCTTCCTGAGACGACTCAAGCAACCGCCATGACTCGGCAGCATAAGGTAGGCTGACGACCAGGATCAGTACGCATACCGGGATCAGAAAGAAAGCCGTCCCAAGCAGATTAACCAACGCTTGTTTACCGGGAGCCATTTTGCGGTAAAGCACGTCCACGCGGACATGCCCGTCTGCACGCAAGGTGTAGGCGATACCTACCAGAAACACCAGGGCATGCAGGTACATCACCGACTCCTGCAACGCTATCCAGCCGAGCTGGAAGCCATAACGCAGCACCACCACCAGAAAAGTGACCACGACCATCAGAAGCGTGGCAATACTCACCCAGCGGCACAATGCAGCGTTCATTTTATCAATACGGGTATAGGGAAGTGTCTCGTCATCCCCTTGCGATGGCTTGGACATGGCTACTCATCAGTCCGTTTAACAGGTTGTTTACGTGAACCGCTAGAGTAATAAGAAATGGCTGATTTGCCAACGTTTTCCGGGGATAAAAGGGGTGGTAGGAACAGTCACAGGCAGAATGGAGCCGGTGAGTTCAGGCGTGGGTGAGGCAGGCTCAGGAAAGCCGGATGAAGAAATTAACCGAAGCAGCCAGGATGGCAGGCTGCTCCGGCACGCCGTTAGCTCAGTACGTCAAGCAACTCAACGTCGAATACCAACGTGCTGTAAGGGGCGATGGCTGCGCCTGCACCTTGCTCGCCGTAGGCCAGCTCATTAGGCACATACAAGCGCCACTTGGCACCCTCTTTCATCATCTGCAGCGCTTCTGTCCAGCCCTTGATCACGCCGTTTACCGGGAATTCCGCCGGCTGACCGCGCTCATAAGAGCTATCGAAAACCTGGTCGTTCAGCAGGGTACCGTGATAGTGCACGCGTACTGTGCTGTCAGCCTCAGGTGAATTACCTTCCCCTTCCGCCAGCACTTCATACTGAAGGCCGGACTCAGTCACATTGACTTCTTCGCGCTCAGCGTTCTTGCTCAGAAAAGCATTACCTTCTTCAATCACAGCTTTGCTGGCTTCAGCTTTGGCTGCCTGCAGACGCTGGTGAATTTCACCAAAGGCTTCACGCAGGGTGTCGTTGTCTACCTGCTGCGCTTCGCCAGCAAAGGCATCGCGCAATCCGGCTACCACAGCGTCAACTGCCATGCCGTCGAAAGGGTTGGTGCGCAGTTGCTCACCCATCTGATAACCAATGCCATAGCTGGCCTGTTTTTCAACTGTATCGAAAGTATCAGTCACAATAACTCCTGAAATAAAATTACATATACTGGTTAAGTTTTATCCAATCAGTACAATGAATAACGCGCCAGTATTTTTCGGGACGGGAGTGTATCACACCACGTATTTTCTTGCCTGACACAAAATTCGAAGCAAACTGAACTAAACTAAACGGTTTAATTTATAACCCTATGGCGTTAGACATCGTCGTCGGGAAACAGTAAGGTGAAAAGCACGCAAGCAGGAGGATACAATGCAATCACACTATGATGCGGAACTAAAAGACACGGTTCGTTACCTGGGCAAAACCCTGGGAGAAACTATCCAGGCACAACTGGGGCAGGAGTGGCTCGATAAGATTGAAACCATCCGTAAAGACGGGCGTGCTTCATATCAGGGCGATGACAAACGCAGTGAAAATCTGAAAGAAATTTTCAAAACCATGTCAGATTCGGACCTGTTAACGGTAGGCCGGGCCTTTGCTCAGTTTCTGAACCTGGGCAACATTGCCGAGCAGGAATACAACAGCGCCATGAATGTGGACGCCTCCATCGATGCCTTGTTCGAACATCTCGACAAAGCCGAATTGTCCGCCGAAGACGTGCAAAAAGCCGTCGCCAAACTGAATATCGATTTAGTGCTTACCGCGCATCCCACCGAAGTTACCCGGCGCACTCTTATCCATAAGCATAAGGAGCTGGCCCGCTGTCTGAAAGAACTGCATCAGGACAGCATCACCGACGCCGAGCGTGAAAAAATTGAAACCCGCATTGCCGATCTGATTGCCCAGGCCTGGCACACCGAAGAAATCCGCTCTGAGCGCCCTACCCCTGTAGATGAAGCGCGCTGGGGCTTTTCAGTGATTGAAAACTCACTGTGGGAAGCCGTGCCTGATTTCCTGCGCGAGCTTAATGATCGTCTGCAGAAAGATTACCAGGTGGCCCTGCCTCTTGATGCAGCGCCTGTGCAGCTGAGTTCCTGGATGGGCGGCGACCGTGACGGTAACCCTTTTGTAACGTCCAAGGTCACCGAACAGGTCTTATTACTGGCCCGTAAGCGCGCCGCCAAGCTGTTCGCCATGGATCTTGACCAGTTACAGGTCGAGCTCTCAATGTTCGACTGTAATGACGAATTACGCGCGATTGTGGGTGATGATGCTAATGAACCATATCGGGCCCTGCTACGCCCGCTCGTTCGCCGGTTCATTGCTACCCGCGACGGTATTTCAGACTACCTGGCCGGTAAAAATCCGGATGAATCCGACTGGATCACCAGCAATGAAGAGCTGATGGAGCCGCTGCTGCTGTGTTATCGCTCATTGTGCGACTGCGGCATGAAAGTGGTGGCAGACGGTATTCTGCTGGACACCATTCGCCGTGCGCGCTGCTTCGGCGTTCACCTGTTAAAACTGGATATTCGTCAGGACTCCGAACGGCACGCTGATGTACTCAGCGAGTTGACCCGTTATCTGGGTCTGGGTGACTACGGGCAGTGGAGTGAAGAGGACAAGCAGGCTTTCCTGCTGCGTGAGCTTAGCTCGAAGCGGCCCTTATTCCCGGCGAAATGGAATGCGTCTGATGATGTGAAAGAAGTACTGGATACCTGTCGGGTTATTGCCAAGCACAGCCAGACTGGCTTTGGTATTTATATTATTTCTATGGCCAGCGAAGCGTCTGACGTGCTGGCCGTTCAGCTCCTGCTGCAGGAAGCCGGCGTAACCTGGCCAATGCCGGTGGCGCCGTTATTCGAAACGCTAGACGATCTGAATAATTCGCCGATCGTGATGCGCAAGCTGTTGTCTATCGACTGGTATCGCGGCTATGTGAAAGGCCAGCAGTACGTCATGATTGGTTACTCTGACTCAGCGAAAGATGCCGGCGCACTGGCTGCAGGCTGGGCGCAGTATGAGTCGCAGGAAGCGCTGGTTGCACTGGCCGAGGAATTCGACTGCACCCTGACGCTGTTCCACGGCCGTGGTGGTACTATTGGCCGGGGCGGTCTGCCTGCCCATGCGGCTATTCACTCACAGCCTCCCGGCTCGCTGGATGGCGGCTTCCGGGTAACTGAGCAGGGTGAAACCATTCGCTATAAGTTTGGGATGCCACAACTGGCAAAACGCAGCCTGGGTATTTATACCAGCGCGATAATCGAAGCCATGCTGTTCCCGCCCCCGGCACCGAAGCAGGAGTGGCGTGAGCTTATCACCAAGATGGCCGGGCTGGGCCGCGATAATTACCGCGCCACCGTCCGTCAGGACAAAGACTTTGTCCCTTACTTCCGGGTAGCCACTCCGGAACAGGAGCTGGGTAAACTGCCGTTGGGCAGCCGTCCTTCTAAGCGTAAACCGCAGGGCGGGATCGAGAGCCTGCGCGCTATTCCATGGATATTCGCCTGGGCGCAAACGCGACTGGTGTTGCCCTCATGGTTAGGCGTGATGCGCGCTATCGACAAAGTGAAATCTGAAAGCGACGAGAAAATCGTCAACGAAATGTTCACCGAATGGCCTTTCTATCGTTCACGGCTGTCGATGCTGGATATGGTGTTTCATAAAGCCGACCCCCGCATCAGCGCAGAATACGATGCCCGGCTGGTACCGGACGAACTGAAACACTTTGGGAAGGCGTTACGCACTGAACTGGAAGAAAGCATCGAGTCGCTGCTTGCGCTGACCGGTCAGGACAGCATTATGGCAAACGATCCCTCCGGCAAAGAGTCAATGGAGGTTCGCGCGGCGTATCTGCAGCCCCTGCATTATCTGCAAATTGAGTTGCTCGAACGTATCCGGGAAGCCGGTGAAGATGCCAAGAACAGTGAGCTGGAACGTGCCATGATGGTGACCATTGCGGGTATCGCCATCGGTATGCGCAATACCGGCTAAGTAATCATTCATCTATCAATACAAAGCCCGCTTCACGCGGGCTTTTTTATTGGTGCAGTTTTATGTGTCCTGCAAATAGCGATCAAGCCACGCGATCACTTCGGTCAGCATTTGTGTGCGGTAAAACGAAAGACTGTGATCGCCATGGGAAAATGTGACCAGTTTATGCGGATGAGATAACGCAGAGAGGCGTTCTGCGGCCAGTGTGGCGTTATCGTAGCTGACGCGTAAGTCGTCAGTACCGTGAAGCAATAAAATGGGTACGTTGCGGTCCAGTTCGTCCATCCAGTAAATTGAAGATCGACGTTCAAGCTCTGCTTTTTGATTATCAGCAAAACCCGGAATCATACTGGCCATGAGTTTTTTCATTTCAGGACGGCGCTGAGTGCTGTTAAAGGCATTAACGCTGCCTGCTATCATTATCGCGGCAGAAATGTTCTCAGGGCGCTTACGCAATGTCAGCCAGTTCATCATGCTCCCCCTGCTAACCCCCATCAGCGCTATCTTACTACCGTCGGCCCCGGGCAAAGTTTTGGCAATATCAATCAGCCGCAGCACGTCATTCACATCGTTACCGCCGAATTCATCGGTGCCTTCGCTGTACTTTGAACCACGGTAATTACTGGCCAGTACAATATACCCCTGTTCCGCAATTGGAAGCAGCATATTGTAAAGGCGTGTGCGTGTGACGTTGTGACGACTATTGCCCCCACGGTTATAAATAACTACCGGAAGCTTCTCTGATACGGGGGCTGTGGGATAGGCAATTACCCCGGCAATAGTCAGGCCATCTGACTGATAGGTTAACCAGTGTGCATCGGTGGCTGCCTTCAGGCGATCAAAGTCACGGGGATCAATGCTGCGCTGCCATCGTTCGGCGCGAAGTAAAGGTTTGGACTGTTGTTTGACTGCCGTCAGCCATTCGGCATAACTGGAAAATGGGATGGCGGCCCCGGTGTAGGTAAGTTCTGGCGAGCGAAATGCCGCAGGGGGCGGTTCGTAAGTTTCGCTGTCAGCAATAACCGGAAAATTTATGAGTACCAGCAGTACAGCTGTTAACAATCCTTGTTTCATGGGTGATTCCTTCTCTTAATCATGATGCTTTAGCATACACCAGCTCTTCCGCGCCACACACGCAATAACAAAAAAAAGCGCCTTCCCCGTTAAGGAAAGGCGCTCTGTATAGCTGAATGCGAAAGTGTCAGCAGGGATTAGCCGTTAACGAAGTCAACGCCCATTTTGATGTCGCCACGCAGACCTTCCAGCATGTCTTCTTTGGCTTTCTGCTCAAAGTCGCTCAGTTCACCGTACGGCAGGATTTCTTCTACCCCATTCGCGCCCAGGCGTACCGGGTGTGCAAAGAATGCTGCGTCATCGCTGTCATCAGTTTGTACGTAGGCATACTCAACTACGTTCTCGCCCTGCATTGCCGCTACCAGCGACAGACAGAAACGGGCAGCGGCCTGACCCATAGACAGTGTGGCTGAACCACCACCGGCTTTCGCTTCTACCACTTCGGTACCGGCATTCTGGATACGTTTTGTCAGGCTGGCAACTTCGTCATCAGAGAAGGATACGCCCTCTACCTGAGACAGCAACGGCAGAATAGTGGTACCCGAGTGGCCACCAATTACCGGTACGTGAGTAACCGCTGGGTCTACGTCTTTCAGTTCGGCTACGAAGGTTTCTGCACGGATCACGTCCAGCGTAGTGACACCGAACAATTTGTTCTTGTCGTAGCAACCCTTCGCTTTCAGGGTTTCTGCTGCAATCGCCACTGTGGTATTGACCGGGTTAGTGATAATACCCAGGCACGCAGACGGACAATGCTCAGCAACACCTTCAACCAGGTTTTGCACAATGCCAGCATTGATATTAAACAGGTCGGAGCGGTCCATACCAGGCTTACGGGGTACGCCGGCAGGGATCAGCACAACATCAGATCCGGTAAGCGCATCTGCCAGGTCTTCTTTACCGTGACCGGTTACTTTTACCGCAGTGGGGATATGGCTCAAATCAACAGCAACACCAGGTACAACTGGCGCAACATCATACAGCGCTAATTCAGAACCTGCTGGCAGTTGTGTTTTTAACAACAAAGACAGCGCTTGACCAATACCACCGGCAGCACCTAACACGGCTACTTTCATACCATTTCTCCTATGGAATACTCACGTATAAAAAAGGGAACGTCACACTAATGCAACGAAGGGGAAAACTCAATCACCTTATAGCCCATTGGCTGGCAATGGGCACAACTTTTTGAGCAATATTCAAAATCGTGAATGATTATGCAATTAAATTGCACAAAGTTCACCTCTCCGGCACAATATATCCCCTTTCTTCACCCTCGAATTGTTTACAGGGCACTATGGCAAATCAAAAACAAGAACAATTAATTAAGGCTTTCAAAGAGATACTGAAAGCTGAAAGCTATGGCTCGCAGGGCGAAATTGTTGAAGCACTTAAAGAACAGGGTTTCGACAATATCAGCCAGTCTAAAATTTCGCGCATGCTGAGTAAATTTGGCGCCGTGCGCACCCGCAACGCCCGTGGTGACATGGTGTACTGCCTGCCGCCTGAGCTGGGCATGCCTACCGCCAAAAGCCCGTTAAAACAATTAGTGCTGGATATTGTGCATAACAACGTGATGGTGATTATCCGCACCAGTCCCGGCGCGGCACAACTGATTGCCCGGCTGCTCGACTCGCTGAGCAAAAAAGACGGCGTGCTGGGGACCATTGCCGGGGACGATACCATTTTTATAGCCCCTGCCGATGTGGAAAAAATTGAAGACTTACGACAACGGGTGGAAGACCTGTTCGACAACGTCTAGCAATAAAAAAAGGGGAGCAAAACGCTCCCCTTTCTACTCACAATATAAGGCTTATTTACCCAGCCGTGCAATAAGCGCCTCGGCCGCAGGCTTTGAGGAGGCCGGGTTCTGTCCGGTCACCAACAGATCACTTTCGCACACATGGGGTTCGAAATTGTCTGCCTTTGAAAACTTACCGCCCTGTTTTACCAGCTCGTCTTCAACCAGATAAGGCACCACCTGAGTCAGCTCCATCGCCTCTTCTTCCGCATTGGTAAACCCGGTCACGTCCTTATCTTTGATGAATGCGTTACCGTCAGGCCCTTTCACCTCTTTCAGTACAATGGGCGCGTGACATACTGCCCCAATCGGCTTATCGGCTTTCGCCATCGCTTCAATCAGTGCAATGGAGTGGGCATTGTCAGACAGATCCCACAACGGGCCGTGCCCGCCGGGATAAAACACGGCATCGAACTCATCCGCGATCACGTCTTCCAACGGGATCGTGGAAGCTAACGCGGACCTTGCCTGCTCGTCATCGGCATAACGACGGGTAGCATCGGTCATCGCGTCATCACCCAGGCTATTTGGATCAAGAGGCACCTGTCCGCCCATCGTAGACGCCAGCGTTACCGTGTACCCGGCGTCGACAAAGGCATAGTACGGTGCAGCAAACTCCTCCAGCCACGCGCCGGTTTTGTTGCCCGTATCACCCAGCACTTCGTGTGACGTCATTACCATTAAAATTCGCTTGCTCATGTACCCTCCTTTCAAAAGTGTCATCTAAGATGGGTACTGGTATTGCGCCAAAGCAGATTATTAATTTTATAAAAGAAATCAGTAATAGTGGGTCCTTGCTCACTCTTCGGGGCTCTGGGTACGTCAGGCATAAAAAAAGCCGGTCACAGAGTGGCCGGCTTTCTATATGTTTCGCTGTGCGAATTAGAAGCGGTATTCAACGCCTACACGAATTTCGTACAGTGACGCATCACCAACACGGGATTCTGCACGGTCACCCGGCCCAACCAGGTTAGGGAAATCAACCTGTTCCAGAATACCCCAGTCATCGTTTAGCAGGTTCGTCAGGTTATCAACCACGAAGAATGCCTGTGCACTGTGACCTTCAGAGAAGCCTGGCAGCTGCTGGGTAACCCGCAGATCCAGCTTGCCCCACCATGAACCGTACTCACTGTTACGCTCAGCACCTGGCTCCAGGACGTTTTCCGCGAAGTCCAGGAACGGCGTGAAGCCATAAGGGTCAACCGTACCGTTATACGCAAAGCTGTACGGCTGGCCTTCGTTCAGTGAACCAAACAGCGAGAAGCGTGTGGCGTAATCGTCAAACCACAGCGTCTCGTAGTTCAGTGTCGCGGTGAAACGATGACGAATGTTGTAGTTCGACGTAGAAGACACCTGCTCCTGCGGGTCGAAGAACGCGCGGTTGGTGTAGTTCGAGAACGCCACCGCACTGGTCATAGGCTGCACATCTTCAGCGTCGTTGTACGAGTAACCGGCCGTGAAGTCGATGCCGTTGTCGTATTGCTTGGCTACGCCAATTGATGCAGTCAACGAGGTACTGTCGGTTTCGGAGTTAGCCAGCTTGAAGCTGGGTTCGCGGACACTGTCATACTGAGGATAACCGTCCTCGGTAGTACCCACCTGCTCCAGGTCACCACGTAAAATGATGGCCTGATCCTGGCGACGGCTCACTAACAAGTCTGCAGTAACCACATATTGCTGTGGGAATATATGAGTAACACCCAGAGACAGTTTCCACTCCGAGGGCACCTTGAAGCCCGGCTCAAGATAGTTAATTTCGAAGTTGTCACCTACGCCACCTGACACAGCATCATACAGCTCTTGCGGAATACCGTAGCCTGGGCCATTTGGTACACCGTCTTCCAGACCCGCATACACTACGTCGTCATCAAACAGTGAGCGTGAACCATCGGTATAACCGAACGAACGGCCACGTTGCCCGAATTGCAGCACGTTATTTGCTGAGAAGCTGTTTGAGATCCATACATTGGGGTTACCACCCGAGTACAGGCCTAAACCACCACGCAATGTGGTGTCTTCGGTCCACTCATAGGTTACGCCAATACGTGGTTGCCAAAGACCTTCTCCATCCAGAGTTTCCGTGTTGGAGAAACCATAGTCAGCCACAAAGTCTGTGTTTTCTTCAGGTCGGTCGCTGGACGTATACCAGTCATAACGCATGCCCAGCATGAAAGTGAAATCACCGTAGTAGAACTCATCCTGAACATAGGCAGTATTTAACGCGTAGCCCCAGTCAGCCGCGGCATCTTCCGGGTTATGTGAGGGCGCATTGTTGTAATAAATCGCATCGGCAAACCCGTTACGGAAGTTTTCAATGCCGTCGAAACGAATTTCAGTTTCGGTGTGCTGAACAAACAGATTGAAAATATCCAGCGACTCACGCTCTAATCCGAACGTCAGCTCATGGCCATTATCGAAGTAGTAGAAACCGCGGAATGACAGGTTCAGCAGGTCGTAGCCCAGAACGTTTGACTGACGGCTGTCATCGCCACCCAGATAAACATCAACGTCATCGGTTTCAACACGAATTTCACCGAAGTCAGTACCGCCTACTGAGTTCTGGCGGTTTTGCAGGTCAAGGTAGCCTACCCGGACTTCAGTGGTGAATTGATCGGTCCAGTCTGAATACAATACACCTACCCACGATTCCAGCTCAGCGCCGCGCTCGTACAGGTGGTTAGCAAATTCAAACTCATCGTTGTCACCGTCGGACTCGGTGAAGTTGTTGCCATCGTTATAGTTGTACGTTAACGACATGCGGTGCTGGGTATTGATGTTCCAGTCCAGTTTCAGCAACACTTTTTCATCTTCATTATCGAAGCTTGAAGGAATTGGACCCGGATCGTACTGATAGACATCCCGCGCGATGCTGGCAATTTCATCAAGCTCAGCCTGGGTAATATCCACCTGATCTGCCGCACCCGAACCTGTTGGTCCGCGGAAGAACAGGTTTGCCCCTTCCAGTTTTTCATACGCTGCAAAGAAGAACAGTTTGTCTTCAATCAGCGGGCCACCTACGGTAAAGCCGTAGCGACGCTCGGAGTAATTACCGACGTCAACTTTGTCGCCTTCTATTGAGTCACCGCGGAAGCTGTCGCTGGTGTAATCAGCAAACACGTTGCCGTGAATTTCGTTGGTACCTGACTTGGTCACTGCGTTGATGTTACAGGCAGTAAAGCCTCCGTACATCACATCAAAGGGTGCCAGCTCAACGGCAACCTGCTCAATAGCGTCGTAAGGGAAAGGCATACGCTCGGTGGGATAACCGTTCTGGTTCAGACCGAAAGAGTCGTTCACTCGCACACCGTCCAGGGTAAAGCTGTTAAAGCGGGGGCTTTTACCGGCACAGCGAATTGAGTTTTCATCGCCACGAGACTCATCTACATAAATTCGCGGGTCGATACGCACGATATCGGTGATATTGCGGTTGATAGACGGTGCTTGCTCAAGCTCTTCTAAACCAAAGGTAGCAGAAGGACCACGTTCGTTAAACGCAGTGGCACTGATAGCGGACCCGGTCACCACGATGTTTTCGATATCGCGCTCGGCTTCCAGTGCCATGCTCAGGTTGTAGTCTTCACCCAGAGTTAGATACACATCTTCTACCACAGTATCTTCGAAGCGGTCGGAGTCCACGATAATCTGATAAGGACCACCTACCCGTAAGCCTTTTAACGAGAATTGACCACTCTCGCCAACCACGGCCTCACGCACTGTTCCCGATGGAATATGCAAAATTGTTATTGTGGCGCCAGCATCAGCATTGCCCTGAGGCCCAGTGATGTTTCCGCGAATACCGGATGATGTCTGTTGAGCCACAGCGGCTGTAGACAACCCGACAGACAGCGCAACTGCGACCGCAATGCGGCTCAGTTTGGATGATGTGTGCATGATGTGTTTCCCTTGTTTTAACTCTATTTTTTTGAACCATGTGAAAGCAACATAAGCGGCCCACAGGTAACAGCGGCTCGATTCTCGCTGGTTAATATGACACTTTTGTGACACGAGTTACATAGCGAATGAAATTTAACCAACAATGAGGAGGGTAGCAGACATTTATTTCTGTGCCATGACAGCGGCAGGGAACGGCCTGACAGGCAAATGACATCCGGCGAGGACGATAAATAAAATAATTAAAAAAGCCGGTTACCCTGAGGTAACCGGCTTGAGGTGTTTGACGTTATTTATCGTTATTAGAATGTGTATTTAACGCCAACTTTCAGTCGCCAGGTAGACTCTGAAACATCGAAGGTATCGAAGTTAGCAGTCTCGGTTCCACCGAAGCGCTCGCTGTAGATATACTGGCCTTGTTCATTTACGTCATAGTCGAACAGGATCTGTTGCGGGAAGCGCATGCGGTACACTTTGCCCCAGTCATCATTCAGCATGTTCGCAAAGTTAGACACAGTCAGGTAAACCTTACCTTTATGACCTTCCACAAAACCCGGTACTTCCTGAGAAATGTACAGGTCAGCAGTCGCAAACCATGGCTGCGTCGCTGAGTATTTCTCAACATAGCCACCGGCAGCGCCAGCAACCCCAGCTTCTTCGGCGATGGCCATAATTTCTTCGTAGCTCAGGCCCGCGGCGAAGTCCATGTTTGGATCGTCCGCACCAGTCGGGATGTAAGGAATGTAGATATCCGAATCATCCAGTGCCGGCTGGTCACCCAGGTCGCCGTCACGGAACGCACCCAGGGTCCATGAGAATGGACGGCCAGAGCGGCGCTCGAAGAACAGGTTAAAGTTGGTTTCGTAACCTTCGAAGAACTCAGTTTTGTAGCCTAAGTTCAGTACAAAACGATGCTCAACTTCGTAGTATGCTGTGCCCACCAGTGGGTTGTTACGGTTCAGTGTTACTTCATACTGGTAGTTAGAAACCGCACGTGAACTGGTGCCAGGGTTAGCTTCGGTAATGTCCTGGTTGGTGTACGAGGCATTAAAGGAGAAGCCGTTATCCCAGGCTTTATTCAGTGCTGTGGTCAACAGAATGCTGCGGCCACCGTCATCAGAATTAGTCAGCTGAATATCGAAATTGTCTTCAAATTCGGTACCGTCGTAAACATTGTCCCAGATAATGCGCTGACCATCTGCGGTGCGATTGCCATTATCAACCCGAGACAAGTCTACCCAGTATACGCTGTCTTCACGGTCAACGTAGGTCAGCTCTGTGGTCCACGCGAAGTCTTCACCCAGGTGAGGAACATCAAAGACCACGTCAGCGGCTAACTGATAACGCCAGTCTGAAGGCAGTTTGAAATCAGGGTCGATTTGGTTAGTGCTGCCGGAACCCTGTGACAACGCATCGCGGGCCGCCTGAGGTACAGACGTAAAGTCAACCTGTGACGGGTCCAACGAATCCAATGTTACTGAATCAAGAGTCACACCATCGTTAGTGTAAGCATTGGAAATCCACACCAGTGGCGTACCACCGGTATAGCGTCCAAGCCCACCGCGTACTGTTACCGCATCACTGACAGTCCAGTTGAAGCTGGCACGTGGCAGGAAGATATCAAACCCATCCAGGTTTTCAGTATTTTCAAAGTTGTAAGTGTCCAGGAAGTTCTGGTTCAGCATAGGCGCCTGATCAACTGACAGGTACTCATACCGCAGACCGGCAGTAACAATAATGTCATCAGTCAGGTCAAAGGTGGCATCGCCGTACAGCGCGTAAGTGGTGCTGTCTACGTCGTAAGCCACATCCTGTTCATTGTTCGTGAATGCGTTGCTGTAGTAAAACTCAGCGATTTCACCAGCTTCGAAATCTTCAATGCTGTCGAATTCCCACACACCATCTGAACCTTCGGCAAACAGGTTGTAGTTGGTGGTATCTTCCATCTCAGCACCAAACTTGTATTCAACGTCACCGGCAAGGTAAGTCGCGTGGAAGCCGAGGTTAAATACTTCGTTGGCCAGTACGTTGGCGTGACGGAACTGATCTTGTCCCGCTACAACATCAACCGCTTCGCCACGAACATTAATTTCGCCCAGTGAATTCTTGGTAACCGACGCTTGCTCGAACTCTTTATATGACATGCTGATTTCAGTGAAGAAGTCTGCTGTCCAGTCAGAGTAAATGTGCGCAGTGATAAATTCGTTGGTTTGTTCTGAAGTCCAACCGTTAGAGGTCAGCAGGATATCCCGAGGCGAGTCATTAAAGTTACGCGCCTGTGCACTTTCCTGCTTGCTGTAGGTTATATCTGCACGATGATCACTGTTAATGTTCCAGTCCAGTTTGATGAGTACTTTTTCATCTTCGTTAGGAGCAGGAGCACCACCGATTGAGTCAGTAATGCCATACTTGCTTTGCAGAATATTGACTACAGAATTGGCGTCAGCTAATGCTTCAGCTGAATACGTTGATGGGTCAAAATCCAGAACAACATCTTCTTCCCACTTCTCATAAGAGCCGAAGAAGAACAGTTTGTCTTCAATTAACGGCGCACCTAACGTAAAGCCGTAAGACTCTTCTTCGTTAGTGGTAGGGAACTCAACATCGCCGTCTGGGTCGCGGTTATCGATCGCATCACCAGTGGTAGGAACCGTTTCAAAGAACACGGAACCTGATACTTCATTGGTACCAGACTTGGTAACCACGTTGATGTTACCGCCGCCAAACTTACCGGCACGGGTATTAAATGGTGCGTATTCAATCGATACCTGCTCAACAGCGTCCAGTGAAATAGGCGGACGTGAAGTGGGGTAACCATTGCTTTGCAGACCAAAAGTATCGTTAATGCCCACGCCATCGATGGTCACGGCATTGTATTTCGGGTTGGTGCCGGCAACACTCAGTTCGTCACCGTCAGGGCTTACCGCTGCCAGTGGGTTATTACGTACCACATCTTTCAGGTCACGGTTGAACGTGGCCACATTGTTGATGAACTCTTCACCAAATACCGAGTCAGAACCACTGTTAGAGAAGAAGTCACGGGTACCGGTTACCACGATACGCTCAACGTCAGACACAGACTCAAGCTGTGCATTCAGTTGGAAGGTATCGTTCAGGTCAAGATAAACACCTTCGATAACCCGGCTCTGAAATTTGTCTGACTCAACAATGATGGTGTAGGGACCACCAACACGCAGACCACGCGCAGAGAACAAACCTTCTGCGTTTACAGTGGCTTCTTTCACTGTGCCAGAAGGCTGGTGAAGAATGGTAATTGCACTACCTGCAGCAGGATTACCCTGCGGCCCGACAATCGTACCACGCATAGCTGACGACTGACCTGTGTTAGCCACGGCAGTGGTAGCGACACCAACTGACAGAGCAACAGCCATCGCAACGCGAGTGAACTGAGTTTTACTAATCATGTGTGTTTCCCTTATTTTAGGCGGAATTGCACTTGTATTGTGGCTCTTACGGCCCATATATAAGTGCATGCTGCTTTCGTTTTCGGCATCAGGATTGTTGTCGCGTTGTGTTGCATTATGATGACAGCCTGGTGCAAAAATGCGTGTTAACATACTGTTTACACACCAACTTCAGCGCCAAACCTGACCATCCGGTCAACAAAACTTATTTATTAGTATTATATCGACAACCCATCCTGTAATGCGGTCTATTCTTTAGTCATTTCGCATTAATAAACAGCGTTTGTTGCCATTCAAATTTATTTATAAAATGCTGAATAAAAACAAGCACTAAACATGTTAAAGTAAACTTACTGGTTGCATTAAATAAACTTAACTGGTGAAATCACCTTATTAAATAAGGCAACGTTTTGAGCAGTAATTTGTCCGCGGTGCGCATTCCCAAACCTATCCAGTATATTTTGCTCGTACTCCTGCTACTTGGCAGCGGGTGGGTGAATTTTGTGACAAGTTTTTCCTCATTGCCGGAAATATCTCCGCAAACAGGCCAAAGTTTCCACTGTGAAAAGGCGTTTTCAGTCAATCAGGACAGCTTTGATATTTACGTCACTGACAAAACAGTGGCCGTCAAAGCTATCGACAGCTTCTGTAAGAACAAGGTTATCCAGCGCCAGTTTGGCAATGTCAATGTGGTGCTGGGTCAGAGCGATTACGACACTTTCCGGTACATTAATCACGGCGTGGTTGACTTAGCGCTGGTAAAAAGCAATGTGGTAGAGGCATTTGGCGCCGACCAAATCTATGGCTACGAGACCATTGCTTCACACCCCGATTACAGCGCCTACTTCATCGCGCTGAAAGAAAAGCCGGAACTCTCAAAAGAATATCTGCTGGGTAAGCGTATTGGCATTCTCGATTACCCCAGTAGCCGGTCCGGTCATATTGTGCCTAAAACCGTCCTCAAGTCGCTGGGTATCAACGACGACAACATTTCGCTGCTGCACTTTAACTCCCACAAAGACTTACGCCGCGCTTTGCTTGCCGGCGACGTAGACATTATTGCGTCTTATTGGGGCAAGGGCGATGAAACGCTGCTCTCGAAAAACTATATAACCGCGCTGCATGAAGGTGTCTCAGGTATGCGGTGGTACTTGAAAATGCAAACCCGTAACACCGATCTGCGCTGCGCCGCGCAACAGGTTATCAAGGCATTATCTGCCAGCCACAGCCGCGCGTATTATCAGAGCGTTGAGCTGATACAGCCATGTGAGGATAGTCATGACGGTAACTAACAATCTTCGGCGTCGCTACCGGTTCACCCTCCTGCTGGCTGGCCTGGTAGTCGTCTTCCAGCTCGTCGCCATAGGTGCCCAGCTTGCCGGTCATGCCGCCACTGAGCACCTCGCCATTGATCACCTTACCGACCGGGTGAGTCTGGATTCTGCGTATCTGGATGTAGGCAATGAACTGCTGAACATGCCGATTAACCAGTCAGCGGTGCAGCGGTATCTGTCGCGCCTGAATTCTGCGCTCTACAATAATGATTATCCGCTGATGGTCGTCAGTATTCAGTCGGTCAACTTTAACGGTGAAATTCCCACACAGTTTACCCGCCGGTCCACCCTGTCACTCAATACTGCGGAACAGCAGATTGCCATGCAGGTGGCTACCACCTCCCGGCTTTCAGTTATGGAATTCAGCCCGCTGGCCCTGTTGGCTGCGCTGCTTGCCCTGCCCATTTACACCCGGGTGTGGCTGCGACAGAAAAAGCGCGATCAGACAGACAGCCCGGACATTGCGCCACCGCAACCCAAGCTGGTTATTAATCTGTTAACCAAGTCGCTGGGCAACAATGTGACCGACACTGCCGTGGTGCTGCAAAATAAGCCGTTATGTTTCTATACCGCGCTGGTCAGATACTGCATCGAGCATCCGGAGCAACCACTCCAGCATCACAAAGATATTCCCGATGAACTGGTGGCCGGTGCCAACCGCATATTCAGCCGCCTGATTGAGTTAGGTCACACTAAGCGCAAACGCCCCGACTTTAACGCCAACCTGGATAAAACCCTGAGTGAGGTACGCGCGGCCCTGGATGAAGTATTCAGTGAGTTTGCCAGCGACAAAACCCGCTATTATCCGCCACGGGCGCAGGGCGAGGGCTCACGCTCTAAACAGCACTCTTTCGCACTGACCACCCTGACCGATGAGGATGTGGAAATTATCGGCAACTGAACAAATTCGCAACACCTGTCCACAAGCAACCATCACACCATTGGCAAGGAATCACGAACTTTACATTGATTCGTGAGGACCAAACGCGTATCTTTGCACCAAGAAAAATAGCTATTATGTATTATGCAATCGCCGTTAATTATTGCCATTTCCGGAGCGTCCGGCTCGGGGAAGTCGTTATTTACTGAAAATTTGTACAACGGTTTCTCTGCTCAGGGGCGTCCGGTCCAGATCTTACGAGAAGATCACTACTATCGTGCGCAAGACCATCTGCCGATGGAAGCGCGTGAGAAAAACAATTATGACCACCCCAATGCATTTGAGCATGAACTGCTCAAGGCCCACTTGCAGGCCTTGCGTCAGGGTGAGCCCATTGATTATCCCCATTATTGTTTCAAAACGCATACCCGTCTGCCTGACACTGAACGCCTGAACCCGGCGCCGGTGATTATTCTGGAAGGGATCATGTTGCTGGCAAGGCCAGAGCTGACACCTTTGTATGACGTTAAGATATTCATCGACACGCCTCTCGACATCTGCCTGATGCGCCGCATGATGCGCGATGTCAAAGAGCGTGGCAGAACCATTGAATCGGTGGCAAAACAATACGAACAAACAGTCAAACCTATGTACCACCAATTCATAGAGCCAAGCCGGTTTACTGCTGATGTTGTAGTAACTCAGGGCGGCAAAAACCAAATCGCTCTGGACGTTATAAAATCGCACATCCAGCAGGCCTTATTGTAAGGGATTATTCATCATGGTTAGTTTAGTGGGCATTGCACTATTGCTTGGCATTGCCTTTTTGCTGTCATCGGCCAAACGCTCTATAAACTGGCGCACCGTAGGCGGTGCGTTTGCAATTCAGGCGCTGGTTGGCGCCTTTATTTTGTATTTTGAGCCAGGCAAACAGCTCCTGCTTAAGATGACCCGTTTTGTGGGTAACATCATTGATTACAGCCAACAGGGCATAAACTTCGTGTTTGGGCCTATTGGTGATAAGTCGCTGGGCTTTATCTTTGCGTTCAACGTGTTGCCCGTCATTATCTTCTTCTCGTCGCTGATTGCGGTGTTGTATCACCTTGGGCTGATGGGTTGGATCATTCGCTTAATCGGTGGCTTCCTGCAAAAAGTACTGGGCACCAGCCGACCCGAGTCGATGTCGGCGGCGGCGAATATTTTTGTGGGCCAGACCGAAGCCCCGCTGGTCGTTCGCCCGTTTATCCCGCACATGACCCGATCCGAGTTGTTTGCCATTATGGTGGGCGGCCTGGCGTCTATTGCTGGCTCGGTTATGGCCGGGTACGCCGGTATGGGTGTTGAGCTTAAATATCTGCTGGCGGCCAGCTTCATGGCCGCACCAGGTGGCCTGCTGATGGCCAAGATTATTTTGCCTGAAACAGAACAAACCAATAATGAACTTGATCAAATCGACGCTGAAGATACCGGTTATGCCAATGTGTTCGACGCGGCCGCGAGTGGCGCGGCATCAGGGCTAACCCTGGCGCTGAATGTAGGTGCTATGCTGCTGGCATTTATTGCCCTTATTGCCATGCTGAATGGCCTGGTGGGCTGGTCCGGCGAACTGGTAGGCGTAGAAGATCTGACCTTCGAAAGCATCCTGGGCTTTTTACTGCAGCCGCTGGCATGGGCTATTGGCGTGCCGTGGGAAGAGGCGAAAATTGCCGGCAGTGTTATCGGTCAGAAAGTGGTCGTCAATGAGTTTGTGGCTTATCTGGGCTTCCTGGAAAACAAAGAAGCACTGTCAGCGTCGTCGCAGGCCATCATTACCTTCGCGCTGTGCGGTTTTGCAAACTTTTCGTCAATTGCCATTCTTATGGGTGGCGTGGGTGCAATGGCCCCTACTCGTCGCAAAGAAATTGCCCGCCTGGGACTGAAAGCGGTGATCGCCGCAACCCTGTCCAATCTGATGAGTGCGGCACTGGCCGGATTCTTCCTGGCGCTGGGCTAATTGCCCACGCCAGTAGACTATTCGGTCAGTTTTTTGTAAATTACCCCCCGCGCAGACCTTGCTCAATATTTATGTCTGCGCCTTTTCACCTCGCGGGTCTATGATTATAATGCCGCGGTCTAAACTTATGGGATCCTACTATGCAATTAGTTGCTGTTGACTACCAGGCTGACAACGCCGAAGAGTTATTCGTACAGTCTCTGCGCGAGACTGGGTTTGGTGTACTTAAAAACCACCCTATCCAGCAGTCTATGGTGTCTGGTATCTATGAGTCCTGGCAGGGATTCTTTGATAGCGAAGACAAACACCAGTACCTGTATAACAAGGGGACGCAGGACGGCTTCTTCCCGCAGAGCGTGTCAGAAGTCGCGAAAGGATTTACCAAGAAAGACATCAAAGAGTATTACCATTTTTATCCCTGGGGTCAGTGCCCGTCAGAACTACGTCCGCAACTGGAAGGCTACTACGGTCAGGCCACCGAGTTAGCCAAGGAACTGCTGGGCTGGATAGAAAAGCACTCGCCCGACGAAGTCAGCAAGCTGTACAATGAACCGCTGTCGAATATGATCAAAGACAGCGACCAGACATTGTTACGGGTATTGCATTATCCGCCGTTGCAGGGCGATGAAGAACCGGATGCGATCCGTGCTGCCGCCCATGAAGACATTAACCTGATCACCATCCTGCCTGCGGCCAACGAACCGGGTTTACAGGTGCAGGCGAAAGACGGCAGCTGGCTGGAAGTCCCCTGTGACTTTGGTAACCTGATTGTCAATATTGGCGACATGTTGCAGGAAGCGTCCGGTGGCTACTTCCCGTCTACCACGCACCGGGTAATCAACCCGGAAAATGCGGACATGACGAAGTCACGCATTTCACTGCCGCTGTTTTTACACCCCCGTCCGGATGTAAAACTGTCTGACCGCCATACTGCCGGTTCATACCTGCAGGAGCGTCTGCGCGAACTTGGTGTTATCTAACTGGCACGCTAAAATATGACGCACTAAGCCATGCTCGCTGCATGGCTTTTTTGTTTGTGGCGGTTAATCGGAGCGGCTTTGCAATACCGACAACTTGCCCTGATAGCGCTGCTGCTCCTGGGCATTCGGCGCATGCCGTGCAGCTCGCTCGATAAACTGGCGGGCGCGGGTCACATCACCCATTTCAAAATAGGTTTTACCAAGGCCAAACAAAACCTCATGACGGGTGCTGTCCAGGCGCATTGCCCGACGATAATGGGTGAGCGCTTCCTCCAGCTGCTCCGCCTCGAGAGCCTGCTCGCCTAAAATGAAATGATAGAAAGGGTTATCCTCTCGCCGGCGTTCCAGCCGCGCAGCAATTTGGTCGGCCTGATCATGACGGTCGGTATAGCGATACAGAATGGCCAGGTTTTCCCAGGCGGTGAAATTTTCGTTATCCAGCGCAATGGCGCGCTCGTAAGCTTCTTCTGCGGCTGCATAGGCGTCCTGCTGACGATACAGCACGCCGAGGTTTACCCACGACTGCGGTAACTCAGGCGATAGCAGTGCCGCTTTGCGAAAGTACGCATAGGCCTTGCTGTAGCTACTGGCAATGAGCGCGTCGGCGCCTTTGTTATTGTAAAACATGGACAGCACCACCCGCTTTTTCAGTTTCCTGCGGGGAAAATATTCACGTACGTTCTGAGGGTCGAAATCCACGTCCATGTAATCGTCCTGCATGCGGGTTACGTTCTGTTCGTCAGGCAGGGAAATTCGCAAATTAATATGCCCGTTAAGCAGGCTGTAGCCATCTCTGCGGGTCCAGTACTCTGGAATATCCACTTCATAAAACTGGGCGCGGTAACCGGCATGTGCTGCCATGGCATAGGTCATGATAGAAAGCGACAGGCAGTTCGCGGTTTGATTCTGAAAGGTCCGTGAGGCCACGGTGTTGGCGCTGTTTCGGTACTGGAGACCGGCATCAGAGTATTCAAAAATATTCTTAACCAGTTGCCGCATATTGTAGTGATCACTGCGATTGGGGGACATGGCGCCGGCTACAAACGCTGCGGCCTCCTCATCCAGCATGAATACGGCCTCTTCGCTTTCCGGCTCAAACAGGGTATAGCTAGGGAACAGCGCGTCTTTCAGCGCCGGATAAGGGCTGGACACAGTTTCTTCGGGGGTACTCGCGCATCCCTGCAGTAATACGAGTATACCAAAGCATGCAATTGTCTGACGAACTTGCATTGGCATTATCCTCATTCTGCGTTTACTGCCAGACGGCATTATTCACGTAAATTAGCCGTCTTTATCAAGTATAGACCGGCAAATTCACTTTCACATACCGTTAAGGACTGCGAAGCAGTCATTCGTCGTAGATTACGCAGTTGTAACCAACCCTTTGTTTCTTTATCCCGTATCAACAAAGGTACGGCTCAAAGTATTACGCCCGTATTTCTTATCACCTGTTAAAGGACAATCTGCTATGAAAACTATACGCAACCTCGCGACTGCCGTACTGCTCACCTGTGTCAGCTTCAGTATTTTCGCGGGTCACCACAAACAAGCGAAAGACGATATCGTGACTATTGCTGCCAGTAACGACACCTTCTCCACCCTCGTGACCGCCATTGAGGCTGCTGGTATCACTGACATTCTTAAAGATGCCGGCCCTTATACTGTGTTTGCCCCTACCAACGCTGCGTTCGAAGCTCTGCCCGCCGGAACCCTGGACAAGTTATTAAAGCCAGCTAACAAAGAAGCATTAGTGCAAGTGCTTACTTACCATGTGGTATCGGGTAAGTTTACGGCTGACAGGGTAACCGGACTCAGCGAGGCGACCACTGTGGAAGGCGCTGTTATCAATATTTCCAGCGACATGGGCAAGGTCATGGTGGAAAACGCCACAGTGGTCAAAACCGATATCATGGCGTCAAATGGCGTTATTCACGTGATAGACCAGGTTTTAGTGCCTGACTCAGTGGCCAAAAAGTTATAGTCGGGTCCTGCAAGTTCTATTTAAGATCCATCCCGGGCAGCGCGTTTATCAGTATTACTACGCCCAGAATAATGAGCACTGCTGCGGCCCCCTGCTCTTGCTTCTTAGCCAGACGGGGGTGCTGCTGTAACCACCGACCCAGTTTCGCCGACGCGCTAACGACCACGAGGTCGCACCCCAAAGCGATGACAGCATAAAGCGTCCCTAGCACCAATAATTGTTCAGGTACATTGCCCAACGCCGGCCGGGTAAACTGTGGCAGAAACGCGAGAAAAAATAACCCTGTTTTTGGGTTAGTCAGCTCTACCATCAGACCGCGCATCCACAATCTGTTTGGCGCAGACCGTGGACGGGATTGCACTGCCAGTTCGCCCGCGGCCCGCCAGGCCAGTCCTCCGGATACCACCAAGTAAATCGCGCCCGCCAGGGTAAGCCCGGTAAATATAGTGGGTGAATACACAATTAAGGCAGCCAGGCCCAATGCAGTAAGTATGACATACGTAAAGCTACCCAGCGCCATACCTATAGCCGCAGAGGCGCCGGCAACACGCCCACCACTCACTGTACAGGCCATGATAAACAGGTTTGACGGGCCCGGCGAGAGGCTTAACAGCAATGCAGAAAAAGAAAATGTCAAAAGTACTTCGTATGGCAACATACACCCACCCGGGTATCAAAACCAACAGAATACCACAGTGAACTAACGGGTAGAAAAGCACGGCTTTCCAGATATGATCCCGGCTACAAGCCCCTGGGTAGACAAACAAACAACACCACGGGGAACTAAATACCATGTTTGTTACATACAGTATGTCAGTCTGGGGCTTATGGGTTATTTTACTAACGGTACTAATCCAAAGTCTGGTGGCTGCCGGTGCCCACCGCAGCTAGTCACACTATGTACCGGGAAAAGTCAGTGGTAACCTCAGTCACGATTCCTTTGTGTTTCGTAGCCATCGCACGTTTCAGAACTCCCTGGAAAACCTGGCGGTATTGGTGTTTCCGGCATTCCTTGCCATGTTTGTCAGTGTTAGTCCGACTATACTGGCTTATACGGTATGGGTGTTTGCGCTTGCGCGTATCGGCCACATGGTGCTGTATTACTGTTTAGCTACAGAGCTTAACCCCAGCCCCCGGAGTTATTTCTACATGATTGCTCTGCTCGCCACCTTGTGGTTATACGGTATGCTAGCATGGCAATTACTTTCATCCGGCGCGTAATTCAACGGTGGCCTTTGCCACGATGGCAGGACATGGCCGGCGTGGTGACGCCCTATTCGCTTTGCCGATTTAATGACGATTGTTAAGAACTGGATAAATAGCGTGTCCACGGTATACTTCTCTGGGTGCGTCATCTCTGACGAAAATAATAATGATGGTCACTCACGACCACGCAAGTATGAGGAGTTGGCAACTTGCAACAGCAATCGTCCCGCACTATACAGGACTGTCACGTATTGATAGTTGATGACCAGCCCAGCAGCCGGTTAATACTCGAGTCTTTACTGGAAGATATGGTGGAGTGCTCCACCACTGACAGTGCAAGCAAGGCGATAGCATTTTGTCGCGCGCAACGTCCCGACCTTGTGTTAATGGACGTGGTGATGCCCGATATGAGTGGCCACGATGCCTGCCGCCTGCTGGCGGATATTGCTGAAACCAGTCAAATTCCGGTCATTTTTGTTACCGGCTCTGCCACCGATGAAGAGCAGGAAAAATGCTGGGACGCCGGTGGCGTCGACTTTGTTGAAAAACCCGTTAATCCCACTACGTTACGCAACCGGGTGAAAAGCCACCTGAATCATAAAATGAAGACTGATCTGCTGGAACAGTTAATCTATTTGGATCGGCTCACCGGCGCATTCAACCGTCATTACCTCGAAGACAGCCTGCCAGGCATTATCCGCGACTGCCTGCGTCACGAGCGGGACCTTGCGTTCATCCTGTTCGACATCGATTTCTTTAAGCAGTATAACGATGAGTATGGACACCTGCAGGGTGACACCTGCTTGCATAAGGTTAGTCACACTACCATGCATTCATTACTGCGTCCCCGGGATAAACTGATCCGGGTGGGAGGTGAGGAATTTCTGGTGGTACTTCCGGAAACCGACACCGCTGGCGCTCTGGCGGTGGCTCAACGGTTACTGACTGTTATCAAGGCCCTGGCGATACCTCATCAACACTCGCCGGAAAAAGTAGTGACTGTCAGCGCGGGGGTAGCAGAGTATCAGCCATCGGATGACCGTAATCTGAAAAAAGCCGTTTCGCGGGCAGATACAGCGCTGTACGAAGCCAAATCACAAGGACGCAATTGTGTGGTGGTATACGATGTGGCTTTAGAAGGAGTATCAGAATGATAACCACTGCTGAGTTGTGGAATAAAGACCAGGCGCTACGCCGCATGATGGGCAAAGAGTCCCTGTTACAACGGGTAGTGGCGCTGTTTTTAGAGCAATACCCGACGCAGTGGCAGACCCTGCGTAGCAATCTTGAAACCGGCGATCTGGCAGGTGTACAGGCGCAGGCCCATACCCTTAAAGGTTCTGCCGGTGAACTGGCGCTGCCTGCTTTAACCGACTGTTTTGCCAACATCGAGCAAGCAGCCAAAATGCGCGACCTGCCCGCCACCACCAGCGCCTGTGAACAGACACAGCCAGTGGCAGACAGAACGCTGGAGGCACTTCAGCAAGACTGTTAGCAACCTTTTTAGCTGGTGAAACGCAGGGTTGCAGCTAACCGGCCGCCGGCCCTGCCGCTATATTGTTGTCCATCACTACCGAGCGACGAGGCTGAGCGGGTGAAATATTAAAAACAATAAACAGTAAGAAGGTGGAGTACAGGGTCGCCAGCGCTATCACCACGCCGGCAACATTCCAGTTCATGGCGATACTCAGCGGCACCAGTTGCGCTATTGGAATAAACGCCAGCAGACTTTTTGCCCGCAGCATTAAGGCCAGCCAGATTTTCTCTCCCTGATGACGGGAAAGCCCCAGCCCACGACAGAAGTGAGCCAGCACCAGCGGCATAATTTGCGCTACACACACGATGGCCGCTGCAAACAGGGCCACGAACAGTGTGTTGCCGTCTTCCTGGACAGTTACAGCCTGCACCGGCGGTAATGCCCCCTGAGTCTCGCCTTCAGAAAGGACGCTCAGTAACGTATCGGCCACCAGAAAGCCCAGCCAGCTCAACCCGAGGATCAAGGCAATAGCAGGAAGGTAAACCGCGCCCTGAAAGCGCCACTCACTCAGCAGACCCTGAAGTGATCCTGAACGATAATGCAACGTAGTCACGCACACCATTAGCGAAATCGCCAGCGCGTAACCCGCCATTTTCAACGGAAACCAGGCAAACGGAATAAGTTCACAAGTCAGGCAAACCACTATAAAAATAGCGGTGATCAGCGGATGACGGAAAAGAAAAACAAACATGTCCTTGTAAGCGTTGAGATAGTCCTTTTTCTCTAAATTCGTATTGATATGCATAGCGACAACCTCGACCTTTAAGCCCGCAACTATACGGATTAATGATCAAAAGTTAAGCAATCCGCGACAGGCGCCGGTAGTCTATTCCATACGAACGTATGCGCAATTATACTTTCAGATGATTCGGCAGCGACTTCTTCGAATCGGACCAAATGCAAGCGTTCAACCCTGCTTCACACTGCACTGTGCGTGTGATTTTTGGCTGGGTTAGTCCGCCGTACTGTTAAATATACTTGGGTAATTTTCAGAACTATATACTTCGAAGAGAAGAAGAATGGTGCCCAGGGGCGGACTTGAACCGCCACGGCCGTGAGGCCACTAGCACCTGAAGCTAGCGTGTCTACCAATTTCACCACCTGGGCAACGTGAGCGTAGCTGAAGAGGTTTCAAACCGCGCTGCGTTGTGGGAGCGAAATTTACGCGTAGTGCGCAGGTTTGTCAACGCTCTGTCTTCACTTTCTACCTATTTTTTTGTACTTAATGGCGCGAGTGTGCAGAAAGTCATCAACCTGCATGAAATTCCGGCCATTTAACTGCTCAAACAGCGCGTACCACACCTGCAATGTCGCAATGGCATCTTCCAGCGCATTATGCGCAGGTGCGTCAGGCAGACCCAGTTGTTGGCGGCAACCAGCCAGGCTCACCGCGTCATGTGGAACCATCTGATAGCGCTTTTTCAGGTAATACACCATCAGATCCAGGGTATCCAGTACCACCACGCCGGGGATAGCTATATTGCATCGCTCAAACGCACGATTCAGCGCTCCCCAATCCAGTGTACTGTGGTGCATAACCCACATATGTGTCCTTGCATAAGGCAAGAGGGATTGGAGCACCTCTTCCAAGGGCGCGCCCTCTGCTACCTGCCGGTCTGTCAGACCATGAATGACGGGGCTTTGTTTAAGCGGGGACGGGGTATTCACCACCCTGTGAGAGGCGCTGGCCAGTTGAATATCCCCGCCCTGCCCGGCCACCCAGCCCGCTGAAACAATGCCGCACGTGTTCGCATTCAGGGAAGTAAGCTCAAGGTCCACCGCCAGCAGCGGGACGTCCTGCCACAGGCGGTTTCGCCACTGGGCAGGGACATTGGCACTGAACCACTTGCAGCAGCGGGACCATATATTCACCGCATACCACCTGAAAAGGCCATTACCGCCCCTTCCTGGGCAATCTCAATCGCTCTGAACGCGGCTTTTAGCTGGTGTTTCTCAATTGCTGACAACTCACTGAGGGGGACCTTGTTGTCGGTGAGATTGTTTTGTAACTGATGGCGCCAGCGCAAACGATTCAGGAACAGCCAGATATCACGCAAATTATCCCTATCCCGTAACGACAACTCACTTTGCCCGGATAGACGCTTTAACCGGCTCAGCGTCGAGGGCATGGTAAGACCTTCGGCCAGCGCGTACAGCCGCACAATATTATTAATGATAGCCACTCCCCGCACTTTTAAGTCGATGACATCTCTGCCCTGGGCATCTTTTTCACAGACAAAGCGACGAAACAAGGACAAAGGCACTGCAGCCTCGCTGGCGTGCCGGGCCAGCGCAGCCAGAAACAGGCGCTGTCTGAATAAGGGGGCTCGTCTGCGCTGCAACGTTTCAAACAGATCCAGGTCGCCTGCTACCGTCCGCACGTCCAGAAAAATATTACAATGCATAATCGCGGTACTGGCAGGCTCACTCACCCACCCCTGAGCGTCTTTGACTGCCGCGTCAAGCGATAACCGCAAGGCCGGATTACTGGCCATAATATTTCCGGTGCAGCGTTTAATCCCACATTTTGCCAATCCTTCGCAGACATAAGTCCCCATGCTTTGAAAGTAGTCGGCCTGTGTGTCTGTCGGCGTATCGGCCAGTAACAACCCATTATCCTGGTCAGAACCTAACGTCTGGTCCTGACGCGCCTGAGATCCAAATACTAACCAGCTAAATGGCATGGGCGCCGGCCCGTTAGCCTGTTCAAAGAAACTAATGAGTTTTCGGGTGATCATGTCGGTTGCCTGGCTCAGCACCCGCCCAATAATATCCACATCACCCGGACGCCTGGCATGGGTGGCGAAATAGTGAGGCAGCTGCCAGGCGGCGCGGGTCAAGGTATACAGGCAGTCGGCTTTAGCGAGTTCACCAATAATGAATAAAACGTTGCCCCGTTGCTGGCGAATAATATCAGTGACCGTCACCATGCCCACTGGCTTCCCGGTGGCCGTATCTACCACCGGCAAATGATGAATATTACGCTCACTCATCGTCGCCAGGGTGTCAAACAAGGTATCCTGCTCGCTAATCACCACCGGACTGCGGGTCATAATTGTGGCGATCGGCTGGCCCACATCTACCTCACGGGCGACGACCCGCGAGCGCAAATCCCGATCGGTTACTACCCCCACCACGGCTTCACCGCATGTCACCAGTAATGAGGACACGCCGTTTTCGGTCATTACCCGCGCGGCTTCAACAATCGTCGCCTGCTCGTTTACCATCACAGGTGCTCGCTGCACTACTTCACTCAGTGACCGGTATAGCCACACTGACTCAGAGCGGGTAACGGCCTGTTGCTGTAGCTCGTCGTCCCCCAGGCGTTGAAAGAAGTTTGCCACCGTGGATACTTCCAGCAATTCGCTGAACTGAACCTCGTCGATACAGTAAACCAGGCCGGGCTCATTCACCTCCACCCGTAACGGGTAACTCACGCCATCCAGCAACATAGCGTAACCGAAGCATGCACCTTCGCTTACATGCCGTACGGGTTCGTCAGCTTCATGAATGACAAACTGTCCGCTCTGGATCACGAACAGATGCTGCCGATAGCGGCTGGTCAGGTCATCCGCATTGGTGTCAGTAAGATACAAACCCACAGCGCGGCGTGCCAGTGTGGTCAGCATGTCACTGTCCAATCCCTCAAACGGTGCGACACTACTGAAAAAATCGGTCACCTGCCGGGACGCTGTGTTCATATTATCGCCTTCTTCTCCGCCTGGGCGTAGCGAGCTGTAGAGTCACAGGAAAAGGCCCACCGACGGTGAGCCTTTCTATAGAAAAGCGCGTCAGTGCGACTAATGCGCGGACGCTTCACCGGCACCTTTCGGATAGCGTATGCTCTCCACCAGCTCCTGAATTTCCTGGGGCGCTTCTTTTGTTAATTTAAACACCACGAACGCCACCACAAAGTTCACCAGCATACCCAGGGTGCCGATGCCCTCAGGCGATATGCCAAACCACCAGTTCTCTGCAGTGTTAGCGTCGGCATTGATAAACTTAAAGTAAATAATGTATGACGCCGTAAAGGCAATCCCTGCCACCATCCCGGCGATGGCTCCCTTATCATTCATACGGGTACTGAAGATCCCCATGATGATAGCCGGGAAAAAGCTAGATGCAGCGAGTCCAAACGCAAAGGCAACCACCTGAGCCACGAAGCCGGGCGGGTTAATACCAAAGTAGCCGGCAATGACGATAGCAACCCCCGCCGCCAGCCGGGCATAAAACAGCTCGGCCTTATCAGTAATATTGGGCATGTAATTACGCTTTAGCAAGTCATGCGACACGGAGGTGGAAATAACCAGCAGCAAGCCCGCCGATGTCGACAATGCCGCAGCCACCGCCCCTGCCGCGACCAGGGCGATGACCCAGGCCGGTAACTCGGCAATTTCCGGATTCGCCATGACCATAATGTCCCGGTCCACGCGCATCTCGTTGGCACTTTGCGGATCATCAATACTGCCCGCCGCATAAAACATCCTGCCATCACCATTTTTGTCGTTGAACTCAATCAACCCGGTTTGCTCCCAGTTCTTGATCCAGGTCGGCGCCTGTGAATAAGGAGTGCCCTGCATGTCCGGGCCATTGATGGTTTCAATCATGTTGACCCTGCCAAATGCGGCCAGCGATGGTGCCGTGGTATACAGGATGGCAATAAATGCCAGCGCCCAGCCTGCGGATTTCCGTGCGTCCCGTACCTTTGGCACGGTGAAGAAGCGCACTATGACGTGAGGCAGACCGGCCGTCCCGACCATCAGCGCAAAGGTGATAAAAAATACATCGATGGTACTTTTCGAGCCTGTTGTGTATTCATGGAACCCGAGTTCAGTAGACAGCTGATCGAGTTTATCCAGCATATACATCCCTGAACCATCGGTGAGGGTGGCGCCAAATCCTGTTTGCGGCAGGATATGCCCGGTTACCATCATAGAAATGAACACCACCGGCACCAGGTATGCAAAGATCAGCACACAATACTGCGCCACCTGGGTGTAGGTAATGCCTTTCATCCCGCCCAGCACGGTGTAGAAAAACACAATTGCCATACCAATGATCACGCCCGCGACAATGTCTACTTCCAGAAACCGGCTGAAGACCACCCCAACCCCACGCATCTGACCGGCCACATAGGTAAAGCACACAAAAATGGCACAGAATACCGCCACCGTGCGCGCAGTTTGTGAATAGTAGCGGTCACCTATGAAATCCGGTACAGTGAATTTACCGAATTTGCGCAGGTACGGAGCCAGACAAAGGGCTAACAAGACATAGCCGCCGGTCCACCCCATCAGGTAAACCGCGCCGTCATAGCCCATGAACGACACTAGGCCGGCCATGGAAATGAAAGACGCTGCCGACATCCAGTCAGCTGCGGTCGCCATCCCGTTGAGCACGGGGGGTACGCCGCCACCGGCAACGTAAAATTCGTTGGTTGAACCGGCCCGCGCCCAGATGGCAATGCCGATATACAGGGCAAACGAGCCGCCTACGATAAGAAAGGTTAAAAACTGAACGTCCATGAATTACTCCTCGTCTACGCCATATTTTTTATCCATTGCATTCATTTTTGCCATATACACAAAAATAAGCGCGACGAATACGTAAATGGACCCCTGTTGTGCAAACCAGAAGCCGAGCTTAAACCCAAAGAACTGGATTTGGTTGAGTACATCCACGAGCAGAATACCGGCCCCGAAAGAGACCACGAACCACACCACCAGCAGTTTGGCCAGCAGTGCCAGGTTCTCTTTCCAGTACGCTTTTTTATCGTCATCGTTTTTAAACGCCATGTTGCCGTCCTCAAATCAGGTTAAACGAAAATGCAGTGTTAACATTTCAGCAACCTTGCACAGCCGGGCACCCATTTACCATCACAGCCATTCGCCAGACTTCATGAAAGTTACTGAAAAACCCATCTTCACAGGCTTTCAGTACACTTTAGACCCGCTTTCACAAAGTCGGAATGAGACCATGGTCGTAGGTCATAAATCAGACAGGCAGGCATAATGCGCAACATCTTGTTAACACGCTTTAAGGAGGCAGAATGACGTTAGGCTGGGTTTCGCTGGCACTGGTGTATTTGTTGGTGCTTTTTTACATAGCCAGCTGGGGCGATAAAAACTCGCCTGCCGCGCGCAAGCTCACCTCTCACCCCGCCATCTACTCGCTGGCGCTGGCCATTTATTGTACTGCGTGGACTTTTTTTGGAGCCGTAGGTCAGGCTAGCCGGGATACCTGGAGCTATCTGCCCTTGCTGCTTGGGCCTATACTGGTTTATTTACTGGGCTACCGGTTTATTTATAAGCTGACGCTGGTCAGTAAAAAACAACACATTACCACCATTGCCGACTTCATCGCCTCCCGCTATGGCAAGCGCCAGACAGTGGCGTTACTCGTCACCGTAATCGCGTTACTGGCCACCGTGCCGTATATTGCTCTGCAATTAAAAGCCATCGGCTCTACTTTTCAGCTACTGACCCGCCAGTCAGACAGCAACATGATAGTGTTAGCTGCCACAGTATTTATCGCTATCTTTGCGATTTTCTTCGGTACCAAGCAAGCGGACGTCACCGAATACCGGCGTGGCCTGATGCTTGCCATCGCCTTTGAGTCATCCATTAAACTGCTGGCACTGGTGTTGGTCGCGATAGTCGGCTATTCAGTATGGACTACCACCGAAAGCGGCTCTCTGCTGGGCCGTTATACCACCAGCGAGGCATTATCGCAGTTTGGCTCACTGACCTTTATCGCGCAAACGGTGATGTCAGCCGCAGCGGTTTTATGTTTGCCCCGGCAGTTCCATGTCGCCATTGTGGATAACCTGAGTCTGAGTCACCTGAAGACAGCACGCTGGCTGTTCCCGCTCTATCTTGCCATTCTCGCCGCGGTGATCCCGGTTATTGCTACCGCTGGCACCGCTATTTTTGGTGCCAGTGTTGAGCCGGATACCTACGTCATATCGCTGGCCATATATTCAGAGTCGGTATTGTTGCAGATGCTGGTATTTATTGGCGGTCTTTCTGCTGCCACTGCCATGATTATTGTGGCGACGCTGACCTTAAGCACCATGCTCACCAACGATGTAATCCTGCCGAGCTGGTTGGCAAGGGGCTCCCCGGCCAACCGTAACAAAGACTACGCGCGGCAAATCCAACGTATCCGGCGGGTGGTGATAGGGCTTATTTTGTTAATGGCCTTCGTGTATCACCAGCAAATGACCGGTGCGCGAAGCCTGCACTCAATAGGTCTGGTGGCGTTTTCACTGGTTATCCAGCTGCTACCAGCAATTGTGGGCGGCCTCTACTGGCGACGTGCCCATGCCCATGGCGTCTACGCGGGTTTACTGGTTGGCGTGACCTGCTGGATTTTATGGCTGGTCGTGCCGCTGGCTACGGCGCCTGCCGGCAGCGTTGCGCAAAGTGACACCATCAGTGCCGGAGCACTGTTTAGTCTTACCGCCAATATCACGGCGTTTGTGCTGTTTTCCTGGTTAGCCAGCCACCGACTGATAGACCGCATCCAGGCCGAGGCCTTTGTGGCGCCTTCTGACACGAATAACCAGGCAGCGGCCACCAGCGCGCAGTCGGCCATTACTATCGCAGATCTCACCACCTTGCTGACCACCTTTATGGGCGCCAGCCGTTGTCAGCAACTGGTTAACGAATATCAATACCTGAACACCTGCACGTTAATTGAAACGGAACAACCAGACGATGCGTTTCTGGCATTTTGCGAGCGTGCACTGGGCGGCGTGCTGGGCGCATCCTCAGCCAAGGCGCTGTTGGACAGTGTGTTACAGGGGAAAAAGCTCGATGTGACGGAAGTGATTAACTTCTTCGATGGCACCACGCAGGCGGTGAAATTCAACATGAGCGCCCTGCTTACGTCGCTGGAAAACATGGATCAGGGGATCAGTGTGGTAGATCAGCACCTCAACCTGGTGGCATGGAATAAACAGTATGCTACGTTATATCAGTATCCGGAAGCCCTGCTTACGGTAGGCACCCCCATTGAAAAGCTCATCCGTTATAACGCCGAGAAGGGTGAGTTCGGCCCCGGCGATATTGAGGAACAGGTAGACAAACGACTGGCTTACTTACGCTCGGGGAGTCCCCACCGTTTCACCCGTCAGCGAAGCGATGGCCGTGTTATTGAAATGGTTGGCAACCCGCTGCCGGGCGGTGGTTTTGTAACCAGCTTCAATGACATTACTGCCCACGTAGAAATTCAGCAGGCATTAGAGGAATCGAACATCGATCTGGAGCTGCGGGTCAAAAAACGCACCGAAGAAGTACACTCGATTAATGCTGAACTGCGCCTGGAAATTGAGCGTCGCTCTGAAGCGGAAAAAGAGCTCATTCGCGCCAGGCAGGCCGCCGAGGACGCCAACGCCAGTAAAACCCGCTTTCTGGCACTGGCCAGCCATGATGTTCTGCAACCTTTGAATGCCGCCAAGCTGTACTTATCCGCGCTTCAGGAAGCCGGTTTACCTGAACAGGCGGCAAGTATTGTGACCAAGCTGAATCATAGTGTGAATTCCAGTGAGGCGCTGATCGCCACGCTGCTGGATATTGCACGGCTGGATCAGGGAGAAATGAAACCTTCACTGGAGCCGGTCAACGTGGCAGATTTATTGGGCCCGTTGGCGGAAGAAATGGCGTTATCGGCACAGGATAAAGGCCTGCAGTTACGCATCCGGCTGCGCTCATGCTGGGTGACCACAGACAAAACCTTTTTGTACAGGATTACCCAGAACCTGTTGTCTAACGCGATCAAATACACGCCAACGGGCAAGGTGCTGTTTACTGCCCGCCGCCGTGCCGGACAAGTCGAACTGGCGGTATACGATACCGGCATTGGCATTTCCGAGGAGCAACAGGCCCTTATTTTTGGTGATTTCTACCGTACGCTTGAGTCAACAGAACATGGCGTCGGCTTAGGACTTGCCGTGGTACGACGGCTCTCATCCCAGCTCGGCGCCGCAATTAAGGTGACCTCCACACCGGGTCAGGGCAGTTGTTTCTCGTTAAATCTGCCTACTACGCACTCCCCTGCGGCCGGCGGCGACACCACCCGTCCCCGAACCGGCGACTTTACCGGCCTGCGGGTACTGTGTGTGGACGACCAACAGCAAAATCTTGATGCCATGCAGACATTGCTGCAAAAGTGGGGCGCAGAGGTTTGTGTGGCTGACTCCAGGCAGCAAGCGCTAGAAACCGCCCGGGAGTTTGCGCCACAGGTGTTACTGATGGACTATCATCTGGGGCATGGCGACAACGGTCTGGCATTGATAGACACCCTGCGCGATGCTTATGACGCGCTATTACCTGCGGCGCTGATCACCGCTAACCAGGAAGAAGATTTACGGGACCGCTGCAAAGCCCAGTCGGTACACTACCTGGCTAAGCCTCTAAAGCCGGCCAGGTTACGGGCGCTGTTGCAGCAAATGCAGCGAGAGGCCAAAACCTTCGAATAGTAGTGCTCAGGCCTTGTCGGCCTTTTGCTCACTGCTTTGCCCTATGGGTTGCGCCACCACCTTGCCCACACTGTGCCAGGGGGTCTTGGGATTGATCAGCACCGGGCGGGTCAGCACCAGGTTATTCGGGTATAGCACGGTTTCTCGTTCTGCCGTGACCAGCCGTGTGCTGAAGGGGCCGATGTCGGCAATCGTGCCCTCCACATAATTATCACCGTCGATAATGCGCACTGCATTGCCCCGCCGGTAGGCAACATTGGTCAACAAGATAAAGTACGCCGTGATATTGCTGATCAGTGACCAACTGGCAAACAACGCCACCCCAGTGAGGGTAATGATGGAAGTAGACAGCACCAGCAGACCGGAAAAATCCACACCCCAGGCCAGTAAAATACCGGCAAAGGTAGCAATACCGGTCAACACCCGGGCCACAAACAGCCCCTTCACTGCACTGGAAGACTTTAAGCGACTGCTCGCCAGGTTTCGTTCCAGCCGCGGAATGACGAGACGGATCACCGCCACATACGCTAAGAGGAACAGGCCGGTAGCAATCAGGTTTAACTGATAACCCTCAACCCACACCGCCACATCATTCAACCAGTGCCCCATGCACGTTTGCTCCCTCTGTTCAACAAAAGCTAACTATCGATAGCATAAGAAAAATCTTAAGACGTTTACGAATATATCATCTATATTGTAGAAACGAATAGCACTAGCGTACTGAATTCTCTGGTGCCATCCCGGCATGTCCGCCGGACTTATCTGTTTACTTCAAAATCCGCAAGGACAGAGATTCTTATATGCGTATAGCCATACTTTCCCGTAATCCCCGACTTTACTCCACCCGCCGACTTCAGGAAGCCGGTCAGGCACGTGGGCACACGGTGGATATTATCGACACCATGCACTGCTACATGGATATCACCAGTGCCAACCCATCGGTACGTTACAAGGGCCGCAAACTCCCCTACTACGATGCGGTGATCCCCCGTATCGGTGCCTCGGTTAGTTTCTATGGCACCTCGGTGGTTCGTCAGTTTGAAATGATGGGCACCTACTCAGTGAATGAGTCAGTGGCTATCAGCCGTTCGAGGGACAAGTTGCGCTCGTTGCAGTTGCTGTCCCGTAAAGGCATTGGTATGCCGCGTACCGGATTTGCGCATCACCCTGACCGTATCGATGATCTGATAAAAAATGTGGGCGGCGCCCCGGTGGTGATCAAGCTGTTGGAAGGTACACAGGGCATTGGTGTGGTGCTGGCCGACACGCAGAAAGCCGCGGAATCAATTATCGAAGCATTTATGGGGTTGAATGCCTCCATTCTGGTTCAGGAGTTCATTAAGGAAGCGGGCGGTTCAGACATCCGCTGTCTGGTCGTGGGCGGCAAAGTCGTAGCGGCCATGAAGCGCCAGGCAGCGCCCGGCGAATTTCGCTCTAACTTGCACCGGGGTGGCTCAGCCAGTTTGGTGAGACTGTCCCCGGAAGAACGCAAAACCGCTGTAGATGCTGCCAAAACCATGGGACTGAACTGTTGCGGGGTCGACATTCTGCGCTCGAATAATGGTCCGGTGGTGATGGAGGTGAACTCTTCACCCGGCCTGGAAGGCATTGAGTCGGCCACAAAAAAAGATGTGGCGGGCATGATTATAGACTTTATTGCTAAATCGGCGAAGCCGAATAACACCCGTACCCGAGGAAAAGGCTAAGTGAAAGGCACTGCACTTGAAATTGGCGGGCATTCTGTACTGCCAGGTGAAACCAAGAAAATAGAGCTGCAAATGCCGCCGTTGTATACCGCTACTAACATGAGCATTCCGGTGTATGTAAAACGCGGCAAACGGGAAGGCCCCACTCTGTTTGTTAGTGCCGCTATCCACGGCGATGAATTAAATGGCATTGAAATTGTCAGCCGTCTTATCCGTTCTAAATCTATCAGCCGGCTGCGGGGCACACTAATTGCTGTGCCTATGGTCAATGTGTATGGCGTGGTTAACCAGTCTCGCTACCTGCCGGATCGCCGCGACCTGAACCGCAGCTTTCCGGGCAGCAAAAAGGGCTCCCTGGCCGGCCGGCTGGCCAACCTGTTTTTCAAAGAGGTGGTTAGCAAATGTGACGTGGGCATCGACCTGCATACCGGCGCTATTCACCGCAGTAATCTGCCGCAGGTGCGTGCTAACCTCGACGATCCGGAGGTACTGGCGATGGCCAAAGCCTTTGGCGTCCCTGTGTTATTAAATGCAGATATCCGTGACGGCTCCTTACGTCAGGCGGCCAGTGATGAAGGTATTAAAATACTGCTGTATGAAGCGGGGCAGGCTTTGCGATACGATGAGTTTTCTATCCGTGCGGGTGTTAAAGGCATTATCAATACCATGCGCCATTTAGGCATGCTGAATAAGCGCGCCAGTAAAGGCCATGACATCGACCGCTTTATCGCCCGTCAAAGCGGCTGGGTACGTGCCCCTGAAAGCGGTTTTGTGACCCACCTTGCGCAGATGGGCGATCATGTCAGTAAAGGCGATCGGCTGGCCAGCATTGCTGATCCGTATGGCGAAGTAGTGGCCTCGATAATCAGCCCCGCCGACGGCGTCATTATTGGTAAACAGAACATTCCGCTTACTCAGGAAGGTGAAGCGGTTTACCATGTGGCGTACTTTAGTAAGCCCGGCGCGGTTGCAGAACATGTTGAACTGTTACAGGATAACCTGGTGCTGAACGAACAACCCGTAGTGGAGGGGCAATAACGTGCCACAAGGTCACAAAAAGCTGGTCGGTGCCATTGAGTTGTGCGACCTGCCTGAACTGGAAATCAGCCAACTCAACGTGCGGGTAGACACTGGCGCTGCCACATCGTCGCTGCACGTAGACAACATCGAAGAGTTTGAAAAAAATAATGAGCAGTGGATCCGCTTCGATATCCACCCGGATATTCACAACGTGGAACGTGTGGTTCGCCGGGAAGCGCCAATCGTGGGCAAAAAGCAGGTGAAAAGCTCCACCGCCACCCGTGAAAAGCGTTATGTCATTGATACACCAATCGTAATGGATGACATGCGCTGGACTATTCAGCTGACATTAACGGACCGCTCGGAAATGACCTACCTGATGTTACTGGGTCGCGAGGCCATGAACGGACGGCTGTTGGTTGACCCCGAATTTGAATTTTTGCTGACTGGCAAAGACTGATATGCGTTGGGCGGTAGGCGTTACAGTTATTATTTGTCACTGCCTGCTGGCCAGCGTCTCAGCGCATCAGGACACGGACGCGCCGACAATTAAACAAATCCGCATTCCCCAGGTGGCCGAAGGCACCGACCCTCTCTATTTGTATGTGAAAGCCCTGCTACAAATGGCCCTCGACAAGACAGCAGAAGAGTATGGCGAGGCAGAACTGCTGCCGAACGAAAGCCGCACCGTGCAGGAGCGTCAGCTGCGCAACCTCGACCATAAAATGCTGGATGTGACCTGGAGCGTGACCACGCTGGAACGGGAAAGTCTCTACACTGCTGTACCTGTTCCTATTGCAGCCGGGCTGTTTGGCAAGCGTGTCTTGCTGATCCGCGCCGATGATGAGCGCTTCGACGAACCGGTAGAAATAAACCAGCTTAAACAATACCGTGCCGTGCAGGGGCAGGACTGGCCGGACACACGCCTGTATCGCCATCACGGCTTTTCCGTGCTGGAAGCCACGTACAAGTCTTCCTTTCGGGTACTGGAAGAAAGCTTTGCCGATTATTACCCTCGTGGGGTTTTGGAAGTAGATTACGAACTGGCCTTTCACAGTGCCCGGCCGTTTGCACTGGAGGAGCACCTGGTACTCAGTTATCCCAGTCCCATGTTCTTTTTTGTCAGTCGCAACAACCGCCAGCTGGCCGAGAGAATAAACGAGGGATTACAGCAGTTACTCGCCACCGGTGAATTTCAGGCACTGCTGATGTCACAACGGTTTTATCAGAACAGCATGGCGCACTTACAGGGCCGTGAGGTGATTAACTTAACTAACCCCATGCTGAGTGAGGCGTCTCAGGAGGCGTTAGATACTTACCTGCCTTATTTTAACCAGTAAATCTGCAATAACGGTTAGCCATGGGCAGACGCCGGTGGTTCAAGTTCCAGCTGCGACGCCAGTAACACCGCCTGGGTGCGGTTGTTAATCCCCAGCTTACGGAAAATAGCCGTCACATGGGCTTTTACGGTCGCTTCGGCAATATCCAGATTATAGCCAATTTGCTTATTCAGCAGGCCGTCACGCATATAGCACAACACTTTATACTGAGAAGGGGTAAGTGAAGATACTTTATCTGCCAGCTCTGAGAACTCGTTATCAACCGGTTCCATGGTGTTACTTACCGAGGCCGGCAGCCAGATATCGCCTTCCAGAATAGCCTGCACCGCATTGGCAATATCACTGGAGCTTGCCGTTTTGGGAATGAACCCAAGAGCGCCTACGGCCACTATTTTAGAAATGGTGGCAGGATCTTCGGTTCCGGAAACCACCGCCACCGGCAGATCGGGGTAAAGTTTACGAATATGCAGCAACCCGAACAGATCGTTACTGCCGGGCATGTGTAAGTCCAGCAGTAACAAATCAATATCATGCTCGTAGAGTAACGACACTGTGGATGTCAGGTCGCCTGCCTCATACAATTGCAAATCGTTAAAGGTTGTCACTAATGCCCCTTTCAGGGCATCCCGGTACAACGGGTGATCATCAGCAATCAGCAGGCTAACCATGACAGTAGAGTCCGTTATTTGTTTAAGCGTTCCGCAATGAGTTTATCAACAACTGACGGATCAGCCAATGTGGAGGTATCTCCAAGCTGATCATGCTCATTCGCTGCGATTTTGCGCAAAATTCGCCGCATGATTTTGCCCGACCGTGTTTTCGGTAAGCCCTCAGACCACTGAATTTTATCTGGTGTGGCAATGGGGCTAAGCTCGTTACGCACCCAGTCCCGCAGCTCTTTACTCAGTGCCTCGTCTGCGGTGACACCATCATTGGGCGTCACATATACGTAGATGCCCTGCCCTTTGATATCATGGGGGTAGCCCACCACTGCCGCTTCCGCTACTTTAGAATGCGCCACCATGGCACTTTCTATTTCTGCGGTGCCCAGGCGGTGCCCGGAGACATTTAACACGTCGTCCACCCGGCCCGTGATCCAGAAATAATCATCTTCATCACGACGGGCGCCGTCGCCGGTAAAATATACGCCGGGATAGGTGCTGAAGTAGGTATTAATGAACCGTTCATGATCGCCATACACTGTCCGCGCCTGACTGGGCCAGCTGTTCTTAATTACCAGATTCCCTTCATTTGCGCCTTCCAGCTCTTTACCGTCGGCATCAAACAGGGCCGGTTCAATACCAAAGAACGGCCGGGTGGCCGAGCCTGGTTTCAGCTCTGTGGCACCGGCAAGCGGCGTGATCATGATGCCACCGGTTTCGGTCTGCCACCACGTATCTACGATGGGGCAGCGGTTTTCCCCCAACACCCGATGGTACCATTCCCAGGCTTCCGGGTTAATAGGCTCCCCGACCGAGCCCAACAAACGCAGACTGCTTAAATCACAGCCTTCTGCCGGCTTATCGCCATGGGCCATCAGTGCCCGGATGGCCGTAGGGGCGGTATACAGGCTATTTACCTTATACTTCTCCACAACCTGCGCGATACGGCGCACGTCCGGGTAGTTAGGCACGCCTTCAAAGAATACCTGTGATGCCCCGTTTATAAGGGGGCCGTACACCATGTAGCTGTGTCCAGTGATCCAGCCCACATCAGCGGTGCACCAGTAAATGTCGTCAGGTTGATAATCGAATACGTATTTAAACGTCATGGCGGTGTATAACAGATAGCCACCCGTGGTGTGCACCACGCCTTTTGGTGTGCCGGTGGAGCCCGAGGTATACAGAATAAAGAGCGGGTCTTCCGCATTCATGACTTCCGGTTCGCACTGGCCAGTGCAATCGTCCACCAGCTCATCCCACCACACGTCTACATCGTCATTCCAGTCCACGTCGGCGCCAGTCAGCTTTAATACCACGGCGTTGGTGATGGAGGGGCAGGCACCGTCCGCTAACGCTTTATCCACGTTCGTCTTCAACGGCACACTGCGACCTGCACGCCGCCCTTCGTCGCTGGTAATAATAACTTTGGCATCACTGTCATTGATGCGATCGGCAATGGCATTGGGAGAAAAACCGCCGAATATCACCGAGTGCACCGCACCAATGCGCGCGCAGGCCAGCATGGCATAGGCAGCCTGTGGCACCATCGGCATATAAATAGCCACCCGGTCGCCTTTTTTAACGCCAAGTTTTTTCAAACCGTTAGCCAGCTTACACACTTCATAGTGCAGCTGCTGGTAAGTAATCGCTTCTGCTTCACCCGGCGTGTCACCTTCCCAGTGGATGGCTGTTTTCTTGGCATTGTCGGCCAGATGGCGGTCAATGCAGTTGTAACTGGCGTTCAGCTCGCCATCTTCAAACCACTTAATTGACACCTCACCCTCTCCGAAACGGGTATTCTTAATTTTGGTGGGCGCCTGATACCACTCCAGCATTCCGGCCTGCTCAGCCCAGAACGCCTCGGGATCGGAGATAGACTGATTATACATTGCCTGGTACTGCTCTTCATTCAGTAACGTGGTGTCCTTGATCGCGTCCGGTATGGGATAACGCTTGTGGGCGGTCATAACTCGTGCCTCCAGTGTCCAATTAAAGTCAAGCTCTCAGATTGTAGTCCAATGTAATCATTCCTGATCAAAGCAAAATGAGACTTTGGTCTTAGCCGCTTTGCTATTATCATTGCGCGCTAAGACTTTCGTCTTATAGACCATCCGCTTATTTGCAATTTCCAGTTTGTCAGTCAGATTACCAATTGTTAACTGCAAAATTACACTTTTTTACCATTGAACATTTTAACGGACAGTATTATGAGAAAAACCATGAATAACACTGCCACTGCGGTATCGCTTGCGCTTTTTGGTGTTATGGGCGCTTCCCAGGCGAGCGCTGACGTACTCGACAGTACCGATGTTAGTTTCACCGGCTACGTTAAAGCTGATGCAATGTTCAGTAACTATTCTGAAGGCACGCTCGACTCTGGCAGTATTGGCCGTGAGTTTTACATACCTTCGCTGACGCCGGTCGCCGGCAATGAGGAAGGGACTCAGTTTGACGCGCATATCCGTCAGTCGCGCTTTCGCTTTACTACCCAGACTGCCACGGACAGCGGCGACACCATCACGGGTGTGATTGCGCTGGACTTCATCGTCACCGACGGCGGCAATGAACGGGTCAGTAACTCCTATACCCCCCGCATCCGGCACGCCTATCTGCAATATAAAAACTGGCTGGTGGGTCAGACCTGGACCACCTTTATGGATGTGAGCATCCTGCCTGAATCACTGGACTTTATCGGTGTGACCGATGGCACCCCGTTCGGCCGCCAAACCATGGTGCGTTACAGCCACAATGGTTTCCAGATTGCGCTGGAAAACCCGGAAACTACCGTCACGCCGTTTGGCGGCGGTGACCGCGTTGTCGCCGACGACAATTCAGTGCCGGACCTGGTCGCAGCCTACACAACCAGGGGTGACTGGGGTCATGTAAAAGTAGCCGGTCTGGTTCGTCAGCTGGCGTACGATAACGGTACCGACATTGATGGCACAGATACCGGTTACGGGATTGCTGTATCGAGTAAAATCAACCTGGACAACGGCGATGATATTCGCCTGATGTTCAACAGCGGCTCGGGAGTAGGCCGCTATACCGCGCTGAATACCTTTAACGGCGCAGTTGTGACGGACACTGGTGATTTAAATGCCGTGGACTCTTACGGGTATACCCTGGCCTACCGTCATGTATGGACCGATCGCATGCGTAGCAGTGTGATGTTTTCAGCGCTGGAAATTGACAACGATACCGCGTTGAGCGGTGACGCAGTCACGGCCAGCACCTACAGCACCCGCGCGAATCTGCTGTACTCGCCCACCCCCGCGCTGACCTTCGGCGGCGAATACGCCTTCGCCCACCGCGAAGTCGAGTCAGGATTAGAGGGCGATATGCACCGCGTACAATTTTCCGCAAAGTACGCTTTTTAGGCCGGCCCACAAAGCTTGTCAGGGCGTCAGGAACTCCACCTGCGCCCTGCTTTCCCTTCATTGCATACGTATTCACATTGTTTACATTTTATTCACATTCTACGTTAGTAGCTCCAGTTTGTTTGCCGGTACCGGCCAAACCGGATTTTACACTCACTCTGAACCTGACTTCAGTTTACGTGGAAAAGGATGCGAACGTCGCCTGACAGGTTCCTTAACGACAGTTAACGGGACACTGAGAAATGAAAGCAACACTCACGAGCACAGCACTGGCTTCCGCGCTTATGCTTGCCCCCTCCGCAGCCCATGCGGCCCCTACCACTTTTGTACATTTATTCGACTGGAACTGGCAGGATATTGCCACTGAATGTGAAACCTTTTTAGGCCCTAAAGGCTATGCGGCGATCCAGGTTTCGCCGCCCAATGAACATATTGATGTTTCCCAGTGGTGGGCCCGCTATCAACCGGTAAGCTACGTATTGCAAAGCCGGGGCGGTAACCGCGCGGAATTCATCGACATGGTACAACGGTGTGATGCGGCAGGCGTGGATATCTACGTCGATGCGGTTATCAATCATATGGCGGCAGGCAGCGGAACCGGCACGGCGGGTAACACCTTCGGTAATAAGTCTTACCCTAATTATTCGCCGCAGGATTTTCATGACACCTGCGCCATTAACGACTATGGCAACCGCTGGGAAGTACAGAACTGTGAACTGGTGGGGCTGGCCGATCTGGACACCGACGCCAGCTATGTACAGTCGACGCTGGCAGGCTATCTTAATGATCTGGTCAATATCGGTGTCGCCGGTTTCCGCTTAGATGCCTCCAAACACATGCCAGCGGCAGATATAGCCGGCGTACTGCAACAGGTAAACGGTAACCCGTTGGTATTTCAGGAGGTCATTGATCAGGGCGGTGAAGCCGTCAGCGCATCAGAATACTTTGGCAATGGCCTGGTGACTGAATTTAAATACTCGGTGGAGATTGGCAATGTGTTTCGCAACGGATCGCTCTCCTGGTTAAGCAACTTTGGTGAGGCCTGGGGCTTTATGCCCAGTCACCAGGCGGTGGTATTTGTGGATAACCATGACAATCAGCGTGCCCATGGCGGTGGCGGCAACGTCATTACCTTCGAAGATGGCCGGCTGTACGATTTAGCCAATGTGTTTATGCTGGCCTGGCCGTACGGTTACCCCAAAGTGATGTCCAGTTTCGATTTCCACGGCGATACCGACGCGGGTCCACCTGCCATGCCGGTGCATAATAACGGCAACCTGGAATGTTTTGGCAGTAACTGGAAATGTGAACACCGGTGGTCGTACATTGCCGGTGGCGTGGATTTTCGCAATAACACCGCTGACAACTTCAGTGTGACTGACTGGTGGAGTAACGGTGGTAACCAGATTGCGTTTGGCCGGGCAGACAGTGGCTTTGTGGTGATCAATAAAGAGTCGTACGCGCTAACCGCCAGCCTGCAAACCTCCATGGCTCCGGGCGAATACTGTGATGTTCTCACCGGGCAACTTAACGCGGCCGGCAATGGCTGCACCGGCACCACGGTGACCGTCGATAGCAGCGGCATGCTGGCAGCCTCGGTGGCTTCGTGGGAAGCCATTGCCATTCATAAAGGCGCCAGAGTATCCGGACAGACGGGCTCCGCAGACTGGCAACGCACAGTCATCTTCATTGAAGCTGAAACCACCAGCGGCCAGGATATGTTTGTGCGGGGCGGAATTGATCACGACTATGCCGCCAGTGCCCTGGGCCGTAACTGCACCAGTAGCAATTACGCCTGTGCCATTCCGATTGTGCATAACAATCTGAAAAACACCACCACGGCCCCGTGGAAGGCTAACGACAACTATCTTGACTGGTATGGGATAGAAGCCTCGCAAAGCAGTGAGGCCGAAGGCAGCGCTCTGGACTGGACCACCAATAGCTGGCCTGCCGAGTGGGGAGCAGTAAAAACCGTAGCTAATGACGGGTACGGCGAAACCCCGCTGAATACCTGGGGCCAGCACTACTGGATGCTGGATGTGCAGATGGACTGCAGCAAAACGGTTAACGGCTGGTTCGAACTGAAAGCATTTGTGAAAAATGGTCAGGGCTGGGAGGGCGACATTGCCCAGTCCGGTACGCCGTACAGTTCAACCAACCACATGGCGCAGTGTGGCAAAAAGAATATGTTCCGGTTTGGCCAAAATACCGCCACCATCACTAACCTGTAGGCAACTATGCCGGTCAGCCTGCGCTGACCGGTTTCCCCATTTAAAACGGCTGTGGAAAACGCCGGAACACCCGGTTCACTTGATCCAGCACGTTTTCGTCCAGGGGCATGGAAAACGCCGCAATATTTTCTTTCAGTTGAGCTACCGATGTCCCCCCGATAATTGTCGAGACGACCCCAGGCACCTGCTGACACCAGGCCAGCGCCAGTTGCGCCGGGGTCATATCAGCCTTAACGGCAATTTCCATATACTGACGGGTGGCATCCTGTGCCTGTGAGGTATCCCGAAACAACCCCTGCCGCTGCACATAGGTCCAGCGGGATCCTTTAGGGCGAGCCCCGTCCAGGTACTTGCCGGTTAACAGGCCGGTGGCTAATGGCGACCAGGGCAGATACGCAATATTTTCTAACTGACACATCTCAATCAGATAGGGCCAGTCTTTGGCATGTAACAGGCTGAATTCATTCTGGATGGAAACGGGTTTGGGCATATTCATTTCACTGCACAGCCTCAAAAAGGTATGCACGCCCCAGGGAGTATCATCCGACAGCCCCCAGTGTTTGATCTTCCCGGCAGCCAATGCCTTGCGCAGGCCTTCAAGAATATCCCGCATGCCATCAATTTCGTCTTCCCGGTCAATGCCTGTGGGGTTATGCCTGCCAGGCCAGTGTTTTGCAAAGTGCGGGGTGGCACGGTTTGGCCAGTGCAGCTGATACACGTCTACGGTGTCGGTTTGTAGCCGGCGCAGCGAGTTATCCAGCGCCTCCGTCACGGCTGAGGCGGTAATGGGGCGACCATCGCGAATGTAGCGCAAGCCACTGCCCGCGACTTTTGTCATCAGCACCATTTCATCCCGCTTATGGGGATGGCGGCGCAGGTAATCACCAATGATCCGCTCTGTATTGCCATAGGTTTGTTTATTTGGCGGCACCGGATACATTTCCGCGGTGTCGATAAGATTAATGCCCGCCCCCAGTGCCAGCTCAAGCTGGGCATCGGCGTCTTGCTGGGTGTTCTGAATGCCCCAGGTCATGGTGCCCAGACAAACGTCTGACACCGATAAACCACTGCTGCCTAAAGTATGGTATCGCATAATGGTAACCAGATTTCCTGTATTGCTGTTATCCGGCGTAAGCGCTTTACCGCCGGTAAAAGATGCCCGTTTATTATATTCCCACGAGAGCCACGGCTTGCTATGAACTGCTGTGGACTGCCCCGGTATGCTTGCCGGGACGCTTAATTACCTGGTCGCAGCGCAAGCAGACGTTTATTACGTCAGTGTGACAGACGCGCGATCCAGGGGTAAACCCCTATAGCTTCCAATCCCCCCCAGGCTCAAACTGCTTATTAATTAAACGCGATTGCTGGTTCTGAGTTATGTCCCTCACCAGCATACCGACCCGGAGCTAATAATGAAAAAATTCACTCTCTCTACCCTCGCCGCAGCCATGCTGGCAGTGCCTGCCGCGCCTGCACTGGCGGATGCCTATATCGGCTCACAAATGACCACCAAGCTGGCTGAACTGAGCGGTTTGGAAACCACCATGGCCGTGGTCACTTTTGACCAGATGGAGCCACTGGCAGAGTCGCAACTTCTGCAACTGACTAACCTGGGTATTACACAGGGGGTTCAATTTCAGTCGTTGCCTATTATTGGCGTTGTAGCAAATAAAAGCCAGATAGAAGCCATTGCGCAACTAGACGGGGTACGGTCTGTCTTCGCGAATCGTCAAATGCAGATGTACAACGCCGATGCCCGGGAGATTACCGGTGTGGCCGACCTGCAAACCAACGGCTTTATAAGCCGTAATGGCACCGACTTTACCGGTCGCGGTGTGACTATTATGGTTAACGATTCCGGCGTAGATGCGGCCCACCAGGATCTGCTGTTCGGCGATACTGTTGTAGAAAACGTCCAGGCGCTTACTCACGCGTCCGCCATTTCTATTACCGGCGCCACCGAAGGCTTTACGCTGACCGGCCAGGTAAACACCGACACTAACTCGGGTCACGGTACTCACGTGGCAGGCACCATCGCTGGCAGCGGCGTGATGTCTGATGGCAAATATGTAGGCGCAGCACCGGATGCCGACCTGATAGGGTATGGTTCAGGCGGTGGCGTGCTGCTACTCGACACCATTGGCGGTTTTGACTTCGCCATCAGCAAAATTTACAGCTACGATAACCCCATCAAAGTGATCAGCAACTCCTGGGGTTCAAGTGGCAAATATGAGCCACTTGGTCCGGTATCCATGGCATCGTATAAAGCCCACAAACTGGGGATCATGAGTGTATTTGCTGCCGGAAACAGCGGTCCGGGCGAAGATTCACACAACCCTTACGCACAAATTCCGTGGGGAATTTCAGTAGGCGCCGGTGACAAGTTCGGCAAACTGGCTGACTTCTCATCTCGTGGACTGAAAAGCGAGTCCGGCACCTTCACCATGCCTGACGGCAGCGAATGGACCTACAACAACGAAATCAGCATTGTCGCGCCGGGTGTGGACATTATTTCCACCCGTGCCAGCACCAACCTTGCGGCAAATGGTGGGGATGCAGATATCGACGCCATCGAACCCGAGTACCTGCCGTTTTACACCATGATTTCTGGTACCTCCATGGCCACCCCGCATGTGTCGGGAATTATTGCACTGATGCTGGAAGCAAACCCGTCGCTGGACAACCTCACAATTAAACGCCTGCTTCAGGAAACAGCCACCAATATGCCAGGTTATGAGCGCTGGGAAGTGGGTGCCGGTTATGTGAATGCCCGTTCGGCAGTAGCAGCTGCTCTTGATTTCGATATGAATCACACCGTCACTGTGAACAACCTGGAAGAGACCACATTTAAAGCCAACGCGCTGGTCTCGCCCAGTGATCGTGTTATCGAAGAAGAAGTTTTCTATGCGCCGGTGGGCGAACCTGAAGTGGTGAACTTTACCGTTGAAGAAGACGATGTACTGGTAAAGGCATCAGCCAGCTCGCTGGCCAACCTCACTAAACTGGTGTTAGTCGCCCCTGACGGCACCGAATATTTCGGAAACCTGTCTACCCCCGTACTGACGGAAACCATGCGTGTAGCCGCGCCGGGTATGCCGGGTACATGGGGCCTTTACGTATATGGCCTGACTTCATTGTCTGGAGTAGAAGCAGATCCGCTGGGTTTAACCAACGGCCCTGGTCTGCCTGAGACTTTCGATGTCACCATTAGCTTTGAGAAAAGCGGCGGCTTCGACGGCATGAACGATATTGAAGGCCACCCGCAACAAGGTGCAATTGAGTTTGCTATCAGCGAACGTCTGATGGACGGCTCAGATGGCAACCGCTTCTACCCGAACGCCGGCCTGAAGCGTCGTCACTTTGCCCGCTATGCGGTTATGGGCGGTGCAGTTCGCCAGTATCGTGACCTGCTCAACGAAGCACAACCTGCGCTGACGAACGTGCCCGGGTTTGAAAAAGCATTCATCGAGTCTGTGTCGGTGCAAGGTGGTGCATTAAAAGATAACCTGCGCACCCAGGCCCCTGTATTACCGGCTATCGACGGCAGTGCAGCGCCCAATGCCAAGGTTGACAAACTGGATATGGCCTACGCATTAGTGCAGATGTTGGGACTGGAAGATGTGGCTAACACCTTCGACCCCAGCGCTGACATCGTGGTTGACTACAGAGGTGAGCAAATTGTGCTGGCAGATCAGGACGCTATCCCTGATGAACTGAAAGGTCATGTGCAGCTTGCCATCACACTGTCATTAATTAATGTTGAATTTGGCGTGGAACAAGGGCCGTTCGGTATGGAGCCAACACTCACTGCCGCCTTCGCGCCTGATGCCGTGGTTACCCGTGCCCATTACGCGGTGCTGGCGTCACGTTTCTTTACCCAATACTTTCAGTAAGTAGCGATGCTAAGGCGGACCGGGGTCACTTGCACCGCCATCCGCCTTGCTGTATTTTTAAACATCAACCATGAGGTACACGCTATGAAAGTATCATTCCTTCGAACGCTGGTAGCCTGTGCAGTTCTTGCCGCACCAATTGCGCAAGCACAGGTCGTCTCACCCGCCACGCTAACGATTGCCGACAACACCGTGCAGGCCAAAATTGATTTAGGTCAGAGCATCGCGGTCGATGTCACACTGGAATTCGACAACACCGTTGGCCTGAATGCCAATACTGTAGACATTACTGCAGAGCTGTTGTCCCCTGCGTCACTGGCCATTCAGAATCGCCTGCCCACGTCGCTCATCAGCGCGCCGGCTGCGTTTCCGGTGATGGTCTCTATTGAACCCAAAACGGACAAAGGTTTTGCCTTTGAAGGCGTTGCCACCGTTGAGCTATACACTAAAAACCTGCACTACGTAGCAGGTACTCCATTACGTTTGTTCCGCTCCCATGCGGACGGTACGTTTGAAGATATTACCCAGTTGACCTCATCGGGCAGTTTCCGTGCTCGTGGTAACACTGGTAGCTTCTCCGACTTTATTATCATGGCCGATACCCGCCCGCAGAATGAGGTACTGGCAACTAAATACGCATTGCTGGATGACCTGGTGAGCAACAACCGCAGCCGCATCGATTCGGTGGTACTGACAGCACTGGACAGCGGACTAAACAGTCTGTACTCCGCATTGCAAGCCAGCGACTACACGGCAGCATCGACGGCGGTAGACACGCTGATTACCACCACCGAAACGGCATCGGGTGCACAAATGGACGATGTGTGGCGCTCCTCAGATGACATCGTAAACGTAAAAGGCGAGCTGCTGACCCGCCTGTACACGTTACGTTACAGTCTGCGGACGCTATAGGTTACCACCATGCCATTGCAACTGGCGGTACCTCAACCTGATGGTGTGATTGCAGAGCACACCCTGTTCGCCGGCCGCGACTATGTCGTTGGCCGGTCACAGGGGTCGGATATCGTTATTGCCAACTCAAAGGTATCGCGCCAACACGCGTCTTTGCGGGCACGCGATGACGACAGCTGGCTCTTTACTGATACCAGCAGTACCGGTTGCTACGACAATGGCATGCCCGTGGAAACGACCACCATTCAGTCGCCCAGAGTTTTACACTTTGGCCCGGTGCCCTGCCGGCTGACGCCTGTCAGCCGCAAGGGACTGGTAAAACAGGACAGTCAGCAGGTCTGGCGAAAACAGCAGCTGGGGCGATACCACCGCCAGATAAACCGCTGCGACAGCACGCTGGCACTGGTTAACGTGGCTCGCGAGTGTATGCAGCAAACCCTGCACTGTGAACGCGCCGCGTTTATCCTGTTTGATAAACAGGCCGGCTTTCAGTCCAGTATCGGTTTTCAGCCCTGGATGGAAGCAGACAGTTTCAGTGGCAGCCGCACCATTATTTCCCGGTGTATGGAAGCAGGCACGCCCCTGGCCATTGGCAATATTCAGCAGGACACCACGCTAAACACGCAGCAAAGTATCTTGCAGCATGGCATTAAAGCCGCGTTATGCGTGCCCGTTAAAATCGAGAACGACATCGTCGGCGTACTTTATGGCGATAATACGCAGGGACGGGTGTATTTTTCAGACACCGACGTGCGCTTTGCCACTTCTTTAGGACAATTTTTGTCTTTACGTTTGTTATTCCAATCTATCGAGCATAAGATTTCTTTAGCAGCATGTTCATAGTACGCTATCTGTTGGCGTAAATTATTGGAGCGAGTTTTTGACCGGGCAAAGCCATTCCTCTGAGAATGCGGATGAACTGAGCACGCAACAACTACATTCAGCACACCGCCTTGCCGCCAATACTCTGTTGGCTGGACGTTTTCGTGTTATTTCACAACTGGGAGCCGGCTCTCAGGCTTCAGTGTACGCCGCCCACGACACCCTGCTGGAAGTGGATATTGCCCTCAAACTGATTGATGGCACGCCTACCGATCCGCAGCATTTGCAGGGGGTGCGCAACGAAGTGGTGTTGGCCAGAAAGCTGCAACACCCCAACATTGTGCGGGTGCATGATGTGTTTGCTGACGATGAGCATGTCTTTTTCACCATGGCCTACGTGGAGGGTGTGCCACTGTATGAGCGGCTGCTGCAACCCATTAGTCGCACCCACTATCGACGTTGGTCCGAACAATTACTGGATGCCCTGCATGCCTGTCATCAGGCCGGTGTGCGACACGGTGATATTAAACCCGACAATATTCTGATTGATACCGACGACAACTTACTGTTGATAGATTTCGGTATCGGCCGGGCAGCGCAAAGCAGCGGCGATACGCAAACCAGTGGCCATGCCGCCTATTCGGCGCCGGAGGTGTTACAAACCGGCACTCCTACCGATACCTCCGACACATACAGCGCCGGTAAAGTACTGGGTGACATGCTGGGTGCGGTGGCCAATGCCCGCTTCTCTTTATCCGATACCCTGTGGCGACGCCGTCAGCAACGGTTCATTGCTAAACTTACTCAAACCAACCCGACGGCCCGCCCCGACATTGCTGAAGCCGCCGATGCCCTACGCAATACTCCTTCCCCCCGGCTGTTTTCAATAGTCGCAGCGGCGGGGGTAGTTGCAGTGCTGGTGATTGCCACAGTATTGGTGGTGCGTCAGCCGGGCGAGCAAGCTCCCGCGCTGCCGGATCGCACGTTACAGGTGGTGATGGTGCACGATCCGGCGTTCCCCTTGCTGGGCACCATGGCCGATATTCTCTATGGTCCGTTAGCCACTGAACCGGAATTGGCCATTATTCCCCCTGAGCAAGCCGAACGACTGGTGGAAAACCTGGCCATCCAGCCCTGGGAGGTCAGCGCCGAACGCGCGGATATGGCTGCGTCACTCGGGGTGGACGTAGTGGTGGTACTGGATGCCGTCCCGACCGGATCCCGCGCCTATCTGATGCGGGGAACCGCGCGGTTTATGCCGGTGGACAAGACTTTGGTGGATGTTACTCACGAAGTCCAGACGGCGACCCTTGATGCCGATATTCAGCAGTTCGCAGAAAAGCTAGTGGCTGCACTTTACGATGAGCTGGAGGTAGACTCTCCGCAACCTAACCTGGCCTATATGGCAGCATTACGGGGTACCGACTCCCAATCCGCACCGGACCTGGCCAGTACCGTGACAGCCTTGCAGGAAGAATACCCCGAATATCCGGGCGGCTGGCTGGAAGGCGCACAAATAGCGTGGGAAGACGGCAACCTGTTAAAAGCCCGGGAATACCTTGATGTGCTGTTTTCACTGCAGCCGGAAAGTGATTACTGGCATCTGCAAGGGCAGTTAATTCGCGCACAAATGAATGATGATCTGGCCCTGGCGCAACAGGCTGCAGACAGCCTGATTGCCCAGTATCCTGACCGCCCACGGCTGCTGGCTACCCGGGCCGCTATCCATGAATGGGCGAATAACAGTGAGCAGGCAATGGCCGACTACCAGCAGGCACTGACGCTGTCACCGCACAACGGTCAGTATTGGTTCGAGCTGGCCAGACTGGAAATTATCAATGGCGACATTGAATACGCTATTGATGAGCCCCTCACCAAGGCGCTGGTTGCATTCCGTAAAGCTGGTGACCGCCGGGGCGAGGGATTAGTCTTAAACGCGTTTGGTGTCGCGCATTTAAGGTTGTCCGACTACGCCGTGGCACAACGTTATTTCACCGATGCGCTGGCAATTCGCGATGCTGACACGAGTCCCTCTGACAGAGCGACGACCCTGGCCAATCTTGCCAACGTGGCAGCCATTAACGGCGAATTCACTGTAGCGGAAGATGCGCTGAGTGAAGCATCCGATTTACTGCAGGCTATCGGCGACAGAGCCCGCCTGGCTCACGTTCTCGATACTCTCGGCTTTCTGTACGAGGAGCGTGGGCGCTACCAGAAGGCCCTGGGGTTTTATAAGCGCGGTTTAGATATTCGGGTGCAGGAAGATGATAACGCGAAGCAGGCGGAGAGCATGAGCAATGTGGCCTACATGCACTTTTTAACCGGCGACTTCTCTCTGGCCGAAATTTACTGGCAGCAAGCCATTAACCAGTTCGAGAAATTAAACGATCAGGCTCATTTGCTGCGGACCTGGCAAAACATGGCCCAGTTAAGTTTGGTCAAAGGCGACAATCGCGCCGCCACCCGCCTATTGTCAAAGGTTGCCGACGCACTCACAACAGAGCAAACCCAGGAGCAAATGTACAACAGTCTGCTGTTCAGTTATTTACACTTTAATGAAGGGCGTTTAGATGATGCCGGCAAGCATATGCAAAATGCCCGCAAACTGGCTGATGACAGCAATGACTCCCGTGCGTGGGTGGCCATCACCTTATGGCAAACGGAAATGTGCGTCATGACCGCAGACTGGCAATGTGTGGAATCACAACTTCCTCGCCTGCAACAGGAAGTTACCCCGGATATGCTGGAAGCGTATGCTGTACTCGGCTGGCTGACCACGGCCTACCGACTGGAAACCACTAGCGCCGACCAAGTCAGCGTAGATGAATACCTGACAACCCTGAGTGACCTGAGTATTCCGGTAGTCACCGAGCTACAAATAAAGCTGGATTTGCTGGAGCGCATGCCGGCACTGGCAGACACAGATGTGATGCAGGGCGTAGGCGATAAGGTGGCTCCACGTTATTATCAGGCGTACTTGCAGTGGCTCTACCTCCAGGCCCTGGCGGGGGAGCAACAGGATACGCTAACCCAGCAACTGGCAGCCCACCCTGACTACTGGCGTAATCACCTTTATTACCAGGCAGTAGAGGCGGACGAAGGGCAAGCCAGGCAGCAACAATTAACTGAGAGCTGGCTTAGTCAGCTAACCGAGAATCAGGCCGAACAGTACAGGCAAACGTATCTTGAGCAACAATAGCACTGCACATGACTTACAAGAGATCCTGCGCCAACAGGCGCTTCTGAAACGCCGCCTGGATGAAGAAGAGCAAGCCCTTACCAGCCTAGCCAAGCGGCTCTGGGCCCAACAGGAAACGGAAAAAGCCCGCTTATCCCGGGAGCTGCATGACGGCGTGGGCCAGCTGCTTACCGGCCTGACCCGGCGTCTGCAGGGGCTGTCAAAAACGTCTCCTGAGCTGGACGAGCTGTGTAACATTGCAGAGCTGGCATTAAGCGATGTCCGTCAGCTATCCCGAATGATGAGTCCGACTATCCTTGACGATCTTGGCCTCAAACCCGCGATTAAATGGTTATGCCGTAACCTGTTCGAACACGAGACCGCTGATATTCAGGTTTCTGTCGAACTGGATTTGGATATTCCCAAAGATATCAGTATTCTATTGTTCCGAATTAGCCAGGAAGCGTTGGTAAACTGTGTTAAGCACAGTCATGCCAGTAAGGTAACATTATCACTGGCATCCCATCACAATGTTATCCGCCTGGACATTGCAGATAACGGCGATGGGTTTGATCCAACCAGCATCGAGCCGGGGATAGGACTCACCAGCATTGCTGATCGTGCCAAGGCGTTTGACGCGGAGTACACACTCACGTCAACACCGGGTAAAGGCACCCGAACCACAATCAAGGTACCGGTATGACCATAAGTGTAGTACTGGCTGATGATCACGTACTCATGCGCCAGGGCGTTAGCCAGATGATTGAAGCCGATCCCGATTTAACAGTAGTAGGTGAATGCGGCGACGGAGTGGAGCTTATCGATCAGACTCTGAGGCTCACACCGGATGTGGTGGTCATGGACATTTCCATGCCAAAAATGAGCGGCCTGGTAGCCATCGATAAGCTGCTTAGCCAGCGGCCTGACACCCGGATTCTGGTGTTATCCATGCACGATGAAGTGGAATACGTGGAGGCCATGCAGGGTGCCGGTGCTAAAGGTTACCTGCTGAAAGAATCTTCGGGCGACGAGTTGATTGCCGCAATTAAAAAAGTAGCGCAGGGTAAAACCGTCTTCCCCAATGCAGATACCGGCCAGTCTGAGATTTCTCCGGCTGCCCGTCGCCTGAGTCCGCTGAGCGCCCTGACCCGACGGGAACGGGAAGTATTTTTTCTGGTCGCCGCCGGCAATACCAGTAAAAAAATTGCCGAACTATTGGATATGAGTTTGAAGACGGCAGAAAACCATCGCAGCAATATCTATAAGAAGCTTAATGTAAGCAGTTCCGCCGAACTTATCCGCATGGCCGGTAAAGCCGGCTTACTGGAATGAAAAAGCCGACCCTGTGGGCCGGCTCTCTATTGGACGCTATCCGTTTAACTTAGTTAGCAACCTGTCTGAACTGACTGATTACATAAGCGGCTTCACCACGCGATACCACTGCTGCTGGCTCGAAGTAAGCTTTCAGGGTGGGCTGAGTATCAAACGCGCCCTGCTCTACTTCTACCCGCACTTGGAACAGACCCATAGCTAGCGCTTGCTGAACATAACCGCGCATTTCCGGGGCAACCTCATCGGTATCAGCCACAACCACTGCCTGGTCAAACACTACCGCAACAATGTCATCATCCGGATTGAATGCCTGTGCCTGTTCCTGCAGACCCAGCGCCTGTACCATCGAATAAGCCATCGCTTCGCGGTTAACTTTTCCTTTGGTATCAAACACGTCATTAGATGAAGGCATCATTAATGGCGCATCGGTCATGGTTTTATCCGCTAACACACTGCCGGTGGCCGTTACGCTATTAATCGCAGCAGCATTATTTTTGTTGCTGTCGAAGAACTGCTGTGTGTTACCCGCCAGTGCCTGACGCACATCAGCGGACAAAGTCAGGGCATCGGCCAGTTCACCGCGGCGCAGAGGCGCGTCTGGTTTAAAGCCATTCCCTTTTGCATCCATCAGACGCTGACTTACCACGTACTCAATGAATGGCTGTGCAGGGTGGCCCTGGGCATCATCAATACCGGTGTAACCATCGGTTACCAGCAGGCGAATATTTACTTCATTAGTACCGGGCACGCCTACACCATTGGTCAGGCCAAGCGGATCAACACTCACGCCACTGATACTGCCAATACCGCGGCTGTACAGCTTCCACGTACCCGCCATACCAGGCGCTACTGTACCTACTGATGAACCCAGTACTGGCAGGCCGATGCCCGACCCGTAACGGTTGCCCGCCGGATCTTCCAGTACAAAGGCTGTCGCAGTTTCGATAGACGCATTGGCGATAACCAGCGACACATCCGCAGCCACTTCAAAAGTTTCTGTGGGCGACTCGCCAGCTGGAATATAGGTGGTTGAGCGTGTGAAGCTGTCGCCCACCGATACGTTAGCGAACGCATTGAACTCACGATTTAGTTTCACGGTGTCACCGTAAACTTCTTCGCCGTTTACCACCGCATTCACCGCCGCATGGGCATTTACGTAACCGGCACCGGCTTCCCACGCGTCCAGTTCCGCCATTGGCGTGGCTGTTTGCTGCAGAATACGTTTAACATCCTGCCATTGCAGGTTCGGATTGGCTTCCAGCATCAGCGCAACAATGCCTGACACGTGCGGCGCGGCCATCGATGTACCGCTTGAAATAGTGTAATACGGCAGTTGCGCAGGCTCAATCATCTCGGCGTCGTCCTGGGCGCTCAGTCCGCCCAAGCTTGACGTAGACGCACGCGCTGAAATCACATCCACACCCGGTGCAGTCACAGTTGGACGATCTTCCCAGGTGAAGACTTCGCCATCTACCACGACTTCGCCGCCTTTACCGTCTACACCCCGAGAGCTGAAATCAGCCAGGTTGCCGTCTTTATCACCGGCTGCCACGGTAATAACCCAGGGCGCCTTCTTAAAGTTACCGGTAATCGTCGATTCACCCGGACCCGAGTTACCCGCAGAAAACACGGTAATAATGCCGCGATCCGCCAGCGCTTTCGTGGCTACGTTGGTAGGATGATCAGGGTTGAAGTCAGATCCGGTATCACTGGTGCTACCGAACGAGTTAGAAATCACCCGGATGTTGTAATCGTATTGATGCGTCAGGGCATAATCGAAGCCACCCAGAGTGTCCAGAATGAACAGCCCGGCGCCCGAACCGTAACCAATGATGTCTGCGCCCGGCGCTACACCGGCATGCAGGCCACTGCTCTGCGCACCATTGCCGCCTACGGTACCCGCTACGTGGGTTCCATGACCGCCGCCGATATCCGTGTTCGCGACATTTTCCTGATAAGTAATCGGCGCTAAATCGCTGAAGCTACGCAGGTTTGTTTGCGCCAGTACGTTTTGTACCACATGGTCGGGGAAGGCCAGATCGGAGTGAGTGCCATCCACACCCGAGTCGTTCACGACCACCGCGATACCGCGACCAGAAAAAGGGATACCGTTGTTCCGTAAGTCACGGTCGGCGCGCAGTGCCTGTACCCCGGTAATTTGAGTCGACTCGTGGTTTTCCAGTTCCAGCTCATCGTTATGCCAGACAGATACCACATCATCCCGGGCATAAAGTGCGTCAATCTGCGATTTAGTCGCCAGTACCCCTACAATGGGCAGGTTACCGAGCGAAACACCTACATTAATACCCAGTGCATCAAGCGCGCTTAACTGAGCTGCTGTGGGTGATCCATTCCCCTCAAAAGTTACAATAACCTGTTCCAGGCTTTGCGGATTTTCTGCAAACAGTGACGCCAGGTCGCTGTCATAAGTTTTCGCCATTGCTGTGCCAGCGGGAAGCGCTAGTGCAACAGCGACGGATAGAAGAGATTTACGGCTAAATACGTTCATTGGACACCTCATGTCTTAAGTACCCAGTTAGTATTCCCCAGCAAATTCCCGTCGCCTATGGGGGGTTACCCCCACATTAACAACTTAATAACAAATTGCGGGCAAAAAAAAGCCCTCATCGTTGAGGGCTAAGGGATCCACAAAGACCTTTCCAGGGGGCCGTGGAGGGGTAAATCAGCACAGATACGCAGCCTATTCAGGAACTGTCGAATCCGTCAGAACTATTCCAGCCGGCACCGTGCCGGTAACCGTGAATAGCTACTCTCTCCTATCCCACCGGGGATGACTATAGGGGCATCCCCCTAGATAACAGATAAATATAGTGTCTCTCGGTGCCCGATGCTCTGCGTAAATAATTTTCAGGCATAAAAAAAGGCCACCGAAGTGACCTTTTTCTTGTTAAGTGCTAATCAGCGATATTATTCGATGATTTTGGCTACAACTCCAGCACCTACTGTACGACCACCTTCACGGATTGCGAAGCGCAGACCTTCGTCCATCGCGATAGGCGCAATCAGTTCAACTTCGAACTTCAGGTTGTCGCCAGGCATTACCATTTCAACGCCTTCTGGCAGTTGAACAGCACCGGTCACGTCAGTTGTACGGAAGTAGAACTGTGGACGGTAGCCTTTAAAGAATGGCGTGTGACGGCCACCTTCGTCTTTGCTCAGTACGTATACTTCTGCTTCGAACTTAGTGTGAGGCGTGATTGAGCCTGGCTTCGCCAGTACCTGACCACGTTCAACTTCGTCACGCTTAGTACCACGCAGCAAAACACCAACGTTCTCACCAGCACGGCCTTCGTCAAGCAGCTTACGGAACATTTCAACGCCGGTACAAGTTGTCTTGGTAGTGTCTTTCATACCAACGATTTCAACTTCTTCACCAACCTTGATGATACCCTGCTCTACACGACCAGTTACGACAGTACCACGGCCTGAGATTGAGAATACGTCTTCGATAGGCAGGATGAACGGCTTATCAATGGCACGCTCTGGCTCTGGAATGTATGAATCCAGTGCTTCGCCCAGCTCGATGATTTTCTTTTCCCACTCGGCGTCGCCTTCCAGTGCTTTCAGAGCAGAACCCTGAACTACTGGCAGGTCATCACCTGGGAAGTCGTACTCGCTCAACAGCTCACGTACTTCCATTTCTACCAGCTCAAGCAGCTCTTCATCATCTACCATGTCACATTTGTTCATGAATACGATGATGTAAGGTACGCCTACCTGACGACCCAGCAGGATGTGCTCACGAGTCTGAGGCATAGGACCGTCAGTCGCTGCAACTACCAGGATCGCGCCGTCCATCTGTGCGGCACCGGTGATCATGTTTTTAACGTAGTCAGCGTGTCCAGGACAGTCTACGTGCGCGTAGTGGCGAGTAGGAGTGTCATATTCTACGTGTGAAGTAGAGATGGTGATACCACGTGCTTTTTCTTCAGGCGCGTTATCGATTTGATCGAATGCCTGAGCTGAACCACCATAAGTCTTTGAAAGGACAGTAGTGATTGCTGCAGTCAGAGTGGTTTTACCGTGGTCAACGTGGCCGATTGTACCCACGTTTACATGGGGTTTCGTACGTTCAAACTTTTCTTTTGCCATTTCTATTATCCCAGCAAAGTTACTTTAAAAATTCTTGAAAAATCTTTACAACATGAGCTGGGGAGAAAAATGGTGCTGATAGGCAGATTCGAACTGCCGACCTCACCCTTACCAAGGGTGCGCTCTACCAACTGAGCTATATCAGCACTGATTTGGAGCGGGCAGCGGGAGTCGAACCCGCATCATCAGCTTGGAAGGCTGAGGTAATAGCCATTATACGATGCCCGCAAATCCTAATTCTCTGGCCACCTCATAAGAAAGTGGTGGAGGGGGCAGGATTCGAACCTGCGAAGGCTGAGCCGGCAGATTTACAGTCTGCTCCCGTTGACCGCTTGGGTACCCCTCCAGATTGATGGTGCCGACTGCCGGAGTCGAACTGGCGACCTACTGATTACAAGTCAGTTGCTCTACCAACTGAGCTAAGTCGGCACTGCATCAAGTGGGTGCGCATTCTAGAGTAACATGTTACTCAGTGCAATGCCTTTTTCGAAAAATTTTCATTTTTCTGTTTGAGTGATAAATCTTTAACCAATCAAACATTTGTTGTTATGCAAAGAGGTCTCTCTTCGCATAGCGGGCAAGGCCTTGCACCACCAAATTCGCGACGGGGATGCTACCATTGCTCTCTGGGAATGCAAACAGTTTTTTGTCCCCACCGCCTATAATTACATCAAACGGTGTTTGTTTGCTGTTTAAATAGGCAATTGCGCTTCTGTAGATGCCTTGTGTGGCCGCCAGACACCCCTGCGCCACCCCGGATTGGGTGGTATTTCCGGCCGTTAATGTGTCCGGCATCGTGTCATCGCCAAATACTTTTTTGGTGGATTCAATGAGTCCTGTACGCATGCTGTGGAAACCCGGCGCTATCCAACCGCCTAAATGTTGACCTTTACTTACAAAGTCAACGGTAATAGCCGTGCCCACATCCATGACACAAAAGCTGTCTTTTTTTGTCATTCCCTGCGCTGCCATGATCCCTAACCAGCGATCCACGCCCATCGTGTCGACATTGGCGTAGGCATTGGTAATGCCGAACGTTTCCTTTTCGGTGACGATTTCTTTAAATCCCAGTCCTGCCTGCTCACAGTGGGCGCCGATATAATTGGCCACCGCATCATCCCGTACGCTGCCTAAATACACGTGAGTGACTTTCAGCGCCTCCAGTGAGGCTACAAACGCCCGGTGCGTGGTATGCACGGCAGGCTCTTTGTCCATCTCACTCATGCGACACGCCTTGATCAGGGTGTTGCCCACATCCACTAACAACACATTCTTTTCACTGGCCACGTAAACTTACCTCCCCGCCATGGAACCGGGTAATGCCGTCACGGGTTTCTACCAACAGCGCGCCACTGGCATCCACCCCGCGATCCACGCCGGAAAAGCGTTTCTCACCCATCTGCAACACGATTGTTTTATCGGCGTATAAATCCATCGCTTGCCATAAATCCACAAACGGCCCGAACCCCTGTTGACTGAATTTCGGCAACAGGTCGCACAAGGCGTGGATAATAGCGGCGGCTAATGAGTTTCGATCCGGTGCAAAACCAAGGAAGGCAGCCAGGTCGGTATGGGGCTGCCCTACATCATACTGATTCTCCGGCATACACACGTTGAGACCAATACCAATCACACTGTGGGCCGTCGCCCCAATCTGACCTTCAACTTCAATGAGAATGCCGGCGAGCTTTTTACCCTGCAGGTACACATCATTAGGCCATTTCAGTTGCGCATCATCAACACCTACGGCCTTAAGTCCTTCACATACCGCCAGCCCCACCAGCAACGACAGCCCGGCCATACTCTGATAACCGTCAGGAAACGACCAGTACATAGAAAACGTCAGACTCCCGCCCACCGGCGCCAGCCACTCACGACCGTGCCGCCCCCGGCCCGCCGTCTGGACTTCAGCCAGTACCACGTCGCCGTTCGCCAGGTTGTGGGGGGTATTCACAATCCGCTTTTTCATTTCAGTATTGGTTGACGGCAGCACGGCTTCCACATCCACCAGCGCCATCCGCGGACCGGGCAGGTGTTTCTTTATGGTGTCTGCGTTTAACAGCGTAAAGCCCCGCTCCAGGCGGTAACCCTTGCCTTTGACTTTGAACACATCCAGCCCCCAGTCTGAGAGTTGCGCGATGTGACCGGCGACGGCGGTGCGTGATAACCCCACCTCTTGCGCTATGGCTTCACCGGAATGAAAGTGACCGTCTGATAACACGGCCAGAATATGTTGTCTGATTAGCTTGGATGCCTGTCTCATAGATGCACCAGCCCTTCCCTGCCCACCAGCCTGACTTCGGGCTCAAGTTGAATATTGAACGTCTCGTTTACTGCCACAATAATGGCTTTTGCAAGACTTGTCACATCTTCGCCTCTGGCATGGCCCAGATTCGTGAGTACCAGCGGTTGTGTGGGGTGACAGCGTACTCCGTGGTGGGTTTTGCCTTTAAAGCCCAGCCGGTCAATCAGCCAGGCGGCGGGGACTTTAGTGTGCGACTCATCTACCGCGAAGCCGGGGACAGCGTCATAACGCGCTTTGAGGGTCTGAAAGTGTGCGTTACTGATAACCGGATTCTTAAAAAAACTGCCCGCATTACCCAGCTCCGCCGGATCAGGCAATTTGGCCCGCCGAACCCGAATCACTTCGTCATAAATGGCGGCGGGTGTGGGTGCGTTCAATCTGGCCAGTTCACCATAGGATGTTTCTGCGCGGGCTGGCGTAGGCAACAGGAAAGTAACATAAGAAATCAGCACTTTTCCGGCCAGCGCGTGTTTAAAAATACTGTCCCGGTAACCGAACTGACATTCCTCACGGGACAAGGTAAACGGCTGCCAGGTATCCAGGTGCACCCCTTCTACCTGTTCAATAAACGATTTCACCTCTACCCCATACGCGCCAATGTTCTGAATGGGCGAGGCCCCTACCGAGCCGGGAATAAGGGCCAGGTTTTCCATCCCGTGCCAGCCTTGCTGAAGACAGGTGGTGACCAGTTCATGCCAGTTTTCGCCGGCGCCCACCCGTAAACGGTGGCCGGCTGAGGTTTCATGGTGGGTAATACCGGTAATCTGGTTTATCAGAACCTGGCCGTCATAATCGTCCAGAAACAGGGTGTTACTGCCGCCGCCAAGTACCCAGTTACGGGTAGCGCGGGAATAGGCCCGCCGGCATTCATCTGGAGAGCTAAACACAGCGAGTTGTTGAGAAGAACTGGTAAGCCCGAAGGTGTGGTATGACTGCAGTGATGGCATGAAGAATACAGGTGGCTAACAGATAGCACTTATGGTAGGCGAAGCTGCCTTCGAATGAAAGCAGCGCAAGCAGATACGGCAGCTAGCGCTGGGTTTGCGCTCGTCGCCATACGAGCAGCCCGGCAAGGCCGAACAACAGCATGCCTGCTGGGGCATCCACCCGCGCCTGCGGGCTGGGAGCTGATGCCTGAAGCTCCGCAGGTGGTGCCGGCGGGGCCGCTTTGACCAGATATGTGCCGTAATTGTAAGGAGCTGGGCGTCCCTCATAATAATCATAAGAAGCGGTGAAACCTGGCCCATAGTTGTTAGTATCGCCCCGCACGTTATTGGGTTTGGCTATTTGGCTGTTGGTGCGTGCGCCCAGCATAGACAGCCCGCCCGCTTCATTCCGATAGAGGCCAAACGCATAACGCGTGTATGCGCCATTCACATCAACCATACTGCCAAATAATGATAGCCATAAGCTGGCCTCGGCATAACAGGGTAAATCAGAGGGGCAGCCTTTCAGGTATTGCGAAGACTGATTCGGCGAGTAGGTAGTAAAGACAGCCTGAAACAGCGCCGCTATCTCGCCATGTTGTGCCGCCCGCCAGCCATCGTAGCGCGTTGCGGCGTCGGTATACGCCATGCCTGAGGTCTCGGTAAGCGACAGCCAGGACAGCCCCGTTTGGTCATCCACAAAGGCCAGATTATCGCCCGCTGACCACGCATCAACGTGATAAAATGCAGCGAATGACGACATGGGCAAGAGAAGCAACATAAATACGAGAGCGCGCACGGTAAGTTCCTGTTTATTGTTATAATTTTAATAAATTAAAGCATGTTAAGCATTGCTTAAATATTAGCTATAAGTCTAATTTTGCGGCTATCTGTTGCTAATATCTTTAAAAAGTCAGACATTTTCAAAGACCACGCCCAAAAGTTTCAGTCCGTTATCATTCAGTGTATCAATGGCGAACTTCAGTTCGTCTGTTTCGGTAGTTTCTAAATCGCACACTAATACCATTGCATCGGCTTTCCGGGCCCAAATCAGGCCATCAGACACATTATTCAGGGGTGGTGCGTGTACCAGGATCCGCTGGTAAACCGTGCTCAGCTTTTTCAGCAAAGCTGCCAGTCTGGTCCGCCGCAAGATAGTCATTGGATCGTCCGGGACGGTGCCGGCCGGCAAAATAGTCAGCCGGCTTTCGTGGGGCTTAAATGCGGCCCGGCTGAAACGAACCTGCCGGCTGATCATATCGGACAAACCCACCGTAAGGCTGTCGTCCGCGTAAGTTTCATGCAGAAAAGGCGTACGCAGATTTCCTTCAATCAACAGCGTTTTTTCCAGGTTGGCAAAACTTTCAGCCAACCGTACCGTGACCTCCCCGTTATCAGTGTTGCCTTTTACCCGCGACACCATGAGTACGCTGGCCTGCTGTTCTTCACTGTGTAGCAACACCCCGGTACGCAAGGTTCGAATGGCTTCATCCATGGCATGGTGCTGGCGAGCCTGACCAATGCGCAGCGCGCTGGCTACTTTTGCTCCGCCATTGGTTTTTGGCAGCTCCGCGAGTAACGGAATATTATTTTCTTTAAGCAGCTGTTTATAGCGGGTGCGCTTATCGCTGAGTAAATGGATCACCAACCACAGGGCAATACTCACAAATACCGACAGCACCGCAATAACGGCCATGGACAGGGCCACCCGGGGCGATACCGGCCGTTGGGGGAGACGCGCGGCGTCTACCACCAGAAAGTTTTGCTGGGAACCGAGGTCCTGCAGTACTTCTGCATCCTGTAAACGACGCAAAAATACATCGTAATGTTGTTGGTTAAGCTCTACTTCGCGGCGCAGCCGGGTGAACTGAACCTCAAGGTTCCCCATGTCCGTGTGTTTCTGCCGGGCCTGCCCTATCTGGCCGGAAAGTGCATTTATACGGCTTTGCAGCGACGTGGTTTGCTCAGCCAGACCAGCACGGATATCCGCCACGGTTTCTGCGAGCTCTTGCCGTAACGTGTCCAGCGACGTTTGTACCGCCACATAGCGGTAATGCTTGGGTTTGTAGCGCTTTGCCAGTTCATCCAGCGCCACTTCCTGACGCTGGATCTGGGCGCGCAGGGATCGCACGAATTCATTTTGAGCAACCCAGGGCACCTGTAGCATCGCCGCGGGCTGACCCTCCGCACGTTGCAACTGCTCAAGACTGGCTGATAACTCACTCAACTGCTTTTCCGCGTTCAGTCGTTCCCGCATCAAAGCGACAATTTCATTTTGCAGCAGTGCCATCTCGCTGCCTACATCCACCAGCTGGTTAGCTTCTAAGAATTGTTGCAGCTGCAACTCAGATGCATCCAGCATTTCTCTGGCCGTATCAATTTGCTCACTGATCCAGTGGGAAGCAGACGCTACCCGGCCGCTTTCACGACTGGCCTGATCATCAAAAAAAGCCGGGCCGATGGCATTCGCCACCTGCATGGCAATGCTCGGGTCACGGGCAACAAATGTGACTTTCAACATATTGGTATCGGCAATCACAGATAAACTCAGGTCCTCCTGAATAACCGACACCGTATGATCAATATCCGGTACGCCCGCATTCGGCCCGTGCGGTGGCAGAAACTCGGGGGTCAGATGCAATTGCTGTGCTTTCACAATGCTTTTCAGAAACTGGCGGGAGCGGATAAATTCGATGTGGGTGTCCATTTGGCTGCCGGCCGAACCCGTGAGGGCAGCCATACCGGCAAGCGGCAGTGTATTGCTGTCTTCATTAAGCAATAAGGTACTGGACGCAGCATACAGCCGGGGCAGCGACTGCACATACATGTACCCCAGCACAATAAACAGTGTTGCGGTGAGCATAATGGCCCACTTTTTCGCCCACAAGAAACTGAACAGGTCTCCTAGATCGAACGTGACTTCCTGTGACACCGTATCTGACATCAGAAGAAGCTCTCCGGAATTTCGATGATGTCCCCCGGCAGCACCTGAGTGTCGGCGGTTACAGTTAGCAGCTTTTTCTGAGGACCACGGATCAGTTGCCAGTCATCTGATGCGGCTCGCTCACGCAGGCCGCCGGCAATGGCGATAGCCTGGTCCACTGTGAGCCCAATAACGTAATCGTAACTGCCTGCGCGGGTTACTTCCCCCTTGATATAAAACGGGCGGAACGCCTCAACAATAACGGATACCTGTGGCGCAACCAGATAATCCGCCTCCAGCATTGCGGTAATTTTTTCATCCAGCTGCTGAGCTGTCAGGCCTACCGCATGAATATCACCAATGAGGGGCACGTGGATAACGCCGTTGGCATCTACTTTCATATTGACCAGCAAATCAGGTTCATTGAATACAACCACCTTTACTGCATCGCCAATCCCCAACGGAATATCAGTCTGTTCGGCATGGACATTGATGTTCATCAAGCCCAGCCACATCGTAAACAGTACTCTATACATCTACTTCTTACCTGACGGTTATCCGGCCTGGCCGACGGCCGGACGCATTTTTCCTGCTCTGAAATCAACCTGCTTCACATTGGACTGGGCGCTGTGATCGACCGGCTGGTAGGCCAGCGGAGCTTCCAGTAACAATGCCCTGACTTCAGCTTCATTGTTGTTCAGAAGGGCAAAGTTCAGCCGGTCCAACAGCATCACCACCTCGCCAAACGAAATTTTTGCTTCATTTGCGCCCATTATGCGCGGGTGCGCGGTAGTCGTATCGGCATCGTCAATCAGCAACTCTTCATACAGCTTCTCACCGGGGCGCAGACCGGTGTACTTAAGCTCGATGTCACCCACGCCAGGTCCGTTCTCAGAGACACTTAAACCCATTAAGTGCGCCATCTTGCGTGCCAGATCGGCTATTTTTACCGGCTCGCCCATATCCAGCACATACACCTCGCCTGCGCGGCCCATCGAGCCGGCCTGAATTACCAGTTGCGCGGCTTCGGGGATGGTCATGAAGTAACGGATGATATCCGGATGGGTAACCGTGAGCGGCCCCCCTTTCTTAATTTGCTGGGTGAATACCGGCACCACTGAGCCTGATGATCCCAGCACGTTACCAAAGCGAACAATCGCAAATTCGGTATCACTGCCAAGGTCTGCCAGGGCCTGTACATATAACTCAGCGAACCGTTTGGTGGCGCCCATTACATTGGTGGGGCGAACGGCTTTGTCGGTAGACACCAATACGAACTTTTCGATTCCGAATTCGGCGGCCGTTAACGCCACATTGGCCGTGCCGAACACATTGTTGCGGATCCCCGCCGCAGAGTTATGCTCAATCATAGGCACATGTTTGTATGCTGCAGCATGGTAGATAGTTTGGATCTTGCGGGCATCCATCGTGCGGCGCAGCACATCACAGTCCTGAATAGAGGCCAGTACCGGGTACAGCTGCACGCCCGGGCAGGTTCGACTGAGCTCATGCTCTATCTGATACAGATTAAACTCTGACAGCTCAAACAGCGTCAGCGAGGCAGGATGTAAACGGGCAATTTGCCGGCATAATTCGCTACCGATTGAGCCGCCCGCCCCGGTAACCATGACGTGCTTTCCGGTGATATTCTGATTGAGTAATTCAGTAATAGGCGGCACGGGCTCCCGCCCCAGCAGCTCTTCAATTTTCACCTCACGCAGGTCGGCAATATGTTTGCCATCAGTACTGAGTTCGTTGATATCAGGGACGGTGAGTAATTCCAGCGCGAACGGCTCTAATGAGCGCAGCAGCTCTTGCCGGCGTGCCTGAGACGTATTGTTCACCGCCAGCAGTATTTTCGTGACGCCGTGCCGGGCGATCATTTTATTGATGCTGTCACGACTGTATACCGGTAACCCCACAACGCTTTTACCCTGATAACGGCTTTTATCATCGATAAACGCTACCGGCATCAGCTTGGGCGACTCATGTAACGCCAGGGCTAACGCCCGGCCCGCTTGTTCGGCACCAAAAATCAGACATTTTTCCCGCGCCCGGTACCCCAGTGTATGGGATGCCACATAAATCAGCAGACGTGGCCCGCCAATCAGGGTCAGCGCAAACGTGCAGTACATTACCGGCACACTGAGCGGGACAAATGCCCCTACCAGGGTTTTCATCACAAACAGGTAGGTAATTGACGAAGTGATCCCGGCCAGCAAGGCGGTCAGTCCGGACAGAGCAAAGTAACGCAGACTCTGACGGTAATGGCCGAGTACCACCAGCAGGCCCAGGGTGAACACCAGGTTACCGATCATCAGCACCACTTCGTCGCTGGTAATCGGGTTTGGCGATACCCCTAGTCGAATCCAGTAGGCTACTGCGAAGGCCAGCGCCAGTGCCAGCATATCCCACAAAAACAGTAAGGTGGTTTTCAGCCAGCCAGGAATAGCATGTAAACGGTTAACTATCAGCATGACCCGCCTCCTGCATTACCTGGGTAATAACTTCACAGGTCAGATCAATCTCCTGCTGGCTCAGTGTAGGGTGTATCAGAAACATCAGGCTGGTTGCCCCCAGTTCACTGGCCACCGGCAACGGCGCAGCGGGACGGTAGGATGTGTTGTCAAAGGCTTTCTCCTGGTAGATTTCAGAACAGGAGCCTGACAGACAAGGTACGCCGCGCGCATTAATGGCTGCCATAATGCGGTCTCTGTCCCAGCCGGATGACAGCTGATCACTGTTTACAAACACATAGCACTTATAGCCGGCATGACCGACATTCGTCGGTAGTGCGGGCACGCGCAAGGCAGGAAAACGTTCACAGGTTTGCCAAATTTGCTGACAATAGGCCTGCCGGGTACGAGTCCAGGCCGGCATTTTCTGTAACTGCTTGCGCCCTACTGCCGCCTGCATCTCCGTGAGACGCCAGTTAGTCCCAAATGATTCATGCAACCAGCGAAAGCCGGGGGGATGGGCTTGCTCATACACGGCATCATACGACTTGCCATGATCTTTAAACGCCCACATCACTGACCACAAGTCGCGATGGTTAGTCGTTACCATGCCGCCTTCACCGGCAGTGGTCATAATTTTGTCCTGACAAAACGACCAGGCCGCAATGTCCCCGAAACTGCCCACCGAGCGCTCGGCATAACGGGCACCATGAGCCTGGGCGCAGTCTTCGACGACCTTCAGGCCATGCTCACTGGCGAGCGCCAGAATGGCTTCCATATCACAGGGCCAGCCAGCAAGATGCACACACAGTATTGCCCGGGTTCGTGAGGTAATCGCCGGGGCGATTGTTTCGGCACAGATATTTTGCGAGTCGCGATCGACATCTACGAACACTGGCACCAGCCCGGCTAGCACAATTGAGGATACCGAGGCCATGAACGACCGTGAAGTAACGATGACTTCGCTGCCGGCAGGTAGGGCCAGCGCCCGCCAGGCCAAATCTAAGGCCACCGAGCCGTTGGCCACCGCAATAGCATACTCACAGTCAGCAAAATGCGCGAATTCCCGTTCGAACTTCCGCCCTTGCTGCCCGGTCCAGTAGTTCACCTGATTCGAGCGCATCACTTCAAGGACAGCCTGTTGCTCCTGCTCATCGTAATCAGGCCAGGGTGAAAACGGTCCGTTTAACATGTTACCCCCACTTTTTTATTTTTAATTTTTATTATTTTTGCCGGACATCCGACTGCGGTGCTCTGGTCGGGCAAGTCACTGATAACCGTACTACCCGCGCCCACAATGCTTTGTGCACCTATCCGCACCTGTTGAATAACCTGACTACCAATACCGATAAACCCGTATTCCCCCACGCACACGCCGCCCGCCAGATTAACCCCAGGCGCCAGATGCACATAGCGGCTTAACTGACAGTCGTGATCCACGGTGGCGCCGGTATTGACTATGACGCCCTCGGCAAGACGGGCCTCCGCGTTAATAATTGCGCCCGGCATGACCAGTGTGCCGTCACCGAACTGCGCACTGGTGCTGACAATGGCCTGAGGATGCACAAGAGAAATGATGCGTGCGCCGGCTCTGCTAAGACGTAAACTAACCGCTGCGCGCACCGCATTGTTGCCGATGGCAATAAAAAAGCCGGTATGCGCGCTGATTAACTCCAGGGCCGTGTCAGTATTTCCCACTACCGGCACGCCAAGCACCTCAGGGTCACAGTCGCCGTCGTCTGCCAGCATTAATTCACAGCCCGGCAGGCAGGCCCGGGCGACGTCAATAGCCACTTTACCATGACCACTGGCCCCGATAATCACCAGTCGGAATAAGCCTGTATCAGTCATGGGCTTCACCGCCTGTGTTGCCGGTGAACCGGGTCATGGTGGCCTCGCCCTGGCCAGAAATGCCGTCTCTGCGCAGCACTTTGAACACCGTTAGCACTAATATCCACATATCCAGCCACAGCGACCGGTTGTTGACATACCAGCTATCAAGCCGGAATTTTTCATCCCACGACAAGCTGTTACGTCCGTTTACCTGGGCCCAGCCGGTCAGGCCCGGTCGAACATTGTGCCGCCTGGCCTGCGCTTTACTGTATAGCGGCAAATATTCCATCAGCAACGGCCGGGGCCCGACCAGACTCATGTCACCCTTCAGCACATTCCACAAGCCCGGCAGTTCATCCAGACTGGTACTGCGCAGAAACGAACCAAACCGGGTGAGACGCTGGGCGTCGGGCAGTAAATTGCCGCGCTTGTCACGCTGGGTCGTCATCGTGCGCAGTTTGTATAACGAAAATGGCTTACCGTGCTTACCCGGCCGGGTCTGAATAAAGAAGCCTGGCGTGCCCAGCTTGCGACGCACCAGTAACACCAACACCAGTAACAGCGGCCACAGAATGAGCAGCGCCGTCGCCGAAGCCAGAATATCTATCAGCCGTTTTATCATTGCTGACCTCCGTGGGTTTTCATTACATGCTGATAGAAATCGCTCACTTCCCGGGCATTGTGTTCTACGTTCATCACCGCTGACACCTGTTCAAAAGCCTGATTGATTAGCGCCGGAGCGCTGGCCTGATTCTCTACCGCCCGGCAAATTTCGGTGGCCAGTGACGTGGGCGACTTCGCTTTGGCCATATAGCCGGTTTTCCCCGGCAATAACAGATCCGGAAAGCCACCTACATCAGAGGTAAGGGTCAAAACCCGGGCGTACATTGATTCCACCGCCCCGCCCACGTTTTCTGAATGGGACGGGTGCACTGCAAGCTGAAACTGGGGATACAGTGAAGGCACATCGTTACGCTGACCTAAAAATACCGCGGCCTCGCCCAGTTTATGGTGGGCATAGCGCTGCACTTTTTGGTAATAGCGCTGAGCACTGCCCCACGGCCCGCCCACGAACACACCTTTTACCTGCGGATGACGACGACGGACGATAGCCAGGGCGTCGATCAGATCTTCATGGCCTTTCAGGCCCCGACGCTGACCCAGGAAATATTTCGGCCCATAGAAGTACGCCACCATGCCGACAATGAAGGGCGCGGTATCATCAGGAAATAAGTCAGGCAGATTTACAGCGGTGGCCGCGGGTTTCAGGAAATCCTCTTCATTCACGCCGTAATAGGCCAGGCCGACCCGGGCCGGCGCGACGCCATAACGGGTTAGGGTATGTTGCGTCCATTTGCAGGAGGCCAGATAAAAATCGTGGGCGCCGGCGGTTTGCAAATCCAACTGCCGGAACAGCGGATGCTCCAGGTGCAATGGCCCGGGAATATGGAAAATCCGGGGAATGCGTGAGCCCCGCATGGCCAGCCGCATTAATAACGTGGAGGCAACAAAATGGCTGTGCACCAAATCCGGCTGCACCTGCTTAATACAGTCCTGCAGGTCAGCAACAAGCCCGGGAGTTTGCCACGGCCTGGCCATATTCACAGCGGGTGACAACCGATGGGCAGTTACGCCGGCTTGCTGGTATTGCGCCACCATCGGCCCGTCGGGTAACGCCACGTGCACGTCATAGCCCTGTTTGACCAGCTGAGAGGTTTGTCTGACTGCCCAGCTTGCGCCATGTGCCGTTTTTATCAGGTGGAGGACTCTCATGCTAACTGCCTCAGGGTGTGATAGAGCGCAACCCGCCGTTGCTGGAGCTGGCTGTCGTGATAATCCTGTGCCCGTTGATAGTGGCCGTTGGCCTCGGCAAGCTGTTCACCGGCAGACATCGCGAGAGACGCCTGAATGCAACGCATCAGCCCGGCTGGGTCGTCTCTGGCCACAATCCGGTCAGCCGGCAGCAGTTCAGGTACGCCGCCCACCTGGGTAGCCACACATAATCGCGACCTTGCCATGGCTTCTATCAACACTCTGGGCAGCCCTTCCTGGCGCGAGGGCAGCACAAATAAGTCGCAGGCATCAATTAACTGACGAATTCGTGCCCGACAGGCCACATTGCCCATAAAGGTTACCATGTGAGCCACCCCTAATTTTTCAGCCAGCGCCTCGTAGTAAAGCTGGAGCGAACCGCCCCCTACCCAGGTCAGTTGTACCGTGTGACGTTGCTGTTGAAACAGCTGCAAAGCCTGAAGCATAGTGTCACAGCCTTTGTAGGGTTGAGATAAGTTGCCTATACACAATAGCTGCGGTGGCCTGGAAATTGTGTAAGTACTTACTTTCTTATAGTCGTCATCATGCAGACAGATAGACGAATAGTGAGTATGGTAAGCCTGTTGCCCGGGCGGGTAACGTTGTTGCAATGCGGCGCGGGTGACATAAGAAACCGCCCCGGCGTGGCGGCACTGATAACGCAAAAGTGAGGTAAAGACGGCTTTAATCACCGGGCGCAACGCCCCGCTACTGGCGCCTTTGGCAAAGGTGTCCGCTGGATCGCCCACCACTTCCACCGCATAGCTTCCCCGTGAAGGGCGCACGATAAGTTGATGAAGCCAGCTCAGAATGCCGGGCACACGATACAGCGTCCGGCCTGCCCGGTTACGGCGCTTGCGCAAAATACTCAGCGTTTTCGGCAGCGCGCGTAAAAACTGCGTTGGTCCCACGTAGCCAGGCAACGCCACAAGCTCAACCCCCTCGCCGGTCACCTGTTGCCATTGTGACTGGGGCTCGTTCACTTCGTGGACCCGGGCAATAATAGTCAGAGTGGAAAATACACTTAAGTAGCGCAGCCAAAAAGCATACGGAAATGCGTTTTCGGTCCAGACTTTCTGTTCCCGACAACGGTAAAACCGTTTTTCAATCACCACTTCCAGTTCCATTACGCCACCCTAAAGTACAAGCGGCCACGCTGTGACAGCATCAGCAGGCCAAAAAAGAGGATCAAACAGTAAATAAACGATTTGAATAAAATCAGTGATTCACCACGTATGGCGTAAATAAAGTAGAACAAGTTGAAGTAAGTCAGCAGCACGCCCAGCGGTCGGCCCGCCAGATAGCCGCGGTAGCACACCGCCAGGAACAACGCGATAAACGCAAACAGAAAGGGCACCCCGGCCAGGCCAAAGTTAATCAGGGCCTCACCTTCAATCGAAAACCCATAAGCGCCATCATTGGCCGCCGGCGAATAAGCCCGGCTAAACCAGATCGATAACGGCAATGTAAGCTTTATTGCGCCCAGGGTGAGCATATTCACCAGCCCCGAGAAGTAGCTTTGCCCCCACATCACCTGCTGCCCCTGCTCCAGCCAGGCCAGAATATTGGAGGTCACCATGAGGTTACTGCCCTGATTGAGGAATGCGCTCAGGCCCCCGCCTTCAAACGCATTTCCCCGCCCCAGCGACATCAGGGTAAATGCGGTAACACCGCCGGTCGCGAGCAGCGCCAGTTTCATTGTAGAAATAGGGTGGTCTTTGTACAGCCAGAAAAATAGTGGCAACGCCAGCAACGCAAAGTCACGTTCGCCCATATAAAAACAGTAGGCAAAATACAGCAGCACAGTGCCGCCAACCATCCATGGCTCTTTACCCGCCAGCGCTTTACGCGGGGTCACGGTGAGTAATATAAACAGTAATAACGGCCACAAGGTGAGTAATACGTAATGGACTATGCCCACCGCCTGGATCCGCTGCACTTTATCCATGCCCGAAAACCCGATACGGGCAAAGGCCAGTGCGAACAGGGCGCAGACCGGTAAGGCCATGGCCAGTAAACAAATTTGTTTCACCAGTTTCGGCGACTTCACCACCAGGGCAAGAGGGCTTTCAATTCGGCTCAGAGTATTTGCCGGGAAAAGCGTAAGGGTGATGATCGCGAGGAAGAACACGAACGCCGCCTCGTCCAGATAGGCTTTTTGAATGCCGCTGTAAATACTGAAGCCCAGTAGATTCGCCAGATACGGACCGAAACAAAAATACAGGTAGCAGAAACAGTAAAGCGCCAGCGGCGTGACCTTGCCCCGAAAACTTATTACTTCGTACCCGATACGCGAAATCGCAGCCACACAGGCAAGATAAAAGAAACCGTGCTCCATCAGACGGTCCTCACTGCGCGGTGGAACAACACGCCGCACATCGCAAAATGTACCAGCCCGCTCAGACTCAGCACGAATAACACCGCGATGAAACCAGAGTAAATCAGACCCGCATAACTAAACAGTGCGGTTACCGCAGCATTCATCACCGTGATCCCCAGTAAGGGTTTATGCTGCTGAGTGCAAATCAGTAAGTAGTTAGCAAAGGAAAACAAAAGCGGCCCGATGGCCAGTAATAGTACCCACCGGTAGACGTCCGGGTAGGCAGGATCCAACCTTTGCAGATTGTTATGTGCCTGCCAGAATAAGTCATACAGAACAGGTAACTGAAAAAGCTGTAATGCCACGTACAACAGCACGGCAACGGCTACGCTTTTAGCCAGGCTAATTATAAGCCCTCTTCGTTCGCCCTGCTGTACGGCACGTGCCCAGCCCGGCAGCCCGGCCTGACACACCGCGTTATTAATAACCAGCAATGCCGTTAACAGAAAGCTGCTGATGGTAAAGATAGCCAGCGTGCCGTCCTGATCGTTGCTGCCCAACAGGTAGCGGGGAATATTAAAATAAACCGAAAACATTAACGCCGTGAGTGAGAGGGGCAGGAGCCGACTAAGGGTGACGGTAAAATTGCGAGGCACAGTGAGCTGAAAAAATCCCCGCCCCCAGGCACACACCACAAACAGTAGCGAGACACCCAGCAAGCCCACAGTGAGGTTTTGTGAAAACCACACCAGAGCGACAGCGGCACCTATCGCCAGCACTTTGGTCAGCGCCAGCAGACTGAGTTTACCGGCATGCCGGTTCCGGAGCTTTGCAGCAATCGGCACATCAAACGCAAACTCAGTGATTTTAGCCAGATACACCGCCATAGCCAGTAACACGGCGCCTTCAACAAGGCCTATCATGAAAGCCACGCCACATCCTGTTATCAGCAAGAGCAGACGAACTCCCCTCACTTCCGGGTCGGCCAGTGACTGTGTACTGAGCAGGTAGGTGCGAGACGGGCTGGCGAGCAATAACGACAGAGGTGCGAAGATCGCCAGCAGGTAGCTGTAATTGGCTACACCGGCTACATCGTTCTGAAATGATAACCACAACACACACAGCCAGGGCGTTACAAACGCCGTCAGCTGAAACAACAGCAAAGCCGCTGTTGTGCCGTGTCCCCCTGATTTTTGGTCGCGCATTCTTATTATTTTTAGATGGCGGTATGTTACCGCTCTTATTTTGAACTCTTACCATACGCAAAAGTGTCAAAAAAAAGAAGCGAAAACGTCAAAATTTCGACGAATGTTTAACGACATGCAGGGTTTACCCGATGTAAACATTCACTTTTGTGCGCGCACATGTGTCCCTTCACCGGACAGTGCGTAAAAAGTGCGCAACTGCGCGTGTATTTCACACCTACGCCCACACCCAAAGCTTTCAGACTTTCTAAGCAACTGATAATCAGCACTTTTTAATATGGCACAGCCCGTGAATCAGAATAATTAACCTGCGCAGTACATGCTCACGCCTGCACTGCGGTCAACTGAGGAGAATATGATGCAAACCAAACTACTTGTAACGCTTATAAGCGGTGCTATTTCGGCCAGCGCGGTTGCCGGCTCACATCAAGAGCTGATTACTGCCACCTTTGAACAGCTCGATGAAAATAGCAATGGCATGCTGACCGTAAAGGAAACCAGCAGCCATACCATTCAACAGTATTTCGATTCAATCGACAGCAATGAAGATAAACGTATTTCACGCAATGAGTTTAATGCGTATTTAGTCGCAAACCCTGAGCACTTCGATAATGATGTGCAGGATACTGCGCAACCCGGCGCACCGGGTAATTTGGCACCAGAGCCTGTTACTAAAAGAGCTAAGCAAATAGCGGACAATAAGTCGTCAGTAATAGATAAAGAAGCGGCTGAAGCTTCTGAAGAAATGCGCAGTTTAGAAGTCAAAAAGCAGGAAGTCGTTACCGATTACCAGTTTGACCTCATTGATGTAGATGAGAATGGCGAGCTGTCTAAAACTGAGTTAGAGGAGCATGGCACTGGTGAGGCGTTCGAAGAAATGGATAAAGACGATAATAAGGTGATATCCCGCACGGAATACGACACCTTTTACCAACACGCCAAACAAGACCAGCAAGAGTAAGGGTGACGGGCGCCTTACTGTGTCTGAGTACACCGCTCAGACACCCCAAGGCCATACTCGGAATTAATAAACGAGTAAGTTAACGGTTCACCTTGTGGCAGGCCGCGCAGGCGCCGGCCACTTTGCCTGCAAAGTAGTATCTGGGTTCAGCCAGAGAAGCGGCACTACGCGCTTTATCCACCGTGGCCACAAAGCTGCGCATATGGTCCTCCATAAACGGGTGGCTAGCCCCGGCCGACGCCGCCTGCAAGCTGGAGGCGACCCGCTCTATATTTGTCAACGCGGTAAGCACCTCCTCACGGATAGCGTCAGGATCGTCAGCCTGACTGTACTGCAGTGCGCCATCAAGAATACTGATATGCAATGCCATTTCATCCATGCCTGACCGTAATTGATCACGCTCAATATACTTAAAGTCGGGTGGGTAAGTAACGTTTCTGACAGACGACAGCCCGTTACTACATCCAGTGACCACTACAACCGCCAGGTATGTGCAAGCAAGTTTTGATAGCTGATTTACAACAGTCATAGCCTGTACCCTCTGTTAGACAGGAAGCAAAAATACCGTAACGGTCTCTGTGGGGATGTTGTGAAGCTAACCCTTAGTGTAGCAGTAAATACGATCCAAATTGTGATTAGGCACTGATTTAGGCCCCTTCTCAAATCAGTGCTGGCACGAGGAGAAAGGATACACCTTGCCCGTTATCCCGGGCGGATGCCCGGGGAGCTAACCACAGCTACGGTATATGTAACCCTGCGACCAGGCGTTGCAGGTGCGGTACCAGCTCCTGCTCAAACCAGGGGTGCTGGCGGAACCAGCGGTTATTACGCCCGGAGGGGTGAGGTAACACGAACCTGGTCGGGCTAAGTGCCCGCCAGTCTGACACTGCATCGGTTAGTTTCTGATACTGGGGCAGGTAATAACTTTGTGCATACCTGCCAATGAACAGTGTCAGCCGGGGTTTGATAACCTGTAAGAAGCTCTCATGCCATTTAGGTGCACAGGGTTTAAGCGGCGGCGCATCGGCGCCGTTTTTATATCCCGGGAAACAAAAGCTCATGGGAATAACCGATACACCCTCAGCGCAATAAAACTGGTTACTGGTTAATCCCAGCCAGCGGCGAAGCCGCTCCCCTGATGCATCATTCCAGGGCTTACCAGACTCATGCGCCAAGCGGCCAGGAGCCTGACTAATCAGCGCAATCTTTGCTGCTGGGTTAAGCAGAAACACCGGCTTGGGTTCATGGGTGATTAAATCACTACAAAACCGACACGCCGAAGCACGTTGCGCAAGCTGACCATTATTATTAGTGTCCCTAACTGACAAGGCTCCCTCCCGTTCCTGAACGTGTGAAAACACAATGATGCTTTAGAGTATTACCAGCAGTTAGGGCTTTGGGATTACCCGTGGGGCAAGTTATAAATTTATTAGCGCGAACTTAAGCGCATGAGGAAGATGATGAGTGGCGTGGTTTTTAATGCGCAGAAACGAAAAAAGCCCGCTCAACTGAGCGGGCTTCTTATCGAATAGGAGCTTGGCGATGTGCTACTCTCACATGG
>NZ_JAOTJC010000011.1 GCF_025628895.1 Alteromonas salexigens | reverse complement strand
AGAAACTGATATCGGATTTTGAACCCTTCAAAAGATCGGTCAACCGATCATTAAATTCTTAACTGATCGGCATTAGGCGCCCTGCCCGGCTTTTTTAGTTCTGTAATCCTACCCTCGCGCAATATTTCTCCCCGGATACCACATCAGCAAGCCCCACAGGTTGTCGACAATCCAAGCCGTATACATTGACGGCGACGTGAATTATCACTATATTGTCGACACTTCGAATACTTATAGAGAATTGCCTCACTATGTCACTTGCTGTCGAACAACCGGTTACTAACGCTGACCGTACGTTTTTCCAATTACGCAAGGACATTGTAGAAGGGTTGATCCCCGCTGGCTCTAAACTCAGTGAAACTGAGTTGTCGACAAAATACGCTGTCAGCCGCGCGGTCATCCGCGAAGCTATCAGCCGCCTGATGAGTTGTCACCTTGTAGAACGTCGTGCCAACGTGGGCGCCCGCGTGGTAGCGCTTTCGCCCGAGGGTCTGGTTGAGCTGTATCAGGTTCGCGAGGCACTCGAAGGCATGGCGGCCAGACTGGCAGCGAAGAACATGAGTGAACAGCAGGTACAAGATCTGCAGGCGTTGCTGGACAGTCATTTTGACAAGGTGAAAACCGGCGAAACTTACTACCAGGAAGCGGGCGATGTGGACTTTCACTATCGCATTATCCTTGGCAGTAACAATCAACACCTGATCGCGGTACTGGTGGATGGTCTTTATCATCTGGTTCGAATGTACCGGGTTCAACTGGGTATGGCCGGACCGCGGGTGACCACTGCCTTTGACGAGCACCGCAATATTGCCCAGGCCATTGCTAACCGCGATGAAGAGCTGGCCGAAATGCTGATGCGCCGGCACATTCTCTATTCAAAAAATAATATCGAAAACAAATTACGTCATCTCTCACCCTAACGAAAAAGAGACCTACTATGAGTGCAGGAAAAAAATTCAGACAGGCGCTTGCGAACAACAAGCCGCTGCAAATTGTCGGCACCATTAATGCCTATACCGCCATCATGGCGAAATCAATCGGTCATCAGGCCATCTATTTGTCTGGCGGCGGCGTAGCCAATGCTTCGTATGGCCTGCCCGACCTGGGCATGACATCGCTGAATGACGTCATTGCCGATGTGCAGCGAATCACCTCAGCTTGTGATCTGCCACTACTGGTAGACATTGATACCGGTTGGGGTGGCGCTTTCAATATTGCCAAAACTATCCGTGATATGGAAAAAGCCGGCGCAGCAGCCGTGCACATGGAAGATCAGGTGGCTCAGAAGCGTTGCGGTCATCGACCGAACAAAGCCATTGTATCTACCGATGAAATGGTAGACCGCATCACCGCGGCCGTAGATGCCCGTACCGATCCGGACTTTTTCATTATGGCACGCACTGATGCGTTTGCGCAGGAAGGACTGGATGCCGCAATCGCACGCGCCAAGGCCTACGTGGCAGCTGGTGCCGACGGCATTTTTGCTGAGGCGGTGCAAACAGAAGAACATTACCGCGCCTTTGCCGACGCCCTCGATGTTCCTATTCTGGCTAATATTACCGAGTTTGGTAAAACCGAACTGTGGAATAAACAGCAGCTGGGTGACTGGGGAGCGGCTATGGTGCTATACCCGCTAAGCGCTTTCCGGGCGATGAATAAAGCGGCAGAAACCGTTTATAAGTCTATTCTGGAACAGGGCGATCAGAAAGCCGTCACTGACATGATGCAGACGCGGATGGAACTGTACGATTACCTTGGTTACCACGAGTACGAGAAGAAACTCGATGACCTGTTCGAACAGGGCAAAAACAGATAACAAACACCCGGCACCCGCCGGTGCCGGTTATAACAATTACGACTCTACAACATACAGAATTCAGGAGAACTCCTAATGGCGAAGCAACTAAGTGGTGCAGGCCTGCGCGGCCAGGTAGCCGGCAAAACCGCATTGTCTACCGTGGGCATTACCGGCTCGGGTCTAACGTACCGGGGCTATGATGTAAAAGAGCTGGCTGAGAAATGTCAGTTTGAGGAAGTTGCCTATCTTATCCTGAAAGGCAAACTGCCAACCGAACAAGAGCTTGCAGACTACAAGGCCCGCCTGCGTAGCCTGCGTGGCCTGCCGCAAGCGCTCAAAGATGTGCTGGAACGCATTCCTAAAGACGCCCACCCGATGGATGTATTGCGTACCGGCTGTTCAATGCTGGGCAATCTGGAAACCGAAGAAAATTTTGACCAGCAACAGGATGTCACCGACCGTATGCTGGCGTGCTTCCCCAGTATTATTTGCTACTGGTACCGGTTTACTCACGATGGCGTCAAAATTGACGTAGAAACCGATGATGACTCTATCGGCTCCCATTTCCTGCATATGCTGCACGGCGAAAAGCCCAGTGAATTGCACGCCCAGGTCATGCATGTCTCACTAATCCTGTATGCCGAGCATGAGTTTAACGCCTCCACGTTTACGGCGCGGGTATGTGCCTCCACGCTGTCCGATATGCACTCGTGTGTGACCGGTGCCATCGGCTCGCTGCGCGGTCCGCTGCATGGTGGCGCTAATGAAGCTGCAATGGAAATGATTGAAGGCTTTACGTCGCCTGAGCATGCAGAAGAAGAAATGCTGGGCAAACTTGCCCGCAAAGAAAAAATCATGGGCTTTGGTCATGCTATTTACTCTGACTCTGATCCGCGAAATGAAATTATCAAAATGTGGTCAGAGAAATTAAGCAAAGACGTGGGCGACGACGTGCTTTACCCGGTTTCAGTACGCTGCGAAGAAGTCATGTGGCGGGAGAAAAAACTGTTCTGTAACGCCGACTTTTTCCATGCGTCTGCCTACAACTTTATGGGAATTCCCACCAAGCTGTTTACGCCGATCTTCGTCATGTCACGTCTTACTGGCTGGGCTGCTCACGTCATGGAGCAACGTGCCGACAACCGGATTATTCGCCCATCGGCGGAATATACCGGTGAAGAACTGCGTAGCGTACCCGCCCTCAAAGACCGTAACTAAAAATCTCAATGAAGGCCGCCTGAGCATGTCAGGCCGGCCTTCATGCAGATTAAGGGACACTCATGAATATCGATTACCGTAAACCGTTACCCGGCAGCAAGCTGGATTTCTTTGACACCCGCGAAGCTGTAAATGCCATCGAGCCCGGTGCCTACGAAACCTTGCCATATACTTCCCGGGTGCTGGCCGAAAACCTGGTCAGACGCTGCGATCCTGCGATGCTGACCGACTCACTTAAACAGTTAATCTATCGTAAGCGTGACCTCGACTTTCCCTGGTATCCAGCCCGGGTGGTGTGTCACGACATACTGGGACAAACCGCGCTGGTCGATCTGGCCGGACTACGCGACGCCATTGCCGAAAAAGGCGGTGACCCGGCCAAAGTAAACCCAGTGGTACCCACGCAGCTGATCGTGGATCATTCACTGGCCGTTGAGCATGCCGGTTTTGAAAAAGATGCATTTGAAAAAAACCGCGCCATTGAAGACCGCCGCAACGATGACCGGTTCCACTTTATCAATTGGACCAAAACCGCCTTTAAGAATGTGGATGTGATCCCGCCCGGTAACGGCATCATGCACCAGATTAACCTGGAAAAAATGTCGCCGGTTATTCAGGCTCGCGACGGCGTGGCGTTCCCCGATACGCTGGTCGGCACCGACAGTCACACGCCACACGTAGACGCACTCGGTGTCATCGCCCTTGGGGTGGGTGGCCTGGAGGCGGAAAGCGTCATGCTGGGCCGTGCTTCGTATATGCGTCTCCCCGACATTGTGGGGGTTGAACTCACAGGCAAGCCACAACCAGGCATTACCGCCACGGATATTGTATTGGCCCTGACAGAGTTTCTTCGCAAAGAACGCGTGGTATCGGCGTACCTGGAATTTTACGGCGAAGGCGCCCGCCACCTGACCCTGGGTGATCGGGCGACTATTTCTAATATGACCCCGGAGTATGGTGCGTCTGCGGCCATGTTCTACATTGACGAGCAAACCATAGACTACCTGAAGCTCACCGGTCGGGAAGACGACCAGGTGGCACTGGTAGAAAATTATGCCAAACATACTGGCTTGTGGGCAGACGATCTTGCGACGGCAGAATACGAACGGGTGCTGACCTTCGACTTGTCGTCGGTAGGCCGCAATATGGCCGGCCCGTCTAATCCCCATGCGCGCTTACCTACCAGTGATCTCGCCGCCCGCGGCATTGCCGGCGAAGTAGAAAACCCGGAAGATGGCAGCATGCCCGATGGCGCCGTCATTATCGCTGCCATTACCAGCTGTACCAATACCAGTAACCCGCGCAATGTGATTGCGGCCGGTTTGCTGGCCCGCAATGCCAATCAACGTGGTCTGATGCGCAAGCCATGGGTGAAAACCTCACTGGCCCCGGGTTCCAAGGCGGTAAAACTGTACCTGGAAGAAGCCAACCTGATGAGTGAGCTGGAAGCGCTGGGATTCGGTGTGGTGGCCTTTGCCTGTACTACCTGTAATGGCATGAGCGGGGCGTTAGATCCTGCCATCCAACAGGAAATTATCGATCGTGATCTTTATTCAACGGCCGTGTTATCAGGTAACCGCAACTTCGATGGCCGCATTCACCCGTATGCCAAACAGGCCTTTTTAGCATCACCGCCTTTGGTGGTGGCCTACGCCATTGCCGGTACGGTGCGCTTTGATATTGAAAAAGACATACTGGGCACCGACCAGCAAGGTAATCCGGTCACGCTGAAAGATCTGTGGCCATCAGATGAAGAAATCGACGCTATCGTGGCGCAAAGTGTTAAGCCAGAACACTTCCGTAAAGTGTATGAACCTATGTTCGACCTGGCCGTGGACTACGGTAAACACATCAATCCGCTGTATGCATGGCGCGAGCAAAGCACCTACATTCGCCGTCCCCCTTACTGGGAAGGCGCTATGGATGCCGAGCGCACCATGACCGGCATGCGGCCACTGGCGATTTTAGGTGACAACATCACCACCGATCACCTGTCACCGTCCAATGCTATTCTGGCTACCAGTGCCGCCGGTGAATACCTGGCGAAGATGGGTCTGCCAGAAGAGGACTTCAATTCCTATGCCACGCACCGGGGCGATCACCTGACAGCCCAGCGTGCCACGCTGGCTAATCCCAAAGTGTACAACGAAATGGTCGTGGAAAACGGGGAAGTGAAGCAGGGTTCCCTCGCCCGTCTTGAGCCAGAAGGAAAAGTGGTACGCATGTGGGAAGCGATTGAAACCTATATGCAGCGCAAACAACCCCTCATCATTGTGGCCGGCGCAGATTATGGTCAGGGCTCTTCCCGCGACTGGGCGGCGAAAGGCGTACGGCTGGCCGGCGTGGAAGTGATTGTTGCAGAAGGTTTCGAGCGTATTCACCGCACCAACCTGATAGGGATGGGCGTATTACCGCTGGAGTTTAAACCCGGCACTACCCGTAAAACACTGGGCTTGGATGGTTCAGAAACCTACGATGTAGTGGGCTCACCCGCACCGGGCGCCACCCTCACACTGCGCATCCATCCACAGGCAGGCGACACCGTAGAGGTGCCGGTAACTTGCCGTCTGGATACTCAGGAAGAGTTGTCAATTTATGAAGCAGGCGGTGTTCTGCAGCGGTTTGCCAAAGACTTCCTTGAAGCTGAGGAAGTAACTCAGTAAATCGCCGTTACGGCACCACGATATAGCGCTGGCCGCGAAAGCGCTGGCGCTTTTTTTACCCGGCAGCCCCTATCGGCTGCCCATTCAGTGAGAGTATTTGCGATGGCACATGCACCACAAATTCGGATCCCGGCTACTTACATGCGTGGCGGCACCAGCAAGGGCGTATTTTTCAACCTGGCGGACTTACCTGAGCAAGCGCAGCAGCCAGGACCCGCCAGAGACGCATTACTGTTACGGGTTATCGGTAGCCCGGACCCTTACCAGAAGCACACCGATGGCATGGGCGGTGCAACTTCCAGTACCAGTAAAACGGTGATCCTCAGCAAAAGTGACCACCAGGATTTTGACGTCGATTACCTGTTTGGACAGGTGGCCATTGATAAGCCCTTTGTCGACTGGAGCGGCAACTGTGGCAATTTAACTGCCGCGGTAGGCGCGTTCGCTATCAACAATGGTTTGGTCGACCGCGACCGCATTCCCGACAATGGCATAGCGGTGGTACGTATCTGGCAAGTGAATATCCAGAAAGCCATTATCGCCCACGTCCCTATCACCAACGGTGAGGTACAGGAGACCGGCGATTTTGAATTAGATGGCGTAACCTTTCCCGCGGCCGAAGTGCAGGTCGAGTTTATGGATCCCGCAGACGGTGACGGGGCGTTGTTCCCTACCGGTCGCCTGGTAGACCAGCTTGAGGTGCCTGATGTCGGCACGTTTGAAGCTACCATGATCAATGCCGGTATTCCAACTATCTTCATTCAGGCTCAGGATCTCGGTTATACCGGTACCGAGCTGCAGGGCGATATTAATGAAGATCCGGCCGCACTGGCGCGCTTTGAAGCAATTCGTGCGCACGGCGCGGTAAAGATGGGCTTAATTAATGATGTGGGTGAGGCAGCTGCCCGGCAGCATACCCCCAAGGTGGCCATGGTGGCGCCCCCACGCAATTACCAGGCGTCCAGTGGCAAAGACGTACTGGCGGCGGACATTGACCTGTCAGTGCGGGCGCTGTCGATGGGCAAACTTCATCACGCCATGATGGGCACAGCGGCAGTCGCCATTGGCACCGCCGCAGCTATTCCCGGCACACTGGTCAACCGCGCCGCCGGCGGCGGCGAGCGCAAGGCCGTGGTATTCGGCCACCCTTCCGGTTCACTGCGGGTGGGAGCCGAAGCGGTAGCACAGGGAGAAAGCTGGCAGGTCACCAAGGCCGTGATGAGCAGATCTGCACGGATCTTAATGGAAGGCTGGGTCCGGGTCCCGGCAGACAGCGTCTGATCAGCCCAGGCCGGGTCAGCTGTGGGCAAAGCTGGCCCGGCTGCCGGCAAAACCTGGCTTATTGCCTATCACATCCATGACTTGCGGCTGCGTTCAGCGCTGTCGAGCAAGATATTCGCTAACCGGTTAGCGGTGGTGACGGGCAGGAACGGCACCGTCACCTGCCCACTCGCCAATACTACTTTCAACGTCGCCACGCCTGCCCGGGCCATGAGTACACTTTGCACCACCGTGACCTGTTGTGCTTTATATAATTCAAAACACTGGTAGTCCACACCAAGCCGTCCACTGCGCACATACATATACCGTTTATCGCAGGCTACCCCCCAACGCCACCAGCGCAACCACAGCAAACCGCTGATCACCAGTGACAGGGTAAGCAAAATAGCCGCGGCATCCCATACCTGCAAAAACACCAAAGCAGACAGAGCCAGGATTGTGGGTGGCCAGATCCATACGCCAAGCCAGTGCATCAGATAGCGCAGACTGATACCCTCATACTCTTTCTGATACATCCGGCTATCCGGCATGGCTTGCTCAACCAGCTCCCGGGTTTCGGCGACCGTCACCGACGGAACCAGCAACTTGTTGGGCGACATCAGGTCGGCATGCTGCTGCGCCGTCGAGGTATTCTGTTCAAAATACAAATTTACCCGCTTAAGCAACATATCCAGCCAGTCTTGCTTCGCCCGTACCAGCTGAATACGCGAATGGCGCATGCTGACTTCCTGCTTATTCAGTAACCCGCTGCGGCGAATGTAACGGTCATGGTGACGACTCAGGGTATAGTCATAGAAGGTCAGCAGGGCTCCCCCTACTGACAACAGCGCAATTATCGCCATGATAATGGTTACAAAGCTGATCACATAAAGTGTCAGCTGCCACCAGGCGAAGGTCTGCTCCCCTGCCAGTTGGCCGAGCTGCAAGCCCCGCGCGCCCAGCCATTCGGCCGCCCGGGTGGAGATGGTGTCATAGAAGGGCGCGGCGGCACCGAGCAATATCCACACGCGGTTGTTGGTAATACCGTGAATAACCAGATCACCAATAGAGCGCCGGTTGAGCACTTCTTCCCCGGGCTCACTGACCGGCGTGCTACTGGTCACGGCAGTCTCGTGCTGCGCCGGGGTCGCCGGGCTTTGATGCCAGGCTAATACCTGCTTACGCAGCTGTTGGGCGTAAGCGTGAGGAACAGCCACAATTCTGGCTTCTTCTTCGGCACTGCCCGCCGTATCCAGAACCACCAGCGCAAACTGCATCGGCCGGTAGTACAGCGGCTGCTCAATCTTAACGTTCTGTATGCGCCAGAAGGGCAGGTTTACGTGCCGGCGATGAAATACCCCATCACGAATTTCCACATGCTGATCGTGGACGCGAAAACGGTAGAAAAGATAGCTCACCACCCCACTCAGTGACAGCCCCGTTAACACCAGGATCAAAACCGGCACCGTATAAGGCGAATTTTGTAAATCGAGCACGTTGGCACTCACCGCCAGCGCAGGTACTACATAGATAAGGAACTGGGCCAGCTTTTTCAGGTTACTGGTGGTGAAGTAAACGATGGAAACCGGGGACAAACGACGCCAGCTATCACCGTTATCCACCTGACTGGTATTAGCGCCCTCGGCGGGCCGGGTTTCTGTATTGACTGTGCTCACCGTGCGTCCAGCTCTTTATGATCCAGTATAAACTGGCGCAGTTGCGCAGCACGACGAGGGGTGAGCCCGGGGACCTCGAAGGTATGAGCGCTGCCCCCCGCTGAAAACACTTGCAGCCGGGCAAGGCCGGCGAGGCGCTCCAGCGGGCCGCGTTTTAGCTCAATATGCTGTACGCGCAGAATAGGCTGGCAAACCAACACGCGAAAGAACAGCCCACGCTGTAACACCAGATCCTGTTCGCGAACCGCGTAGCGTATCAACGGATCTGCCAGCCAGTGATAAACAAGATTCACCAGCCCCACGCTGATAATAATGCCTATGGCAACCGGGTAGGCCAATATAAACGGCTCAGGCGGCGTAAACCAGGGCTGAAAACGCAGCGCACTGAGGATCAGACATAGTCCTAACATAATCGCCGCCCAGGTTAACAGATTGAGGATCCGGTAACGGGGTGAAATGGGCACAGTCTCAAGTTCACGGATGTCAGGCAGTGCGGCAAGGGCCACTGGCTGGTTGGTATAGGTTGTGGGATCCACTTGCCTCGTTTCCTTATCAGTCGTCAATATTTTGCTCGTTAAGCCAGTCATGCAACGCTTTCAGATCGTGCTGCATGGCCATCTGCAGCTCTTCTACCCAGTCATGGACATTTTGCCACCAGGCGGGGTGATCGCCCTGCTGAATTTGATTGGCAATTCGCTGTACCCGGGATAACCCCACCGAGCCCGCCGCGCCTTTGATTTTGTGCGCTTCTGCGCACACATCGTCCTTTTCGTCGGCACTCAGGCTCAGCACCAGGATTTCCAGGTATTCCGGCGCTTTATCCTGGAATACTTTTACGCTGGCACGCACCATATCCTCACCAATCGTATCCACCAGCATTTGCAGTAAATCCATATCAAGTATGGTGGTCAGCGCTTTCGTTGTGTCGGGCTTCTGTTCCTCCTCGTCGCTACCAGGCGCAGCGTCAGGCTCACTGAAAAGCTCGTTAAATACTTCAATTACCCGGCTTTTTTTGATGGGTTTGGCGATGACATCATCCATGCCATTTTGCAGATACTCTTCGCGCTTCTTAATCACATTCGCGGTGAGCGCCACAATGGGGGTCTGCATCACCAGATCTTCTTCATGCAGTGTAGACGCCACATCGAAACCGGTCATATCGGGTAACTGAATATCCAGCAGGATGAGGTCGTACTGGGTAGCCCTGGCCTTATCGATGGCGTCCTGCCCGGTCATTGCTACATCAACCTGTTGGCCGAGTTTTTCTAACAGTGCCTTGGCGACCATGACGTTAAGCTCAATGTCTTCGACCAACAGGATTTTCAGACCCGACACCTGCAGTTTCGCCGACTGCATGGGTTTAGTAGAAATTTGTAACGGCAGCTCGATTTCAAACCGTGTGCCCCGGCCTACTCTGCTGGTAACCCGGATATCACCGTGCATCAAATCAACCATCTGCTTACAGATAGCCAACCCAATGCCGGTTCCCGTGGCTGACTGATGGTCGGGATGATCCACCTGGTAATACATGGCGAAGATTTTATCCACTTCCTCTTCCGGGATACCCACGCCGGTGTCTTCCACCACAAAGGTCACCAGACTGATGTCGTTATTGGGGCGGGTGGCTGACACGCTGAGACTCACATGGCCCTTTTGCGTGAACTTCACGGCGTTGAACAGGATATTCCATAAAATTTGCCGTAGACGTGTGCCGTCCACCTCCACCAGCTGTGGCAACGGCTCGTTGATGGTGGTGCGCAGTTCCAGCGCTTTATCCTGTGCCAGCAAACGTATGATGCTGCTCAGTTCTTCGGTGAAGTCTTTCAGCGAAACCACCTTCAGGCTCAGTTCCAGCTTATCGCGGTCGAGCTTGTCTAAGTCAATAATGTCGTTAAATATGTTGCCCAGCGTGATGGCACTGGCGTAAATTGTACTTACCCAGTTGAATTGTTCCTCTGACAACTCGGTATCGCGCAACATCCGGCTTAACCCGACGATACCGTTCAGTGGGGTACGCAGTTCATGACTGATGGTGGCAATAAAGCGGGTCTTGTCAGTATTGGCTTTTTCGGCCGCACTTTCTGCCTGTTTGCGTTCCGTCATATCCCGGCCAAAAGCAAGCAGCCCCAGGCGATTACCGTTTTTATCGAAAAACGGCACCCGCCGCATTTCGAAGTAGCGACGGCGGCCATCGGCAAACCGTAACCACAATTCATCGGTAATACTGGCATTGGTTTCCAGCACTTCCTGGTCGCTTTCGACAACCTGACGGGCGAGATCCTCTTCATAAACGTCATGTGGCGTGAGACCCAGTAACTCTTCTTCGGTTTTACCGGTCATCATTTCGGCTACCCGGTTACACCCGGCGAAGCGCCCTTCTTCATTGCGGTAGTAAATCAAATCTGGCGAGGCATCAATAATAGACCGCAACAAAGTGGATAAGCGTCTGGCCTGTTCTTCCTGTTCCGATTTGTCCTGAATTTCCTTTTCCAGATCTTTAAATACAGCTTCGCGCTCCTCCTGAGCATGCTTTCGTTGCTCTATTTCGTGATTGAGCTGACGAATATTGCTTTGCAGCTCCCGGTTAAGAAAAACATCCTCTTCGCGCAGGCGCTCAAGCTGACTCACCACCTCTTTCAGGTTCGTCCGGGAGTTTTCCAGTTGCTTTACCAGCTCACTAAAGAAATATAACACCCAGGGTGCACTTAACATGGTCAGCACCACCGCGCTGATAAAGTCATCCGGGTCCACCTGACTGCCCATCGAAACACGAATGACGTAGGAACCGCCCAGCGTGAAAAACAGCGTCAGGACAACAAACAAAACGCTTAGCTTAATCGTGCCGAAACGCTGTACAAACTGGGCAAAGCGAATGGCCCATGAATCGTTGGGGGTATCTGAATGCATAGGTATAACAACAAATAAACGTGGCGATTATCCTAGCAGGGTTTGCCCACCAGGCAAACGACTTGCTACGTCAGCCACGATGACTCCTGGCCGGATATCAGCCTGCCCCACACCGGCACCGACAGCATAAGCGCGCAAACCAGATGAATACTTATTCAAATAAAAACTGTAACTTAATTTCAGAAATTAGGATAAATCCACTAAAACTGCTGTAGAAAATTAAATCAACTCAAAATGATTACCACTCACACCTTTTCGCAACCGCCTACTTTGTTAGCATTTTTAGTGGTTTAACATGATTGCAACATTCTGTAGCTAGATTACCGTTTGATTTTATTTTCCAATCTGGTTATTTTGTACAACCCGCAACGCAATAATGCATAAAAATGCGGTACACGACTGGAATCCTCTAAGAATAATTAACGACAACAAAGACGCGGGATGCCGGAATACCCTGCCTTAAGAAGACGTCTGACAATGTTGTGATGTGCCCCCAGGACGCATCTACACGCAACACGTACCTTGCCCAGTCAAAGGTTGAAGGAGTTAAGAGATGAGTTTATACAATCCCAACGATTCCCGGGATAACTGTGGGTTTGGCCTGATTGCCCACACTCACGGGGAAGCCAGTCATCAATTGGTGAAGACCGCCATTCATGGGCTCGATCGCATGGAACACCGGGGCGGTATTGCCGCCGATGGTAAAACCGGCGACGGCTGTGGGTTGCTGTTACAAAAACCAGATGCCTTTTTTCACGCCATTGCCGCAGAGAATGGCTGGAAGCTAAGTAAAAAATATGGCGTAGGTATGATTTTCCTGAGTCAGGAGGACACGCTGGCTCAGAAAGCACGGGATGTGCTTAACGAAGAACTGGAAAAAGAGACGCTGGCTGTGGTTGGCTGGCGCAAAGTGCCGGTGGACAATAGCGTGCTCGGTGAGCTTGCACTGACAGGCGTGCCACAAATTGAACAGGTATTTGTGAATGCTCCTGCCGGTTGGCGTAAGCGGGATCTTGAGCGGCGCCTTTATATGGTCCGTCGTCGCGCCGAAAAGCGACTGGAAGACGATCCCGATTTCTATGTTGCCTGTTTATCTGGTCTGGTGACCATCTATAAAGGGCTGGTCATGCCCAAAGATCTGCCGGCCTTTTATGCTGATCTGGCAGATGAGCGCATGCAAAGTGCTATCTGTGTATTCCACCAGCGTTTCTCTACCAACACCCTGCCACGGTGGGAGCTGGCACAACCATTCCGTTTCCTTGCCCACAATGGTGAAATCAATACGATCAAAGGCAACCGTGACTGGTCGCTGGCGCGTATATCCAAGTTTGCCACACCGCTTATTCCCGATCTGAAAGATGCAGCGCCCTTTGTAAACACCCACGGGTCTGACTCATCGTCACTGGATAACATGCTTGAGCTGTTCCTTGCCGGTGGCATGGACTTGTTTCGCGCTATGCGTTTGCTGGTGCCGCCGGCGTATCAGAATAACAAAACCATGGATGACAGCCTGCGGGCGTTCTACGAATTTAACTCCATGCATATGGAACCCTGGGATGGCCCGGCCGGTATTGTATTAACCAATGGCCGTCACGTGGCCTGTAACCTGGACCGCAACGGCCTGCGTCCGGCCCGCTATGTGATCACCAAAAACAATTTCATCACACTGGCCTCGGAAGTGGGGATTTGGGATTACAAACCCGAAGATGTGGTTGAAAAAGGCCGGGTGGGCCCCGGTGAGATGCTGGCCGTGGATACCTACACGGGCAAAATCTGGCGCTCTACCGAAATTGATGACGAACTGAAAGATCGCCATCCTTATCAGGAGTGGCTGGATAAACATATTCGTCGACTCACGCCGATTGAAAAAATGGACGCCTCGCTGATTGGCCAGCGGGTGTTTAATGACGACACCATGGCTGTGTACCATAAACTGTTTAATTACAGCTATGAGGAAATACAGCAAATCATTAAAGTGCTGGCCAAAGACGGCCAGGAAGCGGTGGGCTCGATGGGTGACGACACCCCTATGGCAGTCATGTCATCCCGCCAGCGCACAATTTACGACTATTTCCGCCAGCAATTTGCCCAGGTAACCAACCCACCTATCGATCCACTACGGGAAAACCACGTGATGTCACTGGCCACCTGTATTGGGCGTGAGCAAAACGTGTTCAGTGAGACCTCGGGTTACGCAGATCGGGTACTGTTTGAAAGCCCGGTCCTGATGTACACGGATCTTAAGCAGTTGCGGGAATTCAATCCTGACAACTACTACTCCGAAGTGGTAGAGCTGCAATACGCACAGGAAGAAGGACTGAAAAAGGCTATAGAACGGATCTGTAACGAGGTGGAATACCTGGTGAAACAGAAGCGTGCGGCCTTTGTGGTGTTGTCCGACCGGAATATTAAACCCAACCGCCTGACGGTACCTGCCGCTATGGCAGTGGGCGCCGTACAGCGCCGGCTGGTAGATAAAGCCCTGCGCTGCGACGCCAATATTGTGGTAGAAACCGCCAGTGCCCGGGACCCGCATCATTTTGCGGTATTGATTGGCCTGGGAGCGACAGCCATTTATCCATTCCTGGCTTATGAAACCATTGAACAGCTATGCGAAAAAGGCGAGCTGGATATCTCCGCCATGCAGGCCACCCTGAACTACCGCAAGGGGATTAACAAAGGCCTGTATAAGATCATGTCGAAAATGGGTATCAGCACCGTTGCCAGTTACCGCAGCGCCAAGCTGTTTGAGGCAGTAGGCATTAACCAGAACGTTACTGAGCTGTGCTTTAAGGGGATCCCGTCGCGCATTCAGGGCGCGGGGTTCGATGATTTCGAGCAGGATATCATCAACCTCAATCGTATCGCCTGGCTGAAGCGCAAAAAGCTTCAGCACGGGGGGCTGCTTAAGTATGTCCACGACGGCGAATACCATGCGTACAATCCGGATGTGGTGACTTCACTGCAAAAAGCGGTGGTCTCTGGCAAGTACGAGGACTATCAGGTTTTTGCAAATCTGGTGAACGAGCGCGACCCGGCGCATCTACGGGATCTGCTTACCCTGACGCCGCAGCAGGATGCCATTGATGTTAGCGAAGTTGAAGGGGAAGAGAACCTGTTTCCCCGCTTCGACACTGCTGCGATGTCGATTGGGGCTCTGAGTCCGGAAGCCCACGAAGCGCTGGCTATTGCCATGAACCGGCTGGGCGGAAAATCGAACTCCGGCGAGGGCGGTGAGCATCCCTCCCGTTTCGGTACCGAGAAAAACTCTAAAATTAAGCAGGTGGCGTCTGGCCGCTTTGGTGTTACGCCGCATTATCTGGTTAACGCCACTGTCATCCAGATTAAGGTGGCACAGGGCGCTAAGCCCGGCGAGGGTGGTCAGCTGCCCGGGGATAAGGTCAATAAATACATTGCCCAGCTACGATTCTCCGTGCCCGGGGTTACCCTGATTTCGCCACCGCCTCACCACGATATCTATTCCATTGAGGATTTGGCTCAGCTGATCTTCGACCTGAAACAGGTAAATCCCACCGCGCTGATTTCAGTGAAGCTGGTATCGGAGCCCGGTGTGGGCACCATCGCGACAGGCGTAGCAAAAGCGTATGCTGACCTTATCACGGTGTCAGGCTATGACGGCGGCACCGGTGCCAGTCCGCTCACTTCAGTAAAATATGCGGGCAGTCCGTTTGAGCTTGGCCTGGCCGAAACCCAGCAGGCGCTGATTGAAAATGGCTTGCGGCACAAAGTGCGGGTGCAAACCGATGGTGGCCTGAAGACCGGACTGGATGTGGTTAAGGCCGGTATCCTGGGCGCCGAAAGCTTTGGTTTTGGCACTGGTCCCATGGTGGCACTGGGCTGTAAATATCTGCGTATCTGTCACCTCAACAATTGCGCGACCGGGGTTGCCACTCAGGATCAAAAACTGCGGGATGATTATTTCATCGGCCTGCCGGAAATGGTGATGAATTACTTTAAGTTCATTGCTCAGGAAGTACGGGAAATCATGGCCGCGCTGGGCGTGCGCAAATTTGACGAGCTGGTGGGGCGCACTGAGTTGCTGAAGCCCCTGGAGGGCATTACGGCGAAACAGAGCCGGCTGGACCTCTCGCCGCTGCTGGTGGCACCTAAGCCCGGTGAGCATACCCGTTTATTCTGTTCACAAACCACGAATGCACCGGTCGATAAAGGCGTGCTTAATGCAAAAATGCTGGACGATGCGCGGGACGCTGTGAAACACAGCTCTGGGATCAGACTGGCCTACCCCATCCGCAATACAGATCGTTCTGTGGGCGCGTTGTTGTCTGGCGAAATTGCCAAGCATCATGGCAATCACGATATGGAAGATGCCCCGGTGGAGGTTGAACTTACTGGTACTGCCGGTCAAAGTTTTGGCGTGTGGAATGCCGGCGGTTTGCATATGCGCCTGATTGGTGACGCCAATGACTACGTAGGGAAAGGCATGACCGGCGGCAAACTGGTCATCCACCCACCGCAAAATATCAGCTACGATGCTCACCAGAGTGCCATCATGGGCAACACCTGTCTGTATGGAGCCACCGGCGGCAAGTTATTTGCCGCTGGACGGGCCGGAGAACGGTTTGCCGTGCGCAATTCTGGCGCAATAGCGGTGGTCGAAGGTATTGGCGACAACGGCTGTGAATACATGACCGGCGGGATTGTTGCGGTGCTCGGTGAAGTCGGAGTTAACTTCGGCGCCGGCATGACCGGTGGCTTTGCGTACCTGTTGGACGACAAAGGGGATCTGGCGAACCGGGTGAACGGCGAGCTGGTGGAGGTAATGGGTATCACTGACAAGGTGATTCTGGCCGAGCATTTACGCGGCCTGATAAACCAGCATTATGAGGAAACTGGTAGTGAGCACTCGCTCTCGCTACTGACCGATTTTGCTGTGTCAGTAGAGCGTTTCAAACTCATAAAACCCAAAACCAGCGATGTTAAAAACCTGCTGGGTCACATTAGCCGTTCCAGCGCAGAATTGCGCGTTCAGGCGCAATAGAGGGGGAAAAGTTTATGGCAAAGAATGTCTATCAGTTTGTCGATGTTGAACGCATTGATCCACCGAAAAAGCCGATTGTGGTACGCAAATCTGAATTTGCGGAAATCTATCAGCCGTTATCACAGTCCCAGACCGAAGGTCAGGCCGACCGCTGTCTTGACTGCGGCAACCCCTATTGCGAATGGAAATGTCCGGTACATAACTACATTCCGCAGTGGCTGGATCTGGCGAACGAAGGCCGCATTATAGAAGCGGCCGAGCTGTCCCATAAAACCAATAGCCTGCCGGAAGTCTGTGGCCGGGTCTGCCCGCAGGACCGCCTGTGTGAAGGCGCATGTACGCTGAATGACGATTTCGGTGCGGTCACCATCGGGAGTATTGAAAAATATATTACTGACACAGCATTTAAAATGGGCTGGCGACCGGATTTATCCGATGTTATCAAAACCGATAAAAAGGTAGCGATTGTCGGCGCCGGTCCGGCTGGCCTCGCCTGTGCAGACGTACTGATACGCAACGGCGTGACGCCCGTGGTGTACGACAAATACGAGGAAATTGGCGGTCTGCTGACCTTTGGCATTCCGTCCTTCAAGCTGGAAAAGGACGTCATTAAGCTGCGCCGGGAAATTTTCACCGAGATGGGCGTTGAGTTTGTATTGAATACAGAAATTGGTAAGGACATCCCGTTTGAAGAGCTAATCGACAAACACGATGCCGTATTCCTGGGCATGGGCACCTACAGATCCATGCAGGGCGGGTTCGATAACGAGCATGTGGAAGGGGTATATGAAGCCCTGCCGTTTTTGATTGCCAACACCAACCGCACCATGGGCCTGGAAAAAGATCCTGCCGACTTCATTGATATGAAGGGTAAGCATGTGGTGGTCCTGGGTGGCGGCGACACCACCATGGACTGTGTGCGCACCTCAATTCGTCAGGGCGCAGCCAGTGTGACCTGTGCCTATCGACGGGATGAAGAAAGCATGCCCGGTTCTCGCCGGGAAGTGGTCAATGCCCGGGAAGAGGGTGTGGAATTTAAGTTTAACCTGCAACCGCTGGATATTGCCGTTGATGACAATGGCCGGGCGGCCGGCGTCAAACTGGTGCGCACGGAAATGGGTCCACCAGATGCCAACGGTCGCCGACGCCCGGTGGAAGTTGAAGGCTCTGAACACGTACTTGAGGCCGACGCGGTGATTATCGCGTTTGGTTTTCAGCCCAGTCCGGCGCCCTGGTTTGCCGATTATGGCATCATTCTGGATGAAAAAGGCCGGGTGGTCGCCCCCTCAAAAGGGAAGTTTGCTTACCAAACTACCAACCCGAAAATTTTCGCGGGCGGTGACATGGTGCGTGGCAGTGATCTGGTGGTAACCGCAATCGATGAAGGCCGCAAAGCCGCTGATGGTATTATGGATTATATCGGCGTGTAACAGTCCTCTTTAGCAACCAGACATAACGGGAGGCTCACGCCTCCCGTTTTTCTATGCCGGCACACCGTTGAATAACCGGCAATATACCTACCCGGTATAGGCAATACCTTTCCCGGCCCTGGTGCCATTGTCTTTCTCCTTCCCTCGCACTACTATTGATTTATTGACTGACAGGCGTGCTACTGCCTGAACTGAGCTGACTTCAAGGTAACAGGTTATGAAAATCAACCGGACTGGATTTCTTCAAGGCGGACTGACAGCCATCGCTATGCTGTTTTCGCAATGGGCGGTTGCCGACACAGTGTCAGTTGCCAATACATTAGAGCGCCCGGCTGACGTCCCTTGTCCGGTGGAGTTTTTCAGTCTGCGCATACCGCAGGCAGCCAAACAATGTCAGCTTTTCGACACGCAGACCGAGAGCCGTACGTTACCCGCCAGCATGGTGTTTTTCATGGCTCAGGGTCACACCGATGTAGTCCGGCAATTACAGCAGACCATGCCGGCTCTCGCGGTTCACAGCACCTTTAACCAGCGCACGCTGCTGGTCTCCAGCAATAATGCAATCCGTGTCGTCGTATCACCTGACGGCGACGGTGCACAAATCGATATTCTGGTGGCCGCCGAAAGCTAACACTGCAATATGCCATTGCCCCACGGCTCATTCGTTGTGCCGGCAAACCGACAATATATCTTCGCGTGAATCTGGCACTGCCTTTGCAAACATCCTATTGAAATAAACATCCCCACTGGCAAGCGTCATTTTTATGACACCCGGTGGGCTTTCAATGGTGAATGTGAGGCTCATTATGGAATTGGCATTGATTCTGTTGATGTTATTAATTGTTGTGGCAATTGGCGCCATGAAACTGGTTGATCAGGGAATGGCGTTCCCGTTTAAACGCAAGACCACCCTGTTTACTCCTGCTGAACAGACATTTTTAAAGTTGATTGAACAGGCCGTGGGCCACGAGTTCAGGATAGTGTGTCGGGTGCGTCTGAGTGATGTTCTGCAGGTCCGCCACCAGAAAAACCGTAAACAGGCGAACGCGGCGTTGTCCCGGGCGGCCTCACGACAACTGGATTTCGTATTGTGCGATAAGCAGGATATGAGCCCGATCATGGCCATCGACCTGGTCCACAGTCAGGGTAAAGACGGTTATAAAAGCCAGCGTGACTGGTTTGTGTCCGGCGCCCTCGATGCTGCCGGCGTCCCTCATGCCCGTATCAAAGTTAAATCCGGCTACAGCGTAGAAGACATTCGCGAATGCATCGAAACCAAGCTGTTGCCTTATCGGCGCATGCAACAGCGTGTCGCGCAGACGCCAACTCATAATCCACCGCGCCCGTCGCGTCCTACCCGCCCACTGCGCTCGAGCAAAGCAGCGGCCTGATTTTTCTGGTGCACAGCGACGCCCCCTGTCCTGTGCACCTTTTTCCTTTCCTACTCTAGCTGCACCTGTCAGTTTCCGGCATTTGCCAGTACAATAGCGCCTTTCTTTATCAGACAAAGGCTTAGCCTGACAGCCTCAGGCGGACAGCACATACCCACAGGAACACTGGCATGACGACAATTGGCATCCTGGGCGCAATGGACGAAGAAGTTGCGCTGCTTAAAGCATCTCTGGATAACCTCGAAGAATCGCAATGGGCCCACCTCACCTTTTATCGGGGCACCCTGCACGGCATGAATGTGGTGCTGGTGAAGTGCGGGATCGGTAAAGTTGCCGCCGCCTTAGCGACCACCGCACTGATCGAGCGCTTTAACCCCGACTTTGTGGTAAACACCGGTTCCGCCGGCGGCTTTGACACCAGCCTGACCATTGGCGATTTAGTGATTGGCAGCGAAATCAAACATCATGATGTTGACCTGACCCACTTTGGCTACGAGCTGGGACAACCTGCGGGTGGCCTGCCCGCGTCGTTCACTGCTGCGCCCGTCCTGGTGGAAGCCGCCGAAGCGGCGGCTGAAACCCTGCCCGACCTGCAACACGTGCGTGGACTTATCTGTACCGGCGATGCCTTTATCGGCTCGGACGAGGCGGTCGCCGTATTGCGTGAAAAGTTTCCGGCCATGAGTGCGGTGGAAATGGAAGGTGCCGCTATCGCGCAAACCTGCCATATGCTGCAGGTACCCTTCCTGGTGATCCGCTCGTTGTCAGATATCGCCGGTAAAACCTCAACGGTATCGTTTACCGAATATCTGGAAACCGCAGCTAAACATTCTGCGCAACTGGTGATGGAAATGATTAACCAGCTGGCTACCCGCCTGCGCTGAGCCTGCCACGAATGGAAGCGCTGTTAACCCACTCGGTACTTTCGTCACTGGTCATTTTGCTGATGGCCATCGTGGCTGACGCGGTGTGGCGCTGGCCGGCCGCCTATCACCCGTTAACCCTGATGCAGCTACTGGCTGCCCGCATGGGTGACAAGGTGTTACCCGGGGCCAACCACGCCCCCATGCAACATTACATTTCTGGCACCCTGGCCGCGGTGGTGGTAGTGGTACCATTAGTCAGCTTGCTGGGGCTACTGGTATACCTGGCCGAATATCCGGTATTTTTTGAAGCCGTGATCCTGGTGGCTGTGCTGGACTATAACCACGAACGCTACCGCTTCCGTCAGGTGCTCAATAGCGTAGGGAAAAACAAAAAAACACTGAGCCGGGAATCGGTGGGTTACATGGTGTTACGGGACTGTGACCGGCTAACCGATATCGGTATTGCTAAAGCGGCTATCGAAGCCCTGTTACTGAAGTTTTATTATCATTATGTGGCGGTAATATTCTGGTTCTTACTGGCCGGCCCCATTGCCGCACTGACTTACCGGCTACTGTTGCTACTCTCCTGGCAGTGGCACCCGCGTCGGGCCGGATATCAGCATTTTGGCATGCCGGTACGCAAGTTAGTGCGGCTAATGCACCTGCTGCCGTCACTAATTGGTGCGTTGTGTATGTTAGTGGTAACCGCAGGTGGCAGCGCCCTCAAAGCATTAAAAAACGCACCCGCCCGGGATCGCACATCATTGTTGCTGGCGGCATTTGCAGGCGGCAATCATATCAGGCTGGGTGGGCCGGCTTTTTACGCAGGCCGCAAAACCACTCCCCCCCGGGTAGGTGGCGCCCGTGACGTGAAATATTCAGATATGGTGTATTGCCGGCGGGCGATTACCCGTGCCGGGATCCTGGTAGCCAGCCTGGCATTACTTACCCTCACCGTTCTGGCGGCCATCACCGGTCAGGTGTCAGTGCCATGAAGCGCATGATGCTGGCTTGCTGGGTATGTCTGGTATGCGTTGGCAGCCATGCGGCCACCGCCCCTGCACGCATTGTTACCCTTGCCCCTCACCTTACTGAGTGGGTATATTCGCTGGATATGCAGGCGAATCTGGTGGGGGTGAGTGCGTATTCTGATTTTCCTGCCCAAGCCGGGACGCTGCCTGAGGTAGCTGACTACCAGGGCATCAATTTTAAAGCATTAATGGCATTGCAGCCAGACCTGGTGCTGGCGTGGCAGGGTGGCAATAAGCCGCAGGATATATCCCGTCTACGTGCATTAGGTTACCCGGTATTTGTCTCCTCCCCCGCACGGCCCGCTGACATTGCCCGTGAACTGCAGGCACTGGCAGAGACGCTGGGCGTCGCACACCGCGGCAAGCGTTTGGCGGAACAGTTTCTTGCTCGCCTGAACACCCTTAAAGAACAGTACACCCGTCGTCCATTAACACCGGTATTCTATTATTCATGGACCTCTCCGCTGATGACCGTGGGCCCAGGTGCATGGGCAAATCAGTTGTTAAACGTGTGTGGTGCGCAAACGCTGTTTGCTGATGCCCCCACCGATTATCCACAAGTGTCTCTGCAGGAAGTGTTAAAGCGTCAGCCCGCAGTATTGATAGCCGCACAAGCGATCCCCCCGGCGAGTGCGGCGGCATTCTGGGAACCCCACAATGGAGTATTAAACGCGCCCCTAATTCAGGCCGATCCGGATGTCCTGTCCCGTTTTACTTTACGGTTACTGCCGGAACTTGAGCGTGTATGCCAGGCCATAGGGTCTGCCAGCGCGGAGCCACCTGCCCCTGAATAAAAATTGCTTGACCCCTTTATTCCTCTACACTAACAAAGAGTGCAAAGAGGTTTCCGCAACCCGCTTTTTTATTCGTTAACAGTGAGTTCATCATGCGTTTAGTCGTATTTCTGGGTTTGATTGGCCTGCTATTTATTACCCTGGCGGGCTGGCATTATTCGGCGACGGCACGCGCACCGGAGACGGTAACCGCGTCCCCCTTTGTGCTGGAGCGAGTGAAAAATAACGACTGGCTGTTAATTGATGTACGCTCCCCACAAGAGTTTGCGGAAGGTCACATACCCGGCGCGATCAATATGCCACATGAGCAAATTACCGATTACCTCAGTGAGCTGGCAGCGTGGCAGGACAAACCCGTCATCGTATACTGCCGCTCCGGCAGACGGGCAAGCATGGCCATGCAGGTGCTGGAACAATACAATTTCAGCGCATTACGGGGTCTGGAAGGCGATATGCTGGGCTGGAATGAAGCAAACCTGCCGGTCACCCGTATGTGAGAGTCGTCCGTTCACAGCGCGACATTTCCGCTTGTTCTTTGTTAAACTGCGGGTTTTCCGCTTCACGCGTTGAGATAACAACATGAAGATAGACATTGCCACACCAGCAATGCTGTTTCCGGCGATTTCGTTATTGCTATTGGCTTATACCAACCGGTTTCTGACTCTGGCTACCATTATCAGGAACTTCGCCGACCAGAACTGGGACGAAAACACGCAGGCACAAATTAAGAATCTGCGTCTGCGCATCCAATTAATTAAACGTATGCAAATAGCCGGCGTCTCCAGCTTTTTTCTGTGCGTGGTTTCCATGCTGGCTATCTATCTTACCTATCAGCAAGTAGGTAACTGGGTGTTTGCCGCCAGTCTGGTGGCTCTGTTGTATTCTTTATGGATGTCAGTCAGAGAAATTCTGATTTCCGTTGAAGCGCTGGATGTTCACCTGGATGGGTTGAAAAAAGATGACAGCAAAAATAGATAAAGCAGCAATTACCTATACAGAACTCGACACCTCGCATTTTGCCGGCGTGGTAGAGCTCGGCAATGCGGTACAAGGTGACGGTTATCTGTCAATGGGAAGTCTCGCCGAAATGCACCGACGAAGTTTTCACAATGATATTAATGCCAGCTGGGTTGCCCTGTATCAGAATAAAGTGGTGGGCTTTCGTCTTACCTGGGCGCATTCACAATGGCAGCAAGATAAATGGTGCTCACCTGAGCTGTGGCCAGTTAACTCGGACCGGGTGTGTTACTTTAAGTGCAACACCGTGGATCCCGCCATGCAGGGTTGTGGCATTGGCAGTAAGATGCTGACGCTGTCAGTCAACTCAGCGAAACAGCAGGGCGCAGAGGCCGGTCTTGCCCATATCTGGCTGAATAGCCCGGGCAACAGCGCCTATCGCTACTTTAGTAAAAACGGTGGCAAACTTATCAAAAAGCATCCGCGTAAATGGCACTACGAGTCGGTGCATGAAGGTTATAACTGCCCGGTCTGCCCCCAGTATTGCGAATGTGAAGGCGCAGAGATGATGCTGGTCTTTTCGTGAGCTACGACCCCCTAATTCAGCCTCACGTAGCGGCAGATACCGCAGTACCTGACAGTTACTGGCAGGCTACAGCGCCTGCCTACCCTGCCCGCCCCTTGCAGGATAAGCTGCAAACCGAGTATGCCGTGATCGGTGCCGGGTATACCGGCCTGTCGGCAGCCCTGACTCTGGCCGAAGCCGGCAAGCAGGTCACGGTGTTAGATGCAAACCAGGTGGGCTTCGGGTGTGCGGGACGTAATGGCGGGTTCGTCCTTAAAGGAACGGGGCGTTATTCCCTGAGCGCCATCGCCAGTAAGTGGAGTCACCCGGTGGCTGTGGGCATGCGCGACGAGTTTGCGCGTGCAGTCTCGCTGCTTGAGTCGCGGGTTCAAAATTATAAAATCGATTGTGACATGCAGTATGGGCCCTATCTGAAAATTGCCCATAATGTAAAACAGGCTGCTAATCTCAAGCGGACGCAGCGCATCAATCAGTTTGAGTTCGACAGCAAAGAAACCTATTTAGCCCCGCCGGCGCTGGCAGAAATTCTGGATATCAAAAAGGCTCACGGCGCCGTAAAGCAGGACGGTCTTGCTCTGCACCCGCTAAAGCTAGTGAACGGTTATGCCGCCGCCTGCGAGCAACAAGGGGCAAAGATTTTCAGCCACAGTCCGGTGACCGGTATCACCAGTCAGCCGTCCGGCTATGTGCTGCATACGCCACAGGCTGAGGTCCACGCTGAGCGGGTGATTATTGCCTCGAACGCTTATTCCCCCAAAAAGCTGCATCCGCTGGTCGATAATAAGCAGTTCCCGGTACAGTCGAGCATTCTGGTTACCTCCCCCCTTACCGCCGAGCAGCGGGTGGCGACCCGCCTGACCCAGCCCATGACGATGATGGACACCCGGATGATGAAATACTATTACCGGGTATTACCAGACGGTCGCCTGCTATTTGGCGGGCGCGGCGCAGTGAACGGCAGTGGCAAAGGCGATCCGGCGTCCCAGGCGCGCCTGCGCAAAGCCATGCTTGAAAGCTTCCCGGCGCTGGCCAGCGCCTCAGTAGATTATTTTTGGAACGGCTGGGTCAGCGTAGCGCTGGACAGTTTGCCCCGGGTTGTAACGGACAGCAGCAATACCCTGGGGTACGCCATGGGCTACTGTGGCTCCGGGGTGTCATTTGCCGCCCTGGCCGGCACCCGGCTAGCACAGAAAATGCTAGGCGAATCGCTGGACACCTCTTTGCCGGTATATAATAGCGAACTTCCCCGCTATCCTTTTGCCGGTCTGCGCCGGGTAGCGCTGCATACCCTGTATGCCTGGGCAGCCCTGGCCGAATAAAACCTTTTAAGCACAACAAAAAAGCCGCTCCAATATCTGGTAGCGGCATTCTTTTTGTACCTGGCTGAGTCAGCCAGCAGAGATTACTTCAGCGTCACCCGGGCAAACTTGCGCTTGCCTACCTGGTAAACGTTTTCGCCTGGCTCAGTCAGGGTGAGACGGGTGTCAGTGACTTTTTCGCCGTCAATCTTCACTGCGCCCTGCTTGATCATACGCATGGCATCTGAGGTAGAAGCCACCAGACCAGCGGACTTCAGTAAATGACCAATTGTCATACCTTCGCCGTCCAGTGAGAAAGCATGCTCAGGCATCTCGTCAGGTATCGCATTTTTCTGGAAGCGCTGAATAAAGTCCTGATGGGCTCTTTCAGCCGCGTCATCGTCATGGAAGCGCGCGATAATCTCTTTCGCCAGCAGTATTTTAATATCTCTGGGATTCTCACCGGCTTCCACACGAGCTTTGAGCGCGGCAATGTCATCCAGCGGTAAAAAGCTGACCAGGTCGTAGTAGCGCCACATCAGGTCGTCGGAGATAGACATGACCTTGCCGAACATCTCATTGGGCGTATCCGTAATGCCAATGTAGTTGTTCAGCGACTTCGACATTTTCTGCACGCCGTCCAGACCTTCCAGCAGCGGCACCATCAAAATTGCCTGCGGGCTTTGTCCCTGCTCTTTTTGCAGTTCGCGACCCATTAACAGGTTAAAGCGCTGGTCGGTGCCTCCCAGCTCAACATCGGCATCCAGGGCTACTGAGTCCCACCCCTGAACCAGCGGGTATAAGAATTCATGGATAGCGATGGGCTGGCCGCTGGTATAACGCTTTTTAAAATCATCCCGTTCCAGCATACGCGCAACGGTCTGGCTGGCCGCCAGCTTGATCATGCCATCGGCACCCAGCTTGTCCATCCACTCTGAGTTAAAGCGGATTTCTGTCTTGGCGGGATCCAGTATTTTGAACACCTGTTCCTGATACGTTTTCGCGTTTTCCAATACCTGTTCTTTGCTCAGGGGCTTGCGTGTCACGTTTTTCCCTGTAGGATCGCCAATAAGGCCGGTAAAGTCACCGATAAGAAAAACAACCTTATGGCCAAGTTGCTGGAACGCCCGCAACTTATTGATTAGTACAGTGTGACCAAGGTGCAGGTCAGGCGCTGTGGGGTCAAACCCGGCCTTAACGGTCAGTGGTTTACCTGATTTGAGTTTTTCTATCAGCTCGTCTTCAGGCAGGATTTCGTCCGTGCCCCGTTTAATTTCAGCCAAAGCGGCTTGCCAGTCACTCATGGTTATATTCTGCACTCACTAGTGTTGCGTTAATTTCCAGGCTGGGCATTTTACGCATCCGAATGAACCATTGAAAGGATTGACTGTCAAAAAACGGATTTCTGATAAGAATGAATAAAACGTTGCTTTTTTATGCAATAATATAGAAAGGCGCGGTTTTACGCGATATTCTCAAGTTAGGTAGTTTTATGAGAATCATATTGAAAAAATCGGCGGTTGTTAAAACCCTGAAAACGTTACCCAAACCCCACCGCACCGGACTGGCCGCTGCCAGCGCCTTGTTATGTGCGTTGGTGCTGTTTCCATCCGACCCGGTAGAAGCAAGCCGACACCAGGAAGGTCTGGTGCTCGATGCCGGCGTACGTTACCCCTTAGAATTATCTCTTAACGACTCTCCGGAAGTACTGTTGCAGGACGATGATGCCGAGTGGCACCGTTATGAAGTGCGCAGCGGTGACACCCTGGCGAAAATTTTCAAGCGCGCCGGACTGACTGGTCGTGATGTCTATAATGTTACCCAGGCTGGTGAGCTGGCAAAAACGCTGGTTACCCTGTTGCCCGGTGATGAGCTATATCTGCGCAGCAATGCTGAAGGCGGATTTGGTGAACTGAAGTATCAGTTATCTGCCACCGAAACTCTGTTTGTACGCGCTGATGACACCGGCACCCTGGCGTCAGAGGTGGAAACTAAAGACGTAGACATCCGCTATAACTTTGCGCAGGGCGAGATAGAGTCCAGCTTCTGGAATGCCGGCGTAGTGGCCGGACTGACCGATAACCAGATTATGCACCTGGCCGGTATTTTCGGCTGGGACATCGATTTCGCCATGGAAATCCGCCGTGGAGATACCTTCAATGTGGTTTACGAAGAACACTACATCGATGGCGAGTTTGTCGGTTTCGGCGATATTGTAGCGGCTGAATTTGTCAATCATGGAGAGCAATTTGCGGCTATTCAGCATAGCGACGGTAATTACTACACGCCGGAAGGCCGTAGTATGCGTAAGAGCTTTCTGAAAGCCCCGGTGAACTTCAAGTACGTGAGCTCAAACTTTTCCAAGGCGCGTTTTCACCCGGTTCAGAAGCGCTGGAAAGCCCACCGTGGTACCGATTATGTAGCACGGGTCGGCACGCCGGTTCTGGCTACCGGTGACGGTAAAGTCGTTAAGTCATCCTACGATAAGTACAACGGCCACCACGTGTTTATTCAGCATGGTGAGAAATACACCACTAAATACCTGCACTTTCGCAAGCGTGCGGTAAAAGTGGGCGAAACGGTAAAGCAGGGCCAGACCATTGGCTACCTGGGCAGTACTGGCCTGGCTTCGGGCCCGCATGTACATTACGAGTTCCTGGTCGACGGTGTGCACCGCAATCCGCGCACGGTAGAATTGCCCAAAGCACGACCCATCGCCGAATCTGAGCGTGCAGAGTTTATGCAGATTGCCGAAAACCGGCTGGCTCAGTTGCAAACCACTAAACGTATTATGCTCGCAATGCAGTAATCATGGCCTATTATATCGGCCTGATGTCAGGCACCAGTATGGACGGCGTGGACGCCGTCCTCTGCGACATCACCGGTAATGAGGTCATTACCTGCGACAGTGTGTCGCTGCCCTACCCCGTTACATTATTAACCGCGTTACATTCACTGTGCAGGCCAGGTACAGAAGAAATTAACCTGATGGGCAGTGCCGACCGCGCTGTCGCCGACACCTTTGCCAAAGCAGTGAATAAATTACTGGCACAAACCGGCCTGCAGCCCGACGCCATTAAAGCCATCGGTTCTCATGGCCAGACGGTTCGCCATCACCCCAAGGGAGTGCCCGTTCATCAGGGCGCGGTTCCTTTCGGTTTCACGCTCCAACTCGGCGACCCCAACTCCCTGGCGGTACTCACCGGTATCGACGTCATCGCCGACTTCAGACGTAAAGATATTGCCCTTGGTGGCGAAGGCGCCCCCTTGGTGCCGGCTTTTCACCAGGCGGTATTTTCCCGGCCTCTGGCCTCCCGGGTAGTGGCCAATATCGGTGGTATCGCCAATATCAGCATCCTCCCCCCGGCGGGCAGTCCCGAACCGGTTGAGGGTTTCGACACCGGCCCCGGTAACACCCTGATGGACGCATGGTGTTTGCAACACACTGGCAAGGCTTATGATCACGACGGCCAGTGGGCAGCTGCAGGCACCGTGAACGCCCGCCTGCTAGGCCGACTCCTGAAAGATCCTTACTTTACTCGAACGGCACCTAAGTCAACCGGCCGTGAACATTTTAATCTTAACTGGCTGAACCATCTGCTCGCCCCGTTAAACCTGGCGCCTGAAGATGTCCAGGCCACCCTGCTGGCCCTCACTACCCACACGCTGAGTGACGCAATCACGCAAAACAGCCAGGCGAAGGATGTATTGGTGTGCGGCGGCGGTGCATTTAACAGTACGCTTATGCGGGCACTGAAGGAACGATTACCTCACTATAGTCTGACCACCAGCGACCAGGCAGGGATACACCCCCAGCAAGTGGAAGGGGCGGCATTTGCCTGGCTGGCGTATGCATTTCTAAACCGTATTCCCGGCAACATCCCCTCTGTCACAGGCGCTTCCCGCGCCGCGGTTCTCGGCACATATTGTCCTGTCTGATGATTGCCCGGCTGTTGGCGTCAATGCCCCCGGGTGAATAATTTATACTAATTTAGAATCAATCTTTCGTATCATAGGCGCAGTATTAATCGGTTACATGTATTAATACTGACGAGCATGATGTGTTGTCTGGTACGAACCAGGCCCCTCGTCGGTCAAGCAATGACTAGGAGTAAGCATGTCAGATTCACCATTATTTACACCCATACAGTGGGCGGGCTTCACGCTGACCAACCGTATGGCTCTGGCCCCCTTGACCCGCGGTCGCGCCGGCGCTGATCGTATCCCCAATAAGATTATGGGCGACTACTACGTGAAGCGGGCCACCGCCGGACTGATTATTTCAGAGGCAACGTCAATTTCCGAAGAAGGGTTAGGCTGGGTAGATTCACCCGGCATTTACACCGATGCCATGGTCGCAGGGTGGCGCTCTGTTACATCTCGTGTTCATGAAGCGAACGGCCGTATGGTGCTGCAGCTCTGGCACTGTGGCCGGGCGTCGCACAGCGATTTTCATGAGGGCGAACTGCCGCTTTCGGCCTCTGCCGTGAAGCTGGAAGGAGACGAAATCCATACACCTGAAGGCAAGAAAGCCTACGAAGTCCCTGAGCCAATGACCCACGATGATATTCGCCGGACGGTGGCGGACTTCCGACAGGCAGCCATCAACGCCAAGGCCGCCGGTTTTGACGGCATCGAAGTGCATGCTGCGAATGGGTACCTGATCAATCAGTTTCTTGATGGTCGCAGTAATCAGCGTGAAGACGAATATGGCGGCAGTATTGAAAACCGTTATCGCTTTCTGGGCGAAGTGATGGATGCCGTTTTGGAGGTATGGCCGGCTTCTCAGGTGGGCGTTCGGTTATCACCCAATGGGGTGTTTAATGACATGGGCTGTGATGATTTCCGCGAACTGTATCGCTATGTTGCACAACAGCTTAACCAGTTACAGGTAGGCTACCTGCACGTCATGGATGGCCTGGGCTTTGGCTTTCATGAGCGGGGCGAGCCCATGACACTGGCCGAATTCCGGTCATTTTATGACGGTATGCTGATGGGCAATTGTGGCTATGATAAGGCGCAGGCAGAAACCCGCATTGCCGAGGGGGACGGGGATATGATCGCGTTTGGTCGTCCGTGGATCACGAACCCGGATCTGCCCTACCGCTACCAGCACAATGTCCCGCTAACCGACTTTGACGATCCGTCGCAGTGGTATGGTGGTGGCGCAGAGGGCTACAGCGATTACGATATGTATCGTGAAGAAAGCGGTAAGCAAGAGCTGGAAAAGATAAGCTAAGACTAGTACTGCACACCTGACAGTTTTTCAAAACACGCCATCCAGCCCTGTTGATGCTGATTCCGTTCCTGCTCATTGGCAAAGCCTGAGTGGATCAGCGTTAACGCGGTGGTGGCGTCATCTACCGATTCCAGCTCCACTTCTACCGTGGTGATCACTGACTCTTCCCGGTCATCTTCCCACGCCCATGACATCACAATCTTCTCATTTCGGCGGATATAACTGTAAATCCCGGTCAGGGTATACTTGTCACCGTTAGGTTCCTGCATGGTGATCCGATAGCGCCCCCCTTCCGTGAAGTTCGCCATAATCTGCGATACCTGCGCACTTCCGGGCGCAAACCACTGAATAAGTAATTCGGGGCGGTGAAACGCGTCAAACAGGTGGGTAACCGACGTATGAAACGTCGCATTGAGGGTAAGATGATACATGCCGATACCTGCAAACTAATCCTTTAGAGAAGTGTACTAGGTATCGGCAATCAGCGCTATTCCTGCAACAGTTCCGCGGTTTTCGGCACGTTGCTGAAGTGCTGCTCACACACTTCCATGCTGATCCGCTGATATAGCTCATCTACCTGCTCAGGCGACATAAAATCATTGGTAAATCCTGCTACCTGCGGATCGATAAAGTGGCGGGCAGCCAGAATGAAGTGCGCTATCAGCTGTTTCACGTTATCGGTGCCCATGGCGATGCGCATGGTGGTGAGTTCAATACCGGCTTTCTTTTGTTCCTCTGGACTAAGCTCTGAATGCGAGGTCAGGGCCGGGCACAGAATAATGGTGTTGGTCTGGCCAATACTGACCTGATGACTGAAGGCAGGCTCCAACGCATCAAAAAAGCGGGTAAAGGCGTGGCGATCCAGACCGGCCCGCGCCATGTCGACAGTAAACAACGCACACGGCCAACCGTGTTTGTGCTGCTTTTCACATAGGCCAGCGTTTCTATGGGTAACCACTGCATGGCTGTTAACCCGTAATTGTGGATGTGCATCCAGAAACGCCGTAAACACCTTGGTGTTGATGACTTTCGTCATCATGCGCTGCTCCAGCGTTTTCATACCATTTAATACATCAAAGGCCTTTTCAGAGTCTAAGAACGCCCCTTTGATGTAATACACGTCCCAAAACAGGGTGCGTGACCAGTCGTAACCGTTTACGCACGCGCCTTTCGGCTGAAACATCCGGTAACTCTCGGCAATGACTACCCCGGCGGTGGTGGCCCCACTGCCGCAAATGTCCTTAGTATAACTGTGTACGATATAGTCGGGCCGCGCCGCTTTATCTGCATGTTGCAGAGGCTGATGCAACACAGGTGTGGCCAGGGTGGAGTCCAGCATAACCAGTGAGTCATGGCCATGAGCTTCCTCACAAATACCGGGCACATCGAGTACATAGCCATGGGGGTTACAGGGTGACTCGAGGTACACATGCAGGTTCGCGCCGTCATTCAGTTCGTTTTCGTATTCTGCGCGGGTTTGTGCATAAAAAGACGCAAATTCCTCACGGGTATAACCGTCGAACCAGGCTAACCGGATATTCATACGGTTTTCCCGGGCAAAATAGTCGTGCAGCAGCTGGTACACACCACCGTACACGTTGCGCGAAACAATCAGGATGTCACCGTGTGACAGCACATTAGAGAGCATGCCATCTATAGCCGCCATACCGGAATTAAAATTCCACGCCAGATAATCGGCCGAATAGGGACCCGCTTCCATATCAACAATGGCATTGGCCAGCGAAATATTGGTGGGGTTCAGTAAGCGGGAATATATCTGGTGGGTAAATTCCTTGCCCTGAAAGGCATCATCTACCCATTCTGTACAGGCATACACATAGGTGGCCGTGCGCACAATGACCGGTGTAGCCGAAAACAATGCGGTCACATTGTCGAACAACGGATAATGCCCTTGCGAGCCGTTGCCACCAGACAGGCTCTGGTAGGTGGCTCTGAACGGGTTTTGTAAGGTATCGAGAATTTTAGCAATCTGAAAAGACAGAAACTTTTTGGCATTAAAGTAAGCCAGCCGGTCTTCTTTATTTAGCGATTTCAGTGACGAACTGGTAATGTCCCAAAGTGACATGACATCAGACTGTGCCTGATACAGGTGCGTGGCGGTGCTACTCAGCGCCTGCCCGTACTCAGAGTCGCTATCGATACCAAAATGAGTCAATTGTTCGGCGACAAGCGCCTCCACCGAATCGGCGGTAGTGGTATTGCGACGCGGCGACAGGCATTTCGCATGATCCAGGGTAGTAGTCATAACTGCATTCTCTTATTGTAATGTGTTACGGGAATGTAATTTGTTACTAACAATTTATAAACACACGGGCTGATGGCAGCCCGTTATTAAGAGGAAAGAAATCTTTACTGTGAGTTACTCTATGCCAGCCAGCCCCCTTTCAGTCACCATTCTTAGTCGCGATGCCAGTGAGTTCTGTGCCTTACTCACGCAACACTCACCGGGTCTCCTCATCGTGGATCAGCACAGTGATCAGGTGGCCGACATAGATCCTAAACGTATTTCCGTACTGCTGGCAGACCCGGATCTGGCGGCCGAAATAGTGCCGCACTGCCCGCACCTGCAATGGTGTCAGTCGACCTGGGCCGGGAATGCACCGCTGCTGGCCCAACCCAAACAGGATTATGTGCTCACCGGCGTGAAGAATATTTTTGGCGAACAGATGCGCGAATACGTGTTTGCTCATCTGCTTTACTACAGCCGCGAGATAGCCCGTTTCCAGGCATTGCAACGGGCGCCGGGACCGGAGCGCTGGATGCAGCCACCCACGGCGTCACTGGCGGGGCAGACGCTGGCGATTCTGGGGGCAGGCTCGATTGCGGCCGCATTGGTGCCGGTGGCGCAGGCGCTGGGAATGACTGTCATCGGCCTTAACCGCAATGGCACACCTGTGGAGGGCTACCAGCGTACGTACTCACTGGCACAAAAATGTGAGCTGGCGGCGCAGGCTGATGCGGTAGTTAACCTGCTTCCGGACACGCCGGCTACTCGCAATGTGATAGAGGAAAGCTTCTTGCGGGCGCTGCCCAGCCACGCGGTGCTGATTAATGCAGGCCGGGGCGCCGCGATTGATGATGAAGCATTGTTGGACGCGCTGGATAAAGACCGCCTACGAGGAGCGGTACTGGATGTCTTTCGTACCGAGCCGCTACCCGCCGAGCATCCGTACTGGGCACACCCTAAAGTGCTGGTGACCCAACATACCGCTGCTATCTCCCATCCTTCCGACGTGGCTGACATTTTTCTGGATAACGCGCAGCGCTACTACCAGAGGCAGCCGCTGCAGTACGTACTGGATTTCAATAAAGGTTACTGACGGGGGTCGGTGGCTGTCAGTTCAATGCGATCCTGATGCTTTTCCCGGAACGCCTTTAGCTGTGGGTAATCCGCAAGGCTGTGCAGCTCTCTGAATTCCACCCAGTCTACCAGGCTATAAAGGCAAATCTCAGGATAACGCCATGCCGCAAATAAACCGGACTCGAGCTGCTTTTCAAGAGAGGTCAGAGTGGCTTCAATTCGCTCCTTCTGTAGGCGGAAATGCAGTTTGTCATCGCTGGTATCGATATCTGAGCGGCCCAGTAACAGTAACTGCACAAAGGAGTCGTTAGCGGCATCGATCAGCGTCAGCATGTTCTCTTCGTCCCAGGACAGTGGCTTGTAATCAAACTTCTCGGACAGGTAGCTGTAAATAATGCGGGAGTCGAGAATGACGCGTCCGTCATCTTCCAGACACGGTACTTTCAGAGCGGGATTGCGTGAGGCCAGCAATTCTCTGTCATCACCGGAAAATATCTGCAGATTGATAAACTCGTGCGGGGTTTGCGAGAGGACGACGCGAATACGCCGTACGTAAGGTGACGTTGTCGAACCATAAAGTTTCATTGCCGTTCCCCTGTAATAGCTGCTTAGCACAAAAGCCTGAACCGTTAATTAATGGCACAACCTGGCTAAAACAATAAACGAAAAAACCGGAAAAGGGCAAGCACGGAGTGGCAGTCCACTCCGTTATGTTCGAACGAAAAATTAAACGCTGAAGCTGGCACCGCAACCACAGGTGGTGGTGGCGTTAGGGTTCTCAACCAGAAAGCGGGCACCTTCCAGGCCTTCCACATAGTCGACCACACCGCCTACCAGATATTGCAGGCTCATAGGATCTACTACCAGGGTGACATCGTCTTTTTCGATGGTCATATCCCCTTCATTCACTTTTTCATCGAACGTGAAGCCATACTGAAATCCGGAACAGCCGCCGCCGGTTACGTACACCCGCAGTTTTAACTCAGGGTTTTCTTCTTCAGTGACCAGAGCTTTGACTTTGCGTGCCGCTGCATCGGAAAACTCAATAGGCAGCGCGGTTTCTACAGACATAAGTACCTCAATTCAATATGCGTGCAGATGCACCCATTACCGGGTCAATTATCTAATACTTGAGTAGTTCTATCAACTATTGCGAGCGCGTTGGCAACAATTCCTCCATTTGCTCCCCTGAACGACACTCTGCAGGTTCGAGCAATATTGAAACCAGGGCCCTCCCATTTAAGAAAAACTAAAAATTAACAGCAGAAACAACAACCTGAACCTATATGCGTGACATTCACTTCTCCATACTAAAAATAATTCACTAAATAGTTAGACAGCCCCCTGCATTAAATGTACTATGCACGGGCTTTAGATAATTAAAGCTTTTTCTACTACTGCACTGTTTCATTCTTCATTCTCCTTTTTTAAAGTCGATTTTAGATATACACATGCGCTACTAGCAAAGTCATATCTATCGCTACACCGGTGATTTTCACCAACAATTATTTAAAAAAGGTTATATATTATGTCTAATTCAGTAAATGGCGTTGTTAAGTGGTTTAACGAAGACAAAGGTTTTGGCTTCCTTACTCAGGATAACGGCGGCAAAGACGTATTCGTACATTTCCGTTCAATCGTTTCTGACGGCTTCAAGACTCTGTCTGAAGGCCAGGCAGTAACGTTCAACGTTGAAAACGGTCAAAAAGGCCTGCAGGCTACTAACGTAGTAGTCGGCTAACTGTCCGATTATACGTAACCGGGACAGGCGCTCGCCTGTCCCGTTTTTTCATTTTTCCACTTCTACATCCTCTCAGTAAAAGCGGCTCTACTCCAAAGAGACATCTCATTCAAAGTATCATCATTCAGGGCAAGCAAATTCAGGCTAACCCACCCATACAAAATATTTCTGTCAGTAAATACGCTATTTCGTATTCCGATAAAAACAACAAAAGTTATGTTGAATTAAAAGATCGTGGTCAGAAAAAATTATTTATAAATTGGTTGCTCAACGTTTCATAATATTTTTATACGTTGAATAACCCCTTTTTCACCTGCAATTCAAACCACTGACCACCCAGCGACCTCATTTAAGTAAAACTTAATAGTTGCAACTCATCTTTTTCGTGAACGCCTAACGCCGGTTAACCATTATCTTGATGGTTTACATTGACGGCTGCTACAAAACATGTCATTTTTCACATATGTTTATAAACACATGTGAATGATGAACCCCTGCCAATTTTTCAAATGTCTGGCTGACGAAACGCGACTGCTATCAGTCTTACTTATCCGTGAAGTCGGCGAAGCCTGCGTGTGCGATCTGGTGGCTGCGTTAGATCAGGATCAGCCAAAAATATCCCGACACCTTGCGTCGTTACGTAAGTGCGGAATTCTGCACGATGAGCGTCGCGGCAAATGGGTGTATTACCAGTTAAGTCCGCAATTACCGGTGTGGGCGAAAGAGGTCATCCACCGCACTGCCGCAGACAATCCGGGTTACTTTGCCGATGCACTGGCCCGTGTTAAATCCAGTCTGGCCAGCCGTAACTGCTGCTAACTCAAAAGGTCCACTATGAAAATTCTGTATATTTGTACCCATAACCGGTGCCGCAGCATCCTCTGCGAGGCAATCAGCAACCAGCGGGCAGCCGGGCGCATCGAAGCGCGCAGTGCTGGCAGCCAGCCTGCTGGCGAAGTGCATCCGCTGAGCCTCCGCTACCTTGAGGAGCACGGTTACGTCACCGACGGTCTGGAAAGTCAGTCGTGGGATGCGTTTGAAGACTTTGCACCAGACTTAGTAATTACTGTGTGTGACGCTGCTGCTGGCGAAGCCTGCCCTCTCTACTTCACAAAGAGCGTTAAAGTGCACTGGGGACTGGCCGATCCGTCAAAATCTACCGGCAGTGAAGAACAAAAAGCTCAGGCATTTGCTGCGTGTATTCATGAGATTGAGCAGCGGGTAGATACCCTTCTGGGCATTCTCGATACCACCTCTGACATCAATCAAGTGGCCACAGCACTTAAACAGTCAGGAGCACGCTAATGAGCGATATCGATCACACATTACCGAATATCGATCCAGAGCAATTCCAGGCGCCGGACCACCGTCATTTTGCCGCAACGCCATCCAGCCATAAGCCTAAAATATTACTGCTGTATGGCTCGCTGCGTACGCGGTCGTTCAGTCGCCTGGTGGTGGAAGAGAGCGCACGGCTACTTACAGCTATGGGCGCGGAAACGCGCATATTTAACCCTGAAGGCCTGCCGCAGACAAACTCCTGCGAAGATACCCACCCCAAGGTGCAGGAGTTGCGCGAGTTAATGATATGGTCTGAAGGTCAGGTATGGTGTTCCCCCGAGCGTCACGGTTCAATGACCAGTATTTTTAAGAGCCAGATAGACTGGGTGCCGCTGAACCTCGGCGGTGTGCGCCCTACCCAAGGTAAAACCCTGGCAGTAATGCAGGTGTGTGGTGGCTCACAATCGTTTAATACCGTCAATCAGCTCCGTGTACTGGGCCGCTGGATGCGCATGGTGACCATACCCAATCAGTCTTCGGTACCCAAAGCCTTCATGGAGTTTGAAGAAGATGGTCGCATGAAGCCGTCCCCCTTCTACAATCGCATCGTGGACGTGATGGAAGAGCTAATGAAGTTCACATTGTTGTTGCGTGATAATCAGGCGCATCTGGTCGATCGTTATTCAGAACGGGTGGAGTCTGCCGACCAGGTCAGTCAGCGCGTAAACCAACGGGCCATATAGGAGAATAGCATGGGATTTTTTGAACGTTTCTTAAGTGTCTGGGTAGGGCTGGCTATTCTGGTGGGGATAACCGCCGGCACACTGGTACCCGGTATTTTCGAAACCGTCGCGCAGTTTGAATATGCACACGTCAATCTCGTCATCGCGGTACTCATCTGGCTGATGATTTACCCCATGATGGTACAAATCGACTTCTCGTCTATCAAAGATGTGGGTAAGAAGCCCAGAGGGCTTATTCTCACCCTCATTGTAAACTGGCTGGTTAAGCCTTTTACAATGGCCTTATTAGGCTGGTTATTTTTCAAAGGCATCTTTGCAGACTGGGTCGACCCACAAACCGCCAGTGAGTACATTGCCGGTATGATCCTGTTGGGTGTGGCTCCCTGTACGGCTATGGTATTTGTATGGAGTCAGCTCACACGAGGCGATGCCAACTACACCCTGGTGCAGGTCTCAATCAACGATGTGATTATGATCTTTGCTTTCGCCCCCCTGGCCGGCTTACTGCTTGGGGTGACAGATATCACCGTGCCGTGGGATACCCTGTTGTTGTCGGTACTACTGTATGTACTGGTACCGCTTCTGGCGGGGGCGTATACCCGCAAGCGATTGGATAAAAAAGATGACCACACGCGCCTGAACCGGTTTCTGGATACCATGAAGCCCTGGTCTATCGTGGGGCTGATTGCCACCGTGGTACTGCTATTCGGCTTTCAGTCGGAGACCATTTTAGACAAACCCGAAGCCATCGTGCTCATTGCTATCCCGCTGTTAATTCAGACTTACGGCATTTTTGCACTGGCATACTGGCTGGCGAAACGACTAAAACTGCCACACAACGTGGCCGCGCCGGCCTGCATGATTGGCACCTCCAACTTTTTTGAACTGGCGGTGGCCGTGGCTATTTCAGTATTCGGGCTACACTCGGGTGCCGCACTCGCAACCGTGGTGGGTGTGCTGGTGGAAGTACCGGTGATGCTGTCGCTGGTTTGGTTTGCCAACCGCACCCGGCACTGGTTTGACGCTGGTAGTAACGCCTAGCGTTGCTACCTCCCTACCCCGCAGGACCGCCTGAGCGTAATCCTGCGTCAGGGGGTGTCCTCCGCAGGCGATTCCCCGGCCACCACCTTCTCCCATGGCACTGTGCGCTGATAGCGCCCCCGTAAAGTGGTGTACTGATACACATACGTGTCGAAGCGCACCGACTCCGGCACAAAGCCAGTCGGCAGCGTAAATTTCACATTGACCGTCTGAAAATACTTAAACCGGTACTTTATCGGTCCTTCTGGCAGAAACTGCTCACTTCCCGCAGTTAACGTAACGGGCTCGCCATCCTGGCTACCAACAATCGCCACTTCAAGGTTTCCTTTTACGATGGCCCGGTTATCCCGCTGCTGCAGTAGCACGAAACGCAGCGTGAATTGATCGTCACTGGCATTAGCAATGGCCTGTATACCGTCTATAAAAAAACCATCCTGGGTAGTTTCCGGCGCCATTACGTTCTGATAAAAGCCCAATTGGGTTTGTAGTTCGGCAATAGTTTGCAAGTGCTCCTGCTGCAACTGACGGCCACTTTGTGCTTCCTGCTCGGCCAGGTTCAGTGCAACCTCCAGCTGATTTACCCGGGTCTGCAGTGCAGCGTTTTCATCTTTTAATAAAGTAATGGTGCGTTTCATTGCAGGCACCCGTGACTGAGTGCCCTGCTTCTGGAAGTCAGCCAGCTGATAACCGAAGACTGCCATGGCAATCAGCGCTACCATTACCAGTAACGACAAGCGATACGTACCCAGTCTGGCTTTCAGTGCTTCAGGTGTCATACCAGATCCCTGTGAGTTCAATGGCTTTAGTATGCCATAAGATGATGATTAGCAAGCAGTTGTGATACCATGAATTTATATTCTCGAACACACACTGTATCACACCATGCGTTTGTCGGCCCTGAGACAAGAACTGGCTCATCCCAGAACCACCGTGCAGCTTTGCCTGCTGGGCATTGTGGGTGGTGTGTGTGCGGCACTGCTGATCATTCTGTTCAGACTGTGCGTGGAGTGGCTGCAGCACAATGGCTTTTCCATGTTGCGCTCATGGTTTGACAGTGACTGGCCAGTTTACCTGCTCATGCCGCTCATGGCCGCCCTTATCATTCTGGCCATTGCCTTTGTAACGGGCTTCAAGCATTACCGGATGGGGATCCCCTTCATCATTCACCGGGTAAAGTATTACTACGGGCATGTGCCCTTTCGTACCACCATTAATCAGTTTTTTGGTGGCATGCTGGCCCTTGCCGGCGGCTTTGTAGTAGGCCGCGAGGGACCGTCGGTGCATTTAGGCGCCGCCGGTAGCAGCTTTCTCGGTCAGTGGTTCCGGCTTCCTTACAACAGTATCCGGATCCTGGCTGGGTGTGGCATAGCCGCCGGCATTTCTGCCTCGTTCAATACCCCGTTTGCAGCAGTCATTTTCGTGATGGAGGTGGTGCTGCGTGAATATAAAATTCACATTTTTGTGCCTGTTATGCTGGCTGCCGCGTGTGGCTCGGTGCTCACCCGCATGGTATTCGGTGAAATCAACGAACTCTCGTTCTTATCGTTCGCCGTATTCAGCGAATGGATGTACTTCTATCTGATTTTACTGGGCATTTTGCTGGGCATGCTGGCTACCCTGTTTAACAACCTGCTGATGCATATTATGACGTTATTCCGGCCGGTCAATATGATGTGGCGGCTGGTGCTGGCGGCGGTGATCACCGGCGTGGTAGGCATGCTGTTACCCGAAGCGCGGGGCGCAAGTTTTATTGACGTGGAGAACCTGTTTGCCGCCGGGCCTGGCACCTGGTTGCTTATTGCAGTATTAGTTGCCAAAACCGTACTTGCAGTGTGTGCCATCGGATTGGGTGTACCTGGCGGTATTATCGGGCCGGTGATGGTGATTGGTATGCTGGCCGGGGCGGTACTGCTGCTACCGTTATCCTCGTTACTGAATGTGCAGGAGTACACCAGCAGTTTTGCTTTACTGGGCGTCGCCGGCATGCTCACGGCTGTGCTGCACGCCCCGCTGGCCGCGCTGTCAGCGGTCATGGAGCTTTCCTATTCACCGCAAATTATTCTGCCGGCCATGCTGGTTATTGTGCCGGCCTACGTCACCTCCACCCAATTTTTTGGCAACCGGTCTATTTTTATCCGCCAGCTCGATTACCAGAATCTGCCCTACGCCATTTCCTCGATTCGCGAGGCGCTGGAAAAAACTGGGGTGCTGGCGGCCATGACCACGGACTACAAACTGTTTATTGATGCCCCGGAGAAAGCCATTGCCGACTATCTGGGCGACCACCCGCGGGCGGTAGTGGTACAACAATCCCGCTTTGAAATTGACGTGCATTATCAGCTGGTTCAGTACAATGTTAGTCTTGAGCACGACGCCCAGGCACTGAGCTACCATCATATGGAAGGATTAAGCGGGCAGGCTACCCTGCATGAAGTGTATGAACAGCTGAAAAATGCCCGTAGTGGTGCAGTTTTTATTTATGATACGGAGCCCACTGAGATTGTGGGTGTCATTACCTGGAACACCCTGCAGAGCTTTTTGCAGAAAGCTCAGTACTAAATTAGCGCTCAGGCGCATTACAACCTGCGAGAACACGTTATGTCTGTATTGTGGATCAAAGCACTGCACTTATTCTTTATGGTGGCCTGGATGGCCGGGATTTTCTACTTACCCCGGCTGTTTGTATACCACGCCAGCAGTCAGTCGCAGGCCGTGCATGAACAATTTGTCATTATGGAGCGACGGTTGTGGTTTTTTGTCACGCCCTTTGCGCTGCTGACACTGGTATTTGGCGTGTGGTTAATAGCTGCTTACGGTATGGACTGGTTTCGGGCATCCGGCTGGCTGCATACGAAATTGCTGTTAATACTTGCAATGTACGGGTATCACTTCTATCTGTATAAACTACTCAAACAGTTTGCCAGCGGGGCGAATCGCCACTCGTCACGTTTCTATCGCTTTTTAAACGAAGCCCCTGTGCTGGTGTTACTTGCTATTATCGTGCTGGCCGTAGTGAAACCCTGGTAAGTCTTGCCCGGCCTAAGTTCTTACCCACTTCGCGGCATACAAGGTGGTATGTCGCTCTGACAGGACAACAACATGGATGTGACCAATGCGCACCTGAAGCGCTTGCTTAGCCGGACCGATGAGGCGTTTAACGCACTCAGGGCGCAACCTGAATCGGCTGAGCTGACCTTAGCTTATGAAGATGCCCGGGCGGAGCTGAATGCCTACGTCAAAAAAATACGCTGCGTGCTGCACCAGCGCTCCCCCACCCGTTAACCGCAGGTGTAACAGGGCTCATCAGGTCTGCGGATCTTGCTGGAAGGTTTCAAACTGATTCGGCAATGCCTGCGCCAGCTCGCCAGCCAGATCGACATACTCCTGCAGCATTGCCGGCAATTGTCGCCATAACGTAGGCAGGTGCTGCCGTAACGCCTCTGCATTCGCCGGTGAGCGCTGCGCCAACGCCAGTTCAGAATTGGCCAGGGTAGAAAATAATTTGAGACAACGGCTGAGCCGCGCCGCCGGGTCCTCTGCGTCGGCGGCCAGTGACTCGGTTTTCGCCTTGCGTTCCCACGCGGCCCGCCAGGTGGGCTCAAGTAACTGATGCCCCTGTAATAAGCCGCCTAGCCAGCACTCCAGTTCGGTGGGGATGACCGCACCCTGTTGCCACTGGCACGCATCAGGCACCAAGGCAGCTTGCTGACGCATGGCGTCAAGGTGAGTACGTAAGCTGTGCATCAAGGCATCCGCCAGTCTGTCTACATCATCGCTGACCAGGGTGTCGCCGGACTGTGAAATAACCCAGGGCATCCAGATTTCCGGCATGGGAATATCCGGAGAGGCAGCCACGGCGAAAATCAGGCCATCGGCCTGATGAAACGGCGGCAAAACGCGGCCAATGGTGGGGTGAGAGCAAAGTGTGTGTAATGTTTCCACAGTCATGGATCCTTAACCAACCCGGAGCAAATGCACAGGTAACTTGCGAACCCTACCTTCGAGCCGGTATCCTGCGCGGGTTAAGCATAGTAGCAAGCCAACCTGAAATTCACCAACCATTGCGAGTTCTCTATGGCAAAAGATAAATCCGGCTTCGTCATTGCTGCGGCCTTTATTGGCCCCGGTACCATAACCACCGCCAGCCTCGCGGGCGCCAATTTCGGCTTTCATTTGGTGTGGGCATTATTGTTTTCTATTTTCGCCACGATTGTCTTGCAGGATATGGCGGCGCGACTGGGCATAGCGACCGGCAAAGGGTTATCTGCCGGCATGAAAGATATGATCCCCCAGCCCGTGTTACGGGGGCTCTGTATTGCGTTAATCGTCAGCGCTATCGGTGTTGGCAACGCCGCCTATGAGTCAGGCAACCTTACCGGTGCGGCGATTGGTCTGGATGCATTTCTGGCCATTGGTACTGGCAGCTGGGCGGCGATCCTGGGGCTCCTGGCCGCAGTGCTGCTATGGACAGGCAAGCACCAGTGGATAGAGTCAGTATTGGTGGCGCTGGTATTTATTATGGCCAGCGTATTTTTCATCACGTTACTGGTGGCCTCTCCAGACTGGAGCGCCATGGCCAGCCAGCTGTTTCAACCGGTCCTGAATATCGACGCCATCACCACTGTGTTGGCACTGATTGGCACCACCATTGTGCCATATAACCTGTTTCTGCATGCCAGTCTGGTAGCCCGCTCCACCGCCGGACAGAGTAAGGCAGAAGCCGTACACGCCTGTCGCAAACAGTCAGCCAAAGCCATTTCGATGGGCGGTTTAATCACCCTGGTGGTGGTAGCCACGGCAATGACTGCCTTTTACCAACAGGCTGCCACACTGGACGCGGGTAATATTGGTGAGCAGCTACAACCGGTATTGGGCGACTGGGCCCAGGGCTTCTTTGCGTTAGGGTTATTTTCTGCCGGCCTTACCAGCGCCATCACTGCGCCATTGGCAGCGGCTTATGCGGTCTGCGGCGCACTGTCGTTATCAGATAATATGCAGGGTCGGGCATTCCGTCTGGTGTGGGGGCTGGTTATTGCCTGTGGCGTAATTGTGGCGGGACTGGGACTTAAACCCCTGTCTGCCATTCTGTTTGCACAGGCTGCCAACGGCTTGTTGCTCCCCATTATCGCAATATTTTTGCTGGTCGTAATGAACAGAAGCCAGGAGCTGGGACAATTTAAAAATACCCGTCTGAGTAACGCTGCCGGTATTCTGGTAGTCAGTGTGGTAGTCGGGCTGGGCATGTATAAACTTGCCAGTCTGGTGAGCTAAAGCGGTTCATTCGCATCAGGGGCGCCAGCAGGCGCCCTTTTTATTTCTATGCCGATCAGGCAGCCAGTCTGGCTAAAATATCCTGCAACATCGCGCGACTGCACCCAAAATTGATCCGGAAATGCTGAGGGGCATTAAAATCTACGCCGGGAGACGGCCCCACCCCCTTTTCTTCCGCCCAGCGCTGGACATTGTCGACGCCCAGACCGCTGGCATCCACCCAGGCCAGAAACGTCGCTTCCGGGGTGTGCATGGAAAGTCCGTCTATGGCATTGATGGCGGAAACCACAAGGTCACGGTTTTCCTTCAGGTATGCCAGTTGCGACTGATGCCAGTCGTCACACTGGGTGAATGCCGCCTGTGTGGCAACCAGGCCCAGCAGGTTTACCCATGGTACAATGCCTGCTGCGGCCTGCGTAAATTTACGACGCAGTTTAGGATCAGGAATAACTGCGAATGACGCGCCCAGCCCAGCGATGTTAAAGGTTTTACTGGCTGCCATCAGCGTGACACTTCTATCTTTAAGTGCGCTGTCACGCCCTGCTGGCAGATGTCGGCAGCCCGGCTCCAGTATCAGATCACAGTGAATTTCATCAGAACACAATGTCACGTCATTTTGTTCACAAATGTCCGCAACCCGATCCAGCTCAGTCTGCGTTAACACGCTTCCAACCGGGTTCATGGGGTTACAGAGAATAAACAAGCTGCATGCAGGATCTTTGGCATGTTCCGCCAGGGCTTCAAAGTCGAGAGTGGGACGCCCGTTGTCTGTCACGGTGCCAATGTCGACCCGCTCCAGTCCATTCAGCCCAGGTGCCGCCAGCAAGGGTGGATAGTTAGGCGACTGAACCATGACCTTACCGCCAGGCTTACTGTAGGCTTTGCACGCGGCATTAAACGCCGGGACCACACCTGGCATCCACACAATCCAGTTGCTCTCTACCTGCCAGTCGTGCTTGTCTTTGAGCCAGCGCTGGATGGCTTCTATGCCGGGCTGGAACTGGCCGGGCAGCACATAGCCCATATTGCCGTGCTCTACCCTCGCCTGCAGTGCATCAAGAATAGGCTGGGCACACCGAAACTCGGTGTCGGCGACCCACGCGGGCAAAATATCTTTGCCCTTATAACGCTCCCACTTAAACGAGTGCTGTTGGGTTCGGTCTGGCGTATGGTCAAAAAGCTGGCTCACGTATACGTCCTGTGTCTGGTCTGTAGTGAACTCAGTCTAAAGGTTGCACACAGCTGGCGCCAAGTGGTTTTTTACCCGGGTTTATTATGTATTAGTACCAAACGGCATTAGCAGGTGTGGGAAATGTGCAGTGTGTACAGCGGGTTAAACCGCCGATTGTGCGCCGGTGACTCGCAGCACTTTATCAGCCAGTTCTTCCATGTCGACGGGTTTGGCAAGGAACCCTGATACGCCGAGCATCTTCGCCGATATCACCATATCCCGGCTGGCTTCAGCAGTTATCAACAAAAACGGAACATCCAGCGTGGTGGATTTACAGGCTTCCAACAGTTCGAGTCCTTCGTAATCGGGCATCTGCTGGTCGCTGATTATCAGGTCAATGGAACTGTTGGTTTGTTTTAACAGAAAATCGCGGGCGGTTTTGCTTTTCGAAAAAGGGAACACGTTCGCTTCCAGTCGCGACTCAAGCGCAACGGTGATCATTTCGAGTGTAATGGCGTCGTCTTCAATAACAACTATGGACAGCGGCGTCATACAACCCCCTGATAGGCTTCCTAACCTCAGAATATCTGTATATGGAAAATTATCAAGTATAAACACCCGCTATTGGGTATTACCCGCTATCTTTAAGCCGGTTCCAGCCCAACCGAAATAAAAAAGGGCAGTCTTATTGACCGCCCTTTTCAGAAGTAAGCTTGTGAGTAGTTACCTACCCGTTACACTTACTCTTTTGATTTTTCACGCGAGGCGCGTTTACGCTCGTTTTCGGTCAACAACTTCTTACGAATACGAATGCTCTTCGGCGTAACCTCTACCAGCTCGTCATCATCGATAAACTCCAGGGCCTGCTCCAGTGTCATAACAATGGGCGGAACCAGGTTCTGCGCTTCATCGGTGCCTGAGGCACGCACGTTAGTCAATTGCTTGCCTTTCAGTGCGTTCACAGTAAGGTCATTGTCACGGCTGTGAATACCAATAACCATACCTTCGTAAACTTCCACACCATGACCGATGAACAGGCGACCACGCTCCTGCAGGTTAAACAGTGCGTTAGTCAACGCTTTACCCGGTGCATTGGCAATCAGTACGCCGTTCTTACGCTGACCAATTTTACCGCCTTTGTGAGGACCGTAATGATCAAACGTGTGATACAGCAGACCAGAACCCGATGTCAGGGTTAAAAACTCAGTCTGGAAGCCAATCAGGCCACGGCTTGGAATTTCAAAGTCCATGCGCACCCGGCCTTTGCCGTCCGGAGACATGTCTTTCAGCTCCGCCTTACGCAGACCCAGTTGTTCCATGATAGAACCCTGATGCTCTTCCTGACAGTCAATGGTCAGCATTTCAAACGGTTCCATTAACTGACCGTCTTCTTCTTTCAGGATTACTTCAGGGCGTGATACTGCCAGCTCGTAACCTTCACGACGCATGTTTTCAATCAGGATCCCTAAGTGAAGTTCACCCCGGCCTGATACCCGGAACTTATCCGGATCTGGCATTTCTTCAACGCGTAATGCCACGTTGTGTATCAGTTCGTCATGCAAACGGTCCAGAATGTTACGCGAAGTCACGTACTTACCTTCTTTCCCTGAGAACGGTGACGTATTCACCTGGAATGTCATGGTAACGGTAGGTTCATCTACCGTCAGTGGCGGCATTGGCTCAACGGCATTCACGTCACAGATGGTGTCAGAGATCTTAAGCTCACCCAGACCGGTCACAGCAATAATGTCGCCGGCGCTGGCTGCGTCCACTTCGTGACGATCCAGACCCATGTAACCTAATACCTGACCAACTTTACCGTTACGGGTTTTGCCGTCTGCGGTGGCAATAGTAACCTGCTGATTAACTTTAACCATGCCACGTTTGATGCGGCCAACGCCAATTACGCCAACGTAGGAGTTGTAATCCAGCTGCGATATTTGCATCTGGAACGGACCATTCACGTCGGTGTTAGGCGCATCGACCTGCTCAACGATAGTCTTGAACAAGGGCGTCATGTCTGTGCCGGTGACGTCTGATTCGTTAGACGCCCAGCCATTCAGTGCCGAGGCATAAACTACCTGGAAGTCCAGCTGTTCGTCAGTCGCACCCAGGTTGTCGAACAGATCAAATACCTGATCCATTACCCAGTCAGGACGGGCACCTGGCTTGTCAATCTTGTTGATCACTACAATGGGCTTGAGCCCCTGAGCAAATGCTTTCTGCGTCACAAAGCGGGTTTGCGGCATGGGACCTTCCTGCGCATCAACCAGCAACAGTACAGAGTCGGCCATAGACATAACCCGCTCAACTTCACCACCGAAATCGGCGTGTCCAGGGGTGTCTACGATGTTAATGCGGTACTCGTTCCAGTTAATGGCCGTGTTTTTCGCCAGGATCGTAATGCCACGCTCTTTTTCGATGTCGTTTGAGTCCATGACACGCTCCTGAACTTCACCGCGGCTTTCCAGCGTACCGGATTGCTGCAGGAGCTTGTCTACCAGGGTAGTTTTACCGTGGTCAACGTGAGCGATAATAGCGATGTTCCTTAACTTAGTAATATCGTTAAGGCTGTGGTTAGATGTCATGTAAAATCTCGTTTCAAAGACCTGTGGGACCGAAGTGGCTTCCGAGGCGCTGCGAAGATCCGCATAGGTGGGGTAAAAATTGGGCGCGATTATATAGGCTATTGAGGGGAAATAACAGGCAGTATCGCGCTGAAGTACAAATTTAATCCGCGGCTGTCCGCCATGCCTTACACTATAAACATCGAGCAGCGACTACCAATACACCGGCAGGCACCGCTGTGAAGGTGTTGAGCGCAGAACCCGATGACCTTCCTCATTGCATAATCCTTTCATAGTTACTGCAAGGCTTTCACTACTTCATGCCATTTACTGATGCTGACGGGCCAGTGTGCAGAATTTTTTCACTGGTTCGATTTAGCAAATTTGCGGAACTTGGCGTACAGTCATTTGAGTGCTCTGTACTGTTGCACCACTTAAGCGCACCAGCCTGGCGCGCTATTGCACCACACTGGTGCAATATTGAAGTGAAACAGCGAACCGGTTTCCAGCAATCCCTTGCTACGCCGTTCAGGGACATATGGCACGATAATCGCTTCCTTTTAACCAACTGATGATGCGTGCAAGTAACACGTCACATTTTTACGATAAAACCTGGAGGACACATGTCAGTAGAGAAGGCATTAGAGCTGATTAAAGAGAGTGAAGCGAAATTTGTGGATATGCGCTTTACCGATACTAAAGGAAAAGAGCAGCACGTTTCTATTCCAGCAAGTGCAGTAGACGAAGAATTCTTTGAAGAAGGCAAGATGTTTGACGGCTCTTCTATTTCAGGATGGAAAGGCATTAACGAGTCAGACATGATCCTGATGCCTGATGCCAACTCGGTAGTGGTAGACCCATTCGCAGAAGAAGTTCAGGTTAACGTAACATGTGACATTCTTGAGCCGAGCACCATGGAAGGCTACGAACGTGACCCACGCTCAGTGGCGCGCCGTGCAGAAGAATACCTGAAATCTACTGGCATCGGTGACACCGCATACTTTGGGCCGGAACCAGAGTTCTTCATGTTTGATGACGTGAAATTCCACACTGACATGGCCGGGTCTTTCTATAAAATTGACTCTTCTGAAGCAAAATGGAATTCCGGCGCTGAATTTGAAGGCGGCAACCTGGCTCACCGCCCCGGTGTAAAAGGCGGTTACTTTCCGGTACCTCCGGTAGACTCTTCTCACGACATTCGCTCAGCCATGTGCATGGTAATGGAAGAAATGGGGCTGGTTATTGAAGCCCATCACCACGAAGTGGCCACCGCCGGTCAGAATGAAATTGCATGTGAATTTAATACCCTGACGAAAAAAGCCGACGAGATCCAGATCTACAAGTATGTCGTGCACAATGTAGCCCATGCGTACGGCCATACTGCGACCTTCATGCCCAAGCCGCTGGTAGGTGACAACGGGTCGGGTATGCATGTTCACCAGTCTATTTCAAAAGAAGGTAAGAACATCTTTGCCGGTGATAAGTACGCAGGCATGTCTGATGAGGCGCTGTACTATATTGGCGGTATTATTAAACACGCTCGCGCTATCAATGCTTTCGCGAATGCATCAACTAACTCGTACAAGCGTTTGGTACCTGGCTTCGAAGCCCCGGTTATGCTGGCTTACTCAGCCCGTAACCGGTCAGCGTCAATTCGTATTCCCTACGTAACCAGTGATAAGGCCCGTCGTATTGAAGTACGTTTCCCTGACCCAACAGCCAACCCGTATCTGGCCTTCTCGGCCATGCTGATGGCTGGCCTGGACGGCATTAAGAACAAGATCCACCCTGGCGATGCCATGGATAAAGACTTGTACGACCTGCCAGCTGAAGAAGCTGCAGAAATTCCCACCGTAGCCAGCTCGCTGGAAATGGCGCTGGAAGCACTCGATAACGATCGCGACTTCCTGAAAGCCGGTGGCGTATTCACTGACGACATGATTGATGCTTACATCGAGCTGAAAATGGAAGAAGTGACGAAACTACAGATGACCACGCATCCCGTGGAATTCGACATGTACTACAGCGTATAATCACAAACGCCTGAGTATACGAAAGCCCGCATCTGCGGGCTTTTTTTATGGCTTAGGTTTGGCTACTATAAACTTATAGGCCAACTGCATTTTGCATGTGGCGCCTGACACCGAGGGTTTATGAAAACGCTGACGTTCTGGTTTACCATCCTGCTCACTCTGCCTGCTGCTCTGACGGCACAGGAAGTCTACAAAGTAGAGCAGGAAGACGGTACCATACTGTATACGGATGCACCTGTGGCAGGCGGTGAAGCGGTATCGCTGCCCGCATCCACGGCCAATGTTTCCGGCGCCATGGGCCAGCCCAAACCCTTCTCTACCGGCACCTCAAAAAAACGCACCAACTATACGGTTACCATCGCCACCCCTGCGCCCGAAGCGACGATTCGCAACAACAAAGGCAACCTCACTATCACCACTGCGGCGCAGCCTGGCAGTGCCGGAGGACGCTTTCAGCTTAAGTTTAACGGCCAGATAGTCCAGTCAAATACCACCGGCATGTTTCGCCTGACCGGCGTCAACCGCGGCGCCCACACCTACTCAGTACTCTGGCTCGACAATACGGGCAAGACTCTTGCATCTACAGAAGAACAGACGCTGTACCTGCATCAGGCTTCAGCGTTAATCAATAACAACTAACGGTCTATTGTAGCGCACACGCCGCACCACGGCGATCCACAGGCATCTCCTGATTACCTGCGAATTTCCCGTAAACAGGAGGAGTGCGCTATAATGCACCACAATAGTGCAACAGGAGTCTTGCTGAGTATGCAGGCCACCGGATTAGAGGTCCCCCATTTGCTTAACAGCCTGAATACCGCGCTGGTAATGGTCGATAAGCAACTGCACATTACTTACGTCAATCACGCCGGCGAAGCCTTGTTCGAGACCGGCCACAAGCAACTCTACGGTCACCCGCTGGCAGAGTTTTTCCTGCCCGGGAGCATCGACACATCCAGACTCCGTGCGGCCTTTCGTCATGGCGAAGATTTTACCGAAAACGAGGTGAAATTATGCTTTCGGGACAACCGCTTTGTACTGGCGGACCTGACCGTTACCAACCTTGTCCATGACGGCGTATCCAGTCTGCTGTTTGAAGTGAAGAAAATTGACCAGCAGAAACGCATTTCTCAGGAAAATATGCAGCATGCCCAACATTACGCCGCACGCGAGCTGGTGCGAGGACTGGCCCATGAAATCAAAAACCCGCTGGGTGGCATACGGGGTGCGGCCCAGTTGCTGGCGAAAGAGCTAACCGCCGAGCATCGTGAATTCACCACCATGATTATCGATCAGTCTGACCGGTTACGAAATTTAGTCGATCGCTTACTGGGCCCCAATGCCCTGCCCCAGATGAGCTGGTGTAACCTGCACGAAGCACTGGAAAAAGTGCGCAACCTGATGCAGGTAGACGATGGTCACGCCATCGACATTGTACGCGATTACGACCCCAGTATTCCTGACGTGCATATGGACCAGGACATGATCCAGCAAGCGGTACTGAACATTGTGCGAAACAGTATTCAGGCGTTAAGCGATCATGCAACCGAGGATCCACAAATCACGGTAACGACCCGCGTTGAACGTCAGATGACGATCCACGGCAAACGCCATCCGTTAGTCGCCAAAATCCAGATAACTGATAACGGGCCCGGCATCCCCCCGGCTATTCGCGATACATTGTTTTATCCCATGGTCAGCAGTAAACCGCACGGCAGCGGACTGGGTCTCTCCATAGCCCAGACACTGGTCAACTATCATGACGGCAAAATTGATGTCGACAGTTACCCGGGCCACACCCAGTTTGTACTTTACCTCCCCATTAACCGAAAGGAGTCAGCTAATGACGAATGAAGCCGTTTGGATCGTTGATGACGACAGTTCTATCCGCTGGGTGATCCAAAAGGCATTACAAAGTGCAGATATTGCCTGTCATTGCTTTGAAAACCCACAGGACTTGTTACTTCAGCTGCAGAGCGGACAAGCCCCTGAGGTGATTATCTCCGATATACGCATGCCACAAATGGACGGGATGACCTTACTGCAGGAAGTGCACGCCAGTCACGCGGCAATCCCGGTTATTATCATGACGGCCCACTCTGACCTGGACAGTGCCGTCAACGCTTACCAGAGCGGCGCGTTTGAGTATCTTCCCAAGCCGTTTGATATCGACGAAGCGGTCACATTAACTCAGCGCGCTCTGGCCCACGCCCGGGAGCAACAGAGTCAGAGTCAGCCTCCCCAGGATGATATCGTCACCGAGATCATCGGTGAGGCGCCGGCGATGCAGGAGGTATTCAGAGCCATTGGGCGGTTGTCCCGTTCCTCCATCAGTGTACTCATTAATGGTCAGTCGGGGACCGGCAAGGAGCTGGTCGCACAGGCTTTACACCGGCACAGCCCCCGGGCCGCTAACCCGTTTATTGCTCTGAATATGGCGGCCATCCCGGCTGATCTGGTCGAGTCAGAATTATTTGGTCACGAAAAAGGGGCCTTTACCGGTGCACAGGCGGCTCGTCAGGGACGGTTCGAGCAGGCTAACGGCGGCACTTTATTTCTGGATGAAATTGGCGATATGCCGCTGGACGTTCAGACCCGTTTATTGCGGGTGCTGGCCGATGGCCAGTTTTACCGGGTGGGCGGGCACCAGTCAGTGTCTGTGGATGTGCGTATTATCGCGGCTACCCACCAGAATCTTGAGCAACGGGTTGCCGAAGGCAAATTTCGGGAAGACCTGTTTCACCGCTTAAATGTCATTCGGATCCATATTCCGTCACTGTCAGAACGGCGGGAAGACATTCCCCTGCTGGCCCGTCACTTTCTACGCAGAGCTGCTAAAGAGCTTAATGTGGAAACCAAATCGCTGAGCAAAGCCGCCGACAAAGTGATGACCCAGCTCCCCTGGCCGGGCAATGTACGGCAACTTGAGAACGTGTGCCGGTGGCTGACCGTAATGGCCAGTGGCCAGGAAGTCTTGCCCAGCGATCTGCCGCCAGAAATTCACGCCGAAGGGCATACGCCAGCTGGCAACGGGGAAGCCTCCGACTGGCCGGAACTATTGGCAAAATGGACAGATAAGCAGTTACAGGAGGGGCATTTCAACGTGCTCAATGACGCCATGGTGACGTTTGAGAAAGTGATGCTGGAGCGGGCATTGCAGTTCACCCATGGGCATAAACAGGACGCGGCTAAACGGCTGGGCTGGGGCAGAAACACCTTAACCCGTAAACTCAAAGAGCTGAACTTCAACAGCCAGTAGCAACCCCGTTAAGTAACACACTGCACAGTCTGCTATAGCAGTCCCTGCAGTGTCTTGTCCCCCGAATCACCCTTTGGTCAGCAGGCCCGTCATGGCCTGGTTGAAATGCCGTACCCATTTCATGCTGAACTGCCCTTTGGCTGAGCGATTTATTTTAATCACCGCCTGCTTCTTAGACAGGTGGTTTTCTTTGTGGTGAGCACGGGAGTGCGTCATGGCATCATAGGTATCCAGAATTGCCAGCAATTTGGCACCGTCACAGATATCGTCTTCCTTGATGCCCAGCGGATAGCCGGAACCATCCATACGCTCATGATGCTGCATGACAATTTTACGGGCCATATCCCATTGGTCGAGGTGCTCCAGTAGTCGTGAGCTCTTATACACATGGGAGCGCATCAGGTTAAACTCGATGTCTGTATATGGTTCGGCTTTGTGCAAGATTTTCAGTGGCATAAACGCCATGCCAAAGTCATGGACATAGCACGCCACAGCCAACTGGTCCTCTTCCACCGGCCGGCCCGCTAATTCGTTAATATACAGCGCCAGCTTGGCAATACGGTCGCCCCGGCCAGCCCAGTAGTTTGAGCGGTGCTCGATGGTTTGCATGAGATCGCGAAAGAACAGAATATCCATCTTCTTTTCTGCGCTCATGTCTTTAGGTAGTGCGGTGGTAGCCAGTGTGGGCGGGCGGTTAATTACCTCCGGCTCGCCGTTTTCACCGTGGGTGACATCCAGCGCAGGGTTCAGCAATAATACTGCGTCAGTTAACAGCCTTTCGTGCTCACTGTGGTTGTCTGGCTTAATACGGGCGATGGCCATCACCAGTTGCTCGTGAAGGCGGGCATCATAATCGGCCTTGCCCTGCGCCATGATGGCTTCCACAAACGCTTTTACTCTGTCCATGGTTAGCAGCACCAGATCACTCATGGTACTGGTGTATTCCACCTGGCCTTTTCTCAGAAAGTCGAGCAAATCTTCAACATGCTGCAACAGCGGAATCAGCGGCGTAAAATTAACCAGCCCCAGATCCCCTTTAATGGTGTGGATGGACCGGAACAAGGCGCGTTGAAGTTCGTTGTCCTCCGGCCGCAACTCAAGCTCAATGAGGGTTTGCTCACTGGCCTCGTACAGTTCATTAATTTCTTCCATCAGGTCGGTGAGGATATCGTCTTCCAGTTCGTCCGGAACAAATGTCTGCATGGGATAGTTGCCGCTAAGTAATAAAAGAGGATCGCTGCTGCGATTTATACCATTTAACTATCGGAACCGCGAATGCAGGCTTTAACTTTTTTTGTGATCAGATAGTCACTGATCGGACATGTGCAATGCGCCGTTTACCTTATACTGCGCCGCAAACTTATCAAAGGAGACACTGTGCTCGCTCTAATTCGTATTCCTGTTTTGCTGGTAGCTTTTCTGATAATCAACCTGGTGGTGTTGATTGTGTGTATTGCCCGCCCCTTTCACAAAAACAACGTGAACTTTGCTGGCCGGGCTTATGCGCAGATGTCGCGTGTGCTGGGGCTTAAAGTCGTCATTGAAAAGTCTGACAAAGTACTGGATAACGAGCCGTACGTGTTTATTGCTAATCACCAGAATAGCTATGACATCATCACCATCAGTAAGGCCGCGTTACCGGGTGTGGTGACGGTTGGTAAAAAAAGCCTGAAATGGATCCCGGTCTTCGGCCAGATTTACTGGTTGTCCGGCAATATTATGATCGACCGCAAAAACTCCGGAAAAGCCCGCAGCACGCTGGATATTGCGGCCAGAAAAATCCGCCAGAAACGCACCTCCGTCTGGCTGTTCCCGGAAGGTACCCGCAGCAATGGTCGTGGCTTACTGCCGTTTAAACAAGGGGCTTTCCGGCTGGCCAAAACTACCGAGGAGCGTGTGGTTATGGTGACCGCCAGTAACCTGCACGGTAAAATCAATTGGAATCGCTGGAACAATGGCACTGTGCTCATTGCCATTGATGAGCCGGTAGCAATGACGGATGACAAGTCGATTAAAGAATGGATGGAATTCTTTCATACCCGCATGCAGCAGCGTCAGACTGAGCTGGATGCCCGTGTCGCTGAAATAGAAAAAAACGGGTAAACTGTCTGCAGACATTTCGCTGACGAAAAATATGATGACCCAATTTGACGAACGAGAAGAATGGTACGCCTTTAATCAGGAAACCATAGAAGCACTGCTTGAAGACGGTAGTCAGGCCGATGCCGATTATTCCATCGAGCATCACCTGGCCTCCAATGATTTCGATGTACTTGAAAAAGCTGCCGTTGATGCCTTTAAAGCCGGCTTTGAAGTGAGCGACGCCGAAGAGCTGGTACTGGATGACGGCGGAACCGTCTTTTGTTTCGATGCCGTGGTGGAACGTAAGCTATCCCGCCCAGAACTGGACAGCGACACCGATACCTTATTGAAGATTGCCGACAAGCACGGCGTCCATTACGACGGCTGGGGCACATACTTTATGCCTCGTGATGAGTCGATGGATGACGATGACGACTTCGAGTGAGCTATATAGCCAGGCAGTGATTGCGCTGCCTGGCTACTAAATACGCAGCCGCATAGTTTCCCCCTCTTTCACACACTCCCTAAGACCCAGTTAAGTTTCATTTCAGTTTTCGTTCATGTTCAGAGGGCCACACTTAGCCTATCAACTAAGTATTCTGTGTACTGGCGAAAGGAACATGACATGAAAACGACAACTCTGTTACAGCTGACATTAACCATGCTGGTGCTGTCTCTGGCCGGGCACGCGCAGGCTGAGTCCGGACACTCAAAGGCCGAACAGATCACCACCCAATCCCGTGAGTTTCAGTTCGATAAGCCGGTGACCGCCGAGTCGCAGGCATCTCAGAAGATTAAGTCGGCCAAACGGGAAAAGCTGGCAACCCTTACCAGTAAGTCCCGGGAGTCTACCCAGAGCCTGAATGAAACCGAGTTCTGGATTTATGACAGTTGGGTGAGCGTAGCAAATGACTACGACTATGATGGCTATTACACCACCCTTACTGTGGAGTTTGATGCCGACACAGTATTTGCGTCAGTGCCTGTGTATGCTGTTATCTATTTGGGCCGCAATGATGTTTACGACTCCATCCATGTCACCTCGACATTCTCAGTATATGGCGAAGCGAGCGATGATGCGTTTATTGTAGAAAGCGACCTGCTATCAGGCTTCCCGCCCCGGGAGTACGACATTTTAATTGAGCTTTATGATGCCCACAGTGATGTTTTGCTGGCCGCCAGTGACGGTTACTGGGATGCAGACTTAGCGTATGTCAGTCTGGAAAGTGAAAATTATGATGTTGTGGAAGAAACCGTCGTGGTAGTGGAAGAACACGGCGGCGCGCTGTTCATTCCTGCATTACTGGCGCTATTAGGTGTCGCCGTATACCGCCGCAGAAATTAACGTAGCCGCTCCATCCTTGTCTCGCCGCCCCGGGTTATTCTTCACGGGACGGCGGGTCTGCAGGCGGCAGCTCAACTTCGGTCACGACTTTTTCGGTTAGTTTGATGCGCTTGTTTTTTAACAGCGCATCTCTGAGTACGTATTCAATCTGTGCATTCACACTGCGCAACTCATCATCTGCCCAACGCTGCATAGCCGCCAGCACCTTTTCGTTAATGCGCAGTGGATAGGCTTTTTTTTTGTCTGCCATAATTCTCCTGTTCAGCCGAAATACTTAATACAGACTTCCTGAATTGACCACCGGCTGAGGTGCTTTGTCGCCGCAAAGTACCACCAGCAAGTTGCTAACCATATGCGCCTTACGCTCATCGTCCAGTTCCACTATCTGGTCGTCGGCCAGTTTCCGCAGGGCCATTTCAACCATGCCCACGGCACCATCTACAATCTGCGCCCTGGCCGCGATAATAGCTGCTGCCTGCTGACGTTGCAGCATGGCGCTGGCTATCTCCTGAGCGTAGGCCAGGTGGCTGATCCGGGCTTCATGCACGGTGATCCCTGCCCGTGCCAGGCGCGCCTGAATTTCCTCTTGCAGGCTTGCAGAAATTTCAGCGGGATGACTCCTAAGCGCGACTTCAGATTGTTCATCGTCCCGGGGATCATAGGGAAAGCTGCTGGCCATATGACGCACTGCCGACTCGCTCTGAATAGTGACAAAGCTTTCGTAATTATCCACTTCGAACACCGCTTCAGCTGTGTCTGTCACTGACCACACAATGATCGCAGCAATTTCAATAGGGTTTCCCTGATTGTCATTCACTTTGATCCTGGCGCTCTCAAAGTTGCGGATACGTAGTGAAATAGTCCGTCGCATAAATAGTGGTATAGTCCAGCGCAAGCCGGTGCGCCGCTCAGTGCCCACGTAACTGCCAAACAGGGTGAGCACTTTCCCCTGATTAGGTTGCACCATAAAGAACCCCGGCCAAAGTACAGCAACCAGGATTATAGCCACCAGCGCAACTAAACCGCCCTGCCAGGTCAGTAGCCAGAGCACCGTGGCAATCTGCAATGCGGGCAGTACCAGTAACGCCATTACATAACCGTTGATTGAAAAACCAGAGGTTTCGTTCATCTTACTCATTCCTTGATATCATTATGATATCAATATAATTGATATTTTGATTTTTACAAGGTGGAATCCGGGCCCTGTGTTATTAACACAGCGATATTCTTTAACTTTGTTTGGCATGCACCTTTAAACGGTGCCAAAATGGATAAAAGTCTTTTGCTTTGGTCGTTTACGTTTAATGTCAGACTCTTCACCAAACCCGACACGCCGCACTCTGCTAAAAGGCGGTGTATATTGTCTCGCTGCCGGGGTCACACCGTTTGCTATTGGCAAACCAAAACCGTTAATACGGGTAATGGGCACCCATGTCACCCTGCAAGAATCACTGCGCAAGCAGGCAATTGAAGATTTAGGTATCGATTTACGGTTTGAGCCGAAAGGCAGTGCCGCGGTGCTGCAAAAGGCGTCCATGAACCCCGCCAGTTTTGACTTGTATGAGCAGTGGTCCAACAGCATCAACATCCTGTGGCGCTCAAAAGCCATTCAGCCTATTGAAAAGAAACGGCTGACATACTGGGATGAAATTAATCCGTTAAGTAAAACAGGAAAAGTCACCCCCAATGCAAATATGGGGGCCGGCGATGCCCCGCATAAAATTTTGCATATTCAGAATGACGGAACGTTAGGGACTACCCACACCGATACCATCAGCTTTTTGCCGTATGTGCATAACGTGGACTCCTTCGGCTACGATACCTCCCGGGTCGCTGAGGACCTCACAGCCGGTGACGAGAGCTGGGGCTGGCTGCTGGACAGCCGTTTCTCCGGTCAGGTAGGGATTGTTAACGATCCCACCATTGGTCTGTTTGACCTTGCGCTCGCGGCACAGGCGAAAGGCTTTGTGTCTTTCAATGATATTGGCGCCATGACCCGTGAAGAACTGGATGCCCTGTTTACGGTATTAATTGAACTTAAACAGTTGCAACATTTCAGTGGTTTCTGGACCTCCGTGCCTGAGTCTGTGCAGTTTATGCGCAGTAAGCGGGTGACCATTGAAAGTATGTTCTCCCCTGCCGTATCAGCACTAAACGGGCAAAATATTCCGGTACGATTCGCGGCCCCCAAAGAGGGTTATCGCGGCTGGCATGGCGTGATGTGCTTGTCGGCGGCAACCCAGGGACGCAATAAAGACGCCGCCTACGAGTATATGAACTGGTGGTTGTCCGGCTGGCCGGGCGCGTTTATTGCCCGCCAGGGCTACTATATTTCTAACCCTCAGCGGTCTGCGCAGTACTTAACCCAGGCCGAGTGGGACTATTGGTATCAGGGATTGCCCGCCAGTGAGCCATTAACCGGCACCGACGGTAAGGTTTCGGTGCAGCCGGGAGAGCAGCGCAGCGGCGGCAGTTACGAGGACCGCTTCAGTAACGTGGCGGTGTGGAACACCGTTATGCCCACCTACGAATACAGCTTGCAAAAGTGGTATGAATTTATAACTTCCTAACAGGGATGTGGATATGTCGTCTATTCGAACCCAGCTGATTGTTGTGTTAATTGCGCTGGTGTCGCTATTGCTTATTCAGGGGATCCTGGCCCGGCAGAATCAACAGGTATTAAACGAAGGGCTGGCCACCACACGCCAGGCCATGGACGATCTCAGTCTGGTGAAAGAGCTGGAGCGGGATGTACTGGACTTGCAGCGGAACGTGCTCATTTTCAAAGAGACCGCCAGTGAGTCAACGGTGAATCGCTTTGAACGGCTGATGCAGGCCATCACCCGCAAGCTGGATAAGCTGCAGGCATCTCCCGTCTCGTTACAAAATGCGTTAACCAGCGAAAATGTGCTGGAACGGATGCGCTCACACCTGGAAGATTATCAGGAAAATTTCACCGCGGTAGTGGAGTCACGGGCCCGTCGGGATGAGCTGGTGACGGCGGGTTCAGTGCGCGACATTATTGCACTACGCAAAGCGTTGCAGGAGCTTTCACAGGAGCCCGGCATCTCCTCGGTGTTTCTCAATGAATTAAACCTGACCCTGGACAGCGCGGAAAACGCATCGTTACATTATCTGCTCACCCCCAGCATACAACGCATTGAAACCTTTAATACCGCCCTGCAAACCATGCGCGAACAAGTGGCAAGCATGCCAGAACCGCGTTTTGGCTCCCTCCTGCCGTTAATAAAACGCGCTGAAGATGAGTTCTTTCTGCTTACTCAGATCACTCAGGGTAATTTGTTTTTGGTGAATGTGGTGATGGCGGGATCGGCTAACGAGTTTCTGTTCCTAAGTGGTGAACTGGCTGAACAGGTTACCCGCTATACAGATAAGGTCCGTCAGCAATCTCAGCGCCAGGCAGCCCGGGCGCAAATCAATGGCGAGTTGTTTTCGCTGTTTGCCATCCTGTTGGCGCTCAGTGCAGCAGTGTTTACCTGGTTGCGCATTCTGGGGCCTATCCGGTCCATCACTGAGGTTTTCACACGGCTCTCCGGGGGCGAAAATGTGGCCACCATTCCGGGTATCAAACGCAATGATGAAATTGGCGCGCTGGCCACTGCGGCCCATGTGTTCAGTGACAAAAACCGTCAGACTGAGCAGCTGTTGAAAGCCGCCCGCGAAGCCAACGCACAGATGGAGTCGCTCAATAAAGAACTCGCTGCACAAAAACAACGTGCCGAGCAGGCGACAGCGTCTAAAAGCCTGTTTTTAGCGAACATGAGCCATGAAATTCGTACGCCGATGAATGGGGTTATTGGGTTGATTGAACTTGCTCAGCAACAACCTATGTCGCCAACGATGAAAAGCTACCTGGACAAAGCGGCCTACTCCAGTCAGATCCTGATGAGTGTAATTAATGACATTCTGGACTTTTCTAAGATTGAAGCCGGAAAGCTTGAAATTGAAAACGTGAGCTTTTCCCTGCACTCCATCTTTGACAACCTGGTGGCTGTTATTGCCCTGCGCGCTCAGGAGAAAAACCTGTCAGTGATACTAACCGTGGATCCGAATTTGCCGCCCCAGGTAGTGGGCGACCCACTACGAATTGCTCAGGTGCTCATGAATTTGGGAACCAACGCTGTGAAGTTTACCGAGCAGGGCGAAATTAATATTAGCTTTTTTGGCACCCTGAACGATAAGGGTAATGAATTATCACTGGTCATTGAGGTGAAAGACACCGGTATCGGCATGTCTGACCACCAACTGGCCCGTATCTTCCAGCCTTTCACGCAGGCGGATGGCTCAACCAACCGCCGCTTTGGTGGTACCGGCCTCGGCCTAACTATTGTTAAACAACTCACCGAATTGATGAAAGGCAAACTGGAAGCGGAGTCGGCACCCGGTAAAGGCAGCCTGTTCAGGGTAACTCTTCCCCTGCGGGCATTCAAAGGTCAGCAGGGTATCCTGACTGGTGTACCGCCCTTACCTGAGCACAGCGTGTATGTGAGCGACCAACCATTGCTCAGCGCAGCCTATCGTGACGTGGCTGGACTTACGGGAGAGCCACTGCCATTGAGCTACCTCACTACCATTAACACTATTCCGCCATGCATGCTTGTTGATATAGACAACCCGGGCACATTAAGGGCGCATGCTAATTCACTCAGGCGGTTGCAAGTCGCCTCCTGTAAAGTCGGGTTAGTGGTGAATACACAGATTGGCTCAATTCAGGGCAAACTGCTTTCTGACTGGACCGGGCCTATATTGGTGCACCCCTTCACGCCGCTGCAATTTGAACGCTTTGTTAAAGAGCTACAGCAGATCACTTCAGAACCCGTGGTGTATGATCACCAAAGCGATATTGTAGAGCTGGAGGGGCACGTGTTGTTGGTAGAGGACAATACCATCAATCAGATTGTTACCGGCGAATTGCTCAGGGATCTGGAACTTTCTTACGACGTGGCAGAAGATGGCGTGCAGGCGCTGCGTAAAATTGAAAACTCCCCCCACTATGATCTCATCCTGATGGATGTGCAGATGCCTGAAATGGACGGTTATGAATGTACCCGCGCACTCCGCCGCAAGGGCCACAATGCGCTGCCTATTATCGGGTTATCCGCCAATGCGATGAAGGAAGACCGGCAAACTGCGCACGAGGCCGGGATGAACGATTATCTTACCAAGCCGGTAAAACGGGCCAATGTTATAGAAATATTGCGAAAGTACCTGCCAGGGAAATAACCCGGCGCCGGCACCAGGATTAAGCGAGACGACAGGCGCGGGGTTCTATTTGTGATCGTCTGGCTGCGCCTTGCTCATCAGAAATAAGCCGCCAGCCAGTGCGAGGATCGACAGAGCCAGATAAATAGCATCCAGGGGCGTAACAAACTGAATGTCTACCACCGCTCGGAAAAACTCGATAATGACCGCCAGTACCACGACGCGGGCTATTTTATCTTTTAATTGATCGAATGAATTGATATTAAACGGGTGTCTTATCTGGCTGTTTTCCGCAGGCTCAATAATTGAGAAAAACAATCGGTAAACACCCGCAGCAAATATCAGTAACACGATAGCAATAAGGTAGATATCAATGGCTTTGATGATTTTCGGGATGGTAGCGTCGTACAGTTCCTGGGAGCCTCCCAGCCAGTAGTAATTCAGGGTCGAGCGCATCACCGCCAGAATATCTGCAGTGCCCATGACAAATAATACCAGCGCCCCCAGGATACTGGGCACCACGGCCAACAGTACCAGGTAACGTGAGCCCCATAGAAAAGACTCAAAGCGGCGCTCGGCCGAGGAAGTTGGTTCGTTCGGTTGTGGGTCGGGTTTATTCACAAAGTGCTAATATAGTGAGAGTGTAAGCTAACTGTACCGCCTGTCTTTAACCGCCGCAATAGGGGTAGGCAGCGCAGGGATAAAATAACAGGGATAAAAAAACAGCCGCGAATGCGGCCGTTTTTAAGTCTGTTTAACGACGCCGGGTTACAGCGAACGGATAGTTTCAACCTGTTCGTTGAGTTTTTCCATTTGCTTTCTGCCGTCTTCCAGTTTGGCCCGCTCTTTTTCAATGACTGCGTCAGGCGCATTGCTCACAAACTTCTCGTTCGCCAGCTTACCCTCAGTACGACTCAGATCTTTCTGCACCTTGTCGATGGCCTTGGTCAGACGCGCCAGTTCCGCATCTTTATCAATCAGACCAGCCATAGGAATGAGAATTTCCATCTCCCCTACCAGCGCGGTAGCACTGGGCGGTGCCTTCTCGTCGGCCTGGAGAACTGTCACCGACTCCAGTTTCGAGAGTTTATCGAGGAAACCTTTGGCTGCATCCAGCCGGTGGCTGTCCTCGTCACTGACATTTTTCAACAGGGCATTCAGCGGCTTGTTTGGCGAGATGTCCATTTCACCGCGGATGTTACGAATGCCAACGATGAATTTTTTCACCCACTCAATGTCATTCAGCACCTTCTCGTCCAGCAAGGCAGCATCCTGTTGCGGGAATGGCTGCACCATGATGCTGCTGGCGTCGGTTTTTACTGCCGACAATGGCATAACGCGCTGCCAGATTTCTTCCGTAATAAACGGCATAAACGGGTGCAGCAGACGCAATGTGTGTTCAAGCACATTGATGAGCGTGTGGCGGGTTCCGCGCTTCTCAGCGTCACTGCTGGCGTCATTATTCAGTACGGGCTTAGTCAGCTCCAGATACCAGTCACACAGCTGATTCCAGGTAAATTCATACACCGTTTGCGCGGCAAGATCGAAGCGATAGTCGCCTAAGGCTTTTTCAAAGTCTTTCAGCGTTTGCTGGAACTTCGCCCAAATCCAGCGATCAGCCAGGCTCAGGGTCATTTCACCGCCGTCCCGTCCGGTGTCATGCTCTTCGGTATTCATCAGCACGAAGCGTGATGCATTCCAAATCTTATTACAGAAGTTCCGGTAACCTTCTACCCGCCCCATATCAAAGTTGATATCGCGACTGGTCGAGGCCATCGACACAAACGTGAAACGTAATGCGTCAGTACCGTAAGCCTGAATACCGTCAGGGAATTGCTTACGGGTACGCTTGGCGATTTTCTCTGCCAGTTGTGGCTGCATCATGCCTGACGTACGCTTGGCAACCAGCGCATCCAACTCAATCCCGTCGATCAAATCGATGGGGTCAAGCACGTTACCCTTCGACTTCGACATCTTATCGCCGCTCTCATCACGAATAAGGCCGGTGATGTAAATGTCTTTGAAAGGAATTTTTCCGGTGAATTTTTTCGTCATCATGATCATTCTGGCGACCCAGAAGAAAATGATGTCAAAACCGGTTACCAATACCGATGAGGGTACAAATTTATCCAGTTCCGGGGTTTGCTCAGGCCAGCCCATCGTGGCAAACGGCCACAGCGCGGATGAGAACCACGTATCCAGTACGTCTTCGTCCTGACGCAGCGCAACACTCGCATCAAGCCCGTGCTTACTGCGCACTTCCTCTTCCGTACGGCCAACATACACATTATTGTCGTTGTCGTACCATGCAGGGATGCGGTGCCCCCACCATAGCTGACGTGAGATGCACCAGTCCTGAATATTGTGCATCCACTGGTAGTAGGTTTTATTCCAGTTTTCAGGAATGAAACGGATCTCACCACTTTCGACTGCTTCAATCGCTGGCTTGGCCAGTGACTCTACGGCGACATACCACTGGTCGGTAAGATAAGGTTCGATAACGGCACCGGTGCGATCTCCACGGGGCACGTTAAGCTTGTGCTTATCCACTTTAACCAGGTGGCCGCTGGCGTCCAGGTCGCCGACAATTTGTTTGCGGGCATCGAATCTGTCCATGCCGCGATATTGCTCCGGCACTTCGTCATTCAGCCTGGCGTCGGCCGTCAAGACGTTAATCATCGGCAGGTTATGACGCTTGCCCATCTCGTAGTCATTGAAGTCGTGGGCCGGCGTGATTTTTACACAGCCAGTGCCAAACTCAGGGTCGACATAGTCATCGGCTATCACAGGGATAAGACGACCGGTAACCGGCAGTTTTATCTCTTTGCCGATTACATGCTGATAACGCTCATCTTCGGGATGGACCGCCACGGCAGTATCGCCCAGCATGGTCTCCGGGCGAGTGGTGGCCACCACCAACTCGCCGGAACCATCGGCCAGCGGATAGCGCATATGCCACATGTGGCCGTCTTCTTCTTCGTTCAGCACTTCCAGGTCAGATACTGCCGTATGCAGTACCGGATCCCAGTTCACCAACCGCTTACCACGATAAATCAATCCATCTTCGTGTAACTTTACGAAGACCTCGGTGACCGCATTGGACAGGTTGTCGTCCATGGTGAACACTTCGCGATCCCAGTCTGGTGAGGTGCCTAACCGGCGCATCTGACTGGTGATGGTGCCACCACTTTGTTCTTTCCATTCCCAGATCTTGTCGATAAAGGTCTCACGACCAAGATCATGACGGGTTTTACCTTCCGCATTCAGTTTTCGCTCTACCACCATCTGGGTAGCGATACCGGCGTGGTCGGTACCCACCTGCCACAACGTATCGTCACCTTTCATGCGATGATAGCGCGTCAGCGCATCCATAATGGTTTGCTGAAAGCCATGCCCCATGTGCAGGCTACCGGTGACGTTAGGAGGCGGCAGCAAAATACTATAAGGCTGCCCTTCACCGGAGGCTTTAAACAGACCCGCATCTTCCCATTGCTGGTAACACTGCTTCTCAATGGATTGCGGTTCAAAAGTCTTTTCCATACGTTCTCTCAATTCTCAGCGGCGGTAAATTGCATATTACAGCCCGCTTGTTGGTACTTCTTATACCGTACCCGTGCCGCTTGCTTCTCAGCGTCGTCGGCAGGTACAAAGTCGATGATGCGTTGGTATTGCTGCGGATTCGGCAGCATAGTATCGCCTAAATTGACGATCAGCGGTCGGCGCGACAACTGTGACACCTGCCAGCAAATTTCTACTGGCGTACCAGCTGGCGGCCCTTCACCGTGCAGGTTATGAGGCACAAAGCGCGCCGCAGGCAGCTGCCAGAGCAACTCATCAACATCTTCTGCCAGCGTCTGTGACTCGCACATAACCGTGACCTTTTGCTTTCTTGCATAGGCATCGGCGACCAGCTCACAGGCCCGCTGCGCGGCGCTGTGAGCGCCGGCAGAAAGCTGATAAAACATGACCTGAGGCATGCGTGCCTAGTCCTCTTGTTTAGTGCCGGCCCGGTTCATCAGGAACTGTGACAGCATAGGTACAGGACGACCGGTGGCACCTTTGTTTTTGCCACTGCGCCATGCGGTACCGGCAATATCCATATGCGCCCAGTTGTACTTCTTGGTAAACCGTGACAGGAAGCACGCGGCGGTGATACTTCCTGCCGGGCGGCCGCCCAGGTTGGTCATGTCGGCAAACGGGCTTTCCAGTTGTTCCTGATATTCATCCCACACTGGCAGACGCCACGCGCGGTCTGAACTTTGCTCTGAGGCATTCATCAGCTCATGGGCTAACGGGTTATGAGTACTCATCAATCCTGTAGCGTGATGGCCCAGCGCAATTATGGCTGCCCCGGTTAGTGTTGCCACGTCAATTACCAGCTCTGGCTCGTAGCGTTCAACGTAGGTCAGTGCATCGCACAGTACCAACCGCCCCTCGGCATCGGTATTCAGCACTTCTACTGTTTGGCCGGACATGGTGGTGAGGATGTCACCGGGGCGATAAGCTTTGCCGTCTGGCATATTTTCACAACCTGCCAGTACGCCGGTCACGTTAATCGGCAGGTTAAGTTCTGCCACGGTATGCATCACACCCAACACGCCGGCCGCGCCGCCCATGTCGTACTTCATTTCGTCCATGGCTTCACCGGGCTTCAGTGAGATACCGCCGGAATCGAATGTCAGTCCCTTACCGACCAGTACAATGGGCGCCTGATCAGACGGACCGCCCCGGTGGTGCATGATACTCATCATCGACTCATTATCTGAGCCACGACCCACTGCCAGATAAGCTTGCATGCCCAGCTCGGCCATTTGTGCTTCGTTAACCACTTCAGCAGTTACGCTGTCATAGTCACTGGCCAACGCTTGTGCCTGTTCCCACAGGTACGCCGGATTACAAATGTTCGGCGGCATATTCGCCACATCACGGGTAACTTTGGCGCCTTTGGCAATCGCCAGACCATGTTCAACTGCTCGCTCGCCAACCGTCAGTTCACGACGAGTAGGCACATTGAACACCATTTTACGTAATGGACGGCGAGGCTCGCCTTTTTTGGTTTTCAGCTGCATGAACGTGTACAGCGAATCCTGAGTGGCTTCGACGGCCTGTCTGACTTTCCAGTAGGTGTCACGGCCTTTCACATGCAGTTCTGTAAGGAAACACACCGCTTCCATAGAACCCGTCTCATTCAGGGTCTTGATGGTTTTGGCAATAATTTGTTTATACTGGCGCTCGTCCAGCTCGCGTTCTTTACCGCAGCCAACCAGTAGTACGCGCTCACTCAGCACGTTGGGAACATGATGCAGTAACAGCATCTGGCCGGCCTTGCCTTCCAGGTCACCGCGGCGCAGCAGATTGCTGATATAACCTTCACTGATTTCATCCAGTTGCTCAGCCACCGCAGTTAAGCGTCGTGGCTCAAAGACGCCGACGACAATACATGCGCTGCGCTGTTTTTCCGGGCTGCCACTTTTTACACTAAACTCCACGATATCACCTCGCTTATTTGCTGTCGGGTTCGCATGATAACGAAATTCACATAACGTTTTGCACTGCTTTATGTTTTAATACGCAGCCAGTGTTGCACGTGGGCTGCGTATGGCGCAATGTAGGGTATAAACTGATACACACGTGTACCGGCGCCGTACGATCATGCAAACGGTTTATTGAATGCAGGCAAAACTTGTAAAAACACTAAGTTTACTCAAAATTGTGGTTTCTTTCACTAAAATTCCTAATTTTCCTAAAGGCGCGACATGCTGATATTCCGCTATTTACTTAAGGAAACGGTAAAGTCTCAGCTGGCCATTTTCCTCATCCTGATGGCGATTTTCGTTACCCTCCGCTTCGTGCGTGTGTTGGGCGACGCTTCTGACGGTGACATCCCTGCCGGACTGGTGCTGGGCTTCCTGGCGCTGTATGCCCCTATATTATCATCGCTGGTGATGCCGATCAGTGCTTATCTTGGCATTATGCTTGCGCACGGGCGACTGTACGTTGACAGTGAAATGACTGTCATGCGGGCCTGTGGCATCAGTGAGTGGTATATCACCCGGGTCATGCTGTTCCTGTCACTCATTATTATGTGCATAACGGGAGCGATAACCCTCTATCTGGCCCCGATGGCGGCAGAAAATGAATATAAATTACGCGAAAAAGCTCGCTCAGAAGCCGGTTTTTCCGCCATCATTCCCGGTCGGTTTCAGCAAACCGGTAATGGCAAAGCGGTTATATTCGTACATGAAACCAATTCGGGTGACGACAGCCTGCAACGGGTGTTCCTGTCGCAGCAACAGAATGATACGCCCCAGTCCCAGGTTCGGGTGGTGTATGCCCAGGAAGGCCGTATCCGTAATAACGAAGACGGCACCCGCAATCTGGTGTTGAACTCAGGCGTCCAGTACGAGGGCGAACAACACCAGAGCAGCTTCCGCAAAGTCGCCTTCGACGAATACCAGATTCAGATTAACGACAAGCCCGTAGAGCAGGACAGGCGCAAGGTGAGTGTATTGCCAACTTCCGAGTTATGGAATGACGATTCCATCGAAGCCAGAGCCGAATTACAGTGGCGGATAGCCATACCGCTGTCGATTCCGTTTCTGGTGTTAATTGCCGTCCCCTTAAGCGCCGTCGATCCGCGTCAGGGCCGGTTCGGCAAAATGTTCCCGGCCATACTGCTATACCTTGGCTACTTCCTGTTACTGCTTGCCAGCCGGCGGGTGCTGGAAGACGGTAAAATGCCACCCCAGCTCGGACTGTGGTGGGTACATGCGATCATGCTGATAATTGGTGTCGGATTAATTGCGCGTGACCGCAAAACCGGTACGCATTTCAGAGCCTGGATTCTGGGTAAGAAATAATGTTTAAGCTTCTTGATTTATATATCGCCCGCACGTTGCTTGGCACCATTACTGTCACGCTATCGGTGTTAATTGGATTAAGCGCGCTCATCAAGTTCGTAGAGCAATTACGGAAACTGGGTGAAGGCGACTACGACATGATGATCGCCACAATTTACGTGATCCTAAGCCTGCCCCGCGACCTCGAACAGTTTTTCCCGATGGCCACCTTGCTGGGCGGTCTGGTGGGTATGGGCCTGTTGGCCAGCAACAGCGAACTGGTGGTTATGCAGGCCGCCGGCCTCAGTCGCTGGAATATCATCAATTCTGCGATGAAGTCAGCTGTGGTGATGATCCTGTTTGTGATGGCGATAGGTGAATGGGTTACTCCCTACAGCGAGTCCAAAGCCAAAGAGATCCGGACCGAGGCTATTTCCGGCGGTAGTCTGTTTTCGTCCGACCAACTGGTATGGGCCAAAGACGGCAACCACTTTGTGAGTATTGGCCAGGTGGTGACTAAAGAAAGTCTGAGCGAAGTCAGTATTTACGATTTCCACCCAGACCTTACACTGAACAGTATTACCTATGCACAAGATGCCGGGTTCGATGGTGAGGGTTGGTGGTTAGAAGATGTTACTGTCACCCGTTTTACCGACGCGAAAATCACCCAGGATCCACAGGCACGCATGCGCTGGGATTCCAGTCTGACGCCGGATAAGCTGGGTATTGTGGCGGTAAAACCAGAAGCCTTATCTATTCAGGGCTTAAACGACTACATTGGTTATCTGGAAAATAACGACCAGGATCCCAGTCGCTATGAACTGGCTTTATGGCGAAAAATACTGCAGCCGGTGTCAGTGGGGGTGATGTTGCTGATGGCGTTATCGTTTATCTTCGGGCCACTGCGCAGCGTGACTATGGGTGCCCGGGTAATCATGGGTGTGTTAACCGGCTTTGGCTTTTTCATTACCAATGAAGTCTTTGGCCCACTGAGCCTGGTTTATCAGTTGCCGCCGTTTCTGGGGGCACTACTTCCCAGCGCCATGTTCGCAGCAGTAGCGGCATTTCTGCTACGCCGCTAAGGGTTTGTTCGGCTGCCTTGAGGCAGCCGCCAACAACTACCAGCTCTTGTGATCGTTGGCCACTTTAGACAGCGCGAGCACTTCCGTTTTTGCCAGTCTGTCCTGTAACGACTGTTTATGCTTCACGTCGAACAACACTAACAGGGTGCCCAGTCCCCCCAGTGACGCCACCAGCCTTACCAGCAGTCGTGGCCATGTGACAGGCTCATCTACGGTACTGAATATACGCAGGCGCCATGCCCGCATTCCCAGGGTTTGTCCGCCCCGCTTCCAGAACCACAGAAAGAAACCGGCAATCCAGCCACCTACCCACACCTGAATAATCGTTTTGTAGAGTAAGGAATGCTGGATGGTTTCAGAAGGTTGTTCATAGCCGTGCATATCCAGCACACCGTTGCTAAGTAGAACCACCAGCGTCACTATCAGTACCATGGCAGCACACATGCCCACGGCCATGGCCACCAGCGTGTCGTAAACCATAGCCGCCAGCCGGCGCAGAAAACCGGCACGCTGACCATAGGGCTCTGCGTTGTCAGCGTGGGTTTGTTTTTTTGCGGTAGGTGATACTCGTTTTGTCACAGACATTTCCACGATACATCTTTAAGTGCGGGTAGTCTGCCACAGGCCGCCGTCGCGCTCCACTGTATTGCTTTACCGCCGCGTGAATGGGCACACGCTCTTTCGCGGCCCCACTGAACAAGAATCCAGCAAGTAAACAGGCTAATCTCAAAAATACACTATAAGCACTTGCCACAGCCCAAACTCCAGTTATAATCGCACCGTTACCTGAAAGAGGTGACGCACATCTATCTGTGCCAGAGTGATGAAATTGGTAGACATGACGGATTCAAAATCCGTTGCCTTCACGGGCGTGCCGGTTCAAGTCCGGCCTCTGGTACCATCTCTTTGATTAGAGAGCAAACCGACGAAAGTCGGTTTTTTTGTATCTCAGGATTAGTTAAGCGGCACGCTGACGCGCCGGCCGAGTGTCGGCCCAGCGCGTTATAAAGGACAATTCCTCGCCGCCCACACTTAGTCTAAAAACTATATCTGACGGTTACTGCGTGGTGATCACCAGACTGCACTTTAACCAGTACTTTTGCCCCGTCCGGAATACTGATTGGCGCGGTCATCTTGTTGCCCCCAGCAGGACTCAGATCACTTTCTTGTTTTTCGCCAGCCCCTAATACAATGACACTACCAGTCAATTCATTGGTAGCAAAAGCCTCACCATGGTCTTTGATGTACAAACTGATGTTCTTTTCTTCTCGCACCAGTTCAATCGCCAATTCATGCTCTACTTTTACCACACCGCCATGCTCTGGCTCAGTGCTCCCATGGCTTAGTGCAACCGGCGACACTGCGCTTAAACCGAATGCTATACCTAATGCCATCAATAGTGCCTTTTTCATATTAACCTCTCCAACTATTCGGCAGACTTGTTAAGGCGCTACCGCTAAACCTTTTTAAACTAACTCTTCTGACTTGCGCTGCTGCCAGGCAGCCGACGCTTTCTGGCCCCATACTCTGTAAAGAAGCGGGGTCAATAAAATATCCAGAATGGTCGAGCTAATTAGCCCTGAAAAGATAACCACAGCGACCGGATGCAAAATCTCTTTGCCCGGCTCATCTGCCGCCATCAGTATGGGAATAAGTGCAAACGCGGTGACCATGGAGGTCATCATTACCGGCGAAAGCCGCTCCTGAGCCCCGCGCACAATGAGTGCGGTATTAAACGTCTCGCCCTCAAAGCGAAGTAAATTGAGATAATGGCTGACCTTTAAAATGCCATTACGCGATGCAATGCCGGTAAGCGTAATGAAACCAACTACGGAAGCGACCGACAAAGGCGTGTTGGTAAGCCACATCGCAAACACTGCACCAACCAGCGCCATTGGCAAACTACACATGATAATGCTGGCAAGCACCCAAGACTGATAACGCAGATACAACACTAAGTAAATGAGGGAAAAAGAGGCCAGTGACAGCCAGACAAGCAACTGCATAGCCTGTTCCTGTGCCAGAAACTGCCCCTCAATGGTAATAAACCCTTCCTGATTCAGTTCTATGTTGCCAGTTACCTCTCGGACTTGCCTGAGAAGCTCGGTAACATCAACATTTTCACTGTTCGCGTAGATAACCAGCCGTCTTCGGCCATTTTCTCTTAAGATCTGGTTTGGCCCGTCATCCAGGCTGATGTCAGCAATTTCAGATACAGGGACGTTTCCGGCCAGTGTACTCAGCACCGTCTCTGCCAAAGAGGCGGGCGTGCGAGCTTTATCATCCAGCCGCAATACCAGCGCATAGCGTTTCACGCCATCAATGATATCGACCACTTCCTCACCATCGGTAAGCATGGCTAGATGACGAAGTGCCTGACCAGGCGTCAGGCCATACTGTGATAACTTATCCTGCTTTAAACGAACGCTCAGCTGCGGTATGAGTACCTGTTTTTCAACATTGATATCTACGAGTCCTGGTATCGTTCCCAGCGCTTTGCGTATTTCTTCCGCAGTAATGCGCAAGCCATCCAGATTATTACCAAACACCTTAATCGCCAGTTGTGCTCTGACGCCTGACAACAAGTGGTCTAGCCGGTGTGAGATAGGCTGGCCTACGGCCACTTGCGCCGGTAGCACACTGAGCTTTTCTCGGACCTCTTCAACCACGACCTCCCGGTCTCTTTCTGAGGGTTCGAGATCAACATCAATCTCAGAAGAATGTACGCCCTGTGCGTGCTCATCCAGCCTTGCCCTGCCTGTACGACGTCCTACGCCTGTGACTTCTGGTACTGAAAGCAATAGCGATTCGGCCAGACGGCCCATGCGATCTGATTCCTCCAGCGAGGTGCCAGGTTCAAAAATCACACCTATAACCAGTGAGCCTTCATTAAACGACGGCAGAAAAGCACGCGGAAACTGGGTTGTAACAAGCGCACTGACAAGAGCCAGCACGCCAGCAAGCGACAATAAAATACGGCGTTTTGGCAGTGCCCAGTGAAGCCAGTTCGCCTGCCAGCGTTTGAGCGTACTAACCAGCCTGCTATCATCTTGTTTCAGTAACTTCATACCCGGCAGCAGGTAATAGCAAAGCACCGGTGTTACCGTCATCGAGACGAGTAATGACGATAAAATAGCAATAATGTAGGCAACGCCTAAGGGAGAGAACAGCCGCCCTTCTATACCCGGCAGCGCGAATAAAGGAACAAAAACCAGCACCACAATCATGGTGGCGTAAACAATACCAGAACGCACTTCGACACTGGCTTTCCATACCACGTTAAAAACCGAATCAGGCGAAGATGCACGCGCATTTTGCTTTAACCGTCGTAATATGTTTTCAACATCAACAACCGAGTCATCAACCAACTCACCAATGGCGATTGCTAGACCGCCTAGTGTCATGACGTTGATGGTCTGCCCAAGTAGCTTAAACACGACAATTGTAATCGTCAGAGATAGCGGGATAGCTATCAGCGAAATTAACGTGGTTCGTGCAGACAAAAGAAATAGAAACAGGATGATTACTACCAGAATTGCACCATCGCGCAATGCTTCAGTGACGTTATCCACCGAGGTTTGAATAAAGTCAGCCTGACGGAATAGTACCTCCGGTGCGGCAATGCCTTGTGGCAGTCCTGAGCGCAGCTCATTCAGTGCAGACTCAATTTCTCGGGTAAGGTGCACAGTATCTGTGCCGGGCTGCTTCTGAATATTCACGATAACCGCGGGTTTACCATTATATCCGCCATCGCCACGCTTAACCGCTGGAGCAAAAGAGACGTCAGCGACCTGCGCTAACTGAGTCGCGAGACCGTCATTCCAGTCAATAGCCAACATCCGCAGATCATCAAGCTCTAACGTGCGCCCCTGGTGCCGAATGAGGTATTCACGATTATTTAAGTCAACAAAACCGCCGCCCTGATTGGTTGCAAAATCTTCCAGAGCGCTTCTCAACTGATTGACTGAAACGTCAAGCGCCTGCATTTTATTAATGTCTGGCGCGACGCGAACCTGACGGACCTCACCACCGATAGGGATAACCTGAGAAATGCCGGATATCGACAGTAAGCGTGGTCTCAACACAAAATCAGCGTACTCTCTGGCACGCATTGGCCCCGTGCCGGACGCCTCTTCAAGTGGCAAGGCGATAAGCATGATCTCGCCCATGATAGAAGACACGGGGCCCATCACCGGCGTTATATCAGCTGGTAGCTGGGCCCCCGCCTGGTCAAGCCGCTCCGCCACCAGTTGCCGGTTACGGTAAATATCCGTATCCCAGTCAAACTCAACGTACACTATCGACAAACCTATACCCGAAGTAGAGCGGATGCGGCTGACGCCGGTGACACCATTAAGAATATTCTCCAGCGGAAAGGTAACAAGCTGTTCGACTTCTTCTGGCGCCATACCGCCTGCTTCAGTCAGTATTGTGACCACCGGCTTGTTCAGATCAGGAAATACATCCACAGGCAAAGACTGGCTTTGCCAGAACCCATACAGCATGGTTAACAATGCGATTACCAGAACCAACAGGCGATGGCGCAGGCTGCTTTGTACAAGCAAATTAAACATAGCTGCTCCTATCGGACCTGATTGAGTAGTGATGCACCGGCGGTAACCACCCTGTTATCAGCACCTAACCCGGCAATAACAACAATTTCATTTTCGCCCAGCGTCTGGTAACGCACGGCTTGCGGCATAAAGCGCTCCGCTGAAACCTTGATCCACACTACCGGTAAATTGGCACTGTTTTTAACTAACGCTTTTGCAGGTAGCACCAGGCCATTTATGCTGCTGTCGACTGGTGCAATCACGGTAACTGGCTGACCAAGTAATAAAGGCGCAGCGGAATCATCTTCACCCCTGCTTTCAAAATGCACACTTGCTAAACCGCCCGAAATACGGGGGGAGTAGCCAATGTAACTGAGTTTTACCGCACTGTTTTCAAGAAGTGTTGCCTGAGAGAGTGATGTTAGGTGGGCGACCTCTGACGTAGTAGCGTCAACCAGGCGTAGGTCGAGGGCAATAATCTCGAAGAGATCCGTTCCGGCCTCTATCCACTGGCCGTTTCTGATATTGTTATTGATGATCGTACCGCCAATTGGTGCTACCAGCGCTTCTGGCTTTTCCAGGCCCTGCTGTAACGCGTATTCCTGTTCGGTCAGGTTTTTAAGCTGTGTCTGAAGCTGATCCAGCTCTTGTTTTGAGGCCAGCTCTCCTAATGACTTGAGCCGGTCTACGTCCCGCCGCGTTTGTGCAATCTGGTTACGAACAACTTTCAGCTCACTATTCTGAGAAGCAAGTTCATAGGCCGTGTCCTGATAATGAACGTAGCCGAGAACCTGCCCTGCTTTAACGCTTTTTCCACTCGTTAGCACACCTGACTCTGGCGCTTCAAAGCGTCCATCGCTACTGGGTTGCACAACCGCGTGACCTTCCGGATGCGGCCTGACCACGCCGGACATCTTGATTGTTTTGGAGATCGTCGTTTCTGTCACTATCTGGGTTGCAATGCCCAACATCGCCTGAGTAGGCATAGGCATTATGACGGAGCCATCGGCCTGTCGTCCCAACTGACCCACGACCTTTTCTTCATTGGTAATATGCTCGCCGTTAGGACCGTGTGCGCCCGGTGCGGCTGATGCTGTGTGGGTTATAAAGATAAATGCGGTAACTATGCTCAGCAGTCTCATTGCTTTTTCCCCCACCTCAATCTGCCTACTACAAGACCACCAGCAAAACACAGTAATGCAATGACTACCATAGTCCATGAAACTCCATGATGGTGTGCTGCTTCTTGCTCAGCCTCCGATGCTGCTTCTGGAGTGAGTAGCGTAGATGCCAGCAGGTCGCCGCTTTCTTCGGTAAGGATAGTGATCACAATTTCATGCTCACCCGGTTGGTTCAGCTTTGCTACGAACGTTTCATCACGAATAACATAATGTTGCTGCTCGTCACTAAAGCCAGCCTGCGCACTGAGCGAGCCCGACTCCAGTTCAACGGAGGCATCCGCCACCGGCGTATTCGTTGGAAAATCATGCAGGTACACTTTTACCCTGTCGACGAAGACCTCCCCGAGTAGCTCAAAGGACTCAGTGAAACTTTCAAATGTCGGTCTCTGTGCCTGGTGAACCTGCGGATCCACATCCAGATGTTCTCCGTTAGGCCCATGGGCTCCAGGTGCAGACAGAACGAGCGCGGAATAGCTGATAGCACCAACGCCAGCAACCATTTTCAATAGCTGCGAAATTCCCCAAAAGGAACACTTTGACTTAAACATGTTACAAAAACCCAGATTTTAATCATACGAAACTATTCCCACTTACTTTGGCAAGCGAGAGCAAACTAATGACTGAGTTCAGGCTTTGGGTGGCGGAGGAATTTGATAGAGGAAAGGTGGCTCCCAAGAACTGTCTAAAGGTTTAATGACAGAGTTTTGTTGCCGGTCCGGCAACGTAATTAATGGTAAATCCAGTACAAATACCGTAGTACCATCGTGGGAGGGATTACTATGCTCAACCGCATTATCACTGTAATTAATCTCGAACTTCTCAACGTCATGCTCAGCATGACTGTGTGGTTGTCCAACATTATGGAAATACTGATGGGAAGAATCATCAACCCCATGGCTCGCTTCTGCGGCCGGCCTAGCGCCCGACAGTTGCAATGCCATCAACAGGATTAATAAAACTAATTTCAAGTTTGCCACAACTGCTCTTCGAGATTAATACATGCTGGAGACTACCACTGAACCCGTTCAGAGACAAGAAATGGCACATGCCAGGAACTACTGCATTGTCAGGAAAACGCCTCTAAATCATGCAAAGAATTTGCATAGCACGAAAAATTCACCTTAAGACACCGTAAAATAAGTATTATTTTATGCTCAGCATTTTCAAAATCCGTTGTCTTCACGGGCGTGCCGGTTTAAGTCCGGCCACTGGTACCATCTCTAAACCGACGCAAGTCGTTTTTTTGTATCTGATGATTTTTAAATGGTTTTGTAAATTTAAACTCTTACTAATCGCACATTGCCACTTCAATAATCTTCACTTTTTAAAATCTAGTTGAAAGCCCGTGTATTGCCAGAATGGTGTATGTCAGCCTGGATAATTATCCAACCGCTAACTTTCTGTAGTTGATCAGGCATTCTATTGATAGAGGGGTAGTTGTTTTTGCTTCACGCATCAGCACTATTTCTATTCCAGCTTCCCTCGCGGCAGTTTGCCCGAGCCGGTCAAGCCACCAAGCTTTATATTCGCTGAGGGCGCTATTTAGGTTATGCCTCTTTCGTAGCATGTACGTCGTAGTACAGCAATCTAATCAAGCCTACATAGTCTTGAATACTTTTGATGCTGAACAGCTTATTAAGAGAAAGCCTGTAGCCGACTCTACGCCTGCTAGCATCTGTAGATGGCCAGTGGGCACAATCGTACCAAGGCCTAGGGTGGTAATAGTCGTCAGTGAAAAGTAGAAAATATCGAGAAATGTCGCAGGCTCTTTAAAGCTGCCTAGATCAAGGCTCAGTCCAATATGATAAGCCAATGTGAAAATAGCAGCGAGTAGAATCTGACTAGCAATGGCAATAAAAACAACCGCCTGCGTTTTTATCCAGCCTTTGTTAAGTTTTTTTAGCGCCCTGTCGGCAACCACCGAAATATTAAAAAGGTGTATAGCGACGCTCACTAGAAGAGTAGTTGTGCTGATTACAAGGGCCGAAACCATAGCTTCCTCTTTAATGGTACAAATCTTGAACTATCATACAGTTAATTCATTTAACTTTTCTGTTGTAAGAGAGTTTTACACAAGCCAACTTGTTCTGCGTAAGGATTACATATGAAATACTCAAAATTTATAGCAATGATCATTTCATCCACAATTGCGATGTTTCTTATGATGTATCTCAATACCTACGCAATATCCCATGTATGGTTCAGTGAAACGCGAAGCTATATGGCGCTCTACATGGGAGCGGTGATGGCAATCATCATGCTGGCTTTTATGCTGGGCATGTATAATAACAAAAAACTTAATATAACTATTTTTCTGCTGGCGGCAGTGCTCTTTGCCGTGAGTCTTTATCTTGTTCGTTCCCAAAGTACAGTGTCAGACACTGCCTATATGAAAGCGATGATACCTCACCATTCCATTGCTATTCTGACTAGTGAGCGCTCGAATATTGAAGACGTGCGGGTACGTGAACTGGCAAATGAAATTATCAAAGCGCAGCGTAAAGAAATTAAAGAAATGGAGTGGCTGATTAAAGATATTTCTGAAAACGGAAAAGTTATGTCGCAGGGAGAATCCGAGCAACGCCCAATTCCAAAGTTTAAGGGAAAACTGAATCAAGGTGAGTCAAATGAGTAAGAACGCCATCCTATATCGTATGGTCACTGACGAACATATATGTCCCTAAGGATTGAGAGCCAAAGACTTACTAGAACGAAAAGGCTTCACAGTCGACGATCATCAACTTACTTCGCGCGAGGAAGCTAATAAGTTCAAAAAAGAACATGGCGTGGAGACGACACCTCAGGCCTTTATTGATGATGAGCGCGTAGGTGGGTACGATGAACTTCGCAGCTATTTTGGTAAAGACGAAGCGGGTCAAATGGGAACCACCTACACCCCTGTCATTGCTATTTTCTCAGTGGCGGCTTTGCTATCAATGGCATTTCAATTCTCTGTCTCAGGCTATTACCTGTCGGTGAGAACTCTGATGCTGTTTATTGCCTTTTCCATGACGATCCTTGCGGTCCAAAAACTCATGGATTTGTACAGCTTTACTAACTCATTCATTACTTACGACCTGGTGGCGATGAAGTGGTTACCATATGGCTATATTTATCCGTTTGTGGAAGCTTATGCAGGAATTGGCATGATTGCGCAGTTGCCCGCACTCGCGGTTGCGCCTTTTTCTTTATTCATCGGAACGGTTGGTGCTCTATCCGTTTTTAAAGCGGTTTATATTGATAAACGTGAACTTAAGTGTGCCTGTGTAGGCGGTGATAGTAACGTGCCGCTGGGGTTTGTATCGCTATCAGAAAATCTGTTTATGATAGCGGGCGCGTTAATTATGTTACTGATATAGTTACACTGCGGTCCTTTGATGCGCCTCTGAGTTCACGCTCAGAGGCTGCCATGTACTTACTTTGCCGTTGACCAGTGCAAGTGTGCGATTTTCCACTTTCCGTCACGTTTTGTGAGCACCGCTGTTTCATACGAACGGTATATCTTGCCCGACTCAGCGGTATTAACGGAAACAGTTAAAGATGTAGCGGAATCGCTATACTCTTTTACCGTATGTTCCACCAGTTCTGAAGTTAACGTACTTAAAAATTTCATATCTGACAACATATGATGAGAAGCGTATTCCTGAGCGCTGCGCTCGACTCTTCCTCCTTCAACAATTATGACGTTATCTGATAGTAAAGATTTGGCGATAACTTTATCTTGGTCTCGTAATGCCTTATGAAACGACAATACTACCTGCCCCGGCGCACTCTCACTGCCGGAGAGTTCAGACTGGTGTGTTTGTTCCTTGTTGTCATGGCCCAAAACAGAGGATGAAATGGCGGCGAATATGAGTGCCAATAAGAGTTTTCGCATTATTATTTTTCCTAATCAAATTGAGGCCCTACCACACTGGTTAATACTGAGGTGATTAACAGCAACGTAACGGCCAGGATTATTTCAATATTTATAGAGCGTTTCATTTTTGCTGTATCCTCAGCCTCCGTCATGGCGGGCACCAGCATAAAACGGTGTCGTGCGGCAAGTAATAGCAATAAGCCTACTACCAGTAGTTTGCTAAGAAAGGTACGGCCATACTGAGACTGAATCAGGTCATTAGGTGCCGTAAACAGATTGACCGCCATGTATATACCGAGCAGCAGCAGTGTGGGCACAAGGTACCCTGCCACCCTGCCGAACATTGTCATAATTTTTTGCGTGTCTTCCACAGAAAAGTGCTGACATACCATTCTTAGCGGTAAGAGCGCGCCAAACCACCACCCCATGAGGGCGACATGCGTCGCCAGAACGAGTTTGTCTACCACCCCTTTTTCTGCGACATGCCCAACAAGTGTAAAACTATAAAGACCGTAAACTGCCAGCGCAATCAGCATGGCTCTTACGATAGTAAAGTGAACACGCTTTATGAATATCAGAAGTAATGCAGGTATCGCCAGTGCAGACATCAGCATTCTGACCAAAGTAACATCGCCCACAGGAGAATCCCACATCACCTCAAGCATTATGGGGTCAACCGCCCCTTGCAGACCGCTTTCAGAAAATGCGCCGGTTTTGGCAAAAAACCACACCGCAGCGGCTAACAGTGATAGCACCAGCACAGGAGCGACATGGTATACAATATTTTTGCAAAAGGCGCGGCTTCGGGCGGGCGGGCCGATTAAAAAAGCACACCCCACAACACATGCAAAGCCAATGTAGAACAAGGCTTTAGAAACAACGATAGTTGCCTTCCAAAGAATTAACTCCATGGCAAGCCTAGTGAACCATAAAAGAGACGGTCGCCTTCATTTTATGGCCGTCCCCCCCCATTGCTATCCACTCAACCGTGTACGAATCAGGCTTTAAAACAGGTAATTGCCAGGAATACGTGGCTTGCTTTTTAGCTTTAGGCTCAAAATCAAAGCCGACATCACCGGTCTTCTTTCCGTTAATACTGACCTTCATCAGTCGCAGTGGCTTGGTATAGCTCAACGTCAGTTGCTCTGGAGCGCTCATCAACATTGCATTGTCTGATGGCGAGCTGCTTTCAAGCTTCACATCACCATGCGCTAAAGCTTGTGTGCTAAAAGCAAGCATCAGGGCTAAGCCAATTTTATAAATAAATTGCATAAAAAACCTCTATTTATCTCTTTTAGGGACACGTGATTGCTGCATCTTAAGTAAGATTAAAAAGCTTTCTACAACGGCTAGGGTTATTACCTTTATTGGTGTCACCGCTTGGAAAGCTATGCCCTGATAAGACGCAATATTGAACAGTTCAGTTCGTTTACATATTTTGATATCGATTAGAACGACAGTTTGTCACCGGAAAATAGTTAAATCAATCACGACTTCCGCAATTTACTGCCCCCTCCCTGATACGAAATTAACGAGAAATACTCTAGGCGGGATACTCATCATATAAGATTAATAGTAACGATGTTCTGTGTCTGCTAAAACAGCTGTGAACAGAAGCTTGGTAATAAGATCAGCGTTCTTACTGGTTTTCACTACGTTTAAAAACAGGCTTTCTGTGCAGCCGGCTCCATGCGCTGGCGGCTTTGTGGCAGAAGTTGGAAATCACCTCTTTACGGTTAAAATTGCTCAAAAGTAAGCTGTAAGACAATTTTTGAAATTCTTGTATACGAGTACTTAATGCTGGCCAGGCAGGGTTATTAGGCTCACGTTTTTTATATTTTTCACTAATATAGTGGATGTCATCACTTAGTATTTTTGCTTCTTTAATAAGCGTATCCAGCATTTGTTTTAAATGCGGTTGAGATGCGGAATATACAAGCATGTTCAAAACTTTGCCTAACTGCTTAATTCTCTTATCGAGTTGATAGTAACCGGTAGTGCCCTCCGGCCAGGTTAGCAATGGCTTATAGTCAGCTGGAAGTTTCTTCTCTACTTCACTTGCCACGCTAGGCCGTTGCGGAGAATCTTGCTTAGGCGAAACAACGACAGATGGCGAGTACCTCTTCGGGTCCAGAGAGGCGGGCATGGAGACGGCGCTCTGGTAGAATTCAGCAGGCTTAAGATACAACTCTTTATTTCGATAGAGCTGTATATGCTGGATCAATCGAGCAGGCTGCAATGGCTTTGCTATGATTTCCTGCACATCAAGTGTTATACAACTTTCAATTTCAGATTTGTAAGTATTGCCAGAGATAACCAATATGGGAATATCATGGCGGCACCGACAAACAGCAGACCGGATCTGGTGCACTAATTTAACCCCACTTTCATCACCCAAGCTTAAATCTATAATTGCCAGGTCAATAGCGGATTCGCTCAGGAAAAATTCAGCTGCCGCAAAAGTCGTTTTTATACTGCATTCGATATCTGTAAATTTATTTAAAGAATCTTTTATCATCTGACACATTAGTGCCATGTCATCGACAACCAAGACTTTCAGCATGATATACCTGCGTTACCTGTAGCCATTTTTAAGTGCTTAACCTTGTTCACTCAATGATAATCGCAGCATAAAGTTGCCAATTATTATCCATTAGTGTGTCATAGGGTTCATCCTCGCCTGGCGGAATAGTCGAAATCCCGATTTCGCAATCCACATAAATTCCGTTTTTGCTCTTCTCTTTACACCACGCAACGACAGCTTTATGGATCTGGTCGCAAATTTCTAATTCTTCTCCTTTGCCGGGAGCAATAACCATAGCCACTACTTCCGCATATCTTCTGCGCCCCAAAAGGTCGGTAAACTGACCGAATGGCAGTAAAAGTTTATTCAGGTCACGAAGTAAATTTTCTGAATCAGCTTCACCAAGCTCGCGTTCCATGGTCCCGAAATTCATTATCCTTACACTGACTGCACAAAGGTTTAAACTGAGCTGCCGACAAATTTGAACTATTTTTCTCGCCTGTGCATTGTAGGTGCCGCGAGGAAGGATGCCTATCTTCTCATCGAGAACGTCATCTTGCTGCAGAGTGAGCTGACTATTTGCAAATTCAGCAAGCTCACCGAGCATTTTTATTTCGGAGTAACTGAGCATTCTTGGCTCTGCATCAATGATACAAAGCGTACCAAACTTATGTCCTTGCAAATCCTGAAGCGGTTTGCCCGCGTAAAAGCGAATATTAGGCTCACCGGTTACCAGCGGGTTATCGCGAAACCTTTTATCCTGACGAGCATCTTCCACTATAAAGATGCCGTCCTGCCGAATAGCGGTGTCACAGAATGCTATCCCTCGGGGCGTCTCTTTGATAGTTAACCCTTCTGCAGATTTGAACCACTGACGATCTTCATCCAGTAGCGAAATTAGCGCGATCGGGACATCAAAAAGGCGTCTGGTAAGACGGGTTATCCTGTCAAACCTTGACTCTGGCGGCGTGTCCAAAAGCTCTAACGCACGAAGAGCATCCAACCTCTCTTTTTCTCTGCTACGTTCCCTTTCATAAAACCAATTTAAAATATCTGCTTGTGGCATGGGCCTACCAATGAAATAGCCTTGTGCCAGATGACATTTTATGTGCTTCAAGAAGTCCATTGTGGCCGCTGATTCAACGCCCTCAGCAGTGACCTGAGTTTCCAGGCTTCGGCCTAAGTCTGTAATTGATTTGGTAATTGCCCGTGATTGTGTATCTGCATCCGCTTTCAATACAAATGTTTTGTCAATTTTTATCTCAGAGAAAGGCGCTTTTACTAATTGTAGAAGTGACGAGTAACCGGTACCGAAGTCATCAATTGATAATTCAAATCCCATCAAGCGCAAGCGCGTAAGATTTTCGAGAACAGGTCCGCTATCATCCATCGCACTGGATTCTGTAATTTCCAACGTAATCCGACTAGGTGAAATATCGAGTGATTTGCACTTATCAATAATGTTGCTAAATAAAATATCGTTAGATAAAGACTGCGCTGAAATATTTATGCTTAGTTTTGTCCAGCGAAGCTCACACGGTATTTCTGAGTCCGTTATGTGATTTTCATCTAAGCTACTCAACCACGCCAAGGCTTTCTCAAACACCTGCATTGTAAGCAGGTCAATAAGCCCGTGTATTTCACATAAACTGATAAATAATTCGGGGTTAATGAACCCTTCTGTAGGATGCCGCCACCTAGCTAAGACCTCAAATCCTTCCAGCGTTCCGGAGTCGCATCTGACCTTAGGTTGGAAATATACCTCTATATCTTGTCCTTTAATTGCCTCTTTAAGCGCCGTAAGGAACTCATCTTCGTTAAGCGATGAATTCATTTCCCGTTTGCTTGACTCACAGCTTTTTACCAGCTTATTCGAGTGGAGTTCATTAAGCCTGTCTTGTAATTGCTCAATGGAAAAAGGCTTCGAAAGTATGCAAGCTAAGTTAATGCCCAGGTTATGCGCAATTCGTTTCGCAGATGAGAGTATAGGGGTGCCTGCACCACTTATTATAAAAACTCTGGCACCTACGCGTCTGCGTGCCATCTCACGGAGTACTTCAATACCATCAATGTGGGGCATGCGGAGATCTAAAGCGATAATATCAGGATCAAACTGCTCCATTATTTCGAAAAACATCGTATGGTCACAAACGTATTTAGCGTCCGCGCCGCATGCCTGTGCCATGCCCTGGAGCGTCTTTGCGGTTAGTTCATCATCGTCGATGACCAAAAACCTCAGCATATTTAACCTCTCGTACTCATTGCGTGCTCAGAATTAATGAAGGCACTTACACCTTTGGCTACTGTAAGGTAACACCAGGACTCACATGACACTTTCTAAAGCCCTTGCAAGTTCCAGCCGCGTATAAGGTTTTTCCAATTTGACGGCTCCTGCTATTAAAGCATCATCACTTACCTCTTCAAAGTAACCAGAGACATAAATAACCGGCTTTTCACCCACACATTTAACTATCTCTCTAGCCACGTCGAAGCCATCTAGTTCTCCGGGTAACGAAATATCAGTGAAAATTAAATCAACTTTACTGGACGGTGTAATTGCGTCGAGGACGTGAGCGCCACTGCCGTATGTTCGGCAATTAAAACCAAAACTTTCCAGATGACGTTTCGCAACTTCCGCGACCTTAGGTTTATCTTCAATTATGAGGGCAACAGAATCCGGATAAAATCCTCCCCCCAAACTATGATCTTTATCCAACGGTTCACGGCGGTTTATTCGGGCTTTCCTGAGGTACAATATAAAGGTTGTACCTTTCCCTATTTCGGACTTAACATCAATAATGCCGCCACTTTGACGAACATATGCAAACACTAAACTTAATCCTAACCCGGTTCCTTTCGATTTATTTTTTGTAGTATAAAAAGGTGAAAAAATATTCTCTAGCTGATCACCTGACATACCGCAACCGTTGTCTGAAAAGACAATTTTAACGTAATCTCCTGGCTCGATTGCCAGGCTTTCTGCTTCATACTTGTCAATAAGGACCAGTGATGCCTGTACCTTTATATGGGGCCGGAGAGTATCGAAGAGCGCATCCTTTGCATTATTCAGCAAGTTAATGACAATACTTTCTAATTGAGAATGAGGAATAACTGCATTGAGGTTTGGCTGGATATCATCGGCTATATCAATTTGCTGCTCGCTATTCACGGAAGTAAACAGAGCCAGTTGCGCAGCCAGAGTCTCAGATACTGGTGTAAAGTCGGTAGTCTGGTTCTCACTCCCCCGCGCAAACTGTAACAAGCTTCTGGTAAGGCTAGCTCCCTGTTGTGCAGCTGATTGTGCGTTATCGGTTAGCGATAGCACTCGCTCTGAAATTGCTTCTAACTTAATCAGTTCCAGGTTTCCGGATATGACTGCAAGTAAATTATTAAAGTCATGTGCAATCCCACCTGTTAAGTGCCCAATTGAATCCATGCGGGAATTTCGATGCGTTATTGCCTCAAGCCTTTTTTCGGTGGTCTTGTCCTGCATGATGATAATGACTGAATAAGAATCACTATGGGTGTCATCATCTAATGAAAGGGAGTAAACATCGACAATGATTTCGTTACCTTTTTTTGTTTTAACGTGGACTTCACCTGATAACAAATCTCGCCCATTAATGTGAACCTGGGAAAATGGGCTTTCCAGCGACGTCCTCTCCTTCATATTCAGTATTTTTATCGGGTTTTTTCCGACTATCTCAGTCTCACTAAAACCAGTCAGTTTTTCACAGGCTTTATTGAAATACTTTGCTGTCAATACTGCTTTTTTCTCGTCAAACTCACAAAACATCGCCGCATTATGAGTCTCCTCAATTATTCGGTTGAGAAGCGTAGTTCGTTGTTGCAGCCTATGAAGGTCAGATATATCCAAGCCAAATCCGAACCATTTAATCAAATGTTGCTTGTCGTTGAAAATCGGAGAGATTTCGTTAACTGAGTGTATAAGGGTCCCATCTTTTCTTCTGAACCGGGCTTCGTAACTTAACTTTTCTTTTACTTTAAGTGCGTAGGCCCAATCGTTAAGTAGCTTGTCCTTATCTTCCTCATGGACATAATCTGCCCACTGGTTTACCAGGTCCTCTTTCGAATATTGAGTACTTTCAATTAGCCGCTGGTTTACATGGTCTATTTCTCCTGAAGGTTTAGCCGTCCATGCAAAACAAGGTAGTAAATCTAAAATAGCGTTTAGGTTATTGGTGGTCTCACCCTCATCACTCTTTAAAGAAATATTCTGAACAATGCAGTGATACTTGCCAGTTGATACTTGAAAACCTTTTATTCTGTACCAGTGCTCGTGTGGGGTGACATCAAGAAAGTCAGATTCATATTCAAATCCACTCCTACCACCAATGCTTTTTAGTAGCTCATGCATACGTGCTTGGTTTTTTGTACCCAGGCTTGCAAGGTAATCTTCCAGGCAAAGGCGTGTTTTAATATTGAACAAGCTCATCGCTCCGCCACCACCTAAAAGATCAACCACCTCACGTTTTAAATCCAATAAGATGACATCAATACCTGCGGCGTCAATTACCTTGTCAATAACCTGCTTCTCCTCCTCCAGTCTATTGACCTTCTTTATTACCCTATATAAACCGAAAAAAATAAGCGTCAGCATCGTGCTAGATAGGAGCCTGTTCAGGGCCCAAAACCATTCAAGCATTATTTCGTGCAGCATATAGCTCGCAAGCGTACCGCTTATAAAAAACAGCAGGATGATTAGAAACGTTGTTCGCAATTGAGTAACGTTTCTGGAAAAGGAGCACAAAATTAGGGAGGGAATATACAGGTACCCAGCAGCCATTCCCAAGGGGGTGATGCTGTCGATGAGGAAAACAACAACACAAATTATAAGAGCACTAGCAAACCAAACTGTCAAAGGCGACCTGTCATTTTTATCACTTGTTAAATTATGTGTATAGTCAGTCTATAGGTTACAGCTCCTTTGTCAAAGTAGCGGTAGGCTCGTCGTGCTGGCCTCTATAATAGCGAGGTACTGTTTTAGAGTTTTGAATCGCCGTTACAAGCTATCAGGAATATTTTTAATCTCTTCCAGCCACACTTCGGCCTCTGCATCGCTGGGCGCCCGCCAGTCCCCACGCGGAGATAGTGAACCTCCCGATCCCACTTTCGGACCGTCAGGCAACGCCGAGCGTTTAAACTGGCTAATTTTGAAGAATCGGTAACAGTATACTTCCAGCCAGTGCTTTATATCTTTCAAGGCATATTCGTTTCGGCTGGCTTCCGGAAGCGTGCTTGGCCAACTCCCCTGCTCTTTGTCATGCCACGCATGGTAGGCAAGAAACGCAACCTTCGAAGGCCGAACCCCATATCGGGTGCTCCAGTACAAATTAAAATCCTGCAGTTCGTAAGGACCGATTTTGTCTTCTGTTTTCTGAGCGGGCTGTTCCCCATCTTCCTTACCTGGTACTAATTCTGGAGAAATTTCTGTATCGACGATATCAGTCAGAACTTTGCGGGTATCAGCATCGAACTCCTGTTGATCGGCAATCCACCGTATAAGATGCTGAATTAATGTTTTGGGCACACTGGCGTTTACGTTGTAATGCGACATATGATCGCCCACGCCATACGTCATCCAGCCTAACCCAATTTCCGACAGGTCTCCGGTGCCTAAAACCAGGGCATGGTTCTGGCCGGCTAATCTGAACAGGTGTGACGTGCGTTCGCCTGCCTGCACATTTTCAAAATTCACATCGTACACCTCTTCTCCTCGGGCATAAGGATGCTCAATATCACGCAGCATCTGATCACAAGAAGGCTGAATATCTATTTCTTTGGCAGTAACCCCTAAGCTCTCCATGAGGATATGGGCGTTACTCTTGGTTTTACTGCTCGTGGCATAGGCAGGCATTGTGTACGCTAAGATATTTGACCGAGGCAGGTCCATCCGATCCATGGTTTTCGCTGCAACTATAAGCGCGTGGGTGGAGTCCAGACCGCCTGAGACGCCAATGACCAGCTTGGTAAACCCGGAGGCTTTAAGCCGCTTTTTGAGGCCGTGGATCTGGATGTTGAACGTTTCATAACAGCGTGTATCCAAATCCCCGCTATCGGCGGGCACGAAAGGAAAACGATCGATGTCACGTAAAAGAGGGAGTCCGGCTTCTACAGGGTTTAGCGTAAAATCAATGCGGCGAACTTTAGCAACCTGCTCTTTATGGACACTCACCGAGTCCTGAAAACTGGTTAAGCGCATACGGTCCTGGCTTAACCGTTCCAAATCCACGTCCGCCAATAACAGGTCGGCCTCTGGGGTAAACCGACCGGCTTCCTTCAACAGTTTATCGTTTTCAAAAATTAATCCGTGACCATCCCATGCCAGATCCGTAGTAGATTCACCAGGTCCTGCCGCAGCATACAGATAGGCAGCAATACAGGCTCCTGACTGCCGGGCACACAAATCTCTGCGATAGCGTGCTTTACCTATTGTAATGTTACTTGCGGATAAATTGGTTAATAGTGTAGCACCCGCGAGTGCAGCGTAGGTACTGGGGGGAATGGGCGTCCACAGATCTTCACAAATTTCACTATGGATACGCAGGTGTTTCACATCTACTGCGTTGTAAATCAGATCAGAACCAAACGGCACCTGCTCCCCGAGTAATTCAACTTCGCTTAGCAGACAGTCCCGCCCCGATGTGAATTGACGTTTTTCATAAAATTCCCGGTAATTAGGCAAAAACGTTTTGGGCACAATCCCTAAAATCCTGCCATTGTGTATGGCCAACGCACAGTTATACAGCGCCCCCTCAATGTTCAGTGGAGCGCCCACTAACAATAATGGACGGATTGATTTGGAGGCCTCTTTAATGTCTTTAATAGCGGCTTCGCATCCATCCAGCAATGCGTCCTGGTGAAACAAGTCCCCACAGGAATATGCACTAATACACAGTTCCGGGAACAAACAGACCGACGCCTGGTTGGACGCGGCCCGTTGTGCTAACTCAATAATCTGAGCACTATTGTAAGCAGGGTCAGCAACCTTCACCTGGGGTATACATACGGCGACCCGGGCGAACCCATGAGTATAAATACTGTTGAAAGACTGTTGTTTATTCACAAATATTCATCCAGGTTAATATCAGAAGAACAGGGCGTAGCGGCTTTACACGTTAACGCCATCTGAGAAATTGCAGTTTGCTTGGTCTTCTCGTCAGCACAGACGATTAAGTCGGGTGGAATAATCAGATTAAACTGCCGCATATGGGCATCCTGCGCGGTAAACTGAACGCACATGTCGCCGGTAAGCCCGGCCAGAATTAAGGTTTCAGCTCCGAGGTGCTGTAACAAGGTTTCCAATGTTGTGCCAAAGAAGCCTGAATGGCGCGCTTTTATTACAAAGTAGTCGTCCTCATCCGGGTGCAATATTCTGGTAACTTCTTCCCCCCGCACCCCATCATCCAGAACATGGGAGACTAACTGACGAAAATCCGATCGCCATTTGCCGAAGTTGTCATTAACGTAAATCGTGGGTATCGACCTGTTTTTTAATTGTTCTTCCTTAAACGCAGCGATATTCCGAGCAGCTTCAAGTGCGGGGGAAAGCATTTTTTCGCCATCCTCAAATTCCAAATCATTAATCATGTCGATAATGATGAGTACAACTTTACTTTTATCCGGGAAATCCGCTGGCTTGTTCACGCTGTCGACTCCAGTAAAAAATTAACTGCTGAATAAATCTGCTCTCTTCACTGCCCACAAAACGGCGACCACATTAAAGATATATGAAGAAAAAAAGGTTCAGATCAGTCTGCTGTCTATGATCGATCGTTACAAAGTGCGGGTAACAAACGAACAGATGTTGACTACCCTGAGATTAAATGGGTGATGTCTTGTGCCCGCCTCACATCAAAAGGAGAAAAGGATGAAAGTTCAACTCAGTCTGTTATTGCTCGCCGCATGTACGACATTCACTGCCCATGCAGCCGAGGGGCTGGTTAAAAAAGCCAGTGCTTTTTCGGTAACAGAAACCGCCGACCGTTTAGAAGCGCTGGTTAACGAGAAAAAGCTGACCTTCTTCACCCGCATTGACCACGCAGCGAATGCGGAAAACGCTGATCTTTCCCTGCGTCCTACAGAAACCCTGATTTTTGGTAATCCCAAGGTTGGTACGCCATTAATGCACTGCGCGCAGTCGGTCGCTATCGATCTGCCGCAAAAAGTGTTGGTGTGGGAGGACGAGGAAGGCCAGGTTTGGCTGGGTTATAACGACCCGGATTATCTAAAAGCGCGCCACGGAATTGAAGGCTGCGATAAGTACCTTAAAAAGATTGGTACGGTGTTGAGCAATCTCAGTGAGCAGTTGACCAATCGTAAAAATTAAGTAGGCACTTCAGGGCATACTGCCTATACGGAGTAAATCAGCCACTGAAATGAAATTGCGCATCCACTATGGCAATAGGGATGCGCTTAGAAAGTATTTTCAGGGGTACAATGAGGTGTGAGCAAGCATGCGGCCTACCGTCGCCTAAGACCGCATGCTGCGGAATTATCCGTGCATCACTGGTAAGAGGCTCAGCTAATGCTCTCTTACATCTCGCCTCACCACTACTAACTTAGTCTTCCAGTTCAGCCTCCAACTCTTTCATTGCTTTTTGAGCGCGAAATTCCTCGTACATGGCCGCTTTCGACTGAGGGTCAATTGAACGATTCGATGCATCCACAATTGCATCGAATGTATCCCGGGTTTCATTTAGAACAACCATTGAACACAGATACTTTTTACCGTCAATTCTCGCTAATGACATCTCTTCAGGTATTGACCCTACCAGTGTTTCACTTGCAACTTGCTTTGATACCTGTTCAAAACTCGCCCCGACTGAACTGCCGTCTTCAGCTTGTACTTTTCGGTTATATAGTTTGTCCAAAACGCTGGCTTTAACCTGTATTTGCTGAGTTAAATCAGCGCGCGCTGCGGCTAAGGCCTGCGGTTTATCTACCGCCATGTTGCCTGACCAGTCAACACAGGCAGACGCCGCCAGCCCTTTCTCTGAGCTTGGTGCGAATACCCAGCTTGGTGCCGTGTCCTGAGGATTGCCAGTAGCTTGCCGCACATTCTGATTTGTTTGCGCTTGCAGTTGCTGCCCGGTCGAATCCGGTTGAGACGAACATGCCGCCAGCCCGCCAGTAATGGCGAATACGATGAAAGTTTTCTTTATCATAGCGTTTCCAATAGTTGTTGATAATAAGACTGACGTTCCGAAATTTTAGTGAGGTAGTCTTTAGTTTCTTGTGCTGGGAGAGAGGACATCAAATGTCTATGCACTTCTGCCGAGCTCATGGTGTTCGCCACGTGCGTCGCCTGAGCTAAACTGAAGCCATGACCAAATGTGCGAGCAACGTTTCCTGGCCCGGTGTTATAAGCTGCAATAGCAAGCCACTGACGAACACCATCGTTTTTAACTCCTCCGAAATAGCGCCGACTGAGTAAATAGAAATACACACTACCCGCTTCAATATTCCGCTCCGCTTCAAATAAATACGCAGGACTAAAAAGCTGCTGCTCTCCATACAAGTACTCGCTGACATCACGGCCAGCCGTAGTGGGTACAATTTGCATTAACCCGAACGCTGGGATATGTGAGCGGGCCATAGGATTGAAGCTGGACTCTGTGTGAATTATCGCCAGCATCAAGGGCACCGATAACCCATGCTTTTGGGCGTAACTTTTCACCGTAGGTAACACCCGCGTAACTCTTTTTTGCGCGGCCACACTGGGTAATGTTACGGTCATTGAAGTAGTAGTGGGTGTCGCTTTGATGCTAGGCGTCACATCTCTGACAATCGACAACACTTCTGTATCCGGGTCCAACAGAGTTGCGTCAGTATTAGTGCCACCCGAGAGATGTAAAGATTCTGGCAGTCTCTGGACAATTGGATCCTCCTTCACTGCCTGCTGGACTGGTGTTGTTGCCAACTCTGCTAAGCGTGCTTCTATACGTTGCAACAAGTCGACTTCATCAAGTTGCCCTTGTACTTCTATAGACACAGTATTTTGCTGGTAATCTACTACAGTTTTTTGACGCAAGTCCTGACTGTAGCTTACATACCGCTTGCTGTCGGACAGTTCCGCCTCGCCCCAAATTGCACTGAGCTCTTTTTTGTAGGCTTGCTGTGCACGTTGCCATTCCTCGACAAATTCGTCGTACATAGCTTTCTGCTGGCGCTCGTACTCCGCAAACTCACTGCTAAGCTGCTGCTGAAAACGTTCAAATTCAGCGTCTTCAGGCTGCTGTCGTGCGTTTGCCGGAGCAGTTGCAACGTAACTAACTACCGCTAAAGTAGCTGCCCAGATCCGTGGCTTCATGAGCATCCTGTCTTTCCTTTTCCGTCTCTGCCGAAAGCTTCAAGCGCCTGCACTCCACTGTTGTACAGTCACTCAGTATGGTTATCGCAGTTCCATAATCCTGTTGCTTTATATACAGTTTTGCGGCTGCCAACCGGCTTACATCTAAACTTACCTGCTCCTTGACTAAATTTTTTTGCAAGTAGCTGAATTGCTGTGCGGTTGGTGCAAGAAATGCAATCAAAACTACGGCATCTGCACTTGTTGATGAATTTCTCAGGCTTAACTTTAGTAGCGACGAGAGTTGATCCTCGCTTACCTCATCGCTCATTGCCCAGGCAGCGCGTACAGCTAAACCCGCTAAATTATCCTGATAGTTGTCGAACTCAACCTGGCCTGAACAGTATTGCCAGCCATCATCCCGCCACAATTTTATGTTTTCTATTGCGCCACTGAAATAACTCACCGATGAGTCTATGGTAAAGCCTACCTGCTGGCTGAGTTCATTTCGCAAAAACGCCCGCTTTGGCTGGCTTAACAAAAGCCGGCATGCTTTTTTTTGCAGGCTTTGTGGTAACGACTGCTGAGTTTTTACTGCTGCAACATTGTTGTCGAGTTTCTGCTCAAAACGCTCTAACAGGCCTACTTCCGAAGCTGTCGCCCACTGGTTGCTGCCAACCAGTGCGGCGAGAATCAACCACTTTTTCACAAGCTGTCGTCATCTGACACCGAACCAGATGCTCCCTGAGGATTGCCTGCCTCACTGTTACGCCCACCGTACGCCTTAATCGATTCACCAGAACTGCTTTGTGTCGCTCTGCCACTATTACTCATCTCACGCTTTGCTTCTTGCGCCGTCGCCTCAAGACTTGGCGAATAAACCGCTACAGTGTATTGCCAGTGCCCGTCCTCGCTCAGGAAGCTGCGCATACCGATCCCCTGGGGTAGCTTACCTGCAGTCACTGCCGAGTACGCGTCACTTTGTTTTACCTGGTTCAAAAACTGACTACGGGTATCGTCTAATTTTTTCACTTTACTGGGATCACGTTCCGGATCTGTGTATTCGAACTGCTGAGTACTCTCCATCTGACTCTCGTCGAATCCGCCCTGCCAATAGACTTCCGCCCCCTCAAGTGTGCCCAGAAGGGCGGCTCGCGCACGCGTTTGTGACTGACTCTTTGCCATTTGCTTCAGTCTTTTTGACATACGCGAATCGTCGTTTTGGCGCACAATCGCCGAGCCATAGCCCAATACAGTGACTTCGCCTGTATTAGCATTGGTCAGGACTTTGGCGCCCATAGGGGGTAACACCCCTGTATTGATATCATTCACTACCTGACGGAAAATTTCGTTCGGATTGGTGGTCACTTCGACCGCCCCGTTCTTTTCGCGGATCTGAGCTCGCGTTTTCGGTGTCGACACAAAGCTGATACGAACCTGATTAGCATCTACATCGTCAAAAACATCGTAGGTCACATAACCAGATACCGAGCCTGCTACGGAGTTAACACAACTTTCTTGCATGCTTGCGGCTTCGTTACCAACACTATCGGAGCCTGTATCGATATAGTCTATGCTCAGCTTAGCGACATTTTCACACTGCAACTGCACGCCTTCAAAATTCTCGGCAAGTTGCTTTTTGGCTATCAAGGCGGCCTGGTTATAAGCTGCACGTTTCGATAACAATGTTGCATTAAGGTTGTCGTAAGTTTCGTAAAACGCGCTGCCAATTGACAAAATTCCGGTACCACTGCCTACCTGAATAAGACGGATACCGTCTTCGTCATTGTTAACCAGCTGTTGGTGCGCTACTTTCATGGCGGTCGCTTCGTTATTACCCACAACGACATTGCCCTGTGACATAGTGTCGCCCGCATCAACGCTTTCCCCCGGACGTGCTGGTGTCAGGTCGGTTAAATCAAAATCTTGCGCATTCACCTGACCAGCTAATCCAAGTAGTACGGCAGCGCTTAATAGTCTGTGCTTCATTGTTCTGTCCTTAGTCGAAACGGATATTGAAATCATTGTTGATAGTTGGCTGTGGCATAACTCTGCCAGCAATTGGTTGTAACGATTGTCTAAGCGCGGCGACTAACTCTCCCGTCGTGCCGGTGAATCGCATTTGTGCTTTGTAAATGCCATCGGAATGCGACACCGATACAGCGCTCGCCCCCCCCATTGTCGACAACACACTGTTTAATCGGTCGGGTTGGGAGAGATACTGACTGCTGATAAATATGTCGTGTATGAGCCCCTCCTCTTTTACCACCCGCATGAAGGCACTATTGAGTTGTTGGTGGAATTCCTTCTTTTGTCCGTCAGTGGATAGGTGCACCTTAATAAGGTCCCTGAGTACCTGGTCTGAATAGGGCAGCGCGATCAGCTCGGGGCGATTCTGCCAGCGCCCATACGCATTACCCGCCTGATCTTCAAGAATAATGCTCAGGTTCAGCCGTGCGGTGCCCGACCTCTTTATCAGCTGATGTGATGCTCTTAACGTTAAGTTTGCAGCGGAACTGATTTCAATGCCTTGTTCTGAAAGCCATAGTCTGAGGGTGTCAGCCAAAGGCTGGGGTGCGACTACTGCGACTCTGGGCGAACCAATCTGTTGCAGAATATTTTTGCTGGCAACAGCCAATGGCGTTTTCTCTACATCGGCTCGGATAGTGACCTTCATGCCATTCGGCTGTATAGGCTGGGATTCCAATACCGACCAGGCTTTAACTGTCCCGGCGGATTTGGTTTGCAACTGTTGAGCAACGAAGCTCTGCAACTCAAAATTGCTGGTCGTCTCGGTGGTGAGTTCAGCTGTATTTGAGTGTTGCGATCGTTGCTCTGTCAGCCAGGTACCGACGACCTGGGAAATAGCCCGTCGCAGAGCATCAAGCTCGGCACTTTTGCGTGCACTAACGCCTCGTTGCCGGTCTTCCCACCCTTCACCAACCACTGTTACAGATATCACTTCATCAGTAGTGGCCCAGCCCCCCTCGGATTGCCCCTGGGAAAGGCTCTGGTGTAGCAACGTGACGGTGATACACGTCTCGCTTCCTTGCAGGACAGGCGCTGATATATCAGTTTTTAACCCCTGAAGATCCATGCCTTCCTGTTGCAATGACGATAGCGTTTGTAAATAGCTGATCGTTTCAGAGGAGAGTGACTGTTGGCTTTCTGCTAATGAGAGTAAACTTCCACTTTTTACCTGACGTGAAATTTCTGCCAGAGCTTGTGCTTTCGCTTCCTGGATAGCACTATCCCCGCGACCATACGCACAGTTTTGTGTGGAGATGTCGCCCGCTAAAGATATTTGCAGGTGTTGTTGTGCTTCAGCTACTGCCGGCACAAGAGAGCATGCAACCAGCAGTGCTCTGAGTATCATGTGCGGCTCTCCAGGAAACCGGCTGGGGTTCCCACAGAGACAGCGAATATTTTCGTGTTACTGTCAGGCCGATAAACCCCAGCTTCCGCTTGTTTTGCTATGCTGTCCGCAAGTTTAGAGTCTTTCCACAGCGTAATTTCACCCATAGCGCTGTTACGTGACGGGTTGACGTTTGCCACTCCAATGGGCTCTACAAACCCCGCACTGTATTGAAACACGATCATTGTTTCGTTAGGGAGCACACCGGCATTCTGGCCACGGTCAAGACTAATCTGGTTGCCTTTAATACCGAAAACCTGCGCGGTGGCGGGCATTTCAGAAAGCATTCGCGTAAGCAATATATCAATACCGCGGGATGCCATATCATTCATTACTGCATTTACGTGTGCACTATCAAAATAACGGAACCCACTGACATGGCGGTTGTTCGCCATGACGTATTTCAATTCGCTGCGATCACGCACGTCTTCTGATTTAACGCGAATTTTTCCCACATTCGGATAAGCGAGCATTTCTCGTGTGTACGGGTCGATAATGGCGGACGTGATTTCCAGTGTATAATCCATCCAACCGGTAATACTGCCTTCATTTTTAACTGTGCGAAGTGTATCCAGTTTCACTACATAATCAGGCTGCAGCACTCGGTTTGCGGTAGCTCTCGTCGCAACGTTAGTGGCTCCTTGCTGTTCAAGTTGTAACTGCTGTTCTTTTGATATAACTGCATCATCACGCGTTACAATACGAAAGCGATTAATGCCGGCAAACTGATTTTCCAACATTTTTAACAGTTGATTGTTGTCATATTCACGGAGAGCCTGAACACCCTGCCCTTCACCGCCGACATCTGTTCCACTGAAATACATGCGCACCACAGGCTTTTTCAACGGGCAATTGTCAGCCTCACTTGCGCGGTCAAAATTGCAGTTCGCGAGTCCTTGAGTATCAAAGAAGGCAGGGACCTTGATGTCCTGATCCTCAAAGTTATACGCACTTTTTGCAATTTGAGCATTGGAGGCACGGTTGCTAACGTTGCCTGTTTGCGTTTGCTGCGCTTGCTGAGTCGATTGGCATGCAGTCAAAACACTTGCCGCAATTAACGAAAATATAATGTTTACGGTTCGATTCACTGTGTATGTCCTATTGCGTTTAAATCTTTGAATAGCCAATGAGCTATTGGCTGAGTTAGCTGTTGATTCAGTTTCTGAGTAGCGTTTAGTGCGGCCGTAGCCAGCGAGTCACCTTCGCCAATCACCCCAATCGTGGCGCTATGCAACTGCCTGTATGGTGACTGAGATTCTGTGAGCTGTGCGGTCAGAGAGATGCGTTGTTGCACATTGTTTGCGTTGGATCTGTGTTGCTTTTTCCAGGCCAGCTGCAACCATAGGTCAGGCTCTCCGGAAGCGGGCAATTGACGGCGTATCAAAGCGCTAACGTCCGACATATCACGCCCGGCAACGACTCTTACGCCCAGCGTCTGCTCCGCCTGTAATAGCTTTGCCAATTGCGTCTTAAAAGTATACGCAGAAGCCGCGCCAGTTAAGTTTTGATAAGCCAGCGCATACGCGTTCGCTTGTTCAAGTTCGTGCTTATAGCGCAGCAGCCAGAGTAGTTTTTCGCTCTCCGACCCCGTTTCGGGGAATTGTAAAGAAGCATAGTAATTCAGTCGTTGCAGGATATGCCGGATAACCGACGCCTTACTTACATGCACCAGAACACTGACCTGCTGGGTCGCGGAATGCAGATAGGTATCTTCAACACTGATATCGTTAAACTGAATGGCCACAGATGCGCCTGTCACCGTCATTTCAAATGTCGAGTTGATATCACCCGCCGCTTTACTTTGACTAGAGACGGTGGTCGATGAAACACGAGTGGAAATTTGTTGAGTAATGTCGGCCAGCGCATTACGCCTAGCTATTGCCGCCGTCATACCAGTACCGACACCGGCAAACGTGCTGTCTGAGCTTATGGGAGGCTGGTGCACCCAGCCAGGAGCTTGCTGATCCGCTCGCGCCAGGCAGGCAAGCATCATCAGGGCTATCGCCGAAGCGACGCCCCACCACTTTGCGGACAACATAGCTTAGCTTTTAGCGTCGAGTTCTGCCTGAAGGCTATCGATAGCTTTGATGGTATCTTGTTCTATCGATATGATTTTGTTTGCATCTGAGGCAAGACTAATCTGATCTTTTGCACGCAATACGGCTAAACCTAGGTCGTTATCCGCGTTCTTCTCTTCGCTACTAAACAGACTACCAGCCATATTTAGTGCGGTTGACTGCGCAATAGCCTGACCGTACTGAGTTATCATATAGGCGGCTTGTGCAACTTGCACAGTGATCTCAACAGTCAGCTCGGCGTTTTGTTTAGAAACTTCATCAATAGCAGACTGGTAAGCAAGGATTTTGGGGGCAATTTTCTCATCTTCAGATTGTGCACCATTGTCGAACTCAACAATAGCGGCTTGCAGCTCTGCTGGCTCTTTGTCTTTATGGGCATAAAGAAATGCTTGCACATCAGCATAGTGCTCAGCTTGCGTACGGTATTCTTCCATCACCTTGTGTTGGCGCTTTAGAACCGATGCACAAATATTCAGAAATTCATCGACGCCAGGCTGAATAGCAACCGGGTTATAGCCCACTTCAGCGATTTGTTCAGACAACGTAGCAATTGCCTGATCACGATTCATCGTCGCAGCATTTTCGGCGCTTTCGTCAGTTGAGGAACACCCAGTAGTGGCAAGTATAGCGGCAAGAGTAGGCACTAAAATCCATTTCTTCATTTTTCTTCCTTGAAAATTTTACTTTGTAATTTTTACACATTAACTTAGTGTCTGGTCAACAATAAATCAATTACTTTTTTAAGAAAGAGCCATTACGCATATTTATTTATAGAAAAGTATAATATCCAATACTATAAATTTTGATGCTTCAACAGAGATATTTTGCTACCCCACTCATAAATTTGGCAATTATAGAATTTATGCGTTATATCGTGTCGGACGCTACAAATTTCTTAGTCTCAGCTTCCGTGTGAAGAATAATAACGTGTAGCTATTTTCCTATCAGAAGTAGGCTAGATCACGCCGTTTCAATGTGCGCCGAGTTAACTACCGTTTAATTGAACACCGATGCTGTGTAACGTCTTTTAATGACGCTCTTTGTAGTAGATACGGCCTTGTTACCCCATCCGTCTTGACGTTATATTCAAATGCTTTGTATGCGTAGAATAGCACTAATGTCGCCAGCTTTTTTCGAGTCAGATTGCAGCTGTGTTTTGTCTGCGTCTCGCATCTGTTCTGCTTTTTTTTGAGTATTAAATAACACTTTTAATTTTCTTGCGGATATTCGTATGTTTGTCGACTCAGCAACGCTTGATTTAATAATACGTAGTTTTTTACTGGCGGCTCTGGCGATATGCTGGGTCGTAATTCTGGTGCGCATTAACGGCTTACGTTCATTTTCCAAAATGACCAATTTTGATTTCGTGATGACAATAGCGATGGGGTCGCTATTAGCAGGCGCGAGTCAATCTACCAGTTGGAGCGCTTTTTTTCAGTCAGGTCTGGCAATGGCCACCTTGTTCCTGGTGCAATACAGCACTGCCAACATTCGGCAGTCGTCCGACCGATTTGAATCCTGGATGCAAAATGCGCCCGTAATACTAATGCGCGATGGGGTAATTCTGGAAGCAGCTTTAAAAGAAACCCGGGTTGCCAAAAGTGATTTAATTGCGAAACTCAGAGAAGCTAACGTATTAGAGTTTTCAAAGGTTCGGGCCGTTATTTTAGAGACTACCGGAGATATTTCGGTGCTGCATGGCAGTGACTGCAATGAAGAATTATTGCAAGGCACCTGTCATATTAAATCCGCAGAGTAATCCGTTTCTGAGTCAATGAATTCATCGCTGTCGTCACCTTTCGGTCTAACCGCCTGGTGAGATCAATAGCGCAAAAATGCGTACTCACCTCTGGGATATGCGAAAAATAAAAAAGCCCTACTGCTTTAGCACAAGCAAGTAGGGCTGTATTACAGGGTAAGACTTAGTTAACTAACCCTACAGGGGTGATAGTATACGTCAGAGGATTAAACTCGAACGATACCGTGCCTGTTGTTGAGTCGCCGTTTTGATCAACGTTCGCGTCCTGCTCATCGCTAACGAACTGATCAATCACTACCCGGTATGTGGTAGGGCCATTGGCCCAGCCGTTAACCCGTGCCCGGTAGGTCTCACCAGGGACTATGCCGCCACCCACTTGCTCATTCGAGCCAAGGTTGCCAGACGAGTCCATGATGTTGCCCTCGGCATCCAGTAACTCAAAGTCAAGGTCCGGTACGGCCACCACTTCAGCGTCAGCGCTTAACGTAGCCACTACACTCGAGGCGCTCGGTAACGCAGTGAAGGGAATATCCACATAGTCCACACCTTCAACCAAGGCTTCGTCTGCGGCACCTACGATGATGACACCGGTATGCTCTTCAATGTTGTGGTAAACCACGCCTTGCTCATTGGCTGCAGAGGTGTCGTTGGTTGGGGTTTCACCCACACCGGTAGACGATGCCCCGGCTTCATACCCATTTATGCGCGCGCGCAGGGTGAACAGCTTGCCATTCGGGTTATCCAGTTTCACATGGCGGGTGCCGGACGTGCCGTCAACATCCAGTGACTGATCAAACCTAAAGGTAGCGGTATCCCGTCGCTGACCGGTGCCCCCGTTATCCGCATTCAGCACGGTGACACTGCGCTCGCTGATGCGGGTGATATTGAAATCAACTGGACCATAAATTCGCTCATCGCCCGTGTTAATCAGCGCCAGATCGAAGGCGAAAATGCCATCGCTATAGCTTACATTGTCAATCTTATAGTCGACCTGCTTGCTTACATCCACGGCATCCAGCCCGGTCGAAGCAATCCCTGACATATTTGAGAAGCCAATTTGCTTATTGCTGGCCGGCGCAATGGCTCTGACAACATATTCGTAGTCAAAGGAGTCAATCCCCTGCCCTGCACCACGGCCTAAGCCCTGGCCTTTATCCACATACACAGTATCACCGGCAACGAACTCTACGTGGGTAAAGCCATCAAACCTGACGTCACCTTCATAGTATTCTCGGGTCGGCACCCCGGTAAATAAGCGCGTACTGGTTCCTTTCTTACGTTTGAGCACCTGATAGGCGACCGCCTCAGGCACGGCGTCCCAGGTTACCTCAATCGCATCGTCGGAAATAATGTGCGCATCGACAGTGGCTGGCGTCGCAGGTTTTTCCTGGCTGGCAGTAAACTCGCTGACAGCAGTGGATACTGTCTGGCGTCCACCTACTGGCGCTTTCGCGTTGGCACCCATTTCACGGGCTGCAAACACGCGCTCAATCAAAGCGTGATGACGGCCAGGCGCCGTCAGGTCAAGTGCATCACTTGGGTACAGGGCTGCATCAGCAATTAACACGGCGTCTCTGGCTTTTACGAAGGTATCGGGCGCTGTCACGCCTAATACATACATAGAGCCTAAGAAAATACGCTCCCAGGTCTCTTTACCCAGGCTGATATCCTGAGTGGGTTCGCCAGTCACGGCGTCTGGGCGCTTGAACTCGCTCCGTGGTTGCAATGCCACCATCAGCTCACGCAAATCCCACATGGCGCCGGCGTAAATCTCACCGTCTCTGTGCACTTCAAAGGCATTGTCCCGGGTGCCGAGTTGCGAATAACGGATCTGACTTTGTGCAGAACGGATAAACTCAAATGAATCAGGATCGACATCTAACTCCCGAAGGTAATCGCGAAGATCACAAGAGTTAACCGGGTAGGTGCCCAAATCAGGCGTTTCACCCACGGTATAGGCCCATAAATCAGCCTGCCCTTCATTCAGTGCGCCGCCCTCAGGCCCGCCTTCAAAACCGGCGATGGGCGTAATAGTCGCATGTGTCCCTTCGTGGATAGGCACGGAGAAGTCCATCGCCAGATTGTTAAACAAGAAACCGTGACCGTACGCAGTGGGGTTTACCACCACTTCTTCGCCGGCAATTTCCTGTGACAAGGGCACCGCAAACGCGTTATCGAGTCCCAGCAGTTTCGCCATAAAATCAGGATCGGCCGGGTTGTCGGGTGGATCCAGTACATTAGGGATATGCACTACGCCGGTAAGCGGTACCGCTTCATTCGGGTAACTGTTAGGAAACGACCCATCACCTACACCGCGACTGTGCACGCTGTCACCGTCTTTATGCAGATAATCCAGATACTCCAGTAAGGTGGTGATATAGATAAACTGACTGATACCGTCAATATGATGGGCCGGCGACGGCGTGACGTGATCATTTTCTTTTGGCCGCGCTTCTATGCCGGCATCTTCACTAAAGTGATAAGTGCCTGTGGCCGCCTGAGGGAACGCGCCTTTGGTCGGCAGTGCACTTTCAATAACCGCGTGCTTACCTGTTAGCAGGCCTTCGGTGCCGGTGACCACATTACTGTCGTCAAATTTGCGAAGATTAATTCGCTCCATACCTTTAGGTTTGCCTGTATAGCCGCCCGCTTCATCTTCAATTAAACACTCGCGCTGCATGGAGTCAGTAATGGGTGGGAACGTAGGGAAATAATCTGCGGTTTGTTGCAGTGCTCCCGTTTGGGTAGCTTGTGAATCACCATCCCCGGGTAATAACGTTCTGACCTGATCGTTTCTGGCAAGTATTTCACCGTTCTGGGCGTCGATGACATATTCAAACACACCGAAAGGATTGGTCGAATAGTAGAAGAAACGCCATGCCATACGCAGGGTATCATTGTCCTGCACGACTACCTGTTGAGGTACGGGCTTAGCAAATACGCCCAGGGCTTTCTCGATTTGTGAAAAAGCCGGGGTTAATACATCAAGCGCCTCAACGGGTAACGTGCGCTTGAATGTGACCAGGTCTGCAGTGGCCACACCCACCGCGGCTTCTGCACTCAGTACACTGTCGTTACTTACTGTGGGGTTGGTTACAGTATCAGCAAATACGGCTCGTACCACGCCAGACTTATCAATCAGTAATCCTAACCCACGGTCTTTGACTTTAACGCCGTCCACCACCTGGTCGAAGCGCACCAAGTGCCCGCCCAGTGCCGCTTTGCTGCGGAAAGGGTTAAATACCAGGTTTTCTGACGTTAAGCCGCCCAGTAAAGCGGTATGTCTGCTGATGAAGTCCAGTCCCCTAAGCTCCGGGGAGCTGCCTGCAACGTCAACTGCAATCCCAAAGACAGTGTCTAAGTTGCCATTGGTAGTGCGCGACGTAGCGTTGGGAAACGCTGCTTGCAACTGCGCGAGTGCCGTGGAAAGTTCTGCACTGGCGGGCGTTTTTACATAGCTGTCGTTGAGATTAATTTCAGCAATGCGATGGGATGACGTATCAAGGGGGGCGTGTACATTGGATGAACTCGCCATGAAGGGTAATGCAGCCGCGAGTGCCGCATAAACGAGGTTTCTTTTTTTCATTATCCGATCCTTTGATTTCGGGGCTATCGGCGTCAGATAATTGTTATCTGAAGTCGCCGTATAGCGGAACCATTTCAGCATCGAATAAAAAATCGACATCCACCATAGGGGTAAACCACTAGAGTCAACTGCACCAACCAGTTGACTAAATGGTGAACAAACATAGCTTTTTTAGTTGAACGCCGCAGCGCCAACGCATCTCAGGCCCGTGCCCGGTGCTTTGCGCCTCAGCAACAGGTGAGCCGCCCCCTTATCAATCAGTTAATAAAAATATTTTCAAAAGACGGCTGTTCAGACAGCGCCGTATGTTACAGGGTAACTGTTTGTCCCAGCTCAGGGATGACCGCCTGCCATCCCTGCGCATCAACCGCCTGTTTAAGTGCTGCTTTGGCGCCGCTCTCGCCATGGACCAGAAATAATCGTGGTTTAACGGCTTTAAAATGCGATAACCACTCAAGTAACTGTGACTGGCTGGCATGAGCCGAAAACCCGCCCAGCGTATGAATTTGCGCTTTCACCGCGATATCATCGCCACCAATTTTAAAGGTCTTGGCACCGTCCACCAGCGCTCGTCCGGGCGTGCCAACCGCCTGAAATCCGACGAAAATGACGTGAGACTGCTTCCGCCACAGGTTATGCTTAAAATGATGTCGAATGCGTCCGCCATTGCACATCCCGCTACCGGCGATAAATATGGCACCACTGACAATGCGATTGAGCGCAATCGACTCTTCGGTGGTAGTGCTGTAGCGCAAGGTAGGCAAGAAACTGTGCAGGCTTTTGCTGTGCATCATCCCGGCCGGGGAATGCTGCTCAATAGCTTGCATATCTTCCTCGTTATACACATGCTGGTACCGGTGATAAATTTCTGTGACCGCGATGGCCATTGGACTGTCTAAGTAGACGACCTGGTGGGTCAGCTTACCTTTCTGATATAACTCGCCCAGACGAAAAATAATTTCCTGCGTTCTGCCTACCGCGAAGGACGGGATTAATATATTGCCGCCATTGGCTGACGCCTCTTGAATGACGTCTTCAAACTCTTTTAGGGTCTCCGCCATAGTACGGTGCTCACGATCGCCATAGGTTGACTCCAGTAACACTATATCGGCGTTTTCTACGATACTGGGGTCGCGGAGTAAGGCTGCCTGCGAGTTTCCTAAGTCACCTGAAAATACCAGCTTTTTATGCTGTCCGTTTTCAGTGACGAATATCTCGACGATCGCGGAGCCCAATATATGCCCGGCATCCTGGAAACAAACCGCAATACCGGCAGTTACATAATGGCGCTGATAGTAAGCAAGCCCCCGACAAAAGCTTAACGTGTCATCAACGTCTTCGAGTGTATACAGTGGCTCAACCTCCTTTTTCCCGGCACGGCGCCTGCGTTTGTTCTCCCACTCGGCATCGCGCTCCTGTAACGAGGCGGCATCTTTCAGCAATACGGCGACCAGATCAGACGTAGGGTTAGTCATGTAGATGGGCCCCTTGTACCCTCCTGCCACCAATAGCGGCAGACGGCCCGAGTGATCAAGGTGCGCGTGCGATACCACCACGGCATCCAGCTCACTCACCCTAAACGGAAAGGGTTGATGATTGGCCGCCTCTTCTTTGCGCCGCCCCTGAAACAAGCCACAGTCTAACAGCACCTTCTTATCGCCAGCTTCCAGCAAATACATTGAGCCGGTTACGCCTTCTACCGCCCCGTAAAATGTCAATGATGCCATGCCTCTCTCCGCCCCCTGCCAGACCACAGAGGCATTTGCATACTGGCCGGCGCCAACGGCTGATACGCGTAGTAAAAAGTGCTGAACGAAACTTCAGGGTTGCGTTCAGCACGCGACTTAAACCGGGTAACCACAATACCCTGATTAAGTATATGGCCGGTTACGGCTTTGCGCGAATGACTAAACACCTAGCGCGCAAAACCGTCATTTGGTCCAGTTTTCTCTCTCGCTTTTGTTCGCTAAATTCATTTCCGACCAGAGGAATTGGTCGATACTTTAAAAAAGGAAACTTTCAATGATTGAAATTAGCGAAAACGAAGTAGATTGCGTGTCAGGTGCAGGATGGGGGCATGTTGCCGTGGCTATTGCCATCGCCGAGGCTGCGTTCGACTTTTACGAAGGCTACTCAGACAACAGACGTTAAAAGGAAAAAAGATATGAACATGGACGATCAACACAATTTACTTGAAGAAGTCAGCACCACCGAGCTTGCTGAAGTCAGTGGGGCAGGTTTGTTCTACAAACTCGGTGCGTTCTTTGCCGAGGTAGCCAACGCCAATGATTCCATATATCAGGCGTATGGTAATACCAATATGAACCACCATTGGTAACAGAATAATACGGGGCGCTCAGCCCCGTCACAGGAACATGTATGTCACATAAATTCACCCGCATCGCCTTTCACATTGCTACCGGCATATTTATTCTACAGGCCTTGTATACGTTCGTGGTATCACCTCACGCCGACGCCCACCTGCCCTACCTACAAACCGGCTTACTGTTTGCCATATTAGGGGTTTTATTGGCCTTAAAAACGGATAATAAAAGCACCGCTGAATAGCATTCCTGCCCCCGTTCAGGTAAAAAACTTCGTGCCACTGAGAGTTCGTTAAGCATCGAAGAAAGAGGTAGACTTTAGTATAACACGTAAACAATTATCAACATTTTCGGCGTTGTTTAGCGGCAATAGCAACATAATCACCACAGAAAATAGGAAGACTTCCGCATTATGTACTAAATTCAATCAATCTGAACATTTCCCTGCTGGGAAGGTAGAGGGACTTACCACATGAAATTAAGAACACGGCTGTTATTGTCTATTATGGCGCTGGTGGGCATATCTATTTTGACCCTGGCCACAGTATTCCTGTATGTCTCGGTGACGTCCTCCAATACTGCACTTGAAAATGCTGCACGAGAAAAGCTCACTCAACAAAGCATTCAGGCTCAGCAAGCCATTTCCCGATATATTGAATTTAGTCAGGCACAGATCAGCAACTTTTCAGATTCGCCGCTTATCGTCAGCGCTGCGCAGGAGTTCGTCCCTGCCTTTAACAGCTATAGTAGTGAGCGGGCGCCGTTGACCACATCGCAAAGACAAGCGCTTGCGTCTTACTACACTAACGACTTTAATCAAGCATTCAGAACGCGCAATGGCGAAGCCTTTACTGCTCCTTTGGCGTTGCTCGATAATTTAAATCCTACAGCGCAAACCCTTCAATACGATTATATTGCTGGCTCCAACCATGGCCTGGGTGAAAAAGATCTTTTGCTACAGCCTCCTGTTAACTCACGCTATACCACTGCCCATGCGCAGTTCCACCCCCACATCCGACGCTTTCTGTACGATTTCGGGTATTACGATATTTTTATCGTCGACCCCGCCACCGGGAACATCGTATACAGCGTTTTTAAAGAGCTTGATTACGGCAGCAGTGTGAAACACGGTCCTTATGCAGATACCGGAATTGGTGAAGCTTACCGTCTCGCAATGCAACAACAGGACGCTGAAAACGTCTCCATGAGTAAGCTACAGGTATACTTACCCTCTTATGATGCGCTAGCGGGATTCCTGTCTTCTCCGATTGTGAATGCGCAGGGCCAGCGGGTTGGGATCCTTATTTTTCAGATACCCATCGATCGCATCAGTCAAATTATGACCCACGACAGTGAATGGGAAGCCCGCGGATTTGGAAACTCAGGTGAAACGTACCTGGTATCGCCGGATCATCTGCTGGTGACGGAAAGCCGTTTTTTCCTGCAAGAGCCTGAAGAATACCTGCGAGCTATCCCTGGGGATATCGCTCCACAAATTCGTAAAGCCGGCACGTCAGTTGGGATCCAACGCGTTGAAAGTAGCGCGGCCAACCAAGCCCTGCGCGGCGAACAAGGCTTTGATACTGTCGAGGATTATCGCGGTGAATCAGTATTCTCAGCTTATGTGCCCGTCAGGCTAGGCGATTACACCTACGGTCTGCTCGCGGAAATTGACGTAGCCGAGGCACTGGCGCCCGCGGTTGCCTTGAAAAACCGACTTCTACTCTCCGTGGTGATTAAATCGTTGGTCATATTGATACTTGCTGCAATTCTGGCACTCATGCTTACCAAAATGGTGCTTAAACCTCTGGCGGCTCTCGGTAATACCTGTGAAACATTAAGCCAGGGAGACGGTGATTTGACACGCCGCCTGGCACCGTCAAGCATTCCTGAAATTAATGACATAATCCGGCCATTTAATAATTTTATCGAACAAATTCAAACGATTGTCGGGAAAATTAAAAATGATGCCACCAGCCTGTCTGCCGCAGCGGGGCAACTCAATACCATCATGCGAAGCAGTAATGACAGTGTCAGTCGTCAGCACGATGAAACACAGCAGGTGGTAAGTTGTGTACAACAGCTGTCTAACTCAATTTCTGACGTGGCTCGTTCCACAGTAGAAACACGGGACCATGGCGTTACGGCGCGGGATAACCTGCGTGAAAATATGGCGCTTGCCCATGAAGCAGCTAAAAACATAGAGCAATTGGTAGGACAACTAACCGAGTCTCAGAGTGTGATTGAATCGCTGCAGCAAGAAGTGGTGAATATCACCCAACTGCTGGAAGATATAACCGGCATTGCTGAACAAACCAACCTGTTAGCGTTAAACGCGGCCATTGAAGCGGCCAGGGCAGGCGAAGCCGGCCGGGGATTTTCGGTGGTGGCCGATGAGGTGAGAACGTTAGCCACACGCTCCCAGTCCAGCACTGAAAAAATTGCCGCTATTATTGAGCGCATGAATCAGTCTTCCCGTTCTTCGGTTGCTCAAATGAAAGAGGCCGTGACGGTGGCGGGTAACGGTATAAACATGGTTAGCCATGTATCCAAAGCCATGAAAGAGTTGGCTGCTATCGTGGAGCGGGTTCAGGTAATGGCAGAGGCTGTGGCACAAGCGACTCAGGAACAGAACGCAGCATCGGCCAGTGTCAGCGAAAATGTCACCCGCATATCACAAATGTCGCAGTCAATTGAGCAAGATACAACTCAGGCCAGCGATGCCGCCAGGCAACTGGCAGATATGGCCAGCTCATCGCAATCACTGGTGAACGGGTTCCGAGTTTAGGCATGAGCGAGTTACGCGCCTTCCACTTAAACAATACGAGTGAGGAAAGTTAGATTAATTGTATTCAAAAAAGCCGCTTATGCGGCTTTTTGTTTGTTATTGCTGTAAACGAAACTACCCCGTGTATATCTCGTTTTTTCGTACCACGGTGAGTGACCATTTGTTGCCGAGACAAGGGTCACAGTATTCACCGACCAATTCTAAAGCTCCATGGGAAAGAGGTAGTCTATAAGGCGTACTCTATCAACACCTGTGCCCACGAGCTGAATCTCTTTTCACCTACCCGGCCGGCCGTGCTCTGAACCACTTGAGCTGTAACCTTTTCCATAAAGGTTCACGCCATCTCTCCAGCCGTAACGCACGGGTGATCCACTCTGAGACCATAGCACATCCCCAGTAAATAAATACAATAAGGCTCAATTGTTGTGCCAACGGCGGTATCCCAAAGGTGTCTAACCATGCGTAGTAGGTTGGATAAATAGCGAAGATAATGGGCAAATGGATTATAAAAATAATAATAGTATTGCGGGCAAAAAACTTCACAACCCGGCTTTCAGGAAGGCATCTCGCCATTTGGAAAAACAGCCAGGTACTAATAAAATAAGTGGCAGAAATCAGTAATGACTGAAGCGGTATCGCCCACTGCTCCTCTACAAATAAAGAGCGGAATGGGAAGCCATCACCAACCGTGATGCCGTTCATAACATTACTCCAGCCGGCCGCGACCAGCACCCACGTAGCGCCCACAATTGCGGCAAGTTTTAACGATGGCTTGTCGGTATGCTGGTGAAGATAGTGACCGAGTAAAAATACTGTCAGCCAGTTAGGGAAAAGCATATAAGCAATAAAGGGCACGCCTGCATTCAACAGACTCATCCTGATTATATTTTCCAGTATAAAGGCAACGACCAGCGTCATCATGTTCACAGATATGTGCCGGGTTACGAGGAACCAGAGCACCAACAAATGCAGATACGTCCCGATATACCAGGTTGTGGGGTTGGCGGGAAAGTTGTTAAACAACACATTGGCGCCTAATAAAAAGGGCGAGTAATTACTCAGTTGCAAGCCTCCCTTCAGCACAAGCGCAAGAAGACTAAACAAGACCGCGAAGACGAACCCATAGGCAAATATGGCGAACAACCGGCTGTACACAGTAAGCGGCGTCGGACTGCGTACATTAGCCAGTCCCCACCCGGTTATAAAAACAAAAAAGGCGACACCTAATTGCTTGGTATAAGCGGGTTGCGCAATTTGGTTAAACGCGGAGTAAGGATCGCCAATTACGTGGCCTGCCACAATGAGCAGCATTCCTATTGTTTTCATCCAGTCGATAAAGTTTTGTCGCGAGGACGGCACAGACATAATTTTAAACCTGAGTTAGCTGGCTACCGGAATATCAATATTTTTTATGAACCGGGGTGGATTGCCGCCTACTAGAATCCCCGGTTTGATGTCAGTGGTCACCACAGAGCCGGAACTTATCTGACTGCCCTCACCAATGTCGGCCGCTATAGTACATCCCTCGCCCACCCAGACATTTTTGGCAATAGTAGTAGGCACTACTGCATCACTGCTGTAAGACGTCCAGCGTCCGTCACTGCCCATCGTATGCAGTGTCTGTCTGCTAATGATACTGGCGCGACTGCCTATCAGGCTATATTCGCCGATATGCGCTGACCCGATAATGGCATAGGTGCCAATGTATACATGCTGTTCAATTACAGACGAGCGATGCGCAAACAGGGTCCCAAAGCCAATGTGACAATCGGTTGAGCACGATTTCAGAGTGAGTGAATAAAAGGCCTTACGCAAAAATGCCCCCGGCATGCCTGGCAGCATGGCAACGAGTTGAGCAGAAAAGCCGAATACCGTCTCTGCTTTCCCCTCACTTAGCCATTCTTCAAGCTTACAAGGTACAACCAGAGGCATTACGATAAGCTGGCTAAGCGCTATCATCATTTTCTTCACCATCTGCCGCCCGTTGACGGTACGCTTTCTTTCTTCCGCTATTGCTTCAATCATTTGACATCCCTCCGCATGCGTTTGAATCGCTCGTTATAGGTTGTATCTTCAGTGAGCAATATTTTACTGGGCACTTTATAACTGTTCATTTTATCGGTGCAGAATTGTCTAACCCGTAACTTCATTTCCCGCGGCGTCATGGCCCCCGTAGGTTTAATTTTCGCCACCACAATTTTCCCGGTGATAGGGTGGGACTCCCCATACACTACGGCGTCTTCGACCTCATGCATTTCCAGCAATGTACTTTCCACTTCTGCGGGAAATACTTTCGCACCACCGACATTAATAATTTCGCTTTTGCGACCCAGGATCCGAATCCACTCGCCCTGCTGCTCCACCAGATCCTCGGTATCCATAAAGCCTTCCTCATCGAATGGCGATGGCGCATTAAGGTAGCCAAGCATGGCAGATTCAGAGCGGATACGCAGCGTGCCGTCCACCACCTTCACATCAAATTCCTGACCACCGACCTTGACCCATAACGAGCCAGGATCTTTTGACTTAGAACGCAGAATCCCCACTTCCGATAACCCATAAGTTTGCTGAAACTGGGTGTTCGGAAACACATCATTGAGACGAGCCAGCGTACTTTGTTGCATAGGCTCAGTACCGTATGTAATGAGGGTCAGACTGGAGAGGTCATATCGGGTATGGATACCACTCAGCAACAGTAAATTCAGAAATGTGGGCGACGTGGGCAGCACCTGAGCTCGATGATTCTGTATTGCTTCACAGACGCTTTCAGGGGACCGATCGTTAGCAACGATGACGGTGCCTTTATTCGCCAGCGCAAACAGCAGCGAGTTCACGCCGCCAATGTGGTCAAGCTGCAGAAAAATAAGCATGCGCAACGATTTACGTGGCGTTTTAAACTTTCTCATCAACAGGCTCAGGTCCTGTACAATTCCCTTACTCTTACCTGTGCTGCCCGATGAAAATAATACCAGTCCCGGGTGCCGGACTTCTCTTAATGCCTGATAATGCTCATGATTGGCATCACGTCCGGTTTTGTGAGCCACACACTCGCCGTCATCCAGGCTGATATCGTATTCTGTCTGTGCAATGGCCCGAAACTCATCGAAGTGCGCGCGTGAATCATTTGATAGCGGCACGACAATATTGTGGTTATTCGCCAGCGCCATAAACAATGCAATAGCACTGGCAGAGTAGTCCCCGTTAAACGAAACAACGGCACCAGCGGGAATGTTTTCTTTTTCTATCCATGCCTCAAGCGAGGCAATTTCTTGCAGTAACTCTCCATAAGTAATTCGTAATGAATCTGCTACTACCGCTTCATGCTCCGGCGACTTTCTCATGGTTTCCAGGAAAAACTCAATCATTGCGACACCCCTCCCAAATAAAGCAATTGTCCTGTGATCATGTGACTTTCCGGTTTAGCGAAAAAGTCCACAACATTAAGCACATCGGAGGCTTCCGCCATGCGTTTTACCGCTTGCTTGCGTATCAGCCTGTCTATTTTGTCTTTGGGGACAGACTGAATAAGCGCAGTGGCAATGGGTGACGGCCCCACAGCATTACAGGTAATACCGAAATGGCCGTATTCTTTAGCGAGTATTTTGGTTAGCGTTTCTACCGCACTCTTGCTAGCGGCATACACCGCTTCGCCTTCAAGCAGTAAAGGCACGGCGACAGTAGTGAAGTTGATAATTCTTGGGGATTCACTGCGCTTGAGCAGACTTAACGCCCGCTGGCAACAGAGCGCGGTACCATGTACGTTGACGTCAAAAATACGTTCGCTGGTCTTTGACGGGGTGATGGCAAATGCATTCATGCTGGCAATGCCGGCATTGTTAATGAGCACATCAATATGAGAGGCCTGGCTTTTTAGCTCCCGAAAGAAGAGAGTGAGCGCGGATTCATCGGTAACATCTACCTCGTGATGACGATAGTTTTCGTGCTGAAAGTCAGACATCCCACGGGACAGCCCATACACGGTGTCTCCTTTCGCCACAAAGTGCTCAACCAACGCTAGCCCAAGACCGCGACTGGCTCCTGTAATAACAACTAACCGACCCATGAGCTGTCCCTTTCTTTTATCGACACTTCGATGAAATTAACTAACGTGTTGATATTGAGAAAAGGACTGTTTGTTCGCGACATGGCCTTATCATCGCTTAGTGATACGTTAAATCCGCTGTCAGCCAAGTCGTCTTCGATGTCGACGAGTAAACTCACTAAATCCATTGAATCCAAATGCCCTTTAGGACCATATAAGGACGTATCAGGGGATAGTGGGATCTGACGATCATCCGCACGTGTTTGGTTAATCATGCCCAGAGCATTGAATACCACTTGGGTAAAATCCGTTTTCATAATGTCATTTTCCAAAATAAGAAATGAAAGAAGTTGAAGTACCGCTTTTTTTTGTTGCGGCTTAATAATTTTTTAGCACGATTTCAGCTGATTACTAAATACACAAATAGTATAAAAATCACCCCCTTTAGACGCCCGCTGCAATTCCCGGATTTCTCTCCCCTATCTTCCCCGCGTAGCAATATTGTGAAAGATGAGATAACTTTGTAGTGAATACATACTATTTCAACGGATTGCGCCGTTATGCAGACTGACCAGGAAGGCAAACTCCACGTAACATTGCGGCGTGATGCACGCACCTCCTCCCCCAAATTGCTAAGTACCGGCGTGCCTTTCCCACAAGGGGCTCTCACGTCCATTTCCCAACTCCGGTTAAACTCAGATAAAGGCGACATAGACTGCCATTGTCGAACGCTGGCGCGGTGGCCTGATCAAAGCATTAAATGGCTGGAAATAAGTGCAGTAGACAGTAATGGCCTGCCTGAGTCTTGTCGTTTATCGGTGACCCCTTATCCGTTGAAAACGCTTCCCCAGAAAAGTGCGCAAGGCTTATCGGTGGAAGAAAGTGTCGATAATTTTTTAATCACCGGTGGTGGTCATCACTTCACGCTTAGTAAATCTAAGCTGTCAGTGCCGCTTAGTGATGAGTGTCACGCGGATTCTTTTGTAGAGTTATGCGATGCGCATAATAATGTCTGGTTTGCTTACGCAGAGGAGCACCGGGTCGAACATGCGTGTTCTCCTGTGACGGGGGACACGCTGAGCCTGCTGGTAACCATGAGCGGCAGGTTCCGCAATGAGCAGGCTCAGTCTCATATTGCGTTTACGGCACATTATCGAATATATGCCGGGCTGCCTGCCACGAGCCTGGAGCTGGTCATTCATAATCCTGCTGCGGCAGTGCACGAGAATGGTTTATGGGACTTAGGCGACCCGAATGCGTTTTACTTCAATAGTCTGGCGGTATGTCAGACACATTCCCCGGATGACGACATACAATACCGACTCGCGCCAGGTGAAGATTTCCAGCCGTTACCCAGTCAGCCGTTTACCATTTCTCAGGTTGCCAGTGGTGGTGAGAACTGGCAAAGCCCTGTGCATGTAAACAGACACAACAAGCTGCCTTTTGATCGCAATGGATTTGTTGTTGAAAGTGGCGGCCAAGAACTGCTAGCCGGGAACAGATGCCAACCGCAGCTAAAAAATAGCACCTCACACTATGTGATTACGATGGCCGACTTCTGGCAGAACTTTCCCAGCGCTCTGACCTGCACATCGGCACAAATACGCATGGAGTTGTTCCCCGTGGCTCAGAATGCCCCCCATGAATTGCAGGGGGGCGAGAAAAAATCCCACACAGTATGGTTTGCTGAAAACGACCTTAGCCTGGATTCCTGTTTAGCGGGCACACAATGGCATGTTGACCCTGCCTGGACACAGCAATGCAATGTGCTGGCACATTTTAGCGCTACCCGGCCAACTGATGAACTGCACACGATAATCCAGCAGGGGCTGGATGGCGATAGCTCATTCTTTGCCAAGCGCGAACAACTGGATGAATATGGCTGGCGTAATTTTGGCGACCTGTATGCGGATCATGAAGCTGCTTACCAGGACGGCAGCGAGATATTCGTCAGTCATTATAACAATCAGTACGATCCGCTTTACGGCATGTTAAGACAATACTTGCTCACCGGCGATAATCGTTGGTTCGAATTGGCTAACGATCTTGCCGCTCATGTGGTTGATATTGATATTTATCATACCGAGTTTGATAAGCCTGAATATAACGGCGGGCTTTTCTGGCACACCGATCATTACCTGCAAGCGTATACCAGCTCACACCGTTCTTATTCAAAACACCACGAGCAGGGCGCATATATGGATCATGCCGGGGGTGGCGGTCCCGGAGGGCAACATTGCTATACCACCGGCCTGATGCTGCACTATTTTCTTACCGGCGATGAACGAAGTAAGCAGGCCGTTCTGACACTGACGAAATGGATAACCCGGGTGTATGAGGGTTCCGGCACCTGCCTTGAGCTGGCATTATCGCTGCGAAACCGGCATGTGCGTGGCTTAAAAAATCCGTTCAAAGAACAGTATCCTCTGGACCGGGGAACCGCAAACTACATTCAGGCCCTGTTAGACAGCTTCGAGCTTACTCAGAACAAGGCCTACTTAGCCCATGCTGAGCATGTTATTTTGCATACTTTCCACCCCAATGATGATGTGGATGAGAGGGATCTTAAAAATATTGAACACTGCTGGTTTTACACGGTGTTTTTACAAGCCGTCACCCGCTACCTGTTTGTAAAAAGTCACCAGGATGAATGTGACGAATATTTTTACCAGGCCAGAGACGCCCTTGTTCTCTATGCACAATGGATGGCTGAAAACGAACAGCCCTATCTGCAGACCCCTGAGATCCTTGAGTACCCCAATGATACCTGGACGGCGCAGGATCTCAGGAAGGTCAACGTGTTGCTGCTGGCTAACTATTACAGCAATAATCAGTATGCGGCGATGGAGCGAAAAGCAAACCAGTTGCTTGCGTACATAACGCAACGGCTGGCAAACTCAGAGGAACAACACTATTGCCGGATCCTGGCGTTATTAATGCAAAATACGGGGGTAAGTGAGTTTTATAATTCTGCCCCCGCCCCCACCGATTATGCCCCGGTGAGAAACAACTGGCCGGCGGCTACTTACCAGAAGAATCTGGCACTGAATGCCTCGTCGGCTATCGTACGCCGGGCATCAACTTTATCATTATCGAACGAAAAAGCCTGGCTGGCGCCAAGGTTGGGCACATCGGCTCCTTCTGTTGGTGAATTAACAAAACCCACACAGCCCCCGCTACTTTTCGTATTGTCTATAGACACTGAAGAAGAGTGGGACTGGGAGCAGGGCTTTCCTGAGTCTGACTTTGCGTTAGATAATATTAAGCAACTCCCGGGGCTGCAGGCTTTGTTCGCCGAATTAGGCGTGCGTCCCACCTATTTTGTAGACTACGCGGTTGCTGATGACAGCCAGGCGGTGCACACGTTGCGTCCTTATGTGGAAGAAAAGCTCTGTGAAATTGGTGCCCACCTTCATCCGTGGGCCAACCCGCCTTTTTACGGCGCCACCGGGGAAAAGGAATCCCACGTTGTAAACTTGCCTTCCTCACAGGTCGAAGCGAAACTAAAAGCCCTGATAGACAAACTGCGCGAACAGTTTGGTACTACACCGCGCTCCTTCCGCACCGGCAGATGGGGTATTAACGGGGAAGTACTGCAACTGCTGACGCAGTACGGCATAGATGTCGACTCCAGTGTGTACCCCTTTTACCGCACTGATTACTTTGACTGCAGTGATGCGCCATTGCTCCCTTACTGGCCAGACAGTCAAACCCCCACCGTTGCCGGGGCGCAGCGCGCTATCTACGAGATACCGGTGACGGTCGGCTTTAACCGGGCTGACTTTTCGAAAAGTAACGCCATCTATAAACAGCTTTCGCATCCCGCCGCCAAGCTGCTTCGTCCGGTAGGTGTGGCCTGGCACACGAGACTACTCAGGCAATTATATTTATGCCCTGAGCTCACAACGTCAGACGACATGATTGCACTGTGTCAGCGGGCCCTTGAGAACGATTACCCGGTTCTGCATATGTTCATGCACAGTTCCTCGTTAGTGGATAACGGTAACAGCCTGGTCGCACAAAAAAATGCATTCGAAACTATTACTACGGCAATCAGGCGGGTTGTGGACTTTGTTTCAGAACAGCGGGCGGTACGTTTTTGTACCATCAGTGAGGCGGGTCATTTATTGAAGCAGCGGTGCTGACAAGATATTAGGGATACTGCCCAATGCGGGTCGTGCGGTTAAGCGCGACCCATTCTGACGTTACCAAAACAAAAAACACTAGCCAGCTATCTCACGCCGCATTTTACGATAGGTAGGCGCGGAGACGGCTAACACCCGGGCGCCTTGGGTTGCGGACAAGCTGAGATCTTCACATGCTTGGGTAAGTAACGCCTGCATGGTCTCTACCTTGTTGGTGATTTGCGGGGTACTCAGGAGCATATGCACTGCACGTTCACTGGACGCTGCCAATTCGGCTGTGAGCGGTGCGCTGATATCCTGAAGTTTTTGCCACTTTCTTCTGAACGAGCTTTCAGCAACGCCAAGGGTATTTGCCGCGCGCAACACCACCTGATTATTTTCTCGCAGACTGCGTTCCATCAGACAGCGCTCGAGCCACGGCGCAATCTGAAAGCCCTGTTCACGGCTCATCGAAATTAACGTGGTCCAGTGAGAATCATCCAGCACTTTGTCATTTACAGGCTCTTGATCATCCACGCCCGGATCTGCAGCCCGTCCCTGAGATGGCGCAGTATCCCTATCTGAAAAGGCGCTGTCTGCTGTCGATGCTTGCTGCCACATTGACGTTTGCTCAGCGTGTTCGGGAAAGCCCAGAGTTACCACATCGGTGGGAGCGCTTTTGTTCGCCATCTGGCCGGGTAACGAAACAACAGACGCGTTATCAACTGAAGGTACATCGGCGGTTTCTGTGAACATGTCTTCCAGCGGATATAATCCAAGATCGGTGCAGTTTAGCAATCGGGACTGACACAGAATTACCGCTTTATGAATGAGGTTTCTTAGCTCCCGGACATTGCCCGGCCATTCATACTGATGCAATGCCTGTTTAGCATCTTCACTGAAATCAACAATGGACTTGCTGTATTCTTCGGCAAACAGGGTCAAATAGCGTCCGGCAAGATACAGGATGTCATCTTTGCGTTTGCGCAGCGGCAAACTTTTTAAGTTAAATACGTTAAGTCGGTAGTATAAATCTTCCCTGAACAGCCCTTTCTTAATTCGTTCCAGTAAGTCGACGTTGGTGGCCGCGACTAACCGTACATCCACTTTTTTGTAACTGTTGCTGCCCACCTGAGCAAACTGCTTTTCCTGGGTAAAGCGCAGCAGCTTAACCTGGGTTTCAATGGGTAGCTCGCCCACCTCATCCAAAAACAGGGTGCCCTTATGGGCACGCTGAATACAGCCCACTGAATCTTTACTCGCCCCGGTGAAAGCGCCCCGTTTGTGTCCGAACAATTCACTTTCGATGAGGCTTTCCACTACCGCACCGCAGTCAAAAATTACAAACGGCTTGTCTTTGCGAGTACTGCGGGCATGGATGCTTTTGGCCAGTAATTCTTTGCCCGTGCCTGACTCACCGGTAATTAATACGGTGGCATCTGTGGGCGCCACTTTTTCAATGAATTCAGCCTGTTCTGCCATCTCCCGGGAGGTGTACCAGAAATTTATCCCGTCCTGTTCCTCGCCCGCACTTGTGTTTAGTTTTGATTTTGGTTGGTTTACTGAACTGGCCAGCTGCTCCAGTTTCACCGCAGCAAACTCCGCAATATTATCCAGCATCCGCTGGTTTTTCAGGCTAAACGTTTGCTCGGCAGCAAACGCAAGCCACAGCAATCCAAGCGGTGACTTGTTGCCTTTGATCACCACACACACTTCGGTACTGTCGCCCAGAATGGAGGTGAAGATAACTTCTTGGGTCTCGCCATTGCGCACCTCCTCCATGTATTCCTGCTGGTTGTCGGACAGCCCCACATCCCCTGCCCCCAACACGCTTCGGGTAGCATCCAATCCTACTTTAAAGTTCAGACTGTCACCTTCCAGCGCAAAAAAAGCTGATTTTGCTAATTCGAAGCCGGAATTGAGATGAGAGAGCAGAAATTCAAGAAACTCTGTTTCGGTGGCAATGTGTTGAGGATTATTAAGAATACTCCACAGCATCAACATTTTCTGATAATCGGTGCTGCCGGTTTCAGAAAAGTTACCACTGACCCGGTCAAAGTTGCCTATTTGCTGGAGGGCGTTTTCCTGTTTCCAGATGCGTATTTGATCGCCACCCAAGTCCTGCGCCTGTGCCAATGAGTAATTGGCATAGTAAAATAACTCAACCGGCGAGTAGTTAACCAGCTCGTTATTGGTTGCCAACCCAAAGCTGAACGTCAGGCTAATCTGACCGTCATGAAATTTGTGCGACACCAGCTTCTTTTGGAGTATTTTTACCAAATTGTCGATTTGTGCTTTAGTTGACTCAGAGAAAAGCACCAGAAAATTCGCCCCGCCATAATGGGTAGCCAGATCGGTCGGCCTGAGCACTGACTTTAATTCTTCACCTATCTCCACCAGTATCCTGTCACCCACCAGACGCCCATACCGCAGGTTAATATTGTTCAGTTGGTCGGGACTGAATAGCAATGTGCCGGTGGCTTCAATACGGTGAATGTCAATCTCATCGGCATTCTCTTCACTGCTAACTAAATCCGGCAGCGCCCCCAGTGAGGTTAACTGCCGCAGGATACACACTACGCCGGTTTTATTGCCTGACTCGTTAGTTGGCCCGATGATGCCATCCACCAGTACACTTTCTTTCTTCGAGATTTGTAGTGCGATTGGCTGGATTTTTGTGACCGCCCGGGTATTAATGGCCGCTGAAATAAACTGTTGGGTGTGGCGGGCAGATAAGTCCTGGCGGGTTTTAATAAGGGTGTACCAGGGTGTTCCTTTAACCTCGGCTTCATTAACGCAAAACAACTCACAGGCACGCGTGTTCACATGTGTGATGTGCCCCTGAAAGTCCAGACAAATCAGGTAATCTCCCACGCAGGAGAAGGCTTTGCTCAGCATATTTAGCTGACTGCTGATAGTGCCCCGGCTACGGAACTTATACCGGCTGACTTCCAGCGCCACCCGCACATCTACCACTGATGGCTGTCCCGTCAGGTAATAAAACGGCTGCTCAGCGTCGTCGGGTACCACGCCTTCACTCTGAGGATTAAAGTAAACCACCGGGGCGTTAAGTGACAGCGCCTGCTCAGCAAAGTACTTTGGGTCGCCGCAATAATTTACGTTTAAAAAGACATACGCAAACGAATCAGCACTGGTATCGGCCACCAGGCTCTTAAATGATTTACTCCATACCCTGACCTGTAAACCACATTCAGCCAGTAGCTCGGTGAGCTCCACGGAGGGCAACAGCTCGTTATCAACTAATACTACTGTATTTGCTGGGTCGGTATTAACGTGTTCAGACATTGCGTTTAACACTGTGGTCAGTCCGTAATTATTGTGAGCCCCCGGGACGATACGTTACTGTTGTTTGCGTTTCGGCAAACCCGTTTTTAATAACATACCGATATCATCTTTGTTCAGAGGCCGGCTGAACAGATAGCCCTGAATAAGTTCACACTCGTACTGCCTTAATATGGCCAGCTGGCTCTGCGACTCTACGCCCTCCGCAATAACCCCCAGGTTCATAGTATCAGCCAGAGCCATAATGGCTTTCACGATCGCCTCATCTTCTTTATTTTCTGCCAGGTCTGTGACGAATGAGCGGTCTATTTTTAAAGTGTCGATAGGGAACTTCTTAAGATAGCTCAACGAGGAGTATCCCGTTCCAAAATCATCGATGGCGATTTTGATACCCATATTTTTAAGTTGCTTCAGTCGTTGTATGTTCTGCTCTACGTCCGTCATAACGGCACTTTCAGTGAGCTCCAGCTCCAGGTATTCCGGCGGCAACCCGGTTTCTTCGATAACGTCTTTTATGGTTTCGGTGAGGGCAGAACGTTTAAACTGTACACTCGACAGGTTTATCGACATACGACAGGGCGGGAAACCTTCATCAATCCAGCTTTTTGCCTGTGCGCAGGCCGTTTTCATTACCCACTCACCAATTTCAATAATCAGTCCGGTTTCTTCGGCAATGGGAATAAACTCCCCGGGAGACACCATACCCAAGGTAGGATGATTCCAGCGGATCAAAGCTTCAACACTGGTGATCTGCTCTGATTTCAGATCTACCTGCGGCTGATAATAAAGCTCGAACTCCTCGCGAACCAGTGCCGTGCGTAACGATTCTTCCAGTTGCAACCGCTCCAGCGCACGGGCGTTGAGCGAGTCGGAATAAAACTTATAACATCTGCGACCACGCTCCTTCGCGTAATACATGGCCACATCGGCGTTTTTCATCAGCTCTTCGCCATTTTCGCCGTCGTGTGGATACACAGAAATACCTAAGCTAGGCGTGACCACCACCTCATACTGGCCAATTTTAATGGGCTTGGAGACGGAGTCGATAATACGCTGAGCCACCTGCGCGATGTCATTGGTGTCGGTGACCTTGCTGAGCATCACAATAAATTCGTCGCCGCCCAGCCTGGCCACTTCACTCACATCGTCTTCTCTGGCATCCCGCGCGATAAGGTCGCAGTCGCGCAAATTATTAAGCAGAATCTTCGCAACTTTGGCCAACAGCTTGTCACCAAATTCGTGGCCAAGGGTGTCGTTAATTCGCTTAAAACGGTCCAGATCGATAAACAACACACCCACGTGATGGTTATCACGCTTAGCCAGGGTCAGAAACTTCTGCAAATGCTCGCGAAAGCTCTGGCGGTTAGCCAGCCCGGTCAGGTCATCGTGATAGGCCAGATAGCGCAATTGTTCTTCACTGGACTGGAGATCCCGCAGCGCGTTACGTGTTCGCAGCATGTACCGCACCCGATGCCCGACTATCGGCCATTTAATGGGCTTGGGCAGGAAGTCCGTGGCGCCGATATCATAGGCGCTCTGAATTGAGGCGTAATCGTCCGCCCCGGTCACCATTAAAATAGGCACATCCTTGCCGGCTTTATGCTGGCGTATTTGCTTACAGACTTCTAACCCTGACATGCCGGGCATTTGTACATCCAGCAGCACAATATCAGGCTGGTAGGTCAGGTATTTGGTGATTGCTGTATCACCATCCGCCGCATCAATGACCTGAAAGTTCTCGCTTTCCAGGGTATCCCGCATAACCAGTAAATAGGTCGGGTCATCGTCACAGATCAATACCTTGGCGTTTTGAAAGGTCTCGCCAGAATTGTTATTCATTCGAATTACTCACGATTGATTTTAGCGACTGTAATGTGGGTAAATAATTAGCATTGAATTCTGCCAGTGACTGCTTGCACGTGTCTAAATTCTGCTCTTTAGCCGCAGCTTCCATGATACCACATAGCTCCCTGAGTAGTTTTGCCCCCGCATTCGCACACAATGACTTCATCGCATGAGCCACTCTGTTGATGCCTTGTGCATCGCCCTCTTCCACTAATGTATTGAGTTCGGGCTGTTTCTGATTCATCTCTTGTTCAAATGTAGCTAACACCCGACTGAAAAGCTCCCTGCCGGTACTTTTTTCAATCTCTCTTATCGCCTCGATGGCGCTGTGATCGATCAGCGCTTCATTTGCAGAAGGTGCGGATTCAACCACATTTTCGGTAACGGTGTGGGTCTGTTGATCCACAATCACAGGTTCCCCTGGCTCGACATCGTAGCGACATTGCCCTAAATGCCGGTTCAGCATTTTAAATAGCTGCTGCGAGGTAAAGGGTTTATTCATGTAGTCGTTCATGCCGGCCGCCACGGCCGTCTCTTCATATCCCAGCCCTACTCCAGCGGTCAGCGCTACGATAGTTGCCGGTGAGGAAGAAGTCTCTTGCTCATGGCGCCGGATCTGCCTGGTAGCTTCAAAGCCATCCATCACCGGCATCTGACAGTCCATAAAGACCAGATCGTAATGGCTTTGTTTAATTTTATCTACTGCAATACTGCCATCCAAAGCCGTGTCGACCTCACAGCCAAACATGGTCAGCATGGCGGTAGCCACTTCAATATTGGTTTGCGCATCTTCCGCCAGCAGCACTTTGGCTTTAAATCTACTGGTCTCCTGAAACGCCTGCGGTTTATCGATTTGACGTACTGAGGTTTCGCCATCCATTAAGGCTTGTAGAGCCTCGAACAACGCGGTTCGCCTTACCGGTTTACTGAGTAACTGTAAATTAGGTAACGCTTTGGGCTGTTCGAATTCTTCGTAGGCACTGGTCAGCACGATCACTTTTAGCCGTAGCTGGCTCCAGGCCTGTTGCCAGTGATCGGTCTTCGCTAATGCTGCGTCCACCAGGTAGATATCATGATCATCAGCAGGCAGATTAAACCCTGCTTCGTAGTCGTCGCTTAAATCCTTAAACCGGACATCCAGCCGCTCAATGGTATTCGTGGCCATGCGCCGTACAGCCGGCTGCCTGACAATCACATTTACGCGCACCTGTCTTACCAAAGCCAGATCGCAGTCATCGACTTGCGCGTCAGCGGCTTTAACCGGAAACGCGATGGCGAAGACTGTGCCTTTACCCGGTACTGAGTCAACGCCAATATGGCCGCGCATCAGTTCAACGATTTGCTTGGTGATGGACAAGCCTAAACCGGTTCCCCCAAACTTACGGGTAGTAGAAGTGTCTGCTTGTTGAAAAGCTTCAAATATCTTGGCGCGCTGCTCTTCGTTCATGCCTATGCCCGTGTCGGCCACGCGCATGTATACGCTTTTACCATCGCTGTAGGTGGTAATATCCACCGAGCCTGACTCAGTAAACTTGATGGCATTAGAAAGCAGGTTAGACAACACCTGACGGAGCCGCAGCGCATCGCCCATGATGAACCTCGGGCAGTTCTTATCAATTACGATAGTCAGCTCAACGCCCTTTTCCTGTGCCCGGTTCGCGAATAAAAAGCAGGTTTCTTCAATCAGCCCATGATAGTCAAACTCTGTCTGTTCCAGTTCAACTTTACCCGCCTCCATTTTAGAGAAGTCCAGGATATCGTTGATCAACTCCAGCAGCATGCTTCCCGCACGGTGGGCAGAACCGGCATAGCGCTGCTGCACAGCACTCAGCGGTGAGTTCAGCAACAATTCACTCATCCCGAGAATGCTATTGAGCGGGGTTCGGATTTCGTGACTCATAATAGCCAGGAAGTCTTCCTTGGCTGAGGCGGCTTTTTCGGCTGCTTCCCGTGCCTGACTGGTTTCTTCAAACGCTTTACCCAATTGTTCATTGGCGGCCCGGAGCTGTTCGGTGCGTTGCTGCACATCTTTTTCCAGCTGTTGCTGATATTTTTTCTGTCGGTCTCTTTTTTCTCTGTGGTTACGCCACAACAGCAGTGCGATCGCAGCGAGTATCAAAAAGTACGCCAGGAAGGCCTGCCAGCTTCGCCACACCGGCGGAGAAACAACAATAGGAATGGTCAGCTCATCGTCACTCCATATACCGTTATTGTTGGTTCCTCTAACTCGCAATGTGTAGCTGCCGTCCAGCAGGTTTGAGAAGGTAATGGTGTTATCCTGACCGGCGTCAATCCAATCGTCGGTAAAGCCTTCCAACTTATATTGGTAGCTGTTGTCTTCCGGTTTAGTGAAATCCAGAGCGGCAAATTCAAAACCAATAAAGGCGTCGTGATAACTTAATTCCAGCTCACCCTCTTCGCTCATATCGTCGGCCAGCAAAACCTCTTCGTTCAACCGGGTATATTTGGTCAGCCGGATGGGGGCCTTATTGGTGTTGATTGGCACATTACCCGGCATGAAGGTGTTAAACCCGTTAGGACCGCCAAAGAAAATCCGGCCATCATCAGCCTTGTGGTAAGCCCCGTTATTAAAGTCGCTGCCCTGCAAACCGTGGGTGGTATTGAAGTTCATCACCTCCATGGTGGCGGGGGTCAACCGGGACAATCCTTTAGAATGGCTGAGCCAGATATAGCCCAGATGGTCGGCAAGCATACCGTAAACCACACTACTGGGTAATATATTAGGCCGTGAGAAATGTTCGAACACCGGCTCACCCGCGGCAAGGCTATCCTTACTCAAACGCGCGACGCCGGCGTTGTGGGTGGCAAACCAGTAATGTTCCTCCGTTTCCAGCATAGAATAGATATCATCACTTTCAATACTGTCAGGGTTTTCTGGATCAAACCTGAAATGTTCAAAGACTTTATCTGCGGTAATAAATCGGTTTATTCCGCCCCCGTTGGTGGCCACCCAGATATCACCATTACTGTCTTGCATAATATCGATGACGCGATCGCTGGATAACGAGTGCGTGTCGTCTTCGCTGTAACGGAAGGCGTCAAAAGAGTAACTGCCTCTGACCAGATTAATACCTCCGCCATAGGTTCCCACTACCACTGTCCCGTCAGCCAGTTGCACGATTTTACTTACTGCGTTGGCACTGAGGCTGCTGGGGTCCTGTGGATCATGGCGAAAATTTATAAATTCGCTGTCACCGGCCTTACGTAAATGCAGGCCATTACGCTGAGTGCCTACCCACAGGTTATTGTCACTATCGACCAGCAGGCTCATAACCCGGTCGCCCTGAAGTTTGCCTGGCGTGCCGGGATCCGCGCGCACTACCTGTAGCGTACCTGCCTGAGTATCGAATACATTCAGTCCACCGCCCCAGGTCCCTACAAACAGGGTTCCGTCGGTTGATGTGGCAAAAGACGTGATTACTTCACTGTCCATATCTTTGCCGACACCAAACGAACGGTTGATTAAATCAAACGGTTCTATTTCTGCATTCCAACGGCTAATCCCCTGGTAGGTCCCCACCCACATAACTCCGCCGTCATCCTGAAACAGCGCCAGTACCCGGTTATCCAGCAAACTGTCGGTGCGGGTATTGTCATGACGATGAGCAATAAATTTATCCTGGCCCGCGTCCCACTGGCAGAGCCCCCCGGTGGTGGCAAACCACATACGTTGCTTACTGTCCTGATAGATATCGCGTACCCAATTGTCACAGAATCCGCCAGGCTTACCTTCTTCATAGAAGGCGTGGCGCTTCACGCCATTTTCACGGTCAAAAGTGAATACGCCGCTATCTTTGGTGCCCACCCACAACGTGCCATCATTGGCCGAATATAAACTACGGATATTGTCACTGGGCGTGGAGACTGCCGACTCAGTGGTAAACTGCTGAAAATCCTGGGCATCCGCGGGAAGCACATTCAGCCCTCCCCCGTAGGTAGCCACCCAGACGTTCCCTGCATCATCAATTAATATATCGCGGATGTTATTGCTGTTCAGTGAGCCGTTGGTATCGAGACCGCCATCAATATGGCTAAATGCATCAGCTTCCGGATTATAAACAGCAATACCCGAGGTTTGGGTACCAAACCACAGAGTGCCGTTCGGTGCTTCGGCAATGGTGCGGAATTTACTGCCTTTGAGGTTAGGGTAGCTCGTTTCCGGGAGGTAATTAATAAAACTGTCAGTTTGTGGTTCATAACGACTGATGCCACCATCGCCCACAACCCACACCTGGCCTTTACTGTCTACATGAATATCCCACACCCAGTTAAACGCCAGACTGGAGGGATTACCCGGTTCGTTGTTGTAATACTTGGCATATTTGCCATCAAACCGGTTTAAACCGTCCTGGGTGGCAATCCAGATAAATCCCAGCTCGTCCTGCGCAATTGCATTTACCACCGAGTTCGACAGCGTGCGCTCCGCATCAAGCTGGGTAAAGTGAAGGACCTGTTCGGATGAGTTGTAAATGCTGGCGAAGGCTGACCGGAAAGAAAACAGCAACCCGACACTCAGCATCACCACTATGACAGGAAGGGAAAATTCAGACTTTGCTAAGCGCACGGATTACCTCGGATTCTTTTTCTTTAGTGTTTATCGGCTATATCGGTGCACGGCATAAGTGTTCATCGTGCATTTTAATAATTACCTGTAAGGCAGAACTCTGCCGGTGTCAGAAGAGTCTCTTAGCATAGCTATGAAACTCTACGACGTTGATCTTCTCGGCCTTCGCCAGTGCCTTATAGTTTTTATTCATTGACTCAATGTCTTCGTCGGTCAGAGCACCTTGGCCTTCCCTGACCCCCGTCCACGTATCTCTTCCTACTCGCTTAGAGATAAGCATCGCCTGTGAGGCAATTTTCTGCACATGCTGCCAGTCCATTGCCTCAGGCTGAGAAGGATAAAATGGGTAGAGAGAGAAACCCAGTGAACAGGTGATACTGCAGGTGGATCCCTTTTTATTTTTGAACGGATGACTCTTGATACGTTGTTGCAGACGATCCGCGATACGGTTTACTTCCCGCACATCATCAACCTGACCCACGACCAAAAATTGGTCTCCGCCCCAGCGAACCACCGTGTCTGAGGTGCGGAAGAAGTCAGATAACAGCTCACCCACTTCCTGGATGACTTTGTCACCAGTGCGTTTGTCATTCTTCTCGTTAAACGCCCTGAACTTATCCAAATCAATCATCAGGAAAAACACCCGGGGACCGACTGACAAATCTGGGTTGCCCTCTTTTTTTGCTTTAAATATCTGGCGCTGAATATCGGCGACTTCTTTTTCCAGAATACTTAAGAGGTAAATCCGGTTTTTCAACCCTGACAAGCTATCGGAAGTATTCGCGGTATACAGCTGCTCGTTGAGATCGGTAAGTTCTTTGGTTCGTCTGCCTACTTCATTTTCCAGTTCCTGGTGATACAGTCTGGCTCGCTTTAATTTTCGTCGGTATGCAAGGATAAGTACCGTCAACAACAGTAAGCCCACTATTCCATACAGGGTGTAAGCCCACCATGTTCGCCATACCGGAGGTAACACTTTTACTTTTATCGACGCGCCGTCCTCATTCCAGAGACCATCGTTATTCGCCGCTTTCACTTTAAACACGTAGTTGCCGTCAGGCAGGTTGGTATAGGTCGCTTTACGAATATCGTTGGTGTACAACCATTCGCGGTCAAACCCTTCCAGCATATAGGCATACTGATTTTTTTGCGGCTCGGCGAAATCCAGTGCAGCAAAAGAAAAAGACACCAGATAATCCTCATGTGCAACCTCAATTTTGTCTATTTCTTCCAACCGGTCAGACAAAGGCGAACGCTCGTTAATAGTCGCATATTCTGTAATGACTACCGGCGGCACATGTGAGTTTGGCTGGACCCTAGCCGGATGAAAAGCAGTCACACCATTGCTACCGCCGAAATACACCCACCCATCCTCACCTTTAAAATAGGCGCCGGAGTTAAAGTCATTGCTCTGCAGCCCATCGTCGGCATCGTAATTGAGAATAGACAAGTCGTTCGGGTTAATTTTAGAGATGCCCCGATTAGTGCTCCCCCAAACAGACCCGTCGTCAGCCTCCAGAAGCCCATACACCACCATGCTGGGTAAGCCCTGACTGCGACCAATTCGTTCAAATTCATACTCACCCAGTTCCCGGTTTTCAGCCCGCAGCAAACTGATCCCACCGCCTTGGGTGCCAACCCAAATATTATGGTTGGAATCCTCAAGAATACTCCAGACTTTGTCTTCGCTTAATTGGCCCGGCTCCAGTCCCATGCGCAAGACTTTGTGCACCGAAAAATCAGGGTTAAATACCGTTATTCCGCCATCCCAGGTACCCACCCATATTTTTTTGTCCTGAGTGATATAAATCTCCGGCACCTTATCGCTGCTCAGACTGCCGCCGTTATACGGATCGGCTCGGAAATGGGTGAATGTTTCAGTTTGCGGATTAAACCGATTAAGACCGCCACCCCATGTGCCAATCAACAGCTCACCATTTTCCTGGCCAACTATTTTGGTTATGGCATCCGAGCTCAGGCTTACATCGCTGTCGCCCTGCTTGCTGTAATGTTCAAGTTTGCCGGTTGCCAGATTGAGTTTACTCAACCCTGCCGCGCGCGTACCTATCCACAAGTGGCCGCTGCTTGCACTGTACAGTGACATTACACGGTCATCGTTTAAAAATTTTGGTGAATCAGAGCGACCGCCCGCCGTGTACACGGTTACTTCGCGATCTGTTTCATGCAAGCCATTAAGCCCACCATAGGTACCGACCCACAAGGTTCCGTCGTCCGACTGTGCAAAGGCATTGACGCCATTATCTGTCAAACTGCCGTCACTATCTGACTGTTTAAACATGTGTCTGAATACAGCGGTAGCGGTGTTCCACTTATTAATGCCACCGAAGGTTCCTACCCAGAGGACGTTCCCTCGATCCTGGTAAATCGTATTGATCTTGCTGGAAGATAAAGAAAAAGGGTTTTCCACAGAGTGACGATAGTGTGCGAATGCCTGCGCGTCAGACAGCCAGCGATCCAGACCATTGTCTGTGGCAAGCCAAATTGTCCCCTGGTTATCTTCAAGAATATCTCTGATTTGATTGTGGCTTAGTGAACTGGCCTCACCCGGTTCCGCCTGGTAAAAGTCAGCTTGATTGCGAGAAGGGTTAATAAGGGCAATCCCCTTGTCATAGGTTCCCGCCCACAAGCGGTTCTCACTGTCGACCAGCAACGATGAGATACGATCAGAATGTATAATATTATTCTCTTGTGCAGAAAAATAATGGGCAACATTGCCAGTCTGAGGGTTATAGGAATACAAGCCACTCCCATCTGTGCCTATCCATAGCAAACCATTGGCATCTTCTGTAATAGCCCGCACTTGTAATTCGCCGCTGAATTCAGAGGAAGGCGTGGGCGCGATGTTAATTGATTCGAACTGTTTGGAATCAGGGTGATACTCATCCAGACCATTTTCCGTGCCTATCCAGAACCGGCCACTGCTGTCCAGAAAGAGGACCCGTACGGTATTACTACTTAATGAGTGGGGATCGTCGCTGTCGTGCTGGTAGGCAATGAACGCATGCTCGGGTTCGTCGAACATGGCCACACCACCACCGTCTGTAGCCACCCATAGGTTGCCAGAGGCATCTTCCTGAATATCAAATATCCAGTCTTCGGGAAGCGCGTTTTCATTGCCATATTCCTGGTTAAACACTTCAAAGTTGTAACCGTCATAGCGGTTTAACCCTTCCTGCGTGCCAAACCACAAATACCCCTCTTCATCCTGATAAATACTCTGAACGACTTCCTGGGATAGTCCCTGTTCAATGTTCAGCTTCTGAAAACGTACGTTGATATCAAAATTGCCGTGTCCGGCGCTGACGGGAGAAAAAGAGAGGGCAGTTATCAATGCCACGCTACAGAAGAATTTCAAGGTGTAGTCCATTAGTTAAAACCTTACGCGTAATAACAAGTTACCTGATAAATGCCAATAAGCAAATTATTCATAAGTGGGAAATTGGCGGCTCAGCGAATAAAAAAAGCGCCTTTAAATAAAAAGGCGCTTTTCTGTAATCACACGCGTAACCCGCTAGTTACTCTTGTGAAACCCAGCCATTAACCGCTGTAGGGGTCAGGCTTTCATTCCAGCTGGTACCTTCGTTCCAGCTGGTACCTTCGTTCCAGCTGGTACCCTCGTTCCAGCTGGTACCTTCGTTCCAGCTGGTACCCTCGTTCCAGCTGGTACCTTCGTTCCAGCTCGTGCCTTCGTTCCAGCTGGTACCTTCATTCCAGCTGGTGCCTTCGTTCCAGCTAGTACCTTCGTTCCAGCTGGTACCTTCGTTCCAGCTGGTGCCCTCGTTCCAGCTGGTACCATCTGGCGCTACGATATACAGCTTGTTATTGTCATCGACACGGGCAGGCCCCTGAAAATGCTGGATACCGGCCAGGTCCGCTTCAATGTCTAACCCAGCGTTTGCACACCCGGTTTGGGTACTACGAACAGCGGCCACTGCGTTGATAAGGCCAGCCCCCTGCCGAAACGGACTGTAAGCAAGCTTTCCATCTACGGCGGCCGCATTAGCAGAGCTCATTAAGCGGCACTTCACGTCATCCGGCGTGAGGGTCGGATCATACTCCAGCATCAGGGCAACAGTACCGGTAACCACTGCCGCGGCCTGAGAAGTCCCAGAAATCTCATAATAACTACGGCCATAGATAGACTCAGGATGCTGCATAACCAAGGTAGGCAGGTTTACATCATGAATCTTGCCCAGCATGTGGCCACCCCAGGCGACGACGTCAGGCTTGATGAAGCCTTCGTGAGTAGGACCGGCAGCAGAAAAGGTGGTCATACGATCATCACTGAAATCGTAGGGGGTATAGTTGTCTGTAACAGCACCAACGGTAATAACATAAGGTACATTACCCGGAACTGATACCGTCATAGGGTCCGGGCCTGCGTTACCTGCAGAGGTCACTACTACAATGCCGGCATTCCACGCAGCCATAACGGCCTGGTTAAGCGGATCTTCCCAATAGTTTGATTGTGGGAGCGAACCGAATGACAGGTTAAGTACGCGAATGTTGAGTCTGTCTTTATACTTCACCACCCAGTCCAGACCACGAATGACGTTCAGGTAGGATCCCTGGCCATTCTTATCAAAAGCCTTTACTACTACCAGGTCGGCAAAGGGAGCCATTCCGTTGTAGTCGCCGTTTTTATCTTTAATACTGCTTACTGCAATGCCGGTAATGTGACTACCATGACCATGTTCGTCTGAATCAGTAGAACGGTACATCATATGGTCATTAATGGCGTTGTACTGTGCCCGGATCCGCTCATGACTGTCGGGATTTTTACGGGCGTACCAGCCTGGCCGTGAGGAATATCCGATCCCGGTGTCAATTACTGCCACCGTGACACCACGCCCGGTGATTCCATACCGGTGGACCCGGCTCGCGCCGGTTTGGCGAGTGATGTAAGTCGGGATCACAAAGGTTTGAGAGACGGCGTCCGTAACACCGTCAAGCTGCTGAGTAAGACTCTCTGTTACCACCTTCTGATCGGCGAACGTAGAGTACCCTTCGGTTTTAAGTGCATCGACCTGTGACGGGGTAAGGTTGGCCCCTATCGCACTGATCACACTGAAGGTATGGGTGACTTCACCGCCGGTGTTTCTCACCGCTGCTGTCAGCACTTCTTGTGAACCGCCCTGCACAACATAGGCGCCAGCCTGTTGTTCGGGTTGTTGGTTTGTTTGCCATACCATCGCGCCGGCTAGGGCAACAACTGCGATGGTAAGGACTATCTTTAACGAATTCATTTTTTACTTCCTCGTGGAAAATTCAACTAGCTCTTGGGAATGACATTGCATTCACTCGCTGATTATTCCTGCGTTACCCAACCCATGTTTACGTCGGACCATAAATTGGCGTCTGACCACAGGTTTGCATCGCTCCATAAATTGGCGTCTGACCACAAGTTCGCATCCGACCAAAGGTTGGCATCGGACCACAGGTTCGCATCGGACCACAGGTTCGCATCGGACCACAGGTTCGCATCGCTCCACAGATTGGCATCGCGGTACACACCGTTCCACTCGAAGCCGGCAAAGCCTTCTATATAGAAGTTACCGTTTTCGTCCTGACGTGCAGGGCCCATGTAGTGCTTGTCACCACGTAAGTCACTGGCGACATCCATTCCGCGGTTAGCACATCCGGTTTTGGTGTTATCGACTGCGCGCTGGGCATCAATCATGCCCGCACCTTGTTGAAAGACACTGTAAGCAAGCTCGCCGCTGTCAATCATGGCCGGGATAGCTGAATCTACCAGGCGGCACTTAATGTCATCTGGAGTAAGGTGAGGGTCAAGCTGCAGCATTAAGGCAACCACACCCGACGTCATTGCAGTTGACTGAGAGGTGCCCGACATCATAAAGAAGTCAAACCCGTCATGAAACTGCGGAAAGTTTTTGGCCAAATAAGAGTCTGACTTCATATTTCCGCTAACGTGTCCACCGTACGCCACTACTTCGGGTTTAAGAAACCCTTCGTAAGTAGGGCCGGCAGCTGAGAACTTAGTCACAAAGTCATCGGTAGTTGAGTTACGTGTATAGTTATCAGAAACAGCGCCCACAGTGATTACGTACGGGTTGTTCCCAGGCACACCAATGGTCATGGCCTCAGGTCCTTTATTGCCTGCTGACGCAATGACCACAATACCCGCTTCCCATGCAGCCATAACCGCTTGGTTAATGGGGTCGTCCCAGTAATGAGATTGCGCGTCGGCACTGAATGACATGTTCAGCACATCGATACCCAGCTCATCTTTGTGAGTAACGACATACTCTATTGCCGCAATGACGTCATGGTAAGTAGAAAACCCTTTCTCATCGAAAGCCTTTACTACTACCAATCCCGCATCTGGTGCGATCCCATTATATGAACCACGAGGTAGTTTATTTAAATCGTAGGATTCACTGCTACCCGCGATAATACTGCTGATATGACTGCCATGGCCATTGAGGTCTTCAATCTCAACAGGCTCACCGGTTGCCAGCTCCTCACCAGTTTCCAGTTCTGTCTGTGAGTATGCTTTACCTGAAAACACGTCGTAGAACGCTTTGATGCGGGTTGCATCATACGTATTTTTCTTCAGGCTAGAGTGACTGGAAATGCCACTGTCTATAACCGCCACGGTTACACCCTCGCCAGTGATGCCGTTTTGATGAAGCTCAACAGCGTTTATTACAGACGGGAAGTAGGTGTCACGTTTTTTGCTTGCATCAAAACTATAGTTAGTTGAGTTCAGCGTTTCTGAAATACCTTCTTTGAAGAATACGGTAATGTCGTAGGCCTGAGAGCTCTGTACAATAGGGCCTGCGAAGCTCACCTTGAAGTCTACTGACTGGTTCTGTTTAATTACCGGGTCTTTCATAACACTTGCATCAAGTGTGGTCATACCTGGCAAGCGGGGTTCTGCAATCAGATGATGGCTCCCCACCTTAAATTCTATCAACTTGCCGTTTTCTTCGGGCCAACTCATGACAACCTTTTCAATTGTCAGTGCCTGCTTGCTGGTGTTTTTAACCTGCCAGTAAAATTCTTGTTCGCCTTTCCAGACTAACTCTGGCTGGGATGTTGCTGAATAATTCGCCGACTCGTCACCCGTTGAGGGGTCGGTGCATTTGGGGTGGCAATCACGCTTGTTGTTACCTTTACCGCTTAACGCTACGCTTTTGTCGTCAAATAATGAAATCTCCGGGTATAGCTGGCGCGCCATGGCTGCCTGCTCTGGACTCACCTGCACCGCAGCGGCATTGATAACTGTGAAGCGTTGGGAAACTTCTATTCCTAATTCATCTACCAGATGTTGCAGTTGTGTCTCCGTCGCCCCACTCAATATATAGGATTGCTGTTGTGAAACATCAGCTTCAGCGATTTGGCCTTCGGCGGGATACCCGCTTTGCTGCTGGCCTGCATATAATAATGACCCTGTGCATAATACAGCGGAGACCACTATCGCCACTTTTTTCACTTTCAGAGTTTGCACTGCGCAAAAATCAATCATCTCTCATCCTCATTAACCGCTGGGGTTATACCTGCGAAGACTAATGCATAGTTCAGGCCAATCTTTATACAAACCAAAAGACAAAACATATGATATTGATTTTATTGAAGTTCAAATGTTCTCAACGGGGACTAAAAACGCAAAAATGCATTCTAATTAATCAAATTGAGGTGTGCAGAAAAATAAAGAAAAAATATGGCGAAATTTTTAACGAAATAGAAACAAATGACGAAAAATAAGATCCAAAACCATGTGCGAGAAAGAATCGGCGAAAAACTACAGAGGAAAGGCTCATTAACAAAAATAATGGCGTATTTAAGCGGCTCATCTACACCTAAAGTCGAAGCCACTTATGCGCCGGATCTTTCGCTTCTGAACAATACCTCAAACAACCCCGATATTGCTGCTGCATGAAAAGTGGATTAATAAAATATAAATAATATTGATTCTCATTTGTAATCAGTTAGTATATTTCCCCAACGCAAACGATAAGCGCTTGCATTTCGAATTAGTTATTAGAGGGACCATTATGAAGCTGAATCCAATTGCACTGGCCATCGCCTCCACCCTGTTTATTACAGCCTGTGGAAGTTCGTCGGATGACAACTCTGCGCCGGAACAGCCTGATAACAGTGCACCGACCGATATCACACTGAGCAGCAATACCGTGAATGAAAACGAAGCCGGTGTGGTGGTAGGTACCTTGTCGGCCACCGACGCCGATGCCGGGGATACCTTTACGTACAGCACAACCAGCAGTGAGTTTGTGATCACAGGCAATGAACTGTCGCTGGCCAGCGATGTGGCATTTGATTTCGAAACGACCGAAACGGTCAACGTCACCATCACAGTGGAAGACGCTGCCAGCGCATCGTACACCAAGGATTTCACAATCAATGTGAATGATGTATTAGATGTATACGCCTTCGACAGCCAGTTTGCAGCGGACGCCTCTGCGGTTTCCTACAGCGGTCAGACTGCGCGTCACCTGCTGATTAATGATCTGAACATTCTTATTGCCAATAACTTCAGTGATGCCAATGCACTGGACCTCAGCTTGTTTCCCAATAAAGCGGCGGTCGTTGCTGCGCTGGAAACCTATTTTGATGTCAGCGACTATGAGGCGTTATCGGCTCGCGCCTTATTAACGTCTACCACTCCGGCCGCACAGCAAACCACACTGGCTGACGTCTCCGGTTCGGAAAAGAACCTGGTAGGCAAAATCGCCGGGAACGATGCCACGGGTCAACACAAAGACTGGCAAACCGAGTTCGCAGGCTGGGGGTCAGTGGGCGATACCACGCCAGAAGCCTTAGTTCGCACCTATTTCGATATGCTGGGCGACAATGTGCAGGCCACCATTAATGGCGAAGCACGCTTCGACCCATTCGGTAATGAAATTACTACCCCTTACCTGACTGAAGATGGCCGGGATCTTAAGCAGCTCATTCAAAAGTTCCTGTTGATGTCGGTTGCTTTCTCTCAAGGTGCTGACGACTACCTGGATAACGATACTGAAGGGAAAGGCTTGTTATCGGATCACACTGACACCGGTAACGACTACACCGCCCTTGAGCATCAGTTTGATGAAGGCTTTGGTTATTTTGGTGCCGCACGTAACTACCTTGACTACTCCGATGAAGAGATTGCGTCGAAAGGCGGCCGAGAAGACTGGCAGGGTTACCATGATACCGACGGTGACGGCGATATTGACTTCACCGCTGAGTACAACTTCGGCCAATCCACCAACGCCGCCAAGCGTGATCTGGGTGCAACAGTATCAACTGACCTGACAGCCGAAGCGATGATGGCGTTCCTGCAAGGCCGTGCGCTGCTGAACAACACAGCAGGCAGCCCGCTGACTGATGCACAAATGGCAGAGCTTGTGGGCTATCGCGATACCGCGCTGATGGCCTGGGAGAAGTCTATTGCGGCTACGGTTGTTCATTATATTAATGACACAATCGCAGACCTGGAGGCTATCGGTACTGACGACTTTAATTACAGCGACCTCGCCAAGCACTGGTCTGAAATGAAAGGATTTGCGTTAGGCCTGCAGTTTAACCGCCTGTCGCCAGTCACTGATGAGCAGTTTGTCCAGGTACACGCCTACATGGGTACTCAGCCTGTTTTAACTGGCGATGTTGAAGCTTATCAAGCTGATTTGCTGGAAGCCCGCGCAATTCTGCAAGCCGCGTATGGCTTTGATGCAGAGAACGTCGCTAACTGGTAAAGGCAGCGACGTTGCCAGAAAACTTGTTACCGACAGGGCCGTTGCCCTGTCGGTTTGTCTTTGGAGCTAAGTTATGAAGAAAAAGGTTGCTCTAAGCGCAATCTCTGCGGCACTGATATTAACCCTGTCCGGCTGTGGTGAAAGCACCAGCAGTACGACCGGCGAACAGTACGGCCAGCCACAGACTCCCGTGAACACCACATTTGACCAAACCGCCCTGCTGGTTTCACTGGTCGACAATGCCATCATCCCCACCTACAAAGATTTTCTGAGCAAAGCGCAACAGCTGCAGACATCTGTGGACACCTACTGCGCGGCTATTGGTACCGATACCGAAGCCAGCTCCCGTGATGATGTTCACCAGGCCTGGCGTGGGTCGATGAGCGTATGGCAACTGGCAGAAATGATGCAGCTGGGGCCACTGAGTGAAAATAATAACGCGCTGCGTAACCGTATTTACTCCTGGCCCAATGTCAGCACCTGCGCGGTCGACCAGGACGTGGTTCTGGCAGACACCGACGCCAGTTATGCAATCAGTGACAGAACGGCCACCCGTAAAGGGCTGGACGCGCTGGAATACACCTTGTTCAGTGACGATTTAAATCATACCTGCACCGCGTTTGGTACCGCCCCTGAAGGCTGGAATAACCGCACCGAAGAAGCCCGGAAAACTGCCCGCTGTAGTTATTCTCAGCTCGCCGTTGATGACCTTATTGCTAACGCCGAAACGTTAATTGCTGAGTGGGAAGGAGACAACGGTTTCGGCGCCAGGCTGAAAAATGCCGGCCTGCCTGACAGCGAGTACCGGGTAGCGCTGGAAGCAGTCAACGATGTCAGCGACAGTATGTTCTATCTTACCGAAGTGACTAAGGACGCCAAGCTGGCTACACCTATTGGCATTCTGGCCAACGACTGTGGCCTGTCGCCCTGCCCGCAGAATGTTGAGTCTCAATATGCTCACCATTCGCTGCAAAACATCATTGCCAACCTGAAAGCCATGCGATTGCTGTTTACCGGTGGGGTAGCGGCAGAAGGTGAAACGACCACAGGCTTTAATGACTTTTTGGTGGATGTGGGTGACGAGGAAACCGCTACCCGTATGCTGGCCGATCTGGACGCGGCAATACAGTTCGCAGAAAGTCTGGACGGCAGTTTTGCCAGCATTGTGGAGGATCAGACCGAACAGGCGGAAACTCTGCACAACCGGGTAAAAGATGTCACCGACACCTTAAAAACTGACTTTATTCAAAGCTTAGCACTTGAGCTTCCAGCAACATCGGCAGGCGACAATGACTAAAACTAGTATGTTTACCTCACGTGGCAGACTCACTGCCGTAGCTGCAATTATCAGCGCGTCACTCAGCACCCCAGCGCTGGCCGACGAGACCAGTGTTGAGCGGGTAAGTATTATCGGTAATCAGCAAAAAATCGACCAGGCAGCGGGCGCTGTGGATGTTATTGGTGAGCTGCAGCTTGAACAGTTTCAGTTTGACGATATCAACCGCATCCTCAGTCAGGTGCCCGGCGTCAATATCCGTCAGGAAGACGGCTACGGGTTACGCCCCAACATTGGTTTTCGCGGCGTCACCCCTGAGCGTAGTAAAAAAATAAATATTATGGAAGACGGCGTGCTGATTGGCCCGGCCCCCTACTCGGCCCCGGCAGCCTACTATTTCCCTATGGCCTCGCGTATGACGGCAGTGGAGGTCACTAAAGGCCCGTCCACCATCCAGTATGGACCCAATACCGTAGCCGGTGCTATCAACATGGTATCCCGTGGGATCCCGGCTGATAGCGAAGGCGCCGTCGATGTGGCCGCAGGTACCGATGGCTATTACAAAGGCCATGCGCACTATGGTAATACCAACGGTCAGTTTGGCTATCTGCTGGAAGCCATCACCCTGGGCGCCGATGGGTTTAAAGAGCTGGATAATGGCGACGACACCGGGTTTGATAAAACCGATCTCCTGGCCAAGTTTAACTACCGCTTTTCGGTTGGCGAAACGTCTCAGCTGGTTGAACTGAAAGTCAGTCGCAGTGATGAAACTTCCAATGAAACCTATCTGGGACTCACCGATGCAGACTTTGCAGCCACACCGTACCGTCGCTACGCCGCCAGTCAGCTGGATAAATTTGAAGCCGAACACAGCCAGGTACAGTTAACTCACCTGCTCGAAACAGACCAGTTAAGAGTGACTACCCGGTTGTACCGCAATGATTTTGAGCGCGACTGGTTTAAAATTGATAACTTCACCAGCTCTCAGGGCGGACAGGTACCCAGCCTGCTGGAAATTCTTACCCGGCCTGAAGATGAAACCAACCAGCGCTATTATCAGGTGCTGACCGGCCAGCGTGACAGTACCTCACAGGAAATCCTGCAACTGAACAGCAACGACCGTGAGTTCTTCTCACAAGGCGTGCAAATTGATGTTGATGGTGACGTTACCCTGTTTGGATTACAGCACGAAATAGCCACCGGCATTCGTTTCCATGAAGATGAAATTCAGCGTAATCACACCGCCACCAACTACTTTATGCGCAGCGGCTCGCTTACGCCCACCGGCGAAGACACCAGGGCCACCACCACCAACACCGAAAATACCGAAGCCATCAGCGTGTACCTGCAAGACACTATCACCCTTGGGGACTTGCGTTTAACCGCAGGCATAAGAGGCGAGTTGATTGACGGTTACTACCAGAACCGTACACCAGGTTTTGAGCAGGATTTCCAACATAAAACCACCCGCATCTGGCTGCCCAGTGTCAGTGGTTATTATGCGTTAAACCGCGAGCACGGTGTGTTTGCCGGGGTACATAAAGGCTTTGTGCCCACCAGCCCCATTCAGGATGCGTCTATTGATGTAGAAGAAAGCATTAACTATGAGGCAGGCTGGCGCTACATCAACAACGGCACCCGGGTAGAAGTCACCACCTTTTACAGTGATTACAGCAACCTGATTGAATCCTGTTCCCTGTCATCTGGCTGCGCGACTGACCTGACCTTTGCGGCTGGCGAAGTGGATGTGTATGGACTGGAAACGTCCTGGCACACCAGTTACCGCCTCACCAACGGCTGGTCTATGCCCATCACGGTGAACTACACTCGTACCGAGTCTGAGTTTAATAACAGCTTTTACTCGTCATTCGCGCAATGGGGCTTTGTGAACGAAGGCGACAGCGTCCCTTACCTGGCAAATAATGTAGGCTCGTTAAGTATCGGTCTGCAAGGTAACCGCTGGGATGTGTACCTGTTGGCGAATTATGTGAGCGATATGCCCGAAGCGGCGCAAACCGCACTGACCGGCGACAGCCGCGACAGTACGCTTGCTGGGGTGCGCACCGATGCCATGTTCACGCTGGATATGTCTGCGTCCTATCGTTTCCCCGATTGGGGCAAGGTCTATCTGAAACTGGACAACGTGACCGAAGAAGAAGATATTGTAAGCCGCAGACCTTATGGGGCCCGTCCGGGTAAACCCCGTCAGGTGCAGCTAGGCTACCAGTATCAGTTTTAAGAGGAACCGACACAGTAATGTGGGATAGCGTTTTTCAGACCCTGTTTACAGAAGCCGGGCAGATGGTCGGGTCGTTAGTGAACCCTAACACCCGGCTGTTCTTCGGCTACACACTCAGCGCGGCCTTACTGGCCGTGCTGGTGTGGGCAGTGCACGAAAAACAACAGCGTTCCTTCAAAGGCATGGTGAAATACCTGTTTAATCCCAGGATTTGGTGGCACACCTCAGCCAAACTGGACTACCGCCTGTTTGTAATTAACCGGGTGGTACGTCTGTTTATCTGGGCGCCGGTGCTGCTCACCATGGTGCCCATTGCGATTGGCCTGTCGGACGGTCTGGAGGCCGTATTCGGTCAGCTACAGCCACTGTCGACTAATCCGGTGACGGTGACGCTTTGGTTTACTCTGTTGCTATTCCTGTTCGATGACTTCACCCGTTTTTTGTTACATCTTGCAATGCATAAAATTCCCGCCTTATGGGAATTTCATAAGGTACACCACTCTGCACAGGTGCTTACCCCAATGACCGTGTACCGCTCACATCCATTAGAGAGCTTCCTGTATGCCACCCGCATGGCATTAGCACAGGGTGCCGCGGTGGGCGTGAGCTATTATTTCTTTGGCCCTACGCTCAGCATGCTGGACATACTGGGTGCCAACATGTTTATTTTCGTCTTTAATATGGCGGGCTCAAACCTGCGCCACTCTCACGTTTACTGGAAGTGGGGCAATACCATTGAAAAGTGGTTCATCAGCCCGGCACAACACCAGATCCACCACTCCACAAACCCAGTCCATTTCGACAAAAACTTCGGGACCACCCTGGCAGTCTGGGACCGGCTGTTTAACAGCCTGGTTCTTTCATCCACAGCCAAGCGTCTGCGGTTCGGACTGGGTGGCCGTGAAGCCAGTCACCGTAGCGTTGCCGATGCCTATATTCGCCCATTCCGCGCGCTCTTTAAAAGGCGCAAGCCCATCAGCAAGCAGACCACGCCAGACCATACTACCCGTCCGGTGTAATTTCTCTTCAAAGCTTAAACCTAGATTCGCCGGGATGGCGGAGGTGACGCGCCGCGCGCTCGTTCGTACCTGTTCCCTTCGCGTTGGCGCAAACTGTGTAGCGAACTACGACTCACCAGGCGGGCGTACCACAACGCATTGCCCTTTACTCTTTAACAATGCCCCAAACAAAAACGGCCGCTCAGAGAGCGGCCGTTTCGTTTACCTGAAAACAGGAAGTCACATGTCAGGACGAGTACGCGGCTGACTGCGACGAACCTTGTGCAGGCCGTCGGCGACGCGGTGCCGAAGAACGGGCTGGCCGCTCCTGCTGGCCACGATTGCTCGCTTGCTGACGCGGTGCCTTCGGTTTTTTAGGTTTTTTCGGTGCGGTTAAGCGGGTTTCAGGCAGCCCTACTTCTGGCACAAACCCTTCCAGTTCCTGCCTTGGCAATAACTTCTGAATAAGGGTTTCAATGTCTTTGAGCTGCTGCAGTTCGTCCGCACTCACCAGAGACCATGCCTGGCCCGTAGCGCCTGCACGACCGGTACGCCCGATCCGGTGCACATAATCGGCTGCGGTGTTGGGTAAATCGATGTTTACTACCACCGGCAGCTGACTGATATCAATACCACGGGCTGCGATGTCGGTTGCCACCATGACATCAATATCGCCTTGTTTGAATTCTGCCAGTGCCTTGGTGCGGGCGCCCTGACTTTTATTTCCGTGGATCGCCGCGCTGGCAATACCTGCCGACTGCAGTTTTTTCACGATGCGGTTGGCACCGTGCTTGGTACGGCTGAACACGAGCGTTTGCGTCCAGTTGTTTTTCTTGATCATTTTGATCAGCGCCGATGTTTTACGGCTCTTATCAAGGGGTACCAGCTTTTGCTCAATCACGTCCACAGTGGAATTCTCTGGCGCGGTAGAAATCTTCACCGGGTTATTCGTGATAGTTTGCGCAAAGGCTGTCACTGTGTCTGAAAACGTTGCTGAGAATAACAGCGTCTGACGTTTTTTAGGCAGCAGTTTCAGAATTCGTTTGATGTCATGGATAAAGCCCATGTCCAACATGCGGTCGGCTTCATCCAGAACCAGCACTTCCAGTTGGTCGAACTTCACTGCATTTTGCTGATGCAGATCCAGTAACCGGCCGGGGGTTGCCACCAGCACATCGGCACCGCGACGCAACCGCTTCATTTGCGGGTTAATGCCCACACCACCAAATACTACCGCAGTGGATAATGGCAGATCGGCACTCAGTGCGGTCACACTGTCAGCGACTTGCGCGGCCAGCTCACGGGTTGGCGTTAATATAAGTGCTCGTACCTGGTTTGCGCCAGGCTTACGCCCTTCTGACAAACGTTGCAAGATCGGCAAAGCAAAGCCAGCTGTTTTACCGGTTCCGGTCTGAGCAGCGGCAAGCACATCGTTACCGGCCAGAATGGGCGGAATTGCCTGTTCCTGGATAGGTGACGGTGTTTGATAATTTTGCGCAGAAATAGCGCTAAGCAGTGGGGCGGATAAGCCCAACTCAGAAAATGGCATGCGTACCTCAGATGGTAAGAAAAACGGAAGTGAAGAAGGGGCTGGATAGACGGGCGCAAAGGCTGCGCCCGGGGTATTACTGGCGTTTACAGTACTTCTACTTCTGAAGCCTGAGGGCCTTTCTGGCCTTGTTCTACTACGAACTGCACGCTTTGACCTTCAGTCAGAGTGCGGAAGCCGTCAGATTTGATCGCGCGGAAATGTACGAATACATCTTTGCCGCCGTCTGGCTGAGAAATAAAACCGAAACCTTTAGTTTCATCGAACCACTTTACTGTACCTGTCACTGTAGACATAGATAACTCCTGATATAAATTAATTTGTGGGTGCATTCGCAACCCGGGTCGCACTGAAGGGCTATCGCTTTGTAACAGATCTAAATCAGTAGAGGTCGTAATGTGAATCGCGCTAGGGGACAAACAAGGGACTTTCGGATGTAGCAATGATCAAATGTAAATAGAACCTTCAAAAGGCGAGCGCATGGTAGCACCCTTATTTCCGCTTGGCTAGCATATTTTTTGTGCATTTAAAAAAGAGGCGCATGGGGTGGTACCACGCTGGCTCGCCACCAGCGCCAACTTCAATGCTCGCTGTTCATCACCTTTGCAGCGGCTGCCTGGCGGCGCTGTAGGAAGGTGTGCAATGGGTCAGTCAGCGCGGGCGCCTGCGAAGCCATTTCGCTGCGCCAGCCGGAGCCGGCACTCCAGATGAAGGGCACCCATCGCGTTTGCAACTGCTCGCGCAGTAATGTCCTGGCCTGGGCCGCGTTCCCGGAATCGGAAAGCATGGCGTAGGTCCCGGTTACTTTGGGCAGCAATACGGGCGGTATGCTGACTGGTGCAGGGTCTGGCGTAATCTCCGCCCCCGCACGTAATGCCGCGATACCCGCCATACGGTGCAAATTCAGATAATTTACCTTGGGCGCAGTTTCTGGCGGCCAGGGCTGTTGTAATACCTCGATGGCTTTTTGTTCTTCTCCCAGCTGCCGGTAGACACTCACCAGCACAGGAACCAGTGAGAAGATGCGGTTGTCCAGCAAGGCTGACTCGGCCAGCAGCGCCGCGGCCACATCAGGGTTTTGCTGCTGATAGGCAAAACGAACAAACCCTTTCCATAATCTGGCGTCCGTACCGTCTCCCAGTAACGATGCCGTGGTAGTAAACAGTGCATCCGCCTGGTCGGGCAGGCCCAGTTCCAGATATAGCAACCCTGCATAGGCCGTATTCACCGGCGAAGAAGCATCCTGCTTAAGGCTGGCCTGCATCACCGCAATTGCCTCAGGCAGTCTGCCCATCTGATGCAGTATCTTTGCTTTCCACACATACGCCCAGGTGTATTTTTCATCAATGGCAATGGCGGCATCGGTCGCCTCAAGCGCCGCATCCAGTTCATTTCGCCAGAAATGGACAATGGCCTGATTAACATTGATCCAGGGCGAATACGGGTCGGCTTCTAGCGCCAGTTCAGCATACCGCTGCGCGGTATCAAACTGATTTTGCGCCAGCCGCAATTCCGAATACAGATACAGCGCGGACGGATGACTTGGACTGTGTTGCAGTACCTGTTGCAGGGCTTTTTCAGCGGCGGTGAACCGTTGGGCTGAGGTGGCAAGGATCGCCCGGGCCAGATGTGCATACGTATCGTTGGGGTCTAATGTTAATGCCGTATCGATGGCTGTTTGTGCCAGTTGTCTGGCCTTAGCGGGGGCCAGATGCCGGTCGTGGTAATCGTACCGTGCGTAAATATACGCCAGACTACCGTAGGCGCGCGCGTAGCCGGGATCTTCTTCAATGGCTTTGTTAAATGCCGCTTCAGCCTGCAAAAACCAGTCACTGGTGCTGCCATTCATCAGCCAGTAGTTACCTTTCAGCAGCGCCTGATAGGCGTCCACATTACTCACCTGCCCGCGGGAACCCAGCGTCGATGCGGTACCGGCAGACGGCAGCAGTACGGTCAGTACATCCTGCGCCACGGTATCGGATATGGTCAGCAGGTGGGCATTTTCGTCTTCGTAAGTGTTGCTCCACACGGTGGCATCTTTTGTCGCATCAATCAGACGCACGGTGATGTGAAAACGCCCGTCTGCCTGCTGCACACTGCCTTCCAGTAAAAAGCGTACATCCAGCGCCCCAGCGAGGCTTTCCACCGTCGTATGTTGTCTGACACTCGCCAGCGTGCTGTAGCGTGAGGGTACCCGCAGATTGCCAACCCGCCCCAGGGCAGTCACCAGTTCCTCGGAGATCCCCTGTGCCAGATATTCGGATTTCTCTTCTCCACCCGCGCTGGTTAGCGGCAGCACAGCCACTGACGGCGCCTCGTCCAGCAGGCTGGAGTCGGACGACTGGACTAACCAGGCAACCACTCCGATAATTGCCATTACAATTAAGAGCGGTAGCCCCCAGCGCCACTTGCCCCCCTTGCCACTATCATAGTCAGCCGGGATAACATCATCAGTGAGTGGCGGTACGTCAGCCTGTTCAGGGCGAATAGGATCAACCACTTCGGGGGGCGCGAGTCCTGCGACCTCCTGATGCCAGTGCACCGCAGCATTAAGTCGGTAACCCTTTTTGGGTACAGTTTGAATGACTGCGCGGCTTTTGCTGTCATTAAATGCGTTGCGTAACTGAGAAATCGTACGGGTGAGCGCTTCATCCACTACCACCCGGTCTCCCCACACCTGCTCTAACAGCGCCTGGCGATTCACGGTTTTATTTGCCTGTGCCGCCAGCACCTGCAATACCTGCATCGCTCTTGGCTCAATATGCTTCGCGGTGCCGTCAAACGTGACGGTATTATCATCGGTATTTACCAGATATTCGCCGATGGTAAAGCGCGTCGACTCAGCATTATCGGTCATAGTCAATTATCACCCGTCCAGACACAAACATAAAATCTCTATTTATTTCATAAAGATAACCCATCATTAGGAAATCATCAGCTTTTAGTTATGCAACCATCAGGCGCTTGCTGAGTGTGCTAACCATACTCGCTTACAAGGCAACGCATTTACAACCCGTCTGTCAATAATAAGACGGCTCCGGCGCTGCTGCGACCCTACGCCACCACGTTTAAGGAAATCTTATGGCTAAGCTACGTCAACATTCGTTAATCCTATCAATTGTGACTGCAATTATTCTGCCTGTTGCGGCCCATGCTGCCGACGGCCCGGCGCTGAAATTAAAAACCAGTATTGAGGACGTAAATGGCGTGCGCGAAATAGAAGCGGGCGAGTATGTCGCCGGTATTCGTAAAACCCTGGCAGCACTGAATATGTCTTCCGCGCCGTCCCGCCGGGCACCGCTATTAAACAACCTGTGTGTCGCCCACATTGCCACCGGCAACCTCAGCACGGCGCAGCAATCTTGCAACGACGCGGTAGCCAGTGCAGCCGGAAGCGCCATTGCCTACAATAACCGGGCGGTATATTACTGTCTGGCAGATCGCGCAGACGCCTGCCATGCAGACCTTGAAAAAGCCCAGCAACTAAGTAAGGAGCACCGCCTGATTCGGCAGAACCTGAATGCGGTCGCTGACAGCGACTTACTGGTCAGTAGTCAGTAATTGTAGCTGGCGGGAGGCAAGCGAAGTCGCCTCCCCTGCCGTATTTGTTCCCCCCTCACCCGTGCCAGCTTCCAATGCCCCCATCTTTAACTTTGCCGTCGTCGCATACCCGTAACCCGGACTAGACAATCACGCAATCTTTACTGTAATTAAAGACAAGTAAACCCTTCACCTTGCCGGTATCTCACGGAGCCATCTACTGGTATGAATGACGTATCCACGAAGTTTATTCGCTGTGGCTTGTTCACCCTGCTTGTGCTTATTGCCATGCAGCTGTTCAGTACCGGCGCATTCGCCGCCGGCCTTTCAGGCGCAGACAATAGCCCCCTCCATCAGCAGGCATTGCGCGATCTCACGCAACTGGCCGACAACGCCATGGGCGGGCGTAAGCCGGGCACCCCGGGTCATCACGCGGCCAAGCAATATCTTCAGCGCCGCTTTACCGAGCTGGCACTGGAGCCCCTGACAGACGACTATCGCCAGCCATTCTGCTATACCCCAGATGTGAGCAAAACCTGCGGGGTCAATATCAGTGGCCTCATCAGGGGCACCAGGCATCCTCAGACTTACCTGGTAATCACCGCTCATTACGACCATTTGGGCATACGGGGTGGCCGGGTTTTTAACGGCGCTGATGATAATGCCTCGGGGGTTGCCGTTATGCTGGCCGTGGCGAGCGCTTTTACAGCACGCCCACCCCGCCACAGTGTGATATTTCTCGCCACCGACGCCGAAGAAGCGGGCCTGTATGGGTCAAAGCACTGGGTTGAGAACGCCCCGGTACCATTGTCGCAAATCAAGCTTAATCTGAACCTGGATATGTTGGCGCACGGCGGTCGCAGCCAGCGGGCATTTATTCTTACGCCCCGGCGCAACAGCCTGCTGCGTGAATGGCTGGGACAGTTTAAAGGTGCCGTCCCACACGCGCGAATAGCCATCAGTCCAGCCAGACTTTACCGCCCTGATGCCCGCTATCTGGCGCGCCCCACTTGGCGCAAAACCAGTGATCATGCCAGCTTTCTGGCCGTGGGCATCGACAGTATTTTTATGGCCGGTGACACTCATGTCCACTATCACACACCAAGCGATTCTGTGGCTAATATCCGGCAGGCTTTTTTCCTCAGTAAGGTGGATATTGCGTTAGCGCTTAGCAGGCGTTTAGACGACGCGCTGCCAACCATAACGTTTCCCTGAGATCTGCATTGATAACCTGCCAAATGCAATAAAAAAGGCGGGGGTGCCTGTGCACCCTCGCCAAGCGGGGCCGGGCGGTAAGCTAAATTTACACGCCGCCCCTGACAGGAACCGGGGAGTGGTAAAAGTTGGAAGGCCGGCCTAGTGAAACGGTCCTAAGGTCTGTTCGCTGTCACCATACGACTGGTAATAGAGTTCGTTCCCATGCAGGTAATACACACCTGTGTCAGTGAGTACACTGCGGTTATCCCAAACTCTGTAGTGGCTTGTTGCCGCCGTGGGTATAACTGTGTTGGCTACTTCCATGAACGGGCGCTGCTCCCCGTGTGCCACATTTAATACCAGAAGCTGGCTGTCGCTTGCGCCGGTCCCCCAGTTGACTACCGGCATGCCAAACAGGGTGTGGGTCGAACCTTCGAGCACCGACAGGGTGCGGTAGTCGAACTCTACCGGGGTGTAGCTGTATTCCGCAGTATACTGGTCGATTTCCAGCGGATTAGCCGGATCCCGTACATCGAAGAGACTGACCTTCAGTGAACTTACCGGCACCAGTTGGTCGCCAGCGTCGCCCCCTGAGCCTGGCGATTGCCACTCAACTTGCTGGCCCACACCCAGCAACAAGTCGTCACCGAACGGGTGTAAATAACTCGAATAGCCAGGAATTTCGAGCTCACCCAGCATGCGAGGATCGGCAGGATCCGCCAAATCCAGCACGTACAATGGGTCAATGGTTTCAAATGTCACAACGTACGCTTTATCTTTTACATATCTGACTGCGTAGACTTGTTCGCCAGGTTTGCCGATAGGGGTGGGATAGGTGCTGTTGGGCAATTCGCCTACAACAACCAGTTCTTCGCCTTGCTGCTCTAGCGTATAGAGGTGATGCGTATTCTGGGGCTCAGTAAGAGTGGCGAGGATGCGGAAGACCCCGTCCCGCTCGCTCATCCGCAGCTGAGAGTGGGCAGAGTGCGTACCGGCTATCCCGGCGACTTGTCCGGTCGCCACATAGCGGGGGGAATCTGACAGGTTAAATTTATGGATGGTGGTATCGGTTGTACCACCGGCGGTAAGATAAAGTGCCTCGTGGCCCATGTGAAAAGACGAAACATAACCCACCACGCAAGTGGCCTGTAATGATGCAGGTGCTGACAGATCCAGCTTTAAGATCTGCACGATACGGGCGTATCCGTCTTGCTCGGTGGCATTGGCAGGCAGGTAGCAATTATCAAGAGCCAGCACCCGCTGCGCCACGCCATTGACTTTTACTTCTGGCAAAAAACTGGTGTCCGCCATATCCAGAATTTGATTATAGCGGGCACGCTGCGCAGCAGGCGACGAGTCTGTCGATAACTCCGGTACCGGCGGGATATAGTCGCTGACAAAGTAAACTGCATCATCAATTCGCCGGCTAGCCCACAGGTTTCCATCTACCTCAATATTGGTCGGTTGACTGACATTACGTTTATCTGAAACGTCGAATACATCTACCGAAAAATAGCTGGCAGTGTCGCTGACCACCTGTGCCGATACCGCCAGCGGCTGGATAAAGTATTGGTGCTGCTGGGTGACCGCCGCAAGTATAGCGGCTTCCTCGTCAGCATGCAGATAAATACCGGATAGGGTGCTGTCAGGCTGGGAGAGAGGAAGCGTGGCTGTATTTACCAGCCGGTTATCGGCCTCCCGACGATAAATGACCACCTGTGAAGCATCGGTATCCGATAACGAAGTAATGTTTTGCGCGACAAAAAAGTGCGTCCCATCAAACTCTATTCTGTCCAGTTCATCAATACCTTCTACCTGCGTGGTGGTTTCTGAATAGGTACTCGGCACCTCACCAGCGGTGGCATCAACCGGCGTGGGGTTGGCCAGATACTGTTCGTAACTGAAATAAACACCATTTTTAATAAACAATGCCGCACTGGGTCCCGGCTTTTGCTCCAGCTGCCCGGAAATAGCCTGGGGTGTCTGCAACGGGGGCGGCGTTGCTCCCGGTAAGGTTTCCCCTGAGTCATTACATCCTGTTCCTATCACGGTAATCGCAATTGCCGAAGCCAACACGTTTGTAATCGCTGCGCGTGAGACAGCCATAGTTTCTCTCCTGAAATAGACTTGCTTGACCCGGATAGCGTAATGCAGTGGCAAAGAAAAAAGCGTTATCAGTTGCGTGATTTTGTGACCAATTGTAATCGGGCGGTGTTAACTCTGACGTCTTTTGGTAGGCTTGTAGCTGATATAACGTGCTGATCAACCATGAAAATACTTTTTCTGTTCTTTCTGTTAATTATTTTGTCCCCTTTACCGGCGCAAGCTGAGGCTCCGGCCTGCGAGGACGGCTCTGGCTGTATTCCGCCCAATAGTTGGCAGGTGGGCCTGGCATTAGGTCTGGGCGGGCGCACCAACCCGCTGGTGGACGGCGATGCTATTCCCTATATTTTGTTACCCGACATTGCCTGGTACGGGGAGGCTGCCTATTTCGACAATGGGGAATTGGGTTACCAGTTCATTCCTACTGATACGTTTAGTATTGAATTGTTTGTCGCCCCCAATGCCGAGAAAGCCAATTTCAGCTTCTGGCATACCAGTAACATTCTGATCCCTGCTGCTTCGCTAGCTGCGGACGCTCCCCCGGATAGTCCCCAGGAGCCCAGTACCACCATTTCAGTCGACGACATTGCCAGTCGAAACTGGGCTGTTGACGGCGGTATCCGGGGGCAATGGTACGCCGGTAATCAGCAGCTCCAATTAGCCATAGCAAGAGATATTAGCGGTGTATATAGCGGTTTTCATGCAGCCCTCACCTACCGTTATTATACGCAGTGGAAAAAATGGCAGATAGCGATGTCACCGCATGTAAGCTGGAAGAGCGCAGCGCTCACTGATTATTATTATGGTATCCGTGAGCAGGATACCGCCACTGGCGAGCTAACCTATACAGGCCGGGCCGGGCTTCAGTATGGGGTAAGTATTAACGGGAGCTACCCGCTGACTTCGAAGTGGACGCTTCTCACCCGTGCAGGCTTTACGCGACTTCATGCAGGTATGACTGACAGCCCCATCGTCAACAAAGACACGATTTACTCGGTCTTCACTGGCGTAGCGTATCGGTTTTAATATGAAAAATAATAAAGGGTTGTTGTTTCTTCTCACGATCGCTGGGTTTTCGTTCAGTACTTCACTGCAAGCTATCGAATGGGAGATCATTCCCGGAGAATGTGTGGTCTCGAAGCCCGATGAAGTATGCGAAAGCCTGGTAACTGTCCGGCTTTATGCTGCTGAAAGCGTCATACGTAACAGTTGCTTAAATATAGACAACTCGCGCTATGGCTGCTTCACCTCCCCCAAAATACAGCTTCCACTGACAATTGACGATGACGTATTGTTTGAGCTGACAGACAAACAGAACCGGTTGCATAAACGCTTCCTCCTCAAGCACAGTGTTATTGAATCGCATCCTCCCAGACGCCGGGTGCGCTTACCATGGAGCTTGTTTTGAACGTGACGCCTCATCCCACGGTAATATTAGTTGAAGACGACACTCGTCTGCGCCAACTGGTTACGGAGTATCTGGAAAAGAATAATTTTCATGTGATAGCTTTGCCTGACGGCACCACGCTGATGGAAGTGGTAGCCGCCACACCTCCGGCTGTGATTGTACTGGATATAATGTTGCCCGGGGACAGCGGACTAGCCTTATGCCAGACGCTGAGAAATACTTACCAGGGCCCACTGTTATTCATGACGGCGAGGAACGATCCGCTGGATGAAATTCTCGGACTCGAGCTCGGCGCCGATGATTACGTTACTAAACCCGTGGAGCCGCGATTACTGCTGGCCCGCATTCAGGCATTATTACGCCGCATTCCTCCCCAGCAGGTTACCACCACAGACTCGCTTACCTATGGCAACTTACATATAGACAAGCGCGCCAGGCGGGTAGTGCTTGACCACCACCCGGTCGAACTCACTACGCATGAATTTGACCTGTTATATCTGCTTGCCACTCACGCCGGAGAAATCGTATTCCGCGAACAGATATACAAGCAGATTATCGGTCGTGAGTATGACGGACTCGATCGCTCGGCCGATGTCAGAATTTCACGACTGCGCAAAAAACTAAAGGACTGTGCTCAGAACCCTTATCGTATTAAAACGATATGGGGTAAGGGCTTCTTTTTTGTCGCTGATGCCTGGGGCTAGGAGCTAGCAGCATGACAAGGCTGTTTTTCAGTTTATACGTGGTTATTGTCCTTAGCCTCATCACCCTGAGCGTGGGTCTGGAACAGCTACTTCCTGTGAGTAAGCCTGCCCTGAATGAGTCAGAACAAGCCTGGCTGAAACTACTGCAGGCACATCGCAACCAGCCGCGCGTTCTCACTGAGCTGCTGGACCAGGCCGGGGTACCCCATAAAAAAATTCCCTCTCAGTCACTCGCCTTAGGGCCTTCAGTTAGCGCCTCGCTGGCCAGAGGAGAGCTGGTCCACGGGTTTTATGAGCAGCAGTGGAAGATTTATATCCCCGTGCACAAGAGTGAGGTCATCACCGCTACCTTTTCTTATTCAGAGGATACGTCTGGTTACTGGTGGCTTTACAGTAGTCTGTTCTTTATTTTGCTGGGCGTCGTGATAGCGGTCTGGATTTATCCCCTCTGGCGGGATTTGGGAAAACTCGTTAAAAGTACCAGAAAACTGGAAACCGATGGCAGTCTGCACGTGCCTGCCCTCTCCCGCAGTTCGCCACTTTATGCGGTCAGCTATGCGTTAGACGAACTGAGCCAGAATGTAAAAACCCTGCTGCACAATCAGCGCGAACTGACCGGCGCCGTCACCCATGAATTTAAGACACCGCTGGCCAGAATGAAGTTTGCGTTGGCCACTGACGCAGGCCTGAATGCAGACCAGGTTCAGGATCTGATCAGCGATGTCGATGAGCTGGATGCGCTGGTTCAGGAAATGTTGGATTTTACCCGCCTGAATGTTTTAGAACCCGACCTGCTGATAGAAAGCATTCCACTAATTGCCTTATGTCAGCAGCGAATTAATGCCCTGACAATAAGAAAAGATATCAACATCACTGTGACAGGAGACGAAGTCGAATTAATTGCCGATAGTCATTTGGTGGCCCGGGCGCTGGATAATCTTCTCACTAATGCCGTCAGACACGCCACCGAGCGAGTCGTGGTGGTAGTTACGGCCGATACTACGCATATTGAACTGCATGTTGACGATGACGGACCAGGCATCCCAGAGGAGCACAAAAGCGCTGTTTTCGATGCTTTTTACCGGCCAGATCCTGCCCGAAGCCGTCAAGGCGGCGGGGCCGGCTTAGGTTTGGCCATCGTAAGGCGCGTAATGCAATGGCATGGCGGCATGTGCAGTGCCGCTGACAGCTCGCTAGGAGGCGCCAGACTAACCTTGCAGTTTAAGCGTGCAGCGCCTGCATCATCCGACGATGCGGTTGCCACACTGGTAAAGCAATGATTTTGCTTTACCCTTAATACATTACAGGGTACAAACAGCAGCAAGATAAGGGCGTACTTCGCCGCGACCTTCTCTGCGCCAGCAGAGACAGCAAAAAAAGGTACTACAATGGATTTCTCTTCACTGCTTGAACAGTGGGACGCATTCTTGCAGCAAGCCGCCGCAGCAGTGCTCAGTAAGCAGTTTATCGTGCAGTTGTGCTTAATTGCGGGTATTTACCTGATTGCCTGGCTGTTGGGAAACACCTTACGCAACCGGCTTTCGGTTACCCGTCAGCAACCCGCTGAAGGTGATCATGCCCTGAGGTGGCTGGGCTGGCGTATTGGTGGCACCTTTTATCCTATTCTTGCTATTACGCTGTTAAAACTCACCGCTGTATTAGGCGATGAATACCAGTTCAATGCCTGGCTGCTGGAAATCGCACTGGTGGTGGCTGTGATGTTATTCCTGACCTCCTGTGTACGGGCTTTCGTCACCAGTGAAACCGTGGGCCTCTTTATGCGCTGGGTAGGCCTGCCCATCGTATTTCTGCATTTGGTGGGCGTATTGCCTGCGGTAATTGATGCCTTAGAGTCAGCCTCTATATCCGTCGGCAACGTGCAAATATCTGCTTATGGTATTGCCCGGGTGTTAATTTTTGGAGCCCTGCTGTTTTGGCTGGGACGCGCTTCTAACAACGTAGGCCAGGACTTAATTCGTCGCCACCATAAGCTGGACGTCACTACCAAAGAAGTCTTCGTTAAGCTGTTTGAGGTGGCGTTGTTCTGTGTGGGTTTCCTGTTGCTGCTCAATATCATGGGCATCAATCTGACAGCGCTGGCGGTATTTGGTGGTGCTGTGGGTGTCGGTCTGGGATTAGGTTTGCAGTCCATCGCCTCCAACTTTATATCGGGGATCATTATCCTGCTGGACCGGTCACTCACCGTGGGCGATTACGTAGAGCTGGATGACGGAAGTAAGGGATTCGTGCGCGAGTTCAAGATGCGCTACGCGGTACTGGAAACCTATGACGGTAAAGACATCCTGGTGCCCAATGAAAAATTTATCAGTTCGTTACTCACCAACTGGACTCACAAAGATCCCAAACAGCGCTACCGGATTGACTTTTCGGTAGCCTACAAAACCGATATTCGTGCGATGTGTGACATCATTCGCGAGGCTGTGGCGACTCATCCGCAGGTTATTAGTGGCGATGATGTACCATTTGAAGAGCGACCGGATTGTGAAATAGACAGTTTTGGTGACTCCGGCGTGAACATGTTTGTCGAGTTCTGGATGGAAGGCATTGACGACGGTAAAAACCGGGTTGGTGGTGATTTGCTATTACTGGTCTTCGAAACATTACGTGAACATAATATAGAAATTCCTTTCCCTCAGCGGGAAGTCCGGGTCGTCAATGAGCAGCCGATTTCGTTGAAGAACACTACGTCCGATTAACGGATAACAAACACTCAATCATAAAAAAGGCCAGTCTCGCGACTGGCCTTTTACGTTTCACCATATAACTGATTACTCGATACTGGCGTTCAGATCGTGACGTAGATCGAAGCGGTCTAACAACATTACCTTAGTCCAGGCATCGACAAAGTCATTCACAAACTGCTCTTCCGCGCCGTCATAAGCATACACTTCAGTGACCGCTCGTAGCTCCGAGTTTGAACCGAAGATGAGATCCACAGGGGTGGCGGTATATAATACTTCCCCGGTTTCTCTGTTCAGCCCTTCGTAGACTGACGCATCATCGGTTTTACGCCATTTCACGCCCATATCCACCAGGTTGACGAAGAAGTCATTCGACAGCTGGCCGGGGTTATCGGTAAACACGCCGTGTTCGCTGCCACCGGTGTTCGCCCCCAATACCCGCAGACCGCCCACCAGCGCAGTCATTTCAGGCACGGTCAGGTTGAGCTGATCGGCTTTATCCACCAGCATGTCTGCCGGCCCGCGATAACTCGTGTCTTGGTTGAAATAATTCCGGAATGCATCGGCTGATGGCTCCAGCAACGCAAACGACTCCACATCGGTCTGCGCGGCGGTCGCATCGGCCCGCCCTGGGGTAAAGGGCACGGTAATGTCGTATCCGGCATCGGCGGCGGCTTTTTCAATGGCTGCGGCACCGCCCAGCACCACTATGTCGGCCATGGAAATCTGGGTGTCTCCGGCCTTACTGTTAAAGTTGCTACGTACTTTTTCCAGTGCCGCCAAGACTTTGTTCAGTTCAGCGGGGTCATTCACTTCCCAGCTCACCTGAGGCTCAAGCCGGATGCGTCCGCCGGTCGCCCCGCCGCGCATGTCTGACGCCCGGAAACTGGCTGCGGCACCCCAGGCAGCTTTCACCAATGTGGCAACACTGACGTCGGTGTCTAGTATCGCCGCTTTCAGGGTTTCTACCTGTGACGGCGTGACTAAATCATAGTCAATCTCCTGTACCGGATCTTGCCACAGGAACTTTTCGTCCGGCACCTGATTACCCAGGTAACGATCACGTGGCCCCATATCCCGGTGAGTCAGTTTAAACCAGGCTTTGGCAAAAGCCTGCTGATACGCATCCGGGTTAGCCAGGAATCGCTCAGCAATTTTGCGATACTCGGGATCATACTTGAGCGCCAGGTCTGCCGTGGTCATGACCGGTGGGTTTTTCTTGCCTTTTACGTGGGCGTCCGGCACAGCTTCATGCATCGCCTTGTCTTTTGGCACCCAGATAATTGCACCGCCCGGGCTGCGTGTCTGTTCCCATTCATTATTTAACAGGTTTGACAGATACAAGGTCGTCCAGCGAGTGGGCGCCTGTGTCCATGCGCCTTCCAATCCACTGGTTACGGTGTCTTCCGCATTACCCTTGCCACACTTGTTTTTCCAACCAAGTCCCTGCTCTTCTACTGCGGCCGCGCCGGGTTCAACATCCAGACACTCTCCGGCTTTGTGCGCACCGTGCATTTTCCCAAATGTGTGGCCACCGGCAATCAGTGCCACGGTCTCTTCGTCATTCATCGCCATCCGCGAGAATGCAGTGCGAATATTTTTCGCAGAGCCCATGGGATCGGGTTTGCCCTTAGGCCCTTCCGGATTGACGTATATCAGCCCCATGTGGGTGGCACCCAGCGGACGCTGTAATTTGCCGTCACGTTCTTCCCGGTCGCTGGCCAGCATTTCTACTTCAGGACCCCAGTACACCATGTCCGGCTCCCAGTCGTCGGTGCGGCCACCAGCGAAGCCGTAAATATCAAAGCCCATGTTCTTCATGCCCACGGTGCCTGCCAAGATCATCAGGTCACCCCAGGAGAGCGCCCGACCATATTTCTGTTTAACGGGCCAAAGCAGGCGTTTGGCTTTATCCAGGTTGCCGTTATCCGGCCAGCTGTTTAACGGATCGAAACGCATCTGTGCCCCTTCACCGCCTCCCCGTCCGTCCAGCGTCCGGTAGGTACCTGCGCTGTGCCATGACAGGCGAATAAAGAAGGGGCCATAATTTCCCCAGTCAGCCGGCCACCAGTCCTGAGAGTCGGTAAGCAGGGCATCCACATCCGTCATCACCTGTTCAAGGTCCAGCTGATTAAACGCTTCTGCGTAGTCAAAGCCTTCGCCATACGGGTTGGAGCGGCGGTCGTGATCCCGTAGTGCAGATAAGTCGAGTTGGTCCGGCCACCAGAATGCGTTGGACTTAGGCGTAAAGGGCTTACTGACACCGATCCCCTTAGCGCTTTCGGGCTTGCTCATGGATTTTTGATCGTCTGCCACGGCAGCACCACTGGATAATGCCAAAGCGACAAAGCCCGACACCAATGAACGTCTGAAAATAGATTTTGCCATCAATAGTTACCTGTATAAGTGAGGAGCAGCCACTGCGCCGCCCTCATTGTTAATTTTTCGTTAACAGCTGAACGTATAGTTAAGATAGTTCAGGATGGCTTTTTCGTATAACGGGTAAAACCAATACACCTAATTGAAAAAGCAGATTAATAGATGCGACCACGGCTGGCAGATACGCCAGCCGTGAAAAGGCTTCACGCGGGCAGAGATTTTTTCATAGCCACTCACCAGCAATTTTCACTACCTTGTTCTTTTTACGCAGAAAATTTACCCAACCCTGAAAGTCTTTCTCAAAATTCGCTGATTATTGGTGTTTGTGGGACTGGCATGCGCCTTGAATTAATCCTTGTGACATTTATTACGGCCCCTCAGTCTTTTTCGGGGGGGATGGTCAAAAAACTAGAGGAAGTCATTATGAAGCACATGAAAAGCACTATTGCGGGTATTGTTGCACTTACAGCATTCGGCGCACACGCTCAGGGCTACGATGAAAACATCGATGAAGCAGGCTTTTACGTTGGTGGTAACTATGGCTACCTGCGCGTTGAAGGTGAAGACGAATTCGACGATGACAAAGATGTATGGCAGGGTTTATTAGGCTACCGTTTTAACGAATATTTCGCCGTTGAAGGTAGTATGATTGACTTTGGCGACTATGGCAGCGACTTTGCCAATGCGTCTACAGATGGCTACACATTTGCACTGAGAGGATCGTACCCCATCACTGATCGCTGGTCAGTATACGGTAAACTGGGTCAGCTATGGTCAGAAACTGAATACGAAATGGATACGTTCCGCGGCGATTATGACGATGAGAGCCTGTTCGTAGGTGGTGGCGTTAGCTTTGCGGTTACCCAGAACCTGCGTATTAATGCGGAATACACTGTGTATGATGCGGAGCTGGATGCTGAAGAAGCCGTCGAGGATATCGACGATACCAACTTCGAAACAGATCTTAAGCAAGCCAGCCTGGGTGTAGAATACCGCTTCTAATTTCAGGTTGAGCATGAAACACCGAGCCGGGTTCTGCCCGGCTTTTTTATTGCTATAATTTGGCCACACTCATGTGTCCTGGGTCCACAAATACTGGCGGGCTGATATTGTCCGTTGCCTTTGCGGTCAGGTCGTGGCTAACTGGTATTACCCCACCTTAAAGTACGCCGACTATGTTTCAACAAGCATTAATTTATCTTGGTGCCGCGCTGATTGCCGTCCCTCTCGCCAAACGACTTGGACTGGGCTCTGTATTAGGTTATCTGCTGGCGGGAATTCTTATCGGACCGTTTGCATTATCGCTGGTGGGCGATCAAACCGAAGTTATGCATTTTGCCGAGTTCGGGGTGGTGATGATGCTGTTTCTCATTGGCCTGGAGCTACGCCCGGCCCGATTATGGGCACTGCGGCATTCCATTCTGGGGCTGGGTGGTTTGCAGGTCAGTCTGTCAGCCTTACTGCTGTTTGCGGTGGCCTTTTATGTATTGGACATGGCCTGGCAACCGTCGCTGGCTGTAGGATTAATGCTGGCGCTCTCTTCCACCGCGATTGTCATTCAAAGCTTAGAAGAGCGGGGCTGGCTGAAGCTGGATGCCGGTCAGAACAGCTTTTCAGTACTGTTGTTTCAGGACATTGCTATTATTCCGATTATGGCACTGCTTCCGCTGCTTTCGTTCCAGCCGCGTTCGAGTATGGAAGCCACCAGTCACTCAATGGTACACGACTGGCCTGTCGCGGGTCAGGTAGCGATTTCGGTAGCGGCCATTGTGGCAATTATTGTGGCCGGAAAATATGTTTCATCCCCTATCATCCGCTACATTGCCAAAACCCGCCTGCGGGAAATTTTCACTGTCTTCGCGCTATTTTTGGTCATTGCCATTGCACTGTTAATGCAGGCAATTGGTCTGTCTGCCGCGCTGGGCACCTTTCTGGCGGGTGTGGTACTGGCAGAAAGCGAATTCAGGCATGAACTGGAAGCTGACATTGAACCCTTCAAGGGGCTGTTACTCGGGCTGTTTTTTGTCACCGTGGGAGCCTCCATTGATTTTGCGCTGTTCGCCGACAAGGCAGGTCTTATTCTGGCGCTGGTGGGCGCATTAATTACCATAAAAGGGCTGGTCCTGTTCGCCCTGGGTAAACTGTTTAATATCAACAACCGTCAACAATGGTTGTTTACCCTGGCGCTGGCCCAGGGGGGCGAATTTGCCTTCGTGTTGCTGTCGTTATCGCGTCAACTCAGTATTTTGTCACCCGCACAAATTGACATCACTACCCTGGTGGTGGCCATTTCGATGCTAATAACCCCGTTTCTGCTGATGGTGTACGACAAGCTCCAGCGCCGGCAGCGCGACACCAAGCCCGCGTTCGATAAGCCAGCTGACATCGGCGAGTCCCGGCATGTGATCATTGCCGGCTACGGGCGGTTTGGTCAGATTATTGGCCGCCTGTTGCATGCACAGGGCTACGAAGTGAGCGTGCTGGATCATAGTCCCAGCCAGATAGATTTACTGCGCCGATTCGGCAATACGGTCTACTATGGCGACGCCGCGCGCAAAGAGTTGCTGGACGCAGCGGGTGCCCCCAATGCTGAGTTGCTGGTAATTGCAATTGATAACCCGGATAAAACCCTGCAAATCGTCAAGCTAGCACAAAAGCATTACCCTAATCTGAAAATCGCGGCTCGTGCCCGTGACCGCCGGCACGCGTATCAACTGTTAAAAATGCAGGTGCATTCCCTGAACCGGGAGATGTTCGACTCTGCGCTGGTACTGGGCGTCGAGGCTTTGAAGCTATTGGGTAACAGTGATGCAGACGCCCAGCGTGCTGGCGAGTTGTTCCGGGAGCACGATATCGAGTCCATGCATCAACTAGCCGATCTTTGGGGCGATGACGAGTCATATGGCGTAGCCATCAGGCAACGCATGGAAGATTTAAAACAGGTGCTGGCGGAAGATAACAAGGCCAGGGCGAAGCTAAACACATGTGACGAACGTAAACGCCCGTAACCACACCAAGGGTATTATTTACTATAACTAAACAGTGCGGCCGATACCTATACTAAGGTAGGGGTTAAGCATTAGCTGGTATACTTAGGTTTGTTTTTGATGACGTACCCGCAACGTCAAATTTCAAACCTGACGGAGTGACTACCAGCATGTCGCTGAGCGTTCCAATCGGCATTGTTATGGCCCTGGCGGTGAATGTGCTGGTGTGCATTTACTTCGCTGCTATTGCCAAAGCCCAGCCCACACACCGCGCCTATGCATGGTGGGCGGTTTCCTGCGGCTTATTCTCAGCGGGTCTGGTGGCCACCGTAACGGCAGCGTCGTCTGGCGGACTGCAATTTCTCAACGCCACCGGTTGTCTTTTGTTGCTGCTATCCACTTACGGTTTATTTTGTGGACTCTACCATTTTGAACTAACCCGTACCTCAGCCCGGCTTTATCAAAAAGCCCAAAGTCTGGTTTACCTTGCGCTGGTTGCGATTACCGCCGCCAGCCTCTTTGGGCCGGTAGTAAATGTGGTCACTTCCTTCGCCATGGCGAGTATGCTGCTGATAACGGAAGGCTGTTTCTACCACCGTAAATCGCCTTTTCAAAGCGCCTACGCGGCATTGCGTGCCGTGCTGGTGGTGCACGCCTTTATTCTGTTTTTACAGGGTACGGTCTTGCTGGTAAAAATGCTGGCGGGCAATGACATTGATATTGCTACGCTCTTCGACCTTACCCTGCTCACTCACTTGTTGCTCACGCTGGTGACCGCATTGGTGCTGCCGATACTGCACATGCTGCGCAAACAACACCAGTGGCAGAAACTGGCCAGCCGCGATGACCTGACTACGGTAAACACCCGGGGCGCATTTCTGCAAAAAGCTTATGCCTCGGTAGCCGATAATAATATTGCCCAGCATTCGCTGTTGATGGTGGATATTGATTTGTTCAAGAATATCAACGACACCTACGGTCATTCTTGTGGTGATGAGGTACTCCGTCAGGTTGCCCGCACCCTCAAGGCAGGGATCCGTAATACCGACATTATCGGCCGCATGGGCGGCGAAGAGTTTGCGATCCTGATGCCCGGCCTGCCTATGGACAAAGCGCATATCATTGCCGACCGTTTAAGAGGGGCGGTGGCCGAAGCCGATATCATGTTTAACGGCGAGCGGGTGACCACTACTGTGAGCATCGGCATTGCTGAGTCTACCGACGTGCTGGACTCCTGGGACTCACTATTCGAAGACGCTGACAAAGCCCTTTACAGTGCTAAACGGCGGGGCCGGAACCTGGTGTTTTTGTTCGGTGATCGCTTTTCTTCACCGCCCGTCTCCAGTTTGTAGCCCATCATCCGCTTAGTTGTAGTTGAAACTCATGCTACCCGTGCGCTGAGGGCATGCCCCTAACCTATACTTTCGTCGCATATACGATTAAAAATCCCTCAGCTTCTTTAATTTGTGTTATGACTTAAGCAGCGCCCACTAAAATGAAAAGTGACTCCGTGGCATGGAAACGCCGGCACCCGATACCCGTGTAATCGCCCATCAGATTCGTACCTACGGATTTTGGATCCTATTGGTATTTTCAGTGATTATTCTGGCCGCGCTGCTTATCTCTCGCCCTGCTTTTATGGGGATCGCGTTACTGTTCCCGGTTACCTGGCTGATACTGGCACTGATTGCGCTAACCAGGCCCGTGTTAAGCAGCACAATGGCCATCGTCTGGGCGACTATCTCGACCCCCGCCGCCCCGCTACTGATCGTTCTGAATGGCATGCTACCCGCTACGCTTATCGCTCTGGCGACTATCGTGCCGGTAATGCTTCTTAGCGGCGTCTACCGGTTTGTCGTCGTCGTTGCTCTGGCAAGCTGCACCTTGCTGGTGCCCTTCAGTGCACAACCCTATGATTTTGATGTCTGGGTACGGTTATGTATTACTAACTATACCGTCGCGGCTATGGTCTACGTGTTAGTGACTCTGCTGGAGAACGCGCTGGCCACCAGCATTAATAAGTCACAATCACTCGAAGAGGCGCTGGTATCCGAACAACAGGCAAAAGAAACTCAGTCCCGCTTCCTGGCGACCATGTCTCACGAGTTACGCACCCCCATGAACGGCCTGCTGGGATTGTTAGAGTCTGTGTTACTCAAGCCCATGGATGAATCACAACGGCCAACACTCGAAACAGCGAGACGCTCCGGGCAGATGCTAAACTCTATCCTTAACGATATTCTGGATTACTCAAAACTCTCGGCAGGAAAACTGGCTATTGAAGCCACTCCGGTAAACGTCCCGGTATTACTGGAAGATGTACTAAACACTTACCGTCCGCTAGCGAAAGAAAAGCATCTCCCTCTTGAACTGCACGTTGCCGACACGTTGGCCAAACAGCACCTCACCGACCCTCTCCGGCTGGCACAAATAATGAATAACCTGTTGAGCAATGCAATCAAGTACACCACCGCCGGTCATATCAGCGTAGAAGTCACAGTATTAAGCACCCATGATAACAGCCAAACACTGGCCTTCCGGGTCTCCGATACCGGGATAGGCATCGCCGAGGATCGCCAGGAACACATTTTTGAACCTTACGCACAAGCCCGTGACAGCGACGCCCGACTGTTTGGCGGGACCGGGCTGGGGTTACAGATAGCCCGGGATCTGGCTACGGCTATGCAGGGGACACTCACCCTCCAAAGTACTGAAGGTCAGGGCAGTGTATTCACGCTCCAGTTACCGCTGCCAATATGCGACACTGCGAGCACGACCGTCACCGCATTACCCTATGCTGTGGCACCATTTAAGCGGCGCGTATTAGTTACCGACGACAACGAAATTAACCGGCTGGTCATCGGTGAGTTACTCGAAGGCTGTGGGCTTACCCTGAGTTTTGCCAGCAGCGGCCGGGAGGCGGTGACAGCAACAGAGTCAACGGCATTTGATTTAATTCTTATGGACCTGCATATGCCAGATATGGACGGGCTAGAAGCAGCCCGAAGAATCCGCACACGCCACCCTCATGTACCTATCGTCGCCGTATCGGCAGCAGTCCTGGAGGATGAAGTGGCGCAGGCCTTTTCTGCCGGCATGAACGGCCACCTGGCAAAGCCCGTCACCCGAGAACGGTTACTCGCCACGCTGCAAAAACACCTTAGCCACGCTAAAACTTATGAGTCCCAGGCCTCTGAAATCACGCAGCCAGCGACAGAAAATATTACAAAGTAGTCCGTTATTTTTGCCGGCCAAACACAGCCAAAATTACAGCCCCTTTTATTAACTCCACGCTAACCTACTGAAATACCGCCAGATAGAGAGGCGCTTACAGCCGGGTGCTATGGAATGATTTATGCACTACCCCTGTTATTTTGCAAGTTACGACTAGTTTGGACATCGGGAGGCATCATGTCTGGGTCAGACTCCATTTTTAAGCAGGGCGAAAATTGCTGGGTAACGAGCACTGCTACCTATGCTACCCCGCTGATTGACTGTGCAAACTACTATCGTGCACTGCATTCTGCCATTACCAAGGCCAAACACAGCATTTTCATTATTGGCTGGGACATTGATAGCCGCATTCGGTTACTGCGTGGCGAAGAGGAAGCCAACGCTGAAGCGCCTTCCGTGATAGGCGATCTGCTGGCCTGGAAAGCCGAACAGAATCCTGATTTACGCGTGTATTTATTACGCTGGGATTCATCGCTGGCGTTTTTTGCAATGCGCGAAATGTGGGCCAAAGAAGTCTGGGAAGAGAAGACGCCTGATAACGTAAAAACCGAGCTGGATGACACCATCCCTATGGGCGGCAGTCAGCACCAGAAGGTGGTGGTAATTGACGACGAAGTGGTGTTTTCAGGCGGCATGGACGTGTCAGTAAACCGCTGGGATACCCGGGATCATCCGGTGATTAGCGAAGAGCGTGATGGGCCTGATGGCGAGTACGGGCCATTGCACGATGTACACATGGTTGCTGCGGGCCCGGTGGTTAAAGATTTTGCCGATTTGGTGCGCTGGCGATGGTTACGGGTTGCGGAAGAGCAGCCTATTGGCAAACGTGACGACGCGCAAAACGGCCCGGATGCCCCCCTCCCCTCTGCCTGGCCAGAACAGTATGACCCCTGGTTTGAAAACGTAGAGTGCGCACTGGCGCGAACCATTCCGTTTATGGATGAGGTAGAGCCGGTGCAGGAAGTTCGCAACATGCTGCTGGACCTCATCAGTCAGGCAGAACGGCTTATTTATATTGAGAACCAGTTTACGACCCGCCAGGAAATTGCCGAAGCCCTGAATCGTCGCCTTAAGGAGTGTGACACACTCCAGGTCGTCATTGTCAGCTCCTACGAGCCCAAAGGAAAATTTGAATGTGAGGCATTCTGGGCAAGCCGCATTGAGTTTAAAGACATTCTTGAAAAAGGCGTCGAGCCTCACCGCATTGCCATGACCTACTCTTCCATTGAGGATATTAAGGGCCGTAAAGCTTATAAACGTATTCATGCGAAGGTCATGACCATCGACGAAAAGTATGCAGTGATTGGGTCTTCGAACCTGAGCAACCGCTCTATGACGCTGGATACCGAAATTGATACGGTATTTCGGGGCAATACCGAGCATAACCGAAACATGATCGCCAGACTGCGCGACGATCTTCTGGCCGAACATACCGGGCGGGAAGTGGCTGAAACTGCGGAGTTGCTGCAAAGCGACAACCCGGTTGAAGCCTTAATGACAGGACAGCTGGCTCACGGCTATGTATTGAACATAGTCAACGACGAAGTGTTTACTGACCAGTCAAATTCCAGTTTGTACCGCTCACTGTCGGACCCGGAAGAACCACTCATATCCATTCCAACCATTGACGGGAGCGCTATGCCTGCTAAAAATCCACGCCGCCGAACTATTATGATTGCTCTTGGTGTTGCTGCGCTAGCGTTGCTGGCGGGGCTGATGTTCTGGGCCAGTCAGTCCATTCCCTGGCTCAGTGCCGAAAACATCAATTCCTTTTTGGAAAAAAGCCGGGGCACCTATTTTGCCCTGCCCACCGTGCTGATGGTGTATGTCATCGGCGGGCTGTTATTCTTCCCGGTAACCGTACTGTCACTGGCGGTGGCAGCAATCTTCGGCCCTATATGGGGGCCTATCTACGGTATTCTGGGCGCACTGTTAAGTTCAGCTGCCTTGTTTGGTATCGGTAAGATCCTCGGTAACGCCGGCCTGAAGAAAGTAGGCGGCCCGAAAGTAGAAGCCCTCGATGCCAAGCTGAAAACCAGCGGCATTGTGGGCGTCGCGGCCATTCGTATGCTGCCTATTGCGCCGTTCAGTTTAGTGAACCTGGTGGCGGGCATTTCCTCGATTGGTATCTTCCAGTTTCTGGTTGGGACCTTTTTGGGCATGTTCCCGCCGATGATCGCTAAGGGTCTGGTAGGAGACTCTATTACGCAAATCTTCCGTAATCCGTCACCGCAGACAATTGGATATATGGCCGGCGGAATTGTGTTGTGGGGCCTGATGATTTGGGGCTCACAAAAATTCGCCCGCTGGTATCAGGAACGCAAACAACAGAAAGAGAAGGCAGAAGCTGAAGAATGTGTCGCATAATCAGTTACAACATTCATAGCGGTATCGGCAGAGACAAAAAACAGGACTATCGGCGCATCGGCAATTTTCTTGCCGATGCCTGCGCCGACGTCGTGTTATTGCAGGAAATGGACACTCGCCCCTCCGAGCGTAATATTGAGCGGGATGTGAAAGATATTTGTGCAGGCTCGGTGTTTAAATTGGTGCCGTCACCGGCACTGGAGGAAAAAGACGGTTGGTATGGTAATGCCGTGCTCTCCCGCTACCCGGTGATCAGTAATGAGACGCTGGATGTCAGTCAGGCCGGGCGTCAGCCCCGCAACATTCAGACGGTAGTGGTAGACACGCCCAGCGGGCCACTTACCGTGATTAACACGCATAAGGGACTAAAGAAGCGGGAACGCCGTTCACAGTTTGCCAAACTGCATGAATACATTGGTAAGCGGCTACGAAATGACCCCATGCCACTGGTGTTGGCTGGCGATTTTAATGAGTGGCAGTTTTTTACCTCCGCGTTTAAAGCGCTCAATAAAACACTGAAGCAACACAAAGTGGGGGCCACGTTCCCCAGTCAGTTGCCCTTGTTTTCGCTGGACAGAGTATGGACGAGCCCGGACGTGCACCTGTTAAAGTGCAAAAAACTACGGGATCGCAAAGCCCGGCACTTTTCTGACCACCTGCCCGTGCAGATTGATGTGCGGCTGCCCTCATAACCACAAATGAACAAAATTTAATAATTCGGGCCGGCCTTCAGATTGTTATTCCCCCGGAAATGTTTCACGATGATGAATAATTACGGCTGGCCCTGCATCCATATTGGTGGCCTGGCCGTTTGGCTATAAAACACCAATAAGGATTAGCCGTGGAACAAGAACAACTCTTTCCGCTTCTGTGCGCGACTGCGGACGGTGAAAAAGAAGCCTTCGCTGAACTGTATGAAATCACCAGCCCGCAGTTATATGCCGTTGTCCTTAAGATGCTTAAGCGGCGGGAACTGGCCGAGGAAGCAACCCAGGACGCATTTATTAAAATCTGGCATAACGCCGGCAGTTATCAACGTGGTAAAGGCACAGTACTCACCTGGATGGTCAGTATCGCCCGTTACCGGGCGTTAGATCTGATGCGATATCACTCCATCCGCAACGAAGTGGTGCTGGACGCCGAAGACGGCCCGCCGGACGACATTGGTCCGTCGACGATGGCGACCCGCGAACAAAAGAAACTCAATAAATGTATGGATGAACTTGACCAGCAGCAACGGCAGGCTATTCATCTTGCCTACTTTAACGGGCTGTCTCACCACGAGGTGGTTAAGCATCTCGCGTCACCGCTAGGCACTATTAAAAGCTGGATAAGACGGGGGCTGCAAAGCCTGCAACGGTGCCTGTCACTATGAATTATCTTGCCGAAGAACGACGCAATGCCCTCGCGGCCGAGTATGTGTTGGGTACGCTACGTGGTCAGGCCCGTCGCCGTTACCAGAAACTGATGATGGAAAGCCAGCTGATTAGTGAAACCACCTGGCTGTGGGAACAGTACCTGAACGGCTTAGGTGAATCTGTGCCGCCGGTGTCACCTTCCTCTGCGGTATGGGAAAACATTCAGTCCAGACTGGGCTTTACCGATTCCGAAGCAGACAATCAAAAGGTTATCTCACTGTATCAGAAGCGCTCCCGTCGCTGGCGTACGATGACCGGGGTCGCAGCTGCCGCAGCGTTCATTATTGCAGTACTGTTTGGAACCAGCGAGCCACCGGTAACCGTTGCGCCTACTCATATTGCCGTCGTCAATAACGCCGATGCGGAGCCATTGTGGTTAATTGAAGTCTCGCCCGAGTCGCTGACTGTTCGCTCTACGGCTAAACTGACCGAACGCGCAGACAAGGACTTTGAGCTGTGGATGGTTCCGGCCAATGGTCAAGCCCCGATTTCGTTAGGGGTACTACCAGAAGACGGCCGCTGGGATCGCGCTACGCCCGCTATATTGCTAAGACCTGACATCGCCGCCCTGGCAGTGAGCCTGGAACCGCCGGGTGGCTCGCCTACAGGTGCGCCTACCGAAGTTCTGTATATCTCGCCATTGGTTTCGGTATAACAGCCCTCATCAGTTTACCTTCCCCACCTGCGAGGCGGCCGACACGCAGCCTCGCATTATTGCCCCGACTCTTAAACTTAATGTAAATAAATTATTAATTTTTGCATCCACTTCCCGGACGAGCTCGTAAGGCTTTATGAACTCACAGAGAAAAGGAACAAAAATGTTTAAAATGAAACCCATAGTGGTGGCGCTGTCAGGTATGGCCATCACAGCTACCGCCCTGGCCTCCAGCCACCGTGAAGCGCCTAATATTACCCGTATGCCAACGGTAGACTCGACTGATTTTTATGTATTCAACAGCTATGAGTCAGGCCGTGAAGGGTATGTCACGATGATCGCGAACTACATTCCTTTACAAGACCCCTACGGTGGTCCGAATTATTATGCAATGGACACGGCTGCAGAATATGCCATTCACATTGACAATGACGGCGACGCGGTTGAGGACATTAGCTTCACGTTCAATTTTGAGTCTATGCTGGCCGCAGAAAATGAAGGTATAGCCTTGCCGGTAGGCCCGGAAGGTGAACAGAAGATGATTAAAGTGCCACTGAAAAACGTCGGCCCTATTTCTGCTGACGACATGAGTGCAGCCAATTTCTCCGAATCCTATGCGATGACGATGGTAACGGGGCCGGTTCGCACTGGTACACGTACCACACTCACCCCAGTCGCTGGCGATAGCTTCGGAAAGCCTCTTGACTACATAGGTAATAAAACTTTTAGCAGTGAACAGGAATATGAGCGTTATTCCGCCCAGTTCGTGTATGACTTTTCAATTCCGAATTGCCCACAAATGGGCCGGGTGTTCGTTGGCCAACGAAATGATCCCTTTGTTGTGAACCTGGGGGAGACATTCGACCTGGTCAATTATGTCCCTGTAGAAGGTGACAGCTCACCAGGCGCAGGTGATGGCGAAGGCTTCCCGGGCGGCATCACCCAGAGCCTTGAAAACGACGATTTACGCAACAAGAATGTCACCGCGATTGCCGTAGAAGTGCCCGCGGAATGTATAACGGGCGACGGTAATGGCGTCATAGGCAGCTGGACGACGGCTAGCTTACCACAGGCGCGGATTTTGAACCCTGATGCCACGTTCAGTAAGCCTGAAGTTAATGGTGGTGCCATGACGCAGGTATCACGCCTGGGTAACCCGCTGGTAAACGAGCTGGTTATTGGTATTGCCGACAAAGACACCTTTTCCACAGCCCATCCCAGCAGCGACGGTCAGTTTGCTGATTATGTAACCCACCCAGTACTACCAGAGCTGTTGAACATTCTGTTTAAAGAAGCAGTAAACAATACATTGGGTACAAATATTGAGACATTAGCACCGACTAATTTCCCACGAACAGATCTGGTTACCGCATTCCTCACCGGTTTTGAAGGGGTCAACCAACAGGCTACCGTCACGCCTTCAGAGATGTTGCGACTAAACACCGGTATTGCTGCCACACCGGCTGAAGAACAGTCCGCATTTGGTGTAGTGGGTAACGACCTGGCGGGCTTCCCGAATGGACGCCGTCCTGGTGATGATGTAGTAGATATTGCTCTGCGTGTCGTTATGGGCAGACTGTGTTACCCCATTCCAGTGGCGGGTGAAGACACAGATCTTGGTTTGTGTGCCCCTGAGGACGCGAGCGTAGGCGACGTGCCCTTTACTGACGGTGCACCAATCGATGCCACTATGATGGACACCCAGTTTCCATACCTGTCCACCCCTAAACCTGGTTCGGAATAGGAGTAATCTATGCGTAAGTTATTACTTGTCATAGCAGGCAGTCTGGCCTTAACCGGCTGCTTCGATAGTGACGATGACGATGAAATAAAGGAAAACACCGCCCCTGAGGCAGTTTCAGAAGCGTTCACCACTCAGGCCGATACTGCGTTCACCGACACCCTGACGGCAACGGATGCGGATGGAGACGCGCTGACGTTCTCTATCGATTCCGCCGCTACCCTTGGGACGGTCGATTTAATGTCAGATGGACAATTCACTTATACACCTAATCCTCAGGTAACTGGCAACGACAGCTTTACATTCCAGGTTTCTGATGGCGAAGCGACTGCTACTGGCACGATAGAGGTAACAATTGAAGCGTTAACGGTGTCTTTTGCCGCCTACACTCGCACTGCCTTTGCCCAGGACGCCTCCGCGACGCCGTTACCGGTCAATGGACGCGATTTCACTCAGGATGCAGATGATCCTGATGCGTTTGACGATTTGTTAATGGATTAGTAACCCACATAGCGCCAAAGATGGCTTGTTATCTCCAATGCCGCCGTGTCACCAAGCACGGCGGCATTTTTATTTGCACCGGACTGCACTCACTGGTAAGTCACGGGCAGGCCTGTGGCCGGATCAATACGATCCAGTGACGGCCCTTCATAAGCATCGGCAAGCAAAGCGACCACCGCCTCACCATAGCGTTCGTACCAAAAGTCACCCATCACTTTAAGCTTGGTAATATTGGCTTCGCTGATGTCGTCCATGGCGTCATCCGGTGGCGAAGACAAGCCGGGCTGGCGCCGCATTTCTGCATTTACCCGGATATAATTGCCTGACGCGCTCATCGTCAGCGCCTGATAAGCCACCACACGCTCATCCGACAACACATCAATCAGGTGCCCCTGAGTCATCCAGCCAATGGCGCCCCAGTGCCGGGAATCAGGGCCATTAATTTTACGGGTACGGTAACCGGTGCCTACCGACAACACCCGCAGGCCATCCCAGGGCTCCGTGGGCCACAACCGACGTACTTCAGCGATGCCACACATCGTAGGATTATTGGCAATGACTCCACCGTCTACCAGCCAGAGTGTTTCATTTCCCGGCGGTAATACCAGAGGGCGGGTGGGGAAAAACGTGGGGGCGGCGCTGGAGGCATCAGCGATATGACGACTCTTTAAGGTAAGGTGATCGGCATGGGTGGTTTTGAGCACGTACGGGCGGCGATTTTCCACCCCGTAAGCAACCGCCAGCACGTGTCGATCTTTGGCAACAGCGTCGGCCAGACTCGCCTCACCAAAATATTTGTCAAGCACGGCGGTTTTACCACTGCCCTCATACTTAGGGGCATTGATACCATCGAATTCGAACAGCCCGCGGTTAGGCCTGAATATCTTGCGTGCCATCACCGGGCTGTACAGCCGGTTGATGTCGCTCATTGACAAGTCAGTGGTGGCCAGCGCCAACGCAATAATACTGCCGGTACTGGTGCCTGCATAAAAATCGACACAGTCTCTGATCCGCAAGCCGTGTTTTGCGTGCAGTGCATTGTCGATGCGCGACAAAAACTGCGTGGTTGCTGCCCCACGAATGCCGCCGCCATCCAGTGATAATAATAACTTAGCCATTACGCGTCCCTCGTTTGTAAGTTAGTTTTACGCCCCTGAAACATGCTGCGGTATTACTATTGCATTAACGTTATCAGTGTACATATGCAGCATCGCTTGAATCATTTCGTGATAGCATGCATAACCCCATCATATTCTAAAAAGCAGCCGTGCTGCACTACAAAAGAGGAACACCATGACAAGGCCGTTTTTGTCTGGGCTTTTTTATACTCTGGTTTTGCTTATCGGTGTCTGCTACCAGCCTCAGGCATTAGCAGCTGAGGAAACGCCAAGTGACACCTGGCCGGCAGTGGCAGCACCGTTTGCTGCAGAGATCCGCAAAACACCAGACACGGCTATTCGTGGGCTGCAGAGCGCTTACGCGTCGGCGATCAGTAACGAAGAAAAAGCTGGGGTGCATGCCCTGTTAAGCCGCGCTTATTCCGCCCTGCTACTGCATCAAAAAGCGCTGGAACATGCCGAGCACGGCCTGGGTCTGGTCACTCCCGACCAACAACCCTGGCTTTTCCACCAGCTGGCCGTGGCTAAAGCCGAGGCATTAGAGACCCAGGGGCTGGCTCGTGAGGGTCTGGCGCTTACCCGGCCTGCAATAGACTGGGCTAAGACGAATCAACGCTTTGACCTGCTTACTTACGCACTGAGTATTCAGGGCTATATTCACCTGGCATTGAGTACCACTGACGATGCCCTGGCCCTCTTTCAGGAAGGCTACCGGCTTGCGCAAGATCGCACCACTCAGCTCAGGCCTGAGGATTTTGCCAGTATGATTGCACTGGTATTTGAATATCGCGGTGAATGGGAGCAGGCCATTTCCTTTTACCAACAGGCAGAAACTTACTATCGCAACACCAACGCCTCGCTGGAACTCGCCAACACTCTGTTTGGACTGGGTCGGGCATATTATTCAACAGGCAATCCGCAGAAGGGCCTTTCGCTGTTAAAAGACAGCGCCAATCTGGCGTTAGAAATAGGCGATCTGCAGGGCGCCGCCTACAGTTATGCGATTATGGCCGGCCACCTTATTCAGCAAGGCAAGCTTATTGATGCCGAAACGTTTCTAAATGAAGCTCTGGGAATATTTGAGGACGCAGATAATCCCTACATGCAAATTCAAACCTTAATCAGCCTGGCGAAAATAGAAGAAAATAAGCAACAATTCGACGAGGCCATGAGGCTGCTAAACCGTGCCGATGACATTGCTGAGGGCGACGTGTTCCTTGCTCAGAGTATTCGCATTGGGTTGGAGAAATCCCGTTTATATGCGTCTTTTGGTGAATACGAAAAAGCTTATCAGTTGATGCTGATCATCCGCGACCTGCAAACCAGACTTGAACAGCAACAAAATTCTCAGCGGTTACTTGAACTTCGTACCGCCTTTGACCTTGAGCAGCAGGAAGCGAAGAACGCCCTGCTTACCGAGCAGAACCTGCGCCAGCAAACCCAGCTTTTAAACGAGCGGAAACTGCAACAGTATATTTTCGCCATGGTGTTTTTATTAATCGTTATCTGTCTGTTGCTGCTTTATTTGTACGTGAACGGCAAACGCCATCAGGAGCGCCTCGAACTGTTGGCCAATGAAGACGAACTTACCGGTATGCTCACCCGGCGAAAAACCATGGAGGTACTGGATAACCAGGTGCAACTGGCCATACGCCATAATGAACCGTTAGTGGTAGCACTGCTGGATCTGGACCATTTCAAGAAAATTAACGATACCTTTGGTCATCAAACCGGCGACGAGGTGCTGCGCACCTTTGGCAGTCTCGCCAAATCGTCTTTTAGAACCACCGACATTCTCGGCCGAATTGGTGGCGAGGAATTTTTATTTGCCTTTCCTCACACGCAGCCGGGGCAGGCAGAAGAAATGCTTCGGCGTTTTATAAACGATGTGAAAACTATCCCTGGCCGCATTCGCAACCCCCGCTGCAAAGTCAGTGCATCTGTAGGTCTGGTATCGTCAGCGATGGCCGAGACCCCGCGGGAACTCACCGTGCTTGCGGATGAAGCCTTATATAAAGCGAAGCAAGCCGGCCGTGATCGCATAGTGCAGGCACGTCAGCCCGGCTAAGCATCGCTGATTTTTAATGACGTCATTGCACTCACTACAATCGGGTAAAGGCTTTGTGATTTCGCGCCGGGTAGTCAACCACGGGGGCGAGTCCTTTGTTGAATTATGGCTGGCTACCGAAAACGGACCGGTCTGCCTGCACTCTCCCGCCCAGCAGAGTGTGTGTTTTGTGGCAGTGGATGACGTCACTAAAGTACGTGCCCTCATCCGCAAACAGGGCCTGGCGATAGTGATTGAGGACAGTGACTTTCTAACCCTGGGCTTGCAGCCTGTAAGCATTGTCCGGGCATGCAACGACTTTCAGCTTCAACAGCTACGCAGGCAACTCAAAGACCAGTCAATCACCGCCTATGAAGCGGATATCCGTTTGCCCGATCGCTTTTTAATGGAGCGGTTTGTGTACGGTGAACTCGCCTATCAGGGCCGCGTTGCTGCCGGCAACAGCGTTACCGACGCCCGCGTTAAGTCCGCCCGTTACGCCCCGTATCTGAGCAGCCTCAGCCTGGATATTGAGTGTGATGAACAAGGGAGCTTATATTCAGTTGCCCTGTCATCAGAAAGCTGGCAGGAAGTGATCCTCATTCCACCGCCCACTCACCCTCAGCCCGCTCTTCTGGATAGCTCATTTGTTCTGACCCTGGCGAAAGATGAACGGGAGCTGCTTGTCCGGCTTGAACAAAGTATTGCTGCTGCTGACCCGGATCTCATATTGGGCTGGAATGTGAAGCAGTTTGATTTTGCCGTGCTTGAGCGACGTGCCAAAGCGATGGGGACTAAACTGAAGCTGGGCCGCGACCGCCTCCCGGTCACCTTGCAAACCTGGTCAGACGGCCAGGTCATTGTGGATATACCCGGCCGCTGTGTTATTGACGGCATTGAAGCGCTTAAAACCATGACCTATCACTTCGAGTCATTCGCACTGGATGCGGTGTCCTCGACGTTGTTAGGCGAAGGTAAGCTTATTGAAAGTGAAGACAAACTGTCGGCCATCAAACAGCTGTACCGGGACGATCCCGTTGCGCTGGCGCGGTATAATTTTCAGGATACCGTGCTGGTTAACCGGATTGCTGCCAAGACCCGCTTTATTGATTTTCTTATTCTGCGGGCGCGTCTGACTGGCCTGGACTTAGGCAGGCCGGGGGGATCAGTTGCTGCGTTTATCAATGTGTACCTGCCGCACTTGCACAGACGCCGCTACGTCTGTGGCGTAAGACCCGAAAATGGCGGGCTGGCCAGCCCTGGCGGGTATGTGATGAGCTCTACGCCGGGACTGTACCGCCACGTACTGGTACTGGACTTTAAAAGTCTGTACCCCTCTATCATTCGAACTTTCTGCATCGATCCCCTAGGTCTGGCAGAAGGACTTCAGGATCCCGAACATGCGATCCCTGGTTTTAAGGGTGCGGTGTTTTCCCGTGACCATCACTTTTTACCGGGCATAATTGCTAATTTGTGGGCGCAGCGAGACGAGGCCAAGCAACAGCAGGACGGCCCCCGCTCACAAGCCATAAAAATATTAATGAACTCATTTTATGGCGTCCTGGGTAGTGGTGGCTGCCCGTTCTATGATCCCCGACTGGCCAGCAGTATTACACTGCGCGGTCATGAGATCATGCAAACCACTGCCGCCTGGATAAGAGAGCAGGGTCACGAAGTGATTTACGGTGACACCGATTCAACATTTGTACACCTGCACCATGTGGACAGCGCCGCCGCGGCACGTCAGACCGGCGAGCAACTCAAGCGGCATATAAATGCCAGGTGGCAACAACACCTGAAGACCGAATATGACCTTGAGTGTCACCTGGAAATTGAGTTTGAAACGCATTTTGATACGTTTTTTATGCCGACTATTCGTGGTGCTGAGACCGGCAGTAAAAAACGGTATGCCGGCCTGACCTATCAGGATGATAAGCCGGTCCTTATATTTAAAGGACTGGAAAGTGTTCGCAGCGACTGGACCAGCCTGGCGAAAACATTTCAGGAGACGCTGTATACCCGTATCTTTGCCGGCGAGCCCGTAGAGGACTATATTCGCACGCTGGTAACGTCGGTGCGAGCCGGTGACCATGACGCTGATCTGGTTTATAGCAAACGGTTACGTAAACCGCTTTCCGAATATACCCGCACCATTCCACCTCATGTGCGCGCCGCTCAGCGCGCTGACGACATCAACCGCCAGCAGAACCAGCGGCTTCGCTATCAGCACAAAACCCAGATACGTTACCTCATTACTACCCACGGGCCACAAACGGTGGAACACGTATCGGCGCCACTCGACTATGACCATTACATTGAAAAACAAATAAAACCTATCGCAGACAGCATCTTACCTTTCGTGGGAAGTGAGTTCGATACTATAATCAATGAGCAATTAGGGTTATTCTAAACATTGACTATATGGCCTCAGGCCACGATAAATTAAAGGATAAACCGTGAAAGCTGTACTTTTTCTATGTTGCTATCTGATGCTTGGATCTGCCCATGCAGCTGCCGTCTATCTCACCCGTCACTACGAAAAAAATACCGGCCCGGACCCGACATTAACCGCTGAGGGGGTGGCCCGTGCCCAGCAATTAGCCGCCCGCCTTGGCGATATTCCAGTGACGGCCATTTATACTACGCCCTATCAGCGCACCACTGAAACAGTCACCCCCCTTGCGGAGGATAAGGGTCTCAAACTGCGCCACTACGCCCCGGATGATCTCAACGCCTTTGCGGACATGCTTAAGTCCTTGCCAGGCAACGTGGTGGTGGCCGGCCACAGTAACACCACGCCGCAGCTCGTGCGGTTACTGGGTGGACCTGAATTTTCCCTGGCTGAAAGTGATTTCGGCAAGCTGTTCATTTTAACCCCCGGTCAGCCTTATGTACCGGTGACGGTGGAAATGATCCCGAAGACTCCCCCTGCCACACCATAAGCCTGGTGAGTCCGGGACGAGTCCATGCATCATGGCTGTCCGCTAGCAGGCTACCCTGGCCAGCCCTAAACAGGTTCAGAGGTGTTGTGCGGTGAGCGAGGTATCCTGAGTCGCATAGCGCACCTTCTGGCCCGGGCGGAGACGCTCTGCGCCCCGCACAATGACCGGTTGGCCGGTTCGCAGGTCGCCGGTCACCTCAATTCTTTCGCCCACCCCTACTCCGGTGATGACGGGCACCTGTCTGGCTTCATCCTGTTCATTGATCTGATAAATAAATGCGCCGGTTTTACGCAACACTAAGGCATCCCGGGGCACGGTGAGCCCTTCGTGCGCATCTGAATGCGGTAACGCAACACGCACCGCACTGCCTATTGCAAAGTCGCCAGCCGCGAGTGACACCCGGATCTCCATCATACGAGAATTGGCGTTACCCACAGGCACCAGCGTTCTGACAGGCTGGCGACGGGTGTGTAGCTGGTCTGTCACTGTCACCGACATGCCCCTTTCAAGGTAAGGGATCACGGTCAGAGGAGCCCGAATAGCTGCCTCTACACGGGTAGGATCTACAATATGAACTAGTTCCTCTCCTACCCCGGTATACTCACCGGGCGAGCGCAAGCGAGAAACCACCAACGCGTTAAAAGGCGCGCGCACTACGCTATGCGCTATCTGGTATTCAGTCAGCGCCTGGCTGCCAATCGCCTGAGACAATTCCTGCCTTGCCACTTCAAGCTCTGCTTGTGTTTCATCGAGCTGCTCTGCCGAGACATTGTTGGTTTCCGCCATTGCAGTAAAACGCCCTACCCGGGATTCCAGCCTGGCCACCCTGGCTTCCCACTTCGCTATATTCGCCTTATCCTGAGCCAGGCTGAGCCGTAATCTGGTGGTATCGAGCCGGGCAAGTGGGTCCCCCTGAGCAACCTGGGTACCGACGTCAGCTAACCAAATCACTCTGCCCGCCACTTCAGAAGCAATGGAGGCGTCGTTTAAACTGACTACCGTCCCTGGTACCCAAACCTGTTGCGCAATAACTTCCTGCGTCACCTCGTCAAGCTCTACTAATGGTGCTGGCTGCGCAGCTACCTGCGCCAGCACGCTGAAATTTGTGGTCAGGGCAAACAACAGCACTCCGGTAGCCTGGTAAAGGGCAATCTTTAATTTGGTCATGGTGTTAAATCCTGTGTTTTGCTTGATACGTGTCTGGAACCTGCGGTTGCTTTGTAGTGGATAACCCAGGCAGGCGTAATTGTAATAGTGTAGGGAGCAGAATGAGGGTAAACAGCGTACTGACTGTCATCCCGCCCACGATGACCGCTGCCAGTCCACGGTAAATGACGCTTCCGGCGCCGGGCAGTAGCAGCAGCGGCAGCATGCCAAACAGCGAGGTCAGCGAACTCATAAAGATAGGGCGCAATCGGAGCAGCACGGCCTGATGAACCGCTTCCCGTCGATTTAAACCATTGCTTTCTCCCAGCCGGGTCTGATGTACCAGTAAGATGGCATTGTTGACGACCAGACCCAGCAGGATAATAAAGCCGATCATGGTAAGCAGATCCATCGGTTGAAAGGTGATCAGATTTAAAAGCCGTATCGCTATCACCCCGCCGACTGTGGCCAGCGGCAAGGCCAGTACCACCATAATGCTGTCTTTCAGTGAACGGAATAGCCCTGCCATTAGCAACACTAACAGGCCCATTGCGAATAAAAAGTTCGCACTCATGGTGGTGATAGCTTTTTTAAGGCTGTCGGCACTGCCACCATAATTGATGGCGCCGTCTACTGGCATGACTGACAGGATCGCTGGCTCTACCTGTTCTTTCACCACTGCCATCGCTTCTTCAAGCGTCATGCCGTCCGGAGGGTTAAAGTTAAGGGTGAGCGTACGACGCCGGTCTATTCGCTGGATCCGGGAAGGCCCAACAGCCCGGTCCACCGTGACCAGATCACTCAGTTGCACCATCTGTCCCGAGGGTGTCATCACCGGTGTGGCCGCTAATTGTTCAGGAGCAGACCAGGGTTGCCCCCGAAAGATAATGTTCAGACGTTTAATACCATCAAAGTACTCGCCCACATACATACCATCGCCCATCGCTCGCACCAGATTGGCTACCCGCTGACGGTCATACCCGACTTCCATAATCCGGCTATCATTGGGGATAAATTGCAGCTCCGGCTCACTTTGTTCCAGCTCCGGATTAGCTCTTACGTTCGCCCCCGGGAATATCTCACTTAGTGTCTCCAGCCCAACCTGCGCGGCGGTAGCCAGCCCTTCCTTATCAGTCCCCTGTAGGTGTATATCGATGGAACGGCCATTGCCAAAGCCGCCGAAAAGGTTACCTTGCATGGCAAAGGTTTGGGTATCCGGCAGATCTTTTAAGATCTCGTCCCGAACCAGCGACTCTAACGCTTTCACCTGACTCTGATCTTTCGCGCGAACCCCTAATGTCCCGCCATTCGTCCAGGTAATAATGTAATAGTTTTTCAGTGCCGGTTGCTGCTCACCCTCCATATAGGGTTGCAAACGGGCTACCACCTCGTCCATTACCTCCTGTTCTATGAAGTCCTGGCTGGCACCGGCAGGAAAGTTGAAAAATGCGTCGACGGCGTCCCGTTTAACCGGTGGCAAATAATCGAGTTTCGGCATTAATAGCAAGCTGCCGCCTACCGGCACACTCATCAATACCGCAATCGTAATCAGGCGGCGGGTTTGAGTGGCTGATAAGCGCATGATAGTTGATGCTATTTTTGACCATAGCCCTGCCAGTCTGTCGTCCGGCATGGAAGCAGAGAGCCAGCGGCTTGCAAGTACCGGCAACACCGTAACTGCGACAATCAATGAAATACTGACGGCGATGGCAATAGTCAGCGCTAAATCAGCAAACAGTTGCCCTTCCACGTCGTTTAGAAACATAACCGGGATGAATATCGCCACGGTGGTAGCAGTAGAGGCGAGTAATGCACCCAGCACCTCTTTGGTGGCAGCATAGCTGGCGCTATTAGCATCCGCATTAAGACGGCGTGCCCGCACGATATTTTCGAGCACCACAATGGCAGCATCCAGCACCATGCCAACCGCAAAGGCCAGCCCGGCAAGTGAAATAACATTCAGCGTGCGTCCGGTGAGTTTAAGTACGACAAATGTACTTAATAAGCATATCGGGATGGACAACGCGACAATCAGAGTAGCGCGTATCTCACGCAAAAATAGCCATAAGATGGCGATTGCCAGCAGGATCCCCAGCGCCAGGTTACCAGCCACCAGATTAACGGCACGATAGATAAATACAGACGCATCGAATGACTGCACCATGGTCAGGTTTTCATGGATGAGCACACTATCATTTAACGCCGTCACTCTGCGCTTAACGGCTTCAAGGGTAGACAAGACGTTAGCGTTATTTTCACGGTCAATGCGTACGGAGATGGCGGGGTTACCATTTTGTACACTGTAACTACTCTCATCGCCCCGTTGTATTTTTATCTCAGCGATGTCGGCGAGCCGGATGGGGCTACCATTACGCCACTCAAGTATCATGTCACCCATTTTCTGCGGCGCGTAGCGACCTTCAAAACGCAAGGTATAACGCCGCCGCCCCACTTCTACAAAACCGCCCGAAACATCGTTAGCCGCGCCCAGCATTCCTGCGATGTTGGTCAACTCAATTCCCAACTGGGCCGCAAGGTAGGGATCGAAAATGATTTGAAATTCTTCTTCACCGCCAACCCCGCTCTCCATCTGCGCCCGGGAAACGCCTGGGATAGCCTCCAGCTGAGGCCGGATAACATCTTCGAAATAGGTAACATAGTTATTAATGGGGTTAGGGTTGCCAGGCAGTTGCTGTAAGAAAAAGTAAGTTAATGCCGGACCGCCACCACCATTGCCACCCAACATAATCCGGGGTGAAAGCGCGTCCCTGGGCAAGGGTGGCAAACGATTCATGCGGCTTATCACTTCAATCAGCGTTTTTTGCAATTCAGTTTGTAAACCAAATTCCAGGTTAATCCATGCGTTTCCCTGATTCGCCCAGGCCCGCATTTGATGTAAGCCCGGCAGGCCCTGCAATACTTCTTCCTGAGGCTCGAGGACTTCAGACTCAATTTCCTGGGGTGATGCTACACGCCAGTTGGTTTGAATAGAAATGGTCGGTCGTTCAATATCGGGAAATAACTGTACCGGAAGCGAGAACAGACTATAAATGCCTAGTGCAGCAACGATTATGATAACTATTGCTACGCCAGCAGCATTATTTATCGCCGAACGCGTAATATCCATGAGTGTGACCAACGGGGTGTGACGTTTCCAATAACTATAAGTCGAAGCCAGTGAGCAAAAAGTTTAAAGCCGCCAGTTACCGTTTTTTGCGGTTAAACGGCACTTGTCCGGTTGCCGCTGTTCGTCGCACGATAATTGACCTTATTTTCACGGCAGGTTACCGACGACGACATATTTACCTTTACACGTGATGCCTTTGCATACCTGAAAAAACTGCGTAGCTATTTCACTTGAGTATGGAGATTTAACAAACTCCACCACACTTCACACAATGGCCAGAAAACAGTAACCACTTGAAAAACATACTTAAAACACAAATTGGCACGCTCGATGAATGTCTTATTTTGAATTCACTCCTCCGTTTATGCAGTTCAGGAGGCAAAACCAAGGAGTAAGATTATGAAGAAGTTAACACTTGTTACATTAATCAGTAGTGCATTATCTGCAGGTGCCATCGCCGGCGATCAAAAAGATAAAATCGAGTCTTCATTCGCGGATCTGGATAATGACGATAATGGTTACATTAGTCGCGAGGAAGCGGATGACGATGATATCTATGAGCATTTTGCCAATATTGATATGAATGGCGATATGATGCTCTCGAAAAAAGAGTTTAAGACGCACGTCGCCAACAACCCACAGCATTTTGAAGATGATGTGGTAGCGTCAGTCCAAACGCTTTCTGCTGATGTAGAAGAAGTTGATCCTAAAACAGTGTCTTCAGCAGGTGATGATAACCTTTCTGCCGAGCAAACTGCCAACGTGCAAGTTACCACTGAAAAGGAAATTGATACTGACGATGGCGAAGTCACAATGGAGACCGAAAAAACGGTCGTTGCCAAAGGTGATTTCGAGATGATGGATATCGATAATGACGGTAAGATTACGCCTGATGAAGCAGAGAAGAGTGGCGTAGAGCTTCACTTCGATGACCTTGATATGAACGACGATGATTTGGTGACCCGGGTTGAGTACACCCAATATCAGCGTTCTTCAGTAAACGAATACGAAGAGTAATTTAATATTATCTCTCGCAAAAAGGTCGCCAAGGCGGCCTTTTTTATTGCGCTGAATTTTAGGATTGTGGCTCTTTTGGCGGTGCCAGGTTACTGAGCGACTGTTCGCGTTGTAAACGCCACTGGATAATAAACGCATTCACCTCTGTCAGAAACACTCTGTTTTGTTCTGTGTCCTTGCATACAAAGGCGTCCTCTGCGGAATATACCGCGCCCTGTGAGTCATAGTAGGGTACAGGCACATTTAGACGTCTCGCCGCCCCAGTCATATCGGGAAGATAACTCAGTGCATGGGTGACTCTGCCTTTCATCAGCAGATTAAGGGACTGTAGAGGGCCGCTGGTCTCCACGAAATTGGCGTTCAGCCGTTTGCGTGCTTCACCAAATGATAAACCATGGCGAACAGCAATCACCGGAAGACCATTGCTGGCCACCCCGCCATTAGGCGATTTCCTGAATAAATACGCAGAGACCACAGACACAGCTTCACTTTGCAGCACCGGGTGAGTAACCTCCATGGCGGCAGTACTGGCAGGAAACAGGCAATCAACATAGGCTTTTTCAAACTCGCGATCTGCACGGGCCGGGGGTAAAAATAGTAATTCTAACTCTGCAGGTATCTGCTCTAAGAACAGATTATATTCCCCCATTGCGGTTTCAGAGCGTCCCAGTAGGTTAGGGATTTCGGTGAGCCCGATAACCACTTGCTGCTGCCCCAAGCTTGTCCCTGTACTCGTAAGCCATAGTGCTAATACCAGGATTGTTCGCATATCCCTCCCTTCACGTGTATAGCTATATCTTTAATAAATCATAGCTTACGGCTTTCGTCGACTAACAATTAGTGGTACTTAGATTACGTTTTGTTAATAGTAAGCGCACAGAGCCTCACAGTAGCGCGAGCGCGTGTAGGGTACATATTTAGCCGTATGTGTCTGGCGCTAAGTGATATAAACATAAAGTCCGACGTTATTGTATACAGCTAAACACTTCACGGTAGTGTTTAAAAATGGGTTCGTGAACGATTTACTTCAGGGAACCTTAACTGTAGTGCAATAAAAACAGAATATCAGCGCGGGGGATCATCTGGCCAGTTTCCCGGCTACAGAAACGAAAAAGTCTGCTTAACTGAGCGGACTTCTTATCGAATATAAGTTTTGCGATGCTACTCACACATGGGGGTTCAGCACGGCCGTCGCAGACGATAAGGAATGCCTAATGGCATTCCGCTAGTGATGAACGGTCGAGCTCTGCGAGACCATGGGATCCCCCTTCGGGATCGGATGACCGCGGGGTAGCATTTGGCCAGT
>NZ_JAOTJC010000013.1:14160-233609 GCF_025628895.1 Alteromonas salexigens | reverse complement strand
TCCCCATGTGAGAGTAGCACATCGCCAAGCTCCTATTCGATAAGAAGCCCGCTCAGTTGAGCGGGCTTTTTTCGTTTCTGTAGCCATTAAACTGACAAAACTTGCGTAATACGAACGATAAACAATCCGTCCCTGGTGCGGCGAAAGTGTTACACTCAGCCAGCGGTTTCCAAACTCAAGCTACCGTTCACATCAAAAATCTGTGCCAGTCGTCGCAATCAGGTATGTCATTCCTTGAATTAAATTTAAAATAATTAAACAGGTCTGAAAGGTTCTTGCAGTATTCGGGGTCTGTTATTACGTGCGTGTTCAAACGCATGTAAATAAAACTAAAAGAGGGTACTCTCATGAAACAAATTAAAAAGCCCAGCGTAGCAACGGCATTAGGTGCTGTGGTAATAGGTTCTCTTGCATCCGCGGGCGTGATGGCCGAAACAACTAACCCATTTGCGGTGCAGTCGCTGGAGTCTGGTTATAGTCAGTTTGCACCTGAAGCTAGTTGTGGTGGTAACAAAGCCGAACATGAAGGCAAGTGTGGCGGTGATAAAGCTGCTAAAGAAGGTAAGTGTGGCGAAGGCAAATGCGGCGGCGATAAAGCGGTTAAAGAAGGCAAGTGTGGCGGCGACAAAGCAGCCAAAGAAGGTAAGTGCGGCGAAGGTAAATGTGGCGGCGACAAAGCAGCCAAAGAAGGAAAGTGCGGCGAAGGCAAATGTGGCGGTGACAAAGCGGCCAAAGAAGGCAAGTGCGGCGAAGGTAAATGTGGCGGTGATAAAGCTGCTAAAGAAGGCAAGTGCGGCGAAGGCAAATGTGGCGGCGACAAAGCAGCTAAAGAAGGTAAGTGCGGCGCACTATAACTTCCCATTGGCGTTATTACCTCCGAACGGTGCCATAATGTATGTTTTGCTCTGGGCGAGGCAAGTTGCAACTCGCCCAGCCTTTTGTCTGTATAGAGTGGAGAGTACCTATGCCCAATGAAATACGTGGCGCAGGTCTTGGGTTGCGCAGAGAGATGCTGCCTGAACTTACTGAGGGGTTGCCAGGGGAGGTCGATTTCTGGGAAGTCGCCCCGGAAAACTGGATCCCGCTAGGGGGCAAATTTCAGCGTCAGTTTGAACAATGCGTAGCGCAGGCACCGTTCACGACCCATGGGCTGTCACTTTCTATTGGCAGTAGCGATCCCCTCGACTATACACACCTTCAGCAAGTTAAACGCTTTTTAGATACTCACAATATTAGCCTGTACAGTGAACATCTGAGTTTCTGTTCCTCTCAGGGCCATATGTATGATCTTATGCCAATCCCTTTCACTGAAGAAGCGGTGGCGCACGTAAGCGAGCGCATAAAAGTAGTTCAGGATGTGCTTGAGCGGAAGCTGGTATTAGAAAATGTCTCGTATTATCTTGCCCCCGGTCAACAAATGTCCGAGCTGGATTTTGTGCTGGCTGTGCTGGAGCAATCAGGCTGTAATATGCTTCTGGACGTGAATAACCTGTACGTCAACAGTATTAATCATAACTACGACCCGGTCTCTTTTCTGCATTCATTGCCCTCAGAGCGCATTGTATATGGCCATATTGCAGGCCACTTCGATGAAGCTGAAGATCTGAAAGTTGACACTCACGGCGCGCCGGTGATTGACCCTGTATGGGCGTTACTGGAGGAAGCCTATAATCGTCACGGGGTTTTTCCCACCTTACTGGAACGGGACTTCAATATTCCCGCAATGGACGAGCTGCTAAAAGAAGTCCGCAAAATCAAAACTATCCAGCGCTGTTATTCTGATAATCCTGCTACGGTCGCGGTGTGATGACTGAGTTAACGCAGCTTCAACAGCAGCTGGCTAATGCCATTCGTACACCGGAGAAGTATGAACCTGCGAATTCGGACGAAAAGCGCAGGCTGGCGGTGTATCAGAGTTTATTTCGCAATAACATTGAGAACTTTCTCGAAAACGGCTTTCCGGTTATTCATCAAACATTACCTGCCGACCTGTGGAAATTATTAGTCTCCGCTTTTTTTGCAGAACATCCGTGCAGGTCGCCCTATTTCGCGGATATCGGCAAAGAGTTCGTCGAGTACCTGTCTACTGCTCCCGATATTATTGCCAACATGCCCTTATGGCTACCTGAGCTTGCGCACTACGAGTGGTTAGAGCTGGATATCAGCATACGTAAAACCAATGAGCCGGTGTGCTTTGCAGAGAACGGTTTACTGCCTGATAGTATTACTGTATCGCCATTGGCTTCGCTGGTGTCTTATGAATACCCTGTGCACCTTATCGGCCCGGATTTTCAGTCCCCCGAAGCGTCGGACCAGCGCCACTATTATATGGTTTTCCGCGGCCGGGATCACAATGTAGAGTTTGCGGTGATCAATCCACTGACCGCGCGGCTGGTTCATTTACTTGAGCTGTCTACTGCCGCACTCAGTCTGGATGATGTGGTATCAACCCTGGCAGATGAGCTTCCCGCGTTTACGTATACGCAACTGCATCAGGGCGCGGCTGCTACTGTCCAGGATCTGCTAAATAAAGGCGCGCTTATTTCTGCGTACCCTTAGATTTGCTTATTACACCAACGAATAAGCTGTTACCTGCGTAATTTGACTGTCATTCCGTCAGCGATTCGATTACCATTTACCCCCATTTTTTTGTATGAAAATTGTTTTTAGGTAGCGCATATGGCTGACAATTCAGAATTCAAAGAAGTCTACAATAAGTGGTACTTCCTAGCGTCTATTGTAACGCTTCTGGCATTCCCATTGCTGCATGTTATTTGCGGCTGGTTTACCTTCTGGCTTTAGTAATCAATAAGGTAAATTGTGACTGCAGAATATATAAAATCCGTTGTTAAATCGGTTCCTGACTATCCCAAGCCAGGTATAGTGTTTCGTGATGTAACCAGTGTCCTGGAAGACCACAAAGCATTTAGCTGTTGTATCTCTCTACTGTTAGAGAAGTACCGCCCAATGAACTTCGATAAGGTTGCCGGGACTGAAGCCCGCGGCTTCTTATTCGGTGCACCGCTGGCTATCGAGCTGGGAATTGGTTTTGTGCCAGTAAGAAAGCCCAATAAGTTGCCCCGCGAAGTGGTAAGTGAAAGCTACGACCTGGAATACGGCACAGATACACTGGAAATTCATAAAGATGCTATTCAGCCGGGCGACAAGGTCCTGTTGATTGACGATCTGCTTGCAACAGGTGGCACCATTGGCGCCTCTGCAAAACTTATCCGCCATCTGGGCGGTGAAGTGAACCATGCCGGTTTCGTTATTGGCTTACCTGATTTAGGTGGCCGGGAGAAACTGACCGAACTGGGCATCGACTCCTTTACATTATGCGAATTCGACGGCGACTAACGGAATACTCATGAGCTATCAGGTTCTGGCGAGAAAATGGCGTCCGGGTAAGTTCAGCGAACTGGTAGGGCAGGAACACGTTGTGTCCGCTATCTCTAATGCGCTGGATAACGACAGACTCCATCATGCATATTTGTTTACCGGCACCCGAGGAGTGGGGAAAACAACCATTGCGCGGATTTTCTCGAAGAGCCTTAACTGTGAAGAAGGGCAGGGCGCTAACCCCTGTGGTCAGTGCCATACCTGTCGCGAAATTGAGCAGGGTAATTATGTTGATCTGCTCGAAATTGACGCCGCATCACGCACCAAGGTGGAGGACACCCGGGAGTTGCTTGATAACGTGCAATATAAACCCACCCGGGGCCGCTACAAGGTATACCTGATTGACGAAGTGCACATGCTGTCCAAGCACAGTTTTAACGCACTACTGAAAACGCTCGAAGAGCCCCCTCCGCACGTCAAGTTTTTACTGGCAACGACCGATCCGCAGAAGCTGCCCATTACTATTTTATCCCGCTGTCTTCAGTTTAACCTGAAGGCCTTATCGCGTGAGCAGATAACCGGTCAGCTGGAACATATCCTTCAGGCTGAAAGTGTGGCGTTTGAAGCGCCGGCTCTGAATTTGCTGGCGCGGGCTGCACAGGGCAGTATGCGTGACGCCCTCAGTCTGACTGATCAGGCGATAGCACAAGGGGATAACCACGTCCTGGCGGCGATAGTTACCGATATGCTGGGGCTGATGGACAAACATCAGCTATTGCGCCTTATTCATGCAGTAGTCAAAAAGGCTCCGGATGAGGCGTTAGCCGTGGTTGACAGTATGGCTGAGCAGGCGCCCGATTACAGTCAGGTATTGGCCGAACTTAGCAGTATCCTGCATCAGATTGCGCTAACCCAGTGGGTTCCCGATGCGTGCAAGCTGGAAACCACCGCGGCCAAAGCGATTTATCAGCTGGCCCGGTCGCTGCCGGCAGAACAGGTGCAGTTGCTGTATCAGATCGCGCTGCAGGGGCAGAAAGAGTTACCTTACGCACCGGATGGGCGCAGCGGTCTGGAAATGACGGTATTACGTATGATGTCGTTTTCTCCTACCCCAGACATTGAAGGTGTTGATGAGCTGTTAAGTTCAGGGCCCGAAGCGCCCCAGTCGACGCCCGTTAATACCGCACCAGTTCCTGCATCCAACTATGCACCGTCAGTCGAACAACTGCGCGTCGAGCCTGCGACAGAGAGTGCTGACTTATCTGCGAACGCAGCCGTTTCTGCGCCTGGTAATGCTGATGTCGCAGACGCTGCATCGCATAACGCACCTGCGGATTCTGAGATGAACTCTGACACCGCGACGGTGACTGGTTCAGGCCAGTCGCACGCAGATGCTCATTCCCAGCCAGAAGCGGAATCTGAAGAGGATAACCGCGAGCTTACCGCAGAAATGCAGGGCATTGAGGCGCAGGCGCACAGTTTGCGACCTGCCCCTGAGTCAGCGCCCGCTCCCTCAGCAGAAGCCGCTGTTGATACCGGACCTGCCAGCGATGAGCAGCCACCGCTGTCGGCTTATGAAGATATGCCACCGGAGCAGGGCTATGATGACATGGATTACCCAGCACCGGCAGAAACACAGGCGCCGGATACGGATCTCACGACCACTCAGGATATGCTGGCACTACGTCAGCGCCTGAAGAAAGCCCGTGAGGAGTCCCGCCAGTCCGGCGTAAAAAAGTCTGAAGAACCGGCAGAGCGTTCGTTAACCGATTTAGGGGCGCGAATGCGAAGACCGGCACCGTCGGACAGCATCGGTCAGCCAGCTCCATCTGCAGCGCCAGAACAAGTCACAGATGCGCAAGCCGACGCGCCGCCATGGGAAACCCGTCAGCCAACGCCGCAACCGGATACGCTGGCAGATGAGCCTGTTAAGCAAGAATCAGAGCCAGAAACGCAGATACGTGAGTCGGCTCAGACCTCCGGACACGCGCCTGAACACGCTGCTGGCGCAGCCAGTGAGGCACCGGCAGCTTACCAGGGAGCGCAATTATCGGCTTATCTGGACGATAATACCAAGTTAACTCACGCCAGTCAGATTGATCGTTGGAGTCAGCTGGTTGAGGCGATGCCCGTCGCCGGGCTGTTGAAGCAGGTTGCACTACATTCTGCTTATTCAGAAAACGATGAGCAGGTTACCCTTGAATTAGATGAGAATCAGGCGCATCTATTAAATAACGGAACAGTAGAGCAGTTGACCGAGGCAATGTGTGAAGCGTTGGGACGCAAGGTTACGTTGCAGATCCAACTCGGCAACCCGCAGCGTACACCTTTTCAGATACAGCAAAGTATTCAGGCTATGCGCCAGCAACATGCAGAACAGGTAGTCAACTCAGACACTACCATTCAGCAACTACTTAATACGTTTCAGGCTTCGATTGTAGCGGAGTCAGTGAAAGCACGGTAACACCGTTACCAGTAACCGACTTAGAGTGAGAAAGATTATGTTTAAAGGTGGAATGGGAAATATCATGAAGCAGGCGCAGCAGATGCAAGAGCGCATGCAAGAAGCTCAGGAAGAGCTGGGTAAACTGGAAGTCACAGGGCAAGCCGGCGCCGGCATGGTGAAAATTACCTTAACCTGTAATCACAACGTTCGCCGTGTGGAAATTGATCCTTCCCTGATGGAAGACGATAAAGACATGCTGGAAGACCTGATTGCAGCAGCTTTCAACGACGGTGTGCGTCGTGTACAGGAAACCAGCAAGGAAAAAATGGGCGACGTGACTGGTGGTATGCCACTACCGCCTGGCTTCAAAATGCCGTTTTAATTTAAACGATGAAGTTTAGCCCGCTACTGGCGGAATTGATCAATGCGCTGACCTGTCTGCCCGGTGTGGGCAACAAGAGCGCACAACGTATGGCTTTTCATCTGCTGGAGCGCAACCGTGAAGGGGCGCTTAGCCTGAGTAATGTGCTGCACAATGCCATGGAGCATATTACTCACTGCCAGCGTTGCCGGACCTTTACCGAAGATGAGGTCTGTGAAATATGCCGTCACCCCGAGCGGGAAGCCAGCGGCTTGCTGTGTATTGTAGAAAGCCCGCAGGATGTGCTGGCTATTGAACAAACCCTGTCATACAAAGGCCAGTACTTTGTGCTGATGGGGCACCTGTCTCCCATCGATGGTATTGGGCCCGACGAAATTGGCCTGGATAAACTGGAATCCCGGTTGCAGGAAGGTCGGATCAGTGAAGTGATACTGGCTACCAATCCTACCGTAGAAGGGGAGGCCACTGCCCACTACATTGCCCAACTGTGTGCTAATGCCTCAGTAGATGCCAGCCGTATCGCCCATGGGGTACCAGTGGGCGGCGAACTGGAATACATCGACGGCAACACCCTTACCCACGCATTTTCAGGTCGACGCAAAGTCTGAACTGATAAAAAAATGTGCTTGCGGTGCTTGAAAAGCGCCGCTGCCACCCCTACCTCGTGAAGTGTTATATGATCCAATCAACGAGGAGATTCCGGATTATGGCTGAAACGGCCCATAAAGAAACCCATGGTTTCCAGACCGAAGTAAAACAACTATTAAGTCTGATGATTCATTCTTTGTATTCCAACAAAGAAATCTTCTTACGCGAACTGGTTTCCAACGCCGCCGACGCGTCAGACAAACTGCGGTTCCGCGCGCTTGAAAACGAAGCGTTGTACGAAAATGACAGCGATCTGAGCGTGAAACTGATTGTCGACAAAGAGGCAGGCACCGTCACCGTTTCTGATAACGGTATCGGTATGACCCGCGACGAGGTTATCGCTAACCTGGGGACAATCGCCAAATCAGGAACCAAAGACTTCTTTAATAAGTTGTCTGGCGATTCAGCCAAAGATTCTCAGCTTATTGGTCAGTTCGGGGTAGGTTTCTACTCCGCGTTCATCGTTGCCGATAAAGTCACCGTACGCACCCGTGCCGCCGGCGCCGATCAGGATGCTGGAGTAGAGTGGGTTTCTGACGGTGAAGGTGAATTTACTATCGCCGAGATCAGCAAGCCAACCCGTGGTACTGACATCGTGCTGCACCTGCGTGACGATGAAAAAGAGTTTGCCGACAACTGGCGCTTACGTTCTATCGTGAACAAATATTCCGATCACATCAGCATTCCGGTATTGATGTGGAAAGATGAAGTGCCTGAGCGGGAAGGTGAAGACGGTGAAAAAATCCCCGGCCAGCCAGGTGAATGGGAAACGGTTAACAAAGCAACGGCCTTGTGGACCCGCGAAAAGTCAGAGATTTCTGACGAAGAATATAAAGAGTTCTACAAGCATATTTCACACGATTTCAGCGATCCGCTGGCGTGGATGCATAACAAAGTGGAAGGGAAAAACGAATATACCAGCCTGCTGTATATTCCTGCCAAAGCACCCTTTGATATGTGGAACCGGGATCAAAAACATGGCTTGAAACTGTATGTGCAGCGCGTCTTCATTATGGACGATGCCGAACAGTTCATGCCGACTTACCTGCGATTTGTTAAAGGCCTGGTAGACTCAAACGATCTGCCGCTGAACGTGTCTCGTGAAATTCTGCAGGACAATAAGGTTACTCAGGCACTGCGCCAGGGTTGCACCAAGCGTGCCCTGCAAATGCTTGAGAAAATGGCCAAGAACGATGCGGATAAATACCAGTCGTTCTGGAACGAGTTTGGCACCGTGCTAAAAGAGGGGCCTGCTGAAGACTACTCAAACCGCGAGAAAATTGCGGGTCTGCTGCGCTTCTCGTCAACGCACAATGACTCTGATGCGCAAACGGTTTCACTGGCCGATTACATTGAGCGCATGAAAGAAGGTCAGGATAAGATTTATTATGTGACTGCTGACAGCTATGCCGCAGCGAAGAACAGCCCGCACCTGGAAATCTTCCGCAAGAAAGGTATCGAAGTGCTGCTGATGGGTGAGCGCATTGATGAGTGGCTGATGTCGCACCTGACTGAATTTAACGAGAAGCAGTTCCAGTCTATCGCGAAAGGCGATTTGGACCTTGGCGACTTGGAAGACGAAGAGTCGAAAAAAGCTCAGGAAGAAGCCGAGAAAGAAGTAGAAGGCATTCTTGAGCGTGCGAAAAAGGCACTGGGCGAAAAGGTTGAAGACGTTAAGTTTACTCACCGCCTGACCGACTCACCAGCCTGCATCGTGGCCGACGAAAACGGTATGACAACGCAGATGATGAAACTCATGCAGGCCGCCGGTCAGCCGGTGCCGGACGTGAAGTACCACTTTGAACTGAACCCGGAGCATCAGTTAGTGAAGATGCTGTCGGGTATGCAGGACGAAGAAGTGTTCAATCAGTGGGTAGAAGTACTCTTCGATCAGGCTGCGCTGTCTGAACAGGGAAGCCTGAAAGATCCATCCAGCTTTGTGCGTAATCTGAATACGCTGCTGATGAATCTGGCGAAATAACGTTAGATACGTATGACGAAAACGGGCCACATCAGGCCCGTTTTTTTATGTTCCTTATATGCGGCTATAAGAGGTGATTTGAGGCGCTTTTAGCCGGATTGACACCGGATTAGGCAGAACCTGCTAGAGAAACCCTCCTTGTACTTGTCACCCTCAGACTGAATGTGTAAAGTGCCGTCAGTAAATTAAATTAAGCGGAGAGCGCGCACATGCGAATTATTCTACTTGGCGCCCCGGGTGCCGGTAAGGGAACTCAGGCTCAGTTCCTGATGGGGAAATACGGGATCCCACAGATCTCAACCGGTGATATGTTGAGATCTGCCATTAAAGCCGGTACCGAGTTAGGTATGGCTGCCAAACGCGTTATGGATGAAGGCAAACTGGTATCTGACGATATCATTATCGGATTGGTTAAAGAGCGTATAGCCCAGGATGACTGTAAAGATGGTTTCCTGCTTGACGGCTTTCCGCGCACCATTCCTCAGGCCGACGCCATGAAAGACGCCGGCATTGTGATTGATCATGTCATTGAATTTGACGTGCCTGACGATGTGATTGTTGAGCGTATGGGTGGCCGTCGTGTGCATCCTGCATCAGGACGGGTTTATCACGTGGTGTATAATCCTCCGGAAGTTGAAGGCAAAGATGATGTGACCGGCGACGAACTCATTATCCGCGATGATGATAAAGAAGAGACTGTGCGTAAACGTTTAGGCGTTTACCATGAGCAGACCAAGCCACTGGTAAACTATTACAGTGAAGAAGCCAGCAAAGGCAACTGCGAGTATCACAAGCTCGACGGCACGCAACCTGTTGAACAGGTAAGTCGTCAGCTCTCTGAGCTGCTGGGCTAACGCCAGGCACCTCAACAGGCCGCATTTGCGGCCTTTTTTGTGCGCGCTAATAAAATAAAGAAAATTTTGCCAGCGAAACAGAAGCTTGCCACAATGAAACTATTATCCATGGAAACATTACAGCCGTTTGTGCTTAAGTGAGGAGCAATGATTCTACCGATTACCGCGTTCTACGCGAGCCTACTGGGTTTGTGTTACCTGTATCTGTCGTTACTGGTGATAGGTGCAAGACGCCGGAATTTCGTCAGTCTCGGGGATGGCGGTAATGAAGATCTGCGGCGTTTATCCCGGGCGCACGGGAACTTCAGTGAGTATGTGCCTATTACGCTTATTATGATTGCCTGCCTGGAAGGCAACAGTGAATACAACTGGATTATACACGGGATTTGCTGCCTGCTGCTGTTTGGCCGGTTGCTGCACGCGTACGGACTACGCCAGCATGAGGGAGCCAGCTGGCAGCGTTTTGTGGGAATGATCTTCACTTTTCTGGCCATTTTCCTGGCAGCCTGCGCTAACCTGGTTGTCATTCACTTCAATATGTAGCCCATGCCTGAAAACACCATGATGACCCCGGCCTGCCTAATTGACGAGGCCAAATTCAAACGTAACGTGGAGCGTGTCGCTAATCATGTGGCGGCACAAGGCTGCCAGCTGCGCCCCCATGTAAAAACATTGAAAAGCGTGGCTGCTGCTCGCTATTATGCCCCGCCAGGTACGCCCATCACCGTATCCACTCTGGCCGAGGCCAGTTACTTCCTGGCTGCCGGCTACCGCGACATTCTCTATGCGGTGGTGGTCACGCCGAATAAACTTTCAGAGGTCGCCAGTCTGGTAGCCGACGGTGCCCAGCTAACGGTTATGGTGGACTCCGTGGCAGGCGCCAGCGCACTGTCTGAGGCGTGGCAGTCGCCGCATACTCTGCAAGTTGCTATTGAAGTCGATGTGGACGGACATCGCGCAGGTATTCAGCCTGACGCTGAGGCGCTGCCCGACATTGCCACATTGCTTTGCAAGGCTGAAAAACTGCAGTTCCATGGGTTGGTCGCTCATGCAGGCGCCTCCTATGGCAGCTTCACGCCCGCCGCCCGGCACGATATGGCTGAACAGGAAGTTGCCCGTATGCAGCATGCGGTGCGACACCTCACTGAACATGGCTTCACCTGTCAGATGGTGTCGATAGGCTCAACACCTACCGCACTGGAAGATGTGGACCGGACCGGTATCACAGAAATTCGTGCGGGGGTCTATGCCACATTCGACTGTGTTATGGCTGGCCTTGATGTGTGTAAGGTAGATGATATTGCGCTGTCGGTGCTCACCTCGGTCATTGGCACCCAGCCCCACAAAGGGCAGGTACTCATTGATGCCGGATGGATGGCGTTATCGAGAGACACCGGCACGGCAACTACCTCCTTTGACTGTGGGTACGGTCTGGTGTGCGATTTAGAGGGGAAGCTACTGGACGGCTGGTATGTGGCACACACCAATCAGGAACATGGCATTATTTGCCATCGAGACGGGGGCAAGGTGGCTACCGATATGTTCCGGTTCGGGCAGATGCTAAGGATCCTGCCGGTACATGCATGTGCTACTGCCAGTCAGTTTTCTCAGTACACCGTAGTCGATGCGCACATGCAGACGCAGGCGGTTTGGTCACGGGTTAACGGCTGGTAAGCCGGACGACAGTCCGGACGAGCCTTACTGCTAGGATGACTCATACACGGCCACAGGCGCATTGCGCGCCTGTAGGTTACGGGAAACTCACTGACTAACGCATACTTATAAGCGTACGCTCTGTACGGGGCAGATAATAATTCTCAGGATCCAGCGAAAACACTACCCGGGTAGCTTTACCCAATAATTCCCGTTCGGGTACAAATCCATAATAGCGAGAGTCGGCGCTGTGATTGCGGTTATCTCCGAGGACCAGATAATGGCCCTGTGGCACGGTAACCGGTGCGAACGAATGGCGCGGCGACAGCGGCGGCGTAAGCTGAATACGATGGCCGTAGCCGGTGAGGTGTTCTTCAAGGGTATCGTCCGCGTGTGAGTAGGCGACTTGCTTGCCATTTACGGTGAGCTGATTGTTAAGCATGCTCACCACATCGCCGGGCACACCTACCACCCGTTTGATTAACCGGGTATCAGCCGCTTCACTTTGAAACACAATGACATCCCCGGCCATCGGGCTGCCGGTTTTAAATACCGCGATATCCGTAAACGGTAAGTCCAGCCGGAATGCCATTTTATTTACGAAAACCCGATCACCTTCCACTATCGTCGGCTTCATTGAGCCGGTGGGTACGTCGTACCAGTCTGCAAAGCTGCTTCTGAAACAAAATAGCAGCACCACAAATAAAATGAATTGTTTATTGGCCTGCCAGAATGCGGTTAATTTTGCTTTTTTCATCGTCGGTCCCTGAATATATTCGTGGTAGTAAGAGTGGGCCAGGGAAGAGATGGTTCAGAAGCAGATGTTACAAATTACTACAAGCGACGGGCTTTCACAGACAGTGAGGCAGGGCAAATAAACGCCCCGGAGAAGCGGGGCGTGGGAATGATGAGCGTTTAGCCTTTGTGGCGCTCACGCAATACGTCAATCACCTGTTGCAGGGACAGATCGCTGGCCTGAAGCAGAACGGTCAGGTGATAGAGTAGATCGGCTGACTCATTCAACAGCTCTTCCTTATCCTGCACCGTGGCGGCCAGAGCCGCTTCAACTCCTTCTTCGCCTACTTTCTGAGCGATACGTTTAATGCCCTTACTGTATAAACGAGCGGTATAGCTGGACTCGGCATCGGCACCTTTTCGTGAAGAAAGCACAGATTCCAGATCTGCCAGAAAAGTAAAGTCGGTCACGTCACCATTAAACCAACAGGATTCTGCACCGGTGTGACAGGTGGGTCCGTTAGGGCGGGCTAATACCAGCAATGCGTCGTTGTCGCAGTCGGCACTGACTGATACCAGCTCCAGGGTATTCCCGGAGGTTTCGCCTTTTTGCCATAGTCGCTCTTTGGAGCGGCTGAAGAAGGTGACTTTTCCTGATGATAAAGTAGTTTGTAGGGCCTCGGGCGACATGTAGCCTTGCATGAGTACTTTACCGGAACGGTTATCCTGAACGATCGCCGGCAGCAAGTTGTCCATCTTGTCCCAGGCGAGCTGGTTCATGTTGTGTTCTGTAATCATAACTGCGTTCCTGTTAATCCATGATGACGGCGCATGGGAATACCCACTTCGGTTAGCGCTTCTTTCAGTTCCATGATGTTTATCAGCCCCTTGTGAAATACCGAGGCGGCCAATGCGCCATCGACGTCGGCCTGGGCAAACACGTCGGCGAAATGACTGATTTCACCGGCACCACCGGATGCTATCAACGGAATATTGCAAACCGCGCGTATGGCCTGCAACTGCTCAACATCGTAGCCTTTGCGCACGCCGTCCTGATTCATACAATTGAGGACAATTTCGCCGGCACCGCGCTGCTGTACTTCTTTTACCCAGTCAGCAGTGTTCCACTGAGTTTGCTGCGTCCGGCTTTCATCACCGGTAAATTTGTACACTTCGTATTTGCCCGACTGGGCATTAAAGAAACTGTCGATACCGATAACCACACACTGCTGACCATACACATCGTGCAATTCATTAATAAGATCAGGGTTGGTCAGTGCGGGTGAATTGACAGAGATTTTATCGGCGCCCATTTCCAGAATGCGACCGGCATCTTCAACAGATTTAATGCCACCGGCCACACAGAAGGGGATATCGATAACCTGCGCTATCCGGCTAACCCAGCTTTTGTCTACGACGCGCTGGTCTGAGCTGGCAGTAATGTCATAGAACACCAGCTCGTCGGCCCCGGCTTTTGCGTACTGCTCGGCCAATGGCACAATATCACCAATAATTTCGTGATTCCGAAACTGTACGCCTTTAACGACTTTACCGTCTCTGACGTCCAGACACGGGATTATGCGTTTTGCCAACATGCGATAGCCTCCTTCACCGTGAACTTACCTTCCAGCAGTGCTCTGCCTAAAATCACACCACTGACGCCACTGGGCTTGAGGGCGGCAATGTCCGGCAAGCCGCCAATACCGCCGGATGCCTGCCAGGCAACCTGACTGAAGCGTTTGCTGACTTCTTCATAAAGGGCCACGTTAGCGCCTTGCAGGGTGCCGTCCCGGCTGATATCGGTGCATAACACATGCTGAGCACCAACCTCGCTAAAGTCGTCCAGAATGGCTTCCAGAGACACCCCGGAGTTTTCCTGCCAGCCATGCGTAGCAATGAATTTGTTTCCGGCCTCATCAATGTTGATATCCAGTGCCAGTACAATATGCTCGGCACCATAACGACTCACCCATTGTTTGACGGTGGCCGGGTCTTTCACGGCCAGTGAACCGACTACTACCCGGCTTACACCAGACTCAAGCAGTTGTTCCACTTCACGTTCGCTGCGAATTCCGCCGCCAGCCTGAAAAGCCATGCGCTTGGTATCTACCATTTGCTTTATCAGTGACAGCTGGCGTTTGCTGGTATCTTTAGCGCCGGTCAGGTCCACGATGTGCAGCCATTCAGCCCCTTCGTCGGCATAGCGGTGCACAACGTCAACCGGGTCCAGGCTGTATTCGGTTTTCTGATTGTAATCGCCCTGGTACAGACGGACCACGCTACCGTCTATTAAATCAATTGCTGGTATAATCATTACAGGTTCACAAAATTGGTTAGCAGTTGTGCACCGGCTTCGCCGGATCGCTCCGGGTGAAACTGTACGCCCATGTAATTGTTGTACTGGAGTGCCGCTGAAAAAGGCTGTCCGTAACTACATTCGGCCAGCGTGTTCTCATACACCGGCACGGCATAACTGTGTACAAAGTAAAAGAAGGTCTCATTGGGGATCCCGGCAAACAGTGCACTGCCGGGTTTAGGTGTCACCGTATTCCAGCCCATGTGCGGCAGACGCAGGTCGCCGGCCTGCATACGTGCCACGTGGCCAGGCATCAATCCTAAACAGGTCACATCGCCGCGTCGGCTTTCCGCCGACGTGGTTACCATAAGCTGCATTCCCAGACACACGCCCAATACGGGCTGTTCCAGTTGCTGCAGGGTTTGCGTCAGCTGTTTTTGCTCAATTGAGCGCATGGCTGCATAAGCGGTGCCTACGCCGGGTAAAAACACTTTGTCGGCCCCTTTAATGACCGCGTCTTCAGCAGAGACGGTAACCTGCACACCGAGCCGCTCCAGCGCAAACTTTACGGATGAAATATTGGCGCAGCCGGTGTTTACAATAACAACTTGCTGGCCCATTACAGCGCTCCCTTACTGCTTGGCAGCGCGTCGCCCTGACGGGTAATGGCCTGACGCAGCGCCCGACCAAACACCTTATACAGGCTCTCTACCTGGTGGTGTGCATTGCCTTCGGACGTGGATAAGTGCAAAGACAGCCCCATGCTTTGCGCTAACGAATAGAAGAAGTGGGGCACCATTTCGGTGGCCATCTCGCCAACCTGGTCGCGGCTGAATTCAGCTTCAAACTTGAGGTGAGGGCGATTCGAGATATCCATAATACATTCGGCGCGGCACTCATCCATCGGTAACGCAAACCCGAAGCGGCCAATACCTCGTTTGTCGCCGAGTGCTTTTTTCATCGCTTCACCGAATGCCAGCGCGGTGTCTTCTACCGTGTGGTGGTCATCAATGTGTAAGTCGCCGGTTACTGTGACCTGCATTTCAAACCCGGCATGGGTCGCAATCTGATCCAGCATGTGGTCGAAAAAACCGATGCCGGTGGCAATGGTGGATTTTTCCGTAGAATCCAAATCTACCTTCACATTGATATCGGTCTCGCTAGTGGTGCGGGTGACTTCCGCAATGCGTGATGACGCCAGCAGTGCTTTTTCAATGGCACGCCAGTTCATGTCTGTAGGATCGTAGCGTAAACCGCGGATCCCCATGTTCTCTGCCAGTTGCATGTCAGTGTCACGGTCGCCAATGACATATGAGCGGGTGAAGTCCACCTTGCCCTGTTGCAGATAGTCTTTGACCAGTCCCAACTTCGGTTTGCGACAGCTACAGTTATCACTGTCAAAGTGCGGACAAATCAACACATCGTCAAACTTTACCCCCTGGCTGGTAAACACTTGCATCATGGCATTGTGGGGGAGATCAAAGTCGGTTTGCGGGAAGCTGTCGGTGCCCAGTCCGTCCTGGTTGCTCACCATAACCAGTGAAAAACCGGAGGCCTGTAATTTCAACAGCACGGGGATTACGTCAGGTTCAAATACCAGCTTCTCCAGGCTGTCTAACTGCTTGTCTACCGGCGGCTCTTCAACCAGTGTGCCGTCGCGGTCTATAAATAGAATGGCTTGCTGGCTCATGCCGACACTCCTTTTTGTTCAATAAATTGGTCTATAAGGGATAACAGTCGGGCATTCTGGTCTTCATTACCCACCGTCGCCCGCAGACAGTTTTGCAGATTATGCTGCTTGGACTGGTTGCGAATAAGCATGCCGTTTTCTACCAGGAAGGCCATCAGTGCCTCGCAGTCGGCAAAGTGAAACAGCACAAAATTGGCGGTGATGTCACCGACCAGGGTAATTCCCGCGCGCTGGGCAAGTTCTTCTTGCAGTGTATTTCGCAGCAGATTCAATTTCTTAACCTGTACGTTGACCCGGGTAACCCCCTCATCACTGAGCGCCTGCGCTGCTATCTGCGCCACAGGTTCCGGGATAGGGTAGGGCGCAATGACCTTCATCAGTGAGCGAATAATGTCGCCTGAGGCCAGCGTAAAGCCACACCGTAATCCCGCCAGCCCAAATGCTTTCGACAAGGTGCGCAGGATCACCAGGTTATCAAATTCATCAAGCCGCGCAGCCCAGGCGTCGCCGTCGTCGAATTCTATGTATGCCTCATCCACTACCACCAACGCCGAGTCGGCGAAGTGAGACAGCACACGCTCAATGTCGGCTGCCGCAACCCGGGTGCCTGTGGGGTTGTTGGGCGAACAAATAAACAACAGGTTCACATCCTGTTGCGCACAGATCCCGTCCACATCTAATGAAAAGTCATCATTAAGCGGCACCTGGCGAACGCCAACATCACAGGTTTCCGCACTGATAGCGTACATCCCGTAAGTGGGCGGACAAATCAGCACATTACTTTTTCCTGGCGTGCAAAAGGTCCGGATGAGCAATTCGATACCTTCATCGGCACCCCGCGTGACTAACACCTGGTCAGTATGGACGCCGGCATACCGGGCATAGCTTTCCACCACCGCGGTCGGTTGACAGGAGGGGTAGCGGTTGAAGTTCTCGCTGTCTATCTGGTAGTCACTGGCATACGGTGACTCATTGGCGTTAAGCCAGTCCTGGCCGCCTGAAAATAATCGGCGGGCTGATTCGTACGGCTTTAATGGGATCAAATTGTCGTTCATTAACGACTTTACCAGCTTATTCATTGTCATTGTCCTTTAGCGCGGCCAGGCGCAGGGCTACTGCTTCACTGTGGGCATCCAGGCCTTCGGCGTTGGCCAGCGTGATAATTGTTGGACCAAGATTACGCATACCTTCACCACTGACTTCCTGCACAGTGTAACGTCGCATAAAATCAAGCAAGCCCAGACTGGAATAATTACGTGCATAGCCGTAGGTGGGCAGAACGTGATTAGTGCCAGATGCGTAGTCGCCGGCAGATTCCGGCGTCCAGGGGCCGAGGAACACTGAGCCGGCATATTTAATGTGCGCCATGGCCTCGCGGGGGGCGTCCAGCTGGACAATCAAATGTTCAGGCGCATACTGGTTGCTCACTTCAATAGCTTGCTGGCGACTTTCCGTGAGAATATAACGGGCATTTTTCATAGCTTCACGGGCAATAGCCGTGCGCGATAACTTTGCCAGTTGCTGTTCAACCTCAGATTTGGTCTTGGTGATCAGCGCTTCACTTGGTGACACCAGGATTGCCTGGGAGTCCGGACCGTGTTCAGCCTGGGACAATAAGTCAGACGCGACAAATGCCGGATCTGCAGTGCCATCGGCAAGCACCAGCACTTCCGAGGGGCCAGCCGGCATATCTATGGCTGCACCTTCCGGACTCAGACTAACTTGTTGTTTCGCTTCCGTGACAAAGCTGTTACCCGGGCCAAAGATCTTATCAACTTTAACAATAGACTCAGTGCCAAACGCCATGGCGGCGATCGCCTGCGCACCGCCACACAGATACACTTCGGTAATGCCACTTTTCCGCGCGGCATAAGCAATTTCGGGGGCGATTTCGCCTTGCGCATTAGGCGGAGTACATAGCACTTTACGGGCACAACCGGCTACTTTAGCGGGCACTCCCAGCATAAGGGCCGTGGATGGCAATGGTGCACTGCCGCCTGGAATGTATAGCCCCACTGCATCCAGCGCGGTGAAGCGTTGTTCACACACCACACCCGGCGACGTAGTCAGGGTAATGTCGTCAGGACGCTGGGCCTCGTGAAACGCGACAATGTTGTCGTACGCGGTGTCGATTGCCGCTTTCACCTCATCGGTGACCGCGTCCGCCAGCCGCGTCAGTGTTTGCTGATCGAGTATCAGGCTGGAAAGATCTGCGCAATCGAACTTCTGGGTGAGTGACAAAACTGCCTCATCACCCTGTTGTCTGACCTGAGCGATGATGTTGCCCACGGTCTCACGCAATGTTGCGCTGTTTGTGACCGCAGGGCGGCCCAATGCGGCCTGTTGGTCAGCTGAATTAAGTTCAGACCAGATTATCATCGCGCTTTATCCCATCATTTTTTCAATTGGCATAACCAGGATAGAGCGGCAGCCTAACGCTTTGAGCTTTTCCATGGTTTCCCAGAACAGGTTTTCAGGACTGACTACGTGGATGGCGACGGTATCGTCGGCACCGGCGAGTGGCAGCACTGTAGGATCTTCTGCGCCAGGCAGCAGATCTTTTACCTGCTCAAGATAGGCTTTGGGCGCGTGCAGCATAATGTATTTACTTTCTTTGGCCTGCATCACACCATCAATACGGGGGATAAGGCGAGCGATAAGCTCGGCTTTTTCATCGCTCATTTCGCTGTCTGCACGTTTAATAAGTACGGCTTTTGAGCGGAAGATAACTTCTTTTTCTTCCAGGCCATTGGCTTCCAGCGTGGCACCGGTAGACACCAAATCACAAATCGCATCGGCGACGCCGGCACGGGGGGCCACTTCAACAGAGCCAGTGAGCATGACTGCCTTGGCATCAATATTTTGTTCCTGAAAATAACGCTCGAGCAGGAACGGGTAGGTGGTGGCTACTTTCTTGCCTTGCAGGGTTTTGGCACCGGCGTAATCCATTTCATTCGGTACGGCAATAGACAGCCGGCAGCCACCGTAGTCAAGGCGACGCAGCACTTCGTAGTCAGCCTGTTTACCTGCGGCTTTACGCTCCAGCATTTTTTCTTCCAGCTCGTTTTCACCAATGAAGCCCATATCTACGACACCGTCCATGACCAGGCCAGGAATGTCGTCATCACGTACCCGCAACAGATCAATAGGCTGGTTGGTGGAATGTGCGATGAGCAACCGGTCACGAATATTCAGCTTAATACCTATCGCCTTTAGCAACGCAATGCTGTCGTCGCTCAGACGACCTGATTTTTGAACTGCGATGCGAAGTCTCTTGTTGTCACTCATTTTTGACATTCCTTACATAAATTTAATGGGCGCTTAAAACGAAAAACCCCCGGAAGGTTCCTTCCGGGGGTCGAGAATTTAGTATCTGCGCCACTGGAAGGAGACAATACCCTTCCAGCACAAACCTGAAAGGCTATGCTATATGGTGGTGATGATGGTTTTGCGCAGTGATTGTCATGGATTTAAATTTCTTTCCAGCTAATTAACGATGGAAACAGTAGCTAAATACCACCCTATTTGCAACAGGTATTGAACCCTTACCGGGCGGACGGTCTAATAATTATTAATATAAGTTAAAATAATTCGCTATGAGCAACGATTTATTATTTTCAATTTTGCCAAGAGCAACGCAGGTGCCGGTGAAAGAGCGCGGCGAGGTAAAGCCTGTGGAAAAAGCAACCAGCTCAGAATCGCTCACCGACGAAGAAAAAGCCTTACATGATGAAGAGCGTCGTGTAACGGAGAAGTATCAGCAGGAGCATCATCGCGAGCAGCAAAAAAAGCAACCCCAGAAAAGCGCTCCGAGTACCGGAACAGAAGCGCAACCCGACGCAGAAAACTCTGGCGAGCCCACGCCAACAGGCCAGCGTAAAAAGCACATTGATCGTTACGTGTAAGGCAAGGCTGGTCTAACGCCTGATGAAGGCGGCGGTCAGGGTTAATGCCTGTCGTTGAGCGTAGGCCTGTGCGGGCTTGCAGAGAACAGAAAATCTCTGGATACTAACGTTTAAAGAATAACCAATGTGGAAATGGCACACTATGCTCAATTGGAAGCAATGTAGCAACGGACGGGTAGTTTTATCTCTGACAGGGGGCATTATGATGCTATCTGGATGTGGCGTGAGTCATTACCCTGCATCCCATGCAGAGTTAGCAAACAAAACCTGTGTTTCACTGTTAACTTATAATCTTAACTGCGATAACGACCCGCTGGTTTTCAGTAATAATCAAACCCATCACGAATTCGTACAACAAACGCTGCCAATCCATTTGCGTGAAGAAATACAGCATACAGAGCTGGAAGATAGTCGTCGCCGCCACTAGTGCTGTTGCAGCATTACTTACTCTTAGCCGGCGCTCAGCCACACCACCTCCGGTCAGCTTTTTTCTGAAGCACTGGAGTTCGGTGCCATGGCTGCAAGCCTGAACGTGGCGCAAACAGGCTGCCATCCGCCATCGCGGGGTGAGGTAATGCAAGCGCTGAAGGATTATCGCTAATCTCCTTGGCCACTGCTTACCGTGGGGCCCATGCAGAGCGGCCCCTCAAAATTCTAATCGCTGGTACCTGACCGGGTACGTGTGCTGGTGTGACACGCGATTACAGGGGGCTAGGTTACTGTTCTAACAGCGTGGCCGGGAGCGTATGGAAGCGCGGGCAGACGAAATACACACCCGGTAAACCGTTTAAAGTTGTTCCACCGTATAGCCTGCCGCCCGCAATTGTGCCAGCAAACCGGTGTCGCCAGGCATATGCATGGCGCCTACCAGCACAAACTCGGTAGCAGGTGTGGCCATGAGGCTTTTCAGTGCGGGCATCCAGTTGTTATTGCGCTGGGTAAGTAAAAGGTCGTAAATCTCAGGGTAGGCCTGTTCGAACTCTGCCATTGATAACGCGTGAAAGCGTGACATATCGCCCTCCCGCCAGTTGGCTTTCAGGGTGTCCAGCATGCCCGGGATTTGCTGCACATCTTTTATGGCATAGCGGATATAGGCGTCTTCATCACCACTGCCCATCGCCGCTATAAAGTCGAGTTGCTCTTCCGGGGTCTCCAAAAAATGCATGGGTTTACCATCGTCGCTGGCGGCAGCGTGATAGAACTTATCCACTCCCTGGCTGGTCAGCCCGATACGCTGGAACTCAACCATACTCAGAGTAATGCCCACCAGGGCTGGCTTGAGTTTCAGTACCTGCTCAAGCGGAATGCCATGGGTTTGCAGGTATGCCCGCAGTTCGTCAAGCGTGTCATCGCTGATATGGTCGCGCAGGGACGTGGCGTCTGTATAAGTGAGCCTCTGCAGGGATTTTGCGGCAAAATCCGGTGAGCTTAGTGCGGCGATATCAGTTTCAAATACCAAGGCGTCTGCGCGGTCATAGGCTCGGGCATAGGCGCCGGGCAGGGGGTAATCGTCAGGGCTAAGTATGTGCAGCGTGCCACCAAAATACATGGTGTGCGTGCCATCAGACACTTTCCATACTGAAGCAGCATGGACAGACAGACTGAAAAGGGTGAGTATCAGGGCAGTAATGCGAACCATACAAAGCTCCGTGTGTGGGTGAATCCATGCAGATAATTGCAAGTAACGACTTTACTGCGATGTGCCGGCCGCATCAACTTTAGGTTCGCATCAACTCACTTCTACCAGTCCATTTGCATATCAAGGCTGGTTTCTGTACTGCGCTGACTGACCATTTCTTCATAGGGGGTGGCTTGACGAAGCCACACTTTATCAAATTGTCGGCCATTAAAATGCGACCGAATTTCGGTCAGACAGTGGAACGTGCGTGGCTTGCCTTCTTCCGCCATTAATAGTTGCTGATTCTGGACATCACCGGTTGCCACCAGATAACTACCACCCTCAATTGATTCAATATACAAGTTCATGAGATTTCCTCGGTTACCTGCCTATAGGTAATCCCTGGCGGGCGGAAATGATCATTAAACTTTAGTCACATATCGGCAGCAGAATGGGAGGGTAAAATCTCAAACCGTAGCCCGGCGTAGGTGGTCAGTGGCTCAATAATAGAGGCGCCAAAACATACTGATGGCGACATGACTCCTCCCGCAAGTTCGCTGTTTTTCTGACGTTGCTGACTAAGCAGAATCGCACACTCCGAAATCATTTTGGCGGTAGACCCGTATCCCGGATCCCGATCCCCTGTTACCCGGGCAACGAATTGACGCTGTGCGGACGTGGCTCCGTAAAAACGAATATCGTAATAACCTTGTTGCTGGGCTTTGTGAGAGGGACCTTCACCAGGCTTAGGCAGCCAGTGTTTCTGGAGTAACTTACGCAGCAGTTTACTGGAGGCTGCCAGCATAAAACCGCCAAGGCCGAGGGTCATTGTCCAGCCCCGCACGGCACCTTTGCGACCTCTGCCCGTCACGATGGCTTCTTCGTAAGTAAATTGTTCCGTGTACGGATAGTTGCGCAGTGAATTGGACCAGTGTACGACGCGGGTATTAATTGCCGCCATAATGAAAGGCGCTATCCAGCGGTGGGTAACAGGGTCGTAGCAGGCTTTTTTCACATTTGGCTGGCGTATCCGCGTGGCGGGCGAGTTGCAAAGCAAGTAAGGATCGGCCAATTGCTTTCTGATGTTTTTATCGCGCTGCGCTTCTTCCACAAGGTTGAGGATGCTGGCTACTGTACCGCCCGATGCACCGCCTTTGATGCGATGGACGCGCATGGCGATATCATCACAGGGCTTACCAGTATTGGCGATAGTGTGTTGTTGCAGGAAATACACGCCCATGTCGGAAGGAACAGAGTCGAAACCGCAACAATGTACCAATTGAGCCCCATTGGCCTGGGCGATATCCTGGTAGCGGCTTTGCATCTGTTTAATCCAGTGCGGCTCTCCCGTCAGATCCACATAGCCTGTGCCTGTGTGGGCGCAGGCTTTTACCACGCCTTCACCGTACAGTGCATAGGGCCCTACGGTGCTGATCACCACCGAGGTCTGCTCGCACATTTTAGTGAGTGCATCACTGTCGTTGGCGTCGGCAGTCAGTACCGGCGTATTTTCGCATTTATGCTGGGCGAGGACCCGGCGAAGCTTGTCAGGGTTGCGGCCTGCTACTGCCCAGCTGCCAGCCTCCAGTCTGGTGGCCAGGTAGCCGGTGATGATCTGGCCCACAAAACTTGAGGCGCCGTATAGCACAATATCGAATTTCCGTTTGTCGCTAGTCATTTTTCCACCAGTTTTTTCGACAGATTATTAATCCCGCTGTCGCCAGACTTTGCTTAAGTTGCTGTCGGTCAGCATGATTTAAAAACTGACCAATTTCAATACGCTGTGTTGCCCCCACTAAAATAATGACAGGTTGATGCCAGGGAGTGTCGCCATCGAGGAATTCAACGTGACACTGGGATGTCACAAAGATGAGATCGGGGCTGCGTTTACTGAGCGAGACCAGAACACGGTCAGCCGAAATACAAATAGCCTGATACTGGTAGGTAAAGTGGGATACCCGGTAGAACAGATAGGCCAGTAACCCGATTTCTATGCCGGCGAAGGGCAGGATGACCCATACTCCGGCAATTAACCAGCCCGTTGCGACAGTGGCCAGGACGGCACTCATGGCCAGTATCAGCCACTTGGTCTGACCCCATGTGGCGCTGCGATTAGGGTATAGCCGGATATCGGTTTGCTCAGCGCTGGTTCGGGTAATAATCATGGCGTGTTTTTTGACCAGAACGTTAACCTATTATTAAAACGTAGCACATTGAGATTTTATTTTTCCCGCGGTTCTGGCAAAGTTGCCGCAAATTACAGGGGAAATTCACCAGTGCATTACCTGAAGTTCTTGGTTGCCCGGCACCCGTACCGTACGGGGCTCATGTCAGGGTGGTTGGTACTAATCGCCTTGCAGCCCAATCTGATCAATCTGATAGCGTCCTATGCCGGGTTTCTGCTGCTCGGAGTGGTTGGCGCGGTATTCGCCAATGCCACCGGAGCCGGCGGCGGCGTGGTCTTTGTGCCGTTTTTTAATCAGCTGAACTTTTCTCCTGAGTCGGTAGTGGCCACCAGCTTCGCTATCCAGTGCTGCGGGATGACTGCCGGAGCTGTCACCTGGCATCGCTACTATCGCCATCATACTGAGCGTGCCACAGCATGGCGCGCTTTGCCCGGCGGTCTGATGCTGACGATACCGGCCTCCTTATGCGGTATCTGGGCTGCACAATATGGCGGGCATCTGGCACCCTCGCTGGCTTTTCTGAAAGGTAACCTGAATGCATTGCACCTGGGGTTTGGCGTCTTTTCTATTATTTTAGCGCTGGCCATTTTTGCCTCCATCCCGCTCCTGAGAAAGACTGCGTTTGTATCCCGGTTTACCCAGGCCGACGTGCTGGTATTGCCCTTTGTAGCTTTCATCGGCGGCACTGTTACGGCATGGCTGTCGGTAGGTGTAGGCGAGCTGGTGGCGGTATATCTGATCATGCGTGGCTTTAGCGTGACGATGTCCATTGCTCTTGCTGTCATTCTTTCGGCAGCCTCAGTGTGGGGCGCTATTGCCTATCACATGACAATATCGCAGGCGATAGTCTGGGAAGTGGTAATGTTTGCCGGCGCCGGCGCTGTTATCGGAGGCATCCTTGCCAAGCGTGTGGTGCTGGCATTTTCACCTACCCGGCTTAAGCTCTTTTTCGGCGCCTGGGTACTGGTACTTGGCGCCAGTGGCCTCCCGGTATTTTAAGCCTTCTGCACTGTTGTGCCGTATAGCCCGCTATGACAACCTGCCTATTCATCATGGAGCGTTTATATGTCAGCACAGGAATACCTTCCGCAATCCCCGTATAAACTGGAACAACCGGCATGGTCTAAGAATGCGGTGATCTACCAGGTGAACACCCGCCAGTTCAGTGAACAAGGCAATTTTGACGGTGTGCGTGCGGGCCTGTCGCACATACAGGCTCTTGGGGCAGACATTATATGGCTGATGCCGGTGCATCCCATTGGCGAGAAAAACCGCAAGGGTGAATTAGGCAGCCCGTATGCGGTGAAAGATTACCTGGCGTTAAACCCCGAGTTCGGCGACGAAGAAAATTTCCGTGCGCTTATCGCGGACATCCACGCGAGAGGGATGAAAGTGATCCTTGACTGGGTACCCAACCATAGCGCATGGGATAACCCGTTGGTGACTGAGCACCCTGAGTGGTATGCCAGAGATTACAAAGGTGACTTTCGGCCTTCGCCATGGTGGGACTGGGATGACATCATTGAGTTTGATTACAATAACAGCGCGCTGCGCGCCTACATGATCGAGGCTCTGCGCTATTGGGTGGAAGAATTCGACATTGATGGCTATCGCTGTGACGTGGCCGGCTATGTCCCCAATGATTTCTGGACCCAGGCACGCACGGCACTGGATGAAATCAAACCGGTCTTCATGCTGGCAGAATGGGAAAACCGGGATCTGCATGAGCGCGCCTTCAATATGACCTACGCCTGGACGTGGAACGAAACTATGCATGACATCGCCAACGGCACGGCCTCGGTTGATAAATTGCGTAAGTATTACTCCTGGAATGAGCGGGCCTGGCCGGCACAGGCTTACCGGATGACCTTCGTGAGTAATCACGACAAGAATGCCTGGGACGGCACCCAACACGAACAATTTGGTGATGCCCTGGAGGCTGCCATAATACTCTCGGTGCTAGGCGAGGGGATGCCCCTCATTCACAACGGTCAGGAGGCGGGCGAAAATAAGCGCCTTGCGTTCTTCGAACGCGACCCGATTGATTGGCAACCCCATCCCATAGGCACTTTGTATGCCCGCCTGATTGCCCTGAAAAAACAGCTGCCCGCGCTGTGGAATGGCCCGTACGGGGCGAGGATGATCCAGGTGCCCAACTCCTGCCAGCCAGAAGTATTCAGTTTTGTTCGTCAACAGGCCGGCGACACCGTTTTTGTGGTCTTGAATCTGTGTAACAGTGAGCGATCGGTGCAGTTCTCAGAGACGCTGTTTCAGGGTACTTTCACGGAACTGTTTTCCGACGAGACAGTGCAGTTGACCGAGACCAGTCAGTTGCACCTTAACGCTTGGGATTATCGTGTATTTGTTAGCCGCTCAGACTGATCCTTCACCGGGTTCTGCATATTTTGCCGGATCTGAAGGGCGTTATTTGGCATAATGCCGGTTTTTCTCGGCAGTGAAGGTAACTATGGCGTCGGTCACGAGCCTGTTTTCTGAAAACGGTGAATTAGCTAAAACCATCTCCGGCTTTGTGCCCCGGCAGGCACAGACAGACATGGCGAATGCCGTAAAGTCAGCTATTGAAGATCAGCAAAGCCTGGTGGTGGAAGCGGGGACCGGCACAGGCAAGACGTTTGCCTATCTGGGACCGGTGCTGCTTTCAGAAGGCAAGGCTATCATCTCCACCGGCACCAAAAATCTGCAGGAGCAGCTATATCACCGCGATCTGCCTCTGGTGAAAAAAGCGCTGGCCTCACGCCGCAAGACTGCCTTACTGAAGGGGCGCGCCAATTATCTGTGTTTGCACCGGGTGGCGCAGCACGGGGGCAACTCCACGCTGGTGGAAAAAGACGTATTGGACCAGCTCTCCACTGTGCGTCAGTGGGCGACGACGACCAAAACTGGTGATATGGGCGAGCTTAAGCAATTGCCGGAAGATGCCAAGGTATTGCCACTGGTTACCTCCACCGTAGACAACTGCCTAGGGCGGGACTGCCCCGATTATGAAGAGTGTTACCTGGTAAAAGCGCGCCGTAAAGCTCTGGATGCCGATGTTATTGTGGTGAATCACCATCTTTTCTTTGCCGATATGGCGTTAAAAGACACCGGGTTCGGCGAACTTATTCCCGAAGCGGATGCCATTATTTTCGACGAAGCGCACCAGATCCCGGATATTGCCTCCGATTATTTCGGTGAGTCCATGTCTACCCGGCAAATACACGATCTGGCCAAAGATATCACACTCATTTACCGCACCGTGCTGAAAGACGTGGAGCAGCTGGACAAAACGGCCGACAAATGTCGCATGCTGGCCTCTGATTTACGCCTGTTGTTCCCCGATACGCCACAACGCGGTAACTGGGCTGAAGCGCTGGACCGCGATGAAGTGCGTGCGGAGGTGGGTAAGCTGGCAGAAGCTCTGGGGGTTTTGCACGAAGTCTGCAAGCTGCATATCGGGCGTGATAAGGACCTCGATAACCTTTACGAACGCATAGTGCAGGCCAGAGAAAAACTCGCGGCATTAAGCGATAATAAGCAGGACGGTGTGAGCTTGTGGTACGAAACTACGCCTCGTCACCTGATCATGCATCTAACCCCCTTGTCTATCGCGGCAAAATTCAGACGGTTTGTGTCTTCCCCGCCGAGGGGCTGGGTGTTTACTTCCGCAACACTAATGGTGAATGGCGGGTTTGAGCATTTCCAGCGACGAATGGGATTAGAGGACGCCAGAACCCTGGGCTTAGACAGTCCGTTTAACTATCAGGAACAGGCGGTGCTGTGCGTGCCCAGACACCTCCCGGAACCAAATAGCTTCGCCATGCGCGAGACCTTGCTGGAGACCGCGAAGCGTCTGATTAAAGCCAGTAACGGGCGGTGCTTCCTGCTGTTTACCAGTCATGCCATGCTGCGGGAAATTGCCGGGCGTCTGGAAGACGAAGTAGACAACCCGCTACTGGTGCAGGGGACCACCACCAAGCAAGCCCTGCTGGATGAGTATCTGACCAAGAAAAATGCAGTACTGCTGGGCACCGGCGCCTTTTGGGAAGGGGTCGACGTACGCGGCAACGATCTGGTGTGTGTCATGATAGATAAGCTGCCGTTTGCCTCACCGGATGATCCTTTACTGCAAGCACGCATTGAAGACGTGAAAAAGCGTGGCGGCAACCCGTTTGCGGCTATTCAGATCCCCCAGGCGGTAATTACGCTCAAGCAGGGAGCTGGCCGACTCATTCGTGATCCTAACGACAAAGGCGTACTGGTCATTTGCGATAATCGTCTGGTAACCCGGCACTACGCTAAAACGTTTCTGGCCAGTTTGCCGGATATGCATCGCACCCGAAGCTTAGATGAAGTTGACAGTTTTCTTTCCAATATTAATGACGAGCAATAACCCATGAGCCGAATTCTTGCTATAGATACCGCCACTGAAGCCTGCTCTGTTGCCGTAAAGGATGGCAACAAAGTATACAGCCAGTTTGAAGTCTGCCCGCAACAGCACAGCCAGAAGTTACTGCCAATGGTAGACGCGGTGCTTTCTGAAGCCGGGCTAACGCTGACTGATATTGATTGCCTGGCCTATGGCCGTGGCCCGGGTAGTTTTACCGGGGTTCGCATTGCCACCGGCATGATACAAGGTCTCGCGTTTGGCAGTGAACGGCCGGTGGCCGGCGTGAGCACGCTGGCGGCTATGGCACAGCAGGCAATGCAGGAGTCAGGTAAAACGACTGCGTACGTGGCTATTGATGCAAGAATGGGAGAGGTATACTTTGCCGCCTTCACACTTAACGATGGATTGGCTGAAAGCCTGACAGACGAACAGGTTTGTGCTCCGGAAGCGGCGGCAACCCAGCTTGAACAGCCAAACGCTGTGCTGGCCGGAACCGGCTGGGACGCTTACGCGGTCCTGAATGAGTACAAAGAGCAGCATGCCGCTGAAGTAGTGGTGTTGTATCCGAACGCAGAGGCCATGCTCCCGCTGGCTGAACGTCTCTATCAGCAAGGTGGGGCCGTCACGGCCGGTAACGTGGAGCCGGTTTATCTGCGCGATAAAGTCACCTGGAAAAAGCTGCCGGGCAGAGAGTAATGTTAAAGGGCACGAAAATTGCTCGTTTGAATATTTGTCAGTAAAGAATTAATTAGCCCCGTTTACCGCGCATGATTATAAATACTTCGTTTTCGGTATCACCTGCAGATCAACCGCAAAGTCGTAACCCTCGTGGTGGGGCTGCCCCTGCGGTTGAGTCCGCCACCGATAAACCCCAGCCGGTTAACCCGGGGCAGTTCGTCCTAAAAGCCCCCCAGAGTGCTCAGGATTTTGAGCAGGCCCGCCAGTACCAACAGTTTATACGCGAAGATAACAATGCCCAGAGCCGCACAGCGATTGCGTCATATACCGCCCTGGAAAAAGCCAGACAGCGCGAAAACATTCGCGAAATGTTTGGCGTAGATCTTTACGCCTGACACGCAGGGCTGCTAGTCTGGCTAAGGCCTGATCTCAGCTGCACAGGGCAGGGAAGTCATTAGCCCCAAAGCCGTCCCGGGCTAGCCTGCCAAAGCCTTGCTGCAACGGAATTCAGCTAGTGTTCAGGCTGACGTGTAATACTCAGTGTATAGTCGTGTAATTAAGTTAGGATAACTGCATGTTAATCAGAATTATGACTCTTCTGGCGGTACTGACAATGGCCGGATGTGCCATCGTGCCAGCTGCCATAGATGTGAAAGATGATACTTCATTGGTTAGCTACACCAGGGCGGTGACCAGTGGTAACGCACAGCTGGGCGAGCCTGCTCGCTGGGGTGGGGTAGTCGTCGGCGTTGAAAACAAGCCGCAAAAAACTTTCATTGAAGTGGTTCACTTCCCCCTCAATCATTACGGTAAACCCAATACCTCAGCTGAAACTGTGGGCCGGTTTAAAGTGCTTATTGAAGGGTTTGTCGATCCTATTTCCTTCGAAGAAGGCAGAACGGTAACTTTCGTGGGTAGTGTGGGCAGCCCGACAGCGGGTATGGTGGGTGAACAACCCTACATGTACCCAACTCTGAAAGCGCGGGACTATCATCTGTGGCGCAAAGAAGTGGAGTATGATGTCTCTGGTATCTACTTTAACTATCACACCGGTTGGTACTCGCCCTATATCTCCCCTTATTTCCATCCCAGCTGGCGGTATCATCGCTCAAGGGTGCGGGTGATTGAACGGGGGAATGCGCCGCCGAAGTCGACGATAAGAAGCTCTGGTAGAAAGTCGCTTCCCCCAAAAGATTATAGTGATCCTTCTTCGTCTTCGAGACGGAATAACCGGAAAGATTTGGAATTTTAACGGCAATCGCATGCCCGGCAGGCGGCAATGCATTGCCGCTTTAGCAAAAGGAAGTAACAGGTATGCTGGAAACCGAATTTCATGCCGGGCCCGTCATTCTTACCGGGCTGGATAACCAGGGAACAGGCACGGTGGTGTTGGGACTGCATGGGTATTTAGATAATGCCGAGAGCCTGCGCCCGCTGGCCCCCTACCTACAAGAGCAACATTTTATCGCGCTGGATCTGGCAGGTCACGGCCACGCCTCTCATCGTCCCCAGGGCGCCCATTACAATCAAATAGACTACATCCAGGACCTCTTTGCCCTCATTGAGCAACAAAGCTGGCAGCAGGTGGTGCTGTTGGGGCATTCAATGGGCGGTATTCTGGCTACGCTGTATGCCGGCCTCTTTCCGGAGAAGGTGAAAGGGGTGATCAGTCTGGATGCCTGTGGACCGCTTACCCAGTCAGAAGATACCACCGCGCAGCAAATGCGGGAGTCCGTGCTAAGTCGCTATGAAAAGAGTCGTAACCGGTTACGCACGGTGGACTTGGACAGCGCAGTAAAAGCACGGTGCAGAGTTTCTGATATTCCTGAAGAGCACGCGCGGGCGATTCTCAGCCGTAATCTCACTCAGGATGCGGGCGGGCATGGCTTTTGGGCCAGCGATCCGCGGCTGCGTACCCGTTCCACTGTTCGGCTGACGGAGCCCCAGGCCAGAGATATCATGCAACACATTACCTGTCCGGTACTATTTACCAGCGCCAGTCAGAGCTTCAAAAAAGTGTCAGAGGTTTACGCCGGACGCCGTGACTGGTTTGCCAACAGCCGGTGTGAATATTTTGAGGGTGGCCATCATGTGCATATGGAAAAACCTGACTTGATCGGCCCTGTCATCCGCGATTTTGTTGAGCAGTTGTAAACTGCGCCGTTTATTTTTATTGCTGCATCCTATACTATTCGCAAGATATCAGACCAGTTTGCGAAGATGTGCCTGTAAAAGGCCGGAGCGCGTCTTCGGGCATTATAATAATAACGGAAGGAGGCTTTGGTGGATAAAACCTGGCTCAAGCATTATGACCCTCGCGTTTCCGCTGAGATAGACCCCGATCGGTACAGCTCAATTGTGGATATTTTTGAGCAATCGGTGAAAACCTATCGTGATAAGGTGGCCTATATTAATATGGGTCAGTCGATGACATTTGGTGAGCTGGACGAGCAGTCTGCGCAATTCGCCGCCTATCTTCAAAACTCGGGTCTCAAGCGCGGTGATGCCGTGGCCATCATGATGCCGAATTTACTGCAGTACCCGGTGGCCATGTTTGGAATTTTGCGCGCCGGTATGGTGGTAGTAAATGTAAATCCGCTGTATACCGCCCGGGAATTAAAACATCAGTTGGTAGATTCCAATGCCAAGGCAATTGTTATTGTCGAAAATTTCGCCTGTACGCTGGAAAAAGTGCTGGGTGATACGAACCTGGAGCACGTACTGCTTACTTCGCTGGGCGATATGCTGCCAGCGCCGAAACGCTGGATTGTCAATTTCGTAGTAAAACGCGTGAAGAAGATGGTGCCGGCTTATTCCTTATCCGACGCGACACCTTTGATGGCGGCAATCAAGAGCGGCAAGGATCTCCAATACACCCGACCGGATATTCAAAACGATGAGCTGGCATTTCTGCAGTACACCGGGGGGACCACGGGCGTATCGAAAGGGGCGATGCTAACTCACCGTAATATGATAGCCAACCTGGAGCAGGTCTCCGGTATTCTGGAAACCGTCATTGAGCCCGGCAAAGACTTCGTAGTCACGGCACTGCCGCTTTACCATATCTTCGCGCTGCTGGCGAACTGCCTGTTATTCGTAAAATATGGTTGTCGCAACCTGCTTATTACGAATCCCCGTGACATGCCGGCCTTCGTAGATGAACTCAGTAAGTACCCGTTTACCATTCTGCCTGGTGTGAATACCCTGTTTAACGGATTGCTGAACACCCCAGGATTCAGTGAGCTGGACTTTTCTAACTTCAAATTCGGTTTGGGTGGCGGCATGGCCGTGCAGCGACCAGTGGCCGAAAAATGGCAGAAAGTCACCGGTACCGTGTTACTGGAAGGCTATGGACTGACCGAATGCTCACCGGTGGTGACGGTGAACCCACCACAAATTGAAGCTTACAAAGGCGCAATCGGCATGCCGGTTCCATCTACAGACATTATGCTGTTAGATGAAGATGGCAAAGAAGTTGGCAAAGGTGAGCCAGGTGAGATGTGGGTTAAAGGCCCACAGGTGATGAAAGGGTATCTGAACCGCACAGAGTCTACTGATGAAATACTCAAAGACGGCTGGCTGGCGACCGGTGACATTGCCACAGTGGACGATGAAGGTTATTTCTATATTGTTGACCGTAAAAAAGATATGATCCTGGTATCTGGTTTCAATGTGTTTCCGAATGAAATTGAAGAAGTGGCAGCCATGCATGACGATGTCATTGAAGCGGCCGCAGTAGGTGTTCCCCACGCAAGTAGTGGTGAAGTAGTTAAACTGTTCATTGTTCGGAAAAACGAGGCACTCACTGAAGAAGCAGTGATTACCCATTGCCGAGCCCATCTTACCGGGTACAAAGTACCTAAACAGGTGGTCTTTAAAGATGATCTGCCGAAAACCAATGTTGGAAAAATTTTACGTCGCGAGCTCCGTGATTAAGGGCTGGCGCTAACCCGGGAGAAAGATATCAGCCGGCTTATTGCCGGCTGTTTTCGTACTATGGACTATGTATTAATCACCACTAATAACGACCTGGCAGAAGTGTGTGCTCGCGCACAGCGATACCAGGCTGTGGCGCTGGACACTGAGTTTGTGCGCACCCGCACACTGACCCCAAAATTGGGCCTCATCCAGCTCTATGACGGACACCAGCTGGTGCTCATCGACCCGCTTACTATTTCCGATTTCAGACCATTTGTGCATCTCCTGGAAAACCCGGAAGTGACCAAGGTTCTGCATTCCTGCTCGGAAGACCTGGAAACCTTTCTCAGTTTTTTTGGCGTGTTGCCTGCGCCGGTCTTCGATACGCAGTTTGCAGCCAGTATCCTGGGACTGGGGGCCACCCTTGGTTATGCCAAACTGGTTGAAGAGCTATGTGGTGAATCTCTTGATAAAGGGGAGTCCCGTACCGACTGGCTGGCACGCCCGCTGCGTGAAAGTCAGCTGGTCTATGCCGCCAACGACGTACTGTACCTGTTGCCTGCTTATGAGCAGCTGAACAATATGATTATTGACCGCGGAAAGCGCCAGTGGGTGGTCGATGAAGTGGCGCAGCTGGGGGTTAAAAAGCAGGCTAGCATGCCGGTGGAATATGCCTATATCGGCATTAAAAATAACTGGCGGCTGAACAGTGAACAACTGTACGTACTGAAAGCACTGGCTGGCTGGCGACTGGCAAAGGCGCGGGAAAAGGATCTGGCGCTCAACTTTGTGTTTAAAGAAATACATTTGTTTGAGGTAGCTCAGAAGCTGCCCGAGTCGCGCAGCGCGCTGTCGAAAGTGGAGGGCATTAGCCCACCGGCTTTTCGTCGCTACAGCGAGGTTATAACCGAGATAGTGCGTACTGCCAGAGCAGAGTACGCTGCGCTTGATGATGCAGCTAAACCGGCCGTTATCAAACGCCTGATCGACGTGCCGGCATACAAAAAAACGCTGGCCGAGCTCAAGCATGCCACTAACCAAATAGCGATAGAACAGGGCGTGTCACCCGAAGTCCTGGCTTCAAAGAAGCAACTGAACCAACTGTTAAAGTGGCGATGGTTTGATATGTGTGAAACCCGGGCCCAGGGGCTGAAACCAGACTTACTGGTGGGGTGGCGAGCGCCATTGTTCGCGCCTGCTGTTATCCGCATTCTGGGTGAGTCAGAAAACGACTAATTTTAAGAGTTTTGATTATGTTGTGTGCAGTATACCGAAGTAAAAAAAAGCCGGGCATGTTTCTGTATGTGCCTAAACAAGAGCAGTTTGACGATATTCCTGAAGCGCTCATGGAGCAGTTTGGAAAGCCCGAACTGGTTATGGTGGTGGCGCTGGACAAACGTAAAACCCTGGCCGGTGTGGCGGTGAACAACGTCCGCGAAGCAATGGAAGAAAAAGGCTTTTATCTGCAACTGCCCCCTAAGGAAGACAACCTGCTGGAAGCGCACCGTGTTGAGCAGGGGTTGCCGAAAAGACCAGAAACTAAATGATGAAAGTAGCAAGTTCGATATTAAAGCTGGCGCTGGTGGCCAGCAGTCTGGCAGTTATGCCGGTGACAGCAAAAGACAAAACAGCGGCGGGTTTTCAGGCGTACCTCTCTGAGTTACAACAGGAAGCCGTGACGCGTGGCATTGATCCGGCGTTGTTAGATAAGGCTTTCGCCACCATCGAGTTTCGGCCAACGGTGGTCAAATCGGACAAAAATCAGCCCGAACGCAAAATTACCCTGGATGATTACCTGGCTACCCGGGTCCCCGACTGGAAAGTGAATCAGGCGGTCGAAAAGCTGTCTGCACACCGCGGAGTGCTGGAAGAAATTGCCGATGTCTATCAGGTGCAGCCCAGATTTATCGTGGCATTGTGGGGAAATGAGTCTAACTTCGGACGAATTCAGGGCAAGTTTGATGTATTGTCCGCGTTGTCTTCGCTGGCCTATGAAGGACGCCGGGAAACCCTGTTCAGAAAACAGTTTTTCGCCGCACTGACTATTTTGAATGAAGGCCACATTGAACTGGCCGACTTCAAGGGATCGTGGGCAGGAGCGATGGGCCAGAGCCAGTTTATGCCGACTTCTTTTCTGACCTACGCGGTGGACTACAATAAGGACGGTAAAAAAGATATCTGGGGTACGCCGGCCGATGTGTTCGCGTCGATTGCCAACTTCTTGTCTTCCGAAGGCTGGCAGGGTGATTATACGTGGGGACGTCAGGTCACGCTGACAAGCGATGAGGCGCTGAGTAAACGGGGGCTGGATAAGCAGCATTACCAGCCACTGGCAGCATGGCAACAGCTGGGTGTGCGTCGCTACGATGGCAGCGCGCTGCCTGACGTGGACATACGTGCCTCGTTAATAATGCCTGATGGTCCCGACGGACGCATTTATCTGGTTTATAATAACTTCCATACCCTGATGAAGTGGAACCGCTCTTCATACTTCGGTGTATCGGTGGGTTATCTTTCTGATCGGATAAAACGAGGCTACTGACATGTACATGCACCAGGACAATCTGGGTAATCCCATCGCTTTACCGGTGGGGAAGGCTATCTGTGTGGGGCGTAATTACCATGACCACATTGATGAAATGCGCTCTGAAGTCCCTGCAGAACCTCTGCTGTTTATGAAACCGAAAGCCGCGTTCTGTCACATGCAAAACCCGCTGCGCATCCCGGAAGGAAAGGGCGAGTGCCATAATGAATTGGAAGTGGCGGTATTATTAAAGCAACCGCTGTGCAATGCCTCAGTGGGGGAGGTGCTCGCCGCAATTTGGGGCATCGGGCTGGGACTGGATCTGACGCTGCGTGATGTGCAACAGACGCTCAAGCAGAAAGGACTGCCGTGGGAACGCAGTAAGGCATTCGACTTTAGCTGCCCGTTGTCCGGCTTTGTGCCGGTTTCTCAATTCACCCGCCTGGATGATATTCACTTTTCGCTGACAGTAAATGACCAGCAACGTCAGAGCGGAAACACTGCCATGATGCTGCATGCCATCCCCGAACTTATTGCGCATATGTCGGGCGTGTTCACGCTGGACGCTGGTGATGTTATTCTCACCGGCACGCCGAAGGGCGTCGCCGCCCTTAACAATAATGATGTTGTCCGGGCAGAGTTGGCCGACCATTTTCACGTTTCAACCAAGGTAATTGGCTAATGTCCGCACCATTCTGGGAAACCAAGTCACTGTCAGAAATGTCGCAAGCAGAGTGGGAGTCACTGTGTGATGGCTGTGCTAAATGCTGTCTGCACAAATTTATCGAAGACGATGACGCAGACGAAGCGGCATCCACCGATGAAATATTCCCTGAAGAGCAGGTACATTACACCAACATTGTGTGTTCGTTACTAAACACCAAAAGTTGTGCATGTTCTCAGTACGAACGCCGCACCGAGCTGGTGCCGGACTGCGTTAAACTGACTAAAGACAATTTAAAAGACATCTTTTTCATGCCCCCGAGCTGTGCGTATCGGCGCCTCCACGAGGGACGAGGCTTACCGTCCTGGCATCCGTTGCTGAATAAAGGCAAAAAGCATGTGATGCATCAGAAAGGCATGTCGGTGCGCAATAAAACCGTGTCTGAAACCGATGTGGATTTAGAGCACTTTGAAGATTATATCGCGATTTGGCCGCTGGAAGATGTAAGCTAGTTCAGGCTGACGTTAAGCTGTAAAGCAAGGCGTCGCGCCCGAAAATACGCTTACGGCACAGACCTTCTCGCTCCGCGCCGAGTTTCTCCGCTACCCGCAGGCTTGCTTTATTGGCGGGCTCAATAAAACATTCCAACCGGTTCAGCCCCATTTGCGTAAATGCCAGTTTAAGCAGCGCTTTGCATAAGGCAACAGCGAGGCCCTGGCCGCAGGCGTCAGGTCGGATCCAGTAACCCAGATTGCCGGTAAGGTGAAGTGGATGAATATAATTGATGATCCCCATACCCAGGCAGGTGTCTTCTTGTACCAGTAAGTAGGTGATGCCGTAATTCTGATGACGACTGGCATCAAGAGACTCAATGCAGTGCTTAGTCGCGGCGGGCGTAACAGGGCACAGACTGGTGCCCAGCCAGGGTTTTACATGATGGGCCGACGCCTGCCCAGCGCGGCACAACACCTCAGCGTGCTTCATTCCAATTCGCTCAATGGCGACCGGGCTGTCGTCTGTTTTCAAAGGCGGCAGCCGCGAAGGTAAAATACTGAGGTCGATCAAAAGGGCTTCTTATCTAACAACCGACACCCAAACACCACGACAAAGGCCGCAATGTAAATGCCGAAGATAATCTGCATCCAGCCTGCCATGCCCATGGACATAAACTGCCAGCTGTTTTCGTCACATAATCCTTCTGCCGCAAATATCGCTGGCAGCCACTCGTGCAAGGGGGCCCATGAGGGGAAGTTTGGCTCTATGCCGCAACTGGCGAAAAACGGATTGCTGGCGTTAATGATTTCCAGATGCTCGGTGGCCAACAGGTAACCCCAGACGGCAGAGACAATCCACCCCGCGAAGCCGAGCAAGCGGGTGAGGCCGTGATTGACTATCAGTACCAGCAAGCCTGCCAGCAAAATGCCATACACGGCAGTGCGCTGATAGATGCACATAATACAGGGCTTCAGATCCATGCCGTACTGAAAGTACAAGGCAGTGATCTGTAAAGCCAGCGCTGAGGCAAATAACAACAGCCACGACGACTTATGCTCTGCCCAGCGGCTAATAGAGTGAACCACGCTCATGCTGCTCTCCTAATGCCCATCGTCGCCAGCGCTCACCGCTGTGGCGCTGTGATGCTCGATAAAGTGCATGTCGTACAGCCACTGGGTAGCGTCGGTCAGACCGATGTAGGTGGCCAGCAGGCCCACAATAGTCAGCACAATGGTATAAGGCAGAGCCATATACACCATGCGGCCATACGATAAGCGTAGCAGAGGGGCGATTGCAGACGTCAGCAGGAACAGGAATGCAGCCTGACCATTCGGCGTGGCTACGCTTGGCAGGTTGGTGCCGGTGTTAATCGCCACTGCCAGCATGTCGTACTGGTCACGGGTGATCTGTCCGTTTTCAAGTGCTGCGGTGACTTCGGTGATATAAACGGAGCCGACAAATACGTTGTCACTGACCATCGAGAGCACCCCATTGGCCAGGTAGAACATGATCATCTGTGTTTCACCTTCGTAGCTCAGTACCCACTGGATAACCGGCTGGAACAGACCCTGATCAATGATTACCGCAACCACGCCGAAGAATACGCATAGCAAAGCGGTGAAGGGCAGCGCCTCTTCAAAGGCTTTACCCAGCGCATGCTCTTCAATCACGCCACTCATAGAGGTTGCTAATACAATAACTGATAAGCCGATTAAGCCCACTGAAGCCATGTGGGTAGCCAGGCCAACCACCAGCCACAGGCCGATAATGGCCTGAACCACCAGTTTGGCCTTATCCCTGTGCGTGCGGCTACGGTCAGTATGCTCGCTGTAGTCCACCAAAATGGCGCGCACATTTTTAGGCAACTGGGCGCCATAACTGAATACTTTGGTTTTTTCGAGGAATAAGGTGGTGGCTAAGCCGGCAATGAATACCGGTAGGGTGACAGGGGACATGCGAATGAAAAACTCCACAAAATCCCAGCCTGCCTTGTCGGCAATGATCAGGTTCTGGGGTTCTCCCACCATCGTCATAACGCCGCCCAGTGCAGTTCCCACCGCTGAGTGCATCATCAGGTTGCGCAGAAAGGCGCGGAAATTCTCTAAATCGTGACGGCCAAGATCCTGAACGGCATCGTCGCTGGTGTGATCATGGTCATGGTGAAACTCTTTGCCAGACGCCACCTTATGATAAATAGAGTAAAAGCCCAGGCCCACCGCGATGATAACCGCTACGACAGTCAGTGCATCCAGAAATGCAGACAAAAACGCTGACGCAAAAATAAATGCCAGTGACAGCACGAGCTTATTTTTGACTTTAATCACCAGTTTGGTGAACAGGTACAGCAGCAGGTCTTTCATGAAGTAGATACCGGCCACCATAAAGACCAGCAACAGGATAACTTCCAGGTTCACTTCAATTTCATGCATCATGTGACCGGGGGAGGTCATGCCAATGAACATGGCCTCAATGAGCAACAGACCACCAGGTTGCAAAGGGTAGCACTTTAGCGCCATTGCCAGGGTGAAGATGAACTGGATCACCAGAGCCCAACCCGCCACATAGGGGTCGGCCATGAAGATCAGTGGGTTAACAAGTAAAAAGGCAATGATGGTTTTTTTATACCAGTCGGGCGCATGACCGAGAAAGTTCTGGTAAACAGCCGCGGAGAAAGTGGTCTGCATAGGTTTGTGTTCCTTCTACTAAAAAGTAGGCAAGTGTTGCGTATTGTTGTAGTTATAGTCACTTACAATAGCAAGTGAAAGCGCCAAGTTATCGTTTTATAGCGGTTTTCTTTGCCTGGCGGTACCTCGCCATCAAGACTACATGAATTTTCAATAGTGAGAAAGCAGCATCACCAGTATGGCGGGCATTTAGCCGCAAATCGCTCGTAAGATGACCTGGCGGCAGACAGAGACTCGCGTTCGTGACTTCCCTTGAGTCACCAAAACAACGATTTATGGTCAAACAATGCTGGTCGTCGGCCAACAGAGTGTGCTTCACTACAGCGAATATTCTTAATGAGCCGACAGCGTCAGGCGCATTGGCTGCGTTTACGGGCGAAGCCACTTCCCCCGAATTAATGATGGAGCAGACCTTGGAAAAAGTTGCCTTACTGGTAGATGTACAAAACGTGTATTACACCACCCGTGAACGTTATAAACGGCATTTTGATTACAACACCTTTTGGCGACATGCTACTGCCGACCGGGAAGTTACGCTGGCCAATGCATACGCCATCGACCGCAATGACCCCAAACAACGCCAGTTTCAGAATGTGCTGCGTGGCATTGGCTTTTCAATCAGGCTGAAACCGTATATTCAGCGGCAGGATGGATCTGCCAAAGGAGACTGGGATGTGGGCATTACTATAGATGCACTCGCCGCCGCCCGTGACGCCGATGTAATTGTGCTGGTCTCAGGGGACGGGGACTTTGATTTACTGGCCAAAACACTGCGTGAAGATCACGGTAAGCGGGTGGAAGTGTATGGGGTAGAGGCACTCACCGCACAGTCGTTAATCCAGGCTGCCAGCCAGTTTTTCGCTATAGATACACCGCTGCTATTGGAGACGCGCTGACAAAACGCCGTTGCCAGTTGGTATATAGTCAGATGTTCTGGTACCGAATGCGGTGCAGGTACAGGCGATGAAGATAAAAACTTTCAGGCGTTAATTATGAGAGGGCAGTGTGAAAACCCTGGCTCGCTAACCAGTCGAGCGCGCTATCTTCGTCGCTGAATACGCCTAACGGTACACCCGCATTTTCGTAAATACGAGCAAACTGCGATGTTACCAGCGCCGCAACAGTGGTGTCACCCACTACCAAAGCACCAACCGCCATGCCTCTCGCCGCGCGCCACTCGACCGATTTCTGCAACGCAACTTCGCCATCGCCAGTCAGCACAGCAGACCCATGGAGTAACCCTAAAAACGCCCATCGTTGACCGTCAAGGAGTGCCGTTGTAGCCTCCATATCGCGGCTGTATGAGGCGATGGCGCTCTCTCCCGCCATCCCACCGGCGCAAACCGCAACGATGTTACCTGTTACCGCGATGCGGTATTGACCATATCGGCTTTTAACAGTGGCAGAAGGGTTATCAAATAGCTTCATAATTCTCTCGCATAACCAGCCTCGGGTCATTGTTGCGGCAAATCGACGAGGGTGTTAACTGCATTGCGCGCTAAGTATAGCGCTACAGGCAAACCCCCAACAATCTGAACATCGTGAAAAATAACCACAACGTACTTTATTTGTTGACCGAATTCTCGTTTTTGGTACTCACAGATATCGCAATAGCCAACGAAACGGAGAGACGAATTCGGACTCCACTAGTGCTGTGATGTAGAACTTAAGCATTCAATCATATTTATTAATACAAACTCTGACCCCTTTCGTTCATTCCGTAGTACAACAATCAGGTAGTGGGAAGTTGAATGCGAGCTCCTGTTAGGAGCGTTCCTGCAGACTTACGAAAATGAACTGACTTTTCATCGTCACTGAGATGGCAGGAGGGACGGTTTGATCACATCTTGTTTCAAGCCCTGAGCACAGACGGTGGTCGAGCTTCGGTCAGAGTTTGAAACATCAGTTCACTATTTTCACCTGAACCTCTCCTGCTGATAGAGATTTGTATGCAAAAACACGCGCGCTACTGGGTGCACCGCCTTGAAAGGCGTCTGGATAAATTAAGACATCGCTTTAAACGATGGTATGGCTACTCACCGGTCATTGTACAACCGTATATCACGTATGGCACGACGGATGAATTATGGGTTGCCGGCAGGTTGTTAGAAGCTAAAGGCGTAGCGGGGAGCATTGACGACAGTCGCTGGAAAAACCTGGTGCATATGATGCGCCGTTATCGAAGCGATGAAATCCCCTTTACGGACATTAGCATCTCATTGGGCACTGACGAGCGAACTGTGACGACGGATGCGGACGGGTATTTTCACTATCACTGGCAAAACCCTGCGGACGATTGTGTGCAGCAGCCCTGGACTAACCTCACACTACACGCCGCTGATCCGGCGCTCCCAAAAGCCGAGTCACACAGTGTTGCAGAGGTATCCGTGCCACCCGAAAGTGCGGAGTTTGCCGTTGTCAGTGATGTTGATGACACTATCATGCGTACAGGGGCCACCAATTTTTTCCGACACACGAAAACCGTATTACTGAATAACGCCCACAGCCGTGAACTGTTCCCGGGAACCTGTGAATTTTACAACGCCTTACACCAAGGGGCCTCAGGAGATGCCGGTAACCCTTTTTTCTATGTATCAAGCAGCCCCTGGAATATTTATGACCTCATAGCCGAGTTTATTGAAATTAATGGCTTACCCAAAGGGCCCGTATTACTAAAGGACTTTGGATTAAGAGAGGATCGCTGGTTTAAGAGTGGCCATGAGAACTATAAAACCGAGCGTATAGAAACTATCTTAAAAACTTATCCTCACCTGAAGTTAATATTAATAGGCGATTCTGGGCAACATGATGTTTATGCCTATTTAAAAATAGCCAAAGCGCACCCCAAAAGAATTGCGGCTGTGTATATTCGCGACCTCAATCCCACCTCCCGCTCTGCAAAAATTACCCGTGCGGCGGACGAATATGCGACCTGTAACGTGCCGTTTAAATTTATTAAAGACGCTGCAGAAGCCGCTGGTCACGCACGAACACTGGACCTGGTGACAGAGGAGGCGGTTCAAACAGTAAAAAGTAATGTGGCCAAAAAGACGTAATGGGTAACTATGTTGCGTTTCCGGGCGAAAGCCGGCTTTACCGGGTGATACAGTAGCGCTTCTGCCACTGTCATGACTGAAAATAGACTATGCGTACGCAAACCCTATTATTGAGCGTTGCCTCGTTTTAAAAGGCAGGCACGCTATTTAAACGCAGTGTGAAAGCCCATACTTGGCTGTTGCCACTCAAACTGAGAGTCTCAGGCAAGCCGCCGCTATTAAATCCAATACTCTATGAAATACAAAAAAATACGCTGTGCCTCTCAAATTGAGATTACTAATAGATGTTGTCACTTAAATCGAGAAAGTTTTTTACTAGGGGACAGTGAATTTTCATTGTTGTGCTAGAGACACCATAGCCATAGCTTGAGTGCACAGGAAGCTTTGTACGTATACCGGACCTTTGCACATTGACAATTTTCCGGCAACAAAGTGCGAACAACGGACTCTGAATAGGTGGCGTTCCTAGTAGCGTGTATGGTTGATGTAATTTTCGTTAAACTACTCTGACTGAAAAATAAACTACTACTAGTACAAAGGAATTGACCAATGCAATCTACTGGAGCAAGAACAGTTGTTATTATTCTAATTAGTATCTTTTTAGCTGGATGCAGCACGAGTACAACCGAGTTAAGTGAAACAATAAACGAACAGCTCAAAGTAAACTCAGAAAAGCATGGAATTCCTGCGCAAGCGTTAATGATAATGCACAATCAAGCAGTTATGTTTCGTAACAACCTCGGTATCAACGATGTAAATAGCGCAAAGCCCATTAGCAACGAAGCAGTTTTTCCCATCTACTCAATAACTAAGCTTTTTGCTAGCACGATAGTTATGCAACTCCACGAAGAAGGAAGATTAGAATTATCCGATTACGTATCCAAATATGTTGATAATCTACCTATTAATTGGCAGAAGATACGAGTCCAACAATTGTTAAACCATACCTCCGGTTTACCAGAGTACTACAACTGTAAAAACAAGGAGTGTAAATTTCCTGTTTCGTTTGAAACTGCTATTAGTCGCATAAGAAATGCTCCCATGTTGTTTGAGCCTGATGCGCAAATGCAGTATAACCAGACTAACTATCTCTTACTTAAGTCTGTTATAGAGAGCGTTACTGAAACTTCATATCGTAAGTTAGTGTATAGCCGAATTTTCAAGCCTCTAAACCTTCAAAATACGTGGCTTGGGTTAGAAAGTGTCCCTAAGCAAAGGCTCGTTACCGCTTATCATTCCAATAGTGGTAGCACGCTTCAAGAAAATGAAGCCACCTTTCCAGATTATTCGATTTCACATGCAGATGCGTATTCAACATTAGGTGATCTGAGTAAGTTTTTGTCAGCGATAGCCCAAGGACATTTAATATCTAAGCAATCGTTGATGGGTTACTGGCAACCATACCGGTTATCCAATGGTGATGAGGGATACTTTGCATCTGGTTGGGATTATAACAAGGCTGGGAACTGGCAAGAGCTAGGGCACGATGGCGGGGGCCTCGTGAGAGTGAGAATATTATTTCAAGAAAATTTAGATGACCACTATGTAATAGTGTACCTAACGAATGGCAATAAAGATGGTGTGTGGTCTCGTAATTTGGTTGATTCTGTACAATATTTGGTGATGCCTGATTTGTTTTCACGCATTGTTATGCGCTGGTAGATAATCTGGTGAGGAAGCACGAATATATGTCCGCTCATTGTCTGAAGCTGACTTTGCCGAATGAGTTAATCAACAGCTCATTCATCTCTCAACGCAGTCCTTTAGAATCTACCTCGCCCTGAAATGACAATCGCAGGCAATGCTTCCCCTGAACCCTAGACAAACAGAGTCTCGCACGAAACCATTCTCATCTTGCCTCGAAATCCCAGTTTAAGTGGCAGTAGCCAAATCCCGAAACTGATTTATTCATTGTGCTATCGAAATGGCATCTGGTACAATCAGTTAACAAAATAACAAGAACGTTCAGGCGAGCAGGTTATGATTTACAAGGCGCAGAGTCCGGCAGGATTCGCAGAAGAATACATCGTTGAATCCATTTGGAGTGGTCGTTTTCCTCCAGGCACGATATTGCCCGCTGAGCGCGAGTTATCTGAATTAATTGGTGTCACCCGCACCACATTGCGGGAAGTGCTGCAACGCCTCGCCCGTGATGGCTGGCTGACTATTCAGCATGGCAAACCCACTAAAGTGAACAACTTCTGGGAAACCTGCGGTCTGAATATTCTGGAAACACTGGCACGGCTGGATCAGGAAGGTATTCCTGAACTGGTAGACAACCTGCTGGCAGCCAGAACCAATCTGAGTGCAGTATTTATTCGTGGTGCGATTCGTAATAATCCCCAGGAGTCGGCTGACATCATTGCACGGTATAAAGACGTGGAAGCCGATGGGCTGGCATTTGCGCAGTTCGATTATCAAATGAACCATGATCTGGCACTGGCGTCGAATAACAACGTATTCGTGCTGATGATGAACGGTTTCCGTGGCTTATATTCACGGATTGGAGGGTATTTCTTCTCCCATGAAAGTGCCCGCCAGGTAGCCAGAGACTTTTATGAGGAGCTGCACAAAATTGCCGAGCAAGGTAATTACGATGCAGTACCACAAGTTGTACGTAAGTACGGTATTGAAAGTGGCAAGGTCTGGCAGCAGGTGCGTGAAAACATGCCGAAAGATTTGGTGGACTAACAACCACCAGTCAGACCTACAAAAGCCTCCTTAGCGGAGGCTTTTTTGATCCCTCCCGAAGCATTCACTCAATAATGTGCTATACCCTTTACAAGCTACTTACTGTTCGTATCAGCATTGTTTGTTTACCTGCTCTGGTAATACGCATCTATATCACCTAATTTTCGGTCTGGAACAAGGAAGGCGAGCTTTTTATTCACCCTCGATAAAATAAATGCAGTTTTAGTATGCGGTTTCTAATTGACGGCGCTATTGTTTGCGCATCGAATCAAATCCCGAGAGGAAATTGCTATGAGTAACAAAGATACTGTGAAGTCTAAAATTAACGAAGCTGAAGATTTTGCCCGTAAAGTCTGGTTAGCCGGTCTGGGTGCCTACGGTAAAAGTGTAGAAGAAGCACAGGGTCGTTATGACAAACTGAGCGCCGAAGCCAGCAAGATGTTTGATGAGCTGGTGACGAAAGGGGAAACTCTTGAAGACGACGCGCGCAGTAAGTTCCAGTCAACTACCAATGACGTTGAGAACCGTGTTGCTGACGTGCGCAAGAAGCTGGGCCTGGATGTGGATCATTCAGACCAGAAGATTGAAGAGTTGTCGGCCAAAGTCGACGCACTGACTGAAGCCGTAGCCAAGCTGGCGGCAAACAAGTAAATCCATAAGGGTCGGCTAATGCCGGCCCTTTGCTTATTTATTAACACTGTGCAGGTGTTACAACAGCCCGACCGGGAGGTTTGAAGTGGCAACAAGTAAAAGTTCAGCATCACCACTGTTTGGCTGGCTGGAAGCCGGCAGTGATTTAATGGCAGCACAGCTGTCAGACGTAACCGAAACCGTGAATAAACGTCTGGATGAGACACACGCACTGTTTGAAGAGCTACAGGCACGCGGCGCGGTTATGGACAAACAAATTAAGGCGCAACTTGCACCCTCGCAGGTATTTACCTCGTTTCAGGAGCTGATTATGGCAAACCCGATTTTCTCGATGTTTGGTCAGGGCAGTAAAGCTGAAAAGCGTGAACAACAACTGCAGGCGTTATCGACCAAGGTCGATCTGTTAATTGAGCAAGTGGCGTTGCTGGCAGCAAAAGAAGCCGCGGAGAAAAAAGCGGCAGAGAAACCCGCAGCTAAAAAACCTGCCACAGCAGCAGCCAAACAGACTACCAAAAAGAGCACAACTGACTCGGGTTCCGGACGAGGATCAGCCTCAACTGCGAAGAAATCGTCTGCTTCCAGCACCTCTGGCACTAAGAAAGCCGCTACGAAGAAAACGTCGGCCAGTTCTTCAGCGGAAACATCGACAAAAGCAAAGTCAGCCAGTAGCACAAAATCTGAGAGTAAAAACAGCTGAACCCGGTTGCCGGCACTACGCGCTAAGCACTCTTCCAGCAGGAAGGTGGCAGGGGGTTAGCGCCCCCGGTTCCACAAGTTCTGGTTGTTCTTATAAGCGAAATAATCAGCCGGCTCCCAAAAACTCGGGATAAGATCATCAATCGCATCAGGCGTGAAGTTGCCGGACAGCTGACTCATGATCTCTTTCAGCCGGTCTTCACCCATCTTCATCAGTTTCTTGCGGTTGGCAGGAAAGAACAGGTTTACATTACGACCTACAGTTTCATCACTGCCTGAGCGAATATACGTGAGGTTGCGGGTCACCGGTCGGCAAATCGGCTCGGCAGGGTGCTCCGGGTTCAACCGGGTTACAATCGCACACTCATAGCCTTCACGGTCAAAACCACGTTCAGTCTGCGGGATATAGGTAATTCCAAAGCCGAGCGGGAAATAACCCACAATGCCAATAAAAGCTTCAGCCAGCTTATTGTGCAGTGCCCCTTTTTTGGCCAGCTGCTCGATGAGTAAATAGCCCTTGGGCAGGCTTTTGCGGCTGTAATCCGGTTTGGTGGACAATACTACCGAAACGTAAATTTGCGGTATTTTAAGTATCTCCCCAAGTCCTGACTTACTGATAAAGGCGTCTTTCATTAATGCCTGCATGAATTCCATGGTGGCAGTGTGGCTGGCAATAAACGCATCGCGCTCGGCTTTATCGTTACCCACGTAGGCAGGCAGCCCCAACCCATTTTTTAAATAATTCAGTGTGCTGGAAAAGTTAATTTTAAGCAGCTGTTTGCGCTGATCGTTTTCCAGTACCCGAAATTCATCGAGATTGTTGTCCGGCCCGTGCAAGATAGCCCGCGCCTCATAAGACTGCAGGCCAATATCCTGCAGTAACGCACACCAGATGATGGGCATGGCAACTTCGTTTTGCCAGCGTTCCTGCCAGGCCCGGTTACCTTTGAAGCGAGTGAGGGCCGCTTTGCGTGCAGTCAGGTAAGGGTGCGAGATGTAGTCGTGTTCCAGTGCTTTGTCACTTAAACGCAGTGCTAGCACGGCTTTATACAGTGGTTTGAGGCGCTGATGCAGTTGGGCAAATTTGCCCTCCGGGCCACGGGTAAGAAGCATTACGGTGCCGAGGAACTTAGCACTGAGTAGTTGCGTTTCTTCGTAAGTATCGCCTTCACACAGTGCCAATAACCGGTGCGCAACGGATTGCAGCCGTTCAAGGCGCTCCAGTCGCTCGCTTTCCAGCTTTGCCTGCGCGGACTTGAGTTTCTTGGTCAGCTGCTCGACCACCGCGGGTTGCTTGTCCGGGTTGGCCACGGCCTTTAGTTTGCCCTGCAGCTCGTTGATATGATCCTCAAGGTCCGGCGTAAGAATGTAATAATGACGGGCATCCTCGCAGACTGAGCCGCGTCCGGCTTCCTTGGGATATACCAACTCAATAAGCTGCTTAACCTGCTGCGTATAATGGTTATCAGGGTGCTCTATCTTACTCACTGTGGTCCTTTAATTGTAATCTGCTGCCTTGCTTATGACGCGGCTCGGGCTATCGCATTATGATGGGTATGTCCCAGTTTTTCTGCCTCGCGCTGCTTCAGCTTGGCTAAATAATAGCGCAACGTTTCGCTGATTTTAGTATTACGTTCTATAACATCAATGTGCGGCCAGGTGGCTCGCTCACCACTTTCAATCAGGTGCGTAATACTTTCGAGTGTCGGGTTTGCCAGGATCTGAGCCAAATTCCGTAACTGCTTGTTTGGCAGGATATTTACGTTGCCAACATATTGTTGATCAATAATAGAACGAACTTTATGAATTGCGAGTTTGGCGCCGCGATGTTCTACCAGACCTTCCAGCAAGTCAATTGCAAATATGCTGTTAGATTTAGCCAGTTGGCCCAGATGGCGCCACGTCAGCGCCCCCATGGTTTTTGCATGGGTGCGGTTAGTGGATAAAAAGGGTACGGCCAACGGGTTTGTCTGACTGACGATGGAGTGATTGACACCATACAGCCGGGAGAGGCGTTCGAAGGGCAGGTCCGCCATCAGCGAGCCGTCCGCAAACCGACGGTTGGGAATATAGGGTACAATGTCGCCGTTTGCGGTCTTCGCCCGCAACTGAACCGGGCTAAACAAGACCGGCACCGCACAGGAAGCCCGCACAGCCTGGGTTATGATAGCGTTTGGCGCGGTTTTAGCATTCAGTAACCGTGAGTGCTGATGCAAGTCTGCGGGTGAGACCGATACCGTGACGTGACGACCGGTTTTATGGAAAGCCTCTTCAAATGTCATCACATCGAACAGACCAATTAATGCGTTTTCCAGCGCCTGACTATTAAACAGGCTCTTCTTGCCAAAGCCAGCCCAGTGCCGCCAGTCCTGAAAAGTTTCATAAATAAAGGCAGGGGACAAAGACTCAAGTAGCTCGTCATGTGAGCGGGTTCCCAGCATGGCCGCAATAATTGAGCCGGCGCTGGCACCGGATATGACGCTGGGAACCAGGTTTTTTTCGTTGAGCGACTTAACTACGCCGCAATGAAAAAAGCCCAGTCCTGCCCCGCCGGACAGCATCAGGCAGCTGCGTCCAAAGGCATGGGCAGTTTCTTCAAAAAAAGACAGTTTTTCGTAAAAGTCGACTTCCTGCTCGTCGGCTTCGAATATGTGATCGAGGGTCAGCACCACTTCTTCGATGAAGGTCTCGATAAGTACTTTAGTGCCGATTTTGCTGCCATCGTCCAGCGCCGGGTTCGCAATATTACCGAGGTTACCGTGTAATCCTTCATGCAGAATGGACATCATCGCCAGGCTGTCACCTTTACCCCGGGCTAGCTGTAATCGCTGTACCCGTTTACGGATGAGGCGATAGTCGTAATCGCGGCAGGGATCTTTGGCCTTCCAGTCGTTAGCTCCTGATAGTTCATCATGAGCCAGGCATGCTTCGCGATAAGCCTGATAGGAATTGGCGTGCTCGATATCACGCTCGAGCTTTCCCAGTACGGTATTGAACATTGGCATACTTCCCCCTGTGACGTGAAATGTGCAGGTCAGATCTGTTCTCAGACCTCAGTTTATGCAAGGAAGTTAGAAAGCACTACCCAATTTAAGCGCGCCTCTGAAACAACGGTATTATGTCAGTAGATTGCGAGGATTACATATTGACCAATGCCTGCGCAGTCAGTAGCCTGAAGGGGAATAAAAATAACAGCAAGGCATATCCCTCGCCACATGGAATGGAATATTCAGACGCTTAGTTTGTTGTCGATACCGGTTATTAGCGCGCTTGTGGGCTGGGTGACAAACTATCTGGCGGTAAAAATGATGTTTTACCCAATTGAGTTTGTCGGCTTGCGGCCGATCTTCGGCTGGCAGGGACTGATCCCCGCTAAACGCCGGAAGATGGCAGAAATTGAGGTGGAGCTGGTACTGGGCAAACTGCTCAGTGTAGAGGAACTGGCCCAGCGGCTCGACCCGGATGCGCTTACCGAGGCAATAGAACGGCGCCTGCAGCAGGTAGTACGCAAAGTCATCAACGATGTGATGACAGAGTCGGCGCCCCAGTTATGGGCAGCACTGCCTGTGCAGGGTAAAAACCTGGTGTACCAGCGCATCGAAAACGACCTGCCTAATGTCGTTCATAAAATGGTGGGCGACTTTCAGAATAACGTTAACGAAATACTCGATATCAAAGAGCTGGTGGTTGAGCAGCTGGTCAACTCCCCCGAACTCATTAATGAAATTTTTCTGACTGCCGGCGCCAAAGAGTTTCCGTTTATTATTCGCTCGGGCTTTTACTTTGGCTTTCTGTTCGGCTTGCCGACCATGGCGCTGTGGTATTTTTTCCAGGCGTGGTGGATCCTGCCACTGGGGGGCTTACTGGTAGGCTATGCCACCAACTGGATTGCGCTGGCGGTAATTTTCCAACCGAAAAGACCAATCAGGCTTGGGCCTGTGACGTTGCAGGGTATGTTTCTGAAGCGGCAAAAAGAAGTTTCCGAGGTGTACTCAGCAATTATTGAAGAGAAGCTGATCACCCCACGTAACATCACCCATATTATTTTACATGGTTCAGGCTCGGCGCAGCTCCTGGAACTGATTGAGCTACACGTAAACGATGCCATTGAACGCTATGTCGCAGTGGCGCAGCCTTACTTTGCCCTCGGCGTCGGTTCAGAAAATTATCACCGCATGAAAGCACTGGCGGTCCAGCAAATTTTTGAGAATTCAGACAAATACCTGCTGTATGCATTTGATTATGCAAACGGCGCCATGCGAATAGGGGAAGACCTGAGTGCCAGAATGCAGCAACTCAGCCCTGAGGAATTTGAAGGGGTGTTGCGACCTGCGTATCAGCAGGACGAATGGAAGCTTATTGTCACGGGTGCCGTGCTGGGTATGCTGGCCGGTTTTGCACAACTCTATCTGGTATTCAACTAACCATGAAAACGGCAGAACGGATTTTGCTTACTGCGCTGGAGCTTTTTAACCAGCATGGTGAAAACAGTGTCACCAGTGTGGACATAGCAATGGAGCTGGATATCAGCCCGGGCAATTTGTACTACCATTACAAGGGCAAAGAAGTGCTGATTGAGTCGCTGGTGGCGTTGCATAAGCGACAAATGCATGGCGTGTTGTCGGCTAGCGTATTGGCGTCGTTGTCGCCGGAAGATGTGTTCTACTATTTGTACATTCTGGTTGAGAAGCTGCATTTATTTCGTTTTCTCTACCGCAGTCAGACCGATTTGCTGGAAAAATATCCGGTTGTAGAAAAGCCAGTAAGAAATATTATCAGCGCACTGGAAACGCAGCTGATGGCCGTACTGGAAAAGTTGCGTGAGGATCAGGCCCTGAATGCTTCCCAGACCGACAAGAAACTGCTGGCGGAAATGTTGAGCCTGATATTAACCCAGTCTTGCAGTTTCGATAGTGCCAAAGGTGGCAGTGATGAAACCGCGCAGCACTATCATGCACTATCCCTTATTATGGTGATATTGCTGCCACGCCTGAATTTACCTGAAGATGCCCTTGCCAACATTCGCAATGCCATCGACAGCCATGCCTTGGCCAACTTGGCTGACCACAGGTTTACTTCACTGGAGCGTAGCTGATGTCCCGTTCATTAAGTTTTCTGGACAAATCTTTTTGGCTAACCGAGTCAGATGCCAACCCTAAGCATGTAGCCTGCCTGCAATTGCTGGAAATGCCTGAGGGGGCCGACCCTACCCGATACATCCATCAATTGTTCGCTGAGATGAAGCAGTTTTCCAGGTCTACGCCTCCCTTCAATTGCCGGGTAAAAACCTTTATGGGTTATCCGCTGGGATTGCAACCGGTGAAATCGCAGCATATGGATTATCATCTGCAATTGCATAAGGTGGCCGATGCCACCGACAAACAGGCATTAGATGAATTCGCCGCCAGGCTTCATGAGTCCCGCCTTGATCCTGACAAGCCACTTTGGCAATACCACTTTCTGTACGATGGCATCCACCGGCAGTTTGCTATCTATGCCCGGGTTCACCATTTGTACGGCGATGGCGCCACTCTGGTGCGCTGGTTTCAGGCCGGTTATCTGAGCAAGCCAGAGACTGAATCCTTTGTTCCGGTGTGGGCAGTCAAACGTCAACGGCGCCGTTCAACACGACAGCGCCGGCTGAACCGTTACTGGCAGTCGGTGGTGGGGGGAGTACGGATCTTTCTCGACTTGTCGGTCATTTTCTTACGGCTGTTGCTCAATTTGTGCCGGGTCAATTCCCATTACATGCCGGTACCGTTCACCGGGACTAAAACCTTGCTGACCGGCCAGGTCAAACCGGGCAGGGCGGTGGCAACGATGGATCTTGACTTTGCACGGGTCAGAGCACTGGCAAAGCGGACCCGGGCTTCAGCCAATGAGGTATTATTATGTGCGTTTGATATAGGCGTGCATCGCTTATTGCAGGATCACGGGCATGTGTTTAAAAAAGCCCTGTATACCAATATGCCCATCAACCTGCGTAAACCCGGTGAAAAAACGTCCGGCAATAAAATAGCAATCGTACCGGTTAAACTCGCCCATGGTGAGCAGGACCCGTACCTGCGGTTACGGCAAATTATTATTAACCACCGCATCGTTAAGCATGCCGCTCAGCATGCCAGCCCGGGCTCATTCAGCGCCTATACCATTGTAATTCAGAGCTTTGCCCTGTTATTCGAGTGGTTGCGCTTGTCCAGCGTGGTAAAGCCTATTGCCAATGTGCTGGTTTCAAATGTGCCGGGGCCCCCGGAACACCGCTATCTAAAAGACGCAAAATTACTGGCGTGTTACCCCATTTCTACCATGACGCCGGGTGGCGGAGTCAATATCACTTTGATGACTTACGCCGGCAAAGCCAATGTAGGCATGGTGTGCTGCAATAAAAATATCACCTCATTACAGCCGTTAGCGGACTACTTCAGCGAGGCATTCGATATGCTGGAAGCCAGTGTGGATAATCCGGGTCTGAATATTGATGATATTGGCGAGCAGGTGGAGCGGGTACCGGTTTCTATTGTCAGTGAATCCTGAGTGCGATTCCGCTTTATAGTCGGTTTTACTTACCGGTCAGAATCGAAACTCCAGCCGCTGGCCATTCACCACTACTGCCTTACCGTAACGGGCAAACAGCGCCTCGCGCCACACATCTGAGCGCATCTGATGATGGAGAGGCAGTGTCTCGGCCATGCCCAGTAGCTCTTTACGAATTTGTGGTCGGTGGTAGTCGAGTATGCTTTGTTTACTGCCCGCTAAGTACAACTGCAGATACGACAGGGCCTGATCGCTGGTGCCCACAGATACCAGCGACAGCATATTTTTTACTGAGCCTGCGACCAGGTTCGCCAGGCCACTGCCGGGCAGCCGTTTATTAATCAGATACCGGGTATCCTGCAGCAATGCATAATCGTCGTTAATCAGACGGATATCATCCACTTCCAGATCCTGAAAATGTAGGGTCGCAGTAGCGGGATCATAGTAGGGAGATGCACTGACAATCACCACCAGATGGGCGCGGTATAAGGTGGTGCCCAAGCCGGAAATCGCGATGCTGGCCAGCGACTGCAAACATACCCGGTTGGCGTTTTCATTGAGGTAGACATACCCCCGCTGCAGGGTGACATGACCATCGCCCACGGGGGTGGGGAGAATGAGATCATGGGGGTAAAACTGGTTTGCCAGTTCGGTCAGCTCGTCACTGGTGAAGGTGTCGCGGGTAAGCTTACCCAGCTTGATTAGCAACGTTGCCACCCACAACTGCCACCTGTCCTTGAAACCCAAATGCTGCATGTCTGTTTGTTTCTCGCCGATTTTATGCCATAAAACCCTAACATAGTTCTACCGAACTCAGGACGAATTTTGTTAGACTGGTCTTACCATTGCTGAGCCCTCAAGGTTTGCAATGCAAAGTCAGCCGCCGTTTATAGCCTGTCACTGTGGCAGGGATAATCAGGCCAGATAACACCCATGATGCAGGGCGCAGGGGACAAGGGTATGCAAGAGGCAGTAGAGCAGTTTGATTATATTGTGGTAGGTGCCGGATCGGCCGGAGCAGCGTTGGCGGCCAGGTTGTCTGAAAATCCCGCCCTTAAAGTGTGCCTGCTGGAAGCCGGTAGTCGCGACAGCAACCCACTCATCCATATTCCATTCGGACTTTCCTTGTTATCCCGCTTCGAAGGTATTGGCTGGGGCTATCATACCGCCCCTCAGGCCGGGCTGCATGACAGAGAATTGTTCTGGCCGCGGGGCAAGACCCTGGGTGGCTCCAGCTCCGTTAACGCCATGTGTTACATCCGTGGCGAAATCAGCGATTATGACCGCTGGGAGCAGGAAGGCGCCGCAGGCTGGAATTTTGAGAAGGTTTTGCCCTATTTCAAACGGGCCGAGGACTTTGCCGGTGGTGAAGACGAGTTTCACGGGGCAGGGGGACCATTGCGGGTTGAGTCACTGCGCCACACCGATGTGTTGTCTGATGCGTTTGTGAAGTCAGCTGAGCAGGTGGGGTTGTCTGTCTGTGATGATTTTAACCGCCAGGAGCGTGAAGGACTGGGCTATTATCACGTCACCCAACGCAATGGGCAGCGCTGCTCCACCGCCAAAGGCTATCTGCAGGAAGCAAAAAACCGCAACAACCTCACAGTGAAAACCAATGTCATGGTGGAGCGGGTCCTGTTGAAAGATCGCCGTGCCACCGGGGTACAAATTCGCGCCAAAGGCAGTGTTTTCCGCTTGCAGGCCAAGTGCGAAGTGGTGCTGTGTGGTGGGGCCATTAATTCTCCTCAACTGCTTATGTTATCCGGTATCGGGCCAAAAGACGCGTTGCAGGAGGCGGGTGTGCATGTGCAGGTGGATCTGCCGGGAGTAGGCCAGAACCTGCAGGATCATCTGGACGCAATAGTGCAGTATACCTGTAAGGCCCGGGCCGGTTATGCGGTGGCTGCCGGGGCGCTGCCCATGTATATCGGCGGGACCTGGCAATATTTATTCAACCGCAAAGGGCCGTTTTCCTCAAATATCGCGGAGGCGGGCGGCTTTGTGCGCTCTACTCAGGCGGCCAACGGCCCGGATATCCAGCTGCATTTTCTGCCTGCCATTCTTGATGATCACGGCCGTCATTCGGTTTACGGGTATGGGTTTGGCGTCCACGTCTGCCATTTATACCCGAAGAGCCGGGGCAGCATCTCATTGCAGAGTAACCACCCCGCCGATCATCCCAGAATCGACCCTAACTACCTGTCTGCAGAAGAAGATCTCCAGGTCATGATAGAAGCCGTGCAACTGGCCCGGCGTATTGCTGGCAGTGACGCGTTTGCGCCATTCCGGGCGACCGAGAAGTACCCTGGCGTGTCGGCTACATCTGACTCGGATATTATTGAATTTTTGCGGGATAAAGCAGAAACCATTTATCACCCGGTGGGCACCTGCAAAATAGGCGCAGATAACGATCCAATGGCCGTGGTAGATCCACAGCTTCGGGTTCGCGGCGTGCAGGGACTGCGGGTGGTCGATGCCTCAGTGATGCCCTCGCTCGTAGGCGGCAATACCAATGCACCGACGGTGATGATCGCCGAACGTGCGGCAGACTTTATTAAAGCGAATCACGCAGGAACCCCGGTCAGTCTCTAGAAGGAGAGTGCATTCCGGCAGCAGGCGCTATGTTTGGTCTGACGGTACTGATACACCAGCCTGAATAAATACGTCGGCAGCACAATCACACATCTCTTTAAGGTGGCTGCTGTTGGCGTACACCCCATCAATCACTAACCGGGCAATGCCATGCAGTGTGCCCCAGGTCACCTGTGCCAGACGCAAGGGGTCCTGAGTAGAGCAAAGCACACCTTGTTGCTGCCAGAACCGGGTCATCTCTACCTGAAACTGAAAGCTGGGGTAGGCCACCGACTTAAGTTCTTCGGTTGCATTACCCGACTGCCACAGGGTTCTGCCAAACATCAGCTCATACAACTGTGGATTGTCGGCCGCCCACTGTATATAGGCATGCACAAACTGGCGAAACCGCACCGGCGCGGAGGCGGTTTTATCGCCGAATATGTGTTTGGCTTTGTCGTGCCAGTCACTGAAACCTTTTGCGGCCACTGCACTTAGCAGCGCATTTTTGTCCTTAAAATGATGATACGGAGCGCTTCGGGAGACGCCGGCATCTTCCGCCAGCTTCCGTAATGACAGGCTGTCTATACCATGCTGACGAATGCGCTCAGAGGCGACTCTTACCAGCGTGGCCTGTAAGTCACCATGGTGATAACTGTGCCCGTTCTCACTCATCATTCGGTATCCTGCGGTGGTTTTGTGAATTATCTTGACACTGTCAACATACCCTCTTATCTTGACGGTGTCTAGTTTGCAAAATTGTTAACGCAGAGGCGCATAATGAGCCAGCAAAAACCGGAAAACACCTATCAAACGCTTACTGTTTCGCTTGAGGAGCAGGTGGCGCACATTAGGCTGTCCCGACCCGATTCGATGAATTCTATGGTGCCCGCGTTCTGGAAAGAACTGCCTGCGGCATTGCGTGAAATTGATGCCGACGCTGAGGCGCGCGTAGTGGTCATCTCTTCCACCGGGAAGCACTTTTCTGCCGGCATGGATCTGGCTGTGTTTACCGGCATGGCTGGCACCTTCGAAGGAGAGCAAGCCCGGCGGGCAGAGCGTTTTCGCCGTCTGGTGCTGGAGCTGCAGGATGCGTTCAACGCCATAGAGGAATTACGTATGCCGGTTATCGCTGCGGTGCAGGGCGGGGCGATTGGCGGCGCAGTAGATTTACTGTGCGCCTGTGATATGCGCTACAGCACAGAAGACGCCTATTTTTCAATTAAAGAAACCCAGATTGGCATGACGGCGGATTTGGGTACTCTACAACGACTACCCCGGCTAATTCCTGTCGGGCTGGCAAAAGAACTGGCATATACCGGCCGAGACTTCAGCGCTGACGAGGCGCTGCGGGCCGGGTTTGTGAATCAGGTGTATGCCGACCAGGAGGCACTGCTCTCTGGCGTAATGGAAATAGCCACCGTTATCGCACAACAATCGCCGATGGCGGTCAGCGGGTGTAAGCATATGATTAATTATGCGCTGGATCATAGTCTGGCAGATAGCCTGAATCATATGGCCACATGGCAAAGCGGTATGTTCCAGATGCCTGACGTGCAAACAGCCCTTGCCGCGCGGCAGACTGGCAGCACCCCTCAATTCGACAATTTACATGGTGGCGGCAGTCAGCTGCACACCATGAGTAAAACGCATAAAGAACAGGACTAATCATGACCCAGACTGCAACCGAACACTCTCTTTATCCTCATTTGTTCCGGCCGTTAGATCTCGGCTTTACCACCCTGAAAAACCGTATTCTAATGGGCTCTATGCACACTGGGCTGGAAGAGATGCCTAATGGCCACAAGCATATGGCGGCATTTTACGCCGAGCGGGCAAGAGGTGGCGTCGGCCTTATTGTCACTGGCGGTATCGGGCCGAATGAGGAAGGGTCGACCCATCCCATGACCCGTCGTCTGGATAATGACAAAGCGGTGGCACACCATAGCGAAGTGACTGAGGCAGTGCATCAGGCTGGGGGTAAAATTTGTATGCAAATACTGCATACCGGGCGCTATGCATACTGTGAAAAGCTGGTGGCGCCCTCAGCCGTGCAGGCTCCCATTAACCCGTATAAGCCAAAAGCGCTCACCGAAGATGGAATCGAACAGCAAATCCAGGATTTTGTGTTTACCGCCCAACAGGCTCAGCGTGCGGGCTACGACGGCGTGGAAATCATGGGTTCGGAAGGGTATTTTCTTAACCAGTTCATCGCCCTGCGCACTAATCATCGTGACGATGACTGGGGCGGTGAGTACCAAAACCGTATTCGTCTGCCTATTGAAGTGGTACGCCGGGTTCGTGAGGCAGTGGGTGAGAATTTTATTATTATCTACCGCTTATCTATGCTGGATCTGGTTGAAGGCGGCTCCGACTACAATGAAGTGGTAACGCTGGGCAAGGAAATTGAGAAAGCCGGCGCGACCATCATCAATACTGGCATTGGCTGGCATGAAGCACGTATTCCCACTATTAACACTAAGGTGCCACGCGCAGCCTTCACCTGGGTGACGGCGAAATTTCGCTCGGCACTGTCGATCCCGGTGATCACGTCCAACCGAATCAATACGCCGGAAGTGGCAGAAGAAGTTCTGGCACGGGGCGATGCGGATATGGTGTCCATGGCCCGCCCGTTCCTGGCAGATGCAGACTTTGTAATAAAGGCTCAGCAGAGTCGCGCGGATGAAATCAACACCTGTATTGGCTGTAATCAGGCGTGTCTGGACCATGTCTTCAACGGAAAACTCACCAGTTGTCTGGTGAACCCCAGAGCCTGCCATGAACTGGAGCTGGTTATTTCACCGGCTGAACAGCATAAAAATATTGCGGTCGTGGGGGCGGGTCCGGCGGGGCTGGCTGCTGCCGTGACCGCAGCTCAGCGTGGTCATACGGTGACGTTGTTCGATGCTGACAGCGAAATTGGCGGCCAGTTTAATATCGCTAAACAAATCCCCGGTAAAGAAGAGTTTTATGAAACGCTTCGTTACTATAAGCGTCAGCTGGAGCTCCACAAGGTCACCGTGCACCTGAATACCCGGGTGGACGCAAACACACTTAACGAAGGGGGCTTCGATGAAGTATTGTTGGCGACGGGGATCATACCCCGGACACCCAATATACCGGGCATTGAACATTCATCGGTGCTGTCATATCTGGAGGTGATTAAAGCGAAAAAACCGGTGGGGCAGCGGGTTGCCATCATTGGTGCGGGTGGGATCGGGTTTGATACCGCCGAGTTCCTGTCTCACGGCAAGGCCACACCCAGCCAGGATATTGCCGCCTTTATGCGGGAATGGGGTATCGATATGAAGCTGGAAGCGCGGGCCGGGGTAGAGGGCATGACCCCAAAGCCAGAACCTTCGCCACGGCAGATCTTGTTGCTTCAGCGTAAGTCCTCTAAAGTGGGCGCTGGTCTTGGAAAAACCACCGGGTGGGCACATCGGGCGGGTCTTAAAATGAAAGGCGTGAAAATGATCCCGGGCGTAACTTATGAGCGCATCGACGATGAAGGTCTGCACGTCGAAATAAACGGTGAAAAACAGGTACTGGCAGTGGACAACATCATTATTTGTGCCGGTCAAGAGCCTCTTCGCGAACTGACTGAGGGGCTGAACGTGCCCTATCATTTGATTGGCGGAGCCGATGAAGCACTGGAGCTGGATGCCAAGCGGGCTATCGACCAGGGCACCCGGGTATGCGCCACGCTGTAAGCTCGCCGCTGCGCGCCTGTCTGGGGCGCGCTGTCATGCTTGCGCCTTATAGCTGTAAGGCTAACCAGGGCACCACGCAGAAAAACAGTGTCAGCAGCTTGTAGGCTGCCAGAAATTTAAAATAAAGCAGGTACAGTTCTGGCTGAGAAAGGTTAAACAGTGCGTGATGAATGCTGGCAATCTGGCGCCTGCCCAGAGTGATCGCTAAGCCCATTACCGACAATATGCCGATATTTATCACTGACATCCAGCCAAAAAACGAACTGAGCTCTGACATAGTGCGTGCACTTTTCGCGAAGGGAGATAGTGATAACTGTAGGCGTGAACTCGCCGCTCTGCCAGAAAGCTTGGCTGTCCTGGCGTAAAGCAGCACGCTGACGGGAGTCCCGTCAGCGCTTTAAATAATCAACTCAGGTGGTTTGACGCTCGTGCTTGCCTTCACGCAGTTCCTCAACCACTTTCTTGCAAAATGCGGGTAAGTCGTCGGGATTGCGGCTGGTAGTGAGCCCGTTATCAACCACTACTTCGTCATCCAGCCAGTTACCGCCGGCATTCAGAATGTCAGTTTTAATGCTGGGGAAAGAGGTTAACTGACGATCTTTGACGACGTCCGCTTCCACTAATAACCAGGGACCATGACAGATAGCCGCGACTGGTTTGTGCTGGCTGAAAAAATCACGCACGAACTGCACCGCTTTGGCGTCGGTGCGAAGAGTATCAGGGTTTTGCACGCCGCCGGGTAATACCAGGCCGTGATAATCATCGGCACTGACGTCGTCAATCACGCGATCGACCGCAAACGTGTCGCCTTTTTCGTCGTGATTCATGCCCTGAATATCGTCTTTTGACAATGACACAATTTCTGCTGTACCACCGGCTTCCTTGACAGCATTTAACGGCTCGGTCAGCTCTACCTGCTCAAACCCGTTGGTGACCAGAAATGCCACCCGTTTACCTGATAATTTTTCCATAACTTTCTCCTTTTTTGTTACTGGTGCTCATGGCTACGGCAGCACAAAAAAGCCGGTTTGCTTTTGAAAGATTAAATTTGGCAATGTTGTACAGGGTTAGCGGCTATGGGGGTAAACGATGAGTTCTCCGGTTAGCTGATTGAGACGAAAATCGGTATTTTTCAGTACATTCATTCCCAGTAATCCATCGGCCTCGTCCATGACGTTATCCGGCAGTACCAGTACCGACAAGTAGGTGTAGCGAAATGGTCCGAACTGTACCACGGGCACCTGTACCATTTGTGCCGACACCCGTCCGGCAGCGGTGGCCACTTCGAAGATACCAATAAACGGTAATTCCCCCCGCGCGCTCAACCGGTTGAACAGCGCGGAAGATATGGCCGTAGTGGTGGCGCCGGTATCGAAGATCAGCTGGGCAGGTACATTGGCAAAGCGCACATTGGCAATGAAGTGAGCGCCGCGCGGTTGCAGCTGCAGACTCAGGCCCTCGTCGGCTGATCGCGGGCGTTCTGCGGCAGGGGCTTTTGCAACCTCGGGCTTCAGTAAATCCCGGATACTCTGCGCGTCAGGGTCTCCCGGCGGTAAGGAAGCCAGCACGTCTTCGGTCAGGTTTGGTTTACCCTGGCGGGCGTACGCTTCTGCAAGCTGTAACGTAAACAGGCGGCTATCTGGTTGTAACTGGAACAGCGGCTCTAAAAAACGCGCCAGTAAGTCCCAGTTATTCGCGGCCCTTAGCTCGTCCATGGCGGTGCGGAGCAAGTGGCTGATTCGCTCGTTAAGAGCCTGACGCTCTGCATACGGCAGGGGCTTTTCCGCTAAATTGTAAAGATGCAGCAGGGCATCGGAAAGCGGGCGCGTATTAACAATCAGCTCTCCTTCCAGCATCAGCAATGCAGGATCATCGGGGAACCGGCGCAGTGCGCGTTGCAACTCCTGTTGCAGCAGGGCGAACTTGCCGGACTCCAGCAGCCCTTCAAGATAGGTAATGTCCGGTCGTTGACTTCCTCCCTGCGGCGCCGATTGGGTCTGCGCTGGCAGTAACCCTTCGCTGAAAGACGAAGATGCCTGAATAGCATTTATCTCGTTCGGTGCTTCAGGAGACGGGGCAGAGGGAGGGCGTTGCAACAGCAGGTACCCGTTACCCGCCAGTGAGAGTGCTAAAGCCGTCCACAGATATCTAGTCTGCATGGGCGGAACTCTGCAGACATGCCTCGCCATAAATCTGACGAAAAAGGGGTGGCATGCGCTTTGGCGCGCCGGTAGACAGGCTAATGCAAATAAACTGCGTTTCTGCCTCGAATACCGGCACACGCCGGCGGGCACACATAAACTGAAACGCCCGTCGCAGCGTGAGCTTATTGTCGCAGTGAATTATCCAGGTAGCACACAGAAGCTCATCGCCTAAGTGAGCGGGCAGCAGGTAATCCAGCTCATGACGACGAATCACCATGCCCCGGTCGAGCTCACGATAGTGGTCGAAGTGCAGGCCGAGGGCCTGTGAATGCGCCCACGCCAACCGTTCCAGCTGGCTGAGGTAAGCCACGTTATTGACATGGTTGTAATGGTCGATATGTGGCTGCTGAATTTGCCAGTGTTCAACGTGCGGATCAGCAAATTTCCAGGGTAATGAATCAGACATGGGGGAGTGGGTTGTCCTTGGTAATATCGCGCTCAGGGTCGAGCAGCTGTTCCATTAATATCCGTTCCCGTCGGATGACCGGGTCGACAAAAGAGTGCACATCACCCAGCGCTTTAAACGCCGCAAAGCCCTGCTGTAAAAACTCATGTAGCGTAAGCAACCCAGCCAGTTTAGCCGGACGCCGCGCCAGTTTAATAAGCATACCGATACCGCGAATATTTACCACATCAGCCAGTTGCTGCCCCAAATGGGCGATAATGTCTATCTGATGCTGGCGATCGGCCTGACGGCCAACCTGGCGGTATGCCAGTGCATAGGTCTCGCGGTTTAGCGGCGCCCCGTCAAGTTGCTGCGCCATCTGCATATCCAGATCGAATGACAACGCATTCAGTGCCAGCGCGTCGTCCAGCGCCTGCATGGCGCTGTCGGGTAATACTTTTGCCAGCTTGGGAATGACTCTGGCTAAATCAGCATCCCGCTGACTGAAATCTTTCGGCCCGTACAGCTCATCAACAAAAAACGCCATGGCCAGCCGATAGCGCTGCTGACGTGCTAAATCTTCATGGGTTGCCAGCAATCGCTCACACTGCCATGCCTGTATTTGGTGGATTTTGTCAATCAGACCGAGCTTTTCAGCCATGTCGCGATGTGCATTTACCTGATGCAAGTGCGCTATGATTGCCTGAGACACGCCTTTCTCCGTTGCTACTTTGCGTACAGTTAGCTTGACCCACAGTGAAACCGGATGCAAGCCTGAGATTGTGGTCTGGTCGCAGGCTTTTTGGTAGACTTCGCCGCCACATCAACAGTACCTATGCAGGTAAAGCAAGCGGGAGTATATGAGCAGCGTGTTAGCCCAGAACAATTCTGAACAGCGGGAAGCCCAACGGGTGGCCGAACTGATCGCGTTGTTTGATGAGACTTTTTACGCGCAATATAACACCCGCCTGATCCGCGGAAACGAAGAGCCTGTCTACCTGCCTGCCTCTGAGACGGTTGATTATCACCAGATTGTTTTCGCCCACGGCTATTTTGCCAGTGCGCTCCACGAAGTGGCGCACTGGTGTATCGCTGGCCCGGCGCGGCGCCTGCAAGAGGATTACGGCTACTGGTACTGCCCGGATGGCCGCAATAGCGAACAGCAAGCCGCCTTTGAACAGGTGGAAATTAAACCCCAGGCGCTTGAGTGGGCGTTCTCCCTGGCCAGTAACCAGAGTTTCCGGGTAAGCACCGACAACCTCAATGGCGCTGAGCCGGATCGTGAGCAATTTACCCGCAATGTGCGTACCCAGTTGCAAACCTATCTGGAAACGGGCTTTCCGCCCCGCGCTGAGGTGTTTATTCAGGCGTTGCATTCCCACTTTAATACCCCGCCTGTGGCTACACAGCTGGCCGGAGAAGCTGCATGAGTACACCGAAGTTTCGTTTAGGCATTCTTGTTAATCCTTACGCGGGGATCGGCGGTGCGCTGGCACTGAAAGGCAGTGATGGCAAAGAAATCCGGGAAAAAGCCTTGTCCATGGGGGCGAAAAAGCAGGCCAATGAAAAAATGGCCAGCGCACTGCAGGCTGTCTGTGCATTAAATACCCAGGTAGAAATTAAAACCGCGGCCGGAGAGATGGGGGAGTCAGTGTGTGAAGCGCTAGGGCTGCCCTGCCACGTTCGCTATACCCCGAAGGCTGAGCAGACCGAAGGTGCCGACACGGAAGCCGCCGCCAAAGCCCTGCTGGACGATGGTGTGGATCTTATCCTGTTTGCCGGCGGCGATGGTACGGCCCGGAATATCTGCAACAGCGTGGGAGAGCGGGTTGCCGTGCTGGGCGTGCCGGCAGGCTGCAAAATTCACTCAGGCGTGTATACCGTTACGCCCAGCGCAGCCGGACAGGTGGTGGCGATGATGATCCGCGGAGAGCTGGTATCGGAAATGGATGCGGAAGTCCGGGATATTGATGAAGACGCCTTCCGGGACGGCAAAGTGATTGCCAGACACTTTGGCGAAATGCGGGTTCCCAACGAGCTTACCTATGTGCAGGCAGTAAAAATGGGGGGGCGTGAAGATGAAGCCTTGGTATTGGATGACATTGTTGCCACGGTGACCGAAATGATGGAAGACGAACCCGAGACACTGTTCGTGATGGGGTCCGGATCCACCGTAGGCAGCATCATGGAGGCACTGGCTCTGCCTAATACCCTGCTGGGTGTGGATGTAGTGCAAAACGGCGAGCTGGTCGCCAGTGATGTTACGGCCGATCAGCTATTATCGCTTACCGAAAATAAACCCACCCGGGTAGTCCTGACGGTCATTGGTGGTCAGGGACATATTCTGGGGCGGGGCAACCAGCAACTCAGTGCGGACTTTATCCGTCGTATTGGTAAGGACAGCCTGCTTGTCGTGGCCACCAAGCAAAAGCTGCAGGCACTGGAGGGGCGGCCACTGCGTCTCGATTCAGGCGATGCCGCGCTGGATGCTGAACTGGCTGGCCCGACAACCGTCATTACCGGTTATAAAGATAAAGTGTTATATCCGGCTCGTTAAATTAAACACAGGAGAAAGATAGTGCTTCCACCGGCAGCAGCCTCAGACGACTTTGTGGGCAAAGTTCATAATATAGAGCAGTCTCTGGACGACGTAGTGAACCATGGCAGTGACGACGAACTGTTCGTTGCCAGCTATTTGCAAGGGCACTTCGCCGTCATTTCTAAACAACTGGAAATGCAGGCCGATGCCACACTGGACAAGCTGGATGCTGCCATGCAGGACAGCCTGGACGCCGCATTTGCCAACCGGGAACTGGAGCCGGATGATCAGCAGGCTGTGGCAGCACTCTGGGCACGGTTACGCGCAACTAACACCGAGCAGTAATGCCACTGACGGGCGGCAATAACGGTATGAAGTTGCCGCCTTAGCCTCTTCAGGTAGCCGCATATTGCCGTGCGCCGGGCGCTAATAGCAGAGAAGGCGGAGCCGCACGCCGCAGTCATCCTCGCCTGAGCGCTACCCGTAACAAAAACCACTGCACTGGTACGTATTTTGCGATGCGCTGTTATCTGTCTGATGACGATCAGGCTAAGCTGCAGTTGCAAGGTACCCTATTTATGAATGCATCATTTTCTTTTTCAGGTTGTCGCCAGTTAGTGGCCGGCGTGGCATGCAGCCTGTTGCTGGTGGCTTGCGCCAGTGAACCGCAGACCCCGGCTGTTGCCCAGGCAGATGCCTTAACGGCTTCCCCGCTGGGGAACGTGGAATATCACACCTATGTCCTTGCGAACGAGCTGTTTGCCGGTTTGCGTCCGGCGCGCCAGGCGCGCTATGCCGTGGTGGGGTTTGTGCCCGTAGACCGGATGGCGTTTTCATCCGGACACCAGCACCCGTTGATGATGCTGGGGCATCAGTTAGAACAGGGTATGATTACTGAAGCCACCAAACGTGGCTTTACCACTCAAGAGTTTAAGCTTACGAACGATATAATAATGACAGAGGACAGTGACAGAGTGCTGTCCCGGGACATTGATCAGCTTTCCGGCCTGGAGCGGGTAGACTACTACATCACCGGCACACTGGTTATGCAGCAATCCGGTGCCATTGTGAATGCGCGGGTAATTAACGCATTAAACAAAGATGTGGTAGCGGCGGCCACCCGTTTCTTTCCGGCAGAATTATTCTGGGAGCACGAGCAGGTGACCGAGCGACAGGGCAGGCTATACAGAACCGAAAAAAGGGGTAAAGGGGAATGAGCATTTACCGGAATACTACCGGACTACTGGCAGCCGCCGTGGTTCTGGTGTCAGGATGCGCCAGCATGGATGAGCAGGGACCACAAACGTCACAAACTCAGCCAGGCATGAATGTGGTGGACGTTACCGCGGTAGATCGTGGCCCGGTAAAGGCCGCGGAAGAGGATATGGACAGCTTTGGCGCAGTAGGTCAGCCACCATTATATTCCAGCGTGCAGGGCGCCTATAAAGGGCGACCGCTGACCAAACACATAGGCGACTATGTGAAAAACATGACCCAGGACCTGATTGCCAATATGGAGTTTGTAAATAACAAGACACCGGTAGGCGTGACCCACTTCGCCATGCTGGACTCCAATCTTCAGGCGACCAACCTGATGGGCCAGCAGATGGCCGAGTCCTTTGTGCACGAACTGCATAAATTCCGTATTCCGGTAATTGATTTTAAAGCCACTGACTATATCCGCATTACCGACGACGGCGACTTCGTACTTACCCGGGATTATCTCGAACTGGACGAGGCCATGCCCATTGAGTATGTGCTGACCGGGACCATGACCAAACACCAGGGCGGTGTGCTGGTCAATGCGCGGATCCTGGGAATGGAGTCGCGAGCGGTGGTTGCCACCGCTCAAATGCTGGTGCCGTTTTACGTGGTAGATGCGCTGATCCCCAGCAATGGTAATCATCGCGATGGCATGCGCGACGGCGTGAAGCTGAGTCGGGGGTAGAAATTATGCGCTGCCGCCTGATACCGATTGTAAGTGTGTTGCTGATGACCAGCGGTTGTTCTTCTTCAGGCTGGCCGGGGAGCGGGTCCGGCAGTGGCGCACCTGTCACCCACGTGCCTGCCGACTCGGGTCTGGAATACCGGCCCGACTCCCGTGACCGGGAAACCCAAGAGCGCAGTCAGGCCGAAACCGGTTATCGGGATCCGTTGCAAAGCGGCTTTTCACCGTCACAAACCCATAAAAAACTCAATGACTATGCCGGCCAACTGGCTATGTTATTGATGGACAGCGCCACCAGACTGACTCAACAGGACCTGGTTGGCGTAGCCAGTTTTGTGCGCCTCAACCGCAGCTTGCAGGAAACTACGGTACTGGGCAATCAACTATCTGAATATCTGATTGCAGAACTGCAGACCTTCGGATTATCCGTGGTGGATTTTAAGCTGGCCAATGGCGTGTCAGTAACCCCTTATGGTGATCTGGCACTAAGCCGGGATGGCGCAGAGCTGGCCTCCAAAGTAGCGATGGATCATATTGTTACTGGCACTATTATTGAAGATCCGCGAGGTGTGCGGGTGAATGCCAGAATTATTGCCGTGGATAACCGTCAGGTAGTGGCCAGTGCGAATATCTATATTCCTGCCTTTATCGTCAGCAGCCTGAACCATGCCGGGGCCGTCGCACGATAAGCCGGCCTGCTACAAACATAACCAAAAACGCCCGGCTATATGCCGGGCGTTTGCTATGTTCTGCCAATTAGCGCAATGACGTGCTCAGCACTTACCCCGAATACAGTCCCTGACAATAAACCGGTTAGGGTTAAGCGCCTGCAGCAAGGGCTCAGGCAGTGGCAGGGGGTCGTGACATAGCTGGCTGGCCAATAGTTCTGCCAGTAACGGGGCAGTAGTTAAGCCGCGGGAGCCAAGGGCGGTAAGCGCGCTGACTCTGGAGGCAGGCGGCAGCGGCGCCGTTTCAACTCGCTTACCAGACGCCAGTGACGCATAGTGTTCCCGGTGTGTGTCCAGCTCGCCCAGCGCGCCTACCAGCGGCTGGTGGTCGGCCACGCCAAGACGAACGGCGGCGCGGGCTGTGCCGTCGTGCTGCAAATGCTCCATCCAGTCACAATTCGCCATCGCCTGCTGATGGGTGGCCAGATTTTGTGTCGATTCTTCAGCGCGCGGCCTGGTATCAGTATCGTTCTTAATATAGGTGGAGCCCAGTGCATGGCGGCCGTCACAGGCAGGCGTAAGGTAGCCTTTGTGGCACAGCACAGTTTGCAGCTGGTCAAGAGGCGACTGAGTCGGCACCGCTTCTACCTGACCCCGCACCGGCCGCAGCGCCAAAGGCTCAAACAGCGCCGAGGTAATGCTTTCTGCCCCGGTCGCCATGATTACGTGGTCAGCAGTCACGGTTTCACCATTAACGCAGTGAACCTGTACATGACGCTCGTCAGACACCACACCGCTGACCTTATGCCCCGTGAGAATCACCGTGGGTGCCAGGTGTGCAGCCTGTTCAAACAGGCCCGCCACTACGTCCGGCGGACTTAGCCAGCCCCCCAGGGGCACAAACAGTGCATCGCTGTTTACGGTTACTCCGGCCCGGGTATCAGCCTCTGTCGCATCCAGCCCGTGTATAAGAGCTTCAGGCCACACTTGTTGTGTGATCAGTTTATGCTGACGCGCCTGCTGTGCGGCATTGAAGCCAAGTAACATTACGCCGCAAAATTCGTGTCGAAGTGATGATTGTTCCGCCAGGCCGCGATACAACCGGTTTGCATACAAAAACGTGTGCGCCTGAATTTGACTGGCGTGGCTGGCTTCGCTGTGTAATTGCGGATAGAAACCACCCTGGGGATTGCCGGATGCACCTTGGGCAACCTGTTCATCGGCAACTAACACGGTGGTGCGAATACCCCGTGAGGCCAGTGCGTGGGTCACTGCTGCACCCGCCAGTCCGCCACCCACTACCACCACATGAGATTCGCTGTTCACAGCGTCTGCGGCAAAGCGGTAATACGGCGGGGAGGACGGGGCAGAGGGGGCATCACGGTGATACTGACCGGTCAGCATGTCACGTTTGCGTCCGAACCCGGGGCGTTTCTGAATGGCAAAGCCCGCCTCTTTGAGACCTCGTTTAACTACCCCTGCGGCGGTGAAAGTACCAAAGGTACAGCCCTCCACAGACAAGCGCGCCATTTCACTAAACAGCTGGGCTGTCCACATATCCGGATTTTTACTGGGAGCAAAACCATCAAGGAACCACGCATCAACAAGGCCCCGGCGCGGCGCATGCCACTGCGGCAGCAGCGCGTGAACATCGCCCATCCACAAATCCAGTGTCACGCCATAGTTGGCAAAGTTCATGCGATGGCAGCCTTCCATCGCAATGGGGTACTGCGTGGCCAGTGCAGTCGCTTCATGCTCTAGCGCGGTGAAACGCAGCAGGGCGTGTTGCATGTCCTTTTGCGCCAGTGGAAACTTCTCGGTACTTAAAAAATACAGGCGTTTAAGAACATGTTGCGGGTTTGCTTGTCTGAACTCATGGAAAGCCTGCATGGCCACCAGAAAATTCAGGCCGGTTCCAAAACCTGTTTCAGCAATGACAAAGCTCTCACCGGTGTGGGTGTGCCAACGCTCAGGCAAGTCATTACCGGACATAAAGACGTGGCGGGTTTCATCAATGCCGCTGTCGTTGGAGAAGTACACATCATCGAAATGGTCGGCCACTGGGGTACCGCTGTCATTAAAGTGTACCTGGGCAGTCGTAGTTTTCACGCGGTAAGACCTTCGTTCAAATCTTTAGAGTGGAGACAAACATTAATACTGGTGCTATCACTGTGATAGCGTGATCGCTGTAAATTTAATCTGTGTCATGCTTAAGCGCAGGAATAATACCTGTGATAATGTCAGGTGACCAGCCTTGCCAGGTAGCGATAATGACACGCGGTTCTGAGGATTCGAGACGGGTTTTGACGCCGGACAGTTTTCGGTAAGCAGACAACCCGTAGAAAAGAGCAGACCACTTGAGCGAATAAAATCGTTACCATAGGCCGCAACAACGCAAAGGGTAAATTATGAGAAGAGCAGTAATCACAGGTCTGGGCATTGTGTCCAGCATCGGTGCGAACAAAGAGGACGTTACGGCGTCGCTTAAAGCCGGAAAATCAGGGATCACATTCTCTGAGCAGTTTGCCGAAATGGGCTTGCGTAGCCAGGTATGGGGCAATATTGATATTGACCTGAAAGAGCACATTGACCGCAAAGCGATGCGCTTCATGGGCGATGCCGCAGGGTATGCTTATGTTGCCATGCAACAGGCCATTGCCGACTCTGGTCTGGAAGACAGCGATATTTCTAATGAGCGCACGGGTATCATTGCCGGCTCCGGCGGTGCCTCATCGGAAAATCAGGTGCTGTCTGCCGACACCTTGCGTGCCAAGGGCGTAAAACGTGTGGGGCCGTATATGGTGCCGCGCTGCATGGCGTCTACGGTATCTGCGTGTCTGGCCACACCCTATAAAATTAAAGGCGTGAATTATTCAATAGCATCAGCCTGTGCCACCAGTGCCCATTGTATTGGCAATGCACTGGAGCTAATTCAATTGGGCAAACAAGACGTGGTCTTTGCCGGCGGTGGCGAAGAGCTGCACTGGTCACTGTCCAGTCAGTTTGACGCAATGGGCGCCTTGTCATCTAAGTATAATGACAACCCGGCCGTAGCATCGCGGACTTATGACGCAGATCGTGACGGTTTTGTCAGCTCCGGCGGTGGCGGTATGGTTGTCGTTGAAGAACTGGAACATGCGCTGGCCCGTGGCGCCAAAATATATGGTGAAGTAGTAGGTTATGGCGCCACCTCTGATGGATTCGACATGGTAGCCCCTTCCGGTGAAGGTGCCATCCGCTGTATGAAAATGGCCATGCAAAACCTCGACGGCCCCATTGATTATCTGAACACCCACGGCACATCTACGCCGGTAGGGGATGTCAAAGAGCTGGGGGCGATTCGCGATGTATTTGGTGACAGCGGTGTGCCCATCAGCGCCACGAAGTCGCTCACCGGCCATGCGCTGGGCGCAGCGGGGGTTAACGAGGCTATTTACAGTCTGCTGATGATGGAGCATGGCTTTATTGCGCCCTCTATCAACATCGACAACCTCGATGAGCAGGCAAAAGGGCTGGATATTGTGACTGAAGCCCGCCAAGCCACGCTGAATACAGTGATGTCGAATAGCTTCGGCTTCGGTGGCACCAATGCCACGCTGGTGATGCAACGCTATCAGAAATAAGTCTGGCGCCAGCCGAGGATGGCAATAGCATTGAAAAAAACGTAAAAAGAGCTGCGCATGTCGCAGCTTTTTTTGTGTGTGCATTATCACCCAAACCGGGCAGGCTGCCGGTGCATTGTCGCTCATCGTCGCGGGCAATTCGGGTAGAGCAGGGCGGCATAACTCGGTATAGTGCCAAACTTGGCAGTGAACCGGGGCAAACAGCTTGAATATACTCGTTGAAGACACCATCCCGTACGGGGCAGAATACTTTGAAGGGCTGGGGAAGATCACCCGCTATAGCTGGCAATCGTTGCAGCCTGCCGACCTGGCTCACACCGATTATCTGGTCGTACGCTCTACCACCCGGGTTGATGCCACGCTGCTGAGCCAGGCTCGCAACCTTAAATTGGTGACCACAGCGACCGCCGGCACAAACCATTTGGATAAAGCAGCACTGGATGCAGCCGGGGTGCCGTGGCGCTCGGCGGGAGGCTGTAACGCCAGGGCGGTGGCCGAGTACGTGCTGAGTGCGTTGTTACAGGCGGACGATAACGGGCATCTGTCGTTACCTGCGGCAACGGTAGGTATTGTCGGAGCCGGGCATGTGGGGTCGGCGCTGGCTGCTTTGCTGAACTGCCTCGGCATTACCTGCAAACTCTGCGATCCCCCGCTTGCAGAACAGGGAGACCACCGGGCCCTGGTCAGTCTGCAAGAGGTATTAGCGTGTGATGTTATTTCCCTGCACGTGCCTTATACCACCACCGGGTCTCACCCCACCTATCATCTGCTTGATGCCACTGCGCTGGCAGGGCTATCGGCACACCAGTGTGTGATTAATGCCTGCCGCGGTGAGGTGATTGATGAGAAGGCGCTGCTAACACGATTAAATGAACGTGACGCCCCGTTGTTTATAACGGATGTTTTCTGGAATGAGCCTGATATTGATATGGCGGTTACCGAGGCAGCCTGGCTGGCTACCCCGCACATTGCGGGTCACTCACTGGAAGGCAAGACCCGTGGCACCCAAATGGTTTACGAGCATGTATGCGAAGGCCTGAAGGTTACACCCACCCGGACTCTGGGAGACTTTCTGACGCCGCCAGCGCCGCTGCATTTGAGATTGTCAGACAGCCAGGCAGAACGGCTGACTCTGAGCGATTTAAAAGCGCTGTTTTTTTCGGTATATGATATTTGTGAAGATGATAGGCATTTTCGGCAAGCCATGGCAGAATCGAACCAGTTTGCGGCACTGAGGAAAGCCTACCGGGTTCGCCGCGAATGTGACGCGTACACAGTAATTGCGCCAACATCCCTCTCTTCAGGTATCAGAAATCAACTAGCATGCCTGGGATTTGAGGTGCAGTTCACTTAACATTCAGCGAACAGTGGTTCGCATCAATCGAGGAGTTTCACTCACTATGTCTCAAGCCTTTGACGTTGCCATTCTCGGCGCCACAGGTCTGGTTGGTCAGACCATGATCGAAATACTGGAAAATCGCGGTTTCCCCATTAATACCCTTTACCCGCTTGCCAGTAAACGTTCGGCAGGCGGTACCGTGACATTCAAAGGTGAAGACGTAACGGTACTGGACGCAGATGAGTTTGACTGGAGTCAGGTGCAGTTTGGGTTTTTCTCGGCAGGCGGTAGTGTATCAGCCGAATTCGCCCCGCGTGCAGCGGAAGCCGGGTGTATCGTTATCGATAACACCTCGCATTATCGCTATGAACCAGACATCCCCCTGGTCGTGCCGGAGGTGAACGCCCATGCACTGGCCGACTTCCGTAACCGCAACATCATCGCGAACCCCAACTGCTCAACTATCCAGATGCTGGTGGCGCTAAAGCCTATTCATGATGCGGTGGGTATTGAGCGCATTAACGTCAGCACTTACCAGTCGGTATCGGGTGCAGGCAAAACGGCTATGGAAGAGCTGGCCCGGCAAACCGCCGATCTGTTGAACTCACGCGAGGTGACAACAGAAGCTTTCAGCCGTCAAATCGCCTTTAACGCGATCCCGCAAATTGATGTCTTTATGGACAACGATTACACCAAAGAAGAAATGAAAATGGCGTGGGAAACCCAAAAAATTATGGGCGATAACAGCATTTTGGTGAATGCCACGGCAGTACGGGTGCCGGTTTTCTATGGTCATGGCGAGGCGGTTCACCTGGAAACCACGCAACCTATTGACGCAGAAGCGGTTAAACAACTGTTGGCTGATGCGCCAGGCGTAACGGTTTACGACCAGCGAGAGCAGTTCCCTACCCAGGTAGGTAATGCCAGCGGTAATGATTTAGTGCATGTGGGACGCATTCGGAATGATATTACCCACCCCAATGGCCTTAACCTGTGGGTTGTCTCTGACAACATCCGGAAGGGCGCTGCAACTAACAGTGTGCAAATTGCAGAAACCCTTATCCGCGACTACCTCTAAATAACCTGCCGGCAGCGGCGTTAATATTTTGACGCGGCTGCCGATAACCTTCTCATACTGGTTCGTTTGACTGTTCTGACAGTTATCCTCAGTCTGACGAACGCTTTTTTCCGTGCCATGCTAGATTGACTCCCGTAACTGGTTTATAGTTTCGGAACAATCTGCGGGCTGCAAAGTGCTTTTCTGGATTAATCTTTGCATATCATTAAGATGGTGGAAAATTGACGCTAGTTTCAGCGTCGTATTCGCAATCACTATATATGGCGCGAACGCAGCATGCTAATTGCAGCGTGTGGTAATCGTAGCGTCACTCGCATATAAGAATAAGCGGTTACCCCGGCCACAGCGAGCAGGGGGGAAACCGGCGACAAACCACTGAAAAATGCGTGGTGGTAATGACGCTTAAGGGCATATAGGAACGCTATGAAATTGCATTTGACGGGCATACTGGTACTGACATTGTGGTTGTCTGCCTTCCCAAATACTGTGCACGCGCAAGACCGTGCAACACAGCTGAAAGGCCCTAAAGATGCGACCAGCCAGTTCTCCGGCAATACGTATGGCCCCATAGACGCCAAAGATACCTTGTGGCGCATTGCCGAACGCTATCGGCAGAATAAAGATCTCACCGTTTATCAGGTGATGATGGCCATTTATGAGCTCAATCCTGACGCATTCGAAGACAACAATCTCAACCTGCTGGTTGACGGCACTATGCTGCAGTTGCCTTCGGAACGTTATGCCTCACGCATTGACCCCGATAACGCCCGTCAACGGGCCGAGCAGGATGAGCAGCGCTTTGCTGAAGCCTTGCAAAACCCTGACCCCTCAAAAAATATTAAGCCTCCGGTGGAGTTGGCCAGTCAACAGGATTTGTCACAAACCAAAACGGCCATCGAACAACAAATCAGCCAGCTGGACGAACAGCAGGCCGTCCAGTTCGACGAACTGAGGCAACAATTTGCCGAGTCTATCAACTCTGTGCAGGCCATCCTCGACAATAATAACCAGTTGTATACCCGCATTGAGCAGGTTAATGAGGATCTACAGAACCTGCGTGCGCAGCTTGAGGGTGATGTTAAAACCCAGATTGATACGCAGGTAGAGTTGCAACAGCAACTGTTAGCCATGATGGAAGAAGAGCGGCGGGCGCGAGAGGCGCAGGAAAGCCAGTCCATCATGAATATGCTGTCACAACCGATGGCGTTAATTCTGGGCACAGGTATTGTGTCATTGCTGCTGGTCGGCGGGCTGATTACCTGGTTATTGCGGCGAAACACATCAGCTCCTCAACCCACTCAGGCTGAGCCGGCACCGGTAACAGCCCCGCCACCGGCCAGTGAAATGGACGATCTGTCCACGTCAATTTCTGACGATTTAGACGATACCGCAGAACTCACCGACGATGAGTTGTTCAATGACGACGACCTGTTGGATGACGTACTTTCCAGTGAGCTGGAAGATGCACTGGACGATGAGCTGGAAAACTTTGCCGAGCTCGACGATGACATGCTCGTGCCCGAGAACGAAGACAATGATGAATTTGAAGCTGGTGGCGAAGAACTGGATCAGGATGATCTGGACAATCTGTTTGATGAAGATGATTTGTCGGAGTCGGTGCTGGAGGCTGATGACGTGGGCGATGACTTCGGGGACGACCTCGACGGCATTGACTTAGCCTCAGATGAGGACGACGAGCTGGCCAGTGAGCTTGCTCAGGAGGCCGATAACGAACTAGATCAAGACACCCTTGATGACGATGAAATTGACGATATCGTCGAAACCGCCACCGACAGTAATGAAGAAGATCAGTTTGAGGTTAGCGTTACGGATGATTCGCAGCCCGTGGAACCCACGGACAGTGAAGGTGAAAGTGAATCTGCGGCTCCTGTTGCCACAGAGGAAGCTGCGCCAGTACCGGTGGCACCGGTGGCCGACGCCGACGATAAGCCTGAAATCAGTATCGATGAACTGTTAGATGATACCGGTGGTGATGACAGCCTCGCCGACACCTTGGGCATGGAAAGCGATACCGTAAATGAAGAAATGCTGGAGAAGCTGGAAAAAGAAATTAATGACCAGAGCCAGCAGCTAGACAGACTTACCGACAACATCATTGGCGAAATTGAACAGCTGGAAATGATGGGTGATATGCTCGGTGACGTCACCGATGACGAAGACGATGAAAGTGACGAAATAGACACCACGGCGCAAAACACACCCTCGCCGCAAGCCATTCAGGATCTCGATACCATCACCGACGACCTGGATGAAATAGACATAGCGGACATGGAGAATGCGGAAGACTTTAATGATCCGCTGTCTGACGACCTCATTTCTGAACTGCAGGCAGAAGAAGAGAACGAGCCCGTGGCACTGGACGTGGTGGACGAGGTAATGCCCACAGAGGGCGAGCCGGAGCCAGCCGCCGAGGCTGACAATGACGACCTTTCTGATACCTTAAGTGACGAACTTCTTGCCGAACTGGAAGCGGATGACCAGGCCGGTGACGCGGAAATAGACGCGTTATCGGATGAATTGTTGTCTGAGCTGGAGGCCGAATCAGAGACACAGCCCGCCGCTGTCGATGATGCTGAGATTGCAGACAGTGACGTCGATTCTGAAAGTGCTGCCAGTGAGGTCGACGATCCACTGACCGACGAATTACTGGCAGAGCTGGAAGCAGAACAGTCAGATGAAGACGGTACATCAGAAGACGACGATGACCAATCACCCGTCAATAGTGGTGAGGCTGAGACGGAAACTGCTGAGACTATTGAAGAACCGGCAGACGTTGAGCAAGCGGGTGACTCTGCTCCTCTGACTGATGATGTGGAAGATGAAACGCTGACGTCTGAAGATGATGCCAGTGACCTTGCTGAGACCGCTGATGACGCCGAATCGCCTGAACAGCAACATGCTAGTGAAACACCCACGGGTACGGACGACCTCACCGATGAGCTGGTACCTGACGAGAGTGATGTTGCTACTGAAGAGTCAGTATCAGCCACAGATACTGCCCCGGATGACTCTGAAGCCACTCTACCAGAAGATGAAGACCCCGCAGCCGCTGATGAAATTGATGCGGAAGTGGACAACGCTGAAGAGGGCGGGGTAACCAGCCAGTCAGACGTTCCGGACATGCCAGACCACTCCGACGAGGTGGCGTCAGCAGACCCGTTAGACCAGGCGCTGGAAGAGTTCGACAAGCAGTTGATGGACGACATTCCATCGTTTTCAGAAGCAGGAACGGAAGAGGGTGAGGATCGCCCGGATACCGATACCAATGACTTTGATGACAGCCTGTTAGATGAAGCATTCGACGGCGTAGACGAGTTTGAGCTGGAACAGGAAGTGGATGGCATTGAGAAACCCGCGCCGGTGCCTGAACCAGAAATCAATGAATTGGAAGATGTTCCCGGACTGGATGACTGGCTGAGTGGGAGCAAAGACAGCGAAGACGGTGAAATTTTCGATGAGCTGGAAAACACTGAATTCGATGAGCTGCTTGACGCCATTGAAGAAGAGAAAGCGGAAAAAGCCCAAAAAGCGTTTGAGCTGGAGAACCCGGACCTCGATCTGAACGCCCTCTTGCAGGATGACGAGGAAGACAGCGCAGATACAGCTACCCAGCCAAAAGACGAGCAATACCTGGACATTGAGTCGTTAATGGACGACTCCGATGAAGAGAACAGTACCGCCCTCGATGACATGCCACTGGATCTCGACGTGAGCTTGTCAGATTTTACGGGAGTAGGGGATGCCGACGCAGCCATAGATATCGATAAAGATGCAGGTCAAAGTGCAAATTTAGATTTAGCGCGAGCCTACATGGAAATGGATGATATGGAATCAGCGCGGGAGCTGCTCCAGGAAGTTGCAGATAAAGGCAGTGATGACCAGCAGGAAGAAGCCAAAGAGCTATTAAAGACGCTTGCCTGATAGATGCTACCGTCATCCCGGCGTCACTAATAGCTATCGTCATCCCGGCGCAGGCCGGGACCTCCCAAACAGCATGACTGAGAGATGCTATCGTCATCCCGGCGCAGGCCGGGACCTCCCAAACAGGCCGACTGATAGATGCTATTGTCATCCCGGCGAAGGCCGGGACCTCCCAAACAGTCTGACTGAGAGATGCTACCATCATCCCGGCGAAGGCCGGGACCTTCCTGACAGTCTGACTGAGAGATGCTGCCGTCATCCCGGCGAAGGCCGGGACCTCCCAAACAGGCCGACTGATAGATGCTATTGTCATCCCGGCGAAGGCCGGGACCTCCCAAACAGCATGACTGATAGATGCTATTGTCATCCCGGCGAAGGCCGGGACCTCCCAAACAGGCCGACTGAGAGATGCTACCGTCATCCCGGCGAAGGCCGGGACCTTCCAAACAGTCTGACTGAGAGATGCTACCGTCATCCCGGCGAAGGCCGGGACCTCCCAAACCGACTGACTGATAGATGTGACCGTCATCTCGGCGCAGGCCGGGACCTTCCAAACAGTCTGACTGAGAGATGCTACCGTCATCCCGGCGAAGGCCGGGACCTCCATCAGGTAAGCGTGACGTATCTATTACTTACAAGCCAGAAGTTCAGGATATAAATCGCGCCAACCAGGATTAATCTCTGCTATTAACCGATTCTTCCACTGTCGATGCCACTTCTTCAGCCTTTTTTCTCTTAGGATAGCGTTTTCCATATCTTCAAATTGCTCGAAATATACGAGTTTAGTAAGGTTGTATTTAGCACTAAACCCTTTTACAAGCTTATTTTTGTGTTGATAAATTCGCTGGATAAGATCACTTGTGACGCCAATATACAACGTCGTATTGTGATGATTGGTAAGAATATAAATACTCGGTGTTTTCACGCATAAAGTCCTTTTCATGTGGCCAGCAACAATTTAGTTTCTTGCGCAGGGTAAGAAAAGTAGGGTTTTAGATCAGTCTGCTTGTTTGGGAGGTCCCGGCCTTCGCCGGGATGACGATAGTTATTAGCAGCGCCGGGGTGACGGTGGGTATTGCTGACGCCGGTAGGACGGGCTGTTTTTAGCTCGAAGAACGCGTCATTGCGGCGAAGGCCGCAACCTCCATCGTTTAAGCGCAATATCGAAAATCACTCTTCACGCGTGACCAGTGACAGTTGATGAGGTCCCGGCCTACGCCGGGATGACGATAGCATCTCAGTCAAGCTGTTTAGGAGGTCCCGGCCTACGTCGGGATGGCGGTAGCGTTTATTAAACGGCACAACGAGTAGTTTGTCCTGTTCTTTCCAGAACTATTTTCCCCCTTGCCCCGTAGGTATCGACTGGTATCAAACAATCACTGATTTGATGGCAATTACTCAAAGTACGCTTTTTAAACCAGAAGATGACTTACGTCACCCGTGTCAAATATAAGGAAGAAGTATGACAGATGAACAGCACGTTACCCCACGCCTCTCACTTGCATTAACGCCTGTTATTCTGACACTGATAATACTTGGCACACAGATATTCTATTTTGGCGTATTTGAGCCCCATATCCCTCTTGCGATTGGGGTGGCGCTGGCTAGCCTTGTCGGTATTTACCTTGGGCTTACGTGGGAAGACATTCGTGCAGGAATTTTCAAAGTCATACATGTAGCGTTACCGGCAGTAAGCGTACTGATTGTGGTAGGGATGATTATCGGTACGTGGATTGCGAGCGGGACCGTGCCGACCATCATTTACTATGGGCTGAAAACATTATCTCCCGAGATTTTCCTGCCAGCTGCCATGGTGATATGTGCAGTGGTGGCAGTATCTCTCGGGACAAGCTGGGGCAGTGTCGGTACGGTCGGTTTGGCACTCATGGGCATCGGTGGAGGGTTTGAAATACCCATGTACTGGACAGCCGGCGCGGTGGTGTCGGGCGCATTTTTCGGGGATAAGGTATCGCCACTTTCTGATACGACTAATCTTGCTCCCGCTGTGACCGGAACAGACGTGTTTTCCCACATTAAAAATATGATGGCCACTACTATTCCGGCTATGGTAATTGCGTTTCTAATTTATCTTGGGGTCGGCTTTTTTGTTATTGATACTCAGAGCGTGTCGTTTGAAAAAATAGAAGGGATCACAACCACATTAGAAAACAATTTTGATATCTCTCTATGGGCGTTGCTACCGGCTCTGGTGGTCATGGGACTGGCGCTTAGGAAATTACCGCCATTGCCTTCGCTATTCGTGGGTGTTGTGGTCGGCGGTGCATTCGCTATGATCGCGCAAGGCCAGAGCCTGCAGGCTGTTTTTGATTATGCCAACAACGGCTACTCCATCGAAACGAACATAACTGAGATAGATAGCTTGCTTAATCGTGGTGGAATTCAATCCATGATGTGGACCATTTCGTTGGTGTTTATCGCCCTTGCATTTGGTGGTGCGTTAGAAACCACGGGCTGTCTGAAAAGTATAATTAATTCGATAAAAAGCAAAGCGAAATCGTTTGCTGGTACGCAGGCTGCCGCGGTAGGAACTGCGTTTTCAACCAATCTGGTGGCAGGCGACCCGTATTTGTCAGTTGCACTACCAGGGCGCATGTATTCCCCCGTTTATCGAGGCATGGGTTATTCTACGCTGAATCTGTCACGGGCAGTGGAGGAAGGCGGAACCTTAATGTCTCCCCTTATTCCCTGGAATGCCGGTGGGGCGTTTGTTATATCCGCTCTGGGACTGGGTATTTCTGGTGATAATTTAGAAAACTTGCTGTATATCCCCCTGGCATTTGCTTGTTGGACGGCGCCCTTGATAGGAATATTTTATGCCTACGTTGGTTGGTTCTCACCTAAAGCAACAGACGAAGAGCGCAAGGAATGGGAATCATCAAACGCTGATATTGCGAAGTTTAATGAGCACGGAAAGCCGGTCGAAGAACAGGTTGAAAAAATGAATACCTGAGAATATATAGTCGCAGTTACTAGACGGTAGGAGATTTAAAAAGCTACCGTCATTGCGGCGTCAGCAATACCTACCGTCATCCCGGCGAAGGCCGGGATCTTCCAAACAGTCTGACTGATAGAATCTACCGTCATCCCGGCGCAGGCCGGGACCTCCCAAACAGGCTGACTTATAAATACTATCGTCATCCCGGCGAAGGCCGGGACCTCATCAACTGTCATTGTGCTCGCAAGAAGAGTGATTTTTGATATTGCGCTTAGACGATGGAGGTTGCGGCCTCCGCCGCAATGACGCGTTTCTTCGAGTTAAAAATAGCCCGTCATCCCGGCGAAGGCTGGGATCTCATCAACTGTCATTGTGCACGCGAGAAGAGTGATTTTCGAAATCGCGGTTAGACGATGAAGATTGCGGCCTCCGCCGCAATGACGCGTTTCTTCGAGTTAAAAATAGCCCGTCATCCCGGCGTAGGCCGGGACCTCATCAACTGTCATTGGACACGCGAGAAGAGTAATTTTTGATATTGCGCTTAGACGATGGAGGTTGCGGCCTCCGCCGCAATGACGCGTTTCTTCGAGTTAAAAATAGCCCGTCATCCCGACGTCAGCAATACCTACCGTCATCCCGGCGAAGGCCGGGATCTCCATCAGGTAATCGTGAAGTATCAATTATCTACAACCCAGTAGCTCAGGGTATAGGTCGCGCCAATCAGGATTAATCTCTGCTATTAACCGATTCTTCCACTGTCGATGCCACCTCTTCAGCCTTTTTTCTCTTAGGATAGCGTTTTCCATATCTTCAAATTGCTCGAAATATACGAGTTTAGTAAGGTTGTATTTAGCACTAAACCCTTTTACAAGCTTATTTTTGTGTTGATAAATTCGCTGGGTAAGGTTACTGGTGACGCCAATATACAACGTCGTATTGTGATGATTGGTAAGAATATAAATGCTCGGTGTTTTCACGCATAAAGTCCTTTTCATGTGTTCAGCAACAATTTAGTTTCTTGCACTGGGTTAGAAAAGTAGAGTTTTAGATCAGTCTGCTTGTTTGTGTGGTCCCGGCCTTCGCCGGGATGACGGTAATTGATACTGACGCCGGGATGACGGTAATTGATACTGACGCCGGGATGACGGTAATTGATACTGACGCCGGGATGACGGTAGTTAATTCTGACGCCGGGATGACGATAGGTACGCACGGACGCCTGTTTTTATACCTACAGGCCTTGTCACGCGCCTGCTGCATGACTACACTTAGCCGATTTTTGCAGACAGGGGCGGACTTATGGGGCGCATTGCCTTAGGCATTGAGTATGATGGTGCGGCACACTATGGCTGGCAGCGGCAAAAGGATGTACCCAGCGTACAGGAATACCTTGAAAATGCGCTGTCGAAGGTCGCTAATCAGCCCATTCAGGTTCAGTGCGCCGGGCGAACCGATGCCGGCGTCCATGCCACAGGTCAGGTGGTGCATTTCGATTGTGATGAATACCGTCCTGAACGCGCCTGGACGTTGGGCGTCAACGCCAACCTGCCGGACTCTATTGCAGTCAACTGGAGCGCGGAAGTCGATAGTGATTTTCATGCCCGTTTTTCGGCGACGCACCGGCGTTACCGCTATGTGATCTTCAACAACAAAACCCGTCCGGCAATTCTCCACGGCGGTGTAACCCACATCTATAAACCGCTGGACGCGGATCGCATGCACGAGGCCGCGCAGGCTTTGCTGGGCGAGCAGGACTTCACCTCGTTTCGGGCATCCCTGTGCCAGTCTAAAACGCCTTTTCGCAATGTCACTCACGTGTCCGTTTCCCGCCAGGGCAACTACGTGATCATCGATATTCGGGCCAACGCCTTCCTGCATCATATGGTTCGCAACATCACCGGTTCACTGGTTGAAGTGGGGGCAGGGGAGCAGCCGGTTGAATGGATAGCGGAATTGCTGGCAATGAAAGATCGGACCGCGGCGGCTGCCACGGCAAAACCCAATGGCTTGTACCTCGTCCATGTGACCTATCCGGCGCCCATCGAATTACCCCCGCGTCCGTTAGGGCCGTTGTTTTTAGCTGACAACTGATCAAATCCGGGTGTGTCATCTGAATTAGCCAGGATAATCAGGCTAATTCAGCATTAATGCTCAAAATGTCGGCGAAAAGTTGCAAAAAAGGCTGCCTACAGCTAACTTCTTAGACCAGTTTTGTTTTTCGCATTTATCGCTATTGTGGTCTAATACAGCGCAATACCATTGCGTTAATTTTTTCGCGACGCGTTCTGCACAAACACTATACGATTAAGCAGCTTACGCGGCGACACAGATAAAAGGATTCGTTTTTCATGAGCTGGATTCAAAAAATCCTTCCCCGTACACAAACCTCTACAAAAGGGAATGTACCTGAAGGCATCTGGACCAAATGCAGCAAATGCCAGGCCGTGCTTTACAAAACCGACCTGGAGAAGCAGCTGGAAGTTTGTCCGAAATGCGACAATCACATGCGTATCAGTGCCCGTCGTCGTATCGACAGCCTGTTAGATGAACAAGACCGCGAAGAAATAGGCGCCGACCTTGAGCCGCAAGATATCTTGAAGTTTAAAGATTCCAAGCGCTACAAAGACCGTATCTCGGCCGCACAAAAGAGTACTAATGAAAAAGATGCTCTGATTGTGATGAAAGGCAAAATGAAGGGCATGCCAGTCGTGGTAGCAAGCTTCGAATTTGCCTTCATGGGAGGCTCTATGGCGTCGGTAGTAGGCGCGCGTTTTGTTAAAGCCGTGGAATCCTGCATTGAACACAATACGCCATTAATTTGTTTCTCTACCAGTGGTGGGGCGCGTATGCAGGAAGCGCTGATGTCGCTGATGCAAATGGCCAAAACGTCCGCTGCACTGGCTAAATTAAGTAAAAAAGGCTTGCCGTATATTTCGGTACTGACCGACCCTACCATGGGCGGCGTCTCAGCCAGCCTGGCCATGTTGGGTGACATTAACATCGCTGAGCCTAAAGCGTTGATTGGCTTTGCCGGCCCGCGGGTTATTGAACAAACGGTACGTGAAACCTTGCCGCCAGGCTTCCAGCGTAGTGAATTTTTGGTGGAGAAGGGCGCCATCGATATGATTGTTGACCGTCGCCAGATGCGTGACAAGTTGCATAGCCTGCTGTCTAAGCTGCACCGACCCAACTAGTGGTTCACTCTGACGTTTCAGCCATTGCGCCGGCGCATCGAACGCTGACGCAGTGGTTGCAGTATCTCGAATCTATTCATCCCACAGCGATTGATCTGGGCCTGGAACGATGTCAGCAGGTTGCTGATAAGCTAGGTCTCGATTTTGCCGCCAGTACGGTGATCACCGTAGCGGGAACCAACGGCAAAGGCACAACCTGCGCGTTCCTCGAACAAACAGCAATTGAGCAGGGTAAATCCGTGGCCGTGTACAGCTCGCCACATCTGCTGAGTTATCGTGAGCGGGTACGAGTAAACGGTAAGCCCGCTGCGGACGCCGCTTTTTGTGAGGCGTTCACTGCCGTTGATGAGGCCCGGGGCGATATCAGTCTGACCTATTTTGAGTTTGGAACCCTGGCCGCGCTGGTAATGATGTACGCGTGGCAACCAGATGTGGTGATCCTTGAAGTAGGGTTGGGCGGACGGCTCGATGCCACCAATATAATTACCCCCAATCTTGCCGTAATCACGACCATCGATCTTGATCATCAGGACTGGCTGGGTGATACCCGCGATAAAATTGCAGTCGAAAAAGCCGGTATAATGCGTCCGGGGATCAAAGCGGTTATTGGTGAGCGTGAGCCGCCGGCTAGTTTACTAGCTGAGGTGGAGCGTTTTCAGGCCGACGCGGTGTGGGCCGGACAGGATTTCAACATATCTGAGCACAGCGAAGGTTGGCAGTGGCAGCTTAAGGAGCACAAGCTGACGCAGCTGCCGTACCCTGGTATTCCGCTACAGAATGCAGCAACTGCAATTGCGGCACTGTACCAGCTGGGCTGGCTGCAGGACAGAGAAGCGCTGACTCGAATTATCTCCCGCACGTCCTTACCCGGACGGCGTCAGCAGTTACAGGAAGCGCCCCGGGTGGTTGTAGATGTGGGGCATAACCCCCAGGCCACCGCCAATATCCGGCGTTGGCTGAAGGACTATCAGTACGACAATTTGTACATCGTGGCGGGGATGCTTAAAGATAAATCGGTCGCTGCGACGCTGGCGCCTTTCGAGGGGCTTCATGCACAGTGGTTGTTGGCCGGTACGAGCGGGCCAAGGGGGTTGGACGGTGAATCTCTGCAAGCCGTATTACCGGAAACCGAGCGCCAAAACAGCGCAACATTTGCGCAGGTAGTGGATGCCTATCAGCATGCCCGCACTAAATGCAGCCAATCAGACATGATTTTAGTGTTTGGCTCTTTCCTTACTGTGGCAGATGTATTAGCGTTGCATACTGAGAAGTTTACAGATTAGGAGCGCGAGGTGACGTCGGCACTGCAAAACCGGCTGGTGGGAACCGTAATCATTGTGGCATTAGCGGTGATATTTCTTCCAGATTTTCTTGATGGCAAAAAAGAAAAGACCGAAGAGGCTTTTGTTAGTGTTCCTGCAGCTCCGGCTAAAAAGCCGATTGTTAACCCTGAACCTTTTCCGGCCGAGCGTGTAGCCAATGCGGCCCAACGCCCGGTGGAAGTGGTTGATGAGCCTGCGCTAGACGACACCCCCGCTCGCCGTGAACCGGTTGAAGCGCCCGCACCTGAAACGGACGAACTGGCCAGTCAGACAATCGTAGACGAACCAGCCGTTGATGCCGAAGATGCCGGATGGGTAGTGCAGCTGGGTAGTTTCCGCCATCAAAAGAATGTGCGCCAGTTGTTGAGTAAACTGGAGACCGCAGGCTACCGGGCGTTCAGTCGCCCCATTCAAACCCGCTCCGGTCCGCTCACCAAAGTGTTTGTGGGCCCTGATCTCGACCGCGCCAAGCTGCAAGCGGCGCTGCCCCACCTGAAAGAAGTGACCGGCCTGAAAGGCAAAGTGACCACCTTTAAGGTGGAGTAAGCGGCACCAGCAGAGGCTGCATCGCAAGCTGTTATCTTGTCCCGCCCCGGCACGTTTGGTTACACATTACTGATTGGTAATCATGCAGGCTTCTGATAGAATGCGCGCCATCTCGCCATGGGTCTCCTGCGCATAACGTCGGGAGCACAACGCTGATTATGAGACAATGAACTGGGTAGACTTCTCCATACTGGGTATTATCGCCGTATCTACCTTTATCAGCCTGATACGGGGCTTTGTTAAAGAGGCTATTTCTTTGGTGGTCTGGTTTGGCGCGTTATTTATAGCCAGCCAGTTTTATGCCGACCTGGCAGTTTATTTCACTCGTATCGACGACCAGCTACTCCGTAACGGTGCTGCAATAGCCGTGCTATTTGTAGCAACACTGATTATGGGAGCCATGCTCAATTTTGCCTTCGGGCAACTGGTTCAGGCAACCGGACTGTCTGGCACTGATCGCGCATTGGGCGCGGTGTTTGGTGCACTCAGAGGCGCTCTTATCGTAAGCGCACTCCTGTTCTTCATGGATACATTCACGCCCTCGGCGTCTTCACAATGGTGGCAGCACTCGGTACTCATTCCTGAGTTTGCCATCATCATTGAATGGTTTTTCACGTTTGTGAAAGACAGCTCAAGTTTTTTGCAACCCGCTTGATATAGGTAACTCAGATGTGTGGTATTGTCGGAATCGTTGGTAAAACCCCGGTCGCGCAGTCGTTATATGACGGCTTAACCGTGCTTCAGCACCGCGGCCAGGACGCTGCCGGTATTATGACCATTGACCAGAACATGTTCAATTTGCGAAAGGCCAATGGCTTGGTGCGCGACGTGTTCCATACGCGCCACATGAAACGCCTGACCGGTAACATGGGTATTGGTCACTGCCGTTATCCTACGGCTGGTTCGTCCAGCTCAGCCGAAGCACAGCCTTTCTATGTGAACTCACCATTTGGTATTGCGTTTGCCCACAACGGTAACCTGACCAATGCTCATGAGTTACAGGATGAAGTATTTCGAATTGCCCGCCGGCATATCAACACCACATCGGACTCTGAACTGCTGCTAAACATCATGGCGCACGAGCTGCAGCAATGCACCGAGCTGACCGTCAGCGCAGAGGATATCTTCAAGGTTGTTACCAAGGTACACAGCAAAATACGCGGCGCTTATGCCGTAGTTGCCGCCATCATTGGCCAGGGCGTCGTGGCTTTCCGTGACCCTAACGGTATTCGTCCGTTGGCGCTGGGTAAGCGGGTGACTGAGCTTGGTGAGGAATGGATGGTGGCATCTGAAAGTGTAGCGCTGGATGCAGTCGGTTTTACTTTCATTCGCGATGTTGCGCCCGGCGAAGCCATTTACATCACTGAGGCCGGTGAGTTGCACACCCAGCAATGTGCACCGAACCCAACCACGTCACCGTGTATATTTGAATTCGTGTATTTTGCCCGCCCGGATACGTTTATCGACGGGATCTCTGTGTACGCGTCACGGGTGAACATGGGCCGTAAACTGGGTGAGAAAATTGCCAAAGAATGGGCGGACTTAGATATTGATGTGGTCATTCCCATCCCGGAAACGTCCATGGATGTGGCACTGCAAATCGCGACCACGCTGAACCTGCCATACCGTCAGGGCTTTGTGAAGAACCGCTATATTGGTCGCACATTCATAATGCCGGGCCAGACTATGCGTAAAAAATCAGTGCGTCGCAAGCTGAACGCGATTTCTTCCGAGTTCAAAGGTAAGAATGTGCTGCTGGTAGACGACTCTATTGTCCGCGGAACCACTTCTGGCCAGATTATTGAAATGGCCAGAGAGTCAGGTGCCAAGAAAGTGTACTTTGCTTCTGCAGCACCGGAGATTCGCTTCCCTAACGTATACGGTATTGATATGCCATCGGCGAACGAACTCATTGCCTATGGCCGTGAGATCGATCAGATTTCAGACCTGATCCAGGCCGATGGTTTGATATTCCAGGACATCAGCGATTTAGTAGAAGCGGTGCGGGAAGAGAACCCCGATATTCAGCGTTTTGAAACGTCGGTGTTTGACGGGAATTACATTACCGGTGACGTCGACCAGTCTTACCTGGAAAAAGTAGATATTGCGCGGGGCGAAAAATCGCGTAAAGCACCGGTGGTCCAGGCCGAGCTTAATAACCTGGATTTGTATAACATGGACAGTAACGACGATTAATAAGAAAGCCGCGCAATTGCGCGGCTTTTTTTATGCAAGTGGTGTAAGTTACTGTACGTAAACCGGCCCCAGTCCCAGACTCCATAAAATCACCGAACCCGCCATCAGAATAACCAGCAGTACTAACCCGCAGGTCACCACCGAACTGGCATAGATAAAGCCTTTTTCTTCTGGCATGTGCATAAGGATGGGGACGCCGGAGTAGAGCAGGTAGACCGAGTAGGTCACCCCAGCCAGTATGGCGGTCATCACAAACCACAGTTCCGGGTAAAGACCCCCAAAACCAGCCATAAACAGGGGCGTCGCGGTATAAGCAGCCAGTTCGAGAGACTGAGTGTGGGTAGGCGAGGCATCGAAGGCGTTGGCCAGCTGATGGATGAGCACCGCCAGACCAATGACCCCTGCGACCAAACCCACATACATCCCAATTGCCATGCCCAGCGCACTTTCCTGAGTTAGCCGGATAAGGTCACCTGCTCCAATACTCCAGCCGAGGTGGGCTGCAGAATAGTAGGCAATTAACGCAGGGATTAACGCAATAACTGCAATATGACTTAGAGCGTAAAAGTAATTCTCATGTTGCCGGTCAATGTTCTGCCATTCTTCTTTTGGATGGGTATAAATGCCCACCAGATGATTCAGGATCATACTTGCCACCTTCACTCGCTGCCAGAAATGTTAATTTACTAAAAGTTAACACTTTATTTACATCAGTCTCTATGATGCTGATGGTTTCGTCAACAAGTATTGGTGAAATAGTGGGCAGATTCGATCAGGCAGCCAGCGGACCACTGTGGAAGCGAAATTCGCGGTCCGGAGATTCGATCAGGCTTTGCTCTACTTCGCCGAATAAGGCCACCCTGTCATCAATGGGGCCTTCGGCAATATCCGCAGCCAGCGTAAGATAGTCTTCGAAATGACGCGCTTCCGAGCGTAATAATGACAAATAGAACTTACCCAGCTCAGGGGCCACATGGGGAATAAGTGACGCAAAGCGTTCACAGGAGCGGGCCTCGATGTAGGCGCCACAAATCAGTTTATCAATAAGCTTTTGGGGCTCATACGTACGCACATGGCGCAACATGCCGTTCGCATAGCGACTGGACGTGACTGACTCATATTCCATGCCCATTGCATGCATAATTTCCAGCACCTGATAGAAATGGTGGAGCTCTTCTTTTATCAGCATCACCATCTTGTCCAGCAGGCTTTTCTGAAAGGGCGAGAGGGAGTCAGTATTGATTTGTGATTTGGACAGGTGGCGGGTGTGCAGGTCCTGCCAGTTACCGATATGGCGATACGTAAAGTCTTCGTAGGGGCGCAGCCAGCTAAGCAGCTGTTCGCTGGTCTGCTCGTCGGCAATGTAGCGCCGTAACAGGTACATGGCAGACTGTGCCGCCTTCAGCTCACAAATCAGATGGTCGGTCAGTAACACCCGTAAATTCTCTGGTTTACTGGCCTCATCAATCCAGCGCTGCGGCGTGGCGCAGTACAGAAATTCACTCACTGGCGTTAATAACGCAGGAATTTCACTGGTGGTGTCTGACATGGCTGTGTACTCCCAAAGATTTCGCATAGCGGATTCGCGGCGCAATACTACGGATATCGCCACCGCGTGCAAGTGAAAGTTATGTCAGCCGGGAAACGGGCTAGTACTGGTCAGGATCGCGCACTTTCTGGTATAACCTTATTACAGGTCATCACGTGAATGATGGGATAGGACAAGTAGTGCCTGCTAAGTTACCCGTTCAAGGGCAGCCCATTCACATATAAGAATAGCCGCAGAAGGACTTGAAGTATGGAAAAGCCAGGTGTCACGCCTGTAACGGCGCCACCCCGTCATGTATTACTGGAAGCGCTGCTGGTGTTTGCAACCGCCGGCTTGTATCTGGGGGTATGGTTCTACCTGGCGGCGCGGGACTGTAAACGTCTCAGCGAACAGCCAGCCAGCCCGCTGTGGTGGGTATTTGTGCCTTTTATTGCTATCGCACAGGTCTTTGCACTTCCGCGGTTTTTCCAGGCCGTGCGGGATGTCCAGTCACGCCTGCAAGTCAGACGCTGGCCGCAGTTGGTAGACTACCTGTGGATGGCAGGTTTCTTCGGCTTAGCCATCACATCCAACATCTCCACAGCAGTCGATCTGTCGATGATGGTGCAGTTGACCGTGTTTATCGCGACTATCGTTTGGTTTCTGCCGCTGCATATGCGTATGAACCGTATTCGCAGGCGTTGCGAAAACAAACCTGTTATGCCCCGCTCAGCCGGTTTCAACGTTATAGAGTGGCTGGCCGTTGTCTTATTCACGCCATTGCTGGCTGGCGTGTTCGCTATTCTGCTGCATGAGGAAGTGAAGCTGGCGATGACGGAGTCCTACGAGCCACACACGTCGGTGCGCGCTGAAGGGTTACCCTTCAGACTGGATTTAAGTCAGACAGGCTGGAAGCCTGCAGAAATAGGTCAGGTAACTGACGGTACGTCGAAGTATGAGTTGGTAGGCCCGCTAAGGGACATGTGGTATGCCGTATTTATTTATAGTAAGAACGATGAAACGGACAGCCTGGCTAACAACCGCTATGACAGCTTTGTCGCCGATATGGATCAACCGGAGTGTGACTACACCACCCGTTTTCTTGAAAACAGTACCCAGACAGTGACCTGGATAGAGTGTGCGGCAACTGACAGTGGTGATGATGAGCTGTATGTCGCAAAGCAAATCCAGGCTGGCGACGGGCAATTTGTAGAGCTGGTTGGTTACCTGAAAGCCAGCCCGGGCATTATGGAAAAATATCGTGAAGACTTCATAAACGACGCAAAAGGATTTGGTCTCGATGAATAGATTTACTGGCTGTGCACTGTTACTTTTTATTTTTAGCCCGGTAGCGATAGCCAATTCTCCCTTGCTTGAACAGGCCAAAACGGCGCTGGCGAAGGTCGCGCCTGAGACCGACGCGTTAACGTCGCTGGATAAACGGGTGAGCGTTGACGTGCAGGCAGATCAGGTTGTCACCACCGTTACCCAAATCTGGTTTTACCCTAACACGGCAGTGGTCCAGGACAGTGGTTTCGAGTCGGTGTATTACCGCCCGGATATTGAAACTCTTAACGTAATAACCGCTGGTGCCATAAGTCCTGATGGTGAGTTTACGGCCGCCACACCGGATAACATCAAAGAAATTGAAAGTGACACATACAATACTTTTACGGATACCCGTCAGGCAGTGGTCTCTTATCCGGGGTTGCAGGCTGGCGGAGCGACGCTGATCCAGTACACACTCACCCACCCATTTACCGAGCAGCGTGACTACTGGTCGTCAAAATACTATCCCCAGGTGCACGCCAATATTCTCAATTATCAGTTTGAGGCTACCTGGACGGAGCAGCGTCCTTTTTTCGTAGTAAATAACAGTGCCAGAGTTGACTGCGAGCTGCAGGATAACCGCATCACGTGTACCGGCAGCGATATACCACCTGCAGAAACTGATGAGGACGTGAGCTGGCCGGACGTACTCAATCATATTTCGGTGACTACGCTACGCAGCTGGGAGGAGGTGCAACAGATAGTGCTGCGCGGTTTTAACAATGCTATTAAGGACAGCAGCCAACTGGAAAGCCTGGTAACACGCCTCATCGAAGGTCAGGATACACAAGAGGCGCAAATCGCTGCTATTTTTGAGTTTGTGGCAAAAGATATCCGCTATGTGTCGATGTCGGAAAATGGCCATGCCATTGTGCCCCACGATATTGACGAAACCATCAATAACCGTTTTGGCGATTGTAAGGACAAATCGGCACTGCTGTTGGCTATGTTGCGCCATATTGGCGTGGATGCAGACCCGGTTCTGGTTGCTACGAAGAAAAGTAATATCGATAACATTACGTTACCGGCGGTGAATACGTTTGATCACGTGGTGGTGTGCTTCGATGTGGAGGACGGCGTTCGCTGTCTGGATGCCACTGATCCGTATACCGGGCCAGATGATATTGCCGACTGGATCCAAAACCGGGTGGCGCTCTCACTAAGTGGTAAGGGCGAACTGGAGCAAATTCCGGCCTCAACCTATCGCTGGGATCTGGCCACCGATACCCGCATCGACTTTGCCCCGGATGGCGGTCAAACCGAACAACAGGAGGTGAGCTACCATAACGCGTACGAGGGGCAGATTCGCGGAAAACTCGCTAAACTGAGTGCGAAAGATCGCCAGGAGTGGGCCAGCGACCTTTACCAAAGTGTGGTGGCAGACGGCGCGGCGCCGGCATTTACGTTTGAGGGGATCGACAACCTGTCTGATACGCTCAAAAGCGCCTCAGCCACTTCCTTTGAACCCTACTTTACGACTGAGGGCCGGTTCACGCTGGAGGAAGCCGACGCCTGGGTTCAGTATGAGCTATCTACCTCTGGTATTGATAACACTGTGTACGACGTGTTTTATCCCGGCTCCCGGGTTAAGTCCACTTACACGCTGACGTTTCCAAAGGGCTGGTATATCGACCGACCGCCCAAAAAGCTGGACTTACAGCACGCATTTGGTTCGTTGCAAAGGCAGGTCAAACATCAGCAGCCAAAAGACGGGCAACAGGTGTTAAAAGTCACCACGGTATTGCAGATCCCCTCCCGGACACTGACTGCCGCGGATTTCTCCCGCTTTAACCAGTTTGTAAAAGCATTGCATAAAGAAAGCATGCTGACATTTGCCGGACAGGCTGGAAACTAGCGCCTGGCGGTTGGTCCGCTTTCATTCGGGAGTCGGGTAGGGGATAATTCCTCCATGAATTACCTTGCACATCTTTATCTGGCGCAGCCTACCAGCGATTCTTATTATGGCAACCTGCTGGGCGATTTCCGGCAGGGAGGCCTGCCCGGTGCCACCACTGACGCCGTGCTTGCTGGTGTGCAAAATCACTTACTGGTAGACAAGTTTACCGACTCGCACCCGCTTGTCCGGGACGCCCGACGGCAATTTTCCCGGCGTACCCGCAAATTTTCCGGCGTCGCCCTGGATGTGATGTTCGACCATTATCTGATAACAGCCTGGTCACAGCACCACGCGATGCCCTTTGCTGAGTTTAAACGCCTTGCTTATGCCCGCTTGTCTGAAAAATTACCGGTTATGCCCCCTGTCATGCAACAGCGGGTAAGCGCGATTATTACGCAGGACTGGTTTGAGCATTATGCTTCACTGGATGGCACCCTGCAGGCAATCAGCAATATTGCGCGGCGGGTGAGATTTGCCAATGAATTCGCAACGATCACCGACGAGCTGGCAACCAATGACAGGGAATTGCGGGAGACCTTCGCAGCGTTCTTTCCAGAACTGGTGGCTGAGGTGAATCAGCAGGCTCTTGAGCATGCGCACAGAGACTGAAAGTCTGAGTGGACGCAGAACTGTGATTATTGGCCCACAGACTCTACTGTTAACTGAAAGTCGCCGGCTTGCTTATCCACTAGCATAAAGCCAAGCTGACGTACGTCATCAAAGTGCAGAGGAGGCGCGTCGGGTACGGGTCTGCCGCGCCACACTGGTGAGAAGTCGGCCTCAGAAAATGTAATTTGAACACGGGCACCGGTCTGGGTGGGCAGATTGGCAGCATAGGCCACGCCATCCCGTGTGAGCTTGGTATACACTCTGAACTGATATGTTCTGCCATCACCGGTAGCGGTAACCTGTACCGCCTTATCCCGTTGCCAGGACAAATCGGCGTCGCTCCGCCGTACACTGGCAAAGCCACCGTTGTTTTCTAGCGACAGGCGGCCGGAAAATACCATCCCCTTTTCACTGAATTGAAGGTTCGCCACTGACCGCCCGCCCATGACCGTATCGTTCACAATACGCCATTGATCACGTTCGCTATGCTGTGTGAAAGCCAGGTTATGGGTGCTTGTGTTCGGTTCAGTGGTCATGGCCAGGCTCCCGGGTGTTAACAGGCCCAATAAAATCAGTAGGGAAGGTAGCGTTTGCTTTATCAGACACACACTTAGATTAGGCGCACCGGAGACACCGGTGCGCCTGCCATGGGCTTATAGCTTCTTGAACAGCAAGGTCATGCGGTTTGATTCCCCCATGGCTGCATATTTCTCTTTATCAGTGTCCGTGTTGAGGTTGGGAGGCAGCGTCCACACACCGCCTTCTACGTTATCCTGAATAATGGTGTCTTTGTGATTATTATGGAAATAACCCTCGGCGACCAGTTCAAAGCCGGCGGCACGGGCAACAGCAATGACATGCGACTTCGGCAGGTAGCCCTTCTTGGCGGTGTGAATAGGATTATAGCCTTCCGGGGCCTGATGCTGAACCACGCCTAGTTTACCACCGGCTTTCAGCATGGCATTGAAACGGTCAAATGCTGCGGCGAGGTCACCGGCATTTTGTAACCCATGCAGACCACGAAACGTTAAAACCATATCGGCGTTCGCGCTGGTGGTGTCCAGGTCGCCGTCCAGATCAAAGTCGCGGATAACCACGTTACCGTACACGGCGTCGTTACCGGCCATCTTTTCTTCAAAGTTCTTACGCGAACGTTTGCGGTATTCCGATGGCGAACTGGCAGAGTAGTGGGCCGCAATCAATTCGCCATCTTCTTTTAGCATAGGAGCAAGAATTTCTGTGTACCAGCCTCCACCAGGCAGGATTTCAATCACCTTGTGCTCAGGCTTCACCCCGAAAAATGCCAAAGTGCGGTACGGCTGGCGGAATTCATCGCGCTGCTGGTTTGCTTCACTGCGGTGGCTGTGATCTACCGTCGTATGAGTGCTGTGGTCGTCCGCCATTGCCAGCGGCGAGAACAGTGTGGCCATCACGGTAGTAGTACGTAAAAGTTTAGACAGTTTGTGCATGGTTATTTTTCTCTTGTGTTATTCCCTGCAAGTTTTACTAGCATGCAGCAAATGCGGTTCATATACCAGCAACCATAGCTCGCCGACTAGAGCAATGTGAGTTAGCGCTGTTAATTCACTATGTCATCTCTGCCTTAATCTCCCACTGGCCAATCATTTATAAAAATTTCTCAAATAATTTGTAATAAAACCGGTTATTCGCCGACTACCTCTTCAACAATAACCAATGAGGAGTGTTTCGATGACCGAGTTTTTAGCGCAATTTCAGGATGTAACGGGTATCCAGCTGGCGCTGGTGAGTGTGTTGGTATTGGTTGTGTGGTTTCTGCCTGTAGGGTTGGCGCTATTGTTCAACCGAAAACAGGCCAAGCTAATAGCGATCGCATGTGTGCCTGCCGGTCTCTCGGTTTTCGCATGGTCTGCCGTTCTGGTGTGGGCCGTTACCGGCAAAGCTGCAGAGAAATACCTGCCGAAAAAAATAGCCGCGAAGCTGTCGTAGCTACCGTCATCCCGGCGTTTCTCATAGCTACCGTCATCCCGGCGCAGGCCGGGACCTCCATCTGGTAACTGTCACACCGGCGCTCTTCATAGCTACCGTCATCCCGGCGGAGGCCGGGACCTCCATCAGACAACCGTCAACCCGGCGTTTCTCAAAGCTACCGTCATCCCGGCGCAGGCCGGGACCTCCATCAGGAAACCGTGTCGTATCTATTACCTAAACGCCGGTAGCACAGGATATAAGTCGTACTAACCAGGGTTAACCTCTGCTATTAACCGATATTTACATTATCGATGACGTTATTTCAGCCTTTACGTTTTCACGCGTAAAGCCCCTTTTGTGTTTTCAAAAACAATTTAGTTTTTTGAGCTGGGTAAGAGGAGGGCGGTTTTTGGGTAGTCAGGCTGTTTGGGAGGTCCCGGCCTGCGCCGGGATGACGGTAAATACTAGTGACGCCGGGATGACGGTAAATACTTCTGACGCCGGGATGACGGTAAATACTACTGACGCCGGGGTGACGGTAGCTTTTTTGACTTTCACAACGTCCGGCTATCGCGCATAGGAGGCCACCGCCTGCGCGGTGGTGACGGGGGGGTTACTGTTCTTTTTCAGTGTGGGGTGTTTCAGGTACCACCGGTGTTACCTGTTCCACATGGTTTATCTCACCGGCGCCATTTGTTTTGGCGGTGGCGTTATTCAGGTTTGATGCCGACGCAATTATCGGACTGTTACCGTTAAGTAAGTCATGCAAGGTGCCGTCTTTTTCGTGCACCAGGCCGACTTCACGCAACATCGCGTCTACCACCGGTGCATTGGCACGGTATTGAAGCGCGGCGTTGGTGACTTGCTCTGCCAGCCCGCCCTGACTTGCCGTCGCCTGGGTATTGTTGCTGTCGTTACTGCCAGAGGCGCCGTAGCCCTGCAGAATTTTAATGCCATCAATGTTTTCTAAGGGCTTCACTGCGTTAGCAACCAGCTCCGGTAATACCTTCAGAATGGCCAGAGATTTCTGTAAATCGATTTGCTCGTTTTTGAGCGAGTTCTCGGCTTCATAAAGCGCCTGTTTACCTGCCGCTTCTACGGCCAGCACTTTTTCGTCAGCTTCCGCCTGCAACATCTTCGAGTCGGCGTTGGCTTTTGCTTCGGTCAGGATGGCTTCGGCGGCATTTTCGGCGGCTTCCCGCTTAGCTTCGGCCTCTACGGTAATGCTCACAGCCTCACGCTCAGCTTCTTTGCGGGCGTCAATAACTTCGATTTCTTTGCGGCGGTTCGCCTCGGCCACCTGTCTGGCAGTAGTGACCGCTTCCATTTTTTCGACTTTGGCTTTTTCCGCTTCAGCGGCTTTCGCGCGGGCAGCTGACTCTTCTTCTGATTTGTTTGCCACGGCGATCTGTTTAATCTGCTCCGCGACTTCTACTTCCTGTTGTTGACGAATACGGGCTTGTTCCAGAGATTGTCGCTTGGCAATTTCCTGTGTTTCGATTTCTCGGGCTTTTTCAATTTCTGCCGCTTCAATGGCACGTTCTTTTGCAATGCCGGCTTCGCGCTCTTCACGATCTTTCATTTCACGCTGCTTTGCAATTTCCGCCTTTTGCTCCTGACGTTTAAAGGCCAGTAGCTGTTCCTGCTCCAGACGCGCTTCCTGCTCATCCCGCTGAATATCCAGTGACAGTTTTTCAGCTTCAAGGTTGCGCTGTTCGATCTTCACGCGGTTTTCCTGCTGAATATCGTTAGTTTCCTTGCGCTTTTCTTCAATAATTTTAGCCAGTCGCGCCCGTCCTTCGGCGTCGAATGCATTGTTCTCGTTGAAAAACTCAAGATCGGTCTGATCAAAGCCGGTTAAGCTGACCGACTCGAGCTCCAGACCATTCTTTTCCAGATCGTTCGCTACACTTTGCTGCACTTTTTGTACGAAGTCTGCACGTTGTTCGTGCATTTCGGTCATTGTCATTTCTGCTGCCACCGCCCGAAGTACGTCAACAAACTTCGACTCCATCAGCTTTTTAACTTCTTCTGCGCGGGTAGTTCGGGTGCCCAGAGTTTGCGCAGCCATGGATATACCGCTGGCGTTGGGGGCCACTCGCAGGTAAAAGTCGGCTTTTACATCAACTCGCATGCGGTCCTTGGTGATAAGGGCGTCCTTTTGCGTTTTCTCAACCTCAATACGCAGGGTATTCATGTTGACCGGGATAACTTCGTGTACCACCGGCAAGACAATGGCGCCGCCGTCTTTTATGACCTTTTCGCCACCCAGTCCGGTACGCACAAACGCGGTTTCTTTAGTGGCCCGGGTATACAGTTTCGCAAAGATCAACCCGATGGTGAGCAGGGTGACAACGACAATACCTGCGACAATGAAGATCATTGGCGCGGTGGAAGGAGTGATTGTGTCCATGGAACGTCTCTTTTTATGTTCTACTTATACCGGGTAGCTAACCAGCTGCGCGGCCCTTTTTTTATCAGTATGATGCGATCACCCTGATGAAACTGCTCTTCTTCTTCAAACGGCTCAACCAGCACATAGTGAGACTGCGAGAATTTGTCGGTAAATTTCGCCTCTGCGGGGTTTCCCTGCCGCGCTACACCAATAGTGATACTGGCCGCAGCGCCCACAAAATCATCGTCATGTACTGCTGCGCTTTCTGCCTTAGGGAGTATTCGTGCCAGCACAATACCGAAGCGTCCGGTGATCGTCAGTGCGGCCAGTATTGCAAGTGGAAGCGATAACCATAAAGGGGGAAGGGTATAGGTGAATAGAGAAAATCCGTAACCGATCAGGTAGCCGGTTAGTCCAAACAGGGTCAGGAAAATAACCAGCCAGATAATCATTGGCAGCTTATCCAGGTTCAGCCAGCTGGACAGCGCGGAGACGCTGGAGCCGTCCATGTCGCTGTCGATGTCGGTCAGGTCATCGAAGACGCCGATAATAGACATGCCAAACACCAGGCCTATGACCTCGATGAGAAACAGCAACAATACAATACCGATGGCGGTTGAGAACCAGAAGTTGGTATCGCTAAACAGAAATTCCGACACTATCACCGTCCTTGATGAAATTAACTTCTTGAAAGTTATACCACATCAGCGCGATCTTGCCAGCTAAAAAGCGATCAGTTTTTGGCCAGCGGGAAATGATTGAATGCGCTCACTGGACTGTTGGGCAAGGCGGAAAGTCAGCAATTGCTGATGCAAAGACAGGTCAAAATAAAATGCCTGAGTATGTACCCGCGTCCGGCATTACTTAAATGAACGGGTTTCCAGTTCGATGTTATCTGGCTCGACCCGCAGTATGCTGCCTTGATCGTACCAGTCTCCCAGCACAATACGGGTAGCGGGCTGACCGGCTACCGTTAGCTGGTGGATGGCAGGACGGTGTGTGTGGCCATGGATCAGCTGGCATACGTTGTGATGCTCCATCACTTTGACCACTTCTTCAGGAGTGACGTCCATGATTTCGGGACGCAGTCCGCGCTGATTCTGTTTGCTCTGTTCCCGGCCGTTTCGTGCGACACGGCGTCGGTACCACAGTGGCAGGGCAAGCATCAGCCGCGGCCACCACCAACTCCGGGATTTTTTTCTGAACTTCTGATAGGCCACGTCCCGGGTGCACAATTCATCGCCGTGGGTAAGTAGCGTGGGTTCGCCATACAAAGACACCACAGTTTGCTCTTTGAGCAGCGTCATGCCAGCTTTGTTAAGCCAGGTTTGCCGGATTGCGAAATCCCGGTTGCCGTGCATGAAATACACCGGGCAGCGTTCACTTTGCGCTTTAAACAGTGTGGCAATTTCTTCGTTGAAAGGTGTCACATCATCGTCACCCAGCCACACTTCAAACAGATCACCTAACACATAGAGCGCTTCGGCATCCCGGGCATCGGTGGCCAGAAAATGCTTCAGGCAGGCAGTAATATCCGGGCGATCGTCGCTAAGGTGCAAATCAGCTATGAAATAAGTAAAAGGCATGGAGGGAGTCTGATTGTTTAGAGAAGATAAAGGGCACGCGGAGCACGTGCCCATAGCAGTGTTTACGCGTCAGCGATAACCGCCTTTTCGATGATGACAGGCTCAACCGGAACATCCTGGTGGAAGCCGTGGGACCCTGTTTTAACATCTTTGATTTTTTCAACCACATCCATGCCTTCGGTCACTTTACCGAATGCACAATAACCCCAGCCGTTCACCGACTCGCTGGTAAAGTTAAGAAAATCGTTGTCTTTTACATTAATAAAAAACTGCGCCGTGGCAGAGTGAGGATCATTGGTGCGCGCCATTGCAATGGTGCCTTTTTCATTGCTCACACCGCTGTTCGCTTCGTTTTTGATAGGCGCTTTGGTGTCTTTCTGACCCATGTCTTCGGTAAAACCGCCGCCCTGAATCATAAAACCGTCAATTACCCGGTGAAAAATCGTTCCGTCGTAAAAGCCTTCTTTTACGTAGCTCAGGAAGTTTTCAACGGTAACTGGCGCTTTGTCAGCAAACAGTTCCAGTGTAATGTCACCGTAATTTGTTTTAAATGTAACCATCTTGTCTCATTTCCTACAATGGCAAAAATAGAATCAGATCAATGGTAGCCTAATCTGCAGAAAGAGAAAACCATCCCGTGGTGACAGTTGCCAACAAAGGCTGTGACTGGACGCCCGGCAATGCTACACTTTGCGTTTTTTGACGTTCATCAAGGAAATTCTGCCCATGCTTCACCTGTACAATACCCGAACCCGTGAAAAAGCACAGTTTGTGCCTCTGGAAGAAGGGAAAGTGGGCTTGTATGTGTGCGGTATTACCGTGTACGACGTGTGTCATATGGGGCATGCCAGAACCTACCTGAGTTTTGATATTCTGGTACGTTATCTGCGCCACCTTGGCTACGATGTAAATTACGTCCGCAATATTACCGACGTCGATGACAAAATCATTGCCCGGGCCCAGGAAAACAATGAGTCTGTAGATTCGCTTACGCAGCGCACAATTGCCATGATGCATGAAGACTTTGCGGCGATAAATCTGCTTGAGCCTGATACCGAGCCTACCGTGACCGGCCACATGGACGAAATCATTGAGGTTATTACCACGCTGATAGACAAAGGCTTTGCCTATCAGGCAAGCAGTGGTGATGTGCTGTTTGATGTATCGACATTCCCGGATTACGGCAAGCTGAGTAAGCAGGATCTCGACCAGCTGCAGGCTGGGGCACGGGTAGAAGTGGCGGCCGGCAAGGACGATCCCCTTGATTTTGTGCTGTGGAAAACCACCAAGCCCGGTGAGCCTGCCTGGGAATCGCCGTGGGGGCAGGGACGCCCCGGCTGGCACATCGAGTGTTCAGCGATGAACCGTAAACACCTGGGCCCGCATTTCGATATTCACGGTGGCGGCTCTGACTTAATCTTTCCTCACCATGAAAACGAAGTGGCGCAATCGTGCTGCGCGTTCGACACCCCTTATGTGAATGTCTGGATGCACACGGGCATGGTGCAGGTAAACGACGAGAAAATGTCTAAGTCCTTGGGTAACTTTTTTACCCTGCGTGACGTGCTTAAAGACCATGACGCCGAGTCTTTACGCTTCTTTTTGATGTCAGCGCACTATCGTAGCCAGCTGAGCTATTCTCAGGACAATCTGACGCAGGCTAAATCTGCTCTGGAGCGGTTATATACTGCCCTTCGCGGCGTAACAGTTAACCCTGACGTAGAGCTTAGTCACGGCGGTTATCTGGCCCGGTTTGAGCAAGCCATGAACGATGATCTGAATGTGCCGGAAGCGTTTTCGGTATTGTTCGATTTGGCCCGTGAGCTGAATAAGCAAAAAGATAATGCTGAGGAAGCTGGCAACCTGGCTGGTGTGCTTAAACAACTTGGCGGCATTTTAGGGGTATTGCAGTCTGACCCGGATACGTATCTTCAGTCCGGCAGCGATGATGACGCGGCAGAAATTGAAGCGTTGATAACGCAGCGTAATGATGCCCGGGCAGCCAAGGATTGGGCAGCCGCAGACGCGGCCCGTGACGCACTCACGGCCAAAGGCATTGTATTGGAAGACGGACCGCAGGGCACCACCTGGCGGCGGCAGTAAAACCGGTATGCCCAGGGTTGTTGCCCGGGCGCAATTCATGCTGGTAAGTGAAGTCTTAACTGACAGCGAGAAAGTGACATGAAGTTGTGGTTGTTGATGGTAGCGACCCTGTTTAGTTACGGGGCAACTGCGAAGGACACAGTGTTTCGGGTCGGCACATATGAAGACCATGTGCCTGCCATTAAGCGCTTTATAAAGCTTCACGGTTGTCCGGCGCTAGGTGAAGCCGCACTTAACGAAAACCAGATTCTTGCCGAATATCTGATATTTTGTAATGCACTCAAGGCGTCAGGGATAAGCTACGAGCTACAGATTTCGGGCTTACCGGTAAACAGCCGTATAATTGATGCGGTTAAATCCGGGCTTTTGCATGCTTCCATGGTAGGGATTTGGGTAAATGAGGTGGAAGCTGAAGATATCCACCTCAGTGCGCCCTTGTTCCGTGAAAATGAGTTCGAGAAAGGGCTGTATACCACCCGTCAGCTGGCTCCCAACTTCACGAGTCTGGACACCATTCGCAACGCAATTACTCTGACCAATGAAAACTGGCATATGGACTGGGCTTTGCTGCAATGTGCTGGCCTCAGGCTGTTGCATGTGGGCCTGTACGAAAACATGTTTAAAATGCTATCCCGTGGGCGGGGTGAATTACTGCCGCTGACATTCAGCGGCAAGGAAGACTTCGAGCGAGACCCCTTTGAGCAGCCATTAGTCCCGGTAGCCGGTTTTAAGCTGGTCTTTCCTGACTCTACGCATTTCCTGGTGAGTAAACAAACCCCACAGAGTGAGGCCTTGCAGAAAGCTTTAGAGGACGGGCTTAAAAAGCTGCGTGAAGGTGGTGAGATTAAAGACACTTATATCCGGCTGGGCATTATCAACCCCAGAGTAGCCGACTGGCAGCCGCTGGGTTGTGCGGGCACCGCGCCTTACCAGCATCTGAACTAATTTTTCCGTCCCAGCCAGCGACGTGTTTGGCGGCAATAATTTTCGAACTGCTGCCCAAACAGGATCCGCATCTGGCGTTCTTCAGGGTAAATTTGGAAGCGTTGCAGGTAAGTGACGAAAAGCACTAGCCAGAGCAGACTGAATGGGGTGCTAAGATACGCGCTCCAGCCCACCAGAATTAGTGCAAAACCTAAATACATGGGGTTACGTGAGTACCCGTAAATACCGCCCGTGACTAAGGTGCCGGTGTTTTCCGGATAACGGGGATCAACAGTCGTCGCATGGCGGCGAAATGCCACCACGCCGGCCACACAGCATATCAGCCCCAGTGCGCTGAGCAGTATACCCACAATCGTGACCAATGATGGCCATTGCATAGGCCACACAAGGTGGCAAGTCAGTACGCCAGCCATGGCGATGGCCAGCAGCAACAACGGCGGGACTTTAAGCTCTGGGCTTGTCATTGTTCACATCCGGGTGATCACCAGGTTTGGTGGTAATGTCAGACATCGGGAGGGTAGACTCCTGCGCGGCCAACTCGGCTTTCCAGCGCTGCTGCGCCACGTGGGCTTTCACCAGTTCCAGACATTCGTTGATCACTTGCAAAACCTCTTTGTCCAGTTCGTCTGTAGTAGGCGTATAGTCGTGCAGACCGGCCTCCACAAACCGGTCTATCTGGTCGGCCTCAAGATCAGACAGCAGGTTTATCATAGATGCGGTAACAATGTCTGTGACTGCAGACTCCAGCGTATTCTCAATAGTTTTTCCCACCACCGGCACATAATGCAAAGTGGACACCTGCGCGTTATTTTTTACCGCTTTGCCGACACATTTTCGCACATGCTCACGAATGGCTTCACCGTGCTGATTGTCGCTGATGGACTGGCCGAAATGGTTCATCACACCCGCCAGCCACTGTGTAAGGATAGGGCGGCGGGGTGCCAGGACCTGGCGGGAAATGTCGTCAACCAGTGGCGAACCAGCAGAAATATCCTTTTGCGCATCACTGAGTATCTTCACTACGATGCGATCGCTGAGCTCTTCCACAAACACCTCGTAATAGAACCGGAAAAAGCGAAAAATAGCGGTTTGGTTTAAATCGATAATCTGGAATTTATGCAGCCGGTGCAAGATAGAGAAAATGCGTAGAAAACGGAAAATGCGGGTAGCGCCCAGCGGGATCAAACCAACAATATCGTACCAGTGCAGGAACGGGAAAAAATACCAGCGCAGGTGTTCCTTGCGCACCACCGAGACAATCCAGCGAAAACAGAATTCGGTGAAGAAGATGGCAATGAACACCAGATCCACCAAAATGAAATTGTGGTGAATGGGGTCGTATGCATCGGTAAAGGCGGGGAAGTACGTTGCCAGCCAGGAAAATACAAACTCGGTAGCGTACAGGGCATCGAAAATCAGCCAGATGAGGTTTACCAGCAGCAACCCCAGCATTACCAAATCAAGGATTAACCAGGGGGTTTCGTGACTGTTACGCAGGTTTTCCCGGTTAATCCTTAACATAATGCCTTATCCTATATTTTTGAGTCGCGTGACATCTACGTGCAAAGTGAGTTTCTGACCCGGTTGCAGATAACGCTTTGCACTGAGATCGTTCCATTTAGTGATGTCACTGACTTTCAGGTTAAATTTATTAGCAATGCGTGACAATGAGTCGCCCCGCTTAACCGTGTAGGTCAGGGTTTTAAGAATGGCATCACTTTCTTGTTTTTTGCTGGCCTTATTTATCCATATTGCCAGCTTCTGACCCGGCCGCAGGGTGTCTTTAGGCGCCATGCCGTTCCATTTGGCCAGCGAACGGGTACTTACATCATACTTGCGGGCGATGTCCCACAGAGTATCGCCTGAGACCACTTTGTGGGTAAGCTTATAGTCCGCCCGTTTTTTATCTTGGAGTGACGTCAGGCGCTGGTCCTGAGACAGTGAATACGCATCCAGCTCTTTCAGGGCGACCGGGACCATTACAAAGTCGCCTGCGCGGATGGTGTTGGACTTCAGGTTATTAATTTGCTTAATGATACCCACGGTGGTGTGATATTCATTCGCCAGTTTGCCCAGGCTGTCGCCGGCGCGTATCTGGTGGCGTACCCAGTTAAGACGTTCAGTTTTGTCCACTTTTGCCAGCGCAGTAACGAATTCGGCGGCTTTTTCTTTTGGCAACACCAGGCGGTGCGGGCCGTCCGGGTCGGTGGCCCAGCGATTATAGCCGGGATTCAGTGCATGCAGATTTTTCAGCGACATGCCTGCCAGATCAGCGGCGAATGCCAGGTCGACCTGAGAACCAATATCCACCAGTTCGATCACCGCTACATTTTCCACTTCCGGCCAGGTAAACGCATAGTCGTCTTTATTTTTAAGTATGTCGGCCAGTGCCAGCAATTTAGGCACGTAAGCGCGGGTTTCACGGGGCAGGCCAAGCGACCAGAAATCGGTGGGCTTGCCTGCTTTGGCATTACGCTTAATGGCCCGGGCCACCCGGCCTTCACCACTGTTGTATGCGGCCAGTGCGTGTAGCCAGTTACCGTCAAAATATTTATTCAGGTAGGTCAGGTAATCCAATGCGCCCTGGGTAGAAGCAATCACATCCCGGCGGCCGTCGTACCACCACGACTGCTGAATGCCGAAACGCTTAGCGGTGCCTGGAATAAACTGCCACATACCGGCTGCACGGCCATGGGAGTAAGCGAACGGGTCGAACGCACTTTCTACGATAGGCAGCAGGGCCAGCTCCAGTGGCATATCGCGCTTTTCGATTTCTTCCACAATGTAATACAGAAACGGTTTAGCCCGTTTTACTACCCGGGCCATATACGCCGGGTGTTTCAGATACCAGTTTTTCTGTACCGCCACCCGGCGGTCCTCAGGAATAGGCAGGTTTAGCTGATTAGCAATACGATCCCAGACATCGGTCACTGCAACTTCAACATCGGCCTGCTCGGCAGCCTTAACTTCGATGTCAGCCGCGATATCTTCTTCAGGATGAATAACCTCAATGACGCCTTCTGTTGCCACTTCGCAGTCACTTGCATCCTGAATATCAGTATGCGCAACTTCACAAGGTGTCGACGCGTGCGTATTGGGTTGAGAGGAAGTCTGGGTTTGTTCAGACGTGGACTGACAGCCGGATAGAAAAGAAATTGCGACCAGTGACGTCAGTACGGACAACTGCGTTTTCATTATGAAGACACCTCGTTTTGTGAATCGCAAACCCCGCATTGTACGGATTAATCGCCTGTTTTGCATCAAAACTCATCTTTCCAGCGCCTGACCGCGGCAAAGGCTGCAATGTCATTTGCTGGTGTTTCCCCCCAGTGACGCGCCAGTGATGCCTGAATGTCATCACGGTGACTACGTAAAAACGGGTTCACATCCAGCTGAGTTTTTATGGTGCTGGGGAGCGTGGGTAACGCTTGCTCACGCTGAGTATCTACCCAGTCAGAGTAAGCCTGTAGTTGTGGGTTGTCCGTATCGACCGCTTTGGCAAATGCCACATTTGCCTGGGTATATTCATGAGTACAGTACACCTTTGTGTCTTCCGGCAACCGCTTTAATTTGTTCAGCGAGTGCAACATCTGTTCCGGCGCGCCCTCGAACAGCCGTCCGCAGCCCGCGGCGAACAGTGTATCGCCACAAAACAGCGCACCGTGGCCGTAAAACGCAATGTGATCAAGGGTGTGGCCAGGCGTTTCGATGACAGAAAACGTCAGTGATAATACCGGCAGATGTACTGTGTCACCCTGCGCCACGCTTTTGGTGATCCCTCGGATATGATTGCCCCGGGGGCCGATCACCGGCACGCTGGGGTTCGCTGTCACCAGCCGCGCAATACCGCCGGTATGGTCGTGATGGTGATGGGTAATTAATATCGCCGACAGCGTCAGACTGTGCTCGTTTAGATACGCCATTACCGGCTGAGCATCGCCCGGGTCGACGACGACGGCGTTCGTCCCATCGTGCAGACACCAAATATAATTGTCGGTGAAGGCAGGAATAGGGTAAATCGTCAGATCCTGTGGCATAGTGTGATTGGTCATTGCGCACCTGCTTGTGAAAAGGGTGTAATGGGATACTATAAAAACTTGTTAGCGGCAGGGCAACTAAATGGATCAGACAGCATCTTCATGAGATCCGCATTTCTGAATAAACAGCCGCGTTACCCACAAAACTGGGACGCGCTACCGGCCTCCAGGCTGGTAAAAAGCGCCATCGAGGACGTATGTGACGAACTTACGCAGCGTATATTTGGCTATCACTTTGTGCGGCTGGGGCATCTTAGTACGCAGCTGGCGCTCCCATCCTGCTCTATCCGTCATCACATCAATCTGACGCCCACACCGGGGGAGAACTCCTCGTTGCTTGGCCGCTCCCACGCGTTGCCCTTTACCGAAAACAGCATTGACGGCTTTTTACTGGCTCATGAGCTGGATTTTGCGCAGGATCCTCACCAGATTTTAAGGGAGGTGGATAGGGCAATTACCCAAAGTGGTTATGTGATTATCAGCGGCTTTAACCCTTTCAGCCTGACCTGGCTGGGTAAATATCTGCCACTTAAACGGGGCAACGTACTCCACGATGCGCGGTTTTTTACCAGTGGACGAATCAAGGACTGGTTGCAGTTGCTGGGCTTTGAAATTGTCGAGCAGCGACACGTGTTGTTTTCTATGCTTTTTTTAAATTATACCTTTCGCGACAAGCCTAAATTGCAGGCCTGGCTGACGCGCTATCTGCCCTGGTGCAGTTCAGTGTACGTCATTCTGGCGCGCAAGCGGGTGATGCCCATGACGGCTATCAAACCCAAAGTGAAAAAACTGAAACCGCAGTTTGCGCCGGTGGGCGCCAGCATGCAGGGTAGCAATCGTATGACCTCAGATGATGGGCACGAACACGGTTAACCGAACTACAGGTAAAAAAATAGCGCCTTAAGGCGCTATTTTTATATTCTACTGCACACGCAGCGATTATTTTACCCGCATGCCAGGCTTGGCGCCTTCGTGCGGCTCCATAATATACAAGTCTTCACCACCAGGGCCGGCGGCCAGTACCATACCCTCAGATAACCCAAAGCGCATTTTACGCGGGGCCAGGTTGGCTACCATTACCGTATGCTTGCCTTCCAGCGCTTCTGGCGCATAGGCTGACTTGATACCGGCGAAGACCTGACGGGTTTCACCGCCTAAGTCCAGCTCCAGGCGCAATAGTTTGTCGGCACCGTCTACATGTTCCGCTTTCGCGATGCGGGCAATACGTAAGTCTACCTTAGCGAAGTCATCAAAGGTGATCTCTTCACTGATAGGATCTTTCGCCAGCGGACTGTCTGGGTTGATAGCAGGCTCAGCCGCTGCCAGGCTTTCTTTAGATGCGTCTACCATAGCGTCTATTTTCTCCATTTCGACCCGTTGCATCATGGGCTTAAATTTATTGATTGCGTGGCCGGTAAGCGCAGACTGCGTGGACGACCAGGTCAGACTGTCGTTCAAAAAGGCTTCGGCTTTATCGGCCAGAATGGGCAGTACCGGCTTCAGATACACCACTAACATGCGGAACATGTTAATACCCATTGAGCATACATCATGGGTAAAGGCTTCTTTGCCTTCTTCTTTGATAGTCACCCAGGGCGCATTGGCATCAATGAACTGGTTCGCTTTATCTGCCAGCGTCATGATTTCGCGAATAGCCTGGTGGTAACGGCGGCGCTCATAAAGGTTGGCAATGCTGTCAGAGGCATCCTGGAACTCCTTGAGCAGGGCTGGCTCGAGGATATTGTCAGATAACTTACCGTCAAAACGTTTGGTAATGAAACCCGCACAGCGACTGGCGATATTGACTACTTTGCCCACCAAATCTGAATTTACTTTCTGCGCGAAGTCAGTGAAATTCAGGTCAATATCGGTAACTCCGTCCCCAAGTTTTGAGGCGAAGTAATACCGCAGGTACTCAGGGTTCAGGTGATCCAGATAAGTACGGCCTTTAATAAAGGTGCCCCGCGACTTCGACATTTTGGCGCCATTTACGGTAACAAAACCATGAATGTTCACTCCGGTGGGCTTGCGGTAGCCGGCACCTTCGAGCATGGCGGGCCAGAACAGACAGTGGAAGTAAGTGATGTCTTTACCAATAAAGTGATAAAGCTCAGCATCTGAATCCGCTTTCCAGAAGCTGTCGAAGTCCACGTTGTGCTGGTCGCAATAGTTTTTAAAGCTGGCCATATAGCCAACCGGGGCGTCTACCCATACATAAAAGAATTTGTTGGGCGCACCGGGAATTTCAAAGCCGAAGTAGGGCGCATCGCGACTGATGTCCCACTGCTGAAGCCCTTCTTCAAACCATTCCTGCAGCTTGTTGGCCATTTCCTCTTGCAGTGCGCCTGAACGGATCCAGTCTTTCAGCATGCCTTCAAACTGGGGCAGGTCGAAAAAGAAGTGCTCTGACTCTTTCAGTACTGGGGTTGCTCCTGATACCACGCTGCGCGGTTCTTTTACTTCAGTAGGGCTGTAGGTTGCGCCGCACACATCACAGCTGTCGCCGTTCTGATCTTCTGCGCCACAGCTCGGACAGGTGCCTTTCACAAAGCGATCAGGCAGGAACATTTCCTTCTGCGGATCGTATAATTGATTAATGACGCGCTTGGAAATATACCCGGCATCATCCAGACGATGATAAATCTCTTCGCAAATAGCCTTGTTTTCAGGCGAGTGGGTCACATAATAGTTGTCATACTCAACATGAAAGTCCAGCAGGTCCTGATGGTGTTCGGCACGGGTTCTGGCCACCATTTCTTCTGGTGTTATGCCCAGCTCCTGAGCTTTGAGCATAACCGGCGTACCGTGGGCATCGTCAGCACAGACACTGTAGCACTCGTTGCCGCGCAGACGCTGGAAGCGCGTCCAAATATCGGTTTGGATGTGTTCAAGCAAATGACCCAGGTGAATAGAGCCGTTCGCGTAAGGTAACGCACTGGTTACCAGAATACGGCGCTGGTTAGTTTCGCCTGTCGCTGCGGTGGACAAAGTGTTTTCTGACATAATGACGGTTAACTTAAATCTTCGCGTTGAAAAATGGGAGCAAATACTAGCGGAAAACCGCTATTTTTGCATTACGTAATTCAACATGAAGTCGCAAATAAGGGCAATTTATGTTTTTTTCCCGTAAGGGTGACAAAATCACGCAGGCAGCAAGTCAGGCACTGGCCGATTATTTCAGCCTGGAGCCTAACGAAACCGAGCGCTGGTGTAAGCTGGAAAAAGACAGTTTAGCTATCACACTGCCTTTCTGTGCCACCAGTCAGCACCTCACCATTGCCCATTATGTAGAAGATGCCTTACAGGCGAGTGGGCACCGGGTAGACGTTACGGTGACCCAGCACATTCAAAGTGCCCATACTAAGCAACCGCCCATCCGCAATATTAAAAATATTATTGCTGTAGCGTCGGGTAAGGGCGGGGTAGGTAAGTCTACTACTGCCGTGAACCTGGCATTGGCGCTCCGCCAGGAGGGCGCCCGGGTAGGCATTTTGGATGCGGATATTTACGGGCCTTCAATACCGATTATGCTGGGTAACCCGGATGCGTCTCCTTCCAGTAGCGATAATAAGCATATGCAGCCGCTGGAGGCCTATGGCATTGTGGCCAACTCTATTGGTTATCTGGTGCCACAGGAAGACGCGGCTGTGTGGCGTGGGCCTATGGCCAGTCGCGCCCTCAAACAGCTGCTGGACGAAACGCTGTGGCCGGTACTCGATTACCTGATCGTCGATATGCCCCCCGGTACCGGTGATATTCAGCTGACCATGGCTCAGCAGGTGCCGCTTTGCGGCGCGGTGGTGGTGACTACGCCGCAGGATCTGGCGGTGGCCGACGCCCAGAAAGGCATCACTATGTTCAATAAGGTGAACGTGCCGGTATTGGGGTTAATCGAAAATATGAGCTATTACGAATGCACGGCCTGCGGTCATAAAGACACAATTTTCAGTGAAGCGGGCGGGGAGGCGCTGGCGGACCGGTATGGCCTGCCACTGTTAGCCGCGCTACCGCTGGCAACCCGATTGCGTGCTTATGCCGATAGTGGCGAACCGTTGGTGTCTGCACAACCGGATGACCCGTTAACCAATACATTTTGTGAGGCCGCGCGAGCGCTTTCTATGCAGCTGGCATTAAGCCAACCGGCCACCGAAAATGAACAACACGTGAAAGGTGACCCTATTAGCTTCAAGCCGGTGTAGTATAGCGCCAGGTTTCGGTTTTATTGTGTCTGCTCACCGTGGACTTTTACGTTTCAGGACAACATATGCGCTTAAGTGATCGCGATATATACGAGTATTTACAGGAAGGGAAAATAGGCATTTCGCCCACGCCCAGCTACGACCAGATAAGCGGGGTGACCGTGGATATTCGCCTGGGTAATAAGTTTCGGGTGTTCGAAGATCACCAGGCCCCTTATATCGATTTGAGCGGCCCGAAAGCACAAGTGCAACAGGCACTGGAAACCGTAATGAGCGATGAAATTGTGTTACCGGAAGATAAGTCGTTTTTCTTACATCCCGGCGAACTGGCGCTGGCGATCACCCATGAATCGGTCACGCTACCTGACAATATTGTAGGCTGGCTTGACGGTCGTTCATCGTTAGCCCGGCTGGGCCTGATGGTGCATGTAACCGCTCACCGTATTGATCCGGGCTGGTCTGGCAATATTGTGCTCGAGTTTTTTAACAGCGGTAAACTGCCGCTGGCGTTAAAGCCGCTTATGAAAATAGGGGCGCTAAGTTTTGAGCTGTTATCGCGCCCTGCTGAAAAACCTTACAGTGTCCGGCTGGATGCCAAGTACCGAGGGCAGGACGGCGCTGTGGCAAGCCGCATAAGCTCAGATTCATAAAGCTGATTGTGGCGGCAGCCCCCTAGCCGGTGGGCTATTCTGTTTGCGCGCTGTCCTGGCTCAGCGCGGGCTTAATGCATAATCGGTACGCGCCAGCGCCTACGCCAGCACCGATGGCCGTATAGCACAGCAGCTCTTGCCAAACGTTGAGTTCAGGCAGGTACAAAGCGGTTGCGTACATCAGCAGACCGCCTAACCCAACGCTGATAAGAAAACCACTTAGCAAGACCAAGATTTTAAATGATGTCATGTCGTCGATTCCATGTGGGGTTCGATGTGTCCCTACGCACAAGGGGGATAAAGCCATGAGCTGTAAAGCGGGCGGTATAGTTCTTTGTGTTACTTACGGCATCATGTTCTGTATTTTCAAGCTTATCGGTAACACACAGAAGCACAACTGTACTCTGAGCTAGCCTTTAGAAAGGCTGCCAACTGCCAATTTCCATGCACTTGATGATTATTCAGACAAACAGATTCGACGGCGCAGTTTTTTACGTGTTTCGCGTTGCATTAACGGAAAAAATGAGTACACTTGTCCGCTCTTTCGGTCGGTGTGTAGCGCAGCCTGGTAGCGCACTGTCATGGGGTGTCAGGGGTCGGAGGTTCAAATCCTCTCACACCGACCAATTCCTTACCTCAAAAGCTCTAAAATTCAATACGTTACAACTGAAACTTGTTGGCTCGCAATAACAGCTCATTACCATATCAAATTTGTGTACTCACCGTGTGTACTAACAAGTTTTAAACTGTATTGCCTCAAAGTCAAGCTAGTGTATATGTAGAAATAAATACGGTGAGGATTGGATAAACTCGGTGTCTCGTAATAGCTTTTTGGATCTCCAGCTATACTGAGCTTATCACGCACAAAAAGTATGAGAGGCACTTGATTTGTCTTCGTAGTCCGTACTTCGTTGAAAGAATTACGGAACTAGACAATGGCTGTATTTACCAAGCTCCAAACAGTATCAACAATTGCAGATCTCAGAGACTGTAGCTTTTTCGATGTAATTCACCACATAAAAGCAAATTTCAATTTACCGGATTTGAAGCAACTGGCTAGTAAATTTGGGTTGAGTCGACACCAGATACGCAGGCTTGCTGAGTCGAAGAGTGACAATTATTCTAAAGCGTTTTTGGCGTTGGGCATTAATGAAGAGGTTGTGCACTGTTTGTCACCGCGAACAAGAAAATCGTTTCTTCTGAGCTGTGGGCGAGCAGCACAGTTATTGTTTCAATGCGCAGAAGTAAATGAATGCTCAATTGAACAGCTAACTCAATCGCAGCTGCGGAATGATCCAGTAATAAAAACTCTGTTGCCCAGTGCAATCCTACATACAACAGAACTTAAATCCTCAATTCTTGGAGAAATTAATTACGAGCGGGTTAGTTCCTTACCGAATAATTTTTTTGAAAAACAACCAGAAGTTGCACTTGATCTGTTTACAAAAATGAAGATCAGACTTGGTATTGATAACAAGTGGCCGAATACTGATTCATTAAGGAAAGATTGGTTCGGGGTGAAGCTGATGGACAAGTTTGGTAACAGTGTATCCAAAATGTGTCTTTACTTTGGTGAAAAAGAATTTGAGACACACGTTGCACCTAATAATGCATGGGACTCTCCTGAGTTTATTCGAGAGAGAATTGTTGCTGCATTGCAAAATATGGGAAAGCCAATCACAGCTCTCCCTGAGCTTTCATTGAAGCAATTAGATGCCCAATTAAATAATGGATCTATCTCTTCCGCGTGCTCTAGAAATCGTAATACTCCTTTTGCTCAACTATGTATTGAGTTATTCCCAGAACAAAATTTCAAGGTTTTTCAGTTCATAGGAGGGGTACCGAACTTTTACTGGCGAGATGAGTGTGGCGAGCTCCAATGTAAAAAAGCAAGAGAAGCTATTGACTGGCTTACCGAACAAGTTTTCGGTAAAAATTCACCGCTGTCAAAAATTCAAAAGTTATCTTTATTGGGGCAGAGTGACTTTAATCGTTACAAACTTTCTTATCTGGCATCTATGCCGGGTCTAACCATCACGCAAGTTTTGATAACAGCGTATCCAGAATTGAAAGACTCGATCGTAAGCTGTTCACGTGTTTATGACGAATGTGGCAAAAGACTTTATGCAATATTGTCTTCGCGTTTTGACCATAACAAAAATCCATTAGCTAGCGCACTGGAGATACCGTTATCTAAGGGGCGTAGTAAAAAGTGGTCACTTCGAGCTGACTTGCTTATACATTTTCGTTTATTAGACGTCTTTTTTGAGATACAAGGTGCACAGCATTGCGATTCTCAGCATCATTTTCATAGCAACTCCGAAAATACTGAGTCATTCATTGCTCAAGTTGAAAATGATCGTTTGAAATTTGAATATCATGAACAGAATAAGAATATCGTCATCTATCTAAGGCCTGATCAATTAACGTTAAGTGAGGTTTTAGCTGAATCTGAACGACAAGGCTTGGATCTCACTAGTCAGCGGTATATTCCTATTGATAAAAAGCAAAGAGCCAGCTATTTAGTGCAGAACAGTTTGTTATCGCCACTCGTTTTCGACTGAAAGCTGTCTAAGAAGATTTTCAACGCAAGTGATGCGTGAGGGTGACCTATAGGCAGTGTATTCAAGTATGTTGTCGGACTTACATTTTTATATGTAAGAAAAGAGCGCAATAAATGCTCTGGTAATTGAGTGAACGCGGGAAGGTAAACGATTAGATCATAGCCACATATACTTTCTAATGCATCAATCAGGTGATCATAGAGGGGATTAGGAAAGTGTGGCAGTACGGCTCTGACGACAGATTTATCGATATCCGAAGGTAAAAAGCTATTGGTTTCCTGACAATAAAAATTATAAAACGCCATTTCTAGCTCAGCCTGTACGACATCATCATCATAATTCTCAGGCTTAAAGTACTGTAAACAGAATTTTAGAGCACGTAGCTCCTTGTTAAGGATCAGAGATGAGATTGACGATAACCACACTCCTTCTGAAATCGGGCTTTTGCAGCACTCATTTACTACATAGCGAAGAGTGCGGTAGCAGCCATGATCAATGGTATCGTTGATCAATACACCTAAAACTTTACTGTTTAAAGAGTAATGTTCGATGCTGGCATTCAACTCGGAAAAATCATTATCTTTTGAAGCTCGGCGTAGCATCGGCGTGAAAAAGGAGGGCAATGAGAATTCATCTCCTCTGACTTTTGCACATATATTGATTATTGAGTTACAGCTCATTTCAGTCATAAAGGCTCACCACGTTTGATTTCAAATCTTAGTTGATTACAAAATATGTAATCTCGCATCACGCTCCTTTTTTATATCTTACTTTTCGCCGATCAACCGGATGATTATCTGAAAATGTGACGCGCCTCACGCAAACTAAAACAATGTTGATAACTAGTCGCTTTCTAACGATTTATTATTGTGCACAAGTAATATTGTTCGCAAAAATATTTGCTTTATGTAAATATATTTCCACAGTAAAAAGATAATAAAGCACTATGAATACTTTGCTAAGTTGGCTCGGTAAGGCTGATATCGAAAATATGCAAAAGGGACAATTGGCTGCACTTGCGTCAATTGCGCTGAAGCACGAGCCAGCATTCGACAATATCATTATTCTCGCAAATAGCTGGCATGACAAAACACTTGCTTATCACTCGTGGTTGTCTGATTTACTTAATAAAAACGACAGATCCTGCGGGAGTCTTCAGGTCAAAAATGTTGAGTTAGTAAGTCCCATTGACTACGAGAGCATTCATGTCGCTACTGAATCGTGGATCACACCATTAGCTGAAAAAAGCGATTCACTGTGTATCAATATTTCATCTGGTACACCAGCGATGGCAGTTATCAGTGTGCTGCTGGGGAAGGGAAAAGATAATACTTCCTTCTATCAATCTGCACCGGATAACACCATAGCCGAAGCTGTCATTCCACTTGATTTCGGACGAGAGTATGTAAAATCTGCTGCGAAGAATGCGGCTTCGAAAGCTTTAAAGCTACCAAATACAGGGAAAGCCTTCTCTGCAATCACAGCCAAAAGTGCAGTAATGAAAGAAACCATTGCAGAAGCCAAAAATTTGGCCGCAAGCGATGTACCAATACTGATAACGGGTGAAACCGGTACTGGTAAAGAAAACATGGCAAAAGCTATTCATCAGGCAAGTTTGCGTGCTGACAAACCTCTGAGGGTTATAAATTGCGGAGCCATTCCCGAAACATTAGTCGATTCCATACTGTTCGGTCACATAAAAGGGGCGTTTACAGGCGCTAACTCCGATAGAGAAGGGATCTTTGAACAAGCCCACGGTGGAACGTTGTTTCTGGACGAAATCGGCGAATTAAGTGCAGACGTGCAGGTGAAACTGTTGCGAGCCCTACAACAAGGTGAAATAAACCGGGTTGGCGATGATAAGACAATCAGCGTTGATGTTAGGGTCATCGGTGCGACACACAGAGATCTCACAAAAATGATGATCGACGGTGTGTTTCGAGAAGATCTATTCTATCGCCTTGCAGTTGGCATCATACAAATTCCAGCATTGAGAGAAAGAGCCGACGATATCCCGGTTTTGATAGATGAGTTTCAACAAACCATCAACCATACATGTAGCAAACAGCCCAATTATAAACGTAAAAAACTTTCCGAAAGCGCAATTAAATTTGTTGAAAGTCAACCGTGGCCGGGCAATATTCGTGAATTTTGGAACACGATGAATCGCGTATTTATAACTTCAGGAAAATCGAATATTGAAGCAGAAGATATTCAAAAAGCCATGATAAAACGGGAGGCTCATAGCGATAATGCACAAATAAATCTCGCGTTTGGACAGCAGGTTGAGTTAGAGCAAATTATTGAAAACACGAAGAAAAAATATATACTGGCAGCGTTAAAAGCTACCGGAAATCATCTTACTAGAACGGCAGAAATGCTCAGTCTCAGCAATCGACAGACGTTAAAAAACTGGATGAAAAGTCTGAAAATTGAATGAGAGAATCCACAGAAAAACAAATTTGGCATCAATTTCGCTCATACCAGAACAGGGATACTACTGAATGAAGCAATCTATGAGTTTTGAACATTTACAGCCTTGGCCTGAGTTACACCAGCTCGCAGCATTTGCGGAAGACTATGCGTGCAGCGATCCTCAAAGTGCGCTGGTGAAAATGCGTTGTCTCATCGAAAAGTTCGTCGGTGTTATATACGCCAAGTTGAATCTGCCGGTTTATCCCAATGCTAACATCATGGATAAGCTCACCGCAGATGAGTTTCGAAGTGTTGTCCCAAAGCCCATTCAAGACAAACTGCATGCGATACGCAAAAGCGGTAATCGTGCAGCGCACGAAGGTAAAGTTAGTCAACAGGACGCGGTTTGGATCCTCAAAGAGAGCTACTTTGTTTCCAGTTATTTTTACGTCGCTTTTTGTGGTGGCAAACGGGAAGACTTACCAGAGTTCAAAGCACCGGACTGTGAGAAAACAGCAACTCAGTCTGATGCCACGTTTGCTCGTGAGAACAAGAAACTACAAGCTAAACTAAAAGATAGTGAAGCGCGGCTGCAACAGGCGTTAGATGAACTCAAAGCGGCTGAACAGGCACAGTTGGCTGCGCAACAGGAAGCAGCAAAACTAAAACAGGCCATTGATCAGAGCGCAATTGATGCTGCAAAAGTAGGCTTTGAATCGATGTCTGGTTTTGATTTCAATGAAGCCGAAACGAGAAAGCGTATTATCGATATGGATTTGCGCGCCGCAGGGTGGGACGTATCTATTGATGATAGCTGTACTGAGGAAGTTGGTAAGGAAGTTGAAGTCTCTGGCCAACCGACGCAAACTGGCATAGGCTACGTTGACTATGTGCTCTGGGATGATGACGGTAAACCATTAGCGCTTATTGAAGCCAAACGTACCCGTGAGTCAGTGGAAAAAGGTCGTCAGCAAGCAATCCTTTACGCAAATGCACTAGAGAAAGAGCATGGCCAGCGCCCAGTGATCTTCTATTCAAACGGTTATGATATCCGAATTCTCGATGATGCGCAGGGCTATAACAGCAGAACACTATATGGATATTACTCCAAAAGCAGCCTGCAATACCTCATTAAGCAGCGTTCACTGAAAAAAGATTTAAATAGGACTCCCATTGATACGAATGTCGCCGGACGGCTCTATCAAATGGAGTCCATCTCACGGGTATGTGAGCGCTTTACCGACAAACACCGTCGAGCACTCGTCGTGCAGGCGACAGGTACGGGCAAGACGCGGGTATCGATTGCACTGGCCAAACGCCTACTGGAAGCAGGTTGGGCGAAGCGCGTGCTGTTTCTTTGCGACAGAAAAGAGCTTCGCAAGCAGGCGGGCAATGCGTTCAATGAGCACACCAACGAGCCGCTTTATGTGGTTGGAAAAAGTAAAAAAGATGCTGCTGCTGGGGCCCGTGTGTTCATTGCCACCTATCCCGGCATGATGCGTATCTTCCAGCAATACGATGTAGGTTACTTTGACCTGATAGTAGCCGATGAGTCCCATCGTTCTATTTACAACATTTACGGCGATATCTTTAAATATTTCGATGCGCTGGAAGTTGGCTTAACCGCAACACCGGTAGAAATGGTCTCGCGGTCAACGTGTCAGCTGTTTGGCTGTGACTACAAAAAGCCTACCGCCAACTATCCTTTAAAACTGGCAATCTCTGACGGTAATCTGGTGCCGTATAAAGTGGTGTCGTATACCACCCAGTTTTTGCGTGATGGTATTAAGTCAGAAAAGCTGACCGAAGAGCAAATAGCGGAGCTGGAAGACCAAGGCATTGATCCTAATGAGCTGGATTTTGAGGCATCCCAAATTGACGAGGCGGTAAAAAACAAAGACACCAACCGTCATATCCTACGCAATTTGATGGAAAAGGGGCAGCGAGATGCCGATGGCCAACTGCCCGGTAAGTCCATTATCTTTGCCCGAAATATTGCCCACGCAGAATTGCTGTCGACTCTGTTTGCCGAGCTCTATCCTCAGATGGGAGATAATTTCTGCCGGGTGATCCATTCAAAATATGAACGTGCGGAAGAGCTCATTGATGACTTTAAATCGACTGATGAAAGCAGCGTTCGTATTGCCATTTCAGTCGATATGCTCGATACGGGCATTGATGTGCCCGAAGTCGTTAATCTGGTTTTCGCCAAGCCGATCAAATCGAAAGTTAAGTTCTGGCAGATGATTGGCCGTGGCACACGCCTGTGCCCGAATCTTTATGGCGAGGGGCAGGATAAGTCGTACTTCTTAATCTTTGACCACTGGGGTAATTTTGAATACTTCGATGAAGATCCGGATGAGGACGATGTCAGTCAAAGTAAGTCATTATGTCAGCGCGTTTTTGAAACCCGTTTGGCGCTGGCTGAAACTCTACTACAACGTGCTGAAATGGATGCTTTTGAAGAGGTCATAGGCTTAATTTATGAAGACATCTGTGCGCTTGATATGAATACGATTAGCGTGCGGGAAAACTGGCAGGATGTCGAGGTGTGTAAAGATTTAGAACGCCTTAAGACGTTTGCTCCTCAAACGAAAACACGATTACAGGAAGTGATTGCGCCACTCATGCAATGGCGCAACATAATGGGGTTGGGTGAAGCTCTGCGTTTCGACAACGAAATGGCGCAGTTACAACTCATGCTGTTTACCAATAAAAGCAAAATAGATGTCGCCAAGCAGGCGTTACTAATCAAAGTGTCGAAGTTGCAGATGCATTTGAATGAAGTGCGTGCACAGGCGGCAGCAATACATAATATTCAGCAGGATGAATATTGGCAGGATTTAACTTTCTTCAAGCTAGAGGAAAGTCGCAAAGCGTTACGCAGTATTATTCACCTGCGTAAAAAGGACACCTATGAACCTCGGCCAGAAGTCTTTATCGATGTAACGGAGGAGGCCGACGGCATTCAGGTGCAGGAGCGCAAGGCCAAAATCGTCTCGGTCGACTACGAAATTTTTCGTCGTGAAGTAGAAAAAACGCTGACGCCACTGTTTGAAACCGATGCGGTACTCCAGAAAATTCGCAGTGGTGAACCTGTGACAGAAGCCGAATTGGAGCAATTAAACGCACTGGTTCATGTGCAAAACCCCAACGTTGAACTGAACACGCTGAAAGAATTCTTCCCGGAGTCGACAGAATCACTTGATAAGATCCTGCGTACCATCGTGGGCATGGATAGAGCTGCCATCGAGCAGGCGTTTACCGATTTTGTTCAGCAGGTGCATACCCACTTAAATAGCAAACAACAGCGCTTTATTACGTTGCTGAAAAATCACTTGGTGCGCTTTGGCACTATCCAAGTCGAGCAGCTATATGAAGCGCCATTTACACAAATTCATGATGGCGGCTTGGATGGCGTATTCAGTGAAGCTCAAGCCGATGTGATTGCACAATTTGTGCAACAGTTTGGTGTGCAATTAGGTAAGCGAAATCAGAACAATCAACAGCCACGGGATTAATTACAAGCGCGTGGCTCACCTATAAGCAGTAAAGAGAAAAGAATGATAACAGGACAACTAAAAAGCAAAATCGACAAGCTCTGGACAGAATTCTGGACCGGCGGTATCACCAACCCGTTAACGGTTATCGAGCAGGTCACGTTTTTAATGTACGCCCGGATGCTCGACATGGCAGAGCAGGCAGATGAAAAACGAAGTGCCCGTACGGGCAAACCGTTTAATCGTCGCTTTACTGATGAACAGCAGCATTTGCGTTGGCAGAACCTGCGTCACCTTGGTGCGGAAAAGCTGTACAAAACTATCCGTGATGAGCTTTTTCCTTACTTTGCAGAAACATCAGGTAAGGGCGCACTGTTCAGCGAGTTTATGAAAGACGCGCAGCTCATGATCCAAAAGCAGAGCCTGCTGGTGAAAGCCGTTGAGCTGATAAATGACTTACCGCTTGAGAACGCCGATACCAAGGGTGACTTATACGAATATCTGCTGAGTAAATTAACTACTGCCGGTATCAATGGACAGTTTCGAACCCCGCGTCATATTATTCGCGCCATGGTGGAGATGGTTGAGATAAGCAAAGACAGCCGTATTTGCGACCCTTCGACAGGAACAGGCGGCTTCTTGACCGTTGCTTATGAGTACTTACTGGAAAAGTACACATCAGAAGAAGGGGTAGAGCGAGAGCCGCTGTTTGATGAAAACGGCCAACCGCTTGTGGATGTCAATGGTAAGCCGGTGGAGAATGTATTGTATTCGGGCGACCTTCTAGAGCCTGAGGATAGGACGCATATCGACACGGATATGTTCCATGGGTTCGACTTTGACGCGACTATGCTTCGCGTGGCCGCCATGAACCTTGTGATGCACGGCATTAGAGAGCCTGATATTCACTATCAGGACACGCTCAGCCAAAGCTTCAGTGAGAAATTCCCCAAAGAGGCCAAAGAGGGCTTTTCCGTGATTTATGCGAACCCACCCTTCAAAGGCTCGCTGGATGAAGAGGATGTTTGTCCCGAAGTTCTCCGTAAAGTCAAAACTAAAAAAACCGAGCTGCTTTTCGTTGCGCTGATAGAACGTATGTTACGTATAGGGGGGCAAAGCGCGACTATCGTTCCTGATGGCGTGCTGTTTGGCTCATCCAAAGCACACCAACAGCTTCGCAAACTACTGGTAGAAAATAATCAGTTAGAAGCCGTGATTTCGCTTCCGAGCGGGGTGTTCAAACCCTATGCAGGGGTTTCAACTGCCATAATTATCTTTACGAAAGGCGGAACCACAGACCATGTATGGTTTTATGATGTGAAAGCAGATGGTTTTAGTTTGGACGATAAACGCACGCCAATCAAAGACAATGATCTCCCAGATATGGTGACCAAATATAAATCGCGCGACAAAGCGATAGCTGGCACTGAGCAGAATGATAAAACACAAAAAGCGTTCTGGGTGAGCAAGGAAGAAATTGCTGATAACAAATATGATTTATCTATCAACCGCTACAAAGAAACGGTTTATAAGGCAGAAGAGTTCGAAGAGCCCAAGGTGATCTTGGGTAAGCTGGTAAAGCTTGAAGAAGACATCATGGCCGATTTGAAAGCATTGGAGGGAATGCTGTGAGTTGGCCACTGGTTGCGATAGGTGATTTTTGTAAAACGGGAAGCGGTGGTACTCCATCAAGGAGGAACACTGAGTTTTATAACGGAGACATTCCGTGGATAAAATCTGGCGACTTACGTGAAAAAGTCGTGGAGGAAGCGTCGGAATTCATTACCCAATTAGGTGTTAAAAAAAGCAGTGCCAAACTTGTTCCTAAAGGCGCTATTTTACTTGCCATGTATGGTGCAACAGTAGGTCGAATGGCCATGCTAGGAATAGATGCGGCCACCAATCAGGCTGTTTGTAGTATAATTCCAGACGAACACAAAGCATTTCCAAAGTATGTCTATTATGCACTTCGTTCACTTGTACCTGATTTCCTGAGAAATGCTGTTGGTGGAGCCCAACCGAATATCAGTCAAGGGATGATTAAAGATACAAAAATCCCACTCCCCCCACTCGACGAGCAAAAACGCATTGCCGCAATTTTAGACAATGCCGATGCCATCCGCCGCAAACGCCAGCAAGCCATCCAACTCGCCGATGATTTTCTCAAAAGCGTCTTTCTGGATATGTTCGGTGATCCGGTGACGAATCCGATGGGATGGGAATCTAAAAAACTTGGTGATATTTGTGCAGTCGGTTCGAGCAAAAGAGTGTTCGTGGACGACTTTGTAGACTCAGGTATTCCCTTTTATCGTGGCACAGAGGTAGGAAAGCTAGGAAATAGTGAAAAAATCAATCCCAGCCTATTTATATCACAAGAACACTACGAAGCCTTGAAAGCACACGGTGGTGTTCCAAAAGTTGGGGACTTATTGCTTCCTTCAATTTGTCCTGATGGGCGTATTTGGCAGGTAAGTCACAATGAACCATTTTACTTTAAAGATGGAAGAGTGCTTTGGATAAAGTCTAGCCAAACAACGATAAACTCTGATTACCTGAGAAGCTTTTTAAAACGAATATTTTTTGCAAATTACAGCTCGATTGCTTCAGGAACTACATTTGCTGAGCTTAAGATTGTTGCTTTAAAAAATTTAAATATATTGCTTCCACCAGCAAATTTACAGCTTAAATACTCTGAAATAATAGAGCATGCTGTCGGAAAGATTTCGAAGCAACTAGATTCTTCTGTAAAACAAATACAGCTTTTCGATTCACTGAGCCAAAAAGCCTTTGCAGGAGAGCTTTAATAAACAAGGATATGTTATGGATGTAATCAGGAAGATTGAAGAAGACAAAAAGTATTCATTTAGTCCAGCTTTAGGTACTTGTCATGCCTGAATACGGTTGGGTCAATTTTCTAAGTGAAGCTGAAACGCTTAGGCAAACCTCCATGTTAAGCGAGTCATTAGAAAGGTTTTTGAATGGTCAGATTAATACATTTAAATCTGATAGCTAACTGATTAGGAATTGGTAACAGAAGATTATTTTCGGAAAGGAAATCACATGTAATTCAAGGGAAGATACTGACAAGAGTGTCACTATCGACCCGAAGAAAACGTAGCTTGTAATATCAAAGGAAAGATTTTGGCCACGATTTATCCAACGTTAGAAAACATTCAAAGATTGAAGGTTCCGCCAACAGATGGCGAGCTGCATTTAGTTAAGTATTTGGAGCAAAACCTAGACGAGACCTATGAGGTTTTCTTTAATCCTTATCTAGATGGTGACCGCCCTGACATCATTATAATGAAGAAGGGTATTGGCGTGTTTGTTATTGAAGTAAAAGACTGGGATCTCGGCCTATACACAATTGATGATAAAAACTCTTGGTCAGTCATGGCCGGTCAAGGAAGACAGAGAGTAAAATCGCCGCAATCACAAGCCTTTAATTACAAGAAAAACCTTTATGACTTGCATCTTCCCGTAGTAGGCATTCGCCGTTTAACGAACCCGAACTTTTACAATCTTGTTCATTGTTTCGTGTATTTTCACAAAGCAGGTCAGGAACAGTTAACCTCGTTATATAAGCCAGTCCACAGCTCAAATGCTATGCATAGACAGCAAGTTCAAAGTGATTATCGCAGTGGTGCTATTCGTTTTGAAAAATATGAGCGTGTTAATGAGTCTTTGTTAAACAAAAAACGCCAAATCCAGCGAGATGAACGGATGTCGTTTGGCTACGACAGCATTCAGAAACTGGTGAAAAAAATCAGAAATCAAGACAATCACGTTCTCTTTGACGAAGATGTTTATAGGGACTTTAAACGACGTTTGAGTCCATCTGAGCATGAAATCAAACAGGGTATTGATATTAAGTTGGACGATAAACAGCAACGTTTGACTTTAAGTGATAATGGTAAGCAAAAGATTAAGGGGGTCGCCGGTTGCGGAAAAACGACCATCTTAGCTAGCAGAGCGATTAACGCGCGAAGTCGTCATGGCTCAGAAGTGCTCATACTTACTTTCAATATTACTTTAAAAAATTACATACGTGATAAACTTAGCGATCTGCAAGGGGGGCGTGACTTTACTAGCTTTGAAATCTCAAATTACCATCAGTTTTTTAACTCACAACTCAATAACACATCACGGGACATAGTAGAGCTTGTTGCACGATACGGTCTGGAGCGACTGTATGACGTAGATTTGTTCAGTGAAAAAGATACAGTGAAGTATGACACTGTGCTCGTGGACGAAATTCAGGACTATAAGCCTGAGTGGGTAAAAATAATCAGAGACAATTTTCTGAAGCAAGATGGTGAAATGGTTTTGCTTGGCGATGATTCTCAAGATATCTACGCAAGAAACTCAGGCCGGTCGGCCGTTATAGCTCAAGGTTTTGGACGTTGGAACAAGTTAACGCGCTCTTACAGAACGAGTTATGACTCCCCATTGAATAGATTGTTCAAAGAGTTCCAGCTCAACTTTTTGATTGATAAATATTCCGACACGGACGTAATAGAGACACCCGCAGAACAATTGGGTATGGGCTTCAGCCTCTTGAAACATGAAAAGCTGCCAACCGCAGATTTTGTAGAGTTAGCATTCGAGACGATTCAGGAGCTGATAAAGGCTTATGATTTACACCCAAATGACACCATCATAATTAGTTCAAAAATATTTCCGTTGCGAAAGTTGAACGATCTTTTGACTGCTAGAGAAAAGACTCACTGTATGTTTGAAACATATCAGGAGCTAGCTGCGATATTGGGTGTAGAACAGGGGCTTCTAGAACAGATGACAGAACATGAAGTCAATAAAGAGATTTCTGCAAGTTCGAGTGAGGTTGAGCGAGTCAGACGCATAAAGAAAAATCATTTTTACGCAAATTCAGGCAACATCAAGCTGTCAACAACACATAGCTATAAGGGATTAGAAGCAAAAACAGTGTTTTACATCATGCTGGAAGAAGATGAGCCAGAACTTATTTATACCTCCATCACTCGCTCAACGGAAAACTTGGTGATATTGGACTGCGGGGGCAGAAGTGTCGCTTCACCTTTCTTTTCTAAGGCTATGAAATAAAAATAACCGCTAATAATTTTGCTAAATGGTAATTATATTTGCTATTTTAATTGGGTTGTATACAGTAATGCTTCTTAAGTATTTGTAAAATAAGGGCTTTTATTTTTGGCACGTAAGGTGCTTACATTATGGAAAGAATTTTTAATTTAGGAAAAATATCATGAGCGCCAAAATAATCATCAACTCCGACGACCATATTACCTGCCCACACTGCGATACACAGTTCCAACTGAGAGATGGTATCGCAAGTCATTTGATAGAGAAGCATGAGACTGACTTTTTAAAGCAACTCGAAGAGTCCAAGTCTGGGCTGGAAGAACAGATCCGAAAGGAGTTGGAGCGATCTTTGGTAAAAGACAAGGAAAGCCAAATCGAAGAGCTGACCCAGCAATTACAAGATAGTGGTGAGGCCGCTAAGAGGTTGGAGCAGCGCATTGAGCGAGAAAAGCAAAAGGCAGCAGAATTGGCCATTGAGAATATGAAACTGGAGAGTGACGAGCTCAAACATTCCATTGCCATGCAAAAAGAGCAAATAGCAGATTTTCGGAATAGGGAAATGCAGCTGAGGAAAGAAAAAGCATCTATTGAAGAAAGCCGAAAGAACTTGGAGCTGGAAGTGGCACGAAAGCTCGATGAAGAAAAGAAGTCTATTCAAGAGAGTTTGGAGGAAAGCTTTAAGTTAAGAGAGGCTGAATACAATAAAAAGCTCGCTGATGCCGTGAAAGCGAATGAAGAGATGAAGCGAAAGCTTGCTCAAGGATCTCAGCAGCTTCAAGGTGAAGTGCTTGAGCTTGAGCTGGAATCACTTCTTGCCACTGAATATCCCTTAGACGAAGTGGAAGCTGTCAAAACGGGGGCGCGAGGTGCTGACATTATTCAAACGGTGAAAATGCGCTCCGGCACTGAGTGTGGGAAAGTGGTATGGGAAACAAAGCGCACTGAGAACTGGAGTAATAACTGGATCAGTAAGCTTAAAACAGACATGCAGTCAGTTAATGGCAACATAGGTGTAATCGTAACAGAAGTGTTCCCGGCAGAAGAAAGGGGCTCGATGGTCATAAGAGACGATATTTGGTTAGTAAAGCCTAGTTTGGTTAAAAGTTTGGCTGACGCATTACGAATGCAATTACTTGAAGTGCAGAGACAAAAAGTAATTAGTACGGGTCGTGAACAACATATTGAGGCTGTCTATGACTATATTTGCAGTCCTCAGTTTCTTCAACGAGTAAAAGCAGTGGTTGATCACCAAAGAGTCATGAAGGAAGAACTTGAGAAGGAACGTAATGCCATGACTCGTATTTGGAACAAGCGCGAAAAGCAAATTGATGGGATCACGAACCAAATGATGTCAATGGCCGGTGAACTTCAAGGATTGGCTGATGATGGAATGCCGTTATTGGACCAGATAGGTGCTTTGGATTAAGTAAAAGGAGATGGCTATGTTAATTTCAGAGGCGTTCAAGGCATTCAAAGCTACGCAAAACAACGTGCAGTGGTCTGTATCGGCATTTAATGAAAAAGGTGAGCTTGTACTGAGTCTGTGGCACCAATTCTTTCAGCCGGTAACGGTTAACGGAGAGCGGGCTATGAAGTACGTTGATAGAGTCAGTCGATGGAGTGGCAATGGCAACTCCGAGTTTAGAGAAAAGCTTGATCTAGCAACTAAAAATGGGGCAACAGTTCGCGCAATTATTGCAAAAACGAATTCGCCGGAGGCAATTGCTTGTGGTGAGGACGCCAGTAAGTATAAGAACACGTTCTCGCCTAAAATAGATTGGGTGGGTTCAATAACAAAATGGGATTCGGATAACTTTGAAATAGTTTTTTCAAAACAAGTCTAATGCTTCATAAATAAAACTGAAAATTGAAGAGACAGTCTGAAAAATTTGATAAACTTTAAAAGCGCTTCTCCAGATTAGTTAAGTCGTTGTCTGTAGTAGGGTAATTGAGCACTTGTTGCTCACTTACTCCGAATCAGGCAATTGGCTTGTTACGTGTTACACGTAGCGTTATGTAATATCTAACATTCATGAGAATACATGAGTGACACTATAGGACAATTTTCGCGCAAGCGCGATGAGTAATCTGGGGAAGCGCGACCTCAATTGAATAATGAAAATAATTAAACCAACTTCGAAAAATACAGAAAAAGAACAAGACATCTTTTCATTGCTAGAAGAGTTGCTAGCGAGTGAACCTGTTTTTGATACCAAACTGCTATCGAAAAATGGGTGTTGGCCAATAACAAAGAAACACTATAAAACCTTTTCCATCAAAAAGCGCAATGGTACTGAAAGGCAGCTAGTCACAGTTGACCACAAGCTTAAAGAGTATCAGTCCAAACTGAGAAAGTATCTTGAGAAAAATCATGACGTTTCACAGTATGCCTACGGCTTTGTCTCCGCAAATTCAGTAAAACCGCTCAAAGATGATCAGGATGTTGAATCCGTCAGCGGCGTAGACAGGCCTAGGGGTGTCGTGAGTAATGCGTTGGCACATACTGGAAAAAAGGTCGTGATAAGCATCGACCTTAAAGATTTTTTCCCTTCTATTACCTTCCCTAGAATAGTTGGGATGCTCATTAAAAAGCCATATGGTTTTAGTCATCGTCAGGCGGCTGTAGCTGCATCTTTAGTTTGTCTGCCAAAAGAGATTGATATCAACAGAGGGTTACCGCAAGGCGCCCCTAGTTCCCCTTTGCTTTCAAACCTTATCTGCAAAAAGTTGGATTATCAGCTTGGAAAGTTTGCAGCAAAATATGATTTAACTTATACGCGTTACGCCGATGACTTGACGATATCGACCAACAATGTAAAGCGGATATCCCCACAAAAAATAATAGATGAAGTAACTCGTCATGTGCGAAGAAATGGCTTTCAAATCAATGAGGCCAAAACAAAAATAATGTATCGAAGTACGCGTCAGATGGTAACGGGGATAGTGGTTAATGATGGACTAAATTTGCATAAAAAACATGTGGACGCACTCAGAGCGACACTTTACAACCTCGAGCACAAATATGACTCAGTTGAGAAGTCGATATTGGAATTTTGGAAGCTAAAAAATAAAAGAGCATTTGATGCATTTTTGCCCATTGGTTTTTTTAAAAACGGAACGCTCGGGCGTTTTTTACGTTCACCATCTAAGGGAGTCAAGCATCCTAAGCCAATAACAGAAGATGAAATGCACAAAATTTATGCTCTGCATCTGTTGGGAAGAATTCATTGGTACGGGCAAGTTGTGTGTACGGCAGTTAACTCGCCCTATGATTTGGACAAGAGACGTTCAATTTCTCCGAAACAGTATGCCCGAATAAAAAAATATGAAGAGATGCTAGGAGCATTTTATCGCATTGCGATGAAATTTGAGTGGCCTGTTGAACACGTAGTGCTTAGGCTCGCCAATAAGCTTACTCACCTTCAATCCCTAATAAAGACTCAGCCCTATCTGGCTTTGGATAGTGGCTTACTATCTGAACAAGAAAAAAGCCTTAAAGAGCAAGCCGATAAATTAAAGTCAGACAAATCTCGTTATGAGACCTTCTTTAACAGTGCGCCTCAAAATTTACAGAGAGCATTGATAGTGCATTGTAAGTCTCATTCTTCCTTTGATCTGGATAAAATTAAGATGCTAGTCGAACAAGGTTGGCCAGATCCCAAAAAACAACGTGTTGTTTGTCAAAAATTGAATATGTACCCGCTGGACGATCTTTTTCACAAAAGCACTAATGGAGATGGACATAGTGTGAAACAGCTTGTTGACAATTTGTCTGAGTCAGTTGCCCAAAACTTTAGATATCTTTCAAAAACCTTAAAACAGAAGCTATCAAATACTCATAAAGAGCTTCTTAACCTGCTGCGAAGCAATGGAGATGATGTTCGCATTAATATTGAAAAACCATCTAAGCAATCGGCTAAAGCAGTACAAGCAATTCGTGATTTAAAATCTGCTGTACGACTTTATGAAAATGATACTGACAACTTTTATCAACAAATTGCTTTGCCCGCTGTATCTGCCGCGGGTATGGAGAACGCTGTTGAAATCGATAGAAGTAACATGGAAGACAGAGTCGTCACAGATATTAAAGCGTGGCGAGATTCGTTAAAGAAGGTTCTTGATAGTATTAAGCAGCATATGGCTGATAGTGAAAGGGTGAGAACATCATCGGCTAATAAGCCGTATGTGCTCTGTTTTATTAACGAGGATCCGGAAACCAAAGAGCCTAGATGTTTGCAAATATTCAGGCGAGATACAGGACTGCCATTCAGCAAAATGCCGAAAATAGATATGGCATCAGACTCGGGTCTAGTCAAAAAATGGATCGCTGGTGGAGATCTAACTTCTGCTGCTAGGGAATTTTTACCTGTGGGAGATCTTTTAGTTCATGGGAGCTTTAAAGAACGTAACAGCAAAAGTGTGTTGGAAAATATTATTGTAAATCTGACAGAGCATTCATTTCACAAAGCGTCTGTAGCTGTAGATGCGAAAAAAGGAAGGTTAATGTTTACCCTAAGAGAGTTTAAAGACTAAATGCTTAGAATTATCTACATGGACGACGATCGACGTCCCGAGCGTAATTCGTCGTTTAAGGAAAAGATTGAACGGTTGGGCTATGGAAATATAATCGAAGTTTGTGAAACAGTTGACGTCGATTACATTGCGTCGTTGAAAATTGATGGTGTCATATGCCATTCGGGTATGACTGGATATGACATCGTAAACCACTTCGCTAAAAAGAATAATTGGCCAATGATGGTCTACTCGGGTTCTGTCGATAGTACTCCCTATCTGCGACAAAGTGGCACCGGGAGACCTTACTTCAGTATTGATAGTGATTACTTTGAAAAAGTATTGCCTGAATTTATCGAGCGTTGTCAATCAATCAAGCGGGAAGCTTGATAATGACATTTGATTTAAAACTTACTTCAAAGCATAGTAAATTTCTTTTCAATCATTCAGGTCAATTTAACCCTTTTAATTTACTCCGGTTGCTGAAACGCAACTTAACTTCTGAAGAGTGTGTGATTAACATCTCTAATCTGAACCAATGTCAGCAAGGGCTTTTTGTAGATAAATTCAAGACATTGTTGAAGTTAGTACAAGGTCTCGAATCTTCCAACCTTCGGTTGTTTACTATTGCTTTTTCCGACGTAGATGACGCAATCATTGAGAAAGTAGAAAAAGAAACGGGTGCTCTTAGAGATGATCAGTCGCTAATCTTTGATTGCAATGACATGCCTGAGCAACCAGCGTCTTTATTAGATCCGCATGCTGTTAAAAATATCAGAGGTGCCGTATTACTCTCATTAGTACTCGATCTGCTTGAACTGCAAAAAGTTGAAGGCGACCTTACTCTGTTCAATGAGACTTCCAAGCTAACATTACATAGCGCCTGTTCTTTTTTGCACAATCAGGAAAACGCCATGATGATGTGGGAGATTCTCGAACGATGGGATGAGTTGCACAGCGGAGATCTCAGAGCTTTTATTAATAGAAAAATACAGATTTGTTTAAAAAAGAGAAGAGTACTCACAACTACGTGGAGTCATGTAAAGAGGTCCATGAGTCAGAGCACTCCTGTCATGTCTTTTTACAATGACTTGCATGAGACATTTCATCTCTCAAGTGACGTATTCGAAAGTAGTGAAAGTTTACAAATTTGGTTTGTTGATGATCAGCATGCAGATGGTTGGTACCAATTGGTAGACAGCATGTTGGCTGATATAAATGCCGATATTCGATGTTTTAATAGTCAGGCTGACGTTGAATTGTTTTTGAAGATGTCTCAATTGCACGGGGAGGGAAAATTACCTGAACTGGCGATAGTAGACTTAAGATTATCTGAACACGAGTCTGCTTTTGAAAACTATGATTCTGACGATCTGAGCGGCTTTGCAGTCGTTGAATCTCTCTTAAATGCCGTTCCCGGGCTTCCTGTCTTAATAGCATCTGCTTCCAACAAACTCTGGAATCTTGAAAAGGCTATAAAGAAAGGAGCGATGGCATATTGGCGTAAATCAGATGAAAGTTCTAATAATGCTAATTCTCATGCCGTAGCGACTGCAATGGATATCTACTGTCAGTTTGTTGAGAAGATGACAAGCGGACTTCGTCAGGTACGCTATTGCAGAGTGTTTGCTATTGCGAGAATTCTCGATGAAATCTGTCAAAAGCAGCCTTTTACCGGAACGCCTTTTCAACGGAGAACTCGAAACTTTTTTGTAGAAACTCAACACTCAGTTACATGGATGTTATGGCAGGGTATTGATGAAAAAAGCGTTAATGACAGAATATTCCTTGGAACAATGGAGCTATTTAATGAAATAGAAAAATTTCTTTGGAATAACACGACGGAAAAGTTAACGCTGTACTCATCTAAAAGAGTTAAAAAAGACACCAAGGGACGTCATACAAAAATAATAGACGATACGTTGGAGTGCATTGATTCTCAGTTTGATTCAAACCTTTTATCTAAATATGAATCCTGTAAAAGCGTTCGAAACAAGTTACCAATAATTCACGGCTCAGAAGGCAACGGTGATGTAAAGCATGCTGAAGTTGCAAATATCGAAACGTCGTTATTGATAATTTGGACTTTGATGGACAGGCTCTTGCGATCTCAGAGATCACATTGATAGGAAAGAGGTAGCAGCATCAAAATGCCCGAACTCATTTGACATTGTTGTTTAAGAAGAAAATTCATTGTGATTAAAGTCAAAGTTTTGGAAGTTGACAGCCATTTAAACGTATTTCTGTGTTATAAATTACTTTAACAGTTATAAAGAGTTATAAAATTATAAATAAAAATAATGTGAGTAAAACTCCGTGTTTTTTGCAACAACAATTCTAACGATATTTTGCTTTGCTTAATGTCACGGGCGCCATCATTGATGTCACGAGAGGCGTCAGTGGTGCCAAGAATGGCATCGATAATGTCGCGTGCGACACGTTTAGTGCCTGTCAAGACATCTGGTTTCTCCAATCAAAAAAGATCTAAAAAAATGTGACATTGAAAATCTCCGCGCCACAATTGAGGCATTTAGCAGGTAACGCGGAGTCCATCAATGCGCACAACCACCGAAGATATACTGAGAACTTTTGAGCAATTTGTTCGACTTAGACAAGATGAGATTGAAGATCTAAACACCTATAAAAAAATGAGTGGGGTTAATGTTAAATGTCTCAACGAAATAAAACATTCTTGGCGTGTGTCACAGGCGAAGCTTTATGCTCATTTACAGCATTTCAAAACATATGAACTCTATGAGTTTTTGCAGGAGCTCTATGACGATGAACAAATAGATAAGCACAAAGCGTTTGTAGGGTTTGTCATTTGTGAAAGAGGACTTCCGGCTGATGCTCATGAGTGGCATGAAAAGCCACAAATATCTGACGAGCTCATCCAGTGGTTATTTCGCCATCATAGGTCACTTAGAGAAATAGACTTGTCATTTTCTGATTTTGAGGAAGCATATAAAGAAGCATGCTGGCGAGATTTATGCGAAAGTCTGATGATGAGCCAGTGAGAGCTCATTGACCACACTTTACCTTTCTTGCTTTTATGCGTGAAGTGGGCATTTCAAAAGAAAAGCAAGTGTCGCTATTTAATGAAAAAGTGTTTTGAACATCTTAGCACGAATAAGACTTTGCCTTTCTTTGTTGCTTTCGTTATGTTTTACCACGATAAGGGAATGTTAAATCAGGGAGTTTCATGTCGATTATTCGTCACATCGCTATACGTAATTTCAGAGGTATTCAATCTCTAGATTGGTATCCAATCGAAGGCATAAATTGTGTAATTGGGCCCGGTGATTCGGGAAAATCTTCCGTCCTTGATGCAATTGACCTTTGTCTCGGTGCTAGACGCAATATTAGTTTTACAGATGCTGACTTCCATAATTCCAATGTTGATAACCCAATTGAAATCTATGTCACTTTGGGACGCTTAAGTGATGAACTTCTAAGCATTGAGCGCTATGGCAGTTTTCTCCGTTCTTACAATCTTACTACTCAGGAGTTGTATGATGAGCCTCAAGTAGGCGCTGAAACTGTTATTACAGTTAGGTTAGTAGTGGATAAAGGTTTGGATCCAGACTGGGGCTTATATTCAGATCGCGCTGCTCAGGAAGGATTAGAGAAGCGACTTCCTTGGAGTCACAGGGAGTTAATATCACCCACTAGATTAGGGGAAGGCTCATCTCGCCATTTTACGTGGGGACGTAACTCACTTCTAAACAAACTATTAGATGATAGATTTGACGTAAGTGAAGTTCTTACCGAAGTTTCTCGCAACGCCAGACAAGCCTTTGCACAGCAAAATGTGGATGGGATTCATAGTGCCCTTGCAAGTGTTCAAGGTGTAGCAGATACGCTCGGCGTAAATGTAGGTGAGCTTAAAGCTTTACTTGATGTGTCGAGTGTTTCAGTCTCGCATGGTGCAGTGAGCTTACATGATGCTAACTCAACGCCAATTAGACAAATGGGTACTGGTTCAACTAGGTTGCTTTTAGCGGGACTTCAAAAATTGGTTTCCAACTCAAAACTGTTGATAATTGATGAGGTAGAATTCGGTCTAGAACCATTTAGAATTAGCCGTTTGCTTAAAGAGATAGGAGCAAAAGAACAGCAACCAACACAGCAAGTATTTATTACAACGCACTCTCCTTATGTTCTCCGAGAATTAAAGTCGTCGCAACTACATATTTTGAGAAAGTATTCAATAACTGGGCAACCTCAAATTAATCACGTTATATATTCAATGAATGATAGCGACGAGCATCAATCGACTTTGCGAGTATGTGCTGAAGCATTCTTGAGTAATAAAGTAATAGTCTGCGAAGGGAAAACAGAAATTGGACTTTTAAAAGGTGTTGATGCTGTTGAACAGGTACAGGGGCAGCATAGCATCCAATCACTTGGTGTTATGCACGCAGATGGCGGCGGAAGTCATATGTTTAAGCGAGCCAAGGTCTTTAATGAGTTAGGTTACCCTGTTGCAATATTTAAAGATTCAGATATCAATGATCAGCAGCAGGCATCCATCACCGAAGCAATACGACTGAGCATACCTATGTTTGAATGGGGTGAAAACCAAGCCACTGAGCAGGCAATATTTAATAATTGTCACCTCCATCTCATCCCTCAACTGTTAAATATTGCGATTGAGAGAAAAACTAATGATGCCGTAAATACGCACATTATCAACGCAACTGAAAGTCAGTTTAATCTCATAAGTTGTATCCAGACTCCTCAGGATGCTTATCGACCGTATCTTGGTATAACAGCAAAGAAAAAAGAGTGGTATAAAGACATTGAGCCTATGGAAAACGTTGCTGAAACTGTTCTTTGGCCTAACAAACTATTCATAGAGCCTGCATTTACTCAAGTATTAGATGACCTTCTTGCGTGGGCACGACAATAGGGACTGAAAGTGTCAGCAGCAATCGTACTAGAAAATGAAATTGGTGCTATTGAAGCTCCAGCAGGATGTGGAAAGACTCAACTTATAGTTGAAGCGTTGGCTGTTACACCCGTTAAGCCATATCTTGTATTAACCCATACTACTGCTGGCGTTGCAGCTCTTCGAAAGAGGCTAACTAGGGCAAATGTACCAGCAAAGAATTATGTATTGTCGACGATCGATGGCTGGTCGGTGAGAATCGCGAGTAGTTTTAGCCACAATTGTCAAATAGCATCACATGTTGAAAATTCTCAAACGTATTACCCTGAATTAAGAAATGTAGTGAGTCGTTATTTGGCTTCTGGAAGTCTGCACGAAGTGATCAGGGCATCATATTCACGACTGATTGTTGATGAATACCAAGATTGTAACCAAGAACAACATAATATCGTTTGCTCTATTGCACAGTGTATTCCAACTACAGTTTTAGGGGATCCAATGCAGTTGATCTTCAATTTTCGAGGCACGCAGATTCCAAATTGGCAAGCAGAGGTTTTAAATCATTTCCCGCTGCTAACAGAGTTGAATACACCTTGGCGCTGGATAAATGCACAAAACCAAGAGCTAGGTGAGTGGGTGCTGGAATGCCGCAGGAGATTGATAGCCAATAGCAGTATTGATTTAACACATAGCCCTAGCTCTGTATCACATATTCAACTGAGCAGAAATCATCAAGAAAATATGCGCCTTAAGAGTGCAGCACAGTATCACCTTAGGAACATTTATCCCCAAGATTCTTTGCTAGTTATTGGCGACTCAATCAACACGAACTCAAGACATTTATATGCGAGTCAAAATAACGGGATTGATGTGGTTGAACCCGTTGATTTAAGAGATTTAGTTGCCTTCACTGGACAATTAGACGTTGAACTGGGTGAACAATTAGTGATCAGTGTAATCAATATTTTTGGAGCATTGGCCACAGGAATGGGAGCTTCAACTTGGGTTCCAAGAATAAAGACAATAATAGCGGGCAGAAACAGAAGCGGACCAACCCCGACTGAAGCTGCAATAGTTGCATTCATTCATTCGAAAACAGCCGCTAATTTTTTGGTAATTATGAATGCTGTTGAAGCTGACAATAATGTTAGAATCTATCGACGAGCGGCATTCAGAGCATTAAATAGAGCCGTTAATAGCGTTGTTTGTGAACCATCCTTGAGCTTCAAGCAAGGCATGGAGAGATCCAGAGAAAGTCTGCGTCAACGAGGTGATACCCGTATTCCAAATTTGGCTATTGGTAGTACTTTATTGCTTAAGGGCTTGGAAGCCGATCACAGTTTAATTATTGATGTCAGCAACATGAATAGACAAAATTTATATGTCGCTTTATCAAGAGGTGCCAAAACAATATCTATTGCAAGCTCAACTAAAACGCTTCCCTAATCTCGCGTATAATCTAAGTACAGATTGTCTAATCTAATATATTACATAGAACAGGTTAAAATCCTTGATTCGGTAGCGTCATTCTAGAGATGGCGGTAAATCTTCTACGTGCGCTTGATTTCAGAAATAGAAAATCACATTGTAGCACCTAAGTCTGTAACTAATCTTGCCTAACTGCCCGTACACATGAAAGTGTCAGATTATATCTGAGCAGCGACACATAATTGATATAGTGAGTTCGGTGAGATCATTCGAATCCGCCTAGGTTTTTTGACTTGATAAACTTTTCTATTTCATGAACCCCTTGACTGCCTTGTTCATCAACAAGTTCATTTGGTGTTTTTCCGCCAAAACCAATTATTTGTTCTTCAGTGTACCAGCGCCACGCGCTTTCCTTTGAATCAAACCAGTGCTTTACTAGAGGCCATATTTCACTAAAGTGTGGATCATTCATAGCATTATTCATTCACTATTCTGCTTATGGTCATTCTTGATACGTTGAATTTCTGGCTTAGCTTGCTGATGCTTGTGCCGTTGCCTGAATTGTATAGTTTTACGACTTCCCGCTTTTGGTCTGAATTGAGCTTAGGCTTTCTTCCGAACGGTACACCTTTGAGTTTGGCGCGTTCACGGCCGTCGCCTGTCCGAGACACGATTAGATCTCTTTCTAATTGTGCAAATGTGCCTATTAAGCTGACTTGCGCCTGAGCGAACGGCGAGTTATTAGATGTGTCGATAGCGCCATCGAGCGTGCGAAGAGAAGCGCCTCTTTTGTGAATTGCATCGATAGCACTCAGGATCATTCTCAAAGAGCGTCCAAGTCGGTCCAGCTTTGTAACGACAACCACATCACCATCCCGAATATAGCTAATCATCTCTTCGAGTTTTCGCTCGTTTTCGTCTTTTGTGCCACCCTGTTTGCCAGCAAAAACATTATCGCAACCAATCCTGTCAAACTGCTCCAGTTGTGCTGCCAAGTCCTGTGCGGTTGTGCTGACGCGTGCGAAGCCAACTAGTGCCATCACTTATCCCCTCTGTCAGTGGTTTTAAACCTTACAGTGAGATTGTGTTGCCGACAGAAATCGAGCAACTTTTTTTCATACATGGACTCATCGTGGCTGTAGCGCACCCAAAATTCGATAGTAGCGTTAGAAATTTTTGCGCGGATGTCGTTTTCACCGCCATCGATGTTAAGCGTTTTAGTGCCATCGAGTTCGTGTACATCCGCTGCCATTAGTTTTTCATGGGCAAAGCGAGTAAGAAGCGATAGCGCTTCATCGTCATCTTTAGCGAGAACTTCTATATCCAGCTTCAAAGTCATCGTTCCGGGACTGCTCAAAAATTAAAATATTTGAACAGTATAGATTACCCATGTTCAAAATATTAAATATTTATTTTTGAACATGTTCAAAATGCTCTTATGACTTATGAGTCTAATCATCGGTGGTAATACAAAAGCAATAGGCCAGTACTACTGAGTTGTGATCACATTGCTAGCAATATACTAGCAAGGGAATTTACTGCTGAGTTGTGATCACGTTGCTAGCAATATACTAGCAAGAGGATATTGCCGCTGAGTTGTGGTCACATTGCTAGCAATATACTAGCAAGGGGATATTACTGCTGAGTAGTGATCACGTCGCTAGCGATATAATAGTGATAGGCTATTACTACTGAGTTGTGATCACGTTGCTAGCAATATACTAGCAAGAGGATATTACCGCTGAGTTGTGATCACATTGCTAGCAATATACTAGCAAAAGGATCTTAACGCTGAGTTCTGGACACATTGCCAGCCATACGATACCAATAGGTTTGTTTCTGCTGCATTCAGAGAGGTTGCGGGGTAAATTCTGAAAGTCATTTGGGTGAATATAGACCAAGCCAGTAGTGCAGTGGTTAACTGTTTGTGACCTGAAGCTTGATTTGATTCAGTTGAATAAATTAAAAAACGAGTGTGTTGTTGTGTAGTCTCCGCCACTCGCTTTTCACTAATGAGCTTTTGAACAGGAGCTGGTTAGAGTAAAACCGAGAGTCTCTTCTACCTCTTCCACATCGAAAACTCTGATGCGATCTGAAACTGGATTTGGCTTTGGAAGGCGTCCAGTTTTGATCATCCGGTAGTAAGTACTCTTGCTGATCCCCAATATGTTTCTTAGCTCATCAGATCGAATCGTAGTGATTATTTGTTTTTTCATAAATGTTACTGCCTTTTAAATTTAAATTAAATTTGATTATCTTAGATTGCAATATAATGCTCCTTACGTTGGCGAATGATTACTCAGTTACCCATTTTTCATCAGTTCATTCAGGTGTTCATCCCACTTGAACATCGCTTCCAAGCGCTGCTCGTCGTAATTACCTTTGTCGTAAATTTTGAGCATTCCTTCAAGAGTGTGATTGACTATCTTCTCTGTCACCTGAAGAGGAGTACCTAGGTCGTTCACGCCGGTAACGAAAGTTCTACGGAGATCGTGCGGCCGCCACTTTGGCAAACCAAATTGATGCTGTTTTCGGTTTATGGCTCGCGTGAGTGCTCGTTCAGAAATGTGGTTTTCTTTTTGATGCATGTTAGGCAACACCCAAATTGAATCACGACTTAATTGTTTTAGCCGGTGAAAAAACACTTTAACGGACGGGCTTAGAAAAACGACATGGTCTCTGTTCGACTTGTTTTTGTGCGCTGGAATAAACCATTCACCCTTGACGATATCAACCTCTGTCCACTCAGCTAATGTTATTTCGCTTCTACGTTGTCCTGTGAAAAGTAAAATCTTAGTCGCTAGAGAAAATTGCTCAGACAACAGTCCTTCGTTGAGCTTCTTGAGTAAACAAGCGATTTCTTCATCGTTAAGGCAACGTTTTTTAGGTTGGGGCACATCACATATGTCACGCTTCTTGATCGACGCAGCCGGACTGGAGTGAACTAGCCCAAGGCTTTCACCGAACCGAAATATCTGCTTAAGTAAGCTAAGCGTTTTTAGTGCTTGCGTTTTTGACCCGCGTTTGACAATTTTTCGCAAAAAACGATGTACATCAATCGACCTTATGCCCAGTAAAGTCTTGTGGCCTAATTCGGGTATGATATCAACGTCAAGAGAGCGACGTGCGATTTCGGGTCTTTTTCGCTGCTCCTCGGCGTATTCTTGATACCAGTAATTGCACAGACCACCGACTGTTTTGATGTCATCCGGCACATCTTCCCGAGGATCAATGCCTTCAGCTATATTTTCTTTAAAAGCCTTATGCTCAGCTAAAGCTCGACTGACGCTTAATTCGGGATATCGACCCAAATCAATGCGATGTTGTCGTCCGTCTAAACGAAACCGACATTGCCAAGTGAAAATGCCTTTTTTTGAAACTCTTAATCCCAGACCATCACCAAACGTTAATTCGAATCGTTTGCCGGATGGGCTTTTCTTTTCTCTCTTATAGATAGTTGGTAGTGTTAAATTGTTTACGATCATAATAATCACCTTCTAATTTGACAAAATTAATGTGTACTCATTTGGTGTACACGATGACGTGACACTGTATGAATCAACACGGTGTTATTATGTACAGTATTAAAAAAAAGAAAACGCTGACATTCAGGAAAGTTCTCATAGACAGCGCTATTGAGTATTTATTTTCGATTAAGAAATGTGCAATATTACTACTACGATAAAGTCATGGGGTGTCAGGGGTCGGAGGTTCAAATCCTCTCACACCGACCAATCTCTCCTATTTTTCAATGACTTACCCCGCTCATTGATTGCGGCTCTACCCCATAAACGGGGGATCCGCACTCAACGTACACGATTAATAACACCAGGCTCTACCCCATAAACGGGGGATCAGCACTCAACGTACACGATTAATAACACCATTCCATCCGCAATGAGTCATTACTCTTATTCGGTAGTTTTCGAAGTTTCTAAAACCATACGCTCTTCTCGATAGCATTTCCATTTTGTTGTGGAAGCGCTACGTAGGCTCTACCCCATAATTGTCACATTATACAGTAGTTGTTGTTTTAAGTTTTATACCTCTTCTTAGCTAAGGCATCGGGTTCTTCTAGACGAACGCTGCGGCATCAATTGTCAAAATTCTCCTTTCCCGAAACTATTTAATTCTGAGGTGTACCAAACAGGGCATAACTATGACGAAGAAGATCAAGGCGCGAGACCTGCAAGTCACGTTTATGGTAAGGCATGAGATATCGACCAGTGGTTTAAATCTCCACTGACGCCATACTCTGAGGTGGGGTATTACATTAAAGTGGGAGGCAAAAAAAAAGGGGCTAAGCCCCCCTCTGCTAGTTTTTAAAGGAAGTTATCGTCTCATTAGTCTGACAAGACCAATTAGCATAAGACCAAAGACGGCAACAGTTGAGGGTGCTGAAACCACTGCCAAGCCATCCGCATCTACTTCAAAGAAGAGCTCAAGTTGTTCGCTGGGGGCAAGGCTTACAGCTAACGTGACGGGTGTGTTTGACGAGAACGTGGTTTCTGGGTTGTCCCCAAAAATTTCCGTGAAATCATCGAAGATAACAGTGCCATCTCCTCGCTCAATATATACCGAGCCAAAGGCGAGGGAGAAATCACCTGGGGTGCTGGCAAAGGCGCTCAGCAACATGTCGATAACGATCGTGATAGTACCGGAAAGCGTGCTCTGGGTGGAGTTAGTCACCGACAGATACCCATTGGTAAGATATCCCGAATCAGCAAAACCGGATATACCATTGATATTGCCGGAGGCGTTTGCGCCAATAAGCCCGGTGCTTCCGGCAGGAAGGGGGGCACTGGCAGACAAGTCGCCACTGGCGGAGGCGACTCCGCTTCCCCCAAAGAATGTAAATGAGTCAAAGAATATAGACTCAAAGTCGTCTATATCAAAATCAGCGCTAACCGATACATCTACTTCAGCATCGTAGCTGGCCACAATGGCAGCCTGTGAAGAGAAGCTGTACAAGAATGCAGTGAAAGTGAGTGTAAGGACAAATGCTAATTTTTTACTTGTTTGAATGTACGACATAATAATTTCCTGCTTAATTTCTGGAAGGGAACAATCCCTGGGTGGCAATAATGCAATTCAGCGTGGTGAAAGGCTGCATGTTATCAACCGGCGCAGCAGTACCTGTTTCAGCAATACTCGATGGGTGCAACGTTACGTTTGGATCTTCATTCACATAGGCGCGACCGTTACTTCTGGTCCGAGCCAGCGTATTACTGGCTGGTGAACTGGTGCGGGCTGACGAATTGGTGGCCTGCACGTGATGATGATGTGGAGGCATATTTGCCAGGGTAAGCCTGTTAGACTCAGTACCGGTGCGCGCTCCAAGGGTATATGAAGATAGCCCTGGACCACTGCCTGCATGTACAGGGGTACGCCCACGCATATCAGGTAATGCAAAGGTCGTTCTGCCATCGCCTCCGTAAATCGTGCCTAAAATAGAAAATAGCGCTGAATTCTGGGAAATCGGTAACAGCTGACCATCGCACTCGGCCCACCCTCTGGGAGCGAAATTGAAACCAACGAAGCGAATTTCCCCTAACAAGGGCTCCGCGACTGCGGGTGCGGTAACCTGCAACGAAGCTGCCGCGAGTGCCACACTGCAAACAAATGATAGTTTTCTCATAACAGACTCCTAACTCCGGCTTGGATAAATGCCAGACATGGCAATGATGCAATTAATCGCAATTACCGGCTGTACGTTGGTGACAGGGACGGTCGCTGGGGCAGGCGTGCCTGCTTCACCCAGGGTTGCTGAGTTCAACGTTTTATTGGGAGCGCGGGTTGAGTACATGCGCTCAGCTGCGAGTACTCCGTTGGCGGCGTTATCCGAATCACCAGGTGCAGCTGAAGCGACTACGGTATGAGAGTGTGCAGCCATTGTCGTTGCGGTTAAGGTTGTCTCTTCAACGCCCACTTTTTGTCCCTGCCTGTAGCTAGAAAGGCCTGGGCCGTTACCCGGATGAATTAGTGCTCGTCCACGCATATCCGGCAATCCAAAGGTAGTGCGGCCATCGCCTCCATAAGTCGTCCCCAGCAGTGAAAATAACGCGGTATTTTGTGAAATAGGTAACAACTGACCGTCGCAGAAAGCCCAGCCGCGCGGTGCAAAATTACCTGCAAAATAACGCATCTCACCTAGCATCGGTTCCTGGGCAAAGCTTGATGGTGTCTGCCACAACAGGCAGAGCAGCGGTAAAAACGTTCTTGTTAATTTATTCATTCGGTGTTCCTCATGCTTTGTTGGCAATTAGTATCTGGAAGGATAAACGCCAGTGAGAGCAATAATGCAATGGGCCGTGGCCGAGGGCTGTATGTTGGTAAACAGCTGCCCGCCTCCGGCCGAAGAAGTTGGCTCAGAATTCACAGCGTTAGTATTGTCGTAGGTGGTATAAATCTCGGCTGAGGCTAGCGACTTATTAGCGGGCACGTTGCTGCTAGCATTATCTGAGGCAACCTGCATAGGGTGCGAGTGCGTAGGGAGGTTCATTGCGTTCAGTTGCTTGTTTTCACTTCCCCCCCGGATGCCCTGAGTTCTGGAACTCAACCCGGCGCCTGTGCCATTGTGCAGGGCCACCCGTCCGCGCATATCAGGCAAAGCAAACGTGGTTCTGCCGTCACCGCCATAGGTGGTACCCAATAACGAAAACAACGCATCGTTTTGAAAAATAGGAAGTAGCTGTCCGTCACAAAAAGCCCAGCCTCTTGGAGCAAAATTTCCGGCGAAATACCGTATTTCCCCCACCATGTGCTCCTGAGCGTATACAGGTGCGGTGAAAACCACGCTAGCTAGTGTAAAAGCGGTATAAATTATTATTCGTAGTATTGACATCATAAGTCACCTTTCCTAAGGACACATTAGAGGGAGCGAACGACGACAGCGGGAGAGCGGATACCGCAATGATTGCTCATTTTTTGACCTTGCAGTAACCGCGCCAGTATAATTTTATGCTTTATTTACAAGTATTTATGGTGTTACACAGGAAAGGTTTCCGGGGGAGTGTAAAAAATACCGACAAGGCTCTGTGTCCCAGGGGGTCAACCAAAGTTCACATAGGGCGATAGTACATAGCCCATTATTGCAAAACCGAACGCACCTATTCCAAAAGTGAGATGGCCAATTTTACGGGAATGCAAATACCCACTGGATCCAATACAAACGAATAAACTGAACTGACCGGCAAGATAGAGTAGGGAAAAGAGTTTATGTCTGGTGCCGAACAATGCGTCGAGCATTTTATCAACGGGAACATCGTTAGCGGGAAGTGCGGCGCTAAGTTGCAGGATTCCCCACCCAACTGCGCTTAATATAAAACAGCAGGATGCCACAGCGGAGCTCACAATCGTCACTTGTGCAGCGCGGGATTCAGTGCCCCGCATGGTGATAAGCGCCCCCAGAAACACCAGCGAAAAACCGCCCAGGTAGGTACAAATCGTGGCCAGTTGATTCAAAATGAGATGAGCTGCTTGTAAGTCCATGTGATTCTTGATTGTATTTTTACGAATAAAAAATAACCACAAAACGCTTACAGTGCAATGCCGTGCTGTGAAAATCAGAACCAGATGCTTGATGTTGGTCGCGTCTGGCGAGAAAGGGGAGTGCAATGAAACCTGTGTTCCACCTGCTCAAAGCAGGATAGCTCACTGCGATTTGGTATGGTGCCGTATACCTAAGTATTGCCTTAAGTATTTTCACTCATAAGTTAATTTAGTTTAATTCATCTCGTTCTCACCGAGTGAACTAAATTAATCTTAGGAATATAACCATGTTGAAAATTGTTAAAACTTCTCTGATTGTTGCTGCGTCTACTCTGGCTTTTTCTAACGCTGCACAAGCTAACGTAAACGACGCACTGGCAAACATCTGTAATATTGTTCAGGCCGACGATAAAGGCGAACTGCGTAAGAAAATGCGTAGCGTTCAATCTGACTACCGCCTGAAGCTGCATGATTACTACACAGGTATTAGCTGCAACGGTGACAGTCTTATTCGTACCGCTATCAAAAACAACGCGGTAGAAGTAGGTACACTGCTGGTTAAGAAAATGCCAAGCCGTGAGCTGTCTGCACCAGAAGCAGATGGTAAAACCCTACAAGCGTGGATCGCTGAGCAAGGTCTGCAGAGCAGCCCGATTGCCGCCGAACTGAACGGCCGCATCTAAGCGACAACCGAACTCACACCATGTGAAATCATTTCAACATGGTCGCGGAGTCCTACTCCGCATCGTAGCCCCGCAAGGGGCTACACCCTTTTCTGGCCCCCAGTCTTTCTTTTTCACCCTTTGGGCTTTGCCCAGCACAATGCATCCGAACACCCAGAATGCGCGCGCGGTATTCAGCGCCCGGCGACAACACTGACCTCCTTCTATTTCTCCTTCGTACTCTATTAAGTAAGTAATACGCCACCCCGCAGGCGCTGCTCTTCAATGTGGGAACTGTGCAGGCATTGCGTGCGGGTTGGTTATTGGCAGTAATCTTAACGGGTCGTCTGTCACAAGATCATCACCGGTCAGTGTGGGCAGCAGTTTTAGGGGCACGTATGAACAAGTTGATATTACTAAGTACAGTGGTACTGATGCTAATAGGGTGTCAGACTCAGGACTGGCGCACTGCCAGTCGGGAGCCTGCCGGGATAGCCCCAGACCCCCAGCAACAACAAGAGGCAGTCATAGAAGTTTATGCAGCCGATGCGTTTAGCTGGCGGGGCTGGTTTGCTGTGCATACCTGGCTGGCACTTAAGCCTGCCAATGCCAGTGAGTATATAGTGTATGAGGTCGTAGGCTGGCGCGTGCGCAATGGGCTGCCCGCACTTCGTGAGTATCGCACCGCGAGTCCGGACCGCTACTGGTATGGCGCTCGCCCCGAAAAAGTGCTGAGCTTGCAGGGGATAAAGGCACAGGTGCTGATTGCCGATATCCAGGACGCTGTGCGCAGTTACCCTTATGCAGACGAGTACAAAGTTTTTCCTGGGCCGAACAGTAATACGTTCCCGGCCTGGGTGGGCCAGCAAGTACCTGAGCTGGGGTTAGAGTTGCCGTTTCGGGCAATAGGGAAGGGGTATATAGATTAACGTCAGCAATGCTATGCGTGGATACCGCCCAGACATGTGGACGGAGCCATTCGCTATATAGCTATATAATGCGTTATTCACAGGTACTGGGTATTGCTATTAAATGTGAACGCCAATATCAGTCTGGGGGGAAAGCCTCATAGACGCTGCCAGCAAGCCAGGTAATATAAAGTATTAAGCTGCTGTAATATACCTGACAGCTGTCGTCAGAATGTGCGATAATCTCAACTGTTAAGAATTATACTTTTGTCTATTTGACTTCGAGGTTCCATGCTGTTTGATCCCCGTAATCCTAATGAGCTGGTGAATGTACGAAACGTTCTTGTTCCGGACGTGTTTCCAGTTGTTTTTGAGGGGCAGGAGTACTTCGTACACATTAGTCCCTACGTCTGGTTAAGGCCATGGGAGGGGAAAGAGCATACTGGGTATTCGGTAGGATTAGTGGCAGGGTGCCCGAATGCTTGCCGTGCATTCGGGAGTCTGGAAAAAGGCTACCTCGAATGCTCGCTGGAAGATATTGAGCAGGCTGCACTGGAACGCATTGCCACACTAGGCAGCGGTTTTTTTACCTCTAAGAGTGCCGGGATTACGTCCCTTGCGGAATACCATAGTCCTGGGTATACCCTTGTCAACGAAGCTGATGAACACAAGAAAGCCTACGACAAAGGCTATCGTTATATTGTGCACGTGTATCAACTACGTAGTGCAGGTATGCGAAATCATGTCTGTGACTGGTATTTCTACGGCAAACCTCAACGTGAAGTGGTGCTGAACCGACTGCGTCAGAACGAAGGCTCACACCCTGATGCCATGCATTTTGAAGTTAACGAATTACGCACCGACTTGTCCGCCAGCGCCTGAGTAACTTTGTAAAACTCTTTTTTCCCCTCACTTCAGATACCTATAGCATCTTTGTTAATCTCATCTAAGCTATTGCGCGTACTATAATTAAATGTACACTTGCGCTTCTTAAGTAGTGGTTCGGTATCGGTATGAAAAAACCTATAGTAGTGCGAACTTTCAATAAAGCCCAAATTCAGCAGGCAGAGGTGATATCCGGTATTTCACCGAATGCAATGCGGCGGGTGTTTGGGGGCTGGATCCTGTTCGCCGGTGGGGTTGCGGCAATCGTGGCTGTGGCACCGGAATTAAGCGCACAGTTTATTCTCATGACAATGCTGGTGCTCGTCGCCTTTACGGTCGCCATGTTTGCGCAAAGCCGGATCGCAGAAGGCTGGCCCTCCATTATTTGTGACGATGATCATGTTTGTGTGGTGAAAGATCCGCAGGCCAGAGAGTTTATTTGTGTTCCCGGCGGCCTGGTTCGCGACGTAGAACCGACACTCATTAAACCCAATAAAAAAGCAGTGGCTATCAAGCTTAATACGGCGGCGCTGACAGAAGCTGATGTGGAGGTTCTTAATCAGGCGGTGTGGCCACGTGACGACAGAGTCTTAGGGTTGGCACATTTCAAACGTCGGGAACAGGTATGTGAACGTGTTCGTGCATGCCTGGCGTCCACACGGAATAACGGTACGAACGGACCCATGTCCGGCTCAGCGGCTCACGGTCCTATGTAGGCAGAATAGGCTTTTCTGCTACCCAGAATCGCTTCCATCTGCTACGCTTTTTATTGAATTGGGGCAATACTGGCACCTTGCACGATATGTGCATGGTTCTCCTCGTCATATATTGGCGAATGTAAAATTTATCGCAGCTTCTGCAGTCGCAATCTGGCGGTAGGGAAGGAGCCCCAAAGGAGACATTACCATGGAGTCAGTGAGCCTACTCAAGGTACTGGTGATTGATGATAATCCCGTTGTAGCAAGCCAGTTAACCACTATGCTGAAAGGGTTGGGCTGGTCTGTAGATTTTGCCGCCAGCGGTGCCAGGGCGGTCGAGTTCGGTAAGCAACAGCGCTATGATGTGGTTCTGTGTGATGCCCGGCTTCCTGATATGCAAAGTGCAGAGCTGTGCGTCATCCTGAAGCAGGAGCAGCAGTGTTGTCGGGTGGCAATTCTGCTGGCAGACACGGGCAGTCCTGACATTGAACCCTCGTCTCTTGCCCCGCACTTCGATGATGTAGTCAGCGATCCTACCAATTACAAAGACCTGGTCACCCGCTGTCAGACAGTATTGTCATCCGTTTCTATTCCGCAAAGTGCATAACACTACCGCGTTGTGTGGTTCTGTTGACTGGCGCGGGAACGATACTCCCTTGCTGTTGCTCGCTAAAAAATACAGTGTTCTCTTCCACTAAGAAGAACACGATAGCCCGCTGAACATAATTGCAAATTCCATAAATCCGCAGTGGACGGCTTACTGCAGTAGCATGCTTGCCAGAGTATAAATCATATTCAGGCACCGATATTGCTATGTTTCTAACAGGAACATGCTTAGGAGCCTATTGTATGGATATTGATTTTAGCCTGATTATTTATCACTTTTATCAACTGGGTATTGCGTTCGCCCTGGCGTTGCCCATTGCCTACAACCGGGAATACAAGTCAGACAATGCCGGCTTGCGAACCTTCCCGCTGGTGGCAATTTCTGCCTGTGCGTTTATGCTTGTGGGTCGCGAGGTGTATCAGGACGGTGAAGCCGAAGCCAGGGTGATGTATGGCATTATCACCGGTATCGGCTTTATAGGCGGTGGCGCAATTCTGAAAAACAGTGAACGAGTGGCCGGGACGGCCACTGCCGCTGGTATTTGGTTAGTAGGGGCGATAGGCGTTACCGTGGCCTACGCCCGCTATGAAATAAGCCTGGTATTGTGCGCATTAGGCTTCTTCATTTTTCAGTTTTCCGATCCGATGAAGAAACATTGCGGGGTGAAAGAGCCAGACGAGTGAGCAGGGGAAAGTGGTCTGAGCCATACCCTTCCAGGCGCTTTATATCGCACAGCATGAAGCCCTTGCTATGGAAAACATGGTCCAGTGGCCAGCGGATCAACGGGTACTTAGCGTGAAAGGTATTGAAAAAGCCGCGTCCGATGCGGGGATCCAGAGCATTGCTGATTTCTCTGAACTCCCTGGTAGTGGGCGACCAGGCCACATCGTTTAAATCGCCTGCCACCACCACGGGATTATCAGCCTTCGCGATTTCCTGGCCTATTATCGCCAACTCAACATCTCTCGGGCGCGCAGTCTTATTTTCTGTAGGGCTGGGGGGCTTAGGGTGAAGAAAATACATGGTTACCGTTTGTTTGCCCAGAAGTACGTCCACCTGCATCGACGGTACACCATCTTCTACAACAAACCGCAGCTGCTGCTTTTCAAATGGCAGGCGGCTATACAGATGCATCCCATACAGGTTCTCCAATGGGCAGGCCATTCTATGCGGATAATCGGCATGCAGCTCCGCTAACTCATCTTCCCAGCGTTGATTGGTTTCCAGGGTGACCAGCATGTCCGGCTGATACTTATTGACTAAGTTTATGAGTCCGGCACTGTTTTTATTGTGCATATACACATTGCTGGTCATGATACTCACGGTGGCTGCCTCATCGTCCTTGCCTGAATAACGTTCTACTTCAGCTGACCAGAGGCTGGTGTAGGGGATTATCCAGAATAGCTGATAAATACCGGCGGCCATCAATATGCCTATGGTGATAGCAGCAAAGAAGTCTACGCTTACCGGTAATATAGCCCACAGCGCCAGTACAACGCCCATCGCCACCACCTGTTGGACCCGGGGAAACTCCCATACCCGTATCAGCCAATGTTTGCCCGGCAAGTGGGGGGCAAGCGTGGTAAATATGAGTAATCCACTTAAAACGTAAAGGGTTTCTTTCATGATTTTTTATCCCTAACCGTAACGGCTCTTTGTGGTATTAGGTCAGCAAATGAAGCGATTCATACCTCTTTCTTCACATTACTGACTGACAGTACACGCATGCTATTCAATAATCATTCCGAATGTCAGTCTCATAGTGTAGCAAACCGGTAAAAAATACTGTCGCGGACGTAAAGGTTGCAGCAAAAGTGCGACAGTTGAGCCGCATCGCAAATCGATAAGTCACTGGAATACATTGACTTATCTGAGTTGGCAGACAATTCGCATTAGCATGTATGTTTCACACAAAGGAGAAGCTGCTATGAAACGTTCAATACTTTCTTTAATTGTTGCGGGTGTGTTGTCCACCTCGGCTGTTGCAGATGACAAAACATCAGGAAACAACTGGGAAAAAGGTGCCAAAGATGCATGGATAGATGGTAAAGCGGAAGCCACTTTATTATTCAATGGCAACCTGGACTCGTTCGACATCAACACAGATGTCCGTAACGGAGAGATAGTGCTTACCGGTAGCGTAGAAAATTCAGTAGATAAAAAGCTGGCAGAAGAGCTGGTAGCTAATATCGAAGGCGTGACATCGGTAGACAATCAGCTGTCAGTAACTGACAAGCGCGACCGCGCCGATGAGCTTGCGGATGCCGCCGACGAGATGGAAGAAGAGGCAGATGAAGTAGCCAATAATGTTGAGGAAGAATCTGAAGAAGTTGCCAACAATGTTGAAGAAGAGTCAGAAGAGGAAATAAGCGCACTCACGGACGCAAAAATTGCGACGGTAGTTAAAACCCGCTTGTTGATGGATTCTGATATCTCCGGTTTCGACATTGATGTGGATGTAGAGAATGGCATCGTGACTCTGACTGGCGAAGTCGACACAGACGCAGAGCGAGACCTGGCGGTACAGATTGCAAAAAATGCTTCAGACGTAGTAAACGTGGAAGCTGATTTGAAGGTAGTTAACGAAACGGCAATGTCGACAACAAAATAAAGTTTGTTGAGCAAAATAGGAAAGAGCGCTTCGGCGCTCTTTTTTTGTTTTTACCGAGAAAAGTTACATGAATGTAATTTTTACTCAAGGGCAGGTAAAGCTGACGACAGCGATGCGAAAAGAGATGCTCATTGTCTGACCAGGTTATACTAAAGGCTATATATGGCGCGCCATGCATGTTTTATAAAAAACTGGATCAGATCTTGAATGTCTTAGTATTCAGGCAAAGCATTGTGGCCATACACAACTGCTCGTCAATTGGTTAACGAGGACATTTCACATGAAACTGCTAAAACCTAAGTTCCCACCTAAAGCTGAGAATCGTTTTCAAGAGTTTTTGCGGAGTCAGCCAGTGTATAACTGGTTCGACAGATATGAGAAAAAAAGCAATGCAGCCGTCGATGCTATTGCCCAGAGTGTGGATGACTCTGAAAGCTGGTTAGCAAAACGAGCTGGCTAGTAAAGCCGGAATAAGGGCAATATCTTCGCACTTTTTTGTAGTTATTGCCCTCCCTCTTCAAACTCCCTTCCATTTTTATATTACCCCCCCCTTATAAATAGCTAATTTTCAACACCTTACGATTTTTATTTGTGTGGATTTCTGGTACGCCCCCTGCATTAACTATTACAGTGAACAAATGTGAGGTGGTTACAATGCAATTCGTCAAATTATCAAGTGTCGTCCTGTTGGTAACTCTGCTGCTCGTAGTCACCAGCAAATCGGACTCTATCGTGGGTTTTGTCTCTTCTGCAGAAGCGGGTGCCCAAACAGGCTACCCGGCTGAAGAAATTGCGCAATTGGAAGGCCTGCTTCATAGTGCGCAATTTAATTTAGGTGATCGCGATCACTTTTTGCGTAAACAGCGTATTGAGCACTACATAAGCCGTGCAAAGCATTACCATCAACATGAATGGTATTACAACCGGGATGAAGCTCTGGAGCGGGCTAACAATATCCTGACGCATCACGAACGAATGGAAAACAGTGCCTATGCGAGTCTATAAGCAGTTTTTACTGGCCGTTGCCGCAGGCTTTTTATCAGCCTGCGCAAGCCCACCGGACAAGGAGGTTGAACCGGCTAAGCCAGTTGCTGCGAATAAGACCGAAAATGCTAAGGTACGGGATCTGTCTGCCGGTGAAACTGTCACCGTAACAACCTCTCAGGGCACTATGGAAGTGGAGCCCGCCGTGGTTGCCATCACCGACGCCCAAACCTCCCCAGACGTTACCCAGGATGTTTATTATCATGATCCCTGGGAAGGAATGAACCGCGCCATCTTCTCGTTCAATCACTACCTTTATAGTTATGTGCTATTGCCTGCTGCGGACGGTTACCGTTACGTGGTGCCGGCGGTGGCAAGAGATAAAATCGGCAATGCTTTTAATAATATCCGCGAACCTCTCAACTTAGTGAATAATACGTTCGCCGGCGAGTTTGACGAGGCAGGGACCAATTTAGGCCGCTTCATAATTAATACAACTGTGGGACTGTTTGGCCTATTTGACCCTGCGACAGACTGGTTTGATCTCGCTCCCGAGAAACAGACCGTGGCTGACACGCTCAGCCAGCATGATATTCGCGCTGGCCCTTATCTGGTGTTACCGCTATTAGGCCCCAGTGATTCACGCGGCGCGTTTTCTACAGTGACTGAGAGCGTCTTACACCCCATTAACTTTGTTGCTGAACCGCCAGAAAGTTATCAACTGAGATTTTTCGACGGCTTCGATGACTTCTCATCGCAAGCCGACACCTACCGCTCACTCTATGAGAATGCGGAAGATCCATACCTTTACTTCAGAAACCAATATATACAGGGAAAGCGTCGTGACGCAGTCTTCAGCAGCGACAACCAGCCACAAAATCCTTAATACCCTTGCTCAGGCCATTATTTCTGCCCGCTGGGTAATTATTGCAGTTTTTACTGCAATAATTGCGGTGGCCATATTCTACTTGCCGCAGTTCAAAATTGATGCCTCAGCCGATACCCTGCTGGTTAAAGACAATAAGCTCTATATCCGTACCCAACTCGCTAACGAAGTTTTTTCACCGGAGGAGTTCATCCTGCTGGCGTATGCACCTGAACAACACGCGTTGTTCAGTGATAAGACGTTTAACGATATTAATAAGCTTTCCTCCCAGATCCGAAAGCTGGAGCGGGTGGAAGCGGTAACTTCAATCCTCACCGTGCCCCTTGTTGACAATGCCGACGCCCTGACGGGCGGGACCGATGTGAGCTCACTGACCTGGCAACAACAGCGGTATTCACCGCAAGTGATGAAAGAGCTGATTGCCGGGCATCCTATCTTTACTGATTTGCTTATCAACCGGGAAGAGACCGCCACCGCCATCCAAATCGTTTTCAGGCCAAACCCGGAATTGCGTGCGCTGGAAAAACAGATTACTGACATCCAGGCCAAGCTACTGGAAGGTGAGCTTACTGAACAACAGCAAGCTGAGTTAGCACAGCTTAAGGCTCAGGCTGATCCGATCCGGCAATCGCTTTCTGAGCAACGGCAAAAGGAAATTGCTGAAATTGAGAAGATTGCTGCAACGGTTAGCGACAGGGCAGATACCTATTTAGGGGGAAGTTACGTTGTCGGGCAGCACCTTATTGACATCATCAAATCAGATCTACAAATGTTTGGCAGTGCCATTGCACTGGTTATCGCGATTATGTTGGCGGTATTGTACCGTTCGGTAAAGTGGGTGGTATTTCCTATACTCGCCTGTGCTGTGAGTGTGCTGATAACCATGGGTTTATTCGGCATGCTCGATATGCGGACCACGGTAATCTCTGCGAACTTCATTGCACTGCAGCTCATTCTGACGTTAGCGGTGATGATTCACCTCATTGGCAGCTACCGGGAAATAAGTCGGGATGAACCCGGTTTATCACAGCGAGAGCGGATAAAAGCCACGCTGATTGATAAGCTGTCACCTTGTTTTTATGCCACGCTGACCACCTCGGTAGGCTTCGGCTCACTGATTTTCAGCGGCCTGCAGCCCGTGGTGGATTTCGGCTGGATGATGCTTGTGTCCATGTTGGTGACAATGTCGGTGAGCCTGCTGTTGTTTCCTGCACTGTTATGCTTTGTCTCTAAGTCTGCTGAAACGAATGAGTTTACTGGCTTGCAGCGGGTGCTGGAAAGGTTACGCCAGTGGGCGCTTCATGCGCCTAAACGGGTATCGTCCGTCATCTTATTGGCTTTTGCGGTTACTGCGTTCGGGCTGCCGAAGTTGGATGTGGAAAATTCATTTATTGATTATTTCGACACCGATACACAGGTTCATCAGGAGCTGGCATTTATTGATAAGCAATTCGGTGGTTCGACCCCGCTGGATATTATCTTAGACATCCCCGAACATGTTCAGAACGAGCAGCTGGTACTGTCTGCCGATATGGTTAATCAGTTGCAGCTGGTACAACAGGCCGTAGAAGCATTTGAGGCCACCGGCAGTGTAACGTCGCTGGCTAATTTTACCGCACTGGCAAAGCAACTGAATGACGGGATGCCGCTAACCGAATATGAGTTAACCAGTATTTATCACCTGTTAGATAAACAGGTGGTAGAGCAGCTGGTAGGCGCCTACTTCTCTGCCGAGGAAGAACAGTTACGTATTGCCGTTCGCATTCAGGACACCACTAAAGACCTTGATCGCGAAACGTTTGTAAAGCAACTACGCCAGGACCTGAGCACGGTGGGCGTCGACGAGCAGTCATACTCACTCACCAACCTGTTTATTCTGTATCAGGATATTCTGAGCCGGTTATTCGACTCACAGATAAAGACACTGGGCATTGTATACGTTGTGTTGGGGTTAGTGCTGTTGGCTATTTTCCGGTCAGTGAAAGTGGCGTTAATCGCCCTGGTACCCAATATCCTCACCACGCTGGGGATACTGGGTATAATTGGCTGGCTGGGTATTCCTTTGGACATTATGACGATAACTATCGCCGCCATTGCGATGGGAATTGCGGTTGATGACACTATCCACTTTCTGCACGCCTGGCTTGAAGGAGCCGAAAAAAGCAATAGCGATGAGCCCGCTGAAGCCGCCTCCCAGCGCGCGTTCGGACATACTGGGCTGGCCATTTTCTATACTACCAGCATCATTGCCATCGGCTTTTCACTGTTTGGCTTTTCTAACTTTTTACCCAGTGTTTATTTCGGTTTGCTCACCGCTACCGCTATGATGATGGCACTGGTAACGGATACCACCCTGTTACCAGCGTTGCTTGCCTTGTTTGTCACCAAACGAAAAGCACAAGCCTGAACAAGATTGACTAGAAGTAATGGCGACGAGTCGCTGTAGCTATTGTGTGGCTTGTGCCGAGTGGCGTTGAAAGCGGCCATTGTCGTAAGTAATTAGCAAGGGGAACCGCGCATGAAGTTTTCCATCAGGCGGTGTGGCCAGACTGGCTGGTGGTGGCAGGTTAGCAATATCGGTCAGCGCATGTGCTGTTGTATGTCTCCCTCACCGCTCTGTGGTTTTATGCAAACGGTAGGAGGTGTGCAAATGCCGGTTGTGGATATAGCAGAAGCAATCCGGTCAGCATGTGAGCAGTCAGTGAGATTATGCCAACTCTTCTAACCGAGGTGATAGCGGAGGCCCAATGCGGGAAGGGGAGGAGTATCGCAACCGGCCGGTGTGATCCGTACGGACACAAAAAAACCAGGCATGTGAGCCTGGTTTTTTTAGTCGGACTGGCTGTTAACAGTCGTCATCTTCGGCGTCAACGCCCTCTTTAACATCTTCACAGGCGTCCTCTACAGCGTTACCTGCGTCTGTGACGACTTCGTCCAGCTCTTCGCCAGCATCTTCCGCTTCACCGTCACCACAGGCTGCCAGTGAAAAAGCAAACGCGGCTACCATCAATGTTTTCAAAAATGCTTTATGTGTCAACATAGTCCTTTCTCCAAATCCTTAATAAAGTGTGTTGTTATACTTTCGGTGATTTACCGCGCAATGCATTGGCGATTAACGAAATAACCAAAAGTGCTACGAATACGAAAAACAGGAACTGAGCAATGCCTGTAGCTGCACCGGCAATTCCACCGAAGCCAAAAACTGCTGCAATAATGGCGATAATAAAAAATGTAATGGCCCAACCTAACATAAGATAATCCTCTTATCGTTTCCTTAACTCACATACAGTTATGCTTGAAGTGTGCCACAAGTGTAACTTGATGATATCAATGGCTTTTTAATTTGGTGTGAAAACGGGGAGCAGTTTTTACTCACCACTATTACAGTATAATCTGCACTTTTTACATAGCGAATTTCCCCGTAAACGGGCATGAGCATGGAAGGCTTTCTGGTATACTTTGTTTTTTGAATTACAGGTAGGCAAGTGATGGCGAAAACACACTCAGCATTTATCGGACTGATGCAGCGGGCCCGCAATGTAAAACGATGGCCCTTAATGGCTCAGTTCCAGGAGGAAATGCTGTCCACCCACGTGTATGAGGCTGCTGTAGTGGCCCACATGTTAGGCACAATTGCCGCTGATGTCTTAGGAGAGGACGTGCAACCGGATCGTGTTGCCAGCATGGCCTTGTTTCACGAAGGCAGTGAAATTGCTGGTATGAGTGATATACCCAGTCCGGTTAAATATCATGACCCTGAGACCACGGCGGCGATTAAAAAGCTGGAACGCCGGTTTGAGGCAATGCTGATCCAGACGCTGCCAGAAGCCCTGCAGCAACGGTATAAGCCATTAATCGAACAGGACAAAGAAGATATTCATGTACAGCTGGCAAAAGCGGCTGATGTACTATGCGCCTATCTTAAGTGTGACTATGAGTTATCTAAATCTAACTCAGAATTTGCGAATGCGATGCACGAAATGGATATTCAGTTGGCAAAATACCGTGAAATGTTCCCCAGTGTAGATTATTTTTGCCAAGTGTTTTTGGAAGATGCTAAAGGGACGCTGGATGAGCAAACGCGCGACCTGGATTGGGTGGAACACGCCAACACTATGCATTTAAAAGATGCTGGCGCTCAAAAAGATTAACCCGTTACGCGATTTGCGAGACAGCAGCACTGTGTAACGAAAGCATTTCGTCATGACATTGCTGCATGCGGGTGCGAACCAAGCGCAGAGTAGACGCCTGTTCCGGAGGAGGCCCCACATCCAGTGCTTTATCAATGGCGTGTAAGATACTTTCTTCTACCTCAATAAGCTGCTTCATATAGGTGTAGTCGTGGTCACTGGCGATAGTGGCCAGAATAGAGGTATACAGGTGTCTGAGCTCTATACAGCCGTTACTGCCTGCCTTGGCATTGTCCTTTTCCAGGTTGGATAAGGGCTGTAACGTATTTATTGCACGCACCTTTTCTTCCTGCATTCTGGTAAACATTGCCTGATAATTTTCAGATGCAACATGAGAGATAGCGTCAGCATAAAAGCTTGCGCCACTGTTTAATTTTTTAACAATGTCCGTGATTTCTCCGACTGGAGAAGAAGAATGCATAACTGCCTCCGTATATGCGTAATATCGGTCAATCGTCGTTTATATTATCGATGCATCAACTGTTCCATGCCTATTCTCCTTTGGTATAAATCTATAAGATGTTGTTTTACAGGTGTTTTTATGGTGGCGAGGCTGGAGGGGACGCTGAGTTGTTGCTTAGCAGGGGAAGGGGCTCAGTCAGCTTAAGAAAATCTTACGAGGAATGTGTAGAGTTGGCTCGTGCCCGTGGCCACGGGCGCGAGATACAGGGATAAATTAATCTGTTTCCGGACGGTTATTTAATACTTCACTTACCCGCAGCGCGTTGCCATCGGTACTTACCTGGCTGTCACCAAAGCGGACTAATATTGAATAATACACGTCCTTAGTAGGTACATTATCTACTTCCACTTCGCCAACAGGGCCATCAAATGGCTGGCCGACTTCCTGGCATCCTGACATGGTGCATTGCTGCTCAGGAGGAAACACGTGACCTTCCCGGCCTTCTTTCCTGACTATTTTCTTCGCAGTGGATTTTTTACGCTGGATATCGGTTTTAACGACTGTAAGCCAGTCGTACCCCTGGCGCTTCGCAATTTCCGCTCCACGCAGAACAGTGTACTGCTGGACGAGATCGGCGGGGGTATTTTCTGATGCTTTAAATAAAATCCGGTATTCAGAATCGCTTAACTGAACACTGGAATACCCGTAGGCATTTTCAGTTTTGGCGGCCTGATACGGGGTAGGGCCTGGTGACGAGGTGGTGGAACAACCCCCTAGTGTGAGCATCGCGGCCAGTGAGCAACTTACAAGCTGAATTCGTGAGAACATGGGCATAAGCCATCCTTTTCTTAAATTGCATTGAGAACAATTGTACGTAAGAACGTGACTACCGCTTGTCTGCGTCTGGACGGCGGATTATCCGTTGTTGCTCCTTTGTACGCACCAATACCGAAAAAGGTCAGTAGGGCAGCAGGTGAAGCTGCGAGCAATCTGGCATTCATTTTCGCGCGACCAAAAGTATGGTCGGTGCGTCGCTGTGCAATGTGGTAGCGCTGTTTACTTACCTCTACCTGGTGTAATTCGCGCTGTAAGAACAGGTTTTTCATTTCGCCTCCCCGCGTTCCTCTTTGCCGTTGGGGATCTGGCCCATAAGACTATTAAATACCGGCATTAGGCTCATGTGCTTATACGCATCACGTGCTACCTTAACGGCAAATACGCCCAGGCCACCATTGATCAACAGCAAACCCGTGGTAATGAGCAGGTAATGGATACCAGCCTGATAGCAGGCAATGGCAAGTGTTATATTAACTATCAGCCAGCAGAAACAACCCAATACGGCGGCAGCGCCAGCGCTGAGACCAGTGACCACGGCTGATTTTTTCACCAGTGCCGATTCAGCAGCGACTACGTCTGCCAAAGCAAGCATCTCATCATACTTCTGTGCGTAGGTGTCTTTAAAAGCCTGGATGGTGTCACTGACGGTGGTATCGTCTTCCGGCGTCTTTTCGGCCCGACAGGCATCTGCCCGGCCAGTAGAACTGGTCGGGCAGTACATGTTCTCGGTTTCAGGTGAGAACGACGCCTGTCGAAAATCCGGTTGGATTAACTGAGTCATTATCTCTTACGCAGAATAGAAGTCAGGAACATGCCTGCTGCAAATGCGATGCCTGCAGCGGCGACCGGATTCTCTACTGCGTATTTACGGATAGAAGAAGCTTGCCACTTCTGCTTGGCTAAGCGCTGACGAGCAGCCATGTTTTCTGCTGAAGCAGAGGCCGTGTCCCGCAGGTTTTCCTCAGCAACACTCGCTGTACCTGCCAGCTTATCTACAGAGCTGTGTAACGTTTCCTGCAACTTGTCCGTCATTGGATGAGTTGAGTCAGTTACGCTGTTCGCTTTTACTTTCGGAGTTTTGGGTACCGAAGTTGATTGTGTTGCCATGATGTATCTCCTTATGATTTACGAATACACCAGTGGCAGGTGCAAGCCATATACCACAAAATAAGTGCCTGAATTTAAAGCCATATATTGGTTTCATTACTTTGAGGAGGGTAAATTACCGTAAAACTTGCAGCGTGCGGATGTAATAATTTCGTGGGGTGAAGAAGGAAAGAAGGTATGACCGCCAAAATGGCGCAGTCACTGGGTGGGGTCAGTGACTAACTGTCTGCAAACAGATTGGTAAGGTCGTCTTTGGAAACAGGTTTAAGCAGGGCACCACTAATTCCCAGTTCCTCCATCCGCTCCGGCTCTGGCTCATTACCGCTGACGACCACAAGTTTGGCGCCCGATTGCAGGGCGTTGATATCGTTAGCCAGGTCATAGCCATGGTAATCAGGCAACGTGAGGTCCATCAGAATAATGTCAAACACGTTCCGTTTAAGCGTATTAAGTGCATCCGTTCCCGTGTTGGCAATAATGACGTCATGGCCCTCATGCACGATAAGCAGCTGAATAAGCTCCGCCGCATCCTGGTCATCTTCAATAATGAGCACTTTCTGGCTCTTTTTGGTGGAGATCTCATGATTATGCGCCCGCTCTTTTTCGTGATCGTTAGAGGGAGCTGGCCCGGCGGTTCGTATCAGATATCTGTCGAGTACCCCGGTTAATTCAAACCGATCTATGGGTTTACCTATGACGCCGTCAAAGCCTTCATCCAGTAGAGACTGCTTTAACCCTTTTCTGCTGGCCGCGGTCACAGCCACTACGGCCACATTGCAGTTGTGACGACGAATAGCTTTAAGCGCATCGATGCCATTCATAACAGGCATGTGAATATCCATCAGCACTAAATGAAAAGGGCGCTGATCTTTTTCGGCTTCGAGTACGGCTTCCAGTGCTTTCACCCCGTTTTCTGCATACGCAACGGTGGCGTGACACTGACTGACGAGATGGCCGGTGAGTCGGCGTATCTCCCGTAAGTCATCTACAATCAACACCCGACCGGACACATGCAATGTCAGTTTGTCATTTTCCCGGGTACAGGTGCGATCCAGTTTTAACTCTTCGCGAGGTTCTCCTGAGATGTCACCGGGATTAATGGTAAAGGAAAATACGCTGCCTTTGCCAAAGACGGAATCCACATGAATTTCGCCCCCCATTTTATGCACCAGTTCCCGGGAGATGGCCAACCCCAGGCCAGCACCGCCATGGTTAGCACGCATGACATCTTCAATTTGCTCAAAGGGCTGGAATATACTGGCCAGCTTATTCTTCGGCATGCCAATACCGCTGTCTTCCACTTTAAACAGCAGCATTTCCGGTTCACTTTCCCGCAGAGGTTTGATGGTTTCCACATACACGCGAATGGTCCCGGAGTCGGTAAACTTGATGGCGTTACTAAGCAGGTTGATCAGAACCTGACGTAAACGGGTGGGATCGGTGGTGATATGTTCCGGTATCTCCGACTGAGCGATGAGGTCCAGCTTCAGACCTTTGTCCTTGGCGGCAAGACCCATTAGCGCGTGGAGGTCGGTTAAGAAACCGGTCAGGTTAACTTCTTTGGGAGTAAGCTCAAGCTTGTTCGCCATAATTTTAGACATGTCTAACATGTCATTTAGCAAACTCAGCAAATGCTTGCCGTTAGAATGAATAATGGATAATTCCTGTTCCATCTCCATATTCTGCTTTTCATCCAGCAAAAGTTCGGTATAGCCCAGGATGGATGTCAGCGGGGTACGCAATTCATGGCCAAGATGAGCCAGAAATTTATCCTTCGCCTTGTTCTTTTGTTCGACCTTGTGACGCTCAATACGCTCGTTTTCAATTTCTCTGCGTACCATGGCATAGCGCATCGTACGCATAAACCGGGGCGTTTCTATTTCACTTTTGGTCAGATAGTCTGCTGCGCCTGCGCGCATCACCATTTCATCGACTTTGCTGTCCGACTGGCCGGTGAGGATCACCACGGGTAGGGTGATCTGGTTTGACTTCAGTACTTCGAGCACATCAATGGCATTTTCGGCACCTAAAATGTAGTCGAGCAGACATAAATCAAAGCTCTGTCTTTTAAGCACACTTAACGCGTCGGCACTGTTGGTTACCCACGTAATCTTGAAGCGAGGCTCTTCACACTGTGACAGGTAATCTGCCGTCAGGTAATAGTCATCCTCATCGTCTTCAACCAACAGGATCCGAATTACATCAGTCAAACCAGTACCTCAATCTTAATCGTGAGGGAGTTCTACGAACTCAATCCAGTATTTACCCAGCGCACGCATAAGGTCTACCAGACCTTCAAAGTTCACGGGTTTGGTAATATATGATGCACATCCCAGGTCATAGCCTCGCAGCATATCCTCTTCCTCTTTAGAGGTGGTCAGGATGACCACAGGAATACTTCTGAGTTTAGGGTCGCTCTTTATCTCCTGCAGGGCTTCACGGCCGTCTTTACGGGGCATATTTAAGTCGAGCAGAATTAAGCTGGGGCGCGGTGCGTCTTTTGGATCGCTGTACTTGCCTTCTCTTCTGAGAAATTCTAGCAATTCGACACCGTCTTCCACGCAGAAAAGGTTGTTTAAAACCCGGCTTTCTTTCAACGCATCAACAGTTAGCAAGCGGTCGTCTTCATCGTCGTCCGCCATCAGAATATTAATGGGTAATGCTTGTTTATCAGTCATTGCTGACCACTCCCTCTGAATTGTTAGTTGCGAATGGTTCCCCGTCAATCGGGATTATTATTGTAAAAATAGCGCCTTCGCCAGGAACACTGTCTGCAGCTATTGTGCCATTATGGCGCTCCACAATGCGACGGCATACGGCCAACCCAATGCCCGTCCCCTTGTAGGCACTTCTGCCGTGCAAACGCTGGAACGGAGCAAAGATTTTCTCAGCGAACGATTGCTCAAAGCCAATGCCGTTGTCGCTGATAGTAATCTTTTTCCACTGGTATTGTTCGGCGTGCAGTAACCCGTGCACATCAGCTTCTGATGCATCCTCACAGGTGACGGTAATTATCGGTTTTGTATCAGGTTTTCTGAACTTAAGGGCATTGGACAGCAGGTTCAGTGTCAGTTGTTCGAACTGAGACTTGTCGGCCTGGATGGTAGGTAGCGGGTCTACCGAGACACTGGCATCTGCTTCTTCAATAGCAATCTCCAGATCGCTAAGCACTTGCGCGAAAACCTCATCCAGGTTCACCTCAGAAAACTCTTTGCCGCGGGTAGATACCCGGGAGAATGCCAGCAAGTCACTAATTAACATGGACATACGCTCGGCAGCATTCAGCATACGCTTTAAAAAGTCCTGGCCGCGTTCGTCGATAACGTCGCTGTAGCCGGAGTCCAGACGGTTGCCGAACGCACGTATTTTACGCAGCGGTTCCTGCAGGTCATGGGAGGCAACAAACGCAAAATCTTCCAGTTCGCGGTTACTCCGCGCCAATTCGTCTGAATAGACTTTCAGTTCCTGAGTACGCTCCTCAATTTTCGACTCCAGCCTCGCGTTACTGTCTTCCAGCGTTTGCTGATGGCGCAGACTTTCACGCACGTTCATCTTCAGCAACACAAAAATGGCGATAATCAGAAAGGCCGTCGAGGCAGCTGAAATGATTAATGTATTGACTGAGTCGCTACGCAGTGTCATCAGACTTTCGAGATGCTCACCCTGCATACTTCGCTCAGACTTGTCGATAATGTCGAACAGGTTTTCGAACTCTTCATATAATACCAGCCCCCGATCGCTGCCCTGCAATTCGCGAGCTTCTTTCAGGTTGCCTTCCCGGGTCAGTTCGACCACGCGGATAATGGTATTAAGTTTAGCTTTGGCGAGCCTGAGCAGGTTCTCTATGCGGGAAACCTGGCCGGGTAAATCAGACGCTAACCCACTAATTTCTACCTGATCAATTAATCCGTTAATCTGGTTTAGGGTTTCCGTGTAATTAGCCAGGTACTCTTCTTCCTGCGTGAGCAAATAGCCACGCTGGCCGGACTCCGCTCGGAGTACGGCCACGTGTAGCGTATTAAGGCTGTTTATTACCCGGTTGGTAGTGAAAATTCTGGCTTCAAGGGAGGCCAGCTCTTCCAGCGTATGTACTACATAAAAAGAGTTGGCTGTGATAACAAGGAGCACCACAGCCACCATTGCCACCCAGCTATACAGCGATGACAGGATCTTTTGAAACATGTCGCTTATTCCGGTTGCGAGTCACTCAGCTCCGTCATCATGGTAGTGAGCGAGTCACTGCATGCTTTCGTACTGGCGATAATTTTATCCAGCGCTTCTACAGCTCGTTCGGTAGGAACATCGCCGTTGAGGGCCATTTTTACGAGCTCCGCCTGCATCGATATACGATTCAGCGGTTTCCTTGCATCGTGCACATGTTTTGATAGCAGGGTTAATTCTGATTCTGTCATGGCTTATCCTTTATTATTCTTCTTTGTTGAGGTCGCCATAGGCGTGTAGCCGGTTATACAGTGTCTTGGTACTGATCCCCAGCATTTCGGCCGCCAGGGTCTTGTTTCCATTCACCTTTTCGAGTGTCGCGTAAATTAGCTCTTTCTCGACATCCTCAATAGTGCGGCCTGCCTGGAGGGCTGGGGTGGTACTTTGTTTCTTGGCAAAAGGTGACTCGATTGTTTTCGGCAATTCCAGATCGCTGGTGTCGGGGTCGCTCATAATGGCTGCGCGGTGAACAAAGTGACGTAGCTCACGCACATTGCCCGGCCAGTCATAGGCTTTTAGGGTATCGAGTTGGGTTTGGTCCCATTCAAACTGAGTGCCATTTTCCTTGTTCAGCTCTTCGATAAAATACATAGCCAGCAGCGGGATATCTTCCTTACGATCGCGTAAAGGCGGGATGGTAATCGGGAAGACCGCTAAGCGGAAATAGATGTCTTCACGGAGCACCTTGCTCTCTGCGATTTCTTCCATGCTGCGGTTGGTGGCAGAGACTACACGGCAGCTCACCGGAATGGTCTTGGTACCGCCGACGCGGATAACCACTTTATTTTCAAGGACACGCAATAAGTTAGGTTGCATATCAATGGGCATTTCAGTGATTTCATCGAGGAACAACGTACCGTTTTCTGATTGCTCAAACACACCGGCTTTGCGACCGACTGCACCTGTAAAGGCGCCTTTTTCGTGACCAAATAACTCGCTGCCAATCAGTTCTTTAGAAAACGCACCGCAGTTCGTGGCGATATACGGGCCTTCGACGTCAGAGGCGGCGTGGATAGCTGCGGCCACCACTTCTTTACCGACACCACTTTCACCCAGCAACATGACATTGGCACTGGTGCGACTAACTCGTTCAATTAATTTGTACAGCTCTTTCATTGGCGTGGACTCGCCAATCAAATGGCCAAAATGGCGTTTGATTTTCGGCCCGGACTTGTCTTTCTTCTGTTCTTTTTTACCCGATAGCACGGCTTCAATTTCTTCGCGCTGAATGGGTTTTACCAGATAGTCGATATTGGGGCCACAGAGACCTTTGATAATGCCTTTAACCGAAGGGTGGCCGGTGATGAGCGTGACTCTGGGACGCTTGGGAAGCGCGTCTAATTCATCGAATAAATGGGCGCCACTACCATCAGGGAGCATGAAGTCTAAAAGTACATGGTCAAAGGTTTCTTTGTTCAGCCAGTCACGCGCTTCGGCCAGGTTAGCTGCGGTGAGCACTTCATGGCCAAGAAATTCAATAATAGTACAGGCTACATCTGTAAACTCGGGATCGTCATCGACCAGTAAAACAGTTAGCACTTAAAATTCCTTTTGTTGTGAGTCCCCAGTAATTAAATTACTGGATGCCTCGTTAAGTGGATCAATCCCCTGTGTATGCAGAGATTGTGCCGGAAACCGGGACGCAATTGCAATAGCGAGCTATTGGCACAGTAATCGCAATGCACACTCAGGATTATGTCAAGGATTTGAGTCATGTACAGCCGGACTTTATCACGTTCCATTACCCTGTACGAGTTGCTGGGCCGCATGCAGTCTGCGCAATCGGAGGATAAGGTTGCCTTTGGTGAGCTAATAGAAATTATGGAAAAGCGGGGCTTTGGGCCCATGCTGGCCGTACCGGCTTTTATTGCTGCTACTCCGGTGGGGGCCATTCCCGGTATACCGACGGTGACCGGTGTGACAATTTTTCTCATTGCCCTGCAAATTTTACTGGCTAAAAAACACCCATGGCTGCCCAGCGCAATCCGCGATATCGAATTTGATCGGGATTCCCTCAACACCGGCATTGGCACTATTAAACCTTTCGTCATGCACCTGGATCGTTTTCTCATCCCCCGTTGGTTTTTCATGCGGCAATACGTTTTCCGGGCACTTATTGCTGTCACCTGCGCCTTCTGCGGCGCAATGATGGTGCCATTGGAACTGATCCCGTTTTTAGGGTTAATCCCGGCGTTTGCCGTGCTGATTATGGCCGTGGGGATGGCTGCAGATGATGGGCTGGTAGCATTGCTGGGCTTATCGCTTGCTGCGGTTGGCTTTTATATGGCAGGCGCGCAAATTGTCGAAGCCCTGCCTTAACCGGGCATAACTCCCGTCTTATGAGGGGGTTATGCATTATCCGCAGCAGGACCCGCCAGGCCGGGGTGAGCGGTGCTGGAGGGTAAATTTATCAGTTGGTAGCGTAATTCGCCGATAAACGTCCGGGCGGCGGGACCAAGCCTGTCACCGTCACCAAAGCTAAGATATAACAGCGACTTTCTCAGTGCACCGTGTTCAAGGGGGAGCGCTGCCAGCGTTTCATCTTGCAGCTGAGGCTCAATCATTGCCAGTGGCAGCCATGCAAAACCTAACCCCTGCGAGATAATGTCTACAGAGGTTCGAATGTGACTCACGGTCCAGCGTTGATCAGCGCCCAGCCAACCGGATTCGGCTTTACGATCAGCCGAGGAATCCCGCACCACAATCTGGCGATGAGATTTTAAGTCTTCCGTGGTAATAGGGCGGTTAAGTTTGTGTAACGGGTGCTGGGGGTGGGCCACCGCCACAAATTCAATTTCGCACAAATCCTCACTGAAGCCCTCTGAAAAAGGAAAGGGCGACACCCCAATGTCTACATTGCCTTGTTTAAGTAAAGAGTTCGCCCCACTGAGCACAGTTTCCTCTATTTCTACCCGCAGCAACGGGAACTCTTCTGAGACCTTGGTCAACACGGCATAGAGCAGGGTGGCGGGAAAGACAATGTCCACAGCAATGCGTAACTGAGTTTCGGTGCCCTGCTGCAGCGAGCTGGCTACCGCCTCCAGCTTTTGTGCTTCGTTAAGCAAGAAGTCGGCACGCCGATACATTAGCTCACCTGAAGGCGACAGCCGTACTTTGCGGCCACTGTTCTCAAACAAGGTGACGCCCAGTGAGCGCTCAAGCTTATGCACCGCGTGGTGGACACTCGACTGGCTTTTATGAACCAGTACTGCGGCCTGATTAAAGCCGCCGGCGTCAACTACGGCTTTGAACATGCGCCATTGTTCTAACGTGGCTTTAAGCATAGGCGTCGCTACTCATTGTTCGTTCGGGTGCAGGCATTGTAGCTGCAAAATGCCGCGTCACAACAAGGAAAAATATCTGGTTCTGTGCTGTGAGCGGCGGAATAGTATCAGTCCAGTGCCTGTTTAATCGCATCAGGTTTACAGGTGATAGCCGTAACATTCTGGTAGCCGAGAGCACGGAGCTGTTCGGCAGCCAGTTGTGCACGGACGCCCGATGCGCAGTGCAGATAAATGGGGCGCGCAGGATCTTTACAATGATCAGTTATTTTCATTTCCAGCACGCCGCGGGGAATGCCGGTACTGGCATCCACTGGGTGTTGTTCCCGTTCTGCACTTTCCCTTACATCAATGACTAATCCATTATTCTGTTGCATTTCTGTAGCGGCTTCCTGAGCAGAAATCTGGCGCACAGGCGGCTCAATGGCGGCCAGGCGTTCCTGAATTGTTTTTAGCATAGTTGCTCCTTTTTTGCTGCTTGAATAAGTCTTTACTAATATGCCTGGGTTGGCGGATATTTCGAGAAGTTTCGGTAACTTACAAAATATCCGCCGGGTTCCGCAGACGTTCATTAATTTGCGACAGACGACCTTGCCTGATGTTGCTGTTTTACGATTGAATAAGGTATTGCTACTCTAACCTGTACTTCATGACAAGCTCGCAGATCGCAGAACAACAAGAACTCATGGCGCATGCTTCACAAGCAGAGCGTTACCTCAAGCACCTGGCGAATAAAACGCGCCTGATGGTGATGTGCCTGCTGCTGGACGAAGAACGTTCGGTAACTGAATTGCTGACCAGCATTCCGGTTACGCAGCCGGTACTGTCACAGCATCTGGCGGTGTTAAGAGAGGCCGGTATGGTGGCCACTCGCCGGCAAGGGCAGGTGATTTATTATCGTCTGGCCGATGACCGGGTATGCAGAACCATTAAATTACTCTATGAATTTTTTTGCGTCCGTTAACACTGACCGCCAAGGGTTGAAGACTGGCCGCTACTGCGGCCAGTAGTCTCTATACCAGCTTGCCAGGATCCAGTAACTCACGAAGCTCTTCTTCACTGAGATCAGTATTTTCTTTGGCCACATCCAGAATAGGTCGCTTTTCCTGGTACGCCTGTTTCGCAATTTCAGCACCTTTTTCGTAGCCGATACGGGCATTTAATGCCGTTACCAGAATCGGGTTTTTTGCCAGAATTTCCTGTGCTTTTTCATCGTTGAACTGCATATCTGCAATGGCTTTGTCCGCCAGATGAGTACACGCGTTTGCCAACAGATGGATAGCGGTAAGCAGGTTGTAGCCAATTAACGGCAACATCACGTTTAGTTGAAAATTCCCTGACTGGCCGGCTACGGTGACTGCCGTGTTCAGTCCCATTACCTGGGCACTGACCATGGCCGTGGCTTCCGGAATAACCGGGTTTACCTTGCCTGGCATGATGCTGCTGCCGGCCTGAAGCTTGGTTAAACTGATTTCACCCAGCCCGGCCAGTGGGCCACTGTTCATCCACCGCAAATCGTTGCTGATCTTCATGAGGGCGGTAGCCAGTACATTTAACTGGCCGGAAAACTCCACGGCGGTATCCTGCGCTGACAGAGCACTGAAATGGTTGTTGGTAACAAAAAATGTGTGGCCTAACTGTTGTGTCAGTGCGGAGGCCACCCGGGCACCGAATTCAGGGTGAGTATTGATGCCGGTGCCAACGGCGGTACCGCCAATTGCAAGTTGGCTAAGCCGTTCCTGAGTATGATCAATGCGGTCTATGCTGGCGAGTAACTGTGCGCGCCAGCCAGACATTTCCTGACTGAACGTCACGGGCATGGCATCCATCAGATGCGTACGGCCAGTTTTGATCATGCCCTCGGCTTCGGTCATTTTACTTTTAATGGCGTCGCAAAGTTTCTCTACCGCCGGAACGAGTTGATGATTCGACGCGATCACCGCGCTGACATGGATGGTAGTGGGGATCACGTCATTCGAGCTTTGCCCCATGTTGACGTGGTCATTAGGATGAACCTCTTCACCGCAGGCACGGGAGGCCAGCGTAGCAATAACTTCGTTGGCGTTCATATTGGTACTGGTACCCGAACCCGTCTGAAACACATCCAGCGGAAATGCGTCATCATGCTTGCCCTGGGCAACTTCATGAGCGGCATCCCAGATGGCATCAGCCCGCTGCTTATCAAGCTTGCCCAGCTCGTGATTGACAGAGGCACAGGCCGCCTTCACATATCCCAGCGCATGTATAAAGGTCGCCGGCATAGGCTGGCCACTGATTTGAAAGTTGTCCAGTGCTAACGCGGTTTGTTTTTGATAAAGCGTGTCTGACATAACTACTCGGCCTGCTGAAGAATTTGATTAATGTAGTTTTCATCGTCAAGCTGATCCACATCTATCTCAGGTTTTTCCATCAGTGCATCGTGTGAAAGGTTAACTTTGACCTTGTGACTGGACCAGTCAATATGTTCAATAGCGGAAGGGAGTACCGCCAGATGCTTACCGCCCGGCAACCAGTTGCGGGTGTCTATCACCAGCAGGCGTAATGCCCAGCTGGTATCATCAAAGATGAAGTCGGTGACATGACCCACTTCGTCTTCGGTGGTTGCCACATCGTAGCCGTTGACCTCGCCACAAGCGCGCAAGTGATTCTGGGAATGCAGCGCATTGTCTTCTTGCATGGCCGCCTCACGGTCGGCGTCAGCCAATTCAGTGGGGTGGGCAAAGTCTCCCCAGGCGCCCGGACCTATCCAGTAATAGCCATAGCCGAAGTATTTAAATAAGGTTTCTTCGTACTCCCGGGAGACCGGTTTGTGTTCGTCAATTGACGGGCTGTCTTTGAGCGTTTGTGCAGACATGGAGACATGAATTTTTTTCTCATCGGTATCGACCTTCGTCACTGCGATAGGAGAAATGACTACTTTGCGACTAAGTGGTAGCCAGGTATTCGTATCGGCTACCAGGTACCGCATTATAAAATCCTGATCATCAAACAGGATGTCTTTGCAGCCTCCAATGTCGTCATCAGTAGCGTGCAGGGAAAAATGTTTTAATTGCTTAAACGATATCATCATGTCCGGATCCTCCTGTCCCAACGTCTTAATCTGCCGGGCGTTTATGACACTGTAAGTGTAGTCCTTGCCAATGCGTTTCGCGATCAGGCGTTGTACGCCGCGACAATGTTGGTAAGCGAGGGGAGGCTGGAAGGATCAACTGCAGAGGAGGCTGGTGGTATCTGAACCACCAGCAAAAACAGGCTGTATTTTCGTGACTTAGGCGACGTCGAAGGTTTCGTCTGAGAAATCGTCGTCGTAGTCTGACTGGTTACTGGCGGAGCTGTGCAGGGTGTAGAAGTGCTTTTTACCCCGCGCAAGTCGCACATATTTTTGCCAGGCTTTTTCAAGCGCGTTCTGGGCCGGCACCATACCCTGAGTGAAGGCTAAAAAGTGCTTTTCATCGTCTGACTCAGGGGTAAGCTCGCCGCTTTCCAGTGCCAGCAGGGTATGTCCAAAACGGCTCAGTAAGTCAGCATCGCTGATACTGAAATCACCGGATTTTCGAAACCCGTAAGGAAACTTCACGCGGTCGATAAACGTTTTTTGCGGGACACGAATATTTGGAGCTTGCATGAGTTATCTCGTCGTTAGGTTGGTTTACAGGCAGACTTTTAAGGGAAATTTTCAAGAAGATAAAACAAAATTTTTTTTTCCAGAGCATAAAAAAAATTGTTCAATTAGCGAGGGCGGGTAAGTCTGACAATTCAAGGCTGTGGAAGCACCGCTTGGGCACACAAAACAATATCAGGCACAGGTGTTATGAGCGACCTGTGTGTGAAATGTACAATAAAAGCCCCTGAAGAACTGATGGGTTTTTGAACAAAAAATTATTATCGTTACGATGATAATTATTCGTTTCCTATTTTTGTACGGCGAATAATAATGCAGGTGTGGCAACAACAAAGAGACCATGATGAGTAAAGACTATCGTTACCAGCGCGAAGAATGGGACCCGGTAGAGGAAGACCTTGGCGAGAAGAAAATGAAATCCCGTCGTGAACATGAAATAAAGGCTAAGCAAAGACGCGACATGCAACGTCGCGAAAAGCAACGCAGGCTTCAGCAGGAAAGCTTTTAAGTTCGCTTGTACTTCCGCACTGTACAGCGCGTCACGTTAGTGAGGCGCTGCGACTGTATTTGTGTTTACAAGTGTCGAAATCTGTGACAGCTTACCGCTACTTTCGTTCGTTTACGTACACGCATGGATATTCGCTTTTTAACCACTTTCATCGAAGTGGTCAACACCCGTCATTTTGGCAAAGCTGCCGAAAATTTATACCTCACACAATCGGCAGTCAGTGCCCGAATTAAGTTGCTGGAAGAGTACTTTCACACCACATTATTTATTCGCCAGCGAAACAGTATCCAGCTAACCCAGGCCGGGGAAAAACTGTTGCCGTTTGCCCGCCAGTTATGCGACACCCTGAATGAAGCGCGCCAGGAGCTACAGGTACAGTCGGCAGAATACGTAGTATGTGGTGCCACACAATTAGCCAGCGAACTGTCTTTGCCCGGCGCTCTGAGCCACCTGCATAACGCCTTCCCGGACTGGTCGGTGAAAGCAGAGGTGCTGACGCTGGATAATTTATCCCGACAGCTGCACGAGCGTGTCATTGATGTGGCATTCTCAACCGAAGTGCTGAAATCTGAAGAAGTCACCAGCACAGTGCTGGAGCAGCGGCCGTTGTGTTTATGCCGGTTCCCCGCTGCACAGGGCGGGGAGTCTTCAGAATTTGTGGCGATCGACTGGGGCAGTAAGGTACGGGATACCCTGCTTACCCAGTATCCGACCTTTCGTGATGCAAAGTTACGCACTAACTCCCTGTCACTGGGGCTGACTACCCTGCGCGCGGAAGGCGGGGTGGCCGTCTTACCCCAGGATTCTGCCGACAAACTGATAGCTCAGGGGGCGGCGACACATTTTGACACACTTAACGACTGTTACGTGAACCTGTATATGCACACAATGAAGTCAGTTCGACGTGTCGGCCTGTCAGAAGTCATAGCCAGTTTACTGCCCCCCAGCGGCAATTAGCCATATAGGGCGGGGGGGGACCGGGCAGCAGTCGAAGCGGAATACCATTCTAATAAGGAACGTGAATGAAACATTTAGTTGTTGCACTGGGCCTGCTGACCGGGCTTACCGGCTGCCAACAGGCTCCAGACACTCAAACCGGCCAGACCGAAGTCGCGCAGACCCGACTCACCGTGCCTGTACACTATGAGACCCTCGATAATGGTCTCAAAGTAGTACTTTCCAAAGATCCTACTGCCCCGATCGTGGCGGTAGGGGTGTACTACAACATTGGATTCAGGATTGAACCTGAGGATCGCACCGGCTTTGCTCACCTGTTTGAGCATATGATGTTCCAGGGGTCACAAAACCTGCCAAAAGGTGAGTTTGATAAGCTGGTGAATGGCAACGGCGGTATTAACAACGGCTCGACCCGGTTCGACTTCACTAACTATTATGAAATCCTGCCGGCTCATACCCTGCGGACGTTTCTGTGGGTGGAAGCCGACAGAATGCGCGGCCTGAATATTACCCAGGCGGAGCTCACCAACCAGCAAGGCGTGGTGAAAAATGAAGTGAAGGTGAACGTCCTCAATCAGCCATATGGTGGCTTTCCGTGGCTGGACTTACCTCAGCACGCTTTTGATAACTGGTACAACGCCCACAATTTTTACGGCGATCTGGAAGATCTGGACGCTGCCACCCTGGAAGACGTGGAACGCTTTTTTGATCAATACTATGCGCCCAATAATGCTGTGCTGGTGGTAACGGGTGACCTTGAGGTGGCACAAACCATGGACTGGGTTAAACAATACTTCTCCGGGATCCCCGCCGCTGACCTTGCGCCTGCCCCAGACATCTCAGAGCCTTCCCAAACCGCTGAGCGCCGGGCCAGCCGGGTAGACCCTCTGGCGCCCAAGCCCGCTTACGCAGTGGGGTATCGTATGCCGGAGCGTAACTCGCCGGAGTACTACGCGATGGGACTTATTGATCAGCTATTGCTTCAGGGCGACGACAGTTTGCTGCATCAGACACTGGTAGAAAAACAGGGTGTCGCCGGGGATGTGTCTGGCGGGATAAACCTGCTTGGCAATATGTTTAATTACAACGGCCCCATGTTATGGACGGCTGCCTTGGTGCACGAGCCAGAGGTGAGCGAGCAGGCGATCACCCGCAGTATTGATAATGTCATTCAGCAGTTGCACAACCAGCCGGTAAGCGAAGAAATGCTCAATCGTGCGCGGGTAAAATTACGCTCAGCGCTGTACGATACAATTGACGGCAGCAGTGGCATTGGCAAATTGGATCTATTGGCCAGCTTTGCATTGTTTGACGATGATCCTGCTCGTATCAACGAGATTGAAGCCGAGTTTGCTCAGGTCACCCCTGCGTTGATACAGCAGACCGCAAAAAAATACCTGGCGCCGTCAAACCGAACCATTTTTACCGTCATGCCAGCCCACGCGGCGGGTAATAATCAAGCCGCAGGAGCTAACTAATGAAACGGATTTTCAGTCAGCTTATAACCCCGATAATGTTTGCCGTGATGAGTGCCTCGGTGACTGCTTCTGACTTCCCGTCCACGCCGCCGGCCCCGGGTGAGCCAAAAGATTTTGCCCTGCCGTCGGTGTCGTCTTATACATTACCCAACGGCCTGCAGGTTACGTTTATTCCGTATGGTGAAACGCCGAAAAGTACGATGGTGTTGCAGTTTGACACAGGCAACCAGCATGACGACACCCAGGGCGGACTCGCCGACATCGTGTTTGAACTGTTAAAGCAGGGCACTGATACCCTTGATGCTAGTGCAATCGCTACGCAGGCGGCCTCTATGGGCGGCCAGGTGTCTACACGGGTGGGTATGAACAGCAGTCATATTGCGCTGGACGTGTTAAGTGAATTCAACCGTGAGGCGGTGTCACTGCTGGCCACGCTGGTAGCATCGTCCATGTTTGAGGAAACGGATCTTCAGCGTGCCATCCAAAACCAGTGGCGTGATATTGAAGTGGCGCGCTCACGTGCGCAAGGGCAGGCAGTGGTTGCCTTTTATGAAAAAATGTATGGCGAACATCCTTACAGTCATATTTATCCTACCAAGGCAGAACTGCATAGCATCACCCGTGACGATGTCAGGGAGTTCGCCGAAACCTATCTCACAGCCAGCAATGCTCATTTATATATTGCGGGCAGATTCAATCAAACACAGATGCAGAACGCGATTCGCAATGCCTTTGAGGACTTGCCTGCGGGCGGCCCGATAGCACCAGTGGCGCCGCCTGCGCAGCAGGCAGCTCCGGGGCTCACACTTATCCCTCGTGAGGGGGCCGTACAGGCCACCGTCAGAATAGGGCAGCGTACGGTGCCCATGTCGCATAAGGATTACGTACCGCTGGAGGTGATGAACACCCTGTTAGGGGGCATGTTTTCCAGTCGCATTACCCAGAATATCCGTGAGGATAAGGGGTATACCTATTCACCCCGCAGTGCGCTCTACAGCTATAAAGACGCTTCAGTGTGGTATCAGGCCGCGGATATTCAGGCCGAAAGTACCGGTGACGCAATCAATGAAATTGTGAAGGAAATTTCTGGTCTTCAGGAAATCCCGCCACCGGCTGAAGAGCTCCAGGGTGTTAAAAACTACATGTCGGGCTTGTTTGTATTGCGCAACTCCTCGCGTGCCGGGGTCATTGCGCAGCTGGTACGACTCAACGTGAATGACCTACCGCAAGCGCGTCTGACAGATTACATTTCAATGGTTAATCAGGTCAGCGCAGAGCAAGTTTCCCGGGTGGCAGTTGAATATCTGAATTTAGACGACATGTCTGTTATTGTTGTCGGCGATAAACAACAGATGAACGAACAACTGTCGGTGGTGGAAAAGCTGCCAGTGACGCAATTGGAGAAGTAATATGAGTGCGATGTCACACCCGCTGCTGAATGTCTCAATAGAGCAGCGTCTGCGTGAAACGTTTGCTGCAATTAAAGAAAACGAAGCCTTGTGGATCTTAACCGACGAGCACGGCTGCGTTATGCTAACAGCAGAAGACGAAGACGGGATCCCTGTATGGCCGGACGCAGGCATAGCCAGCTTATGGGCAACCGACGACTGGGCGCACTGTGAGCCATTGCAGATCTCGCTGGCTGACTGGTATAAAAAATGGGTGCCAGGCATGCAGGAAGATGAATTGCTGGTAATGGTCTGTCCCGTTCCCGGAGAAGAAGGTGAAGTGCTGGAACCTGCTGAGTTTGCCGAACAATTAAGCTGATACTCACTTCCTTTCGAATAAGGCCGCGTACGCGGCCTTTTTTATTGCTGTAACGCCGTACACAAACACACTCCTTTTGTTGTAAAAACGCCTACACTTTCACCTGCGAGTAGAATTCAGTGATGGTGTCGTGATCCCTGAGCAGGTTGTCGGCGTTTACGACAGTAAGTTAATGAGGAGAATCAACTATGTATACGGACCAACCCACCATGCAAGACCTGTTCGTTCAGCTTGGCCTGGACAGCAGTGATGAAGCAATTGATAACTTTATAGAAAAACACCGTGGTATGAATGACAGTCGCCACATCGAAGAAGCACCGTTCTGGAACGATTCACAGTCGGAGTTTCTGAAATCTGCCCTGGAGGACGATGCTGAGTGGGCGGAAGTGATCGATCAGCTTAACGTGCAGCTGCATCAGGATTAACGACAGTTCGCCGTACTCTTTTACCTGCCATCCGGGGATGGAGGGAACGGGCTTAAATCGCGACGGTTGCCTCTGGCCGTCGTCGGTTTCCGTGCCTTTCTATTAATAACCTAACCCCCTCTTTTCTACGCCGATATCCGTCCCAAGCTGTTGCTTTACCGACAATTATAGTCAAATTAGGCCACTGACATAGGCGTCAGCAAGAAGGTGTGATATACCTGCTTAGCTGTATTGTAATTTTGCCAAGGAAAAAGGAATGTCATTAAAAGTATTAACCAGCCTGGCGCTGCCTATTATGCTGACCTCACTGGCTGCAACCGCCAAGGAAGGAATGTATACCCCTGAGCAGTTACCTGCCATTGCAGAAGATTTGAAAGCCACCGGGCTGGAGATTTCCCCCCAGCAGCTAAGTGACCTTACCGGGTTCCCCATGGGCGCTATAGTTTCATTGGGAGGGTGTTCAGCCTCATTTGTTTCTGACTCAGGGTTAGCTGTAACCAACCACCATTGTGCGCGAGGATCGGTGCAATATAACTCGTCATCAGAAAACAACTACCTGAAAGATGGGTTTTTAGCTAAGACGCATAGCGAAGAGTTACCCGCCGCGCCAGGGACCCGCATGTGGGTGACGGTAGGTTTTTCTGATGTGACTGAGCAGGTTACAGGTGGGCTAAGCGACGAGCTTTCTGGCCGGGCGCGCTACGATGCCATTGTCAAAAATCAAAAAGCCATTATCGCTGAGTGCGAATCAGAACCGGGTTACCGTTGCTCGGTGCCGGCATTTTTTGATGGGCTTGAATATAAGTTGATCAAACAACTAGAAATTCGAGATGTGCGAATAGCCTATGCCCCTGCTGATGCCATTGGTAAGTACGGCGGCGATATTGATAACTGGATGTGGCCCCGGCATACCGGAGATTTTGCGTTTTACCGTGCCTATGTAGGCAAGGACGGCAAACCGGCTGACTTTAGCAAAGACAACGTGCCGTACCAACCAGAACATGTGCTCACGGTGTCTGCTGGTGGTCTGGAAGCCGGTGACTTCGTGATGGCAGCCGGGTATCCGGGCTCGACCAACCGCTATGCGCGACTGGTTACTGTGGATTACATGTTCAACTGGCTGTATCCCACTTATATCGACCTGGTAACCAACTGGATTAATGCGATAGAAGATGCGGCGCCAGAAGGCAGTGACGCGCGCATCATTTACGAAGCCAGGCTCGCAGGGTTGAATAACTTTCTGAAAAACACCAAAGGCCAGTTGGCGGGTGCCAAGCGGGTGGGCCTGCTTGATCGTCGTGAAGCACGTGAGACCGCGCTGGAAGAATGGTTAAATCAGGAGGGCGATGCGCAACATTATCAGGATGCCATAGCTGAGCTTGATGCGGTTAAAGAGAAGTCGGCGGCCATGAGCAAGCAAAACTTCTGGTACAACAATCTGACCCGCGCGCAGTTATTGTCGGCCGCTCAAACCCTTTATCGCAATGCTATTGAAAAGCAAAAGCCGGATGCGGAACGTGAACCGGGCTTTCAGACCCGTGACGATAAGCGGCTTGAAGAGCGCATGACCCGACTCAATCGACGGTTCGATGCGACAGTCGATAAGGCAGTATGGATGCAATTTATCGATATGTACCTTGCCCAGCCGGACGATAACCGCATTGCCGCATTTGACACTGCTCTGGGGCTTAAACAAGACAGCAGCAAGCGTGATATTGAGGCAACCCTTTCTGCTATGTACAGCAACACTAAGCTTAATGATGCAGACACCCGTCTGAAGTGGCTGACCGCTGATCCGGCCGCATTCGAGAAAAGCGATGACCCTTTCATAGAGCTTGCAGTAGCACTGTATGATACTGAAATGCATATTGAAAATGAGTCAAAGGCGCTGGAAGGGCAGGAGGCCGCATTACAACCGAAATACATGCGCGCCATTATTGATTGGCAGAAGGCACAGGGCAGCTTAGCCTATCCTGATGCTAACAGTACCTTGCGGGTCACGTACGGCACAGTATTGGGCGGATCTCCGAAAGACGGACTGGTTTATGAACCGTTCACCCGTCTGGAAGGGATCCCGGAGAAAGACACCGGCGAAGCACCGTTTGATTCACCGACCAAACAGCTTGAACTGATAGACGAACAGAAGTACGGTCCGTATAAGCTTGACAGCATTAACAGTGTCCCGGTGAACTTCCTGTCCGATCTCGACTCTACCGGTGGTAACTCTGGCTCAGCGACCTTGAATGCTAACGCCGAGCTGGTGGGGCTATTATTCGATGGTACATTTGAAAGCGTAAACTCCGACTGGGACTTCGACCCGAAAACGACCCGCACTATTCACGTAGATACACGCTATATGCTGTGGGTAATGGAATATGTGGACGGTGCGAACAACCTTATAAACGAAATGAAGATCGCTGAATAACCCTTCTGGCAGGCGGTAAATCATTAAACCAATAGGGGCGTCAGCCCCTTTTTTTATTTGTCGGCTGCAGTCGTTGTAATTCTCAGCCAGTACGATAAGTTGATCACCATCCTGCTGGATCAGGTATGGAGTAGTAAACGTAGACAGGAGGCAGTTCTGACACCCACGGCAGAGGATCTCTGGTTCGTCCCTTTGGGCGGTACTGGTGAAATAGGCATGAATCTCAATTTATATGGTCATGATGGCAAATGGCTTATGGTTGACTGTGGCATCTCATTCGATGAACCGCTGGTACCAGCATATCGGCAGGCTCAGTCAGACGCCACCCGCCACGAGGTAGTCGCGCCGGATCCTTCGTTCATTGTGCGTCAGCGTGAAAATCTGTGCGGCCTGGTGATAACTCATGCCCACGAAGATCACATCGGTGCTGTACCCTATCTGTGGCAGCGGTTTCAGTGCGCGGTTTACGCTACGCCGTTTACAGCAGAAGTATTGCGCCGCAAGCTTGCCCAGCGGGGGTTAGACCAGCGGGTGCCTATTATTGAAGTGGGCACCAGTGCCACGGCGCAATTAGGCCCGTTTACATTGCGGTGGATGGCTATTACACATTCGGTGCCCGAACCCAGCGCGTTGCTTATTCAAACCAAAGTGGGCAATATTTTTCATACCGCTGACTGGAAAATTGATGCCCAGCCAGTAACGGGAAAACCGTTCAATCCCGAGGTTTTTCAGGCGCTAGCAGGGGAGTCGGTATTGGCCATGGTGGGCGACTCCACCAATGCCACCAAGGACGGCTTTTCTGTTTCCGAGCGCAATTGTTTTGATGGCTTGTTCGCCACCATTAAACCGTTAAGCGGGCGGGTGGTAGTCAGCTGTTTTGGCAGTAATATTGCCCGTTTAATCACGCTGGCACGGGTAGCGAAGAAAACCGGGCGATATATGGCGCTACTGGGGCGCTCGCTGGTTAACATGCACAGCATTGCCCGGCACACGGGAGTATGGCCTGAAGACGTCGAGTTAATTGATCCGCGTCATATTGGTTACTTGCCCCCGGAGGAAGTCCTGGCTGTGGCCACTGGCAGTCAGGGCGAGCCGCGTGCCGCGCTTAATCGCCTGGCGCTGGACAGTCACCCGGATTTGACACTGGGCAAAGGTGATACCGTCATTTTCTCTTCTATCGTCATTCCCGGTAATGAAGCGGAGGTGGCCCGGCTGGTTTCCCGTTTCCAGGGCCGGGGTATTACCACCATTCAGAGCGAAGACAGCCTCTTACCTATTCACGCCAGTGGTCACCCCTATGCTGAAGAACTGAAATTGATGTACCGCTGGGTAAAACCTCAAATTGCCATCCCTGTACATGGGGAGCCTGAGCACCTGCGTGCTCATGCTGATATTGCACTGGCTAGCGGCGTGCGTAAGCATTACGTGGGGTTAAACGGTGACCTTTATCGCCTTGCCCCGCAGGCGGGTATTCGCCGGGGCGTCATCCGGACCGGTCGCATACCGGTGGCGCAGAATTAGCCATTACTCTGCATAATTAGCTGGAAATGCTGCAAGGATATGCGCAGTCATAAGCAAATCTCGTTAAGCTGACGGCCTGACAGCCGATATGATGATTAGCAACCAGATTGGTTGCCATCTGATTTCATCTTATTAAGGATTTGCCATGAAAAAGCTCGTAAAAATTTCAGTTTTTGCCGTTATAGGTTTATTATCAAATACAGTAACAGCATTTCAATCGACACCGGACCGGTCTAATAAAGTCTTCGGTGACATTTGTTCAGTAGCCCCTTGGGCGTGTGGTATGACAATTTCGGGTGGTAATGGTGATGGCTTTGAACCTGAGAAGCCTAAGCCTATAGAGAAATAATGAGTGCAGAGGTAATCCAAATTCCATTGACAACGCTGCTAAATCTGGCAGCGTTAATTCTCTACACGCTGGCTGTAAAACGCATCACCTTTTTTTCCTTTGTATTAGTAGGCTTACTTCTGATAGATGTTCTCCATCAGGGGATTGCCATATACCTGCGCAGCTTTCTCAGTGACGAGCGCAGTCTCTCTTTTGTCTTTCATGCCTGGTACATCAGTTTCGCCTTTACCGATTTTCTGTTTTTTTTATGCGGTTTGTACCTGGCAAAAGTGGTTGGCAGTGACATCGACAAGGCCAGTCAGTTTATTCTGTTCACCTATCTGGTATTAGGGGTTATACAGATGCTGCGGTTTGCCGAGCGGTTGTTTACTGACACCAATCTGATGGCGTGGTTGTACTCCGAGGGTATTCCGCTTACCAACCTTGTGGTTACCGCGTTTGTGATAAGTTACGTGATTAGAGTCACCTTTGTGTCTTTACGTCACGGTGTACGGACCGTTTAGGTCGCAAACGTCAGCAACAAATTTTGCCCTTCCAATTATTATACTGGCGATAGTTTCAATTTCGTGCATACCCCCGCACAACTGATGAAAAAGTTTTAAGTCCTGTTATTATGCTTACAGGTTGAACAGCAGCCGTGCGGAAATAGACGTCGGCACGCAATAATAAAAGGTGTGCAGGACAGGCACACATAACAATGATGATTAGCTGTAAAAAAAATCTCACAATCTTAAGCTTACTCCTTCTTCAGGTATTCAGCCTAGCAAGCGTTGCTGCGCCGCGGATTCCGGAACCGGTATTTGAAGTGCTCTCTACCCGCAATGGGCTACCCCAGGATGTGGTAAATCATGTCGTTACCGACAGTGCCGGATTTTTGTGGGTCGCTACCCAGGGCGGCGTAGCGCGTTGGGATGGTTACCGGGCGGTGGCGCTAACCGGCCCTGATAATATGCTTACCAATACCAGCGTGTCCCGGCTGAGCCTGGAAAATGAGGAAGCACTTTGGATAAGCACCTACTCAAGTGGCATTTATCGCTATGAATTTGCTACCGGGGAGTATTCGCAGATGGTGAATATTCCTTATCGTCAGCGGCCCGACTGGGCCCAGTATGCAAATAGCTTTAAGTGGCTGAATAATGACACCGTGCTGATAGGCATGGCGGAAGAGGTGATTCGGTTCCACACTGACACAGCCACGTATGAAGTACTGTACTCACTCAGTGATGCCAGTCTGGAGCGGGCAGAAAGCATCCGTCGTGTCGATACAATAGCGGGAACCCTGCTTATCGCGACCACCCATAATTTGTATTCAAAGCCCTTGAGTGAGAGCGGCAAAGTCACGCCCGTGGACTATTTAAATGGCGTCGAGCCTGACGTAAATACCAGAAATGTAAAGCTGTTGATGCAGGACAACCAGCAGCGTTTTTGGGTAGGCACGGTCGGTGGGCTATTTATGGCGCCGGTAGCGGCGCTCACTGATTACCTGGCAGGACAGGGAGAAAATCCGTTTACCCAGATCCTGAGTGAGCACAACACCTGGGATATGGTGCAGAACAATGCTGATAGCTTCTGGCTGGGTACCAGTGATGGCCTGTTCCAGCTTTCCCGGCAAGAGGGGGGCTGGCAGGCAGAGCATATCCTTGAACCCAGCAATGGTTTTACCGAATTATCTAAAAAGCACATTAAAACCCTCACAAAAGATGACAATGGTAATTTGTGGCTGGGCAGTGAATATGGCGGCGCGCTGTACTTTCAGCCACAGGGTGTCAGCTTAGAAACCTTACAGAACCGACGGTATCAGGCGTCGCCGCTGTTAAGTAATAATACCGTTTGGGCACTTCATCAGTCGGATAGCGACACGCTGTGGATTGGCACCGATAACGGATTAAACCGCTATCAGTTTTCTACCGGTGAGAGTGAACAGTTTCTGGTCAGTACCGACACTATCGCCACCGATTATGAGTCAATTATAGAGAAGATTTTCCCCTGGGATGAGCGCCATTTGTTGTTACAGACCTTTGATGGCTTGCGATTGTTCTCCATTGAAGACGGGACAGTGTCGTTGCCTCCCGTAGCGGAAGGCGGCGATCAGACTATGTTTCAGTCGTGGAACTTTGGCAGCAATACAGATACCCAGGGGCGGATTTATTTTATTGCCGATGCGTTTTACCGTTATTCGCCACAGACGCTGGATGTGGAAAAGTTAGCGCTGGATCCGGCCGTGTTTGATGTGGACTTTTTTTCCGGGTTCCTGGGCACCAGTCCGCACTACGAGAACCAAATAATGGTCGCCATGCTTGATGGTGTGTGGCTCATTGATACCCGCACCCTCGAGCATACCCTGGTATATGCGTTTCCGGAGTCACAGCGCAATAACGAAGTGTCTGTGAGCGCGTTTGCAGTGGATGGAGATAACACCCTGTGGCTGGCCTTTCCCCGATTCGGGCTGTTAGGACTGGATGCCACCACGTTCGAACAAAAGGTGGCTCTCAACAGTGACAATAAGCTGCCGTCCGATATCGTCTATTCATTACAGCCCGACGCGTTGGGGGGACTTTGGTTCAGCTCGCACTCTGGATTACACCGTTATGCACCAGCCACCGATAAGCTTAAAAACTTTCGCTACGGCAGACAGTTGTTTATCTCTGAATTTAATGAAGGGGCAGTGACAACCCTCTCTGATGGGCGGCTGGCATTCGGCTCTACAAATGGGGTGGTGATGTTTAACCCTGAATCTTTGTTAAGTGCGACGTCAGGGGCTGACAGTGCAAGTCGCATGACGATCACCGCCGCCACACTGAACTCCAGAGACTGGGCTCTGCCGCTGCGCGCCCTGAATGGGGATAAACTCGACCTTCATCACGATGACTACGGCATTACCGTGTACTTTTCGCCCATGGTGATGGGCAATAAATCAGATGCCCGATATACCTATAAGCTGCTACGGGACAACAGTATCGTCAGTGAGGGGACGACCCGGGATGCACGGCTGAACTTTGCCTCACTCGAACCCGGCTTTTACACGCTGACAGTGGCACCTACCAGTAACAGCTTCGACGCGACTTTTATTCCGGCGGATATCAGCATAGCTGTTCCTTACCCGCCGTTACGCTCACCACTGGCTTACGCGACCTACGCTTTAATCGCGCTGGGATTGCTACTGGCCTATTTATTTACCCGCCAACAACAGTTAAACCGGTTAGCCCGTGCGCAACAACAGGTGAGACTGTTTGGCGATGCATTCCGGCAAACCCGCGACTGGGTAATCATTTTTGATGCTGACAAAACCCCAGTGGCAGCGAACCCGGCGTTCGCACAAGCATTTGGTATTGCCGAACATGGCAACCTCAAGCGTGAGATGAACCAGTTATACCGCCGGTATCCCAAACTGTCGCGGGTATTACTGGGTCACCTTGCTGGTCTTAGTCCGGGACAGTTCTGGAAGGACGAAGACAGCATAGACGCAGCTGACGGCCGCAACCACGACGTGTTGATTGAGATTACGGCGGTCAGGGATGAAGAGAACGCCGAGCGGACCGACCATTACCTGTTAGTTATCTCCGATATCAGCGACCAGAAGCGAGCTGAGCGTAAGCTTATCAAGATTGCGAATTACGATAGCCTGACCGGCCTGGTCAACCGCAGTCTGTTGCTTGACCGGCTTGAACATGCCGTAGCTAATGCAAAAGCCCACGACACCAAAGTGGCGGTACTCTTTGTGGATCTGGATCGTTTTAAAGGCATTAACGACTCCCTGGGTCATGATTATGGCGATAAACTGTTGAAGGTCGTGGCTAACCGGATGCGAAATCTGGCTGCCGAGGCTGATACGGTAGCGCGTCTTGGCGGCGACGAATTTGTACTGGTAATTGAAGAGGTAAAAAATCTCGATATCCTCAGTCATTTTGTGCAGGAGTTAATTGAATCGGTAGAGACGCCCATCTCGCTGGGCAAAGAGGTGTTGCGAGTCTCCTGTAGTGTCGGCGTGTCGTTCTATCCCGACGATGCAGCAGAACCCGCTGAATTGCTCAAACAGGCTGATGTAGCTATGTATTCGGCGAAGAAAGACACCCTTAATGGCTTTACCTATTTCACTACCGAAATGAATGAACGGGCGCGCCATCGTCTGCACCTTGAAAACCGGGTGAAAAAAGCGTTTACCGAAGACTGCTTCTATAACCAGTATCAGCCCATTATCAATGCGCGAAGCGGCGCAGTCGAAGGGGTTGAACTGCTGCTACGTTGTAAGATGGCCGACGAGCCATTGTATCCGGACGCGTTCATTCCTATTCTGGAGCAACTGCGGTATATCATTGAGGTCACCAGACAGGCCATGCGCCGCGCGGTGTCGGATCTGGCGCAGTGGTATCAACAGGGGTTTAACGGCTACGTGTCGGTTAACCTGTCTGCGCTGCATTTCAAAACCGAGTTCGATATTGATGGGATACGTGCGCTGCTGGAAGAGTTTTCACTGCCGGTGTCCTCTCTCCGGTTTGAAATTACCGAGGGGGTGTTGATGGATAATACTGGCGGGGCACTGCGTCAGATCCAACGGCTGGTGGAAGCGGGCTTTGTGCTGGCCCTGGATGATTTTGGTACCGGTTATTCGTCGCTGAGCTATCTGAAACGCTATCCACTGTCGGTACTTAAAATTGATAAAAGCTTTGTGGACGGCATACAGCCAGGCAATGAAGATGACGCGCTGGTGGCGACCACCATCAATTTAGCCCGTAGCCTGTCAATGACCTGTGTCGCTGAGGGAATTGAAACCCAGGCTCAGGCGCGGCAGTTGCTGATGATGGGCTGTGATCGCCAGCAAGGTTATCATTTCTCACGTCCGGTGGACGCAGAGGCCATTCCGGCGCTGATTGACCAGTCCTGGTGTGTGGCTTCCGATCCAGAAGCCGTTGCCCGGCAATCTGGCGGTTAAGCCGGTACCACGGTTGACCCGCGAGGCTCAGAAAGAGCGCCGCCTGAGCATTGGTAGCCCAGGCGGCAGTAGATGTGTCAGCTTAATGACAACGGAATAGGTAATTCACGGATCCGTTTGCCGGTAGCCGCAAACAGCGCGTTAGCCAGTGCAGGTGCAAACGGTGGTGTAGGGGGTTCGCCCACGCCCCCCGGAGGCGTGGTACTCTCTACAATATCCACGTGGATATTCTGCGGTGCGTGATTAATCCGCGCCACCTGATAGTTGTGGAAGTTGCTTTGGTTAATCTGACCGTTGTCAGCGGTAATCTGACCAATGGCGCAACTCAACCCGTAAATCATGCCACCTTCACACTGCGCCTCTACATGGCCGGGATTCACCACCGTGCCGGCGTCCAGACTCATGTATGCATTGGGAATCGACCAGCTGCCATCATCCTCGACAACCACTTCGACGACCGCCGCTGCATAGCTTAGGAACGAGCGGTGCGCAGCCAGCCCCAGAAAGCGTTTCTGCTGATGACGCTGATCCCAGTCAGCCAGGTCGGTGACCCGGCGGATAACATTTTTCAGTCTGGCCGTATCGATGGGGTAAACATCGATAGGGTCACCATAGTTGTCGTATTCTGCCCCTTCTGCCGCCAAATCGATATGCCGATCCTTGCCAATCAACGACAACAGATAGTCCCGGCTGTCCTGTTTCGCAGCATGGGCCAGCTCGTCGGCAAAGGCGTGCATGGCAAACGCATGGTAGACGTTAGCAACGCTTCGTAGCCAACCAATGCGGACGTGGTTTTCTGCCTGGCCTTTTTCCAGCTGCATGTTGGCAATGTCGAACGGGTTATCAATGAAGCCCAGTCGTAATTCACCATTACTCGGGGAGTTAGCACTGGCATTGAAGGTCGACGAAATGGTGGGGAATACGGTGTTATGGCGCCAGGCTGTCGTGGTGCCAGCTTCATCCTGCACGGCACGCAGATGCTGGGCGCTGACAGTATGAAAATAGCCGTGCTGAATATCGTCTTCACGACGCCAGATTACCTTCACCGGCTGGCCAGCCTGCTTAGCCAACAGGGCAGCTTCTACCGAGAAATCTGGCTTTGACTTGCGGCCAAAGCCGCCGCCCAGTAAGGTCACATGCACGGTAACCTGCTCTTCGGGCATCTTAAGCGCTGCCGCAACGTTTTGGCGGGTTGACTGAGGGGTCTGCGTACATGCCCAGATTTCAGCGCTGTCGGCAGTTACGTGAGCAGTGGCGGCGGGCGGCTCCATCGGTGCCTGGGACAACAGCGGCGCATAATAGGTGGCCTCAATAACCTGGTCCGCATTTTCCAGTTCGGTTAGTGCATCGCCGCGTTTGCGCACCACTTCGCCGTCCTTGCGGGCAGTGTCTATCAGTGTCTGCTTAAACTGTTCTGATGAATAGGAAGAGTGGGCGTTGTCAGACCATGAAACATTGAGGGCTTTTACACCTTGCATCGCGGCCCAGGTGTTCTTCGCCAGCACGGCCACACCGCCTAGCGGATTAAAGGCAGCAGGTGGCGTGGCCTTAGGCAGAGTGATCACATCTACTACACCCGCTACTTTGCGGGTGGCAGTATCATCCACAGAAACAGGCTGGGTGAACATCACCGGCGGGCGTTGAATTACCGCAACCAGCATATTGTCCAGCTGCACGTCCTGACCAAATGTGGTGTTACCGGATACCACATCGTCAATATCTACGCTGGTCATGACTTTACCGATGAATTTCCACTTACTGCGAGGCTTCAGTGTAACTGCGTCGCTCTGCGGGATGGGTAGCGTCGCGGCAACTCCGACCAGGGTTTTATAATCTGCGCGCCGGCCAGAAGGAATATGGTGCACCGTGTGGTTATCGTTTTCACACTCACTGACATCGACCTGCCAGCCTTGTGCGGCCGCTTCCCGTAGCAAGAGCGCAGCAGTGGCCCCGGCAGTGCGCAGACGCTCCAGGTTGCGCCGAACACTGCGCGAACCGTCGGTATTCTGGTCACCGTATTTGGGGTGGCCGTTAGCCTGGATAACAGTGACCCGTTGCCAGTCCGCATCCAGTTCATCGGCAATAATCTGAGCAATGGCAGTCCGAATCTGCTGACCCATTTCGGACCTGTGACAGGTGACGTGCAACTGGCCATCGGCGTCGAGTTCAACAAATACATTTGGCGACAGCGATTCGGTGGCAGTTTGCTCAGCGCTTACGGGATGAATACCTGGCATCAGGGTGACACCCAGGGCAAAGCCTGACACAGTCGCCGATTTTTTAAGAAAATCGCGGCGGGAAGGTGACGTCGGGCAACTCATGAGACCTCTCCTTTACTTGCAGACTTTATCGCCGAGCGGATCCTGGGATAGGTGCCACAGCGGCAGATATTCCCCGACATGTGACTGTCAATTTCCTCATCACTGGGGGCAGCGTTTTTCGCCAGGAGTGACGCCGCCTGCATTATTTGTCCGCTCTGGCAATAACCACATTGGGGGACATTATGCTCTTTCCAGGCCTGCTGTAACGGATGAGCATGATTCGCATCAAGACCCTCAATGGTGGTCACCTGTTTACCGCTGACAGCCGCCATCGGCAAGGTGCAGGAACGTGTGGGTTGCCCATCTATGTGTACTGTACAAGCACCGCAGAGCGACATCCCACATCCATATTTGGTGCCGGTCATGTGCAACTCGTCGCGCAGGTACCAGAGCAGCGGCATCTGGGGATCGCCGTCGTATTGTCTGGATTTTCCGTTAATCGTCAGTTTCATAATTCTGCCTGTCAGTGGGTGGGCTACTGCACACAGCAGCAAATAAACCCGGGGTATTCAAATTATCTGCGATAAAGCATAGTGCTTATCAGATAATCTGTCACCGCCAGTCTGACCGGTACGTCGGTAGTCACTATCAGCTATGACTAATAATCACTATAAAAAATGATGATTCGGCTAAAACCCCTGCAAACAAACGGTTTTTTGGATGATTAGCACTATGCAGGGGTTGCCAGAACGCGGATTATCGTGCTTATTATGGAGGCTGTGAAAGTTTTGTTAACTGGTCTACATTATAACAACATGCGAGTGACCCATGCCCTTAGACATGAACGCAACCTCTACCGATACTGAACAACAAGTCACCTCACCTTTGAAGATGCTTTATCACTGGGAGCAGGCCCGGGGGGACGACACCTACCTGACTCAGCCGGTGACAGGGGAGTATCACAACTATAGCTGGAAACAGGTGGCAAACCTGGCCCGCCGGGTGGCGGCCCGGCTGCAAAGTATGGCTCTGCCTCCCCAGAGTCGTATTGCGATTTTCTCTAAAAACTGTGCGGAATGGTTTATTACCGATCTCGGCATTATGATGGCAGGCCATATCTCTGTGCCCATTTTTGCTACCGCCGGTGAAGAGACCATCCATTATGTGGTGCAACATGCGGATGTCAGGTTGCTGTTTGTCGGCAAGCTGGACAATACTGCTGAGCAGGTAGCGGCAATACCGAATCACCTTGAAACCGTTGCTTTTCCTTATCCTGACTTACCAGCGTCCCACCAGTGGGCAGAGTTTATCGATTGTGATCCGATAACTGATTCGCCGGAGCCGGACATGGCGCAAACCATGACCATTATTTATACCTCTGGCAGTACCGGTCAGCCTAAAGGCGTGGTGCATACCTATAACTCTATCTGCTGGGCAGCTGAAAGTTCGCTCAACGACCTGCAGGTTGATCAGTCTGACCGTTCGTTAAGCTATTTGCCGCTGGCGCATATTACCGAGCGGGTGCTGGTAGAACTATCCAGTCTGTATTCCGGGGGGCGCATTTATTTTGTGGAGTCACTGGATACCTTCCAGCGCGACGTTAAAGAGTGCCAGCCAACCCTGTTTATTTCAGTGCCCCGGTTATGGACCAAGTTCCAGATGGGCGTACTGGCAAAAATGCCTCAGCACAAACTGGATATCCTGCTCAAAATTCCCCTGGTGCGTGGCTTAATTGCCAAGAAAATTCGTCAGGGACTGGGATTGGACCACGCCCGTTTGTGGGCCAGCGGATCGGCGCCCCTGGCTCCGGCGGTGATCGAGTGGTTTGCCAAGCTCGGCATTCATATTTCAGAAGGCTGGGGCATGACCGAAAACAGTGCCTACGGCACCGCGAGCGTGCCGTTTCGTCATGATAAAATTGGCAGTATAGGGCGCCCGTATACCGGGGTAGATATTCGCATCGCCGATGACAATGAGATACAGGTGAAGTCACCCTGCAACATGAAAGAGTACTACCTTGAGCCAGAAAAAACCGCCGAAGTCTTTACTGACGATGGTTATCTGAGAACCGGCGATCGTGGTTGTATTGATGAAGAAGGGTACATACGAATTACCGGTCGCCTGAAAGACATTTTCAAAACCGCCAAAGGTAAGTACGTAGCGCCGGCGCCCATTGAAGCTAAGTTTATGGAGAACAAGTTAGTTGAACAGGTGTGTGTTACCGGTAATAACCTACCGCAACCGGTGGCATTGCTGGTGCTTAGTGAAGAAGCGCAAAAGCTCGACAGTGACCAGGTCGAAACGAGTCTGCGTGAGACGTTTACCAGCATTAACCAGCGCCTTGAAAGTCATCAGGTTCTCGATCACGTCATTATTATGGAATCGGAATGGACCATCGAGAACGACTTGTTAACCCCCACGCTGAAAGTGAAACGCCATATTCTCGAAGAACGGTATGACGATGTCATCCATGCACAATATGATGCACCTGTGGTGCGTGTAGCCTGATATCTGAGGGGCCGGCGGCTCCCATGGCAGGGAGTCGCCAGGCTAGTTATCAACTGAAGTACCTCGTGGTCGCCACGGTTTTGCAGCTTGCTCATGGTCTTCTATACTCAGAAAAACCGTGACGTAAGGTACCACCATGAATGCGTTTACCCGGCTGTCAGTTATCCTGCTCGTTTTTATTATCCCGCCCGCTACGGCCAACCCTGACTTTCCGCTTAATAAAGCGCTGGGTGAGTTGTGTGAAAAAATGAAAGTGTGCACATTGCAGGAAATGCAGCGAAAGAATAACCTGAAGCCAGAAATGCGTCAGATGATAGAAGAGACCGTAAACCGCATGTGTGACTCTATGCTTGACGTGAGTCGTATCCAGGGACATACAAAGTTGGTTAAGCCGGCTCTGGCCTGCGTGAACTCCATGCTGGAGAAAAGCTGTGACGCGCTGAAGTCGGCAAACATGCAAACCCCGGCGTGTCAGGAATATGAAAAAGTGACCGCTGACTACGTCAAATGATCGGGTCGGTGCAGGAAGGGCTTATGACTGCGGGTAACGGGCTTTCAGGCCCTGATAAACCTGGTCACTGTAATCGCTGGCGGTAATATCCAGCTCAGCTAATACTTCAACCAGATGTTCGTTGTCTTCCCGTCCGTCCCATAATTTGTGGTAGCTGCCATCTTTATAGCCATGATCCTGGCGGAAGAAATTCAGAACATTTTTACCTACATATTGCTGATACAACGATTCCCCGGTCATTTCACACTGGCTGACAATGTGCATAAACAGCGGCACGCTGAAGCGCTTGGCTGCGCATAAACCAGTCATCAGCTCGAGGTTATCCAGCAGAGACTGCTGTTCAGGGTAATAATCCCGACCATCGAATTGCACATGACTATGAGCCTGAGCCAGCTGCGAGGCAAGGGCGGAAGCTGTGGCAGGCACGTCACCATGATAATCGATGATGCAGGCTGAGAGCGCGAAGTGCCAGATATCCACCATTTCCATTTGCAGTTGTGGCAGATCTTTTTGTTGTGATTTCCACCATTTCCAGCCGTGATGCTCTATCGCTTCTACTGACTCTACCATCGCGGCCCGCAAAAAGCCGTAGCCGGCGGTGAGCCACTGAGGGTTCACTTTCGTGTTCATTTTATTTTGCAGCGCCAGCATGGTGGCTAATTGCTGTTGGGTAAGCATGATGATTCCTGGTATCGCGCCGGCAAGGCAAGCCGGAATGAGTGAAAAACCGAATTGTAGCGAATCCCGGGGGAGGGGGGAAGTCAGCATTGGGGCCTGCCCGGAGCCAGGCTGCCTTAACATGGTGCGTATGCACTATGATGACCGCCGTCAGGATTGGATTAGGTCCCAAGGTAATTTATAAGATCATGATGAATAAGCAAAAAATTCACTGCATATTGAGTGTGAAATTTTGGCACTCAGCGTGCAATCAGTAGTGTGTTAACTGCGCCAGCAAGCGGCGCTAACCCGCCACGGTGCCAGGCAACACTGCTGGCGGGTTGTCGTGATCCGGCCAGTAACCTTCCCCGCACCGGCTTTCGTGTCCTGAGGCCGGTGCGGACTTTTTCGTCTTCTGCATTTGCCTGCTGTGTTTATCTGCACACATTTCCCTGCCACCTTTTGCGTTGTAGATGCTGTCCTGAGAATCCCGTAACATAGCATTATAGAACGCAAACAGGACGTTACTGACATTGCTTGCCCTTTATCCTTCGAACAAACTTGAACATCTCAGCTTTTTGCTTGGCGCGCTGCTTAAACAGCAACCCGGTCAGGTACTGACTCCCACGACTATCCTGGTGGAAAGTCCGGGGATGCAGCACTGGCTGAATATGGAACTGGCACGCCAGCAGGGTGTCGCCATGAATCTGGCCTTTCCGTTACCGGTACGTTTTATGTGGGATACTGCCCGGGCGGTGCTGGGACCCGATACCGTTCCCCGCCAGTCACCGTACCGTCGGGAGGTGCTCAGCTGGCGAATTGACACATTACTGGCCGATGAGGCGCTCATGGCCAAGACTGAAATGGCGCCGGTAATCGAATACTGGCAGGGGCCTGCCAGCGAAGTCGAGCGCAGTGCGCAGCGGTTGCAGCTGGCCACGGTGATGGCCGATGTTTTCGAACAATACCTGCTGTATCGCCCTGACTGGCTGTTTGCGTGGGAAGCAGGCGAACAAGTGCAGGCAGATAACAACATGGAAGCCTGGCAGGCCGGTTTGTGGCGGGCGCTGGTGGCAGAGGCGCCATTGCACCCCGCCCGATTGCACCAACAGGCACTTGCAGCGTTAGAGGAGGGCAAAAGCCCGGCAGCCTTACCCTCCAGTATTATCGTGTTTGCCATTAATACGATGGCGCCGCAACTGGTGGCGTTTATCGATGCGCTGGCCCGGCACACTGACATTCACATCTTTCACCTGAATCCCAGCGTAAACTACTGGGGCGACAGTAAAAGCGACCGCGAACAGGCCCGTGCTATTCGTGAGTCAGGGATCCAGGCATGGATGACTGACGATCAGTCAAACCCGTTTCTGGGTAATCTGGGCAAACAAGGTCGGGATTTGTTCAATCTGCTCACCCAGCTTGATAGCTTTGAGGTCAGTGCGTTCGATACGCCCGTCCCCGGGGAGTCTCCCGGGCAACCGGGACTGCTTTCAGCAATTCAACAGGATATTTTACAGGCGGCCAGGCCGGCGCATACCACTGAACCACCGGCAGACGATGACAGTGTGATGGTAGTTTCGGCGCATTCCGCGCTCCGGGAAGTACAGGCGCTGCACGATCAGATCCTCGCCTGGATGCAGGACGACCCCACCTTAACCCCCTCAGATATCGTAGTGATGTGCCCGGCAATCGAAGAATATGCGCCGCTCATCGATGCGGTATTTCATCGGGTGGGCACGCCCCGGCCGGAGGCGCATTCGCCGCCGCGGTTGCCCTGTTCTATTGCCGACCGCTCCCCACTGGATGCCGACCCTATGGTCGCCGCCTTTATCAGCTTACTGACGTTGCCGGATAGCCGTTTTCGGGTCGCCGAAATTATGGATTTATTGCGCCTGGATGCCATGCAAGCCCGGTTTGAGCTTAATGACGACGATATCGAGCTGATGACCTATTGGCTGTCTCAGGCACACGTGCACTGGGGGCTGGACGGCGAGCATAAGCATGCCATCAGTGAGGGGGCGACAGCCTCCGACACCTATAGCTGGTGGTGGGGCTTGCGCCGCTTGCTGTTAGGTATGGTGTACCAGGATACCCCGATCATGACCCGCAACCTGCTTACGCTCCCTGATGTGGAGGGGCAGCAGGCGGTAACCCTGGGCAAATTAATGCAAATTCTGGATGTGTTGAGTGAGCACGCTAAAGCGCTCAACACACCGCGATCGGCTCACGAGTGGCATGATTATTTACTGACCTTACGGGACAGCTGTTTTGCACCGCTGCCGGAACAAACCGTGACCTGGGAGAGCCTGGGCAAGGCGTCTGCCGATCTTGCTGCGCACTGTGATGAAGCCGGTTATGAACAGACACTGCATCTGCGACAAGTGCGGGAGGTATTACTGAAACGTTTTTCCTCACCGGATGCGGGTAACCATTTTATGACCGGACAGATAACGTTTTGCTCGATGCTGCCAATGCGTAGCATTCCGTTCCGGGTAGTGGCGGTACTGGGGCTCAATGACGGTGAATTTCCCCGTCAGGCATCCCCCGCCAGCATCGATTTGATGTCTGCACTACCGCGTAAACTGGGCGATCGGTCACGACGTCTGGAAGACCGTTATTTGTTCCTGGAGGCCATTATTTCTGCACGGGATCACCTGTACCTAAGCTATCAGGGTAACAGCGCCCAGGATAACAGTGCGCGTCAGCCCTCTCTGGTACTGGCCGAGTTTCTTAACGTGCTGAGCACGGGGTATCAGTGCCCCGCACGCCGGCTGGTCAAGCCGTTACCGTTACACCCATTCAGTGCGGGTTGCTTCAATTCGGAAAAGCCGGGCTTTGAGCGGGGCTGGCTGAAGCTGGCACAGGCAATACAACAGCCTCTTGCCGCTGACGCGAATCAAGCCGCTGCGCTGGAAGACGCTGTGCTGCCTGACCAGGTTACTCCGGCCGACATCGCCCGGTGCCTGGCGCATCCGCTGCGTTATTATGCAAATCATCAACTGGGTGTTTACCTGGATCCGGCTGCGCCGCTGCTGGAAAATACGGAGCCATTTGCTGAAAACAACCTCTCCCGTTACCAGGTAATAGAAGCCATGAGCGCCGTAGGCGTTACTGATGAGGCCATAACCAAGATTGCCCAGCGCACCCGCATGCACGGCGACCTCCCGGACACGCCGCTTACCACCACCGTGCTGACCCAATGGCAGGACGCGGCACAGGCACTGACAAACGCCATTGGGCTGCGTGATGCCGAACCACTTCCGGTGACCTGGCAAGGCCAGCAACTCAGTGTCACCACGCAGGCATGGCAGGGCGCCAGTGAACTTAAATGGCGCCATGCAGGCAGCCAGCATACACAGCGTAAATGCGAGCAGCTCATCACGTCACTGTGTTTTTCAGCAGCTGGCATGGCCAAGCCTTATGAGGTGTTTTATCTGAAGTGGGCGACCGGTAACTTTACGGTGCGCAAAGCGGTCTTTCAGCCGCTCGACGGGGAAAGCGCGCAGGCGCTTCTCAGTGACATCGAGCACGTGTACCTCCGGGCGCTGCAACAGCCGTTGGCTGCGTTTGCTGACGTGGCCATGAAGCTGTTTAAGAAGGCCGCCGGCGAGCAATTGGCCGATTTTGCAGTGAGTGATGTGGGGGCACAGGAAGTACGGACTATTGTGCAGACATCCTCACCATTTCAGGCCAGTCTGGCCGATGATCCCTATGTTCAGTGGTTTTATCCCCAGGGATTATCTGCAGACGTACTACCGCTACACGAACTTGAGCCGCTGTGCCGGGCAATGGACAACCAGCTAAAAGATAAAAAATTATGACCCAGCAAACCCTGAATGTCCCGGCCATGCCCTTGTCGGGTCGCCATTTAATTGAAGCCAGCGCGGGGACCGGTAAAACCTATAATATCACCCGTTTGTACGTGCGGCTGTTACTGGAAAAAGCGCTGCCGGTGCAGCAGATTCTGGTAATGACCTTCACCAACGCGGCAACCGAGGAAATACGGGGGCGGCTGGCTGACACGCTCCGTGAAGTGATGAGCTTTTGGCAGGAGGCGATGGAATCGCCTGAAACGACGCTGCCGGGTGCCGACCCTGTCTACCGACATTTATTCAAACAGTGTGATCCCCAACAGGGACTGGCCATGCTGCAGGCTGCGTTGTTGGAAATGGATGACGCTGCGGTATTCACGATTCACGGTTTCTGTAACAAGGTGCTCGGCCAGCTGGCATTCGACAGCGGCACAGCGATGGCGCAAAGTCTTGCCACCGATACCCGGGATATGTATCTGGAGGCCGCCAGCGATTGGATCCGCCTACAGGCCCGTGACAGTGACGCTTATGCGTTACTGGTCGCACAGGGCTGGCATCAGCCAGATACTTTGCTGCAGCAGTTTGAACGGCCTGCGCGAAGCGATTTGCTCCCGCGGGTCAGCGATGAAGCGACCGTGCGCAATGAAGCCAAAGCAGCCCACGACGCAAAGGCCGAGTCCTTTGCTGCCAGATTTGCCGAGGTACGCAATACGTTGCTAGAACATGAGGCGATGCTACTGGACGCGCTGGTGAATAGCTGCAAAAAAGCAGCAGACACCGACACCAGACAACGTGAATGGGAAGTGCTTCTGCAATGGCTGAGCAGCCCGGATTTGGTCGCGCCGCCGCCGGAAATCGGCAAGTTTGTTAATGGCAACCGTTACCGCAATAAGCCAGATGTCAAGGCAGTGCTGGACCTGGTTAAGGAGTTGGCTGCCAGTGTAAAAGCTGAGCTGGGGGAGTTAGAAAAGTCGCTGGATAACCAGCTGGCAGCACTGCCATCATTGCAGTTGGTTGCTCAGGCGATTGCTTACATACGTCAGCATGTAGCCGCGCAGAAACGGCGGCTGGGTGTGCTTGACTTTGATGATCTCATTGTGGCGCTCGCCGCACAGGTCCAGCAGCCAGACAGTTCGGTGACCGGGCAGTTACGGCAGTTGTATCCGGTAGCACTGATTGATGAGTTTCAGGATACCGATGCGAATCAATATGCCATTCTGGATACTGTGTATCCTGCGGGACATTCGCACCACTGTCTGATGATGATTGGCGATCCCAAACAGGCTATTTATGGCTTTCGTGGCGGCGATATTTTTACCTATCTGAAGGCCGGCCAGCACGCTGACTACCGTTGGGTCATGGATACCAACTGGCGCTCGGTAGCGCCCATGGTAGCTGCCTATAACCGGCTGTTCTATGGCGCGCCGCTGGCCAACGGGCCAGCCGACGTATTTGGATTTAATATCACTTACGAGCCGGTTAACGCCACGCAACACGCCAAGGCAGCCGCAACGCCACTGGCCGATCCAGCTCCGCACCGGGCTGCCATGAACTACGCCTTGCTCGTGGCGGAGGAGGACAGAAAACCGGCGAAAGCCCAGTTGCAACATCACTTAGCTGACTGGATGACCGGCGAAGTGAGCCGGTTGCTGGCCCAGGCAACTCTAGGCGAACGCCCGGTTTTACCCAGTGATATTGCGGTGTTAGTGCGCAGCACCACAGAGGCGCAGGTGGTAAAACAGAGCCTGGCGCGGGCAGGGCTCAGTGCCGTGTTTTTAAGCGATAAAACCAACCTGTTCGCGTCGCCACAAGCCAGCGACATTTACCGGGTACTGGATGGGATCTGGCACTGGGATAATCACGCGCGGCTATCGGCCAGCTTATCCAGTCCGTTGTTCGGGTACACTCATCAGCAGCTGGTTGATATTTTGCACCACGAAAAGGACAGCTTGTGGGAAGCGTTGATTTCACGCTTGCAGCAGCTCAGACAAATGTGGACTGAGCGTGGATGTATGAGTGTGCTGCTGTATTTGATGCAAAACTATTATCAGGGCAGTGCCGATAACCCAGAGCGCGAGTTAACGAATTACCTGCACCTTGCCGAAGTGCTGGAACGGGAAGCTGCGGCTCATGCCCGGCCTGATCAGTTGCTGCTTTGGCTGCACCGCCAGGTGGCCGACCCGCAGGCCCGGATGGAACAGGTGCAGCGCTTGGAAAGCGATGCCACGCTTATTCAGATTGTCACGCAGCATGGTTCCAAGGGGCTGGAATACCCCATTGTATTTGTGCCGTTTGCCAGTGATTACCGCGATCCGGCCAAAGCCGGGCAGCAGTGGGCTGCCTACTATCAGTTCTTCGATGATGCTACCCAGCAACTGGCTATTCAGTTGGGTCACAGCCATACCGCCGTAAACCGGGTGCGCGCAGAAGGCGACGCAGAGGCGATGCGCCTGCTGTATGTCGCCGTAACCCGGGCGGCGCACCGCTGCTATCTGGGCGTGGCCCCGTTTAAAGACAGTCAGAATAGCGCGTTGGCACGGGCGTTGGGTGTGACCTCGGAGCAGGAATGGCACACTCGGCTGACAGAGCTGGCAGCGGAGCAGGACGTAAGCAGTGTCTGCATTGATGTGTCAGAGGCAGCGCCGCCAGCAACGCAGAATGCTGCGCAGGCTGATGAGCTCACTGACCTGATTGTGCGGGAGTTTACTGGCAAGGTGGATGAGGCATGGCGGTTGTATTCATTTTCTGCGCTGGCCCGTCAGCAGGTGGTGGTCAGACAATCTGACCGGGAGTTGGAAGATATAGCGCAGAGTGCCCCCCCTATGCCCACCCCGGTAGTCGCAGACAGTCAGTTTCGGTTCGGTTTTGAGAAAGGCGCCAATGCCGGTAATTTGCTCCATGACATTCTGGAGCTTACTGACTTTTCATCGCCAGACTGGGAAGCCGCCAGCCACGAGCCTGTCCAGCGTTTCGGTCTGGCCGCAGATCAACATGCGCTGCTTTTTGAATGGCTGCAAGACACACTAAACGCACCGCTGACGCCCGCAGACTGGCAGCTGGCTGACAAATCGCCGGAGCAGACGCTGCGCGAAGCCGAGTTTTATTTTCCTATGACCAACCTGAAGTGGTCCAAGCTGGCGGCGGTACTTCGCAGCCACCGTGACTCGCTGGCCGACATCGCTGCGCCGGTGCCCGTGCCGGCTCTGCATCAGTATGATCTGGAAGGTATGATGCATGGCTTTATCGATTTAATTGTTGAGCACGACGGGCGTTACTACGTAGCCGATTACAAATCCACGTGGCTGGGTGCGGCATTTGACGACTACAGTATGGCGGCTATGACCCGAAATAATCAGCAGCATTTGTATGATTTACAGTATCTGATTTACGCCTTGTCTTTGCATCGCTACCTGACGCTGGCGTTACCCGGTTATGAGCCGGCGCAGCACTTTGGCGGCGTATACTATTTATATTTACGGGGCATGAGTGCACAGCACCCTGGCGCCGGCGTGTTTTATACACCGTTGTCACCAACACTGCTCGACGCGCTGGACAACGCATTCGGGACGGTAGATGCCGGGGAGGTGCCCGCATGATGTCACTACAACAGGTAATGAACACCACCACCGGCCTGGAAGCCATCGACTATTATGTTGCCCGCGCATTATGTGAAGATGCACAACTAGATGAGCAGGGCAGCCGATGCTGGTTTACAGTGTTACTGGCATTGTCGTATATGCAACGCCAGGGGCACACCTGCCTGACACTCAGTGCAGTGGCAGACAGCCGGCAGTTTTTTGAAGATGAGCTGAAAGAAGGGCTGTCCTTTCCGTCTCTCACCAGACTGGAACAGGTCTGTACCACCGCCCTGGCCAGTATGCCTGAGCCCGTACCGTTAGTTTTTGAGAATGGTCAGTTGTTTTCCAAGCGTTACTGGGAGTTCGAAAATGAGGTGGCTACGGCAATTTCCCAGCGTACTGCACTCATCCCATTAACGGACCAGCAGTTACGCGACTGCCAGACGATTTGGCCCGCGCTTTTCCCTGTCACGCGCGCTGAACAACAAGACTGGCAGCAGATTGCGGTGGCCAGTTCACTGGTGCAGGGGTTCAGTGTCATCAATGGGGGGCCGGGTACGGGTAAAACCTATACGGTCACCCGGCTGTTGCTTGCCTTGCAGGCCGCCCATGACGGCAACCTGAATATTCAGCTGGCAGCGCCTACCGGCAAAGCTGCGCAGCGACTCACGGAGTCCATTACGCAAAGCCTTGCGCCGTTATCGGCATCATTACCAAAAGATCTTATCGCCAGTATTCCGACTCAGGCCAGCACACTGCATCGGCTATTGGGGCTGGCCAGGTTTGGAACAGGGGCACGGCGGGACGCCAGCAAGCCACTGAATACAGATGTGCTGATTGTGGATGAGGCCTCCATGGTGGACCTGGCGTTAATGACGCGTCTGGTACGGGCGCTGCCACCGCATGCCAGACTATATCTGGTAGGGGACAGCGATCAGTTACCGGCAGTGGAGTCGGGTAACGTACTGGAAGCCATGATTGGTGATACTCATGAGCGGCAAGGTGCCAGTGAACCTATGCAGGCGCATCTGGCTACACTATGCTCCCATCTGCCAGTGCTACCGGTCACCGAACACCAGCATTGGGTGCATACTTTGCGCGCCAGTCAGCGTTTTAAGGGCGTACTGGCCGAAGTGGCCCAGGCGATACAGCAAGGCAGCCAGGAACAGGTCACCGCACAGGTGACGTTATACGAGAAGGCTACCGCCGGTATCTGGCATGAGGGCGTCGCTCTGACGCCGCTCCCCGATAAGCCTCAGACATTGCATGCCCTGGCATTGACCAGTTTTCAGGCACTGATGCAAAGCCAGAGCCCGGCAGAGGCGCTGGCCGCGCTGCTCAGGTGTCGCTGGCTGACGCCGATGCGACGTGGGCCATACGGGGTGGAGGGGTTAAATCAGCTGGTCGAACAGGCGCTGGCTCAGCGCTATCCGGTCACACCCGGTGGCTGGTATGCCGGCAGACCCATCATGGTTGTAGAAAATAGTTATGCCCAGCAGTTATTTAATGGCGATGTGGGCGTGCTGTGGCCGGATGAAAACGGCCAGCTCAAAGCCTGGTTTGCGGCTGATAGCGGTGAAAAAGATGCGCCGTTACGTTGCCTGAGTCTGTCACGATTGCCCCGCACTGAAACCGTATTTGCCATGACAGTGCACAAGTCACAAGGCTCTGAATTTGCCCACGTCGTTATGCTGGTGCCGGACGCACAAAGTAGTGCTGCCCGGGCGCTGAACAACCGGGCGCTGTTGTATACGGGGCTGACCCGGGCTAAACAGGGCTGCCTGCTGGTAGCCGACACGCCGGTCTTGCATGAGGTTATCGGCCGCCGTTATATCCGACACTCGGGGTTAGAAGCGAAGCTTGGCGGTGGTATGGCGGCATCTGTGCCAGACGAATAACCGGTAATGGCGCTGCCGGCACCAATGCGCTAGGGTAATATTGCGGCTTGCAACTGTCGGTGGCAGTGGTGCAGGCAGCGAGTAAACTGATAATAACAGGCAAAAAGGACACCTTATGATCCGCAAAATCATGTGCCTGCTGGTGTGTATTACAGCACCAGTCTCGGCCGCCACGGATATCACCACGTTTACCGAAAACATGGAAAAACGGGATGGCTTTATCCCGTTCTACTATGACAGTGAAACCGACAAAGTCTACCTGGCGGTCTCCCGCTGGCAGCAGCCGCTGTTGTTTCAAAGCAGCTTACCCCATGGTGTAGGCTCTAATGATATCGGCCTGGATCGCGGGCAGCTGGGTGATACGCGGCTGGTTCAGTTTGAGCGCTTCGGCAATAAAGTCATGCTGCGTCAGTTAAATACCCGATACCGGGCGCTGAGTGACAATCGCGCTGAGCAACAAAGCATTAATGAAGCCTTTGCAGACTCAGTCATTGCCGGCTTTACCGTGGCCGCCGGCACCGACAATACGGTGCTTATTGATTACACCCCGTACCTGATGTCGGATATCCATGGCATCAGTGAGCGGCTCGCCGATCGTGAGCAAGGCAACTATCAGGCAGACAGCGAGCGCAGCGGGGTGTATCTGCCAAAAAGTAAGGCTTTCCCCAAGAACACTGAACTGGAGGTCATGGTAACGTTTTCCGGATCTAAGCCAGGTCAGTACGTGTCTGATGTCACCCCCGACCCCCAAAGCCTGTCGGTGCACTTACATCATTCGTTTATTGCACTGCCTGAGCCAGGGTATGAGCCCCGCGCATTTCATCCGTACTCAGGTTTCTGGAAGTTCAGCTATTTTGACTACGCCACTGCCATTGCTGAGCCGCTGGAGCAGAAATACATTATTCGCCATCGCTTACAGAAAAAAGATCCGCAGGCGGCGTCGAGTGAGCCGGTAGAGCAGATTGTTTATTATCTGGATCCGGGCATTCCCGAGCCGGTTATGGGGGCGCTGAAAGAAGGCGCAGGCTGGTGGAATCAGGCGTTTGAGGCAATAGGGTATGAAAACGCATTTCAGGTAAAAGTATTACCTGAAGACGCCGACCCCATGGATGTGCGCTATAACGTGATTCAGTGGGTACACCGGGCAACCCGGGGCTGGTCCTATGGTTCGTCGGTGATAGATCCACGTACCGGTGAACTATTGAAAGGCCATGTGACCCTTGGCTCGCTGCGGGTGCGTCAGGATTATCTGATTGCACTGGGACTAACCAGTCCGTTTACCGGCGAAAATACCGAGACCGACCCGCAGCAACTAATGGCACTTGCCCGCATCCGGCAGTTGTCGGCACACGAGGTGGGTCATACGCTGGGAATTGCACATAACTTTGCGGCCAGCGAAAATGGTCGTGCGTCAGTTATGGATTATCCTCACCCGGTTATCAGACTGGAGAACGGTGAGATAGTGCTGGATGAAGCTTATGCCAGTGGTATGGGCGACTGGGATCTGCATGCCGTAGCGTATGGCTATCAGGACTACGAGAGTGAAGCCGCAGAAGCCAGGGGGCTGGCGGCACAATTACAACAAACCCGTGAAGCCGGGCTGCTATTTAAGACTGACGCCGATACCCGGGCTGCCCGCCATGGTTCGGCAAGCGGGCATATGTGGGATAATGGCAGTGATCCGCTGGACGCCTTTCAGCAAATATCCCGGGTTCGGGAGCATGCACTGGAAAAGATGGGACTGGCGACACTGCCTGACGGGGCCAGCCTGTCTTCGCTGGAAGACGCACTGGTGCCGGTTTATTTACTGCATCGCTACCAGTTGCCCGCCCTCGCCAAACAAATTGGCGGCGTTGAATACAGCTATGAGTTAAAAGGGGAGTTTGCCAGCCCCCACGGCCAGCAACCCGTGGCGCCAGCGATCCAGAAAAAAGCCCTGGCGCTGCTGATTGACGCTACCACGGCGGATTTTCTACGCCTGCCGGAAAACCTGCTTGCTCTGATCCCACCCACTGCCTTTGGGGATGATATTACCCGGGAGCACTTCAATGGCCGTATGGGCCGGGTGCTGGATCCGGTGACAGCGGCGGAATCTGCGGCTGATTATGCGCTGAGTTTACTGTTGCATCCAGAGCGCCTGCATCGGGTAAGCTGGCAGCACAGCCAGCGCCGCGGCATGCTCTCGGTGGAGCAAATAGTAAGTCGTATGCTCGACATTCACTGGTATCAGGAAGAGAAAGCAGACTATGGTCTGAATGCGCGTTTGCGGCATGTAGTGTTGAATGCTGTCATGCGCACGTTGACGGCACCGGAACTGGCACCGGAAGTGCGCACCAACATTGAGGTCGCGCTACTGAAGTTTGACCGCTGGCTGAAAAAGGACAGTGACCTGCCTGAAGCAGCACTGATGCGCCAGCGTCTGGCCTATTACTGGGAGACCGGTGAATGGCCTTATATGCTGGAGATTAAGCCGCTGCCACCGGGCTCACCCATTTAACGGATACCAGCGCGGGCCATGCCCGCGCGCTGTTATTCCGTGTCTGTGGTAATGGTGAAGTATTCAGTAAAAACTTTATAAAGCTGGGTGCCGCTGAGCACCGAGGCTGACGGAAAATGCAGGATGGGAATAAGGTCGCATGGCGCTGGCACGACCTCGCTGCCGCGGTCATTGTCCAGCTCATCAATATTAAGAACCCGGGCCAGCGGCTCGCCAGCTGAGATCTGCTCACCGGGTCGTGCCAGGTACTCCACCATGCCGCCCCATTGGGTATACAGGGTTTTGTAATTTTTAAGTGCTACACCCCGTCGGATCATTTGGGCAGGCCTGATGTGCGTGTCCTGTATTGCGCCTTTTGCAGTCAGATAGCTGAGAATACTGGTGGCATCCACGTCTCCTTCAGCAAAATCAATCACTTCCTGACTGCCCATTTCCAGCGTAAACGCTTCGACGCCCAGCTTGATCTCACGGCTAAACTTTTTACTTAGCGCGTCCTGCAATGTCCACCACGGACAAAAGGTGGCCTCATCCAGGGCGCCGGCGAAAACATTAGGAATAAAGATGCAATGAGGGATATTAAACAACTTCGCGGAGTCCCGGGCGTACTCGGGAATGTAGATGTGTCGGGTAGAAACGGGGCCGTTATGTAAGTCCAGGACGTAATCTGCATCCACGGCCAGCTGCTGTAACTTCAGATTCAACTGCTGGGCTAGCCCCAGGCCCCAGGGAGACGCCAGTTTATCGGCAATAGCCTGGGCCCAGAAAGCGCGGAACCGGGTGCGTATTTCAGCATCACTGGTGTGAGGTGAGACTGTGTCCGCAAATGCGTGCACGGCGTTTTCATCGTAGTAATACCCGCGGTTCCAGTTGGTCCCGTTGACCGGATCAAAGCGGCCCAGGGTGTATTCACCGGCCTTAATATTGGTGCCCACCGGATTGCAATTCGGCACCAGCACAATTTCGCCACATACGGCCAGCGATTTAAGACGTTGCAGCAGATGGTAAATGACCACGTTGCCCTGCACCTCGGCACCGTGAATAGAACTTTGAATATACACTTTTGGGCCCGGCCGGTTGCCACGAATACGGTACACCGGCACATGCATATTTCGGCCAGATGCATTTTGAGCAACTACGATATAATCTTTTTCAATCAACGACATAATTATTAACTTTTAGTGGAAGAGGGGGAACATACCGGGCACTTCCCCTGCTTGGGGACGTCGAAGGTATGCCATTGCTGGCTGAGTCCGTCGAAAGTCACTAGGCTACCGGCGGACACCTCACCCAGGTTAGTGATCAGTTTAATGGCCAACAAGGCCTGTTGCAGGCCGATAATACTCACCACCGGGGAGAGAATACCGGCCTCGGTGCAGCTCAGGGCAGGGGCTTCAAATAACTGTGACAGACAGCCATAGCAGCTACTGCCGCCGGTAGGGCTTGCTACGAATAGCTGGCCCTCAAAGCGAATCGCGGCGCCTGAAACCAGCGGCAAGCCTGCGCGGTAGGTAAGCCGGCAAATTTGCTCCCGGGCGCTGAAGTTGTCAGTGCAATCAAGCACCAGGTCGTGCTCGTTAAGCAAGGTCTGTATGTCATTATCGCCCAGCGTCTGCGCAATGGTGCGGATTTCACAGTGGCGGTTGCGGGCATGCAGACTGTCAAAGGCGGCTTCTACCTTGTGTTGGCCCACCTGTGCTTCGCTGAACAGCCACTGGCGGGGCAGATTGTGTTCATCCACCACGTCGGGGTCGACCAGGGTTATCGCGCCCAACCCGGAGGTGACTAAGCTCATTGCGGCAGCGTTACCCAGACCGCCTACGCCGAAGACCAGCACCCGGGCATTGGCCAGTGCTTCCTGACCGGCTAAATCAAATTGCGGCAAAACAATTTGGCGATTAAAGCGCATTGCTTGTGAGTGAGTGATGGGATCTGGCATAGTTACTCTGGGTGGTGATTCATTGTGGTCGGGCGGCTTATGCCTGCTGTATTAACTGTACCAAAGCTACCTCATAATTCGTATCTCAATTTAGGAATTCTTATGACTGCTGTAAGTACGCCGTTGTCTATCGCGGTATTAACGGTATCCGACACCCGCACCCTGGAAACAGATTCCTCGGGGCAGTACCTGGCCGATGCACTGAGCGCCGCGGGTCATAAACTGGCGGAGCGGGTGCTGGTAAAGGATGACATCTATCAACAGCGTGCAGTCGTGTCTAAGTGGATCGCCGATGCTGGCATTCATGCAATTCTGGTAACCGGTGGCACCGGCTTTACCCACCGGGACTCCACCCCAGAGGCCTTAAGTGTGCTGTTTGATAAACAGGTAGACGGTTTCGGAGAGTTGTTCCGGCAGCTTAGCTATGAAGAAATCGGTACCGCGACCATTCAGTCTCGTGCGGTGGCCGGGTTTGCGAATAACACGGTGGTGTTTTGCCTGCCTGGCTCGTCCGGTGCCTGTCGCACCGGCTGGGAAAAGATTATCCGCAGCCAGCTGGACGCAGACTTTAAACCCTGTAATTTCGTGTCGCACCTGCTGAAAGGTGCGGAATCATGAGCGGGTTTAGTCATCTCAATGCTGGTGGCGAAGCCAACATGGTGGATGTCAGTGATAAAGCCGTAACAACCCGGGAAGCCACGGCCGCCGGCGAACTGCATGTCAGTAAAGCGGTGATCACCGCGATCAGCGACAGCAAAATCGCGAAGGGCGATGTATTTGCTGTAGCCAGAGTTGCTGGTATTCAGGCGGCCAAAAAATGCGCCGACTTGATTCCATTGTGCCATCCTCTGGCGTTGACCAAAGTCGATATTCAATTTGAGGTGGATGCAGACAACCAACGGTTGCTGGCGCAATGTTTTTGCCGGTTAAGCGGTAAAACCGGTGTGGAAATGGAAGCGCTGACCGGGGTGAACGTCGCCCTGCTGACGTTATTCGATATGTGTAAAGCGCTCGATCCGGCGATGCGCCTGCACAATGTGCGGGTACTGGACAAAAAAGGCGGTAAACACGGGCACTGGCAGGCCGACGAACATCAGGACGAGACACCACCATGCAGGTAAGCGTACAGTTTTTTGCTCAGCTGCGAGAGCAGTTAGGGTGTCAGCGTGTCCGGATTGAGGTCACTGACCCTGCGTCTATGAAAGACGTAAAAGATGCCCTTGCCCGTCATTTTCCGGACCAGGCCGACGTGTTCGACAGCCCCTTGTTGATGGCGTGCAATCAGCAGCTGGTAGACGGCAGCCACCAAGTAAATGCCAGCGACGAGCTGGCACTATTTCCACCGGTTACCGGAGGCTGAATGTTTGCATCTGTAACCACCTCGCCGCTGAACGCCCCGACCTGTTATGAGACCTTTACTGCGCAGCTGCCGGCTGGTGAAACCGGCGCAATTGTGACGTTTACCGGTCGGGTACGCGATTTTAATGATACCGGGGCCCTCGACGGTATCGAATTGGAACATTATCCCGGAATGACTGAGAACGCGATGGCTAAGCTGCTTGATGAAGCCAGAGAGCGCTTTTCGCTGATTGATGCTGGCGTGGTACACAGGGTAGGGCATATTGCTAACAACGAAGATATTGTCTGGGTGGGATGCGCTGCCATGCGTCGCCAGGCCGCGTTTGATGCTGCAGCATTTATTATGGATACGCTCAAACAGGCTGTACCGCTGTGGAAAAAAGAGTTTGCGACAAACGGGGAGGGCGCGTGGGTTAAACCAAAAGCCAGCGATACCCAGGCTGCCATGCAGTGGCTGAAGTCGGATGACAAGGAGGCCCAGAGTGAATAGCCGGCGCATTGTTTGCTTTGTTATTTCCATGCTAATGAGCACTGTGGGGCATGCGCAAACCCTGCGACTGGGCGTGGCCGCGAACTTTGCTGAGCCACTTAAAGAGATTAGTAAGCGGTACCAGCAACAAACCGGCATCACCACTACCCTGACCGTGGGCGCCAGTGGCACCCTGTATGCGCAAATTCAACATGGTGCCCAACTGGATGTGTTTTTGTCAGCCGACAGTGAGCGACCGCAAGCGTTGGTGGAAAGTGGCCGGGTAGGCTCTGACGATGTGATGACCTATGCCATAGGCCGGCTGGCATACCTGGACAGAGACGTGCGCGCTCCCGGCATTCATGATCTGCAAACCTACGCGCTGGCACCGGGCACCCGGCTGGCAATTGCCAATCCACGCCTTGCACCCTATGGCCGCGCTGCAAAGGAAGCGTTGCATACCCTCACGTTATGGCCCAACCTCGCTACCCGGCTGGTGACCGGAAAAAATGTTCAGCAGGCGTATCAGTTTTATGCCACCGGCAACGTGGACCGTGCCTTAGTGGCCTATTCGCAGGTTTACCACCTTAAGAAACATGTTCATCTGATTGATGCCAGCCTCCACCAGCCAATCCAGCAACAGCTGGCGATCACCGCACCGCAAGACAACCGTGCCGCTGCCCGCCAGTTCGTGGCATTCCTGTTATCCGATGAAACCCAGCAATGGTTGGCGCAACGGGGCTATCAGCCGGTAGGAGATGAATATCAGTGAGCAGCGTGGACGACTGGCAGGCAGTCATACTCACTCTGCAGTTAGCCTTAATTACAGGTGGGTTGCTGCTGATATTCGCGTTACCCCTGGCATGGTGGCTGGCGGGCTGGCGAAGCCGCATGAAGACCCTGGTGCTGGCCATTGTGGCGTTACCGCTGGTGCTGCCCCCCACGGTGTTAGGATTCTATTTGCTACTGGCATTTGCGCCGGACAGTGGGATAGGGGAGGCCTGGCAATGGCTGACAGGTGAACAGCTGGCGTTTTCATTCAGCGCATTGGTGCTAGGGTCGCTGTTGTACTCGCTGCCGTTTGCCGTGCAGCCGCTGTATACAGGTTTCGAGCAACTGGACCGGCGCTATCTGGATGCCGCTGCGACTCTGGGGATGTCACGTATAGCCCGTTACCGGCATGTGGTCTTTCCGCTAATTCGTCCGCATCTGCTGATAGCATTTGGACTGACTGTGGCGCATACCATTGGCGAATTCGGTGTGGTACTTATGATTGGCGGCAACATTCCCGGTGAAACCCAGGTCTTGTCAATTGCCCTGTACGATCACGTGGAAGCACTGGACTATCCACGCGCCCATGCGATGGCGCTGGCTCTGCTGGGATTTTCTTTCGTGTTATTAATGGCGCTTTATCAACTTAGCCGTAAACCACGGGGGGCGGGGGCATGAAGCTGATCGCCAGCCTGAAAGTATCAACGGACTTTACCCTCGATGCGCAGTTAAGCACGAACGACGACTGTCAGTTTCTGGGCGTGATGGGGCCCTCGGGAGCCGGTAAGTCCAGCTTGCTGCGCGTGCTGGCGAACTTAGAGCCGGCCAGTAGTTACCAGTGTAGCTGGACCTCCCCGTCATCCCGCATTGGTTTGGTGTTTCAGGACAGCCTGCTGTTTCCGCATCTCGACGTGGCTGGTAATCTGGCCCTGGCGCAACGCTACGCAAAATCGAACTCCGACGCGTCTGAGATCTTTCAGGGCTGTCAGTGTGAAGCCTTACTGGAGCGGCAGGTAACCTACCTGTCCGGCGGAGAGCGCCAGAGGGTTGCGCTGTGTCGCGCATTAGTGAACAGCCCCGATATCCTGTTGCTTGATGAAGCATTCAGCGCCATGGATAATGCGCTGAGTCAGCAAGTTCAACAGTTCCTGCGCCGTTACTGCCTGAAGCATGGCATCAACGTCATTATGGTGTCTCACGATATCAGTGCCCTTGCTTTGTATTGTGATGAACTGGCCTCGATGAAGGGGGGACGTATTATTCGTAGCGGCCCGGTAAACCAAATGCTGAATAACGTAACGTCTGATCAGGCTGAGAACACTGTGGCAGTGCTGAGCGGCCCGGCTCTCGAGTTTGATGAGGCGCATCAAATCACCCCGTTTTTATGTGAGGACCAGGTTCTCTATGCCCGCCACCCCTTCGTAGAAGACGGTCAGGCAAAAATTACCGTAGACCCCCGGGATGTCAGCATTGACCTGGCACAGCAGCACGCCTCGAGCATTCTTAATGGCTTTACCTGCGAAGTTCGCGCCCTGCGTCCGGCCGCCGCCGGGCAGGTACTGGTGAGGCTGGCCAGGGGCCAGAGTCAGCTGTTTGCTCTTATCAGTGAGCTGTCAGCCAGTCGTATGAAACTGCAGGCCGGCGATACGGTTACAGCACGTTTTAAACTGCGTTAGCCGCCTATTCCGCAACCGGTTCTCAGAGCTCCTGATTCAATGTTAGACCCGCAGCTATCAATCTGGAGTTAGTGGCACTTTGACTCTGAAAAGCGGTAAAGGCAGGCACATATTGCTGAATATCAAACAGGTCGCGGGAAACCGTGTGTAAAAAATCTTTCCCTGTGAACGCACTCACGGACACCGGTACAGTTTGCATGTTTTCACTTTTCTTCTGAACCATGACCTGGATGTGCTCCAGGGCGTGTGGTGAATCGATTTGTTCAGCCAGAGTGGAGGTAGTACTAAGGGCAAGGCTACCCACAATCAGCATGGGCAATGCACGCTGCCCAAAAGTAAATTGTTCCATAATTTCGTTATTCTTCAGGCAGTGTAAATAAGCGCGCCCATGCCTTGCAATGAGCAATACCGATGTCAGTGTGCAGTATCTGCCTATATTTTACACGTCTAAAATGTAAGCGTAGGTGAGCGGTTTTCTGCTTAGGCAGGCGCACGGTGTGACAGTAACCCGGGTGGCTGCATGATTCGGGCTGATTAATACCTATTCATATTATTAATTCGCTTGTTTGGGGAGATTCTCTACCATGGTTAACATTCATATTACAATTGAGCTGCTATGACAGAATTATTTTTTGTTCGTCACGGTCAGGCATCGTTTGGTGCCGCGGATTACGACAAGCTTAGCGAGTTAGGCATCCAGCAGTCACGCTGGCTGGGCGAGTATTTTCACCGACGGGATCGTGGGTTTGACTATGCCTTTTGCGGCAACCTGCGGCGTCACCGTGAAACGGCAACTGCCATCAGCGAGGGGCTCGGACATGTCCCCCCAATGGAATTCAGCGACGGCCTGAATGAGTTTGATTTTCAGGCCGTGGTCACCGCGTATGTTACCCAACACCCTCAGGCCAGACCGGCAGACGGGGCGCCGGCGTCTGAGTATTACCGGCTGCTGAAAAAGTCGATGCAGGCGTGGGCCGCTGACGAACTGGACGCTCAGTTACTCCCTGAAAGCTGGCTGGAGTTTGAGGACCGGGCAGCTACAGTATTACAACAACTTATGCAGTGTCAGGCGGAACGGGTACTGGTGGTTTCATCAGGAGGCGCGATAGCGATGATGCTACGCCATGTACTGGGCTACGACCCCCAGACGGTTATAAAAATGAACCTGCAAATAAAAAATGCCAGTTTCAGCCAGTGCCTGGTATCCCATAGTGGCGTGCATCTGAGTAGTTTCAACAATGTGCCGCACCTGGATCATCCCGAACGCGTTCACGCAATCACGTACAGTTAACACCGGAGTGACAATGAATTTCGAGTACAACGATAACACCACCGCACTCATGGACAGGTTGAACACCTTTATGGATAAAGAGGTGTATCCCATCGAGCAGGAATATATTAAGTCGGTGGAACAGGCTGAAAACCGCTGGCAGACCCCGGCAATCATGGAGTCTCTTAAAGCTAAGGCCAAAGAGGCCGGTCTGTGGAATTTATTCCTGCCCAACGAATATCTGCCGCTTGGCGCCGGGCTAAGTAACCTCGAATACGCGCCTTTGTGTGAAATAATGGGGCGGGTGCCATTCAGCGCTGAAATTTTCAACTGCAGTGCCCCGGATACGGGCAATATGGAAGTACTGGCTAAGTACGGAAGTGAGACACAACGTAAGACCTGGCTGGAGCCCCTACTGGCAGGAGATATTCGTTCAGCGTTTGCCATGACCGAACCCGAGGTAGCAAGTAGTGACGCCACAAACATTGAAACGGCCATTCGCCGTGAAGGTGATGAATACGTAATTAATGGCCGCAAGTGGTATACCAGCGGGGCGATGAATACAAACTGTAAAGTAATGATCGTCATGGGGAAAACCGATTTCGACGCCCCCCGTCATCAACAACAGAGCCAGATCCTGGTGCCCATGGACACTCCCGGAGTCACCGTGGTGCGACCCATGGCGGCAATGGGCTATTTTGATGAGCCTATAGGTCATGCCGAGGTACTTTTTGACAATGTACGGGTGCCGGCAGATCACCTTATTCATGGCGAAGGGCGGGGGTTCGAGGTTGCACAAGGCCGGCTGGGACCAGGACGAATTCATCATTGTATGCGCCTGATTGGCTGCGCCCAGCGGGCACTGGATATGGCCTGCTCACGGGTAGACAGCCGTATAGCTTTCGGCAGACCGCTGGCAAAACAGCAGTCAGTACGCGAAAGTATCGCCAGCATGTATTGCGAGATTGAGCAGGCCCGTCTGCTGACCCTGAAAGCCGCAGACAAAATGGACCGGTACGGGAATAAAGTTGCTCGGGATCTGATTGCCGCTATCAAGATAGTGGCGCCCGCCATGGCTTGTCGGGTTATTGATGCGTCTATTCAGATGCACGGTGCTGCAGGTACCAGTCAGGACCTACCCTTGGCGGCCATGTACGCTTATGCCCGTACGATCCGACTCGCTGACGGCCCGGATCAGGTGCATATGATGCAACTGGGCAAAAACCTTATTGCTGAAACGGCGGCTTCCCGTCGAAATGAGGTGCCCAGTGACTAGTCATTCTTTCAGTATTGATGAATTAAATGCCTATCTGGCTGCTGCCTGTCCGGCCATTGGCAAAGTGAAAGAAACCAGCAAGTTCAGTGGCGGCCAGTCGAACCCGACCTTTTTGCTGACGACTTCAGCGGGTAACTATGTGTTGCGTAAGCAACCACCGGGCAAGCTATTAAAGTCCGCGCATGCCGTGGACCGGGAATTTCGGGTTATGCAGGCACTGGCTGATACCGAGGTGCCGGTGCCGGTTGTACATCACCTGTGCGAAGACACCAGTGTACTGGGCAGCATGTTCTACGTGATGGATTTTGTAGAAGGCGACATTTACTGGAACAGTGCGCTGCCAGAATGCAACAGCGAACAAGCACGCCATAATATGTATGACGAAATGAATCGGGTAATGGCAGCGTTACACAACGTGAATATCAATGAGATCGGGCTGACCGACTACGGTAAGCCGGGTAATTACTTTGCCCGGCAATTGTCGCGCTGGACACAGCAGTATCGCGCGTCTGAGCTCACCAAGATTGAAGAAATTGAATCGCTGATTGCGTATCTCGATAACAACCTTCCAGCCGATGATGGTCAGGTAGCCCTGGTTCACGGTGACTTCCGTCTCGATAATATGATTTTTGCCCCCCGGTCGGATGAGACGGCCTCGGTGCGAGCGGTGCTGGACTGGGAATTATCCACCTTAGGGCACCCCTACGCAGACTTAGCGTACCAGTGCATGCAATTACGGTTACCCGCCACCTTACCTCAGGCTCCCGGTCTGGCCGGTCTCGGTCGTGAAGCGCTGGGTATTCCCAGCGAACAGGCTTACGTTGACACGTATTGCCAGCGACGCGGCATTGATGGCATAGACAACTGGAATTTTTATCTGGCATTCAGCTTCTTTCGGCTGGCGGCAATTCTGCAAGGCGTTGCCAAGCGTGCGCAGGATGGTAACGCGTCCAGTGACAAAGCCAGACAGCTTGGCAGTATGGTGCGGCCGCTGGCGCAAATGGCTACGCCCCTTATCCAATCAGCTTGAGCAGAGCAAGGAGGTCACATGAAAGCGATAGTGTGTAACGAATTTGGTCCCGTCGAGGGGCTGGTTTATCAGGATATTGAGACGCCCGTGCCGAGCCAGGCAGAGGTAGTCATTACTGTACGTGCCTGTGGGGTGAATTTTCCGGATGGATTGTTAGTGCAGGGGCTTTATCAGATGCAGCCAGACTTCCCCTTTGTGCCGGGTAACGAAGTGGCAGGGGTGGTAAGTAAAACGGGGGAGGGGGTGACCCACCTGCAACCCGGTCAACGAGTTATTGCGCTTACACAGCTGGGCGGCTATGCCGAACAGGTCTGCGTGCCAGCCACCCACGTTATGCCGCTACCTGACGGTATTCCAATGCAGGAAGGCGCGGCGTTGGTAACCGCCCATGCCACCGCGCATCACGCACTGAAACAGCGGGCGCGGTTGCAACCCGGCGAGACTCTGGTGGTCACCGGTGCAGCTGGCGGGACAGGGCTGGCAGCAGTGCAAATCGGCAAGCAAATGGGGGCCAGAGTGATCGCGGTTTGCTCCACGGACGAAAAGCTGGCGCTGGCAAAAGCCCACGGCGCCGATCTTTTGATTAACTACCAAAAGCGAGACTTAAAAGAAGCGATAAAAGAAGAGACTGCCGGGAAGGGCGCCGATGTGATTTATGAATGTGTTGGCGGTGACACATTTCACGCCTGTTCGCGCAGTATGGCCTGGCAGGGGCGTTTGTTGGTGGTTGGATTTGCCAGTGGCGAAATACCGAAACTACCAGTGAACCTGGCATTGGTAAAAGGGTATGCGGTTGTGGGGGTATTCTGGGGGGCATTCACTCAGCATGACCCGCAGGGCTTCAGTGCAAATATGCAGGAGTTACTTAGCTGGTATAAAGACGGTAAGGTTAAAGTCGTGGTTGACGAAGCACTGCCTTTGGCTGACGCTGCCCGGGCACTGTCTAAAGTGATGGACCGTCAGGTAAAAGGAAAAATGGTATTAGTCCCTGACATCAGTGAAGGCTAGGGTCAATTCTCAGCTAAACGGATAAGGAAAAGGCTCCCGGAGGAGCCTTTTGAAGTTGCAGAGCGCACTCTGCTTACCATGTTGAAATGGTTAGTGTTGTTATCTTGTTGCTATCAACGTACCGGGAAGCTGGCGATTAAGCAGGGCTTCCTGACGGTCGGTTGACTCGACCTGCGTTGACGTGCAGTTGTTAGTTGCTGTTTGGGTAACGCGCATAGTCAGCTGCGTCGAACGCGGTTTTTTATTTATCTGCATTGCCAGTTTGTCGCCGGCGTTGCAGTTTTCCAGCGTCGCAGTCTCATCGCCCTTAGCCTGTAGGGATGCAGAGGTGAGAGTAAGCGTCGCCAGCAATATAAAAGTTTTCATCGTTACCCTGGGCCTTAAACTTCAGAAGCGGCTTATGCCGCTTCATCAGTCGGTTTGCTTGTTTGTTCAGGGATATTAAACGTGACGGGAGCACAGAACGAAAGGCATAGGGTTATACTTGCGTATTATTATAAATACCTTAGAGGATCTGAGTATTGCTCGCGTCAGCCTACTGCGTATGCCCGCGCACCCCTGCGTAGGCGCAATCCCCTCATCCTAACACCTGCAGCTTGAGCCAGGGATCCACCTTTATGTTGGCTGGCTACCACCAACTCTGCTGCCTTTAATATTGGTACAAATGATAGTTCACTATAAAACCAATAAACTTGGATGATTCAAGTGCCTGTCCTACCATCATCTGCAACCTCAATAAGAGATGATGGCAGAGTCCCGGTTCCCGCGGGGCGAGCTGTGTTAAGGATACCTAATATGCAAGATTATAAAGCGCCTATTCGTGACGCCATGTTCGTCACCCACGAACTGTTAGATTTTCAGTCCCATTATGCACGCCATGGGTTCGGGGATGTGTCAGAGGATTTAGTTTCCGCCATTTTTAATGAAGCCGGAAAGTTTGCTGAAAACAGCCTGGCTCCCATTAATGCCAACGGCGACCAGGAAGGCTGTCAGTTTGAAAACGGCGAGGTTACCACTCCAAGTGGCTTTAAACAGGCTTACCACCAGTATGTGGAAGGTGGCTGGCCGGGGCTTGCGCATCCTGAAGAATTTGGTGGCCAGGCGCTGCCTTACTCGTTAGGGACCACGCTGGCAGAATGGTTCTCAGCCGCTAACCACGCGTGGGCCATGTATCCGGGGTTGAGTCAGGGGTGTATTAAAACAATAAAAGCTCACGGTAATGATGAGCAGAAAAAACGTTTTTTACCCAAGCTGGTGGAAGGCAGCTGGACAGGCACCATGTGTCTGACTGAGGCCCACTGTGGCTCAGATTTAGGCATGCTGAAATGCCGGGCCGAACCTGCAGAGGACGGCAGCTACCGGTTAACCGGCTCTAAAATATTTATTTCTGCCGGCGAGCACGATATGTCAGACAATATTGTGCACATCGTGATTGCGCGTCTGCCCGATGCCCCTGCGGGCACAAAGGGAATTTCTTTATTTGTGGTCCCTAAATACAACGTGTCTGCCGACGGCGATATCGAGGATCGCAATGCCGTACAGTGTGGCAGTATTGAACACAAAATGGGCATTAAGGGCAGCGCCACCTGCGTAATTAATTTCGACGGGGCGAAGGGCTACCTGATAGGCGAGCCTAACCGTGGACTGGCGTGTATGTTCACCTTTATGAATATGGCTCGTATCGGCACCGGGCTGGAAGGGCTGGCGGCCTCTGATGCTGCGTACCAGGGAGCCTTACGCTATGCCAAAGATCGTTTACAGTTTCGTGCCCTGACCGGCAAGAAAAACCCAGACGGTCCTGCCGACCCTATCATCGTACATCCTGATGTAAGAAGAATGCTGTTGACCCAGAAAGCCCTCGCCGAGGGGAACCGGGCCATGGCGTGTTACTGCATGCAACTGGTCGATGAAACCCTGTACGGTGAAGACGATGTGGCAAAGCAAACTGCCGAGGCGAAACTGGCGCTGTTAACCCCCATTGTCAAAGCGTTCCTTACTGAAACAGCGCAGGAGGCCACCAGTTATGGCATGCAGGTGTACGGCGGGCATGGTTACATTAGCGAGTGGGGCATGGAACAACTGGCCCGGGATACCCGCATCTGTACCATGTATGAAGGTACTACGGGCATTCAGGCGATAGACTTGCTAGCCCGCAAAGTCATGGGCTCGAAAGGGGAATTGTTGAGCGTATTTATTGAAGAGATCCGCCACTACTGCTCATCATTGCGAGACAATGCCCAGTTCAGTGCCTGGACAAATGCGTTAGCTTCCCACCTGGATGAATGGCAGCAAATTACCCAGGATATCGGTAAGGCGGCAGCGACGAACCCGGATGAACTGGGCGCAGCGTCGGTGGATTACCTGATGTATTCAGGTTACGTCACCGTGGGATATTTCTGGTTGAAAATGGCTGTAGTGGCACAGCAAAAGCTGGATGAGGGCAGCACTGAGCGGGATTTCTATGAAGCTAAACTCCACACCGCCCGGTTCTACTTTGATCGTATGCTCACCCGCACCCGGTCATTGGTCTCTTCAATACAGTCTGGCGCTGATAACCTGATGAGCATGCCAGAAGCAATGTTTCGGGTCGAGTAACTGAACCACTGCGGGTATTACCGGAGCGTAAGCACCCAAGTAATAAAAATAAAAAAGGCGCCTTCAAGGCGCCTGTTTTATTTGGGGGAATCCCCGACTATACCGAATTGCTTCAGTATAGCTTGCCTGTAACGGCTAAATTAAATGCGGCTCATTACTTCCTGAGCGATAGGGTTAGCCTGTAAGCCGTTTTCGCTGATCCATGCCTGAATGGTTTTGCCATCAGCTTCTGGTTCAGCCAGGTCACCTTTAGGCATTTTTTTCACCAGCAGCGTGCCGGAATCAATTGCATTATTCAGCAAAGCAGTGCGGATAAGGCTGTTGCCATCGCAGGTTACGCCTGTGTAGTAGTCGCGTAACTTAAGACGGTAGTCCTGTTCCACATCACGCATTTTTTTGCGCAGTTCGCCTTTATCATCTGCCTGAACGATAGTGCAGATATTAGCCAGCGCTTCAGTAACATCAGCCGACGCGGAAGAGTGGAAGCCAAAGCCAAGTGCTGCCGCCAGAAATGAGATTTTTGCAATTTTCAACATGGTGTTTTTCCTCTAATCAGTCATACCTCATGACTTAACGCGGCGCATTTAACGCGATCGTTGAAAAAGCCACCAGTATCACGGTGATACGAAGGTATTTTTTATAATACATAAAAGCCTGGGAAGGAAAGAGGTGGCCCCTCTCGGGGCCAGAAGTGCGGAGGCTTTCTCCGCTACCATGTTGAACGGAGCTCACATGGTGTGAATGTGCGGTGTCGTTAAATACGGTCGTTTAGCTCGGCGGCAATAGGGCTTGACTGGTGACCTTTCTCAGCAATCCAGGCCTGCAATGTTTTGCCATCGGCTTCAGGGGTTTGTAAATCCCGGCTGGGCATTTTCTTTACCAAAAGGGTGCCGACTTCAACTGCATTACTCTCAATCGCTGTGCGGATCAGGCTATTGCCGTTACAGCTGATCCCTGTGTAATAGTCATGCAGTTTTAAACGGTAGTCTGACTGTACCCGGCGCATTTTCTTGCGTAATTCGCCTTTGTCGTCTGCCTGCACAATATTGCAAATATTGGCAAGTGCGTCGTTTACGTTGGCATGTGCTGAGTTGGCGAACACAAAAGAAGATGCCGCGATAATCAAAGAAGTTTTAACAATTTTCAACATGGTTAATATCCTTCGGTTGTCGGTGAGGTTCGATGGAGTTAGTTAAATACAATCAAATCGAAGGAAAAATAACCGGGGAAATACAGTGTTATGTTATTTGATACGCAAGCTATTAACATAAAAGCAACATTGGGTCGGGGTGTGAAAATATAAACTGTTGAAATATAATGTTATATTGGTTTTTAGAGTGACCTGTCGGTAGCGCAGGTAAAGAAAAGTAGAAAGTCGTACAAAATTTAAGTAATTCGTGTTGAATGAGTTTTATTGGTCCCAGGTATGAGGAAGCCCACGCCTAACTGGGCTTCCTTATACCCGTCTGGCTCATAAACGGTCATTCAGTAGCATGGCAATTTCAGTGTTATTCAGGCCCTGTTCGGCTACCCAGGCTTGCAAGGTCTTACCGTCGGCCTCAGGCGCAGCAAGCGCTCCTCGTGGCATCTTTTTGATGAGCAAGCTACCCGATTCCAACGCATTAAAAAGTATGGCCGCTCTGATGAGGCTATAACCGTCACACGACACTGCATCATAATAATCGTTGAGCTTCATGCGGTAGTAGGTTGCCACATTGTGAATCTTTTTGCGGAGCTCGCTTTTATCGTTAGATTTAACAATCTCGCACATATTAGTAAGTGCACGGTTTACATCTGCGTTAGCCGCGAAGGTGGCGGTCAGTAAAATACTTACCAACGCGCAGCGAAATATAATTTTCAACATGGAGAAATCCTTTACAAGTGGCAGGCAACCCGATGCCTGATCAGCACTAAGTAAAGTGTATAAAAATTGTACAGAGTAAGTGGTTGTTATACCTTCGTATGTTTTTTTATACGCAGCTTGCGGTAAGCCATTGACAGAAAACTTTTTTCATAACTCAACGGCGAACTGCTAATGAGGCTTATAGGCTTTGGCAACTTCCATTATTTGTTCCCGCATCCACAAATGGGCGTAGTCATGATCGGCGCTGACATGCCAGTACAGGAAGTATTCAACCGGCGGGATCTCAAATGGCACTTCATAAATGGCCAAATCGTAATGCTTTGCCAGGTGATAAGGTAAGCAAGCGATGAGGTCAGTTTTTACAATGGTGCTGGGTACGGTGAGAAAGTGTTGTCCACGCATGACAACCTTGCGCTTTTTCCCGAGTTTGTCCAGCGCAACATCAATAGGGCCTGCACCGGTTTTTCGATGCGATACATTAATATGACCCAGCCGCAGAAACGTGTCTAAGCTGAGTCCTTGTTGTAAGGCCGGATGATTTTTGCGGGCCATCACCACAAATCTGTCCTGCGCAATTTTTTCTTTGCAAAGATGGGGGTCAGTAAACGCAGACGCGTCAGCAAAAAAGTCGAGGTTGCCACTGGCCATCGCTGAGACAACCTGACTGCGGTTCATTTCGTAATTGGTGAGGCTGATATTCGGGGCCAGATTCTGTAGACGGCTCATTAAGCGGGGCATAATACTGGCTTCCAGTAAATCGCGGCTGGCAAAGTTAAAGGTTTTCTCGGCAGTAACAGGGTCAAACGTATGGCTCTCCTGCACGCTGCGCCTTAGCAATGCCAGTGCCTGCCTGGCTGGTACAATAATATTTTGTGCAACCGGCGTGGGCGTCATGCTGTGCCCGGTGCGGACAAATAGCGGATCGTTCAGCATATCCCGTAAGCGAGCCAGTGAATTACTTACCGCAGGTTGGGTAATACACAGCACATCTGCTGCTTTGGTCAGACTGCCAGCCGTATAAATAGCATCGAATACAGCAAACAGGTTCAAATCAATGCGGTTTAAATTCATAGCGAGCAATCCTTTTGGTGGTTCACAGTGTGTCTAAGCAGCCATCTTATAACTCTATATTATTAAAATTGCATTGAATTATTCAACCGGTTAATAGTACCTTTTGTTTCAAACAGCGCAAAAAGAGAACGGGATATGAGCCGCCTCCTCGACTTACAAATAAACGATACTGTCATACAAAATAGCTGGCACAAGGTCACGCAACAGTCTATTGACCAGTTTGCAGAAGCCACCGGTGATTACCAATGGATCCATACTAACCCCGCACGTTGTGAGAAGGAGAGTCCATTCAAGGCACCCATCGCGCATGGCTTTTTAACGGCATCCCTGATGCCGGATGCTTTCTCGTCGATTCTTACTGAAGACGCTCGTATCACATCACTGATTAATTATGGGATAGATAACTTGCGGTTTCTTGAACCTGTAGTCGTAAACAGTGAAGTGCAGTATCAGTTCACCGTTGCCGAGGTAACTGACAAACCATCAGGACGGTTATTTCGCATTCGCGCCAGCTGTGCAATAAAGGGCAGGGACAAGCCTGCGTTGGTGGGGGAGTTTTTGTTATTAGCGGTGATAGAAGGGCTGGCGCGCTGATTAGCTCACTCACCAGCCCTGCTCGATTTTACTGGCCGTCAGTGGCATCCTCTACAGCGTCTCCTGCTGTTTCAATGTCTTCACCTGCACCTTCAATAGTGGCACAGCCGGTAACCAGGCTGGCTAAAAACGCCAGGATCAGCACAGTGTAATGTGAGCGGATACGTTTGGTTTTGACGAGAGATTTCATAAGTCACTCCGTTGTCGTTTGGTTGAAAGTTAGTTATCACCCTCGGCGTCCCCGTCCTCACCGGATGCGTCCGCCTTTGGGTTATCTGCGTTGGTATTGCTCTGGTCTTCACTCTGGCTCTGGCGTTGGTCAGGCAGCATGCTGTTAAGCTTTTCACCGCCCTTAGCACCAAAATCCAGCGTGCGAATGGGGAATGGAATAAGAATGTCGTTCTCTTCCAATACACGTTTAACTATTGCTACCGCGTCGTGTCGCGCCTGCATAAATCCGGTGTCGCCGGGATAATCAATCCAGAACCACACCAGCAGATTGATGCTGCTGTCGCCAAAAGATTCAGCGTAAACGGCGGTTTCGTCTTTTTTGATGACGTAATCCAATTCGTTAATGGCGGAGACAATCACCTTGGCCGCTTCATCTGGATCGTCAGCGTAGGAGATCCCCACCGGCACCTCAATTCTTCGGTAGCCCAGTACACTGTAGTTCGTGACAATATTGCGAAAAAGAATTTTGTTGGGAATGATTTCCCGTTGCCCGTAGAAGGTCTCAACGAGAGTATTCCGCAAGTTAATAGCTTCCACATTGCCGAATACGCCGTCAGCCTCAATTACATCACCAATCTGAAAGGGCTTGCGGATCCCCATTGCAATCCCGGCAATGAGGTTTTCAGTCATGTCCTGAAAAGCAAAGCCAATGGCCAGACCCACAATACCGGCACCGGCCAGAAGTGAGGTAACGGTGCCACTTAGCCCAATAAAGTCGAGCGCAATGAATATGCCCGCTATGGCTACTATCGCTTTGACAATAGACGTTAGCAGATCTGCAATTTGTTTAGATTCAAAGGCGCGCCGCATAAGACGCTGAACAAGGTTACCAACCAGCTTGGCAAGAATACCGAAGCCAATAGCGATAAGAATGGCAACTACAAAGTTAGGGAGGTGCTTGATACCGGATTCTAACCAAACCTGAAGCTTTTCATTAATCAGTTTATAAATTTTATCTATTTCTGGAAAATCCATAGGCCTCTTCAGAGTGTTAGCTGGCTATCGCTTCAATTTTTATTTCGTTGGCAAAGCTCGATTCAAAAACTGTACCTATTCATGTGAATTCTTTTTATTGCATTTAACTTATTGATTAAGATGGTTTTAATTGTCTGCCTTGAACATGCGTTAAATAGCGCAGAACAGCAGGCCGAAAGAATTACCCAATAATCGGGGAAATTTTTCATGGCCTGATAACTCGCCTCACTACGGCGAATGCTTAACCTTGTGTAAATAGTAGATTAAATTTTCAAATAACAGTGTAGTCACTTTTTGCGAATGACGAAGGACCACTTTAGGTCTTTACGAATAGTGGTTTTAAGGCAAAAGAGCATAACCCCCGAGGACGGCAACTAAATGCTCGCCATGTGGTCGAACGTTAAGAAGGGGGTGGGGGAAAGCGCTCTTGCAGTACCAAGAGTTGCTTGTAAACTCCTGACACCATCTGCAGTGAACCCCATTGGGGATACAAGGTGACAATTCTATACCTGAGGGTTAGGCTTAATTGGCAGATAATTAAGAGATGACCCGGAGGAGGTTTCGACCATCCTCACCGGGTAAGAGTGAAAGCCAACAGGAGGTGTCTATGGCAGAGCGATTAACAGAGTCTCAGATTGACGAAGCATTAAGTTCATTGAACGCAACGCTCGCAGCTGACGAACAGTGGCAACGTGACGGCGATAAAATTACCAAAACGTTTACCTTTAAAAGTTTTATCCGCGCGTTTGGCTGGATGTCACAAATTGCCATTTGGGCCGAAAAATTAAAGCACCATCCGGAGTGGTTCAACGTATATAACCGTGTAGAGGTGGCGCTGACCACTCACGATGTGGATGGATTAAGTGAACTGGACTTTTCATTGGCGGAAAAAATGGAGAAATTTCGCTAGAAAAGTCTAAAGATTATGCGAATTGATGGTTAATGAAGCAGGTGACAGGAAATCGACTGGATTTGCTAAAACTCCCCTTGCCAAGGTCAATTCGCTATGTATAATACGCACCACTTGAGAGGCACAGGCTAAACACGCTAAGTCTTTCAAACCAGTTCAGACGCGGGATGGAGCAGTCTGGTAGCTCGTCGGGCTCATAACCCGAAGGTCGTAGGTTCAAATCCTGCTCCCGCAACCAGTTACTAAAGTTGACAGTAGTACGCAGCTTTAGAATCAGATAACAGTGCAGTGGTCACGTTATCAAGTACTACAAAACCAGTTCAGACGCGGGATGGAGCAGTCTGGTAGCTCGTCGGGCTCATAACCCGAAGGTCGTAGGTTCAAATCCTG
>NZ_JAOTJC010000013.1:0-14153 GCF_025628895.1 Alteromonas salexigens | reverse complement strand
CAAAACCAGTTCAGACGCGGGATGGAGCAGTCTGGTAGCTCGTCGGGCTCATAACCCGAAGGTCGTAGGTTCAAATCCTGCTCCCGCAACCACACATGAAGGCCCTGATATTAATCAGGGCTTTTTTTTATCTGTCACTCTGATCCCTTAGAATACGATTTCGTTGACGCCGCACTTGCCCAGCAACATGGTGTATGGTTCTAGCCGCATTCACTTGATCCTTACTGCGCCGGTCACCGAATTCAATGTTATTGATGTGGAAATTTATAAGTCTGTGCTTTGGGTCAATGAATGCCCGCCATTAAACCGGTGTGTTGCGTAATCCGTGTTCAGGCAGTATAATGCGGTCACGATTCAGGGCAATAGCGGGCTCCCTCTGTTAGAATTGGATAGTAACGCATTGCCTGGTAGCAGACTTCCACTGTTTGGTGGCACCACCCATGAGTCTGCGTCTGTCTTTGGGCAGGTATGGGTCCAGAATTACATAAAAGCCCCGCTAGTCCGGGGCTTTTTGTTGTATTTACGCTCAGTACCACCGAGCCGGTAGTGACGAGCTTTACAGGATGGGCGTTAACGCCCTTTTTTTGTTTTTGGAGGTATGGATTGGCGAGGCTTGAAGATAAATTGACTGACATGCTGGAACCCGGAGTCGAAGCACTGGGCTTTGAGCTTGTTGGGGTCGAGTTTGTACGTGCAGGTAAGCACTCAATTTTACGGGTGTTTATTGATCATGAAAACGGGATCACCGTAGATGATTGTGCGGATGTCAGCCATCAGGTTAGCGCAATCCTGGATGTGGAAGATCCCATCAGCACCGAATACAACCTGGAAGTTTCATCACCGGGTATGGACAGACCCCTGTTTAAAGAGAAACATTATCAGGCGGCAATTGGCGAGGTAGTTCAAGTTCGTCTCGCGATGCCAATGGATAACCGCCGTAACTTCAAAGGCCAGGTGGTGGCCTGTGAAGATGGCGTTGTCAGTATTGACGTGGATGGCCAGCAGTTCCAGTTAGCTGTGGCGAATATCGAAAAAGGTAACGTTGTTCCCACGTTCGACTAATGGAACAGCAGCGCTTTCATGATGAAAGCAAAGTGAGGCGAAAATGAATAAAGAAATTTTGTTAGTGGCGGAAGCCGTTTCAAATGAAAAACAAGTGCCCCGGGAAAAGATTTTTGAAGCATTGGAATTTGCTATTGCCAGTGCTACCAAGAAGAAGAACGAAGGCGAAATTGAAGTTCGCGTAAGCATCGACAGAACCACGGGTGATTTCGATACGTTCAGACGCTGGCTGGTTATCCCGGACGATCAGGAACAAGAGAATCCGTATGCAGAGCTGACATTTTCTGCAGCGCAGATTGACGAGCCTGAAATACAGCCTGGTGACTATGTAGAAGAGCAAATCGAATCTATTGCATTCGACCGCATTACTACGCAAACGGCAAAGCAGGTCATCGTGCAAAAAGTTCGTGAAGCAGAACGTGCGCAGATGATTGCCGAGTATGAAGATAAGGTTGGCGAACTGGTTACCGGTACCGTCAAAAAGGTAAACCGCGACAACATCATCATTGACCTGGGCAATAACGCCGAGGGTGTTATCTACCGTGATGACATGCTGCCACGCGAAACCTTCCGTCCAGGTGACAGGGTTCGCGGGCTGCTTTATGTTATCCGTCCTGAAGCCCGTGGTGCGCAGCTGTTCGTCAGCCGTACTCATCCGGACATGCTGGTAGAGCTGTTCCGTCTTGAAGTGCCGGAAATTGCTGAAGAAACACTGGAAATTAAATCGGCTGCCCGGGATCCGGGTTCGCGAGCGAAGATTGCAGTGAAAACCAACGACAAGCGTTTAGACCCGGTCGGCGCCTGTGTAGGTATGCGTGGTTCACGCGTCCAGGCAGTCTCTGGTGAGCTGGGCGGCGAGCGTGTTGATATTGTGTTGTGGGATGAAAACCCGGCGCAATTTGTAATCAACGCTATGGCTCCTGCGGAAGTAGCGTCAATTGTAGTTGACGAAGACAGCCACCTGATGGATGTGGCAGTTGAAGCAGATAATCTGGCACAGGCGATTGGCCGTAATGGTCAGAACGTGCGCCTGGCTTCACAGCTGACAGGCTGGGAACTGAACGTCATGACCATTGACGATCTGAACAAGAAGCATGAAGAAGAGAACTCCAAGGTACTTAACCTGTTTATGACAGGTCTGGACCTTGACGAAGACTTCGCCATGGTATTGATTGACGAAGGCTTCAGCACGCTGGAAGAAGTGGCGTATGTACCTACCAGTGAGCTGCTGGCCATCGATGGCCTGGACGAAGACACCGTCGAAGAATTACGAAATCGTGCGAGAGCGTTCCTGACGACGCGCGCTCTGGCGAATGAAGAAAGCCTGGAAGGTGCAGAGCCCACAGAAGCGCTGCTGAACCTGGAAGGTATGACTAAACACGTTGCCTACGTGCTGGCCAGCCGCGGAATTGCTGATTTAGAGCAACTGGCTGAGCAAGGCACTGACGATATTAGCGACATTGATGAACTGGACGAGGAAACTGCCGGCTCAATCATTATGGCTGCACGTAATATCGTTTGGTTTAACGAAGAATCAGGTCAACAGGGGGAATAACACATAATGGCAGAAGTATCGATTGAAAAGCTCGCCAGTGACATTGGAACAACCGTTGACCGTTTGGTTGCTCAGTTTAAAGATGCGGGCATAACCAAGCAGGCGAATACTCAGGTTACCGAAGACGAAAAGCGACAGTTGCTTGATCATCTGAGTAAACAACACGGCAGCACCAGTCTGGGTGAGCCAAAGAAAATGACGCTTAAGCGGAAGTCGACCAGCACACTCAGCGTGGGCAAGTCGAAACAAGTGAAAGTAGAAGTACGTAAAAAGCGTACATACGTGAAGCGTTCAGACATTGAAGAGCAGCGCCTGGCTGAAGAAGAAGCCAAGCGTCAGGAAGAAGAAGCTCGCGCTAAACGTGAAGCCGAAGAAAAGGCCGCACAAGAAGCGAAGCGCGCTGCTGAAGAGAAAGTGCGTAAGGCGGACGAAGCGCGCAAAGCGGCTGAAAAAGAACGTGCCGAACGTGCTGAAAAAGCGCGTAAAGAAGCAGAAGCCCGTCGCGAAGACGAGCCTGAGCTGACGGCAGAAGAAAAAGCCGAACAGGAAGCGGCGCGCAAAGAAGAAGAACGTTTGCGGAAAGCGCAGGAAGAAGAAGCGCATAAGAAGTTGGAAGAAGAGGCCAAGAAGGCGGCTGATGAAGCACGCAAACTGGCCGAGGAAAACGAACGTCGTTGGAAAGAAGAAGAAGAGCGCCGTAAGAAAGCCGAAGCAGAAGAGGTGCATTTGCACTCAAATCGTTACGCGCAGCAAGCCGAAGACGAACAGGATCTGCAGGTTGAGCGTTCTACCAGACGACGTAAAAAGTCCAAGAAAAATGCGGGAGAACATTTGAAGCAAAGCTTTAAGAAACCAGCTCAACCAGTTGAGCGTGTAGTAAAAATTGGCGCCACTATTTCAGTGGGTGAACTGGCCAATCGCCTGGCTGTGAAGTCAAACGTGGTAATTAAAGCCATGATGAAAATGGGCGAGATGGCAACCATAAACCAGGTTCTGGACCAGGATACTGCCGTATTGGTAGTTGAGGAAATGGGTCACAAATACGAACTGGTGAACGATAACGCGCTGGAAGACGAACTGTTGGCAGAGCACGTAGGTGGCGAGAAAACTACCCGTGCACCGGTGGTGACCATTATGGGTCACGTTGACCACGGTAAGACCTCGTTACTGGATTACATTCGTCGCGCTAAAGTAGCAGCAGGCGAAGCCGGCGGTATTACTCAGCACATTGGTGCGTATAAAGTAACCAATGACGACGGCGAAATTACCTTCCTGGATACACCAGGACACGCGGCGTTTACTGCCATGCGTGCTCGTGGAGCGAACGCCACTGATATCGTAGTCTTGGTGGTAGCAGCCGACGACGGTGTTATGCCACAAACGAAAGAAGCTGTGCAGCATTCACGTGCAGCCGGTGTACCGCTGATTATCGCGGTTAACAAGATGGATAAGGAAACGGCCGACCCTGACCGTGTGAAAACTGAGCTGTCTCAGCTTGAAGTTATCTCGGAAGAATGGGGCGGTGAGCACCAGTTCGTTAACGTATCGGCCAAAACCGGTATGGGCGTAGATGATTTGCTGGAAGCCATTAACCTGCAGGCGGAAGTATTAGATTTACAAGCCGTTGCAGATGGCCCGGGTCGCGGTATCGTTATCGAATCGCGTCTGGATAAAGGCCGTGGACCCGTAGCCTCAGTACTGATTCAGGAAGGCCAGCTGAAAGCCGGTGATATCTTGCTGTGCGGTGAAGAGTACGGTCGTGTACGTGCTATGCGCGACGAACACGGTACTGATCTGAAGGTAGCCGGACCGTCTACGCCGGTAGAAGTGTTAGGTCTGTCTGGTGTACCGGTAGCCGGTGAAGATGCAGCAGTAGTGAAAGACGAGCGTAAAGCCCGTGAAGTTGCTGCCAAACGTCATCAGAAGAAACGTGAACTGAAACTGGCCCGTCAGCAGAAAGCCAAGTTGGAAAACATGTTTGCGAACATGGAATCGGGTGATGTCAGCGAACTGAACATCGTTCTGAAAGCCGACGTACAAGGTTCTGTAGAAGCGATTGCCGAGTCACTCACTAAGCTGTCTACCAGCGAAGTGAAAGTGAACATTGTCGGTAGCGGTGTGGGCGGAATTACTGAAACTGATGCCTCACTGGCAGCAGCGTCAGGCGCCATTGTAGTTGGCTTCAACGTACGTGCCGATGCATCTGCACGTCGCATGCTGGAGTCTGAAGAAGTTGACCTGCGTTACTACAGCGTTATCTATAACCTGATTGATGAAGTTCGTGCGGCAATGAGCGGTATGCTTCAGCCGGAATTCAAACAGCAAATTATGGGTCTGGCAGAAGTACGTGATGTGTTTAAGTCACCGAAGCTGGGCGCAATTGCAGGCTGTATGGTAACGGAAGGTAACATCAAGCGTAGTAACCCCATTCGCGTACTGCGCGACAATGTGGTTATTTACGAAGGTGAGCTGGAATCGCTGCGCCGTTATAAAGACGATGTGCAGGAAGTGCGTAACGGCATGGAATGTGGTATCGGCGTGAAGAACTACAACGACGTCAAAGTGGGCGACCAAATTGAAGTCTTCGAAGTTGTTGAAGTGAAGCGCGAATTATAATCGCCGGTCGCTAAAACAGTAAGAGAAGCGGGGGCCGAAGCCCCCGTTTTTGTCTGTATAGTCCGGGATGAGGAGAATATTATGGCTCGTGAATTTTCACGCACCGACAGGGTAGCGCAACAAGTCCATAAGGAAGTTGCCAGTATCCTGCAAAATGAGTACAAGCATAGAGTAGGCAACCTGCCACTGATCACAGTGTCTGATGTGGAAGTGTCACGGGACCTTGCCCATGCGAAGATTTTTATCACTATCTACAACGCGGAAGAAGGCGAAGAAAAGGCGCAGGTAAAGCAGCTTAAAGAATATAACTTCTTTATTCGCAGCCTGTTGGCTAAACGCCTTCGCATGCGTTCCGTGCCGCACCTGCATTTCTTCCAGGACACTTCGATTACTGAGGGTATGCGCATTTCCAGTCTGGTCTCACAAACTGTTGCGAAAGATGCTGAAAAGCGCGGTGACCCTCAGGATCCTGAAGAGCAGGACTAATGGCCAGACGTCGTAAAGGCCGCAGTATCAACGGCATTTTATTATTAGATAAACCGTTAGGTGGTTCCTCGAATCAGCTGTTACAGAAAGTTCGCTGGCTGTATCAGGCGCAAAAAGCCGGGCATACTGGCGCACTCGACCCGTTGGCGAGCGGCATGTTGCCGCTTTGCCTGGGCGAAGCCACAAAGTTTTCACAGTTTCTGTTAGACGCCGAGAAAACGTATGAAGTGACTGCCCGGTTGGGTGTGCGAACAACCACATCCGACGCAGATGGTGAGGTAGTTGAAGAGAAGCCAGTGACGGCCGATTCCGACACGATACGTCAGGTGTGCATGAGCTTTCTAGGTGCCTCTAAACAGGTTCCGTCCATGTACTCTGCACTGAAGCATGAAGGCAAGCCCCTTTACCATTATGCGCGTCAGGGCATCACCATAGAACGGCCGGCTCGGGACATCCATATCTACGAATTGGACATCCATAGTATTACTGCTGATGAACTCACTATGCGGGTGAAATGCAGTAAGGGAACCTATATCCGTTCGCTGGTTGATGACATCGGTCAGCAGCTGGGTTGCGGTGCCTATGTTACCCGGCTCCATCGTACCGAAGTCGCAGACTATCCGACTGATAGAATGGTCCCTCTGAGTGTGCTTGAGCAGTTGCACGAGGCAGGCCAGCATCAGGACTTTACCAAGCTGGATGAGCTGTTATTACCTATGGATACGGCGGTATTGCGGTTGCCTAAAGTCGTCATTGATGATGCGCAGCGTAGCCGGTTTGAGAACGGGCAGAGCGTGAGTGGCGAATGTGCTGAAGGGCTTGTAGAAGGCACGGCATACCGGGTTTATCACGACTCAGATAGCGCTGACCTGTTTCTCGGTGTCGGTGAAGGTGTGGTCGCTCCGATGGATCAGCCCGCGCATAAGCATGACGGCAAAGTTTTTGTGAACCCGAAACGCAGAGTCGTGTACGAATTGCCCTAGAAAGCCAGAATAGGCTTGCGTATAACAAGTGCGTCATTATAATACGCGCTTCCTATGGCCTTGCTGAATTAGTGATCGGCGAGGTTTTACCTTAATCAGGAGATTAATATGTCACTAACGAAAGCAGAAGTAGCAAAACTTGTTGAAGAGTATGGCGTAAAAGAAGGTGATACAGGTTCACCAGAAGTTCAGGTTGCGTTACTGACTCACAACATTAACAAGCTTCAGGGGCACTTCTCTGACCATAAGAAAGATCACCACTCACGTCGTGGTCTGCTGCGTATGGTTAGCCAACGTCGTAAATTACTGGACTACCTGAAAGGCAAGAACGCTGAGCGTTACCTTGACCTTATCAAGCGTCTGGGTCTGCGTCGCTAAGCACAGCCCTAACGAAAAAAGCGCCGAAAGGCGCTTTTTTTGTGTCTGCTGATTTGTAGTTATATCGTATGCATACGAGAGAGTTCGCTAGTTACTGTAAGCTTGGCAATTGCAGCAAAGCCTCAGGGGGCCGCACTTCAGTTGAGGATGTTGCTTAAGGTCATCGGGTATACACCCAACAATACGGAAGCTAGCCATGCTAAGTAGTTGGCTATCAGTAAAGGCTCATTGAGAAAAAGGCTCACTGAAGTGAGCCTGGGATAGGTTAATTAGTGTCTTGTTCGCCTGCTGGCGGCGCGCTGCCAGAGGGCGGGGAGGAGCGCGTTACTACCTTGGTGGCAATTTCGCGCAGCTCGTTCTCTAAGCTGGCTATACGGCCAGTTAGGGTGCTGCTGCGTTGTTCGAGTACGGACAGTTTGTCGTTCACGTTTTCAATCGCCTGCACACGCTGCTGTTTGTCACTGGCAGCCTGTTCCAGCTGGACGTTTACCGCTAACAACTCATCAGCCAGGTTGGCCAGCTGATTTCGTAGCGCGGATACCTGTGACGCCTGTTGTTTGACATCGCCACTGACCTTTTCAACGTTTTTCTCCAGGCCGGCTTTCACGTTGGTGATGCGTTCACCCAGGTCAGCGATTTCTTGCTGGTTACGGCGCCAGGCGGATGCCCAGAGCTTATCCATTTGTTCCCAGAGTTCGTTGGTCTTGTTGGTCAGCTCGTTGACCTTCACCTGCAGCGCAACCGTTGACTCACCAATTTCTTCACCAGTCGCCGACAGTTTCTTTTCGAGCTCAGCAATGCGAGTCTCGGCCTGGTCAGCTATCTGCTGTTGTTGTTGCAGTAAGGTGAACAGATAATAGCAGCCACCGATACCCGCCAGCGCAATTAGCGCAACCAGCACCAGCCAGATGCCGTTACCGCCTGACTTCGCCGGCGGGGCCGTTGATGCTGTAGAAGAGGGCGGGGGCGTATTTTTCTTGCTGCCGCCGGGCGCCGGTTGCTTTTTCTGTTGATAAGCGCGGCGGTCTTCCTCATCCAGCTTAATGGTTGGGAAATCATCGTTTTTCGAATCGTTTGCCATATTATCTCTTAACTATTCCGTAATGCGTTATTTAACACGACAATAAGCGTATTTACGCGATGGTAGCGTTAATTACGTTGCAATACCAACTTGTTATGTCGCTCTACCGATTACATTGTCTTCAGCGGTGCATATTCGGGTAGATCGCTCTCTTCGACGGTATTGCGCCGATGGAGTTCCACTAAATCATGCTGCAACTGGTAGCGGAAGCGACGAACTTCATTCCACATTTTATCTAAAGTGGTTCTGTCTGGCAGCTGTTGCTTACTTTCTGCAGCCAGCAGCGGCCCGAGTTTGGCATAAGCCTGATACAGTACCTCGGCCTGTTGCTGCTCAAACGTACTAAGTGCGGCTGGGACATTGTGATCGTCCGGAGATTTCACGGTATTGCCATTCTCAGCCTGCGACGACAGGTAATGGGCAAAGCTGCCTGCTGACTCAGAATGGGCCGACTGCCATCGCTGGACACTGTCACGGTTAAGCAGAGTGGCAGAGTCTGGCGCGATAACCATCACAGACGGGGTGCCGAAATAGGCGGGATGGTTATATCGTGTAAGTACGTGTGACAAATTGTCCAGCCAGGCAGCATCTATGACGGCAAGTTCATAGTGTTGCTGAATGACATTGCTAACCTCTGACGTTTGCAAATATTCAGCAAGAGCCCGGGAATCATGACACCAGTTCGCACCTATTACCAGTAACAGTAACTTGTCATTGTTACTGGCCGCATGTTCAGTGGCCTTTACGTATTCCAGTCGCTCTTCATTGATATGATAAAACGCACTGTCGTCCCCGGCCGCCATAAGCGGGCTGCTTAACAGGCAGCACAAGACTGCCACAAGTACTTTTACGTGAGACATAGGTTAATCACCACCAATCCATTCCACGCGATACAGATCCCGTCGTCTGTCCAGGTAATTACGCACCGACCCCTCGTTTTGCAGCTTGGTAAGTTTATCCAAATCGAGGTCAACAATGAGCGTCATCTCAGTGTTAGGCGTAGTTTCCGACACAATAGCATCGTGGGGGAAAGCAAAGTCAGAGGGCGAAAATACTGCAGTCTGACCATACTGAATGTCTACATTGTCTACTTTGGGCAAGTTGCCGACACTGCCGGCAATAGCCACATAGCATTCGTTTTCGATGGCCCGCGCCTGAGCACAGCGCTGTACTCTGAGATAGCCATTTTTGGTGTCTGTCCAGAAGGGGACCATCAGGATCTGCATTTCCTGTTCACTCAGGAGGCGGCCCAGCTCCGGGAACTCGACGTCATAACAAATCAGCACACCAATTTTACCAAAATCGGTATCGAATACTTTCAGGCTGTTCCCGCCTTTCATTATCCAGTCTTTTTTCTCGTGGGGTGTGGGGTGCAGTTTATACTGGCTCTCAATGGTGCCATCCCGTTTGCACACGTAGCTGACATTATACAACTCATCTTCTTCTACCACGGGCATGGAGCCCGCAATAATATTGATATTGTAGGAAACCGCCAGGTGCGACATAGCTGCCAGAATTTCATCGGTATAGGTCGCCAGATGCCAGATAGCATCAATTGACGAGTCGGATGGTGACAGCCCCATCAGCGGCGCGTTGAAGAACTCCGGAAACAGGGCGACGTCGCAGTTGTAATCAGACAGGGCATCGACGAAGTACTCAACCTGCTGTAGCAGCTCTTCGACATTATTGAAGTAGCGCATTTGCCATTGTACGCAGCCTATTCGGGCACTCGATTTAATTCCTCCGATCAGCTTCCGGTTGCCGGGCTCATAGTAAATGTTGTGCCACTGCAATAGCGTAGCGTAGCCCTGCGACGCTTCATCTTCCGGGAGGTAAGCCTGCATTACTTGCTTCACTTCGAAGCCATTGGAGAGCTGGAAGGTGAGAATGGGATCGTAGATGTCTTTAGACTTTACCTGCTCAATGTACTCATACGGGCTCAGCTCGCTGGCGTAATTGCGGTAGTTCGGGATCCGTCCGCCGGCCATGATGGATTTCAGGTTAAGGTTGCGACACAGCTCCTTGCGGGCTTCGTATAAACGCCGGCCCAGTCGTAAACCCCGGTATTCGGGACTGACAATGACTTCTACGCCGTACAATACATCGCCGTTTGGATCATGGGTAGTCAGATAGGCATCGCCGGTGATTTCGTCATAACTGTGCTTATCGCCAAACTGGTCGTAGTCAACAATCACCGAAATGGCAAAAGCCACCACCTTGCCTTTGTCTTCAATACAAATTTGCCCGTCTGAGAAGGTATTAACCTGAGCCTTAAAGTTCTTATATGGCCATGCCCCGCCAACGTTAGCGTAGACGGTGTCCATCAATTCTTTTACTTCGTCATAATCATCAAGGCGCAGATTACGCAATTCCAGATGATGTTCGGTATCTTCTACCATGGTTTGGTCTTGGCTCATTAACTTCTACCTTTTTACAGAATGTACGGTGACGGGCAGCCAGCGCTATGATTACGCCAGCTGGCCTGCCAATAATCTCGCTGATAATAGCTACAGTGTGCAGCGTAGATAGGTTCAGCGTCAGCCTCCGCACAGGAGCACAGTATTGTTGCAACGATTATGACCTAAATCCCGTTGGCATCCACGCTTTTTTGTCATTGTCGCTTGCTAAAATCTGACTTTCAGCATATAACGCGACTGCCTAAACACTGAGGAGTATGGTGCGCTATGAGCGCTATTGCTGTTGCCCCGCAATCTGCGGATATTTCTTCTTCTGATACTGCTGTATTTGCCCGTATTGCCAGTGGCCTGCGCGAAAACGGGTATGCCATTGTAGAAAATGCGTTGCCGGAATCACTGCAGACCGTACTGCGACTCAGTCAGGCTCAGTTATCGCAGGCCGATTATCATATGGGCGGCATAGGGCGACAATCCGGTTTTCAGCGCATAGAAGATATCCGTAATGACGGCGTGTGTTGGATAGATGGCGCCACAGGTGGCGGTAAAGCATGGCTAAACTGGACCGAATCACTTCGCCAGCACCTTAACAGGCAACTGTTCATGGGGTTGTTTTCATTTGAAAGTCACTTTGCACATTATCCACCCGGGCACTTTTATAAAACCCATTACGATGCGTTCCGGGGCCAGGGTAACCGGGTGGTGAGCCTGGTCACTTACCTTAATGAAAGCTGGAGTGAGGCCGACGGCGGCGAGCTCGTTGTGTACCGCGATGACAACGACACTGCGGGTATCCCTGTGTTACCCAAGCCTGGCACGTTGGTTGCGTTTCTGAGTGAAGAGTTTCCCCATGAAGTGTTGCCTGCCCGCCGAGATCGTTACTCTGTGGCCGGCTGGTTTAGGATGAATACCTCATCTGCGGATGTAGTTGATCCGCCGCGCTAGCAGTTGCCTCACAAAAATTAATTTTCACACACAGCTTTGCTGGTAACTGGTATTCCAGTTACCAGCAGTGGTACTATCCGTAAACCGGCGCGTGTACAGGCATCACAACACAGCCTGTCGGTCTGACCCGCCAGCATCCAACCCGGCATTAGGGAAATCAAGCGCCGGATAAACGGAAATTATTGTTTGTTAAGTGGTTAAACATGATGGAAAAAATCCCGGACCCGACGCCGAGAGAAGAACTGACTTTTCTGATTATTGACAATCAGGGATTGGTACACGACGTAGTAACCTCCACGCTCAAGGCTATGGGGATTGCAAAGGTGAGCAGCGCACTGAACGCATTTCATGCCCTCAGACTGTGTGAGCAGACCCGTTTTGATTTTGTTCTCATCGCGTTTAATGTCAGCAATGATAAAGACGGTTTTCATTTGTTTGAAGAACTCAAGCACCTGAATCATATTGATGACAGAACCACTGTAATTTTTCTCAGTGCAGAAACCAGCAGCGCGTTGGTTAACTGTATTGTAGAGCTGCAACCCGATGACTTTTGGGTAAAGCCCCTCGATAAAAAACGGATAAAACAACGCCTGACTTACCTGATCAGCGTGCGCAGTAAACTGAATAAAGTCCTTCACTGCATGGCCGAGCGCGATTTTTCCGCAGCAATTTATCACGCCGAGCGACAACTCAAAGACCCGGCAGTCAGCGACTATCACCCTCGCATGAAGCGTTTGATTGGCGAATGCTTGTTGCACCTGCGGGACTACTCTTCGGCGGAAACCTATTATCGAAAGCTTCTGGATGAAGTAGACCATGCCTGGTGCCACATTGGGTTAGCGCGCTCGCTATTGCGCCAGGATAAGCTGGAAGAGGCGCAAACACTGGTAGAAGACATGCTGGTGCGTGCTGATACTAAGTTCCTGACCTACGATCTGCTGGCCCAGTACTTCATAGAAAAAGAGCAGTTCCCTCAGGCCTATGAGCAGGTGAAGCAAGCCAGTAAACTGGCTCCGCGCAACATCGAGCGAAACAAAAAGCTCTGGGATCTGGCCAGACTTAACCACGACAAGCATGGTCAGCTTGATGCGGTGCAAAACATGGCTAAGTTCGCTAAAAATTCTATTCACGACTCGCCGGAGCTGCAGTTGAATGTCATTCGCTCTACCATTGATTTGGCCACCAGTAAAAGCGATACCGCCGCGGAAATTCTGTTGCGCCGCGCCCACTCAGAGCTTGATGAGCTAAAACAACGCAAGGGCATGGAAAAGCAGCTTGGTGACCAGTTCAAGGTCATTGAGGCCCGGCTGCTGTGTTTGCAGAATGAAAAAAAAGCGGCTGAAAACCTCATGCGGCAAAAAGCCAGTGTGGTGGAAGGCCACTCCATGGAAGATAACCTGGATAAGATGAAAGCATTCCACGAGCTGGGGATGCGCGAGCAGTGTCTGAATATTTTAGATAAGCTGCGCCAGCAGATTGAAGGGGACACCTTCTCAAGTCAGGTGGTAGACGAATACCTTAAGCAAGAGTCGATAGAGCGTAAAGAAATTCACTTTACCACCAAAGAGCTCAAGCAGATGGCGGCTGTGAATTATAAAGAAAACCGGCTGGCACCGGCCTATAATAATCTCAGGCAGGCATTAACGCTCACCCCCCAGGACACGCAACTGGCGCTGAGCTTATTAAAAGTTCTGGTGCAAATTAATAAATCTAACGCGCTCACTGCCGAACAACTCACGACCGCAAAACATACTGTTGCACTGCTGTCGGCGGAGTCGATAGCCCCCACGCATCAGCAGAAACGGGATCAATATATCAAAGCGCTGGGTTTGAGTGTTGACGCCGAAAACGATAACCAGGCTGCAGAGGGCCTGCTTACGTCTGCAGAGTAACCCTTGAAGAGTCGGGACTTATCTGTAGTTAGTCCGGTGTGGCCGGCTCAGGTGAGTCGCTGAATGCGCGATAGTCTGCCAGCACTTGCCTGAAGTAGCGTTCAGCTTCTCCACACAGCGCATTGCGCTGAGAACGTAGTGTATGGCTGGCGGTTTCTGCAAACTCCACTGAGCGCCTGTCAGCACGGCAATGTGCCAGCGCCAGAGCATTACCACAGTACCGGGCGAACGCCACAAACCCTCCGTCTACGGCCTTTTTACCGGTACCAATATCTTTCGGGTCCAGCCCCACTTTGGCGTGATGTCTGGATCGGATAAGCCAGTGTGCATTCTGCCAGACCACCTCATCCAGTAATAAGTCAGGACGACGCTGCATCTTGCGCTGGCAGCGGGCCGTGAGGTGCGCGGGATTAAGTTCGTTAATTGGACTGAGGCCGGGAAAAAACGCGAGCGGCGCAGCCTGGCGCTGTTGCTTGACTTCCACCACATGACAGCGGGCGAACGCCTGGGCATCGTGAGGGTGGGGGGGACCTACCAAAAAATAATAACGGGCCATATTCACCGAGCCGGTGCCGGCATTTTTACGGGCGACAATATCAATAATAGTGTCGTCCATATAGGGTGCAAAGCCTGCTTCAAGAGCGGTGTATTGCTGGGGATCCAGCCCAATGCCAGTCAGTTAAGCTGACTGGCATTTTTCTTTTTAGGGTATTTACGAGGCAGTCCCTTCACTACCCGTGG
>NZ_JAOTJC010000002.1 GCF_025628895.1 Alteromonas salexigens | reverse complement strand
CACGGGTAGTGAAGGGACTGCCTCGTAAATACCCTAAAAAGAAAAATGCCAGTCAGCTTAACTGACTGGCATTGGGGTTTTCACCCGGTTTTTTTGTTTGCCGTATTTGCTTACACGCCAAAAATGCCTTTCAGTGAGAAGAAGAAGATCACTGACAGGATAGCCCCCGCGGGCAGTGTGATGATCCACGACACCACAATGTTGCGCACTATTCCCAGATTCAGCGCCGATACGCCGCGGGCAAGGCCCACACCGAGTACCGCACCCACCAGAGTCTGGGTGGTGGAAATAGGCAACCCGGTGCCCGAGGCAATCACTACGGTACAGGCTGCGGCCAGCTCGGCGGCAAAACCGCGGCTTGGCGTCAGGTGAGTGATCCCCTGTCCGATGGTTTTGATAACCCGGTGACCGAACAATGCCAGACCGGCGACAATCCCTAAACCACCTAACGGCAATATCCACCAGGCCAGATCTGCACTGGCGTTTATCTGTCCGCCGGAGCTCACTACGCTGACGACTGCGGCCAACGGACCTATCGCATTAGCTACGTCATTCGAACCGTGGGCAAATGCCATACAACACGCCGTGACGACCATCAGCAGTGCAAAGACTTTTTCGATGTTGGCGGTCTGGATATCGGCATTATCCGAGGCATTAAAATTCATGCGGCCGATAAACCATTTACCCAGGATCCCCAGGCCTACGGCTATCGCAATCGCCAACAAATAACCATTGGTGGCGCTCAATTCCATACCTACATGCTTAAGCCCTTTCTTGATGGTCACCAGGGACATCACGAAGCCAGCCAGCGCCATATAAAACGGTACGTAACGTTTGGCGTTCAGAAACGGCGTCGAGGTAGAGAAAATGAGCTTCTGTGCACTCATAAAGATGAGATAGGCAATGATCCCGGATATCGCGGGCGTGACCACCCAGCTACCCACGATGCCACCCACTTTGCCCCATGAGACCGCGTCCATACTGACGCCAGTGGCCGTGAAGCCAATGATGGCACCAATAATAGAGTGTGTGGTTGATACCGGCCAGCCCAGCCATGACGCCAGCGCCAGCCAGATACCCGCGGCCAGCAAGGAAGCTATCATACCCAGCACCAGGTACTCAGGCACAGCGGCAAAATACGTGGGGTCGATTATCCCCTTACGTATGGTGGAGGTAACTTCTCCGCCAGCCAGGTAGGCACCAGCGAACTCGAAAATCATGGCAATCAGAATTGCCTGTTTGATCGTCAGGGCTTTTGAACCAACCGACGTACCCATAGCGTTGGCTACATCGTTCGCACCGATACCCCAGGCCATAATGAAGCCCACACCGGCGGCGAGCAAAATAAGAATCAGGCCGTAGCTTTCTAAAAATTCCACGAATTATCGCTCCTGGTTTATACGCGATGCAATATGGATAGAGCCGCAGACTGCGACGTAGGACGGCACCAACAAGGGCACACTAAGCGGTGTGATAACAAATTGTTTATTTGCATAGGCATAGCTTAATTTTTGCACTAATCTCTTCTTGGCTGCGGCGCATAATAACGTAATCGTTGCTCCAGCCATAGAGCTAATTAAACGAAAATTCCGAATTGAGATCGATCTTTCATCATGCTGGCGGTATTTGCAGCAAATTTTTCCTTTTTGAAGCGGTAGGCGGCCAGTTTAGGATAAAAGATCGAGTTTTTCCTGCATTGACTCCAGCGGCGTATGCCGCACATCCGTGCCCCTGGAGAGGTACACCACGTACTCGCACACGTTTTTGCAGCGATCACCAATACGCTCCAGCGAGCGTAGTGCCCACAATACCTCAAGCCAGTCCTGCATATCCTCGGTGGTCTTTTCCATTTCTGAGGTGGTAAACGTGAGCAGCTTTTTATATTCGCTGTCGATGCGGTTGTCCTGATCATAAACTGACAACGCGGCGCTTTCGTCCTGGCGGGCAAACGCATCAAACGTGCCCCGCATCATTGCCCCCACCCGTTCGCCTATCAGCAACATACTGCTGGTGATGGTATCAGAGGGGGGGAGTTTATTTTTAGTTACCAGGCGGGCGATGCGCTCGATTTCATCGCCCATACGCTCAATATCGGTAATGGCTTTTGAAATGGTCATGATTAAGCGCAAGTCACTGGCGGTGGGGTGGCGCTTGGCAATAATGCGCAAGCACTCTTCATCGATCTGAATTTCCATGGAATTAACCTTGAGGTCATTCAGGATCACTTTTTCAGCCAGCCCGGCATTGTTTTGCTTAATGGCCTTAAGGGTGTCGACCAGCTGTTGTTCCACTTCCCCGCCCATAGTCAGCACGGAGTTGCGCAGGTTTTCCAGCTCCATGTTGAATTTGCCGGAAATATGCGTGTTTATGGCAACCTGTCTCATCATATTCTCCCTTACCGGCCTTAACCGTACCGGCCGGTAATGTAGTCTTCAGTCTGCTTTTTCTCAGGCATAGTAAATAACGTGTCACTGTCAGTATATTCAATGAGCCGCCCCTGATGTAAAAAGGCGGTGTAGTCTGACACCCGCGCCGCTTGTTGCATATTGTGGGTGACAATGACAATTGTGCAGCGCTTTTTTAACCCCGCCATGAGCTCTTCAATAAACAGTGTGGTGAGCGGGTCGAGTGCTGAGGTGGGCTCGTCCAGTAACAATACATCGGGTTTGAGCGCCAGTGCCCGGGCAATTACCAGGCGTTGTTGCTGACCGCCTGACAGAATTTGCGCACTTTCAAACAAGCGGTCTTTCACCTCGTCCCACAACGCCGCATCTTTAAGTGCGCTCTCAACGGCGTCGTCCAACTGCCGCCGACCGCGCACACCTTGTAGGCGCAGGCCATAGCTGACATTGTCATAAATACTCATGGGAAACGGATTGGGTCGCTGAAACACCATGCCCACTTGCGTACGCAGTCGCGAGACATTTTCTTTCTTGTGATTAATGTCCCGGCCATCCAGATAAATACTGCCCTGATACCGACACCCCGGGTACAAATCGTTCAGGCGGTTGAACGCACTGACCAGCGTAGACTTTCCGCACCCGCTCTGGCCGATGAACGCAGTGATGCGGTGTTTGGGAATACGCATGCTGATATCCTGCAATACATGCTTATTGCCAAACCACAGATTCAGGTCCTGCACCTCAAGGGCAGTTTCCGCGTCAGACAGATTGCTAACATCCAGGGTTTCGTGTTCAAACAGCTTTAACATGCGGCCTCTTTTATAACAGGTAGCGCTTTCTGAGTCGGGTACGCAGCAGTACCGCCAGAATATTCAGTACGAATACCACCACGAGCAACAATAAACAGGCGGCAAACATCATCGATGCCCCTTTTGCGTCGGTCTGGCTGTGAAATGCACCATCGTATATTAACACGCCCAAATGCATAAACTGGCGATCGAGATGCAAGTACGGAAACTCGCCATCCAACGGCAGGTTAGGTGCAAATTTGACGGCGCCCACTAACATCAGTGGCGCCACCTCGCCAGCCGCCCGGGCAATGGCCAGGATCACACCGGTCATGATCCCCGGCGAAGCAATAGGCAATATGGTGTATAACACCGTTTCTGCCTTGGTGGCCCCCAGTGCATAACTGCCCGCTTTTAAGCCATCAGGTACCCGCCGCAGTCCTTCCTCCGTAGCCACAATCACCACCGGCAAAGTAAGAATGGCCATGGTCAGTGCTGCCCAGAATAAACCGGGCGTGCCCATGGTGGGCGCGGGTAGTCGGTCGGCAAAGAACAAATCATCCAGGTTGCCGCCCAGCGTATATACAAAGAAGCCCAGCCCGAAGACACCGTAAACAATTGAGGGCACCCCGGCCATATTACTCACACTCACCCTGATCGCGGCAGTGAAGGCGTTGTCAGGTGCGTATTCACTTAAGTACACAGCAGCCAGCACCCCGAAAGGGGTAACAATAATTGTCATCAAGAACACCATCAGCACGGTACCAAACAGAGCTGGAAATACGCCCCCTGAGGTATTGGCCTGTTTCGGCGACTCGCTGAGAAAGGTCCAAATACCGCTGGTCACCATCTGTATTTTTTGCCACCACGATTGTTGGTTCACCCGGTTCACCCGCTCAATGTCTGCCAGTGGCACTTGCAGATGGCTACCGTCAGCAAAGGTAACGTCCAGTTGGTAGGCATTGCGCTGTTGTTCCAGTTCACGGGTCTGCCCCTGCCATTTGGCAAATTCAGCGTTCAGTCGCAGCCGTGCCGGAGCATCTTGCTCTACGTCGCGAATATCCAGTTCGGCAAGCTGCTCATGGATCCCCGACAAATAGGTCTCACGGATTTCCTCAATACGCTCGGTCAGCGCCATGACCTGTTGCTTATTTTCTTCGTAGTCTGACAACGGAGGCCGGGTTCCGCCTGCGGTGACCAGGTGGTTAGGACGCGCAAATACCGTTGTGCCGTCCTGCAAGTCAATCTGGGCAGCCTCAGTGGCCAAGGCCCGGTCGTTCAGATGGTGATCTTCCACCAGCGTTTTGGTGCCAAACGGGTGACTGGCATCGGAATAACTCACCTGCCACACCCGGCTGCCCGACTCTTCGGTACGAACTCGCATCTGTGCATACACTGTTTTGCTACTGGCCGTGGCGGGATTGTAAAACTCGGCCTCATAGATTGGCGATGGCCAGAAGTATGCGCCGCCTCTGACGACAATGAGCACCAGAATGCTGACCAGTGCCAGCAGCAGCAAACTGGCCAGAAAGGCCGTAATACTGATGGTGAAGGACTGCCGCTGGGCGGGCGTAAGCATGTTCTGTAAGCTAACCAAGGTAGGCACTCCTTCGCAGGCGCTGGCGAAGCAATTCAGCCAGCGTGTTCACCACAAAGGTAAAGGCAAACAGGATACAGGCCGTGAAGAACAGGATTTGATAATGGGCACTGCTTAAATCGGCTTCAGGTAATTCAATTGCCAGGTTGGCAGTAAGCGCCCGCAATCCTTCCAGCAAACTCCAGCTGGAGACGGGCGTATTGCCGGTGACCATAAGTACAATCATAGTTTCACCAAACGCCCGACCAAAGCCCAGCATTACTGCTGCCAGTATACCAGGCAGCGCTACGTGCAATACCACATGTATCAGCGTTTGCAGCCGCGTAGCCCCCAGCGCGAACGACGCATGTTTAAGATGATCAGGCACGCCGCTGATGGCGTCTTCCGCCAGTGAATAAATGCTCGGCGAGATGGCGACACCCAATGCAATGGCAACAACTACGGTAGTTTTGCCAATGGGGCTGCCGGTACTTTCTGCCAGCGCTGAGACACCCTGCGTATCAAACAGTAAGTTAACCCACTGCGGCGCCCACATTACACTGATGTAGCCCAGCACCACAATTCCGGCCAGTGCGAACAGAATTTCTGACCCCGGCCGCACCGTTATAGGCAACAAATCAGCCAGCCGGTGCTGGATGAGGGTAATCAACAACAGCCCTAACGGCACGGTCACCAGAAAAAACGCAAATGAAAACAAAAACTGTTCTGCCAACGGTGCCAGCCAGATCGCGGCAATAAACCCGATCAGCACACTGGGGATGGCTTCCAGCATTTCTATGGTGGGCTTGAGTATGTGGCGCATACGGGAGCGTGCAAAGTACGCCGTATAGACCGCTGCACCAATAGACATGGGCAAGGCAATGGTCAACGCCAGCAGGGAGGCTTTGGCACTGCCGATAAGCAGTGGTGTCAGACTGAACTTGGCCTCCTGGTAATCCGAGGCGCTGGTGGTTTGCCAAACTGCATCAGGCTCAGCATAACCTTCATATTGCTGGGGAGAGAACAAGGCATCCCAGGTAGTGATCCCAGACAGATAGGCGACCGACCAAATGTATAAGGTATTGGCTGACGCGCCGTAAATTCTGTCGCCATACCAGCTTATTGTGGTGACCTCACCCTTAAGTGAGTAATCACTTACCACCTCTCCGGTTACCCGGTTTATAAATAACAGCCGTTGCTGGGAAGTGAGAATGGCCATGGCATTGCTACTGGCATGTACCGTTACGTCCACCGGTGTTTCGCCCGCATTCAGTTCAATGGTATAGGTAGGGGCGAATTGCAATGCGCCGCCATTATTGCGGAGTGTCCAGCGGGTGATTTGCCCCTGGTCGTTGCCCAGTAACAAGGACCGCTGTTTGGGGAGCACGAACCACCAGGAAACGGGAGCGGCTACCCGGGCGTTATACCCCCCGGGTCGGGTCAGAAAATCAAACCGCAGGAGGTTATCTTTAATCACCAGGGTCTGTTTGGCATCGCCTAGCGGCACCACGGTTTCACTTACCGGGAAGTGCTGATCGAAGCGCTGAGTAGGATCGTGACGATTGACCCACCGCAGTAGTTTTTGCTGGGTGTCAGCCACGCCAATCACCGCCCAGTTTTCGGTAAGCCAGGCTTTCGACTTAGTACGAGACTGCCACATATCATCCGGCAGAGAAAACGACACCACCGCCCGGCCACTGGGCTGGGTGTTGTGGCCAACGGCCTGTACCGGCGCCAGCGACACGCCTGGCTGCGGAATACTGCGGGCAGTGATAAGGCGAGCCTGGCCGCCAGATGAAATATCGGCAATCACATTCTGACCGGCTGAACCCAGTACACTAAGTTCATGGGAACACGGTCGGGTATAATGGGCGGTACGCTGCAACTGCTCGTCGTTCAGTTGATAAAACGCCAGCTGGCACGGCTTACCTGTGAGGATGAGTGACTGGCCTTCTAACAAATCATCAACGGCAACTACCTCTGCCCCATCAGGCAGGGGCACGGCATGCTCACGCTCCAGGGCCGGCACCATGGCCAACGGCAGCGCCTGACTGATCAGATGGAAAATAAGCACCACCAGCGTCACTAATACCAGCGCGCCGAAGCCCGTGACGGTTACTCTGATAGCCTTGTCTCGTCGGCTGCGCTGTCGTTTTCGGTGTTCGCTCTGGGAATTCATTGTTCCATAAGACAAATCGGCACAAATTGCTCTGGTGAGCAGTGTATTGTGTGTTACTTTTATATCAAGTGAAAGTTCTGCGGCGACACCGCGCGCTTTTACCCGTGAACACCAATTAGGCAGCATTGTCGGCAATGTTGCAACGCAAACAGGAGCACAGCATGCAACCACTCGTTATTACGGTTATGGGTAAAGACAAACCTGGCCTGGTCGACGCCCTGGCAAAATGCGTTTACCAGCACGGTGGCAACTGGCAGGGCTCCAGCTTTGCGCATATGGCAGGTATGTTTACGGGATTCGTGGAAGCACATGTACCACAGGAGCAGCACGACGCCTTGGTGTCTGCACTTAACGACCTCGACGGCCTCACCGTGCAGTCGGTATCTGTTGCAGAAGCAACTACCGCCAGCGAACAGCAATATGATGTAGAAATCATGGGTAACGATAAGCCGGGCATCGTACGGGAATTAACCGGAATTCTGCACCAGTTCAACCTGAACATTCTGACCTTTGAATCACGCTGCGAGAGTGCCCCCAACTGGGGAAGCCTGATGTTCAAGGCCCACGCCCGCATCGCCGTACCTGAATCTTTTGACGAGGGCGCCCTGAAAGACGCACTGGAGCTGCAGGCCAACGATCTGGTGGTCGATATTCACCCGCGTCAGGGATAATTTTCACCTAACAGGCCGCCACCAGTATGGGGCCTGATATGCCTGAACCTACCGGTACGGCTGCGTCAGTAAGCCGCCCGGCTAAGCGACGAACTTGCCTGTGAGTGTCACTACCATGTCATACAACACTGCCAGGCTGGCAATGAATGATGAGCAAATACCAAATATATGGATAGCACAGAGTTATACTACCCAAAAGAACTGAGCTGGCTGGCGTTTAATGAGCGCGTTCTTCAGGAAGCCGCCGATAAAAACACCCCTGCCGTTGAACGGATCCGCTTTCTGGGCATTTATTCCAATAACCTTGATGAATTTTTCCGGGTTCGCGCGGCTGATGTAAAACGTCAGATTACCATTGCGCAAAACGATGGCAACGAAGAAGAAGCCGAGGCGCAAATCGCCCTGCTGGAGAAAATTCAGCAAAAAGTGGTAAAACTGTCCGAAAAGTTCGACGGTATTCACAAAGATGCGCTGAAGTCGCTGGCCCGCTACAACATCCACATTCTGCGTAAAGACATGCTGAACGACTTTCAGCGGACCTGGGCACGAAACCTGTTTATCAATAAAATCCTCCGTCATATAGCGCCCATTCTCATTGATAAGTCTACCGACTTACTCAGCCGCCTTAACGGAACGTCCGTGTATTTATATGTGGCTATTCGCCGCGAGGGCAGAAATCCGAAATTCGCGGTAGTACAGGTGCCCACGGCGGAGATGTCACGGTTCGTGCAGATCCCCCCTGAGAAAAGCCGCAAGAAGAAAAATCTGGTGCTGCTGGATGACATTATTCAGCTATGTCTGGAAGATATTTTCCGTGGTTTTGTGAAGTTCGACTCACTGGAAGCATTCTCTTTCAAAATGACCCGGGACTCTGAGTATTCCATTAACGACGAGATTGACGAAAGTTACGTGGAAAAAATGTCAGAGAGCATGAAACAGCGACTGATTGCTGAGCCGGTGCGGGTAATATACGACACCGCCATGCCCAAAGACATGGTGCATGATTTACGTAAGCGTCTGAAAATCACCTCGCTGGATACCATGCACGCCGCCGGTCACTACCGAAACTTCAAAGACTTTATCGGCTTTCCCAATGTGGGTCGGGAATACCTCGAACACAGTAAGCTGCCCGCTATCGATACCCAGCGGTTTTCCCGTTACAACACTGTGTTTGACGCCATCACCGCCCACGATATTCTGCTGCACTACCCGTATCACCGGTTCCTGCACTTCACCGAGTTCGTTCGGCAGGCGGCGTTTGACCCCAGTGTTAAAGCGATTCGCATCAACATTTACCGGGTAGCCAGCCATTCCCGTATTATCAGTTCGCTGATTGATGCGGTAGACAACGGCAAAAAAGTGACCGTGGTGGTAGAGCTGCGTGCCCGCTTCGATGAAGAAGCCAATATTGAGTGGTCCAAGCGCATGACCGACGCCGGGATCCGGGTAGTGCTGGGTATTCCCACCCTGAAAGTTCACAGCAAGCTGTGTCTGGTGACCCGTGAAGAGCGCGGCTCACTGATAAATTACGCCCATTTCGGCACCGGCAATTTCAACGAAAAAACAGCGAAGATTTACACCGACTTTTCGTTATTCACTCGTAATCAGGAGCTGGCGGATGAAGCCGCTGCGGTCTTCGATCTGATTCAGTATCCGTACCGGCGGTTTAAGTTTCAGCATCTGCAAATTTCGCCATTAAATGCGCGCACCAAAATTCAGTCGCTAATCCGCCAGGAAATACAGCATCTGAAAGAAGGCCACGACGCCGCCATCACATTTAAGATGAACAACCTGGTAGATAAAGAGTTAATTGACGATCTGTACCGGGCAAGTCAGGCCGGGGTTCGCATTCGCGGTATTGTGAGGGGTATGTGCTCACTGGTACCAGGCTTACCTGGCATCAGCGACAATATTGAAATTATTTCCATTGTTGATCGGTTCCTGGAGCATCCCAGAGCAATGGTGTTTGAATCAGGCGGGGACAGGAAGGTCTTTATTTCATCGGCCGACTGGATGACCCGCAATATGGACAACCGCGTAGAGGTGGGCTGCCCCATCTTCGACAAACAGTTACAGCAGCAGATTGTTGATATTCTGGAGATCCAGTTTCAGGATACCCTTAAAGCCAGGGTGATTGATAAAGATCAGACCAACCGGTACGTGGCCCGGGGCAACCGCAAGAAATTGCGCTCTCAGGTAGAAATTTACCATTATCTGAAACAGCTTGAAGAACAGTAACCGGCGGCCTTATGAATCAACATGAATCGGCATTTAACTCTGTGTCCTCCCGGGAGACAACGAAAGTCGCCGCGTTGGACATGGGGTCGAACAGTTTCCATTTGGTGGTAGCCCGGATTAACGCCGGCTCAGTCCAAATTCTGCACCGCGTTAAACAGAAAGTGCGGCTGGCGGAAGGGCTGGACGAACACCACGTATTGTCGCAGGAAGCCATTGACCGTGGCCTGGACATGCTCAAGATCATTGCCGAGAGCCTGCGCGGTTTTGAACCTGACTCGGTGCGCATCGTGGCCACGTACACCCTGCGTAAGGCCAAAAATGCCCGGGCATTTATTGATGCGGCTAAAGCAATTCTTCCCTACCCCATTGAAGTTATCTCCGGCACAGAAGAAGCCCGCCTCATCTATTCGGGCGTGGCCCACACGAACTTTTCCGAAGGCCAGCAACTGGTGGTGGATATTGGCGGTGGCTCCACCGAGTTCATCATTGGTGAAGGCTTCACGCCGTTGTTGTGCCGCAGTCTGCAAATGGGCTGTGTGTCATATACTCAGCGCTTTTTTGCCAGTGGCGAACTGACTAATAAAGCCTTCAAGAAAGCCATCACCTCCGCAGCCCAGACCCTGGAGCCCATTGAAACCCGCTATCGCAAACTGGGCTGGGCGCAATGCCTTGGCACCTCAGGCACCATCCGTACCCTGTACACCCTGGCCCAGCCCGAAGCTGACGGGGGCAAAGACGTCCCGCTCACGTTAAAGTCGCTGCAGCAGCTTAAAAAGCAATTTATAAAGGCCGGGCATATCGACAAGCTCGCTTACCCGCTGCTGAGTGAAGAGCGTCGGGTAGTGGTGGCAGCAGGTCTGGCTATCCTCATCGGCATTTTTGAGGCACTGCGCATACAGAGCCTGCACTTCTCCCCTGCTGCACTGCGTGAAGGGGTGCTTTACCAGATGGAAGATGAACTCAACAATGCGGACATTCGTGGACGCACAGCCAGTAGCCTGGCCACCCGCTACGATGTCGATACCGCGCAAGCCACGCTGGTGCTTAATACCACCCTAGCCTTACTCGACAAGGCCTCGGCATGGAAACTGGATACCGAGGACTGCCGCAGCATGTTGGGCTGGGCTGCCCTGTTGCATGAAGTGGGGCTGCAAATAAATTCCCGGGGCGTGCAACGTCACTCCGCCTACATCCTGTCAAATGTGGACATGCCCGGCTTTACCCAGGAACAGCAGGAATTACTGGCCACGCTGGTGCGTTTTCACCGCAAGAAAATCCGGACTGCAGATATTCCCAGTTTCTATCAGTATTCGGGCAATACGGTATTACGCCTGATAGCCTTACTGCGGCTGGGGGTGCTGTTGAATATCAAACGTCAGGAGGGCTTTGTGCCCGAATTTGACGTTGCTGCCGGCAACTCGTCACTGTCACTGACTTTCCCTGACGACTGGCTGGCAGGAAAACCTATTATGTCGGCGGATCTGGAGCGGGAAGTCGGTTACTGGGAGTCGCTGGGGCTTACCTTACAGGTACAGTAAGCGGATTAGGTTAACACGGCAGGGATGTTGGGACTTTGTGCGGGGATAAAAGCTTGCCGGCCAGGTGACCGGCAAGTCCGGAGTATTACGCCTTAGACGCCTGGTAAATACTTTCGATTGCATTATCCAGTGTCTTTTCGAACTCTTCTTCGGTTTGCTGTACCGCAATGCCTTCAGTCAACGCTCGTGAGAAGCTGGCGATCATGCCCTGGTTTTCAGCCAGTTTAGCGTTTGCATCGTCACGGCTATAGCCCCCTGACAGCGCCACAACTTTGAGAACCCGCGGATGGTCTACCAGTTCTTTGTAGAAGTTGGCTTCATTGGGCAGGGTGAGCTTGAGCATCACTTCCTGTCCTTCGTCCAGCATGTTCAGCTGAGCAAGAATTTCCAGCTTTAACAGCGCTTCCGCTTCTGCTTTCTGAGGACTGTTAATATCCACTTCAGGCTCAATAATGGGCACCAGACCGGCACTCAGAATTTGCTTACCCACGCTAAACTGCTGCTCAACCACATCTTTGATGCCCTGGTGGTTCGCCAGTTTCACCACGGAACGCATTTTGGTGCCGAAGACATCCTGCGCTACCGCTTTGGCCAGTAGTGCGTCCAATGCCGGCATAGGCTTCATTACCTGTACGCCATTGGCTTCTTCAGCCAGCCCTTTATCCACTTTCAAAAACGGTACCACCCGCTTTTTCTGCCATAGATAGTGAGCTGTGGTCATGCCTTCAATTTCCCGGTCCAGGGTGTTTTCAAACAGGATCGCTCCCAGGATCCGCTCACCGCTGAACGCGTTGCTGGTTATTATGCGAGTACGCATCTGGTGTACCAAGTCAAACATTTCGCTGTCGTTATTGTATGCAGACTCATCCACACCGTATAACTTCAATGCTTTCGGGGTACTTCCACCGCTTTGATCAAGGGCTGCTATAAAACCAGTCTGGGTTTTAACCTTATCAAGCATGGCTTGCTGAGCTTGTGATGCCATTCGCAACACTCCTTTTGTAGGTATCTGCACAAGGCAGGTGTAGGGTTATATTTGTATTTGCTGGCGCACCTCATTGTGCAGCCAGCGAAAAGGCACTCGCTTTGCGGTCTGGTTATTTTTGTTTTTGTTCCAGTACCGCCACTGCCGGCAGTGTTTTACCTTCCAGGAATTCCAGGAACGCACCACCACCGGTAGAGATATACGATATCTTATCAGCGATTTCATATTTATCTACTGCCGCAAGCGTGTCACCGCCGCCGGCAATGGAAAAGGCATCGCTTTCTGCAATTGCATTCGCAATGGCCTTGGTGCCAGCACTGAACTGGTCAAATTCGAACACACCCACCGGGCCGTTCCACACTATAGTGCCGGCGTTTTTCAGGATATCGGCCAGTACCTCGGCAGTGTCAGGACCGATATCAAAAATCATGTCACTGTCGGCAATACTGTCTACCGGCTTCAGGGTCGCCGGGGTGTTTTCATCAAAGGCTTCGCCTACTACCACATCGGTGGGAACCGGAATATCTCCGCCATTGTCCTGGGCCTGGCCAATCAGTCGCTTGGCTTCATCCACCAGATCCATTTCCACCAGCGAGTTGCCCACGTTATGACCCTGCGCAGCGATAAACGTATTGGCGATACCGCCGCCAACAATCAGCTGGTCAACTTTGTCCGCCAGTGTTTTCAGTACCGTCAGCTTCGTCGACACCTTGGAGCCACCCACAATCGCCACCATGGGTCGCTTAGGGTTATCCAGTGCCTTGCCCAGCGCATCCAGCTCAGCAGCCAGTAACGGACCGGCACAGGCTTTCGGTGCAAACTTAGCCACACCGTGGGTAGAGGCCTGGGCACGGTGCGCCGTACCAAACGCATCCATCACGAAGATGTCACATAACGCAGCGTACTGCTTTGCCAGGCTGTCGTCATCGCTTTTCTCGCCCTTGTTGAAACGGACGTTTTCCAGAATATACAATTCACCCGGGGTCGTCTCGACACCGTTCAGGTAATCAGTAACCAGTTTTACCGGCACATCCAGCGCCTCGTTCAGGTAGTCCACCACGGGCTGCAGTGAGTACTCAGACTCAGGCTGACCTTCCGTCGGACGCCCCAGATGCGACATCACCATGACCGCAGCACCGGCATCCAGCGCGGTTTTTAAGGTCGGAACAGAGGCTTTAATACGGGCATCAGACGTCACCTTGCCGTTTTTGACCGGCACGTTAAGGTCCTGACGGATCAGCACTCGCTGCCCGGATAATGAAAAATCCTGCATGCTTGGAATAGCCATGATGTCTCCCTAATTTATTAAGTGTTAATTCGTTGTACTGACACGGTGCATTGCCATTGCCGTGTCAATCATTCGGTTCGCGAAGCCCCATTCGTTATCACACCACACCAGCGTTTTCACCAGATGGCGGTGGCTTACCCGGGTCTGGGTGCCATCCACAATGCACGAATGCGGATCGTGGTTGAAGTCCACCGACACCAGCGGCTCTTCAGTGTAACCAAGAATGCCCGCCAGACGCCCATGACGAACGGCAGCCAGTGCCGCGTTGACCTGTTCAATCGTCACTTCATCGTGCACGGTGACACTTAAGTCCATTGCAGTCACATTGATTGTCGGCACCCGCACCGCAATGGCTTCAAATTTGCCGGCAAACTTCGGCAGTATCCGTTCGATGCCCCGGGCGAGCCGGGTATCCACGGGAATAATTGACTGACTGGCAGCCCGGGTGCGACGAAGATCGTCGTGATAGGCGTCAATGACCTGCTGGTCATGCATGGAAGAGTGGATAGTTGTGATGGTGCCACTGAGGACGCCAAAAGCATCATCCAGTGCCTGAATAACCGGCACGATACAATTGGTCGTACAGGATCCGTTCGACACCAAGCGCTGCTCCGCCGTCAGGGTATCTTCGTTGCTGCCAAAGATAATGGTGTTGTCCAGATCCGGCGTCCCCGGTGATGAAAACAGCACTTGCCGGGCACCGGCATCCAGGTGCGCCTGGCCAGAGGCCCGGTCATCGAACACACCGGTACATTCCAGTACTATATCCACACCCAGTTCGCGCCATGGCAACAGATCAATATCTGGCTGAGCCAGTAACCGTATCTCATCGCCGGCCACTTTCAGGCCGCCGTTTTCCAGGTGCACATCAAACGCAAACCGCCCGTGGGCGGTGTCGTATTTAAGCAGATGTGCTATGCCTTCGGGTTTGGCCACGTCGTTAATGGCCACCACGTCAATCAGCCGGTTGCGCCCGCTTTCATACAGCGCACGCAATATGTTCCGGCCAATGCGTCCAAACCCGTTTATGGCTACACGTAACATGAGTACCGCCTGGGTTTACAGAGACAGCGCCGCCTCAACCACGGCCTCTGCCGTAATATTGAAGTGTTTGAACAGGTCGGCAGCCGGGGCAGACTCACCAAAGGTGTCCATTCCCACAATGGCGCCGTGCATGCCCACATACTTGTACCAGCTGTCTTTCGCTAACGCTTCTACTGCCACACGCTTTGTCACCGTCGCAGGTAGTACCCGCTCTTTGTAGGCGATGTCCTGACGATCAAACACATCGGTACAGGGCATTGACACTACCCGCACCTGTTTGCCTTGGGCTTTCAGCGTGTCCGCGGCACTGACTGCCAGCTGCACTTCTGAGCCGGTGGCGATCAGGATCAGTTCTGGCTCGCCGTCGCAATCCACCAGAATGTAACCGCCCTTCTCAATATCTTTCACCTGCTCACTGGTGCGTGATTGTTGCGGCAGACCCTGACGGGTGAAGATCAGAGACGTCGGTCCGTCATTTCGCAGTAGCGCGGCTTTCCACGATACGGCTGACTCAACCTGGTCACACGGACGCCAGTTATCCAGATTCGGCGTAGCACGCAGTGCCACTACCTGCTCTACTGGCTGGTGGGTCGGACCGTCTTCGCCCAGACCAATGGAGTCATGGGTGTATACGAAAATCGCCGGCTGCTTCATCAGTGCCGCCATACGTACTGCGTTACGGGCATATTCCATGAACATCAGGAAGGTTGCACCGTAGGCTTTAAAGCCACCATGCAGGGTAATGCCGTTCATGATGGCTGACATACCAAATTCGCGCACGCCGTAGTAGATATAGTTGCCACTGGCGTCGTCTTTATCTACGCCCTTACTGCCCGACCAGATAGTCAGGTTGGAGCCCGCCAGGTCGGCCGAACCGCCTAACAATTCCGGTAACATAGGCCCGAATGCATTCAGGGCATTTTGTGATGCTTTACGGGTAGCCACAGACTCCGGGTTGGCCTGCAGGTCAGCAATGATTTTGTCTGCTTCGGCAATGAAGTTTTCCGGCAGCTCACCGGCAACCCGGCGAGCGAATTCAGCCGCCAGTTCAGGGTGCGCTTCTTTATACGCAGCAAACTTGTCATTCCAGTCTTGTTCAGCCTGGTTGCCTTTTGCTTTTGCATCCCAGCCTGCGTAAATGTCGTCCGGCACTTCAAAAGGACCATGCGCCCAGTCCAGCGCTTCGCGGGTAGCAGCGATTTCATCTTCACCAAGCGGGGCGCCGTGACACGACTCTTTACCCTGCTTATTTGGCGCACCGAAGCCAATAACGGTACGGCAGCAAATCAGCGTAGGCTGATCGGTATTGCTACGCGCGGCTTCAATGGCGTCGGTCACCTGCTGGGCATCGTGACCATCCACGTTCTCAATGACCTGCCAGCCATAGGCGCGGAAGCGCTCTGGCGTATTATCGGTAAACCAGCCCTCGACTTCACCGTCAATGGAAATGCCGTTGTCATCCCAGAACGCAATCAGTTTGCCCAGGCCTAATGTGCCAGCCAGTGAGCAGGACTCATGGGAGATCCCTTCCATCAGGCAGCCATCGCCTAGGAAGGCATAGGTGTAATGATCAACAATGTCGTGTTCATCGCGGTTAAACTGTGCCGCCAATACCTTTTCAGCCAGTGCCATACCCACGGCATTGCTCACACCCTGGCCTAGTGGACCTGTGGTGGTTTCGATGCCCGGCGCATAACCAAACTCAGGGTGGCCCGGTGTTTTTGAGTGCAACTGACGGAACTGCTTCAGCTCTTCTAACGGCAGGTCGTAACCTGACAGGTGCAACAAAGAATACAGCAACATGGAGCCATGGCCGTTAGAAAGCACAAAGCGGTCACGGTTAGCCCAGTTAGGGTTGGCCGGGTTGTGAGCAAGGAAGTCTCCCCACAATACCTGCGCAATGTCGGCCATTCCCATAGGGGCGCCGGGGTGACCGGATTTTGCTTTTTGTACTGCGTCCATACTTAACGCGCGAATGGCGTTGGCGAGTTCACGGCGAGAGGGCATGATGTCTCCTGATTTCGGTTCGAAGGTGGGTGGCGAAACGCCGCCTCGGTAATTCACTCAAGGCAGCGCAGACAGACAGGCGCACCCGTTTATCTGAATGAGGGGTATTCTTACTCATGGGCTGCTTCAGTTCAATGGATTTTGCTTATCTAATGGGTTGCGGCGCCGATAACCCGAAAACATGCCAGTATAAGGTTTGCTCGGGCGGCTTTTAATGCCACTGATTCGAACCAGAACTGTCAACTAATCGTAACGAACAGACTTTTAGACGTCTAGAAGTAAAGACTGGCATTTCCAATCTAAACCAGTACAATACTGTTAATATTGTGATAACGCGCACGGAGATTATATGGCCACGCATTTGTTCACTTCCGAGTCGGTGTCAGAAGGACACCCGGATAAGATAGCCGATCAGATTTCTGATGCGGTGCTGGACGCCATTTTAGAACAGGATCCCACTGCCCGGGTAGCTTGTGAGACCTACGTCAAGACCGGTATGGTACTGGTTGGCGGGGAAATTACCACCTCTGCGTGGGTAGATATTGAAGAGCTCACACGGCAAACCGTAAAAGACATTGGCTACACGCATTCAGATATGGGCTTTGACGCCGACTCGTGTGCTGTACTCAACGCCATTGGTAAACAGTCGCCAGACATCAACCAGGGCGTTGACAGACAAAGTCCTGAAGAACAGGGTGCCGGTGATCAGGGCCTGATGTTTGGCTACGCTTCCGATGAAACCGAGGTGCTGATGCCCGCGCCAATTACGTACTCACACCGGCTGGTTCAGCGCCAGGCCGAAGTGCGTAAGTCAGGCAAGCTCGACTTCCTGCGTCCGGATGCGAAAAGTCAGGTGACGTTTAAATACGAGAACCACAAACCAGTGGGTATCGATGCCGTGGTGCTGTCTACCCAGCATTGCGACACCGTATCAACGGCCCAGGTGCGTGAAGCGGTAATGGAAGAAATCATTAAACCGGTCTTGCCTGCCGAGTGGCTCGACAAAGACACACAGTTTCATATTAACCCCACTGGCCGTTTCGTCATTGGCGGACCTATGGGTGACTGCGGTCTGACCGGGCGTAAAATTATCGTCGATACCTACGGCGGTATGGCACGTCACGGCGGTGGCGCCTTTTCCGGTAAGGATCCATCAAAGGTTGACCGTTCTGCGGCCTATGCGGGCCGCTATGTGGCCAAAAATATTGTGGCCGCAGGTCTGGCGAAACGCTGCGAAATTCAGATTTCTTATGCTATCGGCGTGGCTCAGCCCACCTCCATCAGTATTGAAACGTTTGGTACCGGCAAAGTTGACGAAGCCACACTGGTAGCACTGGTGCGTGATCACTTCGATTTGCGTCCGTACGGTCTGATTAAAATGCTGGATTTGGAACGTGCAATTTACCGTCCAACCGCAGCTTATGGTCACTTTGGCCGCGATATTTTCCCATGGGAAAAAACGGATAAAGCAGAGGCGCTGCGCGCCGCACTGTAATATTCACGCGTCCGCGGTTTAACTGTGGACGCGTACTTCTCCCGAGCCCAGGCTATTCCTCACTTATCTCTTTTCGCTATAGCTAAATAACAATAGCGAACAAAAAACACTCAATGTTTATTATCTATCTTTCGTACTCCCAACTACACTAGAAACTGATGGCCATGACGCCATCGACGTAATAGCTGTGTCTGCCCTTTCCTGTATTTAGCACGATAAGAAAGAAGGACGTTACGTATTAAAATTGCACACACTCACTGGAAGATCTCGCATGAAATTACTGTGGCGGGTATGGATAATTATCGTTGTTTTTTCTGCACCTGTTTACGCAGAGCAGATGCCAAACGTGACCAGTCAGGAGGTCAGGCTGCCGGCCCTTTCAGCGCCTTCTGCCCACGACATTACCTACCGCAGCACGGCATTACCGCTATGGTCGTTCGATATTCAACATCAACGCACCCTGCCCGCACAGGAAATCTGGATAGATACTATTACCCATGCCTCTCCCCTGGACTCAATTACCCTGTCAGCCAGCCGCACCGTGTCAGCTACCTCCTCACAACACGTATTTGCAAGGGTGCAGGCCAGTAATAATGCTTACCTTCAGCCCCTCAGCTGGGTGACACTGCCGGAAAATGCAGGGGTAGCTGCCAGCGTTGGATGGTTGATTGGCGATCGTGAGGCATTAAACATGGCAGTGGAGTTTGAACACCGGGAAGTGGGCGAAAAGGAAGTAAATTCGCTGAACCTGGGGATTCAGTATCATTTCTGAGGGGCGCTTTGAGATGAACGCAACATCAGGTGCTTTTTATTAAAGCGTGTATTCAGACAGCGTGTGTTTCCAGCTTCCAGTCAGCAATGGCCTCTGCGTGAATAGCTGTGGTGTCCAGTAACCCCACCCGTTTTACGTTTTGCTGACGACAGGCGGTCGCCGCAGCATCCCCGATATGTAGCAGTGGGACATCAATATTATCAATAATATCTGACGCGACGTAATGCATGGTATTGGTGGCAATGGCAATGCCCTCAGCGCCGGCTAACTGCAATGCTCTGGCACTGGTGGCTAACTGCTTCCCAAGTGCGGCCCAGTCATTAGCATGCTGAAGGTGAGCAATGGGTTCAAAATCCACGCTGTGAATAAGCAGATCGGCGCTGTGCAGGCCGCCCAACCGCTCACCGATAAGACGGTTAATATGCTGATAATACAGCAATGTCGACTCCCAGCTCATTCCCCCGATAATTCCACATCGTCGCTGTTGCCCCACCCTTATTCTCCGGTTTCGTTTTTTAAAACGGCAGCTTTTTCAGCCGTTTTCATAAATGTAGACTGAATAAGCTGTGCATCGGCACTGGCACGGTGGCGGAGATCCTGATCCTGGTCAAGCATAGCCCGCTTGACCTCGTGCCAGCGTTGCATTTGAGCCTCAGAGAGCAGGTATTCCAGCGCTGAGAGCTGGAATGACATATTAACGTTAGCTGCTGCATACAGTTTGGTCAGCCAGGGTTTATCCACCACCCAGCCATCAGAATAGGCAGTGCGTTCGCCGAGGAATTGATTGAGCTGCTGGCACACGGTTCGGGGGTCTTCGCCGTACTCCGATAAGTGCTGACGGCTGATGCCGTGCAGTGTCTGGGCGTGTTGATCCCAGTGTGTCCACTCCGGATAAGGCTTTATCAGGCGACAAAACAGGGCACCGTCGTCCCTGGCCACTCCTATTTCAATGGGGTAGCTGTCAGCGCCAAACCCGCTGGCTTCAATGTCGACGATTGATGGACGCCCGTTGTTCATATGTAAGTCGCTGGCCTGAGTTAATGAGTTAAACAATAACTATACGCTACGACCCTAACCTACAGAGTGCAAGGAAATGGCTCTATTAATTACCGCAAGCGGCAAACCACTACAACTTTAGCATAATTTTTCGCAATTTAGCGGCTGCCAACTATCTGAATAGTATAAATAGAGCTAGTCTTTAAAGGTAAATTCTTACGCATTAACCGGGCGTAAGTTAGGGAAAGAATAAGCCTCATGAAGACGCCGTTAAAATATTTATTGCCAATCAAACTCTTGCTTTGCTGCTGGCTATGGATGCCCCAGCTCGCTCAGGCTGAGTCGGCGAATATGTATATTGGTATAGATGCCGACCTCTCTGCGGTAGCCGTAGAAGGTGGTGTGGCAATTTCCCGTGGCGTGGAACTGGCGGTAGCGCAAATCAACCAGGAGGGTGGCCTGCTGGGCAAGCGGGTTAAAGTTATTCAGAAGGATCATAGGGGTAATCCCGCCCGGGGGATCCACAATATCCGTCAACTCGCTGAAACAGAAGGCATTCTGGCAGTAGTAGGTGGTGTGCATACCCCGGTGGCATTAGCCTCATTGCCAGTGATCCATGAAAAGAACCTGCTCTACCTGGGTCCCTGGGCTGCAGGCACCCAGGTGGTGGATAATGGCTACGTCCCCAACAACGTATTCCGGATCTCGGTTCGGGATGCTGAAGCCGGCAAAGTCATGGTGGCACACGCCACCGAAAGAGGCTTTAAGCGGGTAGCTTTAGTACTGGAGCGCACCGCCTGGGGGCGTTCTAACGAAACCTCTATTTCTCAGGCGGCAGCCGCAGCCGGCGTCACCATTGACAGCGTGTACTGGATAAACTGGCAACAACCCGAGTTTGGTGGGGCCAGTACCCTCCTTGAGAGCGATGTCGATGCCGTTATGTTGGTCACCAACGCGCCGGAAGGCAGTGTGGTAATCAATTCTCTGCACCAAACGGGGCAACCGCAGAAACCCATCATTTCGCACTGGGGGATCGCCGGGGGTAACTTTGTGGAAAATGTCGGACTTAAGACGTTAGCAGAGATGGACATTTGCGTGTTGCAAACTTTCAGCTTTCTGCGCCAACGGCACCCGGAGGCGCTGGCGTTGTTAGCCAGCTACCGGCGGGATTACGGCGATGTTGAAGCTCAGAATATTCCCGCCGTGACCGGCTTAGCCCATGCCTATGATCTTACATTAATGTTGGCTGAAGCAGTACGCCAGACAGGCAGCACTGACACCAACGCGCTGCGCACGGCGCTTGAGCAAATCAGTCAGTTTCGTGGTGCAGTCAAGCGCTACGCGTCTCCCTTTACTGCATCACGCCACGATGCACTGTGGGCTGAGGATTATTTTATGGCCAGCTACAGTAGCCAGGGCCGGTTACTGCCAAGGGACGCCCATCACTAATGCCACAACGCTCTCTTTATCAGCAGCTGCTGGCGAAAATACTTCCCCGACTGGTTGTCATCACTGTGGCGATCAGTGCCGTTATTTTGTTGCTTGCCTACGTGGTTGCCCAAGAACAAGCCGATAACCAGCAACGGCGCCAGATTGCCGCTTTACAAGATGAACTGATGGTGTTTTTAGAAAATACCCAGGGGCATATGGCGAATCTTTCGCAAAATCATCTGCTCATTAACAGCTTTATCGACTTTGAATACCGGGATAATTACCTGCCCCTGTTTATCCGTTCACTCCGGCTCACCGAAGCCCCACAGCAAACGCTGGGACTGTTTGATTTTACCGGCAGACCAATGGTCGCCCCATACTGGCAGAAAGTGGTTCCCGCGACATTGCGCAACACCTGGCAGGAAGCCACGCTTAGCCAGTCACGGCCATTCACAGCAATTTCAGAGGATGGTGTACTCATTGCCACACCGGTACTTATCAATGATATAGCGGAAGGCGCCATGGTGCTGTATATCCCTAATTTGCAGTCAGTCATTGAAATGCCAGACACAGCCAGCAACCTGCTTATTACCAGCCCCAGTGAAACAATTTTATTCAGTAACAACCAGACTCAGTATCCGCCGGGGACCACACTTGACCCCACACCGCCTGCCTGGATGCTGCAGAAAAAGGTCGCCTGGCGCAGCCTGGTGTTTACCAGTCAGTGGTCATTTCAGCATGCGTTCACCACCGTGTATTGGTTACTTCCACTGCTGGCGATGGTTATTGGCTCTTTGATTTTCGTCAGTATGTACACCGCCAGACGGACGGCTTTTTTTGCCGGTACCACGTTGCGCGGCTTATATGATGATTTAGAAATGGCAGCGGCCACGGGCGAGCCACCCAAGGCGCAACACCTGCACAACGAGCCCCTGGAGCTGGCCGACATTCGCCAGGCATTTTATTCGCTCACCCGCAATCTGTTAGAAGTGTCACTTTCCAATGAACAGTTTACTAATGTGCTCGACTCATTAGGTGAGATGCTACTGGTGGCCGATGAACGTTACGATACTCTGTTAAGTAATCAGCGCCTGAAGCGATTCTGTCAGCAACATAATATTGACGAAAGTCAGTTCGCAAAGGATCTCCACCCTCATCTTATTTCGACGTCGGTCACCGAATTACACTACCCGGCCCAAAAGAACGAAAAAGATATGCGCATAGCGTGGAGCGCAATTCCGCTACTGGATAGCAATCACAACCGCACAGGCACTATTTATGTAGGCGAAGATATGACCCGCCAGCGGTCACTGGAAAGTCATGTGAAGCTGCTGAACCAGGCCATCGATGAAGCGACGGTGGCCACGGTGATCACAGATATTCAGTCCCACGATCACCCTGTGGTGTACGTGAATCAGGCCTTTCAGAAGCTCACGGGGTACCGGCCAGACGAAATTATCGGCAGGAACTGCCGCATGCTGCAAGGCAGTGGTACCTCCAGAGGTAACGTGGCACGGATACGTCACGCCATTGCTAAGCGCCAGCCGGTGGACGTGACCTTGTTAAATTACCGCAAAAACGGTGAGCCGTTTATGAACCGCCTGATCCTCACACCCGTGAGCTCAGAGGGCACCGTGACCCATTACATTGGCTTTCAACAGGACGTGACCGAGCAGGAGCAGGCAACCAGGTTCCTGGAAGAGGCCAGACAAAAAGCGGAAGAATCAGTAAAAATTAAAGCCGGCTTTTTAGCAAGCATGAGTCATGAAATCCGCACTCCTATTCATGGCATCTCCGGGTTGCTGCAATTGCTCAGCAGCACCAGCTTAAATGGCCAGCAGAAAGAGTACCTCAGACTGGCCACCAGCAGTACCAATAGTCTGCTGCATATCATCAACGATATTCTGGATTTTTCTAAAATCGAAGCCGGTCAGTTGCAGGTAGAACATGCGCCCTTTGATCTGCGCGAAGAGCTAACGAGCATTACCGAAAACTTCCGGCTGCAATGCGAGGACAAAGGCCTCGCGTTCAGTGTCTCGTTTAAATTAGGTCAGTCAGCGGCGGTGATCGGTGACGCAGTCCGTGTGCGGCAAATTCTCACTAACCTGTTAAGTAACGCACTGAAGTTTACTCATACTGGCAGTATTTCCGTAACTGTCATCTTGCAGCCTGTTGCCGGAGAAGACAGCCCGGCCAGAAAGCTCACCATGGAGGTAAGTGACAGCGGCGTCGGAATAGATAACGAAAAGCTGGACACCATCTTTGAACAATTTGTGCAGGAGAACATGTCTACTTCCCGCCAGTACGGTGGCACCGGGCTCGGGCTGTCGATAACACGTCAACTTTGCCAGTTAATGCATGGAGATATTGAGGCGAAAAGCCAAAAAGGCCAGGGCAGTACCTTTACCTGTCACCTCATGCTAAAACAAGCAATCAGTCCGCCCATACCGCCCCGCCTTCCACATAATACAAGCCCGCTGGCGGCGCCGAAAGACAAGCTGACTATTCTGGTAGTGGAAGATAATGAAATAAACCGGGTCATTGCCTGCCAGCATTTGCAACAGCACAAAACCCTGTGTGCTAAATCTGGCCGGGAGGCTCTGAATGCACTGCATAACCCCAAAGTTCATTTCGATATTATTCTGATGGACTGCCAGATGCCGGTGATGGACGGCTTTGAAGCCACCCGACGGATCCGCGGCGGAGAAGCGGGTGACAGCTACCGTCACATTCCAATCATCGCGCTCACTGCCAACGCCATGAAAGGAGACCGGGATATTTGTCTGCAGGCCGGCATGAACGATTACCTGAGTAAGCCTTTCGAAGCTGAAGATCTGCATGAAAAAATCCGTGTGTGGGCCCAACCTGAAATACCAGCGGAAGCGGCCGGTATTTCCCAGGCCTGATTTAATGCGGCCCCCCCAAAAGTAAATAAAGCGCCAAAGACCTTTGCACCTGGCAGGTATTTCGCATACCTTGTGAGCAGATATGTGTTTTGTTTCAGCATCCCCTCTACGGCATAGCTGAGGCAAGGCACCCATTTTTCCAGTAAAGGATTATCACAATGGGACTGTCTGCTCTACCCGCCCAAAAACACGCGGAGCGGCAACCGGCGTGGCCCACTCTCAGGCACTCGCGGGCACACCGGTGGCTGGCGTTATCACTGGCGCTCATCGCGCTTACTGCCGCGGTGTATCTGGCTGTCCTCACCTATGCTATCGATTCCCATGCCCTTACCATCCGGCACTGGTTTAAGAGTGAACAATACCCTGCTCTGACAAAACTATCCGACACCCAACAACAACTGCAGGAACTATCAGACCGGCTCCCGCCCTACGCTGAGGGTCATTTAGCACTGGCTAAACTGTACGCCATGCAAGCTACGTTCAGCCAGTACCCTCAGCAAAAACGTCAGGAAATGCTGGCAGCGGCACAAGCTGAAATCAATCTGGCCCGTGGTCTCCAGCCGTCTCATTATGATGCCCTGAGTTTGCAGGTCTGGCTTGACTGGCAACGTAACCTGCCTTTATTTGAACGATTGTCTGCCTTGCGGCTGGCGTTACAACAGGGCGCATTGGAAAAGTCCGCCCAGTGGATCCTTGGGCCGGTCATTGTCGATGAGTGGCCAGCGCTGCCGGCAGATATCCAGCAACAAAGTGGGCCACTTATCCGCAGTATGCTGGCAGAAGAAAGTAGCCGTGTGCGTATTCTTAATGCCATGTATGAATCCCGTTCTTTTGCGCCCTTTACCCGGTTTTCGCCGAACCGCGCAACCTCCGTGTTACTGCAAACATTGCATGCTATTTATGTCACCCCGACGCTTCGCTAGGCTCCCCCGTATTGCGGCGCAATCAATGTTGGCCAGCTTACTGGTGGTGGCACCCTGGTTACATGGGGGTGAGCTGGTGTGGGAACAAATGACACTGGTTAGCCTTATTTTTCTCACTATGGGGTTCGCTGTGATGACCCGGCCCCCAGCAAAACCGTTGAGGCGAAACGTGCAGCTTGCGTTAATAGCCGGAACTTGCTGGGTGTTGTACAACACCTTGTCGCTGTTGCCCCTGGACTCAGACCTGCTCTCGTCCCTCAGCCCTGCGGCAGCCCAATGGTATGAGCTTACGCCCGGCAATGACTCAGCCTACCTGTCTGTATACTGGTACGCGACCGCACTTGAGTGCCTCAAATACTTAGCCCTGGTGGCGTTAATTCCCACTTTGTTATGGCTGGTACGTACTCCGCAGGCTGCGCGCCGCTGGCTGCATGTATGCGTAGGCGTAGCGACAGTTACCGCCTTATACGGGCTACTGAATTTTTTCAGTGGCGGCCTGTTTGAGCTAAGTGCTGCCAACCCACCCTGGGACTTGCCCTGGCAGGACGGTATACGTGGCCCGTACAGCTACAAAAATCAGTACGCCATTTATCTGGTGATGACCCTTCCGCTCGCCCTGGTCTGGTGCGCCCGACAATATCGGGTACTGTTCAGCCCTACGTTTATTAAGCACAACAACCGCAGGGTGGCACTGACTCGATTAGCTATTGTGGTGATAATGTTTCTCTGCCTTATATTCACACTGCTGAATACCAGCTCACGGGGTGCGTTACTGGCGCTGATGGTAAGTAGCGCGGCAGTCACCGGGGGGCACCTCTTGCGTTACCGTGAACAACGGCAGCGCTGGCTCAATAAAAAAGTCATATTGGGCGGGGTGATAGCAGCGGGTCTGTTGGCAGTGCTGTTTACCCAGTCTGCCGCTTTTGATCGCTTTAAAAATGATGCTCTGGAGGATAACGGTCGCTTACAGTTGCACAGCACGGCGCTGGAAGTGATTAAGGAATATCCGCTGACCGGCAGTGGCGCCGGCACCTACCCCTATGTACAACACCAATACAAACCGCCATCGCTGGGCAACAGTGGCATGTCGCAGCGTGTACATAACGACTACCTGGAAACTCTCGCTACCCAGGGTATTGCTGGCACGGTGCTGCTGGCCATTATGCTCGGTGCTCTGATAAGCGGTATGTTTGGCCGCAGCCACTCACACGGTCACTACCAGCTGGCATGTCGGTGTGCGGTGCTGGCACTGCTTATTCAGTCCGTGTATGACGTGAACGTCTCCACGTTCTGGCTACCTGTGTATGCCATTACACTTTGTGTGCTTGCCCAGCGCTTCCGAGATCCGGCGCCAGGCAAGTAGTCATTGGTAGGGTAACAGCCGAACCGTTACAGCGTGGTTATGATAATACCGTTGGCAGACAGTTGCCTATCGGCGATGGTCAACGTAGTGGTAAAGTCACCCTCTGAGGTGGTTTCTACCACCCCCATTTGCTGGTACTGGCGCAACATCGGTGCCAGCTGGGGTAACTGCTCGGGCGCTGCCCCACCCAACAGAATAGCCAGCTTGCCGCTGAGTTTAGAGGTTAATGTCCCGGCCTCCAGGGTGGCTTCGTCGAAGGGGGCGAGTATAAATTTACCGTTCGCTGAAAAAGGGATATCGTTATATTTAACTGCTATTTGGTTAATAGCCAGGGTGAGTTGATTTTTGCCAATTTCTGCCAGCATGGCATCGCTGTCAGCAGCGCTCTGGGTCATACCCGATTCCGAGACGCCCATGAAGTACTTAAGCCCCTGCTGACTCATTCCTGAGACTGCCATATCGGTTCTAAAATCGGTTAACCTCAGTGGGATGCCACCCTGAACTGTCGCTACGCTGTTGGCCTCAACACCATAAGAAATAGCGAAAGTCTCATTGTCCAGTTCACTGGTAACCGTTTTTAGCGTAATGCCTTCTACTTCAGATACCTGTGATTGTGCAGACGTACCCACTGCCAGCTTTTCGATGGTCAGTCGTGCTTCACCGAGGTACAGCATGCCGGCAAGTCGCTCCATGTCGGTTTTAATATTTACCTGGTCTAATGTCACCTGCGCACCCGCGGGTGAGTCTTCCAGTGAGAGACCGCCCCAGGTGCCTTCCACCTCTAGTTCAGACAAGGACAAGTTACTTTCGCTGGTCAGAGATAACGGACGAAAGGTAATTTTTCCCTGCTGATTGTTCAGTACGACCTCGCTGGTAACCAATGTTTGCTGTAATTCGCCTGCCAACGCGTTTACCGACGATCTGAATGAATAGTCGACTTGCTGCAACGCACTGACAATACCCTCGGAAAGGTTCTCCCCTTTATCGAAGCGGTGCTCACAGGTCACGTACAGTGGCAGGATCTGACAGTCACCTGTCATTGACACTCTAACTGCTCCATCAACCTCCTCATTCAACCCAAGCACCGGCAACAGCTCCGAATCTGCCGTGACAGTAATGACATCAGTAAAACCGAACCAGTCACTTTGAGTCACATCACGGGATACATTCAACCCCATGTCTGCGTAATGGCTTTTTGTTATCGCAATCTGATTGGCGAGCGCAGTGTTATATTGATTTTTTGTAAAGAAGGTTGCACCAACCCCGACAGCAGCAAATACGCCGGTGGCAATAATGAGAGTGGTGATCCGCATAGTATGTCCTTTTAAAACGTCTTTCCCTGTTCGGATAACAGGAGACTTTAGCCTACACGTCAGTAACCTGGATGAGAAGCAGTAAAGGATGTAAAGCGGCTAGCAGAGTAGGACAAAACACGAAGACCCAGCGTCACCGGCGTGCCTTAGGTAGCGCCGCATAACGTGGAGAGTACTATGACTTGAATGGATTCAGGAAAGGGGTGGAGTTGGCCGTAAGCCGGGTTCTGTCATGGGCAATCATTCCTCTAGGTCAGCAATTACTCACTGACTCAAGCAACCTACCCGATCCCCATGCGGGCCGCACGTACTGGGATCCTATTTGGTCTTGCTCCGGGTGGAGTTTACCGTGCCGTACACTGTTACCAGCGACGCGGTGCGCTCTTACCGCACCCTTTCACCCTTACCGGCGCTTGCGCGCTTAGGCGGTTTACTCTCTGCTGCACTGGTCGTCGGCTCACGCCGCCCAGACGTTATCTGGCACCCTGCCCTGTGGAGCCCGGACTTTCCTCCCCTCTCTTACGAGAGCAGCGATTGCCTGGCCAACTCCGCTGCGCATTCTACATGATGTTCGCGCCCCGTGCGATGGCAATTTTCCCTGCATTCATGTTAGCGTGGCCGCAATACTGGTTTATTTATGGCAATTCATTGCAGGGGGTTGGTTCAAAAAATGTGTGTGGCCACCACCACCGCGCTGGTACAGGCAAAAAATAGCGTAATTAATTTTGGCTATAAGTACCTGAGCAGCGGTAATAAAAAATTTGAGTACAAAAAATTGCGAACTTTTTGTACTCAGAATTGCCCGATGGCCATTGAGGTTCAAAAATCGACGGCGTATGCCGAGGTGTGAATTGCCCCAGCAGCGACCGGCGTCCATACTACAACGCTAAGGAGTTCCTTATGAAGTTTGTAAAACAATCCCTACTGACCGTACTTCTCACGTCTGGACTGGCATCTGGCGCTGCACTGGCGCAAGCTCAGGACACCCAGAAAACAGCATCTGCTGCTGCCCAACAAGAGGCTGCACCCCAGATTGATGTGAGTGAACAACAGGTAGAAAATTTTGTGGAAGCGTACGTAGCCGTGCAGACTATTGCTCAGCAGTACCAGCCACAAATCCAAACCGCGGGTGATAAAGCCAAGGCGGCTGAGCTCCAGGAGCAAGCGCGCGGTAAAATGAAAACAGCTATCACAGACACAGGCCTGAAACTGGGCGAGTACAAGCAAATCGCGCTCGCGGCAAACCAGAGTGAGTCACTGCGTAAGCGCATTGCAGCTGAAATCTCTGAGGTAACACAATCTCAGCAAGGCTAATAGCCACAGCGTGATAAAAAACAGCGGGTCTGGCCCGCTGTTTTTTTGTCTTTAATTTATTACATGCCCGTATCGCTGCGCTCAACAAGCATTCTCTCTTATAAGTGACCTATCATCACTCCTAACCACGTCTGTACCTTGCTGATTGCGACACATCCCCGGTTTTGCTTGCGCTTGCCATTGAAACAACACGCGCATCTTCAGCTTTTTCAAGGTTATCGATAAGCCACTCTACGGTGTAACCATTATTTTGTGGAACCGGCTCATTAATCATCCACCAGCAGTTTCTGCCGCTCGCTTTGGCCTTATACATCAGGCGGTCTGCCAGCCGGATCATCGCGTTCGCCGACAATTCATGTTCCTTCGCAAAATCGCTGTAAGCTGCGCCAATAGAGCAGGTGACATGTAGTGGCTCTTCATTCGGCAAGGTGAAATTAGTGTTGGCTACGGTGACCCTGAGTCGCTCCAACAGACCACTCAGTTCGTCCTGGTCTTCAATGACTGACAGCAATAAAAACTCTTCCCCGCCAATGCGGATTATTTGATCGGCAGAGCGAATAGTTTGCTGCAAAGTATCAACAAGCTGCTTTAGAATACTATCGCCCGCGTCATGCCCGTAGTTGTCGTTAATTTTCTTGAAGTAATCAATATCCAGCGTCACAAAGCTGAGTAACTCTTTCCCTTGACTACGGCGTACTCTGGCAATCATTCCCGGTAAGTGATGTTCAAGGAACCGCCTGTTATGCACCCCCGTGAGCTCATCGGTGATACTGAGCTGCTGTATACGGGATAACTGTTGATTTATTTGTTGGGTTTTCTCTGTGACCAGTCGCTGCAGCTCTTTCTGTTTAATGTGCTTCGCGTTCAGAATTTGCCGGTGCACCGCGCGCTGATACAGAATAACTAACACGATGGCGATCACATACGCGGCAAAAGCCCATCCACTCCGATACCAGGGCGGACTGACATGGATTTCGAACAGCAGCGGCTCTTGCGTCCAGACGCCGTCGCTGTTGCTGCCGCGGATTGCCAGACTGTGACGTCCATCGGTTAGCCCGGCAATATTCAGACTGGTTTCATTAGACAACGATTGCCATTCATCGGCGGTATTCAGCCATTTATACTGGTAGCGGTTTAGCGCGGGTGCGGTGTAGTCCAGGGCAGCAAATTTGAACTCAAGATACCTGTCCTGATATTCGAGCGGGAATGCATAACGCCCGTCTACCTTGCTGACTTCGCTGAGAATACTTTCATTGTGTACCAATACATCTACCAGGACCATTGACGGCGGAGCCGGGTTGGTAGGCAAAGACGCGGGATCGACGATATTAAAGCCATTCGCGCCGCCAAAATAGAGCAAGCCATTCTGACTACGGTGATAAGCACCAATGTTGAAGTCGAGACCCTGTAAGCCATGAGTTGGATGAAAGTTAAATTGCTCGCCGGTATTGGCGTTAATGCTACTGAGTCCCCGGGAGTGGCTCACCCAGACGTTACCGTCACCGTCATCCACAAGTCCATAGGCATAATTACTGCGTAGCCCCCCCGCCCGGTTGTAGTGCTCTGTCTGGTAATCAGGGGTTCCTTTAACCGGGCGCAGCCGAACCACGCCCATGTCCTGGGTTGCCAGCCAGATATCATTATCCCGCAGTAAAATACTGTATACATTGTCCGACAGAATGGCGCCGTGCGTGGTGGCGGTTTTGTTAAAATGAACAAACCGTTCGGTTTCCCTGTCATACCGGGCTACCCCGCCCCCAGCCGTCCCTATCCAGATAAAACGTTCATCGGTGGTGGCCAGACTGGTGACCCGGTTATGCCACAAATGCGCAGGCGAGTCAGGTTTAGCCTTCAGGTGAGTCACCTCACCATCGTGGCTGATAATATTCACGCCGCCGCCATAGGTGCCGGCGAAAACGATGCCATCAGACAGGGGTAAAATACTGCTTACCGAATTGTCGCTCAGGAACCCGTCGGCACCGAGGGTATGGTCCCAGCTTTTCTCTAATCTCAATTCCTGGTCAAACCGCTGCAAGCCCCCTGCTAAAGTGCCTACCCATAGCTTGCCCTCATCATCAATATGCAAGCTCATCACACGGTTACCCCGAAGACCGCCGGCTGTGCTCTGCGCTCCTTTGATAAGCTGACTGACCTCACCTGTGGGGGAGATAACACTCACCCCCGCGCCCCAGGTTCCCACGAACAGGGTCCCGTCATCCCGGCTTGTGAAGGCGCTGATCGTGTCACTGGCAAGTGCCGGCAGGTTAGTTCGGTTGATGTGCGTAAAGGGCTTGAGGGCTGCATTCCAGCGGCTCACCCCTTCATAAGTCCCTACCCAGATCACCCCGTGCCTGTCCTCGAACACATGATTCACATTGTTGGAAAGTAAGCTGTTTGGTCGCGTTCTGAAATGCTGAAAGTGGCTAAAGCGGCCAGCCCCTGCCTGCCACTGATATAACCCGTTGTTGGTAGCCAGACGAATAGTGCCATTCCGGCTCTCATGAATATCTCTGACTGTAACGTTGGCAGTAAAGTTGGGGATAGCTGTACCTGTCGGGTGTAACTGGCCATCAATAAAACGAAACGTCGCCAGGCCGTTATCGTCTGTGCCAGCCCAGAGGCGTCCCTCTGAGTCCACCAACACACTGCGTACTGAGTTATTCGGCAAGCCCGGCGTAGTGTCCGTCGTGAAAAACCGGAGCCTGCCTTCCCTCTCATCAGACAACCGGCCAATACCGCCACCCACAGTGGCAATCCATGCGGTACCCTGACTATCGAAATGGATATCCCGTATTTTCTGAGAGGCTGGCGATTCTGAGGAAGCTGCGTCCATATCAAGTGTTTGGAAAGTCAGTGTGTCGGGGGTCACTACCGTGATGCCGCTGTCCTGACTCCCAAACCACAGTTTGCCGTCCGGCGCCTCGGCAATGGTTCGGTAAATGCTGCCCTGCACCTGTGATACAGTCTGCCGGGTGAAGTTACTGAATCCATCCAGTTCGGGCAGATACAGGTGAATACCGGCTTCACTGGCAAACCAGAGCCGCTGTTGACTGTCCCGATGAATATCCCATACCCAGTTACTGCTTATACTGTGAGGATCTGTGGGTGAGTAGCTATAGAGGGTCAGGTTTTTACCGTCGTAACGGTGCAGACCATCTTGCGTGGCAATCCAAATCAGACCGTGGGCATCCTGCTCAACGTCATAGACCACCGGGTGCCAGAGACCCTGTTCGGCACCTAAGTTTGTAAACCGGGTGGTTTCTGACTGCAGCGCACTGTACCAGGATGATTTAGCCGCGCCGCTGATTGCACACAGAGCCTGTGTACAGAACACGCAAAGGAAGCGTTTGACAGAAGTGTCCAAATTTTAAATTCCCTTTTTTTGTTAGTTTTTATTATTTATTGTTATTTATAGAGCTGCGACTTCCGTACCGCGGCACAATTCCAGTGCGTTAAATTAGCGCACTTTATGAAAAACTTCTACTGCTGCCAGGCGGGCTTGTACGGCCTCACCGGTACATTGTGGCGCAATAAAACGTCTCGTCCTGCTTATTACTGAAGCAGAAAAGGAAACCCAAATAGCGGCTAACCTCAGCAACCAGCTACCCGCATAAAGCCCGCTCATGTCAGGGCAAGCCGCTGATATCCCAGCTTTCCACTACCGCATCTGAAGTTAACGTTATCAGGCGGCCATTGTCAGTTTGCTGTAAATCAAGGATGGCTGAGCCCATGGAATGGGACGTGGCAGACCAGGAAGTAATTTCCTCCCCGGTGTCTGTGCGCCATAAGGTGAGGTCAGTTTTGGGCGAAGTGGTTATCAAACGGGTATCGTCGCGAATAAATAGTCCTTTTCTGAAAAACCGGTACTGCTGCCAGTAATCCAGAGCGCCTGCTACCCGGTTTTGCCAGGGTTGCCAAAAAACCTGATCGTTCAGTGCATCAGAAATAAACATCAGTGAATTGTCGGCATTGCTCACCATACTGGTCACACGAAATGGCGTGGTGTATTCAGCGTGTACAGACAAGTCTTGTAAGCTTGTGGCAACGACTTTGCCATCATTGCCTGCGGAATAAAGCATTTGTTGCTGATGGCCTACAAGAAGCTTAGTGACTTCACTGGAATGGGCCTCATAGCGTTTAAACAGGTTATTGCCAATATCTGCAATGATAATCGAGCCGTCAGAGTTGCCGGTCACCAGCACGGTGTTACTGATAAAGGCCATTACATATACCTGGGCATCGCCGAGTTGCTGCTGAAAATCCAGCGTGCCTACCGCAGTTAAAGAGTCCCGCTCCCACAGGATCACGGTCTGTCCGTCGCTGGTCATTAATGCCGATTCGTCCGGCGAAATGACGAAGTCGCGGGTGTTCTCGGGCAGTTGGTCGTTGCTCAGTCGCTGAAGCTGACGACCAGTGTCCAGCGCCCACGAACTGAAGGCGGGGCCGCGGGTGAGTATATATGCTTTGTTAAAACCCACGGAAAGCCGGGCCGTGAGTACCTGTTCAGTGGTCAGTTGCTGGCTGCTGAGCGGGGTTAACGCCGGCGGATCTGCACAGCCACCTAACGTCACAACCATTACCAGCGCACTGAGGAGCTGACGGAGATAGCGGTAAGTCGCAGAGAAAAAGGGGTTCAATTCACACTATTCCTTAAGGTACCTGGTCTGGTCTCGTGCTGACACGCAGTATTCAGTGCAGACAAAAAAGCCCTCCAAGTGAGGGCTTTCAACGGTTCTTGCAACTGACTGAGTTACGGCGTAATCGCATTGTGATAAACGTCCTGGACGTCGTCACAATCGTTCAGCATATCCATGAATTTCTCAAACATGGGCATGTCGTCTTCGCTGATTTCGGTTTCCGTTTGCGGGATCCAGCTCATTTCTTCTGTTTCAAAGTTAATGTCCGGCATGGCGTCCGTTAACGCCGTCTTTACCTGATAAAATTCAGTGTGCGGGGCATATACCGTGATCTTGCCGTCGTTTTCTTCGACGTCGGTCACATCCACATCGGCTTCCATCAGAATTTCGAGGATCGCGTCTTCATCGTCGCCGGCAAACTGGAAAATCGCCTGATGATCAAACATGTGCGAAACCGCCCCCTGGGCACCCAGCTTCGCATTAGTTTTGGTAAAACAGTTGCGCACATCGGTAATGGTACGGTTAGCGTTGTCTGACAGACAATCCACAATCACCATGCAGTTGCCCGGCCCGAACCCTTCGTAGCGCATGGGCTGGAAGTCTTCACCTGCGCCACCTGCGGCCTTATCAATGGCCTTTTCGATAACGTGACTGGGGACCTGATCTTTCTTCGCTTTGTCCATCAGACGACGCAGCGACAGGTTCGTCTCTGGATCCGCGCCGCCGTTTTTGGCGCACACGTAAATTTCCTTGCCGTATTTCGAGTAAACCTTGGTTTTTGCGCCTGCCGTTTTGGCCATGGCCGCTTTTCTTACTTCAAATGCTCTTCCCATGATGTTTGTCTCTTTCGTGTTACGGGTATGCTGTGGCCGGGCAACCTGGCGTTGCCGGCAGAAAAATTAGCCGAATATTACAGCGAATAGGCTAATGATAACAGCACTTAAGGTAAATGTTCTGTTGCCAGGTAATCATGCGACTGCATTTCCTTGAGCCGGCTCAGGCAACGACGAAACTCAAAACTCAGTCGACCGTCGGTATATAATTCCTGCAGCGGCACCTCCGCAGACATTATCAGTTTTACGTGACGCTCGTAAAATTCATCCACCATGGCAATGAAACGCCGGGCGACATCGTCGTTCTGCTGCCCCATCTGCTTCACATCGCATACCAGCACCGAATGGTAGTACCGGCTCAGTTCAATATAATCGCTCTGACTGCGGGGCCCTTCGCATAACTCTGCAAAGGTCGCCATCATCACCCCGTCCGCATTCCGCAAGGTGCGGATTTTACGGTTATTGATATCGATAGCAGTATGCTCGGTGCCCGCTTCGGGTGCCAGTTGGCGAAAATATTCATGCAGATTTTTGGTGGCGTCCTCATCCAGCGGATGATGATAGATTTCTGCCTGTTCCAGCGTACGCAGCCGGTAGTCAATGCCGCTGTCTACGCTGATGACCCGGGTATTCTGATTGATCAAATCAATGGCGGGCAGGAAGCGCGCCCGCTGCAAGCCATTTTTGTACAGCTCATCCGGAATAATGTTCGAGGTGGCCACCAACACAATCCCGTGCCCGAATAACTCTTCCATCAGGGTACCCAGGATCATGGCATCGGTAATGTCTGATACAAAAAACTCATCGAAACAGATAACCCGGGTTTCTTCAGCCAGTTTCGCAGCAATGATCTTAAGGGGGTCTTCGGCATTTTTGAGTTGCTTCAGTTCATCATGAACCCGGTGCATGAAACGGTGAAAGTGTACCCGCATTTTTTGTTTAAACGGCAGGCATTCATAAAAGGTGTCTACCAGGTAGGTTTTCCCTCGTCCCACTCCTCCATAGAAATAGATGCCCTGGATACCGGGTTTGCGCTGGCCTTTTCCAAAAGCGGCTTTCAGTTTGACCCGCCAGGTACTTTTCCGCTCCGGATGAGTTAACTCATCATATAAACGCTGTAGCTCTTTCACCGCGTTCTCTTGTGCGGGATCGTGCTGGAATTCTGGCTCAGTGAGATCCTGCTGGTATTTTTCCCATGGCGTCATCGCCGCAACAACTCCCAATTTAGTATTCGCGGTGCACGCTGCACCGACCTGCTTGAAAAATGCAATTATGACCTTAATTTAGTTGGAAATCACGGTAGAATCATTCCCCAACCGGTAACAGGTGCTGGTGTCCACCAGCTTGTTCATCGGTATTAACAACCTGATGGCAGCATAAAACGTACAAAAGTCACAGAAATAGTAGCAAGGTCACGCAGACCACTGTGAGATTGCTATAGTCAAAGACAATGTGGCAGATTACAGTATGCCAGTGAATGCCGTTGAATTATTGATTCACTAACCAGAACACTCGGAGACATTAATGGATGTGCTTATCCCGCTAGCCCTGCTAGCCGTTGGTATTATTTTAGGCTTCTTTGTGGCCCGCTATGTATATAACAAAGACGATAGTGCGGGCAGCAGTGCGCAGGCGGAAAAAAACATTAAAGAAATTATGGCGCAGCAAGCAGAGCACCATATTCATCAGTCACGCCAAACCATCGATGCGGTTGAAAAACAATGCGAAGCCATGCGTCAGCAAATTGATGAGTACGAGGCGTTACTGTCACAAAATCTGGATGATGATGCCCCCCGTGTCCCGTTCTACGGTGAACACGCCGCATCATATTTGCGCAATAACCTGCAAGGACAAGAGCGACGTCAGCAAAAATCGGCACCGGATACCCAGCCGCGCGACTTCGCAAATACCGGCTCAGGCCTGTTCGTCGGCAGTTCTGAGCAGTCTGCCGCAGAGAAGAAGTAACCCCAGGAACTTTTCCCCGCCGATTCGGGTCTGTCTTTGAACTAACGCATTTCGCAATAAACATGAGGAGTGTAAGCGAACATGAATAAGTCTCTCCGCCAGCTGTTTTTGGTGTCAGGTTTGGTGGTTAGTGCGCTTGGTATGAGCGCACCCGCCAGTGCGGCGCTGCCGTTTTTTAGTGATAAGAAAGATGAAGTGCCTTCCTTGGCACCGATGCTAGAAGAAGCCACCCCCGCGGTCGTCAGTATTGCGGTGAAAGGCACGCAAACCTCCCGTCAGCAGGTGCCGGAAATGTTCCGTTACTTCTTTGGCGGCCCGCAGGAGCAAACCCGGGAGCGTCCGTTCAGAGGGCTTGGCTCAGGGGTGATCATCGACGCCAGCAAAGGCTACGTGGTGACTAATAACCACGTTGTTGATAACGCTGATGAGATCACAGTGAAGCTGACCGATGGCCGTGAGTTTGATGCTAAAAAGCTGGGTTCAGATGAACAAAGTGACATTGCCCTTCTGAAGATTGATCCGCAGGACCTCACCGCGCTGCCGCTGGCTAACTCCGATGAGATCCGGGTGGGTGATTTTGTAGTGGCTATCGGCAACCCCTTCGGCCTGTCGCAGACCGTTACCTCAGGCATTGTGAGCGCACTGGGTCGTTCTGGTCTGAATATCGGCGGGTATGAAGACTTTATTCAGACCGATGCTGCTATTAACCGCGGGAACTCCGGTGGCGCGCTGGTAAACCTGCATGGTGAGCTGGTGGGGATAAATACCGCTATCTTTGGTCCGAACGGCGGCAACGTCGGTATTGGTTTTGCGATCCCTGCCAACATGATGAAGAGCCTGGTAGATCAGATTGCGGAATACGGTGAAGTCCGCCGCGGGCTGCTGGGCATACTGGGTAACGATGTCGATGCCGGGCTGGCGGAAGCCATGAATTCCCAGGTAAATATCGGCGCGTTTGTCAGTGAAGTACAACCTGATTCTGCGGCAGATAAAGCGGGTTTACAGGCAGGTGATATCATTACCGCAGTAAACGGGCGTGACCTGAACAGCTTCCAGGAGTTGCGTGCAAAAATCGCCAGTATGGGTGCCGGCGCTGAAGTCGAACTGACACTGGTGCGTAAAGGTAAGGAAATGCAGGTTGATGTGGTGCTGGACGATGCCACTCAGACTGAAATCACGGCTGCGCAGATTCATCCGGCGCTGGAAGGGGCCACACTGGCTAACGGTCAGGATAAAGCCGGTAACGCAGGCGTTATTGTCTCTGAGCTTGAACGGGGCAGCCCGGCTGCACGTTTTGGCTTACAACCGGAAGATGTGATTGTGGGCGTAAACCGTAACCGCGTCACTACCCTGTCTGAGTTCAGAAATGCGCTGGACGAAGCGTCAGGCGTCATTGCGCTGAACGTGAAGCGCGGTGCCTCTACACTCTACCTGGTGATCCGCTAACTCATAACGCGTCTCCCCCTAAGTACAACAAAACAGCGCCCTGCGGCGCTGTTTTTTTATGCCTCCCTGCTTACGACAGAAATCTCATTGGTGTCACGGGGCAACAGTGTTATTCTTTGTTTTAATTTGTATTTTTTTGCTTCCCTCCCTGGCCACTGGTTGGCGCGGGTAGCGCTGTGAGTAAGTAATTATTGTGTCAGGCAGACATTTTCTGAGTTTTCTTGTGCGATCCGTGTTGCTGGGTATAGTTGTCGCGGCGTTGATCCTGTTACTGGTGCCGTCCCTGCGACAGGGCGCGGGCTTTACTGACACCTGGTTCAGGGATTCGTCGGTCACGGCTTCGCGGGCAACTTATTTCCCCGCCCTGAGCCGCTCTGCGCCAGCGGTTGTGAATATATACAGCGTCAGCATCGAAACCGATACCGGATTATTTCGTAACCAGCCTCGGGAACGCGCCAGCTTGGGCTCCGGTGTGATCATGACCGAGAATGGCTATATCCTTACCTGCGACCATGTGGTCGCCAACGCTGACAGTATTTACGTGGCCGTCCAGGATGGCCGGGTTCTGGAAGCGCAGATCGTCGGTAACGATCCGCTGACCGACCTCGCGGTACTTAAGGTCAGTGCCGACAACCTGCATGTCATTCCACAGGCTAAAGAGCCTGAAATCCGCGTGGGTGATATTGTAATGGCGATTGGGAATCCGTTTAACCTGGGCCAGACCATTACCCAAGGCATTGTCAGTCGCGCCGGCCGTAACGGGTTATCCAATTATGTCGATTTCATTCAGACAGACGCGGTTTTGAATCAGGGTAACTCCGGTGGGGCTCTGGTCGACAGCAACGGGCTGCTGGTAGGTATTACGAATGCCAATTTTCAGGTTCGTGACGCACGCCGGCGTGTTCGCAATGTCGACGGCATTAACTTCGCCGTACCGTATGAATTAGCCAAACGGGTAATGGACGAAATTATTATTAACGGTAAGGTAACCCGAGGCCAGCTGGGTTTCATGGGTGAGGAGCACCGTGATCGTCCCGGTATAGAAGTGACCAGTGTTTCCAGTGGCAGCCCGGCAGACAAAGCCGGCTTGCGGGCGGGAGACATTATTATGGCGATTGATGGCGTGCGGCTGGAAAGTGCTTCCAAAACACTGGATATGATTGCCGAAACCGATCCGGGTACCCAGCTAGAATTACAGGTAAGCCGCGGCGGCGATATGATTACTATTAATGTAGTGGTGGCAGAATTAGCCGTTACACCGGGCAATAGCCTGCGATTAAACTAAACCTTCAGAGAGTATGAGAGCCCATGTCAGATGATAACGCTGTGACAACGCTGGGCTCCGCCAACCATAAGCACGGCAGCTTCACTTTGTGTGCATTTCCTGGCGCCGTGATGGTGTTTCCCCGGGGCAGCTGGTCCATGCCCTGCACCGAGGATTACCTGGAAAAAATTGTTGCAGTCCGTCAGTCGGCCGCCACCGACCGGTTTGTATGTATCGTCGACACCAGCGCCTGGGAGCTCGCGACCCCGGACGTTCTCGATATACTCGCAAAGTTCAATATGCATGCTGTTGAACAGGGTATGCTGGGGCAATGGTTACTCGATGAAACGGGCTCCGTGGCAGTGACGCGCATTCTGGCCTCTGCTTTACGCCGCTTTACTAACAATGTCCATGTAGATTCGAAATTTGACCGCTGTGCCCAGGCAGTATCGGAGATACTCCCTGAGCTTGATTGTGAGCTGCTCAGACAGGTTTATCTGCAACATCATACCCCTTCACGCGCTGCGGTCGTCAGCAACACTTAGGGCCGCGCTATGCAGCAAAAAGGCGCGATAGACGCGCCTTTTTCAGGAAGATAGCTACGCCAGTAAATGGTTACTCCTGGACACGCTCTATGTTGGCACCCAAGCCGCGCAGTTTCTCTTCTATGGCTTCATAGCCCCGGTCGAGATGATAAATACGGTTCACATGGGTTTCCCCTTCTGCCACCAGGCCAGCAATAACCAGTGAGGCCGAGGCCCGTAGGTCGGTGGCCATGACCGGTGCGCCTTTCAGTACCGAGCAGCCTTTAGAAACCGCGCTGTTGCCTTCCAGTGCGATTTCAGCGCCCATGCGTTGCAGCTCCGGCACGTGCATAAAGCGGTTCTCGAAAATCGTTTCAGTGATCACGCCGGTACCTTCTGCCAGACAGTTCAGGGTGACAAACTGCGCCTGCATGTCGGTGGGGAAACCGGGATGCGGGGCGGTTTTTACCCGCACAGCCTGGGGCTTATTACCCTGCATATCCAGTTCAATCCAGTCATCACCCAGGGTAATCGTGGCGCCTGCCTGTGCCAGTTTATCAAGTACTGCATCCAGCGTGTCCGGGGCGGCATGGGTACAACGGACCTTGCCGCCGGTCGCAGCCGCTGCCACCAGGAAGGTGCCGGTTTCAATCCGATCCGGTAACACATTATAATCGCAGGCTGACAATTCACTCACGCCGACAATGGTAATATTATCCGTGCCCGCACCGGAGACCTTGGCCCCCATCTGATTGAGGCAATTGGCTAAATCGACAATTTCCGGCTCCCGTGCCGCATTTTCCAGCACAGTGGTGCCTTCGGCCAGCGCCGCAGCCATCATCAGGTTCTCAGTGGCGCCGACACTAACCATATCCATGAAAATGCGTGCGCCTTTTAAGCGGCCATCTACGTGGGCACGAATATAGCCTTCGTCCACCTCAATAGTGGCGCCCATGCGCTCCAGACCATCAAGATGCAGGTTGACCGGGCGGGCGCCAATTGCACAGCCGCCTGGCAACGACACGTTCGCCTTTCCTTCACGGGCCAGCAAAGGGCCTAATACCAGAATTGATGCTCGCATAGTGCGCACCAGCTCGTACGGGGCGGTGACACTGCTCAGCTCATGGGCATCCAACAGCACGTCGTTCGCTGCCGGTCGCGCCACACTCACGCCCAACTCCTGGAGTAACGAGACGGTCGTATTAATGTCACGCAATTGAGGCACATTGGTATAGCGACAGGCTTCGCGGGTAAGCAGACTGGTCATTAATAAGGGCAGCGCAGCATTTTTCGCGCCGGAAATACGAACAGAGCCCTCTAGCGGCGGGCTCTTTTTAATAACTAATTTATCCACTGTAATTACTTGTCCCTGACCGGGTTATTGAGGCAGGTTAAACTGGCGCTCACGGGCCCAGTCTTTTACCGAAAATGTTTTAATTGAAATCGCGTGCATGGAGCCATCAGCAATTTTCTCAGACAGCGGGGCATAGATTGCTTGCTGGCGCTTTACGCGGCTCATCTCGCTAAAGGTGTCGCTTACGGCAATGATGGTGTAATGCGACCCATCGCCATTCACATGCACCTCGTCTAAGTCCAGTGCGTCTTTTAATATTTGCTCAATTTCAGTAACGTCCATAAACCACCCGGAGTTGTGTGCTGGCCTTCATCGCGATGCAGACCAGTTTCGCTAAATGTTGTTGTCGATCGGCAATAGTGTATCGACACCACTGATTTTCGCCAGTTTTATTACTTTCTCTGGCACCGCCTGCAATCGCAGTGTTATCTGGTGTCGCTTAGTATCGCGTATGGCATTGATTAACCACGCTAACCCGGCGCTATCCGCGCGGGCCACACCGGTCAGATCGAACAGGCATGAGCCAGCCTCTGTCAGCTGGCGTTTCTCGGCAGAGGATAACATGGCCCACCAGTCCCGCGACAGCGTATCACGGTCAAGCTGCCCGGTTATTGTTACCTGCCCGTTACCCTCAAGCTTGTATAAACTCACGCGGCGTCCTTGTCCTGCTCTTTAAGCTCAACTGGCTGCTCAATTTTTTCTTTCATGATGGCAATAACAGCGTCAATGCCGTCCTGACGCAAAATGGACTCGAATTCACTACGCTTGCTGTTCAGCATGCTAATGCCTTCGGCCACCATGTCATAGGCTTTCCATTCGTTGGTCTTGCTGTCTTTACGTACTTTAAACGCAATTTTTATTTCCGGACGGGTCGGATCTTCGACCACGGCGCGCACAGTCACGGACTTCTTATCGTCGAAACTGCCTTCCGGCTCGAAAGTCACGGTTTGGTTGTCGTAATAGCCCATCGCTACCGCGTATGTGGTAATCAGGTACTGGCGGAAAACCTGTACGTATTCAGACAACTTTTCACGGGGCACCGATTTGAAGTGTTTTCCCAGTACCATAAACGCAGCAAACTGATAATCAATATGCGGCAACAGTTCCTCTTCCATGATCGTGCGTAGCACCTCAGGGTCCTGTTTAATCTCCTGCTGATTCGCTTTAATACGATCAAACGCTTTCATGGCTACGTCTTCTACCAGCTCATACGGGTTTTCTTCGTTTATCTCTTGCGCTACCGCACCAAACGACAATGTCAGACACAACCCAAAAATAGTTATCAGCTTTTTCACCTAACTCTCCTAACTTAAACTTCACTGAACAGACCGGCAATAACCCGTCATTCACTCATTTATTCTTCGCTGCCGCGATTAAACAGAAATTGACCAATCAGATCCTCAAGCACCAGCGCGGATTTCGTGTCCTGCAGGTAATCACCGTCTTCCAGGTTGGCCACACCATCAAACGAAAACCCTGGCTGGAAACCGACGTATTGCTCGCCGAGCAACCCCGAGGTCAGAATAGACACCGAACTGGTTTCGGGAAATTCGCCATATTGCTGGTTAATACTCAGCTTCACTACTGGCGTGTAATCTTCTTTATCCAACGAAATTGACGCCACCCGACCAATCGTAACGCCGCCGACTTTCACCGCCGAGCGTTCTTTCAGGCCGCCAATATTGTCGAATTTTGCATATAACGTGTAGGTATCGCCATCACTGGTCATCGACTTGTTTGCTACATTCAGCGCCAGTAGCAGCACCGCACCCACGGTCATTACGACAAACACACCTACCAGCAGTTCCGTTTTATACTTATTCATCCTACCCTCTACTCAATTCCAAACATCAGGGCGGTCAACACGAAGTCCAGCCCCAGCACAGCTAATGAAGAAAACACCACGGTTTCTGTGGTTGCCTTACTGATCCCTTCCGAGGTAGGAATGGAATCGTACCCTTTAAATATGGCGATCCAGGTCACAACTAAGGCAAACACGAGGCTTTTTATGATGCCGTTCACCACATCTTTGTCCCAATCTACCGTAGACTGCATAATTGACCAGTAACTGCCCGCGTCGACACCCAGCCAGTCAACACCAACCAGATGGCCGCCCAGTATCCCTACCGCGCTGAATATAAGCGCCAGCATCGGCATTGAAATCATGCCGGCCCAGAAGCGCGGAGCGACTACCCGACGCAACGGGTCCACCGCCATCATCTCAAGACTGCTTAGCTGTTCCGTGGCTTTCATTAAGCCAATTTCTGCGGTCAGGGCAGACCCTGCCCGGCCAGCAAATAGCAAAGCGGTTACCACTGGCCCCAGCTCTCTGAGTAACGATAACGCCACCATGGGTCCCAGACTGCCTTCTGCCCCGTAATCGACCAGAATAGTATAGCCCTGCAGCGCCATCACCATGCCTATGAACAAGCCTGATACAATGATAATTAACAGAGACTGAACACCCACCACATATACCTGCCGGATGGTGAGTCGAATATTCTTCGCTTTCGGCACCGCGGCAAGGGCGCCAAATAACATCAGTGCCGCACGGCCTGCTGCAGAAACTTTCGCCAGTGTATTGGCGCCGACCGACTGCAAAAACTTCATTGTTCGCCCCCGAATAAACTGCTTTCCAACGGGTTGGCCGGGTAATGGAACGGCACCGGTCCATCGGCTTCACCTTTCAGGAATTGCTGTACTAATTCAGACTCGCTGTTACGTATCTGATCTGCCGTGCCCTCACCAATAATTCTCTTGTCAGCAAGAATATAGATGTAGTCAGCGATAGTAAGCACTTCCTTAACGTCGTGCGTCACGACGATACTGGTCAGATCCAGTGCATCATTCAGCTCACGGATAAGTTTCACCAGCACGCCCATAGAAATGGGATCCTGACCGGCAAACGGCTCATCGTACATGATTAAATCCGGGTCCAGCGCAATGGCCCGCGCCAGCGCCGCGCGTCTTGCCATACCACCGGAAAGCTCGCTGGGCATCAGCGACGCCGCCCCGCGCAACCCTACGGCTTGCAGTTTCAGCGCCACAATGGTGGCAATAACATCTTCAGACAGCCGGGTATGCTCGCGCAGAGGAAACGCCACGTTATCGAACACACTCATGTCGGTGAACAGCGCCCCGGACTGAAACAGCATGCTCATGCGGCGGCGCGCCTTATAGAGCTGCGAGCGCGACATGCTCACGACTGAGTCACCGGCAAAGCAGATATCTCCCGCGTCTGGCGTCAATTGTCCGCCTATCAGCTTGAGCAAGGTGGTTTTACCTATCCCGCTAGGCCCCATCACGGCAGTAATTTTGCCCTTAGGTACATGCAGTGAAATTCCGTCGTAAATCACGCGATCGACACGCCGGAATGTCATATTGTCTATTTCGACTAAGTTATCCATTATTCTTTTAAAACAGTTCCATGGCTGGTGTGGTAAACGGCTGAGTGCCGCTTCCCTGACGTTGATGCCAGTCAGGCATCAGAGGATGCGAAACCACTTAAGTTCACTGGCCCACCTAAGTGAGGGGCATTGTACGCTTTTTCAAGCCACCCGCCAAAAGCAAAAAGTTACAAGTTATGTTCGATAGAACCGAATATTTCCTTATATGCTGTGAGGTTGAGGCGATTTGCTGTCCGCCCGTCATGGTGCCCCCCTATCATCTCCCTATCGTTTTGTCGGCAATCACCGACACTTTCGTGCCTTCATGTGTTTACCCCTTTCCCATTCTGCCAACTATTGCGCCGCGGTGGCGGTTCGCGCCACCACGCTGCTAACGCCGAAATGAACCGGCAGTGCGCTTTGCTGCGTACGAACCACGTACCTTTGCTTTCTTTGCAAAAGTAACGTGTAGCGCCATTCGCTACAGAGCATTAGCAGAATGCTTGCCAATTTAGTCTTTGACCCGGTTTGAAAGTGATATAGACGTAGGCAAGCGCCGCTGTTTTTGCGACAATCCCCATCAAACTCACGATCTTATGGAAAACAGTGCTAGTTCAGATTCTTATTTTTGTAGCGGGCCTTGCAGTATTAAGCTGGAGTGCTGACCGCTTTGTCTACGGCGCCTCTGCGCTGGCAAAGAATATTGGGATCTCGCCCATGATGATTGGTTTGACGATTGTCGCCATGGGATCATCTGCACCGGAGATCGTGGTCTCCGCCATTGCCTCCATCAACGGCAATATGAATACCGCCGTGGGTAATGCCATGGGCTCAAATATCACCAATATTGCACTGGTGCTCGGCATCACCGCGCTGGTGAAGCCGCTGTGTGTTTCATCAACTACCCTGAAACGGGAAATGCCGGTACTCATTATAATCAGCTTAATCGCTGTATTTTTCATGTATGACGGCAGCCTGGAGCATTATGAAGGCGTTATACTGTTCGGGCTGTTTATTTTTATGCTGGCTGGTATGGCGTGGTTATCGTTACAGGTGGACAAAGAAGATCCGCTGATGGCGGAAACCGCTGACGAAATCCCCAAAGGTGTGACCAACGGCTGGGCTCTTATCTGGATAGCTGCTGGGCTGGTATTGTTGCCCCTAAGCGCACACTTTCTGGTGGGCTCGGCGGTGGAAATTGCCCGCTTCTTTGGCATTAGCGACTTAATCATCGGCCTGACTATTATCGCACTGGGCACCAGTCTTCCTGAACTGGCTGCCAGTATCGCCGGGGTCATGAAAGGTGAGCATGATCTGGCGCTGGGCAATATCATTGGCTCCAATATATTCAACTTGCTGGCAGTATTGGGCATGCCCGGGCTGATTGCACCCGGCCCGTTGGATCCCGACGCCTACGGCCGTGACATGTATGTCATGCTGGGACTCACCCTGCTGCTGTTTTTATTTAGCTTTAACCTTAAAGGGAAGTGCCAGATTACCCGGTTAGAAGGCGGGCTGTTCGTGGGCTGCTTCTTGGTTTACCAATATTGGTTGTTTGGATAATGTCTACTAAAGAGTCAACCTATATCGCTTCGGCCCGGCGGGTCATCAGTATTGAAGCATGCGCAATTTCAGCACTTGGCGACCGCCTGGATGAACGCTTTAATGCTGCATGCGAAATGTTGCTGCACTGCACCGGCAAAGTGGTGGTGTGCGGGATGGGCAAATCGGGCCATGTGGGCCACAAAATTGCGGCCACCCTGGCCAGCACCGGTACGCCGGCTTTCTTCATGCACCCCGGCGAAGCAAACCATGGTGATCTGGGCATGCTTAGTCCAAACGATGTGCTGCTGGCTATCTCCAACTCCGGGGAGACCGGTGAGCTACTGAATCTGTTGCCGGTGGTCAAGCGACTCAATGTACCGGTTATTGCCATGACCAACAGTGCCGGCAGCTCGCTGGGCCAGCATGCGGATATAGTGCTGGATATCAGTGTAGAGCAGGAAGCCTGCTCGTTAGGGCTGGCCCCTACCTCCAGTACCACTGCTACACTGGTAATGGGCGATGCCCTGGCAGTGGCGCTGCTGGATAAAAAAGGGTTTACCTCAGACGACTTTGCACTGTCTCACCCGGGCGGCAGCCTGGGTCGCAAGCTGCTGCTTAAAGTCCGCGACATTATGCTCAGTGGCAGCGATGTTCCTCTTGTACATCAGGATACCCCCGTCGCCGAAGCCCTGCTGGAAATTTCCCGCAAAGGCCTTGGTATGACTGGCGTTACCGATGATAACGGCCAGTTGTTAGGGATTTTTACCGATGGCGATCTGCGCCGCATCCTGGATGCCCGTATTGATATTCATGCTGCGCGAACCCGGGACGTAATGACGCAGGGCGGTAAAACCAGTCAGGCAGACGACCTGGCCGTGGAAGCGCTGAATCTTATGGAACGGCATAAAATTAGTGCGCTGATGGTGGTCGATCATGACCAACGCCCGGTTGGCGCCTTTAATATGCACATGTTACTGAAAGCGGGAGTGCTGTAATGGCCACCACACAAACTCTGTATACCGACCTCGACAGCGACTTTTTCGAGGCACTGCGTGCCGTCAAGCTGCTGGTGTGCGATGTTGACGGCGTATTTTCAGACGGGCGCATCTATCTGGGTAATAATGGTGAAGAGCTAAAAGCCTTTCATACCCGCGATGGCTACGGCGTGAAAGCCCTGGTATCGCAAGGCATTGCCGTTGCCGTGATTACCGGCCGCCGGTCTGAAATCGTGCAGTCGCGCATGCAGGCGCTGAATGTGGCGCACATTATCCAGGGCGAGGAAGACAAGGCGACAGCGCTGGGTGAGCTTAGTCAACAACTGGGACTCTCTCCTCATCAGATTGCGGTGGTTGGCGACGACATGCCAGACACCGGAATGTTCCCGTATGCCGACATCCGCATCGCTGTGAACGATGCACACCCCGTCGTAAAACGTCAGGCCAACTGGATTACTACCCTGCCCGGCGGGTTCGGGGCAGTGCGCGAAATCTGTGATACGCTGCTGCAATGCCACGACGCGCTCAGTGATATTCATGGGTCGAGCACATGAGCGAAGAAAAAGGGGTAAGCCGGCTGGGTCTGAGTATTTCGGCCCTGTTTGCTCTGGCACTATTATTGTATATCCCCATCTGGATGGATGAGGAACCAGGTACTGAAGAACGGGAGGGCGTGGATGCCCTGAGTCCGGCGTATCAGGCCACCAACCTTACCACCACGTTTTACGATGAGAACGGCAACCGTAACCATCAGGTTTTTGCAACCAGTATGGAACATTACGACCAGTTAGGGTTCGTACTCTTTGAACAACCTGAATACACCGTGTATCTCGACCAGGAGTCTTCTTCCTGGCAGGTAACAGCAAAAGAAGGCACGCTGTATAACAACAACCTGATTCAGCTTGAGTCTGACGTGGTGATAAAGAGTCTGGGGGATGAGAATTTCGTAAATACCATCACCACCGACTTTATTGAAATTAACTTAGATACCAAGAAGATGGTATCTGATCAGCCCGTAGTGATCCGCGGAGCACCTTACGTAATTAACAGCAATGGGTTTACCGGCGATCTGCAAACCCAGCAATATGAGCTTATTGATCATGTACAAACCATTTATTCCCCTGGCAATTAGTTTGCTGCTTGGCCTGAGCTTTATGACCCAGGCCGATACCAGTGACTTTACCAAGCCCATCACGGTTGACTCAAAATCGCAGTTTGTAGATGGCAAAAATAAAACCTCATTGTTTAAAGATGATGTACGCATCACCCAGGGCAGCCTGGTGATTGATGCTGACGAAGTGGAAGTGATTGCCACCGACGGTGAAGGGCGCGAGATCTTTGTCGCCCGCGGCAATCCGGCCAGCTATGCCCAGACGCTGGACGACGGCACGCCGGTGCAGGCGAAAGCCAATGAAATTCGCTATGAAGTCAGCAAGCGTACCATTTCACTGACAGGAAACGCGGAATTGCAGCAAGATACCAGTATGGTGAAAGGCGACAGCATTACCTACGACATGGCCACAGAACAGCTGCTGGCCACTGGTGGCGAGGGTGACGGTGAAGGCCGTGTTACCACTGTATTCCGGCCGGATGCCATCAAAGAGTTCACGGAAGAGGATAACAACGACCAACCCGAGAATGACGAGGACGAGCAGTAGTTATGGCAACCCTGACAGCTAAAAATCTGGCCAAGGCATATAAATCACGGCAGGTAGTGCGGGATGTCAGTTTGTCTGTCTCTACCGGGCAGATTGTGGGCCTGCTGGGGCCAAATGGTGCTGGCAAAACCACTACTTTCTATATGATTGTAGGGCTGGTGCCGCTGGGTAAGGGCAATATCTATATCGATGAGGAAGTGGTCACGCACCAGCCCATGCACGAACGGGCGCGAAAAGGAATTGGCTACCTCCCACAGGAAGCCTCTATCTTCCGCAAACTGACGGTGCATGAAAATATCATGGCCATATTGCAGACCCGCAGCGACTTGTCTGCCAGTCAGCAGGAAGAAGAAGCCGACGCGCTACTTGATGAATTTAATATCAACCATATACGTAATAGTACCGGCATGAGTTTGTCGGGGGGTGAGCGGCGCCGGGTAGAGATTGCCCGGGCGCTGGCAGCGAACCCGCAGTTCATCTTATTAGATGAACCTTTCGCTGGAGTTGATCCAATATCGGTTAATGATATAAAGAAGATCATACAGCATTTGCGAGACCGGGGGATTGGGATACTAATCACCGACCATAATGTCCGCGAAACTTTGGACGTATGCGAGAAGGCATACATCGTTAGTCACGGCGAGTTAATCGCTCAAGGCACGGCTGAACAGGTTTTAAGTAATCAAAAGGTCAGGGATGTATACCTCGGCGAACAATTCAGGCTATAGTTAAGTAAAGTTAAGCTATTTTTTTCATTGTTCCCGCATACGTATACTTGGAATAAACGCATTTTTTTAAGACGTAGATGAAACCATCTTTACAGCTAAAATTCAGTCAGCAACTTACGATGACGCCACAATTGCAGCAGGCAATCAAGCTGCTGCAATTGTCCACGCTCGACTTGCAACAGGAAATTCAGGAGGCACTCGACTCCAACCCGTTGCTGGAAGTGGAAGAAGGCACCGACAACGACCCGGCTGAAAAAAACAATATCGACACCGATGACAGTTCTTTAGAGACTGCCAGCACCAATGCCGACAGCATCGAAGCCGGTGACGCACTTGAGAAAAATGCGCTGCCTGACGAACTGCCTATCGACAGTACCTGGGATGAATACTATTCCGCGTCTTCTGCACCGGCACCGGCAGCATCCGGCGGTGACGATGACCAGGTATTTCAGGGCGAAACCACTGACAATATTCAGGACCATTTGCTCTGGCAAATGCGCCTGACGCCGTTTTCGGATATCGACCGGGCCATCGCCACCGCGATTATCGATTCCATTGACGAGTCGGGTTACCTCACCGTGTCGCTGGATGAAATACTGGCTTCCGTGAATTCCGATGAAGTGGACGACGCCGACGAGCCTGTGGAAATGGATGAAGTAGAGTGTGTGTTAAAGCGCATTCAGCAATTCGACCCCATCGGCTCCGGATCCCGCACCCCCCAGGAATGCCTGTTGGTGCAGCTTAAACAGTTCTCCGACGATACGCCCTGGCTGAATGAGGCGCGTATTCTTATTGAAGAATACTCTGACCTGTTAAGCAGTAAAGACTACCGCACGCTGATGCGTAAAAGCAGACTGAAAGAAGATCAGTTACGTGAGGCCATGCGTCTGCTGCAAACCCTGAATCCGCGGCCGGGAAGCGCGCTGATTACCAAAGAGCCGGAATACGTCATACCCGATGTGTCGGTGGCCAAGAAAAACGGCCGCTGGACAGTCGAGTTAAACCCGGACAGTCTGCCAAAACTGAGCGTGAATCAACAGTATGCGGCCATGAGCCGTAAAGCCCGTAACAGCAGCGACTCACAGTTTATCCGTTCGCACATGCAGGAAGCCAAGTGGTTTATTAAAAGTCTGGAGTCACGCAATGAAACGCTGATGAAAGTGGCGAATTGTATTGTGCAGCAGCAGATGGGCTTTTTCGAGCACGGCCCGGAAATGATGAAACCAATGGTGCTGAATGATGTCGCAGAAATGGTGGATATGCATGAGTCGACAATTTCCCGCGTGACCACGCAGAAATACATGCACACCCCCCGGGGCATATACGAACTGAAATATTTCTTTTCCAGCCATGTCGCCACGGAGTCCGGGGGAGAATGCTCTTCTACCGCAATTCGTGCACTAATCAAGAAGCTGGTTGCGGCTGAAACGCCCAGCAAGCCGCTTAGTGACAGCAAGATTGCTCAATTGCTGGCCGAGCAAGGCATTAAGGTTGCCCGGCGAACAATAGCAAAGTACCGGGAGTCTCTTTCGATCCCGCCGTCTAACCAACGCAAGAGCCTCATTTAGCGGGCTAAAAATATAAGGAAGACGAAATATGCAAATCAACCTTACCGGTCATCATGTCGAAATCACCGACTCTTTGCGTAATTATGTCGATACTAAATTTAGCAAACTGGAAAGACACTTCGATCATATTTCGAATGTTCATGTCATTCTTAATGTGGAAAAGCTAAACCAGAAAGCCGAAGCGAAAATGCATCTCAGCGGTGCTGAAGTATTTGCCTCGGCAGAAGACATGGATATGTATGCGGCGATCGACAGCATGGTTGATAAGCTCGATAGGCAAGTGATTAAGCACAAGGAAAAACTGAAGAAACATTAATTGATGGATATTCACGCCCTTGTAAGCCTGGACCGCACCGAGTGTGCGGTTCAGTGCAATAGTAAGAAAAAAATTCTCGAAATCATTAGTCAGGTTGCGGCAAAGAGCAACCCGGCTATCGATGAGGCGACCGTGCTGAATAGCCTGCTGAGCCGTGAACGAATGGGCAGCACCGGTATAGGAAATGGTATTGCCCTGCCCCACGGCCGGCTGCCGGGCTTAACGAATGTTCAGGCGATCGTCATCACCAGTAATCCGCCCATCGATTTTGATGCGTTGGACAATAAACCCGTAGATATTTTCTTCGCATTACTGGTTCCCGAAGAACAGACCGAAGGTCACTTACAGACATTAGCCACCGTTGCCAGTAAACTGAGCGACAAAGAGACGGTGAAAGCCATCCGTAAAGCCAGTAGCAGTGACGATATTATCACCGCCCTGGAATAAGTAGCGTTAACGGGAGAAGCGCGTTGAAGTTAATCATAATCAGTGGCCGTTCAGGTTCGGGCAAATCGGTGGCACTGCGCGCGCTGGAAGATCTGGGCTATTACTGCGTAGACAACATCCCGGTTAACCTGCTCCCCACGCTCACCCATACCGTTGTCGACGAATACGAACAGGTAGCAGTGAGTATCGATGTTCGTAACCTGCCAAAAAATCCCACTGATTTGGTTGAAATACTCGACTATCTGCCCTCGTCGTGGTCAATGACCATTGTGTACATTGATGCCAGTGACGACATTCTGGTGAAGCGATTCAGCGAAACACGACGCCTGCACCCGCTGGCGAAATTGAACAAGTCGCTCTCTGAAGCTATCCGCGCCGAGTCAGAGTTACTGGCTCCCATAGCCGAGCGGGCCGACTTGTATATCGACACCGATAAGCTGTCTATCCACCAGTTAGCCGAGCTGATCAGAGAGCGGATCCTCGGCAAGAAGTCGTCCAGACTGGTGCTGGTGTTCGAATCTTTCGGCTTTAAGCACGGTATTCCCAAAGACGCCGATTACGTATTTGACGGGCGCTTTTTGCCTAACCCCCACTGGGAGCCGGATTTAAAGCATTTGACCGGACTGGACACGCCGGTGGAGAACTTTCTTGGCTCCCAGCCGCTGGTGACGAAGTTTATCTGGCAAATCCAGAACCTCATTACTACCTGGCTGCCCCATCTGGAGCGCAATAACCGCAGCTATGTCACTATTGCCATAGGCTGTACCGGCGGCCAGCATCGCTCCGTCTATGTGGCAGAGGCGTTAGCGAAAACCTTCAGCGATGTGCATCCTGATGTGCAGATACGCCACCGGGAGCTAAGCCGGTAATGCGCGTGTCACAAACCGTCACCATAGAAAACAAACTCGGGCTGCACGCCCGTGCTGCAACCCAGCTGGTGCAGCTGGCAAACCAGTTTGATGCCACCGTGACGCTGCAAAAAGGCGACAAAGAAGCCAACGCTGACAGCGTACTTGGTCTGATGATGCTGGAAAGCCATAAGGGCGAGCAGGTTACCGTGATAAGTGAAGGCCCTGATGCCGAAGGCGCGCTGGAAGCTATTGCTGCCCTGATTGCCGATAAATTTCACGAAGAAAGTTAGCCCCGTCCAAGTTTTTCACGCCTCAAACGTCGAGCTTGCCTGGTGATCACTCCTCCTACTCTACCGCCCCCCCAGACTACGCGCACTGAGGTTTCAACCAACAACTAAGAAAACCCTTCTCACGCCGGGATTTATCATGACAGTTGCAGGGTGAGTGCGGTATTCTTAACATCATTGAATTTCAGTGCCTTACGAGGAAGAAGCCGTGGCAGAAGCATTTGAGAGCAAGTTTGCCCAAAGCCAGCTTACGCAGTTAAATGCGGCACTGAACAGCGGCCGCTTCGTGTCGGTCCGCAAACTCCTTCATGAGCTTCCCCCCAGTGATGTGGCCCTTATCCTCGAGTCCAGCCCTAAACGTACCCGTACGGAGCTCTGGGGGCTGATAGACGGTGATATTCACGGCGACATTTTAGAAGAGCTGTCTGAGGAAGTCCGTAACGGCATTATCACCGGTATGATGCCTGCCAGCGTGGTAGACGCGCTGGAAGAGATGGATACCGATGACCTCGCCGAAACGTTAAGCAGCCTGCCTGACGAAGTACTGCAGGACATATTGGCGTCCATGGACGCACAGGACCGCCTGCGGGCCGAGCAGGCGTTGTCGTACGGGGAAGAAACCGCCGGTTTCATCATGAACACTGACACCATCACCTTACGTCCTGACGTAACGGTAGATGTGGTACTGCGCTATATTCGTCTGAAAGGGGATCTCCCCGAGAACACCGATACATTTTACGTGGTTAACCGCACCGACAACCTGGTCGGCTCGGTACCGGTAGCCCGTTTACTGACCGCCGATCCTGAAGAAAAAGTGCATGATGTCATGGACGATGAGGCGGAAGCCGTGCCGGTCAACATGCCCGATGATGAAGTGGCCAGCTTGTTTGAACGCTATAACCTGTTATCTGCCCCGGTGGTAGATGAACGTAATCGCCTGGTAGGCCGCATTACCATTGATGATGTGGTAGACATTATCCGCGAAGACGCCGAGCACTCTATGATGAGTATGGCCGGTCTGGATGATGAAGAAGACACCTTTGCACCGGTATTACAAAGTACCCAGCGGCGCTCAGTGTGGCTGGGAGTCAATTTGCTTACGGCCTTGATGGCCGCGGCGGTCAGCGATTTATTTGAAGCCACCCTCAGCCAGCTGGCTGTGCTGGCAATCCTGAACACCATTGTGCCCAGCATGGGCGGAGTCGCAGGCAATCAAACCCTGACACTGGTTATACGCGGCATGGCCCTGGGCCATGTAAATGAAAGCAATTCCCGCTGGCTAATCAGTAAAGAGCTGGCGATAGGCTTTTTGAACGGAGTTATCTGGGCAGTACTGATTGCCACTGTTATTGCGCTTTGGAAGCAAGACGCCATGCTGGGTGTCATTATTGCCTTTGCGATGCTGGTTAACATGATTGCCGCCGCCCTGTCCGGGGCGACGCTCCCCATCATCATGAAAAAGCTGAAGATAGACCCGGCCCTCGCCGGCAGTGTTATTCTCACTACCATCACCGACGTGGTGGGCATTTTCGCCTTTTTGGGCACCGCAACACTCTTCCTGCTGTAGGCCGACGTTACAAAGAAGGGGTGAAACACAAGGCTAGCCTGGTGATGAATAGAAGGAGTCGATAACGTGGCGCGGGAAATACTTACGGTTTGCCGGGGCAGATATAAAAAGTCCGGCGCAGTGGCCGGACTCTGTTATTTGATCACTTTCAGTGACGGTTTACCTTTCTTCGGGGGCACCGGCGCATCTGCCTGCTTGTCATTATGTTCGTCCGCCGGTTTCGGGGACGGTGCTTCTGTAACGGGCTCAGACGGCGCCTCTGGGGACATTTCGTCCTCTGTAGCGAAGACTGTACCTGCGCCGTTTTCACGTGCGTAGATAGCCATTACAGCCTGACAGGGCATGCTTAACTGTCGGGGCTGGCCACCAAAGCGCGCCTGAAACGACAAACCATCCGTGTCCAGATAGAAATTCACGCACGCTGATGGCGAGACATTCAGCACTATCTGTCCGTCTTTAACGAATTCCTGCGGTACTTCCACGGCTTCATTACGAGCGTCCACCACTATATAGGGCGTCATGTCGTTATCGACAATCCAGTCGTAAAACGCGCGAAGTAAGTAAGGTTGGTTTGAGGTCATGGCACTCATAACGGGTTATGGATCTCGCGTTCCTGGTCCGTCAGTGAAGCTTTAAATGAGCTACGTGCAAAAATACGGTTCATGTATGCATGGACTTCTTTCGCACCCGCGCCATTCAGTTCAATGCCCATCAGTGGCAAACGCCACAACAGCGGAGCCAGGTAGCAGTCGACCAGACTGAATTCTTCATTCATGAAGTAAGGCATTTCTGCAAACACCGGAGCCAGGGCCAACAGGGCTTCACGCAACTCGTTGCGCGCCGCATCGACATCGCCTTCGCCACGGAAGATTTTCTCAGCCAGAGAATACCAGTCTTGTTCAATACGGTGCATCATCAAACGGCTTTGACCGCGTGAAACCGGGTAGACTGGCATCAGGGGTGGATGCGGGAAACGCTCATCCAGGTATTCCATGATGATATGCGAATGGTAAAGCACCAACTCGCGGTCAACCAGGGTGGGCACCGTACCGTAAGGGTTCAAATCAATCAGGTCCTCGGGCAGGTTGGTAGGATCGGTATAGCTTATTTCTACGCCTACACCTTTCTCTGCCAGGACAATTCGTACCTGATGACTATAAATATCAATCGTGTCTGAGAACAACGTCATGATAGAACGTTTATTCGCGGCTACGGCCATTAAGTTTCCTCCGTCGAGAAATCATTGCGCCGGACAAGGCTGGCCGGGCAAACTAACAAAAGCGAAAAAGGGGGCGAGACGCCCCCTTACCTATTATACATAAAACAGGTATGTTTAGTGTACTTCTCGCCAGTAATCTTTCTTAAGCAAGTAGACAAACACAAACAGCACTGCGATAAACACCAGTACCCACTTACCAATGCGGTAAGAATCAAGCTTTGATGGCTCGCCGGTATATTCCAGGAAGTTAACGATATCGCCAACTGCCTGATCGTATTCGTCAGGTGACATCGCGCCAGTGCCGTCAGACTTGATGCCGACGTAACGCTCAACCATCTCGCCGTCTACCATCACTTCTTCATACGTTTCACGGGGAGTTCCCTGCAGCGGTTCCAGCACATGCGGCATACCTACTTCAGGAAACACCTTATTATTCACGCCAAACGGACGACTTTCGTCAGCATAAAAGGTGCGTAAATAAGTGTAAATCCAGTCTGGACCCCGTACCCGTGATACCAGTGTTAAATCTGGTGGTGCGGCACCAAACCAGCCAGAGGCTGATTCGGCGGGCATGGCACGGGTAATGTAATCAGTCACTTTCTCGCCAGTGAACTGCAGGTATTTTTCACCCAGCTCATCTGGAATACCCAAATCGTTGAACGTGCGCTGATAACGCTGATACTGCATTGAGTGACAACCCAGACAGTAGTTCATAAACAACTTGGCACCACGCTGCAGCGACGCCTTATCGGTAAGGTCTATGGGCGCCTCATCCAGGGGTACGTTCCCACCGGCAGCAAACGCTACACCAGGAAGGAAGCACGCCAGAAAGCACATCAGTTTTTTCATTTCGGGATCCTCTCTGGTACAGGTTTAGTATTCTCGTTTTTGCTGTACAGGAACAGCGCCACAAAGAAGCCAAAATAAAGCACGGTAGCTACTTGTGAAGCGATGATTTTCCAGTTCTCCTGCGGAGTTCCGCCCAGGTAACCCAGGAAGACAAATACAATAGCGAACAGGATCAGGTTAACTTTGTGCAGACCACTGCGATAGCGCCATGATCTTACCCGCCCACGGTCCAGCCAAGGCAGAGCAAACAATGCTGCAATGGCACCAAACATGGTCAGTACACCCAGTAACTTATCAGGGACCGCTTTCAGAATTGCGTAGAACGGTGTGAAGTACCAGACCGGGAAGATGTGCTCAGGCGTCTTCAGCGGGTTGGCAATCTCAAAGTTTGGATGCTCAAGGAACTTACCGCCCATTTCCGGCGCAAAGAACAGTACATACGTAAAGCCCGCCAGGAAGATACAGAATGCCACCAGGTCTTTCAGCACGATGTGCGGGAAGAACGGCACCACGTCATCGGCAATATCGTATTTGTCAGTGTAGTACTCGTGGATCTTATAAGGGGTCTTCTCAGATTCTGGTAATGAGCCTTTTTTATGCTTAATAGCCACACCATCGGGGTTGTTCGAGCCAACCTCGTGAAGCGCAATGATGTGCAGGAACACCAGAATGACAATGACCAGCGGCAGTGCAATGACATGCAGCGCAAAGAACCGGTTTAGGGTGGCGCCGGATATTACGTAGTCGCCCTGGATCCAGATAACCAGATCTGGGCCAATCACCGGAATAGCACCAAACAGGGAGACAATTACCTGTGCACCCCAGTAAGACATCTGGCCCCAAGGCAGCACGTAACCCATAAAGGCTTCGGCCATCAGTGCCAGATAAATAAACATACCAAACACCCACAATAACTCGCGGGGCTTCTGGTAGGAACCGTAAATCATGCCACGGAACATGTGCATGTACACCACAATAAAGAACGCCGAGGCGCCGGTGCTATGCATGTAGCGGATGATCCAGCCGTAGTCGACTTCACGCATGATGTATTCAACTGACGCGAACGCGCGCTCAGCCGAAGGCTCAAAACTCATGGTCAGCCAGATACCGGTTACAATTTGGTTTACCAGTACGATGGTGGCCAGAAAGCCAAACACATACCAGAAGTTCATGTTGCGAGGGGCAGGATATTGGATGGCGTGCATGTTTGCCACGCGCATCATAGGAATACGTTCTTCAATCCAGGCTAGGAAACCAGACATGTTACGCAACCTCCGCTTCTGAACCGATGATAATCGTATTATCATCAACGAACTGGTAAGGAGGCACCACCAGGTTCAGTGGAGCCGGAACGTTTTGAAATACCCGGCCTGCCATATCAAACTTGGAGCCATGACACGGGCAGAAGAACCCTTCCGGTACACCTTCAACGATCTCTTCAAACGCGCCATTTTTAAGAAACTGTGGAGAGCAACCCAGGTGAGTACAGATCCCCACCAGTACCAGGTACTCTTCTTTAAGTGAACGGTATTTATTTTGAGCAAACGCAGGCTGTTGTTCAGCTTCAGAATTAGGATCTTTCAGCTTATCTTCATGCTTGCTTAATGCTTCAAGGGTCTCCGGCGTGCGACGTACAATCCATACGGGTTTGCTTCGCCACATAACACGAATTAGCTGACCAGGCTCTATTGCACTGATGTCTACTTCAACGTCAGCACCGGCCGCTTTCGCCTTTGCGCTCGGATTCCAAGACGCAACAAAAGGCACTGCCGCGCCGACAACACCTACGCCACCAACAACGGACGTGGCTACCGTGAGGAAGCGCCGACGAGTATTGTCTTGTGGCTGTTTGTCAGTTTGTGCAGACTCTTTTGCATCTACAGATACATTGCTCATCCACATTTCTCCAGGTTCGGATAGTTATGGTGACTGACCAGCATCACGTATTGTTGTGTTCAGGGTCAGACTGCCATATCGGCTTGTCATGAAAATTGCTCGACAGCACGCTCAAGTACGCCTCACAACCCACGAAAGTTTGTCATTATTTTCGACCCGAAATGATAAGGGAAAACCCCTTAAATATACAAGGTTTTACTGCCATTAATAGGTGAAATAGTTATATCAGTAAGCACAGATTTCTTTGCAGTTACCGTCAGTTAGCGAAGTAGCGGTGAATTTATGACAATTTCACCACGTAAGTTAATGGCTTGTTATTTTATCCGGGAGGAGATTTCACACACTTTTGTGACAGGCATAAAAAAACCCGGCGAGTGCCGGGTTTTTGCCAAAACGTATAATTAACGCTTCGAGAACTGTGGACGCTTACGTGCTTTATGCAGACCCACTTTCTTACGTTCAACGCGACGGGCGTCACGTGTAACGAAACCTGCTTTACGCAGGGCAGGACGCAGTGCTTCATCGTAGTCCATCAGTGCACGGGTCAGACCGTGACGAACTGCACCAGCTTGACCGTTTGAACCACCACCAGAAACGGTGATGTATACGTCAAACTTCTCAGTCATTTCTACAAGTTCCAGTGGTTGACGAACCACCATGCACTCGGTTTCACGACCAAAGTACTCGTCAAGAGGACGTTTGTTTACTGTGATGTTACCTGTACCTGGACGCAGGAACACACGAGCAGTAGAACTTTTGCGGCGGCCAGTGCCGTAGTATTGAGTATCTGCCATGTCAGTTGCTCCTTAGATGTCCAAAACTTGTGGTTGCTGTGCAGTATGCGTGTGCTCAGCACCCGCATAAACTTTCAATTTGCGGAACATTGCACGGCCCAGTGGACCTTTTGGCAACATACCTTTAACTGCTTTCTCAAGCACCATTTCAGGCTTGTGAGCAATCAGCTTTTCGAAGTTTGTCTCTTTCAGACCACCTGGGTAACCTGTGTGAGAATAGTACATCTTGTTCTGCGCTTTACGGCCAGTTACCGTTACTTTCTCAGCGTTTACTACGATGATGTAGTCACCGGTGTCAACGTGAGGAGTGTACTCTGGCTTGTGCTTACCGCGCAAACGCATAGCAATTTCAGATGCCAAACGGCCAAGAGTTTTGTCTGTGGCGTCTACCACATACCAGTCGCGAGTTACCGTTTCTGGTTTAGCAACAAAAGTTTTCATTAAAATTCACCCGAATAATATCGTCGTTACTGATTTTCTGCGTCAGAAAATCACCTTAAAAATCAATTGCGTGACCCCTTCGAGCCGATTGATTCTTCCACCTTCCCAAAGGTGGGCGTAACTGGGCAGGGCGCGAATTATACAGGATTTGGGTAAAAAGCGAACCCCCAATGCGATCTTTTTGCTTAAAAAGCGCTGGCTTGACCGCACCGGCTGTCATGGTCTTGTGACGATCCCATGCGCATCACTTATCAGGATGCGGGGTAATAACAGGCAAGAACGTGAAAACAGCTCGCCACGGTGTCAACCAACGGGTTTCAACAGCACACCTCGCGCAGCGCTAAGCCTGGGACTGACGCTTCACCTGCTGCCAGAAGGCTTCCATCTCTTCCAGGCTCATGTCTGTTAACGTCTGCTGCTGGGACCTCGCCAGTTCTTCTACCCCATTGAAGCGATTCGCAAACTTATGACTGGCTTTACGCAACGCGGTATCCGCCTCCACGCCACAATGCCGGGCTAAATTGACCATCGCGAATAACGCATCGCCAATTTCTTCTTCCAGGGCAGCCTGGTGACGCTCAGGTGCGTCCAGTTCCTGTTGAATTTCATCCAGCTCTTCACGTACCTTGTCCATCACCGGCGCCGTGTTGGGCCAGTCGAACCCCACGGTGGCGCAGCGCTTTTGCATTTTATGGGCAAGCTTGAGGGAGGGCAGCCCGCTGGGAATATCATCCAGTAGCAAAGCATTTTCTGTACGCGCTTTGCCGGCGCGCTCACTGGCCTTTATGGCCTCCCACTGTGCATTAAGCTCACTGGCATCGCCGGGTAGTTGACCGGCAAAAACATGGGGGTGCCGTCGCTCCAGCTTATCCGATATAGCGCGGGCCACATCCTGCAGCGTAAAGTCGCCGCTTTCCTCACCAAGGCGGGCGTAAAACACCACCTGAAACAGCAAATCGCCAAGCTCATCGCAGATTTCATCAGGCTCACCACCTGCGATAGCATCAGCCACTTCATACGCTTCCTCGATGGTATAGCGCGTCAGCGAAGACATGGTCTGGGCAAGATCCCATGGACAGCCTGACTCCGGGTCCCGCAGGGCGGCCATGACTGACACCAGACGCTGGATCTCATCACGGGGTTTAGTGCTGTTTCCGCTTGGCATCTACCACTCCTTTTAACTGCCGCAGTCGCCCCATTACACGTGACAGGGTATTCAGATCAGGCACTTCCACTGCAATGGCGACCACCGCTGACTGCCGGTTTTTGTCGGTTTCACTGTTCACTCCCAACAATGCCACGCTTTCATTGGCCAGTACCGTGGTAATGTCGCGCAGAATACCGGTCCGGTCGCTGCAGTAAATATCGATGGCCGTCTCAAATCCCACGTTGAGTTCGTCTGACCAGTTCACTTCTATCTGTCGCTCAGGATGCTGGATGAGCAGATTTTGCAGCTGGTCACAGCTTTCTTTATGCACACTGACTCCCCGCCCCTGGGTGATGTACCCCATAATGGGCTCGCCGGGAACCGGTTTGCAGCAGTTGGCCAACTGGCTCATCAAATGGCCCACCCCCTGCACTACCACAGCGTCGCTTTTGCCTGCCGCGCTGGCCCGCTTGCGGGTTTTCACTTTAGGGCTGATTTCATCTTCTACCGGCGGCGGTGCCGCGAGCTGATGCAGGTGATGCACTACCTGCATAACGCGAACATCCCCTGCCCCGATAGCTGTAAACAGGTCATCCAGGGTATGCATGTTGAAACGCTCACAGGCATCGCTGGCACTTTTCAGGGGCAGGTTTGCGCGGGTAAGCTCACGTTCCAGCAGATCTTTGCCCGCAGCCAGGTTTTTGTCCCGATCCTGCTTTTTGAAAAATGAATGGATGGTGGCGCGGGCCCGGGAGGAATGCACGTAACCCAGCCCGGGGTGCATCCAGTCGCGACTCGGGTTCAGGGCTTTGCCGGTATGAATTTCCACCTGATCCCCGCTGTGTAGCTGATAGGTGAACGGCACAATCCGCCCATTGACCTTAGCGCCGATACAGCGATGGCCCACATTAGTGTGAATATAGTAGGCAAAATCCAGTGGCGTAGCGCCCTGAGGCAGGTCAATCACATCACCTTTGGGGGTGAACACATACACCCGGTCGTCAAAGACCTGGCTGCGTAATTCTTCGACCAGATCACCGGACTCTGCCACTTCTTCCTGCCACTGCAGAATGCGCCGCAACCAGTTAATTCTGTCGTCAAAACCCGAACTTTTACCCGCCGAGCCTTCTTTGTACTTCCAGTGCGCTGCCACGCCAAGTTCAGCATCCTGATGCATTTTCTGCGTACGGATTTGAATTTCCACTGGCTTGCCTTCCGGCCCCACTATGACCGTATGAATAGACTGATAGCCATTGGCTTTCGGCGTGGCTATGTAATCATCAAATTCGTTAGGAATATGTTTAAAATGGGCATGCACAGTGCCCAGCGCGGCGTAACAATCCTGCAAGCGCTCGGCAATAATGCGTACTGCCCGGATATCAAATAACTGCTCAAACGTCAGATGCTTCTTTTGCATCTTTTTCCAGATACTGAAGATGTGTTTGGGGCGGCCGTACACCTCGGCCTGAATGTGCTCATTGTCCAGTAGCTGTTGCAGCTCCCCTACCACATTATCGATGTATTCTGCCCGCGCCTTGCGTTTGCCATCCAGCATGCGGGCAATGTGCTTATAGGTCTCCGGGTGCAAATAACGGAATGCGAGGTCTTCCAGTTCCCACTTTAGCTGACCAATACCCAGCCGGTTAGCCAGCGGTGCATAAACCGCGGCACACTCTCGTGCCACCATCACCCGGGTTTCTTCGTCCGCTTTTTTGACCTTCTGTAAGGCACAGATCCGTTCTGCCATCTTGATGACAACGGCCCGCACATCTTCCACCATCGCCAGCAGCATTCGCCGGATGCTATCGATATGCTGTTCGTCGCTGGGCTCGCCCGTTTTGGCGCGAGGCCGGGCATGTAAAACTTTAATAGCATCCATACGCCGCACGCCAACCACAAGCTGACAGACTTCTTCGCCGAATTCCTGCGCAATGGCATCCTCCGGCAGCTCATGTTCCTCACAATACGGGTAGACCAGTGCCGTTTGCAGGGTGGCGTCATCCATATTCAGCTGATGGAGAATTTCCACCATTTCCTGGCCCACCAGCAGTTTATCCGGGGAGTCTGAAATTTCCCGGAGCTTGTGTTTGGTTTCTTCTGACAATGACAAACTGTCCAGCCACTTTTCAAACGGCGGCCGCTCGGGCTCGTGGACTTTTCTTGTAGATACCATGGCTTTGCACCGATTTATTGTCGTATTTCGCGCCCTTAGCGAGTAAAGAGCGCCATCACTTCCAGGTGTTTAGTGTAGGGAAACATCTCCAGCACCCCTACTTTCTCAAGCTGATAATTGCCAGCCAACAAGGTTTTTGCATCCCGGGTAAACGTACTGGGATTGCAAGAAATATACAAAATTTGCTTAACATCGCTGTCGGCCAGCACTTCACATACCGTAGCGGCCCCTTCCCGCGACGGATCTAACAACACTTTATCCAGTCCGTCGCTCACCAGGTTTCGCACCACGGCGCTCTGCTGCAGATCATGGTGTTGCCAGTCGATACCGGTAATGCCCTGTCGCTGTGCATTCTCGGCGGCCTGATGCACCATGTCAGGTACGCCTTCCACGGCTTGTACCCGGGCGCCCCGCTGCGCTAACGATAAGCTGAAATTGCCCAATCCGCTAAACCAGTCGGCAATATGTTCGCCGCCAGCCGGGTTCAGCCACTGCATGGCCTGGGCCACCATTTTTCTGTTTACTTCAGCATTCACCTGAATAAAGTCATTGGGCCCGGGTGACACGCTCAGTCCGGCTTCTGTTTCGCATATAAGCGCGCCCTGATCATGCAGCGCGTTCAGCCCGCCGTCCTTATCTTCCAGCACCACGTTGACCTGGTTTTCCCGTCCCCATACGGTGAGGGCAGACAGCCACTCAGTGCCCATGGTCCGGGTTACCTTGATGGTAACGCGCGCGCAGTTGTCACCCTGCATCAATGCAATATGGCCCACGTGGCGGACACCCGGATAACTGCACAGCGCTTCGCGCAGCGAGGGGAGCAATGCATTCAGCGTCGGCGTGAGTACCGGGCACGACGGAACGTCAACCACATCATGGCCGTTAGCCTGCCGGTAGCCAATACGGATGTTGTGCGGATCACGGGCGTCCACCGCCAACCGGGCCTTGCGACGATACGCCGGTCGCGGGCCGGTCACCGCCGGTTGCCAGGGAATCTGTGTCACACTGAACTGCTTCTGCCACAGTGTATCCAGCGCCTCTTGCCGCCATGTCAGTGCCTCGTCAGCAGAGACATGCTGTAACTGGCAGCCGCCACATTGGTCAGCCAGAGGACAAAACGGCGTCTGTCGCTCCGCAGCAGGGGTAATGACGTCTTTAACTTTGCCGTATGCCACCTGCTTTTGTTCCCGGTAACCAGCTACCGAACACCGCTCTCCCGGTAACGCCCCGGCCACAAACAATACAGGGTACTCTCGCACCACGCCCTGCCCTTGCCAGTCCCAGCTGTCGACAGACACCGGCGTACCGGGCGAGCGGCGGGGTGTATCAGTACGACGCCGAGACGCCGGCCGCGAAGTCGCAGGCTGACGCTTTTTACCGGGCTTATAAAAACTCACCATTTTATTCGCTCGTCTCCAGTACGACAGTGGCTACCGCGTAGTGCTGTTCATCCGAGATAGACAAGAAACTGCGGCATATGCCCAGGGCCTCACAACGGGACTGAAACGCACCGGTAAAGGTCAGTTTAGGGGCGCCCAGCTCATTGTTACTTATTTCAATATGCTGCCAGCTAATGCCATTGCCGATACCAGTGCCTAATGCCTTCACCGCCGCTTCCTTGGCCGCAAAGCGTTTAGCCAGGTAGCGGGCGGGTTCAGTCTGACTGTCATAAATCGCTTTTTCTGTGGCTGTGAGAATACGTGCAGCCAGGCGCGGAGTCCGCTCAAGGTTCGCAGTTAACCGGGCTATTTCTATGATATCGGTTCCAATTCCGGCAATGGCCATGCTCTTACCTGCCTTCGCTTCGCGCTTCCAGCATCAATTTGCGCATATCAGCCACGGCGTTATGTAATCCGTCGAACGCGGCGCGGGCAATGATGGCGTGACCAATATTCAGCTCGACCAGGTGTGGGATAGCCGCCACAGGTTTTACATTATGGTAATGCAAACCATGACCCGCGTTGACTTTCAGTCCCGTCTGGTGGGCGTATTCAATGCCAGCGACCAGCTTGTCCAGCTCCTCTTTTTGCGAAGCTTCACTGGTGGCTTCCGCATACTGGCCGGTATGAATTTCAATATAAGGGGCACCACACTCCAGCGCCGCGTCTATCTGGGCTTTATCCGCATCAATGAACAGCGACACCTGAATGCCGGCTGCGGCCAGGCGCTGACACGCGGCTTTAACTGCTGACATATTGCCGGCCACGTCGAGACCGCCTTCGGTAGTCAGTTCTTCGCGCTTTTCCGGCACCAGACAACAAAACGCAGGCTGCACTTCTTCGGCAATAGCCAGCATTTCCTCGGTTACTGCCATTTCAAGATTCAGACGTGTATTAATGGTTTCGGCCAACAACCGCACGTCGCGGTCTTTAATGTGGCGACGATCCTCACGCAAATGCACGGTGATGCCGTCGGCACCCGCACGCTCGGCTATATCGGCGGCGTGAACCGGATCGGGGTACTGAGTCCCTCTGGCGTTGCGCAAGGTAGCTATGTGGTCAATATTGACCCCCAGGAAAATGCTCGTCATAGGTTTATCGCTCTGCAAATGATGGGAGGAGTTTATCAAAAATTTTCACGGTTGCGGGGATATACCTGCGTGACAGATAAACTGATCAGCGCAGTAGATCACGTAGGCATGGCCACGCTGCCAGTGTGTACACCCTGCAAACCAATCCGCCAGCGTTGTCCGGCACGGGATCATTGTGACACTTTGCGGCCTGACGGTGGCTGCATACGAATAAACAACTCGCGGCTCTTAAGGGGCTTACTGCCCAGCAACGGCTTAAGTGCTTCCCTGTTTATCAGCTTGGCCGCTTTTTTGGCCGCCGGCGTCCACTCTCCCTGCGCCAGTGCCAGTAGCGCATAACCGGGAATGGCAGGCATGCCGGGACAACGGGCCGCCTCGGCTATCCCCACCTCGGATAGCCAGCCGTAACCGGCGTTTTCCCTGACCGGCGCACCGGAATCCCCCACTTCTGTGAAGCTCCCCAGCTGCCCCATATCTTCCAGCAGAGCCAGCTCAAACTGCCGCAGTGATAACTCGATATCCGGGCTGGTAAGCAGATTGCCGAGCGCCTCGGTATACGCCTCATACAGGGTTTCGCTGGCCAGTCCCACCGGCATCACGCGGTTCATGACTTCATTCACGTACATGCCGCAAAACAGTGCCTGCGCGGTGAGCGGCAATGCCGGCTGAAACGCTTCGGTCTGATTAAGGTTTTTTAATTCGCTTTTACCACTGAACTGCACCCGTATTTGCTGAAAAGGCTGCAGCAGGCTTTTTTTATCGCCCTTACTGTTGCGCACCCCTTTTGCCACCGCACTGACCTTGCCCTGTTCAAGCGTAAAGAAGTCAATCAGGTAACTGGTTTCCCGGTAAGGGCGACGATGCAGGACAAAGGCGTGGTGCCAAACGGCATTTTTCATGGTGTAAACTCAGTTACGCGCGTTTAATGCGCACCACTTTCATATATTCGAACTCAATGCCGGCCACCATCTCTGCGTGAGGATAATAGGTCACATTTACCCGGGCCCCCTGTAAACTGCGGTACACCCCTTTGCGGCGAAAAACGAAAGGTACGTCATAACCAGTTAGCATCAGCGTATGTCGCACCCAGTCACCTTCATCCCGTTGCACATGGCTATGCACCCGGGCATTTTCAGTTTCGGTAAGCTGGGCGTGCTTTTTCAGCAGCGACTTGCTGTCACTTTTCATAAACAGAAAGCTGTTCAATAAGCATTTGCACCGACTCCCGCCCGCGAAAAACATTCACATCGAGCTGATAGGCCACCTCGACGAACCGTACATCTGGGGCAGGCCACACACTGGTATCAACATTAAAGGCAATGCCATCAATCTCGTCGCCCTCTGGCGTACGCAGAACCAGCTTAAGATGCTTTTGACCCACAATTCGCTGATGCACCAGCTCAAATACCCCATCAAATACGGGCATTTCAAACCCCTGCCCGAACGGGCCGGCCTGTCGCAACTGATGGGCAAAAGCCAGACCCAGCTCGGCGGCTGACAGCGGCCCGTCTGACCAGATGGCATCGGTGTCGTCCCGGTTGGCAAGGTGAGCACCCGCAACTTCACTGAATGCTGACTCAAACGCCGTTAAATTAGCCAGTGGCAGACTCAGTCCTGCAGCCATGGCGTGACCCCCGAATTTATCAATTAACCCGGGATTCGCCGTACTCACTTCTTCCAGCACATCCCTGATGTGAACGCCGGGGATTGAACGAGCGGAGCCTTTAATAATGGTGTCGTCCTGGTGAGCAAACGCAATCACCGGCCGGTTATATTGTTCTTTAATGCGTCCCGCAACGATACCGATTACGCCCTGATGGAAGTCCTTTTTGTATAACACCAGCGCCGGTGGCATGTCGTCTTCTGACAGGGTAATGGAAGCGACGGTCTGCATGGCTTCTTCCCGCATTCCGGCTTCAATTTCACGGCGCTGCTGATTCAGACTGTCGAGCTCTGCAGCCATCATGCGGGCCTGCATGGGGTCATCTTCCAGCAAACAGGCAATGCCCATTGCCATGTCGTCTAACCGGCCCGCCGCATTCAGGCGAGGTCCCACCACAAACCCCAGGTCGGATGCACTTAAGTAGGCGGGTTCACGATTAGCCACTTCCACCAGCGCCTTGATACCGGGCCGGCATTTTCCGCTGCGGATACGCTGTAGCCCCTGATGAACCAGGATACGGTTATTCTTATCCAGTGCCACCACATCGGCTACGGTGCCTACCGCCACCACATCGAGCAAATCAGCCAGGTTCGGTACCGGGAGTCCTTGTTGTGTAAACCACTCCCGGGCCTGCAGTTCGGCGCGACAGGCCAGCATCAGATAAAATGCCACTCCGACGCCAGCCAGTGCTTTAGACGGAAACGTACAGCCAGGTTGGTTAGGGTTCACTATCGCATCGGCGTCTGGTAGCTCCTTACCTGGCAAATGGTGATCGGTCACAATGACCTGCATGCCCAGTGCTTTCGCGCGGGCCACACCCGGCAGACAGGAAATACCGTTGTCTACCGTGATGATCAGCTCTGCGCCTTGTTCGTGGGCAATGTCCACGATGGGTTCACTTAAACCATAGCCAAAATCAAACCGGTTAGGGACCAGATAATCTGTGTTGGTATGGCCCATTTGTTTAAGCGCAAGCAGGCACACCGTGGTACTGGTGGCACCGTCAGCATCAAAATCACCCACTATGATAATTTTCCGCTGCGCGGCAATCGCGTCCGCCAGGATGCCCGCCGCTGCGGTGACGCCGGCTAACTGATTGTAGTGCGCCAGCCCCCGTGCTCCTGTGTCAATGTCTTCCATTGAGGTCACAGCGCGAGCGCGATAGATACGGTCAATTACCGGGTGGAGCGAATCGGACAGCGGCTCGCCGTGCAGCGGCCTGCGTAAAATGGGTAGTGACATAACACCATGGATTCTTATTGCAGTAATACCGCCATGATACCGGCCAAAGCGGTTGAGGTAAACGCGACGTCAGTGCGCCGCGTTCAGAGAGTGAGCGCGCTATGCGCCGCCCTAGCCTTTGCTTTTCAGTACCTGTGCAATGGCTTTTGCCGGCTGATAACCCGGGATCACACTGCCATCTGGCATGACAATGTTCGGCGTGCCGGTAACACCCACCTGCTGGCCAAACTGATACTGTTCCGCAACGCTGTTTTTACAGCTTTTGCGCAGCACGTTGTCACCAGCCTTGGCAGCGGTCAGGGCTTTTTGCGGATTCTCCGCACACCACACTGAGACCATATCGCGGTAGCTCTGGCTGTTCAGGCCATTACGGGGAAAGGCCAGATAACGCACCGTAATGCCCATGTCGTTATACTGGTCAATCTCCTGATGAAGTTTGCGGCAGTAACCACACGTAATGTCAGTAAACACCGTAATTACGTGTTCTTCGTCATCGGCTTTGTACTCAATCATGGCGTCGCTGAATTCACTCAGGCCCTCACGACGCATGTCACCTAAGGCTGCTTCTGTTTCGTTACGCATATTGGCTTCGAGGTTATAAATTCGCGCCTGAACCAGATATTTGCCGTCCTTACTGATGTAAAACAACCCTTTGTCGGTCACCACCTGATACAGGCCCTCAACCGGCGCATCCGCCACGGACAGCACATCGAACCCTAACTGGGCTTCAATTTTTGCAGTAACTTCGTCCTGATTTTCTGCTGCGAACGTGCTAGTGGTTACCACAACCCCGGCCAGCATCAGCATTTGCTTAAATAATTTCACACAATACTCCTGAAGATAGTGTATTTATCCAGACCCTGTCCGGACCAAAAAAATTTCATTCTGCCCGCATCCTACCACAGCCATGTCGGCTGCACAGACCCGTTCGGCGCCTGCGGTATTTGCTTCATCGTTACCCACGGGGGTGGTGAGAGTGAATTAAATTCTGCAGACGTTCGGTGGCCACGTGGGTATAAATTTGCGTCGTGGACAAATCGGCATGACCCAGCAACATCTGTACGACCCGCAGATCCGCCCCATGATTCAACAAGTGGGTGGCAAAAGCGTGGCGCAAAGTATGAGGGGACAAATGCTGCTCAATGCCCGCCCTCACCGCGTACTGCTTGATACGATGCCAGAAGGTCTGGCGGGTCATCTGCACGCCCCGCTTACTCACAAACAGCACATCCGTACTATGTTTGACCAATGCGGGTCTGGCCTGCCGGGTATAACGCTCAATCCAGTCCACCGCGTCTTCTCCGAGGGGCACCAGCCGCTCTTTGTTACCCTTGCCGGTTACCCGTACCACGCCCTGTTGTATGCTGACCTGATCATGTCGTAAACCGATTAATTCGCTGACCCGTAACCCGGTTGCGTACAGCACCTCCAGCATACAGCGGTCACGGCACTCAATGGGATCACTAATATCCGGCGCGTCCAGCAAATCATCCACCTGACGCTCACTGAGCGATGAAGGTAACGACTGTGGCAGCCGGGGATTTCTTAACGGCGTAATGGGATTGTCTACCCGCTGATGCTGCGCGACCTGATAAACATAGAAGGCGCGCATGGCACTCATTGCTCGCTGCGTACTGCGCGCAGCCAGCTTCCGTTGATGACGATCATGCAGGTAATCCTGCACCATTTCCGTGGTTGCCAGAGTCACATCTTTAAGCCCTTGTGCCTGACAATACAGCGCCAGCTTAGTCAGATCGGTACGATAGCTTTGCTGCGTGTGATCGCTCAGACCTTTTTCCAGCCAGAGCATGTCAATAAAGGCATCAATGCTGCGCTGGTTCGCTTCAGACAGGGTGGTCATTGTCAGAAACCACGCTTTTCTTTAATCAATTCATAGGCCGACTGAATGTCCTGGGCCTTGGCTTTAGCAATTTCCATGGCTTGCTGCGGCAGCCCTTTTGAGACCAGTTTGTCGGGGTGATGTTCTGCCATCCGTTTACGATAAGCACGCTTTACAGTTTTTTCGTCAGCGGTTTCACTCACCCCAATAATTTTGTAGGCATCTGCCAGTGACTGGGTGTCGGAATAGGGGCGCTGCTGATGCTGGCGGCGGCGCTGGTGAGACTGCTGACCGGCCTCACTCCGCTGCCGGAAACGAAGTTCCGCTTCGAACATGGAGATCAGGTAATCCAGATCCCGGCGCCGGAAGCCTAACAGCCGGGCAACCTTTTCCAGTACGTTGTACTCTTCCTGAGACAATTCGCCGTCCGCGAAGGCGGCCTGAATGAGGATCTCCAAAAAGACCTGTAAGATATCCCGGCGGCCGTGGCAGGCCTCATGCAACCCCCGCAGGTTTTCCTGCAGAGGAAAATCCCGCGCCTTGCCTTCGCGAAAGGCATCCTGCGCCTCTTTACGGGCATCACCGGTAAGTTGCATATCGTCCATTAGTGCGGTGGCAATCTGAATTTCACGTTGCGTGACTTGTCCGTCGGACTTTGCCAGATGCCCCAGCGAGGAAAACAAACTGTGAAAAAATACCGCCTGTTGTTTAAGACTGTCCTGATCAGCAAAAAAACGACCGAATCCACCTAAGCGGCTGAAATCCTGACTATAGGCCTTGTCAAACAGATGCCCCACTACCAACCCAATTATGGCGCCGGGTATTTTGAGAAACATAAAACCAAACACAAGACCGAGGATTTTTCCCCAAAACGCCATAGCACATCGCTCCTGTTACTTTATTAGGGTATGTCACTGACTTTCCGCCGGATGCGGCATCAAACCTGTCAGCGGCTACTGCTGAAAAATGTGGGCAAATGCACTATAACCAATGCATCAGACAAAAAGAAGCCGCCCGGGATCGATGTTTTTTTTACGCTACAGGTTGGTTATTAAGCCATAAGCACTTAGAATTGGCGCAATAATCCTCTGCGGGCTGCAGGCCGTCTGTCAGTCGACGACGTTTTTTAGGGCACACAGTCAGGTTTCCGGGACACTCCCGGTACAACACTGGCTGTCAGAATGAATACGGGCTACTCACCTGAGCATGAAAAAACACTGCGCCTTGCTGGTTCTGGCGGGTCTGACTACTCACACCATTGCTGCGCAATCTGTTACTTCCGCACCTACTGACTCTGCACTTCAAACGTGTAGCGTGGAGCCCGTGCGGTTTTCCAGCCAACAGCTTATGCCCCGTGGGCACGTCAAAGTGGAAGCCAACCGCACCGAAATTATTGAAAACCAGGTAGCCCTGTTCTCCGGCAACGTCGATATCACATCAGACAGTGCCACTATTCGCGCCAACCAGGCACAGGTCAACGAAAACGGCCGGGATATGTTTGCCGAAGGCGACGTGCAGTATCAGGATAAGCAGCTACGGGTTAACTCTGATGCAATTTCTCTGGATCAGAGTGAAGAACGCCTGGAGCTTACCAACACCCGTTATCAGTTATCTGGTGTGGCCGGCCGCGGTGCTGCAGATAATATTTTGCTGGATACCGATCAGGGCCTGATCCTGAGTGATGTCAGTTTTACCACCTGCCCTCCCGGCGATGAAGACTGGTCTATCCGGGCCAGCGAAATTAGTATTGAGAAAGGGACTGTCTGGGGCCAGGCCAAGCATACCCGGTTCTATTTGGGCGGTGTGCCGGTCTTTTATCTGCCCTACTTTGCCTTTCCGGTGAGCGATCAACGCCAGACCGGGCTGTTGTTTCCGGAAATTACCAGCTCCAGCAACACTGGCGTTGACTATGAACAGCCCTTTTACTGGAACATGGCGCCCAATTATGACATGACGATTTCTCCCCGTGTCATGAGCAAACGCGGCATTCAGCTTAAAACCGAATTCCGGTACCTAACCGAGGCCAGTTACGGCCAGGTTAATCTGGAATATCTGCCCAGTGACCGGGATCTCAGCAATGAAATGGATCGCTACTTTTACCGGGTGGAACATCACGGTTTGCTCAGCGACAACTGGGAAATGCATGTTGATGTAAACGGCATGAGTGACGATAACTACATCGTCGACCTTGGCTCCAATTTTTATAATCGCGCAGACACGCATTTATACCGCACGCTGGCATTTAACTACTATTCCCCATCGCTGACCATGGACCTGGCGCTGAAAGACTTTGTGGTTATTGGTGATTTCCCTAATACCTACCGGGCCTTACCGGAAGCCAGACTCAACTATACCACCGGGTTAGGCGACTACCTGGAGTTTCGAGTCGACTCAGAACTGGCCTATTTCGACAATACACAAGACGCCGCCCCAGAGGCGCTGCGCTGGCATCTGGCGCCCACTCTGGCGCTGCCTTACCAGCGGCAATGGGGTGAAATTACTGCCGAGGCGACCCTCTTGAATACGTATTACCAGCAAGACAACGTGGCCGGAACTGAGCTGGAAGAAGAAGTGAACCGCACCCTGGGCCAGTTTCGTCTTTTCTCGGCCCTGTATTTTGAGCGGGACACGCAATGGCTGGGCAATGGGTCCATCATGACTCTGGAACCGAAACTCCAGTATTTGTATACCTCATACGAAGACCAGGCAAGCATTGGCACCTACGACTCCACAGTCCTGCTCACCGACGTTGACGGGTTATTCCGTGGTCAGGAATTTACCGGCTTGGATCGCATCAGTGACAACAATCAGATAACGCTGGGTGTCACCAGCCGAATAATTGATAGTGCCAACCGGGAACAATTTGTGGTGAGCCTGGGTCAGATATTCTACCTTGAAAAAAACCGTCTGATTGCGGCAACCAAAGAAGAAGACCGTTCTGCTCTGGCAGGAGAAGTAGACTGGCGCCTGAGCAACACCTGGTATTTTCATACCGACATGCAGGTTACTACCGATACCGACAAAGTAGAGCGCAGTGGCGTAGCGCTGGAGTATCGTCGTGATAACGAAAGTCTGGTGCAGTTTACCCACCGGTTTGTTCGTGACCTGTCCGGGGAAATGATCGATCAGGCTGGCGTGTCGGCCAGTTGGCCGGTAGCGAAAAACTGGCACCTGGTAGGCCGCACGTACCGCGACCTGGAGCGTGACAGAAGCATTGAGAACTACCTGGGAATTCAGTACGAGTCATGTTGCTGGGCCATTCAGGTTGTCGCTCAGCGTTTTCTGAGCAACCGCTACGCCGCAGGGGGCATGCAGGCCAGTGACGAGTACGAATCAGGTATTTCGCTGCAATTCATTTTCAAGGGAATGGGGTCATCGGGCTCCAGTCGACGTATGCTGGAAGACGGCATGTTTGGCTATCGGCAACCATATAGTTTAAATTAACCGCCCTGCGCAGGCCCACCGGGTTGGCCAGGGGAATCTAACAACTAAAAAGAGTGTGTATGAAGTTCTTATTTCGGGCATTGTGTTTAAGTGCGCTACTGAGTTTTTCCTCCGTTGCGCAGGAAGTCATGCTGGACAAAGTGGCCGTGATCGTTGATCAGGGTGTTATTTTGGAAAGTGAAATTGAAGCGCTGGTTTCAGAGGTAAAAAAGAATGCCGCGCTGAATGATCAACAATTGCCGTCAGACCGGGCCCTGCGCACGCAGGCTATTGAGCGACTGATCATGAAGAGCCTGCAAATGCAGATGGCTGAGCGCATGGGGATCCGCATTAGCGATCCGCAGCTTGAGCAAACCATTGCTAATATTGCGGCCAACCAGGATGCCACCGTGGAAGATTTACGCTTTCAGTTACGTGAAGAGGGCGTGGCGTATGAAGACTACCGCGAAAATATTCGCGAAGAAATGATCATGGGTGAAGTACGCCGCGCGAATGTGCGTCGCCGTATCTACATCACTGATCAGGAAGTGGATACGCTGGTTAACCTGATGGAAGAACAGGGCGCCGAGCAGGCTGAATACCGTTTAGGCCATATCCTGATTGGTTTCCCACCCGAGCCCAGCGACGAAGATGTCACCGAGTCCCGGGAGCGTGCGGATAAAGTGCTGGAGCTGCTTAACGGCGGTTCAGACTTTGCCAAAATTGCACTGGCCTCCTCCTCTGGTTCAGAAGCACTGGAAGGTGGTGATATGGGCTGGCTGAACATTAACTCTATGCCCACCTTATTTGCCGAAGCCGTACAGGGTAAAAAGGCCGGTGAGTTGATTGGGCCTATTCGCAGCGGCGCCGGTTTTCACATTCTGAAAATTATGGATACCCGGGGCATTGAAACCGTCACTGTAGAAGAAGTGAATGCCCGTCATATTCTTATTAAGCCGTCGATTATTCTGAGCGAGGAAAAAGCCCGCCAGCAGCTGATTAAATTTAAAGAACAGCTGATGAACGACGAAGCTGATTTTGCCGAACTGGCGAAAGAACATTCCGCGGATCCGGGCTCCGCCCTGCGCGGCGGTGAACTGGGCTGGGCCGATCCTACCAACTACGTGCCTGCGTTCCGCGATGCGCTGGCGGCACTTGAACCCGGTGAGTTCAGTGATCCGGTACGCTCATCTCACGGCTGGCATCTGATTCAGTTAAACGACCGTCGTATTGACGATGCCACCGAGCGTCGTAAAGAAGACAAGGCACACCAACTCATTTTTAACCGTAAATTTGCGGAAGAAACAGAAGCCTGGTTACGTGAAATGCGTGATGCTGCTTACATTGAAGTGCTGGACTCTTGAGAGATAATCGCGCCACTATGACAGCCATTACCCTAGCTATCACTCCAGGCGAGCCGGCCGGTATCGGTCCGGATCTGACCATTGCACTGATTCAGCAGCAATGGGACGCCCGCCTGGTGGTGTTCGCCGACGCAGATATGATGCAGGCGCGAGCCGAACAGCTAGGCTTGCCGCTGACGCTGGTGCCCTTCACTGAAGACAGCGACGCAGTGCTTCCTCCGGGGAGCGTGTATATCCATCAGGTCGATATCGCTAAACCTACCGTGCCCGGCGAGCTGGACAGCGAAAACGGCGGCTATGTGGTCGAAACGTTACGTCAGGCATGTCAGGCGAATATGGACGGCACCTTCGATGCGGTGGTGACCGGTCCGGTGCACAAAGGCATTATCAATAAGTCCGGCGTGTCCTTCAGTGGCCATACCGAATTTTTTGCGCACCAGTCGAATACCATGGATGTGGTGATGCTGCTGTCCACTGAAGGACTGAATGTGGCACTGGCGACCACCCACATTCCGCTGGAATACGTGGCCAAGGCAATTACCCGCGAACGGCTGCATAAGGTTATCCGCATCATCAATACTGATCTCAAGCTGAAATTCGGTATTGAGCAGCCACAGATTTACGTATGTGGCCTTAACCCTCACGCTGGCGAAGACGGCCACATCGGCACAGAAGAGATCCGCACGATTCAACCGGCACTGGACGAACTACGTGCTGAGGGCATCGCACTGACTGGCCCGTTGCCGGCCGACACCATATTCCAGCCAAAATATCTGGCGGAAGCTGACGTGGTGCTGGCGATGTATCACGACCAGGGATTACCGGTACTCAAATACAAAGGCTTTGGGGCCGCGGTTAACATCACTCTGGGTCTGCCCTTCGTCAGAACGTCGGTAGATCACGGTACGGCTCTGGAATTGGCCGGTACCGGTAATGCTGACCCAGGCAGTTTTAAGAAAGCAATTCAAAAAGCCATCGAACTGGCAAGTCATCAACAATGAGTAAAACACATTTAGGTCATACAGCACGTAAGCGCTTCGGTCAGAACTTTCTGCACGACGAATACGTGATAGACAAGATTGTCGCGGCCATTAATCCGCAAAACGGTGAGAACCTCGTTGAAATCGGGCCCGGATTGGGCGCCATCACCGATCCTGTTTGCGAACGCGTCGACAAACTTACCGTGGTGGAACTGGACCGCGATCTGGCCAAGCGCCTGCGCCACCATCCGTTTCATGGCGATAAACTCACCATTATTGAACAAGACGCGCTGACCCTGGATTTTTCCAGCGTGCTCGCCAACGCGCCGAATGCTGGCCAGCCACTGCGCGTGTTCGGTAATCTGCCGTACAACATCTCTACACCGCTGATGTTCCATCTCTTTGATTTCACTACTGACATCAAAGACATGCACTTCATGCTGCAAAAAGAGGTGGTAACACGACTGGCAGCCGGCCCGGGCTCTAAAAATTACGGGCGTTTGTCCGTCATGGCGCAGTATTACTGTCAGGTTGTGCCCGTACTGAACGTACCGCCCGGCGCTTTCAAGCCCCCCCCGAAGGTGGACTCCGCGGTGGTCAGACTGACCCCCCATGCAGAACCGCCTGTAGAGGTACAATCGGTTACCACCCTGGAGCGGGTGATTGCCCAGGCGTTTAACCAGCGTCGTAAAACCATTCGTAACTCATTACGGGACTGCATTTCCGAAGCCGATATTAAGGCGCTGGGATTAAACCCTACAGCCCGGGCCGAAGTGTTGTCGCTGCAAGATTTTGCGGCCATTGCTAATGCCGTGACCGACCGCGAGTGGCCAGGCGAATAATGGCTGACGATCCGACCATTGAAGTTCAGGTGGTGACCCGGCATTTACCGGATCACCTGCCACCCGACTCGGTACAGTATGCGTTTGCCTACGAGATAACCATTATTAACCACAGCGATGTGCCTGTGCAGTTAATCAACCGCTACTGGCAGATCACTGACTCTGACGGGAAAACGTCTGAAGTTCAGGGCAGTGGTGTGGTTGGGAAGCAACCCAAAATAGCGCCGGGGGCAACGTTTTCGTATACCAGTGGCGCCATTCTCGACACGCCCGTGGGCAATATGCAAGGCTACTATGAAATGCAGGGGCCCGATGGCGGCCTGTTCAGGGTGCCTATTGATGTTTTCCGGCTGGCCCTGCCAAACGTAATTAACTAGCAGGATGGCTATGGCTCAGGCAAAAACTTTCGTAATCGGGGACATCCAGGGCTGTTTCGGCGGTCTTACCGCATTACTTGATGAAGTTGGCTTCGATGCCCGGCGCGATACACTCTGTGCCGTAGGTGATCTGGTCGCCCGTGGCGAGGACTCGCTCGCGACAGTGGAGTTGCTGATGAGCCTTGGCGATCGTTTCCACGCCGTGCTGGGCAACCACGACCTTCATCTGCTGGCTGTCACTCAGGGGATCCGCAAGGTAAAAGCCAGCGATAAGCTGGAGAATCTGCTGAACAGCCCCCGTCTGCCGGATATTATTGAGTGGCTGCGCCAGTTTCCACTGGCTAAACGAATCGATCCTCAGCATACCATGGTCCATGCCGGGTTATACCCCGCGTGGTCTACCGACACCTTGCTGGCGTTAAGCGATGAAATAAGCAATAAGCTGTTAGGCCCTGACTGGGTCAGCGTGCTGCAGAATATGTATGGCGACTCACCGCGGTTGTGGAAATCGTCGCTGTCCGGAGATGCCCGGGCCCGGTTTATTATCAACGCCTGCACCCGAATGCGTTTTCTTAACGAGGATAACGCATTAGAGTTTACTGCCAAGGGCAGTCCCCTGGACGCCCCGGCGAATTTGCACCCCTGGTTTACCCCGCCGAATCCCCAGTTAGCAGACAATGAACGGGTGCTGTTTGGCCACTGGGCGGCGCTCAATGGCCGTACTCAACACCCTCAGTTTATCGGTTTGGATACCGGGTACGTGTGGGGTCAGTCGATGACCGCCTATGAAGTGAATTCACAGCAATTGATTTCAGTACCCGCGCGATAATCAATACATACTGTCAACGCCGAATAAGCACCCGGTTTTCCTTCCGCATTTCAGTTAATTCGCTTAAGGATCCTGTTGTTTTGTCGATAAAAATGTCAGTGGCGCGTTAAGTGCCAAATAATATACGTCAAAAGTAGGGAATGGTTAGTGAATTTATGCTCAAATTTTGTCAAAATTCACCCAAAGTAGAATCTCTATAACAAAAACAATGATACATCAGGAGTTCCGATGAGAATTACAGTAGCCATGCGGGTCATTGGCGGCTTTCTTGCTATCAGTTTGTTGCTGATCATCATAAGTGCCGTGTCGTTATTCAACCTGAATTCCGTCGGCTCTGCCACCGAAGAAGTGAATGAAGTGGCCCTGCCAACTCTTTCCGGCAGTAATGCGTTAAAAGCCAGCTTTTTGAATATGGGCCGGCTGACCTTTGAAGCCTACATTGAAGAAAGTCTGAGCGGGCTGAATGAAAAGGAAGAAAGCTTTAAAGCCAGCAAAGAGAATTTTGAAGAACAGTATACCTTGCTGGCTAAGGCCGTCAGCAACGACCCGCAGCTTAAGTCTTCACTGAACTCAGTAAAAGCCACTTACGACGAGTACGTCGATAATGTGCAAACGATGTATGACAGCCACCGTTTGTACATGAGTCTGCGCAACAACATTGACGATCAGCTGGGTGTGGCCGAAGACAACGCGGATGATGCGTCTACTTACCTGTTGGATTTCTCCGACATGGATGCGGTGCGTAATAATCCGGACTTACAGGAAGCCGCCCGCATTGGCAGCGAACTGGAAACGGCACTGTTGTCGCTGCTTACCGTGTCCTATGAGTACGTTAAAACTGACACGCTGATACGTTCACAGACCATTGGCAATGAAGTTGAACTGGTGGTGGAACGGGTTGCCGGCCTGCTGTCAGATATGGTAGCGGCCGCCAATGGCGCCGATGCGTCCGGCGCGCTGGACGAAATTAATTCACTGGTTTCTGATGCCCTGAATGCCATCACGGCCAGCAATGGGGTATTGCAGCTGCAGGTAGACCGTCTGGAATACCGTAATGCCGCAGAAGTTGCGTTGAATGCCTCGGACGAAAATATCAACCAGGCCACCGTGGAGCTTGAACGTCTGCTGAAGCTGGCCAACGAAAAAGCCCAGAATATTGATGACGAGGTCAGTACCGCTGTCTCCACCGGTAATGTCATCGTGATTGTGGTGGTGCTCGCCTCCATCGCCATTGCAGCTATCATTGGTTACTTTACTGTTCGTGCGATTACTCGTCCGCTTTATCGTGTGAACGAGTTGCTGAATGTCGCTTCATCAGGCGACCTTACCCAGCGTCTTGACGATTCTGCTCAGGACGAGTTTGGCCAACTGGCGCGCAACTGTAATAAACTGATTGGCAACCTGAAGTCGCTGATTGCGGGGATTAATACCCGTGCCGAGCAGCTGGCTGCCGCGTCTGAGCAAACCTCTACGGTAACCGCCCAGACCACCCACAGTATTCAGGATCAGAAGTCACAGATTTCACAGGTAGCTACGGCTACCACTGAAATGCACTCTACCTCGCAACTGGTCATGCAGAATGCGGAAGATACGCTAAGCCAGATTCGTCATGCGGACGCTGAAGCAGAAAACGTACGGAAGATTTCACTGGAAAACCGCGACACCATCGAAGTGCTGGCCCGGGAAGTACAGGATGCTGCCGAAGTAATTAACAAGCTGCATCAGGACAGTGCCTCTATAGGCGGGATCCTGGATGTTATCCGCGGCGTTGCTGACCAGACTAACCTGTTGGCTCTGAACGCGGCTATCGAGGCAGCCCGGGCCGGTGAACAGGGTCGCGGCTTTGCGGTGGTAGCCGATGAGGTCAGAACGCTGGCCAGTCGCACCCAGGAGTCTACCCAGGAAATTAATGCCATGATTGAAATGTTGCAGGCCGGTGCAGAAAAAGCCGTGAATGTGATGAATCAGGGTAAAGAACAAACCGCAGTGTGTGTGGCTCAGACCGAAAAAGCCACCCAGGCGCTGGATGTGATTTCTGAAGCGGTGCATAAGGCTCACGATGTCAGTTCGCAAATCGAACAGTCTGCCCGCGAGCAAAACACGGTGTCGCAGGAAATCAGTGAGAAGCTGGAGACCATTGTCGGTATTGCCGAGGAAACCACCTCTGGTGCTCAGCAAACCTCTGAGTCCAGCCACGAAGTGGCGCGGCTTGCCGAAGAGTTGCAGCAGTCTATCCGCCAGTTCAAAGTGTAATCACCCTCAGGCAGGTCGCCAGACCTGCCTTTTATCTTCCCTCTGACACTGCTACTTCCGCTTGTCTGCTTCCCCTGGGTGCTCTCCTTAAGGTGCCATTGATATTGTCCCATCACGTGCGTGCATGGGCATAGTGACTGTCGTAAAGCGATGCTCAGTGACCCGTCCTGTGCTTGCTGGCGTACCAGAAGGTGGATCACGGACAGGAAGACGGCATGAGCAACGCGTATCAAACCAATACAGAAGTGGAGTGGGAATGGGGTAACGGTTACGGCACCGGGTACGTCAGAGAAATCTTTCGCGAGAAAATTACCAGAACGCTGCAGGGTGAAGAGGTCACCCGTAAAGGCAGTGATGACAATCCCGCCTATGTGATAGAGCAGGCTGACGGGGATAAGGTGTTAAAGCTCCATTCTGAACTGGAACAAGCCAACGCTTAGTTAAGGCGGGGCCGTCTGGCCCCGTGTAAATTATTCGAACAGGGTCTTATGCAACCCGGTCACTATGTCGTCGCTGTCTGTTTCATTAACCAGAAATGACATATTGTGTGGGTTGGCACCAAAACAAATCATCCGCAGATTGTAGTCCGACACCGCAGCAAAGATTTTGCTGGATACCCCCTTGGCAGTCTGCATGTGATTACCGACCACCGTCACCAGGTCGTAACCATGCTCTACAGAAACCTCACACAAGGTTTCCAGTTCAGCAATGGTTTCCTTGTTCAGGCGCTGCGCCACCGAGTTAGCCGGATTATCCAGTGTAAATGACACCGAAATTTCCGAGGTCGTCACTAAATCCACACTTAATTTGTGTTTCGCAATGATGGCGAATACCTGTTGCAGAAAGCCTTGGGCATACATCATTTTCGGCGTTTTCACGGTCACCATGACCTGCTCTTTACGGCGGGTAATGGCACGGTAAGGAGGCTCTTCCTCACAGTCCCGCATGATCCAGGTGCCGCCTTTCTCTGGCTCTTTACTCGACCCTACAAACACCTTGATGTCTTTGCGCAGCGCTGGCTCCATGGTCGCCGGGTGCAGCACCTTAGCGCCAAAGGTGGCCATTTCCGCCGCCTCTTCGAAGCTCAGTTCAGGCAGCGGTCTGGCCGCCGGCGTGATGCGCGGATCAGTGGTGTACACACCAATCACATCGGTCCAGATTTCACAGGTATCCGCGTCCAGTGCTTCGGCCAGCAGCGCGGCGGTAAAATCGGAGCCGCCCCGACCCAGGGTCGTGGTTTTGCCTTCGGCGTCGGCGCCCACGAAGCCCTGAGTGACTACCACTGACTGCGCAATCTCAGGGCGCAGCAGGCTGTCACTCAGGCTGGCAATGGCTGCCAGGTCTGGCGTGGCTTCACCAAACTCGCTGTCAGTACGCAGTACTTTGCGTACATCGAAATTCATGGTGACCACCTGCTCTTCCGCCAGCACCGCACTGAACAACAGGGAAGACATACGCTCCCCCATCGACAATAACTGATCTTTTAAATCATTGCGGTGCAGCAGTTCTTCGTGCAACGCCAGTCCGCGCATCTCGTCGAGCAGATCATCGAGTTTATCCGCTACGTGCTGCTTATCGTGCAGACAGGCAAGAATGGCATACTCAATCTCTGCGATAGCCTGGCAGGTCTGGGTTATTTGCTCTTGCGTTAAGGCAGTATGCGCCAGTGTGACCAGATAATTGGTTACGCCGGCTGACGCACTGACTACCACAATGCGGGTGTTGGTGTTACCCGCCACAATCCGGGCACAGTTTTGCATGGCGGCGTAGTTGGCTACGCTGGTGCCGCCAAACTTAGCAATGGTTAAAGCATTCGTCACAGTTATCTCCGCGTTTCGCCGGGCTACCCTGGTAGCACAGCGCCTGACCGTTTACTCGCTAGTTGATCAGGGATCCACAATAATTCGATCGCCAACCACAATGTCGTGTCTGGCAAACCACCCTTGGTTCATCTCCAGCGCATAGGTGACCTTTTGTGATGCGCCCACAGCTTCCAGCTTGTGGGGCTCAAGGTTTTTTATATCGGTAATGACGCCGTTTCTGTCGATAAATGCCACGGTGAGTGGAATAAAGGTGTTCTTCATCCACATGCTGGCTTGCTTTGCAGGATTGAATTTAAACAACATGCCGCAATCGTCACATAACGATTTGCGGTACATGAGTCCGCGCGCGCGCTGCTCATAGGTTTCGGCATATTCAACCTCATATACCTGTCCGTTTACCTGAATGGCAGCGCTGGCAAACTTAACAGGCTCTGCGGGAATAGCCTGAACCGTGGCAACTCCCAGCAACAACGCCCAACAAACTAACCACAACGACTTTGCCTGCGACATGCAATTCTTCTCCAGCAGCCATAAAAAAAGCCGGGCCCTTGCGGTGCCCGGCTTGCTAGTTTATACGCTTACTTAGGCAACATTCAATGTTGGAATGATGTTCGCCTTCGCATCGTCTTCCGCTTGTTTGAAGCTTTCGATCTTGTCGAAGTTCAGGTAACGGTATACGTCGCCAGCCATGGAGTCGATTTTACCTGCATACTCCATGTACTCTTCCGCTGTTGGAATGTGACCTACAATGGCACCTACCGCTGCCAGCTCGGCAGAAGTCAGATACACGTTAGCACCATCACCCAGACGGTTCGGGAAGTTACGTGTAGACGTAGACAGTACCGTGGCACCTGCATCAACCCGGGCCTGGTTACCCATACACAATGAACAGCCTGGCATTTCGGTGCGCACACCAACCCGACCATAAATGTTGTAGTAACCCTCTTCCATCAACTGTGCCTTATCCATTTTCGTCGGCGGAGAAATCCACAGACGGGTAGGCAGAGTTTTGTTGTACTGCTCAAGCAGTTTACCAGCAGCACGGAAGTGACCGATGTTGGTCATACAAGAACCAATGAACACTTCATCTACGTTGTCACCCGCCACTTCAGACAGTGTTTTCGCATCGTCAGGGTCATTCGGGCAGCACACGATAGGCTCTTTGATGTCATCCAGATTAATCTCGATAACTTCGGCGTACTCAGCGTCTTTGTCTGCACGCATCAGCTCTGGGTTGGCCAGCCACTCTTCCATCTTCTGAGCACGACGCTCAAGTGTACGCGGGTCGCCATAACCTTCGTTGATCATCCAGCGCAACATGGTGATGTTTGAGCGCAGGTATTCAGAGATAGACTCTTCAGACAGGTTAATAGTACACCCGGCCGCAGAACGCTCGGCAGACGCGTCAGACAGCTCAAAGGCTTGCTCAACGGTAAGATCTTCCAGACCTTCAATTTCCAGCACGCGGCCAGAGAACTGGTTAATTTTGCCTTTCTTCTCAACAGTCAGTAGACCTTGCTTGATACCGTACAGCGGAATGGCATGAACCAGGTCTCGCAGTGTGATGCCAGGCTGACGCTTACCGGTGAAACGCACCAGAATAGACTCTGGCATATCCAGCGGCATAACGCCGGTAGCAGCGGCGAAGGCCACCAGACCAGAACCGGCCGGGAACGAAATACCCAGCGGGAAGCGGGTGTGTGAATCGCCACCGGTACCCACGGTATCAGGTAGCAACATGCGGTTCAGCCAGCTGTGAATAATGCCGTCACCAGGACGCAGCGAAACACCGCCGCGGTTCATGATGAAATCAGGCAGCGTGTGCTGTGTTTCAATATCAACCGGCTTAGGATACGCCGCCGTGTGACAGAAAGACTGCATAGTTAAGTCGGCAGTAAAGCCCAGACATGCCAGATCTTTCAGCTCGTCACGAGTCATCGGTCCGGTGGTATCCTGAGAGCCCACAGTGGTCATTTTCGGCTCGCAATAGGTGCCAGGACGAACGCCGTCTACACCACAGGCTTTACCCACCATTTTCTGCGCCAGTGTATAACCTTTGCCGGTGTCTTTTGGCTGTTCAGGCTTGCGGAACAGTTCAGTTGGCTCAAGGCCCAGCGACTCACGGGCTTTGTCAGTCAGCCCACGACCGATGATCAGGTTAATACGACCACCGGCACGGACTTCGTCCAGAATCACTTTCGACTTGTAGCTGTACTCAGACAGCACTTCACCGGTTTCGTGGTTAGTGATTTTGCCTTCATATGGGTAAATGTCGATAACATCGCCCATGTTCATTTTTTCTACGTCGGCTTCAAAAACCAGCGCGCCGGCATCTTCCATGGTGTTGAAGAAAATTGGCGCGACTTTTCCGCCAATACATACACCGCCACCACGTTTGTTAGGAACACCCGGCATATCTTCGCCGAAGAACCACAGTACCGAGTTGGTGGCCGACTTACGTGAAGAACCCGTACCTACCACGTCACCTACGAAGGCAACGGGATAGCCCTTGGCTTTCACTTCTTCAATTTGCTTCATGGGGCCTTTCACGCCGTGCTCTTCCGGCTCCAGGCCGTCACGGGTCATTTTATAGGCCGCCAGGGCGTGCAGTGGGATGTCAGGACGTGACCATGCGTCAGGTGCCGGAGACAGGTCGTCAGTGTTAGTCTCACCGGTTACTTTGAACACGGAGTAGGTAATTTTGTCAGCCAGTTTCGGGCGTGACGTAAACCATTCTGCGTCCGCCCACGACTGCATAATTTCCGTGGCGTAGGCATTGCCGGCTTTGTGCTTTTCTTCCACATCGTGGAAGGCATCAAACATCAGCAGGGTGTGCTTTAATTCTTTCGCTGCCATTGGCGCCAGTGCGTCTTCGTCCAGCAGGTCTACCAGCGTGACGATGTTGTAGCCGCCGTGCATGTTACCCAGCAGTTCAACCGCTTTCTCACGGCTGATCAGGTCACAGCTGTCTTCGCCCTTGGCAATAGCGCTCAGGAAACCGGCTTTAACGTATGCGGCTTCGTCAACACCAGGAGGAACGCGCTCTGAAATCAGCTCTAACAGATACTCTTCTTCACCAGCAGGCGGGTTTTTCAGTAATTCTACCAGACCAGCTACCTGTTCAGCGGTCAATGCTTTCGGCGGGATACCCTCTGCAGCACGTTCTTCAACGTGTTTACGGTATTCTTCTAACACGATATCTTCCTCATGGTTAATCCTGCCCGGTTGAAACGGTCTTAAAGCAGGACGTGACTAGATAAACGCCGGGATTATAACGGCTTGTGATACAAATTTAAATTTTAATACGCTTTCGGCCGCTTATAGCGGCTATTCAGAGTGGCTATTGTGCCCGGGTCCGGGCTATCGGGTGGCAGGCTTAGATTATTCTGGCGCGATTTTTAATAGCGCGGCACTCTCGCCGTCTGTCAGCACGACAATATTGCCGTCAGCGTCTGCCACTACATCCCGAATGCGTTGCTCTATAGTAGCAAATATTCGACGACTACTGAGGGGTTTGGCCGACATATTTATGGCAAACAGCCCTTTTGCTTTCAGGGCGCTCACCAGCAGGTGCTGGCGCAGGGCGGGAAAGGCGTTACCCGCATACCAGGTCATGGAAGACGGGGCAATAGAGGGGGTCCAGTTATACAGCGGGTCGCGCATTCCGGGATACTCTTCAAAAGGACTGATACGTGCCCCGGAATAATCGATGCCTTTCGTCACTACCGGCCAGCCGTAATTCTCACCGGCTATCAGTAAGTTAATTTCATCGCCGCCAGCCGGGCCGTGCTCCTGTTGATAGAGCCGGCCAGTGTGCGGATCACTAGCCAGCCCCTGAGGGTTGCGATGCCCCAGCGAATATACGTAGGGAGCGTCAGGAAACGGGTTATCGGCAGGTGCCTGACCGTCTTCTCTGAAGCGCAGTACTTTGCCCAACTGGGAATCCAGCCGCTGGGCTTGCTCCCGGTAATCGAAGCCGTCTCCGGTGGTTACCAGCCAGGTGCCGTCAGCGAGCACCGCCAGCCGGCCACCAAAATGTGCCGGCGTGTCCCGGCAAGGCGAAGTGGTGAGCAGTGGCGCTATATTAACAAGTTCGCCGTGCTCGCTGAGGGATGCGGTTGCTACCGTCAGGGCATTGCAGTCGTCATTGCCGGTGGCATAAGACAGCATAACCCGCTGCGACATGCTGAAATCCTGCATAAGCGCGATATCCAGTAAGCCTCCCTGCCCGTTTACATAGAGATCCTGCAAGGCTAACGATTGACGTGTCATTGACCCGTCCGGCTTCACCGTCACCACCGTGCCGCCCATTTCGGTGATCAGCCAGCGCTGGTCCGGCAATTGCACTGCCGCCCAGGGGGAGTGTAACGAGGTGGCGATTTCAGTGACGAGATAGTCGTTAGGTCCATTATCAGCCGTCGCGGCCCGGAGCTGGCCAATAAGCAGAATAAACAGCAAAGAAAGGTTTACTTTCATCATCATAGAGGTAAAAGTGACTTGAGGGTTCTACCCTACCATGGAATGATAAGCGGGTGCTATCGCCAGCCTCAGACGCTGGCTCACATGACCCCCAGGAGCGCGTGTGCAACGGACAATTCGATTCATCTTAATGCTGATCCCTGCGTTTATTGTTACTTATGGCTTTGCCAGTATTTTTCATACTCAGTCGGTCCTTGCCCGGTTAGCCCGGCTAGACGTGACCATTCCACTGACCGAGCGACTCGCAACCATTATGTTTGACCTCGCCGGATTGCTGCCTACCTATGGCCTGGCCATCCTGATAATGCTGACCCTGGCATTGGGCAGCGCAGGGATCCTCGGACGCCATTTGCCTCACCGTGGCGCCCTGTACTCCTTGATGTGCGCCGTTGCCGGCGCCACCGGCATGCTGGTGATGTTACTTGCCATGCATCCTCTCATGGACGTTACCCTGATAGCCGGTGCCCGTGGGGTGGGCGGTAAACTGCTGCAATGTAGTGCGGGCTTCCTCGGCGGTCTGACCTTTGCGATTTCTCATCAATTGCTGCCGCGTCGGTTTAAATCAAAACGCTGAATAGTTTTTATCATGTAAGGGAAATGTTAATGACGGAGCGGCTCTGCTAGGCTAGTCTGCTATAAACCTTTTGAAATTGCAGATTGGGAGCCGCATGACCACACTACGCTATCCGGACAACATTTCTTCTTTGGCAGATTACATTGAGCAGGTGTTTGCCCGCTTCCCTGATAATCCGGCGTATACCGCGCTGGGCCAGACGCTCACATTCAAAGAGACTGAGCGTTATTCCCGCGCATTCGCCGCCTACTTGCGCGAAGAAGCGGGATTGCAGCCTGGTGATCGTATTGCCATTCAGTTACCCAATTTGCTGCAGAACCCGATAGCAGTGTACGGCGCGTTACGTGCCGGACTGGTGGTGGTGAATACCAACCCGCTATATACCGAGCGGGAAATGAAGCATCAGTTTTCCGACAGTGGGGCGGTGGCGCTGGTGATCTTAAGTGACCTGCTCCCGAAATTTTCCGCGATCAAGCAAGACACCCACATCCGCACTGTGATTGCCACCTCAGCCACCGAGCTGCTAGACCCAACCACAGCGCCACAACTTGACGGCGCTGTAGCCTTTTCTGAGGTGCTGGAACAAGGCAGCGCGTTGCCCCTGCCGGCACGTTCGACAACTGAGCTGGATGCATTGTGTATGCTGCAATACACCGGTGGCACCACAGGGGTGTCCAAAGGCGCAGCGCTCAGTCATAACAATATACTCAGCAACAGTCTGCAGACTCTGGATCGCTTAGGGGCGCGGTTCCGGGACGGCAAAGAGGTGGTGGTGTGCCCGCTGCCGCTTTACCATATCTACGCCTTTACAGTGTGCATGATGACGTTCTTCGCGAAAGGCTGTCATACCTTGCTCATCCCCAACCCACGGGATATAGACGGCTTTATCCAGACCCTGAAGCCCCACAAATTTACCACCTTTGCCGGTATCAATACCTTATTCGTGGGATTGGCGCGTCACCCGGAATTCGCCCGACTCGATTTCTCAGAGTTACACCTGACCTTATCCGGCGGTACGGCGCTTACTAAGGGCGCCGCGTCTGTGTGGCAGTCCGTTACCGGGTGCAGTATTACCGAAGGCTACGGGTTGTCTGAAACGGCGCCGGTGCTGTGCTTTAACCAGCCCGGCGAAGAGGAGCTTGGCAGCGTTGGACTGCCGCTGGCCGACACCGAAATCCGTCTGCTTGATAGTGATGATAATCCCGTGCCCGACGGCGAGTCCGGTCAGATTGCCGCAAGGGGGCCGCAGGTAATGCTGGGTTACTGGCACCGCGACGATGAGACAGCAAAAGTCATGACCAAAGACGGCTTCTTTAAAACCGGTGATATCGGCGTCATTACTGAATCTGGCAGCATTAAAATTGTGGATAGGTTAAAGGATATGATCCTGGTATCTGGATTTAATGTTTATCCCAATGAAGTTGAGGAAGTACTGACCTCTCATCCAAACGTGATGGAGGCCGCAGTAGTCGGCGAGCCTGATGACCACGCCGGTGAGAAGGTATGTGCCTTTGTTACCTTGAGTGACCCCATTGAAACCGAAGCATTACAAGCTTATTGCCGAGAACACCTTACCGGCTACAAGATACCGAAATCTATTACGGTACTGGACGAGCTGCCGAAATCTACAGTGGGTAAAATTTTGCGCCGGGAGCTTCGTCAGCATTAGTGCCCGGCGAAGTCGGGCAGATGACTCACAGTGATTAAGCCAATGATTACATGAATATTTTTTAATAACTTCATTACGCCGCATGAAATAAGACTCCGTGCAGGCCCTGCACAAATAGTCGACGACGTTAGACCATGGTTGAATTGTTGGCCTTCACAGTAATTGCTATTCTGAAACTTTGAGTCTCTGAGAGTTCTACGGTGGCATTGAGTAGTCTGCTGACCGTCATTTCGCGTCTTACGTTGTTATGGCTTTTGTTGTGTCCAGTTTCGCTGTTTGCGCAGGTGCCTGCGACGGCAAGCATTGCGGTTTTCGAAGATCATGACAAATATATAGAGGCATCCCGCAGCTATGGTACCGCCTGGGGCTTGATTAAGCTGGCCGCGGACCATCAAGGCATAGCACTACAGCCCCAATCCACGTCCTGGAGTGCAGCGATGAACCGTCTGCAGGCGCAGCGTGTCCATCTCATTTTTGGTGCGTTTCAAACCGCCGAACGCCAGGCGTGGGGGACGTTTAGTTTACCTCTCAGTGAGGAAGGCTCCGCCATTTTTACCACTCCGGACAATCCTATCGACAGAATAGATGATATTGACATGGCAACCGCCACTATCGGCGTATCGGCAAACTCAGTTCAGGATGAAATAGCACGCGAGTTAGGCTTCGTAAACGTGTATGCCTCTACTGCCCGTCCGCAACTCTACTCAATGTTGGAAGAAGGCCGGTTAGACTATTTACTGTTCGGGCAGAGCATTGTCGCCTACTACTGTGCGAACTTCACAGCGACGCCCCATGAAGCCTGTATGAAGCAGATAGGCCCCGCGCTATTGCCCAGCTGGGTGCGCGTAATGGCAGCTTCGGACAACCGCATCGCAAAGCAACTTATTGCATCGTTGAATGAAGGTTTGATGGCAATCCGGCATACCCAGGCGGCCCGTGATATATTTTCAAAATACCCTAATGCTGCGCTGCGTCATAAGCAATGGTTAACCCAACTCAAACAAGAAGCAGGCTCGCTACCTCACTAGCCCGCTACTTAACGTTACTGAAGCGGTTATCCCGGCCATCGTTCACCCTGTACGCCAAGTTTTTCCAGGTCATTCCGATTATTTGTAACTTGGTCACCCACACTCGTCACTCTGTGGCCGATGCCATCAGATGAGACGTTATTCCCTTTCGCAGCGCTGGATACCTTCAGCGGTATTTACGTCGGGGCCGACAGATGGTCTGCGAATTAGCACAGGCAACGTAATCAGCCACCGCGCACGTGGTTATCTACGTTTATCAAGATAGTGGGTCCAGTTACTGCATCGGTTGCGTCCTGAGAGTTTCGCGGTGATTAGTACAGGCAACGCAGTCAGGCACAGCGTTAGTGGCTATGCACGCTATTCAAAATAGTGTGTGTCCGGTTACTACACCGTGCGTTTGGGCACCGCCTAGGGCCAGGAGGTGAGTGTCCATGATATAAGTAATGTGTGGGTCTCCACTTTTTACGATGATAGTGAATGTCCATGATAGGAGTAATGTGTGGGTGTCCACTTTTAACAGGCATAAAAAAACCGCGCAGTGCGCGGTTTTCGTCATGGGATAGAACAGGTCGGGTTAACCGTCACCCAGTTCTGCAGCCATGCGCTCAGCTGATTGCTTTTCGTTGGTCACAAATTGCTTCCACTGCTGTGCCATGGCACGGCTTTTCTGGTGCTCTTCGGCTTTAGCCAGTTCATTCAGTGCCCGTGCGAACTGCTGCTGATTATAAAGGGCCATGCCCTTAATCAGGTAAGCTAGTCCCGGGTTACGCAAGTCGCCTTTGTCGATGGCTCTGTCCGCGGCGGCTATGGCCTCGTCCCACCGTTCTTCGTTTAGCAGGATCTGCGCAACCTGAGCATCCAGCTCGCCGTTATCGGCCAGTTCTGCAGCCTGCATCATCACCGGAATGGCTTTGTCCTGCTCTTTGGCCAGCGTCCAGCTTTGCCCCAGGAATTTCAAATTGCGCAGGTTGGCTTCCAGTACACCCTCGTCAATTGCCTGCTGCATCAGCAATGCTCCCTTGTAAGGCGCCCGGTGGTAGTAATACAGCTGTGCCAGATTAAAGATATCTGCAGCACTTTCTACATACCCCTGCTGATATGCGGCTTCCATAATGGCCAGCTGCGTACGTTCTTCGCCTAACTCACCGTACATTCCGGCAAGCTGAGTCCAGTACTTCGGCTCGTCATACAGCTTTACCAGCTTCACCAGCACATCCTTTACCTTTTCAGGCTGCTTAAGCTCGTAATACACCGCCCGTTGCAGAATCAGCCAGCCCTCATCCGGGAGCATGCCCTCGGCTTCATGTGCAGCAATTGCGCGCTCAATCCATTCTGCGGCTTTCTCGTATTGCTTGTTCTGATAATACGCCTGAGCTTTAAGCACTTTGTTTTTAGCCGGAATAGCCCCTTCGTGCAACGCTTCCCAACGCTCAATAAACTCAATGGTTTTGTCGTAGTTACCCTGCATCAGATGCAGTTGCGCCAGTGAGAACAACGTGGTCATCTCGAATTTACGGGGAATGGGCTGCTGTTCAACTACCTGTTCAAATTCCGCCAGCGCTTTTTCATACTGTTCATCGTTGTAGTAAATGAACCCGTAGAAGTTATGCATCATGGCGCGTTCATAACTATTCATTGAATAGTCTTTGCTCTCCACCTCTTTTAGGATGGACAGCGCTTCTTCTACGTCGCCGTCTTCGTCGGCCGCGGTTTGCGCCCGGGAAAGCTGCTCATATACCGTTGAACGCAGCGTGGGTACGCGCCGGGTTGGCTTGTCGCTGGCTTTTAGCTCCTGCTCTGGCTGCGCTTGGGCCACCGCGTGATTTGCTACGAACATAGTGGGTGTGGCGGTCAGCAATAAAGCTGAACAAACCAGCGCACTATGGATTGTTTTAACTATTGCATTATTCATAGCACTTACCCGTCAATCTGGAAGGTGATGCGGTTCTGAACCCCGGACACCTCTGTGGCTTCGCCATTGACAACCCGTGGCTTGTATTTGAACTTGGTGGCAGCATCAATGGCGGCCTGTTCAAAGATACCTTCGGGATCTGCCTCGACCACAACAGGGTCGCGTACCGCGCCTTGTTTCGTCACCGTAAACTCGACGATAACGAAGCCCTCAATACCGCGTTGTAACGCACGGCGAGGATACACCGGCGACACTTTCACAATGGGCAGGTATTCACCGTCCCCAGAGTCCAGTGCCAGTCCGCCTTCCAGTGAAATGTCATCACCTACATCGGCAGCGAAGTCCATCCCGGCGCTATCCGCGTTCGGTGTGGGAGAGTCCATTTGTGGCTGCTCCATGGGCGGCGGCGGCTCTTTCGGCTTGGGCGGCTTCTTCGGCTTGCGGTCTTTTTTCTCGACCTGCTCTTCCTGCTTCACCCTGACAAAATCCAGCACACTTCCCTTAGGCGGTTCCGTCAGTGCACTGCCACCCATTTTGATGAGTGATGACATCAGGAAGAACAACCCAAGCGTAATGGCAAGTGAAGCTAAAAACGCAATCAGATAACGTGGCATGGCTTATGGCTCTTGCGCTGCAATTGAGACATCGTAAACCCCGGCGGCGCGTGACGCGTCCATCACCTTAATCAGGGTTTCTGTGGTGGCTTTTTTATCTGCCTGAATCACTACCGTACCCTGCGGGTTCTCTGCATGCAGACGTTCGATGTTGGCCTGCACCGCACGCACGTCAATCTGACGCTTATTGATCCAGATTTCGCCTTTATCAGAGATAGCAATCAGGATATTGGCGCGATCCTTTTTCACCGCAGTGGCTGCTTCCGGGCGGTTTACATCAATGCCGGCTTCTTTTACGAACGACGCGGTCACAATGAAAAAGATCAGCATGATAAACACCACGTCCAACATGGGCGTCATGTCGATGTTTGCTTCTTCTTCATCAACCAGGTTTTGAAAATGCTGCTTCATAATAATGTCCTTACCTTAATGCCGTCAGGGCATTAACGTTGAATAATCAATGCATCCTCGAGATGCGTGCGTTCAGATTTCACCATGCGGTTCAGCCAGGTTGCGGCAAACACGCCGGACAACGCGCCAACCATGCCGGCCATGGTCGGAATAGTCGCTTTCGACACCCCTGACGCCATCGAGCGGGCATTGCCGGAACCGGATATGGCCATCACGTCAAAGACTTCGATCATGCCGGTCACCGTTCCCATCAACCCCAGCAGCGGACAAAGCGCCACCAGAGCCTGAATGATAGGAATGCTGCCATTAAGGCGCATAGTGAGTTGTGAAATTGTTTTCTGACGTACCTGTTCGGCGAACCAGGAAGAGCGATCGTCGCGGGCTTTCCACGTTTTGATAGCGCTCTTCTTGGCCTTTTTGTGCCAGATAAGCAGGTACATTGCACGCTCGAGGATCAAAAGCCACATAACGAATATCAGCACTCCGATGGCCAGGAGAACCTGACCGCCAGACTCTGTGAAATCGCGAATTGCTTCCAGAAACTCGATAATCATGATTAGCTCCGTTCAGCGCGCTCAGCGATAACGCCCGATGCCTGCTCCTGAAGGATGTAAACAATGTTTTTGCTACGCGTATTCAGCATGGCGTACAGCAGCGTCATTGGGATAGCAACCACCAGACCCAGTACCGTGGTAACCAGAGCGGTGGAAATACCACCCGCCATTAGTTTCGGGTCACCGGTACCGAACAGGGTAATCGCCTGGAAGGTATTAATCATACCGGTTACCGTACCCAACAGACCCATCAGAGGTGCTACCACCGAGATAATTTTGATGATGGTCAGGTTGCGGCTCAGTTTCGGCACCTCACCCAGAATGGCTTCCGTCAGGTGCAGTTCCAGGGCTTCGGTGTCAGCATCCGGATACTTGTCGCGCACTTTAAGCACGCGGCCAAGCGGGTTGTTAGTCTTGATCTTCTTCGACTTCAGCTGTTTATTCACCTTGGTGCGAATGATAGTCAGTGAAATCAGACGCTCAATGGCCAGCAGTAAACCAAAGGCACCCACAATCAGGATAATGTAACCTACGGCACCGCCCTGCTCTACACGCTCTTTCAGATTAGGCGCCTGTACCAGCAAGCCAAGGATTGAACCGCCAGTAGGGTCGATACCAAACTCTACCAGTTTGCCATCAGACTCCTGCAACTCTTCCGCAGAGTCCATGTAACGGTCAGCGGGCTGGCGAACCAGTTCTGATACCGTTCCGGTCGCGCCGTTGTAATCCAGGTACTTACCGTCAGAGACCAGTGCGAACGGGCCAACCCGGACCACTTCTTTATTCACTTTTTCACCGCCGGCTTCAACGACCGAGGTATCGAACTTGGTGACCTTGCCAGACTCGGTCATCTCACGCTGCATTTCAAACCACACACGCTCGATTTCTTCGATAGACGCCAGTTTCGAGCTTGAACCCATTTCCTGTGCCATTTCATCAAGGAATTGCGAACGACCAGGGATCTGCGCCGAAATCATTGAGTTGTGGAATTTGTTTTTGGTGTCACCCGCCACTTGCTGCAGCACACCAAACAGCTCTTTCAGTGAACCCAGGCGGTTGTCTAACGCGCCATTGAGATCTGCCAGTTTAAATTCATTTTCTTCAAACTGGGTTTCCAGTTTTTCAGACTGTGCCAGTAGCGCATTGCGACGCTGTCGCGCTTCTTCCAGCAGGCGATCCTGCTCGGCGCGCTGCTGCATGAATTCCCGCTCACGGGCCTGGTTTTGTTCAGACTGTGCAAACTGGCCTTCTTCAAGCTGTTTCAGCAGGGCGTCCAGGTCCATTGCACGGTCGTCTTGCGCCATAGCGCCTACGCTGATGCTCAGAGCAGCCAGACCAACAGCGATTCGTTTTACAGTGTTCAACATTCTCATCAACCTCTTAGTCTGTGATTGCTACGGGCAGCATTAGCATATCGGGGGCCAGTTGCTTTTTGGCCATGCGTAAACCCTTGGTGATTTGGGTGCGGTAGCTGCTATCCAGCTTTTCCCACTGGCGGGTTTGCTTGTTCCACACACCCTGTTCACTGGCATCGCGAGTTTGATAAATAAGTGCCGTACGACCCAGGCGCAGGAATTCAACGTCGCGCTCCTGGCCGTCGATGGAATGGATGCCGCTGTAGGCTTCCATGGTGCGACCGTATTCCATCTCAACCTGGTAAGCTTCCATTACACGGCGGAATTTTTCGGAGGTAGCCACATCGGCGCGGTCCATCATCGCTTTTAAGTCGGCAATGCGGTTTGCGCGCTCTTCTGGCAGGAACGGCACGTCCAGTTCAACGAACTGTTCCAGACCGGTGATCATGCGCAACATTAACGGCGTAATCTGACGTTCTACTACTGATACTTCGTCAATGGCAGCATTCAGGTCGACCATTTCCTGCTGCTGGTTGTCAATTTGGCGCTGCAACTGGGCGTTGTACACTTCCAGTCCTTCAATCTCTTTGTTCAGTGTTTTGAACTGCTGCAGTTTCGAGCCAATCTGGTCGGTAATATCATTGATTTTTTCCTGTGACTCAGCCGCAGACTCATTAATCTTGGCAGCTTCATCGACAACGGGTTTTAAGACTTCATCGTCTTGTGCCATCGCTGGAGCGGTGAGCAGCGCCCCGGCCATCAGCAACGAGTTGAAAAGCTTCATACATTCAAACCTTATTGTTTAAAAAAATCGGTATTACCCGACCCTGAAAATTCTGCGCGTAGAATAGGCGTTTACTGTGACAGTTTTATTACACAATCGTCATATATGTGGCGCTATTCGCAGCGAGCATAAACAAAAAAGGGCCGCAATTTGCGGCCCTTTTCACACTTACTGTATACGTTAAAAATCGTATTTGTAAGACAGACTGAAGCTGGTGCCCCGTGTTTCAGAGCGCAGCAAGGTGTCCTCGAACACAATTTCCTTGTCCTCATTAAGCACATTCTGCACTTTAAATGTGACAGTGGTATTAAAGTCCGGGTAGTACTTGTAAACCATATCCAGGGAGTGGAACGGCTCTTCGAAGCTGTCATCAAATCCGTCGATACCGGGGATCAGAATTCGCTCGCCAAACACGTTATACACTACCGAAGCAGAGTGCTCGCCGTTGTCAGAATCGAAGCCAAACTGAAAGTTCACCACGTATTCCGAGTGGCCGGTCATACGCCGGGTGGTGTTAGTGATAGCAGCAGAAACCCCGGTTTGATCAACAATATTCTGGCGATCCAACACAATTTCAGAGTCACTCACCGTGATGTTACCGGTGGTGAACAGGTTGTCCCAGATGCCGTTGCCGATAAAGTCTAACCCTTGCAGGAATTCCAGCTCCACGCCGTACACCTCTCCAGTCTCGGCGTTAGCAATACGAATCAGCGGCGGACCATCCTGTGCCGGTGACTGTACAGACTCTATGGGCGCTTCCATGTCCTTGTAGAAGAAACCGACAGACAGGTTATTACCCGCTTCGCGATACCATTCCCAACGCAGGTCGTAGTTAATGATATCGGTAGTTTCCAGACCGGGTGTGCCCGCAATAGGGAAGTCAGTCAGCGGATCGATATACGTCGATGAAGACACTTCACGTAAGTCGGGGCGAACCACAGTCTGACCGATACTGGCACGAAGCTGCATGTCGTCTTTTAAGAAGTACGTCACTGCCAGCGCAGGATAAAAATCATCTTCCTGGAATGCCAGCTGTGCACGATCCGCGTCGTCATTCAGGTCAAACTGATTGGTACGCGGGTCGAAAGGCGCCACTACCTGACGGAAGTCCTCCCAGCGTACCCCACCGGTGAAGCGCCACTTATTGTCATAAAAAAAGTCAGCCTCAACGTAATACGCATCCACTTTCTGACCGGCAACATAGTCATCGCCGGCGACCGTAGTATCACGCAGTACGGCACGGTTACTCAGCTCCGCGCTGGCCAGGTTTTCGTCGCTTAAGATATCGCCAAACACACTGCCACGAAGAAACTCACGGTTCGCAAAGCCCAGTGTATTGACGTCGAAACGGCGGGATTCTGCGGTACGCACTTTCGACACGAAATCGGCGCCGAATTTGTATTCGGTCTCCCACTTACCCAGCGTTAACGGTAACGAGAAGTTGTAGCCGTAATTTTCTAAACGGTCGTGCAGGTTCTGAAACGAATAACGCGCAGCGGTTTGCGCATCAATCAGGAAGCCCTCATTGGCTACATCGAACACGTCATCCTGATTTTCGTCAGCCAGTACAAAGCGCGCTTCCATATTACCCGGAGCATTCCGGATGGAGCGACCTTCTGACCAGCGCCAGTCGAACCCTAAGAAGTTCAAGTCCGGAAAGGTGTGCATGCCTTTCAGCTGATTGGTGTATAAGGTGCGCTCTTCATATTCAATATCGATATCGCGGATACGCAGGCCTTCCGCCTGGTTGAGGTTTTCAGTATTACCGAATTTCTCGCGGATCTCATCGCGGGTATCGTTAAGCGCAATGATGCTGTAGTCAATTTGATGCTGGCGGTTATAGTCGATGCCCAATGTCAGCAGTGAAGACCACTGTACCGTGCGCTCGGTGCCTTGAATGTCATCAAAGAAACGTACCAGGATCACGTCATCACCAATGCGGTCAGGATCCTGAAGCTCATACTGCTCGGTCGCGCGGGTTTGCGCATCGTATCCCGCCGTGGCTAAAAAGCCAAAGCGCCAGTCTTCGTCATAATCGAAGCTGTTACCCAAGGTTACATTCAGGCCCATGTCAGGGGCGGCGCTGGTACGCTCTGGACCATAATCGCGGTTAACGTCACCCAGTAAATCCCGGGCAAGTTCTGGCTCCAGATTATCCAGAAACTCGCGGTCTTCCCAGCGCTGCCGGATTGATTCGGGAGCTGCACGGGTGCCGTCATCTTCACCGAACCAGTCCCGTCCACCGCCGGGATAATCCAGCACGTCACCGGAGCTTTCAGTGTTGTAGCCCAGGCTGCCACTGACGTTAAAGACCTTTTGAGAAGGAATGGATTTCAGTCGGATGTTGACATTACCGCCACCAAACGAGGCAGGCATTGACGGTGAGAATGACTTTTGTACTGACAGACTTTCAATGATGTCTGAAGGAAACAAATCCAGCGGAATAACGTTACGGGTAGGGTCCGGGCTGGGCACCACGGCCCCGTTAAGCTGCGTGGATGAGTACCGCTCACCCAGGCCCCGTACATAGATGAATTTGCCATCCACCAGCGTCAGCCCCGTGACCCGGCGTAATGCAGACGCTGCGTCACCATCCCCGGTACGTGAGATTTGCTCCGCGCCCATGATATCCGCAACGAACGCCTGATTTTTACGTTCCTGCATCACCGCCGTCGCCGTTCCCTTCAACCGGGTACCGGTAGCCACCACTTCCTCAATGGCTTCACTTTCGTCAGACTGCGCAAAGGCAGGAGAAGCGGGAGATAGCAGGCCAGCCACTACCGCCAGGCTGAGCGGCTTAAGAAAAAACCTGTTAGCAGGTCTGTTCATGATTAACCTCGTTGTACGCAATTCTTATGCTACGGAATAATACCCGTGCTTGATACTTAAAAAGCAAGTACGCCACTTAATGTCACGTACTTGCTTCCATGTCAGCAAAATTACTGGCTGCTTAGTTATCCAGTGCAACAGTCCATTCTGCTGTCCAGTCATTATCAGCATCTTTCACCGCGCCGATAAAATCGACTGACGTAAAGAAGCTGTCCAGAGCAGAAACATCTGTCGCTGTCGTGGTGTCTACTGTGTAGATACCATCCAGCACTGTTGCAGTGTTGTCCAGCAGGCTGTTGTTGTCCTGCGCAGTAAACCAGGCTTGTTGGTCAAAATCGCCAGAGTTTTTGATATTTTCCGCACAGGCCAGAACTGATGACTGCATGACCATTTGCGGCGTATTGGTGCCGTCCATATTACCCAGCGCAGTGGTGTCACCGTCACTCAGGTCAACTTCAAAGCACTCACCCATGCCAGCAGGGCCGGTTACCAGGATGTTGTACAGCTGTGCGTTGGTCTGGTCTCGCAGCAGAATGCCTTCTGAATCCGCGTTCGCAGTATCAAAGCTATTGCCGATCACTGTCATGTTAGCCACGGTGGGGTTGGAGAATGCCAGTCCATCACCGCCGTCGCCGTCACCTTCGATGGCGCGGTTGGCATCCGAGTTATCATCCGCATGCTTAACCAGTACAAACTGTAATTTACCCTTATAACCGTTATCCCAGTCTACAGAGTCATCCTGAACACCAGTGAAAGTCAGGTATTTTGCGTTAACTGCACCGCCAAAGAACTCTACACCGTCATCGGCATTTTTGTGCACCTGCACGTATTCCACCGTGGTACCTGAACCTACACCGCCAAAGGTGATGCCATTGAGCTCGTTATCAGGCGCTATTTCGAAGCCGCCGTGCATAACACGAACATAGCGCAACACGCCGGAATTATCGGCATTATCAGTACCGCCGAATACCGCCCCTTCGGCTGCGCCTTCTACCTGTAACGCACAGTCGGTGCCATCCTGCGGACATTTGGTTGATTCACCATTACCCAGAATAATCATGCCGCCCCACTGGCCGGCTGTCCCCGCTTCCAGGCCGCCAATAACATGGTCACGCGAAGTGAATGTGATTGGGTCAGCAGCTGTTCCGTTAGCCATGATTTGCGAGTCACGGCTGACTACCAGGTAGTCATTTCCTGAGTTACCGAAAACCGTCACACCGGGCTCAATCGTCAAAACCGCGCTGTCAGTTTTGTCACCACCTACGAATACCGCACCAGACAGGGCATACAGGTTGCCTGCAGTCAGTGTCAGGTCAGCAGTGATAGTGCCTGAGATTTCACACGTTGTTGTAGAACCGTCTACTGACGCGATGTTAGTAGTCCCAGCCGGGCAGCCTGATGTGGTTTCAACCAGCTCGATGTTACCGCCGCCAAAACCAAAGGCCCAACCCTGACGCCAGTCAGTTTCGCCCACCGCACCCACGAAGGTATTAGTTTCAAAGAAAGTATCTAGCATCGCTGCATCGCCGCCTGCTGTCAGCAACATGCTTTCTGATGTCAGTGAACCGTCGATGTTCAGACCCAGATTAGCACGATCTTCAAAGGCGATTAGCTGGTTACCTTCCTGACCAGTGAACCAAGTCTCCAGGTCAACTGCACCGTCAGGCGTGTTGAAAGGTTCGCTACAAGAGATAACAGAGTAAGTCATGGTCAGGTCGCCGTCAGACAGGTTTGCCTGTACCGTGTCGTCCGTATCCATTTCTAAACACTCACCCATGCTTTCAGGGCCAGTGATAAGGAAGTTCATCAGATGAGCGCCTGTCTGATCGCGTAGTAACAGGCCTTCAGAGTCAGCGTCCGCGGTGTCGAAGTTGTTACCCACAACCGTCATGTTCGCAACCATAGGTTGTGAAAACTCCAGGCCGTCACCGCCGTCGCCGTCACCTTCGATACCACGGTTGGCATCAGAGTTGTCAGAGGCATGCTGTACATATACGTACTGCAGCTTGCCTTTATAACCGTTGTCCCAGTCTACTGAATCGTCCTGGTTAGCAGTCAAAACCAAGTGTTTCGCGTTTACGGTTCCACCAAAGAATTCAACGCCGTCGTCCGCGTTGCCGTGAACTTGCACGTAATCCACTTCTGTTCCTGAACCCACACCACCGAAAGTGATGCCGTTCAGCTCGTTGTCGGGGGCGATTTCAAAACCTGCATATTTCACGACCACGTAGTTCAGGATACCTGAGCTATCGGTCTCGTCCGTTCCGCCGAATACGGCACCTTCTTCAGCACCCTCAACCTGAAGTGCACAGTCTGAGCCGTCTTGAGGACATTTGGTTGATGGTGCGTTACCTAATACAACCAACCCTCCCCATTGGCCGGCGCCAACTTCATCACCGATAACATCATTGTAAGACGTCATGATGACCGGATTTTCTGCGGTACCCGTCGCTTCAATAGCAGAGTCGCGGCTGATTACCAGATAATCTGCACCGGTACGACCGAATACGATAGCACCTTCTTCAATTTCCAGCGTGACACTGTCAGCTTTATCGTTACCAATAAATACCGGACCTTCAAGCGCCCATACTGTGTCGTTAGTCAGTACGATGTTGCCGCTGGCATCCGCGTCAGCGTCGGTAAGACGGCCTGATAATACCCGCACTTCAACGTCAGTACCGAATGCCTCTGAAACCTGCCCACTAAGAAAAGCACTGGCATCTCCCGGACGTCCATCATTTTCAGCCGGGGGGTTGGTGGGAGTTTCATTGCCACCGTTATTATTGGTCACACTGTTATCAATATCGCCTTCGCTGATATTGATATCACCACCACAACCAGCTAGTACGAGTGCGGTTGCAATCGCCGAAGCCTGAAATAAGTGCTTAAGTTCCATTCGTTTCTCCAAGTGCAGATTTTTTATGGATTTTGAAAACGCTGGCACTTTACCTTCGTTAAATGACATAAATGTTACACTGTGAACCTGTCACAAAACTTTCACAATGTAGGTGTCGGTGGAATGCGACCATTGCTATGTTCAGTTGACTGCCGGTCGGATGCCACACAACCGGGCGAGTGAGTTGTGATAAGAGGCTGTTTGCAGGACACCCACCTCGCCAATTGTCTGGCAACATTAGCCGCAGCGATTATGAAGTGACTGTCTTAGTCACTTTGGATAATGCGGCGCTGCCGCTGCAAAATGTCTGCCCGGATAGGAAAGTAGCCATCGCGTTCAACTTGTCGCTGTCCTTCCTTAGACAGCACAAACCGAAGGAACTCCCGCTCAAGCGTAGGTAATGGTTCACCCGGCTTTTTATTAATTACCAGGTACAGATAACGGGCAAAAGGGTAAGTTTCATTACGCACTGTTTGCGAGGTTAACGGGATCAGGGTCTCTGCGGTCTCGCCTATTGGCAACGCCCGCACGCCGGCTGTTTTATAGCCATAGGCGGCATAACCAATCGCGCCGCGGCTCGACCCCACCGATAACACCACAGAGGCAGAGCCGGGTTGTTCGTTAACGTTCTTGCGAAAGTCACCGTCACACAGGCCATCAATTTTGAACAGGCCGTAGGTGCCTGATACCGAATTCCGACCGAATAAGCGTATGGGCGCCGTAAAGTTGTCCCCATACACATTCAGCTGCGACCAGCGGGTGATGGGAGCAGGGGCGCCGCAAAACTGGGTAGCTGAGAAGATGGCGTCCACCTGCTGTTGGGTCAGTCCGGTTAACGGGTTGTGTCGCTCAACAAATATGGCAATGGCATCCATGGCTACCCGTAACACCAGCGGCGGATAGCCGTGAGCATTAATAAAATCACGTCGTTCACTTGGTTTCAGTTCCCGGCTCATGGGGCCGATGGTAGCGGTGCCTTCGGTTAGTGCCGGGGGTGCGGTAGAGGAGCCGGAGGCCTGGATCTGAAACTTAACCTGCGGATAAAGCTCCCTGAACTCCTGAGACCAGAAAGTCATAAGGTTGGCCAGCGTGTCCGACCCCACCGAGGTAATTTTGCCCGCCACGCCTGGCTGGCGCTCATAGTCGGGGATTTCGTCAGTGGCGCTAAGCGCATCCATCGAGATGGCACACCACATCAGCAAGCACAGTAGTCGTCGAATCATGATGCAGACCGCTCAGCAACCATGTCATTGGTCAACGTAAATGAGAACACACTGCCCTCACCTACCACGCTATGTATCTCCAACTGCGAGTTATGATGATTCAGCACGTGCTTAACAATAGACAAACCCAGCCCGGAGCCGCCGGTTTTCCTGGAGCGGGCCTTATCAACACGATAAAAACGCTCAGTCAGCCGGTTTATATGTGGAGGGGCAATACCGTCGCCGTTATCCTGTACGGCAAATTTCACCTTGTGAGCGTCCTGTTTCCAGTGCACCTGAATATGCCCGCCGGGGGGAGTGTAATGAATGGCGTTAAATACCAGGTTTGAGCAGGCACTGCGTAACTCCGTTTCCACGCCATACACTTTCAGGCTGGGATCTACATGAAATTCAATTTTATGATGTTTATCTTTGTTGAGTGACAGTGCCTCACGCTCTATCTGAGCAAGAATTGCCGGCATGTTTACCACATTCTCGTAGATACGTTCTGAGCTGGCTTCTATACGAGACAATATCAGCAAATCTTCAATCAGGTTCTGCATACGCTGGGTTTGCGATGTCATTTCGGTCATCGCCTTTTGCATAAACGGGTTGTCATCGGCAGCCGGCAGCATTTCCAGGTACCCGTTAATAACGGTAAGGGGAGTGCGCAATTCGTGGGACACGTTGGCCACGAAGTCTTTACGCATTTCCTCTAACTGCGATACCCGCGTCACGTCCCGGGCCACCACCAGCAAGTGTTCCTCACCATAAGGCATAATCCGGTATTCAAAAGTTTTATTAGGGTTGGTTGGCGATGGGATCTCAATAGGATAGTGATAATCACCGGTGTGAAAATACTCAATAAAATCAGGGTGGCGCAACAGATTATCTAAACGACGACCGGCATCTGCAGGCCACTTCAAACCCAGCTCTAACCGCGCCAACCGGTTACACCATATAATACAGGCCTTGGCGTCGACCACCACCGCAGCATCCGGTAACGCTTCCGAGCCCTCCCGGAAGCGTTTCACCAGCTCACCGAGTTCCTTGCGTTTGTTTCGGTTGCGCCTTTGCAGGTAATAAATCCCTTCATAGATATGCTCCCACACACCGCTCACCGTAGGCGGGGAGATTTTTCTGCTATGCCACAACCAGCGGTTGAGCTTGTAGAGTTGCCAGTAGTTGAAAATTAGCAGCAGGGTAGCGCCGAGAGCCACAGCGACCAGCATATCGTCTGCCAGCAAACCAATCAGAGCGAACGCGACAAGGTATACCGCCAAGTGGAGAAGGCTTCTCAACCATGAGAACGGATAATACATAATGCCTGATTGCCTGTTCGTCGGTAACTATGAAAGAAAACGGCCTGTCCGTGCTGTTCGCTCAGGCCGCCCCTGATGTTAGGGTTTGGTGGAGAAGCGATAACCGGCGCCGCGTACTGTTTGGATCATAGCATCATGACCATGCTTGGCAATGGCCTTGCGCAACCGGCGGATATGCACATCCACGGTGCGGTCTTCAACATACACATTGGTGCCCCACACGTTGTCCAGCAGCAGTTCGCGACTGTATACACGCTCCGGGTGCGTCATAAAAAAGTGCAGCAGCTTAAACTCTGTCGGCCCCATATCAATAGGTTCATCATTGGCCTCAACCCGGTGTGAAATGGGCTCCAGCTTTAAACCATTAAATTCAATGGGTACCTCATTAGAGGTGGGTGTGACCCGGCGCATGACCGCTTTAATCCGCGCCACCAGCTCTTTCGGCGAGAAAGGCTTGGTGATGTAATCGTCCGCGCCCGCGTCCAGTCCCCGTATCTTATCTTCTTCTTCACCCCGGGCCGTAAGCATTATGACCGGAATATCGCGGGTAAACTCATGTTGTTTGAGACTTTTCGCTAACTGTACGCCGCTGCCGCCTGGCAACATCCAGTCAAGCAGAATGAGATCTGGGTACGGCTCGCAAATTTTATCCATTGCAATGTCGTAGTCTTCGGCTTCAACAGTATCGAACCCCGACTGCTCCAGTACAAATTTCAGCATTTCACGGATCGGCGCTTCGTCTTCTACCAACAAGACCGTTCGGGACATAGTTTTTTTCCTGGTCATATTAAAACGCCGTTATTATTAATCTGCTGTGTGACAGTTTTATTAAATGTATTACCAACCCGTGTCAAGTTTTGTCCGAAAGTCTAGTTGCCAGCCAGCGCATTTTTCTTGTTTATTCACAGTATTACGCATATTCTTTGCTTTCAGGAGTCGTTCATACCATTGCAACAGGGTGCTAATTACATGGGAACCGTAAAGACCGGACTGTCGAGGAAGTTACTGACGCGTGTTCTTTCGGTTTACTTCGTACTGACGCTGATTGTCACGGTTGGACAAATCTTTACTGAGTACCTCAGTACCAAACATCACATCGAAGATGAGCTACGCACGCTCAAGAACACCTTTGCCACCAGCCTGACCCGCGCCATCTGGGAACTTAATACACCACAAGCTCGCCTGATAGGACAGGGATTGCTGGAGCTGCCCATTGTGCAAGGTGTGCAAATACGGGATGAAAATGGCGATGTTATCGTTGCTTATGGTGAAACTATTCCAATGCAGGGCCAGACTGTCGATGCCGGTGTGATGCGCGACCATGTTGGCGGTTTGTTTTCTTACAGCTTTCCCCTGGTCTTCAAATTCTCCGGGCGAGAATCAAACGTGGGTGATGTGTCACTGTATTCCGACTTCGACACGATTTTTAGTCGCATCGAGGTTGGCATTTTCTTTCTCATCGGTAACGCCATTGTTAAAACTGCCTTTTTGGTATTCTTATTTATGACAGCGTTCCGGCGCATGTTGTCCGAACCTTTGTCTGAGATCACCGACGAAATGAGCGCGTTTGATCCTGAACGACCGAATGAGTCGAAAATTCAGGTTATCCTCGACGATGATAATGAACTCCAGCAGTTAAAAGATTCTTATAACCAGGTCATTGACGACTTGATTGCCTCGCAGACTAAATTGCATGGCACCCAGGAACAGTTAAGTGCTGCCAATAAAAAGCTGGATGATCAGAACCTGTTGCTGGAACAGGAAGTGGCTAAGAAGACCGCCTCCCTGTCGCAAATTATGTTGGATCTTGAACAGCAAAAAGATGAACTCATTGCTAACCAGCGCGAACTGCGCCAGGAGAATGAGAATCGCCAGTACATTGAGGATGAGTTGCGCAAACGGAATGCCGAGCTGGCGAAATCCATGGACACCCTAAAAATGGCCAAAGACCAGCTGCTGGAGTCCGAACGCATGGCCTCACTGGGCGGTCTTGTTGCCGGCATCGCTCACGATGTAAATACCCCGATGGGCGTGGGCGTGACGGCGGCAAGTTTTCTGGAAGAACGCCTGCAACAGCTCAAGAGCGCCTTTGAAGATAAATCGCTGACCCATAAAGCCATGGTGAATTTCCTTAGCGAAGCAGGCCAAACCACCCAACTGTTGCTGACCAACTTACACCGGGCCTCCGACCTGGTGGCCAGCTTTAAACAGGTGGCAGTCGATCAAGCCAGCGAAGCTGAACGACAATTCAACCTGAACAGCTACCTGCATGAGGTGTTGCAGTCACTGCAGCCCAGCTTCAAGCAGACCCGCCACAAAGTGGCGATTGATTGCCCGGAGGACCTGGAAATACGCTGCGCACCGGGTGTAATTGCCCAAATCACCACCAACATGATCATGAACTCACTGAACCATGGCTTTGAAGACATGCGCAGCGGGCATATTCAGCTGTCGGTAAAAGCAGAGGATGATGAAATTATCATGGTCTACAAAGATGATGGCCGCGGTATGAATGAGGATGATCTCGCCCGATTGTTCGACGCCTTCTTCACGACTAAGCGGGGCCAGGGCGGCAGTGGCTTAGGCACGCATATCATGTACAACCTGGTGACCCAGACACTGGGTGGAAAAATAGAGGCCAACAGCCAGCCAGGTCAGGGCCTGGAGTACATTATCCGGTTCCCTAAGCGCACCCGCACCACCAGTGGTAGTGCTGAATAACAACCGCTGTCTGCTCACCAAAAATATCCCTTTTCCTGATTGCGCAGGCACGCGTCGATTGGTACGCTTGCCGGCCTTTTCTTAGCAACAAGACGCAATCCAATGTGGTTTAAAAACGTAAAAGCGTATCAGCTGACCCAGCCCCTTTCCCTGGACGATGACGACCTGCAGACTATGCTGCAGGAGAATGCCTTTCGCCCCTGCGGCAGCCATGACACTGCTACCATGGGCTTCGCTTCACCTTTCTCGCAAGCCGGAAAAGACGGCGCCATGTTCCACAAAGTCCAGGAACGTTACTGGATCACAGTGAAAAAGCAGGAAAAGATTTTACCTGCCGCGGTTATCAACGCCGAACTGGCTGAAAAAGTTGCCCAGATTGAAGTGGAAACGGGTTCTCCGGTGGGTAAAAAGCAGCAGTCTGACTTAAAACAGGAAATCACCACCCGTTTGCTGCCTCAGGCATTTACCAAAAACAGTTATATTCACGGCTTCATTTCAATCCCTGAAAAATTAGTGGTCGTGGATGCCTCTGCAGATGGTAAAGCTGAAGGCTGGCTGGCATTGGTGCGCAAAGCTATCGGTTCGCTGCCGGTGGTGCCCATGGCCCGCCACAGCCTGCAGAGTGAGCTGACGCACTGGGTGACCGACGGTGCGCCGGACGGTATTACCCTCACCGAAGAAGCCGAGTTAAAATCCACTGATGATTTAGAAAGTGTGGTGCGCGTTAAGAATCAGCCGCTGGACAGTGATGAAATTAAACTGCACCTGGATGCTGGCAAGTTGGTACAGAAAGTCAGCTTCGAGTATCAGGAAACGTTAACAGCGGTTATTGCGGAAGATGGCTCTTTCAAGCGCATTAAGTTTACTGACCGCATTAAAGAAGAGACCGGCGACATTCCTAAAGATCAGGTAGAAGCCCGTCTTGATGCTGAATTCGCGCTGATGTCAGCGGAACTCAGCACCTTCCTGGACTTTGTCCGCGACGCCCTGACGCTGAACAAAGAATAAAGAGTATAGTCACACGCAGCGGTTTACCGCTGCGTGCAGACACCAGATCAGGCGAATATTTGTTTTGCCGCCTCGCGCATTTCGACAAACTCATCAGACGTAAGCGAGCTGACATCTTCAATGACACCGCGCTGAACAGCGAGGTTGAATACGGCATCCTTTTGGCTGTCCATTTTGCCGGCTAATGCCGCCCCTACCCTTACAAAGTCAATGTAAGAAAGGTTGTCCGGGATCACACCCAGGTCACGCCAGTGCTCTGCGATATTTACCAGCTCATCACCAAACGCCCATTCCCGCATAATCCGACCACCAATTGGCCCTGCCATTTTATCAATAGCGACTTCCAGGAATGTAGGGTTGGCAAAGACTTCTTCATGACGCTCTGCTTCGGTTAAAATGGGCAGTACACCGATATTATGAACCAGTGCCGCTAAGGTCATGGTATCCATATTGAGCTCACGCTTTTTAGTGCGCGTAATATACAGTTGCAGGGCAGCCATTGAGTTTGCTACCACATTGACTGTGTTAGCCCATTCACGCTGCATATATTTACCCACTACCTCGTTCTTAGAAACGAACAGCTGCTCCATGGCCAGGGCTGTGGAAATATTTTTAATCTGGCGCAAGCCAATACGCGTGACGGCCTGGCCAATTGAATTGACTTTTACCGACCGGCCCATATAGGCGCTATTGGCAATTTTTATCATCCGCGCGGTGAGTGATGGATCCTGACCAATCACATCGCCCATCGCGTTTAAGTTAATGTCAGGATCATCCGCCGCCTTTCTCACTTTCAGGGCAATTGCCGGCAGTGTGGGCAATACCAATGTGTCATTGTTGATTTTTTCAACCAGAATGGTCAGAAGCGCATTTTGCGTTGACATATACCTACCTTTTTGAAGTTCTCAGCATAGCGGCCATTGAGCGAAGCCATGCCGGATTGATTATGCGTACCTGCTGTCATCACAATCCTTGACTGACAGTTATGAGAAGCCAGGTCGCAGCAGCATGTTTTATAAAAATATATCATGATTCGATAACCATGCACTGAAAAGCATCGTTTTTTCGACCATCTGCGTTCTCTGTAATCAAGATAGTCGCTGTAGCGCTTTGTCTCCACCTTCGTTATGCTATCCAAAAGTCTAGTATTGCTGTCATATGCAGGTGTGAGTGTGTTCACCTGACCGGCAGTGTCGATTACAGAGAGAACATAGTATGACATTATCAAAGTTAAGCCTCGCCCTGTCGGCCTCGTTGTTGCTGTTAACCGGCTGTAACGAAGCGCCGGAAACCGTAACACCCAAAACACCTCAGCCCGAGCAACCGGTGGGAGCCAATGAGCAACTGCTGGTTGACGAAAGCCGTCTGGATATTTATCACCCAGTGACACTGACAGCAGACTTATCTCACCTTAGTGACGATCAACAAGCCATGGTCAGTACTCTTATTGATGCATCAAAAATTATGGATGACCTGTTCTGGAAACAGGCTTTTTTCGAGGACAAGCAAACATTTCTGTCACGTATAAAGGACGAGGACGTACGGCACTTCGCCCGCATCAATTACGGGCCGTGGGATCGCCTGAACGGCGACGAGCCGTTTCTGCCGGGGTATAACGGCAAGCCAGCCGGTGCTGAGTTCTATCCTCATGACATGAGTAAAGAAGAGCTCATGACCGCGTCACTGGAAAATAAGGACGGGCTTTATTCGCTGGTACGCCGGGATAAAACAGGTCAGCTCATTACCATCCCCTATTCAGAAGCCTACCACGAAGAGTTAACCAAAGCCGCCAGTCTGCTGAGAGAAGCGGCAAAACTGGCGGAAGATGAGGCGTTTGCAAATTACCTCAACCTACGTGCCGATGCCTTCCTGTCTAACAACTACTTGGCGTCAGATATGGCCTGGATGGACATGAAGTCAAACCCGGTAGAGGTGGTGATTGGGCCTATCGAAACCTATGAAGACCAACTGTTTGGCTACCGCGCAGCGTTCGAATCGTATGTGCTCATCAAAGACATGGCATGGAGTGAAAAGCTGGCGAAATACGCAGAACATTTGCCCGAGTTACAACGTGGTCTGCCGGTGGATGAGCCTTACAAAGCTGAAATGCCGGGCTCTGATGCCGACCTGAACGCTTACGATGTGGTGTATTACGCGGGCCACTCCAACGCCGGCAGTAAAACGATTGCTATCAACCTGCCAAACGATGAGCGCGTGCAGCTGGAAAAAGGCACGCGCCGTTTACAGCTGAAAAACGCGATGCGCGCCAAGTTCGACAATATCCTGTTACCGATTGCCGATGAGCTGATTGTGCCGGAGCAGCGTGACCATATCACTTTCAACGCGTTTTTCGCCAACACCATGTTTCATGAGGTTGCCCATGGTCTGGGTGTCAAAAACACTCTCGACGGCAAAGGCACGGTGCGTGCGGCACTGAAAGAACACGCGTCGGCACTGGAGGAAGGCAAGGCCGATATCCTTGGCCTGTACATGGTGCAGAGCCTGTTAGATAAAGGCGTGATCACCGAAGGCGAACTGGAAGATTACTATGTGACCTTTATGGCAGGCATTTTCCGTTCAGTGCGCTTCGGGGCCTCCAGTGCGCACGGCAAAGCGAATATGATCCGCTTTAATTTCTTTGCTCAGGAAGGCGCGTTTGAAAAAACAGACGAAGGACTGTATCGGGTAAATATGGAAAAAATGGGCGCAGCAGTGGCTGCCCTGTCCGAACTTATTCTGACCCTTCAGGGCGACGGCAACTACGACGGTGTGGTTGAGCTGGTCGAATCAATGGGCGTTATCAAGCCCGTACTGGCGTCGGATTTAGCCAAGCTTGAGGCAGCCAATATCCCTGTGGACATCCACTTCGAACAGGGTAAGGATGTGCTTGGCCTGTAAGCTGGCCTTCTGTTGAAAAGAGCCCGGGAGATACCGGGCTTTTTTGTGCTTACCGACAAGGCGCCCATATATACCGTCTCCCTACTCTGATATACGCGCCACTTACCTTTTATCTTACGGGGTGTGGACCACCACAACGCCATGGCTTCTTTGATGCTGCAAGGCCTTGTTATCGCGCATGCACGTCTACGCCCACACGCCGGAAGTGAAAAATCACGCAGTTTACAGCACTGCCCACAACCACTAAGCTACCCGTCCGACTTTTCATGTGGTGGTATGATGCGCAAACAGGATAAAAAACAGGAGCGGGCGATTGTCAGTTCACTGACCCGGGCGTGTGAGGAATGGCTGGAAGCGTTGCCTGGCTTTGAGTGGTTAACCCACACGGTGGATTATCGGCACTTTCCCGACTCGTTGATGGTGACACTCATATTTACCACACCGCAGACAATGCAGGACGCACGCAGCACTCAATATACCGCCATCGTTAAGCGTATTCAGCAGGCACTGGGTGATGCCGGCGTCTCACTGCATCATCCGGAACGCCACGTGTTGTTTGACAACGAAGTTGACTGCGAGCGCCAACATCAGGGCAACTGGGCGGCGCGACTCGCCACCCACTAGCGTTATTGGTCGATACCCGCGGTTATTCCAGCGTCTTCGGCTTATCGGTAAACGGCGGCCACCCCAGTAGTTTACCTGCCAGCACATGTAAATGGATGTGGTAAACCGATTGCCCGCCAAATTCATTACAGTTCATCACGGTCCGATAGCCTTCATGGGCAAATCCCATCTCGTCTGCCAGTTTGGCGGCAATATAAGATAGGTGCCCGACCAGTTCCCGGTCGTCCTCGCTCATATCGTTAAGGGTTGCAATGGGCTTTTTGGGAATGACCAGAAAGTGGATGGGCGCCTGTGCATTGATATCTTTAAACGCCAACGCCTGATCGTCTTCATACAGAATATCCGCGGGGATTTCGCGGTTAATAATTTTAGTAAAAATAGTGTCTGACATTGATGTTAGTCCTTTTTATAAAATGCTATTAGCCTTTGCGGCGGCGCTCACCGGGGCTGTACGACGCTGTGGCAATCACTCAGCCAAATGCCATAGCGGCTAATTACATGAACACGATGCCCAGTAATATTACACCCAATACAAGGCGATAGATTACAAAAGGTAGCATGCCGATGCGGGCTATCCAGCTGAGAAACAGGTAGATGCACAAATACGCACTGACGAACGAGAATGCCGCACCGTAGAACAGCGCTGCCCAGTCAACCTGTTGCCCCTCTGCAATAAGGTCAATGGTAGCCAGCGTGCCGGCTCCGAGAATAACGGGGATAGATAACAAAAACGAAAAACGCGCAGCACTTTCCCGGTCAAGCCCAAGCATGAGTCCCGCCGTCATGGTGATCCCGGAACGCGAGGTGCCGGGAATAAGGGCCAGTACCTGTGCCAGGCCAATCATCAATGCTTGCTTCCAGCTCAGTGACGTCAACGACTGATTGCGTTTTGCGGTGGCATCCGCATACCAGAGTAACAGGCCGAACAGTATGGTAGTACAGGCAATCACCAACGCCGTTCTGGCGTTCAGTTCTATCCAGTCCTTGAGTAAAAAGCCAATAATCACAGCCGGTATAGTTGCCAGTATCACCCACCAGGCTAACTTACTGTCTGTGGATTGTTGCCTGGAAAAACCTTGCGTACACCAGGCGACCGTCATCGAGGCAATTTCATTGCGAAAATAAATCATCACGGCCAACAGGCTGCCGACATGCACAGCCACATCAAAGGCCAGCCCTTGATTTTCCCAGCCCAGTAATACGGCGGGCAACAATAAATGCCCGGAACTGCTGATGGGCAAAAACTCGGTAATTCCCTGAATAATGGCCAGAATAATAATTTCAAATAGTGTCATGGGGATTTACGAACTCCATTCGAAGGCAATGGGATGCAGTGCCTGGGATGATTTATCAAAATTTTGCCAGAGGGCGGCGTAGCTTTCGTTTGTGACGGGGTGTAACCCGGCAGGAACCAGTTCAGCCAAAGGCTGCAGTACAAACGCGTTATACAGGATTTCTTCTCTGGGCAGCACCACAGGCTGCGTGGTAACTACGTCATCGTAAGTTAACAGATCCAAATCCAGCGTCCGTGAGCAGAATTTCTTCTGACTATGGACACGGCCATTGTCCACCTCAATTTGCTTCAGGATAGCGCACACTTCCTCAATGGACTTGCTGGTATCGGCCTGTACTACCAGGTTATAAAAGGGCTTACCATCAAATCCCACCGCCTGGCTTTCATACACCCGGGAACACACCAGGTTGTCAAAGTAATGCGCTAAGGCAATGCGGGACTGGCGAGTATGATACGTGCGTTCAATGTTAGAACCCACACTGATTAAAATGCGATGCTGCTTCATTCCGCTGCCGATCTTTCCATCCACACAGTAACCGAGTCTGCGTCAGCAAGGATCCCCGGCTTGCAGATACCCAGCGCCACATGTTGGCTAGGGAATGTGCGCAGGATGCTGTTCATTATGTGATGGCCAAACGCCTCTAACAGTTCGTACTGACAGTTCTTCGCTTCTTTTTGCACGTGTTCAGCCAGCGCCGCATAGTCGATGGTATCGTTTACGTCATCAGAGGTCATTGCACTGATAAGGCTGGCTGTGAGGGTAATATCCAACTTGAGAGTAGTGAGTTGCTCACGTTCCCAGTCATACACGCCAATCAGAGTATCTACGCGTAAACCCGTTATCGTAATCTTTTCCATTACCTGTACCGTCTCAAATCAGGGTTGTGAGTCTGCCGCCGAGCGTTTCCTGTTATCCCCCTTATGCAAGGGCGATACCCGGTCGTCTTACCAGCGCGGAATTTTTTGCCCCCGTATGGCGCAGACCCGCGGATTTTAGTAGTGTGGCAGCAGTGTAACCTGAACGCCGGTAGTAATACATGATCGCACTGATAATTCTGATGACCGGAGTGGCCTACCTGGTGGGCTCTCTTTCCAGTGCTATTATCATTTGCAGATTATTTCGCTTACCCGATCCCAGACTCGCCGGTTCGGGTAACCCGGGGGCGACCAATGTATTCCGTATCGGTGGCAAAGTCCCTGCCATCCTGGTGCTAATCAGTGACATTCTTAAAGGCACACTGCCCGTCTACGGCAGTTATTTTCTTGGCATAGAGCCTGTGTTTCTGGGCGTCATTGCGATTGGGGCATGCCTGGGACACATTTTCCCGCTCTACTTTGGCTTTAAAGGCGGCAAAGCTGTGGCCACCGCGTTTGGCGCCATGTTACCCATTGGCCTCGACCTGGCTGGCTTATTAATATTTACCTGGATTATTGTGGTGTTTATATCTGGGTATTCGTCTCTCGGTGCCATTGTCGCGGTCTCACTGGCTCCGCTGTTTACCTGGTCTATAAAACCCGACTATACGCTTCCTGTGGCCATGCTGGCCGTGCTGATTATTGCCCGCCATAAAGACAACATTGTGCGTCTGCTCTCACGGACGGAAAGTAAAATCTGGCATAAAGGCCGGATCAAAGAATAACGTCCGGGCATTGATAACGCATTCCGTCGCTGGCCAACGCTGGTCACCCACCCGGTATTGTCGGCTTCGCCCTAGCTGAAATAGCCCTGCTTTGCCGCATTCCAGGGCTGACGAAGGTCTGTCCCCATGTAACCCGCAGTAAGAGGACGCCACGTCCACCGGTGTCCGGCTTTGTGAAAGTGGTCCGGCTAAACCAAACCGGACGGCCTGCGTACGCAGTAATACTGAAAAGTAGAAAGCAGAAGGACAGACTAATGGGTGCTGAGGAAATTGAAATTGACGGCATGCTGATATCGGTTCGCATGCCGGTGAGTGATGTTAAGCAACATGACAACGTGGTGGAATATCAGGACGCCACCGGGCCCTCCCGGTGTGAGTTCAGCACCCAGGCTATTGCAAGCCGCTTTGCCGACTGGTTGGATGCACAGACACTTTAGTCTTTGCGCTGCGCAAAGGGCAGGTTACTTACTCGGCCCCTGCTATTTTCTCGGAAAGCCCCTGTTTAAACACAGCCCCGTCACTGACGGTTTCGCTTAGCAGGGGCAAACCGAGCAGGTGCGCAATGCCGGGATAGATTTCCAGCGCCGACAGAGCCGGCAACCGCGCCCCCTTTTTAAATGCAGGGCCAGCCGCCACAAAGGTGGCTGCCATGTCGGGGTGGCTGGGTAAATAACCGTGCCCGCCCGGACTGCTAAATGTGTGGTCGGCATCAATAAACCGGGCTGGCGGGGCAATTTCCAGCACGATGTCGCCGGTGCGCGGCCCCCGCTGAAAATGCCGCTCGGCGCGCTCCGTATCACTTAATACGGTAAACCGCCCGTCTGCCAGTGCCCGTAACCTAGTGGCTTCTTCCTCTACCGCTTGCGGCGGCACACCCGGTCTGGCGTACACCATGATTTGCGCGCCTTCATTTTCGTATACAAAGCTTTCATCTATGCCCAGTGACTCGGCGGTGATCAAACGTTCCTCGTCCACTGACGTCATGCCGTGATCGGCCACAATGATCAGGTTCACAGGTACCGGCAATGCCTGTAGTCTGTCGTAAAGCTCACCCACAAGCGCATCAACCCGCTGCACGGCGGCTTTGGTTTCTGGCGCGTCAGGGCCATAATCATGCCCTACCGTGTCAGTGAGTGAAAAATAACCTGCCACAAATACAGGTCGCGAGGCATCAGGTAATGACAGCCACTGCACAATCTGGTCTACCCGTTGTTGGTAGCTGGCATATTTGTTGTAGTGATAATGATAGGTCGGCACCGCGCCGTTGATGCGTGCATCAGCTTCCGGCCAAAAAAAGCTGCCAGCTTTTTTGCCATGAAATTCCACCAGGTTCCACAGCGGCAGCGCATTTATCCACGAACTGTCTTGTTTGCCTTTACCCAGGCTGTAAGCGGCGTAGCCGTTTTTCTTCACCCGCTGTTTATCATAAAAGCGATTATTCACAATGCCATGTGCAGTGGGGTAAACACCGGTGACAATCGAAAGATGGTTTGGAAAGGTATTCGCCGGATAAACTGGGATCAGCCCCGCTGCCCGCACGCCTTCATCGGCAATCCGGGCCAGATTACCGGCATCGTGCTTTTCAATATAATCGTGGCGAAAACCATCCAGAGACATCAGCACCACGTGTTGTTGCGGCGCTGGTTGGGCGTTCACGGCTGCAGCAAAGATGAAGGAAGCGGCCACCAAGCCGCTTAATAGCAAAAAGAATTTCATGGATGGGTAGTCACAGCGGGCGATAATTAATACCTGCAAATATGGCCAGATAGCGCAACCAAGTCAACGGGCGTTACGGCCAGGCAACGCCTGATGACGACAAACTCCGCCGCTGCTGTGTGCAGAGTGTGTGCTAAACCGCTTCCAGCGTATCCAGTGGCCAGCGCGGTTTGGCCGGCGCCGCCAGCCCGCATTGCTCGCCACTCTTAAGGCGCTGCATGCCGGCATACGCAATCATGGCACCATTGTCGGTACAATATTCCAGCGCGGGGTAGAACACCTCGCCGTTCATATCACCCATGAGTTGCTGCATTTTCTCCCGCAGCATGGTGTTGGCGCTTACCCCGCCGGCAATCACCAAACGTTTCATACCGGTTTGCTTGAGCGCCCGGCGACACTTAATGATCAGCGTATCGACCACGGCTTCCTGAAATGCATAGGCTATATTGGCATGGGTCTGTTCATCATTGGCGGCATCGCGGATGGTATTTGCAGCAAATGTTTTCAGGCCGCTGAAACTAAAGTCCAGTCCGGGGCGGTCGGTCATAGGACGGGGAAATTTATAATGACCCGGCTCCCCTTTCTCCGCCAGTTTAGCCAGCAGCGGCCCACCCGGATAATCAAGCCCCAGCAGTTTGGCGGTTTTATCAAACGCCTCACCGGCGGCATCATCAATAGACTCACCCAGTACCTCGTACTGGCCTATGCCGGCTACCTTTACCAGCATGGAGTGGCCACCGGATACCAGTAACGCAACGAAGGGAAATTCCGGCGCGCGGCTTTCCAGCATGGGCGCCAGCAGGTGCCCTTCCATGTGGTGTACCCCAACTGCAGGCACGCCCCAGGCATACGCAAGTGCCCGGCCCACTGACGAGCCCACCAGCAACGCGCCGACTAACCCCGGGCCTTGGGTGAACGCCACGCCGTCCAGATCCTGACCGCGGGTATCGGCGTCGTGCAGTGCTTTCTCAATCAACGGAATGATTTTACGTACGTGGTCGCGGGAGGCCAATTCGGGTACCACACCACCATAATCCGCATGAAGCTTCACCTGACTGTACAATTCGTGCGATAATAGCCCCAGCGTGTCGTCATAAACGGCAACCCCGGTTTCATCGCAAGAAGTTTCTATACCCAAAATCCGCATTACATCTGGCCTGTTGACTGAAAGTAAAAAGTTAAACGACGCCAGAGTGTACCGCTAATGGCTGTAGCAGGGAATGGCAGCGTGGCAATTTTGCCATAAACTGACTATTTTTTAGCAAATCATGCTTTACATTCGCGCTGGATATGATTAGAATTTCGCACCATTTTTAACCCGGGTGCCTTTTTCGCGCACAATATTAACCCGGATATCAGTTAAGTTTTGAGGTGAGAATTTAATGCCTATCGTTAAAGTTAGAGAAAACGAGCCATTTGATGTGGCGCTGCGTCGCTTTAAGCGCTCTTGTGAAAAAGCAGGCGTTTTGTCTGAAGTTCGTCGTCGTGAGTTCTTCGAGAAGCCTACTTGGGAACGCAAGCGTAAGAAAGCTGCCGCTAAGAAGCGTCATCTGAAAAAACTGGCTCGTGAAAACGCACGTCGCGTAAAACTCTACTAAGACTGAGTTGGCAAACGAGTCACAAAAGGTGTTGCTTCGGCAGCACCTTTTTCATTTGCGCTAAACAAAAGTGACTATTGCCATATGCACAATATCCCTAGGGTATAGTGCATAGCGCAATACGAGCTCTCAGTAGAAAGGAAACTAGCATGTCATTAGTTGATGATTTGAAAAACGCTCAGAAAGACGCCATGCGCGCCAAAGATAAAGTTCGTCTGGGCACCATTCGAATGACCCTGGCCGCCGTTAAACAGCGTGAAATTGATGAGCAAATCACCCTGGATGACGCCGCGGTACTGGCCGTGATCACCAAGGCGGTAAAACAGCGTCAGGATGCTGCCAGTCAGTACGACGATGCAAACCGTCCGGAGCTGGCTGCCAAAGAACGTGAAGAAATTGCGGTGCTGGAAACCTTCCTGCCGCAACCGCTCACCGACGATGAAGTGGCGGCGCTTATCGACAACGCTATTACGTCCACGGGTGCTGCAGGTATGCAGGACATGGGTAAAGTGATGGGCGTGCTTAAACCACAAGTACAAGGGCGCACCGACATGGGCGCACTGAGCGGCAAAGTAAAGGCGCGTTTAAACCCATGATGTCCTTGCGCAACAGCGCACTTTCGCTGTTGCGCAACGCCGCCATCCTGCTAAAGTACGGCATCCTTATCCATTTGCTCTCGTTGTATCATGGCCGGTAAAATTCCACGCGACTTCATAGATGACCTCCTCGCCCGCACTGATGTAGTGGATGTGGTAGACAGCCGTGTGAAGCTAAAAAAAGCCGGTAAAAATTACCAGGCCTGTTGCCCCTTCCATAACGAAAAAACCCCGTCCTTCACGGTGAGTCAGGACAAACAGTTCTATCACTGCTTTGGGTGCGGCGCGCACGGTAACGCCATTTCCTTCATGATGGAGTTCGACCGCCTGGAATTCGTCGAGGCCATAGAAGAACTGGCCCGTTTCCACGGCTTGGAAGTCCCTCGTGAAAAGGGTATGCGTCCGGCCATGAGCGAAGAGAAAAAGCAGCAACTGGAAGACGACTATTCGCTTATGGAGCGGGTGGCGCGCTTTTTCCAGCATCAGTTGCGCAATCATCCGCACAGCCAACAAGCCATTGACTACCTTAAACAGCGGGGATTATCCGGTGACGTAGTGAAGCGCTGGGAAATTGGCTATGCGCCCGATGAATGGGACGCGGTGCTGAAAACCTTTGGTACGGACCATGACCGTATTCGTCAGCTGATTGACCTAAAGCTGGTGAATAAAAACGAGCAAGGCAAAACCTACGACTTTTTCCGCAACCGTATCATGTTTCCCATCCGCGATCGGCGTGGTCGGGTCGTCGGTTTTGGTGGCCGGGTATTAGAAGACGGTGGTCCGAAATACCTGAACTCACCGGAAACCCGAATATTCCACAAAGGGCAGGAGTTGTTCGGCTACTATCAGGCCAGACAGGCGAACCGGCAACTGAACCAGGTGATTATTGTGGAAGGGTATATGGATGTGGTGGCGCTCAGCCAGTTCGACATCAATAACGCCACCGCGGCGCTGGGTACCGCCACCACGCCGGAACATATGCAGTTGCTGACCCGGGGCACCTCACATATTGTGTGTTGCTATGATGGCGACCGGGCTGGCCGGGAAGCGGCCTGGCGAGCGCTGGAAAATGCGTTGCCGGCACTGAAAGACGGCGTGCAGCTGGGCTTTCTGTTTCTGCCTGACGGCGAAGACCCCGATACCATGGTCCGTGCTGTAGGAACCGAAGCGTTTACCGCCCTCACCGACCAGGCTATGCCGCTGTCCCGGTTCTTTTTTGATAATTTACTGAAAAAACACCAGGTGGGCACGCCGGAGGGCAAACTGGCCCTGAAGAATGCGGCTCAGCCGCTTATCGATCAGGTATTAGGTGACGAGCAGCGTGCCCTGCTGCAGGAAGAGCTGGCCAAACATGTTGGCGAATATGACCGCTTTCGGTTACAGCAGGACATTGCCAAAGCCAACCACAACCCGCGCAATAGCCGCAATACCCAGCCCCGCCATGCCGTGCAACGCTCACGGTTATCGCCGCTGCGTATGATGATAAAGCTGTTAGTTGAGTCCCCTGTATTAGCCAGCCAGTGTGAAGAAGTGTCCCCCACTCTGCTGCAAAGCAGCGGCATGGCCGGCATGGACTTGCTGATTGATGTACACCAATATTGCCAGCAACACCCACAGGCGACGACAGCGCAGGTGATTGAAAACTTTCGTGATCACCCCCATTCATCACATATTACGAAATTGCTGTTACAGGAAAATCTGGTCAGTGACGAAGACGCCCGCCAGGTATACAGCGACAGTTTTGCCAAGCTTTTGGACTGGCATTTCGACAGTCGGATAGAAACACTGATATCCCGGTCTCGGGTTCAGCCGCTTTCACAGGCGGAAAAACAGGAACTGAACCTGCTCATGAAGGAACGCCAGCGATCCTAAAAGTGTGATTTCTGGTTAAAAATTCCGCCGTCAATCTGGCCAAAATAACAATAAATCTGCTATACTGGCTAATTCGCCGCAGACCATGTTAACCATGGTGTCGTGAGAATTACTCGCCAGAATCGGGCAGCAAGACCCAGACAAGGTAACCAGAAGAACAGGTTACAGCCGGGTGGGCGGCAATGAAACGACAGCAAACAGGGAGCAACAGCCCTGTTTATTGCAAATTAATTGAATGTGAGAAGTGTAGGGTATATGGCGCAAAGCAAGCAGTCTCAGATTAAACTCCTGATTGCAAAAGGTAAAGAGCAAGGGTATCTCACTTTTGCAGAAGTAAACGACCACCTGCCGCAAGACATCGTCGATTCTGATCAAATCGAAGATATTATCCGCATGATCAATGACATGGGTATCCAGGTTTCGGAGTCTGCTCCAGACTCAGACGAGCTGCTCATGCAAGAAGCCACTGCCGATGAAGACGCAGCCGAAGCGGCGGCACAGGCACTAGCTACCGTTGAAAGCGAAATTGGCCGTACTACCGACCCGGTGCGCATGTACATGCGTGAAATGGGTACCGTTGAGCTGCTGACCCGGGAAGGCGAAATTGAAATTGCTAAGCGTATTGAGGACGGCATCAATCAGGTGCAGTGCTCGGTCGCTGAATATCCAGAAGCAATTACCTATCTGCTTGATCAGTGGGACCAGTACGAAGCGGAAGAAATCCGCCTGAGTGACATTATTTCTGGCTTCGTCGATCCCGACGACGACCAGGACCTCGCGCCCACCGCCACACACGTCGGTTCAGAGCTCTCTGAAGAAGAGCTGGAAGACGAAGATGACGACGAGGACGAAGACGACGAGGAAGAAGATACTGGTGTAGACCCTGAGCAGGCCCGCGAAAAGTTCGCCGAACTGCGTGATCAGTACATCAAGGCCCGCGGCGTAATTGAAGATAAAGGCCGTTCGCACCCTGACGCACGTGAACAGATCACGGCTCTGAGTGATATCTTTAAAGAGTTCCGTCTGGTACCGAAGCAATTCGACCGCATGGTTAAAAACATGCGTGCCATGATGGACAAAGTTCGTATCCAGGAACGTCTGGTTATGAAGTTCTGTGTGGTTAATGCGAAAATGCCGAAGAAAGATTTCATTCGCTCATTTGCGGGCAATGAAACCTCTACTGCATGGTTAGCTGAAGCCATCGACTCTAACGCGGACTATGCCAGCGAGCTGGCCAGCAACCGCGAAGAAATTGAACGCTGTATTTCCAAAATGAACCAGGTTGAGCAGGAAACTGGTCTGGTCATTGCCGACATAAAAGACATTAACCGTCGTATGTCGATTGGTGAAGCGAAAGCGCGTCGCGCCAAAAAAGAAATGGTGGAAGCCAACCTGCGCCTGGTAATTTCTATTGCGAAGAAATACACCAACCGTGGCCTGCAATTCCTGGATCTCATTCAGGAAGGTAACATTGGTTTGATGAAGGCGGTGGATAAGTTCGAATACCGTCGCGGATACAAGTTCTCAACCTATGCAACCTGGTGGATCCGACAGGCCATTACCCGTTCGATTGCCGATCAGGCCCGCACCATTCGTATCCCGGTGCATATGATTGAGACCATCAATAAGCTGAACCGGATTTCCCGTCAGATGTTGCAGGAAATGGGCCGTGAGCCTACGCCGGAAGAACTGTCTGAACGTATGCTGATGCCGGAAGATAAGATCCGCAAGGTGCTGAAAATTGCCAAAGAGCCTATCTCCATGGAGACGCCCATTGGTGATGATGAAGATTCGCATCTGGGCGACTTTATCGAGGACAACACCATCATTCAGCCGCTTGATTCAGCGACTGGCGGTAGCCTTAAAAATGCTACTCAGGAAGTGTTGGCCGGCCTTACGGCCCGTGAAGCCAAGGTACTGCGTATGCGCTTCGGTATAGACATGAATACCGATCATACTCTGGAAGAAGTAGGTAAACAATTTGACGTAACCCGCGAGCGGATCCGTCAAATCGAAGCCAAAGCGTTGCGTAAACTGCGCCACCCCAGCCGCTCTGAGCAGCTGCGAAGCTTCCTCGACGAGTAAGTCTGTCAAACTAACAAAGCCGGCAACTATGCCGGCTTTTTTGTGGTTGCAGAACAGCGGCGGGCAGTTCACTTTGCCCGCTCCAGCAGTTTTACTTACGCTTCTCTTTCAGTCCTTCGGGCGTGTTATCCGCCACAAAAGCACCGCGTTCACCCATGGGCTGGTCTTCTCCCACCGTACTGTCTTCGGTAGTCTGTAATTCAATGGCTGAGTTTATTTCTGCGCCCAACAGAATGATAAAGGCGCTGATATACATCCACATAAGCAACACAATAATGCCGCCTACCGAGCCGTAGGTCTTGTCGTAAGCGCCAAAGGACTGGAGGTACCAGGAGAACGCAAACGTGGCGAGCAACCAAAGTACAGTGGCACTGCACGATCCTACTGTGACCCAGCGCCATTTGGCTTTTTTACGATGTGGGCCGTAACGGTACAACGCAGCCAGCGTGGCGTTAAACATCACAATAAGCGCCGGCCAGGTTATCCACTTTGCCTCTGTATCACTTAGCTTGTACCCTCCTAACCAGCTGATGAGGTCAGGCAGTACTGTCATGGCAAGTAATGCAAATACGATGATGGCTATCCCGCTAAGCGTAAAGCCCATTCGTGCCAAAATTGCGCGAAAAAAACCCCGGTGGGTTGATTCGTAGTAGGTAATATTACAGGCGGTGATTAGCGCATTGGCCCCCTTACTGGAGCTCCACACCGTAATCAGTAAGCTTAACAATACCCCACTTCCCAGCGTGGCGTCCGACTTTTCCATCAGGTTCCGCATTTGTTCCTGAAGAATATCGCGACTCTCCTGAGGCACCGCTTCCAGCAGCGTATTCATATGTGCCTGCAGGTTTTCCGGTGTTACCAATAAACCGTATAACGAGATGATCCCTGCCAGGAGAGGAAAGATAGCGAGGAGAAAATAAAACGCCACCCCGGCAGCAATTAATGACAGATTGTGTTCTTGTATCTTGGTATATACCTGTTTTATCACCGACCACCAGGCTTTTGGTGGCAGCTGGGTAAACGAATGTACATCGTGCCCTTTAGCCATTCAGGACTCCTGTCTTTTTCTACACGGGTAAGGTATTTACTGTGGAATCCTCAGACAGGATTACTGTGGGCAATTGTTAATAGTTACGGTTACCGAAGAACTTACTAATGTTGACGGGTGTGGGGACACAATGTGCCTGGAGGCTCATTGCCTTAACTTACTTCAGCTGCGCCAGCCTGACCTGCAAATAGGGCGGGTAGCCAGATGACATGGCTATTTGGATGTAGTGATAAAAAACGGAGGGCCCGGCCTCCGTTTTTTATCCTGCTACCGTAAAGAGTTAACTGTCTGTTTCGCCCTTGCGGTAAGGAATATCTTCATCCATTTGCGCTATTTGCTGCGTACGTCGTAACGGCGAGCCGGTGTGCCGGGCCAGCCACGCGTACGCGGTAGGCACCACAAATAACGTCATAAACGCAGACACCAGCACCCCGGAGAAAATTACCATACCAATCACGGTGCGACTCTCCGCGCCAGGGCCGGTGGCCAGGACCAGCGGTAAAGAGCTAAAAATAGTGGTGAAACCGGTCATCACTATTGGACGCAGTCGTTGGCGGGCAGCGCGGCGTAACGCTTCCTCAAATTCTATCCCGGCGTCACGCAGCTGGTTGGCAAATTCCACAATAAGGATGCCGTTCTTCGCCGCCAGCCCTATCAGCATCACCAGACCAATCTGACTGTAAATGTTCACCGTCAGCCCGCTCAGATACAGCCCGATAAACGCCCCCACCAGCGCCAGTGGCACGGTAAGCATGATAACCAGCGGATGGATCCAGCTTTCGAACTGGGCAGCCAGAATGAGATACGTCACCGCCAACGCCAGTATAAAGACATAAATAAACGAATTACCGGCTTCCTGATACAGCTGCGACTCGCCTTTGTAGTCAATTGACACAGTGTCGGGCAATTCTGTCTGAACAATGTTTTCCAGATAGGCCAGTGCTTCACCCACTGTGTAGCCCTCAGCAAGATTCGCTGAAATAGTAATGGCGCGCATACGGTTATAGCGGTTCAGTCGCGATGAAGTGGCTTGCTCGGTGAACGTTAGCAGGTTGTCCATAGGAATTAATTCGCCACTGCGCTGCGAACGCACATACAGATTGTCTATACTGCTGGGGCTACGATAATCGGCTTCGATGCCCTCCATAATGACATTGTACTCTTCGCCACGGTCCAGAAAGGTCGAGACTCGTCGCTGGCCCAGCATAACTTCCAGCGTGCGACCAATATCACTGATGGATACGCCCAGATCAGCGGCGCGGTCGCGGTCAATATTAATCAGCAGCTGGGGAAAGGTCTCTTTGTAATCAGAGTCCATGCGGATCAGATTAGGGTTTTCTGCGGCCCGCGCCATCACGGTGTCCCGCCAGTCTACCAGATTTTCGTACGTATCCCCCTGCAACACGAACTCAACGGGCCGGCCAAAGCCGCCGCTGATACCACTTCGCATGATGGCAAAGGAGCGCACATCCGGCACTGCATTGAGCTTTTCGCTGATTTCATCCATCAACTCAAACGTACTGTGCTCCCGTTCGTCCCAGGGCGCAGCACCGACAATAGCAATACCGGCATTGCCTCCGAAGCCAGGTGTGCGCACCAGTAACCGTCCAATGCGTCCGTCCTCCCGGTAGGGCATCAGAATGTCTTCAATCTTCTTGAGATTTTCTGCATTGCTTTTGAAGCTTGCGCCTTCCTGTGCCTGCATCAAAATGAAGAAGTTGCCGCGATCTTCACGGGGAACAAATTCACTTGGCACCCGCTCAGACAGCTGCACAATCAGCGTGACCGCCACGGCCAGCAACAGCACCATCAGCAGCGGCTGGTGCAGAGTTTTACCCAGGCTGTTGTAGTAAGCAGATTCCAGCTTACTGAAGCGGCTGTCCATCCAGCTGCCAAAACCTGACGAGCGCTGGCGCTTTTTCAGTAATAACGAGCTCATCATGGGTGACAGTGTCAGTGCGGTTACGCTGGAAAATGCCACCGCGGCCGCAATGGCCAGCGCAAACTCGGTGAACAGGCGGCCGATATTGCCTTCCAGGAAAATAAGCGGCACAAACACGGAGATTAGTACCAGGGTGGTGGCTATTACCGCAAAGCCGACTTCTTTGGCCCCGCGGTAGGCAGCCAGCATAGGAGGCTCGCCCATTTCAATGCGCCGGTAAATGTTTTCCAGTACCACAATGGCATCATCCACCACCAGACCAATGGCCAGCACCATGGCTAACAAGGTTAGCAGGTTAATGGAGAAATCCAGTGAATACATCACGATGAATGCGGCAATCAGTGACACCGGTACCGTCACTGCCGGGATCAGAGTAGCGCGAATGTTACCCAGAAACAGGTAAATCACCACCACCACCATGAGCATGGCGATGCCCAGCGTGTTATAGACCTCACTGATAGACTCTTCAATGAACACAGAAGAGTCGTAGCTGGGTACGATAAAGATGTTATCGGGCAGGGTTTTCTCGATGTTTTCGATTTGTTCCCTCGCCGCCCGGGCCACTTCCAGCGTGTTGGCTTTCGACTGCTTAACAATCCCCAGTCCTATCATGTTAACGCCGTCACCACGAAACTCGGTTTTGTCATCTTCGGCCGCCAGCTCTACCGAGGCAATTTCACCCAGACGCACCAGATAGCCGTCCTGACCGCTCGCCACGGTTAACTGCGCAAAATCATCAGGGGTTAAGTAGCTGCGTGCCACACGTACTTCAAAGTCACGATCCTCAGACTCTACCTCACCGGCCGGCAGCTCTACGTTCTCCGAGCGGATCACCTGCTCCACATCGGTGACAGTGACGCCCCGGGCCGCCATCGCATTGCGGTCCAGAAACACTTTCATGGCATAAGTACGACCACCGCCCACTCTCACCCGGGCCACGCCCTCGACAATGGACAAGCGGTCCACCAGGAACCGTTCGGCGTAATCGGTCAGCTCCATGGTGTTAAGATTGGTACTGCGCAGGTTGTACCACACCACCACATTCTCATCGGAATTGGCTTTAGCCACCTCCGGCGGCTCCGCCTGGTCGGGCAAATTGTTCAGCGCCCGGCTAACCCGCTCCCGTACGTCGTTGGCAGCAGCATCAATATCACGGCTTAGTTTGAACTCGATGGTGATATCAGAGCGGCCATTGCGACTGGTGGAGGTGATATTTTTGATGCCCTCGATCCCCGAAATCCGATCCTCCAGCAACTGGGTGATCCGGGTCTCTACAATGTTTGCCGATGCCCCGGGGTACTGAGTATTGATGCTTACTATGGGCGGATCGATATCCGGGTATTCCCGCAGAGACAGCATACTGACCGCCACAATCCCAAAAATAATCAGCAGCAGGTTAACTACTGTGGCAAAGACCGGGCGTTTAACAGAAACGTCTGACAACCACATGGTTACTCTCCCTGGCCGTCATTCAGTACATTCACCCTGGAGCCGTCCCGTACCCGCAGGGTGCCTTCGGTGACGATGCGCTCTCCTGCGCTCAGGCCACTGGTAATCTCGACCAGACCAGGTTTGCGTTCACCAATGGTCACTTCCGTTTCACGTACGGTGTCGCCGTCCAGCACAAACACATATTGTTTGTCCTGCACCGGTACCAGCGATTTTTCCGGCACAACAAACGCGTCCAGCACCCGTTTTTCTACCGTAATTCTTAACAGCATACCTGGCCGTAACCGTCCGTCGCTGTTATCCAGCTGCGCACGTACCAACACCGAGCGGCTCACCGGATCGATACGCGAGTCCACCGTAGTAATCGTGCCGCTGAAGGTCTGGCCCGGGTAGGCTACCGAGCTGGCGGCAATTTTCTGGCCCACGGCCAGACTGGCCAGATGATTCTCTGCCACACTGAAATCCACTTTGATAATACTGATATCATCCAGCGTCGTTATCACATCGGCGGGGCGTACCAGCGCGCCCTTACTCACTGCGCGAATGCCCAGTAACCCGGCGAACGGTGCCCGGATCTGCAAATCTGCCAGCTGCGCCCGGGCCACGTCCAGCTGTGCGGTAAGCGCTTTTACCCGCGCCTGTTGCTCATCAAACAGCTGCTCTGAGGCGGCACTGGTCGCCCGCAGGTTTTTTACTCGCTTAAGCTGTCGCCGGGCTTCCGCAATATTCGCTTCCAGCTCCTGAATACGGGCCAGCTCTTCCTGGTTGTTAAGCTGGATAAGAACCTGACCGGCGGTAACTGTCTCACCATCATCGAAATTTACTTCAGCGACTACATCGGTATCCTGCGCGGTAATAGTCACGGACTCATTGGCTTTGGCCGTGCCCAGCGCCTCAATGGTAATAGGAAAAGGTTGCCTGATGACTTCTGCTACGCGTACAGGGGTGGGACGTTGTTCACGGCCCTGTGACTGTGTTTCCTCGGGAAGATATAAGTACACCAGCAAGGCGCCCAGCATTACAATGGCTATCAGTAACGGTGAAAATACGGCTTTTAGAGACATTATCCATTCCTATTGGTTACAGGGCCACGCGTGCTAAAGTACCCATTCAACAGCGTTTCCCTGTACTACATGATAAAAAATCATCTGTAATGATCTGTAATAAGGTGCAGTGCGACGCTGACCACCGCGTGTCTGGTGGCTTAATTTTAATTGTGAGGCGCGCGCTGTCGGCCCGCTCTTGGAACAGCTCTATTTTACCGGGATTTATGTATAAGAATTTTCGCTTATCAGTAATTTTAGCGGTTTTAACGATTTTTGGCTGTGCGGATAACGCCCCGCAGCCACCGGTATGCCGTACCAGTGCGTCTGTAAGCATTGAAGGAAGCGCCGCTGCCTGTATTATCCGTACGCAAAACACCCTGCTGTTTATCACACACCGTCTGTCCGGCAAACTGGATGTGCCCGGCGGCGGACGTACTGATGACAGCTCGCTGGCCTGCACGGCGCACCGCGAGACCTGGGAAGAGACCGGTCTGAATGTGGAGGTTGGGCCGGTGCTGGGTACCACCGCCAATGGCATGGTTCTGTTTTACTGTGCAGAGTCGGCCAACCTGGCTGCCCTGCCCTCTGAGTTCGCCGCGCCCGGCTGGGCAGCAGTGGAAGTCGCCGGACTGCAAAAAACCTCCCCGTTTGAACTGCGCCACGAGCAACTGCGTTTTGCCGACGACCTGGTCCCGCTACGGGACGCGTTTGTGCAGGCAGGCAAGCTTCAGGCGAGCTTGCCGGAAGACGCCAGGTAGCCATTCGTTATGCCATATTCCACGTTGCCGGTTGTTGCTGCTGAGCTGCTCTGGTAATTTCTAGCTCTACACAGCTCACAGGAGAATTCCATTGTTCGAACTGCAAGACCGCAGCCTTAAAGGCAAGGTGTCTGACGAAGAATGGCAAGCCCGGGTAGACCTTGCTGCCTGCTACCGCCTGGTTGCCGACATGCGCTGGGGCGACCTTATTTATACCCATATTTCGGCAAAAGTGCCCGGCACCTCACACTATCTGGTCAACGCGTTTGGTCTCACATTTGAAGAAGTCACCGCATCCAACCTGGTGAAAGTGGACTTGCAGGGCAATGTCCTGGATGACAGCGACTATGGCATCAATCCGGCTGGCTTCACCATTCACAGTGCCATCCATGAAGCCCGCGAAGATGCCCACTGCGTGGTCCATCTGCATACGCTGGCCACCATCGCTGTAGCCAGCTCTGAGTGCGGTTTACAACCGTGGAGCCAGTACGCCATGTTCTCGCTGCCGTCACTCAGTTATCACGGCTATGAAGGGCTGGCGGTGGATGATAACGAGCGTCAGCGTTTGCAGGACGACCTGGGCGACACCAACCATATGTTGCTGCCCAACCACGGCGCGCTTACTCTGGGCCCCACGGTGGGTGACGCCTTTATGCGCTTCTACGACTTACAACGCGCCTGCGAAATTCAGCTGGCACTCATGCAGTCGAATGAGGAGGTCATCGCCATTCCTCCTGCCATCGTAGAGAACATCTATGCCCAGGCAAAGGTCGTGCACAGTGGCGAGACCGGTGGCACAAAGGCCTGGCCGGCCATGCTGCGTAAAGCCTACCGGCTCGACCCCGGATTTTGTGAATAAGCCCCCATTTCAGGAACAATATGAAAATTACCAAAGTTGAAATTTTTGATACTCACTGCCCTAAGCGACCAGCATGGAATCCGGTCTTTGTGCGGGTCTACACCGACGAAGGGATCACCGGTGTCGGCGAAGCGGGGCTGGCGTATGATCTGGGCCACAGCGCCGCGGCACATATGGTCAAAGAAATTGCCGAAGCCATGCTGATCGGCTGGAACCCGTTTAACACCGAAGGCCTGTGGGCCCGCATGCTGCGGGAGAGCTTTTGGGGACTGGGCGGTGGCCCGGTGATTTATGCTGCCATGAGCGCGATCGACACGGCACTATGGGACATTCGCGGCAAAGCGCTGGGCGTGCCGGTCTATGAACTACTGGGCGGCAAAACCAACGGTAAGCTACGTTGCTATGCCAGTCAGCTGCAGTTCGACTGGGATAAAGAAGTCACCAAACTCAATCACCCTGACGACTATGCCCGAGCCACCGAGAAAGCCTTGAAAGACGGCTATGATGCCGTGAAAGTCGACCCTATCGTATATGATAAAGAGGGCGTGACGCACTACGACCGCACCAAGCTGTTTACGAAAGCAGAAATGAAATTGTTTAAAGCCCGCTTGCAGGCCATCCGTGACACCATGGGTGATGAGGGCGATATCATTTTTGAGTGCCACAGCCTGCTGGGCGCCAGCACGGCTATCCAACTGGGTGACATGGTTGAGGAGCTGGGCTGTTTATATTACGAAGAGCCGGTCAATTACCTGAACGCTAAGCTACACGATAAAGTGGCCCGCCGGGTTAATGTGCCTATCGCTGGCGGCGAACGGCTGTATAACCGCTGGGACGTGCGGCCCTATCTGGAAGATCAGTCGGTGGATGTGCTACAGCCCGATGTGGGGCTGTGCGGTGGATTTACTGAAACCAAAAAAGTGTGTGACTACGCCGATATTTATGATGTGCGCATTCAGGCGCACGTTTGCGGCGGGCCGGTAGCGACAGCGGCCAGTCTGCATTTGGAAACTGCCATTCCAAACTTCCTTATTCATGAGCACCACACCTATGCCATTAAAGACTGGAACCGTGAGCTGTGTATACAGGATCCGCAACCGGTGAATGGCTTCATTGAAGCACCGGATACGCCGGGAATTGGTATTGAGCTGAATGACGAGGTGGTGTACCGCTCACCACATATGGTTGTGACAGAGCTGAAGTAAGCCGGCTCAGGAGAACCGGTAATAATGCGCCGCGTTGTCGTATACCACGGCATCGCGGTACGCGTGCGGCAGCTGTTGCGCTACCTGTTGCCAGTATCGCCGGTAGCTGTATTGCCAGGAAATGAGGGGGAAGTTGCTGGCCAGCATCACCCGCTCTTTTCCAAAATGCTGCACGGCAAACTCGGTCGTGCGGGTAAGCTCTCGCCAGTTCAGTGGCCGGAAACACATCTCAAACCCCGACACTTTCACCGCCAGATTCTTAAACCGGGATAACATCCGCATCGCCGTCTGCCACTGCCGGGAAAAACTAGCTGCATCGGCCACGCCGCCGGCATGATTTAACACCACCTGGAGACGGGGATAGCGCTGCAACACTGCTGCCAGTTGTTGCACAGCTGCGGTATCAGTGATGGCTAACTGCGCCTCAAACACCAGGTTGCTATCGGCCAGACAGCCGAGATGATGCCTGACCTGTGGCTGGCGCAACAGGTCCGCCGCCCGGTCATCCAGAATATCGCGGACGCCGACCACCTGCCCGCATGTGGCCAGCGCACTCAACTGAGCACTAAAATGCGGTGATGAGAGTGCCACGCTGCCGATAACACGCATAGGCAAACGGCAGTGTTGTTGCAACCAGTGCACTTCACGCCAGGGCCTGACGTTATCGAAACCCGCTTCAATATGCACATATCCCTGCATGCCCGGCACGTTTAGCTCATGCTCAGACACATCCCGTCGCAATGCCGCCTTCTGAGGCCAGAAAGGGGGATTGTCCGCAGCAAGCCACTGATAATTGCCGCGGGCCTGTGAAAACAGATGGATATGGGGATCGATAAAACGCATGAAAAGCCTATTGAGCAGTATATCCGCCGTCGATGCTGTGCAGACTGCCGGTAATAAAGCCGGCTTTGTCGCTCCCCAGAAAATACACCAGTTCCGCGACTTCTTCCGGTGTTCCCAGCCGACCCAGCGGCTGTTCGGCTGCCTCGCTGGCTACAACCTGCTGTTTGTCCTCACCGGCCTGCGCTACATAGTTGTCGATGGCGTTATGAAACAGCGGCGTTTCGATGGTGCCCGGGCACACCGCATTGGCACGGATGCCATAAGAGGCATAATCCAGAGCCGTGGTTCTGGCCATGGACGCCAGCGACGCTTTCGACAGGTTGTAAGCAAACGAGCTGCGCTTCCCTACCATAGCCTGGTCGGAAGACATCAGCACAATACTGCCGCTCTGTTGAGCCTTCATCGTCGGCAGCACCGCCTGTACGGCATGGTAGGCGCCTTTCACATTAATACTGAAAACTTTGTCCAATAAGGCTTCATCGGTTTCTTCAATGGTGGCCGATACGTGGATCCCGGCATTAGACACCAGCACATCCAGCCGCCCGTGTTGCCTGGCAAAGCGTTCGATTGCGTCATGCACCTGGGTGGCATTCGTCACATCACACTGCTGCCAGGTAATATAACCGTGGCGTTCCTGTGGCTCAGCCACATCCAGATTCAATACCCGATAGCCTGCCCCGGCGAATTTGTTGCACACAGCCAGGCCAATCCCCACACTGCCACCTGTGACAATACACACTGCCTGTTCACTGCTCATAACTTATCTTCCCGCCGGTTAACGTGCCCTAAGCATGCCAATGCTGACAGTAAAAGCAAGACTACGCCGGTCAGATTTTGGGGAAAGCTGGTGAAACAGACTACTCTCAGAGAAACATTTATGCGTATAATACGATCAAATTTAAACACCTGTTTGAAAAGGAGTGCAGCATGCCTCAATACCAGGCTCCTCTAGCCGATTTTCAATTTCTGATGCAAGACTGGCTGGCACTGAACGATCACTATGCCCACCTGGGGTTAGATGACTTCGATGGCGAGCTGGCCAATGAAGTGGTGGCCCAGGGCGCCAAGTTTGCCACCGACGTAGTGGCTCCCCTTAACCGCTCGGGCGATGAGCAAGGCTGTACGCTGGCAGACGGGAAAGTGACGACCCCAGAGGGTTTCGCTGCAGCGTACCAGGAATACATTGCCAATGGCTGGAACGCCATGCTGGGCCCCGTGGACTATGAAGGCCAGGGCCTGCCTTACACCATGGCGGTGCCGGTTCATGAAATGCTGAACTCTGCCAATCTGAGCTGGCGGCTGACCACCATGCTGACCGAAAGCGCGGTGCTGGCTATGCGCAAGCATGCCACCAAAGAGCTGAAAGACCTTTATCTGAGTAAGCTGGTCACCGGTGAGTGGACCGGCACCATGAATCTCACCGAGCCCCAGGCCGGCACCGATCTGGCGTTGCTGTCTACCAAAGCGGAGCCGCAGGACGATGGCAGCTACGCTATCACCGGTAACAAGATATTCATTACCGGTGGCGATCAGGACTGGAGCAGCAACGTTATTCACATGGTACTGGCAAGGCTGCCGGACGCTCCTAAAGGCGTTAAGGGCATTAGCCTGTTTCTGGTTCCTAAATTACTGTTGGATGAGAACGGTGAACCTGCAGAGCCTAATGCGCTGTCGGTGGGCAGTATCGAACATAAAATGGGAATTAAAGCGAGCCCGACCTGTGTAATGAACTACGACGGGGCCACCGGCTGGCTGGTTGGAGAGCCGCATCAGGGACTGGCGTGTATGTTCACTATGATGAATGATGCCCGTTTCCAGGTGGGTCTGCAGGGGCTTGGCGCTGCAGAAGCGTCTTTTCAGGGCGCGCTGACTTATGCCCGCGAGCGCCAACAGTCGCGGGCACCACAAGGGGTACAACAACCCGATGAAAAAGCCGACGCCATTGTTTTTCAGCCGGATGTGGCGCGTATGCTGCTCACCCAGAAAACCCTGACCGAAGGGTGTCGGGCGCTGTCTATGCTGTATGCTAAGTACATGGATATTGAACATCACGGCAGCGCTGACGAACAACGTGAAGCCGGCAAAGTCATCCAGTTTCTCACGCCGGTTTGCAAGGCCTTTATGACCGATATGGGGCTGGAAGTCACCAACCATGGTATTCAGGTATTTGGTGGACACGGCTATATTCGGGAATGGGGAATGGAGCAGCTGGCCCGTGATGTGCGGATTGCCCAGTTATATGAAGGCACCAATGGTATTCAGGCGCTGGATTTAATTGGCCGTAAACTCACCCGGGATGGTGGCGACATGCTGGCGGCCACCTGTGATGCGTTTGGCGAACTTATCAGTGCGATGGACAACCAGGAGCGTCGTGCCCATGCACAGGCCCTGCTGGATGACTGGCGCGCTACCTCGGCGGATTGCCTGGGTATGGAGCCTGCGGATGTCGCGGTAGCGGCCTGTGATTATCTGGCCTATACCGCCTATTCCTTGCTGGGCGTACTGTGGTACAGCATGGCAGATGCAGCGCAACAGTCTGATAATTCAACGCTGGCGGCAGCCAAAGAAAAATGCTGCGCGTTCTATGAAGCCCGCATATTGCCCCGCCGCGACAGCCACCGACTGGCCTTTCAGTCCGGCGCCGCGAATGTGCTGAGCGTCACTGGCAGTGAATTCGATTACCTGTAAGCGAGAGTTCTACACAAATAACAACGCCCCGTAATCCGGGGCGTTGTTTATTTTCACACAATGGTTTTTATCAGCCCGGTAAGACCGGAGCAGATAAGGCCAGGTTACTTTCTGGCAACCACCGCTGACATTTCTTCGTCAAACCATTCCTGCAACATGTGTTTTTCGTAACGCAGCTGGTCGTTGTAGCGACTGCTGGCGATGGTATCCATAAACCCCATGTCTTTTAGGGACACGTCAGCACTTTTTACCACCGCGCCGGTGCTGTCAGTGAGCGTATAGCTAAACTCAATGCGTGGAATGCCAATCCGCCGGATCACCCGTACATCGGATCCCGTGGCATGACCAAAGCCAACAAAGCTACTTGGCCATACCTGCCCGGCTAAATCCAGGTTCGTCACGGTGACCGCCAGGGTATTATCGTCTGGCAGTACTTTCGCCATTCTGGCAAAATGTTTATCCAGACCACGGAAAACCCGCTCCCGAAACCCCTTACGGGATTCGTTGGCAGGACGCACGTCTGTGTAGGAGTCTGGCTCTTGCCAGGTGACCTCTACCTGAGCAGCAGAGATTGCGGGCAATGATGTTGCTGCAAGCATCAACGCCGGAACAAAGGTACGTAACTTCATAGTATTCCCCTCCTATCGTTACCCTTAGTATACGCGCCAAGCCTGAATTTAGCCTGAACGGGTAACCGGGTTATGCAGCAGGGTGGTTTGTTGAATCGAGGAGCAGAAATAGCGCAGTGACGCACCGGAAATGTACGGATTTTTATCCCCGCGTACACAGTATAAATCATAAAAATGATTCACCTGAGATTTGCTTTCCAGCACTTCATGCAGGTAGTTTTTTTGATACGGGCGCATGGCTTCAAAATTAGGCGTGACCTGTTCCGACAGCTTCGCCAGTTCGGCCTGATCTGGTACCTCAGACAAGGCCACCAGCCAGTCTGATACCGTACGCTGCGCATCAGCAAACAGATATTGCACAAACGAGGATTGCAGCACTATCACCAGCACCACAATTTCTGTGAAAATCATTAACGACCGGAACATTTCTTCATCGCGCGAGCTGCGCGCCACCTTTTTATAACTATGACAGAGTGATGATAGCCACACTTATGCAATGATGCGGTAGTAACTTTCATACACAGATATGGCGATCAATAAATAACCGCTACCCATGCAATGGGTGCCACTACATCAGCCAATGCCAGCGGGCACTCCGGCGTAGCGACTACCATGGCAAACCTGTGACTGTTCAGGCTAAAATAGCCTTCTGCGGCTGGCTGAGTAAGTCCGCACATAATTCAGTTAACGGCATCCTCCCCGCAAGTCTTCCTACCGGGGTTGCCATGGCTGTTATACTCATCATCGCACACATGCATTTTTGCCACACAAAGGTTGTTGAATGAAAGATCAGATCCCGGTAAAGAATGTCACACCGGTGAAAGTCCATAAACCTGCCAATGCGGACAAGGGCCAGCGTTACGCTTCACGCAGCCGTATTTACGTGCGAGCGGTAAAAGGGCCGCTGGAAACATTCCGGCGCTTTTTCGGTTTTTTCTTTCTGGCGCTGTTCGCCGTTATACCGTGGCTGCGCTATGAGGGGCGGCAGGCCGTGCTGCTGGATATCATGGAGCAGCGCTTTACCTTATTCGGCCTGACCCTGTGGCCTCAGGATCTGACCCTGCTGGCCTATATCCTGATTGTCTCTGCGTTTGCCTTGTTTTTTGTTACCACCTTTGCCGGCCGGGTATGGTGTGGCTTTATGTGTCCGCAAACCACCTGGACCTATATTTATGTCTGGCTGGAGAAGAAGATAGAAGGCAGCCGGAACAAGCGGATCAAGCTTGACCAGCGGCCGATGGACGCAGACAAATTCTGGCGTAAAACCCTCAAGCAGACTGCCTGGGTGGCGGTGGCACTGGTCACCTCACTCACTTTCGTGGGCTACTTTACTCCAATCGGCCCGTTATTTATCGACTTTTTCACCTTTAATACCAGTTTTGCCGCCGCTTTCTGGGTGCTGTTTTTCGCCGCCTGTACCTATGGGAACGCCGGCTATATGCGGGAGATAATGTGTACGCATATTTGCCCGTACGCCCGTTTTCAGTCAGCCATGTTCGACAAAGACACCTTCACCGTGGCCTATGATGCCAAACGGGGTGAGAAACGCGGCCCCCGCTCCCGCAAATTGTCTTATGAAGAAGTGAAAGAGAAAGGCATGGGGGACTGCATCGACTGTAACCTGTGCGTTCAGGTTTGCCCTACCGGTATTGATATCCGCAATGGCCTGCAATACGAATGCATTAATTGTGGTGCCTGCGTCGATGCCTGTAACGGCGTAATGGACAAGATGAATTACCCTAAAGGGCTGATTAGCTTCACCTCCGAGCAACAGCTGGAAGGGGGCAAAACCAAAATCATCCGACCCAAGCTGGTTGGGTACTTTGTGGTGCTGATGGTGATGATAGGGCTGCTGACGGCTAATATCCTGTTGCGGGTACCGCTGGAAGTCGACATCATCCGGGACCGCAACTCGCTCTACCGGGAAACCAACGACGGATTAATTGAAAATGTTTACACGCTGAAGATCCTCAATAAATCTCAGGAAACCCAGACCTACAATATTGCCATTACCGGTCTGCCGGACTACCGGTTTATTGGTGAAACCTCGGTCACGGTTGCAGGGGGTGAAGTATTCAGTAACCCGGTCTCGGTGGCGACGGACGCCTATAACCTGGAAGAAACCGTGACCGATATCCGCTTCCGTGTCTCTACAACAGAGGCTGACGGTGATAAAGTAGTGGTCGACGAACCCACTAAATTCCTCTATCGGTAGTAACCATGACAGATTTCGCTTTTTCGGGGCTTGAGCCGGATACCATCCTCAATGCCCTGGAAGCGCACGGCATTTTTCTTCAGACGGGGCTGCTGGCGTTAAACAGCTATGAAAACCGGGTATACCAGTTTCAGGCCGATGACGGCCAGCGGATGGTGGTGAAGTTTTATCGGCCGGGGCGCTGGACCGACGAACAGATTCAGGAAGAACACGACTTTGCGCTGGAACTGGCAGCGGCAGACATTCCTATGGTACCGCCGTTACTATTCAACGGTCAGACGCTGCTGCGTGCCGAGGGCTTTCGCTTTGCAGTGTTTCCGTCCGTGGGCGGGCGTCAGTTTGAAGTCGATAACCTGGACCAACTGGAGTGGATGGGCCGGTTTATCGGCCGCATACACCGGGTGGCGCAGAGCCAGCCGTTTCAGCACCGCCCTAAGCTAGATACGGCCAGTTTTCTGGATACTCCAAGAGAGACGCTGGCCAGTAGTACATTGCTGCCCGACAGTCTGAAGACGGCGTTTTTTGCCATTCTTGACCCGCTCATCCGGGAAACCCACGCTCGTTACTTCGAAGTGTCGTCACCTATCCGCCTGCACGGCGACTGCCACCCGGGTAACATTCTGTGGCGTGACGGCCCGATGTTTGTGGATCTGGACGACTGTCGTATGGGTCCGGCAATGCAGGATTTGTGGATGATGCTGTGTGGCGACCGCCAGCAGCAGTTACTGCAAATTGATACGCTGGCCGAAGCCTACGATGAATTTCATACTTTCGATAAAAAACAGCTGGCGCTGATTGAGCCCCTCCGTGCCATGCGCATGGTGCACTATATGGCCTGGTTGTCACGGCGCTGGGAAGATCCGGCGTTCCCCCGCGCGTTCCCCTGGTTTGCAGAGCCTAAATACTGGGAAGGCCAGATTCTGGCGCTAAAAGAGCAACTGGCTGCCCTCGATGAGCCTGTGCTCACAGTGGGTATGTAACCACCGCCATCTTCCCATCCTTTACTGTCCATTTATCAGACGGTTAGATATACTACCCGTGTTCGTGGTGCCTCACTGCTGTCAGCGGTGAGGGTAAACGGGAAGTCAGTGAAAACCTGACGCTGCCCCCGCAACGGTAATTTTTGTTCGCACAGCGAGCTTTTGTCACTGCACAGACGTGCAGCCACTGTCAGTTGTACTGACGGGAAGGCGTGACAAAAGTCCGGCGCAAGCTGGTGCAAAATAAGCCCGGAGACCGGCCCGACATTCACACCTTGTAAAAGGAATTTTTCACCGTATTGCACTCGGGCGGAGTGCCAGCGAGAGACAACATGACAATCAACCACACTATAATGCTGGCGCCACTGGCGACGGCGTTGTTTAGCTATTCATCTGCCATCCTGGCCGCAACACCTTCTACCCCCTCCGCGGTCGAATCCATTACCGTTACCGGCTCCTATCTGCCATTCAGCCTGCAACAGTTGCCCGCATCAGTGAGCGTATTGACCGCTGATGATATTGCGGCGTCAGGGGCCATCCAGCTAACCGAGCTATTACGGGGGATGCCTGGCGTGAGCATTGCCGGTTCCGGTAGTCCTGGTTCACTGACTGAAATCCGCGTACGCGGAAGTGAAAGTAACCATTTACTGGTACTTATCGACGGCGTAGTCGCCAATGACATCGGGCAAGGCAGTCTGGTCGACCTTGCTCATCTCACCACGGCCAATGTACGGCGTATTGAATTGCTGCGGGGGCCGCAAAGTGCGCTTTGGGGCAGCGGCGCGGTGGGTGGCGTACTGAGTATTACCACTGCCAATGGGAGTGACACGACTGCCGGCAATCATATTTCAGCCACCGCCGGAGCAGGCACACAACAAACCTGGCGCGGTAGCATGAACGCCGTTAGTCAACATGAGCAAGGTAGCCTCCGCACCTACGCCAGTTACTTTACTACCGACGGTAGTAACATTGCGCGCACAGGGTCGGAACCGGATGGCTATGAGAATATGACCGCCGGAATAAACGCACAGGCAACCATTCACCCTCAGCACACGCTATCGCTGGCGGTACGTACAGTAAACTATGAAAATGATTACGACAGCACGGATTATGTCGGTACAGGGTTACCGGCTGATGCGGATAATGTGACCCACGGCGAACAGGTAAGCGCTAATGCAACCTGGCGCTTCGCGGCGGCATCACTGCCTTATGAAAGTCAGTTATCGCTGCAATACCGCAAGGATGAAAACCGCAACACTGTGGCCGGCTATGAAGACGGTGGTACCACAGGTAAGCGCCTGCAAACCCGCTGGCTTAACCGGTATCTCACCAATGATGGCTGGCAGCTGGCCGGCGGCCTGGATTATCTACAGCGCTTTTTTGAGCAGCAAGGCCCGGTGGTGTTCGGCGACCCTAACCAGTCGCAGCACGATACCACCAGTAGCGTATTTGCTGAACTCGGCCGACAGTTTGATGCCCTCACCGCCACGGTCAATGCTCGCTACGACAATAACAGCGAATACGATAACGCCACCAGCTATCGCGCCGGGCTGAGCTGGCACGCGACGTCCCACGTGACCGCGTTCGCCAGTCTCGGGCAGGCGGTGAAAACGCCCACCTTCACAGAGCGCTTCGGCTACTTCCCCGGCAGCTTCATTGGTAACCCGGAACTTGAACCGGAAACCAGTACGGAAGCTGAGCTGGGTATCCGCTTCGACTATCGCCACTGGCAGGCACAACTGAGTACGTATGATACCCGCCTGCAAGATGAGATCCTGGGTTATGTATTTGTCAGTGACCTTGGTGGAGCCACCGCGCTGAATGCCAGTGGCGATAGTCGCCGCCAGGGCGTGGATACGAGTATGACCTATATCGGCGACCTGGCTGAAATTGTCCTGAGCTACAGTTACCTGGATGCCAGTCAGAATGATGATACCGGGGCATTGGCCGAACTACGGCGAGCGCGCCACCAGGGGTCATTGACCCTGCGAAGTGATTTGGGGAATGACAAAGTCGGCGCCTACGCCCGACTGGCCTACACCGGGTCGCGCACCGACACTTTTTTTCCGCCCTTCCCTGCTGCGCCTGAGACTGTTGCCCTGCGGCCGTACAGTCTGCTTACCGTTAACCTGCGCTACGCGCTTACCCCGCACTGGTCGTTGGCGTTGCGTATAGACAATGCGCTGGACGCCCAATACGAAGACATCGTGGGATACCAGGGCAACGAACGCCGGGCCATGGCCAGTGTTGGCATGCAGTTTTAAACCTCAAACCGATGAAACCTGCGTTCTGCCCGTGCAGCCGGCGCGGGTGTATTGTCGCACGATACCCCACAGTCGCCGACGAATACCCGCTTCACTCTAGGCGAGTCAATTTGGCTGTGGTACTCTTTTGCGCTGTTGAGCATTACCCCAAGGGAATACGAAATGAAAAAATTTGCGTTATTTATTCTGATGGCGCTGTTGCTACCGCTGCAGGCGTGCGCACAGGAACAAGAGGCGAAGTGGAAAGAAGGCACGCACTATACAGTGCTGGATGAACCTGCTTCCGCCAAACCAGAAATTAAAGAGTTTTTCTCATACTGGTGCCCCCATTGCTACCGCTTTGAGCCGCTGGTAGCTCAGATGAAAGAGAAAATGGGCGATGATGTAAAATTCACCAAGGTACACGTTAACTTCATGCGCTTTACCGGCCCTGACGTGCAAGACGATGCCACCCGCGCCATGATGATTGGCCGCGCTATCAAGCAGGAAGAAGCCATGAATGCGGCTATCTTCAAGTATATCCACGAACAGCGGGCCACTATTACCGGCCTGGACGATCTGCGTAACGTGTTTGTGGTAAATGGTGTGGAACCAGCGGAGTTCGACAAGCTGGCTAACAGCTTCGGCGTGAACAGCATGTTGAAGAAAAATAACCAGCAAATCGATCAGTACCGCGAGTACCTGAGTGGCGTGCCTAACTTTATTGTGAACGGCAAGTATCAGCCAACATTTACATCAGACATGACAATGGATGATATTGTTGATCTGATCGTGTGGCTGTCTACGCAAAAATAAGCGCCTGGCCGCACTCATTGAAAAGCGCGCCCTGGTGGCGCGTTTTTTCGTTTTCTTCATTGAATCACAGCAGGTATTTATGACTAACCTAGCCGCTCTGGCAGATTTTATTAGTGAACTGGATAAACTGAAAGCCGTGAAACGTCAGATCCGTCTGCCCGCCGATGGCGACCGCCAGGAAAATTCTGCGGAGCACAGCTGGCATGTGGCACTGATGGCCACAGTGCTGGCCGATTACGCCGCTCACGATGTGGACATGACGCGGGTGGTGCAGATGATCCTGATCCACGATCTGGTGGAAATTGATGCCGGCGACATGTTTGCCTTTGCCAGCGACGCCCATCATGAGGCCCAGGAAGCCCGAGAACAGGAAGCGGCGGATCGCATCTTTGGCTTGCTGCCTGCCGAGAGTGCCAGACGATTCCGTGCGTTATGGCAGGAATTTGAAGACGCAGCCACTGCGGATGCACGTTTTGCCAAAAGCATGGATCGCTTACTCCCAGTGTTTCAGAACATGCGCGCTAACGGGGGCAGCTGGAAGCGACACGGCATAACCCGTGACCAGATATTACGCCGTAATGCTGAGCTGGAGCACAGCGCACCGGCGTTGTGGAATTACGTACAAGAACAGACCGCACTGGCGGTGGATAAAGGTTATTTACTGGCAGAGGAACCGGCAGCATCTTCCTGAATCAAAGCTTCGGCCAGTTCAGCAAACTTACACAGGATGGCAATATCGTCATCCGAAAAAGTTTGCGGGGTGTCATACAACAGACACAACGTGCCGATTTCATAGCCGCCGGGCGAATGCAAAATAACCCCTGCATAAGCCCGGATAAAGGGTTCGCCTCGCACCAGCGGATTGTTGGCAAAGCGGTCATCGGCTAGCGCATCGGGCACTATCAGGTAATGCTCTTCAGCAATGGCATAGGTACAGAACGACACGTTGCGCGGCGTTTCATCCGCCGCCAGTCCCTGCTTCGATTTAAACCACTGCCGGTCTTCGGCCACCAGCGATATCAGCGCTGACTTACTGTTAAAATGGGTCTGCGCAGCATTGGTGATCGCATCGAAGCGACTGTCTGGCGGGGAGTCCAGCAGGTTAAGGTCCAGCAAGGCCTGCAGGCGCTGACTTTCCTGGGGATGGGTCGGGTATTTCAAGTGACAACTCCGGCGTAATTCTGCATAAATAGATAGAGTGTCCGGCGCAACAGCCTGGGTCTGCGGCTGAAAATATTCACGCGGGGCAGCAAATGTGGGCGCCAGTATAGGCTTATTGGAGCGGCTGCACATCCCCTTTCGACAGTTTATTTACGCCACGCTGTTACCCTCACAATTTACTGAGCGAGGAGAAGGGTAAGCACTCACTATTTCTCGTTTTCCAGAGACTTTGTGCCTGCAAAACAGCCTCGTTCACCGGTAAATTTTCGGCCAGCATCAGTAAGCTGGCCAGGGTACCTGTGACCGCATACTCACCATACGCGTGCTCGCTTTCTCCACGCCAGTAGCTCAATAAATCCTCCACCCGCATGGTTTTGTCCTTGAGTGCCCACCGGGGCGCCAGAGCCGGTAGTTCTGTCGTAACGGTGGTGGCCTGACGGGTGATAAATAGTTCCGTGGGCCGCTCACCGTTCACTTCCGGATCCCCCCCGTCGCCCCGGAAACACAGCGCATCGAACTCAGGGAACTGTTCGTTTACCCGGCAGTGCTTGTGGTCCAGGTGCATATGATAAACACCCTGTACGGCATAGCCTGCCTGCGACGGGTTAAGCAGTCGCGCCAGCGTATTAGCGCAGGAACGCAGGCCAAACCATTCCCGTAGCTTTATAATTTCGTCCAGTGGCGGCAGGATAATCCCCAAATCCAGGTAGCTCACCCCCATCTGTTGCAGTTGCTCCCCAGCCTCAGCGACGGTCTGCACCGGATCCAGTCCCAGGGCCGGCAACACATGACTGGCATACAGGCGCCCGGAACCGGGCTCGTGGGCGCCATGCAGTAACACACGGTGCCCTGCCCGGGCCAGCACTGCCACTGCCAGCAGGTACCAGGGGAGCTGGCGTCGTTTGCCCGCATAACAGCCAATATCCAGAGTCACGGGCAGCGTGGTTAATGCTGGTGGGATGCGTTCCCTGCAGGCTTGCAAAAAGCCGGTAATTTCTTCCGGCGTCTCTTCCCGGGTGCGCAGCAACATCAGAAATGCGCCCCGCTGCTCACCGGTCACTTCCCCGTCGAGCACCATGGCCATGGCGTCTCGCGCCTCCTCACGGGTTAAGCTGCGACTGCCTTTCTTGCCCTTACCGATAATTTTAATGAATTCACTGAACGCATGTGCCATGCGGCGCCCCTTCTGTGCTGTTTCCTGCCTGATTACTTAATACTACCGGCCCGGATTAAGGGCGCAAGCACAGTGACCTGGCACCCAAAAAAAAGCCCGGTGACAGGGCACCGGGCTTGTGGACGTGCGGGCGAATTAGCCCAGTTCGTCTGTCGCTACCCGATAACGGGGATCTTCATTCACGTTCATTTCAACAAATTTGCCCGCCTTACGCAGTAAGCCCCGGCATTCTTTACTGATATGACGAATGTGCAACTTCTTGCCTTTCTCTTCGTATTTGTCGGCCAGCGTATCCAGCGCATCAATGCCGGACGAATCCCAGATGCGGGATTCGCGGAAGTCAATGACTACATCCTCTGGGTCGTTCGCCACGTCAAACAGATCTTTGAAATGCGTCACCGAACCGAAAAACAGCGGACCTTCCAGCTCGTACACTTTCCAGCCATCGTTATCGATATGCGATTTCACCGCAATGTGACGGGCGTGCTTCCAGGCGAACACCAGCGCCGAAACAATCACACCCACTACCACGGCTATCGCCAAATCTGCGATGACGGTGACGGCAGTAACCAGAAACAGGACAAACGCATCTTCTTTGTTCACCCCTCGGATTATTCTGAATGAAGCCCATTCAAACGTTGCGATAACGACCACAAACATGACCCCAACCAGCGCCGCCAGTGGCACCATCTCAATCAGTGGCGCGGCAAACAGAATAAAGCCCAGCAGCACCAGCGCGGCGGTGATACCGGATAACCGCCCACGACCGCCTGAGTTGATATTAATCATGCTCTGGCCAATCATCGCGCAACCACCCATACCGCCGAAGAAGCCGTTTACAGTATTGGCCACGCCCTGGCCGATACACTCTTTATTACCCCGGCCCCGGGTGTCCGTCATCTCATCAATCAGCGACAGGGTCAGCAGCGACTCGATCAGACCCACCAGACACAGGATCACCGCCGTAGGCAAAATAATCATCAGAGTATCCCAGGTGAAAGGCACCATAGGAATCGCAAAGCTGGGCAGTTCCCCTGCCAGCGAAGCCGTCGCCTGCTGATCGGCAGGTAGCAGATCACGCACAAAGTCGATAACCGTGCGCGCTTCGAGATCTAAACCATGAACCAGCAGGGTTACCGTGACAATAGCCACCAGCGAGGCCGGCACGGCAGTTGTTAACTTTGGCAGCAGGTAGATAATTGCCATCGTCAGCGCAACCAGTCCGACCATCCAGTACAACATGGAGCCCTGCATCCACTGCAACTCACCCATGGCATTGACGACCTTAAACTGGCCCAGCTGGGCAAGGAATATGACAATTGCCAGTCCGTTTACAAACCCCAGCATAACCGGGTATGGCACCAGCCGGATGAATTTTCCGAGCCTGAACACGCCGCACATCACCTGCAATAAGCCGGCTAACAGTACAGCGGCAAACAGATATTGCACGCCATGCTCGGCGACGAGGGCTACCATGACCACCGCCATGGCTCCGGTTGCCCCGGAGATCATACCGGGGCGGCCGCCAATTGCAGACGTTATCAGCCCCATCATGAAGGCCGCATACAGGCCTATCATGGGTTCGACGCCGGCCACAAAAGCGAATGCGACGGCTTCAGGGACCAAAGCAAATGCGACGGTCAACCCAGACAGCACATCGTTTTTTACGTTGCTGTCACGCTTAGTTATGAGATCAAACATGTCTGTCCAAATTTGATTACTGGTTAAATTTCGGGCGGCGATTCTATCACCATCGTCGGGGAAAATCTTTTAACAGTTTGTTAAAGCGTGGAATATCCCTGACTTAATTACCTCAAATCCGCCGCAAGGGTTAGGTACTCCACGAGAGTCTTACCAGACATCACCGCTCTCTCCATCAACCACTGAGCCTGTAGCAATGGGTGAGCTGCGGCCAGGGTATGGGACGCACTGCCCCGGCTGGCGATTCTATGATAATATAGTGGGCTCGATACAGGCCGGTATAACCCTTATCCCGGCTGCAATTCAACGTAACAAGGGGGTGCCGTGGTACCGTATTTATTAACCGGGTTGTCAGTCTTAGTAGCCGGTATTATTCACTGGAATGCACCGCGTACGTTCTGGAAGGCGACGTTGATGTCAACGGCGGTCATTTTGCTGCTGTCAGTGGCAGCGCTGTTTATCTTTGAGGCATCCGGTATGCTCAACTCCCAACAGGCCGGTGAAACGCCTGATTTGTCAGGGTACCTGATGTACATCACCGCCCTGGTGTCGTTTTTCGGGTTGTTAGTGTCATTGTTCGTGGGCTGGTTCCTGCGGGTTGTCCGCCACTAAGCCGAACCATTCAGCAGGCCAGGCCCCTTCGTCTGATTAGCCTGCATCCAGCACCCTCAGCGCTGGCCATATTGCCTGCCAGCGCTTTGATTGTACTCGTTTGCGATACACCTCAGGCCGTGGGTAGTCAGGGTTTATTCTCACTTCACATAACCAGTTTTGCGCCAGCCCAAACGGCGCGGTAAATGTCAGTGTGTCATCATTATTCAGCCGCACACCCACGCAGGTCGGCACCTCAATCCAACGGCTTATCGCGTCGGCCGCAGACTGATACGGCGCATGGCCATGACGGCTGTGCATGCGAGCCTGATTACGCACCTGCCAGTTTGCCTCAGGTATTTGTTCAGCCAACTGTTGCTCGGCGACACGCCCGGCGTGATCTGCACTATCCCCTGGATTAAAATACACTAGGTCAACATCATTCAGCGGCGTTGAATGGGAATAGCAATGACACGCATCCCAGATAGCGTTACGCAAAAAACCTGCGCCAATATACCAGTCACCCAATGCCTGCTCGCGCGCTGCTTGCAGGCATTGCCAGCGCCAGGGATCCTGCTTTAGTAAGCTGGCAGTGCGAGTAACCGCTCCGGCCTCACTAATACGCTGCTCAGCCACCGCGAAAGGGCAGGCGTTTTGACACCTGATAGCAGAACAGTGCCCAGAAGCCCCCGGCACACCAACCTGCCAGAACGTCTGACGGCCAGTGCACCCCAAGGTAAACCCGGCTAAACCCTATCCACACCGTGAGGATACCGGCAGCCACAAATAACAGTGACTTCACGGTCCGGCGACGCTCCACATTAGCCAGCAGCCCTGCCAGTGTAAAATACACCAGGGTAGACATCATGGCATGAGCAGAGGGAAAGCTGGCGGTGTACACCTTAGTGGCATGGGGGACCAGGTCAGGACGAGGCCGGTCGATGCCGTGCTTGAGACTGAAGGCCACCACGAAGCCAGACAATATGGCGATAACTAAAAAACCGGCGAGCCGGGTTTGTCGAATCAGCCGCAAATACACCGCCGCAATAATGACGATGAAAAACAAGATCCAGTTACTGCCCAGCGCGGTGCCATCCCGCATCATCTCTTCCAGCCATTTCGGCCCCAGGGGATTAGTAGTATCCCCGGCTTCCCGCAAGGCCAACAGTACCTTACGGTCAAGCTCAACCGTCTCCACCGCATTGACCACGTAGGCCAGTTCAATAAACAGCCAGCTCAGGCCGCAAAAAAGCCAGAGCACCAGTATATGTTTGGGCGTCATTTTCACCCGTTTTAGTATTTCCATAGCGAGCCCTTTCATTTCCTTATCAATTTATTCGTTTTCGCTCTGAAATCGTTCACTATTTTCTGCGTCACCCGCGACGTGCCGTGGTCATACTAATGAGTTGCCGCATGACCTTAGCATCACGTATGCTTAACGTCTCGCTCCTGCATCGGGCTCATATGGATACCGCCACCTTTACCTTTGCGCTCAACGTGACCGGTCCTGTACTGGGGCTGCTGGCTATCGGACTTATTCTCTACCGCCGGAGAATGCTCACTGACAGCTTTGTAGTGGGCGCGTCAAAACTGGTGTTTAATCTGGCCCTGCCGGTGTTACTGTTTCTGGCTATCAGCGAGGCTGACTTCAGCGAAGCGGCCAACCCGACCCTCATTGGTACCGCCATCATCGCCACACTGGTGTTCTTTCTGTTCCTTATGGGCCTGTGTCACCTGACAGTATCCCCACGCTCGGCCAGGGGTGTGGTGGTACAGGGCGGGTTTCGGGCCAACATGGGGATCATTGGGCTGGCATATTGTGACAACCTTTACGGTACCCACGGCATCGCGGTGGCGTCGGTGTTTCTGGGTTGCATTACTATGGTGTATAACGTGTTGTCGGTATTTGTACTGAATTATTATCTGCCTGCCCGGCGCTCTTTTGTTCAGCATGTGCAAGGTATGTTTACCAACCCGCTCATTATCGCTATCGTGCTGGCGCTGCCATTTTCATACTGGCAAATCACGCTGCCTGAAGTCATTACCCAAACCGGCAGCTACCTGGCGCAACTCACTTTGCCCTTGGCGCTCCTGTGTACCGGGGCGTCGCTGCAATTTCGAGGCATCGGTCGCGACATGGCTGGCTTAGCGGTGAGCATGCTAAGTAAATGCTTACTTTACCCGCTTGCCTTGACCCTGGCTGGGTACTGGGCAGGCCTGCGCGGCATGCCGTTAGGCGTGTTATATCTGATGACCATGGCCCCTACCGCCGCGGCCAGTTATGTGATGGCGCGTGGGCTGGGCGGTGACCCGCGGCTGGCGGCCAATATTATCGCCCTTACCACCGTGGTGTCGTTACCCACCACGGTGGCCGGCTTTGCGTTGCTGAATTACTGGCAGCTGTTATAACGGGGTGACTATTCGTTAAAGCGGCTGCCGCCGCGACATGCCGGTGAGTCGGCAACCTGGCCGCCTTTCGCCTCCCACTCTGCGGGTGTGTGAGTATGCAGTGCCAGCGCATGAACCGGTCCTGCCAGCGCGTCCGCCAACACACTGTTTACCTGCCGGTGTCTGGCAATTAAACGTTGCCCTTCAAACGCCTGACTGACAACGGTAACTTTGAAGTGACTCTGGGCGCCTTCCGGGACATTGTGCATATAGCTTTCGTCCTGTACGTCCAGGTGCTCAGGCGACAAGGTCTCTGTCAGTGTGGATTCGATATAGGTTTTCATATTCATCTGCAACTCCTTACGATCGCGGATACAAAAATCGGAAGGTCAGATTAATCCTTCCCTGAATCGGTTTTTTCGTTTTCGCAATACCATGCAGGTAATGGCTTTGCGTACTTCCCGCCATCACCAGCAGACTGCCGTGCTCAAGCACCTGCGTATAGCGCTGACCGGTTTCCCGGTGTTTAAAAATAAATGGCCGGGCTTCGCCCAGTGTCACTGACGCAATAACCGGTCTGGGTCCCAGCTCAGGCTCGTTATCAGCGTGCAGGCTCATACTGTCCTGGCCGTGTCGGTACCAGTTGGCCAGGACACTGTTAAACCGTGTGTTTAGGGTGCGCTCACACCGTTCTCGTATGCGTTGTAATGTGGCCGTCCAGGGCTTAGGTGTCATGGTCAGCCCTGAGTAAGTATAGGCGCACTCCGGGTCACCATGCCATGATTGCAGACGGGGAATTTTTACCGCCTTTCCAAACAGTTTAATGGTATCCTGCGCCCAGGGCAGTTCGTCTTCCAACGCATGCTGACAGGTGCTGGCTTTACCCGCCGCTAACCAATTGGGATAATAGCTCACGTCGGCTTCGGGCAGCCTCAGCTCCTGTCGCACCGGGTGCGCAGCACTGCTGTCGTCAAATAGGGAATACTGCACGGTTTCCTCCATCTGAGCCATTGGCTCACGAACAAAACAAAATACTATGACTAATACGCAATTTTCGCTCGACGGGCGCAACTTAACACTTATCCGCTACCCCGCCGAACATCAGCACAAGAGCCTGCAAGCCTGGGACAGCGCCGACGAATTAATGATACGGCACTGCGATGAGCTGCTCACTGATCAGCACCAGCTTAGCATTTTTAACGACGACTTTGGTGCCTTGGGGTGCTGTTACGCCGACCGACAGCCGCTGTGGGTCTCCGACTCATGGATTGCGCACCAGTCGCTGCGCGAAAACCTGACCCGTAATGAGGCCCCCCCCGAGCTCGACCCCAGCGGCCGGGTAAACGCGCCCGTGCAGGCGCAGTCCAGTACACAGCCGTTGACCGGCAAAAGTGATGTGGTATTAATTAAAGTGCCCCGGACACTGGCGTTACTGGAGCAGCAACTTATCGATTTACGCGCCGTGATCACGCCAGGCACCCACATTATTGCCGCAGGCAAGGTGAAGTCGGTAACCCGCTCCGTGCTGGCCCTGTTTGAGCGTTATATCGGCCCGACCCGCACGTCCCTGGCCAGTAAGAAATCACGGTTAATCTTTACTGAACCCGCGCCCGAAATACTCAGCCAACGGCTCACATCGCCCTACCCCACGAATTGGACAGCCCGGTTAGCAACAGGCCAACTAGTCAGTGTGAGCAACCACGCCAATGTTTTTTCCCGTCAGTCACTGGATATTGGCGCACGGTTTCTGCTTGAACACATGCAGGTAAAGGCCGGAGAAAAGGTGGTAGACCTGGGCTGTGGCAATGGGGTGCTGGGACTTAACGCGTTGGCCTTGGCACCCGATTGCGAAGTTATCTTTGCTGATGAATCTTTTATGGCACTGGCCTCGGCAGAGCGCAATGTGGCCGAAAACTTCCCGGCGCAACTTTCCCAGTGCCGGTTTGTGGCGAGCAACTGTTTAGAGTCATTATTGCAGACACCTGATCCGACTCCGGTAAACCGGATCCTGTGCAATCCGCCCTTCCATCAGCAAAATGCCATTACCGATCATATCGCCTGGCAAATGTTTCACGACAGCCGGGCACTGTTAGCCAAAGGGGGCCATCTCATCGTGGTAGCAAACCGTCATCTGGATTATCACGTAAAACTGAAACGCCTGTTTGGCGGGGTGAAGGTACTTGCAAGCCAGCAAAAATTCGTTATTTTAAGCGCAGCAAAACGATAAGGAATGACCCATGATCCGATTATTAATGACTTTGCTGATGCTAACCAGCGTCGGCGCGTTCGCCAGCAACAAAGAAGATGGCTCACACGTACAGCCTGATAATTATTATCCCCGGGTTAAGATTATTACCAGTATGGGTGACATTGTGGTGGAACTCGATCGCCGCCGCGCGCCCATTACAGTAAACAACTTTTTGCGTTATGTAGACAAACAGGCATTTAACGGCACCATCTTTCACCGGGTAATGCCCGGCTTTGTAGTACAGGGTGGCGGCTACACAACGGACTTTAAAGAAAAGTCTAAATTTCCGGCCATTTTCAATGAGTCAGGTAACGGCTTAAAGAACGAGTTACACACTATCGCCATGGCCAGACAAAACGATCCGCATACCGCGAACCGGCAGTTTTTCTTTAATGTAAATGACAACAGCAGCCTGGATCCCGGTCGTGAGTGGGGCTATGCCGTGTTTGGGATGATCGTGGAAGGCAGTGACGTGGTCGACGCCATGTCCGAAGTGGAAACGGAGTACTCCATAAAACTCAATGCACCGAATGTCCCGGTTGAGCCCATCACTATTGAAAAAGTAGAATTGCTACCGCCTTTCTGATAACGCCGCTGCTGGTTTTTTCCTGACCGGGCTAGCAATCAAACGTCCGGCAGGTGCGCCCCCATAATCCGGTCAATTCGCTCATACATATCGGCTGAAACGCGACCGGCCCGCGGGTAAACGGGCGTACCCCGGTCGTTAATCCGCGGGTGATCCCACAGTTGGGTGGTTTCAATAAAGCGTACCGCTTCCTGGTCGCCCGCGTGTTCAATGCATCCGGCCAGGCAGGTATCTATATAGGTCTGGTGAACCGGAAACTCCTCATCGGCTGGCTGCTGAAGCAAGGTTTCACACACCCATAACGAACGGGTTTCCAGCCAGGGAAGCAGCATCGCTTCCGCATGCGGATCTATGTCGAAGTGCAAATCGGCCACACTCACACTAACAAACTGATAATCACGTTCCCGCTGAGCGAGACTGGGATCCATCAGGCTGGGCAGTAACTGAGCATTTAACACCGCATTGCTGTCGGGCATCGCCCCTACATAAGTCTGGCGCTCTTGCTGGCTGCGGGTCACCCAGGCTCGCGTGAACCCTTTCAGCTCAACCGGGATCCCGTCGTGAGGAATTGCGGAAAAACGCTGCCGACTGTCGGTGTTCATCAGACTGCCATAGCCCACCACTATATGGGGCTCATGGATATCGCTCAGCCAGCGCTCCAGTGTATTCACATCAATCATTATAAAACCTGTTCCTGCTCAACGAATAAAGCCCTGTGCATACAGTGTAACGCGTATGCAACAGGGCCTGGCGTTAGTTACGTTAACTACGCGCGGGAACGTCAGCTGATCAGAAGTACGTCCTGATACCAAGGGTGAAATTACGACCCGGCAATGGGGCCTGGTCTTTCAGGAAAGAGGTATGCACCCGGGCTTCTTCGTCAGTCAGGTTATTGCCCTTCGCGAATACCACCCAGTCGAGTCCGGCTTTGCGGAACTCGTACTGTACATTGGCGTCGAGCAGGGTATAGCCCTTCGTCGCTGTTTCATAGGGCGCCAGCGTGGTCTGGTCGTCGTGCCAGGTTGCGCCGACACTGGCCGACAGCGCATCGCCCACATAACTCAGTTCCGCGCCCAACCGCATAGGGGGGATACGGGGCAGATTTTCACTTGCTACCTTGGCACGGATAAGGTCTGAGAAGACCGTCACCCGCCAGCTGGATGTCAGATCAACATACCCTTCTGCTTCCATGCCCCAGATATCGGCATCCGCCTGCTGAAAATAAAATACCGGCAGGCCTTCTTCTTCTGCGTGGTCATCTTCCATACCCTCAGCGTGGTCGTCAGGGACGCCCTCTGCATGTTCTTCGTGCTCTTCATTGAGCGCAGTCAGGCCGGTGGCACTCTGGTAAATGTAATTGTCGGCCTGATTATAAAAGAATGAAACCGAGTAGCCCCAGTCGCCGGTAAACTTACGGAAAGTAAGATCTAAGTTAGTACTTACCTCTTCTTTCACGTCCCTTAATCCCTCACCAATTTCACCGTCGTCGCTCAGGTCAAAGACCAGTCCTACCTCAAAGGTCTCTGTGGCCAAATGCTGGCCGGCGGCAAATAGCTCCTGCAGACTTGGGGCCCGTTCGCTGCGGGATAAGGTCAGTGCTACAGCATGCCCGGTTGTATACTCCCAGTTAAAGCCCGCTGACAGAGACGTGGAGGTAAAGTCATAACTGTCAAAGCTGAAGACGTGTCCGTCTTCATCGTGATGCTCTTCGTCTTCATGATGAGCTTCCTCTTCGTGGTGCTCTTCTTCGTGGCCATGTTCACTGTGATCAACATGTAAATCGACGGCCGTATCCGCGGCATCGTAGGAAGTGCGCTCGATGCGTCCCCCTAACTCCACGATGACATCGCCTATTGCCCGCTGTTCTACCAAATACAACGCCACGCTGTTGGAGTCGGTGGCCGGCGTAAACGCTTCTGCACCGATGGCCTGGTAGTCTGCCTGGTTAAACTGTAGCCCCATCACACCATGCCAGCCTGCCAGCTCCTTATGCGTCGCAGACAATCTGATATCAGTAGATTTATTGCTAAACACCGTGCCAGGCTCGCCGTCTTCAATTTCAGCATGCTCGTAATCGGTGTACGCCGCGGCAAATTTCGCGGTAGTCAGGAAGTCGATGGGCGTGTGCCACTCTCCGGCGGTCTGATAGCGGGTCATGGCCACATCAAGTACTACGCCCTCGTCGCTATCTTCTGCACCGTGCATGTCTTCATCATGGTGCTCTTCTTCCTCTTCATGATGTTCGGCGTCGTGCTCTTCGTCGTGATGCCCGTGGCTGTGGCCCGGTACACCATACAGATTATCCAGCTTTTCCACGGCAAAACCAAAATAGCCCTCATCCTCGACCCAGGACAAGCCAGCGGTGACATTGGTGGTGTCCATGCTACTGTTTTCCAGCGTGCCGCGCGGCTCATCGTCATCGGGGTTAAGCGAGGCGTACCCGGGAATATCGGTATCCTGTGTGTCACGGGAAAACGCATCGAAATGATAGGCTAACTTACCTTCGCTGCCGGTAACATCTACTTTGCCGTACTTGCCGTTATCGACGGTGCTGTAGCTCGCCGCCGCTTCTCCTTCCACCCCGGTGGGCAAATACTGCGGGATGCGCCGGTCAACCACATTGACCACACCACCAATGGCACCACTACCAAATTGCAGTGTAGCCGGTCCGCGCAGGACTTCTACCTGCGTCGCGCTGCTGGTGTTACTGGCCACGTTGTGATCAGGGCCCACCCGGGACACGTCTGACACATCCAGGCCATTCTGGACAATCTTCACCCTTGGGCCATCGTTACCGCGAATAATCGGGCTACTGGAGACCGGCCCGAAGTATGTACTGTGCACGCCCGGTGTGCTTTTAAGGGTTTCACCCAGGGTGGGTTGCTGAATTTTTTTCAGTTCCTCGGCACCGATGACGGTGACCGGCGTGACCGATTCGAGTACCGAACTCTGCATAGCGGTGGCCGTCACCACAATGTTTTCTACCGAGGCCGGTTCCAGTACAAAATTGACCTGTTGGTCGCCGTCCACATCGCCTAAGTCGTTATCACCGTGTATGTACCTGTCGCTGTAGACATGTAAATGAATATGTCGCACAGGCAGGTCAGTCAGCGTATAACGGCCCTGGCTGTCGGTGACGGCGACTCTGCGGGTGCCCTCCACTTTGACCTGCGCTCCGGCCACCGGCTTTCCGCTGGCACTGGTTACCGTGCCGGATACCGAGACCGGCGAGACGGACTGGTTGGTGGTGGCGGCCGATTGCATGTCGCTGTGTGCGTTGGCGGAAGCAAGCGGCAAACCTGATAGCGTACTGGTTATAACCAGCGATAGCAGTGAAACTCGAAACATGGTGTGTGTGATTCCTGATGCACGTTTTGTTATGTTATAACATTTTTAACTTTTGAGCAGGGTTTGTCAACGGTCGATGATCGGTTATTCCCTGCCACTGGTCGACCTAAAACCTGCTAAACACCTGCTTACATTTTCCCGCGATACATCGTGCGCACACACCTTATGATACTTACTTCTGAGGATTGCCGGAGTAACAAGAATGAAAAGCCTTCAACGTTATGGCGCATGGGCTGCTGTGGCTAATGCCTGCATTTATATTGCGATGTTTGTGTATTACGGGGCGGTGGCGGAGCTGTCTGCTTCCGCTTCTCCTCAGGACAAGCTGCTGTTCATGCAAGACAACCTGTATACCCTTGCTACCTTAAATGTATTTGGGTACATGGTATTTGGAGTCCTGCTCGCCGTGGTGGTACAGGCCTGTTATGAACGTATCAAGCCCGTTGGGCTGGCCTCGGCGCACCTGGCGAGCGTGTTTGGGTTTATTTGGGTGGGTGTCATCATTGCCGCGGGGATGGTCGCCAATATCAGTCTGTTCGGCGTTACTGAACTATATCTAACTGATCCGCAGCAGGCGGCCACTGTGTGGTTGTCCACGGCCCTGGTACAACAGGCCCTGGGTGGCGGCGTGGAATTATTAGGGGGACTGTGGGTCCTGCTGTTAAGTATTTCTTTTATCACCTCGGCGCACCTTTCTAAGGCACTTAATATATTAGGTGTGGTGGTGGGCATAACTGGCATTCTGACCCTGATCCCGGCCGGTATATTTACCGAGCTGTTTGGTCTGCTACAAATTATCTGGTTTGGCTGGCTGGGCGTAGCGTTGCTGCGTGCACCTCAACCCACCGCTGGGGCAGACGGGAAAGCGCCCTAGTAGAATTCAGAGCTTACCGGTCACCCGCGGCCCGGCTCAGGCCCTGCTGACCGGAAAGTTCAACACCTCGTCAATCGCACTGGCTCCGGTCGCCAGGATTAACAGCCGGTCGATGCCCAGTGCCACACCGGCACAGTCAGGCAGGCCATGGTCGAGTGCCGATAATAACCGCTCGTCCGCCGGTCGCTGGGGTAACTGATTTGCCTCACGTTGTTGGTTATCCTGATTAAACCGTTGCCGTTGCTCACTGGCATCGCCCAGCTCGAAAAAGCCATTAGCCAGTTCGATCCCTTTGAAATACACCTCAAAGCGATCGGCAACCCGGGGATCAGTCTGGTTCACCCGTGCCAGTGCCGCCTGTGACGCCGGGAAGCTGTAAATCATCACAGGGGTTTGCTGCCCCATCAGCGGCTCAGCCACCATACTGAACAGCAGCTGTAAAAGTGAGTCACGGGGAAGTGTGTCAGGCGCATCAATATCTATCTGGTGGGTGTCCAGCGCAGTGATAAGCTGATCCTGCCTGGCGGTTAACGGATCTATACCCACATGGCGCTGGAACGCCTGCTGGTAGGTCAGCCGTTCCGCCCTGTCACACTGTAGTGTTGCGACAAGTAACTCGTCCACCTCATCCATCAAAGCATGGTGATCAAACCCCGGTCGGTACCACTCCAGCATCGTGAACTCAGGATTATGAAAACGCCCGGCGCCTTCGTGACGAAAGGCCTTACAAATTTGATAAATCGGCCCACTGTCTGCACACAGCAGGCGCTTCATGGCATATTCCGGGGAGGTTTGCAGCCACAAGGTCTGCGCATCAGGCCCGGCAGCATGGGCAAAGGTGGTGTTGAATGCATCCAGATGCACATCTGTCACAGTGGCCTGTGAAAGCAGCGGCGTATCCACTTCCAATACGCCACGGGCATCAAAGAAATGACGGATGGTTTTCAGTAACGCAGCGCGGGCCAGCCGGGCTGTATGAGAGGTAGTGGGAGTCCAGTCAGTCATGGTGCCTCACCAGGCCGGCCTGCATGGCCGGCGCACGAGTAACCTTACTTTTGAACCCGCGAGACGTATTCGCCGGAGCGAGTGTCTACTTTAATGACTTCACCGGTTTGCACGAACAGCGGTACGCGCACAACGGCGCCGGTGCTCAGCGTGGCGGGTTTGCCGCCAGTGCCCGCGGTGTCGCCCTTCAGACCGGGATCAGTTTCAGTGATTTCCAGCTCGACAAAGTTGGGTGGCGTTACCGTAATCGGTGAACCATTCCACAGGGTAATTGTGCAGACGTCATTTTCTACCAACCATTTGACGGCGTCGCCTACCGCTTTTTCGTCGGCCGCGATTTGTTCGAATGTATCGTTATTCATAAAGTGGTAGAATTCGCCATCGGTGTACAGGTAAGCCAGTTCGGTGTCCATGACATCGGCGGCTTCAACGCTTTCACCTGAGCGGAACGTTTTCTCCAGGACTTTGCCGGAAATCAGTTTACGAATTTTAACGCGATTAAACGCCTGCCCTTTTCCGGGCTTCACGTATTCATTTTCCAAGATGTTACACGGTTCGCCGTCCAGCATGATTTTCAGGCCGCCTTTGAACTCGTTGGTGCTGTAATTAGCCATAAATCCTCATTCAAATCATAAGGTGCAAAAGACAAAGTGGCGCAAATAATACCTAAAAAAGCGATTGCTGTAGAGCATAACTGGCAAAAAGAGTTAGCTTTTAGTTTTACGGACCCGCAGGCCCTGCTTGAATATTTGCAATTGCCGGTAGCCCACTACCAGGAAGACATCAAAGCGCGACGCCTGTTCCCCATGCGGGTACCCCGCCACTTTGCCGCCTTGATGGAAAAAGGTAACCCCGCCGACCCTCTGCTGCAACAGGTGTTGCCCTTGAAAGAGGAGTTCGTGGTGACCCCCGATTTCAGTGACGACCCCCTTGCCGAACATGATACTGCCGCCCGCGGGTTGCTGCATAAATACCAGAGCCGGGTGTTGCTTATTGTGCGGGGTGGCTGCGCGGTGAATTGCCGGTATTGCTTTCGTCGTCACTTTCCGTATGCCGACAACAGTATCAGTAAGAGCCAGTGGCTGGACACCTTGACATATCTGCGTGAGCATACTGAAGTTAACGAAGTGATTTTCTCCGGTGGCGACCCGCTTATGGCCAAGGACAGTCAGTTGCGCTGGCTGGCCGAAGAGATTGCTGAATTACCGCATATTAAGCGATTAAGGATCCACACCCGGCTGCCCGTAGTACTGCCGCAACGCCTGAACCAGGAGTTCAGCGAATGGTTTACTCAGTTACCTTTGCAGCGGGTGTTGGTATTGCATATCAACCATGCCAATGAGGTCAGCCCGGCACTCAGTGATGCGCTGCGCGGTTTGACGCAACAGGGTGTAACCTTACTGAATCAGGCGGTGCTGTTAAAAGATATTAATGCCACGGCCGATGCGCAGGAAGCCCTCAGTGAGGCGCTGTTCGCAGCGGGGATATTACCTTATTACTTGCACGTATTGGATAAAGTACAGGGAGCCGGGCACTTTCTGGTCACCGATGACGATGCCACGGCGCTCATGGGTGAGCTGATAAGACGTCTGCCAGGATACCTGGTACCCAAACTCGTCAGGGAGATAGGTGGCCAGCCTGGCAAAACGCCAATTGACTTACGTCTGCATCCGTAAATTACGCGAAGGTATCAACGTTGGCGCCTAAGGCGGGATTTGACGGCGTGCTTTTTGGTACGTCAGCGGCTGTCTCCAGCAGCTGAAGCGTCGCCTGACCCTCTTGCTTTTGCTGGTCTTTAGCAAGTTTCAGAGAGGCCAACTCAAGTGACGCACCGGACGTTCCAGAGGTGTTTACACCTTGTAGATCCATACCAGTTTCCTTTGTTGCTTGTCGCAAAGTTAAAAAGTAGGCAGAATTGCCCACTTCTCTCGTTATCGACGGCAGGTTGATAATCTTTAGTTTTTATTTCCAACTCCGGGACCCGTATGCAAGAAATACATCAACAGCTTCAGGAAACCCTGCAAACCCTTTACCGCAAGTCTATCGACGCCGACCAGGTGCTGGACAAACTGCAGCAGAGTCAAAAGGGCAAATTTGCGGCTATTTTTCCCAGCGATACACCGTTTGAGACTGAATCGAAACGGTTTGGCCCCTATGTAGAAGAAATTGCCGGTGACTGGCAAGCGCTTAAAGAGCTGGACGACGAGGCTGCCAAGCAGGCATTGCCTGCCCTGGTGAAGAAGATTGAATTAATGCTGACAACACTGGCACAGTTTCAGAGTACCGTCGCCAAAGGTTAACGCGTAAGCCGCAGCCAACAGTCAGGGTGAGGTGGCGTAGAGCGGAAGTTCTGCCAGCCGGGCCCTGATTTCAGCTACCTCTTGCAGATACTTGTCGCTGTCTACCTGTTTATACTCGCGCTCGAATTCTGCCTTAGAGAGCCCTTCCGGAAGCCCTTCAATCGCGGGCATAAACACGCCCTCCTCACGATTCGCAGCAATCACGGCCTGCACCTGACGGGCCAGATCCGGATCGGTGGCGACCCGGGCAAACTCCACCCCCGCCATATCAGCTGCCAAATCAACAAAGCTATACCCAGAGCCGCCCATGGCGCGGTCCATAAGTTCTTTAAACTCGCCAATGGCGAGACTAACACCCTGCTCAGACAACACTTTCAGTGCCGCCGAAATAATAAAGTGCCGGGCCAGATCTTCACGCCCGGCGAGGTGCGCGGGACGAGCGGGACGCAACGCGCGATCGGCATCCGGTTGAATATCGCCGACAAAGTTGGCAATCCGGTGATGACCAACGAACACTGCCAAGGCCAGAATGGCCGCTTTATTATGTTGTACGGCGGTATCCGGGTTACTGCGGGCTGCCGCGCGGGCCAGCGTCAGCTGCATATAGCTGGCTAACGACTGCGGTGTACTGTCCAATGACAAATCCTGCCAGGAGATATAACGCAGGTAGTAGGCGGTCAAATCGCGCAGCTCCGTGTCCTGCTCGACGGTGAGGCCGTTTTTCACCTCGTTAAGACGCCGTAGCAGGCCTTCCAGCGGGGCCAGACGCACCGTAATATCCTCATCGGTCATGGTTATCCCCCGCACCTGCTGGCGGGCATAGCTGGCGATATCACTGTCTGTCCAGACGTTGACCAGCCATTCCAGCACCCGTAGTGCCAGTCCGCCGGGGATCTGTAAATCGCCCAGGCTGACCTGATCCACTTTCACTTCTTTTCCCGGTAACAGAGTAACACTGAGATTTAACCAGCCCTGCCCGGCGGTATAGGGTAATTGCAGGCTTACTGCCAGCATACTGGCGCTGGGCGTCACATTAACCTTGCCGCGAAACCCTGCAGCGGCGCGTTGGATAAAACCCACCAGCGAGTCTAGCTGGGGCTCAGTGATCACCAGGGTCTGACTTTCATCGCGGTTCTTGATGCTCTGCTGTAACTGGCTGAGCAGTGCGTTGACGGTATCGGCGTCATTGACCTGCTCGGAGGCCCGGGTCGTTACCAGCGGCGTGGTTTCTACTATGACTACCAGTAAGGTGGCACTGATTAGCAGCAACAACGCGAATACCGCAATGAACACCCGTAAAATCATTCAGCCGACGTTCCTGATGGTAAAAAAGAGCGGGTATTTTTGGGCAAGTCCGGCAGGATTGCAACTACTGAACAACGCGCTGCGGGAACTGCCACGTATATCGGCTTACCGGCCAAGCTCATTGGCCACCCATTCCTGTAGATTTTGGTAACGGCTGGTTGCCTGTGAGAAGTCATGGGTCGCTGCATGCGGCGTAGGGATCACCGCGCACCGCATCCCAGCATTGAGCGCAGACTGCATACCGTGCTGCGTATCTTCTACCGCCACACAGGCGTCCGGGCTCACGTTCAGATGCGATGCTGCCCGTAGATAGCAATCCGGTGCTGGCTTACTGTTATCCACATCCTCCACGGCCACTACCGTGGTTATCCATTTACCCAGATCATAGGTTTCCAGGGTTCGGGTCACCGATAAGCCACTGCCACCGGTCACAATGCCCACCGTATAGCCGGCCTCAATACACGCGGTGACAGCCTCAATCGCATAGGGCATCAGCGGGAATGCCTGTTCAGAAAGAAACGCACGGGTTTTGGCGTGCTTCGCGTTCGCCAGCGTTTCGGCCGGCACATCAAGCTGAAAATAATGCACCAGATCCACGGCGTTCTGGTTAACAGGAATGCCAGCCATAGTCTGGGTATAGAAAGCCTCGGTTAAGGTTACATCATGTGCCTGCATGACCTCCTGCCACAGCTGCAAGTGGGTTTGCTCTGAGTCAATAAGCGTCCCGTCATGATCGAACAGTACGACCTGAGTGGATGAAGTAATGGTTTCGGGCACAATGAGGGGTCCTTTCTGATAGCGTGGTTAGGCGGTCTTAAAATTGTAATTTGCGCATGCGATGGAAAAGGCGCAGCAGACCCACCCGGGCTTTTTTGGCAAACAGCAGGTCCGCTTTGCTCCACGGCAGGGCTAAGTCGCCCTTTATTTCGCTCCACTTAGCAAACGAAGTCCGCGGCGAGAGGGTATCATTCGTCTCGCTTTGAGCCTGAGTTTTATCCGGGTTCCCCGCCCATTCTGTCAGTTGTTTTTCAGGCGGACGGAATACGTATAAGCGGGCAGTGTCCCGGCCATGGTCAAGCTTTATGGCCAGCACGCCGCGCAACGCCGGATCCTCGACGTCTGCCAGTTCCGGTAGCGACTGGATGTTCTGACAATGCAGTACATGATCAGAGGTATCCCGGGCAAATACCTTATCAATTTTTTTGAGCAGGCTGATATCGGCGGTGTCATCTGAGGTCAGCCACTCACCACTCACCGTTGCCGCTGCGAGAGTGCCATTACACACTTGTGCGGTAGCATCCAGCATGGCCTCAAGGGCGGCCCGGGTATCCTCCAAGATGTCCAGTTGTGCCACCAGACTCTTAATCTTTTCATCAATGGCTTTGAGCAGTTCCAGCTTCTTTCTGGACAGGTACATGGCGTAAACAGAACAGAAGTGCTGTACCAGCTGCTCAGACTGATAGCGGCTACGGGCATCCACATGCAGCGGCTCACGGTGATGGCAGGATACAATGCCCCACAGCTTGCCCGACAGGATGATGGGAACCGAATAGGATGTTTGGATGCCCATGTTTTTCAGATACTGGGCATGCACGGGTGAGACGCTGCGTAAATCAGACCAGGTAAGATTGGGGATCTCATCGGACAGACTGTGCACCGCAACCGGCTCTTCCGTGATATTACTAATAAGTCGTGAGGGGTTTTCAAAATACAATTTGCGCGCAATGGCGGGGATATCAGACGCCGGAAATTTAAGCCCAAGGTATTGCTGGTTATTGTCCTGACTATGCTCCGCCACCACCTCACCGGACCAGTCACTGTCGAAGCGGTACAGCAACAACCGGTGGAATGGCAGCACCGAGGCTATAGCGGTCAGCAAGCTCTTCCAGTAGTCCTGATGCTCCCACTGTTGCCCTGCGGTCGGATACACCATGGTCCGCAGCTCAGCCAGAGACCACACTGGCGCATCGTCGTTGGTGGGTTCTAACTCAAGCAGATAACAGCCGTCTCCCTGCAGTAACCGCAGGTGAACAGACTGCTCGTCTAACCGGAAGTTAAAAATATTCTCACGGTTGCCAGTCTTACCATCGAGTTTTTCCAGCAGCTCGGTGGGAAACGCACTGATATCAGTCAATGCCTCGCCCAGCAAAGGGCGATTGCCAAACAAGCTAGCCGCGTTGGCGCTGACGTGTGTGATGGTCAGATTGTCGCTGCCGACCACCAGCAGCACACCGAAAGACTGAATATGTCCGCTAAGATGCAACTGCTCCTGTTCGCAATTGGCGATTAGCTCGTCGGCTGCTTCAGAAGCACTTTGTGGTTGCATCATAAGCTTTTGCTTTGCTCTCTTTTTACCAGTGCCGCAAATTCATCCGGATCCAGTGGTTCATAAAAATAATAGCCTTGCGCAACTTCACAGTCAGCCTGCTTCAGTATCTCAAACTGTTCATCGTTCTCAATGCCTTCGGCAACCACTCTCAGTCCCATGGCAGTGCCCATCTTAATAAAGGCCTGGGTCAGCACCCGACTGTCTTCGTCGTCGGTGATTTTCTTAATAAAATCGCGGTCAATTTTAATCTCACAGATCTGCAACCGGCGCAGATAAATCAGCGATGACTGGTGCAACGCAAAATCATCCACGCTGAGGGAGACCCCTAACTCCGCCAACTCGCGCAACGTGCCCTGCACTTGCTCCACCCGGCCTAACAGGGCCCGCTCGGTAATTTCAAATTTCAGTTGTGACGGGGCAAGCTTATGTGCGTTGAGCAAACCTTCAACATCATCAGCAAAAGAAGGCGAACGCAGCTGACGGGTAGAAATATTAACTGCGATCTGTGGCAGTTTTTCGCCTCGAGCGTTAGCGGCCCCGGCCACCCGGATAACTTTCTCCAGCATCATGATGCCAATTTTATCAATCAGCTTGGTTTGCTCGGCGACCTCGATCATTCTGGCGGCCGACAAGCCGGACAGGGCTTCATCACTACTGCGCAGCAAGGCTTCAGCCCCCACAATCGTGCCGGTAAGCACTTCTATTTGTGGCTGTAACGCGACCTCAAAGGTGTTGTCTGCCAGCGCTTTGCGCAGTGCGTTTTCTACCCGCACGCGCTCGTTAGCCTGTTGTTTCATCTCGTGAGTGAAATACTGATACTGATTACGGCCGTGCTCTTTGGCAATGTACATGGCTTCGTCAGCGTGTTTCAGCAAACTGGCGCTGCTTTCGCCATCGTCCGGATAAATACTAATACCTACACTGGCAGATACATTCAATTCGTAATCGTGTACCTCAAATTTCTCTGCCAGCAGCCCCACGATACGCTTGGCTGCATCATCAATTTCGTTCAGTTCATTGGCCGGGATCAGCGCCACAAACTCATCGCCGCCCAGACGGGCCAGCATGTCTGTATCACGGGTACAGGACTGCAAGCGACGGGTCACCTGTTTTAATAACAGGTCGCCGATATTGTGTCCGAGGTTGTCATTTACCTGTTTAAAGTCATCCAGATCAATAAACATCACGGCACATAACGAATTAGACCGTTTGGCGTTATTCACCATCAGCTCCAGCCGTTCGTCAAGGACGGTGCGATTGGGGAGCTTGGTGAGTTCATCGTGGGTGGCCAGAAACTCAATCTTTTTCTGCACCCCTTTAATTTCATTCACATCACTATAGGTGGCCACGTAGTTCTGATGTTCGCCCTGAGCATCCCGCACCATATTGATGGTGACCCACATGGGTATTTCGTGACCGTCCTTGTGCCGGTTGACCATTTCGCCCTGCCAGTAACCTTTCTCCTGCAGGGTTTCCCGCATAGTGGCATAGAACTTATCCGAGTGTTGCCCGGATGCGAGAATAGAAGGACGCTTACCGATAATGTCGGTCAGTGCATACCCCGTGAATTCGGTGAACGCATCATTACTGGTAATAATGGTTTCATCTTTATCCGTGATCAGGATAGCCTCACCCACCCGGTCGAATAATTTACCCGCCAGTTTAAGCTGCTCATTGGCGTGACGGTTTTTAGTAATATCCGTGGCCTGCGTACAAATAGATTTGATCGTACCTTCGGCGTCGAAAATGGGGAAGCGTACACTTTCCAGCACTACCCGACCCTGCCCGGCATCGAATTCATCGATGGTTTTCTGCGGTGTCAGGGAACGCATGGTATCGAGATCTTTTTCACGGAAGTTGGTGGCCACTTCCCGCTCAAATAATTGTAAATCGGTGCGCCCCAGCACGTCCTTTGCTTCCAGCCCGAAAATTTCTTCAAAGCGGGCGTTCACAAACTCGTAGCGACCGGAATTGTCTTTCAGTGCTACCACGGCCAGCGAGTTGTTCATAATCGACAACAACTGCTCCTGGTTTTTCTCGATGCGCTCATGGGCCAGCACCAGCTCTGAATTATCGATAATTACCGCAATCGCACCGGTGATGCGATTACGGTTGTTGTAAATGGGGGTAACGAACACATTGTAGGTTTCGGTAGTGGACGGCTTAATCACAATGTTGGTTTTAGCGCCATTTTTCAGTGTATTACTGATACGCCGGCCAATGTCGTCAAAATACTCAGGCAGGTTCAGGTCACCGACCATGCGGTTATACGACCCGGTGTTCAGATGGTATCGGCGATTGGCGGCGTCGTTGGTACGGTTCAGGCGCAAGTCTGTGTCGAACACCAGAATTGGGAAATCGAGAGTGTTATAGACGCTTTCCAGCTCATTGTTCACTGCCGCCAGTTCCGACGACTTCTTCATGCTTTCTTCGTTAACGCTGATCAACTCTTCGTTGGTTGCCTGCAACTCTTCGTTGGTAGCTTCCAGCTCTTCGTTGTTGGCCTGCAATTCTTCGTTAGCAGCCTGCACTTCTTCGTTCAGGGCCTGCATCTCTTCTGCCGACGCAGCCATTTCTTCGGTCAGTGTTTGCAGCTGTTCACGGGCCGTAATGAGCTCTGCGACGTCCGTATTTTCGGTATCGTATTCGTTGGTCTCTTCTTTTACCGCTGCGTCACTGTCAGCTTCACGGAAATTTACCAGGTAGTGTTCAGCTTCCCGTTTCTCCAATGGAATGATGACCAGCCGCCAGGGACGGTTATAGTCCCCTTCAATTTTACGCACCCGGCTAAACGTAATCTCACCACTACGTTTTGCCTTGTTCATGGTCGAAATAAGCTCGGCAGAAAACTCCTGGGTGATAAGCTTGGACAGGTTGAGTTCTGGCACCCCGGCGGGGAAGTTAATGAACGGCTTCAAACGGCCGTGTGAATGCAGCACAGAGAAACGGGCATTGATTAAAATGGATGGCCCGAACTGCTCCATTACCGCACTCGTGAAAATACGTTCATAGCTGTTGCCGGAAGACTCTTTCACCCGCGGTGAAGGCAAACTGTTTTTGAGCACCTTAGGAATTGCCGGGCGCTTGGAATTCTCCGTTACCTTAAAAATGCGACAACGCCGATCCAGCGGCACGAACATATCTTCCTTAATGCCGGTGGACTCTGATTTACCCAGAAACAAGATGCCGTCATCCACCAGCGAATAACGGAACAGGGATAAGACCCGGTTCTGCAAATCGTTATTAAAGTAAATCAGTACGTTGCGGAACGACACCATATCCAGATGTAAGAAGGGCGGATCCCGGGTGATGTCCTGCCGTGAAAAGGTAATACTGTCACGGAGTTGCTTAGTGGGGTGATAGGAGTCGTTGGCGAAATTAAAATACTTTTCTACCAGGGCCTGATCCATACTGTTAACCGCGTGGGTGCTGTAGGCACCTTTGCGGGCCAGTCCCAGTGCATGGTCATCGATATCAGTGGCAAACATCTGCAGTTTACAGTCTTTGCCCTGCGCTTCTATTTCTTCCAGAAACAGGATCGCAATAGAGTAGGCTTCTTCGCCCGTGGCACACCCTGCGACCCATACTCTGACACTGTCGGTTGAGGCTTTCCTGTCGACAATATCGCCAATATAACCCCGGATGGCTTTAAACGCATGTTTGTCGCGGAAGAAGTCGGTGACTGAAATAAGCAGTTCTTTGGCCAGTGCCGTGACTTCCTCAGGATGTTCATCAAGGTATGTCAGGTAGTCGGTGAGGCTGTGCTTCTGCGTGGCGATAAGACGACGATTGACCCGGCGTAGCAGCGTCGACTGCTTGTAAAAACTAAAATCGATTTTGGTGGCATCACGAATTTTTCCGTACAGCGCCGACATCATTTCGGCGCGAGCCTCTTCGGAGGGCGGGAAAAAACTGCGGCCGAAGTTCTGGGTGATGTGAGCAATTTCCTGACCCACATCTTCCGGCTCGATAATTTTATCTACGTCTACCGTTTCCAGAGCCGATTGGGGCATGCCATCGTACTTACTGGAACGGGGATCCTGCACAAGGGCAAAGCCGCCTACGCTTTTGATCGCTTTCAGCCCCCGGGAGCCATCATTACCAGTACCTGATAACACTACCCCAATGGCATGGTCGCCAAGCTCATCAGCCAGCGACTCAAACAGTAAATTTACCGCCGGTTTAGGCGCCAGTTCCGCAGGCTCTTTATCCAGGTGCAAATGACCGTTTTTGTACAGAACATGATGACCGGGGGGCCCCACGTACACAGTTTGCTTCTCAACCAGCGTGCCCGAGCGGACTTCTTTCACCGGAAAGTCTGTTTCTCGGGACAGAATGTCGGCCATCTGACTTTTGTGACTGGGAGATAAATGCTGAGCAATTACCAGACTGGCGTTGAGATCATCCGGCAAAGCCGAGACCATGCTAATAAGCGCCTCGATCCCACCTGCAGAGGAACCAATGCCCACAACAAACGGGGTATGTGCGTTATCTTTGTCTTGCTGCGCCTTGTCAGCGTCTGCGTTCATATATTCGTGTCAGCCTGTCTCTGTTAAATCATCATCATGCTGGCACCACTAGGGCCTGCATGCTTCAATGACATAAATGTAATATTTCACAGCCCAAAGCTGTGTACCCGAAAAGGTGGGAACTGGTTCAGTATAAAGCGAGTGATTTTCTCTGGGAGCAATGACAGAGGGGGCTATACCGCCACCTCAGCCATATTGCCTTTGCTTTCAAGCCAGATTTTGCGGTCGCCGGAACGTTTTTTGGCCAGGAGCATGTCCATAATTTCCAGCATGTCTTCGGCATCGTCGATGGTAAGTTGCACCAGCCGGCGGGTGTTGGGATCCATAGTGGTTTCGCGCAATTGGATAGGATTCATTTCACCGAGCCCCTTAAACCGCTGCACGTTCACCTTGCCACGCTTTTTCTCGGCTTCGATGCGATCCAGAATCCCCTGCTTCTCGCCTTCGTCGAGGGCGTAAAAGACTTCTTTCCCAACATCGATTCGAAACAGTGGCGGCATGGCCACAAACACATGGCCGTTGTCCACCAGCGTGCGGAAATGGCGAACGAACAGTGCACACAGCAAGGTGGCGATATGCAGACCGTCCGAGTCGGCGTCGGCAAGGATACAAATTTTGCCATAGCGCAGTCCGGACAAATCGCTGGAATCAGGGTCAATACCCAGCGCCACGGAAATATCGTGGATTTCCTGTGAGGCCAGGACCTGCGACGGATCAACCTCCCAGCTATTCAGGATTTTCCCGCGCAACGGCATAATCGCCTGGAACTCCCGGTCCCGGGCTTGCTTGGCTGAACCACCGGCAGAATCACCCTCGACTAAAAATAATTCAGAGTATGAAATATCCTGAGAGGCGCAGTCAGTCAGTTTGCCGGGTAACGCCGGTCCCTGAGTAACCTTTTTACGCGCCACTTTTTTATTCTGGCGCAGACGTCGCTGGGCGTTATTAATGCACAGTTCGGCCAGCGCTTCGGCGATATCGGTGTGCTGGTTGAGCCACAAACTGAAGGCATCCTTGACCACCCCGGACACAAATGCCGAGGCCTGCCGCGAGGACAGCCGCTCTTTGGTCTGGCCGGCAAACTGGGGATCCTGCATCTTGGTAGACAAAATGTAGGCACAACGGTCCCAGATATCATCCGGTGTCAGTTTGACCCCACGGGGCAGCAAATTACGGAATTCACAAAATTCACGCATCGACTCCAGTAACCCCTGACGCAACCCGTTAACGTGGGTGCCGCCCTGAGCGGTGGGGATCAGGTTCACGTAGCTCTCGGTGACCAGCTCGCCGCCTTCCGGCAGCCACATGACCGCCCAGTCCGCAGCTTCGGTATTGCCAGAGAAGGTGCCCACAAACGGCGCTTCCTGTGGCAGGGTCTCATACTGGGACACCGCCTGGTACAGGTAGTCCTGTAACCCGTCTTCGAAAAACCATTCGTCAGTTTCTTTGGCAATTTTGTTATCGAAACGAATGCGCAGCCCCGGACACAACACGGCTTTAGCCCGCAAATTGTGCTTCAGACGGCTGACCGAGAATTTTGCCGAGTCGAAATATTGCGGATCGGGCCAAAAGTGTACCCGGGTACCGGTGTTGCGTTTTCCGCAACTGTCGATGACCTGCAAGTCTTCAATTTTATCGCCGTTGGCAAATACAATCTGATAAACATTACTGTCGCGCCGAATAGTGACCTCGACACGGGTGGAAAGCGCGTTGACCACTGAAATACCGACCCCGTGCAGGCCGCCGGAAAATTCATAGTTTTTGTTCGAAAACTTGCCCCCGGCATGGAGCTTACTCATGATGAGCTCGACCCCGGAGATTTTTTCTTCCGGGTGGATATCTACCGGCATGCCCCGGCCATCATCGGTGACTTCGAGGGACTGATCTTCATGCAGCACCACTTTGATGTTGGTGGCATGGCCTGCCAGCGCTTCGTCCACAGAGTTATCAATGACTTCCTGACCCATGTGGTTCGGACGCATAGTATCTGTGTACATGCCGGGACGCCGTTTGACCGGGTCGAGTCCGTTAAGGACCTCAATGGCATCTGAATTATATTGATTTGACATAGTTTTCGTTATGCTTAGCGCTATTGGAGTTATTTCAGACCGGTTTGATGTTAGCAGGGGTTACCCACCCCGGCAATGCTCACGTCACCGCCCGCTACCGGGCGCGTCAGTCTGCAGACAACAAAAAGTCGGCGATATCAGGCAGGTGCGACGCAAAGTTCGTGAAGCTGTGATCGCCGCCCTCTTCTATGACTAACGCGCTGGCTGCATATTTGTGGCTGGCCTGACGGTAATCCAGGGTTTCATCACCGGTTTGTAACATCACCCGGTACGCATCAGGACGTGCCAGCGAGGGCGAGTCCAGTTCCCTGAGAAACTGCATGTCATCGGCCACCAGCTCAAACCGCTCGCCCGTATAAGGGTTAACATGCTGGCCCAGAAAGTTCTGCAACAGCTCGTAGGGCGCGACCGCAGGATTCACCAGCACAGCGTGGCCGCCGAACGACTCCACCAGCCAGGTGGCCAGAAAGCCGCCCATAGAACTGCCGATCACTTTCAGTCCCCCACTCCGCAGCGCGGGCTGACTATCGAGCAGGGTCAGCAACTGGTCTTTCACCTTGCCCGGCGAGTTGGAAAGCTGAGGAATGTGAAGTTTTACTTCAGGCCGGTTTGCTTCAAACCAGGCCTGGGTGGCCTGTGCTTTGACCGACTGCGGTGAGCTGAGAAAACCATGCAGGTATAACACGTGAGTCAAGAAAGTCTCCTTATAACCGATTGCCATGTGCCGTCATCATACAATAGAAACTCCCGGAAACCGGGGGCATCGTTGGTCACGCCAAATTTTGCTGTCATGGCAAACTGCCAGCAGGTAGCAGGGGCACTCAGAATAACCTGCGCGCCCAGCTGGTGTTCACTGGCATCATGAATATGACCATGCATGACCGCCCGGATACCGGGTGTATCCTGTAGCCAGCGGCGAACCGTAAGCGCGTTCACCAGGCTATGGGTATCCATCCAACTCAGGGTAGGTTCAATATGATGATGAATTGCCACCATATGATACTGGCTGACATGCTGACTGATGGTGTCCGCGGTTTCCCGTAACTGGCGTGCTGAGACCTTGCCCCGGGCCCCCTCGAAGCGGGTGTCCAGACCGTGTATTTGCCAGTTGCCCAGCGCCAGCGGCTGCCGCGGCGTCAGCTGATGGTCCATTAAGGCATCATCGAAGGCCTGGTTGTCATCATGATTGCCGGGTATGACCATCCAGGGGGTGGCGGGCACGGTTTCGTCCATCAGGGTCAGGAAATGCTGATAGCTGGCAGCCGAATCATCGCCACTGATATCGCCGGTAACAATAATCCCGTCGGGGCGTCTGTCACGGACACTGGTCAGTACCTGACGAAACGAATCATACGGATTGATATCAGCGTAGCCACGGCGGCTTTTGTCAGCGTAAAGGTGTAGATCAGTGAGCTGAATGAGTCTGTTCACGCTTCCGTCTTCACCGGCGGCTTTTGTTTCAGACAAAAGTCCAGCCACTCGGCCAGAAACATATTCACCATTTGTTTTTCATTGCGCTGCCGCATATTGCGATTTGGGTACACATAAGACGGCGCCAGCGCGCCGGTGTTCTGGCTACTGATCACCTCGGCCATCCGCGCATCATGATAAAGCCGAACCACCATAGTTGGCTTAAGATAGGCAGGCGCATTGTCGTGGCGCTGCTCGATGCAGATGGTACTGGTGTAGCGCGCCGAGTCCATAATGGTGATGGCATAGCACAACCCTTTCCCTACCTGAAATTCATACGCCAGGTTTTCGGTGTCACAGTCGGGCAGAATACGCATAAAGTGCGTATAGTTCAGCTCGCCCAGTGCCTGCATAGTGGGCAGATGCGGGACATATTTGCGGGATGAAGGGTTCACGGGGATTGCCATTGCTCCAGAAGATCAGATTTGTTTAAGAAGAACCATTGTAGCGCAATAATTGCTGCTGCGTTGTCTATATGGCCAGATTTAATCCATTCAAGCGCGGTCTCTTCTTTCACCCTGTGGACCCGAATATCTTCGGATTCATTATCCAGGCCATGGACCCCTTCCGCGGTGGTCGCATCGGTTTTTGCCATGAATACATGGAGTCGCTCGGTAGTACCGCCGGGGCTGGACAAATAACTGCATGCCCGGGTCAGGTGACTCAAGGTGATGCCAGCCTCTTCCTCAGACTCACGATGACAGACTGCTTCAGGTGTTTCTCCAGTATCAATAATCCCGGCAATAATTTCTATCAGCCAGGGACTTGAAGACGTGGCCAGTGCCCCAATTCTTACCTGCTCAATCAGCACAAACTCTTGTTGTACCGGATCGTAGGGAAGTACGGCGACCGCGTGGCCACGTTCAAATATTTCCCGTTTGACCTCGTCACTCCAGCCGCCGGCAAACAGTTTGTGCCGAAACGTGTACTGCTGCATTTTGAAAAAACCATCATACAGCGGCTCTACACTGAGGATCTCAACATCATTTGAGGTAAACGTCGGGATTTCATTGCTCATTGGCAGTCACTTTTATACATAAAACGATTATGATGCATGGTACAGACTGACAGCCAGCTTGTGAATGCAGACCTGACATTGTCGCCTGCACTCACACCAGAGCCCCGGTAGAGGGTCTACGTCTGCATGTCCAGGGTATCCGGCACGTACAACTGCAACATATTCTGTTACAGTTGAACACCAACTGTTACCACTAAAGACTGTCGGCTAGCCTTTGACTTTCATACACTTACAAGCATCTGCAGTCTCGCGGAAAAAGACACTTAAAAATTGGAAGGCGCAAGCATGAAACGAACACTACTGTCGCTGATTATCGGAATGGGCCTGGCCGGCTCCGCATTAGCAGACGATTTAAAGCAGGTCTACCAGCAGGCGCTGGCCAATGATCCGCTGGTAAATCAGGCCAAGGCACAGCGCGACGCCGCCTATGAAGGCATTTCGGTGAGCCGGGCGAACCTGTTACCCCAGATTTCAGGCACTGTAGGCTATACCATGTCGAGCAGTGAGCGTACCGATTTTGCACAGGGACCCGACCAGGAACTGCAGATAAACATCATCGACTCAGACAGCGACACCCTGTCCTATGGACTGGATCTGGACATGTCACTGTATAACTACGCGAATTGGGTAGGTCTGGACCGCGCCGAGAAAGTGGCTGAACAAAGCGATGCCCAGTATGCCGCCAGCATGCAGCAGCTGATTGTTCGGGTTGTAAATGCATATTTCGATGTGTTGCGGGCCCGCGATAATGTGGAGTTCGTCCGCGCTGAAAAACGTGCCATTGAGCGTCAGCTGGATCAAACCCGGCAGCGTTTTGAGGTGGGCTTAACAGCCATTACCGACGTGCATGAAGCACAGGCCAACTTCGACAACACGGTGGCGCAGGAAATTCAGGCTGAAAATCAGCTGGAGTTTGCGTTGGAGACCCTGCGGGTTATCACCGGTAAATATCATGACCGTTTGTACGCACTGGATACCGACAGTTTCTCTGCCACTATCCCCACGCCTAATACGGTGGATGCCTGGTTGGAAACCGCCGAGGAGAAAAACCTGGCGTTACTGGTAGACCGACTGGCCATGGACATTGCAAAAGAAGATATTTCTTCGGCGCGCGCCGGGCACTTTCCTACCTTAGGACTGAGCGCTACAGCCGGCCGCACCCAGTCTGATGTATCCAGTCAGGGCCGTGATATCGATTTACCCAGCCTGGACAGCTATAGCGTTGGGGTGCAGCTGAATGTTCCGATTTTTCAGGGCCTGCGGGTGAGCTCACAGACTGACCAGGCACGCTACCTGTATGTAGCAGCCAGTCAGCAGGTTGAGCAAACCTATCGCCAGACGGTGCAGTCTGTACGCAGCTCGTACAACAATGTCAAAGCCGCCATTTCTACTATCCGGGCGCTGGAACAGGCGGTAGTGTCAGCAGACAGCGCGCTAAAGGCAACCGAGGCCGGGTTCGATGTAGGTACCCGCACCATTGTGGATGTACTGAACTCGACCCGAAACCTGTTCGACGCCCGGCGTAATCTGGCCAGCGCGCGCTATGACTTTATTCAAGCTATTGTGAGTCTGAAAGAGGCAGCGGGCACGCTGACGAAAAGCGATATTGAACAAATTAACCGTGGGCTGCAACCGCCTTCCACTGAATAAGTCCCTACGGCGACGGCCCGGCGCGCCTGCGCCGGGCTTTATACAGCCCAAACTGTGAAGGGCCTTATTCCGCCCCTGACGGTATTACCCGGATGCTGTCTTTAGCCGCACCCCGCGGCAAAACGGCTCCAGCATTTGCAATGTAATGAGTAACTCGGTACGTAACTGTTGAGCGTGTTCAAGGGTAAGATTACAATCCTGCAGCAACATAGAGAGTTGCAACAACTTCTGTTGTAAGTGTAAGCGCTGTTCATCCATGACGCGATCCCGGTAATTAGTCTGTCTTACTGTAGACAACCTATTGATTATTGCACAGTTAATGAACAAAAATCCCGTTATTTTTTAAGTGGTAAACTAACAAGCATGCAAGCCTCCGAACTGCAAAGCCGTTTTGAACGCATTCGCGCCAACAAACTTTTCGAAATATTTGTCATTAGTGTCATTGTCGTATCAGCGCTGCTGGTAGGGGCAAAAACGTACGATATGCCTGCCGGGGTGGCCAGTCTTACGCTGGTGCTGGACTGGTTTATCAGTGCTTTCTTCCTCACTGAGTTAACCATTCGCTTTCTCGCCGAGCGACGCAAGCGCGACTTTTTCAAAAGTTTCTGGAACTGGTTCGATACGCTGATCGTCGCGGTATCGCTGATCCCTGCCGACGATACCGAACTGGCACTGATTGCGCGTCTGGTCAGGGTTTTCCGGGTACTACGGATGATCTCCATTATCCCCGAACTGCGTCTGTTGCTGGTCTCCCTGGTAAAAGCCCTGCCCCAACTGGGCTATGTGATGCTACTGATGTTCATTATTTTCTACATCTACGCAGCTATCGGCAGCACCCTGTTCGAAGCGATTAATCCAGTGCTGTGGGGTGACATTACCATTTCGTTACTGACGCTGTTCCGGGTGATGACATTCGAAGACTGGACTGACGTGATGTACGAAACCATGGAGGTGTATCCGTTAAGCTGGCTGTTCTACCTGAGCTTTATCTTCTTCACCGCCTTTGCTTTTTTAAATATGGTGATTGGCATTGTGGTGAATGTGATGGAGCAGGAAAGCGCCAAGATCCGTCAGGAAGCAGCCGAAGAAAATAACGAGCCCACGCTGAAAGACGTTATGCAGGAAGTTTCTGCACTGCGAGCGGAGTTAAATGCCCGGAGCCGGGAGCACTAAGCATAAAAAAACGGCAGCGTGTATACCGCGCTGCCGCCAGACTTACTGAAAAGCGCGCCCTACAGAGAGTAGGTGGCCCGCAACTTATCTGCCTTTGCTCGCGCCCTGGCCGTGGTCAGTGTACGTTCTTCCAGGCGCCGCTTGGCGAGGGCTGTCTGGTCAGCTACCAATAGCGCTTCAATATAGTTAAGGTAGACTTCATCTGAGCGAATCTCGGTATTTACTATTCGCTCGTACAGCGACAGCGCCGCTTGGGTATCGCCCTTTGACATCTCTATCTGAGCCAGAGTATCGACAATTTCGGGATTTTTAGGCTGCTGTTTTACTGCCTTTTCAGCTAAAGACTGCGCTTTGTCCAGATTCCCGGCCTGAAAGTGCAGGTAAGCCAGGTTGTTCAGCACCACCACGTTCTCAGGCATGAGAGTGAGGATGTGCTCATACACTTGCATGGCTTTGGCTGTATCGTCCGCTATCAGCTGCTGCGCAAACAATATCTGAATACGAATATCGTTTGGATATTGCTCTGCATGTTGCTGCAAAAATGCCAGTGCCTGCGCTTCTTGTCCGGCCTGGCCGTACGCGGCAGCCAGTAGCATGGCGTTTTGCTCATTATTTTTTTCATCATAGGCGGCCTGAATATAAGGGATTGCTTCAGCCGGTTTCCCCTCTATTACCAACACCCGCCCTGTGACGCCCTGAATAAAGGGTAATGCCCGGGTTTCTTCGGGTAGCGTTTCCAGAATGGCGCGGGCTGGTTCGGCTTCGTTATTCATGGCGTGAAAATACGCTTTGAGCACTTTAACCTGGTTATCAGGGCGTTTTGCCAGAAACTTTTCCGCAAAGCTCAGCGCGTCCTGATACTGGTTGCTAACATCCATGACTAGCAGCATACCCAGGGCTGCGTTCTTATCCTGAGGATAAAGTTCAAGCCATTCTTCAAAATGCGCTCTGGCAGCCTCCAGCTTGTTTGCTTTCAATAACGTCTGACCTTTCAGATTCCACATATCCATAGGCGAGGACTTATCTGCGCTGATGCTGTCCAGCGTTGCTAGCGCCTGCTCACTGTTGCCTTCAGCAAAATACATACGGGCCAGCAGTATGCGCATGTTGGTATTATCAGGTTGGTTGGAGAGCTGCTCTTCAACGTGCTTTATTAATTCGGGGGCGCCGTCCTCAGCCTTAGAGGAATACAACATAGAAATAGCTTGCAGGTTGGCAGGTTCCTCATTAAGTAGCCCCTGCAGGGTTGCTTCCGCCTGTTGTGCTTGCTCGGTAGCTAGCTCAAAACGCGCTTTCATCATGATTACGTTGGACGTTACAGGTTCCTGCGCCAGCGCCTGATCAAGATACTGCTTAGCCTGTTCAGTATTCTTTTCCAGAAGTAAAATTTCCGTCATCGCAAGCAGTGGCGCGACGCCGTCAGGCTCCTTTTCTATCCATTTTTTTGCCAGCTTGCGCGCATTTTCCAGTTGCCCGGTAGCTACGTAAGCGGTAAGCAGCGTGCGCTGGGTGACATTGGAATCAGGGGCTTTCTCCACTGCTGCCTCTAAGTTAACCAGCCCCTCGATATCATTTAACGAAAGCTGCAAAACGCCGAGTTTAGCAAGATCTTCAGAGGTCGAGCTTATCGCTGATGTCCGCTCGATCATTTTCTGCGCATCGACAACATTGCCCTCTTTGAGCAGCTGAAAACCGGCTTTGGAAAACAGCGCAGCATCTTCACTAACGTCACCGGTTAACCGGCTAAGGACTTCGGTAGCATCCGCACTTTCGCCCTGCTGTAGCAAGCTATCTGCGTACATACGCAACCCGGCGTGGTTATCCGGCAGTACCGACGCCACCATAGAGAGGTGACGGCTGGCCGCTTCATAATCGGCCAGTTGATACGCGCTGTAGCCTGCAATTAATCTTACTACCGGCTCATTACGTCCGTTCTGGATGGCTTTTTCTAATAACCCGAGTGCTGACTCAAAGTCCTCTTCGGAGGCCGCAATAATGCCTTTGAACTGGTTTAACAGCCCATGTTCGCTGTTTACTTTTAACAGTTCATCTACGTGTGGCTTGGCTTCCGATAACCGGTTCATATCAAACAACAGCGTAATTAGTGCAAAACGGTTATCGATGTCTTTCGGATACCGTTCCACGTACGTCTGGTAGACTTCTATTGCTTGCTCGGTCTGCTCCATATTCAAATGGAGCCTGGCCAACTGCATTAATACATCTTTATTCAGCGGTGCCTGTTCACGCAACGCCTTCGTCTCGGTGAGGGCCTTATCATAGTCTTCATTAAGAATGGCGGCGTAGGAGTCTATTAGCCCTTTATAGACGCTGGATGTGTCCAGACCGCGTAATTCGTTCAGCAGCTCCCGGGCCTCGTTCTCTTTATCCAGCTTAACGAGCGCCTGTAGCTTATAGAAACCGACTTCAGCTTTTTGTACCGATGTAAGGTCACTGCTTTGGTGATCGAGATCTAAAAGCGCATTTTCAGCGCCGGTTTGTTGATATGCCTGTGACAGTAACGGGACGACATCAGCAGCGGGCTGACCCAGCTCCAGCGCTCTGTTCAGTTCTTTTTCAGCCCCCTGATAGTCGCCCTTTTGCAGATACAGTTTACCCAGCGCAAAACGGGGGGCGGGTGCCTCCGGTGCCTGCTGAATGGCATTTTTATATTCAATGATGGCTGCCTGGCTGTCATTTTCGGCAATATAGGCCTCTGCGGCAGCCAGACGTTCTTCCAGCGAAGACTCACTGCAGCCAGAAAGGGTAGTCGCCAGACACACCGCCATACTCGCGTGTACAAAAGTCCGTTTGAAAAAAGTGTTATTTATCATCCTGTTCACCTGGAGTTAGTTATTATTCGACGTGTTCCGGGCAGACGACTTGAGTATTGCATGGCAACTGACCCGTTATTCTAATATAATACAAGTTTTGCAACCTTTGCCGGCAAGTCTTTTTTCGGACGTCACGCCCTCAAGCATCAGGACCATTAATGACCAACACTGTCGAAACGACATTCAGCGACCTAAACCTACCTGAACCCATCTTACAAGCCTTAGAAAAAGTTGGCTACGAGAAACCTTCACCCATCCAGGCGGAAAGTATTCCTTTGCTGCTGGAAGGCCACGACCTGCTTGGGCAGGCACAAACCGGGACAGGGAAAACGGCTGCGTTCGCGCTGCCTATGCTGGCCAATATAGACGCAGACGCGAAAACCCCACAACTGCTGGTGTTAGCGCCGACCCGTGAGCTAGCAATACAGGTTGCTGAAGCGTTTCAGGTGTATGCAAGTTTCAGTAAGAAAATTAAAGTATTGCCAGTATACGGCGGGCAATCTTATGACAACCAGATTCGCCAGTTGAAGCGCGGCGTACAGGTGATAGTGGGCACGCCGGGCCGGGTCATCGACCATATTAAACGTAAAACGCTGGACCTGAGTGGTCTGAAGTTTCTGGTACTCGACGAAGCTGACGAAATGTTACGTATGGGCTTTATCGATGACGTTGAACTAATCCTCAGTCACGCCCCGGCAGAACGTCAGACAGCACTGTTCTCAGCAACGATGCCCGGGCCGATCAAAAAGATTACCCAACGGTATCTGAACGATCCCAAGCACGTAAAAATTGCCTCTAAAGTCAGCACGGCAAGCACCATTCGCCAGCGCTTCTGTCAGGTTTCCGGGCACCACAAGCTGGAAGCCCTGACCCGCATTATGGAAGTCGAGCCGTTTGACGGCATGATTATCTTTGTGCGCACCAAGACGGCCACAGTTGAACTGGCAGACAAGCTGGCTGCACGGGGTTTTGACGTTGAAGCACTCAACGGCGATATTCCTCAGGCGGCGCGTGAGCGCACGGTGAACAAACTTAAGCAGGGCAAGATTGATATTCTGGTCGCCACCGATGTGGTAGCCCGGGGTCTGGACGTCGAGCGCGTCAGCCACGTTATCAACTATGATATTCCCCATGACACTGAGTCATACGTTCACCGTATTGGCCGGACAGGTCGTGCCGGACGTACCGGTGACGCCATCCTGTTCATCTCGCACCGTGAAAAGCGTCTGTTGTTCGCGATCGAGAAAACTACCCGTCAAAGCATTGAACAGATGCCAATTCCTTCTATCAGTGAACTGAATGAAACCCGCCTGGCGCGCTTCAAACAGTCAGTCATGGAAGCCACTAAAGACGACTCGCTGGAATCGCTCATGCCAATTGTGGACATGATCCAGAGCGAGTCTGAAGCATCGCCGGAAGTATTACTGGCGGCACTGATTAAAGTTGCCCAGGGTGATGAACCATTGCTGCTGAAAGAAGGGGATCGTCCCGACCTGAACAGCAAACCACCCCGTGAACGTGAGCGGGAACGCAGCCCACAGGGCCGTGATCGGGACCGCACCAAAAAAGGTCCGCGCGCCAAGCGCAGCCCGGAAGCCGGTATGCAGCGCTACCGCATTGATGTAGGCCACAGCCACGGTGCCAAGCCGGGCAATATTGTGGGCGCCATCGCTAACGAAGCCGACATCAGCTCGAAAAATATCGGTGCTATCGAGATTTTCGATAAGTTCAGTACCGTAGACTTGCCGGAAGGCATGCCGAAGGAAACCCAGGATTTGCTACAGGGCACCCGTGTCGCCGGTCAGCGTCTGAACATCCGCGAATGGTCAGACACGCCACCGAAGCGTAAAGACAGCCGTAAACGCAAGTCATAGCAGCCCAGCCAGGTTATAACCTAAAACTATAACTTGGCGCGATTTGTTGCTTTTGAAACTATAAGAATTGGCGCAAAATAGCGCCAATTCTCGTTTTAGGTGACCAAAAATTTCATGAATTACTTTCCGCTGTTTCTCGACGCCAAAAACTTACGCTGCCTGATTGTGGGCGCCGGTGAAGTGGCGGCGCGTAAGCTGGAACTCATCATGAAAACACCTGCCACCATCACCGTGGTCGCCCCCTGGGTTTGCGACACCGTACGCCGGTTAGCAGAATCTGAGCAGGTCACACTCATTGAGCGGGAGTTCGCCGATAACGACCTGCAGCATCAGGATATGGTGTTTATCGCCACCAGCGATGAAATGGTCAACCAACATGTCCACGACCTCGCCCGTGCACAGAAAGTACTGGTCAATGTGGTCGACAATACCCCTCTGTGTCAGTTTATTACTCCATCTATTGTGGACCGCTCACCGATTATTGTGGCCATGAGCAGTGGCGGCGTGGCCCCGGTTTTATTGCGCTATCTGCGCCAGAAACTGGAAACCGTGCTGCCCACCAATTTAAGTCGTCTGGGCGCCTTCTCAGAAAAGTTTCGCGATAAGGTCAAGCAAACCCTGAAGGGGGTCACTGCACGACGTTATTTTTGGGAAGATGTACTGGATGGTGATATCGCTGAGTATGTCGAGAAAGGTCAGGATCAGCAGGCCGAGCGGGCATTCCATAAAGCCTTACACGCCGCCGCCACTGATTCCAATACAGAAGGTCAGGTGTACCTGGTGGGCGCCGGCCCCGGTGACCCGGACTTGCTCACGTTCCGTGCGTTGCGATTAATGCAGAAAGCCGACGTGGTGGTGTACGACAGACTGGTGTCCCCGCAAATTCTCGAGTTGGTACGCCGGGACGCAGAAAAAATCTATGTCGGCAAAGCCCGCAGTAATCACACTTTGCCTCAGGAAGAAATCAACGCCTTGATGGTCAGTGAAGCCAAAAAAGGCAACCGGGTAGTACGGCTGAAAGGCGGTGATCCGTTTATTTTTGGTCGGGGCGGAGAAGAAATTCAAACCTTCATCAGTGCGGGGATCGATTTTCAGGTGGTGCCCGGTATTACCGCCGCCAGCGGCGCCGCCAGTTACGCCGGGATCCCGCTTACCCACAGGGATTACGCGCAGTCGGTGGAGTTTGCTACCGGTCACCTGCGCAACGGCACCATTGACCTGGCATGGCCATCACTGGCACAGCCGAACAAGACGCTGGTATTTTACATGGGGCTTACCGGGCTGTCTGTCATCTGCGAAAAGCTAATTGCCCATGGGTTGGCGGCCACCACGCCTATCGCCCTGGTGCAATCGGCCACCACTGCAAATCAAAAAGTGGTCACCGGCACGCTGGACACCATTTTAAACAATCCCATGACGGCAACCCTGCAAGCGCCTACCTTAATCATCGTGGGTGGCGTGGTCGCACTGCACAATTCACTGGACTGGTTTACCCCTGAAGCACAGAAAGGCTAGTGACCTGCCTGGCGAAAGGCTAATGGCCGGCCTGGCGAATGGCTGGCTCAGACATCCTCGCCGTGAAAAACTTGCCGGATAGCTAACCGCTCACCATAATGGGTAGATGACTGTATTCCCTAAGTGTTTGCCATCTTGCCGCACACTGATGCTGATCTGCCTACTGGGCTGGGGCAGTGACGCAGGCGCTCGGCAACAATTTTTTGAGCGAACCACCACCGACACCGGCTTCGGCTTTCACTATCAGTGGGTCGATCGCAATAATGCCATGCAGTCGGTGCGCTTTACGCTTGCCCGCGAGGCACTTGCCGACGTGCCCTTGCAGCAGACCGCCTACCGGCCTGCCATTGCCCAACGCTATGTGTATGTGGAAATGCTGAAATCAGCCAGAGAGATCGATCCCAGAGTAGCGCGGGTGAACCTGAGTCAGCGGGGGAACGACATTCAAATGGCCGTGGTGGCCGGTAACAATAACCAGATTACGCAGGTAAAGCAGCAACTGACCCGCGCCCGTGAACTGGCCTTCGATGAATACCTTGATGAGCACTACTTCACCGAATATCGCACGCCCATGAATCAGCCCGCCATTAAACCGGACCATGTCCGCTATGTGTCAGAAAACACCATGGCGCTTATTCCGTTGTCGCAGGCATTTTATGAGAAAGTAGATCAGCAGTCCGATGCCAGAAATTATATGAACCTGATGCTGGGCTGGTTACAGAGTATTCCGTACGATACGCTGGAAGACCGGGCGGACAGTCATGGTGCCGGATTCTCTCCGCCGTTCACCCTGCTATCCCAGAATCTCGGCGACTGTGACAGCAAGGCGGTGCTGGCTGCATCCATTGTCAGAGCCTTTCTGCCGTCCACCCCCATGGTACTGGTGCTGCTAGACCAGCATGCGTTGCTCGGCTTAGCCATAGCCCCTGTGGCAGGGGATACCACCTTAAAACACAACAACCGTGACTTCGTGCTGTTTGACCCCACCGGCCCCGCGCAGTTGCCGTTCGGCCAGGTCTCCCCCGATACCGTAATGGCAGTACGCAACCAGCGTTACGTACTGGAAGCCATTCAGTAACCCCTTTTTAGAGCAGAACTGCGTACATTGCGATCCCGCAGGCCAAACGCTGATGAAAGTCAACGGCTCAAACACGCAAATGAAAACAATTACCATTAACATTTGTATCAGTTTCTGTATAGTTGGAGCCGATAACACCGCTTATTTCAACTAACTCAGAGTCTCTTGTGAACGCAAAAGTTATTGTCAGAAAGTTTCTGCGTCATTGTCACCTATGGATTGCATTAACTACCGGATTATTTGTCATTACCCTTAGCGTCACTGGCGCATTACTTATTTACGCCAAAGATATTCAGGGCGAGATTAATCCCCACTACTGGACCGTGCCCACCCGCTCGGCGACGATGAATGTTGATACGCTGATAGAGAGGGCCGAAGCAGTCAAAGGCTCCCCGGTAGCAGCCATCAGCCTTGAACCCGACCGCGAGAACTGGGCCTGGCAGTTCAGGTTTCAGGACGGCGAGTACGCCAGCGTGAATCCTTATACCGGCAGCGTATTATTAACCTACGCATTCGAAGACCAGCTGTATGGCTTTCTAATGGCCACTCACCGGTGGCTGTTACTGCGTGACGATGGGGGCGCGACTCCGTTGCGTGATTGGGTAAGCGTCATCGCGGTACTGCTTATGTTCGAAGTGCTGGTGGGTTTCGTGTTATGGGTGATGCCTAAAAAGCGACTGAAAAGATTAACTGTCAGGTTTTCAGCCAAGGCGAAAATAGTCATCTATCAGCTGCACACGGTAGCGGGCGTGATGCTGTTTGTGCCTTTACTGCTAATCAGCTTTTCAGGGATCGCGTTTAACTGGAAAGTCCCCACCACAGCTGTAGTAAATACGTTATCGCCGGGTACGATTGCACCACGCCCCGCGCCGCCACTCATTGACAGTGGAACAAAACCCAATATCGACCGGGCCGTCAAAAACGGGCTTCAGGCCTTACCGCAAGCCGAATTATTCCGTATCTATTTGCCTGCTACCCCTACTGAGCCGGTCGGACTCAGGGTCAAAATGCCGCAAGAATCACATGCCTACAGCTGGATTTGGAGCGACCCGTATACCGGCGACACTCTGCCAGTGTACGACGCCTCACAAACCTCCGTTGCCACACAGGTATGGAACTTTAAATACAAATTTCATATTGGCGACTTCGCCGGCCCGGTAGTGCAGGTGGTATGGCTACTCATCGCGCTATCGCCGGTATTTTTTCTTATTTCAGGGGTTTATTGCTGGGCCAAGCGAGAATCTGGCCGTAAAAAGAAATAGATGCAATTGATAATAGTTATCATTTGAATTACCATTACGCTATTCCCTCTTCAGGAAATAGCATAATGAAATCAACAATAAACCCCTTAAACATACGAGTGTTTGCCCCCCTGCTTTGTAGTGCTTTCATAGCAAACGCTATGGCAAATGAGAACGTAGAGCGCATCGTGGTCACCGGCAGTCGTGTGGTTGAGAGCATTGATGAAGTGCCGGCTTCGGTGACAATTATAAGTGCGGAGGAAATTCAGGAGCATTTACGGGTTACCCCGGAGCTACAGAGCTTACTGGCCATCTATGTTCCCGGTATGGGCCCGGATACTGGCAGCTCCAGTAATACGGGGCAAACATTGCGAGGCCGCGCGCCGCTCATCATGATTGACGGCGTACCCCAGTCTACCCCACTGCGTAATGGGTCGTTGGGCGTAAAAACGCTGGATCCCAGCGCTATTGAACGCATCGAGGTCATTAAGGGTGCGACGTCTATTTTCGGCAACGGCGCGGCTGGCGGAATTGTTAACTACATCACTCGCTCCTCACAGACAGAGGATGGCATATCAGGTGAGGTGGCTGTATCCAGTCGGTTCAGTGCCGTGCGGGCAGATGAAAGCGCAGGAGTACGGGTTGAGGCCGCTGTAACTGGCCGAAGCAACAGGTGGCAGTATCTGTTTACCTCCAGCGTTGAGGAAAACGGTGTGCAACGGGATGCTCAGGGAGATATTCTGGGGCTGCAATATGGTTTGTCTGATACCGTTTCACAAAACTATTTCGCGAAAGTCGGCTTCGATATAGATAACGATAAAACATTTCAGGTTGCCTACAACTATTATCGTTCCCAACAGAAAACCGACCTGGGAGACGTCAACGACGGCCACAAAGATCTCGCCATACACGTTGCCAGTCCTTTACAAAAGCAGGGGGAACCACAAGGACCAGATGGCAATACCAACCTGATGGTCACGTACGAAGATTCAGACATCTTTACGAATACCGAGCTGGTAGTCGATTATTACCAGCAGAATATTGAAAATGTGTTTTTCTACTCCCCTAGTCTGGCCAACCCTGCCGAAGGGTACGATGGCGGGCAATCCGTCATAAAATCTCAGAAAAAGGGACTGCGCGCCACCTTCAGTAGCCAGCTTGACTACAGCGGTGTCGAAGCCACATTTATCTATGGCATAGATGCTCTGAACGACGTTACCTCTCAGCCACTGGTAGATGGGCGGGTGTGGGTGCCCGAAATGGATATGCAGAATCTGGCTGGCTTTCTGCAATCTAAATGGCTGTTCGCAGATGATTTTATTCTTAAAGCGGGGATCAGAAACGAACACATAACATTAGGTGTAGATGACTACACTACCCTGCGGTTATGCCGGCAGGCAGACCAGTGTTCAGTCTCTGTAGCGGTAGACGGAGGCGAAATTGACTATCAGGCGACCACCTATAACCTGGCGCTTAAATACCAGCTGAACGATGCGTTTCACCCCTTTATCAGCTATTCCCAGGGTGCCGATATCTCCGATACCGGCCGATTATTACGAACTGCTACCGTCACGGATATAACAAATATAAGAACGGAAGCCTCTGTAATCGACAACTATGAGGCTGGCTTTACCTCCCAACTGGGCGCCGATTTGCGCGTTGAATTCTCCGCTTACTTCAGTACATCGGAACTTGGCACGTCTACACGATTCGATGCAGAAACCGGCGTTTATCTGCCCGTTCGTGCACCACAAGAAATCTGGGGCTATGAAGGGCTGGTAAATTATCACTTTTCGTCTTCGATTGACGTAACCGCTACCTACAGCTACGTGGAAGGGAAAGATACACAGGAGGACGTGTATCTGGGCGGGCGAACAATTAACCCGCCAAAGGCCACAGTGATCGCTAACTGGCGGCCTGACGACCGCACCAGACTCGCCGTCGAATACCTGTTCGTGGGTGATCGTGACCGGTTCGAACCCGACACAGAGGGTAACTACAGCACCGATCAGGCACCGGTTCATAGTTACCATGTGGTTAACCTGAATGGTCACTATACCTTTGCAGATAACTTGCGGGGCTTCTTCGGTGTTCAGAATTTACTGAATGAAGATTACTTTCCGGCCAGGGCACAGGCCTACACGTATGGCGGATACCGTGTTAAAGGCTTAGGCACCACGGTGAACCTGGGGATGGAATACAGCTTCTGACAGTAGGCGGGGTGCCCCCGGGTAGCGGTGAACGATGACTGGCCAGTGCGTGCTGCATAGCTGAGTGCGACCGGCAGCTGTGTGGCCCTGTTGCAGTCCCCCATGCAAGATATCGGGGGCAGTGGTGCCGCCCCCTTATTTACTGTTACGTCGTTATACTGCTGCCCGGGTGCAATTGCACTCCCCCGGGCAGCAGACCCGATCTACAACTGCTGTTCCGCAAACTCCGCCAGCCGCGAACGCACTACGCCATCCAGGTTGATGGTGGCACTGCCGGAAAAGTCCTTAAACTTCTCTACCAGATATGTTAAGCCTGAGGTCACCGCAGACAGATAATTACTGTCAATTTGCGCCAGGTTCCCCCCCACAATCAGCTTGGTGCCTTCACCACACCGGGTAATGATGGTTTTCAGCTGGGAGGCCGTCAGGTTTTGTGATTCATCCAGGATAACAATGGCGTTCTGAATACTGCGTCCCCGCATGAAGTTGACCGATTTATACTGAATGTTGGCTTTCTCCATGATGTAACTCATCGAGCCTTTGGTATTTTCATCGTGCTTGTGCAGCACTTCCAGTGAGTCGGTTATCGCGGCCAGCCAGGGCAGCATTTTTTCTTCTTCGGTGCCCGGCAAAAAGCCAATCGACTCGGCAATTTCCGGGGTGCTGCGAGTCACGATAATTTTATCGTACATGTTACGTTCGACTACCATTTCCAGCGCTGCCGCCAGCGCCAGCAGTGTCTTCCCACTGCCCGCCGGGCCCGTGAGAATGACCAGGTCAATGTGCGGGTCAAGCAGCGAATGCAACGCCATTGCCTGGCCTATATTTTTTGGCGTGATCCCCCAGGCATGCCGGCCCATCAACCGTTCATAACCTAAGTCCAGGACTTCCAGAGAGTCACTGGAAGCCGACTCAACCAGCCCTGCAAACTGCTCGGTGTCATCCAGCAGGAACTCGTTTACGTAGGCTTCGGGCAGCACATTACGGGGAATAGTATGGATAGTGTCGCGCCCCTCGGAGCGACTGTCCACACTCTTGACCTGTTCCCAGAAGTTTCCTTCAAACCGGTGATAGCCACGGGACAGGTACTTGATGTCACTGATTAACTGATCGGTGCGGTAATCTTCCACATGCGCGAGCCCGGCGCCTTTGGCCTTTAGCCGCATGTTGAGATCTTTGGTGACCAGTATCACCTGTTGTGGCGCGTAGGTTTTTTGCAGATGCAACGCCACATTGATAATACGGTTGTCGTTCTCGTTGCTGGTAAATACCTGCTGCGACTCCACCATATTGAGATCGGTGAAAATAGACAGGCTACCGGTAGGTGCGGTGTCACCGGCGCCGATGCCTTCCATAGAGACACCCGCCAGCATGTCCTCGGGGGTGGCATCGTGCAGCAAGTCTTCCATTGCGCGAATGGATACCCGGGCATCACGCGCCACGTCCTTCTTACTGTCTTTGATGTAGTCGAGCTCTTCGAGTACCGTCATCGGCACTACCACGTCGTTTTCTTTAAACGACAAAAATGCGTGCGGTTCGTGTAGCAAGATATTGGTGTCTAGGACGTAGATTTTGGTTTCGGTTGATTTTTGTCTTGGCATCCGTCGCTCCAGTAGGTAAATCAGGCCCGCCTAATTGCTGACGTGCAACGAGGAGTCACGCTCTGGAGCAGTTGTGGGTCGATCCGGACAACCACTCCGTGTCGCGTCGACTTACAATTTCACCATAATCTAGTTTGTGCCGATGCGCACTTTTTTTCTGCAAGTTTTTTTACACGCGCCGGGCGACCCCACACTCCCGAATAGCTGCCAGCAATAAAGTGCTCGGCTAACCGCATAATGGTAATACGGGTGAATGTTCAGCCCCTGTGCTCCCTGGGGTCGAACCACTCTCAGCCTTCCCGCGTATGCTACACTAGCAGTAACTGGCGTCCTGCCTGTGCTGCTGAGCAAAAAGCAGGCTGGGAGCCGCTGACCCGCGGCAGTCACCCGGCCAATTTAACCCGAATCAGACATGGCTGATAATCAGCGCTTTTCAGGCTTGGCGGCAATGCGTACAATACCGCCCCCATTTATCAGGTTGGTGAGATATGAGTGTAGATAATTCGTTTTCAGTGGGTCAGCGCTGGTTGAGTAACACTGAAACAGAGCTGGGGCTGGGTGCTGTCATCAGCGTCGATTTTCGTTCCGTTGAAATGCTATTCCCGGCAACCGGTGAAAGCCGAATCTACACTAAGCAGGAAGCGCCGCTGACCCGACTGACGTTTGAGGTGGGTGAAACCGTAAAAAGCCAGGATGGCTGGACAATGACGGTCACCGACACCGAAGAGACCCAGGGCGCACTGATCTATCACGGCCTGCGCGAAGATACCAAAGCCGACGCACGGCTGTCTGAAGCCCTGCTCGACCCGCATATCCGCCTTAACCAACCGGAAAAAAGGCTGTTTAACAACCAGCTGGATAAGCCCAAATGGTTTGATCTACGCCTGAATTCGCTGAATCATCAGTATGAATATCAGCGCTCCTCCACCATTGGACTTGGCGGTGCGCGTATCTCGCTTATCCCCCATCAGCTTCACATTGCCTCAGAAGTAGGTAATCGTCACGCCCCCCGGGTGCTGCTGGCAGATGAAGTAGGACTGGGTAAAACCATCGAAGCCGCACTTATTCTGCACCGGCAGATGAAAACCGGCCGAGTCTCCCGCGCACTCATTGTAGTGCCGGACTCCCTGGTGCATCAGTGGCTGGTGGAGATGCTGCGCAGAGTCAATCTGGCGTTCTCTATTTATGATGAAAGCCGCTGTGAAGCACTGGACGAGGAAGGTGAAAACCCGTTTGAAAATGATCAGCTGGTGTTATGCAGTATTGATTTTCTGAGCAATAACCCACAGCGTCACGAGCAGGCGATGGCAGCCGGCTGGGACATGCTGATTGTCGATGAGGCTCATCATTTGGCCTGGTCCGCCGACGCACCGTCACCGGCGTACCAGTGCATTGAAAGCCTGGCCACCGCCACGCCGGCAGTACTGCTGCTTACTGCGACGCCGGACCAGCTGGGTCATGAAAGCCACTTCGCCCGTCTGCGCTTACTCGACCCTGCACGTTTTCACGACTATAACGCCTTCCTGGACGAGGAATCCCGTTACAGTCAGCTGGCCGATGCGGTCGCACCGCTGTTGTCGGATACCCAGCCAGATGCCCATCAAATGAAAGTGCTCAACGACTTTGCCCCTGACGTGATGGCGCACACCGACTCTCTGGATACTGGCGAGGCTCGCTATGCCCTGTTGCACCAGCTCATTGACTGTCATGGCACGGGCCGGGTGCTATTCCGTAACCGCCGGTCAGGCATTGACGGGTTTCCTGAGCGTCATCTGTCGTCCTATCCGTTACCTGCTCCCCAGGCTTATGACGGGGCCATTCACGGCGGCGATTTAACCGACGCCCTCTATCCGGAGCGCCAACCCAGTGTGGTTTCTGACTGGACCAGTCTGGACCCGCGGGTAGACTGGCTACTGAACTTTTTACCCGAGGTTAAACCGGAGAAAGTCTTACTTATCTGCGCCAGCGCAGTGACCGCGCAGCAACTCGGTGAAGTTATCCGCCAGCAGTCGGGGATCCGGCACAGTGTATTCCATGAAGGCATGAGTATCGTCGAGCGGGATAAAGCTGCCCACTATTTTTCTGAAGAGGAAGACGGCGCACAAATTCTGCTGTGTAGCGAAATCGGCAGTGAAGGACGTAATTTTCAGTTCGCCCACCACCTGGTGCTGTTCGATTTGCCCCTTACTCCTGACTTGCTGGAGCAGCGCATCGGACGCCTCGATCGCATTGGCCAGCTTCAGGATGTGAATATCCACGTGCCGTACCTTGAACATACCGCCCAGCACGTGTTGCTGGACTGGTATCACGAAGGGTTAAACGCGTTTGAGGAAACCTGTCCTACCGGCGCGGGTGTGTACGAGCAGGTCGCAGACATGCTCACCCATGCGTGCCTGTCTCCCGATGACATGCTGGCCAGCGCCGAGCTGGTAGAAACCAGTCAGACGCTTAACCGACAGCTGAAGAGTCAGCTTGAAGCCGGGCGGGACCGCTTACTCGAACTCAACGCCTCCGGTGAAGGACGGGTTGAACAGTTATTAGAAGACATTATTGAGCTGGACAGTTCGCAGGACCTGTCCCGGTTCATGGGGCGCCTGTTCGACGCCATTGGTGTGCAACAGGAAGAACAGGGGAACGACTGTTTTATTCTGCGCTCCACCGAGTCTATGGTATCGCAGTTGCCTGGGCTGGATCCCGAGGGCATGACAGTGACCTACAAACGGCGCGCAGCCACCACGCTGGAACACGTCCACTTTCTGAGCTGGGACCACCCGCTGGTGCATAACGCCATTGATATGATCCTGACCGATGTGCATGGCAAGGCCAGCATTGGCTTTATTAAAGATGCCACACTGCCCAAGGGTGCCTACTGGTTAGAAGCCTTATTTACCCTGGAGGCCAATGCACCGAAAAGCCTGCAGCTGGGACGCTTCCTGCCCCAGACGCCTATTCGTATCTGTCTGGATGCCAACGGCAAACAGGCCGACCACAGCTTTGATGTACACCGGCCAGCCGGGCGCAAAGTCGCCCATCAGTTGACCAAAGCCCTGCATCAGCCACTTACGCTGCAACTGGAAACGGCCCGCAAGCTGGCCCACCAGCAGGCCAACCAGATCCAGCACGACGCCCTGACGGCGATGCACAGCACTCTGAATGGTGAAATCCAGCGTTTGCAGGACCTGCAAAAGCGTAATCCTGCGGTGCGTGACACTGAGATCGCCTTCATTGAGCAGCAGCTGCAGGCGCTGGACAAGGTCATTCAGCAGGCCGATGTCCAACTCGATGCACTACGCGTTGTTGTAAACAACCCATAACGGAGAGCCAAATGCCGTACAATCCGGATTTTGTTTACCAGCCGCCCTACTCGCCCTACCTCACCCTGGTTTATCAGGATGATCATATCGTGGTCGCCAATAAGCCCAGTGGGCTATTGAGTGTGCCCGGCCGAGCGGAAGCGCACAAAGATTCACTGGCCCGCCGGGTGCAACAGGTATACCCGACTGCCACCGTGGTTCACCGGCTGGACCTGGCTACCTCGGGTATTATGATCATGGCCCTGAACAAAGCAGCGCACCGCCATATCTCCAAGCAGTTTGAAACCCGTAAAACGCGCAAACGTTACTATGCCCGGGTTTACGGGGAAATGAAGGTCTCTCAGGGTGAGGTCGCCAAGCCACTGATAGTAGACTGGCCAAACCGGCCTAAGCAGAAGGTTGACCATAAGAACGGTAAGCCATCACTGACCCGCTACGAGCGCATTGACGGCAATGATAAAGAAACTACCGTTGCGTTATATCCGGTCACCGGTCGCTCACATCAGCTGCGGGTGCATATGCTGGCTATCGGCCACCCTATTCTGGGCGACCGTTTATATGCCAACGAGGAAGGCAAAGCTATGGCTTCCCGCCTGCAACTGCATGCTGAGAGTTTGCAGATTACCCACCCGCATACTGGTGAAACCATGCTGTTCACGGCCCCCGTGCCGTTCATGGACACCCAGCCCGAACCACTGCCTGCCACCTCACCTTTTTGTTAAGCTGACGGTCGCCTCAGCGCTACAGGATTTCGACGGCCGGGCGATAACCTGTCACAGTAGGGTAAGTAATTAACTGACCGTGAAGAGTATGAACAGGCGACTCACACAACTAGCTGGCGCACTGGCGCTAATCCTGACAGCACTGGCCAACACCGCCGGTGCCAGTGTGCGTGCTGCTGATGTAGCCCGGCAGTTTTTTCCCGGCGAATACCAGACGGTCCTGGCCGGTGAACAAACGGTACCGGTGTTATTTTCCGAAGCTTCCCTGCCACTGGTGCGCGGCGTGATCATTATTCTGGTAGAGGAAGGCACGCAGAACCTCAACCTTGCCTCAGCCCGGGAACTGGCGTTTGCCCTGAACACGAAGGGCTGGCATACCCTGGTGAGTCCGTCGTTGCTGGTAACAGGCGCCCCGGCGACGCAGACGACAGAGACTACCGGCGAGACCGCCACTCAGCCTCACCCGATGTCGGCGTCAGTCACACCCGCGGTCAATTATGCAGCCTCGCAGGCGCAACTGCTGCAGCTAATGACCGCGCTCAATAATTATCTGACCTCCTACAAAGGCTACCGGCTGGTGGTTGCCAGTGGCATGACCGCCGCGCAGTTATTGGCATTGTCCGCATCAGACACACTCGCACCGCCAGACTCCATGATCACTATCGCCCCCTTTTGGCCACAACGTGAATACAATCATGAGCTACCTGGCCTGATGGCACAGACTGGCTTTCCGCTGCTTGATATCAGTACCAGCATGGCTAATCCCTGGCAACGGGACACCGCCACCAAACGCCGCAATGCGGCACGCACCGCACTTAAGCTTCAGTACCGTCAGCGTCAACTCCAGGCGGTTAACACGGCCAGTGCCGACGGGCGCTCTGCGAACGCCCCCTTTGTTAACTGGCTTAGCGGTGAAATATACGGCTGGATCAGTTACTTAGGCTGGTGACCCTCCCCCCATAGAGCGCATGCTGGTAACAATTTATTTTTTTATTTCGTGTTTTCCTGAGTCTCATACTAATTTTACGGTGTGATAACGCAATCCCTGGCGTTGCAGACTATAATTAACCGAACTGAGGCACACAGGTAGTTTTATTGTGAAAGTCGAACCCTTCATTGCATTAAAAGCCCGGCAGCTCTGCTTCTATCTTCGAAACTTCTGGTCTGGTGACCTCCCGTTTGCTGAGCTGGATCTGTTTTTCTGGGACACACTGGAAGAATGGGCACAGGTTCAATACACCCTCGAGCACCCTTATACGCAAAAAGAGCGGGTATTCTGGCATTTGCTCCACCAAACCCACTACTGGCCGGAAGATAAGCTCAGATACGACACCTACCTGGTGGAAGAAATGACCACCTGCATGCTTTATCTCGAAGATAAGGGAATTTGCCCCTTTGACTGTATAGGCATTCGTCCATAACCCTCGTCAGGGTTGCACCCTCTGCGGATACATGATCCAATAGCGCAAACCTTTTTTCCAGGCTGAGTTGTGTTGTTATCTACCCTGCGTGCGTTTCGCGACCGCCGTCTTCTGAGTATTTTTCTGTTCGGCATTGCCAGTGGCTTTCCCTGGGTAATGATTGGCTCGGTATTATCCGCGTGGCTAAAAGATGAGGGTCTGTCCCGGTCGGCTATTGGCCTGTTCGGGGCTATTTTTGCTGTCTATTCGGTGAACTTTTTGTGGTCGCCGCTGCTCGACCGTATACGCCCGCTATGGTTAGGTCAGCGCCGTGGCTGGATTAGCCTGATGCAGTTAGGGATTGCGCTATGCTGCCTCATCATGTCCCAGCTCAGTGCCCAGAGCGCGCTATTTTATCTGGCGTTCACCGGCTTGCTTATCGCCATTTGTTCTGCCACTCAGGACATAGCCATTGATGCGTACCGCATCGATGTCATTGAAGAACATGAAAAAGATAAATTGTCAGCGGCGTCCTCACTGGCCACGGCCGGTTGGTGGACCGGTTACGGCGGACTCGGGGCTATCCCGTTTTTCCTGGCCGACACGGCCAGCTGGTACTGGCCGGATATTTACCTGGTGTTGGCTGGCACCATGCTCGTGCTGGTGGTGGCTACGTTACTGGCAAAAGAGCCTGATATAGACCGTGAGCAGGCTCATAAGGATGCCATGCTGCGCTACGAACACGTACTCGGCGAGAACGGTGATAAAGCCATAAAACGGGTCTCTGCGTGGCTAATGGTCACCCTGGTAGAGCCCTTCCGTGATTTCTTTACCCGCAACGGAGTACGGATTGCCCTGTCCATGCTGCTGTTTATTTTTCTGTTTAAAATCGGCGAGGCATTTCTCGGCCGCATGAGTATTGTGTTTTACAAGGAAATCGGTTTCAGCAATACCGATATCGGCACCCTCTCTAAACTGCTCAACTGGTGGGTCACGATTGTGTTCTCGTTAATTGGCGGGATGGTCAACATCCGTTATGGAATTTACCGGGGGCTGATGATAGCCGGGATCGCCATGGCCGCGTCAAACCTGATGTTTGCGGTAATGGCACAGGCCGGTCCTAATAAGCTATTGTTTGCCGCTACGGTGGTCGTCGACGGCTTTACCGCTGCCTGGAGCGCGGTCGCCATGGTGGCATTTATATCGCTACTGTGTAACAGGGCGTTCAGTGCCTCACAGTACGCATTGATGGCTTCGCTCAGCGTGGCAGGCAGGACCTTGCTTGCCTCTGGCAGTGGCTTTATCGTGGATGGTCTCGATGGTAACTGGAGTGCATTTTTCATCTTAACGGCGCTGATGGTGATCCCAAGCCTGTTGTTTTTGCGCAGCATCCGTCACCACGTCATCCGGCTGGAGCAGGTTAATACCCCCAAAAGCCCCCGCAACCCGGCGTAATCTGCCGGGTTACCAGCCACCTGCACGCATAGACAAGTACAAATATTCACCGCATTTTTATTGCCAAGTCCCTGCGATCCGGTCTATTGTTGAGAAGATGTATTGGCATGGACAGGCTACATGGACGCCCCCGACCCGCTTCGCAGAAAGGTTACCCGAACCTACGTTATCGCGCTAAGCGTTATCGCCGTGGTAATGACGGCATTCGTGCTTTTTTTCCAGTACACCCACGTTGCCAAAGAGCCTTTGCCCGCGCTGATTAATATAGCCGGCAAACAGCGTATGCTCTCCCAGCGAATTGCGCTGCTGCAGCATAATGTGGTGGAAAGCTCCGTTATCCAGTCTATTACCCCGCTCCAGAACGAATTACGCACACTCACCGAAGAGTTCCTTGCTAATCATGCCGTATTATCCGGCAGCCGGACATTCCAGGGTCGTCTTGTCAGTTTGTCTGATGCCCAGCATGAACACTATTTTCGCGGTTTGTTGTCACTGGACAACGTGGTCAATAACTATGCTGCACGGGCGCTGGAAATCGCAAACCGCGACCCTGCGTCACTGACATTAGTCAAACTCCCCCGTATTACCGAAACCCGCCGACTACTGGAAAGACTGGATCGAGCGGTGGATTTATACGAAGAACGGCTGAACACGCAGTTACACAATCAACGCTGGTATGAGGCCACTATGTGGATCACCCTGATAGTCTTGATGTTGTTGTCGGTATGGTTGCTGTTCAGGCCGCTGGAAACCATTATTTCGCGGCAGTTTTCTGAATTAAATACGGCCCGGCGCAATGCTGAGCGGGAACGTCAGAACACGCTAATGGCGCATCGTACGAAGGTCGATTTTCTGTCGAAAATGAGTCATGAATTTCGGACGCCTATCAGCGCCATCATTGGCGCCCTTGAGCTGATACCCAATATGCGTTCGAAGCAGGAAACCCTGATCCAACAAGCGGAACAGGCCAGCTTTCGGTTGCTGGCAATGACGAATAATCTGCTGGATATCATTGATGTCAGTAGCGCCAACCACAAGCCGGTAGAAGAGCAGTTCGACCTGATAAAACTGATGGAAGAGTGCTTTGCTCCCATGTCTTCCGCCTGTCGCCAGAAAAGTCTCGACTTCACGATGCGCTGCGAAAGCCAGTTGCCCCAGTTTGTCACCGGGCATCCGTCGAATATCGGTAAGGCCATTAAAAACGTGCTCGACAATGCGGTTAAGTTTACCGAGAAAGGCTTTGTCAGCGTGCTGGTTACCCTGAAAGTTGAACAGGGTAGTTTTCTGTTAACCGTGAAAATCACCGATACCGGAATTGGCATTGCAGAGTCTGAGCAGGAGCAAATTTTTAAACGTTTCTACCAGGCTGATGCCGGTGAAACCCGCCGCTATGCCGGTGCCGGCGTGGGCCTGACCCTGGCGCAGCAGCACCTGGAAGCCATTGGCGGCACGATCAGTGTGTCCAGCCAACTGGGGGTGGGCAGCGAATTTATGCTCACCATTCCCCTGCACCGCAGCACGGCGGCGCCCACGCCCCGGGTAGAACAAAGCGATGCGGTTTTTGCGGTGGTCGATGATCTGGAAATCAGTCGTCTCTACGTGGGAAATATTATTGAAAGCGAAGGTTTTCGGGCGGATACCTTCAAATCAGGCTCTGAGTTACTGGCGCGTCACGATGACATTGCCCACTACGCGGGGATCATCGCCGACTTCTACATGCCCGGCATCAGTGGTATCGAACTGGCGCGCACCATCAGTGCGATGTTCGGCAAAAAGACTCCGCCACTCATTCTGATGAGTGCCACTCCGGATATTGCCAACATTGTGGCAAATAGTGAGGTCTCGGCCTGGCAGGTGTTTATTAAGCCCCTCGACCGCTCCCGGTTTATCGACACCCTTCACCAGCTGGCATTACCCGACCGCGACCTGACGGTGCGTCTGTTTGGCAAACGCATTCTGATTGTTGAAGACGAGCCCATTAATGCAGAAATTATTAATACCATGGTGAGTAATCTGGGCTATCAGCCTGACCTGGTATTCACCGGGGATGATGCGCTGAACGCTTTACGGGAAAATGTCTATGATGCGGTTTTACTGGATATTAACCTGCCCGATATCAGTGGTCTGGATGTGGCGCGAATTGTGCGGGAAATGGGCATGACAATTCCCATCATTGCCACTACTGCCAATGCCTTCGAGTCTGACAAGGAAAAGTCTTACAACGCAGGGATCCGCTATCATCTGGTTAAGCCCATCACCTATCAGGAACTGAAAAACACCTTGCGTCTGGCGCTCACCGTAAGCTGACAGGCTATGCTTTGCCGTGCACCCGATACTGATTACGGCCGTTCTGTTTGGCGGCATACAATGCCTGGTCGGCCAGCTCCAGCCACGCCAGTGACGAGGGATGTTGTTGGTTAAATTCAGCCAGCCCGAGACTGACCGTGAAACGGATGTGCTGCCCGTCATGTTCAACGGTTAGCGCCTCTGCCTGCTCGCGGATACGCTCGGCCACCTTGGTGGCATTGTCCAGGCTGGAGTCGGTCAGTATCACGGCGAACTCTTCGCCGCCGTAGCGTCCGGCCAGATCCGTTTCCCTGACACTGTTTTTGACTACCTGAGCCAGAGCCTGAATAACTTTATCCCCGGCCTGATGGCCATAGGTATCGTTCACGGCTTTAAAGTGGTCGATATCCAGCATCATGGCCGTGGTAGGTTTATTACGGCGCTGCGCGAGCTTGAAGGTGTAGTCGAACCGCTCCTGCCAGTAGCGGCGGTTGTACAACCCCGTGAGCCCGTCTACCCGGCTCATCACCTTAAGTTCTTCATTCAGTCGTTCAACCCGCCGCTTGCCCATCGCCTGGTCGGTCACGTCATACACCAGCATACACAAGCGCTCCACTTCACCCGTTGTGGAGGGCAGCGGGAACATAGTGACATTCTGAAACATGGTTTCAGAGTCTGAAGTAATTGGTCGGGTGCTGCCGAAACGAAACAGGTACTCCCGCTGTTCCCAAATCAGAAATACCGGGGTTTTCAGTGAAAACACCGGGTCCGCTTTGGCCCGCAGCCAGGCTTCGTCGATTTCAGGAAAATGGGAAAACAGTGGCGTATTGCAAATGCGGCTGGGCAGCAGTCCGGAATGGTTTTCCATGAACTGGTTCCACACTTCCACTGTGAAGTCTTTGTTCAGCACCACAATGCCCACTTCGATGGAACTGAGCAGTTCATGTTGCCAGTGCAACTGAGAAAAACCGGTCGCATCACTCATGATAATGGCTCCTCGGATGCCACCAGCCGACTATAGATATGCTCCATCGCTTCGTCAGGAAACAACAGCAGTAAATCGAAGCTGATATCACGGCTTTTGATGGCGTAACCTATTTCCACCGCCATGATTTTATTCCAGCGGGATACATGGCCATGCAGAAGTGCATCTAGGCCCTGATGACGCCCCAGCAGGATTGGGTGGGAATGACTGAAGTGTACGTTGAGCTGATCAGACAGCGCGTTCAGACATGCGCCAATCAGAATATTAGACACATCCATGAGTGCTTCCAGTTCCAGCTGAGCTGAGGGTTGCCGGGTATCGTAACCCAATAACTCCACGATGTTCGCGGCATTGGTGTCATTGAATATTACCAGCGCCTCCCCCTTAATGCCGGCGTTCATAAACCCTTTGGACACCGCCGAGACACTGTCATTGTGATTAATTTCGGCAATGGCCATATGCAATTCATTGCTTTCAATGACATTCACATTGGGGATGGGTAAGTCAATAAACTCCCCCAACAACTTAGCCAGGTTTTCTCCCGCACGGCCCATGGCCACGTTCACCAGCTCACGGTATGCATCCAGTTTGTCATCTTTACCTAAGGCGGCATCGCTGGCTGGCAGGTTTTGACGGGCATTCGCCTGACTGTCTCCACTGTAAATGCCGTACTGATTAAGTAAGGTTGTCAGCGTGGCGTTATCAATGGGTTTACGGATAAAGTCCAGCGCACCCAGCGCTAACATGCGCTCCCGCGCTGCCGGCTGTACGTCCCCCGACACCACAATCACCAGACAGGGTAAATCCTGTTCGCGGATCACCTGCATGGTCTGGTAGCCGTCCATTACCGGCATGTTGAGGTCCAGAAACATAATGTCCCCCTTGCCCTCGCGGATCAGGGTGAGCGCTTCTTCGCCGTTGCCGGCAAAGGCAATGTCGACGTCCCAGCCATCCGGAATAGACCGCGCCATCTGGCGGCGGGCGAAGCCAGAGTCGTCGCAGATAAGCACGGGAGTAGTCATAGGTAGCTCCTATACGGCAACCGGGGCTTTAATGGGAGGGTGCGACTGATAGCCTTCCAGCGTGAAGTCATCGTAGGTAAAACCGAAAATATCCCGCACCTCGGGGTTCAGCTTCATAGTGGGCCTGGGGAAGGGCTCCCGGGCTAACTGGGTATTCACCTGCTCCAGATGGTTAAGGTACAGGTGAGCATCGCCTAGGGTGTGAATGAACTCGCCCGGCTCGAGGTCGCAGACCTGCGCCACCATCAGGGTTAACAGAGCGTAGCTGGCAATATTGAACGGCACGCCAAGAAAAATATCCCCGCTGCGCTGATATAGCTGACAGCTTAATTTTCCGTTGAGTACATAGAACTGAAACAGGGTGTGACACGGCGGCAAGGCCTGTTTACCATTTGCGGCATTCTGCTTGGGGCTGTCGTCAGCATCGGGCAGTACAGAGGGATTCCATGCACTGACCAGTAAGCGCCGGGAATCAGGGTTGGTTTTAATTTGCTGAATCACCTCAGCAATTTGATCCACGACAGAGCCGTCGCCAGCATCCCATGACCGCCACTGGTGACCGTACACCGGCCCCAGTTCGCCATCTTCCGTGGCCCATTCATCCCAGATAGACACACCATGTTCCTTCAGATAGGCAATATTGGTATCGCCTTTCAGAAACCACAGCAACTCATGAATGATCGATTTCAGATGGCACTTTTTGGTGGTGACCAACGGAAAGCCTGCGGCCAAATCGAAGCGCATCTGATACCCGAACACACTCAGGGTGCCGGTACCGGTGCGATCTTCTTTCTTCACGCCGTTGTCACGGACATGTTGCATCAGTTGCAAGTATTCTTTCATACTGGAAATCTTTCTTGTTATTGTTTTTTAGTGGCAGCAGGGGTGCTTCGGTAAGCACGCACCAGCAGCCAAATGCCCAGTGCAATCATGGGTAGACACAGTAGCTGCCCCTGGCTCAACCCCATTTGATAAAGGCCGATATGGGCATCGGGCTCGCGGAAATACTCCACAATGAACCGGAAGCAACCATAGCCTAGCAGGAACAGACCACTCACCGCTCCCACCGGACGGGGCTTAGCTGAATATAACCATAAGATGGCAAATAAGACTACCCCTTCCAGCGCAAACTCATACAGCTGAGAGGGGTGACGGGGCTCGCCACCGGCGCCGGGAAAGATAATCGCCCAGGGAACGTCGGTGGTGCGTCCCCACAGCTCCGCATTCAAAAAGTTACCAATGCGGCCGGCCCCCAGACCTATGGGTACCAAGGGCGCAACAAAGTCGCCCACTTCCAGAAAGCGGGCTTGCATGCGCTTTGACTGCCAGTACAGCGCGGCAATGACGCCCAGCAGGCCACCATGAAACGACATGCCGCCGCTCCAGATTTTAAACAGGTACAGCGGATTATCCAGAAACATACCAAACTGGTAGAAGAGCACATACCCCAGACGGCCACCGACAATCACCCCCACAAAGCCCCAGAACAGCAGGTCGCTTAGCTGATCCTTACTCCAGTTGGTGTTTTCCAGCCGCTTATGGGCCAGTAAATAGGCGGCGATGAACCCCACCAGATACATCAAACCGTACCAACGCACGCTCAGTGGCCCGAGACTGAATATCACCGGGTCGATACTGGGAAAAACCAGATAACTGCTGTCTGTCATGAACTATTCCAATCCTGAAATCATACGGATACTCACCACTACCAGCAGGGCAGCCAGTATCCACTTTAACACCCGCGTATTGGTTTTCTGGCCAAGTTTGGCCCCCCAGTTCGCGGTAAATATAGAAGTTGCTACAATACCAAAGGTGGCAGGCAAATAAACATAGCCTACCGCGCCTTCCGGCAGTGCCGGGTTACCCCAACCGGCCAGCACGAAGCTGGCGGTACCAAATAACGCAATAAACAGGCCACTAATGGCTGCACAGCCTATGGCATGGCGCATATTAACCTGGAAAAATATCAGCAAGGGCACCAGTAATGCGCCGCCGCCAATGCCCATCAGCGCGCTGATCACCCCGGTAAATAACCCCACTATTGCCAGAATGGGCCGGTTGGCGGGAAACCGGGAGGCTTCCCGTTTATTAAATATCATCTGCGCCGCAATTAAGATAACCAGTACGGCAAAAATATTTTTCAGTAACAAACCGGAAATACTGCTGGCGACCTGCGCGCCGATTATCGCCCCAAGGGCGATGGCCACGCCAGTGGTAACAACCAGTTCTTTTTTCAGATTTCCCAGCCGATAGTGGGCCAGTGCAGAGGAGCTACCGGTAAAAATGATGGTCGATAAGGAGGTGGCCACAGCCACCGGCATAACGATGTCTGCTGACAGAGGGAGCAGATGTATCAACAGATAGGACAGTACCGGCACAATGATGAGGCCACCGCCAATCCCCAGCATGCCGGCAAGCAAGCCGACAACCGTTCCCAAAGCCAGGCAGCTGAGGAAAATGATTGTGATGGGTTCCATTAGCGCGTCCTTATTATTTGCCCGTAGCGTACCACAAAGCTACCGGCAAATAATCGACTTTCGCTGTGGATTACTGAATAAGCTGCTTCACCGCGTTGACGAGTTTATTCACGCCGTGTTTCACCTGTTCAACGCTGGCTGACACCGACGAGACCGCTTGCTGACCGTCGGATGCACTCTTATCGATATCCTCCATTTGGATATGTATATTGTCGATAAGCTGCGCGTTGATGGCCACCACATCTTCTATGTCTTCGGTGGCCGAACTGGCTCTTCCCGCCAGTGTGCGCACTTCATCGGCAACCACCGCGAACCCACGCCCGGCTTCACCGGCCCGCGCCGCTTCGATGGCAGCATTCAGGGCCAGCAAATTCGTCTGTTCGGCAATGCTGCGGATGGTGCCGACGATGTTGCGGATATCGGCAGACTGAGCAGCGAGCTTTTCGCTGCTGGTGTTGGCCTGGGTGACCTGTTCGCGAATGGCGTCAGAAATAGATTCTGCCGTGTTCAGTGACCCGATGGCGTCTTCGGTATTTTTCGCAGACGTCACCGAGGTATCTGTCGCCATCTGGATCGCATGTTGCGCAGCCTCCACCCGGGAGGTGATATCTGTGGCGAACTTTATAACCTTGGTGACCTTTCCGGTCTCATCCCGGACCGGGTTATAGGTCGCTTCCAGCCACACCGTTTTACCCTCGCCATTAACGCGTTGATATCGGCCGGTCTGGAAATCGCCGCTGGCAAGCTGTTGCCAGAATTGCGGGTTTTCACGATAAAACTCATCACTGCAGAACTTACGGTGGTGTTTACCTTTGATCTCATTCAGTGAGACTTTCATGGTGGTCAGAAAGTTTTCGTTCGCATCCAGAACATGACCGTCTGTGGTAAAGGAAATCACTGCCATGGACTGATCCAATGCGGCCAGCAGCGCCTGGTTATCGGTTGCCTTTACGTGTTTTTGGGTGATATCAGTCGCCAGTTTGACTACCCGTAACACCTTGCCATGGTCATCTATTACCGGAAAGTAGGTCGCTTCCAGCCAGAGCGTGTCACCCCGTTTATTGACCCGCTGGAACTGGCCGCTGAATGACTTACCGGCGGCGAGGTCGCGCCAGAACTGTTGATATGCGGTGGAGGCCACCAGACTTGGCGGGCAAAACTGCTTATGGTGTGTGCCCAGCACTTCATCCCGGGTGTAACCTACCGCTTCAAGAAAGGCCTCGTTTACATCCAGCACCTCGCCATCCAGACTAAAGGCAATCATTCCCATATTGGCGACAATGGCACTGAAGTTTTCCAGACGCTCTTTGGTGAGTGGATCCTTCACCGGCTCAATGTCCAGCTTCCTGCGTGAAAACAGCATTACGACTCTCCCTTTCATAATCGGCAAGTATTCTTATAGCACACCCGGGGCAACCAACAAGGCAGGGCAGCACTTTAATTAAGATTCGCTGTTATCGGCGGGCAGGTTGGCCCCTTGAACAATTTTCAACCAAGCTTGTTGAACAGAAACTCAGGCGCCGGCGCGGATGAGGCCACCCAGACCTTTGCGTTCAAGGTATTGATTGATATGTCTGAACACATCGTCCTGCGAATGGGCGGTGAGCGCACAGGCCAGCAGACCTTTACTTTCCTCCAGACTGACATTGCGGATCAGCCAGTTTATTTTGCGTATATTAAACGCGTTCATACTCAGCTTACGATAGCCCATGCCCATCAACAGAATGGCGCCACCGGGTTCGCCGGCAATTTCTCCGCACACGGTCACCGGCACCTCTGCTTTGTTAGCCTGCTGCACAATATCGTACAAGGCGCTGAGTACCGCCGGGTGGTAGGCATTGTAGAGGCTGGCTACCCGGGTATTATTACGATCCACCGCCAGCAGGTATTGTGTTAAATCGTTGCTGCCTACCGAGAAGAAATCGACGTAGCGCGCCAGTTGAGGCAGCAGGTACAGCACCGAAGGCACTTCCAGCATGATCCCAAGCTTGGGCCGGATGAGGGTTTGGTCTGTGCCCCGGATTTCGTCACTGATTTCATAAAAAGCCTGCTCTATGAGCCGGCGCGCCTCCTGCACTTCGCCCACTGAGGAGATCATGGGCAACATCATCTGCAAGTTCCCCAGCCCGATACTGGCCCGTAGCATGGCACGAATTTGTACCAGGAAAATTTCCGGATGATCCAGGGTCAGGCGAATCCCCCGCCAGCCAAGAAAGGGGTTTTCCTCGTTAATCGGAAAATAAGGCAGCGGCTTGTCGCCGCCCACATCCAGCGTGCGCATGGTAATTGGCAGTGTAGGCGCCGACTCCAGCACCTGGCGGTAAATTTGAACTTGCTCCTGCTCGGAGGGGAACCGCTCCCGTAACATAAAGGGTATTTCGGTTCGGTACAGCCCGATACCGTCGCCACAGGCGCCGGCGTGCAATTCGATTTCGGCAGACAGGCCAGCGTTCATATACAGGGCGATCCGGCAACCATCAGAGGTTTCACAGGGCTTGTCACTGTCGGCATTAATCCGCTCGGAAATGGCCTCTTCTTCTTCAATCAGATGAATAAACTCATTGCGGATATTACGTTCCGGGGAAACCACCACTTCGCCGGAATACCCATCCAGCAGAATTTCCTTGTCTTCTACCAAACCCGGCGACACGTTCTGACAGCCCATCACCGCAGGCACCCCCATGGCGCGGGCGAGGATAGCCGCGTGGGAGTTATTCGAGCCACGAATAGACAAGATGCCTTTCAGTTTATCCCGGGGAAATTCAGCCAGCATGGTGGCGCTGACTTCCTGGGCAACCAGAATACTATCTGCGGTGGGCTGCCGCTCAACGATAGTGTGGCCGCGGGACTCAATCAGAATATTAGTGAGGATACGGTTAGAGAGGTCGATAATATCGATGGCCCGCTCGCGCATGTAGGAATCGTCCATGGCCTCAAAACGGGAGGCGTACACTTCTACCACCATTTTCAGCGACGAGGCCGCATCCCAGCCCTCGCGAATTTTGGCTTCCACTTCCCGTCCTAAACTATTGGCATCGAGCAGGTGATGATAAAGCTGAAAAATGGACTTCACATCGTCGGGAATATTTTCATCCAGCCGCCCTGACAACTCATCCACATGGCTGCGGGTAACTTCCACGGCTTTACGGTAGTGGTGAATTTCGGTGTCGATGTCGTCGGTATGCCGCACCATCCAGTCGCGCAGGTCGATTTTGCGGTCAGGGGCATAACCAATACCAATGGCCAGCCCCGGAGAGCCGGCGACGCCACGCACGTTCTTCTGTGCCGGCACGGTGTTTACCGCCGAAAGATTCGACAGTGCACCGCGAATTTCCGCATTGGTAATTTCCAGTGCAAGCTGGGCCGCCAGGGTAACTAAGAACGCTTCTTCATCTTCACTGAAGCGCCGCATGTCCTGCTGCTGCATGGTGATCACGCCCAGCACCTTGCGCTGATTGATAATCGGCGTGCCTAAAAACGCGTTGTAATTGTCTTCGTGAACTTCAGGGTAGTGTTTAAAGCGGGGGTGCTCGTGGGCGTTTTCGATATTCAGCGGTTCTTCACGCTGCCCCACCAGACCAATCAGGCCCTCGGAGAAACCAATGCGTACCTGTTCCACCGCATCCGGATGCAGGCCGTCAGTTGCCTTAAGCACGAATTCCTGGGTGTCGTAGTCGGCCAGGTAGATGGAGCAGGAATTCACCTGCATGGTTTGTTTTACGCGGGTAGCCAGGCGGAACAGCGCCTTGTCGAGCTGCGGGATTTGGGTAATCTCCTGCACGATGCTTTTTAGCGTCGTCAGAATACTCCCTTTGCCGGCTTGCTGTTCCACCCTGCCCCCTACATACGTCTGCGCTTTCGCTGACGCCTGTTGTGCTGATGCGGTTGCCGTTGTACGGCTGGCATGGCGGTCCCCACGAATTCTTTCATTACCCGTCGGTACACGTCACGCTTAAAGGACACCACATTACGTATTGGATACCAATAACTTACCCAACGCCAATCGTCAAATTCAGGATGGCCTGTTTTCAGTACATCGACATCACTGTCGTTGCAGTCCAGTTGCAGTAAAAACCACTTTTGTTTTTGTCCAATACATACCGGGTTACTACCCTGGCGGATAAGCCGCTTAGGTAGTTTGTATCGTAACCAGTTGCGCGTTACGTTGAGTATGGTTACGTCTTTTGGCGTTAACCCTACTTCCTCATGGAGCTCCCGATACATCGCTTGTTCTGCAGTTTCCCCGTCATCAATTCCGCCTTGAGGAAACTGCCATGAATGCTGACCATAACGCCTTGCCCAAAATACCTGACCCATTTTGTTGCAAATCACTATGCCCACATTCGCACGGAATCCGTCGGCATCTATCACATAGACTCCCGGGCACGATAAACTTTTCTATTCTGGCATTTGACCATAAACTGTTGCCCTTTCAAAGTATTAATACTTACCCATTGGTAAACACGAAGGTGACTTATGCAGCCCCCTCACACGCCGCCTACCTCTGCCGACGACTTGCTGGCACGCTGCCAGGCCATAGCCGGGCTGTCTCTGGGGGAATTAGCCAGCCTCGCAAACGTGGCCATTCCGGCTAACCTGCAGCGTCACAAAGGCTGGCCGGGGATGCTGATTGAAAAGTGGCTGGGCGCCACCGCCGGCTCTAAACCGCAACAGGATTTTCCTGAATTGGGTATAGAACTGAAAACTATCCCCATTGATGCGGCCTTCCGCCCGCTGGAAACCACCTATGTGTGCTATGCGCCGCTGGCCGGGCAAACCGGGGTAACCTGGGAAACGTCAAACGTGCGCAATAAACTGCAACAGGTGTTGTGGCTCCCCCTGGAAGGCGACCGGCAGATCCCGCTGGCTGATCGCCGGGTGGCCAGCGGTTTTTTGTGGTCGCCCGACGCAGCAGAAGATCTGGAACTACGACAGGACTGGGAAGAGCTGACTGAAATGATCGCGCTGGGCAAGGTGGAGGCTATCACCGCGCGTCAGGGCAATGCGTTGCATATCCGTCCCAAGGCCGCCAGCGGCAAAGTGCTCACAGACGCCTTAAATGAAGATGGCGAGCGCATCCAGACCCGCCCGCGCGGCTTTTATCTGCGCAAGTCTTTCACCGAAGCCATTCTGGCGCGGATGTTCGGATAACACCGCACTGAACGAAGACTTACTCGGCCACCGCCTTGGTAGTGCTCGTTGCCTGCGGGCTGCGACCCGGGTCAGGATCCTGTAAATGCCGGGCCAGCGCATCACAGAGCCGTTGGTCTTTATCGATGCCTAATCGCCTTGTCACTCGAGACAGACGGATATCTGAGCGCAACAACACTTTTTTGGCATATTCGAAGCGGTAGTGAAACACCCACGCGCGAAAGCTTTTTTGCTGCTGCACCCGCAGTGCCACCGCCAGCATAGTCGGATCCACGTCTGCCGCCTGACAAAACTGACGCAGGGTAAGGCCTAATGGCTTATAGAGTTTATCTTCAATAATGGTGCGCTCGGCTTTTGCCAGCGCAGCGCGCATGGCATGTTGATCAGCCTCACTGGCTTCCAGCACCGTATAATCAAGGGGACTCGGAGAGGATACATGCGAGGCCGTCAGACTAAACAATACCCCGATTGACCCCCCTGCCATCACCAGATGATTCAGGGTTTGCCAGTTAGCCAGCGGCAAAAAGCCGAAAGCGGCCGCGGTGACCACCAGAATACTGACAAATGCCAGCCCGACACTTAAGCCTGCGGCTGTTGTCAGGCCGCGTATGCGGTAGCGGTGAGTGTCCACGACCTGATGATTCAGATAATGATGGTACTGCTGCACCAGTTCGGTCATCAGAATGCCGTACAACAACACAGCGAAACCACTGGCCATATTTACCATATACACCGGCCACCAGCTCAATGGTTGTCCCACCGGTGAGGTGTCCAGCCAGCCTTGCCGTGCTTCAAGAGGTATGAAAATGGTGGCCGCCTGGAGTAACACAGTTATCCATGCCGGGATCCACAATCTGGCACGTTGACTTACCGGCCGCGCCAGTACCAGCAGCTTGGTTGCGCGGTAACCGCATGCCATCACCAGCGGCGCGATAAAATCGCTCAGTCCCAGCAGCCATGCCAGTTCGCTGAGCTGATGATACCTGAGCCACTCATCGGCTAACAGCAGAGGCCATAACAGCCCCGCCACTAATAACCACCTGCGCCCGGGCAGCTGCTCATGACAGACCCAAAACCGAATCAGCACCACCACATACAGGGTGGTGCAAATGAACAGTGTGTAGTGAACCATCCGTGTGCGTTCCTATGTTGTCCTAATTGATGATTCAATCTACCAGTACATATCACCCTGCATCGCCACCTGCCGGGTTTGTTCCATGACCTTAAGCAGGTTTGCCATTTTTTCATTTATCCAGTTTTCCAGTTCAAGCATACCTTCAGGCTCAGCTTCCCGCACTGTGGTGCGCAGCATCAGTAAGGCCCGGAGTTCGTCGATGCCCGTCAGTAAGTCGAGCCAGGGTGCCCGGAAGGTCCCTCGTTCTTCCACAAACAGGTCAGCCAATAAGAAGCCGTTCCACAAGGTTTGCCGAAGCATAATTTCAATAGAGGTGTAATTGGTCGCGGTCATATCACGGTTGGCGGGCATGCTTTGCTGCACGGTTTGCCAGCCCTGCGACAGCCACCCTTTCGCATGCTCCATCACAGGCATGTCGTAGCCCTGAGCATCACTGCGCCACGGGCGGTTATTCAGGATAGCCGAGGCCGACAGTTTGACCGCCGTGCCGTGCGTACCGAAAAACAGCGCTTGCGGGTCGTGTGCCTGCAACAGTCCGGCCTTGCGGCCTTGCAGGTAACTCATCAGGGACGGGTGGCGAGCCAGGGTTTTATTAAACAGACTCTTTTTCGACAACAGATACCGCAGGCTTTGGAGATCATCCTGCCATAGCCATTCCTGCGCATAGTTTAACAATTGCTTGTGCAGCGACAGCATGGCCGGACATTGCAGAACCGGCAAAAACAGGGATACGCTTTGCAGCATCAGGCGCAGACTCTTTGCCACCTCTGCCAGCATTTTAATTGAGCCGGTAGCCATAAACAGATGTTCGTGGGTTTGCCAGTGTGACAGCGCGCAGTGCAGTGCGGCAGCAAACGCGTCTTCGGTGGAACAGTTACGGCTAAGCGGCAGAAAGTCAGGCAGCGGCTTAACCTGAGGCCGGATACCGTGCAGTAGCTGATAGCCCTGGGCGGCTTTCGACACATCACTTAAGCGTACGGCCAGGGCATCGTTAATTGCCCGGGCAATCCCAAACAGGCCGCTGACATCACCTGATTTCAGCTCCAGCTCGATTTCATAAATCGGGGCATCCGCTTTGCCGGTAGTCACCTCGCCCTCATCCAGCACCACTTCCACCACGGTATTCTCCACCGTGACATCGTAAGCCGTGCGGTTAAAGTCGGTGGTAAACTGACGAGTCAGGGTGCCCGTCACCGAACTTACATCAAATCCCGCCGGCCAGATCCTGTCATCGAACAGGGTCAAATCCGGCTGACTGTTGCGCAGCGGCACATTGTATTCCGCCCGCTCGTGCAAGCCACCACTGACTTCGCCGTGAGTTTTCAGGGTTTGTTCGAACTCGCCATCGTTGCCGCGCACCCGAAAGCCCATTTTACGCGCCTGAAAATCATGTTCCGGGGTGTCGTAATAATCGTTTTGCAGGCGCATCTGCCGGGCTGCGGAAACCTGCATCCCCTGTCGCTTAAGTTCAGGAAGCACCTTGTCTTTGAAAGGCGCAGTGACACTTTGCTGGGTAACAAACTTTAACTCTATTTCTGCCATGCCGGGACTGTCATTACTTATGTTGCGCTAACCTTACCGCTGTCGCCGGGGATTAGCAACGCCGGCGCCCCCGGCCTGCGTGCCCACCCTACCCGCTGTTTCTGCCCCCATTAAGGGTAGAAATACGCCTGTGCAGAGGCCCTGAATTCGCGCGGCAGACAACGGCAGACTTGCCTTTAGCGCAGGCAAGCCCTACCATCGTCAGTGATTTTTTCTTAGCGTATGGATTAACTATGATTCGAAGGTGGCTTTCGGTCGCACTGATTGCGATGTCATGTCAGGCATTTGGCCTGCAGGATACCAGCAATTTAGAGGCGTCCTCTTCTCACTATATCCGGGACGATCTTTTTGTGTTCATGCACGCGGGACCCGGCCGCAACTACCGTATTCTGGGCTCGATTGAAGCCGGCACGCCGATTACGGTGCTGCAACGTAACCAGGAACAGGAATTTACTCAGATCACCGATGATGAAGGTCGTGAAGGCTGGGTAGAGACCAAGTATGTCAGTAATACCATGTCGATGGCCGAACAGTTGCCCATGATCAGTGAGCAACTGGCTGACAGTCAGGCCAGCCTGCAGGCAGCGCAACAGGAAACCACCCGGTTACGGCAACAACTGAATGAAGCCCGCCAACAGGTGGCGCGGTTAACTAAACAAACCGATGAGCAAACTGAGGAAATTACCCAGTTGTCCACCAAGCTCGATCGTGCCGATCAGGATGAACTGGTGCGCTGGTTTACCCGCGGGGGGCTGGTTGCCGGGGTAGGCATTATTCTGGGTGTATTACTGACCTTCATACCGAAGAAGCGTCGCCGTAACGACCAGTGGATGTAATGACGTAATACTGCTGCCGTGCAGATGGTTTCATTAGCAATAAAAAAGCGCGACTGAGTCGCGCTTTTTTTGTTTCAGCCTGCGGTTAAGCGGGCATTATTCATCGTCTTCCACCAGCGTCATCAGCGAGGTGTTACCGCCGGATGCCGTGGTATCAATACTGATGGTTTTTTCCGTCATCAGTCGCTGAATAAGCTTGTCGTTATATTCCGCGGTAATCACCGGCAATATAGCGCCTACCCGTGACGACAGCATGGCAGAGATTCTGGCTGTCCGTTCGGTGCTGGAATCTACCACCACGCCTGACAGGTTCTCGTCCATCAACAGGGCGTCGAAGTATGACAGCTTGGCCACCTGGAAAATACCTTTCGGTGCGCCGGTGGCTTCCAGATTACTCTGGAATTCCAGGGCCTCTTCATAGAAGATTTCCGAGACCACTGACACCACCACGTTACCGGTTGCCAGTGCAGTGACGATGGAAAGCATCCAGTACTCGAAGGTCACGTCTTTATCGGCGAAACACAACAGCACGCCACGGGGCTCCAGGTAGAGTTTATTCGACTCACCGGTTGGCCCTGGCAGCTCGGTTGGCTTAGCCAGACGGCGCTCGATAGAGGTCAGCTGCTGACGAGATGTAGCCAGGGTGCGATTCAAATCGTCCGCCAGCTCGTCCATGATGTCCACTTTGGCGACTTTGGCGAGCAGCTGACGCACCATGGATAAGCGGTCGTTAAGTGGCGTATGACGCCATTTGTCTTCCACCTGCATGGCATTTTTCATCAGTTCTGCGGCCTGGTCGGACACCCGGTCGTCACCCATCAGTGCCGTATCTTCCCCTTCCACATCGTCAAGCTGGGTAGGTTTAGGTGTCGCACGTTCCATCATCAGACGAGGCAGGTAGTTGGGACCACCGGCCTTCGGCCCGGTACCCGATAACCCGCGCCCACCGAAGGGCTGCACACCTACAATGGCACCAATCATATTGCGGTTAATATATACGTTACCGGCGCGACTCTTCGCGGCCAGTTCGTGGCCCCGCTCTTCAATCCGTGAATGCACACCCATGGTCAGGCCGTAGCCGGTACTGTTGATTTGCGCAAGTACATCATCCAGTTCTTTGGCCTTGAAGCGGACGATATGCACTACCGGACCAAACACTTCCTTCTCCAGCACATTGATGTTGTCAATTTCATACAACGTGGGGGGGAAGTAGGTGCCATTATTGGCGGTTTCCGGGAGGTCCGCGCGGTACAGCAGTTTGCCTTTGCCTTCCATGTACTCTACATGGTCGGTCAGGGTGCCCAGAGCCTTACCGTCGATTACCGGACCAATGTCGGTATACAGATAAGCCGGGTCGCCGACATGCAGCTCTTTCATCGCGCCAATCAGCATTTCGGTCAGCTTATCGGCAATGTCTTCCTGCACGAACAGCACCCGCAGGGCAGAACAACGTTGTCCGGCACTCTGGAAACCAGAATGCACCACGTCATCCACCACCTGTTCAGGCAGCGCAGTGGAATCCACGATCATGCAGTTCTGACCGCCTGTTTCGGCAATCAGTGGTACCTGCTCACCACCGCGGTTTGCCAGGGTTTGTGAAATCAGCGTACCGGTTTGGGTTGAGCCGGTGAACATCACCGCCTTAATACGCTCATCCGGCAGCAGGGTTTCACCCACGCCTTTCCCGGGTGAGATGATCAGTTGCAGCGCATCTTCCGGCAAGCCCACCGAATGCATGATCTCTACCGCACGTTTAGCGATGATACTGGTTTGCTCGGCTGGCTTGGCCAGAACCGTGTTACCGGTCACCAGGGCCGCTGCAACCTGCCCCATGAAGATCGCCAGTGGGAAGTTCCACGGGCTGATACACAGGGTGGCACCACGGGGTAACAAGCGCTGATCTTCTGACAGTTCCTGCGCACGTACGGCGTAATAGCGGCAGAAATCGACGGCTTCGCGCACCTCGTCAATGCTGTCCTGCGCCACTTTACCGGCTTCCCGCACACAAATGGCGATAAGCTCAGCCATGTGGCGTTCAAGGGCATCCGCAGTGCGGTTAAGAATTTCAGCACGTTCTTCCACCGCACGTTTTGACCATGCCTGGAAGCCCTCGTGGACTTTGTCCAATGACGCCAGCATGTCATCTTTGGTGGCATAAATATGATAACCCACAATATCACTGTGGTTAGACGGGCTGCGTACCGGCGTCGCCCCTTCAGGCAGCTCGCTTTCTTTTACCTTGTAGAAGTCTTTCCAGCGCGCCAGCTCATGTTGTAACGCATGAACCGCATTCACGTCAGTCAGGTCCAGACCACGGGAATTGTCCCGCTCCGGCGCATACAAACCGCGCGGCGTCTTAATCAGCTTGTTGTAACGTACTTTAAGACGTTGGGTTTTCTCTACCGGGTCTTCCAGTAGCGACTCCACCGGTTTTTCGTCATCTACAATGGCGTTAACAAACGACGAGTTGGCGCCATTTTCCAGCAACCGGCGAACCAGGTATGCCAGTAAGTCTTCGTGCTCGCCTACCGGTGCATACACCCGGCACTGAATTTTTTCTTCGGTTACCACCTGATCGTACAGGGTATCGCCCATGCCGTGCAGACACTGGAATTCAAACCCTTCTTTGTCGTCACCGGCCAGTTCGATGATCACCGAGGCGGTGTACGCATTGTGTGTCGCGAACTGCGGGTAAATAGTATCGCGGTAGTCCAGCAGACGGTTGGCGCAGGCGTGATACGACACGTCGGTAGACGATTTGCGGGTAAATACCGGGAATTCTTCCAGTCCGCCCTGTTGCGTCAGCTTAATTTCGGTATCCCAGTACGCGCCTTTCACCAAGCGTACCTGCAAGGTCCGGCCAACCCGCAGGGTCAGCTCGCGTAGCCACTCAATCACGTGAATCGCGCGTTTTTGGTATGACTGTACCGCCAGACCAAAGCCGGACCAGCCGTCTAAGTCATCGTCGCTGAAGACTTTTTCGATAATGTCCAGTGACAGATCCAGGCGGTCGGCTTCTTCTGCATCGACGGTCAGGCCAATGTCGTACTCTTTGGCCATCATGCACAAGTCTTTCAGCCGCTTGGGGATCTCTTCCATCGCCCGCTCGCGCTGCAGAAACTCAAAGCGCGGGTGAATGGCGGATAGCTTCACCGATATACCCGGTGAACGTTTGGGACCACGTCCTTTTGCCGCTTTACCGATGACCTTGATGGCTTTCACGTACGCATCATAGTAACGGTCGGCATCCTTCATAGTGCGGGCACCTTCGCCCAGCATGTCGTAGGAATAAACGTAGCCTTTCTTTTCCTTTTCCTGAGCGCGATCGACGGCGTCTTCAATGGTTTCACCCATAACGAACTGACGTCCCATAACGCGCATGGCAATGTTCATTGCCCGGCGGATCACCGGCTCGCCGAGCCGACCCAGAGTTTGCTTAAGCAGACCGAACTGTTCTTTTTTGCGCTTATCGGCATAGTTCACCATGTTACCGGTAAGCAACAGGCCCCACGCCGAGGCGTTAACAAACAGAGATTCTGAGTTGCCCAGATGGGGGGTCCACTGGCCTTTTGATAATTTGTCCCGGATCAATTCGTCCTGGGTTTCCTGATCTGGCACCCGCAATAATGCTTCGGCCAGACACATCAGTACCACACCTTCTGCGGTGGACAGAGAATATTCATGCAGCAGGGCATCTACGCCGCCGTGACCTTCCTGATCACGACGGATCTGCAGCACCATTTTACGGGCCCGTTCCCAGGCACGGCTGCGTGCACGAGGGTTTACCTCGGCAATCGGAAGGATCTGGTCAATGGCTACTGACTCGCTGATTCGATAGTAGTCGCGTATCCGTTGCCGCAGAGGCGTTGTTGTATAAAGATCGTCGTTCGTGAGCATTGCAACCCTTATGTGTTAAACCGGTTTGAAAAAATGCTTCCCTGTGGAAACCGATAAGTGCCATCGTGGCAAGGTTTTCGCCACGGTAGCGGGTAAAAAAATTGTCGCGGGCAGACCGCGTCCTAACCCTTTTAACTACCACTACCAACAGGAAGATCAAGATAGCGCTGAATTGTCGCGGATACTAGCACAGTCGCGGCATCTGGGAAGCCCGTTGTGTCAACTTTTGCGGGCAGTTTGCCGCAAACATTAAATCGTATATTAAGCGGTGATCTGAGAGGATCCCATTGCTGTGGAAGACGAGCTTATATCAGCGTGACTGGCCGTGGTCTGAATGATCACTTTCCCCGGCCGTCCGGTATATGTAATCACCGGCTATTTTACTGCGTCAGAGCAATCGCATACACTGAGAATCGCATTGTGCGAGCAGGGTTCAGGAGGAACTATGAGCGGAAAAGTTAAGCGTCGTTATATTGTACTGGCAGTCATTATTCTGCCGGTGGTTGCCTATTGGCTGTTTGCCAACGTCATTATTAAAAGTATTGTGGAAGGCAAGCTTTCGGAATCTTATGGCGCGGAAGTCAATATTGCTGAGTTTGATCACTCCCTGTACCCCGCCGAAGTGGAAATGCAGGGCATCGGCCTGACCGATGCCGCCACGCCTTCCCGCAACAAAGTGCTGGTGGGCACCGCCCGCGCTGATGTTGAACTGCTGCCCTTATTGTCAGACCGGGTCATTGTCAATAATCTGGACTTGCTGGATGTGCAGTTTGATCAGCCCCGCGAGACCCCGGGAGAGGTGTATCGCCAGCCCACTAACTCACTCTCTTTCGACGAGATAAAGGCCAAGGCTCAGGAGGCGATCCCGACCGTGGACGAATTGCTGGCGCGCAACCCGCTTAAAACCTCCGCGGCAGTTGAGCAGGCACAGCAAACTTACGCCAAGTACGCCGACGGTCTGAAAGAAAATTATGAAGCATTACCCGACAGCGAACGCCTGGATTACTACAAGACCCAAATTCAGCAACTAAAAGACACCGATCCCAAAGATCCACAGGCGCTTCTCCAGGCCCGGGAAACCCTCGACAAGCTGAAAGAGGAAATTCGCGCAGACAAAGCGCAAATTAGTCAGTTCACCACGAACGCCAGTGAAGCCAAAAAAGCCCTGCGGGAAAGCGTGGCAAATCTGAAAGCAGCGCCTGCTCAGGACTACGAGTTGCTGAAAGGCATTGTAGCCGGCGATTCCGCCGCGCTGGAGCAGGTAACTCAGTTCGTGTTCGGTGACAAAGCCGCCGAATATACCGAATACCTGATGGCTGCTGTGCAAATTGTGCTGCCCCTGATTCAGGAAAAAGAGGGCGCTGCGGAAGAACCCACCGACCTGCCCTCGATTCTGGTGCGCCAGGCTGATGTGACCGTAAAGTGGAAGGAAGAAACCATTTCAAGCGTTTGGCAGAACATTACCAATACTCACCCCCTGGTCGGCGAGCCCACTACCTTTAGCATTGCGGCCGCTGGAGAACTGTTAAAACAGTTCGAGTCCAGTGGTCAGTTCTGGATAGACAGTGACGGTGTGGATGCTGCACAGGAATGGTCACTGGCCGGCGTCAGCCTGGCGGATATTTCGTTTAGCCAGAGTGAAAAACTGTCCGCCATGTTGCAAAAAGCCCTGATGGCAACCTCAGGCTCTATGACAGTGACGGATAACGCCCTGACCGGCAGCGGCAATATCGATTTGCGTGAACTGGTAATGGAGGCCTCCGGCAATAGCGAGATCACCCGGGGCATCGCACAGGCATTGCAGTCACTCAGCAGTCTGGACATTAACATGCAACTGAACGGCACCCTGGCTGACCCGGACTTCAGCATTAAATCGGATCTGGATAACCAACTGGCCCAGGCCGCGCTTTCCCAGCTCACCGCTTCCCAACAGGACAAGCTTAATGAGCTGAACAGCAAACTGAACGCCATGGTCAGTCAGCAACAGGACGCTGCGGCCGCACAACTGGTGGATGTTAATGCCATGCTTAGCGCTGCTCAGGGCGACTCGGAAGCGCTGGAAGCCTTGCTGGAAACGCAACTGACCAGCCTGATCGATGCCCAGAAAGGCAAACTGTTCGACAAACTGAAAAGTAAACTGGGAAACAACAACTAACCCGGCAAGTGGTTCTGTTTGCATTGACCGCACATCGCGGCATAATAGCCCTCATGCAGGCGCAGAAGGCACTGCGTCTGCGTTGTACTTCGCATTACACCACTTTCTGATTACAACAGGTGAAAGCCGTGTGGCAAGATAAATGGGTTACCATAGTATTAGTGCTGTTGCTGGTATTGCTGCAGTATCGGCTATGGTCAGGCAAAAACAGCATCCCCGACTACCTGGCACGTAAACAGGAAGTACACGATCAGTCTCTTCAGAACGCCAATCTGGTGCAGCGCAATGCTCTGCTCAAGGCCGACATTAACGACCTTAAAATCGGTCTGGAAGCCATTGAAGAAAGGGCCCGCAACGAGCTGGGACTGGTCAAGGAAGGAGAAACCTTTTATCGTATTCTGCCAGCCGAAAATGAATAACTTATGAGCACCAAACCCGCCATTTATGCTGTTATCCCTGCCGCTGGCATTGGCACCCGCATGCAGGCAGACCGTCCGAAGCAATACCTGACACTGGCTGGTAAAACCATTCTCGAACATACCCTGAACGCGCTGGCCTCCCATGCAGCCATCAGCGAAGTGATTGTAGCGTTACATCCAGACGACCCCTACTTTACCGACCTGCCAGTAGCCGGCAGTCCGTGGCTGACCACAGTCACCGGCGGTAACGAGCGGGCCGATTCAGTACTCAATGCCCTGCGGGCCTTATCGGATGACAGTTGGGCGCTGGTACATGATGCTGCCCGCCCCTGTCTGGATCATGAGGATATCGATCGCCTGCTTACGGTCACCGATCGCGATGATGTAGCCGGCGGGATCCTGGCCACGCCGGTGCGGGACACCATGAAACGGGCTCATGCCGGTCAGGCTACCGTGGCCCACACAGAAAGCCGCGACGACTTGTGGCACGCCCTGACCCCGCAGTTATTCCCCACTGGCCTGCTCAGACAGGCGCTGACCGATGGTCTGGCAGCCGGGCAGCCGATTACCGATGAAGCATCGGCAATGGAACTGGCCGGGTTTGAGGTTGCGCTCATTGACGCCAATCCGGCGAACATCAAAATTACCCGCCCGGCCGATTTGCCGCTGGCGGCATTTTATTTACAACAACAGACTTAGCGAATCACACAGGTTATTTAATGCGAATAGGACACGGTTTCGATGTACATAAGTTTGGCGGCGATGGCCCCATCACCGTAGGCGGTGTACAGATTGAACACAGCCAGGGCTTACTGGCTCACTCCGACGGTGACGTACTTCTGCACGCACTGTGCGATGCGCTGTTAGGCGCCGCGGCCATGGGTGATATTGGCAAGCACTTCCCGGACACTGATGACGAATTTGCCGGCGCCGACTCCCGGGGACTGCTCCGTCACGTGATGGGTTTGCTTGGCGAGCAAGGCTATCAGCTGGTAAACGCCGACATGACCATCGTAGCCCAGGCGCCCAAAATGGCCCCTTTCATCGACACCATGCGCGCACGCATTGCCGAGGACTGTGGCAGCAGCTTGGATGCAATTAATGTGAAAGCCACCACCACTGAAAAGCTCGGTTATACCGGCCGTAAAGAAGGCATTGCCGCCCATGCGGTGGTGCTTATCCAGAAGGAGGGCTCATGGAGCTAACTACCCAACACTGGGAATACCGATATGGCCATCCGGTATCCACCGGTATCTTTAAGTTTCAGGCCGATGACTTTCAGGTCACCGAAGATCTCGGTTATCAGCCTTCCGGCGAGGGCGAACACCAGTTCATTTTTGTAGAAAAAGAAAATACCAATACCGCTTATTTAGCCGAGCAGATCGCCCGCCATACCGGGTTACCGTTGCGTCAGGTGACCTATGCCGGACGCAAGGACAAATATGCCGTGACCCGCCAATGGTTCGGCCTGCACGCCCCCGGCCAGGATGACTTTGATTTTTCCGGTTTCAACCTGGAAGGAGTACGGGTATTGCGTCACACCCGTCATCACAAGAAACTTAAAACCGGGCAGTTAAAAGGCAATGCATTTCAGATTCAGCTTCGTCAGGTTATTAACCCCGAAGCCGTCGAAGAAAAGCTGCAGCAAATCAGTACCCAGGGCGTACCGAATTATTACGGCGAGCAGCGCTTTGGTGTGATGCGGATGAACGATCAGGGCGAAGTCATGCGTGGCGGCAACCTGGTGTTAGCTGAGCGTATGATTGCTGGCGAAACCATTCGTCACCGCAACAAGCGTTCAATGGCCTTGTCGGCGTTGCGCAGCTGGTTGTTTAATGAAGTCATTTCCCACCGGATTGCTACTAACACCTTCGACACCGTGCTTCCCGGCGACGCGGTTATGCTACAAGGCTCCAACAGCTTTTTTGTCAATGATGGCACCGACAGCGAATTGCAGGCCCGCTATGAAGAGGCCGATCTGTCTCCGACCGCCCCGCTCTGGGGGGACGGCGAGCTGCCCTCCCAGTCGCAGGCCCGGACCATGGAAAGTAATCTGGCCAGCACTTATTCCCATGTCTCTGACTTTTTGCAGACCACCGGCTTTGAACAGGAGCGCCGCCCTATAAAAATCTGGCCGCAGCAGCTTGAATGGGTAACTAAGGGTGATACATTAACGCTGTCTTTCAGCCTGCCCAGCGGCTGCTTTGCCACCTCTGTACTGCGTGAGTGTATTGAGACAGTAAACCCGATCAACAGCGTGTAAACAGGTAAGCGAATGAAAATTTTAATGAGTAACGATGACGGTGTCTTCGCCAAAGGTTTGGCGGTGTTACACGAGACCATCGCCAGCGAGCATGACGTCACGGTAATTGCGCCGGATCGCAACTGCAGTGGCGCGTCTAATGCCCTGTCATTACATCAGCCCTTGCGCATCCAGCGCATGGAAAGCGGCTTTTATTCGGTAAATGGCACGCCCTCTGACTGTGTCCACCTGGGGGTAAACCGGTTTTTAAAAGAAGATCCTGAATTGGTTGTCTCCGGCATTAATCACGGCGCCAACCTGGGTGACGATGTGATTTATTCAGGCACTGTTGCAGCAGCCACCGAAGGCCGGTATATGGGCCTGCCTGCCATTGCCGTATCCTTGGTGGGCAAAGAAGGTAAACATTTTGAAACCGCTGCCAGAGTGGTGCTGGACATTATTGCCAAACTGCAACGGCATCCGTTACCGGCGAATCAGATTTTAAATGTGAATGTCCCGGATATTCCCTACGAGGAATTGCAGGGCATTAAAGTGACCCGTCAGGGCCGCCGCCACCGTGCCGAAGGCATGGTGGAAGATACCGACCCGTTTGGCCGGCAAATTTTCTGGTACGGCCCGGCTGGTGCTGAACAGGACGCCGGTCCCGGCACCGACTTTGAGGCGGTAGCCAGCAATTACTGTTCAGTTACACCGCTAAGTGTTGATATGACCGCGTACCAGAGTCTGGACGATATGAAAGCGTGGATGGCCAAGTAAGGATACAGGCCGCCGCGTACACCGACTGGGTTTAATAAGGAAAACGATAAAAAACCATGAGAACATCGAGAAAAGGCCAGGCTTTGGCAGAGCTATTGTATGCGGAAGGGATAAGAAACCAGAATGTGCTGAACGCCATTGCTGGCACACCCCGTGACGCCTTTTTACCTGACGCCCTTAAGCACAAGGCGTATCAGAATACCGCCCTGCCGATTGGCCAGGGGCAGACCATCTCCCAGCCCTATATAGTCGCGAAGATGACAGAGTTACTGCTGGGTGCGCCCAACCCGCCGCAACGGGTACTGGAAATTGGTACAGGCTCGGGCTATCAGACCGCTATTCTGGCCCAGTTGTTTGATAAGGTGTTCTCAGTAGAGCGCATAAAAACTTTGCAGTTTCAGGCCAAACGACGCATGAACCAGCTTGATTTGCACAATATTGCGATGAAGCATGGCGACGGCTGGAAAGGCTGGCCCTCGAAAGGGCTGTACGATGCCATTATCGTGACCGCAGCGGCCAGCAGTCTGCCGCAGGATCTGTGCGATCAGCTAAAAGAAGGTGGGCGCCTGGTCATTCCGGTGGGGGATGAACAACAATCATTGCTGTGTATCGACCGCACCGACGGCGAGCTTATCACCGAAACCGTAGAAGCCGTGCGCTTCGTACCGCTGGTTGCAGGAGACCTGATGTGAAAATTTTCCAGCCTTGCTACGACATGGCTATCCGTTGGTCCCGCCACCGACATGCCAGCCGCTACCTGGGCGGTCTCAGTTTTGCTGAGTCCATGTTCTTCCCTATTCCCCCGGATGTCATGCTGGCGCCCATGGCGCTCTCTCAGCCCTCCCGCGCGTGGTATTTTGCGCTGCTGACTACGCTGACCTCAGTGCTGGGCGGTATTGCCGGGTACGTGTTGGGCTATTTCGCCTTTGAGGCCTGGTTGCAGCCGCTGATTGTGTCGGCGGGCTACCAGCCCAAGCTGGATCAGGCCATGCACTGGTTCACCGAGTATGGCGTGTGGGTGATATTCCTGGCGGGCTTCTCACCTATTCCCTATAAAGTGTTCACTATCAGCGCCGGCTTTTTGCAAATGGCCTTTCTGCCCTTCGTGCTGGCCTCTGCGGTGGGCCGCGGTGCGCGGTTCTTTTTAGTGGCCGGTCTGATGCGATGGGGCGGCTCTGCTATGGAAGCTAAGCTTCGCCAGTATGTGGAAGTGCTCGGCTGGCTGGTGGTGGCGTTGGCGATACTGGCCTACCTGTTACTCAGATAAAGGCCTGACCATGAAGTTCGCAGGAGGCGTCGCATACACCAGTATTTTACTGGCCTTACTGGCTCTGAACGGGTGCGGTAGCACACCGCCCGCGCCCGTGGTTATTCTGGATAGCCAGCCTGAAGAAGACCAGGGCTATACCGACAGTACCTATCAGGTGCAAAAAGGCGACACCCTGTACGCCATTGCCTGGTACACCGGCAGCGATTACCGCGATATTGCACGGTATAACAACCTCAGCCCGCCGTACCCGATCTATCCGGGCCAGACCCTGCGAGTGACCCCGCCACCGAAAATTGCTAAAAAAGCAAGTTCAGCCCCTAAAAAAACAGGTCAGACCACGACTAAAGTATATACAAATACTGTTGACCGGCCAAAAGAGCAGGCGTATGGTGAAAGTGAAAAAATTGTTAATAGCCAGCCACTTAAACGTGCCAAAAAGCCGTCTAAAAGCGTCAAAAAACGGTCGACAAAGGGCTTCCCGAGCAAGGTAGAACGCTGGGTGTGGCCGACCACCGGAAAGTTGGTAGCAACGTTTAGTAAGCAGGAATCCGGCAATAAAGGTATAGATATTCAGGCCGCCAGAGGCACAGCAATTCTGGCTGCCGCCGATGGGAAAGTAGTCTACTCCGGCAATGCGCTGAGAGGGTACGGAAATCTAATCATAATAAAACATACCGACACCTTCTTAAGTGCATACGCGCACAACGACAGCGTCGCCGTGAAAGAACAGCAATGGGTGACCGCCGGTCAGCAAATTGCCACCATGGGAAATAGCGGAACAGATTCGGTAAGGCTTCATTTTGAAGTGAGATATCGTGGCAAGTCATTAGATCCACTGCGGTATCTGCCAGCACAACGCTAACATAACAATAAACAATAATAAGAAATGAAAGGAGATAACGTCATAAGGTAACCAATTAAGCAGGAGATGCAGTTGTGGGTCATATTAAAAATGCTGTAATCGAACCAAAATCTCGCGATGAGTTAGATGAAATGGAAATGTCAGCCCAATTGAAAGCTGGCGAAACCCTTAACGAAGACGCTGAAACCGATAACGAGGACATCGTCGTAACCCCCGAGGAACTTCCCAAGAACCTCGACGCCACCCAGCTGTATCTGGGTGAGATAGGCTACTCGCCACTCCTGACCGCAGAAGAAGAAGTGTATTTTGCACGTCGGGCACTACGCGGCTGTGAAGCCTCCCGCAAGCGCATGATAGTCAGTAACTTGCGCCTGGTGGTAAAAATTGCCCGCCGTTACAACAATCGCGGTCTGGCACTCCTTGACCTCATTGAAGAAGGCAACCTTGGCCTGATCCGGGCCGTTGAAAAATTCGACCCCGAACGCGGGTTCCGGTTTTCTACCTATGCAACCTGGTGGATCCGGCAAACCATCGAGCGGGCGATTATGAATCAGACACGTACCATTCGTCTGCCCATCCATGTCGTAAAAGAGCTGAATATTTATCTGCGTGCCGCCCGTGAATTGTCCCAGAAACTGGACCACGAGCCCACTGCCGAGGAAATTGCAGACGCGCTGGAGAAGCCGGTAGAAGACGTTAGCCGTATGCTGCGACTGAATGAGCGTATTACGTCGGTGGACACGCCAATTGGCGGGGAGAACGACAAGGCGCTGCTGGATATTCTGGCCGATGAAAAAGAGTACGGCCCGGAAGAAAACCTGCAGGACTCCGACATTAAATGCAATATTGTAAAATGGCTGAAAGATCTCAACCCTAAACAACGGGAAGTACTGGCTCGCCGGTTTGGCCTGATGGGTTATGAGCCGTCCACACTGGAAGATGTGGGTGCGGAAATTGGCCTGACCCGGGAGCGGGTGAGACAAATCCAGGTGGAAGCGCTGCGACGTCTGCGCGACACGCTGGGTCATCAGGGACTGACGCTGGAAAACCTGTTTGCCAGAATGAACGGCTAACCGGTTTTACACTCACGCGGTTAACTGCACGCGCTTAGATGAGCGCGGGCGGGAAACTGTGTAAATGGAACCTGCTTACTACCTTTACTGAGCCGCGGTCGTCGCGGCTTTTTTACATGTGAATTTTGACGGGCGCACCCGTGCCGATGGCTTAACTCTCGCGGTTACCGAACAGCGCATTGAGCGCGGCCTGAATAAAACCTACGGTAAGATACTCGCCGTTACTTCGGTCGCTACGGGCGGGGGTAATGTTGCCAACCCCCTCCATGTCGTCACGTTGTTTCTGAGCTGCATTTTCTACCGTTTCGTAGACCAATTGCTGAGGGGTAGCGCTGCAGCCGGCCAACACCAGCACGCCAACCAACACCATTTCCTTATGCATGTGTTTATCCTGAACTTAACGGCTATAAGCGTTTTAACGTCACAAAGCGACAGGCGTACTCATTACGCTCATCTGCCGCCCGGTGCTCACTGGCGACTTCCCGCCACTGGCCAACGGCTTCATAGTCGGGGAAACGGGTGTCGCCCTCAACATTAGCCTCGATGTGAGTGAGGTACAGGGTATCGGTGTAAGGCATAAACGCCTCATAGATGGTGCCGCCACCAATGATCATCACTTCATCAGTCTCGGTGCGCTCAGCCAGAGTGAGCGCCTTGTCCGGATCACTTACTATCTGCGCATCCGCCAGCTGGTAATCAGGCTGGCGGGTGATGACGATATTAGTGCGGCCGGGCAGCGCCCTGCCGATAGACTCATACGTTTTGCGCCCCATGATAACCGGTTTCCCCATGGTCACCGACTTGAAGTGCTTCAAATCCGCTGGCAGATGCCAGGGCATTTCATTATTTGCACCAATAACCCGGTTGGCTGCCATAGCGGCAATCATCGCAATGCGCATGATGTCTCCCTGTTTACTTCCGGTATTCTACTTCAACGTCGTAATCGTCTTCATCCCAGTCATCGTCGTCATCATCGAAGTCTTCGGTGTTTTCGATGGGCTGTTGCGGGCTGGTATCCCATTTGAAGTCTACATTGCCTTCTTCCTGCTCGTCTGCCTCTTCAGCGGGCATGTTCTCCAGGAAGGTCATGATTTCATTACACAAGGGATCTAACCCTATCTTCTGGAATGCAGAGATTTGATAAACCGGGCCTTCCCAGTTCAGTGCTGCTACCACGTGCTGAATTCTTTCTTCTACTTCGTCTTCAAGCAGCAAATCTACTTTGTTGAAAACCAGCCAGCGCGGCTTGCCAGCCAGCTTGGGGCTGTATTTTTCAAGTTCAGCAGTGATGGCTTTGGCATTGTCAGCCGGGTCGCTTTGATCGGCCGGCAACAAGTCGACTATATGCAGCAATATGCGGCAGCGTTCAAGGTGTTTAAGGAACTGGATCCCCAGGCCTGCACCTTCGGCCGCGCCTTCGATAAGACCGGGTATGTCGGCTACCACGAAGCTGCGTTGCGCCGTTTGTCTTACTACGCCAAGGTTAGGCACTAACGTCGTAAACGGATAATCTGCCACTTTAGGTTTAGCCGCCGATACCGAACGAATGAAGGTCGATTTACCGGCATTTGGCATCCCCAGCAAGCCAACATCCGCCAACAGCATCAGTTCAAGCTTCAGATTTCGGATTTCACCGGGTGTGCCATTGGTCTTCTGGCGAGGAGCACGGTTAGTACTGCTTTTAAAGCGCGCGTTGCCCAGACCGTGAAAACCACCTTGTGCGACCTTCATTTTTTGCCCGTGACGGGTTAAGTCGCCCAGTACTTCGCCGGTTTCCACGTCGGTCGCCCGGGTGCCTACTGGCACGCTTAACGTCAGATCAGCACCAGCACGGCCTGTACAGTCGCTACCCTGGCCATTCTTACCACGCTCTGCGCGGTGGAAGCGTTCGAAGCGATAGTCGATCAGGGTATTGAGGTTTTCATCGGCTTGCAGGTAGACGTCACCGCCATCACCGCCGTCGCCGCCATCAGGGCCCCCTTTCGGAATGTATTTTTCTCGCCTAAAGCCAACTACGCCGTTGCCGCCGTCGCCAGCTTCAACACGAATTTCAGCTTCATCTACAAATTTCATCTATCGCTCCGCGTCATAATGACTGTGAGTTTGTTGCCGACCGCGCCGGCGCATGAGTCATACCCAATTCATCTGGTGACCTGGTGTTTTCACCACATGACCTGCACGACACTGCCTGTGCCTGCGAATTATTTAAGGGGTATGCATATATTTTACACCATTGGCCCGATGTGAGCACAAGGTTTTAGGCCGTTTCTGGTAATCGTGCCAGTACCGGCGGTGCGAGCCATTGTACAAAAACAAAAAACCCCGCGAGTGCGGGGTTTTTTCAAAACCTGTTCGGTGAGTGCTTTCGCGCTTACTCAGCTACGATGCTCACGTACTTACGATTTTTAGCCCCTTTCACGTCGAACTGGACTTTACCGTCTTTCAGTGCGAACAAGGTGTGGTCTTTGCCGATACCCATGTTGTCACCGGCGTGGAAACGCGTACCACGTTGGCGAACAATGATGTTACCCGCAAGCACAGACTCACCACCGAAGCGCTTCACACCAAGGCGTTTACTTTCGGAATCGCGACCGTTTTTGGTACTACCACCAGCTTTTTTATGTGCCATGTGTTCGTGCTCCTATTATGCGTTAATGCCAGTGATCTTCACTTCAGTGAACCACTGACGATGACCCATTTGTGAACGAGAGTGCTTACGACGACGGAACTTAACGATTTTTACTTTATCGCCACGACCGTGAGTAATCACTTCTGCTGTCACTTTACCACCTGCAACGATAGGCGTGCCGATTTTTACATCGTCACCGTTGCTAACCATTAATACTTTGTCGAATTCAACCGATTCGCCTGGTGCGACTTCGATTTTTTCAAGACGAACGGTTTGGCCTTCGGCCACACGGTGTTGTTTACCGCCACTTTGGAAAACCGCGTACATACTAAACTCCGCTCTGCGCCACTTGGCGCTTCAATTCAAAAAACAGGGCGCGAATTGTACGTGAAACATCCGGGGATCACAACCCTGAAAACCATAAAAACCGATTATTTTTCACCCGTTGTGAGAATTTCGTCACGAGGGGCCTGAAAAGTCAGTTCTCATATCGATATATCTCACCGGGCGATTCGGTAAACTGCTGATCATTATACTGATACTTTGCCCTCCCGGCTAGTTCAAAAACACGCCACACTCCGCAGCCACCGGTGTGATCACGGAATGATCCCAAGCGATCCGGGGAGCGGTGGCTGCGTACTCTACTGCGCCGCTTGTCTGGCATTGCCGCAAACGGTCAACTACTAACGTAGCCATTCGCAGACAGATAAATAAGGTAAGTGAGGTGTTTTATGGGTCAATCAGGTGGATAGTCGCACTGTTTCAGGTACAATCAGCGTCAACAATAGCCAGACTGAAAAGTTACCCTCGCCTATGGACTTAGACCAGATCCGTTCGCTGACTCATGACGACATGCAAGCGGTGAATGCCCTGATTCAACAACAAGTTGATTCTGACGTTGCATTAATAAACCAACTCGGATTTTACATCGTTAACAGTGGTGGTAAGCGCCTGCGCCCGTTACTGACAGTTCTGGCCGCCCGGGCTATGGGTATTAACAATACACAGCACCACACGCTGGCGGCGATTATTGAGTTTATTCATACCGCCACGTTGCTGCACGATGATGTGGTAGACGAGTCTACCCTGCGTCGCGGCAGAGAAACCGCCAACGCTATCTTTGGCAATCAGGCATCGGTGCTGGTAGGTGATTTTCTGTATACCCGCTCTTTTCAGATGATGGTGAGCCTGCAGCGTATGCGGGTAATGGATATTTTGTCAGAAGCCACTAACCAGATCGCCGAGGGCGAAGTGCTGCAGCTGATGAACTGCAACGACCCCGATACCACGGAAACCCGCTATTTCGACGTGATATACGGTAAAACTGCGCGCCTGTTCGAAGCCGCTACGCAGCTGGCTGCGGTCCTCACCGAGCAGAACGAAGACATTGAACGCGCCATGCAGGAGTACGGTAAGCATTTAGGCACCGCGTTCCAGCTGGCCGACGATATTATGGATTACACCGCTGACAGTGATGACATGGGTAAGAATGCCGGGGATGACCTTGCAGAGGGTAAGCCAACGCTGCCGTTGTTACACGCCATGTGGCATGCTGACAACGAGGCTGATCGTACGCTTATCCGCAGTGCCATTGAAAACAGCGACGGCCTGGCGCACTTAAAACGCATTCAGGGCATTATGGCGGATACCGGCGCCATTGAATACACCACGGCTCGGGCAAATGAAGAAGTGACCATGGCCATTGAAGCCCTGGCGCCGATTACCGACTCTCCTTACAAACAAGCCCTTATCAGTCTTGCCCACCTGTCGGTAGCACGCACCAATTAATCGGATGGCACCGTCCATAACGGTGCCCGCTTCCAGTTTTCAATACCAACAATTTACCCTCTAAACCCTCTCTAGCCCTGCCCGGCCATGCCCTCTGCATCAACACCTCAGATTTGCGGTGAAATTTTCATTTTGTGCTATATTTTTCAGGCGACGAGTTAGGGACAACGAGTTCACTCATGCCGTATTGGCCCTTGTTATTCAACATTGAGGGCCACCCCATGAAACAACTATTTTATTTATTCTTACTCACGGTATTTACTGCCATGCTCACTGGCTGTGCCAGTGACAATAATCGGCTAACCAGTACCAACGACATAACACCCCCCCCGCTCATTGAGCGTGATGTATTGTTCGGCAACCCCACCCGCTATCAGGGCCGGCTGAGTCCTGATGGAACGAAAATGAGCTTTCGTGCCCCTGTAAACGGGGTGATGGAAATTTGGGTAGGCGACCGTGACAATTTTAATAGCGCCGAACCAGTTACCCATGATGGCAATCGGGGCGTGCCTAGTCATTTCTGGGCGCTGGACAGCGAACATGTCCTGTACATGCAGGATCAGGACGGCGATGAGAACTGGCATTTGTACAGTGTGCATCTCAACAGCGGAAAGATTACCGACTTAACTCCCTATGCAGGCGTGCAGGCGCAGCTTATCAGCCAGAGCCGTACGGTTCCCGGGGTGGTGCTGGTGGGTATGAATGATCGTGATGCCCGATGGCATGATGCCTATCGCGTTGATCTTGCCACCGGCAAGCGCACGCTTGAGGCAGAAAACCCTGGCGTGGCTGAGTTCTATGCCGATCATAACCTGAATGTCCGGCTGGCTATGCGGGCGCTGGACAACGGCAGTACCGAAATATTGTCTCAGCACAACGGGCAGTGGAAAACCTGGTTGTCCATTCCCCAGCCCGATGTACTGACCACAAAGATTCTTGGCTTTGATGCCGACAATACGGGCGTGTATATGCTCGACAGCCGCAACCGTGATACCGCTGCATTAGTCCACCTCCCCCTCGGCCAGGACACCCCCACGGTGATTGCGCAGAGCGACAAAGTAGACGTTACCGGTGTACTGATGCACCCGCAAACCCATGCTCCGGTAGCGTATGTGCTGGATTACATTCAACCTGTTTTTCACCCGGTTGAGCGCCGCTATGCAGCCATGATTCAGCAGCTGAATGAAAAGGTGAGCGGCGGCACCGAAGTGCTCGCGCAAACGCTGGATAACCGGTACTGGACTGTGTATGTCGACGAGAGTGATCGCTCGCCGGTCTACAAAATCTATGACACGCAAACCGGCACACTCGATCAACTGTTTGTTACTCAGCCCCAACTCGACAACCATCAGCTTGCGCAAATGCAGGGAGTGGTGATCCCGGCCCGCGATGGGCTTGAATTGGTCAGTTACCTCACCCTGCCACTCACCGCCGACCCTGACCAGGATGGCAAAGCAGAGCATCCGGCGCCACTGGTAATGCTGGTGCATGGTGGCCCGTGGGGACGCGACAGCTTCGGATATGACGCCATAGCTCAGTGGCTGAGTAACCGTGGCTACGCCGTGCTACAGGTAAATTTCCGGTCGTCTACCGGATTCGGTAAAGCCTTTTTGAATGCCGGCAACCACGAATGGGCTCGTGCCATACACAACGACATTCTGGATGCTAAAGACTGGGCGATAGCCAAGGGAATTACCCGCGCTGACGAGGTAGCCATTATGGGTGGCAGCTTTGGCGGTTACGCCACACTGGTCGGCATGACGTTTACGCCGACCACCTTTAGTTGCGGGGTGGATATTGTGGGACCGTCTAATTTGGTCACATTACTTGAGTCCATCCCGCCATACTGGGAAAGTTTTCGTACCGTTTTCCACAATGCTATTGGTGACCCCAATACCGAGGAAGGGCTGGCGATGCTGAAAGAGCGTTCGCCACTGACCCACGTAGATAACATACAGCGTCCATTGCTGATTGCGCAGGGCGCCAATGATCCACGGGTGAAGCAGGCTGAATCAGACCAGATAGTGACAGCCATGAAAGAGCGGGATATTCCGGTCACGTATGTACTCTACCCCGATGAAGGCCATGGCTTTCAGAAACCAGAAAACCGGCTGTCATTTTTCGCAGTGGCAGAATCGTTTCTGGGTGAGTGTCTGGGTGGACGGGTTCAACCGATAGGAGATGATTTTGACGATGCCAGCATTCAGATAGTGCATGGCGGCGAGTATCTGCCTGAGGTTAAGCAGAGCTTACAGGCGTCGGTGCAATAACAGTAAAGGTGAGGGCGTTGCCCTCACCTTCCTAATGCTTATTCCAGCCCCAGGTCCCGGGTCATATTCTCATTGCGGTCGCGATGCACAATAATGTCATCTTCAATGCGAATTCCGCCATAAGGGCGGTACTTGTCGACCGTTTCCCAGTTAATGTATTTAGATGCCGGGGTGGCCTTCAGGTCGGCCAGCAGGCTATCGATGAAGTACAACCCAGGTTCAATGGTAAATACCTGACGGGGCTCAACCACCCGAGTGCAACGCAGGAACGGATGGTCTTCCGGTGCCGGTTTCGGGGTACCGCGATCATCATTAACCAGTCCGCCCACATCATGCACCTGTAGGCCAAGGAAGTGGCCAATACCGTGCGGGAAGAAGGTGCGGGTGATCCCCTGCTCCACGATTTCCTGTGCCGGTAAATTCACAATGCCAGTGTCATGCAGAATCTGGGCAATGCCATCGTGAGCCAGAATGTGAATGTCGGTGTACGCGACACCCGGCTTCAGCGCTTCACCTAAGGTGACGGTGACTTTATCCACCGCGCGAATAAGCTCTGCAAAGTGATTATCTTCCATGGCATAGGTACGGGTAATATCGGCCGCGTAGCCATGATAGGTCGCACCGGCATCAATCAGGAACGAACGGTTTTGTTCAGGCGCCACCTTGTCACACTGCATATAATGCAAAATAGAGGCGTGCTCGTTGAGTGCCACTATGCTGGTGTACGGCACGTCGTTGTCACCCTGCCGGGCCGCTTTGGCGTAGGCCAGGTTAATATCAAACTCGCTGTCACCGTTGCGGAAGGCTTCCGCCGCGGCACGATGACCAGCGACCGCCAGCTTATTCGCTTCGCGCAGGCAATCCAGCTCGTAATCGGTTTTATACGCCCGCTGATAATGGAGGTAATGCAGCACCCGATCGGGGTTCACATTCTCGAAGCCCAGCGCACGGGCAACTTCGATGTACTCACCAATATAAGCCAGCCGCTTCTTGTCGTACGGCAGGTGTTTTTCCACCGCATCGGCCTGCTTAAGCAGCACAATGTCGAAGCAGTCAGTCCAGAAATCGTTTGGCTCAGGCGGTACTTTATGCCAGAAGTCCACCGGCCGGTAGAAAATCAACTTCGGCTTATCAACCCCGTTTACCACCAGCCAGCAGTTTGGGTTGTCTACCACCGGTAACCAGGCTTTGAACTGCGGGTTTACCTTAAACGGGTAGTGGTTATCATCCAGAAACAGTCGTTTACCCTGCCCTGAGTGGATCACCAGGCCGTCCAGTCCTTCCCGTTGCAGGGCTTCGCGTGTACGCGACTGCAACTCTTCAATGTGAGCCTGATAGGTTGCGGTGTGGTCAGTCATAAAACCTCGTTGCTTAGTTACCAAGTACGCCCGGTGCACATGCCCGGTGCCTGCAAGAAACTGTGCCTCGAAGTGCCCTTGGCCGAGTAGGCCGGGTCGCACCCTGTAGCACACAATTTCCGTTTAAAAACGCCCAACAGGGTAACACATCTGGCGGTAAAAGTGACGTATGGTCCCGCCAGCCGCCACTCTCAGCATTAGCAAATGGAAGGATCTGCTGACGCACCGGCCCGAACAGGCCGGGTGCTGGTTATTGCGGTGCCAGCTGCAACTGTCCGGTAGACTGGCTCTCGACGATGGAGGTGGCAGCCGGAATAGGACGGGTGGCCAGCTCATTGAACAGTTCCGAGGGTTCGCCAAGTTGCTGCTCATAGATATACCGGTACGCCAGCACCGCTTTCACATAATGGCGAGTCTCCCGGTACGGGATATTTTCAATCCAGATGTCGGTGGGCAATGCCTGCTTTTCCGGCAACCATTTCAGCACCCGTCGCCAGCCCGCGTTGTAGGAAGCCGACACCAGCACCGGGTTGTCATCCAACTTATCCATCAGGTAGCGCAAATATTGCACCCCGAAGTCGAGATTTTTGTCAGGTTCAAACAGGGTTTTGCGGTTAACCCGTTGCTCGGCAATATACTGTGCAGTGCCCGGCATAAGCTGCATTAGGCCGGTAGCACCTGCCGGTGAGACTGCATCTGACATAAACGAGCTTTCCCGGCGGGCAATCGCCATGGCAAAGGCGCGGGGCACGTTATATGTCTTGCCGACAGAGGAAAACTCCGGCTCGTAGGCCAGCGGGAAGCGCCGTTCCACATCATCCCAGTAACCGCTGCGGGCAAAACTGACAATGGCCTGATCGTACCAGCCCCACTCGCTGGCCAGGATAGCCGCATCTTTTACCCGGCTGCTGTCCAGATTTAACAGCAGGTGGCGCCATTCCCGACGGGCGTCAATGAGTCTGCCTAACTGCAAGAACTCATAGGCACGTTTCGCCGCCGGCTGATTTCTGATTTCGGCAATGGCGTTAGGATCCCGTGGGGTGGGACGGTGCATTAATGAGGGCTTCTTGGCCAGTTTAGCACTGGCCAAGAAGCCGTAGAAACTGCGCTCCCCGGCCAGCGTTTCGTAAAAATACGAGGCCTGCTGAGGCATGCCTAAAGCATCAAAGCTGCGCGCCCGCCAGTACTGAAAGTTGTCTTCGTCCTGGCGCGAGTCTGGCGCATTGCCGATGACTGTGAGCACCTGCTGCCACTGTTGCTGGCGCAGCAGATACGCCACGTGCCAGCGTTTGACGTCTTCATCGGCGCCAGGCGCGTCGGCTTTCATCAACCATTCCCGGGCATCAGGGTGATTATCAATGGCCATACTCAACGCAATGGCGCGGTGAATGTCTGTCAGCTGGTCAGCATTGAAAACACCTTTCGGCTGCCACAAGAAATACCCTTTCACGGCGTCATCTGCCGACTGCCACGCCAGCCGTTCCAGCGCGTAGGCCAGAATGCGGGCCTCTTCAGCTTTGTTAGTCAGCGGAAACCGGGACTTTTTGAGCGCGGTCCGCGGTGCCCGGCGAACCTGCTCCCATAGATCGGCTAAGTAATAATTTTCGTCAGCCAGCCGCTTTTGCAGGTAGGGCACCAACCGGACATTGCCGCCCGTTGCCGCTTTACGAATACGGGTAAGCAGTTTTTCATCGGTCATCAGGCCCTGCTCGCGCCACCGTGCAAACAAATCGTCGCACTCATTTGGCTGAGATTGCCCGGATAACCAGATGTCATCCACTTTGGACAGCCAATACACCGGATTGGTGGCTTCTTCCAGCTGATATTCCAGATACTGGCAGGTAATTGCTGCGCCCATATTGTCGCGGTAGCTGGCAAGAAATGCCTCTTTATGGCCTTTTTCGGCCAGGTATTGCAGCCAGCGCCGGCGGAAACTATAAACGAAGGGGTCGCCATCGTAAGCCGATAAAAACTGCTCCACTTCGTTGCGCTGACGAATGTTCAGCTGGCGTAACAGCCGTTGGCGCACCAAATAGGGGTACAGGGGGTACCCTTCCAGCGCCTCAAACTGACTGTTTAACTGGGGAAACTTGCTGGTTGGGGTGGTATGAATGGCCTTTTCCAGGCTTACAAACGCCTCGCGCTGGGCATCTTTGCCGTCTTGCGGTAACAACGGGGCAGCGTCGGCCAGACCGGCGACCACCAAACATAACATTACTAACCACCCGCCTGTGCGACGGATATATCCTGCTTGTTTTACCTCTACTTCCATTATTGCCATCCTACCCGAGAATTCCTGATAACTTCTGAGCATGCGGGTGAAATGCATGCGACTTTCGTACCGCCTCGCAGCCAACTCACTGCCGAAGGACACCTGCACAAAAAGTGTAACGTGTGCGTTCCGAGTTTGCTGACGGAACCTCTTGCCTTCCGCTGTGCTCTATATGGTGGTTTGTTATTGTAAGGATTGGCTATCACCATGAGTAACTACCATTATACTAGGTAGCTGGATGAATTCGAGCTTGAATTATGTTCACAAGCCGCCATCTTTTGCGTAAATTAAACAGTTGTTTGAATTTTTCATTGAAATTTCGTGTGGCTTTGACAAGAATCAATCCACCCTAACGCGTCAGCACAGATAACCGGGGAGAGATGAGGCGGCGAAATGCCGTGCTTTCCACCTTGTACCCAACACCGGGCAATACGTGCTGGCACCCTGGCCAATGCCAAAGGAGATGATAATGATATACGAAGGCAAGAGTCTGACCGTCAGCCTGCTTGACGACGGATTTGCAGAGCTGGTGTTTGATGCCGCCGGTTCGGTTAACAAATTCGACCGCCAGACCGTAAGCGAGCTGGATGAAGCCACTCAGGCACTGAAAGGCCGCGACGATGTGAAAGGCGTTCTGGTACGCAGTGGCAAGTCTGCATTCATTGTGGGCGCCGACATCACCGAATTTACCGACTTATTCAGCAAGAACGATGACGAAATCCTTAGCTGGGTAGGCAAAACCTCCCAGGTTTTCGACCGCTTTGAAGACTTACCCTTCCCTACCATTGCTGCCGTGAACGGCTTTGCACTGGGTGGCGGGTGTGAGATGACCCTGGCTTGTGACTTACGGGTAGCCGATACGTCGGCGTCGATTGGTCTGCCAGAAGTGAAGCTGGGGCTAATGCCTGGCTTCGGTGGCACGGTGCGTCTGCCACGTCTGATTGGTTCTGACAATGCACTGGAGTGGATGACCACCGGTAAAGATCGCAAAGGCCCGCAGGCGCTGCAGGAAGGTGCCGTGGATGCTGTAGTCGCGCCCGATAAATTGCGTGACGCTGCACTGGCTATGCTGAAAGATGCTGCCGCCGGCAAAATTGACAGGGAAAAGCGTCGCACAGCGAAAAAAGCGCCTTTGTCACTGAATAAAAACGAAGCCACCATGAGTTTCTCTACCGCACAGGCTATGGTTGCTGCCAAAGCCGGTAAGCACTACCCGGCGCCGCACATGATGGTGGAAACCGTGAAGAATGCTGCGGGACTGGATCGCGACGGTGCGCTGAAGCTGGAAAATGAAGGCTTCGTGAAACTGGCCAAAACCGATGCGGCCAAAGCACAAATTGGTATTTTCCTGTCTGACCAACTGGTGAAAGGCAAAGGAAAGAAGCAGGCGAAGGCCTCTGACAAAGCCATCAACCTGACCGCCGTGCTGGGCGCAGGCATTATGGGCGGCGGTATTGCTTATCAGGCGGCGTCTAAAGGCCAACCTGTGGTCATGAAAGACATTAACCGCGATGCCCTGGATTTGGGTCTCAAGGAAGCCGCGAAAATTCTGGGTAAAGGCATGCAGCGCGGCAAAGTCGACGCGACGAAAATGGCCTCCACCCTTAATGCGATTACTCCCACACTGGAATATTCCACGCTGAAAGATGCCGACCTGGTCATTGAAGCTGTGGTAGAAAATCCGAAAGTGAAAGGCATGGTGCTAAAAGAAGTGGAAGAGACGGTGGCCGACGATGCCATTATCTGCTCAAACACTTCAACGATTTCCATCGATCAGCTGGCCGGTAACCTGAAGCACCCCGAGCGCTTCTGTGGCATGCATTTCTTCAACCCGGTTCACCGTATGCCGCTGGTTGAAATTATCCGTGGCGAAAAAACCTCAGACGCTACCATCAAGGCAGTGGTTGCGGCCACGCTGAAAATGGGCAAGACCCCGATTGTCGTGAACGATTGCCCGGGGTTCCTGGTTAACCGCGTGCTATTCCCTTACTTCGCCGGTTTCAGCAAGCTGGTACTCGACGGTGCCGACTTTGCGAAAGTGGACAAAGTGATGGAAAAAGACTTCGGCTGGCCAATGGGCCCTGCCTACCTGCTTGATGTCGTCGGCATGGACACTGCGGATCACGCCGCCGGTGTAATGGCCGACGGTATACCAGAGCGGATGCAGAAAATTGGCAACGATCCGGTCACTATTCAGTTTAACGCTGAGCGATTGGGCCAGAAAAACGGCAAAGGCTTTTACGAATACGGCACCGACAAGCGCGGTCGTCCCACCAAAGAAGCCTCGCAGGATGCATATGGTCTGATGCAATCGCATGTGGCTGACAGCCGTGATTTTGACAAAGACGAAATTATTGCCCGCCTGATGGTGCCCATGGCCAACGAAGCCATTCGTTGTCTGGAAGAAGGCATTGTAGACAGTGCCTCGGAAGCCGACATGGCGCTGCTGTACGGTTTAGGCTTCCCGCCGTTCCGTGGGGGCATTTTCCGCTGGATAGAAACAATTGGGTTAGCGAACTTTGTTGAAATGGCTGACAAATACGCTCACTTAGGACCGATTTACCAGGTAACAGACGGCGTGCGCCAAATGGCCGCCGACGGTAAATCTTACTTCGCATAACCCCAAAGGAGACTGAACATGAAAGACGTCGTAGTAATCGATTGCATTCGAACCCCGATGGGGCGCTCCAAAGGTGGGGTATTCCGTAACGTGCGCGCTGAAACGCTGTCAGCCCATCTGATGAGCGCGCTGTTGGCGCGTAATCCGAATTTAGACCCTACTGAGATTGAAGACATCATCTGGGGCTGTGTACAACAGACCAAAGAACAGGGCTTCAACATTGCCCGGAACGCTCAGCTGCTGACCGACATCCCGCGCAGCACCAGTGCCGTTACCGTTAACCGCCTGTGTGGCTCAAGCATGCAGGCCCTGCACGATGCGGCCAAGGGCATTATGACCGGCAACGGTGATGTGTTCATGATTGGTGGTGTGGAGCACATGGGCCACGTGCCCATGACGTTCAACGTAGACTTCCATCCTGCGCTGGCGAAATACACCGCCAAGGCGTCGGGCAATATGGGCATGACCGCCGAATTGCTGGGCCGCCAGAATGGCATCAGCCGTGAAATGCAGGATGAGTTCGGCGCCCGCTCACACCAGCGTGCGCACCAAGCACATCTGGAAGGCCGCTGGGACAATGAAATTGTGCCGGTGGAAGGTCACGATGCCGACGGCGTGCTGAAAATGGTCGATCATGACGAAGTGATCCGCCCGGAAAGCACAGTAGAGACCATGGCATCGCTGCGCCCGGTATTCGACCCGGTAAACGGTACCGTGACGGCGGGCACCTCGTCTGCCATTTCTGACGGTGCTTCGGCCATGCTGCTGATGTCTGCCGATAAGGCCAAAGCCCTGGGTCTGACGCCGCGGGCGCGCATCCGTGCGATGGGCGTGTCTGGCTGTGACGCGGCGATTATGGGTCAGGGGCCGGTACCGGCCACCCAGAAAGCACTTAAGCGCGCGGGTATGACCATGGACGACATTGAACTGGCCGAGTTTAATGAAGCCTTCGCTGCGCAGGCGCTGTCATGCATTAAACAGCTGGGCTGGCTGGACAAATACGACGAAAAAGTGAACCTGAATGGCGGTGCTATTGCACTGGGTCATCCACTGGGTTGCTCTGGAGCGCGTATCAGTACCACCCTGCTTAACCTGATGGAGTCCAACGATAAGAACGTTGGTCTGGCCACCATGTGTATTGGTCTGGGTCAGGGTATTGCCACTATCTTCGAGCGCGTGTAAACCGCTCGCGATGAGGAAAAGGGCCTGCGGGCCCTTTTTTATTGCCTTTAGGCAAGTTGATATCCCATGCGTTTAGACTAGGCTTATTCGCATATATATGAAGCAATCCTGTTACGGAGCCTGCCATGAACGCGCTACGCCTGATCAAAGGAGGAGTGTTTGGGTTATTTCTAATGGTGTTTACCCTTACCAGTCGCCACGCCCTTGCCAACCCACAACATGGTGATGTAGTGCCCATCATCACCACAGAATACGAAATTCAAGCACCAGATAGCTTATCGATGGGCTGGAACACCTTCTCATTTTCCAATAAGGGTAATCAAGTACACTTCGTAGCTATGTATCGTTTGGCGGACGGTAAAACTATCGAAGACCAACTTGAGCATGTTGTCCCTGTCTTCGAAACGTTAATGGAAAGTTTACGCGGTGGTGAATTATCAAAATCGGATATTGGACCTTTTTTTGAACAAAATATTCCCGAATGGGGCCTGCAGATGACATGGGTAGGAGGGGTTGGTTTATTATCACCTGGCCGCACTTCCAGTGCGACATTCAATATTCAGCGACCAGGAACATATCTGGTTGAATGTTACGTAAAGGCGCCAGATGGTAAATGGCACACGGCCATGGGCATGCTTAAGCAAATAGAGGTGGGCTCATCACCATTAATTAAATCGCCTCCGAAAGCAGATTATACCTTAACAGTCACAAATTCAGGGGTAACCGGCCCCCGCGAAATTCCGCCGGGTAAGTATACATTCCGCATAAACATTGACGAAGATCCCGATGGATTTATGCCCTATGACCTCAATCTGGCCCAACTGGGGTCTACTCCCGATTTGGAAAGACTTTATTTCTGGATGGATTGGACTAACGTTGGTGGGTTGCGCGCTCCGGCTCCGGTGAATTTTCTGGGCGGGTTGGAACACATGCGAGCAGGAAATCATGGCTACGTGACCGTTGACCTTCGGGTTGGCAACTACTTATGGGTTTCAGAAGTCAATGCAGCAAAAATTAATTTGCCCTTTGTAGTAAGAAATTGACGGTATAACGGGGCCGGTAACGAATAGGGTTAATACTAATCTCCAAGCCATCTAAAGAGTAAGATTCGATAATGGGCTGACCACCCCGTGCGCGCCCTGTTGCAGTATGTGAGTATAAATTTGGGTTGTGCGTACATCGGCATGCCCGAGCTGATCCTGCACGGTACGGATATCGGCACCGGACTGTAGCAAGTGGGTGGCAAAGGAGTGGCGCAGAGTATGCGGCGTTACATGCTTGATAATACCGGCATCATTGGCCGCCCGGCGCACTGCCCGCTGGATTTGCTTTTCGTCGATATGATGGCGGCGCAACTGATTACTTTCGGGATCGATACTCAGCTTGTGCGAAGGGAACAGGTACTGCCATTCCAGTTTACGGTTACGGGCCTGGTATTTTTTGCGCAGGCCGTCAGGTAGCCAGGCACCGGCGAATGCGGGTACCTGCACATCGCGCTCCAGTAACTCAGTGGCTTTTGTAATATGGGTTTCCAGCAGCGGAATAAGCGACTCTGACAAGGTGGCTACCCGATGCTTGCCGCCTTTACCGAACCAGATGCGTACGCATTTATAATCGAAATCGATATCCCCCACGCGCAGTCGCACACACTCCATGAGCCTGAGTCCACTGCCATACAGCATGGCAACGGCCAGGTAATGTTGCTGGCTAACACGCCCCAACAACGCTTTCACCTCTTGCTGAGTAAGCACCACTGGTAATTTACGCTCGCGCCCGCTATTAATAAAATTCATTTCCTGCGGCAGCGGTTGCTCCAGATACTTGGCGTACAGAAACACCAACGCATTCAATGCGGTGGCCTGAGTAGATGCCGCGGCCTTCCGCCGAATGGCCAGATGGGTTAAGTAAGCTTCTACGTGTGTCGCGTTTAGCTGCTCAGGGTGGGTTAGATTATGAAAGCGAATGTAATCGGCTATCCAGGTGAGATAGGTCTCAATAGTGCGCTTGGCATAGCGCTTCATAATCATGTATTCATAGAGAGCAGCGATAAACTTAGATTTCATAGGCGGTGGAAAATAAAAAGCAGCCTACCGGCAAAGTTTTTCGAAAAATACTGACCGTTGGCCGGGTTTCGGTACTCACCATGAGCAAAGTACACCACCAAAATTATTCAGGCGTTTTGGTGTTTTTAGTTCATGAGCAGAAAGCCCCACGATGGTTTTTCACTTTCGTATTGGGGAATTATCGCGTAATCTCTGGTTATTATAAAAACTAAAAACCCCGTTTCGGTTTTGGGAATCAGACCGGTTGGGGATCTAGTAAATTGTTAGGTGAAACTGGAATGTTTACCTTTGGATTGAAGAAAAAAGATATCGCTTGCTGTTTGCTTTGTTACAACGAGGCGGAATATGTCTTTTCAAAAAACATATGGAATGCGCTTCTTTCAATTGCACTAATCTTTTATGCCATTGCATTTTTGTCCTTAGTGCTCTTTGCTCCTTCAATCTTGCAGGTGTTCATTGCAGGCATTGTCGCTTCGGTCTGTGGTATTTACACCAAACTTTTAATGTATGTAGAGCTTCGGTGTAAAAAATGCGGCAATTCACTGCTAATCCAACCCTAGGTTGTGTTTACTTTTCCACCTAACAAACGCATTAACACTCGCTGCGCTCGCTGGGGACAAAAATACGTAGGCTCCCTCGCTTCGCTTGGTATTGTAGCCTACGTATTTTTGCCCGTTATGCGGGTGTTATATGCCATAAGGATGTAATGGACATAAATTTCCCCAAACACAAAAGAGTCGCGCATTCATTGGCCCTTTTCGTATTGCCTGCTTTTTGTGTACTAGTTGGCTTAGTTTTTATGGGCGTAAATCTGTGGTTATCAGTTTTTCTATCTTTCTTGGCTGTTGGAGTTACGTTCTTTTTGAGAATATATCGCTATAGGCGACATCACTCAAAATTCTTAGACTGTTTCGGAAAAAGCATCAAAAATTCATATTTTTATCAGTCGGAATATGCAATTGGAGCAGTTCCTTTTGAAAATAAGTTTCTATCATGCTCTGCTAGGATAGATGGAGATAATTTGTTGTTCGGGCGGTCTAGACATTTTAGGTCAGTCGAATTGGGGAAAATAATTGATATAGAAATACTCCAATGCTTGGGGCACGAAGTAGCAAAGCTAGAGATTGAAGATAGCAAAGACAGTCGTCCACTATTCATTCCTTGGTCTCCTTTATTGGCAGAAAAGGTAAAATTTAGCAATGGCACTTAGTATCAACTCCCAAGTGCAACATTGATCACGCATAATCATTCTTCATCTCCCAAGGTGTTTTAAATCCATACC
>NZ_JAOTJC010000012.1 GCF_025628895.1 Alteromonas salexigens | reverse complement strand
TGCAGCTTGCTGAAGCGAGGTGGCGCATTCTACGCTACCCGGGTTTGTTGTCAACACTTTTTTGAAAGTTATTTCTCAAAGCGTTTCTTTTAAACCCTCGCCACTATTAAGCCTTGCGGTTAGTAGTGGCTCACTTGTTCGGTTGGCGTTGTTGCTTTCCCGTCGAAGTGGAGGCGCATTTTACGTAGATTTTTTTCGCCGTCAATAAAGAATATCAATAAACATAAAAAAAGCGACCTGACAGGTCGCTTTTTACACTAAATGAAGTTTAAACACTCACATTTGCTTAGTTACGGCTCTTTTCCTCAGTTTCAGCGTCCGCCGGTTTCGTTGGTTCAGCCTTGTTGTCGATAAAGTCAGCGTCTTCTTCATGATCGCCTACTACATCGTCCAGCGTCATTTTATCTACCGTACGGAATGTGTTGATGGGTCCCGCCAGCGCATACAGCGCAAACACGATAAACAATACCAATGCCGGCTCGGTAGCTACCACGACAAAAACCAGCAATATAAGCAGTAACGCCACGAACGGAACCTTGCCGTGCCAGTTTACTTCTTTAAAAGAGTTATATTTAAAGTTGCTTACCATTAATAAGCCGGCGGCACCGGTGATAAGCGCGACCACTAATCCATAGTCGTTACCATTAACGCCGTATTCAACACCTACCCATACCAGTCCTGATACCAGTGCGGCAGACGCGGGGCTCGCTAACCCCTGGAAAAAGCGTTTGTCGGCAATACCGACCTGGGTATTGAAGCGGGCTAACCGCAACGCAGCACCGGCTACATATATAAAGGCTGCCAGCCAACCCAGCTTGCCAAGATCACTCAGCCCCCAGTTATAAGCGACCAATGCAGGCGCTACACCAAAAGAGACCATATCAGCCATTGAGTCGAACTCGGCACCGAAATCACTTTGGGTGTTGGTCATCCGGGCTACCCGACCGTCGAGACCGTCAAAAATCATAGCCACAAATATGGCCACCGCCGCAGCTTCAAACCTTCCGTTCATCGATGATACAACTGCAAAGAAACCGGAAAACAGCCCGGCCGTTGTCAGCAGGTTGGGAAGTAGATATATCCCCTTACGTTTATTCTCTGACATAGAGCCTCATTTATTAGCTAATTATTTAATACAATACAGATTATTTCACAGTTCTTCGTCTACGCACACCCACTTGCGCCGACAAACCGGCTATAACTCGGTATAGATTCTCATATGCAAATTCTAGCATTTTCTATTTTGCTTAGTGCTATCCTTAAGAATAATTGTCTCTTACTGCCTGCTCAGCTTAAAGTTCACTACTGAGCGCATTTGTGCAAACTTTTTAATCACCAGGTTCATTAATGAAGGTACGTTATTTTTCCAAAAACATAGCATTGTCTGCGTTATGCATAGCTATGCTTTGCCCGCTTACTGCTAGTGGGCAAGAGCCAGAAGCGTTTGAAGAAGCCTTGCAGAAATATAATAGCAAGGCTTATGACGCAGCTTATGTTCATTTGAAAGCGTCTTTAAATACTGAACCTGATCATCTCCCGTCCAAGTTACTAATGGGAAAGGTCCTCATGCTCAAAGGCTTACTGCCAGATAGTCTTCTGGAATTTGAGGAAGCTCTGGAGATGGGGGCCGATCGGAACATTGTCGCACCAGACCTGTTACAACTGTATATATTGTCCGGGGATTACCAGGCCGTTTTAGATTTTGATAGCGACACGCTCAATAGCGATACACAGGCCATAGCTTACCTTTTTAAGGCTAATGCTTATGACAGTCTTGAGCTTAAAAGAGAGGCCGAAGCTGCATTCAGAAAAGCGCTATCTTTCAAACAGGAAGCAAGACTGCTTAACAGCTACGCGTCTTTTTTACTCAGGGGTGACCGTGTACCTGAGGCTGCTGCCCTAATAGATCAAGCACTGGCAGTAGATAGTAATGATGCCAGAACCCTTCAGTTGAGAGGTGTATTGGCCAGTAAGCAAGGCAGAGAAGATGAAGCGTTAAAATGGTATGAACTTGCGTCAGAGAAAAGTAAATCAGACCCAATTATCCAACGCTCTCTTGCTTTTACCTATTTAAAGCTTGGGAAGTTGGATAAAGCCGAGGAAGTGATAGATCTGGTACTTCAACAGGCGCCTAATGATCCCACCATATTGCTACTAAAGTCAGGATTGCTTAGAGAAAAGGGTGACTCGGAAGTTGCTGATGAGATGATAGAAGAGCTTTCAAATACATTGACATTAATGGATGACTTCTCTGATAAGGATAGTGGATTTATACACCTTACTAAGGGGACCACCTATTTTTTCGCAAAGCTTTACGAAGCAAGTGCCCAGGAATTTGAAAGATACTTAAATGTAGCTCCGCCTGACAAAAACACCCTGCTTCTGCTCGCACAATCCTATAAACAGATTGACGATAACAGGCGTTTCGCGGAGACGCTCGAGCGCTTTCCTAAAATTACCAGAAGCAGCTCCGAATTGGTGTCACTGGCGTGCAGACGTTATATCGAAGAAGAAAGATTCGTATTTTGTGAAACCTTGCTTGAAAATGTGGATGAATCGATTAAACACCACGATCTGGTCTTATTTTCACACGTCAGTTTGCATCAGGCCCGCGGAAATTACGCGGCAGCTATAAAGCTTCTTAAAGAACAGTACAAGCCACCCTACTCCACGCAAGTTCTGGTGCACCTGACCCGATTACACTACATGGCAGGAAATAATGACAAGGCACTCGATTTTGCAGAGCTGTTATTGGTCAGTAACCCGTCTAACCCAGACTTTCTTCGATTAAAAGCAGAAATTCTCATTGCTGAAAAGCGGTGGACGGCAGCAGAAAATGTTGCAGCCAAGCTCGAAACTGTGGTGAACAGTGAGTATTTTGTTAATTACGTTAAAGCCAAGATACTGATTAACCAGCAGAAATACGCAGAAGCAAAATTACTGCTGGAAGCAATAGATACAACAAACACTATCGATTTGGATATAACTGTTCTCAAAGCCCGGCTGTCAAGTTTTCTGGGCGAGAACAGTGAAGCCGTTGAGTTATTGACGCAATACAGAAAAACACACGGTGCCTCAAAAACGGTGAACGAAACGTTAGTAATGGTTTATTCAAATATGGGCGCGTTTGAAGATGCTCTCGCAGAAATAGAGAACTTACGACGCAATCAAATAACTAACCCTAAGTACATTGAAGGAAAAATTAACCTTCTTATAAAGTTAGAGAGGGTAAAGTTAGCTAAACTTGAAATAGCCAGGCTTGAACAGCTGTTGCCTGCTACGGCTGAAAACACCCTTCAACTCATCAGTTTCAGGAAACAAATTCAAGACTATGAAGGCGCCTTGAGAATAATAGAACTCCTCGCGGCCAGAGAAACGCTATCTACCAGGATTCTATTAGAAAAAGCCACGTTGTTACTTGAAATAAATAAGCCGGAAGCAGCCAGGGAAACGGTAGACTTAGTCCTCAGTGACGAATCTTCAGCCACCGCCCCCGCTTATTTTATCGCCGGGAAAATAGCACAAGCGCAAAATAAACCTAGCGTCGCTTATAGCCATTTCAGACAAGGTTTTATCCGTTCTGAGGGGGCGTTGGTGTATGCTTTGAGCATGAATAACACAATAACCACAGACGCTGAGAGCGAAGATTTTGTAGCCTTACTTGAAGAGGTAATTTCGAAGAATTCGATCGAGCACCTAAGCCTCACTTACGTACTTGCCCAACATCATTTTTACCAAGATCGCTGGGAGGTGGCTAAGCCTCTCCTGGAAGCATATATCAAACAAAACCATACCAGATACAAACACAATGCAATGACACTTCTCGCTCTGATCGTCATAGACGACGAGAAAGAGAAAGGGATGCAGCTGGCCCAGGAAGCTTATTCGCTTGCCCCTCGCTCAGCGCTTGTTTTATCTACCTATGGCTGGGCCCACGCAAAAAACAATAATTATGATCAGGCTCTGTATTACTTGCGACAAGCACATGCCATCGAATCGGCAGACAGCGACACGTTATTCAGACTGGGCGTAGTGCTAGGAAAGCTAGCCAGACCAGCTGAAGCCCGCCGCTTTCTTAAACAAGCCCTGACTTCATACGGAGATAATAATGAAGGCAGAGTACAAGAGGTGCAGCAATTGCTCAGCGAGATGAAAGAATCATGACAAACAATCTGTCAGCTTTTTTTACAGAGCGGTTACACCACACGAATAACCCTATGATTAAATTAATAAAAATAATTGGCCCAAATTATGCTTAGCAACAGTACTATAAAAAAGGTGCTTTTATCATGAAAAAGATCACTGTTTCCGCAATTTTAATTATTGCGTCATTTTATCAAGGGATTGTCCACGCCAAGTCTACTAAACAGCAGGAAGAACCGCTGGAAGAATGCTCCACCAGCGACTTGGTGTTAACGTCTACCCCCACAAGTAGTGTCACGGTGCTTGGTTGCTCAGGTGCCCACCCTGATAATGACTTTATTTCTCCAGGATGGCTTGCGGGTGAAGAAATATGGGATACGGATGGTATTCTTACCAATACTTCTCCTACCACTTCTTCAGAGAGTTGGGATTACCTCACAAAGTATAATCCGAATGGTACCTTGGATGGAGCAGCAAGCAGCCTCTTTTCAATAGCCTTCGATGATTGCCTGAATAACGAGGGGGATCCGATCTCATGTAACTCCGATGCCGTGGCACTGGAAATGACCATGTCATTTACCCAACCAACGACCGATTTACTTTATAACCAGTTTGTATTAATTGCCAAAGCATCTAATTATTACTCTTTGTACCAAATAGAAGTACTTGAAGGCATTCAGAGCCTCGCAGGCACACTAACTATGGTGAGTAAAAACGGCCTGTCCCATCTCTCTGTGTGGGGAGCGAAAGTCGCATCCACACCTCGCCCGCCTACATCAGTGAGCGCCCCAGCAGGATTAGGCGTGCTGTTACTGGGATGCGGTGCGATACTACTACGCAGAAAGTTGCAGAAATAAACATTTTATCAATATATAAAAAAGCTGCCCAAGGGCAGCTTTTTTGGTTTTCCAGACCAGAGACTACACCACCGTAAGCTGATCACCCTCCAGGTCTATCCGTATAGTAGCATCTGGCACTATGTCACCGGATAACAGCTTGTTCGCAAGCGGGTTCTCTATTTGTACCTGAATAGCCCGCTTCAGTGGACGGGCACCAAATACCGGGTCGAATCCTGCCTCGGCCAACTTATCCATAGCAGCACCTGATAGCTCAAGTTTAAAGCCTTTCTCAGCTAATCGTGCACGCAGTGAAGCCAGCTGTATTTTCGCAATGGCTTTTATTTGCTCTTTACCAAGCGGATGGAACACCACAATGTCGTCTACCCGGTTGATAAACTCCGGTCTGAAGTGCTGACCAACCACGCCCATCACCAGCGACTTCATTTCCTCGTACTGGCTCTCCTGATGCTTGTCCTGAATAACATCTGAGCCCAGGTTTGAGGTCATAATGACCACGGTATTTTTAAAGTCTACCGTTCGTCCCTGTCCGTCAGTCAGACGGCCATCATCCAGTACCTGCAACAGAATATTAAACACATCAGGGTGGGCTTTTTCCACCTCATCAAGCAGGATAACCGAGTAAGGTTTGCGGCGTACCGCTTCTGTCAGGTAGCCTCCCTCTTCATACCCCACGTAACCAGGAGGCGCACCCACCAGGCGGGCAACCGAATGCTTTTCCATAAATTCCGACATGTCGATACGCACCATGGCTTCTTCTGTATCGAACATGAAGCCTGCCAGCGTTTTGCACAGCTCGGTCTTACCTACCCCGGTCGGGCCAAGGAACAGAAATGAGCCAATTGGCCGGTTGGGATCGGCAAGCCCGGCCCGTGAGCGACGGATGGCGTTAGACACCGCGGTAACCGCTTCTTGCTGGCCTACCACACGCTTATGTAACACGTCTTCCATACGCAGCAGCTTATCACGCTCGCCTTCCAGCATTTTTGACACAGGGATCCCGGTCCACCGGGAGAGCACGTCGGCTATCTCGGCGTCAGAGACCTTGTTCTTGACCAGTTTGGTTTCCCGGGTCTCATTTTCCGCCACGCGCTCAAGTTTGGCTTCGAGCTCCGGAATGCGACCATACTGTAACTCAGACATGCGGTTAAGATCTGATGCCCGCCGGGCAATTTCTAAATCCAGTTTGGCCTGTTCCAGCTCGGATTTGATTGACTGCGTGCCCTGCATGGCATCTTTTTCTTCACGCCAGATGGTTTCTAAGTCGGCGTATTTCATTTCCAGCTGTTCGCGCTCAACCTCGATAGTTTCCAGCCGTTTATGGCTGGCCTCATCGGTTTCTTTAGCCAACGCCTGTTCTTCCAGCTTGAGCTGGATAATGCGCCGCTCCAACCGGTCCATATCCTCTGGCTTCGAGTCTATTTGCAATCGAATACTGGACGCCGCCTCGTCTATCAAATCAATGGCTTTGTCTGGCAGTTGTCGGTCGCTAATATAGCGATGCGACAAGCTCGCCGCAGCCACGATGGCCGGATCGGTAATATCCACCGAGTGATGCAACTCGTATCGTTCTTTCAGTCCACGCAATATGGCGATGGTATCTTCCACACTGGGCTCATCCACCAGCACTTTCTGGAAGCGACGCTCCAGCGCGGCATCTTTTTCGATGAACTTGCGGTATTCGTCCAGGGTGGTCGCGCCCACACAGTGCAGCTCGCCACGGGCCAGCGCGGGTTTAAGCATGTTACCGGCATCCATGGCTCCCTCACCTTTACCGGCGCCTACCATGGTGTGTAATTCGTCGATAAACAGAATTACCCGGCCTTCTTCTTTGGACAGTTCGGTAAGCACCGCTTTCAGGCGCTCTTCAAACTCACCGCGGTATTTAGCCCCGGCAACCAGCGCGCCCATATCCAGTGACAATACCCGCTTGTCTTTCAGCCCTTCAGGCACTTCGCCATTGATAATACGCTGGGCCAGCCCCTCGACAATGGCGGTTTTACCCACGCCGGGCTCACCGATGAGTACCGGGTTGTTCTTGGTGCGACGTTGCAGTACCTGTACTGTCCGGCGTATTTCATCGTCACGGCCAATCACCGGGTCCAGCTTACCCTGCTCTGCCCGCTCAGTGAGATCGGTGGTGAATTTCTCCAACGCCTGTCTGACATCCTCGGCATTGGGATCCGTTACTTTTTGTCCACCACGCATGGTATCGATGGCGTTCTCAATTTTTTCTTTAGTAATATTCAGCTCTTTGAGTATGCTGCCCAGGCGCCCCTTATCCTGAAGCGCCGCCAGCACAAAGATCTCTGACGTAATGTATTCGTCTTTTCGCTGCTGTGTAATCTTGTCACACAAATTCAGCAAAATGCCACTTTCCTTACTAAGCTGGACGTCGCCGCCCACCCCTTCCACACGGGGCAGCCGCTCGATGGCCTGGCTCAGTGCACTGCGTAACGCATTCACATTGACATTAGCCTGATCCAACAGCGGGCGCACCGAACCGCCTTGTTGATTCAGCAACGACGTCATTAGGTGAACGGGTTCAATGTATTGATGATCACGACCCAGCGCCAACGACTGCGCATCGGAAATCGCTATTTGGAATTTACTGGTAAATCTGTCTAAACGCATGGATTGATGTCCCTCTGCATAACCTTGCTGTAGTTATGGGTACTGCGCGAAATTGATTCAAGTAAAGCGATGAAAAATTCGACGAAAGTCGAGTTAGCGAAAACCTATTACACTCACCATTCTCCCCGTGCTGGTTGCCCCCTCGTGCTGGCTGCGGCGGTGAGAGAAAAATAACTTGCTGTCGGCATAGGTACACTGTGGGGACTGAGAAATCTGAGCTATCCCCAGTGCCTGTAACTGTTGCAAGGCAATTTGAGGTAGGTCGAGCATGACCTTGTCCGCCGATGTGGCTGGTTGCGTGACATTGGTATAGGTTGAAAACTTTGCCGCCAGCGAACTGGGCACTTCATAGTGGCGTACGCTGATCGCCGGGCCAATCCAGGCAAGCAGGCTGTCACTTGACGACCGCATTGCGGCTACTGTAGCGGCAATAACTTGCTTTTCCAGTCCCTGCCAGCCCGCATGTACAGCTGCGACTTCATTACCCTGCCGGTTAGTCAGCAGCACCGGCACACAGTCCGCCGTCATAACGGCACAAAAGGCATCCCGGCTTCGGCTGATAGCCGCATCCGCTTCTATGTCAGTAGCAGGCAGTGTGACCACCCGGCTACCATGCACCTGGTTAAGCCAGCCTATTTTCTCATGGTGAGGTAACAGGCTGCGATTGTGTGTCACCCGCGCGGGGTTATCCCCTACATGCAGGCCTACGTTCAGGCTGGTGTAGGGTGATGAGCTGGCACCACCCGCGCGGGTAGTCGTATAGGCAACTACCGACTGGGGCGCAGGCCAGTCAGGGGTGATCAGGTTTATCACTAAAGTGCAGCATCCGGATTGGCCAGTGTGTCTTCTCTGACGGCGTCAATAAGCGCAACCATGTCTTCTGGTAGCGGTGCCTGCCACGTCATCCACTCGCCGGTTGTCGGATGATTCAACGACAACTGTGCCGCATGCAACGCCTGGCGATTGAAGCCACGCAGATGGTCTACCAGTTCCGGGCTGGCGCCTTTGGGCAAACGGGCACGGCCGCCATAGCCGGGATCGCCTACCAATGGGTGCTTAATGTGCGCCATATGCACCCGAATCTGGTGGGTTCGGCCTGTTTCAAGTTTCAGACGCAAATGGGTATGGGCGCGAAACTTTTCGATAACCCGATAGTGGGTTACCGCCGGCTTGCCAAACTCTCGCACCGCCATGTGAGTACGCTTGGTCGCATGACGGCCAATCGGCGCTTCTACTACACCACCCGCCACCATAGTGCCAATGGCCAGAGCTTCGTATTCGCGGCTCATTACCCGGCGCTGTAACTGATCCACCAAGTGGGTTTGCGCCGGTACTGTTTTTGCCACTACCATTAATCCGGTGGTGTCTTTATCCAGCCGGTGGACGATACCCGCACGAGGCACAGTATCGATATTCGGCACGTGGGCCAGCAGTGCATTCAGCACAGTACCGTCTTTATTTCCCGCTCCCGGATGCACCACCAGGTTCGCTGGCTTGTTAATAATCAGAATATCGTCGTCTTCGTAGACGATATCTAAATCAATTTGCTGGGGTTGACTGGTGATCTGCACTTCCATTTGTGCCTGCACAGTTACATGCTCATCACCAAGGATTTTATGCCGCGGCGCAGTGACCACTTCCCCGTTGAGACGCACGTTGCCGTCAACAATCCAGCTTTTTAACTTAGAGCGTGAATATTCCGGGAACAAATCTGCCAAAACCTGATCTAAGCGATAACCGAAATGCGCTTGCTCGGTTGTGCCTTCCAGATTTACTGTGTTTACTGACTCTGTCATAACACCTTAATTTCTGAGTAAAAGAGATATTATAACAAGCTTTCATCCGGTGAGTCGGATACTTTCAGGATTTTGTGTGGGCATTCGGCGTTTGAGTGCGCTAGAATGGCTCGCAATTAACGCAGGCAGCGATGTTTAACAGACTGTTTAGCAGGAAAACGTTTATATATGAAATCATTTCGAAAAGTAGCACCCCTTTTAGCCGGTGCTATGCTCTCTTTAGCCGGATGCAGTTCATCTGATACTGAAGAACAAGCCGTGCTGGCCAACATGGGCGCACAGCAGATGTACGAGAAAGCCAAACGCAGTATGGAAGCGGGCAACTTCAGTAACGCCGCAGCCACGCTCAGTGCACTGGACTCACGTTACCCGTTTGGTCCGCTGTCACATCAGGTGCAGCTTGATTTGATTTACAGCTACTATAAGTCGGGCAAACCAGATGAGGCGCTGGCAACGATTGATCGCTTCATTCGTCTGAATCCTAATCACTCTGACGTAGATTATGCATTCTACATGCGCGGACTCACGAACATGGAGTCAGACAGTAACCTGTTTCAGGAACTGATGAATATCGATCGCGCCGATCGCGATCCTGCAAAGTCCAGACAGGCGTTTGACGACTTCCGCCGTCTTATTCAGCAGTATCCGAACAGTAAATATGCCGCCGATGCACGCAAACGCATGCTGCATATTAAAGAGCGACTGGCGCGCTACGAAATAGCCATAGCTCGTTTCTACATGCGCCGGGAGGCCTATGTGGCTGCCGCTAACCGCGGCCGCTATGTTATTGAGCATTTCCCTGACTCTAACCAGGTGCAGCAGGCGCTGGAAATTATGGTCTCCAGCTACGACGAGCTGGGGTTAGATGACCTTAAAGAAAATGCCATGAAAACGCTGAAACTCAATTATCCTGACAGCGAATTCATTAGCTAAGCAGATACAAAAAAACGCACCAAACGGTGCGTTTTTTGATTCAGGTGGCATTACCTGAAAAACATATGACTGAACGGATTAAGCAACCTCGCCAGCCCGGATGTGAAGTGCAACGGTTGGTCGACAACACTAAACACAAGACATCCTTTCGTGGCTTCCGATTTGGGCGCATGGGTGTGATCGCCGTCCATATATATAAAATCCCCGGTATCGTAGGCATTAATACCATCTCGGAATTCGCCATCAAGCACCAGCGTATATTCTGTTCCGCGGTGAGTGTGTTCTGGCACGCTACCTCCCCGCTCCATGTAAATAAAATTCGCCACACCCGGGAATCCCAGATCCACCGGGGCCTGCCACAGGCGACCGACCAGACTTGACCAGTTCCCTGTTTTATCAACAAACCTGCGTAAGGTTCTGGGTAACACAAATTGTCTACCATCCAGTTCGATGGTGAATTTTTCGCACGACCCCGTTGTTCTGGACGGTCTATCAGACTTATCTGAGGGCGGTAGCTGGGTAATGCTACTTAACATTCTCTCGAATTCGGAGCTTTGACGGGCGTCAAAGCTATCCAGAACGTCTTCAGCAAGACGCTCTGTTTCGCTGGCAACCACCTGCTGGCATCGCTCACACATATCGCAGTGAGCGGATACCATTATAGCTTCTACGGATGACAGCGAACCTTCAGCAAACTCACTTAACTGCTCAAGGCTAGGATGAAACTTGATCATGACTGTTTAACATACCCTTCAGACGCTGCAAAGCCAGTCGGGTACGCGACTTAACAGTTCCGAGCGGAATACTGAGTTCATCGGCAACCTCTTGCTGCGATTTTCCATCAATATAAATGGCTTCAATCACTGCTTTTTGCTTGACTGGCAACGCTTCAAATAAAAACCCGATTTGCTCCAGCGTTATCTGCTCGTCCAGCGACGTTTCATTCGCGTCGGGCGTTTGCTCGCAGAGCACTGGCCATAAATCATCTGAACACACATCTTCTTTACGGTTTTGCAATTTGCGTAGCATATCAAACCGGATGTTGCGCGCAATTGTAAAGATCCACGTAGAGGGTGAACCTTTTTCTGCATTGAAGAGATGCGCTTTCTGCCATACGTTAGACATGGTGTCTTGGACCAGCTCCATAGCCAACGCTTCGTTTCCCATTTGCTTCAGCGCGTAAGAGCGCAGGCGTGGGGCAAAATAACCAAACACTCTGGCGAACGACTTTTTGCACCGTTTTTCTGCTACCGTCACAATGTACTCTGACATCTCGGTGGCACACTCTTTAGGCTTAATTGCGCTGTTGCTTTGTTCCAAAGGAATTCCAACTAACATATGTCTCGTCCGTTTTTCCAAATTGGTTTCGGGTATTCTACGCGCAAGCAGTTAAAATTGATTGATTTCAGACCATTACATTACTGTAATGAAAGCGTTGCCTTCTCAGCATTGCAGTAGGTGTTTGGCTGGACGTAAGTAAATATTTCGACTGAAATGTAAAGCTTACCTATTCCACCAGCGCTGCTAAATAGTTTAGCAACTTTTTGCAATCTTTCTGCAGCAGGAAGTGCTGCTTCTGTTTTGCATCTACCGGGAGCAACTCCAGCCAGCGGTGTAAAACCCATAGAGGGTCGTTAAACTGCGGGTTGTCGTATAAAGCTCCAATGTCTGAATATCTTTCAAAAATTTCTTTCAACCGCTCGTCCATAGGGGCGATTTGTTCAGATGAGATATCACAACACCAGGGTTCAAGTGTCTTACAGGTACCAACACGTAGCCCGTCGGCTTCTGTGCGGATGTCTGTTATCTCAACGCCATACCTTCCTGCAACCTTGATGCCAAGCAAACCATCTTCGAGCATATCGAAATCAATTACTTCAGCGTAGGTCCCAATTGGCAGAATATGTTCGTTCTTTTCTTTGTCTCCATGTGCGTTCAGCATGCACAGCACAAAGCCTGTGCCCTTCGCACACACTTCTTTCACCATGCGCGTATAACGGGGTTCAAAAATACGCAGCGACATACGACCACCTGAGAGCAGGTGTGCAGATAGCGGAAATAATGGAATATTTTCTTGCTGCATATGTCAGATTTACACTCGTTAGGATGCTGGGAGATACGCCAGCCTGTATGTTTTGGATCGAAGTGAGAGCCATTCGCATGTACCCATGCTTGATCCCCTCATAACTCCATATCGTAGATATCTGAAATTCAGAATAATTTCGTCTTATGTCAGTTCTTGATGCTTTCTGTGAGCTTTACGCAGACCTTGCCCGAATCGATCTTAAAGATTTAGAAAACGTGTATGCGCAGGAGGTAGTGTTTGTTGACCCAATCACCACCCATCGCGGCCTGGCGAATGTAAAAGCGTACTTCTCACAACTTCTCGAGCGTGCCCAAACATGCCGCTTCGATATCCACACGGTGATCCCGAGTGATACTGAAAACGGTGAGATTAGCCACATAGTGAACTGGACCATGTATTTGCAGCTCTCCGGTATGTCTCATGAGATAGTATTGCCCGGTACCACGCAGTTATCGGTTCAGAACGACAAAATAGTCTTTCACCGTGATTACTACGACATGGGCACCCTCGTTTATGAGCATATCCCGGTGTTGGGTTGGATTATCCGCAAAATTAAAAACAGGCTAGCCTCATGAAAACCTTACTAATTACCGGTGCTACCTCAGGTATAGGTAAAGCACTGGCTGAACATGCAGCTGATAACGGCTATCAGGTGATTGCCTGCGGACGCAATCACGAAGCTTTAGATAACCTGAGCCAGCATAGCAACATTGAGAGTCTCAGATTTGATGTGTCAGACCTTGAGCAGACCCGGGAGACGCTGCGTGAGGTGAAATTCGATATTGCCGTGCTAAATGCCGGCACGTGCGAGTATGTAGATGCCGAGAAGTTTGAACCTGACATGTTCCGACGGGTTTTTGAGCCTAATTTTTTCGGTGTGGTGAATTGTGTGGATGGTTTACGCCCGCAATTTACCGCCGGACAACAACTGGTTATTGTGGACAGTATGGCGCGACTTTTCCCTTTCACTCGTTCGGAAGCCTACGGTGCCAGTAAAGCTGCATTACACTACTTTACTAAGAGCCTGGAAGTGGATCTCGCTAAACAGGGTATCATTGTGCAGGCGGTATCACCGGGCTTTGTGGAAACGCCGCTCACTGATAAAAATGACTTTGAAATGCCGATGAAGATATCCGCAGAGGAAGCGGCCAGACAATTTCTTCGCGGGATAGAACAGAAAAAACAAACTATATTCTTTCCGCGCAGGTTTGGCTGGATCATGCGGTTTTTGCATATCTTACCTACCCCGATACAGCGGAAACTTTCTCTCGCCATGCGAGACAAGCAGTAAAGGTAATAAAAATAATGACAAAACGTATTGCCATCGTCGGAACGGGAATTTCCGGGTTAACCTGTGGCTATTTGCTTCACCAAGAAAACGAGTTGGTGGTGTATGAAACCAATGATTACATTGGCGGGCACACTGCGACTAAACAAGTCACTGTAGAAGGCAAAGAATACGCCATTGATACAGGCTTTATTGTTTACAACGACTGGACCTACCCTAACTTCATTAAGCTGATGGAGCGCCTGGGCATAGCCAGCCAGCCCACGGAAATGAGCTTTTCGGTCACCAGTGCCAGCGCCAACCTTGAGTACAACGGCAATACGCTGAATACGCTGTTTGCGCAGCGTCGAAATATCCTACGCCCACGCTTCTGGCGGATTGTAAAAGACATCCTGGCGTTCAATAAGGCCTGTAAAGCACTGGTGGCCAGCGGTGCAGATACATCCGGTAAAACCCTGTACAGCTATATACGGGAACTGAACCTGAGCGACGACTTTGCGAATTACTATATTCTACCCATGTGTGCGGCAATCTGGTCGGCCAGCCTTGCCCAGACCCGTCAGTTTCCTTTGACTTTTTTTCTGCAGTTTTTCATGAACCACGGGTTACTGAATATCACTGACCGCCCTCAGTGGTATACACTTAAAGGGGGTTCCAGCCAGTATATCGCTCCCCTTGTAGCCGGGTTTGAGCAGGCAATTCGCCTGAATACTCCCGTTAAACAGGTATTCAAACAACATGATAAATGGTGCGTAGAAGACACTACCGGTGGAGTTGAAGTGTTCGATGAGGTTATTTTTGCGTGTCACAGCAATCAGGCCCTCGCCATGCTGGCCTCGCCCTCTGACGATCACCGCAATATTCTTGGCAATATTCCCTATGCAGAAAATGACGTGGTCATGCATACCGACACAAGCCTGCTACCGCGACGCCGGCTGGCGTGGGCAAGCTGGAATTATCAGCTGAATGATCTCGACAGTGCGGAAGAGGCACCGGCTACGGTGACTTACAACATGAACATACTGCAATGCCTGGAAAGCGATACCACCTTTTGCGTGACGCTGAATAATTCTGACGCTATCGATCCGGCTAAGGTGCTCGGTCGCTACCGCTATGCGCACCCCCAGTATAGTGATGACATGGTCAGTGCGCAGTCACAGCGCAACCTGATCTGCGGCCAGGACAATCTGCATTTTTGTGGCGCCTATTGGTATAACGGTTTCCATGAGGATGGTGTACGCAGTGCCCTGGATGTGTGTCAGCGTTTCGGGGCCTCGTTATGACCGAGAGCGCAATTTACCAGGGCGATTTGTTCCACCGGCGCTTCCGGCCTACCCAGCATGCCTTTAATTATCACATTTACCTTTTCTGGCTGAAGTTGTCGGAGCTGGATGACCTGGAAAGAAATGTTAAGAATTTTTCATGCTCCCGGTTTGCCCCCGCCCGCTTTAAACGCAGCGATTACTTGGGAGATCCTTTCCAACCCATTGAAAAATCAGTGTTATCCCGAATGAGTGAACTTCATGGAGCGCCGCTGACCGGTGACATCTTCATGCTTTGCCAATTGCGCGCTTTCGGAATGTATTTTAGTCCGGTTAACTTTTATTTTTTACGTGACAACGCGGGGCATTATACCCATATGCTTGCGGAGGTAAGTAATACCCCTTGGAATGAGAGACACCACTACCTGGTTGATTTAAAACAACAAAATGACACTAAAAAAGCGTTTCATGTATCACCGTTCAACCCCATACGCATGACGTATAAATGGCGCATTGGCATACCCGCCGAAACGTTTTCACTGGTCATGGATTGCCATCAGGAGCACAAGGACTTTTCTGCCGGCTTTCACCTCCACCGTATGCCACTGAACTCGGACACATTGGCTAACGTAATGAAACGCATACCAAGTATGACAATAAAAACGGTGTTTGGAATTTACTGGCAGGCACTTAAGCTCTGGCTTAAGCGCACACCTGTTTACTCCCACCCATAAGAAACTCAGGATAGAAAGATGTCACAAGGCGAAACTATCATCACTTCCCGCGAGGCGCCCTCACTGGGTCTGCGTGCTTGCCGGGCGGCTTTTTTAAAATGTTTGTCCCACATGCCAGAGGGCCAGCTCACCATTAAAGAGCGGGGAGAAACGGTGGGCGAGTTTGGCGATGCCTCCAGTGAGCTTAGAGCAGTGGTTGATATTCAGGAACTGGTTGCTTACAAGCGGCTACTCTTAGGCGGAAGTATCGCTGCCGGGGAAACCTACATGGAGAAGCAGTGGGAAACCGATGACCTTACGGCGGTTATCCGAATCTTTGCCCGCAACCTGCCTACCCTGGACTACTGGGAAAACAAGTTTAAATGGCTCACTATGCCAGTGATGAAGTGGCAGCATTTTCTTAACCGCAACACCAAGCAACAAGCTAAGAAGAACATTGAAGCCCATTATGATTTAGGCAACAAGCTGTACACCCGCTTCTTGGATCAGACCATGATGTACTCCTCCGCCATCTACCCTGATCCCAACGCCAGCCTTGGCGATGCCCAGCATCATAAGCTGAAAACAATCTGCGACAAGCTTATGCTGACGTCGGACGATCACTTGCTGGAAATTGGTACCGGCTGGGGCGGTCTCGCTGTGTATGCGGCCAAATACTATGGCTGTAAGGTCACCACCACAACCATCTCGGAAGAGCAGTTTGCTTATGCCAGCGAGTGGGTAGCCAAAGAGTCGCTGGAAGATAAAGTCACCCTGCTTAAACAGGACTACCGTACGCTGACAGGGCAATACACGAAACTGGTATCAATTGAGATGATTGAAGCGGTTGGCAGAAAGTTTCTGGGCAACTTTTTCCAGAAATGTGCGTCGCTGCTAAGGTCGGACGGCCTGATGTTACTGCAGTCGATAACCATTGATGATCGCCGCTTTGAGAGTTACGCCAACAGTGTCGATTTCATTCAGAAATATATTTTCCCTGGCGGCTTCCTGCCCTCGCAGTACGAGCTGAATGCACACATGAAAGATCACAGTGATTTCATGATCAGAGACTTGCATGATATCGGCTTGGATTACGCCAAGACACTGCACGACTGGTATGTGGCGTTCACCGCCGCAAAAGAAGCGCTGCTGACTGACGGTTATGACGAGCGCTTTGTAAGAATGTGGACGTACTACCTGAAGTATTGCGAAGGGGGATTCTTAGAGCGGACGATATCCACCGTGCAGCTGGTTCTGAGCAAACCCGCGCACCGCGAATTACTGTACCGCGGCTAGCAATATAGCAATGAAGCCGCACGGCGGCTTCTTATTTGCTATTCTTTGTACCGACAAGCGCCGGACGTGGCGCTACGCAGCGGGGTTACTGACCGTCCCCTTCAATCACGGAAATAGGCTTGGAGACCATAGGCTTACCCTGATTGATGTTGATCTCAACCCGCCGGTTGCGCGCCCGCTCATCGCTGGTGCTGGCATTTTCTACCATCGGTACAGTATCTGCTTTCCCCGTTACCGACATCCGACTTTCATCGAAGCCCTGCGCCCGACGGAGCTCCTCTGCTACCGCGACTGCCCGTTGCGACGACAGATCCCAGTTCGAACTGTACAGTTCATTGGCGATATGCTGGCCGTCACTATGGCCGGAAATTTCCACTTCGCCAGGTACATCTGCCAGTAACTCGCCAATTTGCCGGATGACCGGCTTGAACTGCGGTTGCAAAAATGCAGAACCGGCCGAGAATGAACCGTTTTCCCGGATACGGATGGTGAGCTGCTGACCCAGTGACTCCATCTCAATAGAGCCATCCAGAATTTGTTTCTGCAGCTGCTGCGCCACTTTCTTCATCAGCTCACTGGTTTCTGACTGCTCCGCACTTTTCGCCGCGGCAGAGGATTGATCGGTAGCCGTTTGCTGTGCCTGACCACCACGCTGGGTGCCCCGCTGTTTCTGACGCCCGCCGGCCGCATCTTCATCACCGGCCTGAAACTCCAGCATCTGCTGCGTCATTTCGATGGTTTGTTGCTGAATAGACTCAATTGGCGTGGGATCCGGTCGACCGGGACGAAACTCCATGGCAATCACGCTGGTGCCTTTTGGAATATCCTTTACTTCGATTTTATTCTGCACACCAAAAGCAAACTTCATGGAGCCGGCGATTTGCTTGAATTTCAGTACATCCATTTCCGAAAACGCCAGCAGCAGAACGAAGAAGCACATTAGCAGCGACATCAGATCGGCAAATGTCCCCATCCACGCGGGAAGGCCCTCCGGGGGGCATTTGGGACACTCTTCTTGTTCAGCCATGATTATTCATCCTCGGCACCGGTTGCACGTTTACTCGCTGCCAGATAGTTTTTCAGGATGCCCTCAATAACCCGGGGATTCTGTCCGTCTGCAATACCCACAATGCCATCCAGGATCAGCTTCTGGTTCAGCTTTTCTTCCTGAGCACGTACGTTAAGTTTAAACGCCATCGGCAAACAGATAACGTTGGCAAAGAAAGCACCGTACAAGGTGGTCAACAAGGCTACCGCCATGGCCGGGCCAATGGCTTTAGGGTCATCCATGTTTGACAGCATGGCCACCAGACCAATCAGAGTACCAATCATCCCCATGGCCGGTGCTACATCGCCCATGCCTTTGAATATAGTCGCGCCGAACTCATGGCGCTCAGTTGTCATGGAGATATCTTTGGCAAGAGTCTCCCGCACAACTTCAATATCATGGCCATCCACCAGCATATCGACGCCTTTCTGCATAAACGGGCTCTCAATTTCCGCCTCTTCCAATGCCAGAAAGCCACCTTTACGCGCGGCATCCGCCATTTCGACAACTTTTTCGATCAAAGATTCCGGCGAGTCGATTTTGAACATAAACGCTTTGGCCGCTATTTTGCCGGCCCCGAAAAACTGCGCAAGCGTGAACTGCGACAACACCACAAAGGTGGTTCCGCCAAATACGATCAGAATTGAAGGGACGTTGATAAACATGCCCATGTCGCCGCCAAGCACCATGGCCATAACAACGAAGCCGATGGCCCCCAACATGCCTATGACGGTAGCTAAATCCACAAACTGTTCCTCATAAATTGCGCCAACCCGTGTTGCCAATAGCCGCTAGGCTATTAATTTGCTTTGATTCTTCAGCGTCTTACAACACGTTTATAATTATAGTGCCAGCTATTCTATCGGCATGGCTGTAGAATTCTATAACCAATTTGTTGAAATCCGTCTAATGGATATACCCTCCTCTGTGTTGAGAAACGCACGCCCCCCGCCGTCCCTGTACTGGACAAACCATTTGACCCGTCGCGCGGCCTCGGTTAATGTGCGCCTATTCTATTTAATACCCACAAACGAGTGAGCCTGTGACGGATAAAACTCCCACACCAACGTTCGAAGAAAGCCTTTCAGAGCTGGAAGCTATCGTGAATGAAATGGAAAACGGTGATCTGCCGCTGCATACTGCACTGGAAAAGTTTGAACGCGGTATCAAATTGTCTCGTCAGAGTCAGCAATCGCTTGAACAAGCCGAACAGAAAGTAAAAATTTTACTCTCTGAGCAAGGTCAGGAAACACTGACACCGCTTAAACAAGACGACAACAATTAGCCACCTCACATCCTGTGTCCGTGTCAGCTTAACAGGTCCCGCTATGGAATTTTTGGCCCTGCATCAGCAGATTAAACAACAAACCGATGATGCTCTTAGCCAGTTAATGAGTATGTTGCCAGCGCACGCGCCGCGTCTGCAAGCCGCTATGCGCCATGCGCTGTTGGCGGGCGGCAAACGTATGCGACCGCTGCTGGTTCATCTGATCGGTGATACCCTGGACGTACCCCGGCGCGACCTGCTTACCATCAGCATGGCCATCGAGTGCATTCACGCCTATTCGCTGGTGCATGATGACTTGCCTGCCATGGATGATGACGATTTACGTCGTGGCGTGCCTACCTGCCATATCGCTTTTGACGAAGCCACTGCCATTCTGGCCGGGGATGCATTGCAAACGCTGGCGTTCACCGTGCTTGCCGACTACCCGATGAGCGAACTCGGTGACGCGCAGCGGGCGAAGCTGGTTTCGGTCCTGGCCAAATCTGCCGGTTATCTGGGTATGTGCGGGGGGCAGGCCATCGACCTGGCCGCCACCGGAGAGTCTATTTCAGTAGCGGCACTGACGCAGTTACATCAGCTAAAGACCGGGGCACTGCTGTGCGCGTGCGCTGAAATGGTAACCCTGGTCTGTGAAGACCTGGCTGACGACAGTCGCCAGGCGCTGATTGAATTTGCCCGCCTGATGGGACTGGCCTTTCAAGTCCAGGATGACATTCTGGACGTAGAAGGTAATGCCGAGCTGATAGGTAAGCCATTGGGCTCTGACGAAGGCCATGGTAAAAATACCTTCCCTGCCTTACTGGGCATGGACAGTGCAAAACGGGAACTGGCCTCGCTACATGAAAGTGCTCTTCAGGCGCTGGAGAGTTTACCCTACAATACGGATCATCTAGCCGCGTTCAGCGAGCTGATGGTGAAACGTGATCATTGAGCGCTAACGCGTTTACGTATAAAGAATAAAACGCATGACTTTAGATCTGAAGCATTACCCTACCCTGGCCCAGGCGACCACGCCCGAAGCGTTGCGAACCCTGTCCCAGGAACAATTAAAAAAGCTTGCTGATGAGCTGCGTGAATACCTGCTTAACTGTGTAAGTCAGAGTAGCGGCCATTTCGCCTCTGGTCTGGGCACCGTTGAGCTGACCGTGGCCCTGCACTATGTGTATAACACCCCATTCGACCGGTTATTATGGGACGTGGGCCATCAGGCCTATCCGCATAAGATCCTGACCGGGCGCGCAGGACGCATGTCTACCATTCGGCAGAAAGACGGCTTGCACCCGTTCCCATGGCCGCCAGAAAGTGATTACGACACCTTTGCCGTAGGCCATTCCTCCACTTCTATCAGTGCTGCGCTGGGCATGGCGGTCGCCGCCGAGAACGAAAACGCCGGTCGTAAAGTAGTAGCGGTCATCGGTGATGGTGCAATGACTGCGGGTATGGCGTTTGAAGCCCTTAACCATGCAGGTGATATCAACAAAGACATGGTGGTAGTGCTCAACGACAACGAAATGTCTATTTCCGAAAACGTCGGTGCCCTGAATAGCCACCTTGCTCGCCTGCTAACCGGCAATTTCTTTAATACCATTCGTGATGGTGGTAAAAAATTGCTTAGCAATGTACCGCCCATCAAAGAGTTTGCCAGCCGCGCCGAAGAGCACCTGAAAGGCATGGTCGTACCGGGCACCATTTTCGAAGAGTTAGGCTTTAATTATATCGGCCCCATCGACGGCCATGATGTGGACGCGATGGTTGATACACTGCGCAACATGCGCAAATTTAAAGGCCCCCAGTTACTGCACGTGGTGACCCGCAAAGGCAAGGGCTACCCGTCCGCTGAAAAAGATCCCATTAAATTCCACGCGGTACCCAAGTTTAACCCGGCCGAGAACGCCCTGCCCAAAGCAAAACCTTCTGCGCCTACTTTCTCTGCCATATTCGGGCAGTGGTTGTGTGACATGGCCAAGCAGGATAAAAAGCTGATGGCAGTCACCCCTGCCATGCGCGAAGGCTCTGGTATGGTGGCATTTTCTCAGCAATATCCGGATCAATATTTTGATGTCGCTATTGCCGAACAGCACGCGGTGACTTTTGCAGCCGGGCTGGCCAAAGAAGGCTTCAATGCGGTAGTGGCTATTTACTCCACTTTCTTACAGCGGGCGTATGATCAGGTAATTCATGATGTCGCACTGCAAAATCTGCCGGTCCTGTTTGCGATAGATCGTGCGGGTATTGTGGGGGCCGATGGGCCGACCCATCAGGGAGCCTTCGATATAGCGTATCTGCGCTGTATTCCTAATATGATCATCATGACCCCGTCAGATGAAAACGAGTGCCGTCAGATGCTCTACACGGGGCACCTGGCATCCCGACCCGCTGCCGTCCGTTATCCTCGTGGCGCAGGTAAAGGCATTACCCCGGATAACCAAATGCACACCATCGCATTGGGGGAATCCCGCCAATGCCGCAGCGGAGAAAAGGTTGCCATACTCAACTTCGGTACCTTGCTACCCTTTGCTGAAGAGGCAGCAGAGTCATTAAATGCCACACTGATTGATATGCGCTTTGTGAAGCCTCTGGACACCGAAGCCGTTAAACGTGCCTGTGAGTCACATGAGCTGATTGTGACTCTGGAAGATGGCTGTGTAGCAGGCGGAGCCGGCAGTGCTGTCATGGAGCACATACAAAGCTTACCGACGCTGCGTCGTATACTCACTCTTGGCCTGCCGGATGAGTTTATTCTGCAAGGTACGCAACAGGAAATGTATGCCGAGCACCGGCTGGACAGCAAAGGAATCGTTGAGCAAGTTAACGCGGTATTAGGCTAGTGTTACTCCTCTCGTTTATTGGCCGTTGATAGCGGGTTTGGCCTTATGTGCCCCCGCTACCGTTGTCATGTCGGCCACCAAAGCAATGCCCTTATGCCCGACCGGCTCTTGCCTTTTCTATACTACTGGTCATCCCTCCGCATAAAAGGGCTCAGTTGCTTCCCCAGTGAAAACGCTCTACTCTCCATTAAAAACTCAATTGGAATAATAATAAGAAAGGCCGCGCATGCTTCGATGTATTTTAATTTCGTTGGTAGTTTGGTGCTCTCCCCTATTGGCGAAAACTGCTGCCACACTCTCCGTCGACGACTTTATTGCCAAACCTGGGCTCGTTTCCGCCAGTCTCTCACCAGACGGAAAGCATTTAGCAACGGTATGGAATGAAGACGACCGTCGTGTGGTTGTGGTGCTTGATCTGAAGCAAAACAAGATTAAAACAAAGTTTGGCGACAATGTAATTCGGCCTTACCACGTAAGCTGGGCTAACAATGAGCGGCTCCTGGTTAAGCTAAGGGTCCCCTACGGCACGGAAGGTGCCCGTCGCGATGCTGAACGTAATGAGGATTTCGATCTCGACGACTATTTTATGTTTGGACGTATTGTCTCCACTAATATCGATGGTACCGGCCTGGTAAAATTACTTAATGATGAGCGCTCAGCAGAAAGGGTCATCAACCTGGCGCGCATTCAGAACTATTTGCCTGCCGACCCTGAGCACGTGCTGATGTCGTCTTATCGTCTCGGTCGCAGAACGCTTTATAAAGTGAACGTAAATACGGGCAAGTCTGAGATGATAGCCTCCGCAGGCTCCCGAACTGTTGCATTTATCACCAGTGAAGAGGGCAAAGTACTTTTTCGATACGATTACAAGCGCATTGCTCACACCATAGAAATTTTTAATTATACCCAGCAACAGGACTGGCTGGAAATTGAAGAAATATACTTTAATGATGAAGATGCGGACAGAAACAGCATTGAAATAAAAGACCTGGTTGGCGTTAAAGATGATGCCCTTGTATATCGAAAAAAGAATCCGGAAACCGGCTTCCACGAACTGATAACTATTGTTGATGGTGAGAAACAGGTTCTGGTGAGTCTGCCTGATACTGATATTGTCGGCGTGGTTACCAATGGCTATAGAAATGAAGTTATTGGTTACACTGTTCTCACCGACGTCTACCGCTCGCGTTACTTTGACAAGCAGGATCAGGACTTTTACGACGCAATCTCCAGCCATTTTGAAGGTGAAAACTTTGTCGCCCCAAGTACCTCAGAAAATAATGAGCTTGCGATTTTGGTCTCCTGGGGCATGAACAACCCGGGTTCCTATTTCATCTACGACCATACGCAACATCAAATCAAACTACTGAGCTATGCTTACACGACGCTACCTGAAGAACACCTCGCCAGAGGAACGAAAATTCAATATCAGACCCGCGATGGCCACATTATCGACAGCTACATTTTACTTCCCCCTGACTACAATGGTTCTCAGGCTATGCCTACTGTCGTGTTGCCTCATGGTGGTCCTCAGCATCGGGACTATATGGGTTGGGATGATTTTGCACAGTTTATTGCCACACGTGGTTACATTGTGGTGAAGCCAAACTTCCGGGGCTCTACCGGCTATGGAAAGGAACACGAATTAGCCGGATATAAGGAATGGGGTGGCAAAATGCAGGAAGATCTGGAAGATGTTGTGCGCTTTCTGGTTGCCAACGAGATTACTGATCCGGATCGGGTTTGCATGGTCGGACTATCATACGGTGGCTACGCTGCTCTGATGGGCACTGTGAAAACTCCTGAACTGTTTAGATGTGCAGTGAGCATCAACGGCGTAACCCATTTGTCTGAGCAGGTTGAATACGATCTCGACAAATTTGAAACCGAAAAGATACGAACTTACATTAAAAACAGTATTGGTCACCCCGAAGAAGACAAAGCTATGCTGCATGACCGGTCGCCTGCATTGCACGCGGCGACAATCACCACTCCCATTTTATTAGTACATGGCGAGGAGGATAATGTCGTTCCTTATGATCAGGCACAGCTAATGCGTGATGCATTGGAGGAGAACAACAAACCTGTGGAATTCATCCCTTTAGAGGAAACCGGGCACTGCGTTTTCTGTAAAGAAGAAAATGTAAAAGCGGTATATGAAAAAACGGAAGCGTTTCTACAAAAACATGCCCCAGTAAAGACTGATTAACCTCTGTACGTTTCCGGCTTCACAGTGTTTCGCTGGGCTGTGTTAGCCTGAAGGAGCTACCAGAGCAACCAGGCAGGCCACAACATGGAAATGAGGTGCAAGCTACCACATACCATGGCCCCCGCCAGTATATCATCCAGCATAATGCCTGTGCCGCCGTGCAGGCGTTTATCAATAATACCAATAGGCCAGGGCTTAAGAATGTCGAAAATTCGGAACAGGACGAAACCTGCGACCAGATAAGGCACCGTGAGCGGCAGCATCAGAAAAGTAACAAACATGCCGGCAATTTCATCCCACACAATGGAACCATGATCATGCACCTGCATGTCGTGGGCGGTTTTTCCGCAGAAATAAATACCGGTTACACTGATCAGCACGGTACATAGCAGAAACCCGGTGGGGCTAAGCGATGACGCAGCCAGCAACAGCGGAATGGCAGCTAAAGAGCCGAACGTGCCTGGCATAAACGGGATCAGTCCACTGCCAAAACCCAGGGCAAGGCAGTGAACCGGATTTTTCATGCTAACCCGCTGCCGATATACCCGTTGCATTAAAACTCGTGCTCATAGCCGGCTTTGGCTGGCAGACGATAAGGCTGGTTATTCAGCTTCAGCTCAATGTTTTCACGGTGACCGGTTAGCTGGCCTATACAGGTGGCTTTAACGTTTGTGCTGGCCAGAGAGGTTTCCAGATTGCCGCGCTGCTCCTCACTCACAGTAAAGATAAGCTCATAATCATCGCCTGCGGCCAGGGCATACTGGTAAGCCTGCTCGATATCGGTCACATGTCTTAACGCCCGTGAAATCGGCAGTTTGTCTACATGCACGCAGGCACCACAACCAGACTGGCGTAAGATATGAGATAAATCAGCCAGCAAGCCATCTGAGACATCAATGCATGCACTTGCCGTGCGACGCAGCGCAGTGCCTGCAGCCACCCGAGGCGTTGGGTACTGGTGACGTTTAACCAGAAAATCCCGCTCTTCGCCCTGTGCAATCAGTTTGTCCTGCAAGATATCCAGTCCTGCACCGGCATCGCCAAGGGTACCCGTAACATACAGCCAGTCGCCGGGTCTTGCCTGAGAACGTTGCAGTGCCGAACCCGGCGGTATGAAGCCTTGTGCAGTAATGGTCAGTGCCATCGGCCCGCGCACAGTATCACCGCCAATAAGCTGTACGGAATAATACTGAGTGAGCTCGTATAACCCGCTGACAAACTCTTCAAGCCAGCTTTCCTGCAGTTCAGGTAAGGACAGGGACAGGCTTATCCACGCAGGCTCCGCCCCCATGGCAGCAAGATCGCTGAGGTTGACGGCCACTGCTTTGTGCGCAATCGAACGGGCCGGCGCATCTGCTAAGAAATGCACGCCAGCTACTAACGTATCGGTTGTTACAGCGAGCTGCTGGTTTTCAGCCACAGTCGTTACCGCACAGTCGTCGCCAATCCCTACCACGACGTCCTTGCGCTGATGGCCGCCTTCAGAGAAATAGCGACCGATAAGATCAAATTCTTTCACATTTCCAACTATTGCGTCATCGCGTGACCAGAGCCGGTCACGCTTTAGGTTCACCACCTAGCCGCGTTCGTCCTTGCGTAGGGTGCGAACAGCTTTATCCAGTGCGCCGTTAATGAATTTATGACTTTCTTCGGCACCAAACGATTTCGCCAGTTCTATGGCTTCGTTGATAATGACCCGGTATGGCACGTCCATGCGTTGGGTAAGTTCGTAGGTTGCCAGCCGCAGAATGGCTTTTTCGATGGCATCCAGCTCCTCGGGCAGACGCCCCAGGTAGGGTTTAATGGCACTGTCCAACGTTGCTGACTGTGCCGCCACGCCCCGGATCAGGGCCTGGAAGTATGGCATGTCGACTTTTTGCATGTCGTTGCTGGTTGCCAGAGATAATTCCACCTGTTCGATGGGATTCTTACTTAACTGCCAGGAATAGATCCCCTGAAGGGCCAGTTCCCGGGCTTTATGACGTGCTGAAACTTTCACTTATGCCGCCTACCTTATAATTTGTCGACAGCGTCGATGACATTCACCATTTCCAGCGCGCCCAGTGCAGCTTCTGCACCTTTGTTGCCCGCTTTGGTGCCTGAACGCTCAATGGCCTGCTCAATAGAATCTGTGGTGATAACACCGAAAGACAGCGGCACGCCGTACTCCAGCGACACCTGTGCTAAACCTTTGTTGCACTCACCGGCAACAAAGTCAAAGTGGGGTGTCCCCCCGCGGATAACCGCGCCTAATGCGATAATGGCATCGAACGACTGTTTTTCAGCCAGTTTTTTGGCCACAACCGGCAGCTCATATGCGCCCGGTACGCGTACAACCGTAATGTCGTCGTCGCTCACCTCGCCGTGACGCTCAAGTGTATCCAGCGCGCCTTCCAGCAAGCTTTCAACCACAAAACTATTGAACCGTGACACGACAATGGCGAATTTCTTACCGGTCGCTCTGATATTACCTTCTATGACCTGCATGATTTCTTTCCTCGAGAAAAACGGCGCGCAGTATAGCATAACCACGCGCAAACTACATTGAATGTTGGCAGGAATCAGTCCTGCTGATCGTGGATATATTCTACAACTTCCAGGCCATAACCTGACAGCGCATGATACTTAATCGGCTTACTGAGCAGGCGCATTTTCTGCACGCCCAGGCTGGCGAGTATCTGGCTGCCCACACCAATCGTTCTTGATGAGCCCTGCCATTCTGCCCCGGCGGGCTGTTCACCGCGATCTTCTGCGGCGAAGCGGCGCACCTGGCTTTCAATTTGTTCTTCCTTGCCCAGGATAACCACTACCCCACCCTCATCGGCAATCCGGGTCATGGCTTCAGGCAGCGTCATTGACCGATGGATACCACGGGTAGAGCCAAGCAAATCGCTGAACGTATTATGTAAATGCACACGCACTAAGGTGGGCGTGTCTTCACTCACTTCCCCTTTTTTCAGCGCGAAGTGGACCTGGTTGTCGATAACATCCTTAAACGTATGCAGCTCAAAGTCGCCGTACTCGGTAGGTAAGTGGCACTGTGCGACTTTTTCGATGGTGGTTTCGTTCAGGTTACGGTATTCAATCAAATCGGCAATGGTGCCAATTTTTAGGTTGTGTTTTTTGGCGAACGTTTCCAGTTGAGGGCGCCGGGCCATGGTGCCATCTTCATTGAGAATTTCGACAATCACACCGGCTGGCTCACACCCGGCCAGACGCGGTAAGTCCACCCCCGCTTCGGTATGACCGGCACGGTTCAGCACGCCGCCTTCTTTGGCGATCAGCGGAAAAATATGACCAGGCTGAACAATGTCAGTCGCTTTGGCGTCCGGCGAGACGGCTGCCAGGATGGTAGTGGCACGATCGGCGGCCGAGATACCGGTAGTAACGCCCCGGGCGGCTTCGATGGAGACGGTAAAGTTAGTGGCGAACTGCGCTTCGTTTTTATCCACCATCAGTGGCAGGTTTAACCGCTTACAGCGTTCCTGTGTCATGGGCATACAGACCAGGCCGCGGGCATGAGTTACCATGAAGTTAATAGCTTCCGGTGTGACATGCTCTGCTGCCATGATGAGATCGCCTTCATTTTCACGATCTTCATCGTCCATCAGGATAACCATCTTGCCCTGACGAATGTCTTCAATTATTTCCTGGGGAGTATTCAATGCCATAATAGTTGTGCTTCTTGTAGGGTATTTATTTTCGTAAAAAGCCATTTTCGGCCAGAAACGCCATGTCGATGCCGCTTTTAGTCTCAGGATTGGCCGCTTTATCGCCTAGCATAAGCCTTTCAAGATATCGGGCCACCACATCCACTTCCAGATTTACCTGGGTTCCGGTCTGGTACGTGCCAATAACGGTTTCCTGAAGGGTATGGGGAATAATCCACAGCATAAACTCTGCGCCATTCACTTCGTTGACCGTCAGGCTGACACCATCCACCGTGATGCTGCCTTTGTGGGCGATATATTTAGCAATAGACGTAGGTGCTTTCACCCAAATTTCAACATAGTCGGTGTGATGAGTAACGTTGCTGACTTCGCCTACGCCGTCCACGTGCCCGGACACAATGTGACCACCGAAACGGTCGGTAGGCCGCATTGCTTTTTCGAGATTCACCTTTGAGCCAACTTTGTAGTGGGCAAAGCCCGTATATTTTATCGTTTCCGCTGAGACATCGGCACAATAATGATGTTCACCCATATCAGTAACGGTCAGACAGACACCGTTGGTGGCAATGCTGTCGCCAAGCGCCACGTCAGACATGTCCAGTTTATCTGACGATACCTTCAGGCGGATATTGTCACCGCGGTTTTCCAGACTGGTGATGCTACCCAGCGCCTCTATAATTCCGGTAAACATAACGTCTCTCTCAATTAATCAACTTCTGAACGACTGCTGACTGCAAACTGTAATCGCATATCGTTGCCCACTCTGCGACTATCCGTCATACGCAGTTCAACCGCTTCAGCAAGGGTATCGAAGGCGGGTAAAGAAACCATAGAGATAGCGTTATCTCCAAGCAATTTGGGCGCCTGATACACAATCAGTTCGTCAACCTCACCCTGCTGCAACAGAGCTCCCGCCAGTCCTGGCCCGGCTTCTACCCAGACCTCGTTTAACTGCATCGCGCCCAGCCGCTCCATAAGTGCACTTAAGTCTACCTGACCGCCTTTCCCGGGCAGGGACAATACATGGGACGGGCTTTCAGTTTCAGCAGGTTGCCGGGTCGTCGCCACATAGGTGGTCTTACCGTCATTGAATAACTGTAACTCTGCTGGCAACGACTGCTTGCTGTCTACCACGACCCGCACTGGCTGACGAATATTATGCAGCGGATAATCTTCGAACCGGGCCTCGCTGGGTCTCACTAATAAACTGGGGTTATCGGCGCGCGCCGTCCCTGAGCCAGTGAGTATGGCACAACTTTGTGCCCGGAAGCGCTGTACATCCCGGCGCGCGGCAGGTCCGGTGATCCACTGACTGACGCCATTCGCCAGGGCAATTTTACCATCCAGACTCACTCCGAGCTTCACCCGGACGAAAGGTTTGCCGGTCATCATTCGTTTGATAAAGCCGGGGTTCAGTGCTGCCGCCTGAGCGGCCATCACGTCACTTATCACTTCAATCCCCGCCTCCTGCAACCGGGCGATGCCGCTGCCGCTGACGTTAGGATTCGGGTCGGTCATCGCCACCACCACTCTGGCAACACCGGCCTCTATTAATGCGTTAGCACAGGGTGGTGTACGACCGAAATGGCTACAGGGTTCCAGCGTGACATATGCCGTCCCCCCGCGCGAAGACGCGCCGGCTTCTTGCAAGGCATGTACTTCAGCGTGAGCAGTGCCAGCTTCGACGTGATAGCCTTTGCCAGCCAGTGTGCCATTTTTATCGAGAATGATGCAGCCCACTCTGGGGTTGGGAGAGGTGGTATACAAACCGCGTCGGGCAAGCTGAATGGCCTGCGCCATCCAGTGGTAATCGGTTGCTATCGCATGAGGCATTAGCTTACCCCCGCCTGTTAAGGTTACTTTTCGCCGAGTCTGGCAATCTCTTCCCCAAACTCCCGGATGTCTTCGAACGACCGGTATACTGACGCAAAGCGGACATAGGCAACTTTATCAAGCTCTTTAAGCGCGTTCATGATTAAGGTTCCCAACAGTTCGCTTTCCACTTCCCGCTCGCCCGTGGCGCGCAGTTGTGATTTCAGCGACAACACACATTGTTCCACCTTTTCTGTGCTCACCGGACGCTTTTCCAGGGCACGTTGCAGGCCGGCTCTGAGCTTGTCTTCGTTAAAGGGTTCACGGGAACCATCCCGCTTAATCACCCTTGGCATAACCAGCTCGGCACTTTCAAAGGTAGTGAACCGCTCGTGGCATTCCAGACATTCGCGACGACGACGCACCTGATGCCCTTCAGCAACCAGCCGTGAATCAATGACTTTTGTTTCCTGGGCGGAACAGAATGGGCAAAACATGCAGGATCCTCGTTAATGGGGGCGTTGCCCCCACACAGAGAACAACGCCTGCTATGCCGTTACGAATAGACCGGGAATTTAGCGCACAGCTCGATGACTTCCTGTTTCACACGTGCTTCCACAGCATCATCACCGAGGTTATCCAGTACGTCACACATCCAGGCCGCAACCTGTTCAGCTTCAGCTTCCTTGAAACCACGGCGCGTGATCGCCGGGCTACCAATACGCAGACCACTGGTAACGAACGGTGAACGGGGATCGTTAGGTACTGAGTTTTTATTCACAGTAATGTTGGCGCGGCCGAGGGCAGCGTCAGCATCTTTGCCGGTGATGTCTTTATCGATAAGATCCAGCAGGAACAAGTGGTTTTCGGTGCCGTTCGACACAACTTTATAACCGCGTTCCTGCAATACTGCTACCATAGCCTTGGCGTTTTTTACTACCTGCTGCTGGTACGTTTTAAACTCTGGTTGCAGCGCTTCTTTAAACGCCACCGCTTTCGCCGCAATCACATGACACAGCGGACCACCCTGATTCCCAGGGAATACCGAGCTGTTTAATTTTTTGTAGATGGTTTCATCACCACAGGCGGACAGAATCAAACCACTGCGGGGGCCGGCCAGGGTTTTGTGCGTGGTGGTGGTCACAACGTGTGCGTGTGGTAACGGATTTGGGTAAACCCCTGCCGCAATCAGACCCGCCACATGAGCCATATCCACCAGCAGGTACGCCCCGACCTTGTCGGCAATCTCACGGAAACGCTGCCAGTCAACTACGCCTGAGTATGCGGAGAAGCCACCAATAATCATTTTTGGTTTGTGCTCTTCGGCCAGCGCTTCAACCTGCTCGTAATCGATTTCACCGGTGTCGTGGTTTAAACCGTACTGTACTGCATTGTAGGTCTTACCCGAAAAATTCACATGCGAGCCGTGAGTAAGGTGGCCGCCTTCTGACAAGCTCATGCCCAGCACGGTATCACCAGCATCAAGTAACGCCATAAATACGGCAGAGTTAGCCTGTGAGCCTGAGTGAGGCTGGACGTTTGCATATTCGGCACCAAACAGTTGTTTGGCGCGATCGATAGCCAGCTGCTCAACCACATCAACATGTTCACAACCACCGTAGTAACGCTTGCCCGGGTAGCCTTCAGCGTACTTATTGGTCAGCTGAGAACCCTGTGCCTCCATAACCCGTGGACTGCAATAATTTTCAGAAGCAATAAGCTCTATATGCTCTTCCTGACGGGTGACTTCTTTGGCCATGGCGTCGGCCAGTTCGGGATCAAAATCAGCTATGTTCGATTCGCGAGGTAACATGGAGGCTCCTTAACTGCGGTTAATATGGCAATAGCGAACGCATATTCTAGTCATTTTGGCCGCTATGTATACCGCTTTGTGGCGCTTTTATGATTGTGTGGGGTGGATGGCGAGGTTGACAGCCCGATGAGGTTATTACCATCCAGGATGGGGAGGGACCCTCGGGCAAGCCGGGTACCACTGCGCGATCGCAGTGGTTTACCGGTAACGATGATTATTGTTGTGCTTTTTCCAGTTTTTTCACGCGCTCGTACAGGCTGTCGATCTGCCGCAAACGGATAGCGTTTTTACGCCAGTCGCGATTTGGCATGGCCGGCTGTCCTGATGAATACACGCCTGGCTCGGTGATATCCTGCACAATCATGGTATAACCGGTGACCTGCACATTATCGCAGATAGAGATGTGACCATTGATGCCCACACCGCCGCCGATAATCACGTACTTGCCGATATGACAGCTGCCCGCGATACCGGTAGCTCCACAAATGCAGGAGTGATCGCCAATAATACAGTTATGGCCAATCTGCACCTGGTTATCCACAATCACATTTTTACCAATGATCGTGTCTTCCATGGCACCGCGGTCGATCGTACTGCTGGCGCCGATTTGACTGTCATCGCCGATTTGTACTGAGCCTGTCTGAGGGATGGGCAGCCAGGTACCGCCGTCATTTGCATAGCCAAACCCGGCCGCGCCGATCACAGTCTGGCTGTGCACAGTAACCCGCTTACCAATCTTAACATCAGGATACACCGTGACATTCGGGTGAATCACACTGTCTTCTAATATGTGGGCGCCTTTACGGATAACCGAGTTAGCGCCAATCACCACATTGTCGCCCAGCACCACGTTGTCTTCGATGATCACGTGCTCGCCCAGCGCAATGTTATTCCCCAGCTTCGCCGAGGTTGCCACCACCGCACTGGCCGCCCGGCCAGCTGCTACTGCCGGCGTGGTGTCAAACAACTGCGCGATCCGCGCAAAAGCAGCATGAGGGTTAGCCACCACCAGTGCATTCCCTGTCACATCATCGCGCATCTTCTCATGCACGATGACTGCGCCGGCACCTGTTGTGGCCAGCTGAGGTTTGTACTTGGTATTGGTTAGAAAGGAGATTTGCTGCTTTGTTGCGCCGGATAACGTCCCCACTCCCGACAACGAAATCGTCGCATCCCCGATGATTTCACCCTTAACGTGTCCAGCCAGCTCCTGCAAAGAATAAACAGGTGTATTCACTGTCGTCATAAGACTTCCCTACAATTTACACAATGCGTTGAATGCTACTGCATTTTTTAACAGCCGTCCTGTGTGTCGGGCTAATTTGTCTGTCATTAAACAGGTTTTGATGAAAGAACCTGCTTTTCAGCATGACCGTTAACCAAATACGCCTTCGAAGAGCGGCAAGCTACGCTACTCCCCTAAGTGCTGAGCTGATTGATGGGATTATCAGCGAAGAGCATAGTCAGCCCCTAGCCTTAACGGGCTGATTGGGCGTACAATACGGCCTTTATTTTCGGGCAAGGACACGATATGTCACAGTACGTATACAGTATGCACCGGGTAGGTAAGATTGTTCCGCCTAACCGCTTCATACTCAAAGATATTTCTCTCAGCTTTTTCCCAGGCGCGAAAATCGGCGTACTGGGTCTTAATGGTGCCGGTAAATCAACGCTGCTGCGCATAATGGCCGGCGTTGACACTGAAATTGAAGGCGAGGCGCGTCCCCAGCCGGGTATCAACATTGGTTACCTGCCACAGGAACCTCAGCTGGACGAAAGCAAAGATGTGCGCGGTAATATAGAAGAAGCCGTGGCCGATGTTGCCCATGCGCTGACCCGCCTTGATGAAGTGTATGCCGCGTACGCCGATCCAGATGCCGATTTCGATGCACTGGCCAAAGAACAGGGCGAACTGGAAGCCATTATCCAGGCGAAAGACGGGCACAACCTGGAGAATGCGCTGGAACGTGCCGCTGACGCGTTGCGCTTGCCGGCCTGGGATGCCGATGTATCCAAGCTGTCCGGGGGCGAGCGCCGTCGTGTTGCACTGTGTCGCCTGCTGTTGGAAAAGCCAGATATGTTGCTGCTGGATGAACCTACCAACCACCTGGATGCGGAATCCGTAGCCTGGCTGGAGCGCTTTCTGCACGATTATGAAGGGACTGTGGTGGCGATTACCCACGATCGGTATTTCCTTGATAATGTCGCCGGTTGGATCCTCGAACTCGACCGTGGTCAGGGCATTCCATGGGAAGGCAACTATTCTTCGTGGCTGGAACAAAAAGAGAAGCGCCTGGAGCAGGAAGAGCGCAGCGAATCTGCCCGCCAAAAATCTATCAAGCAGGAGCTTGAATGGGTTCGCTCTAACCCGAAGGGCCGCCATGCGAAAAGTAAGGCGCGGATGGCCCGGTTCGAAGAATTGTCTACCGGCGACTACCAGAAGCGTAATGAAACCAACGAACTGTTTATCCCGCCCGGTGAGCGTCTTGGCGACAAGGTGATCGAAGTAGAAAACCTGACGAAATCCTATGGCGACCGTATGCTTATCGATGACCTGTCCTTTAAGGTACCGAAAGGCGCAATCGTGGGGATTGTCGGTCCCAACGGAGCGGGTAAATCCACCCTGTTTAAGATGATCAGTGGCACCGAACAACCAGACTCGGGCAAAATTGACGTGGGCGAAAGTGTGCAAATTGCCAGTGTCGATCAGTTCCGTGACCATATGAATGAAAATAACACGGTGTGGAAAGAAATTTCTGATGATCAGGACATCATCCGTATTGGTAACTTTGAAATTAACAGCCGCGCCTATTGCAGCCGCTTTAACTTCAAGGGCAATGATCAGCAGAAATACATCAAAGACCTCTCCGGCGGTGAGCGCAATCGGGTGCATCTGGCCAAACTTCTGAAAGCCGGCGGTAACATGCTGCTGCTCGATGAGCCTACCAATGACCTTGATGTAGAGACGCTGCGGGCGCTTGAGAATGCGCTATTAGAATTCCCTGGCTGTGCCATGGTTATTTCGCATGATCGCTGGTTCCTTGACCGTGTGGCGACGCACATTCTGGATTACCGTGACGAAGGTAAGGTGAACTTCTTCGAAGGCAACTACCACGATTACGAAGCCTGGCTGAAACAGGAGTTCGGGCAGGATGTAGTAGAGCCCCATCGCCTTAAATACAAGCGCATGACGAAAAAGTAACGCACACAAGCCGGGGTAACCCGGCTTTTTTATGTCAGTATTTTAGAAGGGAGGCAAATGCAGGTTAATAATTAGTCATTGACCTGCGATGCGGTTACCGCTTTAATTTCCAGAGAGTCGGGCGGGAGAACAGCATGACAGATAAACGGCAATTCCAGCGGGTACCGTTACAAGTGGCAGCCAGTCTGCGTCATCAGCACACCAGCGTGCCGGTAATGGCGGAAGATGTATCACTGCGGGGGATCCGCCTGAGCGCCACAGAAGAAGATCTGGCGGCCCTGCCCTTCGACAGCCACGATCCCTACGAAGTATCCTTTAAAGCGAATCAGGACAGCCCGGCCATAACGATGCAGCTAGAGCAGTTGTACCGGCAGTCCGATCCCCACACACCACGTACATATATGGGGTGCAAAGTGGCCCATATCCCGTTAGACAGCGTGAGCGCATTACGCCGTCTTATCATGCTGAACAGCGCCGATAACGATATTAGCGAACAGGATTTGGATGCGTTAATTAATGCCATCTATACCAGTGCGTCCAGCGCCTCTGACAACTGAGAAACCGGCACTATTTGCAACCCTTCCACGCCCTGTTTGGGTGCGTTGGCTTTGGGCACAATAGCCCGTTTGAAACCATGTTTTGCGGCTTCAAGAATACGTTCTGTGCCATTGGGTACCGGCCTGATTTCGCCTGCCAGCCCTACTTCGCCGAACACGATGAGTTCGCGGGGCAGTGGACGGTTTCTAAAGCTGGAAAGAATGGCCAGCAGCAGTGCGAGATCGGCGCTGGTTTCCGACACTTTGACGCCCCCCACCACATTCACAAAGACATCCTGATCGTTCATTTGCACATTGCCGTGGCGATGCAACACGGCTAACAGCATGGCCAGACGGTTTTGCTCCAGCCCCACTGTGACACGACGTGGGTTCGCCATCTGCGAATAATCGACTAACGCCTGAATCTCCACCAGCAGCGGCCGGGTGCCTTCCCAAATTACCATCACACTGGAACCCGGTGACTGATGCTCAGAGCGACTCAGAAAAATTGCCGAGGGGTTCTTAACTTCTTTTAAGCCCCGTTCGGTCATCGCAAAGACGCCCAACTCATTGACCGCACCAAAACGGTTCTTATGACTGCGCAGGGTTCGGTAGCGTCCGTCACTGTCACCATCGAGCATCATGGAACTGTCAATACAGTGCTCCAGTACTTTGGGTCCTGCCAAGTTACCGTCTTTTGTGACATGCCCTACGATAAACATGGAAATATGGTGCTGCTTGGCAAAACGGGTCAGATAGGCCGCGCTCTCCCTCACTTGCGAAACACTACCGGGCGCGGATTGAACATCGGCTACATGCATTACCTGAATAGAGTCAATCACCATGATGCGGGGTTTATTCTGCAACGCCAGCTCGCAAATCGTTTCCACATTGGTTTCGGCCAGCATCATTAACTTATCATCAGGCAGCCCCAGGCGGTTTGCCCGCATTGCCACCTGCTGTAACGACTCTTCCCCGGTAACATATAGCGCGCTCTGGCCTGCGGCCATAGTACACATAACCTGCAGCAACAAGGTACTTTTACCCGCTCCGGGCGATCCGCCTATAAGCATGGCAGCGCCAGGCACGATGCCCCCACCCAGTACCCGGTCGAGCTCTTTAAAGCCGGAGCTGAAGCGAGGTAATGCTTCTAAATCAATGGCGTTAAGACGCTCTATTTTGGCAGCGGTCTGCCCTGCATAACCTGAATGCACGGTCCGGCTTGAAGTTTTCGCCGGACTGACAACAAATTCACTGATGGTATTCCAGGCCTTACATTCACTGCACTGCCCCTGCCAGCGTGGAAATTCTGCTCCGCAGTCGGAACAGACATACGCGGTCTTTCGCTTTGCCATAGGAGGATACTACTTTACGGATGTTCAATGGCCTGTAGCTTACCATTTTAAATTTCCCACATGCATCCTGACTTCTGGTAGTATTTGTAAACGGCTGTTTAGTAAATAATTGTCAAGCCGATAACATTAATTAATAATAATTTAATAATCATCCCGAAAAAAAAAGATGACTCAAGACCTTCAGCAGTACGCCGACATTATTGAACAACTCAAGCCGATGGTTAACGAGCCCGAGTTCAATCAGGTGTTAACGCAGGTCGCCGGTGGCCTACCCAAAGAAAAACGTTTCCTGATTAAAATGGAAGTGAAGCGGCTCGCCCGTCCCTGCATGCGCTCAATTGACTTGCGCGGTCAGGTCGATGGTAACTGTCAGCTGTACGAATACGACGGCATCAAGCATTATCTCGATGACATCGCCATAGATATGTTTGAACAGCAAATAAGGGTCTTCGGCCATTATAGTTTTGGTGTCTATGAAGCGGTTCAGCAGACTGAGAATAATTACCGTGTCATGCGTGAGCGTGCCGAATCCAGCCAACAGCAATCGGAGCAAGGCGGCCAGTCATCAAAAAGCACACACACTATGGCCCGCTTTAGCGTACCTGTAGTCAATCTGCTCGATTACAGCAGACGCGACACTGAGCGCATGAACTTTGCGGTTGCGCTGGAAATATTTAACGAGAGTAACCATTCAATCCGTGGGATCAGTGTGGACGTCTCCACTGAAGGCATCCAGGTTAAACTCAGCAAAGAATCTTTATTTAAAACCGGCGAGAAAGTGTTTATCTACTTCCGTGGACTGGAAGATGAATTCGCTATGGACAAGAAAAACGGTATTGCCTACACGGTGGTAAAGATTGGCCGTAAGAAAGATATCCAGTACTTGTCACTGCGCCGTGCCAAAGAATTTCCCAACCCGGCGTTCGACAAATTTCTTGAAAGTTTTATCCATGGCAATAAACGCCGCTACAAAGTAAACATGGCCAACACCATCGACGCCATTCGTAATAAATCCTGCGAGCAATATTTTTCACCGCGGTGTCCAACCCTGCCGGTTTACATAGATGACATTAACGGTTCCCCTGTGCCCCGCTACGCCATGGCAAATGAAGTGAACCGCGAAATACTGCATTACTGGAGTGATGAGCAGGACGAAAGCCGATTAGGATTTTTGCTGAACAGCAAACGTCTGGCGGCGCTGTTACAGAAAAAAGCCGACCGACGGGAGCTGTTTGTATACAGTTTTACCCACTTGCAGAATGAAAAAGTGTATTTTTATTCGGCCAGTGCCGACGAACTTGCCGATAAAGACGTGTTACGCGGTGCGTTTCTTGGATTTGGCTCGCGCAAAGCCAGTTGGCGTATCTTTAAGCTGACCATGACCGATATGAGTCCTGATCAGGCCCATGCGCCACTGTCTATTCCGGACAGTGTCAGCAGTAAAATTAAGCGTCAGAATACCCCTCCGGCTCCACGCTTAATGTCGAAACTTAAAAATTTACGCTACCTGGTGCACATTACCGATGTAACCAGTGACGCCGGCCAGCGCCGTTACAGTGAGTATAAGTTTAACCGGAATAACCTGAGCCACCTGCGCGTATTTGGTCACCCACGCAACCGGGTTCCCCAGGAAATACCTATCTTCCGGTTTAAATCACAGGATAAACGCCTGGAATCACGCTATCTGCTGCGCTCGAATATTGAATTGCGTATGCACGTGGACGGCCGCCCGGTCAAAGGGGTCAGCGAAGACATTTCGGTACACGGCCTGCGACTGGAACTGAACGGTGAATTTACCGGTCAGATTGACGATAGGGTTACCGTGTCCTTTCCTAAACTGCAGGAATTAACCAGCAAGCACGATGTGATGTCGCTGCAGTACGATGTGGTGCACTTCAATCCGGACCGCAACATTGTGCATTTGAAAAGTGCGCACGGTGAGCCAGGTCAAAGCGCCCGGCACTTTTTCGATGATCTGATTAAACAGAACCGCAACACCCTTAAAAGTTATCCGGAAGAGGAAGAAATTCCCGGTATCGGCCATGCCCTGCGCATCATCAACGCCCGCAATGTAATGTCATTGTCGTTTTTGCTGAGTAAAGACGGGGTTCGTTATAAACCGGAAGCCAGTATCATCGGCAAGCAAGACGACCGGGTATCCCGGCTGGCCAGTCATTTCGGGGGGAAAGATGAAGTGAACCTGGAGTTTATGTTCCGGGATCGCAACCTCGACTCTCCCTTCGTTCAGCATGGGATCAAACAGGTTAAAGTGGAAAACCTGCCAATTCGTCAGGAAGTGTTTATTGCTTTTGATCCCGCGCAGAAAGACTCACGAATGGCCATCATTCCGCGTTTTGATAACCAGTTCACCTCAGATGACACCCGCCACAACTTCATCAAAGAAGCCATGGGTCGCGGACAGTTTATTGCCTTGCATGTGATGCTGACGACCACCGGCAAGCCTGATTTGGATATGCTACAGGCGGAAATAAACTATGTAAGCGTCTACGCCATCCACCGGGCGAAAGAGCTGGAAGAAAAACTGTGGAGTATTGCAGCCTGTTCGCATCTGGTAGACATCACCGATGAGGTCATGATGCGCTACAATTTTGAGCCGGCGGAAATTGCCCGAAACCGCGAAAATACAGCCCAGCATGTGATAGAGCCTAACGGTATTCAGGCGCTGTTACGCGCCTGATTGCCAGCGCTGACTAGCGCAGGAAGTACAAGAGTCCGTGCAGGCCACTGAAACGGATAGCCACATCTGCCTTTTCATTCACCACGGGTTTACCATGGCAGGCCACGCCCAGTCCTGCCTGCCGCATCATTACTAAATCGTTAGCCCCGTCGCCTAGCGCCACCGTTTGACCACGGGCGACCTGATACTCTTCAGCCATGGCCGACACCACGGCAGCCTTTGTATCAGCGTCTACAATATCGCCTGCTACCTTGCCGGTCAGTGTGCCGTCTACAACCTCAAGCTCATTGGCATAAGCTCTGTCCAACCCAAGCCGGGATTGCAGGTAGTTGGCAAAAAAGGTAAAGCCGCCTGAAGCCAGAGCAATGCGCCAGCCATGCCGCTTTAACTCCCCGATCAGCACACTGATGCCTGGCATCAGCGGGATTTGATCCCGTATTTGCGCTAATTGCGCCTGTTCAACGCCTTGCAGACAAGCCACCCGTGAAATCAAACTTTGAGCGAAGTCCAGCTCGCCGCGCATGGCCTTTTCAGTCACCTGCGAGACCTGCTCTCCCAACCCTGCCAGTTTGGCAATTTCATCGATACACTCTATCTGGATAACGGTGCTGTCCATATCCATCACCAGTACGCCGGGCTGTGCTAACGCTGGCTGCGTATCCTGAACGCCAAGCTCCACGCCCAGGGCAGTCGACAGTTGTGAGCAGCGCGCCGCCAGTCCCTGCCGTTGCTTGTATAGCACGGGGGCGCGCAACACAGTCTCGCCATAGCGGCCGGACAACGGATGAGCAGACAAGCCGCCTACACATAAATAATCATTTAACCCGTCTATCACGGCTTCACACTGTGCGACGGTAAGCGACTGGCAGAACAGGGTTAATATCGCCTGATCCTGACTGCTGGCTTCGCAGGCGTACCACTGCCGATCAGCCGGTTCAAACCGGACGGTATGATGAACATCCAGCATGGATATCAGCGCGGCGGATTGATGGCGGCTGCCTTCAGGTGGGGTAATTAACTTCAAGGCGTACTCTTATCAGGTCTCCAAACTGGCGTTTATCCTAGCTGAACTCATACAGCAAGCAAACCCTCAGCGAAGAATAACTTATCACGCGGCCCAACCGAACCGCCCAAAGTACAGACAGGAGGTGACTTTACGCTGCCGTTTGAGATATGGTGTAAAAAGATAGACAGGAATCCCTATGCCGAAGCAACAACTAACCTCAACCTCTTATATATCCTCGGATCGTCGGCAAAGTCCCGCCTTTTCACACAGCGCCTATGTAGTGATGAAAAGGCTGGTTCACTCGCTGTTGTTGGGCGTGACCATTATCGTGGCCATCACCACCTTGTTGGAGTATCAGCAACAACAACAGCGCTGGCTGAAGATGCAGACCAGTCAACCGGGCCAGCCACTGGCCCGGCAATACAGTCAAATTCTGGCGGAACCGCTGGCCACGAAAGACAATGAGGCCCTGGCGACGTTGCTGGCCAATTTACAGCAGGAACCTACGGTTATTGAGGCCAATGTGTATGACGACAGAGGCATGGTGGTCGCACCACTTGAACACTACACGTCTGTAGTCAGTAAAGCCTATCTGAGCGACATTCCGCCGGTTACCCATATCCAGGATATCGTTAACGACAGTGGCTCAACCATTGGCTACTTGCGTGTCATTATCGATCCGGTGGTGGTATTAGGAAAACCGCTGTCGCTGCAAAAAAGCAGACTACAAATACTGTTTGGCTGTATGTTTCTGGCGTTCATACTGGGAATATATCTTACTCGGGGCTTTTATAAGGCCCGTCCTGCGCTTCGTCAGTACCGCACCCGAGCAGCCGCACCCGCAGCTCAGTTCGATGAAAAAAGACGCTGATAGTTATTCGTGGTGGCAGCATCTATCTCGTTTACCGCGCAGTCGCGTATTGCTGCCAGTTCGGCCGCCACATCGGTGACCCGCACCGGTTCATTGCGCTTACCCTGATAACCGCATACGGGCATGTCCGGAGAGTCGGTCTCCAGCAACAGAGCCGACACCGGCATAGCCGCAACAGTAGCCCGGGTTTTCTTAGCGCGGGAGTAGGTAACCGTGCCGCCTATACCGAGAAGAAAGCCATGGTCCCGGTACGCATCGGCTACTTCTTTACTGCCTGAGAAAGCGTGAATGACGCCGCCCTGATCAAATCCGGTGGCTTTCAGCCGGGCAAGCAGCAGATGATGAGTTTTTCTGTGATGCAGAATAACCGGTAACCTGGCCTCTTTTGCCAGGGACAACTGACGATCCAGTACCGCTATTTGCTCTTTCTCCGGTACATCCACTGTCGCATCAAGGCCAATTTCCCCTACCGCCACAGCCTGGTCAGCAGCATGGGCTAATTGTTGTTCGAGAGAGCCAAGTGCTTGTTCATTGTCCTGCTGCAGAAAATAGGGGTGCAGGCCGAAGGCAATGTCTATGTCATCATGTTGGCCGTGTAGCTGACACTGTCGCTGCCAGCCAGAGGGCGTGGTGCCGGGGATAAGAAAGCGTGTCACACCCTGGTTACGGGCGCGTTCCAGTACCTCGGAGATATCGTCAGTGAAGTCATCAAAATCGAGATGACAATGACTGTCTATCATCAGGGCATTAAGCGCTGGGTTTGCCAGCGGCCACCCTCTGCCAGGTTATATTCAAAGCGGTCGTGCAGGCGATCTTTCCCTCCTTGCCAGAATTCGATCTGATGGGGACGTATTCGGTAACCGCCCCAGAAATTAGGGACCGGCAAGGCTTTGTCGGCAAACTTCTGTTTAAGCTGTGAAAACTGGCTTAACAATGCGGTCTTGGCTGACAGCGGCTGACTCTGTCTGGATGCGTATGCAGCAATCTGACTATCCTTGGGACGGGACAGGAAGTAACTGGCGTTCTCTTTTAGCGATAACTTTTCAGCAGTGCCGCACACCCTCACCTGGCGCTCCATAAAAAACCAGGGAAAGTGGCAGGACACTTTAGGATTGGCCGCCAGTTCAGCGGCTTTGCGGCTGCCCAGATTAGTGAAAAACACAAACCCGTCTTCAGACACGTCCTTAAGCAACACAATGCGTTGTGATGGCTGACCATCACTGGCTACTGTGGCCACAGTCATGGCGGTTGGATCCGGGATACCGGCATCGATAGCGTCCTGCAACCAGCGATTAAACAATGCGATGGGATGCGCCGTTAACTGTTCTTCAGTTAATTCACCCAGGGTGTATTGCCGTCGCAAATCTGAAATTGCCATAACCGCCTCTGTTGTTTACTGCGTGCTACTGCTGGTAATCGTCACCGTAGCCCAGCGACCGTAACGCCCGCTCATCGTCTGCCCAGCCTTGCTTAACTTTTACCCACAGCTCCAGAAAAACCTTATTGTCAAACAGGTTTTCCATGTCTTTACGTGCCTGTTCACCGATAGTTTTCAGGTGGTGGCCTTTTTTGCCGATCACCATACGCTTCTGGGTTTCTCGCTCCACCAGAATAAGGCCGCTGATCCGATACACCCCGTTATCGGTCATTTTAAACTGTTCGATTTCGACGGTGGTCGAATAAGGCAGCTCGTCGCCGGTGAAACGCATCAGCTTTTCGCGAATGATTTCTGCCGCCATAAAACGACTGGAGCGGTCCGTGATGTAGTCATCGGGATAATAAAATTCACTTTCAGGTAAACTATCCATCACTAGCTCTTTAAGATCGCTGACCATTTTTCCCTGTTTAGCGCTCACCGGTACAATATGATCGAACTGATGTTTTTGCGACAAACTTTGCAGGTGTAGCATCAACTGCTCTTTATCCTGTACTTTGTCGACTTTGTTAATCACCAGGTAGGCTGGCAAACCAGATTCTTTCACCTTCCTCAGTACCATATCGTCATCGTCGGTCCAACGGGTTCCTTCTACCACCATAATTACCAGGCCCACTTCGGCCAGTGAGCTACTGGCGGCCCGGTTCATATAGCGATTAATAGCGCGTTTTTCTTCCTGATGCAGACCCGGCGTATCGACGTAGATAGCCTGGCACTGGCCTTCGGTATCGATTCCCATAATCCGATGACGGGTAGTTTGCGGCTTACGGGACGTAATGCTGACTTTAAGCCCCAGCAGACGATTCAGTAGTGTGGACTTGCCAACATTTGGGCGACCAACTATAGCCACCAGGCCACAGCGAGGCTGATCATTGTGCGTTGTCATCCAACACCTCCAGCATTAAGCGTGCGGCTTCCTGTTCCGCTTTGCGCCGACTGTTGCCAGCGGCAGTAATAGGTTCCTCACGACTGCTGACAGTGCAGCTTACCTCAAAGGTTTGCGCGTGATCTTTACCTGTAATAGACACTACCTCGTACTGCGGCAGTGGTTGCTTACGCGATTGCAGAAACTCCTGCAGGCGGGTTTTGCTGTCTTTCGGATGCGCGTTAGGGTCCAGCCGGGTTATCCGCGACTGCCATAAACTCAGAATGACAGTGCGTACCTGCTCAAGCCCGGCTTCCAGATAGATTGCACCGATAATCGCTTCCACCGCATCGGCCAGAATTGAGCTACGGCGATGGCCGCCACTTTTCAGCTCGCCCGGCCCCAGTTTAAGTAACTCGCCAATACTGGTTTCACGGGCTAACTCGGCCAGCGTGTCACCCTTAACCAGCGTGGAGCGCATGCGGGTAAGTTTGCCCTCGGGCTCGGCAGGAAAATGACGAAAAAGCTCTTCACCAATCACCATGCCTAATACGGCATCGCCGAGGAATTCCAGTCGTTCGTTATGCTCTTTGGCGGCGCTGCGGTGGGTCAGGGCCTGTTCCAGCATAGTCACATCCTGAAACTCATAACCCAGTGCGGCATATAAACGACGATACGGGTTAATACCTTGCATCAGTCAATGCCACCTACACGGTCAAATCGCACGCCGGTGGGGATCCAGCTTGGTAGCCAGCTGTCGGTGCCCCGTTCAAATTCAAAGCTGATCCAAATGGCGACCGCCTTGCCTACCAGGTTATCATCAGGTACGAAACCCCAGAAACGGCTGTCACGGCTGTTGTCGCGATTGTCACCCAGCACAAAGTATTCGCCTTCCGGCACAATCCATTCATCGCGGCGGGTGCCAGGCTGGGAGTAGAAGCTGGCGCTGCCAAATTCCCGGCGAGGATGGCGCAGCACATCATGGGTCACGTCACCCAGCGTTTCACGGTAGCGCAGCAACGGAGCCATCTCTTGGACAAACTCGCCGCGGCTGACAAATTCCTGCGGAATCGCCCGTAATTCCCCACACGCCGACGTATCACTGTCTCCATCACATTTAGGTTTAATGAATACCTGCTTATTGCGATAGACAATGGTATCGCCCGGTAAGCCAATTACCCGCTTGATATAATCTACATTGGGTGCTTCGGGATATTTAAATACCACTACGTCACCCCGTTCAGGCGCGCCGGTTTCAATCAACTTTTCCCGAAATACCGGGTCTTTGACCCCATAGGCGTACTTTTCTACCAGAATGAAATCACCCACCAGTAATGTAGGCATCATAGAGCCAGACGGGATTTGAAACGGTTCGTAGAAAAAAGACCGTAATACCAGTACGAAGGCAATGACCGGAAAAACCTGTTGCGAGGTATCGACCAGGTACGGTAACTCCGGTTGCGGATCCATGCCCGAAGTGCTGCCGGCGGCGGCCGCCGTATCTGCCATCCTCGCTCTGCGCTTGGGCGCAAAAATCAGGCTGTCTAACAACCAGATAAGCCCTGTCGCCAGCGTCAGAAAAACCAGCAATAAGGAAAAATAGTTCGCCATTACTTGCCTACCTTCAATACGGCCAGGAACGCGTCCTGTGGCAATTCAACGTTACCAATTTGCTTCATGCGCTTTTTCCCTTCCTTTTGCTTTTGCAATAGCTTTTTCTTCCGGCTCACGTCACCGCCATAACATTTGGCAATAACGTTTTTCCTTAGCTGCTTCACCGTACTCCGCGCCACCACATGGTTACCAATGGCCGCCTGAATCGCAATATCAAACATCTGCCGTGGGATCAGCTCGCGTAGCTTATCCACCAGCTCGCGGCCACGGGTCTGGGCCTGGTCGCGGTGGGTGATGATGGCCAGCGCGTCAACCCGCTCGCCATTGATTAAAATATCTACCCGCACCATGTCTGATGCCTGGAAGCGTTTAAAATTATAGTCCAGCGAAGCGAACCCGCGACTGGTAGACTTCAGGCGGTCAAAAAAGTCCATGACCACTTCTGCCATAGGCAGTTCATAAGTGACCGCCACCTGTTTACCGTGGTAGGCCATGTTCGTCTGCATTCCGCGTTTGTCCACACACAAGGTAATGACATTGCCCAGAAATTCCTGCGGTACCAGAATGTTAGCCTCTACCATTGGCTCATGAATTTCTTCAATATCATTCACCGGCGGCAGTTTAGACGGGTTATCTACACTCAGTGTCTCTCCCTTGGTCGTCACTACTTCATAAATTACCGTAGGCGCCGTGGTGATCAGACCAAGATCGTATTCACGTTCCAGTCGCTCCTGGATAATTTCCATGTGCAGCATACCCAGAAAACCAATACGGAACCCAAAACCCAGCGCGGCTGAACTTTCTGGTTCATAGAACAGCGAGGCATCATTCAGGCTAAGTTTTGCCAGGGCGTCACGGAAGTCTTCGTAGTCATCCGAGCTGATTGGGAACACGCCGGCATAAACCTGCGGCTTCACTTTTTTAAAGCCTGGCAACATTTTTTCGGCCGGCTTTTTGGCCAGCGTAATCGTGTCACCTACCGGGGCGCCCTGAATATCTTTAATGCCGGCAATCACAAAGCCCACTTCTCCGGCCCGTAGCGTGCCGGTTTCAACGGGTTTCGGGGTAAAGATTCCGACTTTGTCGGCCTGGTGCGTCTGGCCATTCGACATGATCTGAATTTTGTCTTTTACGTTGAGCTCACCTTCCATGATACGTACCAGCGACACTACGCCCTGATAGTTATCAAACCAGGAGTCAACAATGAGTGCCCGCAGCGGGGCCTCACGGTCGCCTTCTGGCGGCGGAATTTTGTTAACAATGACTTCAAGCACATCTTCGATACCCACACCGGTCTTAGCAGAACAGCGCACGGCCTCCAAGGCGTCAATGCCTACAATGTCTTCAATTTCTTCAGCGACCCGATCGGGTTCTGCCTGCGGCAAATCGATTTTGTTCAGGATTGGCACTACTTCCATATCCATATCGATAGCGGTATAGCAGTTTGCCAGGGTTTGCGCTTCTACGCCCTGTCCGGCGTCTACTACCAGCAGCGCACCTTCACAGGCCGCCAGCGAGCGCGACACTTCATAGGTAAAATCCACGTGTCCGGGGGTATCAATGAAGTTAAGCTGATAGGTTTCGCCGTTACGGGCGGTATAGTTCAGCGTGACACTCTGCGCCTTAATCGTAATTCCCCGCTCTCTCTCGAGATCCATGGAGTCGAGTACCTGCTCGGCCATCTCACGCTCGGTCAGCCCTCCACAATGTTGAATAAGGCGGTCTGACAACGTTGATTTACCGTGGTCGATGTGAGCAATGATACTGAAATTACGAATGTGCGAATGTTGCATAATGCTGGAAATTACCTGCAAAAAATTATCGTTAAACTTACTTTTTACTCTGTCTGCACAGAGGGTGATCACCCGGGGAAGGAAACGTCGTTCCACGTCACCCCGCAGCGCGAGCGGATTTTACCCATTTCTTACCGGAAAAGCGAATGAAGTCCGCCGAAAGGCGGCAAATGTACAGCAGAGAAATATTGCCAGGCGTAGCATTCAGCGCCGAGGATTAACCCTTACACCACAGGCTTGTCGGGGGACATAGCGGGTTGAGATTTCGCCAGCAATACTGGCTCGAAACGACGGCTGTCGAGCTTTTTAATCCAGCCGGATAACGCCACAAAGCCTGCGAGGGTGACCAGCACGCTCCCGAGTAACACCCACAGTTCGCTGACCAGTCCCATGGCGGGCAACACCGCACTGAAGAGCACGGCGCTGGCAATAAACATAACCAACGGCAATAAGTAAAGCAGTGCCGAGGCACTGACGATGCCGGCTTCCGGAATACCGACCTGAACCTTATCACCTACTTTCACCGGCATAGGTGAGCGCAAACTAAGTTGCTGCACTTTAGGCGCCAGCGCCCGGGAAATGGCGCCGGTGCCACAGTCTGATTGCGCCTGACAACTGGAGCAGGTGGTTTTGATCGCGGCTTCTACCACGACCCGGTCTTCATCCACCTGCACCACTGTGGCCGTCTCAGTAATCACTCTGTGTCTCCGGTCAGCGACAATGAGGTGGCAATTGATTCGGCCGTTTTCGGTGGAATTTCTCCCACTACCGTCACCTGTGCTTTTCCGTCAGTGAGGGTGAGAAACGTATTCAGGTTATGCCGCAACACCAGATCCGAGCCAAGTGCATCCGCAGCCGGCTGCACATAAACCGAGACATCCACCAGCCCGTCGCTGAACATCTTGTATTCCACCACCTGACCGGTCAGAGCCAGCCGACGGATATCACGACGTACCTCATGCATTCCGGTAGGCAAATAGGTCACTTCCCAGGCGTGATCCCGGGTTTTACTGGGAGAAATAGCCATTGGCTTCGGCAACGATGCCTGATTTACCCGCTGAAAGTAAGCATGTGGCGCGTCAGTAATTGTCAGTGAGGTCACCTGTATTTGCTCTAACAATGCCCCTTGCAGGTCAAGCATATTCAGCTTCAGCAACATGCCGGTTTTCTCGTCCAGCCACAATTGGTAGTTAAACCGGCTGTTATCCCGGCTCACTATCCTAATTTGCTGTGCAGGCCGCCCTGCTACCCGCGCCCTGCCCACGCTCACAAACTCATAGCCCTTTCGCAGCGCATCCGGATGATACAGCAGCTCACTGGGGATAGGGCCGTTAATATAATCTGACCGTAAACTGTACGGCGGCACATCGGGCTCAAAGATGCTTACCACGCTGCCTACCCGGATTAGCTCCCTGCCCGGCCCGTTCTGCAGGTTCAGTTGCTCGAGGGATTGACCGTTTTTGTCCACGGCATGCCGCCACAGGTAAGGCACCGTTTCCTGACCCGCCCGGCTTTGCACAAAAGTGACCTGAAAATTGAGGTTTTGGGTGGCCTGGGTTAACCGTTCAAGCCAGTCGCCGGTGGTGGTGGGGGCTTCATCGTCAGCGGCAGCGGATGAGTGGGCATCACTTTCACCTTGATCAGACTGGTTGAGCTTATCTTCTTCGGTATAGATTACGTCCGGCTGCGCAGACGACTCTTGCCCCATGGCGGGTAAGGCGCAGATCATTGCGCCCACCAGCAGGCACTTTCTTGTTCCTGAAAACAAACGTACCAGCCCGGAAGTGGCTGGTACGTTACTACATAAATTCATGCTGTCGCTACTATGGCTGAGATTCTGGCTGATTGTTTTGCTTAGCTTCTTCGCTTTGCTCTTCAGCTTGCTTAATTTTAACCTGCTGCTCGTGATCAGCAATCAGGGCATTCACCTTGCGCTTTTTCTCCAGCATTACTTCCATATCGTTTCTGGGAAGCGTACGGGTTTGCTGCAAGCTCACCGGCGCCATGCCACCCTGAGGGTTAGTCGGCGCTGTCATAAACGGTTCATTCGGCAACTCAGGCTGATTGAACTGCTGGTAGCCTAAGATAAACGCTGCCGCCACCGAGGCTGCTACCGCATATTGTCCGGTCTGTCTGGCAAACGGCACGACACTGCCAAGCACCGGTACTTTGCTCCACCGGGACTTCTTCGGCGCCATAATCGTAGGCTCATTTTCCAACGCAGCTGCCACGCTGGCGGTAATGTCTACTTGTGGCGCGACACTGGCTTCCTTACGGAGGCCGCTACGGATGACGTGGTAGCGCTGCCACTTTGCCCGCAATTCAGCATCCTGCTTAATTACGTCAATAATGTCATTGTCTTGTGCTTCACCGTCCATGAAAGCGGACAATTGTTCTTGCTGTTGCGTCATATATTCACACCCTGATCAATGCTGATCACTTACCACCCTAACACAGCTGTTAGTAACCCTCACAAACGAAAAGTTCAATTTTCTAACAGCGGTTGTATAACTTTATCAATTGCTTCGCGAGCCCGGAATATCCGTGACCTGACAGTCCCGACGGGACAGTCCATGGCAGTGGCAATTTCTTCGTAACTTAACCCTTCAATTTCGCGCAGCGTAATTGCTGTGCGTAAATCATCAGGCAGCTTTTCCACCACGCGGAATAAGGTGGCTTCTATTTCATTAGACAGCAAACTGCGCTCAGGCGTCGATTGCTCTTTCAGTGCATCGCTGCCCTCGTAATAATCGGCTTCATCGGCATCAACATCACTGGCCGGCGGCTTTCTGCCCTGCGCGACCAGGTAATTCTTTGCACTGTTTACTGCGATCCGGTATAGCCAGGTATAAAACGCGCTGTCACCACGAAAGTTAGGTAATGCGCGATACGCTTTAATGAAAGCATCCTGAGTCACGTCTGCGACGTCACCAGAATTTTTCACATAGCGCGAGACTAAATGCATTACCTTGTGCTGATAGCGGGTTACCAGAAGATTAAAAGCGTTTTTATCGCCACTCTGTACCTTTTCAACCAGTTGCTGATCGGTTATTTGCTCGCTCATTCGAGCCATCACTCCTTAACGTCTACTACACAATAGCTCTCGCAAGCGTATGTGTAGACTGCCCGGTTTCTGAAAAGTTCGATATAAGGGCAGTTTTTCTAAAAAAAACGTAATAGCCTACTGTTCGCGATTGTGTTTTACCACTCATCCTTTAGACTTGCTGCATCTTCGCTCCGACTTACTACGCTAAAAATACATGAAATCAGAGTTGCCTTCACCCTCTGGTGCCGCAAGCGCCATTGAACATCGTTGTGACGTGCTCATTATCGGTAGCGGTGCTGCAGGTTTGAGCCTGGCCCTCAAACTGGCGCAGCATTGTCAGGTTATCGTGCTTAGCAAAAGTGACCGCAACGAAGGGTCTACCCGCTACGCACAGGGTGGTATTGCTGCGGTATTCGACGAGCAGGACTCCATTGACGCCCATGTTCAGGATACCCTGCTAGCCGGCGCAGGGCTGTGCGACGAAGCCGCCGTCAGGTTCACAGCTGAACGCGCAAAATCATCGCTGGAGTGGCTGATTGGTTTCGGCGTACCCTTTGATACCGAAACCGATGACAAGGGCGAACAGCGTTATCATCTCACCCGCGAAGGGGGTCACAGTCACCGCCGCATTCTACATGCAGCCGATGCCACTGGCGAAGCGTTACAAATTACATTGAATGATGCTGTCTCGGCGCATCCTAATATTCACTTTTTCGAGCGCTATAATGCGATTGACCTGATCCCGTCGAAGACGCGGGAGGGCAGTTGTACTGGCGCCTATGTTTGGAACCGTCAACGCGAACACGTGGAAGTCATCAGAGCAAACTTCATCACCCTGGCCAGCGGTGGCGGCAGTAAAGTGTACCAGTACACCTCTAACCCGGATGTGTCGAGCGGTGATGGTGTGGCCATGGCCTGGCGCGCGGGGTGCCGGGTAGCCAACATGGAATTTAACCAGTTTCATCCTACCTGCCTTTATCACCCGCAGGCGCGTAATTTTCTGATTAGCGAAGCGCTGCGTGGCGAAGGCGCCCGGCTGGTACACGAAGACGGGACGCCGTTTATGACCCGCTTTGATGAGCGTGGCGATCTGGCCCCGCGAGACGTGGTCGCCCGCGCTATAGACTATGAAATGAAGCGGCTTGGCGCCGATTGCATGTATCTTGATATCAGCCACAAGCCGGCGGACTTCATCGTTAAGCATTTTCCGAATATTTATCGAAAATGCCGTTCACTGGGTATCGATATCACCCGCCAACCCATTCCCGTGGTGCCAGCCGCACATTACAGCTGCGGCGGCGTCATGACGGATTTTAATGCCCGTACCGATCTGGATAATGTTTACGCAGTGGGCGAAGTTGCGTATACAGGACTGCATGGTGCCAACCGCATGGCCTCAAACTCGTTGCTGGAATGTGTGGTTTTTGCCAGCTCAGCCGCAGAGCACATCCTTTCTCGTCTGGATGATACTCCCACTGATGAAGAAATTGCCCCCTGGGATGAGTCTCAGGTAAGCAACTCTGATGAAGAGGTGATTATTCAGCACAACTGGCATGAGCTGCGTTTATTCATGTGGGATTACGTTGGTATAGTCCGGACGGACAAACGTTTGGAGCGCGCACTGCGTCGCATTCAGTTGCTGGAGCAGGAAATTGCAGAATATTACGCCCACTTCCGGGTAAGCAACAACTTGCTTGAACTTCGAAATCTGGTGACGGTGGCCGAGCTCATTGTGCGTTGCGCTATGCAACGCAAAGAAAGCCGGGGGTTGCACTTTAATCTGGATCACCCGGAAACCAGCGATAACCCGCAACCCACTATTCTCATACCATCGAAAACCCGGCAACTCGCCGAGCCTGGCACCTTGGCCACCTGATTTTTACTGAGGCAGCGCCGTTACGCTGCCTTGCAGATGCCGGTGCTTGCCATCTTCAGACCATAACGTAAAGCTACCCGGCGTATCTTCATTGCTATGCAAAAGAACTGAGGCCGGTAAGAAAACCGGTTTTTCGAACACCGCCTGCAATTGCACACTCCCCTCCAGATTATTCTGTGGCAACGCGGCAAAACTGCGCGCTAATGTCCACATACCATGTGCAATCGGCTGTCTGAAACCAAACAGCTTCGCAGTGACCCCATGCAGATGGATTGGATTATAGTCACCTGATACCCTCGCGTACTGGCGTCCAATACTGGCAGGGATCGTCAGACGCGCCAATGGCTCCTGCTCCAGAGGTTGCTGCGACGCGCCATCCGTCGTGCGCCTGCCGGGCACCACATGGGAGGCTTTTACCCGGGTCAGATAAGTACTGGTGGCCTCATAAACCTGGCTACCGCTTTGTAAGCCACTCACCTGCACATCGCACTCCCACCCTTTGGGGTGCTGTCGAATAGCAGAGAAACGGACACGCAGCTCCAGTGGCACAGCGCGGTTTACTGCCCGCTGCGAGACGCTGTTTTTAGTATGCACCAACCCCAGCAACGGAAACGGACTGCGCTTATCAAGCAAACACTGCATCTGCAAAGGCAGCGACAGAGTTTGCAGATAACAGGGGTGGAGTGCTGAGGACGCAGGCCAGCGGGTCAGCTGGCAATAACGCGTATAGTGATCGTTATCTATTGTTACCGTACGGGAATACGTCCGTCCCGGCAGCGGAGGTGGCTTAAATTGCTGCAGTGGCCGCTTGTCTGTGCGCTTGAGTAGCGCGCGCGTATACAACGAAATCATAGTGTCTCCCTGGCGGATTGCGCCTGACTTAGGATCAGCCGGGTTAGCCTGCGAAAATCTCTGGGGTGGCATTGTGAACGGAATAACCATCTTCGCTGCACCGGCTGCTGCGGCGCAACCAGTTCAAGATAAACGGCAAGGGCAGTAACCCGGGATTGATGACTGAGCACGTAACTTACCGGCTCTACAGGATTGCCGTTCACCGCTGTGGGGGTTATCAGCCCGCGCCCGTCCACACTGAATTGTTCACTGGTGATGTGTCGACGCCAAGGCAATTGCCACGCCACCAGCCCTAATCCGACAAGCATTAGTGCTGCGCTCCACGGTGAAAGCCAGGTCCAGACGGGGGCAGGCATCGCCACTGTAGCTATCAGCAAAGCCGTCACAGGAATGAGAAAGTCAATGCGGTACGGTGTGAGTGCCGTGACTGTAAGGTTAAACTTTGACACGCCGGATGATGATGTCCACCATTTCAGCAAGTTCGGGATCGTCGGTTTTCTGGTGGCCCATGAACCAGGCGTAGAGATCAGGATCGTCACACGTCAGCAGTCGCTCGAAAGTCTCTTGTTGTGGATAGGTAAGATCCTCAAAAGCCTCGTTAACAAAAGGCAGTAACAGGACGTCGAGTTCCAGCATGCCCCGACGACAGGCCCATCTCAATCTCGCTAAACGTTTTGGTGTAAACATAAATCACTACTTCTTTTTAATTCGTGCGAAATAATAGCATGTGGGTGTGTGGGAAATCACTGTCCTTTTCGCAGGATTTTCGCCCGGGACACTTGTTTCCTGTGAATCTCCCCCCATGTCCTCACACAGTCAGGCTGGAATACGTAAAACCACCAGCTGCGGTTTGAAAACATTGTCAGGAGATTACTATGGAGCGTCTTGCCCGTCTGGAGCAGCTTGCTGAAAACGCGGTTATTTCTGTTGAGCATTATGGCGTGGCCGCCATTACCGGGGAGCAGCGCGACGATTACCTCCATGGTCAGCTAACGATCAACACCAAAGAGTTTGCGCACAACAGTGTGCGACACGCTGCCCACTGTGATTTTAAAGGTAAAGCCTGGGCACTGATGTATGCGTTGCGCCATCAGGAGACGCAGTTGCTTACTATGCACCGTGACGCGTTATCGCAATCGTTAGCGCAGTTACAAAAATACGGCGTATTTTCCAAGGTCGACATTTCTGACGCTTCGCAAGATTACGGCCAGTGGCTGCTCCACGGTCCGCAAGCAGAAGCCGCGTTGCAGTCTCACTTTGGCAGCTTGCCAGAGGCTGAGCTAACCACCCTGCAAACTGACGACAGCGTGGTATTTGCCCTGCCGGGCGCGTCACCGATGTATTGGCTACTGAGCCGGTCAGCTGATAAAGTCCTGGCTCCGCTGCGCGACCAGGACGCCGTGGTCTGGTATGGCTCGGAAGTATTCGAAGCCGTTCAGATTGCCAATGGCATACCGGCAGTCTCCGGCAATAGCGTAAACGCGTTCGTGCCCCAGATGATGAATGTACAGGCGCTCAAGGGCATCGATTTTGATAAAGGCTGTTACATGGGCCAGGAAGTGGTGGCACGGACTCACTTTCTGGGTAAGAACAAACGTGCTGCCTTTAGCTTCCGGCTCCCCGTGGCGACAAAAGCAGCTGTAGATGATACCCTAGAAAAACAGGTGGGTGATAACTGGCGCCGTGGCGGTACTGTTATTCGCGCTGCCCAACTGGGTGAAGAAACCTGGCTGATGGCGGTGTTATCAAATGATACCCAACCGCAGGATAACCACAGACTGGCCGAAGCGCCTGAGCATGTGGTGACTGCAGAACCTCTGCCTTATTCTATTGTCGAAGACAAAGGCAGCACTATTCGAGGGCGTAAATAGCCTAAAATTCATGAGTGCACGAGCACTCCCAATTGAACAGGATTGATTATGACAATAACCTCCGACAGCGTCGTTACATTACATTATAAGGTTTCCGCCGAGGATGGCAGCGAGCTAGACTCCTCATTCGGCAAAGAGCCTTTAACGGTGCTGCACGGTCGTCGCTTTCTGATTGAAGGCCTGGAAGAGGCTTTAGAAGGCAAAGAGAAAGGCGACGCATTTACCGTTTCCGTGGAGCCAGAGAAGGCATACGGGCATCGTGTGGATGCGCTGGTTCAGCGTGTACCTAAGTCGATGTTTGAAGGCATGGAAGTGGAAGTGGGCATGTCATTTCGCGCCTCTACCCCCCAGGGTGACCAGTCAGTTATCGTGGTAGAAACCACGGAAGATGACGTGGTAGTAGACGGCAACCACCCTCTTTCAGGCGTGCCATTAACGTTTGAAGTTGAAGTGGTAGATATTCGTGAAGCCACTGCTGAAGAGCTGGAACACGGGCATGTACATGGCCCGGAAGGCTGCAAAAGCGAACAGCCTGCATAACGTCAGGTTAGGCAAAAAAAGGTGGCATCAGCCACCTTTTTTTGTACCCGGAAAAAGCCTTACAGGGCATCCTCGTCCTGTTCACCGGTACGGATCCGAATGGCGGTATCAACCTGATAGACAAAAATTTTGCCATCTCCAATCTTGCCGGTTTTTGCTGATTGCTCAATAGCCTCGATTGCCTGGTCAGCCATCTCATCACCCAATACCAGTTCAATCTTAATTTTCGGCAAGAAATCTACCTGATACTCGGCTCCCCGATAGAGTTCAGTGTGGCCCTTCTGACGGCCGAAACCTTTCACTTCCGTGACCGTCATTCCGGCAATGCCAACTTCGGCGAGGGCTTCCCTGACATCGTCCATTTTGAAGGGTTTAATGATCGCTTCAATTTTTTTCATAACTGGCTACTCATCATCGTATATTGTTGGAATCGGCACCCGTTTGTGTTGTGTACGGGTATAAATGGTTAATAGCTTTTCTTCTACGGCAGCATCTACTGGCTTACCTTCCAGAAAGTCATCAATTTGGTCATAGGTCATGCCAAGGGCTTGTTCGTCAGCCTTTTGGGGGCTAAGCGATTCCAGATCAGCGGTAGGCGCTTTATCAATGACCGCTGCCGGTGCCCCAAGATAAGCCGCCACCTGACGCACCTGACGTTTGTTTAAGCCAAACAACGGTGCCAGATCGCAGGCGCCGTCGCCAAACTTGGTGTAAAAACCCGTGATGTTTTCTGCGCTGTGGTCAGTACCCAGCACTAACCCATCCACCATGCCCGCAATCTCATATTGGATAATCATCCGGGTACGGGCTTTCACATTGCCCTTTACAAAATCCTGCTTACTCTCGTCTGCAGGCAAAAGCGCAACCTCGCTGAGCGCTGCGGTCGTCACATCATGGATCGCATCCGCCCCTGGTTGCACGTTGACCGACAATGACTTGGATGGCTTGATAAAGTCGATAGACAGTTGCGCGTCGTCCTCGTCTGCCTGCACGCCATAAGGCAAACGGACCGCTACGAACTGGTACGTATCAGGTTGCGAGCGGTTCAGCTCATCAACTGCTAATTGTGCCAGTTTACCCAGTGTACAGGAGTCAATTCCGCCACTGATCCCCAGTACCAGTGATGTTAATCCTGAACGGGTCAGGTGGTTTTTAATGAACGCGACCCGGCGCGCCACCTCGGCCGCTGCATCAATTTGCGGCTGAACCCGCATTTCATTTATAACTGCTTGTTTGTGCATCGTATTTTCACTTGTATAACGTGACTCCCAGTACCCTGAGTGTACGCTAAACACCCCTTCGCTGTCAGCAGACAATGAACAGGCAACAAATATGCCACAGAAAAATACCCGGACTGTACTTCATCAGGCACTAGTCAGCATGGATTACACTTAGCCCACCGATTCTACTGTCTCGTTGCGGTTTTAGTTTGCACGTTGCCGAAGAGAACCTCTCTTGTAAGAATACTGAGCAAAGACGGCTGCCGAAACACGGGGACACAAGGTCGCCGCTATATGCCTTATAGCTCTACAAACTTCCGTCCAAAGCTAGCATTCAAAGATAAGAATGCTGCCGGCATTCCTCCATGACTAAGGCCAGCAATGAGCAGGTGACAGGGTGGTGGCAGTTACCACCAGCTTCTCACAGCCATTATCCAGCGTAGTCTGCGACTGCGCCACCAGGGTATAGGTGGTAGTGTCAGCCTGGTCTACCCGCAGACTAAAGCGAGGATCCTCAGTCAGTAACACAGTTCCGCTATAACGTCCCTGCACTAACCAGAAGTTTGCCTGTTCTGCCCGCGCATGTAACAGTGCCGTTTGCATAGCAAGCAACTGCTGGCGCTTCATCTGCGCACCTGCCGCGCTGACAGTGAGAGTAGCAAGCACTCCCACAATCACGATCACCACCAATAGCTCAACCAGCGTCATGCCTCTGTAACGCTCTTTATACTGCATACCCGTTCTCCTGCTTTCTTTCAAACCCGGCTTCCGATCAGCTCTCTTGCCTGGAACTTGCGTTTACAATGGCACAATCTATCAGTTGGGAGACGTTATGAAACGTGCCTGTAAGTCCAGTTTTCTGCGTAACCGGGGGGTGACCCTGCCCGAGTGCCTTATCGTCGTGGCCATCATTGCGCTACTCAGTATTATTGCTGCTCCCTCGCTGGCATCATGGCAGCATCAACAGCGGGTGGTAACTCGCATGCATGCCATCGCCCAGGTGCTGAGAACCGGGGCTCAACATGCTGAGACCAGCGGTAAAAAGGTGTACCTGAGTGTGATCGGTGGCAGCCAGTGGTGCCTGCGACTTTCCTTTTCTGCGCAATGTGCCTGTCTGGCTGATCCCACCTGTCCGTTTGACGGCGTCCCTGTACTGCTGCAAACCGACTCTGCTGCCGATGTCTGGGTGTGGCCGGCTACTCAGCGGTCACCGCTGGTAGTTTTTGCACCGCACTCAGGCATAACGCCCGGATTTGCCACTAGTTTGAAGGTTCAACACGGCCAGTATGAAGGCAAAGTGATATACAGCGCCCTAGGCCGGGTGCGTATGTGCCTGACCGAGCCCTTTCGGGGGCTGCCCGCATGTTAAGAGCTATACGGGGTGTCACGCTGGTTGGACTGCTGGTGTCACTGGCTATCGCCAGCGCATTTTTTGCCAGCGCAGCCACCCTCACATTGCAACAACTGGCGCGGCTTGCTGTTTTGCATCATCAGCTTATGTTGGAAGAAGATATTCGGCTGCTGATCCGTGCTATTCGCACCGAGTTACAACGGGGAGGTTATGTGGCATTGCCCCTTAGCCAGCGACTTTCTCCCCCGCCTGCGGCAGCGGTGTTTGGTCAACTCACCCTGGCCGCGTATCCGGGCGAACCGGCCGGCAGCTGCGTCCTGTTTGCTTATGATAAAAATAAAAATGGCACACCTAATAGCCTTAACCCGGCTGAGTTACTGGGGTTCCGACTGCGGGACGGGGCGCTGGAATACCGTATGGCCGGGCGTAACTGTACCCAGGGCGGCTGGCAGGATATAACCTCTTCAGCACACATCCGTTTGCGTCAGTTCGTGATTGGCGCACCGGTAGCAGCCGGCTATGGCGCCGCCCTGCCGGTGACCCTTGCCGGGGAGTCGGTGGCCAATCCGAACTTACAACATTCGGTGACCTTTACGGTACCTATGCCGAATATAGTGGTGCCATAGATGCTGTGTCGGGGAATGACATTACTGGTTCCGATCTGCCTGCTACTGGCAATAACCACGGTCGCCTTAACCGGCTACACATCTGTACTCAGTATGGCAGTTTCTGCGTCACAACGTCAGTACACACATACTCAGCTAAACGATACCGCCTGGCAGCAATTAAAAATTTTTCAGCATGCGCTACGTGCCACCACGAACTGGCAGCAAAATCTTCCTCCCCTGCAGCGTAGCTTGATACAGCAACATCAACCGCTGAATATTCGCGGTGCCTACCTGGAATTGTTCGCCCTGGAAGCCAATTACGCTAACAATAATGGCCAATGGCGCAGTGCTACCCGAATGCGTACTGCGCTGCTGTGCTTCCCGGCATTAATGGCGCTGCCACCCACTGCATTAATTAGCACAACAGTCCTGCCGGCGGGTTTGCAAGTAACCACACTTAACCCATCAACTGCCGCGGCTGACCTGTGGTTGAAAGTACCGCCTCATCCAGCCGCCACACTCACCCGCTGCCAGGCAGATGGCAGACCGCCCTGTATTCCCGCAATTGCGTCTCCGCTGAGCTTCCCTGTCAGTCTTTTGCACTATCTGTTTGGCATTAATCGCACTGAAATGGTACCGACGCGGTTCAATTTGTCAGCGCCGGTAACCGATTGTCGGACATTGCCTGTTATACATAATCACCCCGTGATGATTACCGGTGATTGCCAGCTGAGCGCGGGGCAGCAACTGGGCACTGCCCAGCAGCCGGTGTTGTTGGTAATAAAAGACGGGCACTTCAGTATGGCCAGCGGCGCGCAGGTTTTTGGATTAGTGGTGCTGGTGCCAGAGCGTAGCGCGTTACCACGGGACATCACAATGGCAGCAAGTGCGCAAGTAACCGGGGCAATGGTGAACATGCAGCCGTTAACTACACTCAGTGTGCTGCGCATACACTACGACACTACCACCCTGGAGGCGCTTCAGCGTCAACCTGGCTTACAGCAGGTCGCATTCATCCCCGGCAGTTGGCATGACTTCTGATAACGTAAAAGCACGTACCGTACGTGTGTCGATGATTTCGTCACGGGGTGTCGGATTTACCGAATGCTTAATAGCCACCACTCTGTTTACGTTCACCTGTCTGGGGCTGTTAACCCTGTATCAGCAACAGATCAGTGTGAGTGTCAGTCTGGCCACCTGGCGGGTCGCGGCCGTGGCGGCGGATGAGAAGGTCACCGATATACTTATCACCGAGGCCAATGGTCAGGGCACACTTATCACGGCGGATGCGGGTGGTACAGCGCCGGCCGGCGCGCTTAACCATGTCCCCGTGGCTCAGCTCAGCGGTTTAACGCGGCGGTGGCATACCAACCCGCTCGCGGGCGTTTCAGCCCGGGATGCGCGTGTAGTGGTCGTCGTTATGAGCTGGCAATCACAAAATCAGACTGGCACCCTCATGCGTCATCGTGTAATAAACAGCAGGCCGCTGATAAAGCTTCCCCGGCCGGCCCAATTCAACCCAGCATTGCCATAACTAAAGTCTCATTTAATTGCATGCTGCGTCCTACGCGGGTGATTTCTCACGTCTTTATTGTGGGTGGAGCTCTATTATCAACCCGTATTCCCTGGTAGACGTGGCCTCAAGGCCCGGGTTTATAGTAATTCGGTCTGCTTCAACCACAGTGCCGTCTGGCTGCGTTACTTTAAGTGTAACCTGATATCCTGGCTTGCTGAAAGCGAAGATAATATCCCCTGTCCAATTTTCAGAAATATCTTCACAACTGAAGAATGGTGTTGATTTGCCTTTAGGAATGGTGATTGGGCAAGTAAAACGCGACGGAGAGTTTGTGATTGCCAGCGAAGACAGGTCAACGTAATTACTCTTTTTCGAGTTATTGGTTTCGCAAGACTGCTCAGCATTGTTGACCGTAATCAGGCAATTTATATCGCCTATCAATGCATAAAACTTTTCCGACGAAGATTTGCTATCCACGGTTACGATGAGTGAATTGTCTACCCTTGCGTTCGCCACATCCGAGGGAGAAACTGCCGGAGTACCTGTAATACCCGTGTTATTACCCAGCGCTAGTACCTGGATCCCCGCATCACCATCGCTCAATGCTTCAACTCTCCCGCGACTGTAGGTGCCGTAAAAGTCATTCACAGGATCTACGATTGTATCGATAGCCTGGTTTGTCACCGTCGCCACCTCAGGATCATCTGAGTACCAACTGGAGAGAAGTGTGAGATTTACATCGTAAAATGGCGCAATCGCTTTCCAGTCGGACTCTCCACTTCTTATCATACTCTCAAGTGCTGATTTGTGGCTGGCCGTCATCCGGTCCAGATAAATCCCCCGCGCTATGAGTTGGTAGCCCCCCGGAGTTACTGTAATAGAGCGTCCTGCCGGCTTAGCAGGCAGGCTACTCCCCATGATTTTAGCTTCCACCACCCCTTCTGAATATCGGCGATAAGTATCCAACGCAGCTTCAGTTGACAGGTAATTGTCATCAAACTCCAAAATATCAATCAGTTGCCAGTCAGGGTATATTTCAAAGTATCCGTCTACCCTTCGGAATCGACACACTTCATCATAAGGGTCTCCCACGGCGGATGCTACAGTGAAGGAACCATTTGGTTGTCTCTTGTAGTGCTTATGCGGATTCCCCGATTCGGCCCGATAATAGACCTCCGAGCTAATCATCTCGCCCGTGTCATGATGGTCTCTGCAGCATGCATTACAAATAGGGGGTTGCTGATTATCCGCCACCACACCAGTCGTCTTCGAAATTTTTTCACCAGACTGAACGACGAGTTCAGAGCCATCATAAATCGTCATACTAGGAGTGAAGCCTTCTCCATTGCCGGCGAGTTTGCAGGCACAATTGACCGTCAGAAAATCTTCCTGCTCGAGTTTGTCATTCTGTTCCGGAAGATCTATGTAACGGATGGTCTCAAACTGGACAATATTATTCTCTCCCCGGTTATCAATATCCGGGACGGGTTTGCTGGTCTCAATGCTCTCGCCGTTTCCCAGGTCATAGGCAATAACATCAGGGGCTAGGCCAGGTGTATAATTTACCGTCGGCTGTGCTTTTGCATTATCTGTTTCGTTCGTCGCCTGAAAACTTCTGCTTACCGGGACCGGGGCCACTGAACCTTCAAGCTGCAAGGACTTTGTCCCGCCTTGGTGTTCCGTCCAGGTCACGGAGACCTCAACTACCTTCTTACCTGATAACACAGGAGTTGGCACCGGTACCGCCGGATCACCTTCCGGCACCCAGGTATCAGCCTGCCCGTCGGCGTCGGTATCAACATAGTATTGGTCAGTGACCTGCCAGTTGCGAGTGAATGAGTAGGTGCGGCCCGCATCAGTCTTAATTCGCACCAAGACCTCGCCTGCTGCAAGCGTACCGCCGAGATCATCATCTATATCATTGTAAGCAACTTCTCCGGGGGTTACCTCAAGGACATCAAATTGCCGAAGGTCATCCATTTTTTCTTGCGCAAGCTGCATGGCAACGCCCCGCAGGTTCAGTTTTGCATCATTGCGCATAAACTCGCTCTGAAGCGTAACAAACCCCGTTACGCCCACCATGATGATAAAAGAAACCACCAATACTTCGACAAGTGTAAAGCCTTTCATATCACCACCTTTAAAAGTCACGCCAGCTCCCCGGGACAATTGCGACACGCTGAAATGCATCATTTTGCTCCAGGCTTTCTAAAACGTCAGCGTCGTAAACAGAATTGTAGGTACCATTTGCGTGACCTACCGGGTGGTTAGACGCAACTACGCCATTGACCCGTGCAGACCCCACCATATCTAATTCAAAGTTTCCTACTGTGGTGGGCTTCTTAAACGAAAATACCATGCCGTTTATTTCCGCCCCACCATTCATTATGAGATCACCATCTGTAACAACAAGAATCACCGGATCCTGTATGCTGCCCACTGTCACATTAGCGTTTAACGAACAGTCTCCATCCACCCAAATAAGTCCGACAGAGGCAGGCCCCAACCCAGCGCAAGAGGTCAGTCGCAGATCTGCATCGGCTTTTAATGTCGGCCAGTCATCAGCTGGCACATTAAACAAATATTCCATTAAATCGGTTGGAAAATTAGCATCATTATCTAAAATGTCCGGCCCTTGGTAGCCTTTTTCCGAATACGGTGATGAGCTACAGGCGCCATCCGAAAACTCCTGAAGACCACAGGTTGTGCCGCTACCGTTGTTCATATCCACATCCAGGTCAGTCCAGATAGAAAGTGGCACTCCATCGCCCCCACCATTAGGGTTAGCCGCAACTTCAAAATTCCCGCTGACATCCAGTCCACCAGCTACAATAAGCGGCACATCAGGTGGGTTAGCAAGAACTGAGTACTGAATGGCTTGCTGGGTTAGGGTTACCGTTGCAATACCATCGGGTGAGGTACCATCGGAGGACAAGGTTACGAGACGAAGCGAGCCTGATTGTCGATTAACAGTCTGGCGGCTTCCTGTGACGGTAAACTGCCCTTGCCCAGGCAAGGTTATATTGGCCGGCGCCCCATCCCATGATGGCAATTCAGTGAGCAGGCCCAGACCATGAGCCAGCCCCGCCTCAGCACTACTGAAGGCCATACTGTAACTTTGGGTGTTAAGCAATATTTTATGCTCAAAAGATTTGATTCTACCCGTAGAGAGAGTAACCAGAGACACCAGTACCAAGAGCAGGAGCACGGCGGTGAGCATAATAACGCCCCCCTGACGATTCGGACCGGCACACATTTTAGCCGTCATAGTTTCTTACCAGTGTTTGCGACTCAAACCGCCGGGAGACTTTTTCGTCGGATAAAATTTCGGCTTCCATCAGGGTATTAATCGAAGTAGTAGGCACCCCGCCATTGATGGACTGCACTGGCATGAAGCTCAGTGATTGTATGGAAACCACGTCAATATCGGATAACGCAATCCACCCTAACGCCTCACAATCCAGATCACCGACCCTCATCTCAACCTGATCCTCACGCAGCCGAAAGCCAAAATTCTCGCCGTTATTGCCACCATCGAATACACCATTATTGTTGGCATCGTAACGAAACAAGATACAGCTATTCGGATCTTCCCCGGGAAATGCACTGACGGTGATTGAATTTGCGAAGGGAGACGGATTAGCCGCCGGGTCCTGGAGCATATTGATGGTATCTCCGGAAAAGCCCGCACGACGAACTTCTCTTTCTATAAGCAAAAATATAGACGATGCTTCCTCGTTTAGTCTGGAACTATTCAGGAGGTTGGCATTGACTCCTATCCCATAGCCAACAAGGGAGGCCATTGATGCCAGAGCGGCTGTGCCAAGCGCCATGCCGATCAGTAATTCTGTCAACGAGGCTCCATTCTGCCACTTCAACTGTCGCATTGCGGGTAGCTCCCTAGTTCACCTTCGGTCACACAAATCTTTACTCGTCCCACAGCGTTTAATTCCAGTCTCACTGCGTTTTTACTATCGCTTAATACTGCTGAACCTGCACTGTTTAGTGCAAGGCCACGCCTGCCATCGATTAAGGCCTGATCATTGTCATCGAAACTGATACTTTTCAACCAGGTATGCGGAAACTCATCATTGGATAACACCGCATCTACGCCATCAATAGTGCAGCTATTTACAACACTGCAGTCACAGTCGGCCTGGTCAGTGAGGCCTATACACCATGATGAGCTTGCTCCTTCAAAATCCATAACAATGTCGGAAGACTGACGAACAGCGTGACTTCTTGCCTGCTGAAACATGAAATATGTGTTTTCAACCGCACCTGATAAGCTTAAATGACGCTGCGCACTGACAATAGCGGGTGAACCGACGGTTATCAGTAACAAAACAATCGCGACAGTAATCATGAGTTCAAGCAGAGTCAGGCCCTGCTGTCTTGTTGTCATTGCATTTATACCTTTGAATGAGCAAGCAAACTTATAACCGCCCAAACTTGCCCTAGAATCATTATATTCCTGCTACCAACCTTTACTCGCTGATACAATAGTAAAGGAAGGTTAAAAACTTCGCCGTATTGAAAGTGATGATAACGTATGAACAAAGCCAGATTTCGCGCAGCTAACCACGGTTGGTCGCTAGTGGAACTAATGATAGCTCTCGCCATTGTAGGAATTCTGGGAGCTATTGCAGTCCCCAGTTACCTGGAAAATATTCGCGAGTCGCGACGCATGGAAGCAAAAAATGAACTACTTCAATTGAAGTTAAGACAGGAAAGTTATCGCCTGGACAATAACGCCTATGCCACTTCCGCCCAACTTGGAATGCCCGCATCTGATTATTACACGTTCAGTGTCACGGGGGCTTCGGCCACCCAGTTTTCATTAGTAGCCACCGCTAAAAACGAGCAGGTTAAAGACGTAAATTGCAAGGTACTTACTATCGACCAGTCTTCTAATAAGACGCCTGCTGCGTGTTGGTAAGCTGATTTATGTCTGCGCATTAAAAAACCGAGGGTTCGTCCTCGGTTTTTTCATCATCTCAGCAAGACTACATCAGCCTACCTGACGAATACGCAGTTCTTTCGGTACCGCAAACTCAATGTTTTCTTCCCGGCCCGGACGTTCTGAGGCTTTCACGGCGCCCCACTCCAGCAGCCTGTCAATCACGCCTTTTACCAGCACTTCTGGCGCGGAAGCGCCCGCGGTTACACCTACATGCTCAACACCTTCCAGCCAGGATTGCTGAATACAGTTCGCATCGGCTATCAGGTACGCCCGGGCGCCGACTTTCTCAGCCAGCTCCCGCAGGCGGTTAGAATTGGAGCTGTTCTGCGCGCCAACCACCAGCAGTACTTCACAATCGCTGGCCAGTTCGCGCACCGCATCCTGACGGTTTTGCGTAGCGTAACAAATATCATCTTTACGCGGCCCTTCAATGGCCGGGAAGCGCTCTCGCAGGGCATCAATAACACCGGCAGTATCATCCACGGACAGGGTCGTCTGACTACAATAATACAACCGCTGTGAATTCTTAACTTCCAGTTTGGCCACATCGTCTACCGACTCCACCAGATAGATGCCCCCTTCCGGATTACTGTACTGGCCCATGGTGCCTTCTACCTCCGGGTGGCCGGCATGGCCGATGAGTACGCATTCAGTACCGGTTTTACTGGCCCGGGTCACTTCCATATGCACTTTTGTTACCAGTGGGCAGGTCGCATCAAACACTTTCAATCCGCGCTCAGCGGCTTCATTGCGTACAGCCTGGGAAACGCCGTGGGCAGAGAAAATCACAATGCAGTCGTCTGGCACTTCGTCCAGTTCATCCACAAACAGCGCGCCGCGTTTTTTCAGGCCCTCTACGACAAAGCGGTTATGTACCACCTCGTGGCGCACATAGATGGGTGGCTCAAACATTTCCAGAGCCCGCTCCACTATCGTAATAGCTCTGTCTACGCCGGCACAAAAACCCCGCGGGTTAGCCAGATGGATCTGCATATCGTGCTCCTCAGAGTTCGTCTAACGCTGACGAACTTCTATAATTTCTACGTCAAAAATAACGGTTTGCCCGGCCAGTGGATGATTAAAATCCACCGTCACAGACGTGCCCGCCACACTGCGGATAATGCCGGGAATTTCTGTACCGTTCGGTTGCGCGAACGCCAGTATAGCGCCTTCCTGGACATCAATGTCAGCACCAAAACGGCTTCTGTCCATGTAGTGAATCTGATTCGGATCAGGCTGGCCGAAAGCGTCTTCAGGCGCCAGTGTAAACGACTTTTTATCGCCTGCTTTTAAACCTGATAAACACGCTTCAAAATTCGGTGTCAGGCTACCGTCTCCTATGACCATCTTAGCAGGCTTATTGTTCACCCGGGTGCTGTCTGCGGCTGAGCCGTCTTCCAGTTTCAGGTCAAAGTGCAAAATCACTTCACAGTTTTCGCCAATGGCAAGTGCCTCGGTCATAATCGCTCTCTCTACTTCTTCTCGACAGAACTGTCTGCCACATTGTCGTTGTCTTGTTCCCGGTTAATAAACATATCCAGGATCAACAGTGCCGCACCGATGAAAATTACGCTGTCCGCAATATTGAAAGCCGGCCATGACCAGTTGCCCACGTAAAAATCCAGAAAATCGATTACGTAGCCATGCACAATGCGATCATACACATTGCCCAGTGCCCCGCCCAAGATAAAGGCGAAAGCCACCGGCAGCAGACGCTGCTCTTTCGGCGTCTGGCGCAACCACCACAGGATCATGGCACTCACCACCAGCGCGATAGCGGTGAAAAACCACCGTTGCCAGCCGCCCGCCGAGTGCAGGAAACTAAACGCCGCGCCGTAGTTGTGTACGTAGGTAATGTTAAAAAACGGCAACACCTGTACCGAGTCGTAAAGCGCCATGGCATCCATGACGGCATATTTCGACCATTGATCCAACACAAATCCAACCACGCTTATCCATAAGAAGCGCAAGCCGGTAGTGCGAAATAAATTAGGCATAGTGACGGTCTTCCCCTTCGCCATCGACGTTAGTCACGCAACGCGAACACAATTCTGGATGGCTGCTGTCGCTGCCTACATCGGTTCTTACGTGCCAGCAACGGGCGCACTTTTCACCATCACTTTTAGCCACTTCAACCCATAGCCCGTCAACATCGGTGGCGTTAGCTGCATCAGACTTCGCTGCTTCAGGCTTCAGGTTTACCGCTGACGTAATCAGCACAAAACGCAGCTCGTCTTCCAGCTTTTGCAGATCACTGAGTAAGTTATCGTTAGCGTACAGCGTGATAGTGGCTTCCAGAGAACCGCCAAGACGACCGTCTTTCCGGGCCTGTTCCATTGCCTGGTTGGCGGCATCTTTTACCTTCATGACCGTCTGCCAGTAACTGTTATCGAAGGTGCTGTCAGCGGTAAAATCCTGCAAACCGTCATACCAGGTTTCGGTAAATACGTATTCGCCGCGCTCGCCAGGAATTTCCTGCCAGATTTCCTGCGCGGTAAAGCTGGTAATGGGCGCCATCCAGCGCACCAGCCCTTCGACGATATGAAACAGGGCGGTCTGGCACGAGCGACGGGCGTTACTGTCTTGCTTGGCGGTATACTGACGATCCTTGATGATATCCAGGTAGAATGAGCCCAGCTCAATTGAGCAGAAATGCATTAGCTTCTGCGTTACCACCAGCAGGTCATACTTTTCGTATGCGTTGATCAGCTCATCCTGCAGCGCTTTTGCACGGGCCACGATCCAGCGATCCAGCGCCACCATCTCGTCGGGCTGCACAGCGTCAGCCGGCGTGAAACCGTTGAGGTTGGCCAGCAGGAAGCGGGCCGTGTTGCGCAGACGGCGATAGCTGTCGGCGGCACGTTTCAGTATTTCATCCGACACCGCAATTTCACCGCGATAGTCGGTAGAGGCCACCCACAAGCGCAGGATATCGGCACCCAGTTTATTGGTTACCTGCTGCGGAGCGACCACATTGCCTAATGACTTAGACATTTTCTTGCCATGGGCGTCTACGGTAAAGCCGTGGGTCAGTACTTCTTTGTAGGGCGCGTGACCATACATGGCCGTCGAGGTCATTAACGATGACATGAACCAGCCGCGGTGCTGATCGGAGCCTTCCAGATAGAGATCGGCGGAAGCAGGAATATCGTCGCGGCGATCAACGACAAAATAGTGGGTAACGCCGGAATCAAACCAGACATCCAGTGTATCCAGTACTTTGTCGTAATTAGCCACCTCGTCACCCAGCAACTCAGCATCGTCAAGATCCCACCACGCCTGAATGCCGGCGTGTTCGACCTTTTCCGCTACCTTTTCAATCAGAGACGAGGAAGCCGGGTGCAGCTCACCGGTCTGCTTGTGTACATACAAGGGGATGGGCACACCCCAGGTACGCTGACGGGAGATACACCAGTCCGGACGTCCCTCGACCATTTTCTCGATGCGGTTTTGTCCCCACTCCGGGATCCATTTGGTTTGCTTGATTTGCTCAAGTGATTCAGCCCGTAACCCTTTGTTGTCCATGCTCACAAACCATTGCGGTGTGGCGCGGAAGATAATTGGGGTTTTATGGCGCCAGCAATGCGGGTAACTGTGTTCGTATTTCACGTTCAGCAGCAGGTTGCCCCGCTCCGCCACGGTTTCGACAATGGCATCGTTAGCCTTAAATACAAACTGCCCCGCGAACAGCGGCGTGTTATCCAGATAAACACCGTTGTTGCCCACCGGGTTATACACTTCGATGTTATAGCGTTTGCCAACATTAAAGTCGTCCACACCGTGGGCCGGTGCGGTGTGAACACAGCCAGTACCGGATTCGGTGGTTACATGGTCACCGAGCACTAACGGCACGGTGATATCCAGGAACGGATGATTCACCCGCAGGGTGTCCAGTGACTCACCAATACAGGAGGCCACTTCACGGAAATCTTCTACACCATACCGGCTCATGCAGCTTTCCAGCAGATCCTGCGCGACCACAATCCACTCTTTCGACGGTTGTAATTCTACCAGTGAATACGTAAGTTCAGGATGCAGACTGATGGCACGGTTGGCCGGCAACGTCCATGGCGTGGTGGTCCAGATTGCTACGCCAGCTTTGTGTGCTATCAGGTCGTCGGCAGCCACACCAAATGCGGCGGCAATGGCATCGGTATCCGCCAGTGGGAATTTTACGTCAATAGCCGGTGAGACTTTATCTTTGTACTCGACTTCTGCTTCAGCCAGCGCTGAACCACAATCGGTACACCAGTGGACAGGTTTAAAGCCTTTCTCAAGGTGGCCTGAGTCAACGATTTTACCCAGCGCCCGGATGATGTCAGCCTCTGACTGATAATCCATTGTTTTATACGGATTATCCCACTCACCGAAGATCCCCAGCCGCTTGAAGTCCGCTTTCTGGCCATCAATTTGTTTGTCGGCATACTCCCGGCACTTTTGACGAAACTCAGCTGCAGTGACTTTGTTACCCGGCTTACCGACTTTCTTCTCAACCATCAGCTCAATGGGCAGCCCGTGACAATCCCAGCCAGGCACATACGGGGCATCAAAGTCAGACAAGGTTTTTGACTTTACAATAATGTCTTTGAGGATCTTGTTCACCGCGTGACCGATATGAATATCGCCGTTCGCATACGGAGGGCCATCATGCAGAATAAACGGCTTTTTACCGGCTTTGGCTGCACGGATTTTTTCGTACAGGCCGTCTTTGCTCCACGCTTTAAGCATATCTGGCTCACGCTTGGCCAGGTTGCCACGCATTGGAAATGGCGTTTCAGGAAGATTCAGTGTGGCTTTGTAATCACTCATAAACTTGGTATACCCATTTACTCTTCGCGCTGTATCAGCGCGTGCTGACCAGCATTATTCTGTTATTGCTGAGAACCTGTCACAGCGCAGAGTTGGCTTGTAAAAAAAGACGCGCTTGCTCGGCGTCCCGTTGAATTTGCTGTTTTAACGCACCGAATGAAGCGAACTTCACTTCGTCGCGCAATTTCTTATGTGGCACTACATCAATGGATTCACCGTACAGCGACCTGTCGAAATCGAATAAGTGCACTTCGAGCTGACTTCGCTGGCCGTCCACAGTGGGCCGGGTGCCAATATTAGCCACCCCGTGATACGTATTGTTATCGATGGCGACGGTGACGGCAAACACCCCTGCTAGCGGCGCTTTGCACCTTTTAAGCAGCACATTGGCGGTGGGAAATCCAATGGTACGTCCCTTTTTCTCGCCGTGCACAACCCGCCCACGGATAGAAAACGGCCGACCCAGCATATCACGGGCGCGACGAAAGTTACCCATCGCCAGTGCCTCGCGGATGGCGGTCGAGCTGATGCGGCAGTCGTCCATGCGAAAGCTCTGCGTGCTGACCACTTCAAAGCCGTATTTTTTACCGGCTTCGGTCAACATGGCAAAGTCCCCTTCCCGACCACGGCCAAACCGAAAATCGTCACCGACCACCAGGTATTTCACGCCCAGTTGATCTACCAGGAGATCATGCACAAAGGTGTCTGCACTTTGACTGGCGAACGCGCGGTTAAACTTTACCGCCAGTAACCGATCCACCTGCTGCGCTTTGAGCAGCAGGTATTTTTCACGTAACGGGCTTAACCTGGCAGGCGCCGTAGCCGGACTGAACACTTCTTCCGGCTGCGGTTCAAAGACCATCACTGTCGCTGGCAGCCCCAACGCGCGCGCTTTTTCATTCACGTTTTTCAAGACAGCCTGATGACCCAGATGCACACCATCAAATTTACCGATAGTGAGCACACTGCCGCTGTGATGTGGACGGATGTTTTGAAGCCCGCGGATAAATTCCACTGTGTAATGCTACCCTTGATTCACTTGCGCTTGCCTAACAAAGCCCGCGATTATAAACGACCCGCACCGGAATACCAATGATCTGTTATCCGCCGGTAGCACGGAAATGTCGTGGGCGTGCGCCAATGAGCACCATAGCACTACCGAAGACCGCAACGGCCAGCGCAATCGTCGTCGCCACCTGTTCAATTTGAGCCAGTAATGACAATGTATAAAAGGCATCGCCGCGGTCCCGGTACAGAATAACTGCGGCCATGGCGATACAGGCCACTAATACCCTAATCAAAAACCACACGGTGTCATTACTCATGCGAAAGACATGCTGACGGTGCAGGGTAAAATACAATAAGCCGGCGTTTAGTGTCGCGGATAAACTGGTCGCAATAGCCAGCCCGATGTAGCCATACGGGATGGCAAAGATCAGGTTAAACACCATATTTGCGACCATGCACCAAATGCCGAACTTGACCGGGGTTTTCGTGTCCTGACGGGAGTAGAACCCCGGTGCCAGCACTTTCACCAGCATAAAACTGAGCAGGCCAAAGGAATAGGCAGTGAGTGAGTAGGACGCCATCCGGGCGGTTTCCGCGGTAAATGCGCCGCGCTGAAATATCACTGTCAGGATGGGTTCGGCCATGGTTCCCAGCCCTACCGCGGCAGGGACACCCAGCACACACACCATGCGGACAGCCCAGTCCATATTGTCTGAAAACGCGTGCGGATCTTTGGCGACATGATTACGGGACAACGTTGGCAAAATAACGGTGGCGATAGCAATACCGAATAATCCCAGCGGGAACTCCAGCAGCCGGTCGGAGTAGTACAACCAGCTGATGGAGCCTGTCATTAAGAAACTGGCGATAAATGTATCAAACAGCAGGTTAATTTGTCCCACCGAGACCCCAAACAACGCCGGGATCATCAGCGTACGCACTTTCACTACGTTGGGAGCGTGCCAGCCCCATCTGGGCTTCACCAGCAGCCCGGCACGGTATAAAAAGGGCAACTGAAACACTAACTGCACGATGCCCCCGACAAATACCCCCCAGGCCAGGGCAAAGGCAGGTTGCGCCATATCAGGTGCCAGCAGCACCGCAAACAAAATGATGCACACATTTAGCAATACCGGCGTAAACGCCGCTACCGCGAACTTGTTAAGCGTATTGAGGATGGCGCCTGCCAGCCCGGTAAGAGAAATGAATGCCAGATAGGGAAAGGTTATTTTCAGCATGGTGGAGGCCAGCTCAAACTTTTCCCCGGCCGGATCGCCCTGCCACCAGGACAGAAACCACCCGGTACCAAACAAGGCTGCCAACACGGGGGAAGCGATAACCCCAAGTAGTGATACCACAAACACGATAGCACCCAGCGTGCCAGAAACCTTGGCGACAAATTCCCGTAGCTGCTGCCGGTCGTCCTGCTGATGAACTTCTGTTAATACCGGAATAAACGCCTGTGCAAAAGCCCCTTCAGCGAACAGCCGACGTAAAAAGTTAGGAATTTTATTGGCAAAAAAGAAAACATCCGCCGCCGCGCCGTCGCCCATCAGGCGTGCCACAACCACATCCCGTGCCAGGCCCAGCACACGCGACATCAACGTCATGAGGCTGACCACCAGCCCCGATCTTATTAACTTCCCTGACACAATTGCCCTTACTTGTCTTCAGACAATGCCAAAACCTGCACTATCGAGTGGGATGAGGAAATTGCCGGGCCGTATCCAGGACACCTGAGATTAGGGATCCACCTGCTCCAGCAACGAGAGGGATAATTTAACAAAATCTGACGAAGTCACAATGCCTGTAAGCGCACCGGCCTCGTTTATCACCGGCAAACACCCGTGTTTATTGTGGAGAAACCCGGAGGCCACCGATTTAACCGGCTCATTTTCGTTTACTTGCCTGAAATCTACTACCGCCACCTCCATCACGTTGGTCGCCGCTTCCCGCTCATTTATCGCGCCAGCACCATAGAGGTTTAGCAAGCTGAGGATTTTTGCTACCATAGTGCGTTGCGTTACCACGCCGCGTAACTGGCCGCTTTCCCGGTCAATTACAGGCAAGTGACGAATACCTAGTTTACGGGTGAGATCGTGTGCAGTTTTCAGTGTGTCCTGTGTAGTAAGGGTAGTAACAGGTGAACTCATAATATCGGCAATGGTAATCATACCAGGCTCCTTGCAAAGGCGTAGCCAGCAGGTCTGTTTAGTAATAATAGACGCTGTGTGCAGCCCTGCAGTGGATGCTGAATGATAACGAAGTCGCTATCAGTGAAAAATCAGCTTATTCTTGCAAAACTGTTTGACAAATCGCCGTTGACTCTGCATACTCCGCACCCTCGTTTTTGACATGAATTTATTTTGGGAGTTACACCTTGGCTAACATTAAGTCTGCTAAGAAACGTGCAATTCAAGCCGAAAAGCGTCGTCAGCATAATGCCAGCCGCCGCTCCATGACTCGTACAAGCATCAAAAAAGTAGTAGCGGCTATCGCTAAAGGCGATAAAGAAGGCGCGCAAGCTGCATTCTCTTCTGCTGCTCCGATTCTTGACAGAATGGCAACCAAAGGTTTGATTCACAAGAACAAAGCTGCTCGTCATAAGAGCCGTTTAGCTGCGCAAATCAAAGCGCTTGGCTAATCGGTTTGACCGAGCAGAAAAAAGCACCTTCGGGTGCTTTTTTTATGTCTGGAATTTGGGATGCGCAATACTGTGATGTATCGCTGATATCGCTCAGCTAAAAGCGCGATTGGGGGTTATCACATAATACGATGAATTGGGTTGGGTTGCTTCATCTGGCAGGTTCGCTCTGATGTCGTTGTTAATAGAACGGATATCCTCATCAGCGGGAGCCAGGCGCGCGCAGTAGCCACCACAAGGGCGTGCTACGGCCGGTTAATTGCATAGTGCTACGTTAGTTCTGCGAGGGATCTTTCCGAGGGGCCTCAAAAGTCATCGTGGATATCAACAATCTCATGGGTGGCCTCTACCAACCGCACGAATTTATCTTCCAGCTGAATAGTCAGCAAACCCAGTGCAGGGTCTCGATAAACTATCTCAGACGCTTCAAAAACCCGGTGGTGTAAAATACCACCCACCTGCAACTGCTGTTGCCAGCCTGACGGCAGACGCTTTTTAGTTTCGGTGACCGACGGGATAATTTCAACCGGACCATGGCCACGGTCGGCTGCGTTCGAAGATGAGAAAAATAACGCACTGACACAGAAAACAATTACACGGTACCGCATGTTCTGACTCCAAAATAACAACACTTGATGCAACCTGCCGAGCCGCCAGAGAAATCTCTGCGCAAGCCGACTTACCGTGTCCGGCATGGTTGCCCGTGACTGGTGCCGTTTGAACTGCAATTACTGTTCCGCCCCGTGAAACTTAAATTAAAATTCATATTTTCAGTAACTTAAAATTAAACTATGTTAACGTGGTGGAATACCCACGGGGAGCAGCCGTGTAAAAGTTGCCAATTGCTTACAGTTTTTATATACCTGAATAATAAAAGAAGCGGCCGCTATGCCAGCTCTTCTCAGCCATTAAAGGACGGACGCGATGCTGAAAATCATTGTTCTTATTCCGCTTATTCTCAGCGCCCTGTGGTTAGGATATTTGAAATCTAATGGTTACTCACTGGCGCAGGGTAAACAGGGGTTCACTTATATCCTGATTATCTCGCTGGTGATCGCCGGGTTTTATACGTTAATGCTTTACCTCACCCACCTCTGAAAGGCCTGACCAACAGAAGCTCAGTAAAGACTATCTGGCTGCAATATCCGCGAACAAACAGACACAAAAAAGCCGGCGCTGATGGCCGGCTTTTGTATATCTGGGAAACGTAAGTGGTTACAGGTTAGGATTCACTGTTACTTCCGCTTCTTCCCGCAGTGCGTCTACGTACGTCTGATACATAGTCTGGCTATGTAGCTGTGCCAGCTGCTGACTCAGCGACTCACGGGCTTCCTCAGGCAGCTCAGCGCCCTTGTTGACGTCCAGAAGCTGAACGATACCCACATCACCTGACGCCAATGCGGTCACCTCCAGATTTTCGCCCTCAGCCGGCGACAACCGGAACAGGGTGTCTACCAGCGCACGGGCCAGGTCACCGCCATTCCGGCTCACAGCTTCGTGAGCGCGCCACTCAAGGCCATATTCGTTAAGCTTAGCTGTCACATCTTCGCCATTGCGCAATGCTTCCACCACCTCTTGTGCCCACTGCTCTGCTTTAGACTGAGCTTTTTCAGCACGCAAGGTAGCAACGATGCTTTCAGATACTTCTTCAAGCGCCTGAGTACGCTGTGGCTCGTGGCCGGCTACCCGCATTACGGCCACTCTGGTAGGGCTAAGCTCAATAATATCGCTGTTCACCCGATCTTCAATCAGCTCCGCCGAGAAAGCAATATCCACTGCATTGGCTGAATCAAGTGGTGCCGGTGCGGTATTGCGGGTATAAAAACCCGTTTCCTGTACGTCAACGTTGGCAACCCCGGCTACGTCCTGCAATGTATCGGGCATTTCGAAGGCAACCTCCGCCATGCGATTCTGAAGCTCGTAGAAGCGCTCCATGGCTTTGTCAGTGGCCAGCGTATCGCGAATTTCCTGTTTCACATCTGCCAGCGCTGTAACCTGTTCTTCTTTGATGTCTGTCAGCTTGATGATATGAAAACCAAACTCGCCTTCAACGACATCGGAATAGTCACCGACGTTTTCCAGCGCGAACGCAGCTTCGTCAAATGCAGGATCCATCATCTCAGCAGTAATGAAATCCAGGTCACCGCCATTCTCGGCAGAAAACGTATCATCAGAGTGCTCTTCTGCCAGATCCGCAAAATCTGCACCGTCTTTCAGCTGCGCCAGTAAAGCTTCAGCACGCTCACGAGCGGCTTGCTCGTCGTCGCCTGGCTCAATCAGAATATGTGACACGCGACGCTCTTCTTCCGTCATGTATGCGCCCATATTATTTTCATAATAGCTGGCAACTTCGTCTTCGGTCACTGTCACGTCGTCTTTCAGGCTATCGGCATCCAGTACCACGTAGGCTGCCTGAATACGCTCTTCGGTGTCGAAGGCGCTGATATTTTCGTTGTAGTAAGCCTGCACGTCTTCATCCGACACGGTCACAGACTCTGCGAACGGCTCCGCACTCACCAGTACAGTTTTCGCATCGCGGGTTTGCTGTTGTAAGGCATTAGCGCGTTGAATTTCACTGGGTAGCGCGAATTCTGAGTTTGTCAGCGCGGCCGCTAGTTGCGACTGCGTCATTTGCGTACGCAGATAATCGCGGAAATCCGCCGGCTGGTAACCGTTCTGGCTCAGGATGGCTTTAAACCGTTCGTTGTCAAACTGCCCGTTATATTGAAACTCTGGCATGGTAACGATGGTTTCGCGAATTTGTTCATCGCTTACCCGCAACCCAAGCTCAGTCGCTTTTTGCTGCACCAGCTTTTCGGCAATCAGGCGATCCAGCACATTGCGGCGGAAATCCTGCAGATAATTTTCATTGGCAAACAGATTCGCAATACTTTCGCCGTACTGTGACTCCATGCGACCACGTTGGTTCTGGTAGGCGCGCTCAAGCTCCTGTGCTGTGATTTCCTCGCCGTTAACGGTGGCTGCTGCCGTACTACCTGATGAAGTCAGGTAACTGCCGACACCGGCAAAGACGAAACTCAGAACAATGAGGCCGATGACGATCATCGCCCAAGGGCCTTGAGAACCTTCTCTGATTCTTTCTAGCATGATTTACTTTCAACTCCGTTGCTTACTACCCTTGCCTGCCACCGTATTAACGTATTGCGCATGGGGGCCGACAAAATAAGCGGTGATTATAGCGTAATCCCTGACCTGAACGCGACACTTTTGCTCGCACAGCGGCGTTTTCACTCAGTGGGAATTTAGTTTGCACAAATAAAAAAGGCGATGGATATACCATCGCCTTTTCGTGGTGTTTCTAATGCTTAGTTACAAGCGTCTTTCAGAGCTTTACCAGCTTTGAAAGAAGGAACTTTCGCTGCAGAAATCTGAATAGTCTCACCAGTCTGTGGGTTGCGACCGCTGCGAGCTGAACGCTCACGAACTGCAAATGTACCGAAACCTACCAGTGCAACTTGATCGCCATCTTTAAGCGCTGCAGTTACTGAGTCAGTGAATGCATCCAAAGCGCGGCCAGCTGCTGCTTTAGAAATATCTGCGCCAGCAGCAATTTGGTCGATGAGTTGAGACTTGTTCACAATTATGATCCCCTTCGATTGTTATTATATGGTTGTCCGAAACACATTATCATTCATGTTTGCTTGGACGTTATAACAAGCTTGAAAGTTAACATCAAGCTAGATGTAACAAATAATTAACTTTTAATGAATCGCTGCATCCCTTTAGTGACAAGGCTTCAAGCGAGTACTCAGTAAAGGTAACACAACTTCCTGGTCTTGAAAGCCCTAATTTTAAAAAATTCAGCGAATCCGCGCGTATATGTATATTTTTTACGCAAAAACTAATAAAAAAAGGCTGCAGCCCTTATAAAACAGGTGCTGCAGCCTTACTGATGATTACTTGGCAGACACTACCTTAAAGGATTCCACCGGTTCCTGCAGAGCGATGTCTAACACATCGTCTATCCACTGTACCGGATGAATATCCAGGTCTTTTTTGACGTTATCCGGAATTTCTTCCAGATCGCGTTCGTTGTCTTTTGGAATCACCACGGTCTTAATACCTCCCCGGTGGGCGGCCAGCAGTTTTTCCTTCAGACCGCCAATGGCAAGGACCTCACCACGCAGGGTGATCTCGCCGGTCATGGCCACTTCACACTTCACCGGGTTGCCCGTTAGCGAAGACACCAGGGCAGTACACATGGCAATACCCGCGCTGGGGCCGTCTTTTGGCGTGGCACCTTCAGGCACGTGGACGTGAATGTCACGCTTCTCGTAGAAGTCATCGTTGATACGCAGTTTATCTGCGCGGCTACGCACTACCGTCATGGCCGCTTTGATCGACTCCTGCATCACGTCGCCAAGTGACCCGGTGGACGTCATTTTGCCTTTACCCGGTACGGCTGTCGTTTCGATAGTCAGTAAGTCTCCGCCTACCTGCGTCCAGGCCAGGCCTGTGACCTGTCCAATCTGGTTTTCCTTGTCGGCTTTGCCGTAATCGAAGCGCTGCACGCCCAGGAAATCTTTCAGGTTATCCTGCGACACAACCACGGTATCTTTGTTTTTGTTCAACAGGATGTCTTTAACCGCTTTACGGCATACCTTGGAAATTTCCCGCTCTAAGTTCCGGACGCCCGCTTCACGGGTGTAGTACCGAATAATACCAATGATGGCCGACTCGGTGATGTCCAGTTCTTTCTTTTTGAGGCCGTTGCGTTCCATCTGTTTGTTGATCAGGTGGCGGGTGGCAATGTTCAGCTTTTCGTCTTCGGTGTAACCCGACAGCCTGATCACTTCCATCCGATCCAGCAATGGCCCGGGAATATTCATGCTGTTTGACGTCGCTACGAACATCACATCCGACAGGTCGTAATCGACTTCAAGATAGTGGTCGCTGAAGCTGTTATTTTGCTCCGGGTCGAGCACTTCCAGCAGTGCCGATGATGGGTCGCCCCGCATGTCCGCAGACATCTTGTCTATTTCATCCAGCAAAAATAACGGGTTCTTCACACCCACCTTAGACATTTTCTGAATGAGCTTGCCCGGTAGCGAGCCGATATAAGTACGACGGTGACCACGAATTTCAGCTTCATCCCGTACACCACCTAACGCCATGCGCACGTATTTACGCCCGGTGGCTTTGGCAATTGACTGCCCAAGCGAGGTTTTACCTACCCCTGGTGGCCCGACTAAGCACAGAATAGGGCCTTTGAGTTTCTTCACCCGCTGTTGTACAGCCAGATATTCAACGATGCGCTCTTTGACTTTCTCAAGCCCATAGTGATCGGCATCCAACACCTGTTCGGCCCGTGACAAATCTTTCTTCACCGGGCTACGCTTATTCCACGGCACTGAGGTCAGCCACTCAATGTAGCTGCGCACCACCGTGGCCTCGGCGGACATGGGGGACATCATTTTCAGTTTCTGTAACTCTGCCCGTGCCTTTTCTTCGGCTTCTTTAGGCATCTTCGCGTCGTCGATTTTTTTCCCCAACGCTTCAAATTCGTCCGGCGCATCGTCCAGCTCACCCAGTTCTTTCTGGATGGCTTTCATCTGTTCATTCAGATAGTACTCACGCTGGCTTTTTTCCATCTGCTTTTTCACGCGGGTACGAATTTTCTTTTCTACCTGCAACAGATCGATTTCACCTTCCATCAGAGCCATCAAATATTCCAGGCGTTCATTCACGCCTTTCATTTCCAGCACTTTTTGCTTTTCAGTGAGCTTAAGTGGCATGTGCGCGGCCATTGTGTCGGCTAAACGTGCGGCGTCATCGATGCCATTCAGCGAGGTCAGCACCTCAGGTGGGATCTTTTTGTTTAGCTTAACGTAGCCTTCAAACTGTGACACAGCTGAGCGGATCAGCACTTCCTGCTCACTTTCCGGGATAGCTTCATCTGCTATCCGGTCTACCTGGGCGGTAAAATACGGTTCAGACTGGGTGTACTCAGTGATTTCGCCACGCACATTACCCTCTACCAGCACTTTGACGGTACCGTCAGGCAATTTAAGTAACTGAAGGATGGTGGCAATGGTGCCCACACCATAAATATCATCAGACTCAGGCTCATCAACACCGGCGTCTTTCTGGGCAGCCAAAAATATCTGCTTGTCGTTCTCCATTGCTGCCTCAAGGCAGCGAATAGACTTGTCTCGTCCTACAAACAAGGGTATGACCATGTGCGGGTACACTACCACGTCCCGTAACGCGAGTACGGGAATTTCAATGCGATTATCGCGCTCGTCTGTCATACGTGCTCTCTATCTTATTTTCAATGTCGATTTATATGGGGATGCGATAACAAAGTTCAATCTGCTTTTTGATTGATTGGCTATCTATCCATGATTGCGCATGCCAGATTTCACCATTATCGATTTTTACCGTAATGGCAACCCTTAATTCAGGGTGAACAATAATTCTGGCACTCAGCGGTGTTTGGTTGCAGATGGATAGGATGGCGGGCATAAAAAAAGGCCCGCAGGCCTTTTTTTTATTCTGACGCGGCTTTTTTGTCCGCGTTGTCGTATATCAGGATAGGTTTTGATTCCCCTCTGATTACGGTTTCATCTATCACTACCTTGCTGACGTTATCCATTGAGGGTAAGTCATACATGGTGTCCAGTAACACAGCTTCCACAATTGACCGCAGGCCACGGGCACCGGTTTTGCGCTGCATGGCTTTCTTGGCTATCGCGTAAAGCGCATCGTCACGGAACTCCAGCTCGGTGTCTTCCAGCGCAAACAACGCTCCGTATTGCTTGGTAATAGCGTTCTTCGGTTCGCGCAGAATTTGAATAAGCGCGTCTTCGCTCAGCTCTTCTAAGCTGGTGACCACCGGCAGACGACCAATGAACTCAGGAATTAACCCGTACTTCACCAAATCTTCCGGTTCGACCTGCTTAAACAGCTCGCTAACCTGCTTCTCATCTTCTTTCGACTTCACCTTAGCACCGAAACCGATACCACTGCCAGTCTGCGCACGTTGCTGAATGACCTTATCCAGCCCGGCGAACGCCCCGCCACAGATAAACAGAATCTTCGAGGTATCTACCTGCAAAAATTCCTGTTGCGGGTGCTTACGGCCGCCTTGTGGCGGAACCGAGGCTACTGTGCCTTCGATGAGTTTCAGAAGGGCCTGCTGGACACCTTCGCCCGACACATCCCGGGTAATTGACGGGTTGTCGGACTTACGTGAAATTTTGTCAATTTCATCGATGTACACAATACCACGCTGCGCTTTTTCCACATCGTAGTCGCATTTCTGCAATAGCTTCTGGATGATGTTCTCTACATCCTCACCCACATAACCCGCTTCGGTTAATGTAGTGGCATCAGCCATTGTGAAAGGTACATCCAGCAGCCGTGCCAGCGTCTCAGCCAGCAGGGTTTTACCGCTACCCGTAGGACCGATCAGCAGAATATTACTTTTGCCGAGCTCAACGCCCTCATGGACATCGCCACTGCGTAACCGCTTGTAGTGGTTGTACACCGCCACTGACAACACCTTTTTGGCATGTTCCTGACCAATGACATAATCATTCAGGTGTTCATGGATCTCGTGAGGTTTGGGAAGTGCATCCTGTTTTTGTTTAGGTGCAATTTCCTTAATTTCTTCACGAATGATGTCGTTGCAAAGCTCTACGCACTCGTCGCATATAAATACCGACGGGCCGGCGATCAGCTTTCTCACTTCGTGTTGGCTTTTGCCACAAAACGAGCAGTACAGTAATTTGTTATCACCGTCACCGTTCTGTTTATCACTCATTATGTTTGCCTCTGCCTTACCTGAATTGAATTGATTTCGCGTGCCGTAGCACGCGGTCAGGTGTTCTTATAACTATACTACTTAGTTGTGGCTGCGTCAGATCGATTTGTCAGAACCTGATCTATCAGGCCATATTCTTTAGCTTCTGTGGCTGACAAAAAGTTATCGCGATCAGTATCGCGGGCAACCGTTTCGTAATCCTGTCCGGTGTGCTGCGACAACAGACGGTTCAGTTTTTCTTTAATGGATAAAATTTCTTTGGCGTGGATTTCAAAATCTGACGCCTGGCCCTGGAAGCCGCCCAGTGGCTGGTGAATCATCACCCGCGAGTTAGGCAGGCAATAGCGCTTACCTTTCGCGCCGCCAGACAGCAGGAATGCGCCCATGCTTGCTGCCTGTCCCACACATACTGTGCTGACGTCTGGCTTAATAAAATTCATCGTGTCATAAATGGCCATGCCGGCAGTTACCGAGCCACCTGGAGAATTAATGTACAGGAAAATATCTTTTTCTGGATTTTCAGCTTCCAGAAACAGCATTTGGGCGACAATCAGGTTAGCCATGTGGTCTTCCACTTGTCCAACCAGAAAGATCACGTTTTCTTTCAGAAGACGTGAGTAAATATCATAAGAACGCTCACCTTTAGAGGTCTGTTCAACGACCATGGGAACGAGTGCATTCATTGGATCAAACGGGGTATTAGTCATAGCTACCTTGAATTCTTAGCGTTAAAAACAAAAATGCTCGGAAGGCTCCGAGCATTTAAGCAGTTGCTGACAGGTTAAGTCAATCAGACAGTAACAAATTACGCCTGTTTGTTCATTACCTCGTCAAACTCTTTAGTGACTTCGTTGACCTTAGCCTGGTCTAGAACCCACTCGATCGCCTGCTCCTCCAGGGCAACATTCTGCATTTGTTGCATCAGTTCCTGGTTGTTCTTGTAGTAGTCGATCACTTCCTGAGGATCTTCATAGGCAGAAGCCTGTGTTTCGATCATCTCGTTTACTTTCGCTTCGTCAGCTTTCAGCTCGTTCTGCTTGATGATTTCACCTAACAGCAGACCAATTGATACGCGACGCTTGGCGTTATCGGTAAACAGCTCAGCTGGCAGTTCTGGCATATTCTGGCCTCCGCCCTGCTGGCTGAAGCGTTGTTTCGCTTGCTCGCGCAGTGCATTAACTTCCTGCTCGATCAGTGCTTCAGGGATGTCGATTTCGTTCGCTTCTACCAGCTTGGCGATAACATCTTCTTTAACCTGAGTCTTCAGAGTCTGATCCAGTTCACGCTGCATGTTCTTGCGAACTTCAGCTTTAAGCGCTTCAACGCCGCCTTCTTCCACACCGAACAGCGTGGCAAACTCATCATCAACTTTAGGCAGTTGCTGACCTTCTACTTTCTTCACAGTCACCTGGAAGACCGCGTCTTTCCCTTTCAGGGCTTCTGCGTGGTAGTCTTCAGGGAAAGTAACTTCTACTGTCACTTCTTCACCGGCTTTGGCACCAACGATTGGCTTTTCAAAGCCTTCGATCATGCGGCCTTTACCCAGCTCCAGCGTGAAGTCTTCAGCTTTACCGCCTTCGAACTCTTCGCCGTCGATAGTGCCTACGAAATCAATCACAACGCGATCATCTTTCTTCGCTTTGCGTTTCACTTCTTTCCAGGTCGCGTGTTGCTTCTGAAGCGTTTCCATCATGTTATCAAGGTCTTCATCCTTGATTTCCACTACTGGCTTCTCTACTTCGATATCGCTAACGCCTTTCACTTCTACTTCTGGGTAGATTTCGAATGATGCAACGAATTCCAGATCCTGACCGTCTTTGTCGTTGGTCAGTTCAAATTTTGGCATACCCGCTGGTTGCAGTTTTTCCTGCATCACCGCCTGGTAGAAATTCTGCTGCATAACATCACCAGCCACTTCCTGACGAACCGCCTGACCGTAGCGCTTTTTAATTACGCTTACTGGTACCTTACCTGGACGGAAGCCATTGATACGCTGTGTTTTCGCCAGTTGCTGTAGGCGAGATTTAACTGCTGAATCAACGGAGTCAGCTGGAACGGTGATAGTAAGACGGCGTTCTAAACCCTGGGTCGTCTCGACTGAAACTTGCATTCTGTTACCTCAACTTTACGTCTCTACAGACGCTTTGTGCTCATTCCCCTCTCCCGTCTGCCGTTAGGCATATCACACCGGGGTAGAGGTCGATATCTCGCGCTTACAACCGATTTAGTGGTCTGAACCAACTGCTTCGGTTTAACGCATTGGTTAAAAAAAGACGCGGTAGTATACAGTCAGCACACTGGAGAGTCGAGAGTAAAAGCGCATTTCGAAGCGATTTGGGTGGATTTTGTTTATCAGATGGCATTATGCCAAAACGTGATCCGTAAAATTAGTGCAGAACGATGCTGATGAACATCATTGCCGTAACAGAGGTAATTTAAAACAGGGCTGAAGAACTTCAAAAGATGGTCGGTGAGACAGGATTTGAACCTGCGACCCCTTGGACCCAAACCAAGTGCGCTACCAAGCTGCGCCACTCACCGATATATTACTTAGGGATTTTAATGGTGCGGAAGGAGAGACTTGAACTCTCACGCCGTGAAGCACTGGAACCTAAATCCAGCGTGTCTACCAATTCCACCACTTCCGCAGAAAATGGGGTGGACGATGGGATTTGAACCCACGACAACCGGAATCACAATCCGGGGCTCTACCAACTGAGCTACGCCCACCATAGAGGTGTTACAAACTGGCAAACAATTTCGCAGTGAGTATATCACTAAATTATTCGCCTGACGATTCTTTCCATTTCGTTCAGGTTGTTTACCTACCTGCCCGCCAATGGCGCGCCCGGCAGGATTCGAACCTGCGACCCACGGCTTAGAAGGCCGTTGCTCTATCCAGCTGAGCTACGGGCGCTCGACGAATCTTCACTTGCAAAAAAGTGGTCGGTGAGACAGGATTTGAACCTGCGACCCCTTGGACCCAAACCAAGTGCGCTACCAAGCTGCGCCACTCACCGACTGTGTAGGGGTTGTGAACTTCACTACCGCTACGGGGTGCGCATATTACCCACTCCCCCCCACCTCGTCAAACCCTTTTTTAAGTAAAATGTTCAACTGCTCGCAAACCGATCAGATCTGTGTTTTTTTGTTCGATATGGGCAGTTTTTCTACTATCCCGCCGCTATTAATACACTTTGCCCCTTCGGCGTATCCGCCATCTGGTTGTTAGTATATTGGCGGAAGTTTGCGCTGGTAGCTTCCCACGCTTTTATGAAACAATAACCTGAACTGTTATAACGATGGACTCCCACCCCTATGACTGCGCATTTAATCGATGGTAAACAGATAGCCAAACAAGTCCGCGAGGACGTGTCCGTATATGTAAGTTCGCTTAAAGAAGCGAATAAACGCCCACCGGGTCTTGCTGTGGTGCTGGTTGGCAGCGATGCCGCTTCCGAGGTGTATGTGGCTAATAAGCGGCGCGCCTGCGAAGAAGTCGGGTTTGTATCCCGTTCATTTGACTTACCTGCCGATACCTCGCAAGCGGATTTGCTTAAGCTGGTCGATGACTTAAATGAAGACCGCGAAATTGACGGCATACTGGTTCAGCTGCCCCTCCCTGCCGGTCTGAATGCCGAACAGGTGCTTGAGCGCATACATCCGCATAAAGATGTCGATGGTTTTCATCCCTACAATATCGGCCGTCTGGCGCAGCGTATCCCCGCTCTGCGTCCCTGTACGCCAAAAGGCATTATGACCATGATTGAAGCCACTAAGCGTCCCATCAAAGGACTGGATGCGGTAATCGTTGGCGCGTCCAATATCGTCGGCCGCCCCATGAGTCTGGAACTGTTATTAGCGGGCTGTACAGTGACCACCTGCCATAAGTTTACCGGTGATTTGCGTGCACATGTGAGTCGTGCCGACCTGCTGGTAGTGGCCGTAGGTAAGGCGAACTTCATTCCGGGCGACTGGATCAAACCCGGCGCTATCGTGATTGACGTGGGCATTAACCGCAGTAAGGATGGCAGCCTGGTGGGTGATGTTGAATTCGACAAAGCCCGCGACCGCGCTGGCTGGATCACGCCGGTGCCCGGCGGGGTTGGGCCGATGACCGTGGCCAGCCTGATTGAAAATACCCTGGAAGCGTATGTGAAATTCCATTCATGAGTGACCATCCAGTAATTACGGCCACCAGAAAGTGGGTGGACGATGTGGTTATTGCCCACAATTTTTGCCCGTTTGCCCGCTTTGTTCGTCAGCCCGATCGTATCCGCTATCGGGTTAGTAAAGGAACCGCCGGGGATATTCTTGAGGATCTTTTCCAGGAATGTCGAATGCTGGATAGCGACCCTGAAGTCGCCACTACGCTGATTATTCTGGACAGTGAATCCACCGCATCCTTTGCAGGCTATCTGGATATATTGGGCATGGGCGAACGATTGCTGGAGGAATGGGGTTACCGGGGGGTGTATCAGCTAGCCAGCTTTCATCCTGACTATCTGTTTGACGGTGAACCAGAAGACGCCGCCAGCCACTTCACAAACCGCTCTCCACACCCGGTGTTGCATCTGATCCGTGAAGATGACATTGAAAAAGCATTGGCGTCTTATGGTGCCCCAGAGCAGATATACGAAGACAACATGGAAGTGACAGAAGAAAAAGGCCAGGCTTACTTTAAAACGCTGTTAAAGCAGTGCAAGCACGCGCAGCGCGATTAGCGCTGCGTGGCCATTTCTGTACTACTTGTCCTCTGACTGCAGCAGGTCGTCAGCAGTCAACCGGAAAGGCGCAGCCTGGAAGTCACTCAATTCAAAAACCCAGTCGCTGATCCATTGCGGGTTATCCGGAGTGCTGATCCACAGACGGTACGCGCCCGCTTCATCGGCCTCAGCGAGATAGGCAACAACCTCACTACCCGATTTCAGTGTAATCCGCACGTTACCGAGCAGCGCCCGTTGCTCCCACTCTTCCTGAATATAAGGTGCTACCCCCGCATACCGTATATCCACGATGTCGGCCACCGATTGGGCTAATACGCCCGGGTAGGTCAGCGTCCGGTTTCGGGGTTGCTGTTGCCAGCGCCAGGGCGCGGCCATATCGTCATCATTGCGACTCAGTGTAATTTTGCGGTTGTCTGCATGCGTGATTTCTATTCCTGCCACCTCTGCAGCACCAAAAGGCAATACATCACTGATTAACCAGTCAGTGGCGGAAGACGGCAGCGGGACAGACGCATCAATCAGGTAACTGATGTCAGCCTGTTGCTCGCGCACATATTGACCCATGCCGTTGGTGGCCGTATTCCCCACTATGACTGCCCATCTTTGTTTGCCGGTCCCCAGCTCCACCAGGGTACCCTGTGCATCGGCACTGGAGAGCGGTTCAACCCCCAACCGGGGATAATACTCAGCACTGGCAGTTTTTGGCTCTACTACGCTGGTTTGCCTGAGCGTGCTGACCAGTTCCCCCAGCGCCTGACGGTTAACCGGAAACGCCTGATTGGCATCCACATGAGTGGCCATCCAGTCGCCATTGATCTGAGTTGCCGCAAACAACACACCCTGCGCGTTTGACACAGTCACTGCATTTATGGAGGAGGCCTGCGCGCTGAATTCATTCAGCCAGCGATGCTCTTCGGCCACACCGGGACTCGCGTTATCCAGGCTAAGCCAGTACGCACCGCCCACGGTCAGCACAACCAGTATCAGTAATACCGCCGTTCGAGTCATCATTCCCGTTCCTCCTTCATACTGGCCGGCGCCCGCCGCCTGAGTAACCAGGCCAGCACAAACAACAGAAATACCAGTGCCAGAGGCGCAGCGGCAATATTAATGAGTTTCAACCAGTTACCCAGGGCGTCAATATCCCGCTCTAACTGATAACGCACATCCCGTAACGCCTTCCGAATCTCCAGTCGTTGTTGCATAAAGTCGTCAATGGCAGACTGCTGCTCGTCGGTTAACACCAACGCCCCGCCCTGGGACTGTTGCGACTGCAGTTGCGCCAGTTGCTGCTCGGTGTCTGCCAGTTGCTTCTGTAATTTCTCTTCCTGCTCGCGGAAACGTGCTTCAGCCTGCATTTCTATTGCCTGTACCCGGGTAAACGGGCGGGCGAACGTACCACGGCTGCGCACGCTAATCAGTGAGTTACTGCCGGCCAGATTCTCCGTTGCATTCGTCACAAAGTCCCCATTGTTGGCAAAAGGCGTATACAAGGTTTGGCCAAAGAAACTGGATTGCTGCACCCAGAACTGCTCCACCAGCGTATCGACATCGGCAACCACAATGATATTGGCGTTGTCAGTGGTGGGGATCAGTGCTTCATCAGTATCGGCGGGGGCGGCGTCAAAAGCCGACGATAATTTACCGGTATACCGTGCAGCCAGCGGCAAGCGGGTACGCTCATCAGTCTGGCCGAGCAATAACGACGCGGGATCCGGCGTTTGCGCGTAAGTTTGCGCATCTAACAGCAATGCATTGGCAGAGGTCGTCATCAGGACTTCCTCCTGCAATTCACTGGAATCACTGAGCGTCAGCGTGCCAAATGACGCGCCGTTAATGACTTCAAGGTTAGCGGTGGTCACATCTTCGCGGTTCAGCGAGGCTTCACTCAGCCCCAGAATACCGGGGTGACGAACAATTCCTCCAGCCTGAGCACGTATTTCCAGACCCAGCTGTTCATCCAGCACCACTTTATTCTCAACCAGTTTAATTCCCCAGGCGCGCAGTAGCGAACTGTCGGAAGCATTGGCTTGCATAGCCCCCATAGCAGCAAGTGGGTCGGATTCATAGTGAGGATCGACAAATGCCAGCACCCGGCCGTCATTCATCACGAACTGGTCGATGGCATATTTCAGCGATTCGCTCAGTCCGGTGGGGTGCGCCAGCATCACCACATCGGTGTCGGCGGGTAAACTCTGAGCGTCTTCGGTCACCACCTCAACATTAAATAACTGGCTAAGCTGTTCGTAGATGACCATGGGCTGACGGTACTGACCCGTCATGGGATTCTGCCCGCCGGACACGGGCAATGATGTAACCAGCGCCAGTGTTACCGGATCGGGGTCGCTGAGCTGGTAAATCAGCTTACTGATTTCATACTCCAGAAACTGCTCTTTCTGAGGGTCAAAGAAACCAATAGTAAACTGATCATCCAGCGTATTGGTGCCAGCCAGCCCGAAGTAAACCGAATCCCCCACAGAGCCAATGGCAGCGCCGGTCAATCCAAATTGAGTAGCCTGATCTTCTGCCTCAGAAAAAGGCTCCGGGTCGACAATGTTAAGTTTAACCTTGCCCCCTGATGCCTGCTCATACTCTTCCAGCAGACTCTGCACCCGATTGGCATAATTACGCAGACCAGTCATCCCTTTCGATGCTGTGTCAGAAAAGAAAAAATACAGCGTGACGGGCTCTTCCAGTTCGTCCAGTACCGCTTTACTGCCTTCCGACAGGGAATACACGTCATTTTCGGTGAGGTCCGCACGGAACTGGCTCAGTACCTGGTTGTTCACTACCACCAGCGCCACAAACAGAATAATCAACAGCGCAAGGCTGAAAAATACAGAAAGTTTTTTCATGATGTCAGTCTGCCTTTTTCTGTTCAATAATGATCAGACTGGCGTACAACCAGACGCCAATCGCAATAACGAAGTACCCCACATCATTCATCGCCAGTACTCCTTTCGCCATCGACTCAAAATGTGACAAAAAGCTGAACGATGCCACGGTATCAATCACCGCATTGCCGGCCCACATCTGAAACGCGTCCAGCACAATGTTTGAGCCGCTGACAACAAACAGAAAACACACCACGATTGCCAGAATAAACGCCACTACCTGGTTTTTAGTGAGCGCGGACATACACATACTTATGGCAAGAAAAGCCCCTGCCATTAACCAGCTGCCCAAATAGGCAGCAATAATAATGCCGTGATCCGGCGCGCCAAGGTATGTCACCGTCAGCCATAACGGGAATGTCAGCGCCAGCGCCAGCGCGAGAACCGCCCATGCCGCCAGAAACTTACCAAGGACCGCTTCACCAATACTCACTGGCATGGTCATCAACAATTCGATAGTGCCTGACTTGCGCTCTTCTGCCCAAGTGCGCATCGCAATGGCAGGGACCAGAAACAAATACAGCCAGGGATGGAAATTGAAGAACGGCAACATATCTGCCTGTCCACGCTCAAACAGGTTGCCAATGAAGAAGGTGAAAATGCCACTTAATACCAGAAAGATCGCAATAAATACGTAGGCCACCGGGGTGGCAAAAAAGCTGCTGAATTCGCGGCGGGCAATAATCCAGATATTTCTCATCCCCGCACCTCCTGTTGCGTTGTAATCTCACGAAAGACGTCGTCAAGCCGCCCCTGCTCTACGTGCAAATCCTCCACCGGTAACCGGCGCAGCTGAATGTGCTCGGTAACCTGAGGCAAGATAGGCTGACCGGATTCAGGAAACAGCGTCACCCGGCCGGTTTTGCGATCCACCTCCATATCAGCCACGCCATCCAGCTCGGCCAGGCCGGAAATATCGGCGGCATAGCTTAACGTCAAACTGACTGACTGATAAAACCGCGAACGTTGCTGCAACGCACCGGGCGTATCATCGAACTGCAGGGCGCCCTTGGCGATAATCATCACGCGATTACACACCGCCGCCACTTCCTCAAGAATGTGAGTAGAAATAATCACGGTTTTATCTTCCGATAAGCCCTGGATGAGTTCCCGAACCTGGTGCTTTTGATTCGGGTCCAGCCCATCAGTAGGTTCATCCAGTATAAGTATTGCGGGGTCGTGAATGATAGCCTGAGCAAGCCCCACCCGCCGTTTAAAGCCTTTGGACAGGTTTTCAACAGGGCGGTTAAGCACACTGTGTAATTCCAGCCGGTCTGTCACTGCCGCCACCCGGGCTTGCTTCTCTTTACCGCGCAGTTTGCGAATGTCAGCGATAAAGTGCAGAAACTGATAAACGGTCATATCGCCATATGCTGGCGCACCTTCTGGCAGATAACCAATCTGTTGCTGAATAGCTTTACTGTGCTCGGCAACGTTCTGGCCATTAATTTCTATATTGCCTGAGGACGGCGCAAGAAAACCGGTCAGCATTTTCATCGTGGTTGACTTACCTGCGCCATTGGGGCCTAAAAAACCCACGATGTCGCCGGGCCCGATATCAAACGTCAGGTCATCAACCGCCTTGAACTGGTCGAAATATTTGGAAAGATTTTGTACTGAGATCATAAGCTTCCTAATACGATCACTGTGGTTTGTTCTGATTGTTCCTGTACATCACCAGAATCGTCGGCCGGCAGGCATCACCGGCGCAAGTAATATAGTGTCACAGGCGGAAAATTCAATCACCTGATTCAGTGGTTCAAACAAAGAAAATAATGAAATAACTGTCGGTCTATTTGGCAGCCATATCCGCGAAGCAATCACGCATTTGCCATACAACCCAAACAAATGGGACACTACCGTCAGATATCCTTAGTGTTAACCTCGCTACCATGACAGCCCACTCGTATTCGCTCAACCCCATTGGTCACATTGCCACGCCTTTTCAGCAAAAATTTGCCATTCCCCGGCAGTCAGCACTCACCAGAGCCCGGGGCTGCATCACCCTGTCTGAGGCGGTGGCCGACCCCCGGGTATTCAAGGGGATTGAGGACTATTCTCACCTGTGGCTGTTATTTATATTCCATGAAACCCTGTCCCGGGGCTGGAAGCCTGCCGTGAAAGCCCCGCGTCTGGGGGGCAACGACACCATGGGTGTGTTTGCCTCTCGCAGCACTCACCGGCCGAATGGCATCGGGATGTCAGTGGTAAAAAATGAAGGGTGGCATCAGCAGGATGACCAGTTACAACTGCTTGTCTCGGGTGTGGATCTGCTGGACGGCACTCCCATCATAGATATTAAACCCTATCTGGCTTATGCGGATGCGGTGGCTGACGCTGAAGACAAGCTGGATAGCTATGCCCCGCTGCCTGAGCGCTCGGTACGTTTTCATGACGAGGCCAGTCTGACTGCCGACACGTTGAGCCAGCAACATCCTGACTTTCGCGCGCTGCTGTGCCGTGTTTTGCAACAAGATCCCCGCCCGGCCTATCGTCAGAAACTCGCGACCGATCCCAAAGTGTACAAGGTAGTGCTTTATCACAATGACATCAGCTGGCGGGTTACCGATGGCACTGTTGAAGTGCTGAGTATTGACCCACTGAGTGAATAGCAACAGTGATTGCGCCCGCCCGAGTCATTTTCCTTTTTTTGACCGGGCGTAAGGGCTAGAATACGCAAAATTTGAAAATTGTTACAAGGAATCCACTCGCAATGCGCACGAGCAACTATTTACTGTCGACGCAAAAAGAGACCCCTGCCGAAGCTGAAGTGATCAGCCATCAATTAATGATTCGTGCTGGCATGATCCGCAAACTGGCCTCCGGTCTGTACACCTGGCTGCCTTCTGGCTTGCGGGTGCTGAATAAAGTAGCCGACATCGTGCGTGAGGAAATGAATCGTGCAGGTGCCGTAGAGGTACTCATGCCGGTGGTACAGCCTGCCGACCTGTGGCAGGAGTCCGGTCGCTGGGACGAATATGGTCCTGAATTGCTGCGCGTAAAAGACCGTCAGCAGCGGGACTTTGTGCTTGGTCCAACCCATGAAGAGGTGATCACGTCGCTGGTTCGCACTGAAGTGAACAGTTACAAGCAATTACCCCTGAATCTGTACCAGATCCAAACCAAATTCCGCGACGAGGTACGTCCCCGGTTCGGCATCATGCGCGGCCGCGAATTCACCATGAAAGATGCCTACAGCTTTCACCTTGACGATAGCTGTCTGGCGAAAACCTATGAAGTGATGTATGACACCTATTGCCGCATTTTTGAAAGAATGGGCCTGGACTACCGGGCGGTTATCGCCGACTCGGGTGCCATCGGCGGTAGTGTGTCTCACGAATTCCACGTACTTGCCGCGTCCGGCGAAGACGCCATTGCTTTCTCTGATAGCTCGGGCTATGCCGCCAATGTCGAAATGGCGCCTGCGCCGGTTGCCGACGCGCAAGTCTCTTCAGGCGCACCTGTCACTACTGCAACCAAAGACAGCAACACCAGCCTGGATGCGTTCTATTCAGCGCAGGGCAAACAAGCCAACCAGGCGCTCACCGTGACGGTTGTCAAAGGCCATAGCGACGATGACGCTGAAACCTGGGTAGCCCTGGTATTGCGGGCCGATCATACTCTCAACAGTGTTAAAGCAGAAAAGCTTGAAAGTGTGGCTGCGCCACTGACCATCGCCAGTGAAGAAAAGGCCACCCAGTTACTTGGTTGCAACCCACTCAGCGCAAACCCGCTAGAGTGCAAACTGCCTGTAGTAGCCGATTACAGTGCCGCAGCGCTGGCCGACTTTATTTGTGGCGCGGGCACCGCCGACACCTACCTGATAAACGCAAACTGGCAGGAGCAACCTGCCACTGCGGACCTGCGCAACGTTGAAGCCGGCGATGCATCACCGGATGGTGAAGGCGCACTGGAAATTAAGCGTGGTATTGAGGTAGGTCATATCTTCCAGCTTGGCGACAAATATTCTCAGGCGATGAATTGCGGCGTGCTCAGTGAAACAGGCAAACACCAGACGCTGACGATGGGCTGTTATGGCATTGGTGTGTCACGTATCGTGGCGGCGGCAATCGAGCAGAACCATGATAAATTTGGCATCATCTGGCCCGATCCTATAGCCCCCTTCAAGGTCGCTCTGATCCCAATGAATATGCATAAATCACAGCGGATCAAAGACACTGCTGAAGCTATTTATCAGCAACTCACTGATCTTGGCGTGGAAGTGCTGTTTGACGATCGTAAAGAGCGTCCAGGGGTCATGTTCAATGACATGGAGCTGATTGGCGTGCCCCACAGCATCGTGATTGGCGAAAGAAACCTGGACAACCAGCAGGTTGAGTATAAGAATCGTCGTAGTGGTGAAAAACAATTACTCGATGTTGATGCAGTAAGTGAGTTTGTTCGCGCCCTATAGCGAACCGCTCCTGCCCGCCAACAGGATGTAACGGAGGAGACATGCAGGTAACTTTTTATGGTGTCAGAGGCTCAATACCGAGCCCCGGCGCCGACTTTGTCCGCTATGGCGGCAACACTGCGTGTGTCCACGTTACCCTGAGTGATGGCACCGATATTATTCTGGATGCCGGCACCGGTATCCGGGCACTGGGCAATCAGCTGGTTAAAAAAACCACACCTATTCATTTGCTGCTCACCCATAATCACTGGGACCATATCCAGGGTTTTCCGTTTTTCGCGCCCATCTACCAGAAACAACGGGAAATTAATATTTATCCGGGCCAGACCGCCCCGGCCGAGCACGATCAAATCCTGCGTCAGATGCAGGGTACCGTATTTCCGGTTCCTGCCGCCGCGCTGACGTCCTCAATTAATTTATGTGTGCAAGCGGATGATACGCACAGCTGGACCATTGGTAGCGCCACCATCCGCCGCCTGCGACTGAATCACCCCGGCAAGGGCAGCGCCTATCTGATCACCGACAGCGGCAGCAAGCTGGCCTATATAACCGACAATGAGCTTTATCCGCCGTACAAAAAAGACACGGACTTTCTGAGCTTTGTCAGCTTTGCACAGGATGCCGATCTGGTGATCCACGATGCCCAGTATATGGTGTCTGATATGCCAGCCAAGGCAGGCTGGGGCCACAGTATCGCCGAAGAAGCGGCGAAGCTGGGCATGGCCTGCAACGCAAAACGCATGGCGTTGTACAGCCACGATCCGGAACGCACGGACGATGACATAGATGCCATGGTGGCGCACTGCTGCCACTACCTGAACGTGGCCGAGTCAAAACTGGATTTGTTCGCTGCGGCCGAAGGCCTGTCACTGACACTTTAATTATCTTACGGAGATGCCAGTACCGTGATACCTTTTCGCTCCTTGTTAGCTGTAATTTTGCTGTGCCCACCCGCAGTGGCGCAAACCGAACAGCCCCAACCGGCTTCCACACAGCAGGAAGAGCAGCAAAAAGCCCCGGGTATACTGAGTTCCCGTTTTGAAGCCGATCAGGAAGCCTTGTCCAATTTATTTTCCATTACTCAGCACCGGCAAAACTATGTGTTACCGTTTACGTTTGTTACCAATCCTAACTCTCTGGGAAACAGCGAACTGACCCCCGCCACGGTGGATAATCGGGAAGCGAAATTTCAACTTAGCGTCAAGCTGCCCCTGTATCTGCGGGAAGAAGCCGATGGTTTATATTTTGGCTTCACGCTGACTTCCTTCTGGCAGTTGTACAACAGTGAGGTTTCCAAACCGTTTCGGGAAACTAATTACGAACCCGAAATTTTTTGGCAGCAGGCTGCTGATATTACCCTGCTAGGTTATGACTTTAATGCCCTGCAGGTAGGCTTTAATCATATGTCCAACGGCCAGAGTGGCCTGCGCTCCAGAAGCTGGAACAGGTTGTTTGCGTCGGTACTCTTCAGCGATGAAGATGAGCTTTACTACCTGAAAACCTGGTACCGATTGCCCGAAGATGAAAAAGCCGATCCTATAGATCCTACCGGCGACGATAACCCGGATATTCTGGACTATTATGGCCGCGTAGAGCTCGGTTATGGTACTAAGATGGGGAACTTCAAACTGCTGGCGCTGGTGCGCAATAACCTGAACTTCGGTCACAACCGCGGCAGCATTCAGCTGAACCTCACCTACCCGCTCTCCGACCGCTACGAACTCCTGCTACAGTACTTCAACGGCTACGGTGACTCACTGATAGATTACAATCGCTCGCAGGAACGCATCGGGTTGGGTTTCCAGCTGATGTTTCTGTAGTTTCGCAGCGGTACTTACGTTATTACACCGGCAGCGCGGTATAGCTGCAAGTGAACATCCACCAGCGCAGAAATGTCACGCTGATATCCGCCCCCTATCACTGCGGCTATGGGTAATTGCTGCGCCTGGCAGGCAGCAAACACCATCTTATCCCGGGCCAGTACCCCCTGCGTGGTAATGTCCAGATGGCCTAAATCGTCGTGGGTGTGAATGTCTACCCCCGCATCATAAATGATGGCATCAGGCTGATACCGGAACGCCAGGGTCAGGGCACTGTCGAGCGTATCCAGATATTCGCTGTCTCCACTGCCCTTGGGTAAAGGCACGTCCATATCAGACACCTGTTTACGATGAGGAAAATTCTTTTCGCCGTGCAGCGACAGGGTGACGATATCCGCATCATTGCGGGCCAGCCAGGCCGTACCATCGCCTTGATGAACGTCACAATCGATGATCAGCACCCGGTCAATATCAGCATGTTGCAACATCGTTCTGGCCGCCAGATATAAATCATTAAACAGGCAAAAGCCTGACCCGAAGGTATCGAACGCGTGGTGATAGCCTCCAGTGAGGTTAAGCGCCACACCGTGCTTAAGGGCGAGTTCGGCGGTGAGACAGGTTCCCCCCACTGCCGTCATGCTGCGCGCGATAAGTTGCTCCGACCAGGGGAAACCTATCCGCCTCATGGCTTTTGTGTCCAGTGTACCGTTCAGCAGGCCATTGACATAGTTGGTGTGAAAGTACTGCTTTAGCGCGTTCTCAGTGACCGGCAACGGCGTATGAAACCACGCGTCGGGCACATTGTGGCTGGCAAGCGCATCGCGGATCCCCTGATATTTTTCAATCGGAAACCGGTGTCGTCGGGGCAAACTCAGTTGACTGTAAATAGGATGGAAAACCAGCGGGATCATGCTACCTCGTTGCAATAAGTACGGCGGCGAGTCCTCACCGCCGTTACGCATACTGGCAATAGCCGCTTATCGGGTCAAGCCATCCACGACTTTTTGCACATTTTCCGACATGCTGTTTAAAGAGGTGGAAATATCACTGCGCTGCGACAGCGCGCGGTAACGTCCGGATGACGCAACCACCCGGGCAATAATAGCTTCGACATTGCCCAGCACCACACCCTGTTCATCGGCCGCGGCATTAAGTGCTTCCACCACACTGGCTGTTTCCCGGATGTCATGAACCACAATATCCAGCGTGGCAAGCGCCGCTTCTGCTTCGGCAGCATTTGCTTCGGAAAGCTGCTTGCCCTCATCCATGGCCTGCACTGCCCCCTTCGCGTCTGCCTGGAAGCTGGTCAGAATATCATTGATCTCTTTTGTGGATTGCTGGGTTTTGGCAGCCAGTGCCCTGACCTCATCCGCCACAACGGCAAATCCGCGCCCATGTTCACCGGCGCGCGCCGCCTCAATGGCTGCGTTCAGAGCCAGTAAATTGGTTTGGTCGGCAATTTCATTAATGACGTTTACCACTTTAAGGATGTTGGCACTGCGGGTTTGTAATGCATTCACCGTGTCACTGGAGCCGGAAACTGTGGCGGCCAACTGCCGAAAGCCATCATTTGCTTTTTCAAATGTACGATAGCAGCTGTCCACGTTCCTTTCGGAGCGCTGGGTGGCGACGGCAACCTGATTGGTAATGGCGACCAGATTCTGCACAATAGCACGCAGTGAGTCTGTACTGGCATCCAGCGATTGTGAGGTTGCATGCTGATCATCCGCTCCCTCCTGAATAGCGGTACTGACTTCACCCAGTGTTGATACTGCCCGGCTCATTTCTGTTTCGGCTTGCTGTAGTTGTGTAACCGACTGATGTAGTTTAGCCTGCAGCGCCCGGGCTGAGTCAGCCAGCACCCCCAGCTCATGCTGACTCTGGTGGTGGATGGTCACGTCATACTGACTCTTTGCCAGTCCCGCAATGCCTCTGGCCACTTCCCGGGTTGGCCCAATAACCTGAGTACGCAACCGGTAGACCACATACATTACCGATAAGACAGAGAGCACCACAGAGGCCACCAAAATCCACCACAAGGTAGTACGGGTGTCGGCCCGCAGGGTAATAAATGCCGCCTGAGAGTTGTCTGCTATGGTGTTAGCAATGATGGTTAACAATTTAGCTGGTTCACGGTCAATACCGCGTACATAGCTGTCACCCACCTGAGGATCATAACCAGATGCGACAAACGCCTGAAAACCTTCACGGTATTTTTTTGCCATATGGGCATGGGCTTCAGTGAAAGCCTTAATATCAGCTCTGGCCTGCTCACTCACTGCCGGATTTGCCAGGAGTTCAGTGAATGCCTGGGTTATTTGCGCTTCGCGTTGCTTAAACCGTTTCCAGTACTTTTCCCGGTCGGCGTTATCATGGCCTCGTATCAGGACATTTTTCCATTCCTGTACCTGGGTTTTGAAGATACTGAGTACCTCATTCACATCCCGCTCGGCCTGCACCAGTGTATGCTCAAGCTCGTCTACCTGATTTAATAATGAGAATGCTTTCACAATTGATGAGGCATTCAGCAGCACAAGCAAAAATAAGCTGGCAAGCACAGGGGTCATAACCAGCTTGCTGATACTGGTGTAGTTCACAATTCCAACCTTTACGATAACGCACGAAGAAGTCAGCTATTAAAGAGCAGGTTTGTGACAGGTGCGTGACAGCACCGGTATAATCCGGTATAAGCGGGTATGTTGACACATACCCTCAGTTAAGTAAGCCTAAGCGCCTCTCTTGCTTGCGCTTAGGCACCAGAAAACGCAGGAAGACTTCGGTTAGCCTTCTATACCTTCCAGCACGATTTTGCCCACGGTGCGATTAGACTCCAGCAATTTATGGGCTTCATAAAGGTTCTGCGGGTTGAGTTTCCCCAGGTGTTGACGCAGTGTAGTCTTCAACGTGCCTGCATCGCAGAGCTTACTGATACTGGTCAGAATATCGCGCTGGGCAGTAATGTCATCGGTATTAAACAGTGAGCGGGTGTACATGAATTCCCAGTGCAGCGAAATACTTTTGCGCTTCAGCAGACTGATATCCAGCGCGCCCGGATCATCAATCAGGCCGAATTTTCCTTGTGGACGCAGAATATTCACTGCTGACTCAAAATGTTGCTGTGTATGACTTAAGCTGGCCACATAATCTGCCGGTGCCAGCCCTGCTTCCTCATACTGAGGCCCCAGCGGCTGGCTGTGATCCAGCACGTGATGAGCACCCATTTCAGTGGCCCACTCCCGGGTTACCTGTCGCGACGCTGTAGCAACCACAGTAAGGGATGTGAGTTGCCGGGCCAGCTGAATCAGCATCGAGCCCACACCACCGGCGCCGGCTATTACCAGCAACGTGCCTGGTTTGCCGTTGGTATCAGGGACCACGCCGAAGCGGTCGAACAGTAACTCCCAGGCCGTAAGACCGGTAAGGGGCAACGCCGCCGATTCTGCATCTGATAACGAGGTGGGTGCCGGCCCTACAATACGCTCGTCTACCAGCTGGTATTCGGCGTTACTGCCGGACCGGCTAATATCGCCCGCGTAAAATACCCGGTCACCTTCCTTAAAATGTGAAACCTCACTGCCAGTCGCCTGCACTACACCTACCGCGTCCCAGCCCAATACTTTAAAGCCCTGGGCATCCGGCTCGGCGGTTTTACGAATTTTAGTATCTACCGGGTTAACGGAAACCGCATCAACCTTTACCAGCAGGTCGTGACCCGCCGGGGCAGGTTTTGCCATATTTACCGCCTGAAATGCGTGAGGGGATAGCTCAGGGGACGCTTGTTTGTAACCTATCGCCAGCATGGTCACTCCTTTGTTTTCTGAATTAACAATCACTGTAGTGGGCTTCAATACTGCTGACAAGGTCAGTCAGTTTACCGGCACACGTTAAGTTTATTTGCTCGCTACCCTGGCGGCAGGGTAGTTTTACCTTACCGTTAAGCTTGGCTGCTTTCATCATGACCCAGGTAGTTTCTTTTTTACCTGGCGACGAGCCCTTAGAGGACAAAAAAAGCCTTGATTAACAAGGCTTCTTCTAACTTTAATGTCAAAGGCAGCAAATTACTTAACTGCTATCCGTTCTCCCCTACTCCCATTCAATGGTCGCAGGCGGCTTGCCGGAGATGTCATACACCACCCGTGATATGCCGTTAATTTCATTAATGATCCGGTTCGACACCCGTCCAAGGAAATCATACGGCAGGTGGGCCCAGTGGGCGGTCATGAAATCGATAGTTTCTACTGCGCGCAGTGACACAACCCAGTCATATTTACGGGCATCGCCCATAACCCCAACCGAACGCACTGGCAAGAACACGGTAAATGCCTGACTGACCTTGTGATACAGCTCGGCTTTGTGCAGTTCTTCAATAAAGATGGCATCCGCACGACGCAGCAGATCGCAGTACTCTTTCTTAATTTCTCCCAGCACGCGCACGCCCAGTCCTGGTCCCGGGAACGGATGGCGATAAAGCATGTCGTAGGGCAGCCCCAGTTCCAGGCCGATTTTCCGTACTTCGTCTTTGAACAGTTCCCGAAGCGGCTCAACCAGCCCCAGGTTCATTTCTTCTGGCAGGCCCCCCACGTTATGGTGAGACTTGATGACATGGGCCTTACCCGTCGCTGAACCTGCTGACTCAATCACATCCGGATAAATGGTGCCCTGAGCAAGCCATTTAGCATTTACCAGTTTGCCTGCTTCTTCATCGAAAACGTGCACAAATTCGTTGCCAATCACTTTACGTTTGGCTTCCGGATCTTCTACCCCCGCCAATTTGTCCAGGAAGCGATCCTCAGCATCAATTTTAATGATATTAAGACCGAAGTGGTCACCAAACATTTCCATAACCTGCTCGCCTTCATTCAGGCGCAGTAATCCGTTGTCCACGAACACACAGGTCAGGTTGGTACCGATGGCCTGATGTAACAACATGGCGGTTACCGAAGAGTCGACCCCGCCGGATAACCCCAGCACCACTTTGTCATCACCCACCTGCTCTTTAATCCGGGCCACCGCATCGTCGATGATGGCACCTGGCGTCCACAGCTTTTCACACCCGCAGATATCCATCACAAAGTGAGAAAGCACCCGCAAGCCCTGTTTGGTGTGGGTTACTTCAGGGTGGAATTGCACCCCGTAAAACTGCTTTTCTTCTTGATAGATAGCCGCATGGGGGCAGGTCGCCGTCTGCGCAATGGTTTCAAAGCCCTCAGGCACCGCGGAGACTTTATCACCATGACTCATCCAGACATCCAGCAGGGCATTACCATTGCCGCCAATGGTGTCTTCAATGTGTGTCAGCAGCGGGCTCGGCTTGATAACCTCTACCTGGGCATAGCCGAATTCACGCTTATCCGCCCCCAATACACCACCACCCAGCTGTGCGGCCATGGTCTGCATGCCATAGCAAACGCCCAACACAGGCACACCCGCTTCAAACACATAGTCCGGGGCGCGGGGTGAGCCCGGCTCTGGCACTGACTCAGGCCCGCCTGACAAGATAATGCCCTGGGGGTTAAATTCACGGATTTGTGCTTCGGTGACATCCCATGCCCACAGTTCACAGTACACGCCAATTTCCCGCACCCGGCGGGCGATAAGCTGTGTGTACTGAGAACCGAAATCCAGTATAAGAATGCGTTGATCATGTATGTTTGTGGTCATGGTATAGCCCGTAAAATGTAAAACAAAAGAGGCTGGTAAAAACCAGCCTGCTATGAGTATTAAGTTATGTGCTTAGCCCAGACGGTAGTTAGGGGCTTCTTTGGTAATGCTGACGTCATGCACATGAGATTCGCCCATTCCGGCCGAAGTGACCCGCACGAATTGTGCCTTGGTGTTCAGCTCTTCGATGGTACCACACCCGGTCAGCCCCATGGCTGACCGCAGTCCGCCCATCTGCTGATGAATAATAGTAGCGATAGGCCCTTTGTATGCCACCCGTCCTTCAATACCTTCCGGTACCAGTTTTTCGGCGTTATTGGATTCTTGGAAGTAACGGTCGGATGAACCGTGACTCTGGTTCATAGCACCCAGCGAGCCCATACCACGGTAAGACTTGTAATAACGTCCCTGGTACAACTCAACTTCACCCGGGGCTTCTTCGGTACCGGCCAGCATGCTGCCAACCATCACACAGCTGGCACCCGCCGCCAGTGCTTTAGCGATATCGCCGGAAAAACGAATGCCACCGTCGGCAATAACCGGGATGTCAGTATCCTTAAGCGCTTCCACTGCATCGGCCACTGCGGTAATTTGCGGTACGCCACAACCGGTAACAATTCGCGTGGTACAGATTGAGCCCGGACCAATACCTACCTTAACGCCATCAACGCCGGCCTCTGCCAGTGCTTTTGCGCCGGCAGCGGTGGCCACGTTGCCCGCGATAATTTGCAAATCAGGATAGGCTTTACGTACGGTTTTAACGCGGTTAATAACCCCTTCCGAATGCCCGTGCGAGGTATCGATTAACAGTACGTCCACACCGGCATCGACCAGTAGCTCAATACGCTCATCGGTACCCGGACCAACGCCAACAGCGGCGCCTACCCGTAAACGACCTAAGGAGTCTTTACAGGCGTTAGGTTTGTTTTCTGCTTTCTGGAAATCTTTTACAGTAATCAGGCCGGCCAGTTTGAATGCATCGTCCACCACCAGAATTTTCTCAATGCGGTGCTCGTGCATCATTTCCAGCACTTCTTCAGAGCTGGCGCCGGCTTTTACCGTGACCAAATCGTCTTTACCGGTCATCACACGACTGATAGGCAGCTCAAGACGCTTTTCAAAGCGCAGGTCACGGCCGGTAACAATCCCGATAAGATTGTTTTCTTCGTCAGTAACAGGGAATCCGGAATAACCCAAACGCTTGCTCAGGGAGATAACTTCCCCTATGGTGGCGTCCTGTTTTACCGTAACCGGGTCGGATACCACGCCGCTTTCGTATTTTTTCACTTCGCGAACGTGATTGGCCTGTTCTTCCGGGCGCATATTTTTGTGGATGAATCCCATGCCCCCTTCCTGGGCGAGTGCAATAGCCAGACGGGCTTCAGAGACCGTGTCCATTGAGGCAGCAACCATAGGAATATTCAGCGTAACCCCGCGGGTTAGCCGGGTTTTCAGATTGGCAGTATGGGGAAGAACCGATGAATGGCCGGGAACCAGCAAAACATCATCGAAAGTGAGAGCTTCTTGGACGATTCGGAGCATGCAACAACACCTATTCAGTTAAGGGTTAATTGCGGCGCAATTGTAGTGTTTTTTATATTTCAGGTAAACTCTATTCGCATGGATCAGGACACTTTTTTCAAATGATATCGACATCCCCAGGCTCAACACGCCAAATTCTTTCGGTCACCCGCCTTAACCGGTTGGCTCGCACTATTCTGGAAAGCGAAATTGGGCTGGTCTGGCTGTCTGCCGAAGTCTCTAATTTTGTCAGCGCCGCCTCCGGCCACTGGTACTTCACCCTGAAGGATAATAAAGCCCAGGTGCGTGCCGCGATGTTCCGCAATGCCAATCGTACGGTTCGCAATCGTCCGAAAGAGGGCGATAAGATACTAGTGCGTGCTTCGGTGGGCTTATACGAGCCCCGGGGCGACTACCAGTTAGTGGTTGAACACATGGAGAGCGACGGCGAGGGACGCCTGAAACAAGCGTTCGACGCCCTGAAAATGAAACTACATGGCGAGGGCTTGTTCGACAGCACCCGCAAGCAACCGTTACCGGAGCACATTCGCCGCATTGGTGTCATTACCTCGCCAAGCGGGGCCGCTCTGCACGACGTGTTGAGCGTCCTCGCCCGGCGCAGCCCCGCCACCGAAGTTATCGTCTATCCGTCCATGGTGCAGGGTGAGACAGCCCCGGCCCAGCTTATTAATGCCATACATACCGCCAATGCCCGCAACGAGGTCGACGTGATCCTGTTAACCCGCGGCGGGGGCTCGCTGGAAGATCTCTGGTGCTTTAATGACGAAACGCTGGCACGCACCATTGCCAATTCGTCTTTACCCATCGTCAGCGCGGTCGGCCATGAGGTGGATGTCACCATCGCCGACTTTGTGGCCGATATGCGCGCCCCTACCCCCTCGGCGGCTGCTGAGCAGTTAAGCCAGGATCTTGGCGGCGTGGTTCAGCAGCTCATGCAATACCGGCAACGGCTGATACGGGCCTGGCAACGCCATAGTGACAACGCCCGGCACACTCTGCGCAATCAGCAGCAGCGCCTGACTGTTCAGCACCCCGTCACCCGTATTCAGTATCAGTCACAAACCCTTGACCGTATGCAGGCGGCGCTGGTGCAGTCCATGCAGCGACGTATCAACCAGGCTGGTCAGCACAGTGCCGTACTGGCGTCGCGCTTACGCCAGCAGGATCCTGCGCGTATGATCCGACGCCAACAGGAACGCTGTGCAGATCTCACTCACCGTAACGCCCGTGCCATGCAGTTGCGTCTGCAACACGCTAAGGCCGGGCTCAGTCAGCAGATGCATTTACTTAACTCTGTGAGTCCGCTATCTACCCTGAGCCGTGGCTACAGCATTACGCTGCAAGACGACAAAGCCGTTACCGACGTAACGTCACTGAATAAGGGCGACACTCTGCGGACCCGGGTGAAAAACGGCGAAATTATCAGTGTGGTGAAAAGCACTGAAGCAACAAAAAACCCGTCTTCTTAGACGATTAGCGCAAGATGTTAAAGCGGGCATTGTTCCGCTGTAAAAATTACGTCACACTGCCCTATCTGGTAGCAAGGTTGCTACCTCTAACTGATGGACAGGGTGTGTGAACAGGCTGGTTGTGATAGCGGTATCTGGAATATTAGTCGGTTGTCAGTCGGCCCCGGCAGTACTCGGTGATGAAAAGTTGTTAACGCAACCTGTTGAAACCGAGTACCGTGTCAACGCACCCATTGCGTTTTTCTCTACGTTTCCCAGTGAAGCCGCCAGTGAGGCCTGTCTTGAAGCCAGCGATACTGGCACACCCTGTGTGGATGATCTGGTCTCACCCCAGGCCTTTCTGTCAACGCTTACCGCCAGCGACTGGTTTAGCGAGGTATTACCCTCAGCAACCGCTGCTGACTACGAACTGTTAGTCGCTAACCAGACTGCCACCATGCAGATTGCTTCGCCGTGGCAGCAGTTTTTGCATAACAGTTCGCTGGGCTATGTTGAGCTCCCCACCCAGCTACGCAGTTTTACCGAGCTGACTGTTCAGTGGCGGGGAGTAGAAATAGACAGTCGGATAGTTAATCTTGATGTCAACGCATTGGATGCAAGCACCGAACACCACTCGGCAAATACCATTCTGTCGCAATGGTGGCTGGAGGTAAGCGAGGCCAGGGTATTCAGTGCCCGTTTTCTGTTTTCGGCCCTGAAGGCCAGTGACTATTTCACTCAGATGACGCTGCCGCAGTCGATAGGTGAATTCGTGCGTCAGGATACTCAGTTGTATCATGATCCGTTTAAAGGCGTTATCAGCCGCTACCTGCACCCGCAGTATGACAGTGCCATGCTGGATGTGACTGTGTACCCTATCCTCGCGGCAAACTTTCAAACGCCGCCCGCAGCGCTCGATGCCGAACTGGAGCAGGATAAGTTACAGGCACAGGCGGTAACGCTGGATAAGGGCATGACATTGGATGATCATGGCGGAATTCAGCCTATTGTCATCCCTGGTGCGCAGACAATGGAGGAAGGCCGGGTATTGCAACTGGCGGCCAGCGCTGACCGTGAGGAGACCTTATTTGCCAGCACGTATGTGTTCAGGCAGCAGGACAAGATAGTTAAATTTACCACCACCTTTCCCCGTCATGTCGCTGACCCGCTGATAGCGAAAGCGTTGCCTGAAATTATTGTGCCCGGCCCGTCACGGCTGATGACGGAGATCCGCCGGTTGCAGACCCGCCAACCAAGTACACAGAACCAGTAGTACTCGAGTTTAAGTGGCCACACAACCAAATACGGCGCCTGTTCAGGCGCCGTTTTTGGTTGTAGCAATGGTTACATTACTTCGTTTTCTTATGAAACGACATCATACGCCGGCGTTTGCGCTGCTGCGACAACGTCAGCTGGTTCTTCTTATCTTCAAACGGATTGGCCCCTTCACGGAACTCAATTTTAATGGGCGTACCCATGACATCCAGTGACCGTCTGAAATAGTTCATTAAGAACCGTTTGTAGGAAGACGGCAGGTCGTGCACCTGGTTACCATGGATAACAATCACTGGCGGATTATAGCCCCCTGCGTGAGCGTACTTCATTTTCACCCGGCGACCGCGAACCAGCGGTGGCTGGTGATCTTCTTGCGCCATTTCCATAATTTGCGTCAGCATGGACGTATTAATTCGCTTGGTAGCGCTGTTGTAAGCTTCCTGAACTGACTCGAACAGGTTACCGACCCCTGAGCCATGCAGCGCCGAAATAAAGTGCAGACGGGCGAAGTCGATAAAGCCCAGCCGACGATCAAGCTCACGTTTAATTTCATCTTTGATATCGGTATTCAGGCCATCCCACTTGTTTACCGCTATGACCAGTGAGCGTCCGGAATTCAGTACAAAACCCAACAGACTCAGATCCTGATCAGACAGCCCTTCCCGGGCATCTACTACCAGCAGCACTACATTGGACTCTTCGATGGCCTGCAGGGTCTTAACAATCGAAAACTTTTCCACTGCTTCGGTGATTTTCCGGCGCTTTCTGACCCCGGCCGTATCAATGAGAATATATTCCCGCTCGTCACGGGACATCGGAATATACACGCTGTCCCGGGTGGTACCCGGTAAGTCGTATACCACCACCCGCTCTTCACCGAGGATACGGTTTGTCAGCGTAGATTTACCGACGTTCGGTTTACCGACAATGGCCAGTTTAATCGGCCGGTTTTGCAGTCGCTCCAGCTGGCTTTCGGCGTCTTCCTCTTCCTCGTCCTGACGCGGCTGCACCTGCATGTCGGGGAAACTCTCTGCCAGCGGCTCCAGCGCGGTGTTCATCAACTGACTCACGCCCCGCCCATGTGCTGCAGCAATCTGATAAATGCTGCCCAGGCCCAATGAGTAGAATTCCGCACTTTCACTGTCGCCGTCGATGCCATCCACTTTGTTTGCCACCAACAGGACTTTTTTGTCGAGTCTGCGCAGGTGATCGGCTATGCCCTGATCGGCGGGTAACAGTCCTGCACGGGCGTCCACCAGAAACATGACGACATCGGCTTCTTCAATTGCCAGTAGTGACTGCTGTGCCATGTGCGCATCAATCCCTTCTTCATCGCCAGTGATACCGCCGGTATCCACTACAATAAACTGACGCTGTTCGAAGGTAGCCTGGCCGTACTTGCGGTCACGGGTGAGACCGGGAAAGTCAGCCACCAGTGCATCGCGGCTATTAGTAAGCCGGTTAAACAAGGTAGATTTGCCCACATTAGGTCGGCCAACCAGTGCAACTACAGGAATCATGAAAAATCCTAAAACTGAATAAAACGAAAACCGGCCGCATTAATTGCGGCCAGTTATATTATGGCGGGAGTATACCTGTTTCGCCACACTGAGTCAGTAGTGGCGGTACTGGCTAGTCTGGCGTGGTCACCGCAGCCACCACACCATCGCGGGTGACGGCCACAACGGCATCATCTACTTTCAGAGGTGCGACGAAGATTGATTCATCATCGTCATCGTCGCCAACGGCAACCCGCGCGACGACTTTACCGCTCTCAGCGTTAAGCCAGTGCAGGTATCCCCAGTTGTCCCCTACTACAATGTGATCGCCTACTGGCTCAGCGGCAGTCAGAGAGCGCCCTTTCAAGCTGCTCTGCGACCACAACTCTACGCCATTACGACGGTCCAGCGCATACACGTTAGACTTCTTGTCCACCACAAACAGCTGGTTACCCTGTAGCGCCACATTACGGTATGCCGCATACTCACGCTTCCATACAATTCGGCCACTGCGCAGCTCTACTGCTGCTAAGGTGCCGTTGTAAGAGATGGTGTATACCAGACCGCCAAATAACAGAGGTGAGGTATCAATATCGACGATACGCTCCAGCTCGGTCGCCCCTGACGGTGTAGCAATCTGTGTTTCCCAGGCCAGCACACCGGTTTGCAACAGGTTCACCTGCAGCTTGCCGGTTGGCGTGCCAATCAATGCGCCGCCGTTTGCCGCCACGGGTGAAGAAATACCGCGCAACGTCAGCGGCGGCGTATCACTTTCATGGCGCCATAACTGCTCACCGGTGTCAGCCTCAAAGCCAAACATCACGCCGGCACCGGTATTAACTACCAGAATGCCTTCGTCCAGTGCTGGCGGAGCCAGAACTTCGCCGGCAATCGATGCTTTCCAGAGCGGCTCACCGCTTTTGGCGTCCATGGCCATAACAAGGCCGTCTTCGGTGCCAAGAAACAGTTTATTGTTGCCTACTGCAATGCCACCTACTTTGGCCGACTCTCCACTGCTCCAGATTTTACTGACGCTGGTGAAAAAACCGCTATCGCGGAACGTCGCAAGATCACGTTCCCAAATGGTGTCACCGCTGGCAGGATCCAGCGCCCGTACGTCACCATGCCGGTCAGCAACGTACAGCGTATCGTACGCATATACCGGACGCAGACGGGAGAAGTAATGATCCACCCCCTCGCCAATATCGGTAGTCCATTTCACCTGCGGGGTGAATTCCGCATCAATAGGCTTAAGGGTACGAATTTCCAGTTCTTCCTCATCGGCGAACCAGTTCGATACCGTTGTACACCCTGACAGTGACACCGACAAAGCCAGTGCCAAACCAATAGCGCGTGTAAGTCGACCTGTGCGGTCACACGTTTTCAGAGACAATTCAATTACTCCGTTTTTTTATGAACCCGCTGCAACAGCCAGATTATCTAACTTCATTTGCAGCAGTGGGTTATTTGCATTTTTTTCCAGCGCACTGGAGTAAGCCATACGCGCGTCGTCAAACTTGTCCTGACGCACGTAAACGTCACCTTTAACTTCACTCACTTGTGCGGCAAAGGCTTCATCATTAATATCATTGAGTGTCGACAGCGCAGCGTCCGGTTGGTTCATTTCTAATTGCACCCGCGCCAGACGAATACCCGCAATGCTCTTTATGTGTTCATCTTCGGCATGGGTAACCACCGTAGTCAGATGCGACGCGGCCGCATCCCAGTCACTTTCAGCCACCGCCTGACGGGCAGCAAGCAGCGAGGCGATACCAGCATAGCCACTGTCCGCGTTCGCTTTGATAAACGCATCCAACTCTGCCGAGGCGCCGTCCTGCCCCAGCTGTTCTACTTTTTCCTGATAGGCGATTGACGCCTGCTCACGGGATTCAAGCTGATTATCTGTATACCAGCGCCAGCCCCACAGGCCACCAAGGCCGAGTGCCGCGCCTACGATAATGGCAGTACCATGCTCTTTCCAGAACCGTTTAATCGCTTCTACCTGTTGTTCTTCTGTCGCGAACTGTTCCATTTTTTCCTCTCGATGTTACAACTGTGGCCGAACTTCGCCGGCACGGTTCCGTTAATCTAACACTGTCTCTAGCGTTGCGGCGAGTGCATCCAGATTAACTGACTGCTGTTCTCCGCCATTACGTAATGGCTTAACCACTACCGACTGTTGTTCTGCTTCTTCGCTGCCCAGTAACAAGGCAACACGCGCGCCGGTTTTATCCGCCCGTTTGAGCTGCTTTTTCAGGTTTCCACCGCCGCAATGCATCATTACCCGCGTACCAGGCATAGTTTCACGCAGCTGCTCGGCCACTTCCACCGCATACTGTTGCGCATCATCACCAAGCGCCGTCACATACACGTCGGCAAAGGTATCCGGCAGTGCTTCCGGTTGCAAGGTAGTCAATAGCAGGACCAGCCGCTCCATGCCCATTGCAAAGCCTACTGCAGGCGTGCCTTTTCCACCCAGTTGCTCGACCAGTCCGTCATAACGGCCACCTGCGCAGACAGTACCCTGGGCGCCTAAGCTATCCGTTACCCACTCAAACACGGTGCGGTTGTAGTAATCCAGGCCACGTACCAGACGTGGATTGACTTCAAAGCTGATACCGGCGCTTTCCAGACGGCTACACAAGGTCTCGAAGTGCGCTTTGGACTCTTCGTCCAGGTAGTCCATCAGCGAAGGCGCATCGGCGGTAGCTTCCTGAACCTGTGGATTCTTGCTGTCCAATACCCGCAACGGGTTGGTTTCCAGACGACGCAATGAATCTTCGTCAAGCTTGTCGGTGCGTGCCGTTAAGTAGTCTACCAACGCATCGCGATAGCGCTGACGGGCTTCATTCGAGCCCAGGGTGTTAATCTGCAAGGTGACGTGGTCGCTAATGCCAAATGCTTTCCACAAGCGGGCACTCAACAGGATGACTTCCAGATCTATATCTGGCCCGGCCAGGCCATAGGCTTCTACGCCAAACTGATGGAACTGACGGTAACGGCCTTTTTGCGGGCGCTCATGACGAAACATGGGCCCTAAGTACCATAACCGCTGTTGTTGATTGTACAGTAGCCCGTGTTCGTTACCTGCCCGTACACAACTGGCCGTTCCTTCCGGACGCAGCGTGAGGCTGTCGCCGTTACGATCTTCAAAGGTGTACATTTCTTTTTCGACGATGTCGGTTACTTCGCCGATGGAGCGCTTGAACAGATCGGTGCTTTCGACAATGGGCGTTCGAATTTCCTGGTAGCCATAGCTGGCGACCACCTGTCTCAGCACTGCTTCAACTTTCTGCCAGGTGCCGGATACTTCCGGCAGGCAATCGTTCATGCCGCGTATAGCCTGAATTGTTTTAGCCACGTAAAAATCTCATACCGCGTATAAATAAAAGCCCCGCATTATAGGGGCTTTACTGTGAAACAACAATCGAAGGTCGCCTCAGCGGCATCACGCCACCAGGTTGTCCTACGAACTGACTACTCTTTAACCGCTACCGGTATTTTCTTTGCTGCGTCAAGCTGTGAGGCTTTAGCACGTATGCGGGTTTCCAGTTGGTCAACCAGCTCATCGTTTTTGAGGCGTTCTTTCTGACGTTTTCCGTCCATATAGAAACCACTCATGTTACGCGCACCGGTCAAACCCAGGTCTGACACTTCGGCTTCACCCGGGCCATTCACCACACAGCCAATGATGGATACATCCATTGGCGTAAGAATATCTTCCAGTCTTTGCTCCAGCGCATTGACTGTACCAATGACATCAAATTCCTGCCGGGAGCAGCTCGGACAGGCAATGAAGTTAATGCCACGGGAGCGAATACGCAGTGACTTGAGGATATCAAACCCCACCTTAATTTCTTCTACCGGATCAGCGGCCAGTGACACCCGTAGCGTGTCACCGATACCTTCGGACAACAGCATACCCAGGCCCACCGCGCTTTTCACTGCCCCGGCACGCTGGCCGCCGGCTTCGGTAATACCCAGGTGCAAGGGCTGATCAATTTTACTGGCCAGCAACCGGTAGGCGCCTACCGCCAGAAACACGTCAGATGCTTTAACGCTGACTTTAAACTGATCAAAGTTAAGTTTATCGAGAATATCCACATGGCGCATGGCCGACTCCACCAGCGCTTCCGGGGTGGGTTCGCCATACTTTTCCTGCAGGTCTTTTTCCAGCGAACCGCCGTTCACACCGATACGAATAGGAATATTTTTGTCGCGGGCACAATCAACAACGGAGCGAACCCGCTCCATATTACCAATATTACCGGGGTTGATACGCAGGCAGTCTACGCCGTACTCCGCCACTTTCAGTGCAATACGGTAGTCAAAATGAATATCTGCCACTAACGGAACGGAGACCTGTTTACGAATTTCGCGGAATGCCTGGGCCGCATCCATCGTCGGTACGGAAACCCGCACTATCTCACCACCTACAGCCACAATCCGGTTAATTTGGTCAACCGTGGCGGCCACATCCGTGGTGGGTGTATTCGTCATAGACTGAACGGCAATGGGCGCGCCATCGCCAATAGGGACATTACCCACATTGATACGGGTAGATTTACGGCGTTTAATAGGACTTTCTGAAAACATCGTTATTCCTGAATCGGCAGCGAGAACCGCGCGGTACGACCATTTTGATAAGAAGACATGTCGACCGGCTCGCCATTAACAGTAATCTGCACATTATCCGGTGCACCGAGGGTAACTTCAACCGGTGGTACGCCTTCAAGCTGCATAACCCGGCCAGCTTGTTTTACGCCGTAGGCGATCGCTTCTCCGGTGGCGTCCTTAATATTCACCCAACAGTCTTCACCAAAGGTAAACGCCATGTTGATGGGTTGGGCCTGCCCACCCTGGTTATTGCTGGCTGGAGTCGACTCAGCTGCAGTGAGCGCAGCCTCTTCACTGCCATCAGTTGCTTGAATTGCGGGGGTGGTTTCTTCCGGCGAAGCCATCTGGTTGAGGGTATCAGCGCTGTTATCGCTTTCAGCGGGAGAAGAGCTGTCCGCTGTGCCAGTGTCGGTGCGCCGGGTTTCGCTCACCGGTATCTGTCCGCTCCCGCCTAACGGCTGTACTGCATCGCTATCACGTTCACTGGCCTCTTTCGCAGACACTGGCGTTTCCACTGCGGTTTGTTCCTGGCCTAGCTGCGCATCGTCTGATTGCTGATACCACCACGCCACCACACCGGCAATCAGTAGCAGAGCGATTACCCAGGTCACCATCATCCATCGATCATCGTGGGCTTGCTTCGCAACCCGACGGGAAAAGCTTTGTAAATTCGCCGAGGATCTTGGCGTGTCGTGGCAACGTTCGAACTCAGCCACAACGGTCTGTGAGTCCAGCCCAAGTTGTTTCGCATAGTTGCGAACATAGCCTTTGGTAAAAGTGACTGACATGCTGTCGTCCAGCCGATCGTTTTCAATGTCGTCAATTTGCGACGCTTTGAGAAACAGGCGTGAGGCTATCTCGTCCTGAGTCAGGCCCTGCGCTTCGCGACCTTCGCGCAGCATCTTCCCCGGGCTGGCCGCGGGCGGCGTGTCTGTGTGTTGTTCCGGATTAGGTTGTTGTTCTTCTGACACCATCAGACTTGCTATTCCTCCTGCTGTTGTGGTGGGACTAACCAAAGCTTCATACCGGCAAAAATCGCGCCAGCACTTTCAAGATTGTTCCACTCCTGCAGCGTGGCCATTTTGAGGTTGTATCTCAATGAGATACGGTACAAGTTCTCTTGCGCTTGCACAACATGAAACCGCGGCATCGCGGCATCTTTATTTGTGTCAGTCGGTGCGCTTTTCCGTTTGGCACTGTTAGCGGACTCGTCAACCGCAGATTCAGCCGCGGGGTTATCCGCAACTTCTTCTGCGTTAGTGATCGACGGCTTCGCTTTGCGCATGATGACCGCCGCCGGTTCGTCTTCGCGACTGCGTAGGTAGGCCGCAGCCTGCTGACTATCCGGATACATGCTCAACAGCATCTCACCGAAGCCTTTAGCCTTTTCAAGGTTTTGCTGCCCTTGCGCAACCCGCACTGCCAGCCACAATGACTCAGGACTGACCCGTGCCACACGCTCAAAGCGGGTCAGGGTTTGCGCGGCTTTGTCCCATTGTTCGGTTTTCAGGTATAGCTCGGTGAGCAGAAATAAACTCTTTGCCCGGGTAGGCTGATAATTAAGTGCTGTAGAAAAGTAATCAATGGCATCGGCAAACTCGCCCTGTTCCTGGGCGCACATGGCCATATTTTCGTAAGTCTGGGCGCTATTAGCGTATTGCTGGCTGTTCACCGCTTTCAGGAAATAGCGTTTGGCACTGTCGTACTGGCCGGTCTGACATAGGAATGCGCCGTAACTGTTAGCAATGGTGGCGTTGTCTGGCGCCAGATCCATCGCAGCCTGGTAGGCTTCTTCTGCGCGCTGATTTTCTTCTACCAGTTGATAATAGTACGCCAGCGAATAGTGGGCATCGGCCAACCGTGGCGCAAAAGCCAGTGCTCTGTCGAGGTTAGCCTTTGCCTGTTGGTAATCGCCATTTTTTAGGTAGGTGAGCCCCAGCGAAATTCGTGTCTTGGCCGCTTCTTCGCGGTCAAAGTCATCACCATACTGCTGGCCCAACTGCGATTGACTCACGCAGCCTGACATGAACAACATTAGCGCTAGCAAGGCTATACGCATGAGACACCTACTCCTGGGTCATTTATTATTATTGTGCCATTTTTACTGAAATTTCTTCGCCCTTCATCTGTTTTTTCAACATTCTTTTCGTCCGGTCAACCACATCGCCTACTAACTGACCGCAGGCAGCATCAATATCGTCTCCCCGGGTCTTACGCACCATCACAGTATAACCGTGCTCCATCAGGACTTTTGAGAAGCGATCGATACGGGAATTACTTGAGCAGGTATACGGCGAGCCCGGATAAGGGTTAAACGGGATAAGGTTGATCTTACAGGGCGTATCTTTCAGCACTTGCGCCAGTTCGTGGGCCTGATCGGTGCTGTCATTAATGTGTGACAACATGACGTACTCAATGGTGACCTTACCCTGGTTCGCTTTAGACTTCTCCAGATAGCGACGTACTCCCGCCAGGAAGGTTTCAATGTTGTACTTTTTGTTGACGGGAACAATTTCATCACGCAACTTGTCGTTCGGCGCGTGCAACGAAATAGCCAGTGCCACGTCAATCTGGTCGCCCAGCATATCCAGCGCAGGCACAACGCCTGACGTACTCAGCGTAACCCGACGCTTTGACAAGCCAAAGCCGAAGTCATCCATCATGATATCCATGGCGGGCACTACGTTTTTAAGATTAAGCAGTGGCTCACCCATGCCCATCATTACCACATTTGTCACCGGGCGCTTGCTGGAGTCTTTAGACAGACCAAGATGGGTGGCTACCCGCCACACCTGACCGATAATTTCACTGACCGACAGGTTGCGGTTAAAACCCTGCTGTGCGGTAGAACAGAACGTGCATTCCAATGCACACCCTACCTGCGAGGAAACACACAGGGTGGCACGGTCGGATTCCGGGATCCATACCGCTTCCACTTCCTGACCACCGTTCAGGGTCAGGGCATATTTGATGGTGCCGTCACTGGCTTCCTGAAAATAGGCTATTTCAGGGGCCACAATTTCGCACTCGGCTTTGAGCTTTTCACGCAGGCCTTTATTCAGGTTAGACATTTCGTCAAAGTCGCTGACACCCTGCTGATAAATCCATTTCATTAACTGCTCGGCGCGGAAGGGCTTCTCGCCGATGTCTTTGAAGAACGACCGTAAGCCTGCACGGTTTAAATTTAACAAGTTTGTCTTTGACATTGCCTATATGACCTTACTTTACCTGGTTTTGCTGCGATAACGCGCAACAGTGCTGTTCGTCAGGCACCGACGTAGCGCTATCCTGCTTGGACCGCAAAGATAGCGACAAGTTTACCGTCGTTCCATGAATTTATTGGTGTGTTCGTCTCGTTGCAGGGCGTTGCCCCACTGGCTGACGACAACCTCTCGCGATTCGGTGCTGTTTGTACGCTTCTTCTTTTAACGAAGCGAACTGACCAACTGCTTAAAAATTGGTCGCAAATTCTACCACAGCGCAAGTTGCTAAGAAAGCCTCGCCTTGGTTTACCTGCTATACCAGCCGGATGCGCCGTGGCGGAAACTTTTAAGAGTGTGGGCCTTGTTCTGGCACAAAAAAAGGAGCCTGCGGCTCCTTTCTTATTTACCGGCGAAACGAATTAACGCGTGCGCGGGCAAATTTCTTCTTCAGAAAAGAAGTAAGCAATTTCGCGTGCAGCAGATTCTGGTGCATCAGAACCGTGTACGGCATTTTCGTCGATAGACTCTGCATAATCTGATCGCAGGGTACCGGCAGCCGCATCAGCTGGGTTAGTTGCACCCATGATTTCACGGTTTTTAACTACCGCATTTTCGCCTTCCAGAACCTGAACCATTACCGGACCAGAGGTCATGAAATCAACCAACGCGCCAAAGAAAGGACGCTCTTTATGCTCTGCATAAAAGCCTTCAGCCTGTTCTTTGCTCATGTGGATCATTTTAGACGCTACGATACGCAGGCCCGCAGATTCAAAACGGTTGTAAATTGCACCGATGACGTTTTTAGCAACCGCATCAGGCTTGATAATCGAAAAAGTACGCTCTAGAGCCATGCTTTTCTGTCTCCAAGTAAGTCTTGTAAAAATTTTGGCCGCGAATTATAGGCAATTCTGCGCGGCTTGACCAGAGGCGATTGCGCCACCAATACTGCCCGACGGTTTATAGCACGTTTAACGCGCGCTGCCGATGACAATTGTACGAAATTTAGTGAATGGCCTGTTTTGCCAGTAACTGAATTTTTCCGACAATCGCTCGTAACCCATTGCCTCGGGTGGGCGTAATATGACGCTCCAGATCCAGCGCTTCAAAATATCCATTGATATCAAAGTCCAGGATCTGCTGCGGGGTTTTGCGATTATAGGCAGCCAGCACCAGTGCCAGTAATCCCTGCACAATGACTGCGTCACTGTCCACATCAAACTCAATCACCCCGCCATTGATACCAGAGATTAACCAAACGTTGCTCTGACAGCCTTTAACCAGGCGGTCCGGGGTGCGTTGCTCTTCTGATAAACCGGGGATGCTTTTCCCTAAATCAATGATGTACTGGTAACGTTCTTCCCAGTCATCAAAAAATTCCAGATCATCAACAATTTCATCGGTGCTAGGTAATTGCATAGCTCTCTCTGTGGTAAGCGGTTAGAAAAACAGGCCCGCTTCTAACTGGGCTTCTTCACTCATCATTTCCCGGGACCAGGGGGGATCGAACACCAGTTCTACATTAACCTGCTCCACGTGTGGTACCAGCCCTACCCGGTACTCCACATCACCCACTAACACAGGCCCCATGCCGCAGCCCGGCGCGGTCAGGGTCATATCGATATTTACCCGACTTTTTTCCTGATCCACTGCCACTTTGTAAATCAGGCCCAGCGACACCAGATTAATCGGGATCTCAGGGTCAAAAATTGTTTCAAGGGCATCCCATACCTGCTGTTCACTGATCTGCCCGTCATCGGGTTCAGGAAAGTCCAGCTTCTGGGGCTTGCGGCCAATCGCATCGGCGTCAGTGCCGTCAATACGATACATATTACCGCGCCAGGTGACGGTAAAGTTACCGCCGAGATCCTGGGTGATATTAACAAATTCACCCTCCGGGATAACCGCTTTGTCACCGGCCGGCACCAGCCGTGCTTTACAGTCACGCTCGGTGACTACCATTTTCTGCTGCATAATACGCTGGCTTACCCTACGTTAAAGCTCTCGCCACAACCACATTCGTCAACAACATTGGGGTTGTTGTACTTGATGACGCCGTTAACACCTTCTTTAACGTAATCAATTTCCGTGTTGCGCAGCAGGCCGGATGCATCATCCGCTACCGCCACACTCAGGGTATCCGAGAAGTTCAATACTTCATCGCCTTCCTGCGGGCCATCGGCAAAATCCAGTACATAGGCGTAGCCGGTACAGCCACTGACTTTGGTAGATAAGCGGATAAGCTTACCCGGTTGGCCGGCCAGCTTGCTCTCAAAATGTTTGATGGCGCTGTCGGTCAACGTGATTATTTGTGAACTAGGGGTAAAGGTTTCTACTGTCATGTTCCCTCCTCAGGCCAACATCATCTTCGCTTTCTTCAGTGCGCTAAACAGCATGTCCACTTCTTCCAGCGTATTGTAGATAGAAAACGACGCCCGGGCCGTACCCGGTATCCCAAACCGCTTCATTAGCGGCTGCGCGCAGTTGTCACCGGTACGGATAGCCACACCCTGGCGATCCAGAATAAAGCCGACATCAGCAGGATGCGCATCGGCCAGCAAAAATGACAACACACCTACTTTATTGGGGGCGGTGCCAATAATGCGCAAGCCCTCAAGCGCTTCTGCCTGTTCAGTCGCCGATTGCAGCAACTGCTGTTCGTGGGCCTGTACCGCCGGCATATCAAGGGCGGTAAACCAGTCGACGGCTGCGCCCAGACCAATAGCACCTGCAATATTCGGGGTACCAGCTTCAAGACGGTTGGGTAACACGCCCCAGGTTGCGCTCTGGTAGGTCACATCGCTTATCATCTCACCGCCGACCTGCCACACCGGCCAGTCCTGCAGCACACTCTGCTTACCCCACAGTACACCGATGCCGGTAGGGCCAAACAATTTATGGCCGGAAAACGCATAAAAGTCACAACCAATACTTTGCACATCAACATTGCCATGGGCGATGCCCTGGGCACCATCAATCAGTACCAGCGCGCCGTGTTGCTTTGCTTTCGCGGTCAATGACTGAATAGGATTCACTGTACCTAAAGCATTCGACACATGCGGTATTGCCACCAGTCGGGTATTAGCACTTAACAAGTTGTCAAACGCATTCATGTCCAGTTCGCCACTGTCATGGATGGGCACCACTTTTAAGGTAGCCCCTGACTTAAGACACGCTTGTTGCCAGGTAACGAGGTTGGCGTGGTGTTCCATTTCGGTCACCATGACCTCGTCGCCCTGCTTCAGCTGAAAAGCCAGCCCGTTAGCCACTAAATTGATGGCCTCGGTAGTGCCGCTGGTCCAAATAACCTCTTCACGGGCGCTGGCATTAATGAACCGTGCCACGCTGTCCCGCGCTTTTTCATAGCGGCGGGTTGCTTCGTCAGATAAGTGGTGTGCACCACGGTGCACATTTGCATTGCACTGCGTGTAAAAGCTTACAATGGCATCAATAACTGCCTGCGGCTTCTGCGTCGTTGCTGCATTGTCCAGGTACACCAGCGGTTTCCCGTCTACCTGTTGAGACAGAATAGGAAACTGGGCACGCAGTGATTGCAAATCCAGACTCATCGAACCTCCATCTTAGCAAAACGTTCGCTTAGCACGGGCAGTAACCACTCACGCAATGCCTCGTTCGGCATCAGGTTAACCAGTTCACGGATAAACCCAAAATTAAGCATGATCAACGCCCGGCTGCGCGGTACACCACGGGTGAGCAGATAATACAGCGCACCTTCATCAATTTCGGCTACCGTGGCGCCATGGGCACACTTCACGTCGTCGGCATAAATTTCCAGCTCGGGCTTGGTGTTAATTAACGCCCGGCGTGACAACAACAAATTACGGTTATTCAGTTCTGCCAGCGTTTTCTGTGCGTCGCGGTGGATATGAATACGGCCGTTAAATACTGCACGGGCACGATCGCCGATGATGCCCCGGGCATTCTCTTCCGTTGTGCCATTCGGTACCGCATGCTCGATGGTGCTGTGTAAGTCGAACAGCTCCCCTTCCGCCAGCAGATAAATTGCGTTCATCTTGGCATCGGCAAATTCACCGGCATGATGTATATCCACATCGACCCGTGACAACTGACTGCCGTAACCGACCAGCGTGCTGTTCAGCTCGGCATGGTCACCCAGCTTAAAGTGACTACCACCCACGTGACAGGCACTGCCGGTAAACATGGCAAACCGATAATGCTCAAGGTGCGCAGATGCGGCAATGTCATATTCTGCAAAGGCCGTTGTCATGCTTTGCGCATCGCCGGTACCGTGTTCAATGACCGTGGCACGGGCATCTTTACCCAGGCGTACCAGTACGCGGGTATGCGCGTCTGTGTCCTGCGTCGCCAGGTTTACGATACGAATCGGCATAGTAACCTGGGCGCCATCGGCAATGTCGATATAGATGCCCTGCTGACAAACCGCGTCGTTAACCAGTCCGAACAGGTGACGCTGTGGTTTAACCTGACCGAACACGGCCGCCACGTCATCGCTGTGTTGACCGGCCTCGGCTAATGAGGTCACGGTAACGCCTTCGGGCCAGCTAATGTTATCCAGGTCAGTGACCAACTGACCGTTGGCAAATACCACATCAATGGCGTTCAGTCCCGCCACTTCGGGGGCTTCGCCCGCCTGATCAGCGGCTGCTGTCTGCACCTCGCGATTGGTCACCGGCGTGAGTGGCGTGAACCGCCACGCTTCACTGCGCTGGCTGGGCCAGCCTTCAGTTTGTAATGTTTTTAAGGCCTGCTGACGCACGGGCGTCAGGTAATCATCCACCTGCTTCGCCTGCTCAATGACCTGATTTAGCCATTGACTCATGCTTCTGCCTCCTCGTACTTTTTGCCAAGGAATGCATAGCCGTGTTTTTCTACTTCCAGCGCCAGTGAGGCGTCACCGCTTTTGACAATTTCGCCGTCTGCCAGAATGTGCACGAAATCCGGCTTGATATAGTCCAGCAGGCGTTGATAGTGCGTAACCACAATGAAACTACGCTTGCCGTCACGCTGACTGTTAACACCGTCGGCTACCACTTGCAGCGCGTCAATGTCGAGGCCGGAATCAGACTCATCCAGAATGCACAGCGACGGCTCAAGCAAAATCATCTGCATGATTTCATTACGCTTTTTCTCGCCGCCAGAAAAGCCTTCGTTGACGCCACGCTTCAGGAAGTCGAGGGGCAATTGCACCTGTTTACAGGCTGCTTTGGCTTTTTTCAGAAATTCAGCGGCGGTAAGCGGATCTTCACCGCGCTCTTCGCGCATGGCATTCACCGACTCTTTCATGAATTCCATATTGCTGACGCCGGGAATTTCAACCGGGTACTGAAATGCCAGGAACATGCCGGCCCGGGCACGCTCTTCAACTTCCATATCCAGCAAATTGGCATCGTTCAGCGTCATATCACCGTCAGTGACTTCATAGCCATCACGCCCTGACAGGACATAGCCCAGGGTACTTTTACCGGCTCCGTTAGGGCCCATGATGGCGTGAACTTCACCTGGATTCACTTCCAGGTTCAGGCCTTTGATAATGGCTTTATCTTCCACGCTGGCATGTAAATTCTTAACTTTAAGCATTAATTACCCCACTGAACCTTCTAAACTAATTTCGAGCAGCTTGCCGGCTTCGACGGCAAATTCCATTGGCAGCTCTTTGAATACTTCTTTACAGAAACCGTTAACTATCATGGAGACCGCTTTCTCGGTATCCAGTCCCCGTTGCTTGCACAGGAACAACTGTTCGTCGCTCACTTTTGAGGTCGTCGCCTCATGCTCAACAATGGCCGACGGATTGCGGCTCTCGATATACGGGAATGTGTGTGCACCACAGGTGTCGCCGATTAACAGCGAATCACACTCGGTGAAGTTTCTGGCACCGTCGGCCTTAGGCCCCATCTTGACCAGACCACGGTAGGCGTTGTTACTTTTACCGGCAGAGATCCCTTTGGAAATGATGGTCGACCGGGTGTTTTTACCCAGATGGATCATCTTGGTACCGGTGTCAGCCTGCTGACGGCCACGGGTGAGTGCCACTGAGTAGAATTCACCCACGCTGTTATCGCCTTTAAGCACACAACTGGGATACTTCCAGGTCACCGCAGAGCCCGTTTCTACCTGAGTCCAGGAAATCTTGGCATTGGTATGACAGATACCCCGCTTGGTCACGAAGTTGTAGATGCCGCCTTTGCCGTTTTCGTCGCCGGGGTACCAGTTCTGAACAGTTGAATATTTGATTTTCGCATCGTCCATCGCCACCAGCTCAACCACCGCGGCGTGCAGCTGGTTTTCATCGCGCTGAGGCGCAGTACAGCCTTCCAGGTAGCTCACGTGGCTGCCTTCGTCAGCAACGATAAGCGTGCGCTCAAACTGACCGGTGTTCTGTTCATTAATACGGAAATAAGTCGACAGCTCCATTGGGCAGCGAACGCCCTTGGGAATATAAACAAAGGAACCGTCGGTAAATACCGCACTGTTAAGCGCAGCAAAATAGTTGTCGGTACGGGGGACGACCGAGCCCATGTATTTTTTCACCAGCTCCGGGTACTTATGTACCGCTTCGGAGATTGGGCAGAAAATAACGCCGGCCTCTTCCAGTTTTTCCCGGAACGTCGTGACCACTGACACCGAGTCAAATACAGCATCAACCGCTACGCCTGCCAGCATTTCCTGCTCATGCAGCGGAATCCCCAGCTTTTCATAGGTGCGCAGCAGTTCCGGATCCACTTCATCCAGTGACTTTGGCTTGTCCTTCATGCTCTTAGGCGCGGAATAATATGAGATGGATTGATAATCAATCTTGGGATAATCCACATGCGCCCAGTCAGGCTCTTCCATCTCCAGCCAGGAGCGGTAAGCCTTCAGTCGCCACTCCAGCATCCATTCAGGCTCGCCTTTGATTTCTGACAGACGACGAATTACTGATTCGTCCAGGCCACTTTCAAACGTATCCGCTTCAATTTCAGAATGAAACCCAGCTTCATACTTGCGCTCTAATGCTTCTTCAAGCTCCACTGCCTGTTCGATCTGTTCACTCATGTTTGTGATCTCACTTTTGCCTGTATTCACTGTGCCCGGGTTCTGGCCATGTCGGTCTTGCCAGATACATTTGCTCATGAAGCCTGCCTATGACTTCTTGCAGACACAGCGCTTAAATTGCGTATAGTGTATAATACCTGACTATTTCACTCAAGTATTAGCAGCAAAGCAGCCATCGCTTCACTGTAAAATTCCGGTTAATGGTCAGGCCATTTAACCACTGCCCAATTTGCAGCAGCGGATCATGCACCAATAGCCGTCGTTATTCAACGCACAACGCCATCAGGCGCCGCGCAAGCGGGAGACGACCGTGGTAACTTTTTCCAGCGCGTAGTCTACGTCGTCTGCGCTGGTGAAGCGGCCTACGCTAAAACGTATCCCGGCATGGGCCAGTTCCGCGCTGCGACCAATGGCCTGTAACACGTAGGACGGCTCCAGGCTTGCAGAGGTACACGCTGAACCGGACGAGACTGCGATGTCATTCAGGCCCATAATCAGGCTTTCACCATCGACGCCGCCAAAACTGACATTCAGAATACCCGCCACACGCTGCTCTGGATGGCCATTCAGATGCACATCATCCAGTGTTTGCAGTCCTTTCCACAGCCTTTCCCGTAATGCCGTTAATCGTGTTATTTCTTCTTCGAGGCAGTCCGCAGCCAGTGCAAACGCTTCCCCCATGCCGACTATCTGATGAGTAGGCAGGGTGCCAGAACGCATGCCCCGTTCATGACCGCCACCATGAATTTGCGCCTGTAAGCGGACTTTTGGCCGGCGTCTGACATACAGCGCGCCAATGCCCTTAGGACCATATAGCTTATGTGCCGAAAACGACATCAGATCTACCGGCAGGTTTGCCAGGTCAATGGGAAGTTTGCCGGCACTCTGCGCGGCGTCCACATGGAATACCACCCCGGCTTCACGGCATACTGCGCCTAGCGCGGCGATATCCTGGACCACGCCTAGCTCGTTGTTCACATGCATGATGCTCACTACACTGGTATCCGGTCGCAGTGCAGCGGTCAGTTGTTCGGCGCTCACCAACCCCTGACTGTCGACTTCCAGTACAGTGACGTCGAAACCGTCTTGCCGTAGCGCTTCGCAGGTGTCGATTACCGCTTTGTGTTCAGTATTGACGGTAATAATGTGACGGCCTTTGTCGGCATACGCATGGGCTGCGCCTTTAATCGCCAGATTGTCGGACTCTGTGGCACCGGAGGTAAACACCACCTCACGGGGGTCACAATTGATTAAATCGGCTACCTGGTTGCGGGCAATGTCGACGGCTTCTTCGGCCATCCACCCAAAGCGATAGCTTCGTGACGCCGGATTGCCAAAATTGCCATCCAGGGTAAGGCAGCCCACCATTTTTTCCGCCACCGCCGGGTCAACCGGCGTGGTCGCTGCGTAATCTAAATAAACAGGTGTCTGATGCATTACAGTTGAATACTAACTTCGATATCTTTAGTGAGGTGAGCAAGAGACTTGTTCTTGTCCTGGCGGCCAGCGACTTCTTTTACATCCCGCTGGGCCATTAGCTCCCCTAAGGTAATTGAATTAAGAAACTGGCTGATACGATCACTTAAATCCTGCCACAGGCTGTGGGTAAGGCAACGCTCGCCTCCCTGACAATCCGCCTGACCGGCGCAACGGGTGGCATCGACAGTTTCATCTACCGCCCTGATGACCTCGCCGACCGCAATGTCGGCCGCTTCACGCCCAAGCAGGTAACCGCCACCGGGGCCACGCACGCTGTCGACCAGCTTCTCTTTGCGCAGGCGGGAGAAAAGTTGTTCTAAGTAGGATAACGAGATTTCCTGGCGCTCAGAGATATCAGCCAGCGGTACCGGTCCCCGGGTAGAATGTAAGGCCACATCCAGCATTGCGGTGACCGCATAGCGCCCTTTTGACGTCAATTTCATCGTATCGCTCCATCTCGTTCAGATGGTAAAATTGTTCCATACCCGAGTAAAACGGTCAAGTATTTACCTGAGTAATTTGGTCGGGTATTTGGGTAACGCTCAGGCTCGTCAATTAGACGGGTCAGGACATCCAGGACAGGTCCGCCTCCCCTGTGCACGGGCTATGCGGAACCTGCTCTTCTGGCGTGCACTATATCTTGGGATCGAAGGACTCGTGTGAGCCATCCTGAGCTTCTGGCATTACCGGAGAAAGCCCGGTTTCAGCAAAGTCCTGCGCTGAAATAGCGTGCAGGTTGTCGGTACACACCTCCCCGCCCATTGACTGGATGACCTTGCACATTTCCTCAACTTTCGAGTCCATTAAATGCATGTGCTCGAGCATTACGCCCATGGCATTGGCGACCGGGTCCGGATTATCCGGTGACACCGCATAGGCATCGAACCCGTACTTACGGGCAATTTTGTTGCGTTTGTCGTTACTGTCCTGCGGCGTATTGGCCGAGATCACAATACGACCAGGGATCCCTACTACAGTCGAGTTCGCCGGTGCGTCCTTTACGACTACAGAGTTAGAGCCTACCTTGGCATTTTCGCCAATGGTAATAGGGCCCAGAACCTTGGCGCCGGCCCCGATAACTACATTGCTTTCCAGCGTCGGATGCCGCTTGCCCGCTTTCCAGGTAGTGCCCCCTAATGTGACACCATGATACAAGGTGACATCGTCCCCTATCTCTGCAGTCTCACCGATGACCACACCCATTCCGTGATCGATAAACACCCGTCGCCCCAGCGTTGCGCCAGGGTGGATTTCAATGCCGGTTAACCAGCGTCCGAACGTCGACAGGCTGCGGGCCAGCCATTTCCAGTCGTGCTTCCACAGCTTATGGCTGATGCGATGTAACCATACTGCGTGCAGGCCGGGGTAATTGGTCAGCACCTCGAAAGTGTTGCGGGCGGCGGGGTCACGGTGAAACACGCCCTTAATATCATCTCGGATACGGGAAAACACGTTGTTAGCCTTTTTTAACGGTCTTATCTATGGAGGATAGAATACCACGAAGAATATTCAGCTCCTGCGACTCAGGGCGGGCCCGGTTAAACAGCCTGCGCAATTTGGTCATCACCACGCCGGGGTGATTCTCAACAATAAAACCAGTGGACTTTAACGTAGACTCCAGATGCACATAAAAACGTTCCAGATCGTCATTAAGCGGGTAATCGGCTTCAACTTCCTCATGCGCTTCGGTGGCCAGGTAGGCCATGCGGGTTTCATAACACAAAGTCTGCACAGCGGCAGCCAGGTTGAGCGAGCTGTACTCAGGGTTAGCAGGAATGCAAACATGAAAATGACACTGTTGCAGTTCTTCATTGGTAAGCCCGTTGTTCTCCCGGCCAAATACCAGGGCCACAGGATATTTATTGACTTCCTGGATAAGCTTTTCACCACACTCACGTGGCTCCAGCATCGGCCAGGAGTGGGTACGAGACCGGGCCGACGTACCGACCACCAATCCGCAATCTGCCACCGCTTCATCCAGCGTAGAGACAATTTTGGCGTTCGCCAGCACGTCGCCGGCGCCAGCGGCCAGCGCACTGGCCTTGCCGTCGGGGGCCTGTACCGGGTCGACCAGATATAAATCACTCAGGCCCATGGTTTTCATCGCACGCGCCGCCGAACCTATGTTGCCGGTATGAGAAGTATTAGCCAGAATAATACGAACATTGTCTAACATGTATAATAGCTGCCAGTCTTACTAAAAATCTGCGAAGGATCCTAGCACGCAGCGGTCTAGATGGCTATCTTCTCATCAATGCGCAGCTCAGTCTGATCTTGCAACAGTATACGGTTCTGTTACACTGCGCGCGTTTCAGGCAGCGCTACAGCTGCCTACCTGATCTTTGACAATTGGTGGAAAAATTATGCATCCGATGCTGAATATTGCGGTGCGCGCTGCGCGTGTTGCCGGAACAATCATTGCCCGTGGTTTTGAAAATCACAGCGAGCAAGGGACCGAATCAAAAGGGTCCAACGATTATGTGACCAAAATCGACAAAGACGCTGAGCAGGCGATCATTCAAAAAATTCAGCAGTCTTACCCTGACCACGCCTTCATGGGCGAAGAAAGCGGTGAGATTGAAGGCTCTGATAAAGACTTTCAGTGGATTATTGATCCATTGGACGGCACCACCAATTTTATAAAAGGCATCCCTCATTTTGCCGTTTCCATTGCCCTGCTATATAAAGGCCGTCTGGACCAGGCGGTGGTTTTCGATCCTATTCGTGGTGAGCTATTCACAGCCAGCCGCGGTAAAGGCGCGCAGTTAAATGGCTACCGCATCCGCGCAAGCAAAAGCAAAGATCTGAACGAAACTGTACTGGCGACCGGTTTGCCGTTTAAAGACAAATCCCAATTCGGCGAATACGCCCTTAGCCTGAACAAAATTTTTCACGAATGTGGTGATATCCGTCGTGCCGGTTCTGCTGCACTGGATATGGCTTATGTGGCTGCAGGCCGCCACGATGGTTACTGGGAAAAAGGCATTAAACCCTGGGATATCGCTGCCGGTGAACTGCTGGTGCGTGAATCCGGTGGTTTGGTGACTGACTTTAAAGGCGGCAATGACCCCCTGTTCAAAGGTGAGATTGTCGCAGGCGCCCCACGTGTTGTGCAGGCACTGGTAAAGCATCTGAAATAAAACACGCCCATTGTTGTTAAAAGGCGGTGCATGGCACCGCTTTTTTTATGCCTGCTCGTTAGTGTTTTGGTTATTAGTATTCTTTAACTATATCGGTGACAGCCTCCCATAAAAAAAGCCGCATCATGCGGCTTTTTTTATGGCGGGAAGTTACCGGCTAGGGCATGGGATCTAAATCCGCCCCTTCCTTTTCTACCTGTGGAGGCATGAGATCTTCTTTACTGATCCCCAGCGCCAGCGCAACTGAACTGGCGATATAGATAGACGAGTAAGTACCTACGACTACACCAAACAGCAATGCCGTGGCAAATCCATGGATAAGCGCTCCGCCTTTGTAGAACAACGCCAGTAGTACCAACACCGTGGTCAGTGAGGTAATAATGGTCCGGTTCAGGGTCTGCGTCAGCGAGATATTCACAATTTCTTCCGGCTCGCCCTTACGGATCTTGCGGAAGTTTTCACGAATACGGTCAGACACCACGATGGTATCGTTAAGCGAGTAACCAATTACCGCCAGCACCGCGGCCAGTACGGTCAGGTCAAACTCAATCTGCAGTACTGAGAACAAACCCAGTGTCAGCAGCACATCGTGGATCAGTGCTGAAACAGAACCCAATGCAAAGCGCCATTCAAACCGCATAGCCACGTACACCAGGATACAGATCAGTGCGACCAACATAGCCAGACCACCCTGCTCGGTGAGTTCTTCACCCACATTAGGGCCAACAAACTCAATGCGACGCATATCCACATCGGTGCCGTCAGCACGCAGTGCCTGCAAGACCTGGTCACCAATGGTGGCCGCTTTTACGCCTTCACGGGGTGACAAGCGGATAAGCACGTCCTGACTGCTGCCAAAGTTCTGTACGATGGCATCGTCAAAGTCAGCAGCGTTGAGCTGCTCACGAATAGATTCCAGGTTCGCGGAATCCGGGTAGCCTACTTCAATCAGCGTCCCGCCAGTAAAATCCAGCCCCCAGTTCAGCTGATTGACAGCCAGAGAGGCAATAGACCCCAGAAGCAAAACTGCTGACAGTATCATCGCCGGCACCCGCAGGCGCATAAACTTGACGGTTTCGGATAACTTTAATAACTGCATGCGGTTCTCCTTAAATCGCCAGTTTTTCTAGCTTACGACCACCGTACACCGCGTTCACAATGACACGGGTAACCAGGATGGCAGTAAACATAGACGTTGCAATACCAATCATCAGAGTAATTGAGAACCCTTTGATTGGACCGGTGCCCACAGCGAACAAGATAAGGCCCGCGATGAAGGTGGTGATGTTGGCGTCAAGAATGGTAGAGAATGCACTGTCGTAACCATGGTGAATGGCCTGTTGTGGACTGCGGCCTTCTCTTATTTCCTCACGGATGCGCTCAAAAATAAGTACGTTGGCGTCCACCGCCATACCTACCGTCAGCACGATACCTGCCATACCGGGCAACGTGAGCGTGGCGCCTGGGATCATCGACATAATACCCACGATCATTACCAGGTTCGTTACCAGTGCGAAGTTTGCCACTATGCCGAACGCTTTGTAATAAATCAGCATGAATACCAGTACCGCTGCCAGACCCCAGATAATAGCCTGCATTCCCAGCTCGATATTTTCCTGACCCAGACTCGGACCGACAGTACGTTCCTCAACAATCTGGATAGGTGCAATCAGGGCACCGGCACGTAGTAGCAGTGCCAGGTCCCGGGCTTCTTTGGGCGAATCGAGGCCTGTGATCTGGAACTTACTGCCCAGCTGCGCCCGAATTGTCGCGACACTGATCACCTGCTCGTGCTTTTCGAACACCAGCTTGCCGTCTTCGTTACGCTCGTCAGTGGCTTTGTATTCAATAAACACGGTAGCCATTGGCTTGCCAATGTTGCCGCGGGTAGAGCGTGACATTTTATTGCCGCCCTCTGAATCCAGGGAAATATTGACGTTCGGCAAGCCGTATTCGTCTACGCCGCTGTTGGCGTCAACAATATGGTTGCCTTTCAGCATAATGCGCTTTTCCAGTAACTGGGGCACGCCCTGCTGATCTTCAATAATTTGTGACCCCGGCGGTACCCGGCCATTCAATGCATCACGGATGTCATTACTCTGGTCTACCATGCGGAATTCCAGTGTAGCCGTGGCATTCAGAATTTCTTTTGCCCGCGCGGTGTCCTGTATACCCGGTAACTGCACCACGATGCGATCCGCGCCCTGCTTTTGAACCAGCGGCTCGGCAACGCCTAATTGGTTCACCCGATTACGGATGATGGTGATGTTTTGCTTCACAGCGTTGTCACGGATTTCTGCTAATTTAGCTTCAGAAAATACTGCCCGCAGCACCAGGTCATCCATTTCGGTGAATGTCAGATCGCGGTTGCGGTTACGTAAGAAGAATTCTGCGCTATCCAGCGCCTCTTCATCACGGAATTTGATATCGACGTAATCATCACGCTGAGTTACCGCGCGATAACGAATGCCTTCTTCCCGCAATGCAGTCCGGAAATCGCTCTGGGCATCTTCCAGCGATTTGGTCATCACCTCGGTCATGTCTACTTCCATCAGGAAGTGCACACCACCACGCAGATCCAGACCCAGCTTCATGGGCGTGCCACCAAGATCTTCCAGCCACTGAGGTGTATCGGGAGCCAGGTTCATAGCGACGAAATAGTCATCACCTAACGCATTTTCCAGCGTTTCCCGGGCAACCAGTTGAGTATCGGAATCGTTAACACGGACCAGGATTTGCTCATCTTCGAATTCGATGCGCTTAGGCGTGATATCTTTTTCAGACAGCGCTTTTTCTACCTGCTTCACCATAGATTCGGTGACAGTAGCGTCGCGCCCGGCAGAAATTTGTACAGCGTGATCTTCGCCGTATATGTTAGGGAGGGCATATAAAGCACACAGGCCAATCACCACAATGGCGACCAGTACCCTCCAGATGGTATTTTTGTTTAACACGCAATGTTCCTTTTACCGGCGGCCAGGTGTAATACCTGGCACCGGTTCGAAGAGAGTTACAGAGACTTCATGGTACCTTTAGGCAGTACCGCAGTAACCGAGGACTTCTGAACAACAATGTTGTTGTCTTCGTTCAGTGCCACTTCGATGAAATCCTTTTCGTCTGACACTTTGGTGATGCGTCCAACCAGGCCGCCCTGTGTCAGCACTTCATCGCCTTTACTCAGCGACGACACCAGGTTTTTGTGCTCTTTAACGCGCTTCGCCTGAGGACGATACAGCAGGAAATAGAAAATCAGACCAAACACTGCCAGCATAATCAGCATTTCAAAGCCGCCGCCCTGCTGAGCGCCGCCTGTCTGTGCATACGCATTAGAAATAAATAAACTCATATTGCTCCCCAAAAATAACGATTATTATAAAGCCGGTACCGGCATATTTTTTTGTTCGTAGAAGGTTTTCACAAAGTCATCAAGCTGTTCTGCTTCGATGGCATCGCGTAGGCCCTGCATTACCCGTTGATAATACCGTAAATTGTGAATGGTATTCAGACGTGCGCCCAGTATCTCGTTGCACTTATCTAAGTGATGGAGATATGAGCGGGAATAGTTTTTACAAGTGTAACAGTCACAATTTTCATCCAGCGGCGCAGTGTCATTGCGGTGTCTGGCGTTACGGATTTTAACCACGCCTTCGGTAACAAACAGGTGGCCATTACGGGCGTTACGGGTTGGCATAACGCAGTCAAACATATCCACGCCACGACGAACCGCTTCCACAATATCTTCTGGCTTACCTACGCCCATCAGATAGCGGGGCTTGTCGCTCGGGATCTTCGGTGCGGTATGGTCGATGATGCGGATCATGTCTTCTTTCGGTTCGCCTACAGACAGACCGCCAATGGCGTAGCCGTCGAAGCCAATTTCTTCCAGGCCGGCCAGCGAGATATCCCGTAAAGGCTCGTACATGCCGCCCTGAATGATACCGAACAGCGCAGCCGGGTTGTCCCCATGGGCCGCCTTGCTGCGTTTCGCCCAGCGTAACGACATTTCCATAGACAGGCGCGCTTCCTGCTCCGTAGCCGGGAATGGCGTGCACTCGTCGAAAATCATTACGATATCAGAGCCCAGGTCGCGTTGGACTTCCATGGACTTTTCAGGCGTCAGCAGAATTTTTTCGCCGTTGATCGGTGAACGGAACGTCACTCCCTCTTCGGTGATTTTACGTAAATCACCCAGGCTGAATACCTGAAAGCCGCCGCTGTCGGTCAGAATAGGCTTATGCCAGTTCATGAAGTCGTGGAGATCGCCGTGCTGACGGATGATACCAGTGCCCGGACGCAACATCAGGTGAAAGGTATTGCCCAGACAAATGTGCGCACCACTTTCAGTCAGCTCTTCCGGCGTCATGCCTTTTACCGTGCCGTAGGTACCTACTGGCATAAACGCCGGGGTTTCTACCTCGCCGCGTTCAAACTTCAGCCGGCCGCGTCGGGCACGACCATCCGTTTTTAACAACTCATATTGCATGAAAATAAGATCCCTTGGTTTTGCGCCTGGCGCATGGGGTCGGATAAAAATTTGGCGGCGATTATACCAGTAATCGCCGCCAAATCATGCCCTCTGTGTACAGAATTTGTGTTATCCCGCTGCAATCGCTCGTATCCGCGTTCAGGCTTTCTCGATAAACATGCTGTCACCGTAACTGAAGAAGCGATATTCAGTGGCAATGGCTTCCTGATACGCCTGCATGACATGGTCGCGTCCCGCGAAGGCGCTGATGAGCATCATTAAGGTTGATTCGGGCAGGTGGAAGTTGGTGAACATGGCATCCACCACTTTGAAATTGAAACCCGGATAAATAAAAATATCTGTGTCAGCGTAAAATGGCTGCAACAGGTCGTCGCTGGTTTCAGCCGCCACGGCGGCAGACTCCAGCGAACGCACGGAAGTCGTACCTACAGCAATAACGCGCTTACCTGCCGCTTTGGTGCGCAGAATCGCATCTACCACGCTCTGGGGAACTTCTGCATATTCGGCGTGCATTTTATGCGATTGAATATCCTCAACCCGCACCGGCTGGAAAGTTCCCGCTCCCACGTGCAGCGTCACAAACGCAAGCTCCACGCCTTTTTCTTTCAGTTTTCGCAGAATCTCATCGTCGAAATGTAAGCCTGCGGTGGGTGCTGCCACCGCACCTGGCTTGGCATTGTAGACGGTCTGGTAGCGTTCTTTATCGCTGTTTTCATCAGGGCGATCGATATAAGGCGGCAGCGGCATGTGGCCATACTGTTCCAATAAGGATAACACCGGTTCGTCATGCAGAAACTTCAGCTCAAATAAGGCGTCCTGACGTCCTGTTACTTCCACGTTTACCGCGTCTTCAAGCAACAGCCGGGCGCCCGGTTTAGGGGCTTTACTGGCGCGAACATGGGCCAGTACCGTCTCATCAGGCAGGATCCGCTCTACCAGCACTTCCACCTGGCCGCCGGTTGCCTTTTTCCCCAGTAATCTGGCTGGCATCACCCGGGTATTATTGAAGACCAGTAAATCCCCGGCCTCTACCAGTTCAAGCATGTCGGCAAATTGCCGGTGGTGCACAGCGCCAGTCACACCATTAAGATGTAACAAGCGGCTGGCCGCGCGTTGCTCGGTGGGGTACTTGGCAATGAGATGCTCAGGGAGCTCAAAACTAAAATCTTTTAACTTCATCATTTACTTACTATTCAATTATCTGGGCTGAGCGTCGCGACGTCCTTTGTCGTATAAAAAAATATACCTATGCATCGCGTTCTATACGTGAATTTTATGGGCGACTTAAGCTTAAACGGTTAAGATATCATCAAATGTGATGATGTTCTCCCTGGCACCAGTACACAGCTTGCCCAACCCTGCGTTGGGCTTTTTTTTGCCTGACTGATCACTGGCCACTCTCAAAGTCATCCAACACTGCCTGCAACGTCTCCGTATTCAGCGGCCTTGCGTTCAGTACGTACAGAACCTGCAACAATAAATCAGCGCCCATAATACCCTTATTTATTTTATTTCGCAGGTTATCTGCGCTCTGCACCACGCCGATAGCGGCGAGACGCTCACTCAGCCCTTGATATTTTACACCGCGCATAGACATTTCTGACTTCACTACGCGCTGTACCACTTCACGCCAATCATTTTTCGATTTCAATACGCACCCCATTTGTGACGTATAATTTACAAAGAAACACTTTTTTACACATTCAGACTGCATTTGTTATTGACGATTATCGCAGGTTATGGCTACACTGCAAGGGTGAATATTGGCGTGCTGACAATTTGTGGTTACAGTGAGCATGACAATTTCGCTTCAATCGTAAAGGAGACACGTTATGAATTGGGATCTGGACAAGCTCGAATCCCTGCTAAAAGAATATGATGACTTTGTCGTCACCCGCGAGGAAGGCTGTCTACTGATCGCCAATCAGGATGGTATCGACGCCTGGCTGGCTATAAGTGGAGAGCAGATCCTGGTTGAGAGCCTGCTGTTTGCAGCTGACCAGGTTGCCGACAAAGCCGCGCTGGATCATGAAATTTTATCCACGCACATGGTATTTCCCCTGACTACCGTCGGTATATCTACCATCAGTGGCGAAGAATATTACACCGCTTTCGGCGCGCTGAGTGCTCACTCAAAGGCCGAAAGTATCGTGATTGAAGTTGAAACCTTATTTCAGAACGTAGCATCGTTTCTTGATGCCTACGAAACTCACCTTAAGTAAGCGTGGTTTAGGAGAAGCGAATGTCAGTTTGGAAAAAGTTAATTACTGCCGTGAAAGGCGGTGCCAACGAGGCCGCACAATCAGTGGCGGACAGCCAGGCTATCCGGATCCTGGAGCAAGAAATACGTGAGGCAAAGGAAGAACTAAGAAAGTCTGACCATGCCCGCACCCAGATTCTGGCCAAATGTAAGCTGTCGCAGCAGAAAGTAGACAGCTTTAATGCCAGTATTGCCGAATATGAAGCCCATGCCCGCAAAGCCGCCGATACTGATCGTCAGCTGGCACTGGACTGTGCACAGAAAGTGTCGGAGTTGAAGAGCGAACGCGAACAGGAACAGGGTTATCTTGACCAGTTCAAACAGTCTGAGAAGCAACTTTCGCATAATATCCAACAGGCTAAAGCCAACCTGCGTCGTCTGGAACAACAGGTCGACATGGTCAAGGCCACAGAGAGCGTACAGAAAGCTCAGGTGGCGGTGTCCTCTCGCCACATGGGTGCCAACAGCAAAATGAAGACGGCCACCGAGTCACTTAGCCGCATTCAGGAAAAACAAAAGCTGCGTAACGCTGAACTGGAAGCGGCGGAAGAGCTCGCCAGTGAAGAGTCCAGCAGCGACCTGGAAAAACGGCTCTCGGAAGCGGGTATTAAAGGCGGTACCACCTCCGCCGACGACGAATTAAGTCGCATTTTGGGTAAATAAGCCACACATTACGGCTGCCAATCAGGCAGCCGTTTTTATGTCGCGCCCAACAAAAGCTGATGTTTCTCAGCACAAGGCTGCAACGAGTGGCTTATTCCTTATCGGTTAGGTCACAATCCTCGATTTGCGCTGGCCGTCATGGCAGACTGAGACACAATAATAACCACACGCCGGAACAACGCTGCTGATATGTTTACATGGAATCTGGTTCGCAAAGTCATGCTTAAATACTTTGCCGAGTCACGCTGGTATACCATTATTGGTGCGACTGTCTTTTATGCGGTCACCACCTGGTTAATGCTGTTTGCAGCCGGTGAAACAGCACTGGTCTCGCAAACCGACTTTATTTACTGGCTAGCTGTGACCGCCTCTACGGTGGGTTATGGCGATTTATCCCCCGTCACACCGGCGGGTAAACTGGTCGTTGCGCTGTATGTCATTCCGCTGGGCCTAAGTATCTTTGCTATGGTGGTCGGGCGCGTCGCAGCGTGGGTAAGTAATCAATGGCAAAAAGGACTCTTGGGAATGAATCAGTTAGATGTACAGGATCATATTCTGGTTATTGGCTGGAATGAGCACCGCACACTGCTGCTGCTTAACCTGTTGCTGCAGGAGCGCGAAGCAGTGCCGGGCAAGCCCGACATCGTGCTATGTGTTAAAGCCGATATCATGAATCCCATGCCGGGTCAGGTGGAGTTTGTGCGGGTAGAGTCATTTAACAAAGACGAAGATATGGACAAGGCCTGTATCGGCAAAGCCAGCACCATACTGATAGACAATCCTCAGGATGATGTCACCATGACCACGGCGCTGTACTGTAGTCAGCGTAATCCCGAGGCCCATCAGGTGGCCTACTTTACTGACGATGCCCTCGTGCCGCTTCTTCAACAGCATTGCCCGAAAGTGGAATGCACCCCGTCAGTGGCCGTAGAAATGCTGGCGAAAGCAGCATTTGATCCCGGCTCCAGTATGCTGCACCACGATCTTCTTAGTGTCGATGAAGGCCAGGCCCAGTTTTCAGTAGAAGTCCCGGCCGGCACGGCGGGCTTTTCAGTGGAAACTCTGTTCGTTAATCTGAAACGCCACCATGACGCCATTTTTATCGGTTATGCGCCCGGTGGGGCTTACAAAGATATGGTAGTGAACCCTGACTTACAAACCCCGGTGAACGCCGGTGACAAGTTGTTTTATATTGCCGACAAGCGTATCGCCAATATCAACTGGCAAGCGATGGGAGCCTGATATGTTCAGCAAACTTTTCGGTAAAAAAGCCCCCGCCAAACCTCAGGCGCCAGAAATAATGGGCCTGTATCTGGGCGGTTCCTTCGAACTGGACTCACTGAAATTATCGCTCTTAGAACCTGAACTGACCATCGAGGGCGCTGCGCGCTCCCATCTAATCCAGGCTGTGGGTCGGGCGCCGCTCGACAGTGGCGGTGAACTGCTGCGCTTCTATACTGATGACGACGCTTTTTTACAGGTTGTGCTGGACGGGGGTAACACCGAAAACCACATCACTGATGTAAAGCTGTGGCACTTTTACTCCACGCAAACAGTAGGCTCACAACAGCAGTGGCAGGATTGCCTGAAAAACACCATTTCGCAGCCCACCTATACGTTGGAAGGCCATCAGTACACCCGGGTATGGGATGCGGTAGGTGACACCTCACCGCCGGTGGCGGTTACCGAAACCACCTATGAGGAAGATGGCGACGTCAGCACTACGGATCAGTTTATGATGCTTTACGAGCGCCCGCTCGACAACGGCAGAACCGAGTCTCTGCTGGTCGTCGGGGAAGAAAAGATTGTCGGTAGCAATGCTGATCGCTGTTTGGTCGTCAGTACCGGATTTGATATTGAACCTGCGGATATTCGCATTAACGGATAGAGGATAACAACAACATGGATCTCATCATGACTTCACTGGCGGGCCTGGATAATTTTGCCATTTACTTCGGCATATCCATTGTTTTTCTGTTCATCTTTAAAGTGGTGTATGCATTTGTCACGCCCCATGATGAATGGAAACTGGTTAAAGAGGAAAAGAACGTTGCGGCTGCCGTCGGATTTGGCGGCGCGCTGGTAGGCTTTGCGATTGCACTGGGCGGTGCAGCTTCCAACTCTATCGCCCTTATCGATTTTGCCATCTGGGGCGTAGTCGCCATCATTGCCCAATCACTGGCCTTTGCCCTCCTACGTTTCACGTTCATGCCGAAAATAGCCGAGCGCATCAACAATAACGAGGTGTCGGCAGGCGTGATGCTGGCATGTATGTCCATTGCAGTTGGCCTGCTCAACGCTGCCTGCATGACCTATTAAGGAGGCAAGCATGACCCAACAAAAACGAACCCGCCACATTAACCTGCGGCAAATGCGTAAAGCCTTTGCTTTGCGCCCTCTGGCGCTGGGTGTGGCCAGCGTATTTGTCAGTGCCTGCGCCGACAATCGTCAGGACGCCCGTATTTACACGTCACTGGATGAATGTAAACAAGACTTCCCCGATGCCATGCAGCGCTGTGAAGCCGCTTACCAGAGTGCCGTTAAAGAAGCGTCCAAAACTGCCCCTCGCTACAACAGTGAAAACGACTGTGAATACGAGTTCGGCCAGAATCAGTGCCGATATGTCGAGACCAACAATGGCAGCTTTTTCATGCCGTTTATGGCTGGCTATATGGTGAGTCAGCTGATGTCGCCAAATCGCTATTACTCGCGCCCCCTTTATACCTCATATTCGCCCTATTCGTCGTTTCGCTCACGCTGGGTCACTGCCGACGGCCATGTATTTAATGGCGACATACGTAAACGCAACTATCGGGTCAGGCCCGACATTTATAAGCCAAAACCTGCCGTAAACCGCACCATGAGTCGCGGTGGTTTTGGCAGCAGCGTACGGGCCAAGTCAAGCTGGGGCAGCAGCTCCCGCTCCGGCGGCTGGGGCGGATAAGAATGTTTCGCTCTCGTTGCCAGCCGCGCCCTGGCTGGCAGCAACAAGCAGCCGAGTACGGGTTTCACTTTCACACCATGTACGGTGAACCCTACTGGGATGAGTCGGCCTACTACCAGTTTACGTTATCTCAGATCGAAAATGATCTGGAAGACCCCACTACTGAACTGCATCAAATGTGTTTGCATGTGGTTGATAAGGTCGTTAACGACGATGCGCTGATGCGCCGCTTTGCTATACCCGAACCACACTGGGATATGGTCAGACACAGCTGGCTGGCCAGAGACCCTTCACTTTATTCCCGGCTGGATTTAGTCTACAGCGGTCAGGGTCCTGCCAAACTGCTGGAAAATAACGCCGACACACCGACCAGCTTATATGAATCCGGCTTTTGGCAGTGGCTCTGGCTTGAACAGCAGGTAGACAGGGGCGTGTTACCCCGTCAGGCAGATCAGTTTAATAGTTTGCAGGAAAAGTTGGTGGCGCGTTTCGCTGAAATCAGCACCCACTATGTCACACCACAGTTTCACTTTGCCTGTTGCAAAGACACCGAAGAAGATCGCGGTACCGTGCAGTACCTGCAGGACTGCGCTGAAGCCGCCGGTCTGCATACCGACTTTGTGTTTGTAGAAGACATCGGGCTGTCAGATACCGGGGTGTATACCGATCTAGAGAACCGCCCTATTACCGACTGCTTCAAGCTTTACCCGTGGGAGTTTATGCTTCGGGAAGACTATGCCGGGGCCTTGCAGGGCGCCGCCGTGAACTGGCTGGAGCCGCTCTGGAAAGCAATTTTATCGAACAAAGCATTATTGCCCATGCTGTGGGAATACTTTCCAAATCATCCAAATTTGCTGCCAGCGTTTTTTGCCGACGCCCTGCCCGCATCATTAGATGGTAAGTGGGTGAAGAAGCCGCTGTTCTCGCGGGAAGGGGCAAACATATCGTTACTGGATGAAGGCCAGGAGCAGGTGCTCAGTGAGGGCCCGTACGGTGAAGAAGGCTTCATTGTGCAACAGTATCACCCGCTGCCAAAATTCGATGATAATTATACGCTTATTGGCAGCTGGCTGGTTGATGATCAGGCGGCGGGGATCTCTGTCCGGGAAGACAGTAGCCGCATTACTCAGGATCTGTCACGCTACTTGCCGCACATTATTGTATGAGCCAGATACCACTCCTTAAAAAGCAGCTGCGCTGGCTGGCACTGATTGCCGCGATATTGATTGGCGTACAAATAGTGAACCTGGTGACTGGCAATATACTGAATCAGTTCGGGCTGGTGCCCCGGTCGTTATCACATATCGGTTATCTGTTCACCGCACCTTTTCTGCATGGCAATATTCCCCACCTGCTTACAAACCTGCTCCCATTGCTGCTGTTTATGTGGTTAACCATGCAGTGGAACAACCGCGTCTTTGTGCTGACCACACTGACCATTATGATAGGTGCCGGGCTGGCAGTGTGGCTGTTCGGGCGTGAGGCCTACCATATTGGGGCCAGTGGCATGGTGTACGGTTACTTCGGCTTTCTGGTACTGGCCGGGTTTGTCAGTAAAAAAATCCCCTACTTGATCATTTCTGTACTGGTCGCGCTGCTCTATGGCGGTATGCTGGTGGGCGTTTTACCTTCCCAGGGATTTATTTCCTTTGAATATCACTTGTTTGGCTTCGTAAGCGGTTTAATTGCTGCGTGGGCTTGGGCACGCTAGCGCTATCGCTTATACTAGCGTGACCAAGTAACAGAAGTGCTTTTATGACCTCATCTACCCGGCAACAGCCGCAAAATTCAAACTTCTTTGGCAACATGGCATTTAATATTGTCATTCCGGTTGTCATTATGAGCTACGCCAGTGCCGAAGACTATTTAGGACCGGCGTGGAGTATTGTTGCTGCGCTCAGTTTTCCTATCGGTTACGGCCTGTGGGATCTCAAGGACAGCGGCAAGGTAAACATGTTTTCGGTGCTGGGGATCATCAGTGTGGTACTGACCGGCGGCATCAGTCTGCTAAAGTTGCCCGCCGAGTATATTGCCATTAAAGAAGCCGCCATTCCTGCATTGATAGGACTGGCTGTACTGATCACCCAATTTACCGAAAAACCACTGGTGAAACTGCTCATTCTGAACGACCAGATAATTAACTGGCCGCACCTGAATGAGGTGCTGGATAATCAGGGCAAGCGCCGGCAGTTTGATAAAAAGGTGGCAATCAGCTCATATATTGTGGCCAGCTCATTCTTTTTATCCTCCGCACTAAACTATATTCTGGCGAAGGTCATATTGGTAAGTGAACCGGGCACCACGGCCTATACCGAAGAACTGGGCCGTATGACTGCACTCAGCTACCCGGTGATTGTGATCCCGAGTATGGTGTTACTGGTTGCGGCGTTATGGTATCTGTTCGCGCAAATCAGAAAAATTACCGGCGAGGATCTGGATAACTTTATTAACCAGTAGCACTGCCATTCTTGCAGCGCCCGGTCAGACTAACGAGGCATCATGCTGCAATTACATCAGGTCACGCTGCGCTACTCTGGCGCAGCAACCCCAGTCTTAGACAACCTCTCATTAACCTTGCCCGCAGGGCAAAGCGCCAGTATTCGGGGCGCATCGGGCTGCGGCAAGTCTACCCTGCTGGCGGTGATTGCCGGTCTCGCTGCGCCAGACAAGGGTCTGGTTCAGGTAGGCGACCACGTATTATCTGACCTTCCCCCCCGTGACCAAGACGCTTTCCGCCGTCAGTCGCTGGGTCTGGTTTACCAGCAATTTAATTTGCTCAGCTGCTTTAATGTGTGGGACAACATTTCCTTTACCGCCCGACTGAAAGGTAACTATCAGGCTGACTATCAGCACAAGCTGATGGCGCTGATGAATATCGGTCATCTGGCGAAAGCGCCGCTGACTCAACTCTCTGGCGGCGAGCAGCAGCGGGTGGCGATCTGCCGGGCGCTGAACCATCAGCCGGCCCTGGTGCTGGCCGACGAGCCCACCGGCAACCTTGACGAAGCCACCAGCGAGCGGGTGGCTGACGCCCTCTATACTCTGTGCCGCGAGACACACACCACCTTAGTTGTCGTCACTCACAGTGTTGAGGTAGCAACCCAGGCGGACACCTGTTTTCGCTTGCATAACGGCCGTCTGGAAACGCTCACCGGTAACGGAGAAGCTCAGTGAGCCGAAGCTGGCGAATGAGCCTGCTCACGCTACTGGCATTGAGCAAAAGCCGCCCGTGGGAGCCGCTGTTGGTGCTGTTGTCAGTTACACTGGCTGCAGCCGGACTGAGTGCGGTTACCCTGATTAATGAAGGCGCTGGAAAAGGTAAGCTGGCGTCAGCGGATTCAGCGTTTGCCGGTAATTATCAGGTGACCGCACGGGATGAAATGCAGCCTCTACAACAAGCAGACTACGCCGCCCTGCGCAGGCAAGGCTTCGCTGAGCTGGTGGCAGTAGCCCGACATACCTTGCCAGTAAGCTGTGACACCGGGTCAGAAGCAACAAATCTCAATATAGTGGCCGTTGATACATTTGCACTTGCCACTCGTGTGAGTTCAAACCCCGCGCAGCAACTGGGTGCGGTGCCGGAGGCCAGGGCGATAGTTTCCCCGGCAACCTGGCGGGCATTGCAGTGCAGCGATGAAGCGTTGATGGTGAACCAGTCGCTAAGGCTAACCCGTATCATCACTGACGCCGCGGCTCCTCCCCGCACCGTGTTAGTTGATATCGCCACATTTTATCAGCCGCCTCATACCCTGACGGATTATCCCCTCACCAGCCTGGAGTTCCTCACAAAGGACAACGACGCACAGCTGGACAGATTACGGCAGGCACTGCCGTCACACCTTTCCCTGTTACCACCGCAGCCGACAGCAAATACCGGCAGTCTGTCTGACAGTTTTCAGCTGAATTTGTGGGCGATGGGCATGTTGATGGCCGTGGTCTGCCTGTTTATCATCGCCAACGCCCTGCACCTGATGTACCGGGCCAGGTTGCCCACGCTGATCCAGTTGCGGCAACTTGGGATCGGCGTACGGATATTAGGCCTGGCGTTGCTAGGTGAAATGGTGGGTCTTGCCATTTTTGGCAGTACCCTGGGCGTGATTGGCGGTGCCTGGTTAACGCGGGCATTAACCCCTACCCTGCAGGATACGTTCTCCTCGTTGTTCGGGGTCGGCTTCTTTGGCCCGGATGCGCTTATTCCGGCACTGCTCCTCAAAGGCTGGGCAATCAGTGCCCTGGCTATCACACTGGTCAGTTTACTGCCACTGCGCAGGCTAAATCAGCAACTGATAATGAGATCTACGCCCGTTACCGGACTCACCTCCGGTCTCCGGCTGCTGTTTACGCTGGTGCTTATTATTCTGTGCACGGTGGCCACTGCCTTACCCTGGTCGGCATTTACCGCGTTACTCAGTGTGGTGGTGTTACTCACCAGTGGGTGTGGCATGGTGTTAATGTGGCTACCGATATTACTTAACCGTATTCGCCAATTGGTCCCGGCCCGGTTTCCATTGGCGCAATGGAGCATCGCCAGCGCCTGTGAGCTGTCCCAACGGACCCGGTTAGCGGTGTGCGCATTCTTCATTGCCCTTACCGCCAATACCGGCATGAACGTGATGACCGACAGTTTCCGTCAGGCCACTGCCGACTGGCTGACACAACGACTGGTTGCACCGGTTTACGCCTATACCGAATCGCTGCCTGATGAGCAGGGCAAGCCGGCAGGCGCCCGTGTGTACCCCGGCTACCGTCAGCGTCTTGAACTTAAGCAAGGACCAGTAGTGGCACGGGCATATTATCCGCAGTCGCCATTTATTCAGGCCATGGTATTTAACAGCACCTCTGACAATGCATGGCAGGCGTTTAGTTACGGGCAAGGTGTATTCATCAGTCAGCAACTGGCCTTCCGTCAGGGAATGACACTGGGCGACTCGCTGACTATTGACCATCCGGATCTGGCCACCCGCTCATCTCTAAAGGTTGTGGCTATTTATCCCGATTACGGCAACCCTGAAAGCCAGTTGCTATTGCCTCCCCAGGCGTTTACCGCCAAAGCATCACAGTTTGCCAGTGTGGTTGCCGCCACGCCAGCCCCTGATGACCCCCAATACAGCGCGCTTGAAGCCTGGCTGGCCTCACAAGAAAGTAATGTGCGCATTTATGACCGTGAGCAACTGATTAGCCTCTCCATGCAGACGTTTGATGATACCTTTGTGGTCACTGACGCCCTGAATATCGCTACGTTACTGGTTGCTGGCCTGTCCTTTTTACTTTCTGTCAGTCTGCTTACTATGGACAGCCAGCCGCAATTTTCATTGATTCGCAGCTTGGGGGTCTCAGCAAGCGCCCTGAAGCGCGCGCTGAGTGCGCAATATTTGTTACTCTGCCTGGGGACCATTGCGCTGGCGCTACCCTTCGGCATACTACTCGCGTGGACCTTCATTGAGCGGGTTAACCGATTCGCGTTTGCCTGGGTATACCCGCTCAAAATAGAACTTCCTGTGTTACTTGGCAGTGCTCTGGCAAGTCTGCTGGTGGTTAGCCTGTTTCTGCTCATTCCCATTGGTCGCCTGAATGCCCGGGCCGATTTAAGCAATGAGGCACCATTATGATTAAACGGCTGCTGCTCGTGCTGTGTATCCTTACCGGATGCTCACCGGATAATCAGGCTGTAGCGCCAGGCAACAGTCTGTTCGCCGGTGCCAGCACCGGGAAGACCGCGAACGTCACGCCAGCCGCAACGCCCGTCTTACCCGGCGATCACCGCAGTCACGATGCCTACCAGCTGGAGTGGTGGTATCTCACGCTGGTGCTCAACGACGACCAGGGAGAGCCCTTTGCCGCGCAGTTCACGTTGTTTCGGTTGCTGACGGGGCCAGACAACTCTGACTGGAGTACTGCGCAGACTTATATGGCCCATGTCAGTGTGCACTCACAGCGTCACCACTGGTTTGGCGAACGTTTTGCCCGCGGTGGGGTGGGCAATGCGGGTATTGAGGAAAAGCCTTTTGCCGCGTTCATGGACGACTGGCGTTGGCAAGCCACCAGCCATGAGCTGTTTCCGTCGACCCTGTCTTTCTCCCCCGCAGCCGGCGTTCAGCTGACGCTGGACCTGACTCAACATGGCCCTTACGCAATGCACGGTGACAACGGGTACAGTGAAAAGTCTGCCGATGGCCGTTTTCGTTCCTACTATTACAGCCAGCCTTTTATTCAGGCATCAGGTACACTTACCCTGCCGTCAGGTCAACACTCGGTAAGCGGCAACGGATGGTTTGATCATGAGTGGACCAGCGCGCTAGCGGATCAGGATGCGCTGGGTTGGGACTGGTTTTCGTTGCATCTGGACAATGGCGATAAAATCATGGCGTTTAGGATGCATGTAAATGACGCGACTCCCTATGTGACCGGAACATACGTCACTCGTGAGGGACAATCCCACCATCTCGACAGCAATGACATCGACCTTCAGCCAACCGCAACCTTGTCAGTTGCCGGGCGAACCATGCCCCTTAACTGGCACATGGTCATCCCGTCTGAGCAAGTCGACATTCAGCTGATACCATTTAAAACCGACCAGTACAACCGGGCCCAGTTCCCTTATTATGAGGGACGGATGCAGGTATCAGGCACCCATGCTGGCAGCGGTTTTATGGAGCTTACCGGGTATTAGCCGGCAGGATCTTGAGTGGTCGCCAGGCTAATACACTGACCAGTTGATCCGCCGGGTGAGTGATTCCAGGGCTGCCACGCCAGCCTGGGAGTTGCCCATCCGGTTCAGGGCAGGTGACCACACACACAGGGAGAACCGGCCGGGCACCACGGCAATAATGCCGCCCCCCACACCACTTTTACCCGGTAAGCCAACTTTAAACGCGAAACTGCCCGCTTCATCGTACAGACCACTGGTGGCCAGTAACGCATTGACCTGGCGGGTTTGATCGTGCGTCAGTACCGGCTCTTTGGTAATGGTACAGTGACCGCGGTTGGCCAGAAACTGCGAGGCCCGGGCCAGATCCACGCAGCTCATTTCCAGTGCGCAGTTGTAAAAATAGTTATGTAGCACCTCTTCCACATCATTGTGGAAGTTACCGTATGCCTTCATCAAGTACGCCATCGCAGCGTTTCGGGCGCGATGCTCGAATTCTGAATTCGCCACATCCGGATTGGCCAGCAGCCCCTCGTTTCCCGACAGTTTACGCACCAAATCCCGCATGGCCACATGAGGCGCAATTAAGCGTGACTGGTTCATATCGGCAATGGCCAGCGCCCCCGCATTGATAAACGGGTTACGAGGAATACCATTTTCATACTCTAACTGGACCAGCGAGTTAAATGGCAAGCCAGAGGGCTCACACCCCACACGCTGCCACAGTGACTCACCGTAGTAGGTTACGGCTAATACCAGGTTAAACACCTTGGAAATACTCTGGATAGAAAACTCAGTGGTGGCGTCGCCCGCAGTGGTCACTTTGCCGGAGGTATCACATACCGCAATCCCGAACTGATTTGGGTTAACTTTTGCCAGTGCCGGGATATAAGTGGCCACCTGCCCCTGCCCAATCAGTGGCTGCACCTCTTGCATAATGTCGTTGAGTAACGCCTGCATTCCTGTTCCTTATTCTGTCATCTGCCTGTAACTACGCACACTGACCCTATAATGGCTTAAACGATTTTAAATGACACAAAAAACCCGGACACGAGCCCGGGTTCTTTCTGCCAACGCGCGGATGGCTACTGGCAGCGCCAATCGGATTTGTAATCGCAATTCGGATTGCTGTTGGTCGCTTTAACAGGTTTCTCAGATGCCGGCTGTTGTTGGCTGCCGCCGCGGGCCAGCATGCTGAAAATAGTGTGGGCAATATGGGTATTATCCATTTTGCCGGCCAACGCGGCTGCGCCCGCCCCGAACGCAAACACTTCCACATCCACGCCAGTATGACCACTGGTCGTCCAACCGGTATTCGTCTTGCCGTCTATAAACGCTTTCAGGGCGGTATACCGTTCGACTTTATTGGCTTTTTTCAGGTCGTCAAAATGACGCTTCTCTTCATCGTTGAGCTCGAAGCCTAACTGGGATGCAATAAATTCACCCGGCTTGTCAGCCTCGCCCATATTGGCAGCGATAGCGCGAGTCGACGCCTTGAGGTTCTGTATATATTCGGGGCTCCAGCGGTAATCACCGTCAGCGCCAATGGTCAGGCCTCCGGTACTGTGATCGGCAGTGAGTATGACCAATGTATCAGGGTGCTGTTTTACGTAGTCTTTTAAGTAGGCCATGGTTAACGCTAAATCATGCATCTCGGCCATAGCAGCAGCGATATCATTAGCATGTGCCGCCCAGTCTACCTGGCTGGCTTCCACCAGCAGGAAAAAGCCCTTGTCATTTTCAAGGTGTTTAACAGCCTGTTCGGTCAGATAAGACAAACGGTTCTGACGGGTGTCATCCAATGCCGGTGGCAAACCTACCGGCGCAAATAAACCCAGCACCTGACTGCCTGTGGGCACAGCTGCCAGACGGTTATACGTGTCGGCATATTCGTAGCCATTATCGATAAATTCAGCTACTAAATCCCGGTCTTTTCGCTCAAAAAACTGTGTTCCGCCGCCCAACATGACATCGGCCACAAACTCACCGTTTACCCGAAAATCGAAAAAACTTTCAGCCAGCTCATCGTAATTATGACGACTCTCATTATGGGCCACATAGGACGCCGGGGTGGCATGCACAATTTGTGATGTTACCGCCAGGCCAGTTCGCATACCTTGCGCCTTGGCGCGGTGCATGACAGATTCCAGCGGCTGTTTATCGGAGTCGACCCCGATAGCGCCATTGTACGATTTGATACCCGTCGCCAGCGCTGTGGCCGCCGCGGCGGAATCGGTGACGAACCCTGATTCTTGCGCCGGATATGTAGAGGCCGCCCCTACCAGAATATCGTCAAGCACACTGCTTTCCACTTGCGGCGTGTCCGGATCGTCCTGATAGTTCCGGTATGCCGTGGTAAATGCCGGTCCCATGCCATCAGCTACGACCATAATGATGTTTTTAGGCACCTGTGGAGCCGAATCCCCGTTAGGCTGATCGGCATTGGCCGCAGTATAGGCACACCCGCCAAGCATGGCAGCGCTGGTTAGCGCCAATAAAAAAGAGCGTCGAATCATGACAATATCCCTGAGCTAAATATGCAATATAGTGTATCGGTTCCCTTTGTGAAGCTCAAAAATGCTTTTAGTCAACAGCCCCGACAAACTAACAGGTTGTCTCAGGCTATATTGTTCACGCCGTTGTAAACGGCATGACAAACAGACAGGCTACATTCAACTTAATTATGGCCGGCATAGCCGGGCTGCCATTAAATTTATGAAATGCCCCACTTCATCTTAGCGCCTGAGTCGCAGCGACTATGGTCAGGCTGCCACCTATCAGGCGCGTTTCGAGGTCCCTGACCCACAAATTAGCGTTGCCCATAATACCTTCCCTTGACCCAAAAAATTCACGCAATGAATATCAAAAATAGCATTTATACATTTTTGTTATCTTCAATCCATGCCTAGTATTAAGTGGCAATCAGCGGTAACGCCACCTGCTTTACCGTTTTGTCTACAGAATAAAAGAAACCGGGAGAATCGCTCATGTCGCAATATCAACAGGACATCGACCTTATCGCTACGCTTAAAGCGACACAAAATGGCACATGGAACGGCATCGATCCTGAATATGCCGCACGGATGAAAACGCAGAACCGCTTCAAGACTGGTCTCGATATTGCCAGATACACAGCGGCAATTATGCGACGCGACATGGAAGAGTACGATAACGATTCTTCCCAATATACCCAGTCGCTGGGTTGCTGGCATGGGTTTATCGGTCAGCAAAAGATGCTGGCGGTAAAAAAACACCAGGGCACCACCAATAAAAGCTATCTCTACCTGTCCGGCTGGATGGTCGCCGCACTGCGATCGGAGTTCGGGCCCCTTCCCGACCAGTCCATGCACGAAAAGACCACGGTACCTATGCTGATTGAAGAGCTGTACACCTTCCTGCGCCAGGCAGATGCCCGGGAACTGGGCGGCCTGTTTAAGCAACTTGATGCGGCCAAAGCGAATGGCGGCGATGTGGCCGCCATTCAGTCACAAATTGACAACTTTGAAACGCACGTCGTACCGATTATTGCTGATATCGACGCCGGCTTCGGTAATGAGGAAGCCACTTACCTGCTCGCGAAGAAAATGATTGAAGCCGGCGCCTGCTGTATTCAGATAGAGAATCAGGTGTCGGATGCCAAACAGTGCGGACACCAGGACGGCAAAGTGACGGTTCCCCATGAGGACTTTCTGGCCAAGATCAATGCGGTCCGGTATGCGTTCCTGGAGCTGGGTGTCGATGACGGGGTAATTGTGGCCCGCACTGATTCACTGGGCGCTGGCCTGACTCAGAAAATCCCGGTATCCCAGTCAGAGGGGGATTTAGCTTCTCAGTACACTGCGTTTCTGGACACCACCCCTGTTGAAGGTGTAGAGGATCTGTCCAACGGCGAACTGGTAATAAAACAGGATGGTAAGCTGGTGAAGCCAGTTCGCCTGCCTAATGGGCTGTTTAAGTTTAAGGATAACACCGGCTTTGACCGGGTGGTGCTGGACTGCGTCACGTCGCTTCAGCATGGTGCGGACTTATTGTGGATTGAGACTGAAAAGCCTCACGTGGGTCAAATTGGTGACATGGTGGCGGCTATACGTCAGCAGGTGCCCAACGCGAAACTGGTATATAACAACTCCCCGTCATTTAACTGGACACTGAACTTCCGTCAGCAGGTATTTGATACCTGGCAGGAGGCGGGCAAAGATGTGACGGCCTATGACCGCGATAAACTAATGGCCGCCGAATACGATACCAGTGAACTGGCGCTGGAGGCGGATCAAAAAATTAAGAGTTTCCAGGCAGATGCGGCGCGGGAAGCCGGTATTTTCCATCACCTGATCACCCTGCCTACCTACCATACTGCCGCCCTGTCTACGGACAACCTGGCAAAAGGCTACTTTGGTGAAGACGGCATGCTGGCCTATGTACGCGGCGTGCAGCGCAAGGAAATCCGCGAAGGTCTTGCCTGTGTAAAACACCAGGCCATGGCTGGCTCAGATTTGGGTGATACCCATAAAGAGTACTTCTCAGGCGAGGCTGCATTAAAGGCCTCCGGAAAAGATAACACCATGAACCAGTTCGACGTTTAAGGAAAGTCCCAACCTTTCCGCCAGGCTCCTTCGGGGGCCTGTTTTCGTTCGTGCTGGCGCGTTACGTCGCCCGGCTCTACAGCAACTCGCCATGGGAGGCGTTATTTGCGCTTTATAATAAGTACGCCCGGCTCCTGACCCCCTCTCCCCATCGTTTTACCTGTATAAGGATTCCCCCTTAAGTAGTATGTAGCTTCTGGTAAAAAAGCCTTTATACTCGGTAGGGTTAATTGAAGTAATTAAGGACATTACAACTATGAATATTGCCAAGGTAGACTTAAATTTACTGGTCTACTTGGACGTACTGCTTCGTGAAGGCAGTGTGACCAAGGCGGCGAATCAGTTAAGTATTACTCAGCCGGCGATGAGCAACGGTCTGAAGCGCTTACGTGACTTGTTTAAAGACCCCATCATGGTGCGTACCAGCGAAGGCATGACCCCAACGAAACGAGCGCTGGAGCTTAAACCCGTGGTCAGAGAGGTACTAAGCAGGCTGGAAAATACCATTCAGCCGGAAACTGATTTCGACCCCGCCACCAGCACCCGCACATTTCGTATCATGACCAGTGACTATGCCGAAAGTACCCTGCTGCTGGAGCTGGTCGGCAAGCTGGCCGAACAGGCGCCGAATATCGTTCTGGATTTAATTACCCCTTCAGACGTGACGTTTCACGATGTTGAGCAGGGTAAAGTCGATATGGCCATAAACCGGTTTGAAGAGTTGCCGCTGTCATTTCACCAAAAGGTAATCTGGTATGACACGTTCAGCTGCGTTATGAGTAAAGACCATCCGCTGGTGGACAAATTTGACCTCGACAGTTATCTGGCGGCGCAGCATATTTGGGTGAGTAAAACCGGCTTCGGTGTCGGAGTGGGCATCGACCCCAATGAGGTTCAGAAGCTCGGCTGGGTTGATGCTGAGCTAACGAAAATTGGCAAGCAACGGTCTATACGCGTTTTTACCCGGCATTATCATGCAGCCCTGCAAATCGCAAAAACTCAGGATCTGATTGCTACCTTGCCAAGCAAAGCCGCTAAATTATTTGCTAATGATCCTGACGTAGTCGTACAGTCGCCGCCGTTTGATATTCCCCCTATTGCCCTGAAGATGGCCTGGAGCGCCTTGCTGCACCATGATGCCGGGCATATTTGGCTGCGCCGTCTTATTGGCGAAGTGGCCGCAGAAATCAACGCCGGCTCTGACATTCACTGAAACAATAGCAAAAATACAAACCATAAATTAAAAATACAGGTATAGAGTCTCTACACTGGGAGTTAAACAACAAGCACAGAGGTAGCTATGCAAGGATATGTCCAGCGAGGCCGTCTGCAGATTGCAGACGAGCTCTACACCTTTATTGACGAACAGGCATTACCGGGCACGCAGCTTAATAAAGCCGGGTTCTGGCAAGGTGTGGAAGCGCTGTTTGCCGATTTTATCGCTCCCAACCAGGCGCTGCTGGCCACCCGGGACGCATTGCAAAAGCAGATTGATGCGTACCATCAGGCCGGCAAGCCCGTCACTGGCGCAAGCTACGAAGCCTTTCTCAGGGAGATTGGTTATCTGACCGAAGCGCCACAGGATGTGCAGGTGGACACTGCTAATGTGGACAAAGAGATCGCAACCCTCGCCGGCCCGCAGCTGGTTGTTCCTATCAATAATGCTCGCTACGCACTCAACGCGGTGAATGCCCGTTGGGGCAGTCTGTATGATGCCCTCTATGGTACCGATGTCATCAGCAGTGACGGCGGTGCCGAACCCGGCAGTCACTATAATCCTGTCCGGGGCCAGAAAGTGATCACCGCCGCCCGCCACTATCTGGATACTCTGTTGCCACTGGCCACCGGTAGCCATGTCGATGCTACCGCCTATTCTATCGCCACCGGCAAGCTGGCTGTCACACTGGCTAACGGTGATGTCACAACCTTAGCTGATACCACGCAGTGGCAGGGATACCAGGGCGATATGCAGGCACCTGAAGCACTACTGTTCCGGCATCATGGACTGCATTTCGAATTGCAGCTGGATCCCAACCATCCGGTAGGTAAAGCCGACCCGGCCGGCGTGAAAGATATCCTGCTGGAGTCTGCGTTAACCACCATCATGGATTGTGAAGACTCGGTGGCGGCAGTAGATGCCGCCGATAAGACGCAGGTTTACCGCAACTGGCTTGGGCTCATGCAGGGGTCACTCAGCGTTGATATCAATAAAAATGGAAGCCTGCTTACCCGCACTATGCACGCTGACCGTACCTACACTCCCGCCGGTCATACGACGCAAACTGACGAACTCACCCTGCCGGGACGCAGTCTGATGTTTGTGCGCAATGTCGGGCACCTGATGACCAACGATGCCATGTTGTTCGACGAGCAACCGGTGCCGGAAGGTATTATGGATGGCATTGTCACCGCGCTCATTGGCAAACACGATGTGATTGGCAACAGTAATCTGACCAATAGTCGTGAAGGCAGCATCTATATTGTGAAGCCAAAAATGCACGGGCCGGAGGAAGTGGCTTTTACTGACAAACTGTTTGCGCGAATAGAGCAAATAATCGCGGTGCCGGTAAACACCCTGAAAATGGGCATTATGGATGAAGAACGCCGCACCAGCGCAAATTTGAAAGCCTGCATTGCAGCAGCAAAATCCCGGGTAGTCTTCATCAATACCGGCTTTTTAGACCGTACTGGCGACGAAATTCATACCTCTATGCTGGCAGGTCCCTTTGCTGACAAAGCCAGCCTGAAAGAGCGCCCGTGGATCAAAGCGTACGAGAAAGCCAACGTGGTCACCGGTCTTGCCTGCGGGCTCGCCGGAAAGGCCCAAATCGGCAAAGGCATGTGGCCAGTTCCCGATCAGATGGCAAACATGATGGAGGCCAAAATCAGCCATCCAGAGTCTGGGGCCACCACCGCCTGGGTCCCCTCACCCACGGCGGCAACACTCCATGCGCTCCATTACCATCAGGTAGATGTACCCGCACGCCAGCAGCAGTTGGATCCAGGCTACCAGGGGCTGTCAGATATTTTAACAGTCCCCTTGCTGGCCTCCGACCACGGGTTAAGTGAAGAGCGCATTCAACAGGAAGTCGACAACAATGTTCAGGGGATCCTCGGGTATGTTGTACGCTGGGTACATCAGGGTATTGGCTGTTCAAAGGTGCCCGACATCCATAACGTCGGGCTGATGGAAGATCGCGCCACCCTGCGGATTTCTTCCCAGCATCTGGCGAACTGGCTCCACCACAATGTCATTACCAAAGAACAGGTAGAAGCCTCCTTATCGCGCATGGCCAAACTGGTGGATGAGCAAAATTCTGAGGATCCTGACTACATTCCCATGACCCCTGATGCCGAGGCCTCGATTGGGTTTAAAGCAGCTCACGACCTGATTTTTCTGGGTAAAGAGCAGCCCAGTGGCTACACCGAGCCATTGTTACATGCGCGCCGCCGTGAAATGAAAGCCATGCTTGCGGCTCACGCCTGATCCTTCTGCCCGTACCCGAGCGCTCCCGGGTACGGAAATCATCATCATCCTGCCCCCTGCCTGTATCATGCAACGGTTGTTAGTAAGTGCTTCTTTTTTCGCGATAACGCCCCACTTGCCTGAAAATTCACTATGCTCAATAGAGGGACTTCATACAGGAGTTTTATGAGCTTATCTATGCCGCTACCCAGTCACATCGTGCCCATTTTTTCTGGTGGGGGCACCCGGCTACCTGCCCATTTGGGCATTCTGCAGGCACTGGATGAAATGAACATCAAGTTTAACACTCTGGTTGGGGTGTCCGGCGGCTCGGTTATCACCGCGCTTTACAGTAAAGGGTACGCTATTGAAGATATGCTTAAACTGGCTATCTCCACTGACTTTAAGCAATTTACCGCATTTTCTTTATGGCGACTGGTCCGCGAAGGCGGGTTGTCTTCCGGCGATCATTTTGAACAGTGGATGGATGATTTACTGGAAGGCGTCACGTTTACAGAGTTACCTTTTGCCCTCAATATCCTGGCTACCGACGTGAATGGCGGAGGCCCGGTACTCTTTAACAAAGCGCGCACGCCCACCGTGAGGGTGTCGCAGGCGGTGCGTTTCTCTATGTCTATTCCACTGATTTTTTCATTCAAGGAATTTGAGAACCAATTGCTGGTAGACGGCGCCATTTTATCGGAGGATGCGTTGTTCGAGGACTGGCAACAAGACGGCACACCCTCGGTGTGCTTCAGACTGAAAAGTAACGCCAAGCGCAGGCCGCTGACGCCACGCCGTGGATTCGTGCTGCCCCAGTATATCTCGCTGCTTATTCAGACCTTTATGACGGCGGTTTCCCGGGAGTATGTGCATGCGCAGTATTGGCACAACACCCTGGTGGTGAATACCGGCGATATTTCCGCGGTGGACTTTTCCATGACTGAAGCAGCCAAACGCAGGTTGTTTGATGTGGGTTATCAGACAACCCTGCGTTTTTTACCCGCCAAGCTTACCCGCTGCATTAAGCTAAAACGGCCTGAGTCACACCTTATAGAATGACCGGTACCAGTTTACAAATTCACCGATCCCTTGCTTTATGGAGGTAGACGGCCGGTAACCAGTGTCTCTGACTAAATCCTCGACATTGGCATAGGTGTCTGGCACATCACCAGGCTGCATTGGAAGCAGGTTTTTATTGGCTTCTTTACCCAGCGCCTGCTCCAGCGTCTCAATAAATTCCAGCAGGTGTACCGGTGTCTGGGCGCCAATATTGTAAACCTTCCACGGCGCTTTACTGCTGGCAGGATCGGGGTTTTTACCGCTCCACTGCACATTAGGCTGGGCAATACGATCCAGTGACCGGACGACCCCCTCAACAATATCGTCAATATAGGTGAAGTCCCGGTGGTGGTTGCCGTAGTTGTAGACGTCAATGGTATCGCCCGCCAAAATTGCCCGGGTAAATTTAAATAGCGCCATATCCGGTCTGCCCCAGGGGCCATATACAGTGAAGAACCGCAGCCCGGTAGTAGGCAGGTTATATAAATGGCTGTACGTGTGTGCCATCAGCTCATTCGCTTTCTTCGAGGCTGCATACAAGCTGACCGGATGGTCTACGTTATGCTGCTCGGAAAACGGCATGGTTTCATTTGCGCCGTACACTGAACTGGAAGACGCATACACCAGGTGAGCAATATTATGATGGCGGCAGCCCTCAAGAATATTCATGAAGCCAACCAGATTGGCATCTACATACGCGTGGGGGTTCTCAATGGAATAGCGCACGCCCGCCTGGGCGGCCAGGTGCACCACCCGTTCAAATTGCTCGTCTTCGAACAATCTGGCCATGGCCTCGCGATCTTCTACGCCCATTTTTATAAAAGAAAACCGCTCCGCATGCTGACTTTCCTGTAACGATTGCAGGCGAGCGTGTTTTAATTTCACATCATAGTAGTCATTGATGTTATCGATACCCACCACGGTATCGCCGCGGTCCAACAAATAACGAGATACGGCCGCACCAATAAAGCCAGCCGCGCCGGTTACGAGAATTTTCATGAGTGATTATGCCTGGTTGGTGTTATTGTCTATGCTAACATCTGATGCAATTTTGATGCGAACTTTTTACCTATCATAGGTTTACCATGACTTTACAGGCTTCAATCGAGCAGGTTCTTTCCTCCAGCTCCTCTTATTCCGAAGACCCAACAGCCACGGCACGCTTCGCGCGCTCTCCCGAAGGCTTTACCCGCAATATTCGCGGCGTGGTGTCCATTGGCGCTACGGACGACATTCAGGCAATGCTCAAACTGGCAAATGCACCAGAGACGCTGGCCTCCAACCCGTTTGCGATTTTTCCGGTGAGTACAGGAAATAACTGGGGGTATGGGACAGGGCTACCGGAAACCGATGACAGGGACGCCGTCATCCTGGATTTGTCTGCTCTGAGCAACGTCACCTATTTTGATGAAGAAGACGGAATCTGTTCACTGCAACCAGGCGTCACCCAACAACGCCTCTACGAGTTTTTGCAAAGCAAGGGGTCGGATTACATGGTGCCCGTGACCGGTGCCGGCCCAAGTTGTAGTGTCCTGGCTAACGCACTGGAGAGGGGGTATGGCATCACCCCGGGAACAGACCACTTCGCCACTGTCACCTGCATCAAAGGATATCTGCCAACGGGTGAGTTCTATGAGTCCAGCCTGGCAGCGATGGACCAGACCTCGGACAAGCTGGTAGACAAGGCGTTTAAGTGGAAACATGGACCATACCTGGATGGATTATTCACCCAGTCAGGGAACATGGTTGTAACTGAAGTTACCCTGGTGCTTGAGAAGCCGAAGGACGGATTTGATTCTTTTTATATGCGCTTCTATAAGCCAGATAGCTTTGCTGATGCCTATTTAACCGTAAAAAGTATTTTTCAGTCTCTGGGGGCCGTGGTGGGATCGATCAATTTAATGGATCGACGCCGTGTGGCGGCCATGGTCTCGGAAAACCCTCAGGGGCCCGGCACCCACCAGAATATGACCGATGAACAGCTTGATGACATTGCGAAGCGTCATCAGGTACCACACTGGACTGTAGTGGGCACTATCTATGCGCCCAAAAGCGTGTCCCGGGCCGCCCGCAAGGAAATTGCCGCCCTTGCTGCGGGAAGGGCAGATGAAGTGCTTTTTTCCAGCGGGATAAAAATCAAATTTGGGCAATGGCTGGTCAAACACCTGCCTTTCTCCTTTCTCACTCCTGTCAAAGAGCAATTGGAAAAGCTGGAAATGGGGATGCAGATAATGAAAGGCATACCCAATCAGATAGCTTTACCCTTAGCCTATTGGCGTAATCCCCGGGTAAGGCCAGATGGGCAGCGCGCTTTAAACCCCGCAGAAGATGGCTGTGGTATTTTATGGTATGCCCCTCTGGTTCCTGCAAAAGTGCCCCAAATGGAGCTGTTTATCGCTATGGTTCGTCGCATTTGTGCGACATATAACATCGAACCCATGGTGACCTTCACCAACTTTTCTGCCCACTGCACTGACAGCACCATTCCTATTGTGTTTGATCGGGAAAACCCGGCCGCGGTAGCCGACGCCCAGACGTGCCTGAACAAATTATTTGAAGAAGGGATAAAAAATGGTTTTGTGCCCTACAGAATGAATATCGAACAACAGCAGCAAATCGATAAAGCAGCGCCGTTCTGGAAAGCCGCTAAGCAGATTAACACCAGCCTAGACAGCAACAATATACTCAGTCCGGGTCGTTATGACCTGTAGTCCCAGGTTCATCCATGACTGTACTTAACAGCTGCTGGATATGTATCGAGGGAATAGCATAGGAAATACCCGACGGCGCAGTTAACGCTGACTCTTTGCCTTCAGATATATACACTTTATTAACGATGCCAATGACCTCCCCGCTTTCAGGTAAATACAGGGGGCTCCCCGAGTTGCCGGGAAAGGCGGTTGCATCTAACTGATAAACAGTGGCGGGGTTATCGAGTCGCGACAGATTTCGAGCACTTTGAACAGTAACCCTGTCAGCCGGCAACACGTCAGGAGTCAGTGCGGACACATAGCCACGATGGGTGGCGGGATAAACCCCCAGCACACCGCTGATGGGAAACCCGGTAAAAGCAACAGATGTCCCCGGCGGGTGGAGCGGTGCTTTATTCAGTACCAATGGGGGTAATGCCCCTTTGATTTTTAATATAGCCAAATCATATCGCGGCGCCGTGGCAACAATGTCCGCCTCTGTATATTTAATCTGTCGCCCGCGACCGGTAATCACCACATACGATTGCACCAGGTTTTCATCCAGAGGCTCTGCGACCACGTGATGATTGGTTACCACATAATTACCGGTACCGATCACGAAACCGGTTCCCAGCACATCACTGCGGTTAGAATAAAGCGGCGTCATTCTGCCAATTGCCACCACGCTGCGCGATACAGTGTCAATAATAGTCAGCCTGTGCTCGTCAGAGTGCGCGCTGACCTTACTGAAACCCATAATCAATATGAGCATTACCCAGCGAGTTATTGTATTGTTTTGTTTAGCGTGTAACACGGCTGCCATCCTGTAGCCACGAGTATATAAGGAAGTGTACCTATGGAGGTGCTAAAAGTCATTGCTGTTCACCTTTGCTCCCCCTTGGTGATGGCGGCTCTGCTGGCAGTGACAGGCTGGGTTCTTACAATCAGGCTGCGGCGTCATGCCGCCAAACATTGTTTTTTGGCCGCCGCTGCTATACTGACCCTTTTTTCTCAGCCACTGGTGAGCGATTTACTGCTCTTTCCGCTTGAACACATGGGCCGGGAACCACCAAAAGAAGAATACGCGCGCTCACAAATTTACGTACTTGCGTGCTACTACAACACAACTGAGAACGTGCCTGAAATAGCTCGTTGGTCAGAGTGCTCGCTGCAGAGGCTGGCAGCGGCTGCCCGGCTTCATCATAAATACGGCGGCGACGTTGTGGTCTCGGGGGCTGAGAACGCATCAGCCCCCGGCGTGATCTATGCCGAGAAAGCCGGGCAGTTTTTGAAGTCTCTGGGCGTTCCGGCGAATAAAATCACGCGTATTAAAGGCGGCGGTACTACGGCAGGTGAAATAGCATTGGTTTCGCCACTTATAGCTAACCGCCCAACACTGGTAGTCTCTTCAGCTACTCACATCCATCGACTCCGCCTGCTTTTCCCGCATTCATACAAGCTGTCATACTACCCTGTCGATTTTCTAAGCACCGGGGAGCTGAATAAATGGTTATCGCCGCCGGCGTTATATGCACTGGAGTTCTCCCGCCGCGCTATTTACGAGTATGTTGCACTTACCAAAGATTACTTTTTCAGGTAAAAGCACGCTAATCTCAATGTAGTCTGAATTTATCTCTGCTACACTCGATGAAGATGTAGGCTCATACTTTGGTATCTAAGTGATGACGAAAAGGCAGGGAAATATTCTTGAACGCGTATCGAGAATTGTCGGCAAAAACAATAAGCTGGGGAAGCTAATCGCAGGATATGGCAAGCTGAGAGAGGCGAATTATATTTCGTCACATTTTTCGACTTACCTTGAACCAATGCTCGCCACCGATGACGAACTCAGAAAGCAGGTTTACCAAATTCGTCATAAAGTGTATTGCGAGGAGCTGGGATTTGAACCGGTTAACGAACTTGGCATAGAAAAAGACGAGTTCGATGACTTCTCCCAGCATTGTCTTATCCATCACCTCAACTCTGATAAGTTTGCCGGCACGGTGCGTATCGTGCGTCCCCAGCAGGAGACTGAACAACTCCCAATCCAAAAGTACTGTTTAAGCTCGATTAGCCATAAAGAGCTTAATCCTTTCTTGTTTGACAGAAAGGATATTTGTGAGGTGTCCCGTCTTGCCGTCCCCTTACATTTCCGCCGTCGTCAAATGGATAAATTTGCCGGCGCTGCTACTGGTGTTATTAACCAGCAGACCTATTCTGAAACGGAGTTACGCTGCTTCCCTTTTATCGCCGTAGGATTGTACTTTGCGGCAGCCGCTATGGCGCTTGAAAGCGGAATAAAGCATGCGTATGTCATGATGGAGCCTCGCCTGGCGAGAAGTATGAGCTTTGTGGGGATCCGGTTTGAGCAAATTGGGCCGGTAGTGGAATATCATGGCAAACGCGCGCCCTACTATATTAATCAGGAGCTACTGTCTAAAAACCTGACACCTGGTTTTGCAAAGATGCTTTCTGATATACGCACGAAAGTGAATACCCTCAGCCAGTAAGGTTTGAACTGGCCCATAGCTTTTCTTACGCGCTGCCCCTGGTCTGGCGGGTACAGACGCGCAGCATTTCTATTCACGCTTACCTCGTAGCCTTTGATGATTTTAACTGCCGCTATCATGCGGCTAACTATGCATACAGGCTGAGCTGACGGACCTTCTAGCTTCTAAGGCCTGTTTATCCACCCTCTCAGTATGTCAGCACTGTAGGTAAGTAGGCCGCTTGTCAGCGATCGGTATGATCCGGCGCACCAACAGAGCTATGTGATTAGGTTAAAATTCAGGTTGTAAAATTTTTTGACAGGCATAAAAAAACCGGCCGTAAGGCCGGTTTTTAGAAGGTATTATCTCTTACGCTTTTTTACGGCGAGTTGCCAGGCCAAGACCTAACAGAGACAGACCGAACAGCGCTACTGTAGAAGGTGCAGATACCGGAGTTACCTGACCGTTACTAGAAGCTGAGTAACCAGTGTTTGGGTTAATCTGCGACGATGAGGTAAAGAAGATGTCTGAACCGCTAGCGTTTTTATCTAACGCCGCCATCACATCTGCCAGCCCATCTACTACAGACAGATAGCCGTCAGCAAAGCCGCCTGTGGCGTCGCCTGCGTAGATTTCAAAGTCGTCAAACGTCATTGATGCCCACAGAGTTCCATCTTGCGCATTTGCATACTGGCTCCATTCATTGCTGTTGATACCACCTAAGTCAGGCGAATCATCAAAATAAATATTCAACCATGAATTGTTTGCGTCAAGAGTATTGGTGCCGTTAAAGGTCAGTCCACCGAACGTAAATGTCAGCTCACATGTTCCAGGACCTGCAGCACAGAAACTAGGTGCAGCATTTTGCTCACGCCCATCACTGAATGCAGTGAACTTACCAATACCAGATAACATTGCGCCTGGGGCAATTGCAGATGAAACTACAGAGTCAGCATCTAACTGCATCACGCCGCCATTGTTCGCGTAAGTGCCAGTAGTGTACCACTGTTGGAACGTCACGCCCGCATCCCAGAACGTAATTCCATTCTGGTCGTAAGTATCCCATTCAATACCACCCGCATTGATGGTACCTGCGTTCACACCGGCTGCGGCTGCGGTCAAAGTCAATGCGCCAACGATTTGCTTTGTTTGTTTGGAAACTGAAAACATAAATAATTCCTTGCCAGTTAGTTTGTGTCGCTCTCGGAATTATATATACACATCCCGTGCCAACGTCGCAACATTATGATTTTAAAGAGCTTTCCAAATTACATCGAGACCAAGACATTGTTTGTGTAAAAAAATCTGACGATCTAAATCTGCTTTTCAAGTTCTCTCCATTGGTCTCTTTCCTTTTTAGATTTTGCCTTCTGGTGAAAATCTTTATGCAGCTGGCGGGCTTCCTTATCCATACCTTGCTTCACCAGGACCTGGCTCAAGTGCAACGCCGCCTCGCTGTAATTCGGATTCACTTTCAAAGCTTTTCTGAAATTTTCTTCAGCTCCTGAATAGTTTTCTTTTTCATTAAGGATAAGACCTTTGGTATCAAAGTAATATTCCGAGGTCTGTAAGGAAATTGCCGTATTCACGTGTTCTAGTGCTTCATCGAGGGAGCCCAGCTCATAAAGTGCAACTGCCAGGTTATTGTGGGCATGTGCATCTTCAGAGTTAGTTTCAATTATATTTTTGTAAATTTGTACGGCTTTTTTAGGAACGCCGAATGTCATGCTGTACTGCGCTATTGCGTGCTGAAGCTTTGGATCATTCTGTTCAGTTCCAGCTGCGGTCGCTTCTAAAACCTCTAAACCTTTTTCGATGTCTCCTTTTAGACCATACCCCCTCGCAAGCATCACCGCGGTACCAAAGTTCTGTGAATTTTTGAGTGCAGATTCAAAGTGTTTGATAGCGCTATCTATGTTGCGGTCAGCCATCGCCAACTCACCCTCGAACTGAGAAAGCAACCCGCTCGGGATTGTGCTCCTCCGCAACTCCACTAATAAACTTTCTGCTTTTTCAAATTCGCCCTGTCTCATCAACAGGTAGAACTGGGAGACATCAAATCGTAAATCGGCGGGAAATTGCTTTGCATACTTTTCGGCCAGGCTTGTTGCTTTTTCTATATTGCCTGCCAATTCCTGTATGCCGATTAACGTCAATGCTGCCTCATTATTTCCTTCGCTCTTTTCCAGCCACCGCTTGGCGACTTCCTCAGCTTTGCCGTAGTTTCCCTGTTCTAAATACGAGCTAATCAACAGTTTTCTAAATAGGGGCGGCAGCTCACCTTCCTGCGGTTCCAGTTGTGAAGCAGCCTCTTTATAGTTATTGTTTCGAAAATAAAAAACTGCATTGGCAAGCCTGAAACCCACAGCATCCGGGGCTTCCTTTTGCTTCCGCTTCAGCACCTCACCAACATTCACTTTTTCATCTTCAAGTAATTTCAGATAGTCAGTGACTGTAATCCAGGAAAACGGCTGCAATAACAAGAGACGTTCAGACTGATCCAGCGTTTCGGCATGATTACCTAACTGATAATTGGCAATCATTGCGATACGCAACGCACTCATATTTTCGGGGTCTTGTTCGAGGACTTTTGAAGTATACTGCAATGCTGTCTCGTGTTGTTGCTCGCCCATTGCAATCATCGCTCGCAACACATTTGGCGTGGCGCCCTCCTGATTGTCAAAAGTTTTTACAACTTCCTTGGCCGCCGCGTAATCACCGGCTTTAACATGACGCTGGATTTGCAGGAATTTGGCGCCGATGCTCTCACTGTCAGATGCGAGCATCCGTTTTATGGTTTCCTCCACGGCCTCATCTGAAGACGACATTTGCAGGGACGACAACTGCAGCAAAATTGCCTGGTCATTTTCCGCTCGTCCCAGACTACTCTCAAGTACCTGCTTGGCTTCATCATGGTTGCCATGCTTAAACAGGTAATCGCTCGCCGAAATCAGGAAGGCCGAATCTTCTTCACTTTGCATTTCCAGCGACTGCAATACCGCGGTAGCTTCTTCAAAATACCCTAACTCCAGTTGAACCCGGGCCAACAAACGCTTCACTTTGGCATATTCCGGCGCCTGATTGTGTGCGCGGGTCAGGTAAGTGTAAGCCTTCTCCCAGCTCGACACTTTTAGTGCGGCCAGGCCGGCAATGATGTTAGTTTTAACACTGGCGCTCGGTGATTGCGCAGCTATTTCTGCATGGCGGATAGCCGAATCAAACTCGCCTTGCTGCATATCAATGTCAGCCTGAATCTGATTGAGCAATGGCATTTTTGGCTTCTCTTCCAGCCAAGCTTGGGTAATCTTTTCTGCTTTTTCAAGCTCCCCCATATTCACGAGTAACTCTGCATTGAACATCGCAACTACTGCTATATTTCGGAATTCTTCATATACAGGCTGTAAATGGGTAAGCGCTTCAGCGAACGAGTTTTCTCTCGCCAGTAGTCGTGCATGAGTAAAATGTAACACTGTGTCAAGCACCGCCATGTCTGACTCAACCACGACGTTTGATAATTTCAACGCACCGGAAAAATCCCCTGCGCGGATCAGTTGAAAGGTACGCAGCACTTTTTCAGCTCTACTATTGCCTTCAATTACGTTGGATTGATTCTGGACATCCGGGTTTACCACTAATGCCCCAATATCGGCGAACAAGCGAATTTTGTCACTGGCCTTGTCACCCAGGTTCTCTTCTAACAGCACCAGATCTTCCGCCCGGTTGGAGAAATACAGGCTGGCAAACAACATGTCTTCGCTAATCGGCTCATGTTGATAAGAGGTATCTTCAATCACCGTGGTGAGTTCTTTGGCAGCTGCGGCGAGATCGCGCCGGTGATATAATGCCTGTCCCAGCGCTTCCCGAATCTCCATGTTAAGTGGTGCATCCTGAGCAGCATTTTTCAAAACCACTACCGCTTCCTGGTAGTTTTGCTTACTCATGGCCTCCTGGGCTGCCTGCAAACTTTCTTCAGGCGTCGCGGGTTGGCAACCGGTCAACAGTATGGTAGCAATGGTAAGAGAGAGCATTCCCTTTTTAAACATGATCATTCCTCGGCTTTAAAATGTGTTCTAGCACGCTAAATTCTTGTCAGAACTAGCCAGACGTTCGTCGCATTGTGGCTCATTATTAGAGTGATAATCAATTAGAAGTAGTGTTATTGTGAATCAGAAGCAAAAAGTAACCGCCGAACGCTACCCCGAGAGTTCTGCCGAAGAAATAGTCAGAATTGTGGGGCAGCTGGGTGATGCCTTACCGGAGCAGCGTTTTTTTACCTCGTTGCCGTGGATAACCGCATGGCTGGAAAGCCATCAGCTTATCCCTGATTTAATTGTATTCAGGCAACAAGGGGAAATTGTAGGCTTCACCTTCCTGGGTCAGCGTCAACAAAAGCGTGGCCTATTCAGTTGGCGACAGGGTTACCTCAATCAAACCGGCCATGCCGGACCAGACCAAATCTGGATAGAGTACAACACCATTATCTGCATTATTGAGCAGCAACTGTGCATTGACGCGTTAATCAGCATGCTGATAAGAGATCGTGTTCACAGACTTACCGTTAGTATGACCCACACACCTGAAGCATGGCAGAACGTGGCCCGGTTAAGGCAGCTAACAATTAGCTGTGAGCCACAATTTGCCGCCAGATTCCGTTTTGATGGCAAGGAAATCGACTTGCATCTGTCCTCGAATACCCGTTCACAAATCCGGCGAAGTATCCGAGTAGTCGAAAAAGAATATGGTGCCCTGGCGCTCACACCTCTCACAGATCCAAAAGAATTGCAGCAGGGGTTTGAAGAAATGGCCACTCTCCATCGCGAACGCTGGGGGCAGACGGAACAAGGCAGTGGTTTTGATAATCCGGCGTTCGTGGCGCACCACCAACAGCTACTGTCGGACTACCCGGAGCATGCCAAACTCGTCAGAGTGACGGCCGGCGAAAAATTATTAGGATACAGCCTGAACTTTTTTTGGAACCACCAAGTATATTTCTACTGTTCTGGTATGAACTACCGTTTTACCGACAACAAAATTAAACCGGGCTATGTGTTGCATTATCTGTTGCTGCAGGATTACGCAAGTAAAGGTTTAGCGTGTTACGACTTTCTCGCTGGCTTCAGCCGGTATAAAAAGTCGCTCAGCAATGAGCTTTATTCTCTTTACACGCTCGATATTCTGCTCCCCTCAGCAAAAGGCAGTGTCATAAAACAGCTGCAAAGGTTTAAATCGGCCGGTGCCCGTCTCAGACGTTGGCACCTCTGGAAAAAGTAGGTAAAGTCTTACAGCGATTTTTTGACGACAGGGAATTCAAAGCCAATGCAGTCTTATGGCGCCGCGTTCACTATTTCTAACAGCCAACCTACGGCGATCACCGCCTGTGCAGTATCTATTGGACTGCCGTTGCCCCGCAGCAGAGTGCTGGCTCAGGATCCCCTGGCGGTATATGACGCGGACGGCGTGCCCGTGTCCACTCTGGCCTGTCAGCCAACCGCATTTTGGCCTGATAACAGTGTAAAATGGATACGCGTCATTGGCACACTGGACTTGCCCGCTGACTCTGAACTCACATTGTTCGCTGACAAGGCGTCAGTAAATACCAACTGCAAACAAAATGCCCCCCTGGTGGAGAAATCTGACTGTCTGACTGTGAGCGTTCCGGATGGTGAGATGCATTTTTCTTACGAACAGCCATTGGTAAGCTTTCCGGATGGCTCCCAGTGGACCGGCGTAAGTGCTGCGCTGGCGGAAAAAGACCAGCCTGTTCAGGCCACTTGCTGCCACTTTAGTCACCGTATGATTTCAGGCCCCGATGGGCCGGTGGTGCTTCAAATCACCCAGTCGCTAACGTTTCCGGGCAGCCCGCTTCGTGCGCAGTGTACGCAGGAGCTGTTTTTAGACAGCGGAGACCTGCACTCCCAAGTAAGTATTACCAACCCGGAGGCCGCGCGCCACGAGGATGGAAAATGGGATCTGGGCGATCCTAACAGTCAGTACCTGCACGAACTTAACTGCCGGATCAGCGCGTCACAGCACCCCGTCCTGCTAATTGATGGTAAAGAATTACAGTCAGATGCTATGTCCCTGCACCAGGCCTCCAGTGGACATCCAAACTGGCAAAGCCGGAATCACGTAACCAAAGACAATCAGGTGAATCTTCCCTTCAGGGGGTTTCAGGTCACCACCAGCGACGGTGAGGTGCTTCACCACGGTGATCAAGCCAGTCCTGTACTGCAAGTTTCCGGTCGCCTTTGCATGGCCATCCGCCATTTCTGGCAAAACTTTCCAGCTAGCATCAATACCACGCAAAATTCAGCAGAGGTAAGTCTGTTAGGAAGCGCTGCCGGACCAGAAACAGAACTGCAGCCGGGTGAGCAAAAGACCCGAACGCTGATATTTTCTTCTTCCACAGCACGCCTGACAAACCCACCCCCTGTTATCACCGTGTTGCCTGAACCTGTTGCCCTGACTCAGGCCATTCCATTTTTTGCCACCGAAGCCTGTCAAAATGCGTTACACGGTCTGATACAAGCAGGCCTTACAGGCGATAACAACTTTTTTGAAAAACGCCTGGCGATTGACGAATTTGGCTGGCGGCATTTCGGCGAGCTCTATGCGGACCATGAAAAAGCCCTTACGCCTGATAAAAGTGAATTTATTTCTCATTACAACAATCAGTATGACCCGATTTACGGCATGTTGCTGCAATGGCTTTTAACCGGAAACCCTCAATGGTTTGAGTTGGCAGATGATTTAGCCAGACACGTGGCCGATATTGACGTTTATCATACTGAGCAGGATAAACCCGAATATTCCGGCGGGATGTTCTGGCATACCGATCATTATGTGGAGGCCTTTACCGCCACCCACCGCACATATTCCAAACGCCAGCCTTCAGACGTATATGAAGATCATGCCGGCGGCGGTGGCCCGGGCGGGCAGCACTGCTACACCAGCGGACTGTTATTGCACTTCCTGCTGACTGGCAGTGATGCATCCCGGGATGCTTTTTTGCGTCTGTGCAGCTGGATAGAGCATGTGTACGAAGGCGACGGCACCCTGTTTGGCGCCCTGCTGGCCATGAGAAAGTCTAAATCAGCTGACAGTAAGGATATTATCAGCGGTCAGTATCCTTTTGACCGCGGTACCGGCAATTACCTGCAAGCCATGCTTGACCGCTACGCCCTGTTAAATCACAAGCGGGATCTACAGCGTGCTACCTTTATCGTGCAACATACAGTCTCGCCAGCCGACTGCATTGCCAGCCGAAACCTGGACGACAAAGAGAACACCTGGTTTTACACCGTTTTTCTGCAGGCCCTCTGCCGCTATATCACCACCCTGGAGCAAGAAAGCAAAGTGGATAAGCGCGCCTACCGTTATGCGGTAGATAGTCTGTTGCATTATGCCGGTTGGATGGCGGAGCATGAAACTCTCACACTGGAACATGCACAGTCGCTGGAGTTTCCCAACGAAACCTGGACCGCTCAGGACTTACGTAAGCTGAATATTCTGGCGTTCGCACAGGCTTACGCTCCTGCTGTACTGAGCGAGTCGCTTGCCAACAAATGTGAGACACTACTCCAACAGATTAATCATCGCTTACAGGCTTCACCTGAAGCAGCGACTACCCGGGTGCTGTGCTTAATGATGCAAAATTATAATGATGCTGGCTATGCCCTCGCTCCGCGGCCCCTCGAGGTTAAGCAGGCCACCGGGAGTAAGGCTCCGGCATTTACCCTTATGCCCTACCTGTTTACTACCCTGCGATCGTTTTCGCTGAAAGGTGAGGTAGCACAATTGCAAAAGCGGTTCGCCGCCCTGAGGAAGCTGGCCTGATGGAAGACAAGCGCCCCACGTATACTGCCAGTTTTATTATTCCGCACAAAGGCCGGGAGGCGATGCTCATCGAGACGCTGGACAGCATTGCGGCCCAGCGTTGTGAAACACTCACTTATGAGGTCATAGTGGTGAGTCAAAACTCTGCCGCCTCCGAGGAACTGGAAGCATTTAAATCGCGGATGCCGCTAACAGTGCTGTTTAATGAAGAAGGTAAAACCATTTCGCACTCCAGGAACCTTGGCGCGAACCATGCGGGGGGAGAGTTCTTAGCCTTTCTCGATGCCGACGTGCGACTTGCGCCTGACTGGCTTGAAACTATGCATCAAACGTTGCAGCAACAGGCGCACACCGTTCTGGTGAGCGCCAGACAGCGCAATAGCGATGACGCACCGCCACTTGAGCGCATACGCACCGCACTGTCGAATGCAGAAGTGGACGCTTTCGTCCACTTCTTGCCGGGGCGCAATCTGTTTCTGAGCAAAGCCACTTTTTTAGAGGCTGGCCAGTTCCCTGAGCATCTGATGACCTGTGAAGATTATTACTTTACCGACAAGGTGAATGAACTCGGCAAATTATTTTATACGTCCGCTACGGAATATGTTCACCTTGGTGAAGACAAAGCGTTTCTTCCGATGTTCAAAAAAGAAATCTGGCGCGGACAGTCGAACCTTGCGTCACTATCCGGCCGCAAGGTTCCGCTACGGGAGCTGCCCAGTTTTATAGTTCCTCTGGCAGTTAGCGGCTCTTTTATCTTAGCGCTTGCATTACTGATTCTTGGGATGCAGCCAGCCGCGGCTGTATTCCTGATACTGGGGTTGGTACCGTGTATTGCGTACACGGCCAGGGTCAAATCTATACCTAACGAAAAAGTCAGCACTTTCTCCTGTCTGCTTTTCTATATATTGTATTTTCCTGCAAGAACCATTGGCACCCTGAAAGGTGTTTTCAGCCACGTCACAACGGACTCACACAAATAGCATTATGAAAGTATTACAGTTTATATGTTCTACCGGTTTTTATGGCGCGGAAAGGTGGATTTTGGCGCTGGCTAAACACCTCCCGGATCACGTTGACAGTGAACTGGTCGTCACCCTGGAACCAGGCACCGAAAACCTTAAGTTGGTGGAAGAGTTCAAATCTATCGGCCCCACCCATGCCCTGCCAATGCGAAACAAATTTGATATGGGTGTTATTTCCTCCCTGGCTAAGCTCATTAAAGAGCAAGGTGTAGACCTGATCCATACCCACGGTTATAAATCAGATATCATTGGGGTTCTTGCGGCAAGAAAAGCTGGCATTCCCTGTGTGGTTACCCCCCACGGTTTTGAAAATGCCAGGGACTTAAAGTTACGTACGTTCATTTGGGCCGGTTGCCAGGTGATGCGCTACGCTGACGCTGTGGTACCTTTATCACGCCAGTTATTGGAAGACGTTAAAGGGTTTCGGGTGGCGGATGAAAAAATCGAGTACATCCAGAATGGCGTCGACCTGTCAGAGGTAGAAGCTGTGCGCCTGACCAAGCCGGAAACTTCGCCCTTCCCGCGCAAACGTATTGGCTTTGTCGGCCAGATGATTAGCCGAAAAAACATTGAAGATATTCTCGACTGTTTCGATACCCTTTACCACAAGCGCCAGGATGTTGAACTGGTTTTTGTGGGTGACGGCGATTCCCGTCCGGAACTTGAGCGATACGCACGCTCACTCAACAGCTCTACTGCTATAGAGTTCCTCGGCTTCAGAGATGATAGATTGCAACTCCTGCGAGACTTCGATCTTTTCGTGATGTCTTCCACACTGGAAGGGATCCCCCGCTGTCTGATGGAAGCCTGTGCAATGGAGACCCCAGTGGCAGCCTATGATATTCCCGGCATCGATCAGCTCATTCAGCATCAGGAAACAGGTTTGCTGGCGCCGCTAAAAGACAAGGATGCGCTGTTGTCCTGCTGGGAAACATTACTTAATGACGATGAACAGGCAAAAAGGCTCGGACGAAATGCGCGCGAGTTTGTAGAAACCCATTTTTCCGCCAAGCGTATGGCCGGTGAGTACATGACGCTGTTTGACAGGCTACTGGGTGCCCGCTGATATGAGCAAACCCGAAGTACTCTTTATACTCAGTATCGACACAGAAGAGGAGTGGGACTGGAGTAGTCAGTTTCCGTCTACCGATTACTCGCTGGATAATATTCAGAAACTACCGGCGTTTCAGGCACATTGCGCCAAACTGGGCATCCGTCCAACCTATTTTGTGGATTATGCGGTGGCCAACGCACCTGGAGCTCAAGAGGTAATAACTGATATTGCCCGTTCACGTCATGCAGAGATTGGCGCCCATCTGCATCCGTGGTGTAACCCGCCTTTATTTGGCGAAACAACGGATGCATCCTCACATGTGGTCAACTTGCCTCTTCATCAGACTGAGGCGAAACTGGATAGCCTGATGGACGTACTGGAGAACGCGGTAGGTGTGCATCCCAGGTCCTTCCGAAGTGGCCGTTGGGGAATGAATGGCAATGTATTGGCGCTGCTCAGAAGCAGAGGGTTCCGGGTCGACTCAAGTGTTTATCCGTTTTATGAAAATGACTATTTTTCTTGTGCAGGCGCTCCCACCACGCCGTACTGGCCATCCTTATCTGATCCCCTGGCCACGGGCGAGCAGCGGGATATTATGGAGCTTCCTGTCACGGCAGGGTTTAATCTGAAAAATGCCCGTTTCGCAGAGAAGGTGCACAGCCATATGTCCCGCTCAATGCTCGCCAGGCTTAAAGCGGTTGGCGTCCTCTGGCACACCAGACTGTTGCGCAAAATTTATCTGAGCCCGGAGCTTTCATCCAGTAAAGATATGAATCGCCTTATCGATTCTGTACTTGCCAACCAGGCGCCCTGTATCCATATGTATCTGCATAGTTCCAGTCTGATAGATGGGGCGACCGGACTGCTTCCTGAGCGCCACGCATTTACCAAAATTTGTAACCGCATGAGTGATTCGCTGCAATATCTGCAAACCCGTGCAAACATAAAATTTTGCACTATCACTGAAGCTGCTGAGATCTTGTCTCAGCGGCAGCCAGATGCCAACCCACTGTTTCAACCGAGGTCTGTTCATGTTACCGGATAACCTGAAAATTGTGCCACGTCGCCAAATTGACGATGCTCAGTGGGACACCTATGTCGACAAACATGCTGAAGCCACTCCCTACCACCGTAGCGGCTGGCTGAATGCCGTGGTCAGCGCTTATGAGCATGATGATGCTTCTATCGTTGTGGTCGAGCCCTCCGCGGGCACCATAATGGGGGTGTTTCCCTGTATTAAGATGAACATGCCGTTGGGTAAAAGTAAGTATTGCGCCCTGCCATATTGTGACGTGGGCTATGGGCTCGCTGATAATGCTCAACTGCTGGGTGCGATGGAAACATACCTGCTGCAGCTGGCAAAAGTGACGAAACGGAGCTGGGAAATCCGCAAAAGCGCTCACGCTTACGAGCACGATACGGCCTCGCTGGAAGGCAAAAAGGTACGCATGCTGCTTGCTCTTGCCGAAGACAGTGAAAGCCTGCTCGCCTCCTTTAAGTCAAAACTGCGCAGTCAGATTAGAAAGGCTGAAAAAAATGGCTTACGGGTTGAGACCGGGCGATCTGCAGAGCTTTTAGAGCATTTTTACTCTGTTTACTCTATCAATATGCGCGACTTAGGCTCGCCAGTTCATGCTAAAAGGTGGTTTGAACGTATCGTCGAGTATTATGGCACCAGCGCGGTAATCAGCGTGACTTACAAAGACCAGCTACCGATTGGCGCCGGACTTATACTGAAAAGCGGCGAAACTGCATGTATTCCCTGGGCATCCACCAATCAACGGTATAACCGCCTGGCGCCGAACATGTTACTGTACTGGTCATTACTGGCACATTGCGCTGATAACGGTATCCGCCAGTTCGACTTCGGTAGGTCTACCTATAACGAAGGCACCTACCGATTTAAAAAACAATGGGGCGCGTCACCAGTAGCATTAAACTGGCAACATACGAATGAAGACTTCACCCTGCAACCGGTAACGAGTGCGGTCGCGGGCAACAGTACAACCCGTGAGCTGGTTGAAAACATTTGGCGCAAGCTTCCGCTCGCGTTTACTATCAAAGCCGGTGCGACCATTCGCCCTTACATAAGTTTGTAACACAAGGAGACTGTGAATGTGGTTCGCTTTTTCTCATGTCGCTTACTCAACGCGCGGCAAAGGAGTACACCTTGGCTAAACTGATCATGCTCGCGGGGTTTCCCCGTTCAGGGACAACGTGGTTTGCCAATCTCATCAATACACATGAACAGGTGTTGTATCGTCACGAATTAATCGGCAGACACTATACTCACCTTAACGATGAAACGTTTCAGAAACTGCGCAGCGGCACCGAACTCAGCGACATCGAGCAAGAGGAAGTGCAGGCCTGGATCAGCGCTGCCCATATTGATACAGACAAACCGCCCTTTTTCGCCAAAAAATTCGGCCTTCTGCGGTACCCGAATCTGCATCATTATGCCTGGCTGGGCACCAAAACCCTGCCATTGCTTGAAAGTCTGTACGAAAAAGCCTTCACCACCCACTCAGATGATGCGCGGTACCTGGTGAAAGAAACCCGTACCCTCAATCAGTTCACTCATTTTTTAACCGGTCTGAACGCGCATAGCACGGTGTTTTTAGTGCGACGCCCCCACGGCAGTATCGCCTCACACTTAACCGGGATTAAAAAAGGGGTCATGCAGTCTGCTCCTCCGCAGCAAATTGAAGAGTGGGCCGCGGGCCTTAAAGAGCGAAACCCTGAATTGTATGAGGAAGTTAAGGCCAGCTATCAACAGTTTGACGACGTTGATTTCCTGAGCTACCGCTGGCGCGATTACCACGAAACCATGTTGCAGCTGTTGCCAAAGCTAAACGGGCACGTATTTAACTACGAACACTGCCAACGCCATAAACGGGCGAGCACCGAAAAACTATTCAATATTCTGGGTTTGTCGTTATCGCCCAATACTCTGTCATTCATAGGTGATGAACAGGACGCTAACGAAAAATCATTACTAAAACGGGATGCGTCCGATTCCTTTTACAGCGTCTACCGGGGTAAAGACTTTAACTTTGAGTCGTGGAAAGAAAGTCTCAGCGAAGAAAACATTACCCGTATCTCCGCGATTACCGATCAGACCTGGGCGCGTCTTGAGGAGGTTTTCACATGTGCGGAATAGCTGGATATACCCGCTTTCATCATCCCGAAGGGGATGAGTCTGCATTGCACGCCATGGGCCAGGCGATCTTTCATCGTGGCCCGGATGCCGGAGGAGTTTACCTGGATGACCAGGTAGGGTTGTGTCACCGCAGGCTGAGTATTCTTGACTTGTCTGAAGCGGGTAATCAACCCATGTTTTCCGATGACGAACGCTATGTAATTGTGTTCAACGGAGAAATATATAACTTTCTGGAACTTCGGGCAGAACTCGAAAAGGCCGGACATACTTTCCGCAGTCATACCGACACTGAAGTTATCCTCAAGCTGTTTGCCGAGCATGGTGAGCAATGCTTATCCATGCTAAACGGTATGTTTGCGTTCGCATTATGGGATACCCATACCCATTCGCTGTTTATCGCCCGCGACCGTCTGGGTAAAAAGCCGCTGTATTATTACCAAACAGAAAACCGGTTCGCCTTTGCTTCTGAGATTAAAGCCATTTTGGCGTTGGAAGATATCGATAAGACTCTGGATCACGAGGCCATTCACGATTATTTTGCTTATCAGTATGTGCCTGACCCTAAGTCAATATTTGCGCGCATCAGAAAACTGCCACCAGCGCATTATATGACGATCAACGCCGACGGGATCCACGTTCAGCGCTACTGGTCGCTTAGCTTTGCAAATGTACGACAACAAAGCGAAGAGCAGAATACTGCTGACCTGAAATCGCTTCTCGAAGATGTTACCAGCAAGCGCATGATCAGTGATGTCCCTCTGGGCGCCTTTTTGAGCGGTGGTGTGGACAGTTCCGGCGTCGTGGCAATGATGTCGCAGGCCAGTGACAAACCCGTCAAGACCTGCACCATAGGGTTTGATGACGAAGCTTTTAACGAATCTGAATTTGCGCGTGAAATTGCACAGCTGTATAAAACAGAACACCATGAGTTTACTGTTCACCAGAACGTAGCTGAGCGGCTGGAACAAATCGTTGGCTATTTCGATGAGCCATTCGCTGACCCGTCATTAGTGCCCACTTACTTCGTTTCTGAGCTGGCCCGTAAAGCCGTTACGGTTGCGGTAGCGGGTGATGGTGGCGACGAGATGTTTGCGGGGTACGAAAAATACACCACTGACGATATCGAAAATAAACTTCGTGCACGCTTTCCGCTGGCGCTGCGCGAGAAACTGTTCCCTAAACTTGCCGGTATTGCTGGTAAGTTGCCAGGAACATTAGGGAAAAAAGCAAAATCGTTGCTCACCAGTCTGAGCCAGACACCGGGCATGGGCTTCTATATTACCAATAGTCAGATGACCGACGAAGAGTGGCAAAGCCTGGTGACACCAGAGTTACAAGGGAAACTGGGGAGCTATCACCCCAGCGAAAATACGTTACGGTTCTACAACGAATGTGACGGCGAAGACCACCTGAGTAAAATTTTGTACACCGACATCAACACTTATCTGTGTGGCGGCATTTTGGTGAAAGTAGATCGGATGAGCATGGCTAACTCCCTGGAAGTCCGGGCCCCCCTGCTTGATTACCAGGTCGCAGAGTTTGCCGCCTCGTTGCCCGGTGAGCAAAAATACAAGCAAGGCACCAAGAAATACTTACTCAAACGGGTCTTCGAACCTTTCATCCCTGACTCCCTGTTGCATCGCAAAAAGATGGGCTTTTCTGTGCCACTGGACGCCTGGTTCCGTGGCGAATTAAAGCCGCTTGCTGAACGTTGCCTGTTGGCACCCAATAAGGGGCTGCACTCGGTATTTAGAGTCAATGCAATTGAAAGGCTTTGGAAGCAGCATCAGGCGTCTAGCCATAACCATGGCGCGATCCTTTGGAGCATGCTTATCTTTCAGTTATGGCATGAGCGGTACTGTAGTGATGACTGAACAAAGCAGCACGGGATCCTCGGGCCTGCTCAACGTAGCCCATGTCACTTTCGACATGCGTATTGGCGGCACAGAGATGGTCATAAAAAATATCATTGAGGGCAGCCGCGACCGCATCAACCATTATCTGTTTTGCGTTGAAGCCCCTCTCGGTCCGTGGGGAGAGTCGCTGCGTGATGAAAATGTGATTACCGCATGTTGCCAGCGCAATGAAGGCCTGGATGTAAAGGTGATTAAGCAGTTACGCGCGTTTATCCGCGAACATGCGATCAACGTGGTGCATTGTCACCAGTATACCCCTTGGGTGTACGGCGCCCTCGCGGCACTGAGTACCTCCTGTTCTGTGGTCTTCACTGAACACGGCAGGTTCTACCCCGACTCTACCACGTGGAAGCGTCGGGTAATTAATCCCTTGTTGTTAAAGGCTACCGACAGAGTTACTGCTATCTCCCAGGCAACCCGGAATGCGCTTAGCCGCTTCGAATACATCCCGCAGGACCGCAGTGAGGTAATATACAATGGCATCGCCCCACTCCGGCCGGATGCGAATAACGTTGAGCAGCTTAAACACACATTAGGGCTGGCTGAAAGTGATACTGTGGTGGGTACCATCGCCCGGCTCGATCCCATAAAAAACCAGTTGATGATGCTCAGAGCATTTGCAGATGCATGCCAGGCTCAACGTAATCTGAAGTTACTGATTGTCGGTGACGGAGAAATGCGTGAGTCACTGGAGGCATTAACTGATGATCTCGATTTACGCGATCGCGTAATCTTCACGGGGTATATAACCAACCCTACCGATTACCTGGCCCTGATGCGCTACTTCCTGTTGCCTTCGTTAAGCGAAGGCACCTCCATGACGCTTCTGGAAGCGTTATCCATTGGTATCCCATGCATAGTCACTGACGCGGGTGGCAATGCGGAAGTTATTACCGACGGTGTCACCGGCTTTGTGACGCCGAATGATGATCAGGACGCCTATAGTCAGGCGCTTATGAACGCGGCGTTGCTGTCCGAATCAGAATATCAGGGGCTGGCCGGTAATTGCATAAACGATTTTAAGGCGCGCTTCGCAAGAAGCATCATGAACGAGCAATACGTCAGCCTGTATCAGGAAGTTAACTAATTTAACGCGTTTGCGAGAAGAACAAACAAGGACAAACTATGCAAACCACACCGCTGTTTTTGCTGGGAACGGGAAGAAGTGGCACTACGCTTATCCAACGCTTCCTCAATTCCCACCCCGACATCATGTTATGGGGGGAGCACCAGGGATTTCTTGAGGACCTGGCCAAATCCTACTTTGCACTGAAGGAACATCCTTCGATGCACGAATACGCGTATAAAAATGTCGCTCCGGCAAATTGTGAAAACCTGTTGGGCTACTATAAAGATCCCAAAAAGTGGCAGGCGTGGACCAACTGGTTCGTGCCGGAAAACGTCGATGATTTTTACCGTACGATGCTGGAGAGTATCTTCAACCCAGAGCAGGTCGGCAAGCACAGAGTGTGGGGATTTAAAGAGATCCGTTATGGCGAAAACCCCGAAGTGTTGAGGTTCCTGCAAAGCCTCTACCCACAGGCAGTTTTCCTGTCTGTGGTACGTGAAGGTTTGAATGTGGTCGAAAGCCAGCTGACGACGTTTCACCAGGGTGAATCTAAATACCCCCGCATTAAGCGTATCCTGCAATTACCGATATTAATGCGTATAGCCCGGTCGTGGGCAGCCATGAACCACCAGCTTCATGCGTGGGCCAATAAATATGATCGCTCTCACTTTTTACGCTATGAAGATTTTGTTGATGATTACACCATTATTCGTCCGGTGATGGACCAGCTTGGTCTGGAGATCGAGCCGGCACAAACAGATGTCATGAGCATGACTGAGGGCCGCGGGAGTTCATTTAAGGCAAATTCAGATCAAAATGCCAGATGGAAGAAAATGGGCTATATCCCGTCTTTTGTAGCGGAATTGTATGTTGGTAAACAAAGTAAAAAGTTTGGCTACCCGCGCCCCCGTGCACTGTCGCCTGCATCGCTTCTCAGTAAGTTGTTTTAGTTATTCATGAAGAAACTATCGCTACCTGTAATTACTCGTCGTTTGCGTCTCATAGTGACAGGCTCGTTAAACCACCTGTTATTTGCGATGCTATTACGAAAGCGGTTCAAAGCTGAAAATGCCATTGTCATATGTGGTTCAATTCGCAGTGGATCCACCTGGCTGGCGGAAATGCTCAGTGCCTTGGATCACCATATTCAGCTGTTCGAACCCTTGCATCCTAAGTATGTCAAAGAGGTAAAAAAACATATCCCCTCCCCCAATTGGTATGTGGCTCCGGATGAAGCTTGGCCGGAGGGAGAGACGTTGTTTCGCCGGATTCTTGCCGGGCGCCTGGTAAACCCCTGGATCCTCAGTCAGGTTAAGCCGGGCGAGCTACCGGCCGCCAAGCAACTGGTAATTAAATTTGTCCGTGCCAACCTGATGCTCCCATGGCTAAGCCGGCTGGACGGGCTCCGCGCGCCGGTGCTGGTCATTAGGCACCCCTGTGGGGTCATCTCGTCGCAATTAAACAAACAGTGGCCGCCCGGCAAGCAACTGCTGCTTTCAAACCCTTACCTGGACAACTATCCGGAGCTCCGCAGTGCATGCCAAAGCTTATCTGAGCCGGAAGAGTTAGCTGCCTTGGCGTGGTGTCTGCGTTACCATGCGCCACTCTTTTCGCCAGCTCCGCAACGGTTTGTGCTGGTCAGTTATGAGGCGCTGGTAAGAAATGGTGCCGCCGAGCTCAAGCGTATTTATAATGCCTGGGGAGAAACCGTCCCGGCGGCGGCCGAAGCGCAAATAGCACAACCCAGCGATACCAGCACCAAGGACTCAATGATACGTCAGGGTAAAGACCCTTTGGCGGGTTGGAAGCACAAACTGACCGACACCCAAATCACCAATATTCTTAATGTACTGAAAATTTTTGGGATGGAGTTTTACAGCGAAGCACTGGAGCCCGACTACCAGGCGTTGCGTAAATTCGGATGCAGTAATAACCATGACCAATAGTGCCGGCGACGTTAGCCAGAAAACTAAACAGAGTGTGATGTGGTATTCCACCCTGCCCTTTGCCACCCACATGATACGGTTTTTAAATTCGCTGCTGCTGGCGCGGATCCTGGCCCCCGAAGACTTCGGTATCATTGGTATTATTACAGTTATCCTGTATTACAGCGATACGTTCACCGATTTTGGATTTGCCAAAGCAATTATTAATCGTGAGCAGGCTCCCCGGGCTGTGTTTGACACTTACTTCGCATTCAACTTGTTTGTCTCCCTGACCATTCTGGTTATTTTTCAACTTAACGCGAGCAACATAGCCAGCTACTTTGACATTCCGGAACTCGAGGCGGCGGTGCAGGTATTTACCCTCATGGTTGTCATAACCGCTGTTTCAGCGCCCATGAAAGTGAAAATGCGCAGGGAATTAAACTTTAAAGCGCTGGCGCTGATAGAAGCCTTCAAGGTAGCGGTATCAATTTCATTTTCGCTAACGCTTGCTCTGAATGGGTACGGCTTCTGGGCCTTAATAACTGCCATGTTAGTCGCTCAGACAGCCACACTAATACCTTTAAGCGTCGTTACCCGCTATGTACCGTTACCTGTTTTCTCATGGTCACTGATGCGCGACCTGTTTCGTTTTGGAAAGTGGGATTTTCTCAGTGGTCAATTGCAGTTGGTAGCTAACAATATCGATAAACTTATTATCGGCAAAAGTCTTGGTGCTGCCCAAGTCGGTTTTTACGACAAAGCGATGGGGCTGGCAAAAATGCCCCACGATCAAATCTCTATAAAAATTGCCAACATCGCCTTTTCTACATTCTCCCGGACCCGACAGAATGCTGATGAGCTCATGTACTACTTTCGCCGGCTCACAGCTACTAATGCAGTCATAATCTGCCCTTTGCTGGCCGGATTCGCTGCGGTGGCTGAACCTTTTGTAATGCTTATTCTCGGGGATAAATGGGCTCCCATGATCACCAGTCTGGTATTGCTGTGCGCAAGCTTCGCGATTAGCGCGTTAGCGAATCCTGTGGAGTCCATTAACATCGCTTCCGGTAAAATTGCACTCCAGACTGCACTTTCGCTGGTGCTGACTTCCGGACTGGTCGTCAGTATGCTGGCCGTGGTGTCAGAGGGTATTGAGGCGGTTGCCACCGTGGTTCTGATTTTCCATATTGCCCGGGTGGTTTTTGCCAGCATGCTACTCTGTTTTCACTTACGCCTCCCACTTATCACTATTGTTGCTCCGCTTTGGCTGCCGGTGCTGGCGTCATTTGTTATGCTGGTTACCCTGAAAGTGGCCGATGCCACCGCGTTAGCCGAGCACAGCGACTTGCTGCGGCTGGCGATACTGATACCCGCAGGGGGAATAATTTATCTAACACTGGTTTGGATTATACCGAGCCAGGATTGTGAGTTTATTAAGCGGAAGACCGTCAACAAATTGCGCAAGCTCTTCCGTAAGCAAGGACCTACCCATGTCTAAACTGGCTTTGGTATTCATTCTCGGTTTTGTTTACTGTGTCTATGCGGCACTGTTCGTCGCCCCATCCATCGGTTTTTACTTCTATGAAGTGAATTACTTCCTCAACCCCCGCGCACGCTGGTGGTTTTCGGGCGTGCCCTCGCTCAACTATTCGTTCATCATTTCATCGCTTATCTTAGTGGCCTACGTTTTTCATCTGCGTAAATTTACTAATAATACCTTTGCCAGGTTCCCCGGCTTCAAATGGTTTGTACTAATATTTCTTAGCTATGTGGTTGCGCTGTTCTGGGCTGTTTCACCAGAACAGCACAGCCGTTTCACGTATGAATTGCTAAAACAGGTAATCATCATCGTAGTGGCGTACCGGATCCTGGACTCAGAGGCCAAGCTTAAATATGCCTTGTTATTCTATGCCGTAGGTGCTGCGTATATTGGTTTTGAAGCCATGAACGTGGGGCGCGACAGTTGGGGCCGGGTTGAAGGTATCGGCATGGTGGACTCGCCCGACTCAAATTCCACCGCAGCATCCTTGGTGGCGATACTGCCAGTACTGATTTATTTCGGGTGGCGGCTTAACTGGAAATATAAAGTGGCCGTGGCCATTCTGGGCGCCCTGATTGCCAACGGTATCGTACTTATAAACAGCCGCGGGGCCTTTCTCGGGGCGGCCGTGGGAGTGGGCTACTTTTTAATGTTCATGATGTTTTCCAAATACAAGCTGCCGAAACAGCGTGTGATGCTGCTGGTCATTTTTGTTGGTGTAGCTGGTGCCACTATCAGGGTTACCGACGCCACATTCTGGGAACGAATGGCAACGATTGACGATAAGTCATCTAAAGAGTCTGAGGGCAGTGGCGGCCGAAGAATCAACTTTTGGTTAGCGACCTTTGATATGTTGGAAGATCAGCCTCAGGGAATTGGTATTTTCGGGTATCAGACCTGGAGTCCCTTTTACCTTAAAGACGATAGCTATTTTGAGGACGTGATACGGGATCAGGGCGTGAAATTTCGTGCTGTACATTCAATTTGGTTTCAGGCACTGGCAGAAATAGGCTGGCACGGCTTCATTTTTTTCCTGGCACTGTTACTCAGCCTCTGGCGAGGTGTGCTTAAAGCAAGAAAGCTGGCAGCCAGTGTGGGCAACCTTGATATGTATTATATGGGGGTGGCGATTGAAGCTGGGTGCATATCATTTTTGCTGGCCGCTTCGTTCATCGACGCATTCAGGATCCAGCTGCTGTATTGGCTGATCCTCTATTGCGCCACTTATTGCGCAATAGTGAATGGAAGGCTGGCTCCCAACACAGAAACTGAGACGGCGCCAGCTAAACCTACACGATACCCCCGCAATGCTTATGGGAGGCCCGTATGACAACTCTTTACACATCCATCGCATCTCGCCGACTGTGGGCAGTCCTGCTCTTATTATTGCCCCACACATGTATCGCAACCAGTACGCCACAACTTCAGGCTGTGCCGGTACAGGAGGCTGGTGGCTTTACCTTTCGTTTTGAAGGCGGAATTCGATTTCCCAAAAAAGCCTCCGGTGTTTCTTCTCTGCCCTATACCAGCGGCGCCTTTTTCGTAAAGTCTGTGGAGGGCGAAGATAAAATCTGGATAGCCGGCAAAGCCAAGGAGTTTGCCATTGCACAATACACACTGCCAGAGCCTGTGGCGAGTACCAAAGTAGCTGATTATCCTCTGGCTATCCAGCAGCAGCCATTCACGGCTGTGGGTCCTGCCGGCTTGCGTAATGATGCTAACCGGGTCACAGGCATGGCAGTCTCCGACGGACGCCTTTTTGTGAATGTAGCGGAATACTACGACGCCGGGGGTGATAATTTAAATACCACAGTGGTGGCTGCAGACGCTTTTAATCTAAGTGCTTCGCTTGGGCCGGTATTTAAAACTATTACCGGCAAGGCCCATGCAGCAGGTTGGATTACACCTGTGCCGGCTGTCTTTCAATCTCTGTTAGGGGGAGATCAGATAATGGGCAATGCGTCAAACTTTCCGATAGCATTGAGACACAGCATTGGCCCATCAATGTATATTGTTAACTCCAACGATGTAGTTACCACCGATCCAAAAGGCACCATCCCGGCTTTGCCCGTAATTGACTACTCGTTAAAGTCACCGCTCCATCCCGATCAGTATAATGAAAGCGGCACTAATGATATGTGGACGGTTGTGTCGAAAGCGTTTACCGGTTTTCTTCACGTCAAAAGTCGCAGTTACATGGTGGTAGGGTCATCTGGCGGCCACCACAGTGGGCTAGGCTACAAAATAGATCAGGATAATGGCAACCGGTGCCCCGGCCCTTGCGCCAAAGTTCACACCGATTATCAGAACTACTTCTGGCGCTACGAAATGGACGCGGCGCTGTCTGCGCCTCTCCCCTCACTAATCGAGCCTGTGGCATATGGTGAACTGCCCCTCTTTACCCATGACGAACTTATTTACGGAGCTTATTATCAGGCTGAAAAGCAACGCCTTTACCTGCTACTCAGAGAAGCCGACACCACTCATCCCGCCCCTTTGCCGCTCTTACTGGTTTACCACCTGGCATGGAACGGGCCGCAACCTGACATCAAGGATACGCAGTGAATACCGCTTTAAATATTCTTTATATTGCACACCGGGTTCCTTTCCCTCCTAACAAAGGCGAAAAAATACGAACCTTTCACCAGCTTGAACACCTCACCAATCAGGGTCATAACCTCACAATTCTGTTTCCGGCAGACTCTGAAGAAGACACCCGGCTCGGAGAGGAACTGGCTGTGCATTTGAAATGCGATGTTAGCTCCGTACGTCTGCCCGCCAAGCCAGTACGATTGGGCAAAGCTCTGGTTCGCCGGGAGCCGCTTTCGGTGGGGAACTTTTATGCGCCGGAGATGCAGACGATGATCGACGGTTTGTTTGATCAGACGGTGTTTGATGCCATCGTTTTCACCGCCTCGAGCGTGGCCAAATACGCCTTCAACAGTCGGCATGACCTGTCATCCTTTCCTAATACCCAACTGGTGATGGATTTTATGGATTTGGATTCTGACAAATGGCAACAGTACGCTCGTCAGGCAGGGTGGCCTATGCGTTGGGTTTATACCCGCGAGGCGCGGGTGTTGAGTGACTATGAAAAACGTATTAATGAGGCGTTTAACGCTTCTGTATTCGTGGCTGAGGCTGAAGCGGATTTATTTCGTCAGCGAACGGGCAATCCCGAACGTGTGCATGCTATAGAAAATGGCGTAGATACGAAGGCATACCGCCCCTCTGAGACGGCTGCCGATCAACCCGCGCCTGCCTTCCTGTTCACGGGCGTAATGGACTATAAACCCAATGTAGATGCTGTGCTCTGGTTCACTGAGCATGTTTGGCCAAAATTATTGGAGCGCTACCCCACCGCCACTTTTGTAATTTGCGGCATGAACCCCACCCCAGAGATTTCTGCACTGGCGTCCACACCCGGTATCAGGGTTACCGGCTTTGTGGATGAGATATTACCGTTTTACCATGAGGCCAGTGTGTTTGTGGCACCCTTCCGACTGGCGCGCGGTATCCAGAACAAGATTCTCCAGGCGTTTGCATGCGGCCTGCCGGTAGTGACCACCACAAAAGGCTTGGAAGGCCTCGATGCCACTCCTGGCGAGCACCTACTGGTGGCGGATGAAGCCGATGCGTTTTTTGCACATATATTGCATTTACTCGAGGAGCCTGTGCGTTTTAATGCAGTCCGTCAGGCGGCACTGAATAAAGTGCTTCAGCGTTACTCGTGGAATGGTGTGTTAACTAAGTTCAATAGCTTGCTTACAGGGGAGGCGTAGTCGTCAGTGGAGTTACTTAAAGCTCTGATAAGAGCCATTGTTATGTTGCTGTTGCTACCCATGTATGTGATCTATACCGGCTTAGCAATGCTCAGTAATAAAGACGATGCCGTGAAAGCCTGTACACAGTTTTTGTCATTATTACCGGGTAAGACAGGAAGTTATTTCCGCGCCTGCTTTTGCAGTGTAATTTTTGAACAAACTGATAACGTCGTATATATTGGGTTTGGCACGGTATTTTCTCAGCAAAATACCACAATTCAAACCGGGGTGTACATCGGACCGCAGGGTAATATTGGTTCCTGTTTAATAGGGAAGAATACGCTGCTGGGAAGTGGTGTCCACTTACTCAGTGGTAAAAATCAGCATAGCTTCGATGACCCGGATACACCCATAAAGGATCAGCACGGTGAGTTCAGCAAAATTACAATAGGCGAAAACTGTTGGGTAGGAAATGGGGCCATCATTATGGCCTCCATCGGTGACAATTGTATTGTTGGCGCAGGGTCTGTAGTAACGAATGACTTCCCTGATAACTCCATTATTGCGGGTAACCCGGCTAAACTAATCAGGAGGAAATAATATGTTACGGTGTAATATCAAAACTTTTGCAATTGCCTTTTTGTGTATGGGGATTGCGTTTTGCGCGCAGGCTCAGCGCTCGGTGGAGGAAGTGACCAATGCAAATGAACTATTGAAGGCAGTAAAGAATGCTAACAAAGCTGGAGGACACGCCGACATTCTGCTTGCCGACGGTGAATATGCAATTCGCCAACGAATAATTATTACCGCGCCGCACGTCACGATCCGGTCTAAAAGTGGCATTCGTGAAAATGTGGTGCTGACCGGAAAAGGCATGGAGAAGCGGAACGATATTGAAGTCATTTTTGATATAAAAAGTAAACACGTTACTTTAGCCGGCTTTACCGCCCAGAATGTCTCGAATCATATTATTCAGGTGCGCGGCGGTAAGGACGCAGATAACTTTACGCTACGAAACTGCATATTAAGAGACAGTTACGAGCAGTTTCTGAAAGTTGGCCAAATGCGGGGTAAAGGAGACAAGGGGACGGCTGATAATGCCCTGATTGAAAATTGTATAATCGAGTATACGGCCTCACAGGCGCCTAATTGGTACACCGGCGGCATAGATGTTCATGGATCGCACGGTTGGGTGGTGAAAAACAATACCTTCCGAAATATTGCCAGCCCGGGTGACAAAATTGCCGAACACGCTATTCACTTCTGGGATGGCACAGAAGACATCAAAGTAATCAACAATGTGGTGGTTAACAGTGATCGGGGAATTGGCTTTGGCTTGGGTAACCGGGACGCTGAACGGTCTAACATTGGTGGACTGATAGAAGGAAACATCATCATCAGTAATGACAAGTCCCACCTCTTCAACGACGTAGCAATTGGACTGGAAAGTAGTCCGGATACCATCGTCCGTAACAACACAATCTTCTATACAGTTGATTATCCCAACGCAATCGAATACCGCTTTTCTGCTACTAAAGACGTAGTAATTGAAAATAACAACACAAACCGGGCAATCAAAGCCCGCAACGGCGGTGAGGCGTACACCTACACGAACCGTTGCCTCAAACAGCCTGCCCCGGGCTTATTCGGCGCCTAGGCTAATCAGGGCGCTTCCAGCCTGGCAGCGCCCTGCCCGTTAGCTTTTCAATCAGGTCTATATCGTTTTTGAAACGAGTCGAGAATGCCGTAAAGTCGGTGTCATCGGCTTTTTTTACTGGCTTATGGAAAGCGTTCTTTATCCACTCTGATGCGGGTGAGCGCTTCACCAGTTCAATCCCCCACCCCAGGCCCAACTTTTTCAGCCACTTTTGAGTGCCCGGCAAGACCACCCGATTCACTCTTTTATTCAAAAAGCTTGGGGAGAAACTACTATCTACGTCGAGAAAATTAAATACTGATTTCACCACAGTTGCTGGCGAGCGCACGATATCGTCGTAGAAAAGCACCAGCACATTTTCCCGGGGAAAGATCTCATATATTCGTTGCAGGTGCTTACCTTGTAAGCTCAGGTCTGTGACATCATCGTATTTAGTCAGCACCTCATCAAAACTCAGCCCCTGATAGTCGGACTGGACGTAGAGTTGATACTGAGAAAACGCCCGAGAGACAGGTTCGCGTAACACGAAGAACAGCTTTACATCAGGAATCGTCTCCTTAATGCGCTGTAAGGCTTGTTCGCGGTGATAGTAGTTAGGTGTTATCTCGCCACAAACCTTAACGTTGGCCGTTTCGCTGGCAGGGAAATTAGCCTTGTAGGACTCCAGTCCCTGCTCAAAGTGACGATTAAAGAAGTGCAGTTCTTTTTTAGCGGACATGAAAATATCCGGATGCTCGCTAAGGCACCGATACAGCCAGGTTGTCCCTGCTCGCTGCGCGCCAACGCCAATAAAATCAGGGAGCGTACCTTCACCGGTTGCCGAAGGCGGGGCTTGTGTTTCACTTATCGTCATTACGTTTGCTTCCACGAATTGCGGGTTGCATAACATTCGGATCATCAGATACAAAAATCTGCATGACACCAACAGGGCTGTCGCCAAGCAGCTTTTGCCAGATTTGCAAAAACTTAACCTTTATACCGTTAGTTAATATCCGACCGTTCAGGGTGTAAAAATAGGTTAGATAAAGTTGCGTGCCGTCCGCGGCCACAATGGTTTGCATGGGCAGGTTGCGCTGTTCCCCCGCCAACACCACGGGCAAGGTTGACGTGCTGAGTAACGTCCACCGTTCGTCGGAGTAAAACCGGTGCCGCCCGCTAATTAATTCGCCATTTCGTTCATCGAAGGAGGCACGGTAATGAATGACACACGTACTTCCCTCGGTATAGCCCTGATAGTTCTCTGCTGTCGGGTTACGCAACTGCGCTTCCCAGGTGTAAGGTAGTGTACAGCCCTTCTCGGTGAGTTGAGCTTGTTGCGCTGGCAACGCAACCGGATAGGACGTGTTGTCCAGCTTATACAGCCAGCCAGCGGTGCCCAGAAACAGCCCTGTTGTGAGAACAATGAGTGGCGTTTTGACACTGAAATTAAATACTGCATGCTCAGGCGCTGGCGCTTCCCATTCAGCATCTTTATCTCGCATGAACTCGCCAATCATTAACAGGCAGATCAAAACAAACGCAAAAAAGAACCAGCCATAAATAAGATGATCAGCACCCGCCGCGTACTCCATATCGGTTTGATACGCGATGACGATAATGCCAAACACACGAAAAATATTGGCCACGATGGGGAGGACCAACGCGATGATGAAAAAACCGATTCGTTTGGCTCGACTCACAAAGTTGAGGTAAGCATAGAGACTGCCTATTACTACACTGGCAATAAAGAAACTGACACCGGAGCAGGCTTCAGCCACCAGAAAACGCCCTTGCGGGATCTCTATATATAAACCTGAACGAAACAGCGGTATACCTGACACCTGTAACAGCGCCACCGCACCGTCAGCAGTAATTTCCTGCAAATACGGGATGAGTTCCTCGCCCACAGGTACTGCAAAGAGAATAAAGCACAGTGGAAAGAGTATCTGGAACGCGCCTTTAAAGCCGATAGCAAACCAAATCAGCAGGGGAAGCAGAGAAAAGGTCGCAACGTGCATGAGCAGGTGGACATTACCCAGTTCCCCAACCGCATAAACCAACAAGGCGGGTAAAATGAGAACCAGCGCGCTGGCATCGGTTTTCAGTTCACGGTTTGCCAGTTTATAGCGCTTAAGATAAATCAGGTAACAAACTGCGGGAAGAATGAGCAGACAATGATTGAAAATTTCATTTTCCCACCAAATCCCCACTGCAGATTGCAGACCATTAAAGGTAAGTAATACCCAGGCCGCAAGCAATATTGTGCTTGCCATGGTAAAGCGGGCTGCTCCCTGCAATTGCGTTGACATTCCGTGCTCCTGCTAACTACGCTACATGGCCTGTAGGCGCAACTTCAATTTCGTAGGCATCGATCATGGTTCCCCAGCGGTAGTCCTGCAACAACCTGACTAATTTGCCTTCCATGCGGGACAAATTCACGTAATGACGAAACCGTGACTTCAATGGAGCGCTGGCTACGCGCGGCTGCTCACTGTCTATTTCCCAGGGATGAAAGTAAAAACTATAGGGTGCAGACTCTTCCCGGAAATATTTCTCGATACGGCGTTTAGATAACCAGTAAGGGTAAAGCCGGAAATAGCCCCCGCCACCGATACCGGTATTGACCCCGTCTTTTCTGACGGTGGGAATTGGCACCTCAATAATGCCTTCCTCACGAACAAATTTGAAGCGCGGCCAGTCAGGCACGCCATACAGGTCATGTTCGATAGGATAGGTACTGCTGGAGTAGACAAAACCAAGTTCTTTTAAAATCTCATATGCCCAGGTATTACTATCGTTAATAGAAAAGCTGGGGGCGCGGTAACCAAAAACCGGTTGTCCACTGATATCTTCCAGTATGTCTTTACTGGTTTTAATATCTTCGAACAATGCTTGTCGGGACATGGTGGTAGCACGCTTGTGCAACAAACCGTGGCTGGCCAGCTCGTGTCCTTCAGCAACAATTCGCTTAATTAACTGCGGGCAACGCTGGGCGACCCAGCCTAACGTGAAAAACGTGGATTTCACGTTATGTTGAGCAAACAGGTCCAGTAAACGGTTAGTATTATCTTCTACCCGTAACGACAGCGTATCCCAGTCACTTTGGGCGATAACATCTTCGAACGCTGAAACCTGAAAATAGTCTTCAACGTCCACTGTCATGGCATTAAGGCGTCCTTCTGGCATGACTAACGTCCTTTACCAAAGAGAACGACTTCCACCGTTCTGATAAGAATGAGAATATCCAGCAACAGACTTTGGTGCTTGACATAGTAAAGGTCAAATTTCAGCTTTTCCATGGAGTCTTCCACGCTGGCGCCGTAAGGATAATTAAGTTGCGCCCACCCGGCCAGGCCAGGTTTAACATTATGACGCTGATTGTAATACGGCACTTCTCTCACCAACTTCTCAACAAACTCGGGGCGCTCCGGACGGGGGCCGATAAATGACATTTCGCCCTTGAATACGTTAAGCAGCTGAGGGAGTTCATCAATTCTGTATTTTCTGATGAAATGGCCGATGCGGGTCACCCGGTCATCGTTCTTAGAGGCCCATTTCGCGCCGTCTTTCTCTGCGTCAGGACGCATACTGCGAAACTTAATAATTTTAAATAACTTACCATTTAACCCTACCCGTTCCTGCCGGTAAAACACTGGCGTACCGGTACGGCGTCCATCGTCCAGATAAATAATTAACGCGGTTATGGCCATTATGGGCCACACAAAAAAGAAAATGCAGAAGGCTAGGATCGCATTGAGGCTGTAATCCAGTGCATCACGCAAATAATTCTGACTGGAAAAGCCATTCGAATAAATAACCCAGCTTGGGTACATCAGGTTTACCACTATCTGACCGGTTTCACGTTCCATGAAATCAAGCAGATCGGTCACTTCTATTCCCCGCAACCGGCTTTCAAAAAGGACATCAATGGGCAAGGTGCCGCGACGTTGATCGCAGGCGATAACGATTTCTTCGATATCGTTATCGGCAATAAACTGCTGAAAGTTTTCATCCACTTTCACATGAACAATTTTTTCGTTTTTGACACCATCTTCGCGGTTATCGCCCGGAATGGGCACGAACCCCAGCAATTCAAAGCCTATTCGGTCAACATCCCGCCGCATACGTTTTTCGATAATACTGGCCCGTTCACCGGCGCCCAGCACCACGATGCGGATTTTTCCAAGACCTAACAGGCCCAGCCGGTTGGTGAAATACCGGAATACCACCAACGTGATTATCACCGAGCACACTGCAGATGGCAGATAGTAGGGGTGCATGGCGAGATTATCGAAGAATGCACGACTTATGATTTCCACCAGGAAATAGCTAAGCCCCACACTGACAAAAATCCGGCGAATGATGCCCCGGAACGTCTCTCTCAATTTGGCTTCATACAGGCCAACCGATAACGAACATACGAGTATGCTGGCGGTGAGCAAGCCCACATTGACCACCAATTTCTCGATAGGTACTTCTCTGGTCATTCCAAGCTGAACCAGAATGAACTGTGATATGTACCCCATGTACGCGATCAACAGCGCTTCGGTAATTACTAAAATATTCGAGCGCTTATTCTGATTTCGCTTATTTACTGCCACCCTCGGCCCCCTGAAATTACTGCTGTGCTTTCCATCATAAAGCGAATTATTGTAATAGACTACAAATGATGATGGCATTATAGTGGTAATTACCGTAGGGTAAATCACCTTAAGCTAAATAATTCACCCATTTGAGTGTAGGACGATCTCTTATGAAGCATATTCAATACCTGGCTGTTATCGGCTTAGGCTTGGGAATAATGAATCTCTCTGCGTGTAGTTCATCGTCGTCATTGCCCGAGGCCACTTCACGAGCTTCTTTAACAACCGATGTGAATAACTATCAGTATCTTATCGGGCCGGGTGATCGTTTGTCGATCTTCGTCTGGCGAAACCCCGAGATTTCTGGCGAATATATTGTTCGTCCTGACGGGAAATTAACCACCTCGTTGGTCGAAGATATTGATGTATCTGGGCGCACCCCTTCCATGCTTGCCAGAGAGTTAGAAGAAAAACTCTCTACCTATATCAACAATCCCCGTGTTACCGTTAGCGTCAGCTCTTTTAGCGGGCCACTGAGTGAACAGGTCAGGGTGATCGGTGAGGCTGCGAATCCGCAGGCCATAAATTACCGTGAACACATGACGCTGCTTGACTTGATGATTGCTGTTGGCGGTCTGACAGAGTTTGCAGACGGCAACAACGCTAAACTAGTACGCGTGATTGACGGTAAAAGCAAAACCTACGAAATCAATATTGACGATTTAATCAGAGATGGCGACATTGCAGAAAATGTCGACATGCTTCCAGGAGATGTCGTAATCATTCCTGAAGCCTGGTTCTAGAAGTATCGGATCCAAACAATATGCAGGACTTACAGCAGACCTTAAATCAGGTCGTTGATTATATAAAAGGGATATGGATCAAGAAGCGATTTGTCATTATCTGCTCTTGGTTATTTTGTCCGTTGGGGTTTATTTATGTAGCAACCCTCCCCGACCAGTTCGAATCTGAATCAGTAGTATTCGTTGATACCCGCTCGGTTTTACAGCCACTCCTGAAGGGACTCGCCATTCAGTCTGATCCCGATCAGGAAATTCAGATGATGGCCAAAACGCTACTGAGCAGATCGAACGTGGAAAAAATTGCCCGTGAATCCGATCTGGATATTACCGCCACCACTGACCGGGAATTTGAAGATCTTATTGACCGGCTAAGTGATGATATTGAGCTTGGCTCTACTGGCCGGGACAATATCTATACTATCACCTACCAAAACAAAAACCCGGTTATGGCACAGCGCATTGTGCAGGAAACACTGGATCTATTCGTTGAAGGAGCCTTGGGCAATAACCGCAAAGATACGGATACTGCGGGGCGCTTCCTTGATGAGCAGATAGCTGATTATGAAGCACGCCTCGGCGAGGCTGAACAGCGGTTGGCTGACTTCAAGCGTCAGTACAACGATATTCTGCCAATGTCCGGCACCTTCTATAATGCATTGCAACAACGCAATCAGGACCTCGAAACGACTCAACTGGAAATTGAACAAACTCTGCAACAGGTTCAGTCAATGAAAAGTAAGCTGAACTCAGCCAGGGCACAGGATGGCTTTGGTGTCACGAGCGGCGATGGTCCCGTATTCCGCACCCGGTACGACGAACGGATTAAGGCGTTAGAAGAAAAGCTGGATAATCTTAGACTGCGATTTACTGAACAACATCCGGATGTGATTGAAACCCAGCACCTGTTGTCTTCGCTTGAAGACGCACGTAAAGAAGAAGTCGCCAGTTATCGGGATGATACGACTGACGATGAGCCGATGCCCACCAGTGAACTGGAAAAAGAGCTTCGTCTTGAAATCAGTCGTCTGGAAGGTCAAATAGCGTCCCTGAAAGTAAAGGAAAGCAGTCTTAAGCAGAAGATTGCTGAACTAGAGTCAAAGGTAGACCTGGTTCCGCAGATTGAAGCAGAATCTTCTGCACTTAACCGTGACTACGATATTACCAAACGTAAATACGAAGAGTTGCTGTCCCGTCGTGAGTCCGCCGATCTGTCCCGACGCGCAGATGTCTCAGCAGAGGAATTGCAATTCAGAATTATCGAGCCGCCTCTAATGCCTAATGTGCCGTCAGGCCCGAACCGTATTTTGTTGTACACTATAGTGTTGCTACTTGGCTTTGGATCCGGTATCGCACTCGCGTTCCTGGTAAGTCAATTGTCTCCGGTACTGGTCAGAGCCAGACAACTGCAGACAGTAACAGACTACCCTATATGGGGGACGGTCTCGCACCTCAACATTACACAAATAAGACGACGAAACCGTCTAAGGATAACCGTCTTCGCTCTGTCGTCAGGGGCGATCATATGCATGTACGGATTTTTGGTTAGTGCAGAGGTATTGAACATCAACTTCATTGAGAGCGTAATGAGATGAGCAGTACGATAGAGAAAGCGCTACAGCGACAGCAGCAAGAACAAGCCCGTAAAAAAGCCGAGCAGGAAGGCACCACGTCGCTCGAACGTGCGGTCAGCGCTGAAAAAGCGAAGAAGTCATCGGACGCGCCGACGGAAAATCCACCGAAAGCAGTTGCCGAATCGTCGCAGGCTACCGAATCGGTGGAGAGGGTTGTTCAGCCCGAACGGGAACCTGATAACAAGCAACCGTTTCATATTGATCTTCAGCGTCTGGAAGCCAATGGTCATATTTCTTTAACCGGCGAGCGCAAACAGATCAATGAAGAGTATCGGGAAATAAAACGTAAGCTGTTAAGCAATGCCTTTGGCCCTTTGGCCAAAACACTGCATAACAGTAATATCATTATGGTTACCAGTGGCCGCCCGTCAGAAGGCAAAACGTTCACAGCTACCAATCTTGCTATGAGCATTGCCGCTGAACAGGATAAGACAGTGTTATTGGTAGACGCGGATGTACTTAAGCCGAATGTTTTAAACACGCTTGGCTTAGAACGCCGCAGAGGTCTGGTTGAATATTTATCTGGTGAAGTGGCTGATATTGCGGACGTACTTTACCCTACCAATATTGATAAGTTGAAGATTATCCCAGCAGGGAAGTCTCACCACCTGACCACTGAATTACTGGCCAGTCAGAAAATGCATGAAACGGTTGACGAATTCGCTAATCGCTATCCTGATCGGATTGTGATTTTTGATACGCCCCCTTTGATCGGTATTACTGAAACAGCGGTACTGGCTAACTTTGCCGGGCAAGCAGTAGTGGTGACCGAAGAGGGCAAATCAAAAATCCCCGATATCCGGCATTGTGTCGATCGGCTTAATCCTGATATGGCCATAGGTTTTGTGGTCAATAAATCGGTAAATCAGGACACGGAAGGTACTGGCTATTATGGCTATTACTACGCAGAGAGAAAAAGCTAATCTAATGGCAGTAGAACGCAGATATTTGCTGGGATGCAGCGTACTAATTGGCACGTGTCTGCTTCCAATCAAACTGGCCCTGGCCAATGATCTGAACCTTGCCTTGCAGGTTGAGACCGAGGCAGTCACGCAAGAAGTGCAGGCGAAAGACCGGGGGTCGCGCAGCGTTGACTCCTGGTCTGTCAATCCTGTGGTAAGTGCATATTACGAAAGCCGCACCATCTCCGCGTTGTGGTCCGGGAATGTGACCTATATCGATCGTTCCACAGACGACCTTGGCGATAGCGACGATACTTACGAAGAATATCAGTACAACGCGCAATGGACGCCGATAGAGCGCTTTCTTTCGTTTAGAGCATCAGGCGCCCTAAATTATCAGAATACAGACGGGGCCAATTATCTACTTTCAGATTACTTCACTGACCCTGATGCATTGGCTAAAACCCGCTCAAACAGGCTCGCCTCAACACTGCAATTCACGCAGGGCGATTATGTTCGCGGAAGGGGCACTGTCAGTTACGCTGTGGTTGAGTCTGAAGCTAGCCCGGTTACCAATAACCTGGCCCTGGACAATGAGACTTATTCCACAATTGGTGAGCTGCGTAACGGCGATGAAGTCACGAATTTAATATGGAGCCTGGAGGGCAGTTACGACAAAACTGAACGCTCGACCAGTAGCCTGGGTGACTTTATCACCCGAGGCGCAGAAGCAAAAATTGATGCCATGTTAATCAGTGATTTTGGCATTCGTTTGAGTGCCAGACATAATGCCGATCAGGTGCTCGGACGAAACGACTCTATTTCAAACACCCGTGCTTATGATAGTTATGGTGTGGGTCTGACGTACCGCCAGGCGGCCGGCCGTTTTGTTTCCTTTACCATCAACCAGGGGAAAGCGAACGACGATGAAGATTACCAAACTTTTGTGGGTGCAGAAATGCGTTGGGCGTTCACACCCAGAACGTCATTATCTGCTCAGTACGGCAGACGTTACTGGGGGGAAAAGGCTACTGTAAAGTTCCGCTATAATACGAAACATATTCGTTCCAGCCTTTCTTACGATGAATCAGTTACCAGTACATCGCGATTATTAGCAAACCCTGAGAATCTCGGGGTCTTCGTATGTAACATAGGCCAGGCTGACTTGAGTAGTTGTTATCAACCAAACTCACTGAGCTATGTGCCAAAGGAAGGTGAGCAATTAGTTCAGTTCTCTACGTCTAACTTTGAAATAGATGATGACATTATTCTTCGTAAAGCCACTAACTGGCAAATTGGCTACGAGTTTTCCAGAATAAAGTTAGGTTCCAATATTCGCTACTCGTTAGATGATTACCTGGACGAAGATCGCATGCGCCGGACGTACTCGGTATCCTTTGATATGGTTTACCGGTTGGGCAGCTATACCCGTCTTGTTAGTGACATCAGCTATGCCAATATTGAGCAACGTTCGATAGAGTTTCAAAGTGGTGCCAGCGAAAACTGGAATGGCTCTGTGGGCCTCACCAGAGAGATTGGCCAGCACTTTGAAGCAAAAGTAGCCTCCAGCTATATTGATAAGTCAGGTGACCTAACCACGGGTAACCTTGGTCGAAACTATTCCGAGCGACGCATTTCACTGTCGCTTACCTATCGCTACGAATAGAGGGTTATCATCGCCAGTGCACTGACGTCGGACGACACCCATGCACTGGCACAAGCGTTTTAATTTAGCAGTTCATTTGATTGTCATCACATAAATATCCCCGTCATACACGCCCTGAATGGTTAGTTTCTGACTGGCGAGCGCCTGCAGATAATTAATATGGGCGTGCTCAATCCGTTGTCCGGGCACGATAAGGGGGATGCCCGGAGGATAAGGTGTCACCAGGCCAGCAGCTATGCGACCGGCACTTTGTTCCCACGGTATCGCCTCCCGTTCGCTAAAAAAAGCTCTGGACGGAAGCTCAGCCAGTGATATGGGCGGGATTGATGTAGGTAGTGGCTTTCTGTTTTTGCTTCGCTGCAGGGATACTGAGCCATCATCCAGCTTCTTCAGTGCATTGTACAAGCGGACGATTTTCGAGCGCATACCACCGAGGGTAAGCAATACCAAAATGGTGCTATGGGTAAACTTCTCAATCTCCAGCCCCACCTCATCCATCAGAAAACGATGAATTTCCTGATTCGAGTATTCCAGTGCGGAAATATCAATGAGAATTTTAAGGGGATCATGCCCCACATTATCCTGTTCTACGTGGTCAAACATGCGCGCAAAGTCTTGCCGGTCGAGGATTTTCAGGCGTGTAAACTTAGCCACCTGCTGCTTAAGTTCCTGTACATTGGCAAGCAGTTCATTGAGGATCTTGTACCCTTCCATCTCCAGCTGCTGGCGGCATACATCCAGCGAGGCAATTAGCTGGTATTTTGGCGAGGTGCTGGTATGAATGTTATACACCTCTTTGAAGAAGTCTTTGTCAAAGTCAGGATCGTTAACATGTATCAACGACGCCTGTGAAAAGGCTGATACCACTTTATGGGCTGAATGTGTGACATAGTCAGCGCCGGCCTGGACTGCTGAGTACGGGCGAAAGTGCGGGTGGAACGAGGCGTAAGCGAACCACGCCTCGTCAATAAACACCTTGATACCACGGCTATGTGCCAGCGCCACCACCTGTTTCAGGTCGGTCAGTAAACCGTCATAGGTACACCCGGTCAGTACGACTAACTTAGCGTTCGGATTCGCTTCTATCACTTCACGCAGCTGCGTTAATCGGGGCGGTGAAAAAATGCCGTAGTCCGGATTAAACACACTGTCCAGATACACCGGCATCGCGCGAGCCTGCACAATGCCGTAGTGGACCGATTTATGACAGTTGCGATCGGCAATGACCTTATCGCCTTCCCTCAGCAAGGTCTGCAAAATGATTTTATTAGAAGTAGACGAGCCATTAGTCACAAAATAGGAGTGTCTGACTTCGAAGGTACTGGCCACATTCGCCTGGGCGCGCCCAATAGCATAGGTGCCGTCTGATAGGGAGCCCAGTGAGTCCACACTGACAGACAGATCGCTGACAAATACGTTGCGCCCGAAGAACCGATAGAAATCACTGATGTAGGGGGAATGTCGAAAACTGGCGCCGCCACTGTGTCCGGGCGTATGCCAGGAATCATTGGCTTCCAGCACATACTCCTTGTAAGCGGTCCAGAACGGAGTTTCATTGCGGTCATCGAAGTCATTAATGATATAGCCAACAATCGACTCAGGGTCACTTATGATGTCGTTACGGTAAAAAAACGACTCCATGCTGCCGGCTTCATTCACAATATCCAGCCCTTTCACAGCGTCGCCCAGTACGTAAACGGGCAGTTCAGGCCGAATATATTTAATGGCGTTAATAACTACGGCATTGTTAGCCACCTGCGCGTCACTATCACCGCCGATATCAACCTCTGTGACCCGGGTGTCCCAGCTAAAAACCACCGCCTGAATTTCGCCGTCTTCACGGACCTGCCTGAGCGCTTCGGTTACCGAAATCGCTTCAGTTACCGACACCTCAATATCAGGACGATCGAAGAAGTCGATGGTTGAACGGATACTGGCCGATAACTGTTCGAGTAACTCATCAGAATCTTCGACCACTAAAATCTTGAGCTTAGGCAGCAGTGGGACCACTTATTCATCGCCCTCGTCAGACTTCAGACGAACATAAGTGCGGTACTTTTTCTTTAACAGTTTGTCTATGTACTGGGTAAGTTTCACTTTATGACCGATGGCATCATCAAGCGCATCTACCAGCTCGGCCAACATGGCTTTGTAGTACTCTGCGTCCTGAATTTCATTCCCGTTGGGAGTAAGTACTTTTTGCGCCGGCTTGTAGCTCCCTTCGCTACTTTCCTCGTCACCACTATGCTTTACTTCTTCCTCTTTCTGAACGGCCAGCGTCTCCGGCTCGAACATTTCCTCTTTCACTTCATCGATTACCGCGTCGACAGCTTCTTCAGTAAGTACGTCCAATTCCTCCAGAAAACCAAACAGTAAGATTCGGTCCATCAGGGTATTTATTTTACGAGGCACGCCCCGGGTAAAATGGTGGATTCGTGTGAACGCATTATCTGAGAACAGCGTCTTACCACTCCAGCCTGCATGTTGCATTCGGTATTCAATATAAGATTTGGTTTCCGCGTCTGTGAGCGGCGCCAGGTGACAGGATGCCACGATACGCTGGCGAAACTGTTCCATGTTAGGCGCGCGCAAAATGGGCTGAAGCTCCTCCTGTCCCAGCAAAAAGCTTTGCAACAACGGTTTTCCCTTTTGCTGAAAATTAGACAGCATCCGCAATTCTTCGATGGTTTCGAGTGGCAGGTTCTGCGCTTCATCTACCAGCAACAATGCCCGACGCCCCTGCGTACTGAGATCATATAAGAACTTTTCCAGCTCTTTGAGAATATCGGCCTTGGTTTTAGCCGTGGTATCCAGCCCGAATTTTGTCGCGACCATTTTTACCAGTTCGTCCGGCGTAAGCTTGGGCGTTACAATCTGCGCCGCGACAATATCGTCTTCGATATCATTTAGCAGACTGTTTGCGATAGTGGTTTTACCTGTACCAATATCGCCGGTAATAACGATAAACCCTTCGGCTTGTGACAGGCCGTACTGTAGGTACGACATGGCACGCTTGTGCCATTTACTGGCAAAGAAAAACGCCGGATCCGGCGTTAGCTGAAACGGTTTAGAGTTAAGTCCATAATAACTTTCATACATGTTAATACCGCTAATACTGTTGGTTACAACGAGGATAAATCTAGCTTAACGCAAACACCCAGTTGCCGCTATGCGTGAATGGGATGTAGCGTGCATTTAATCGACGCTTGCATGGCTGCAAGCGCGAATAAGACAGGTAAGTTTTCGGTCCCGGAATTAGCGCCCTCCCCTTTTCAGAGATGGACGAATCCATTGGACGTAATGCGTTCATGGTGTGATCAGGCTTTTTTCACATCCCGGTTGACGATGCTGTCGATGATACCGGTAGTCGAAACGCCATCTTCAAAATTCAGCACCTTCACGTCGCCGCCGTTATCCAGCACTTCTTTGGCACCGGCAATGGCTTCCAGCTTGTAGTCGCCACCTTTTACCAGCACGTCGGGCAATAAGCGGGCAATAAGCCGCCGGGGGGTGTCTTCTGAGAACGGCACCACCCAGTCTACCGAACTTAATCCGGCCAGCACGGCCATTCTGCGCGCCGCGTTATTGATGGGCCGGCCCGGCCCTTTCAGCTGGGTGACCGACTCATCTGTATTCACCGCCACAATCAAGCGGTCGCCCAGGTCGGCGGCTTCTTTAAGGTAGGACACATGGCCGGCGTGAAGAATGTCGAAGCAGCCGTTAGTCATAACGATTTTCTCACCGCGGGTGCGGGCAGACTGCAGCGCCATAACTAATTGCTCTTCGCTCATTACGCCGCCGTCAAGGTGCAGCGACTGCTCACCTAACGCCAGCGCCAGCTCAGTGTTCGTCACCGTGGAAGTACCCAGTTTACCTACCACCACGCTGGCGGCCAGGTTGGCCAGCACACAGGCGGCCTGAACCGGCAGGCCGCAGGCCACACCGACGGCTAATGTTGACACCACGGTGTCGCCGGCACCGGTGACATCGTAAACCTCTTTGGCTTTCGCTGGCAGATGAAATTCATCCTGCCCTTTTTCAAACAAGGTCATGCCCTGCTCTGAGCGGGTCAGTAACAATGCACTTAGCTTTAACTGCTCACGCATAGCATGGGCATGGCTGACCAGCTCAGCTTCGTCTTTTGACTCGCCGGTGACGGCGGCAAGCTCTTCCATATTGGGGGTGATTAATGTGGCATTCTGATATTTTTCAAAGTCCGTGCCTTTGGGATCCACAATCACGGTTTTCTTGGCCTCGCGAGCCTTGCTAATGAGCTTCTGCGGCGTGGCCAGACAGCCCTTGTTATAATCTGACAGAATTACCACATCGGCCTGTGCCAACGCTTTTTCAAAAGAGGCTTCGAGCGCATCCTTATTGGTATCGGCGAAGCTTGACTCAAAGTCCATGCGCAGCAATTGCTGATTCCGGCTCATTACCCGCAGCTTGGTGGTGGTTTCTTTATCCTCTGCCTCGTGGAACTGGCAGTCAATATCGAACGATTCCAACTTTTGTCGCAAGATCCTGGCATTATCGTCTTTACCGCATAAACCAATCAGGGTGACTTTGGCTCCCAGCGCGGCTGCATTAATGGCCACATTGGCGGCACCGCCAGGCCTGTCTTCAGTGCTTTTTACGTTGACCACGGGCACCGGCGCTTCCGGAGAAATCCGGCCTGCGCCGCCAGTCCAATAGCGATCTAACATTAAATCGCCCACTACGAGAATTTTTGCTTTGCTAAAATCTGGTAAAATCATAAAGATATCGCTGTGTCGGGAACGTCCATTTTGTCAGCTAGTATAACAGCCAACGCCGAAAATGAGGAATCAGCACCCTCCTCTTGGTATATCTACATTATTGAAAATCGCTTGGGTCAGTTCTACACCGGAATAACTTGCGATCCAAAGCGCAGAATAGCGCAGCACCGGGGCGAGAAGCCAGGTGGTGCCAAGGCACTGAAAGGAAAATCGCCGCTGATTTATCGCGCGGTATTTGAAGTAACGGATAAGCGTGCAGCGATGAAACTGGAATATCAGGTGAAGCGCTTCAGCCGTCGACAAAAAGAGCAGTTAGTGAACGGCAAAGGGCCCTTGCCGGAAGACATTCGTTGCGAGAGCGCCCGGTTCACTCACCTGTAGGCGCCTCTCTTAAATTCAGTATTACTTAACTCAGTACGCCATTAACAATCATGGCTATGCCTATGCTGAGTGTCAGCCCCAGGCACGCCACCCCCACGTTATGTTGCTGGTCAACCTCCTGGCGGTAATTCATGCCAAACAGGATCACTTTCTTACTTACCATAATAATCAAGTGTAACGCGATGGCAAGACAGACGCTCACTATCAGCCAACCGGTCACATTTGACACATACCCATCCGGGTTGTATTCAATGAGGTTTTTAGCGACAGAGACCATCATCGCCGTGCCCAATAAGTTTCCGGCATGCTCAATGGCCAGCGCTAACTGGCCTTTTTCCAGCGCGCCCTGAAACGAGTCATTCTGGTTGTAGCGTGCAAATCGTGCCTCATAGAGACGGGTCATTACCAACAGAATGGTCAGCACCACGGTAAACCCGGTACATATCGCGATAATGGCATTCATATTACTGCCGTCTACCCATAACATCATACTACGCAGAATAATGGCGCTGGCCACCAGACTGGCTGCGTCCACCAGCGCTATACTCACGCTCCGGTCAGAAATCATGGCGACCGTGTCAACCCGGTTCAGTACCAGCTTGTCATGGGCAAAACGGCCAAACTTAACCAGTATTATCCCCACTACGCCGAATGTAAGCATGCCCACAGCAGCATCTTCATAGCCCTGTCCAATATGTCGGCCTACGACTGAACTAAGCACAATACACAGCGACAACATACCGCCGGCAATACTGATCCCGAAGGCAAAATTGTCTTTTACCCCGAGTTCCTCGGTGACCGAACTCTTTCGCAATAAGCCCGTAAGCCACTTCATGATGACCAGAAGCACTAATGCCAAAGCCAAATCGATTGCCAGGTACACCCACAACTCGTGGGACAGGGGTACCAACTTTACTAACGCTTCCACCGTATATTCTCCCTTTAAGACGCTGACAGTATGCTGGAGTGCCCATTTGAAGTGTGACAGACTCTGCATGTCAGTTATCTACATTGCGTACCTGTATTATGCCTACACCCGCACAAAATAATAGTTTGATTGAGCAACACGCCACTCAGTTCTGGGAGCGGTTTTGTGATGCTGCCAGTGACGATGTGCTTCACAACGTCAGCGAGGAGCAAGCTAAAACCGTGTTTGGCCTCTCGGAATTCATAGCCGAGCAAAGTATCCGGCACCCCGAGTGGTTAGTGAGTGCACTACAGTGCACCCCCCACTCACTGACCGGTGATTACATTGCTCACACCGTGCAGGGCGCCTGTGAAAAAGCAGATAGCGAAGACGCATTGGCAAAAGTATTGCGCGATACCCGAAACGCGATGATGCTCACTATCGCCGTGTTGGATGTCACCAATAGGCAGACTGTAGAGATTTCCTTGCAGCAGGTGTCGAAGCTGGCTGAAAGTCTAATAAACGTTGCCTACCAGCGACTCTACACGTTACTTGCCGTTAAACACGGCACGCCAATGGGTGAGCATGGTGAACAACCCATGTTTATCCTCGCTATGGGGAAACTCGGCGGTAATGAACTTAACTTTTCTTCAGATATCGATTTGATTTTCGCCTACCCTCACAAAGGCGAAACCGAAGGCGGCAAAAAGCCCATCGAAAACCAGCAGTTTTTTACCCGCCTGGCGCAAAAGTTAATTAACAGCCTGAATAAGATTACTGTCGATGGTCAGGTGTATCGCGTGGATATGCGCCTGCGACCATTCGGTGAAAGTGGTCCGTTGGCAATGCATTTTGCGGCGCTGGAAGATTATTATCAGGAACAGGGCCGGCACTGGGAGCGATTTGCCATGGTCAAAGCCCGTGTCATCAATGATACAAATTCGCCGTACTTTGACGACTTGCAGGCAATTTTGCGGCCGTTTACGTTTCGTCGCTATCTGGATTTCACCACCATCGATGCCCTGCGTGACATGAAGCAATTGATTGCCACTGAAATTCGCCGCCGTCGTTTGTCCGGCAATATCAAGCTTGGGGCTGGCGGGATCCGGGAAGTGGAGTTTTTCGCACAAAGCTTCCAGCTGATTCACGGCGGCCGCGAACCGGAGCTCAGACAAAAAAACTTACTGGCTACGCTGGATGCCCTGGCAGATCTCGAAATTGTGGATACCCAGAGTACATCGCAGATGAAGCAGGACTACCTTTACCTGCGTAAAGTAGAGCACACCCTGCAACAGTGGCAGGATGGGCAAACTCAGACCCTGCCAGATGATGAGTGGGCGCAGCAGATCCTCGCCCATGTAATGGAATGTGAGAGCTATGCGGCTTTTCAGGAAGAACTGGCTGAGGTGATGGAACGGATCCACCAGCAGTTCAATGAATTGGTAGAAGAAACCCATGAATCGCACACCGACTCCGACGAACGGTTTGCCGTGTGTCGTGATGCATGGAACCTGACCCTTGATGCTGAGGAGTTTGTGGCGCTGCTGGCCGGTGAACTGGACGGAGAGGATGCCGCCCTGCTCTTTACCATGCTGGTTAATTTCCGCGACCAGTTACCTGGCTATCGCATCGGGCAGCGTGGTGAGGATACCCTGAACCGCTTGATGCCTGAACTGTTGTATATTCTGCTGGATTGCCATGTGAATAATATCCGGCAGGTGCTAGCCAGAGTCCTGGGGGTGATTAACGCCATCACCGGCCGTACGACCTACCTCGACCTGTTGCTGGAAAACCCTGATGTGCTGCGCCAGCTGATTAAATTATGTGAACGCAGTGAGTGGATCGCCAGCGAAATTCAGCGTTTCCCGCTATTGTTAGACGAGTTGCTGACGCCGATGTACCTGAAGCAACAGAATACCGACATTGCCAGCAGTCAACGGGAATATCAGCAGGAACTTCGCGAGTCGTTATTACGCATTGAGCCCGACGACGTGGAAATGATGATGGATGCATGGCGCCAGTTTAAGTTATGTCAGCAGTTACGTATTGCCGCAAGCGATATCAGTGGCTCACTGCCAATTCCGAATGTCAGCGACAAACTAACGGTGCTGGCAGAAGTCATCCTGGCCAGTGTAGTGAACGCAGCATGGAAACAAATTGCAGTTCGCTATGGGGTACCTGGCCACCTCGACGCCGATACCAAGGGATTCGCCGTCATAGGGTACGGGAAGCTGGGCGGCTTTGAGCTGGGTTATGGTTCCGATCTCGACCTGGTATTTTTGCATAACGCCCCCCGTGATTCTGTCACCAATGGCAAAAAGTCCATTGAAGCCCAGCAGTTTTATATCAAGCTGGCGCAGCGGATTATGCATCTGCTAAATACCACCACCCTGTTTGGTCAACTGTATGAAACCGATCTGCGCTTACGCCCGTCAGGAAAGTCTGGCTTGCTTTGCTGCCACGTTGATGGGTTCGCGGTCTATCAGCGCGAGGAGGCGTGGACCTGGGAGCACCAGGCGCTGGTGCGGGCCCGGGCTATCGTAGGCGACTCGAACCTGTTGGCCGCGTTTAACGAGGTGCGCAACGAAATTCTTACCCGTCGCCGCGATCTTGACCAGTTACAACAGGATGTGGTGACTATGCGCTACAAAATGCGGGAGCATTTATTATCAGGAAGCGTTGATGAAATTGATTTAAAACAGTGCGAAGGCGGGATTACTGACATTGAGTTTCTTACCCAGTACTGGGTGCTGGCTCACGCCCATTCTACAGAAACGCTCACCGTATATACTGACAACCTCCGGCTTATAGATAGTGTGGCGGCAGCCGGTTTACTGACAGCCCAGCAGGCCGGGAAGTTACAGCACGCGTACCTTGAGCTGCGTAACCAGTATCATCAGCTTACGTTAGCCGACAATAAATATGCGCAACAAAGTGAAGAACTGACCGCGTTGCGAAGCGAAGTGTCTGCCATCTGGCATGATGTATTGGGCACCAGCTCCGGCTGACTTCTTGAATGGAAGTGGTGAGCCGCTTAGCCAGCCCGCACCAGCGAGCAGTTTGCCTTAATAAACGGGCTGTCACTGGCAGTGAGCACCAGTGAACGCTGCTGTGGGCACAGATAGGCTTTTACTTCGCCCTCAAAATTACTGTCAATTGCGCTGGCTATTTTCGCCAGCGAGCCGGCTACCGTATTATCAATCTGGAACTGATCCTTAATGACAAAGTCCTGATCTAAGTCCCAGATAACTTGCATGCCCTCTTGCTGAGCGTAGGACGAGATCGCATCACGCAACGTATTACCGGCGCTAAATGTTCGGAATTTGTGTTCTCCGGTCCAGCCACGGTTGACCGGACGATTCTGACTGGACATCCCGGCAAGCCGCTCATCCAGACTTTCTTCCGAATCACCAATACTTAGCACAAAATCGCCAATTTCTTCGAGAATGGGATCGGTGGAAGACATGCGAAATTCACGGTAAAAATCTGATAATCCTGAAGCCACTGACTTGGACTTGGTTTCTCCCTCCGGCACCGGTTCCGACGCCATTTCTCTTTGCAATGTGATGACCACGCCAGCAATAATCACCAGGGCCAATGCCAGACCTATATGCTTTGCCCAAAACAAAGAGCTGGAGAATCCTTTTTTTGCCATACCGCTTATCCGTTAATAATAAAAATACTGCTATTCCAGTATATTTCTAAACCGCGACCACATACAACTCGTATCGGACGAGCCATTCCGCTAGTCATAAAGTGACGGTGAGTCAGGATCAGGCCGGGTTTTAAACCGTTTATGCATCCACAAATAGCTCTCCGGTTGCTCTTTGATTACCTTTGCGATCTCTGCATTCAGCTTGGTCAGCGCGGCTTCATCGTCCATATCAGCCAGGTTATCGAGCGGCGGATAAATTTTAACTTTGTAGCCACCTGCAGTGTACTGAGACGTAAAAATCATAGGGACACAATTTGCCCGACGCATAAACATTAAGGTGGCGGTGGTTGTGGCGGTGTCTTTCACGCCACCGAATGGCACAAACATGCTCTGGTTTCGACCATAGTCCTGATCCGGTAAGTATAAGCACAGTTCCTGCTCATCCAGCGCTGCCAGCAACGCCTTCGCATTTCGCTTATGGATCATATATTTATTCGAGCGATTACGGCCATGATACTGCAGGTAATCCATCAGCGGGTTATTGTGCTTGCGATAAAAGCCCACACTGGGATGGGTATAGCCAAATCCCCGGCACGCAAACTCCAGGTTCATATTGTGTAGCGCCATGCCGAGGATCCCTTTGCCTTGTGCCAGGGCTGCCTCTACATGTTCGTACCCTTCCACATGGAAATGACGTTTCACCCTACCCGCAGGCCACCACCACCCCATGGCCATCTCAAACAATGCCATACCAGTGCGGCGGACATTTTCGCGCACCAGCTGGTCTTTTTGCTGCTCTGACATTTCGGGGTAACACAGTTCTATATTGCGGCGGGCAACCTTCGCACGCTTCGGGGCCAGCCGGGCGATGAGTTTGCCTGTACCACCTCCTACTAGCCGGATGATCGGCAGCGGCAGTAGTATGATCAGGTTTAACAGTAAGACACCTAACCAGATCCCCCAGTATTTGGGGCCGAGATAGGCAAGTTTGAACGGAGGGGCTTTAATTGCTGCTGCCAAAATACGTGTCCTGCATGTTTTTGGCTATTGTAACGAGTTGTGGGACGTTCGCCTAGCCACAGCCCCATCTCCTGTTGGAGAGGTGACCAGACACATACCAGGGTGCGATTATCGAGCAGTGGAACAGCGCGCGCACCGGCAGTTTACATGAGAGGTCGTAAGCTTGGTCAGGGCGAGCGCAGCTGGGTGTAAGTACCCACTTATGGATTAAAACAGAATGCTGTAATGCTGTTTGGTTGTGTGCACCTGCACTACAACCAGTTAATACTCTTTGTCGATTTGTTTCAGCTTTTTCTCAAACTTTTCGTAATGTTCTTTATCTTCATAATCAAAGTGATATTGATTATGAAAGCCGAACGAAAGTTTTACCTGCGGGTCTTCCACAAACAACGTATAACCGTCCAAATCTGTAAAGGCAGTGATACCACCAAGCAGGTACTTATCGTCTTTCTTTTCACCAAACTGACGGATTTTGTCAAATACGCGCAGCAGAAACTTACTGTCCAGTTCATTTTGCATGGATGTCGTGTCCCTTTTTAACTACTTTGGTCTTTGTACCAGCCGTGTCACGATTTAGATTACTCAACCGCCCGCTGGTTAGTTAAAGTTATAACGTATTGCCAGGTTAACAGTATGTGCTTGCAGGTCGTTTTCCCCGCCCACATAGTTGTATTCTACCCGCAGCATGGAACGAAGCCCTAAGTGATAGTCGAATCCCAGACCGACCACGCCGGCTAAACCGCTTTCATCAAAAGCGCATGCTCCATCGCTGCTTAACTCGCCTAGTGCACAATTCCCTTCAACAGGTAACTCGCTACCCTGCATGGCCACATTCATAATACCAAGCTTATAAAATAACTCGCCGGTATGATTCCCCGCCTTGCCCAACAGCGCAAGATACAATGCATCACCCTTCAGGTCTCCGGTGTCTGTAGTTTCATCGATAAGTTGGTTATAGCCAGCCTCTACGTACCACTGCGGATGAAACTGATGACCCACAGCGAGAGTAAAGCCAGCGCCCTTCTCGCCCTGTTGGCTGTATTCCAGGTCAGTAAAACTGCCTCCGGCAATACCATACATTTTCTCCGTGGCGACGGCGGGAAGCCCCGCCAGACACAGGCACAAAACTGCAGTTATTTTTTTCATTATTATCTCTGTCAGAAAAAGTATTCGAGTGTAAATTGCACGTGGTCATCTCGTCGCACAAAATAATAAGTCTCTGTAGGATTATTCGATGAGAAGAAATAGCCATCAAGCCGCCACCGCCACGCATCTGTCATTCTACTGGATGCTTCAATAAATGCGCTATAGGTGTCACTTTCGTCAAGATCCTGAATGACACCGGCTAATACTTCTGTGCCATCAATATCATTCAGATTCCAGCGCACGCCCGCCATAATATCGTTTTGACCGGTGGCAAAGAAATTATCGTCTCGTTCATCGTACTGATATTCCACCAGCAGGCCGAGGTCATATTGCGTACCAAACACGCCCACACTGGTGCGCTCGAATCCGGCCACCATAGCGGTAAAGTCTTCTGACTGACCAGTGCGATAGATACCTTCAAACTTGAGTAACCAGGCACCCTGAACCTTCAGTAAGTCCACACCGAACTGATTTATCTGCGCGTAATAGGGGACGATAACAGGCTCACCGTTGGGGCCAATTACCGGTGCCACGTCTTTCAGCTCATCCGGCGTAACGCCAGGTGCGATCAATTCGGGTTCACGACTGGTGCCGTCGAACCAACTCAGACCCACTTCCCAGTCGCCCATAGATTTTTGCCAGCGTAGCGCGTAATCAACATGGTGCTCCTCCGCACCCGACTCATAAATAGCAGCATCGCCATCAATTGGCAGGGGTGGTCTCAGTCTGCCGTCTTCGCCGGGGAATGTTCGCTCACGGAAGTACGGCAATACATAGGCCGACAACGTTCCCCAATCACCGAACGTACGATAATTGATCATGGGCTGGCCGAGTTTGTCCTCGCCGTCCACGCCTTCCACACCGTCGGTCTGGTTTATTATGTCTACCAGGTGCAACGATTCAGTTTGCCCCCAGAATACCTTCCCTACCCCGACACGGGTCTCCCAGGTGTCTGCCAAATGCAGCCACTGTAACTCTCTGATATCGATATGTGAGCGCTCACTATCAGCACTATCCACGCGAGCAAAAGGGCGAAAAAGAACACTGTCAGTGCCGTCATTCCACTCTGTGTAAAATTCCGGTTCAACGAACAGTGATTGCTGAGCCCGGTCCTGATGCTGATAGGCGGCTTCCTGGAAGAAATAGCGGGCTTCAACACCCGCACTTCCGCTGATATCAACACTGGCGGAAGCGCCCGCACTGGCGAGTACCAGACTGGCAGATAATAGTCGTATTGAAATCACAGGTTAACGTGCTCTCCGTAGGCTGTTTTTATCAAAGTCTGAGTCTTCCAGACCTACTCCAAATTCAAGAGACTTAGTGATTAAGTCTGTAGACTTTCGTGTCTGGACATTGTACATCAGGCTCGTCATCGGCCGCCAGTAAGTGTCCTTGAACAACTTGTAATCTTCAAATTCCAGCGTCTTCAGGAGTTCGCCTTTTTTGTCGTAAAAGTCGACTCTGTGGACCCGGTAATGTTGTTTATCGATCCATAACACCTGCCGCGAATACCCGGAAAATTCGTCTTGCGGCTTCTGCTCCAGCACATATACCGGCATTTCCTCATAGGTTTCTTCGCGTAGCAAATCATAGCTGTACTTTTCTACCTCAAAGGACGTCAGATCTTCGAACGCAAATTCACTGGCCATGAACGGGCCAGATTTATTGCGGGAAGCAATACGCTTCACGCGTTTTAGTGCGGGCAGGTAAATCCATTGCTCGTCTGCGTCGGTGGTATGGGAGATACTCAAAAATGCCGTTCCGCTTACATCTCTGGGTGAATCAAAAATGGTCAGCGCTTTGTCCCCGTCGCCGTCTACTTCCAGAGTTTTAACCCGCATATCCCGGGTGGACTCCTGGCCCTGTGCATTGCGCAATATCATCAGCGTTTCTGCTACGGAGTTATCCCAGCCCTGATCTCTGGCTTTACGCTCTTTAGCTACTTTGAGGCCGGCTTCTTCCGACGCTGCATCTGCGTGCGCGGAGCCTGCCAGCAACATTCCCCACACTGCCAGCAGTGGCAGCAATAAACGTGATCGACCTGTCATGTAAAGTCTCCTTGTTTGTGTTGACTTGCCTGGTTATCCAGCCACATAAGAAAAGCGGGTAGAAAAAGCAAATCAATAATAAGTGCAGCCACAATAATTATGACTGTAAGCAACCCCATATCCGCGTTAAGTAAAAATGACGACAGTATCAGTACAGCAAATCCTGCTGATAACACCACAGTGGTGGTGGCCAGCGCTACTCCCACTGTACTGAACGTATGTCGAACTGCGGCGGCGGCATCCTTTCCTGATTGCCGCGCGGCCTGGTACTTGGTTAGAAAGTGTACGCTATCATCGACGATAATACCCAGTGTCATACTCAAGACCACCGACAGCGCCATATTAATCTCTCCTGAGATTAGCCCCCATATCCCAAATCCTACCGCCGCGGGTATCAGGTTGGTAAGCAAGCTCACCAGGCCCAACCGCCACGACCTCAACGCAAATACAATTAAAAATGAGATCAACACCAATGCAAGCAGTGTGCCTGCAACCATACTCTGCATGTTGCGTTCGCCTATGTGGGCAAACATCAGCGCCGGGCTAGCAGCCCGAAGTGTTAACTCAGGTGCCAGTTTTTTAAAAAACTTGCGGGCTTCCTGCTCCAGGCTGATTAACTCTTTGCTCCCCAAATTATCCAGACTGACCACCAGTCTCAGTGCCGATTTGTCCATATTAATCTGGTTATTTAAGTCCAGACCGTAGGGCAACGACATCTCATAGAGCAGCATGTATTGTGACGCAAGATCCTGTTCTCTAGGTAAAGAATACGCATTTGGATCATCGTTGTTCATGTTTTGATTAAGGCGTTTTTGCGTATCGGAAAAACTCAGTACATGATTGACCTCATCGCGATCCCGCAGCCACCGGGTAAATACCGCAATTTTCTGCAGGGTCGCTGGATTAGCGATGCCATACTCTTCTTCTGTATCCACTACAAAGTTGATGGTAGCCATGCCGCCCATGTAGTCTGATTTGGTGTCTACTGCCTGGCGGAAGGTGGTCGATGAATCAAAGTAATCCACTACTACATCGTTCAGTGTGTTGTTAAATGCATACACTACAGCGAGCACCATAAGAAGCGCTGAATAGGGCAAAATGCGGCGGTGGTGGCGTACCACCAGCTTTCCTGTCGTGTCAAAGAAGCCCGCTGTTTTCTGGCTGGCCCGAGGACGCTTGAAGGGCATCAAAAGCAGCAGCACAGGTAATACGGTTAGCGACAACACACAGGCTATCATAACGCCCAGAGCGGTTAGGTTGCCCAGATCCGCCAGCACCGGGACGGCCGCAAAATTCAACATTAAAAAACCTATGGCCGTGGTGATACTGGTAATAAGGATAGGTTTAAGATTTTGTCTGACCGCAGCCTGTAGTGCCGTCGCCTTTTCCATACCACCCTGGAGCATCAGGCGGGTGGTCACAATAATATGTATACAGTCTGCTACGGCGAGTGTGGTAACCAACGTCGGGACGTTTACCGTTGCGGTACTCAGATATAATCCCGCCCATCCGGCCAGGCCCATGGTCATACCGATAGATGCAAAAACCACAAGCAAGGTTGCAAATGCTGCAAACACCGACCGAACAAGCACCGCCAGCATAGCCGCAATAATAACGAACATAAGGGGTATCAAGGTACTGGCATCCCGTTGTGCCGCTTCTGAAAACGCGTTGTTCAATACCACCACACCAGTGAGCATGATTGTATGATTGGGAAATTGCGTGCTGTATTCCTTCTGCAATGTACGTGCAAAGGCGGTAATTCGGCTTACGGCTGCGGTGGGATCGCCATCAGGTAATTGCACGGTCACATTCACCATGGCAGCCCGGCCATCGTCAGCTATCAGGCGTCCGGCAACTTCAGGCGTACTGGTGGCAGCCCGTCGCACCCAGGCAATATCGTTGTCGGAGACGGCATCAGCGCCTATTAAGTCAGTAACCACCAAATCATCATTGTCCGCATAACTGTATTGATAATTCGCTAACGATTCGACACGGTTAGAGAGTGGCGTCTGCCACGCAGCCTCAGTCAGCTGATAAAGCAAACGAAATGTTTCCGGCTGATAAACAGTGCCTGATTCTGGCACGATGAGAAAAGAAAGGTTTTCGCTTTTGTTAAAGTCAGTCTGGATTGCCTCGAACGCTACCTTATGCGGGTCATCGTTTTCAAAGTACACCCGGTAGTCGCCATTAAACACCAACTGTGTTACCCCAGCGCCCAACGCCCCCCAAATGATTAAAAAGAACACCAGCAGTTTTCTGGGATGTGTAAGTACTGTGGAAATCCAACCGTGACGAGGCTGCATGAATATACGTCCTTGGCTCTGTTTTATTAGTGGGTAGCTTAATCCCATTGCTGCACTCAGATCCAATCTATATTACGTAAATGCGGCCTTTGTATGCCTGCCTAGACAGGTAATTGATAACCCTCTGATGACAGATCATTTGATCTTTTCTACAAGTGCGGTAGTATTAACTCAAGCAACTGGTCAGATGAGCGGATGAGTTTTATATGAGTATCAGAACTAGCCTGAAAAAAGTCCTACCCCCAATTTCAGTAACCGAGCAAGAAGCGCTCGATGCGGGTGATGTGTGGCTTGAGGCCTCTATTTATCAGGGCAAGCCAGACATGCATGCCCTGCGCGCCATTCCTAAAGCAACCCTGAGCGCCGACGAACAGGCGTTTATGGACGGCCCGGTAACCGAATTATTGTCCATGATCGACGATTTCGAACTCGGCAATGGCGACCATATTCCCCAGGATATTCTGGATTTTCTGGGTAAGAATCGCTTCTTCTCAATGATTATTCCGAAGAAGTTCGGTGGCCTTGAGTTCAGCCCCTACGCGAACAGCACGATTGTGGCGACCATCGCGGCAAAAAGCGGCGCTATTGCGGTCACCGTCATGGTGCCTAACTCATTAGGTCCGGGCGAACTGTTGATGCATTACGGCACCACAGCGCAGCAAGACTACTGGCTGCCCCGCCTGGCCGATGGCCGGGATATCCCCTGTTTTGCATTAACCAGTCCGGAAGCTGGGTCCGATGCAGGCGCGATTCCGGATGCCGCCATTGTGACTAAAGGACAATGGAACGGTGAAGAAGTCGTTGGACTGCGCGTAACCTGGGATAAGCGTTACATTACACTAGCGCCTATTGCCACTGTGCTGGGTCTAGCATTTAAAGTGTTCGATCCAGACCAACTACTTGGCGATAAACTGGAACTGGGTATCACTTGTGCCCTGTTACCTAAATCCCACCCCGGTGTAGAGCTGGGTAACCGTCATGACCCAATGGGCGTGCGTTTTTATAACGGAACTACTCGTGGTCAGGATGTGTTCATTCCGATGGACTTTATCATTGGCGGTCAGAAGAATATTGGACGCGGCTGGCAAATGCTGGTGAGCTGCCTGGGCGCAGGCCGCGGTATTTCGTTACCTGCGATGGGCGTGGCGACGGCGCAGTCAGCGCTTAAAAGCACCGCTGAATACTCGTTTGTGCGCGAACAATTTGGCTTACCCATCGGGCGTTTCGAAGGGATCCAGAGCCAGGTGGCGGACATCGCCGGCAAAACATTCCTGCTGGAAGCAATGCGGGTGTTAACCACCGAAGGTCTCGGCCTGGGTGTTAAACCGTCGGTCGTGACGGCAATCGCCAAGTACCACATGACCGAGCTTGGCCGCGACGTAATGAATACGGCTATGGACGTACAAGCCGGTAAGGCGATTCAGCGTGGCCCACAAAACACGCTGGCGAGTGGCTACTCAGCACTGCCTATTGCAATTACCGTGGAAGGCGCGAATATCCTGACCCGTAACCTGATGATATTCGGCCAAGGCGCAATGCGTTGCCACCCTTATCTGAAAGAGATGGTTGATCTTATTCACAGTGATGAGAGCAGCGCAGACAAAGAATTTAACAAAGTTCTGAAGAAAACCATTGGGTTCAGTGTGAAAAATGCGTTCCGCAGCCTGGGGCAAAGTTACCTGCCCTTCATGCGTGATGCAGGGTCATCACTGCCTGAAGTGAAGAAATATGAAAAACGCATGAATAGCATGGCTGCCAAACTGGCACCGCTGGCTGACTTGTCGTTAGCAGTTTTGGGTGGCGATCTGAAAAAAGCTGAGCTACTCAGTGCCCGTCTGGGTGACATTATGAGTTATCTGTACGGCGCAATGGCGGCAATTCGTTTCTACGAGCAACGCATTGAAGACCGTCAGTTGGCACTACCGTACTTTGAATACGCCATGCAGTGGTCATTACAGCAAGCCGAAAAAGCGCTGGTAGATTTTGTTAATAACTTCCCGAATGCGCCGACCCGTGCGCTGATGCGAGTATTAACTAACACCTATTCTAACAGCACGCCGGCTATCAGCGACGATCTGGTTCGCGAGCTGTCGATGGCGGCAATGCAGGATAACAGTGTTAAAGCACAACTGACCCACCTGGTTCGTCCGGTGGCAGGCGACGGTAATGACATCAACGAGCAGGCGTTTAAAGCGAAGCATGCCGTGGCCCACTTGTTGAAGAAAGTGCAAACAGCATTGCGTCAGGAGCCGGTTATTCCGTTCATTTCGTTCGAAAACGCACTGAACAAGTTGCAGGAAAAGGGTGTCATTGATGCCAAAGAAGCGGACTTGCTGCACGATTATAATGAGAAGCGGAAACTGGCTATCCGGGTGGACGAGTTTACTTTTGATATGGAACTGTTACCGGCATCGGAAACCATGCCATCAGAAGTTGATGAGAAAGATGCTGCCTAGCTATTAGCTCGTTATAAGTAAATGAAAGCGGACATAGCCTGTCCGCTTTTTTATTTGTGCTTTATACTAAAGGCTGTGTTTGAACAAACTTCGCCGATACGGTACGTTGTGACCATAACTTATAAACTGAATTAGTAGTGAGCAAACAGCCTGCAGGCCCCCGCAACCACACTCCTGCCATGCAACGCGACCTGGTTGGCATGCTTTACGGTAACGTTTATACGGCTATCGCGGTCACCTTTCTGGCCATGACCGGTTTAGCTTTTGGTTTCAACGATACTGATTCCTCCATTGAGATAACCCGAAATAAAGAATTAGCCTGGATGCTGCTTTCTGCGGTGTTGTTTTTACGTACCTGTGATGTGCTTTACTGGCAGGTGTTTGAACGGGATAAAGACTACAACCCGTCACTTTCTCTCATGCGTTTCTCTACCGGCGCCATCGCCACTGGTCTGGTGATCAGTGCCTACAGTGTATTGCTGTTCGATTACATGACCACCGTAGAGCTGGCTTGCACCATGGTAGTGGTGTCAGCACTGGCGGCGGGCTCAGCCACGGTATTGTCGCCCTCGCGGCCACTGGTTATCTGTTACTGTTCCATTTTGCTCGTTCCCATCTCCCTTGTGGCTATTTTAGTCAGTGCCAGTAACCTGTCTTTGCTGGGCTATCTGGGGCTGTGCTTCTGGGTGGCTATCGTTATCAATTCACTGCGTGCCAATCACTTTTTCCGGCACGCGCTGCATATTAAGGCCAGTAACGAAACGCTGCTTGAAGAGATGCAGGCCGAGCGCAAGGAGGTGGCCCGCATCAACGAGCAGCTCATAGAATCAAACTTAAAACTGGATAACGCAAACGCCAACCTTGAAGAAGAGGTTCTCAAGCGCACCGACGATATTCACCGCCTGTCTAACCGCGACCCGCTCACCTCCCTCATGAATCGCAGTGGCTTTATGCGGCATTTAGAAAGTACATTGAAAAAAGCCCGTAAGATGGACAATAAAATTGCCGTATTATTTATTGATCTGGACGGGTTTAAGCAGGTAAACGACAGCCTTGGCCATCAGGTTGGCGACCGGGTGCTGCAGGAAGTGTCCTCACGACTAACTCGCTTTTGCGAAGCTGACCACCTTGCCAGATGGGGAGGCGACGAGTTCGTATTACTGCTGCCCTACGCCACTGAAAACACCGCGGTGGCGGTTGCGCATGCGGCACGCAGTGGCATTACCATTCCTATTACATTAGACGAAAACCATATCAATCTGGATGCCACTATTGGGATCGCACTGTTTCCGGAGCATGGCGAGACTGCTCAGGCGTTGTTACAGGAAGCCGATCTCACCATGTATGAGCAAAAGCGCAAAGGGCCGGGCTCGGTGGGTGTTTTTAACGAAGGCATTTACACCGCGTTGCGCCACGAGCAGTCGCTGCGGGACGGCCTACGCTACGCCATTGAGAAAAACGAATTTACTTTGCATTATCAGCCTATTATGTATGCGGACGGCAAACGCATGTGGGCAGCCGAAGCCTTACTGCGCTGGAATTTTAAAGGCGACAATATCCCGCCTGATGTATTTATTCCGCTCGCCGAACGCACGGGTCTTATCCATGATATTGGCAACTGGGTACTGCACCGCGCGTGTATCGATGCCGCACAGTGGCAGTTTGACGACAGCGTTGCCGTGTCCGTCAATGTATCGGTCAGCCAGCTGATGGATGACAGCTTTATCCGCTCGCTTGATCGGGTGCTGGAAGGTAGCGGCTTAAGTCCGCAACAACTGCACCTGGAAATTACCGAGTCAGTGTTTGCTGAAAATACCGAACACGTGCTGAAACAAATTCAGGCTATCAAAGCCCGACATATCCAAATTTCTATTGACGATTTTGGTACCGGATTTTCTTCGCTGGGGCAACTGCACAGTTTGCAGTTCGATCATATTAAAATTGATCGCGCGTTTGTGCAGAAACTCGAAGAAGGCAGTGATACTATCGTGCGGGCAACGCTCATGATTGCCAATGAGTTTCACTGCCTGACCGTCGCAGAGGGTATTGAAACGGCAGAAGACGCAGTGCGGTTACGCGCCATGGGTGTAAACTGCCTGCAAGGCTTTTACTACGCCCGGCCTATGCCCGCCCGCGAGCTGCTGGCCTGGTACACAGATAATTAAAATAATATGGCTCAGCTTTACTTTTACTATTCGGCAATGAATGCCGGCAAATCCACGTCCCTGTTACAATCCGCCTACAACTACCGCGAACGTGGTATGCAGGTCATCATTTACACTGCGGCCATCGACAACCGGTATGGCGAAGGTAAGGTGAGTTCTCGCATTGGTTTACAGGCTGACGCGTCCCTATACACTCCCACTGATAATCTGTTCGATGCAATATTCGATAACCATCGTAAACAACCGCTGGATTGTATCTTTATTGATGAAGCGCAGTTTCTGACCAAAGTCCAGGTACGACAGCTTATTGAAGTGGTGGATGAATTAGACATCCCCGTACTGGCATATGGCCTGCGCACTGACTTTTTGGGTGAAACCTTTGAAGGCAGTCATTATTTGTTAGCCTGGGCTGACAAGTTATCGGAACTGAAAACCGTTTGTCACTGTGGGCGTAAAGCCAGCTTTGTAGTCCGTCTGGATGAAAACGGTCACGCCGTCACCAGCGGCGATCAGGTTGAAATTGGTGGTAACGACCGCTATGAGTCAATGTGCCGCAAGCATTTCAAGCAGCTGGTCTGGGACAAATCATAATGCGCAAAACCATTCTTATCACCGGCGCCAGCTCGGGGCTTGGCGCAGGCATGGCCCGGGAGTTTGCCAGACAAGGCCATGACCTGGCCTTGTGTGCCCGTCGGCTGGATAATTTGCTGTCAGTTAAACACGAATGCGAAGCCGTAAACCCCAATGTTCGCGTAAGTGTACGTGAACTGGATGTAACCGACCACGACGCAGTGTTCAGCACATTCGAGGACTTTACGGATGAGTTCGGCACTCTTGACCGCATAATTGTTAACGCCGGTATGGGCAAAGGTGCCTCGGTAGGTACGGGTCACTTCCACGCCAACCGTCAGACTGCCGAAACCAATTTCGTTGCTGCGCTGGCACAGTGTGAAGCCGCCATGACAATATTCCGGCGTCAGAATGCTGGCCATTTGGTGACGATGTCATCCATCAGTGCCGTGCGTGGTTTTCGTCGTGCCCTCAATGTTTACGCTGCCACCAAAGCCGCGCTGACTTCATTAAGCGAGGGCATACGTATAGACGTCAGAAACACCCCTATCAAGGTGACCACGGTACACCCCGGATTTATTCGCACTGACATCAATGCCAAAGTGAAAAACGTGCCGTTTATTGTCGACCTGCAAACCGGCTGCAAAGCACTGGTTGCTGCGATTAATAAAGAACCTGACAATTGTTACGTGCCAGCATGGCCGTGGGCACTGCTGCAGGCGGTATTACGGGTCGCGCCGCTGTCCTGGCTGGCGAAAATGAGCTAAACGGCTTCGGGATGTGCTTTGCTTTCGATGCATTCAGCAGGCAGGCTATCTGCGCGCGCCTCACGAAGAAGAATGCATGGCTCGTAGCACTGCTTACCTGCGTTTTTCTTTCTCCGGCACTCGCTGTTGCGGACAGTGAGAGTAGCAATTTTGAGCAGCGCCTCGCCGGTGTCGTCGATAAATCTCTGGCAGCCTTTAATACTCCGGGAATGGCTGTCGGTATTCTGCACCAGGATAAGATAATTTATTTGGCAGGGCACGGCTACCGTGATCTTGAACATAAATTGCCGGTCACGCCAGATACTTACTTCTTGCTGGCCTCGGCCAGTAAGGCGTTTACCGCTTCGGCTATGGCTGTAGCCAGTAACCGTGGCGATCTGCACTGGCAGGATAAGGTCACGGCTTACCTGCCCTCCTTTGCTCTGGCCAGCGAACACGCAACTGAAAACTTTACCCTGACCGACCTGCTCACCCATCGCAGCGGCCTCGGCTCTGGCGCCGGAGATATCATGCTGTGGCCCGCCCCCAGTAAATTTTCACGCCGCGAAATTATCCACAACCTGCGCTTTTTAACACCGCAAAGCGCATTTCGGCAGCGCTATGCGTACAACAACCTTATGTATATAACCGCAGCAGCGGTGGTCGATGCGGCTGGCGAACAGTCATGGGACCAACTGGTTCAGGAAGAGATATTTAACCCGCTGAAAATGCAATGCTTTGTCGGTAGGTTACCCGATACCCACAACGACAATGTCGCGCAGAGTTACGGATTTACGGAACGTCGCGGCACCTACCCGATCCCCCGAAATGCGATTAACACCGATGCTCCTGTCTGGACACCCGCCGGTGGCATCGTGTGTAACGCCCGCGACATGCTGAACTGGCTGGCCATGTGGCTGAGAGAGGGCAAAGCCGCTGACGGTACCCAGGTGCTTACCACTGACACGGTAAAACACATGACGACGCCAGTGACACCATTGCCGGTATCCGGGACCGATAAAGCCTGGTTCGATACCCGACATGCTGGTTACGCATTAGGCTGGCGGGTAGCCGATCAATTCGGCGAGCAGGTAATTTCGCATACTGGCACGGTGTCAGGCTATCAGGCATTTGTCGCTTTCGTTCCTAACCACCAGCTTGGTGTGGTGTTATTAAATAATGGCTCTGATTACGGCAGCCGAGGGGCGGTGATGCAAACTATCCTTCAGCACTTTCTGGCTCCGGAGCAAGCCCCTCGTGACTGGATTGCCGCCTATCAGGAATTTCAGCGTAACTGGCAACAACGTACCTCGGAACGCAACACACCGCCCCAGGGCTCAGGAACCGTGACTCTCCCTCTGGGTGCTTACGCGGGTCACTACGCAGACACCTGGTTTGGCAAAGTCTCTGTCATCAAAGATGAAGATGGGCTTTATCTTCACAGTCATAAAATGCCGTCACTCACAGGCCGGCTCAAGCCGTTTAATGAACACAGCTTTAAAGTGCTCTGGGACAACCCGGATGTTATGGAGCCCGTACTGGTGACCTTCGAGCAAAGCAGTGATGACCAAATCTCTCAATTTACTCTGGCACCTTTCACGGTCCGCCTCCAGAGAAATCACCCGTTCAGGGATATGACCTTCCGACGGACACCCTAAGCCCGACCTCCTTTTGAACGCATTGATGCACGAAACATTTTTGCAACAGGCGACGCCAGACTGAAAGCATTAAGGCTACACCCCCGCGGTCACTCCAACTTCCAGCTCAAGCCGCATTGCACAAGAAACTTAATCAATTAAGATTTTTTTTGCAAAATGCTTGATTATCGAACAATGTTTCACTATTGTTAATGTCATGTAACGCCAGTTGCATCTAACACAAGGTCGATTAAGGGCACACAAAATGAAGAGAAACCAATTATTTAAGCCTGCACTGCTATCTCTGGCAGTGTCTTCAGCAATCTATTCAGGCAGCGCACTTTCACAGCAAACAGACACCGACAACGCCGCAAAAGACGCCGACAAAAATGTTGAGGTTATTGCAGTTAAAGGGATCCGGGGCTCGTTAATCCGGGCGCAGGCTGTCAAGATGGATAACTCCTCCATTGTCGAAGCCATTTCAGCTGAAGACATTGGTAAACTTCCTGACTCTTCAATTGCCGAATCACTGGCACGGTTGCCCGGGCTGGCCGGCGAACGTGTAGGCGGTCGTACTTCCGGTATTTCAGTTCGCGGTTTCAAGGAAGACTTTACCGGTACGTCGCTAAACGGCCGTGAATTAATTGGTATCGGTGATAACCGGGGTGTTGAATACGATCTATACCCTGCTGAAATCATGACCGGCGCCACCATTTACAAAACCACCGATGCCACTCTGTTAGTGCAGGGTATTGGCGGCACCGTAGACCTGCAAACCGTTCGCCCGCTGGCTGCTCAGGAAACACTCACACTGACCGGTGTTTATGAAGTGGGCGGTAACGATTCCGATAACCCGGAGTTTGATAACAAAGGCAAACGCTATGCATTGTCGTTCGTAGAGAAATTTGCAGATGATACGCTGGGTGTAGCTGTATCACTGGCGACCACCGAGTCACCCCGTAATGAACGTAAATACGGTGTGTGGGGATACGGCGCCAACGAGGACGGTCAGATTACTCCGTTCGGCCTGGATACACAGGCAATCAGCCGGGAGCTGGAGCGGGACACCATGTCTGCTATCGTTCAGTGGCGCCCTACCGATGATCTGGATATCGTTGTTGATGCACTGGATATTGACTACTCAGACTCAGGCGTAATCCGCGGCTTCATAGAACCCTTTGCGGCAGAAAATATCACCGGCAGCGGCATTAATGCATCCGGCACCCAGGTTGGTGTGAACCCGGTATTGCGAACCGACCCGGCTCAGAAAGACGGTGAACTGCAAACCTTTGGCCTGAACGTAACTTATAACGTGAACGACAACTGGACAGTTGAACTGGATGTGGCAGACAGTGAGTCCAGCAAACGAGACTTGCGCGGCGAATCTTATGCAGGCCTTGCACGTTCTGGGGCGCTTAGCTCAGATGAATTTGGTACCCGGCAGTTTCAAATGAGCCCGGATGGCATTTTCTTCACGGGTAGCACCGGACTTGAAGCTTTCTCTGATCCTAGTTTGCTACAGCTTACCGGCCCGCAGGTATGGGGTGGCGGTATGGCAAATATTGCCGACCAGTTCTCGACAAATGTCCTACAAGCCAATGGCGACCCCTTTAGCTACTTTAATGCCCAGGACGGCTTCCTGAACTTCGCCGATTTCGAAGAAGAGCTGACTACCACTCGTCTGGAAGTTGTGGGTTACGTCGACTGGAACATGGTCACGAAATTTACCGCGGGTATTAACTACAGCGACCGCTTCAAAGCAAAAGATAACAAAGGCTTCTTTGCGACTGCGTCAGCCTATCCCTATTCTGATTCCATTCCTTCAGAATACCTGTACAACGGCCTTGCCGATCTGCGCTGGGCAGGCTTAGGTCAGGTAGTGGCCTATAACGGATTCGCCCCATACCAGGACGGCGAATACACCCTGAACGATGCGGGACTGCTGGAGCCAGATCGTCTGGGTGATACCTATACAGTTGATGAAGAAATTATCACCCTGTATGCCATGGTCGACTTTGATACCGATATTGGTGACTTCCCGGTATCAGGTAACTTAGGTGCCCAATACGTACAAACCGATCAGAGTTCATCCGGTTTCATTGGTATTGTCGGCGACAACTTTGCCGTGTGTGATGATGATGGCAACGGCGTGGTAGATGCCGACTGTGTGATTACCGATGGTGACGAGTATTCCCACTTCCTGCCCAGTGTGAACGTGAACATTGAGCTTGCTGAAAATCGCTTCCTGCGCCTGGCGGCAAGCAAAACCATCAGCCGCGCCCGTATCGACCAAATGAAAGCCTCAGGCTTTGTGAAATTCGATCAAAACATCGAGCTGATTGCTACGCCAAACTCCGAAGCGGCAGTGGAAGAATACGGCTCGCCCTGGTCCAAGTTCTCGGGTAACCCCAGACTGCGTCCGCTGGAAGCTAACAACTTCGATATCTCATTTGAGAATTACTTCGATGACGAAGGCTATGTATCGGTAGCGGTGTTCTATAAAGATCTGGTTAACTGGACCCGTGACGGCAACCAGCTAATCGACTTCACCAATGACCCGACTAACGAAGGCGCGAACTACTTCATTCCTGGCTTCCATGACCGCGTCATCGACACGGACGGTAACTATGGTCCGGAAGATACACCGTACGAGGCAGGTGATCTGGTCACGCCACCGGACTTTGGCTTCTATTCATTCTTCGAAGACGGCCTGGAAGGCGAACTTAAAGGGGCTGAGCTAACTGCTAACGTCCCCCTGAGCATGCTAACTGACGCGCTGGAAGGTTTTGGTATCGCAGCGTCGGCCACCTTCATTGACGCTGAACTGGAAGATGGCTCGGCCATTCCGGGCCAGTCCGACGAAGTGTACTCAATCACGGCGTACTACGAAATGAACGGCCTTGAAGTGCGGGTTGCTGCGACGGACCGTTCTGAGTATCTGACCTACCAGCGTGGGGGCTCGAACAAGATCGATGCCGCCACCCGCGATGCGGTAACCCAGGTCGATGCACAAATCAGCTACGACTTTGAAGACAGTGGTATTGAGTATCTGGAAGGTCTGCGGGTGTCATTACAGGGCACTAACCTGACCGACGAGAAAGAAGAAACTATCGACAGCAATGGCATTGTGACCCTGCGTCGGGAGTTCGGCCCATCTTATATGCTTAACCTGAACTACTCGTTCTACTAAGCAACTCAGGCTCAATAGATCAGCCCCTGCCCTTGTGCGGGGGCTTTTTATTAGTACATTTTGACGATTAATTTTGCTTTTGGCTTTACTTTAACTAAAGGCAAAAGCAAAGTTACCGCAATAACGAAATACCCGGGAATTATTCCATGCAAAAACCTGTTCGAAATGTGGTCATCGCCGGTGGCGGCACGGCTGGCTGGATGACGGCGTCACTACTTCGAAAAGTGTTACCAAAACACGTGAACCTGCGTCTTGTTGAATCGGAAGACATTGGCATCGTGGGAGTGGGTGAAGCCACTATTCCCCCTATCCAGACATTTAACCAGACACTGGGAATAGACGAGAAAGCGTTTCTCAGAGAAACCCATGCCACGATTAAGCTGGCTATCAGTTTCGAAAACTGGCGTGTCCCCGGTGAACGCTACCTGCATACCTTTGGCGCACCGGGTGCCACGCTGGGTTTTTGTGGATTTCAGCATTACTGGTTACGCGCGAAACAGCAGGGTGCCACGGCCTCACTGTGGGATTACGACTTAAACGCACTGTGCTGCGAACAGGGTAAATTTAATAAAATTAATACCCAGAACCCCATGTTCGAAATGCAGTACGCCTACCATTTTGACTCTGCCCTGTACGGCCAATTCCTGCGAAAGATAGCCGAACAGATGGGAGTTGTGCGTACCGAAGGTCTCATTGAACATGTCCAGCAGGATCCCGAATCTGGTTTTATCACTGCGCTGCAGTTAAAAAGTGGCGAAACCATTCAGGGCGACCTGTTTATCGACTGCACCGGCAGCCGTGCTCTGCTAAGCCAACGAACGCTGGGCGTGGAATACGAAGACTGGAGTCACTGGTTACCGGCCGACCGTGCGCTGGCCGTACCGTCAGCCAGAAAAGCGAATACCGCCCCTTACACCCGCAGCATTGCTCGTCCTTCAGGTTGGCAGTGGCAAATTCCCCTTACCCACCGCAATGGCAACGGCATTGTTTATTCCAGCAACTACCTGTCCGATGAAAAGGCCCATGACACGCTCATGGGCAATCTCGAAACTGAGGCGCTCGATACGCCGCGCCAGCTGCGTTTTCGTACTGGCCGAGCCCGTGAGCAGTGGCACAAAAATGTGGTTGCCATAGGGCTTTCGAGTGGTTTTCTTGAGCCGCTGGAGTCCACCAGTATTCACCTGATCCAGTCAGGCATAGTACGGCTTATGAAAATGTTTCCCAATCAGGGGATTGAGCCCAGCATGGTGGCGCTGTACAACGCGGAGTCGAAGCAGGAGTTTGAGACCATTCGCGACTTTATTATTCTGCACTACCACGTAAATGAGCGTGATGACAGTGACTTCTGGCGGGATATGCGAAACATGGCGATCCCTGAGCGGCTGTCACATAAAATAGACGCGTTCAAACAAACTTCTGCCATTTTCAACGAAAATAGCGACATTTTTAGAGATTCTTCCTGGGTGCAGGTGATGATGGGTCAGGGACTGATGCCCCGCGACTACCACCCTGTTGCAGATGTACCAAAGCTAGGCACCCTGAACGAGACTTTGAAAAAAGTTTATGACGCCAAACGGCAACCTTTGGAACAAATGCTGGCTCACGACGAATTTCTGCGCCGGTATACGGGGGCCTGATATGTCTGAACCTATGCATATGGTGATTGTGGGCGGTGGCACCGCCGGCTGGATGGCCGCCAACCTGTTTGCCCACCACCTTGCCGACCAGCGTGTACGCATTTCGCTGATTGAATCACCCGATCTCGGCACCATCGGCGTCGGTGAAGGCTCAACCCCCACCCTCAAGCGGTTTTTTAATGATTTGGGGATCGCCGAATCAGAGTGGATGCCGGCGTGTCATGCCACCTACAAAGTGAACATTCGCTTCGCCGGCTGGAGCCCGCAGATGGGTGTGGCTGAGTACAGCCACCCTTTTATTTCGCAACTGGACACATTCAGTGAACGCCCTTTCCATGTGAACAGTCGCACCCGTCGGCTGGGTCTGGACGTTGAAACGACGCCAGAAAAGTTTCTGTTTAATGGTTATCTGGCCAATCGCGGACTGGCGCCTGTCACCCCCGACAACTTCCCGTTTCGTATTGAATACGGCTATCACTTTGATTCCGGCAAGCTCGGCGAGTTTCTTCGCACCCGTGCGGTGGCAAATCAGGTAGAGCATATTCAGGCAAATATCACAGAGGTCATCACGGCCCCCAGTAAGGATATACAAACCTTACAGCTGGCCGACGGCCGGCGTATCGAGGGTGACTTTTTTGTCGATTGCTCAGGATTCCGTTCGCTGTTGCTGCAAAACACGCTAAAGGTTCCGTTCCGTTCGTTTAAAGAAAACCTTTTTAACGGTGCCGCTGTGGTGTTGCCTACCCCGGCCATGGAGAAACCGCCGGTGGAAACCCGGGCTACGGCGTTATCTAATGGCTGGACTTGGCAGATCCCGTTAACCAACCGTACCGGCAATGGCTATGTATACAGCACGGATTATCTGGATAAAGATAGCGCCGAAACGGAACTAAGACGCCACCTGGGGTTACTGGACAGTGACGTGGAAGCACGCTTTTTAAACATGCGGGTAGGCCAGACAGAACAAGCCTGGAGCCACAATTGCCTGGGACTGGGGTTATCACAGGGCTTTATCGAGCCACTGGAGGCGACCGCACTCCACCTGGTACAGCTGGGTATCGAAATATTTATCGATAAGTTTACCGCTGGTGAGCTCTCGCCGCAGTACCGGGACGAATATAACGCCATCATCTCAGAACGCTTTGAGCGGGTCCGGGACTACATTGTGGGTCACTACAAGCTCAATACCCGGGATGATTCAGCCTATTGGCGGGACAACCGTAACAATATGGCGCTGTCGGAGTCGTTATTACAATTACTGGACGTATGGTATCGCAAGGGCGACCTCACGCAGGAAATTCAGCGACAGCAACTGGAATCACATTTTGGAGCGACATCGTGGCACTGTATGCTGGCAGGCTATGGGATTTTTCCGCCCGTGGCGCCCAACCAGCCCGGCACAGGCGATTTATTAGAAGAAAACGGCCTGCCCCGCTTTTTCGAAGGGTGTGCGCTGAATTTCCAGTCGCACACCGACGTATTAACCCGTTACCGCCCTGCCTAGCGACACTGGATGCAAAGAGAGTTATCCAAGCTTAACCGGATAACTCTCTCTGCCAGAATTGGTTGCGAAGCAAATCAGCTGGTTTCACCCAGTTTCAGCTCGAACGGCATCTTAATGGCGTTCTGTTCACGATTTAATAACGATTGTGCAGCCAGCTGGCCTTTTTCCATGCTGGCCTGACAGACCGTGGTTAACGGGGGGCGGGTTCGCAGCGCTTCGTCTATACCGTCAAAGCCGGTAATGCGCAGTTCCTGGGGAATTTTAATGTCCATGGCCAGCGCACACTGCAGCAACTCAAGCGCAATGATATCACTCATGCACAGCACCGTATCCGGGCGCGGGTGACTGTTCAGCACTTCCCGCGCGGCTTGCCGGGCGTAGGTGCTGTCACTTTCCGGTATATGCCAAATCCAGTCACTGCTGACCGACGCCCCCGCTTCTGACACGGCTCGACGGTACCCTTCCAGCCGACGGTGTGAAATGGAACGGTCGCATTCAAACAGGGGAGTATCGTAAACCCGGCAGGTACTCGGTGAATCAATCAGCCGTAAACCAAGAATAGCTACATGGTCGTCTGCGTTAACAGCTTGCCTGGCCACCTGATAGGCGGCCTCCTCGTTGTCTATGTTAATAGACGGAAACCCCTGAAGGTCAAAATCCACCGCCACTACCGGTTTACTCTGCTGGGCCATTTCCTGAGCCAGTGCCGCATTGCGGGGGGCACCATAGCAGATAAAGCCATCCACGAAATCCACAATATCCATGATAGTTTCTGAGTCGCCGGCATACAGCAACAGGTGCTTATTGTGCTTCTGCAACTCTCCGGAGACACCCTGGATAAACTTACTGGCCAGCGGATCGCTTACTACATACTGAATGCTGTCTGCCAGCACCAGCGCTATGATATTAGAGTGACCTTTACGCAAAATTTGCGCGGCCCGGTTTGGGCCGTGATAGCCGATAGTTTTGCAAGCAGCCAGAATTTCTTCACGCTTTGCTGCTGATAACTGGTCCGGCCGGTTAAAGGCGTTTGAAATTGTGGCAGTTGAGACGCCCAGCTTGGTAGCTACATCCCGAAGAGTCAGTTTTGTTTTTGTCATTGCCTGGCTTAGTAATAAGGGCCACCCTCGCATGCAAGCGCTTTCAATTTTGCACCTCACCAAGCAAATGAGCCGGTATAAATTTGTAGTGCTGTTTAAACGTGCTTTGCGAAGTAAAGCCCGACGAGGGCTTAATCGATTAACATAATTTTAAAATGTTGATCGCCAGACCGCAACCTTATTGAGAAATAAATGTTAACGGGTGCCGAATATTTTATCTCCGGCATCACCCAGGCCGGGCAATATATAGCCTTTATCGTTGAGCTTTTCGTCGATGGATGCAGTGAAAATGTCTACATCCGGATGGGCATCTGTCACCGCTTTAATCCCTTCTGGGGCGGCCACTAAAAACAGCCCCATGATTTGTGTGCAGCCTTTTTGCTTTAACAAATCAATGGTGGCGATCAGAGTGCCCCCGGTGGCCAGCATGGGGTCGACAATAAGCGCCATGCGCTGATCGATATCTTTCACCACCTTGTCAAAGTAGGCCACCGGCTCCAGTGACTCCTCATCACGATACAGGCCAACGACGCTGATTTTGGCGTTGGGGATAAGCTCCAGAACACCATCAAGCATCCCCAGGCCCGCCCGTAAAATTGGCACCACGGTGATTTTTTTGCCGGCAATGCGTTTTACCGGTACCTGATCCCCGGACCAGCTGGTGATGGTTGCTTCCTCTGTTGGCAGCGCCCGGGTCGCCTCATAGGTCAACAAATTACCGACTTCACCGGCCAGCTCCCTAAAATGCTTACTGCTTATACCGGCATCACGCATCAGTCCGACTTTGTGTTGAATAAGGGGGTGGGTAATCTCGTGAACGGCCATGTTTGTCTCGCTGCGGGTTGTAATTAACCCCATATGGTAGGAAAAATTCCTCGTATATGCGAGCGTTACCCGCCAGCCTCAGACTAAGCGCGCAATCTCGCATCAACCCAGCGGGTGACCACCTACTTTTCAGGAGTAGAGACGCAACACAACTGAGTATTTTTTACTCTATCCAACATTAATTTATTTCTTTAAGATGAACTTTTTTTAATAGTCTGCGGTATAGGCTGTTCAACCAATAATTCAAGGAACGAAACTATGTTTCTCAAGCGCTTGTTTCTCTTCTCAGCCTGTTCAGTTTTCGGTTTAACCTGCGCTCATGCGCAGGAGTGGCAAACCATTCCTGTTGAAAAAAATATGCAGGTAACGCTGTCAGATGGCACCTCCAAAACAATACAACCTGCCTGTGCTATGGAAGCACTGCCCGCGCCGGCTGATGCGCCTCCGGGCACGCCTGATTTCATTCCCAACGACTTTCGTTTTTACTTTAAACAGGGTGAGTCAGACAATGTGCTGGTTTATTTTCAGGGCGGCGGTGCCTGTTGGAATGATGCCACCTGCGTCGACTCGTTAGCCTTGCAACACGACGGCAATCCACAAAGCCGCCCAGCTTATAATCCGTCTATACACACGGAAAATCACCCCGCCGAAATGGGGGGGATTTTTAATGACCAGCGAGACGATAACCCGTTTAAAGACTGGAGTAAGGTATTCATTCCTTATTGCAGTGGTGACTTGCATGCGGGTTCGAGCGAAGTCGAATATACCGATAATACGGGTGTAGTAACCGGCATGCCAGGTGCGCCTGTGTCCATTAAGCACCGTGGCCATGACAATGTGCTGGCGGTACGCGAATGGCTGAAATCCCATTATGCCTCAGAGACGCCAGACAATATGCTAATTGCGGGTAGCAGTGCCGGTGGCTACGGCGCCACCCTCAACTTCCCTTATATGCAGTCGGCGTTCCCGGACGTACAGGCTTCCCTGCTCTCTGACTCAGCCATGGCGGTGATGACCCGGGGCTTTGTGAATGACGTGCTTACCCCGGGCGGAAACTGGAATCTTGAAAACACCCTACCGGCACCGTTTAACCGTAAGCTTGGTGGTTACCGTTTTTACAAGCTGAATAATCAGTTAATGGGTGCGCTGGCGTACGCTTACCCTTTCAACCGATTCGCTCAGTACACCACCGGGCTGGATGCGGTACAGGTACAGTTTCTGAAAATTGCAGATCAGATCGATCGGGGTAACCTGAACCCGGCGGACTGGGCGCTTTCCCAGTCAGAGTTCTTATACTTTTTGACGTGGCATGTTCGCATGGGAGCCTCTGCCCACACATTGTCAGCATTTACGTGGAATTATCAGTACTACATCGGTGAAGGTACCTGCCATATGGTATTAACCGACTTCTGTGAGCACAATGCGTTACCGGTAAGCCAGCCCAGCCCGTTCTTCAATGAGAGCAGCGCAGAAGGCGTGGCGTTTAAAACCTGGCTACACGCATTCGCGACGGATGTACGATTCCGGGAAAACAGTGTTAGCTACACAAATTAGTCATGCAGGGCACGGCTCAGGCCGTGTCCCCTTCCCCTAACGACAGCGTTACGCCATCCGGTAACGTCAGCTCTACTTTCATTTGTCCCCCAACCGCCGCTAAGTACGCTGCGGCCCGCTGCAAGGGTACGTCCTGAATGCGCTTTGCTTCCAGTTTACTCACCCCCGACGCAGTTACACAAAGCGCCATGGCTACCACTTCCTGTTTTACTCTGTTTTGGCGGCGAATCTGCCCCAGTGTTAGATCTTTCATGTTATTCACTCTGCAAAGGGCATTAAAAAAGCCCAGATGGGAAACCATTCTGGGCTTTTTTGCAAAACGTTTACCTGCGATGCCCAGAAGCGATATCAGCCCCTGAACACCAAGTCAGGCGCAATCAGTAGGTAAAATTATAATTATACTGTGCAGTAACGGTTTGCATGAGAATTCCTTGATCAATCTAATTCGACGATGGCGCCTGTGCGCGTAATTTTCATCTTAACCTTACCACGCCCGACGGCAATGACAACCACTTTCCAATTAGTACAGTGGGGTTATCTTGATGCCAACTGGCGAGCTTGCCAGGTCGCAAGGCATTCTTTAATGCCATGACTTGCAACAGTGCTCTGAAAGGCCTGGCGGTATCGTTTCACTATTTCAGGATCAGAAGGCTTACTGAATGCCAAATGCAGATTGGTATTCAACGCATCGCTTGAATGCACTCTGCGCAGAACCGCATCGCTCAGCCCCATCTCACTCAAAGCCTGACCAATTTGCACCGTGGTGCCAATCATAATATCAACCCGGTTTTTTAACAGCATTTGCACCCGGCTACTTTCGCTGATATTGCTTTCGGTTGCTGACATCAGATACAGATTTTTAAACCCTTGCCTTGCAAGTAATTGGTGAGTGTTGGCATCTTTCACTACTGCGATACTATAATCTCGAAACGCGTCCAATGACTCATTGGCTTGAATAGCGCTGTTCGCCAGAACCCAGAAATACAGCTTTTGCTGAGCTATTTCTCCCACCCAATGAAAACTCTTTTCTCGCTGGGGTGTGCGACCGATTGAAAAAATCATAGTATTTGGCGTGCTCCTGGCCACCGCATAGGCCATGCTCCAGGGCATCACATCTATTGCCAGTTCATGATTATTTTTTTCAGCCAGAGCTCTCACCAACTCAGTCGCACAGCCGGTTAATTTACCTTCCTCATTATACTCCTGGAATGGCGAGTACAGTTCTGTCACCGCACGCAACACAGCACCCTGTACCGGCAGAGCTACCGCTATGCAAAAGGCGCAAGCGATAACACGGTATGTTGTGAACCTCATGTTCATTCCTTAATTGCCATTTCACCGGTGTGAATGTGCGCCGGGAAAGGCGTGATCACCGACAGTGGATGTTCACTTACCAATATGCCCCTTTATCGGGACTTAATTCCACCAGCCCGTTAACCATGACTCACTATAATCCAGTGATACTTTTCTAAACGTTGGTGCGCTCCCCTCAATAAAGGTTAACATGCGATAATACCGCAAACGGACACTAATCAACCAGCAGAAAATATAACCAGCAAGGTGAATAAGACTACACCGGCCGCAAACGGAATAAACCGGCTCTCCCGTTCTTCAGGTAACTCCTCCTTAAGTACATTCAAGATGGTGCTTCCCGCCAGGAATGCAAAGAGCCCGTGAACCAACGCACTGCTTTCTTCCAGTGCCAATCCTGCCAGCCAACCGGCCACAATAGCTATTGCTAATATCCAGCGTCCTAGCTGATGGTAACGGTGCGCATGGATCTTCCTCATCCCGTAGTCGTTAACAAGAAAATGTAAGCCCATGGCTAGCCCATAAAATACCAGGCTCTGAACTTCCGCTGATTCGCGATGAACGAGCAAATAACCCACCAGGGCGTTGTAAAGTGCAAAGACCCCCAGGTGCATGAAAAACACCCCTTGCTTATGCTCACCTGGCTGCTCATGCCCGTCTTTTCGGCCTTTAACAAGGCGTTCCGCGCCGTAGAAAACACTTAACCCCACCAGCGCCAACAGATAGGCCTGATGTTCGCTGCTTAACGCAATTGGGCTGTGTGATTCCAGCGACACCTGTATTTCAGCGATTTCGGGAAATAGCACCAGAAATACGTAAGCTACAGATACGCCACCAGCGAACGATAACCAGCGACTACGGGGTACTCTCTCCAGTACCCGTAGCTTACCGGCGAATAAATGAATTAAACAAAATACGGCTATAATGCCGCCTTCTATTCTCAACATAACTCTTCCCTTTCTGGCCCGGTAGCAATAAAACCTGTTCGTCACTGTCGGACGCAGCTCTCTCAAGTTGTTCAGATTACTGGTCAACGGCCAGTAATAATGTTGGTATTTTCAAACGGATAAAAGCGCGTAATGGGTCACTAAGTTTTGTATGTAGTAAGGGTAAGGTACCGCTTTGGAGGAAGTACTAACATATACGCAGGATGGCACATGCTTTACTAGAAGATGCTCATAAACTTTCCGGGCTTCAGCCTGGAAGCACCCAGTGGGAGCGGTGAAGAGCCAGATGAGGGAGCGAACCGCATCTCAGATGCAAAAGCGCCCGCTCCCTAAGCATCTAATTACTTTCTGAATTTCATCTCCTGCAGCAACTTAGTGCCCATCACAGTGCGATATTCCGCCCGGTCTGCACTCTCTGCGTACATTTTTTCCATGCTTTTCTTGGCCCACTCCATGTACTTTTTACGCCGTTCTTCATCCTGGTCGGGCGTGGTCATATTTTTAAAAACCACTATTAGGTACAGATCCGGTTCATCAGGCCGGGGATGTACGTTACTTAATACCTCAAAACGCTCCAGCCAGCCTTCAGACTTACCAAAGTTCAGGTTTTTACGCCACTCGTCAGCCAGCCATTTGCTGTATTTAAGACCGGCACCATCTGAGAGTTTCACACCCGTCACCTCCCAATAGTGGCCGCTAACAAAGGGGGGCTCGTGATCATTCGCCAGTACATTTGAGACTGAAATTAAACTAACAAAACAAAATACTGCTACTCCTTTCACTATATTTTTCATTTTCTGCTCTCCGTAGACGGTAATAGGATTATTCACCGCGCATTAAACATAGCTCAAGGTGGCTAAATTTCACACAAATCATGCATCAAATGTAAATTGAAAGTGGTTGTTGAAAAAGGGGGCAGCGGAGAGGCTTGGGGGTGGTGCCCCCGCGGTTTGCTTAGAGGCCGTAACAGGGTGTGAAAGGTAGCCGGGGTGTTTTCAACCCCGGCTTTTATGGTTTGTCGCCTCTCTGATTTCGTAGCAACCTGCAGTGCACGCTGCCCGTTATGGCAGGGGCACCCGGTAAATTTCAAATTCCATGTCAGTGACATCCTGGCCTGCATGCTGGATTTTGCTGTTCGTGTAATACAGATAGTCTTCATGGATACTGAAGGTGTCAGCCCAGCTTACTGCGTCCCCCTCAACCAGCGTCCGCAAATCCAAACTTGGCGTGAGGTATTGCACTTTGTGGTGCTCTAAATCCGCCAGATACAAATTCCCCTCACCGTCGTAAATCATGCCATCAGGCGCCCCGGTCTGGGAGATCGCACGCACATGTTTGCCGGTTGTCTTGCCTTGCTTAATATCGCTGGTATTGATGCTGTATAACGTATAACCAGACAGCGCGTGAAAGTACAACGTGCGGTTACGGCTATCCAGGGCAATGCCATCTGAGTGAATCGTCATGTTTACTGGCGTCCCCGCGACATTAATACCAGCCACCTCCGCCGTAGTGCTGGCCAGCCCATCCAGTATGCGATAGCTGGTATCGTCATTAAGGTTATAGACCACCAGGCCGGGATGATTTGAGTCGGTGAGGTAGATGCGTTGGGTTTCGTCATCAACACGCAGATCATTAATGTAAGAGTCGCTGTGATAAGCATCCTCAGCCAGCATCAGGACATCGGTAATGGCGTTGCTACTTAAGTCCACCACAAATATCCGTGGAGTATCTACCACCTGTTTAAGTTTCGGGTTGCGCGTGTCCAGAACGTAGAGTTTATTATCATGCGCTACCACCGACTGTACTGCTAAAAAGCAGTCATCAGCAGGTTTACTGTCAGCGACACAACGGTTGGCTTTTTCATCAGGGTACGGCGTGAAAGCATTGGTACTGGGATTAACTTCAGCTACTGCATAAGGAACGCCGTCCCGCCAATTAGGTGCATTAACAAACACCCGTGCCGATTCTGAGACGGTGACACCCGTTATCTGAACGCCGTCACTATAGGCGACTTTTTCTGCTTGCGGGAGGTCATTGGCAGTAGCCATGCCGGCCAGCAAGAGGCCCGTGGTCAGGGAGAGAAAACGTTTCATAGCAATCCTTATGTAATGTGATGTAGCTACTACGCACTACACCACTAACAAGATTGCTCTCACGCCCCAAGCGGTATTTTCAAAACGCTATATCAACGGTCATTACGATGCCGCTAGTTGGTGGTGCTAACCGAAGGATAAGCCTGGGTATTCCATAGCGGCACAGTAGACAAACTATGCTTGAAACTACCTGAGGACTCTTTGGTGGAGTAAGACACGTACATCAGGGTTTTGGACTGTGCATCATATATCCGGCGGACCTTCATGTTTTTAAAGAAGATACTTTTCGACTTTTTGAACACCACATCCCCGGACGCTGATTTATCAATTTCCGCTATCATCCGGGCCGTAATATCACCTGTCTGGCGGCAGGCAATGGCACTGTCAGAAGGGTCTGAAAAGTCCAAGTCTGCTTCAATGCTGGAAATGTGGCAGGTTACCCCGGTTACTATGGGATCCTGAAGCGCATCTATTTTAATATCTTTGGTAGTAAACAAACCCAGAGACACATCTCCGACTTCCTGATCACTGCAGGCAGAAACACTGATCATTAACAGCAATAACAAGGGTAAACGTCCCATGACTTTTCCTATAAATAAATGAATAGCAACTATACGCAGTGACGACGCATTTTGCCAAATGCCCCCACAAACCCGGTGAAATAACCCGTGAAGGACTGCATGTCCGGCAGGGGCGATAACCCCCTACTCATTGAACGCCCGTAGCTTACGGGTTTACGATGCACCGTCCACCGGTAGCTTTGCACTCACAGTCCGGTACTAACGGCTAAATTTATCTTTAAATATAAGGTCCGCCGGTACCCCGTTGGCCAATATAATCTTCTCAACTTCTTCCATCATTGCGGCGGGGCCACAAAGATAGTATTCCGCTGACCATGGCTCCCCCCGTTCATTTAGGAGGGTCGACAATACTTTTTGTACATACCCTGACTCCCCGCGCCAGCTATCTGAGGGAGCTGACAGGGTGGGAATGTATCTGAAGTTTTCAAATTGCGCTTCCAGTGTTTTAAGCTCGTCATAGTAGAGAAGGTCATCCTCGGTTCTGGCACCATAGACCAACACCATTTCGCCACTTGCGTTATATTTTTTTAGTTGCTCGAAGATAATTGAACGCAAGGGTGCAAGCCCCGAGCCGGCGCCCACGAAAATCCGTTCCCGATGTGAATTGTTGCTTGCATAAAAATCACAATAAGGGCCCCTCGCTTTAATCTCTTCCCCGGTTTTAAGCGAGCCCAGATAGCTCGAACCGATACCTGCAGCATAGTTACCCGCAGAGGTTTGCCAGCGTATATTGAACGTGAGTTCTTCAGATTCCTGGTCAAAATTAGCGATAGAATAATGGCGAGTCGCGCCTGAGTGTGAAAATTCGCCTTGCGAAAAATCAGTCCAGTACGGTTTAAACTTTGCCGGTAAATCAACCGGACATAAGTTGTTAACGCCGGCAGGTACGTCAAACTCCATATAGGCGCCGGCTTTAAACGCCAACTTACGGCCTGATTTCTCTTTAAAGGTAACTTCTTTAATAAAGGGGGTAAGAAATTTACTTTCTGTGACCACCAGGTCGCAACTATCCACGCAGCGATTTGACGCAACTTCTATAGTGCTGATTTCCGAGACTTTGTGCTGACACCCCAGACGATAGCCTTGTTTAAGTTGACGCTCAGACAGCTGCTCTTTCTCCGCAGAGGTAGTTGGCAGGGTGACATCACTTTTGAAGAGGCACTTCCCACAGGTGCCCCCGCCCCCGCAGGTGGTAGGTAGATATATCTCAGAGTTTGCTAGCTCGTCGAGGACACTTGCACTCTCTTTAGCAGAAATATCAGAACGCGAGCCATCATCAGAGAACGTCACCGTGACGGGCTTGTAGCGAGTCCGCCAATTAATTTTCAATAATCCGGACTGCCATTGTTGTACCAGCCACAGCACCCCTGTAACGGATAAAAACAGGGTGAAAACTGCAAAGAGGATGATTAATCCATGATTAAAGCCACCTTCGTTACCGTAGTCCATGAAGTGCAGCTTCATCATAAGATTTTTTAGTCTTACGTCATCGTTGGTATGCCGAATAACCCTGCCCGTCACCCCATCTAAGTAGATCCGCGTACTATTGTCGTCCGTGACGTCAATCTGCCACATTGGATTCTGCTGGGTAACATAATCGTCAAAAGGAGGCGCGACCAACTGCGCTTTTTGCAGCTGGCCCGGACCGGAATATGACTGCTGTGCTAGCACAAGCGCCTGCGCTGCGGTCAGCTGAGCCCGCTCACCGGATACCGCATCAAATAATGCCGAATTACGTTTCTGGTAACTATGCTGGCCTTTTTCATAAACAAAATGGTAATAGGGATGATTCAGGATCCATAACATTTGAACACTGATGGGCGGCGCACTCGCAATAGAAGAAACCGGAACAATGTTGAGGTTTCCGGCTTTTGTTTCCTGATGAGAATGGGCCCTGAATTCATGCCCCATCGCTTTATGATGATCCATAAGATTGAAATAAACGCCGGTACCCAACCAAACCAGAAGTTGAATTCCCACCACCAGCGACAGCCATTTATGCGCGGTTTTACTGACTTTGAATAAGGACATCACATCGCCCCCCGTCTACCTAACGCTAGCACCCGGAAATAGGTCAGAATCGCGCCGCTGCAGGCAGCAACTAGTCCTAGTGTGGCCACGACAAATAACAGCCAGTTAGAGACATTACTGCCGTCATCATAATCCATAATATGAAATCGCCACATCCAGTCGAACAACCGCCAGAAGTTGTGCCGTTTAGCCACCACCTTCCCAGTATATTGGTTAATATAAAAGGTGGGGGTTGTCACGCCTTCATACTTCACCTGCCAGAGCGGCAAATGTCGCGGTGAGACTTCTGCAGGTAGCACCGACGTCGACTCTATCAGTGCTACCGAGTCCACGGTTCCCGTATCTGAGTAGACGTAATGCGCTATTTCTCGTGCTGTACTTTCATCAACGGGCGGCACCACTGCTCCCGAACTGGCATCGACTACCGCAAGGCCAGCGTCGCCATTGGTAAATCTGTATACCTGCCGATCCATTAATCTGCCAATGGAGATATCAGTTGCTTCAGGAAAGTCGGACAGCAACATGGCGGTGGAATAGCTTATCTTCTCTGTATTCAGTGTCTGAGTCTGCTCTTTGACGAGTTCTTCACCATGTATATAGTGAATGTCCATACTCACCATATAAAGCCCACTCACCGACCAGAATAAAAACTGCACACCAAGAAATGCCATCAACCACTTGTGATATTTACGACTTGATTTCAGCAGACTGAACGGCGGTTTTTTAGTTTGTACGTGACTGCGGACACGCCACAGATAGTAAACAGCGGGCAACACGACCAGAGTTAAAATTACAGCGCTGGCCATGCCGCCAACCATGGGTGCGGCAATGCGGCTCATCACTTCAGACCCGGTTCCCGAACCATAAAGAATTGGCATTAATCCTATGATTATGGTGGCCACCGTCATCATGACCGGACGGATACGCTTCCCTGCCCCATCCATGATCGCGTGGGCCAGTTTATCGGCAGTTAACTGGGTATTCTCACGCGCGCACTCATCTTTAGCATTTTGATAAGCCTGGTTCAGATAAACCAGCATAATGACACCAATTTCTACTGCCACGCCGGCAAGGGCTATAAATCCAACACCTACCGCCACCGAAAAGTGGAACCCCTCCAGATACAACAACCACAATCCACCAATCATCGCCACCGGCAGGGTTATGATGATAATCGCCACTTCGCTGAATGAACGGAAGTTTAAATAAAGCAAGATGACAATAATCGCCAGAGTGAGAGGTAGCACATAAGTAAGCTTCTCTTTCGCGCGCTCCATGTACTCATATTGCCCAGCCCAGGTAATTGAATAACCTGCCGGCAAGTCCAGGTTGTCGGCCAGGAAAGCTTTGGCATTGTCCACATAGCTCCCTACATCCACCCCGTCAATATCAATAAATGTCCAGCCATTAATACGGGCGTTTTCACTCTTTATCCCCGGCGGTCCGTTTTCAACGCGGATTGTCGCAACGTCGCCGAGCGCGATACGTTGGCCGGTTGGTGTGACTACCGGCAGTCTCGCCAGTTGTTCTGGCGAATCGCGGTAATCCTGAGGGTAACGTAAGTTTACCGGGTAGCGTTCCTGTCCTTCCACGGTCTGCGTCACGTTCATGCCGCCGATGGCCGTGGCCACCACCTGCTGAACGTCTGCTATGTTTAAACCAAACCGACTGGCTTTATCCCGTGATATATCCACTTTGATATAACGGCCACCCGCAACGCGTTCTGAGTACACCGACGCGGTACCGTTTACTTGCGGCAGTAGTTGCTCAATTTGCTGACCAATTTTTTGGATTTTATCCAAATCGGGGCCCGCGACTTTAATACCCACCGGCGTTTTAATGCCTGTGGCGAGCATATCGATACGCGTTTTAATTGGCATCACCCAGGCGTTGGTCAGGCCGGGAAACTTTACTAATTTGTCGAGTTCAGCTTTTAATGACTCCGTGGTCACCCCTTCACGCCACTCGTCTTTTGGCTTCAGCTGGATAAAGGTTTCAATCATGGTCAGCGGCGCAGGATCGGTGGCGGTTTCAGCCCGCCCTACCTTGCCGAACACATTCTCTACCTCCGGCACGGTGCGTATCAGCTTATCGGTTTGCTGCAATAGCTCTCTCGCCTTGCCGATTGAAATGCCAGGATAGGTGGTTGGCATATACATCAAATCGCCTTCATCCAATGGCGGGATGAATTCACTGCCAATTTTATCAACCGGCCAGAAACCAACGATGGTGACGATAATCGCAGCCACTATTGTCGACTTGGGGTATTTCATGACTTGTCTTAGCACAGGCATGTATCCGGCAATCAACAGTCGGTTTAATGGATTCTTATTTTCAGAGACCACTTTTCCTCTGATAAAATAGCCCATCAACACCGGTACCAAAGTCACTGCTAAACCCGCTGACGCCGCCATTGCATATGTTTTGGTATAGGCCAGCGGTGAAAACATCCTGCCTTCCTGCGCCTCGAGTATAAACACCGGCAGGAAGGAAACCGTGATAATCAACAGACTAAAAAACAGTGCAGGGCCCACCTCACTTGCTGCTTTGGCTACCACTTGCCATCGGTTCTCATCGGTTAACGGTGTTTTTTCCATATGCTTGTGCATATTCTCAATCATCACAATGGCACCATCGGTCATCGCACCGATGGCAATGGCAATGCCACCTAAGGACATAATATTGGCGTTGATGCCTTGCAAATACATGATGATAAATGCCACCAAAATGCCGAGGGGCAAAGTGATCACCGCGACAATGGAGGAGCGAAGGTGAAACAGGAAAGCGAAACAGACGAGAGCCACCACCGCTAACTCTTCCGTCAACTTACTCCACAGATTATCTACGGCCCGGTCGATTAACTGCGACCGGTCATAGACGGGGACAACCTCTACCCCGTCCGGCAATGACAGCTTAAGAGATTCTAGTTTCTCCTTTACGCCGTTTATGGTTTGCTGGGCATTTTCGCCAAAACGCATGACCACCACACCGCCGACGACTTCCCCTTCCCCGTTAAGCTCCGCGACGCCCCGCCGCATCTGAGGGCCAAGATTAACGGTGGCCACATCGCCTACCCGTAGTGGCGTACCCTGGTCGTTAATACCCAGAGGAATTTTTTCAATGTCTTCAACTGACTGAATATAGCCTGTGGCCGTTACCATGTATTCAGCTTCAGCCATCTCAACCACAGACGCGCCGGTTTCCTGATTACCGCGTTTAAGCGCGGTTTGAATATGGCTGAGCGGCACGTTGTACGCTCTTAATTTATCCGGGTCGACTTGTACCTGATATTGTTTGACCATACCGCCTACCGCAGCCACCTCGGACACGCCGGGTACGGTTTGCAGCTCATACTTCAAAAACCAATCCTGGATGCTACGTAACTCACTCAGGTCGTGTTGACCGGTTCGATCGGTGAGCGCGTAAATATAGACCCAGCCAACCCCTGTGGCATCGGGTCCCAATTGCGGTGTGGCAGACTCAGGTAGTGTGGAAGCGACCTGACTCAGGTACTCAAGCACCCGACTCCTCGCCCAATATAAGTCGGTATCATCATCAAAGATGATGTATACGTAAGAATCACCGAAAAATGAGTACCCCCTGACGGTTTGGGCACCTGGTACCGAGAGCATCGCGGTAGTCAACGGAAACGTGACCTGATCCTGCACGACCTGTGGGGACTGACCGGGATAGCTGGTCTTAATGATGACCTGAACATCCGAAAGATCAGGGATAGCGTCAACCGGAGTATTCTTTAACGAATAGAGTCCCCCGAACGCGAGAATTAAGGTGAGCAGGACGACAAAAAACCTGTTGCTCACCGACCACCTAATAACTGCTTCTATCATAACGACGGTTCCTTAATTCTTACTGGTGGTCGCTGTGATCAGCGTGGTCCGCGCCCATCGGGCGGTGCGCTTCAGAAGTCGCCCCAGAGGGTGCTGATGAAATTTCGGTGATCACAAAATCATCCCGAATCTCAAAGGTGAACACCACTTCATCGCCAGTGTTTAAACCGGCAATATCAATTGCGTCGGTAAGCATAAAATCCATGGTTGTGGCAGGCCTGTTCCACTTTTCAATTGGCCCGCGACTGATATTTAAGATCCGCGTGGAAACGTCTATTGAATTGATGGTGCCTGCCACGGTAGCTGATGGAAACTCAGGTTCTGACATAATATGAATGCCGGTAACTTCATAGCCACCCGCCTGCGTTTTGGTCACCTCGAAATGTAAGGTCTGGCCTGCTTTCAACGCATCGATATCCACACTTTCAGATACATCAAAATCCATCGTCATTTCCGGCCAGTCCCAGGCTTCGGCGGGGCCATGAGTGATATTGACCATTCTGTGACCGGCCATCACGGTGTTGATTTCGCCTTCCATCCACACTGACTCTGGTACCTCATTACTTGCCATGCGTTTAAAGTCGGAGCTTTTGCTGGATTCAGAGTCAATCAGGAACTGCGCGGAGGTGACCACTTCATCATTTTCATCGAGGCCACTTAAAATTTCGATGTTATCTTTGGAAACCCGGCCTATGGACACTTCCACTGACTTGAACCGCCCTTCCCCAAGCGCGAGAACGACCCGATCCTGATCGCCGGTACGAATGACCGCTTCTTTCGGCACCACCGTCACTTCTTGGTCAGTGTTTGCGTGAATGGATACCTGGGCAAACATATTAGGCTTTAGCTGTTGGTCCGGGTTATCGAATTTCAGTCTCACCCGAAGTGTGCGTGTCTTGTCGTTCAGGGTCGGGTAAACATAATCCACCACTCCCTGCCACTTTTGACCAGGCAGGTAATCCAGCGTCATTGACACAGGCAGCCCTTCTTTAATAAGGGCGGCATCCCGCTCAAACACTTCGGCTTCAACCCACACCTCTTCTAATTGCCCGATGCTCATTAACGTCGTCCCCGGCTTAACAAAAAAACCTTCGCGGATTTTTAGCCCATCCACCACGCCGGACTGGGGGGAATAAAAAGTCACATTTTGCTGAACCTTGCGGGTACTTTCTAATTGCTCGATAAAATCAGCGGACAGCTGTAAGGCACTTAGCCGGTCTTTCGCTGCTTCGATCAGTGAGTTATTGTTGCGATTCAGGGCAATCAGAAATTCTTCTTGCGCGTTAACCAGCTGGGGGGAATAAAGTGTATACAGTGGCTGGCCTTGCTGCACCGGGTTGCCCGCAGCCTTTATGTATAATTTCTCAATCCACCCTTCTACCCGGGGGTGAATATGAATAAGCTCATCCTCATCATATTGCACATAACCCACAGTGGTTATCTCTGAGTCCATTTTTTTCAGCTCAACCGGCGACGTTCTTACCCCCAGGTTGTTTACCACATGCGGGGCTATTTCTACTGCGCCTGGCCCAACCTCGTCCTTTGATGACGATTCTTCATAGACCGGGACTAAATCCATCCCCATGGGCGATTTGCCGGGCTTATCACGCCGGTAATTATCATCCATCGGAGCCACCCAGTAGAGCGGTTTTTTTTCACCCGATTCTTGTTCTGTCTCTGATGAAGTAGAAGAATCCTGAAAAATACTCAGGGCACCAGCCCCAAGTAATACGCCTATCAAAGTAGCGGCGACAATCTTAAGGGTGTTGTTTTTATTATGATCCATCAGTGAGCTCCGGATTTTTCGGTGGCGTCGAACTCGCTATTCGAGCGCAGATTTGGCCTGCCTTCAGTGTACGTTTGGGCCGAAACAAAAAAGTAATTAATGCGGGTGACGGTTTTTAAGGTTTCAACGTCTATTTTTAAGGCAGAAATTCGCGTATTCAGCTCGGCAATTCTTGCCCTGACGACTTCGGTGAAATCGCCATCATCATTTGTGTAAGCGGTTAAAGTCGCTTCTGCTTGTTCATGAGATTGTTTCAGTAGCTTTTCCTGATATATCGACTGTCGCTGCCTCAAACGGTTGAGTTGTCGCAATTCTTGCTCAACCGCACTTATCATTTGCTTAGTCAGCAAGAGCTTTTCTGTTTTTATCGCTTGTGAGTCGGCGATGGAAGCGGCCACCTGTTGATCCTTGCGATCTTCAGTAAACAGAGGGACATCGAAGGACACGCCCACGGAGAAAAGATCCGCCCGATCTTCATTAAAAGAAGTATCGTTTCGATAACCGTAACTGGCGTTCACCCCCCACTGAGGTTTGTACTGCTGCTTTGCCAGTGCAATCTCCATTTCTGCTACTTCTCTTTTTATATCAATGGCTAAAATAGCCGGGTGGTCAGCAAATTCGCGTGCTAAATCGGTTCTTGAGTAGGCCGAAGGCTTCAGTATTAAAGGCTTTTTCAGACGCACATCAGGTAATTGTGACGACACAGCAAACGCCGCCGGCTGAGTATCGAAATTAAACGTATTGTCTGCGTCGCTGCTATAGACATGTAACCATTCGTTTAAGCGGGCAACATTGGATTCCAGTTTTTGCTTCTGCTCAGTTAGCCGGTCTTCCAGTTGAACAATTTCAAGTTGTGCTCTGATGACATCGTGCTGGCGGGTCTGGCCAATCGCATTGGCATAATTTGCGCGGGCTATCTCCGCCATTTGCTCGAAGAGTGCCCAGTCTGATTCAATCAGAGCTATCGTCTGTTGAGCCAGAAATGCATCAAGCCATAGCTCCGACACCTTAGTTTTTAGCTTCGCTTTTCTGTTGGCACGCAATAACGGGAACTTTGATGCTTCTGTGCGTAACTGCGACTCTTTTATCGCTAAACTATCCCCCCGGGGAAACATCTGCGTTACGCCCACTTTCAGTTGCGTCATACCTTCCTGATCCAGATCCCATGAATCGGTAGGCACGCTCATGATGCTCAGTGAGACGGTCGGATCTGGCAACGCGCCTGCAGCAACACTTCTGTGCTCTGTGGCGGTTTCTCTGAGCTTACTGCCATGCAGCCAGGGGTCATTTTGCAACGCCAGCGTAATTGCCTGCTCTAAGGAGATGGCTGTTTCAGCGTGCACAACAAACGCAGACATGCTTACCATTACGCCCACACTCACTTTTGCAATACCCCAAAATGAACGTATAGAAGATAAGAGTTTCATTTGAACTGCTCCTCGTAAGTATCAATGTGGGCATATACCCGGCTGGTGCCGTCTTTAAAAAGTATCAGTACCTGGTAGGGCGTAAACCGGTCGTCAACTTCCATCCCTGGTGAGCCAACCGGCATAGCAGGCACGGATAGGCCAATAGCCCCGGCGGGTTGTTCTGCAAGGAACTGGTTAACAAACTTCGCGGGCACATGACCTTCTATTGCATAACCATTTCTGGTCACCGCAGTGTGACACGAGCGGTATTCCGGCCTGATACCGTAGTTATTTTTTACGGTGGCTAAGTTGGAGAACTCATTTGCGTAGATAGTAAATCCCTCATCTTCAATATGGCTTATCCATTTTTTGCAGCAATGACAGGTTGGCGATTTGTAGACCATCAGCTCTGACATGGCTGGTTCGTGATGATTTTCTTCCGCCTGCGCTCCCACAGGCAGCAACAATACTACTGCAATGATTTTAATAAACTTGACTATCATTTCTGTTCCCCAGAGAAACCAGGTAAAGCTCAAATGCCATACTGGCGAAGTATATATTTACGCGTTGATTATGTGTTTAAAAAGCGCTCGCAAAACAGGTTTCGCGAACACCAGACACATTTATCCTGTGAAGGTAAAAATCGGGGGACGAAACAGTGAGGTAGAGATGGATTTCGTTTGGGTGGTGAGCTGAAAGGCTATGCTTTCATTTTGACGTATAACAAACGCAGTATAAGGCTCTGAGCCAATAATCGTGAACGTTGTGCAGGCACCCGTGGGGCAGACGCATTCTGTATCACAACATTCGTCGTGCGTACCCGGGGCGTGTTGGCTCATAGCTGCAGCTGTGACGTCCGAATGTTGCATTGAACTATGATCCATCTGCGCATTATTCTGGTGTGATTGATTCGGCGCTTCACAATGCATAGACGTATAGGCCACCGCTTGCCCTACACAGGCAATAAGCATGGCAATAACGACTACGATATGTGTAAGAGGTTTTAGCATACGAACTCAGAAATAAAATGCTCATGAAGACTATGCTAAATTGCCGCAAAAGTAAATCGCCTGCGCACAGGCAGCTTTGTAGACGTACTTCCATGAACTCATCCTGCCAAGCGCCCTCTCCACATCGAGCCTGCACCCAACAAGATACAGGCCCGACAACTCTTTTGTTACTTGCTATCTAGCCGAACCGTCTTAAGGATGAAATGGGTCTATTCCGAATCTGCAGGCAACGCCAGTGAACCTATACGCGCAAATACACTATACAAAAAGTAATCAGCACTGGTTTTCAACATTTGTTCTGATCACAAAGTAAGGATTACTTATGAAATACATGAAATTTTTGGCAATGATACTTACCTCTACCATTGCAATGTTCATCATGATGTACCTGAACACTTATGCAGCCTCCCACGTCTGGTTCAGTGAAACACGAACGTATATGGCCCTGTATATGGGCGCCGGGATGGCAATTATCATGCTCGTTTTTATGCTTGGCATGTATACCAATAAAAAACTCAATATTGCTATTCTGTTAAGCGCATTGGTGATTTTTGCCGGGTGTATCTATTTAGTCCGTTCCCAGACCACCGTGTCTGATTCGGCTTATATGAAAGCGATGATCCCCCACCACTCAATCGCAATTCTGACCAGTGAACGGGCGAACATTGAAGACATCAGAGTGCGTGAACTGGCAAATGAGATCATTAAAGCGCAAAGGAAAGAAATTAAAGAAATGGAGTGGCTGATACAAGATATCGCGGAAAATGGAAAAGTAACGTCCGCAACCGAAGCCGACCAACGGCGCATACCTGACTTCAAGGGCAGGGTAAACAAAGCCAACGGTGATGAATAAGCAACACAACGTCCGCGATACGTTTTTTTTATACAGAGCTATTTAGAAAACGCTGTATGACATACCGCTTCATGTCCCCAACAGCCCTCACCTACGAGGGCTCTCCGTTATGGAGCTTCTAGCCCCTTATCATAACGCAATTGGGGGAGGTCTGAGGCCCCATTAGGCTCTAATAGGTTCCAGGTGCAGTGAACCCTTAACAATGGCATTTAGCTCGGCAGTAACATTTATAAAAAAGTAAACAACTCTTAATATACCCCGCACAAAAATTTAAGTTTATCGCAAATAACCACTTACCTTTTCCGCGATTTCATCTGACAAACCCTGCTTATCTTCATGCAATTCTTTTTTATCAACATGGAAAGTTTCCCCCCATACTATTTTATTAGTATTTGCATTTAAAAGCTCAACATTAACCACCAGACCATCACCGTCATTTTTATAACGACCGTGTAAAATATAATCTGCATTATCTTCCTCCGCTAACTGAAGTTTAGGTGCTTCTTTTTGCGTGTTGAGACCGTAAAGCGTGCCGGCAATCTGGTTTGCTATTGCCATCCCGAATAAGTTTCCCTCGGCTGTCGGCATATGGTTATTAAAAGGACGGATAGCAATATTTATCTGGTCATTTACTAGCCCATTATGGTGATGACCGAGGGCAATATAAGCCACGAGTATCAGCAATATAAAAGTAGTGGCCCATGTCAGGTTTTTAGGACGGGAAAATAGTGAGGCAATAACTGAGGAGTCTACTACTCTGTGTGTTTTAGCAACAAATTGATAACCACGACAGCGCACGGTGGCTATTACGCTTTGCTGCTCACCATTATCTCCCAATAGCTTTCGCGCACACTTTATATGATTACTCAAGGTCGTATTACACACCGTCCGCGAATGCCACACATTTTCAAATATTTCTTTGCGGGTAACTGGCCGGTGGCGGTTCTCAATTAGGTAAACCAAGAGGTCAAAAACCTTTGGTTCAACGGATACTGGGATACCAGCGCGAAAAAGTCTGAATTGACGGGTGTCCAGCTCATAGTCGTTGAATGTATAGCGCATGAGTTCACTCTAAGCACTAGTATTACAATTTCATAAGGCTAGTAACAAATATTCATCTAAATAATATAGTCCATACCTAACAATTATCAAACGATTAATATTTTGTCATGTCAAAAAAAATAAAGAAATGCCATATTGACAACCGTTTAAGAAGAATAACTGACATTTTATTTTTTTGAGCTTTTAACTCAAAAACCAATCAAGAAAAATAAAATATTATTCAATTAAACATTTAAGTAAGTAAATAACCCAAAAAAGTTTATGTTTACACGGAGTGCAATCATGAAAAAGTCTTATCTACTATTAGGGCTCGCAGCATGCGTAACGTCACTATCAGCCGTTGCCGATCGATATGAGTTTATTGCTGGCGATGCATCTGTAGAAACCCAAGTCTGTATAGCTGCGGTAACTGACGATAAATTAGCCTTGCGGAAAAGCGTAAAACAGTTGCCCGCGGCTAGATCTGTGCACAGAACCGAACACTTTCGGATGAAAAGTGTAGCAAATTCGCTAAAGTGCAATGGTGATTACATCGCTAATTTCGCTAGTAAGTATAATGCGTCAGAGACTTATCAATATTTAAACAGGTATACACGTCCTTCTAATCGTCTTACTCCCACAACCACCATCAGAGACATTACTGCTAAGGTTGATAATGGGGACGATGAGAAAGTGATTCAAATATTGGTAGCAAGCCGTTGATCGTAAAAGTTTTATGATGAGATATTTACGGTGCATAGCTTCGCGGCATTAAAAAGGGCCCTACGGCCCTTTTTCACAAACTTTATTTAAGCAACACAAACTTCATTCGAAACTGACACTTGCAGACTACTCATCCCGATAAGTATCAATCGCAGGACAAGAACACATCAGGTTGCGGTCACCATAGACATCGTCAATTCTGTTTACGCTTGGCCAGAACTTATTGCGATGTACTTCAGGGGCCGGATATGCGGCCAGCATGCGATCGTAATTACGACCCCAGTCACTGTCACAAATGTCCGCTAACGTATGCGGTGCATGGTGCAGTGGGTTATTTTCGCCGTCCCATTCACCGCTTTCTACTTTAGCGACTTCTTCGCGAATACTGATCATGGCGTTGACGAAGCGATCCAGTTCATATTGCGATTCGGATTCAGTCGGCTCAACCATCAGCGTACCGGCTACCGGGAAGCTCATGGTAGGAGAGTGGAAGCCGTAATCAATCAGGCGCTTGGCAATATCCAGCTCACTCACCCCTGACGCCTCTTTCAACGGACGCAAGTCAATTATACATTCATGGGCCACACGACCATTCCGGCCCTTGTACAATACGTCAAAATGTCCTTCCAGCGACTTGGCTATATAGTTGGCATTCAGAATGGCCACTTCGGTCGCTTTACGCAATCCGGCAGAGCCCATCATCTTAATGTACATATAGCTGATTGGCAGAATAGAGGCACTGCCCCATGGCGCTGCCGATACTGCCCCACAGTCTTTCCCGGCGTCATCAATGTTCACTACACTGTGGTTAGGTAAAAATGGTGCTAAGTGCGACTTCACGCCTATGGGGCCCATACCCGGACCACCACCACCGTGCGGGATACAAAAGGTTTTGTGCAGGTTCAGGTGCGACACGTCAGAGCCAATGAAGCCCGGCGATGTAATGCCTACCTGCGCGTTCATGTTTGCGCCATCCATATAAACCTGACCACCGTGATCATGTACGATGTCACAAATTTCGCGGATAGTTTCTTCATATACACCATGGGTAGACGGGTAAGTAATCATTGCGCACGACAGGTTATCGCCCACTTCCTGTGCTTTCTTACGCAGGTCGTCCAGGTCTACATTGCCGTTCTTATCGCAATTTACCACCACCACTTTCAGGCTTACCATTTGCGCTGATGCTGGGTTAGTGCCGTGCGCCGAGCTGGGGATCAGGCACACATTACGATGTCCTTCGCCGCGGCTCTCATGGTAACGCTGAATAGCCAGCAAGCCGGCATACTCACCCTGCGCGCCGGAGTTAGGTTGCATAGATAATGCGTCATAGCCGGTAATGTTGATCAGCCACTCGCTCAGTTCGCTGATCATTTCCTGATAGCCTGCCGCCTGATTTACTGGCGCGAACGGGTGCAGCTGGCCAAACTCAGGCCAGGTTACGGGGATCATCTCCGCGGTGGCATTCAGCTTCATGGTGCACGAGCCCAGAGAGATCATCGAATGATTCAGGGCCAGATCTTTATTTTCCAGTGACTTGATGTAACGCAGCATCTCCGTTTCGGAGTGGTACTTGTTAAACACTTCATGGGTAAGAATGTCGCTGGTTCTCATAAGGTCGGCCGGAATACCGTTTTTGTCCTGGGTGGTCACCTCAGCGTCCAGATCTTCCACTTTCAGTCCGTGCCCGTCACCCAGCAGCACGTTCAGCAGAGTCAGTACGTCGCCACGGGTGGTGGTTTCGTCCAGAGAAACACCTACCGCGCCCTCAAGATCACTGCGCAGATTAATGCCAGCCTCGTAGCCGGCTTTGAGTACCGCCTCTTTGTCCTCTACCTGCACGGTCAGGGTGTCGAACCAGGTGTTGTGTTTAAGCGCCAGGCCCTTTTGAGTAAGACCAGTGGCCAGAATGGAAGTAAACCGGTGGATACGCTCAGCGATGGTTTTAAGCCCTTGTGGACCATGGTACACCGCATAGAAGGAAGCCATATTCGCCAGCAGTACCTGGGCAGTACAGATATTCGAATTGGCCTTCTCGCGACGAATGTGCTGTTCGCGGGTTTGCAGTGCCATGCGCAGCGCCTGATTGCCGCGGGAGTCTTTACTTACGCCGATAATACGCCCCGGCAGTGAGCGTTTGTAGCTATCACGGGTGGCAAAAAACGCCGCGTGTGGACCACCATACCCCATCGGTACGCCAAAGCGCTGAGCACTGCCCAGTGCGACATCGGCACCCAATTCGCCGGGTGACTCCAGCAATACCAGACTCATCAGGTCGGCGGCTACAGACACAATGCCTTTTTTAGCCTGCACCGCCGCAATAACGCCGCGAATATCACTGATTTCACCAGTGGTTGACGGGTATTGTAACAATGCACCAAATACATCATGTTCGGCTGCTTCTTCTGCAGGCCCGGTGACAATACCAAACCCGAACATCTCAGCACGGGTGGCGACTACGTCACGAGTTTGCGGATGCACATCATCGGCAATGAAGTACAGGTTAGCTTTTTTGTTTTTTGACACACGCTTTGACAGCGACATCGCTTCCGCCGCGGCGGTGCCTTCATCCAACAGCGACGCCGAGGCCAGCTCAAGCCCGGTCAGGTCAATGGTCAGTTGCTGAAAATTAAGGATGGCTTCCAGGCGGCCCTGGGCGATTTCTGGCTGATACGGCGTGTAAGCTGTATACCAACCCGGATTCTCAAGTACGTTACGCAAGATTACATTAGGCACATGGGTGTCATAGTAGCCCATACCGATGAAAGACCGGTTAATGGTATTTTTCTGTGCGACAGCCTTAAGCTCTGCCAGTGCATCTACTTCCGTTGCTCCCTCGCCTACTTCAAGGGGCTTATCCAGCTCAATACCGGCCGGCACCGTCTGAGACATCAGATCATCAAGCGAGCTGGCGCCAATGGTCTCCAGCATGGCCTGAATTTCTTGCTCGCCAGGGCCAATGTGGCGACGAACAAATGAATTTTTTTGCTCCAGTTGAGCCAGTGTAGAAGAATTCGACATAACGTTAATTAAGCATCCGCGATTAGTAAAAAGACAAAAGGGGCAACCCAGCCGCCCCTTTTTTATTCATTGTGCTGGACTTGTCGCGTCGGCGATTAGTCCTCGTCCAACGTGCTTTCGTAAGCTTCGGCATCCAGCAGATTCTCAAACTCTGCCGCATCTTCTGCCTTAATTTTGAACATCCAGCCATCACCGTATGGGTCGGAGTTCACCAGTTCAGGTGAGTCTTCCAGATCTTCATTTACGGCAATCACTTCACCTGTAAGCGGCGTATAGACGTCAGAAGCAGCTTTTACTGACTCTGCCACGGCTACGTCGTCACCTGTGCTTACCTCGTCGCCAACATCCGGCAACTCAACAAATACCATGTCACCCAACAAATCCTGGGCATGCTCAGAAATACCTACCGTGAATACACCGTCACCTTCCGGGCGAACCCATTCGTGAGAAGCTGCATAGCGTAAGTCTTTTGGAATATTGCTCATAATTGTTCCTGCTTTTTATCTTTTGAATTTACAATACACTTTTACCGTTACGGACGAAGCTGGGCTTAACCACTTTTACTGTAACCCACTTCTTGCGCATTTCCACTTCCACGGTGTCGCCTACGCCAGCTGGTACACGGGCCATCGCAATGGCGTGCCCCAGTGTTGGCGAGAAGGTGCCTGAGGTGATCACCCCTTCACCATTTTCGGTACGGACTTTTTGACCGTGACGCAGCACGCCCTTGTCAGTCATAACCAGCCCAATGAGTTTGTCGGTGCCTGCTTCACGCTGTGCTTCAAGGGCTTTACGGCCCACAAAGTTACGATCGGCAGGTTCCCAGGTAATGGTCCAGCCCATATTGGCCGCCAGCGGCGATACAGTTTCATCCATATCCTGGCCGTACAGGTTCATGCCTGCTTCCAGACGCAAAGTATCACGGGCGCCCAGACCACAGGGTTTAACGCCCGCATCTAACAGGCCCTGCCAGAACGAGGCTGCCTGTGCTACCGGCACCATAATTTCGTAGCCGGCTTCACCGGTGTAACCGGTAGTGGCGATAAACAGATCTTCCGCCTGCACACCGAAAAACGGCTTCATACCGGCAACCGCTTCTTTTTGTGCTGCGCTGAACAAGGTGGCCGCTTTTTCTTTCGCGTTAGGCCCCTGCACTGCAATCATGGCAAACTCTGAGCGTTCAGTAATACTGACCTCAAAGCCTTCCGCACAGCCATTCAGCCAGTTCATGTCTTTTTCCCGCGTAGCGGAATTCACCACCAGCCGGTAGTTGGTATCATCGAAGTGATAAACAATCAGGTCGTCTACCACGCCGCCTTCTTCATTCAGCATGCCGCTGTACAGGGCTTTACCCTTGTCTTTCAGTTTTGCGACATCATTGGCAAGCAAATACTGCAGGTAGGCTTTCGCTTGCGGGCCGGTCACATCAACGATGGTCATGTGCGACACATCGAACATGCCGGCGTCCTGGCGAACGGCGTGATGTTCTTCTATTTGAGAACCGTAGTTAATTGGCATATCCCAGCCAAAAAAATCCACCATTTTTGCACCGGCTTCCAGGTGCTTGGCGTGTAGGGCAGTCGTACTGGTCATTCGACTCACTCTTAATTGTGATAAAAACGTTGCAGAGTATAGAAAGAGTCCTGCCGATCAACAAATTGGAATTTCTTATCCATACATTTGTATTTATAATGTATTCACCACTGAACATCAGAAATGCAAATCAAATGAAACAGCTGTCGCTGGATAATCTGCGCACATTTGTCAGCGTGATAGAGCAAGGCGGTTACGCCAAGGCCGGCGAATGGCTGGGGCGCTCGCAACCGGCAATTAGCCTGCAAATTAAAAAACTGGAAGCCCAGTTAGACCGCAAACTGTTTACCAAGGTGGGACAACGCCACCTGCCGAGTACCGACGGTAACTGGCTGTATCCGAAAGCGAAAGAAATGCTGGAAATGAACGATGCCATCTTTCGCAGTCTGACCCCGGCGCCCCTTAGCGGGCGGTTGCGACTGGGGATCCCCAGTGAATTTGCCTCGACCCTGTTACCCGGCCTTATTGGCGAGTTTTCGAAACGTTACCCCGACGTTTCGCTGGAGGTTACTTCAGCCCTTAGCCGGGATTTGCTACACCCTGCACAGCGGGAACATTTCGATTTGATTCTGGCGCTGGTGAACCCGGCGGAAACCATTGAGGGTGAGGTGGTTTTACAGGATGAGATTGTGTGGGTAGGTGACCCGGTCCAGCCGCTGGCTGTTGATACCATTTCGCTGGTGCTGGCTCCGGACGGCTGCATGTATCGCAGCCGGGTGATTGAACAACTGAAACAACAAACCCGGGCCTGGAAAATCACCTATACCAATGCCGACTTATCTGGGCTGGTGGCGGCCATTCAACAGGGGCTGGGGGTCACGGCACTGGCTCGTACCAGCTTGCCCGCCAACCTGACGCCACTGCGACACGCCCACCTGCCGGGGCTGGGCAAGGTCAATATATGCCTGTTTAATCAGGACACCCAACACCCGGTGATAAGCAAAACATTATCGACGTTCATCGTGTCGCGGCTGAAAGCGAACGCCTAACGCGCCCGTGCCACAGGGCATTGCCGGCTAGCTCACCGCCAGTGGTACCAGCTTTCCTATGGGTTTCTCCAGACTGGCAGGCGGCTCAGTGAACCAGTGCGGCCCCTTTTCCCCCATATACAGACAGTCTTCGAGGCGGACCCCGAACTCACCGGGAATATAAATACCGGGCTCATTGGAAAAGCACATACCGGGTTGTAACTTGGTGGTTTCACCCCGTACAAAATTCACGCTTTCGTGCCCTTCCATACCAATACCGTGTCCGGTTCGGTGAGACAGGCCCGGCAGCTGGTAGTCCGGTCCGAATCCTTGCTGGCGGTAGTGTTTGCGTACTGCATCATCGACACTGCCTGCACTGGCACCCAGCGTCGCGGCATTAAACGCAATGTCCTGACCTTTTCTCACCAGGTTCCAAATTTCCCGCTGCTTGTCGTTTGGTTTGCCAAATACAAAGGTGCGGCTGATATCCGACTGATAACCGTGCACACTGCAACCGCTGTCTAACAGCACCACCGACCCCGGTTTGATCGTTTGTTGCTGACGGGTGCCATGCGGGTAAGCACTGGCTTCGTTAAACAAGGCCAGACACCAGGTATTGCTGCCACCCAGACGCTGCTGCGCATCATGCATTAAGGCTTTAACGTCAGCCTGGGTCATGCCCTCTTTAAGCTCTGCATACACGTGCTCGTAAGCCCGCAGCGTGACCTCATTCGCTTTATGCATCAACGTCAGTTCGTGAGGCGTTTTCATCATGCGGCAACCCAGGGTTACTGGATCGGCAGACACGTGTTCCAACTTACTGCCCGCCTGCATAATGCCGTGCAGCACAAAATAACGTACGGTACTTTCAAAGCCCACAGCGCCCTGTTTGATGCCATGGTTGTTAAGCACATTGACAACCAGTTCGTAGGGGCTTTCGTGTTCCTGCCATACATGAATGTCACCGTCGATTTGCAATGACTCTTCCACGCTAGGCTTCTCGAAAAAGGGCGTCACCACCGCCACATTTCCCTGTTGCGGAATTATCAGGGCCGTCAGACGTTCACTGCGCCACCACTGGATCCCGGAAAAGTAGTCCATCGCTGCACCAGGCTCTATCACCAGCGCGTTGATGTCATGCTCTTTCATCAATGCCTGAGCCTTACTGACACGGGCGGCGCGTTCATCGGCGGAAATTGGCTCGACAGCGCCGGTTATATCCGCCAGCCGTGAGGAAGTAGGAAAATCTTTGTCCTGAGCCTGCAGCGCAAAGGGTGTGGCCACTGCTGCCATACCCAGGCCGGAAAATTTGAGAAAATCGCGTTTATTCATGAGTCAGTCCCTGCATTGGAATAATCCAATCTTGGTGCAATAGCGGGCGGCTTGCAACAAGGAGGGTAAACAAATCTGTGCTTAGAGTGTACACCGGCAGGCCCAGCCCCGCGGCTGTTATAAATCTCTGTGGGCGCTGTTAGCGCAGGTCAGCGGGAAGATGCGCGAGGGGTGCTGTTAGCGCAGAGCAGCGCAAAGATGCGCAAGGGTCGCTACAGTCCCATCGCCTGGGCTACCCACCGGTTTTTTACTGCCGGCAGTGCGTCGGTGGCCGCCAGCCCCACCCCGCGAACTAACTTTTTCAGTGGATCATTGCCTTCAAACAATTGCTTAAATCCTTCCATGGCCGCAATCATTTTGGTCGCTTCGGTTTTTCTCGCCCGCTCCCACGGCCGCAGATAGCGCAACGAGGCGATAGATTTGTGCGACTCCGTCAACGCCACCAAATGCTCCGCCAGGGTGAAAGCGTCCTGCATACCAAGATTTGCGCCCTGGCCTGCCAGCGGATGGATCGTGTGGGCTGCGTCACCGAGGATCAGCATGCCGTCTTTAGCCCATTGCCGGGCATAACGCATCACCAGCGGGAAGTGATAACGCTCACTCGCTAACTGCATGGGGCCTAACACGCTATGTGCAGTAGACGCCAGTGCGTGACTGAACGCCTCTTCATCCATCCCAAGCAGCTTGGCGGCATCTGGCTTATCCTGTGACCACACCACCGAGACAAGATGTTCGTCAGCCATGGGCAGTAATGCCAGTGGGCCGGTGGGAGTAAATACCTGTCTGGCTACGCCTTGATGCGGTAGCTCAGTACGCAGGTTGGCTACTATGGCGGTGTGTTCGTAATCTTTAAAGGTCAGTGGGAAAGCGGCGTGCCGGCGCACCAGCGAGGTTGCGCCATCGGCGCCCACCAGCAGTTTACAGCCAATGGCATCCTGATTATCCAGCATCACCATCGTTTGGTTGTCGCCGTGCAATACCCGTTCTATATTGCCGCGGATAACAGTGGTTTGCGGCTGTGCAGATACCTGTTTGGCCAGCGCATTAACCAATGCCTGGTTTTCGACAATATGACCCAGCTCTGAGGTTTGCGTCGCCGCTGCATCAAATGCAATGCGTCCGAAGCTGTCCTTGTCCCATACTGCCATTTGCGTGTATGCACACACCCGGTCTGACGCCACGTGCTGCCAGGCACCCAGGCGCTGTAAAGTGTCGGCATTGCGTTTATTAATTGCACTCACCCGGGTAGTGGCTGAGGCCGGCAGCGGCTGCTCAATATCCGTATTGCTAACAAGGGCCACTGATAATGAGGAGTGTTGCAGGGCAGCTGCGAGTGACAGCCCCACCATACCGCCACCCACAATAAGCACATCCACGTTTTGCATCATCACCTGTTTCCTGTATTCGTTAAGGGGGGCGTCGCCGTGCCATACCCGGTCGTTAGCTTTACAAATTCTGTTTGCGCCAGCGGCCATAAATTTAATGCCATCAACCCGACGTTACGCGCGGCTAACAATGGAAAGTGCCGGTTCGAAAACGTACGTACCAGCGTATCCGTAAGGGTAATCGTAGCCTGACGGTCCCGTTCGCGAGATTGCCGGTACGTTTGCAACACCGTATGGGCGCCGGGATCTTCAGCCCCGTTAATAACGTGCAGCAGCGTGGCCACATCCCTCAGTCCGAGGTTGAACCCCTGCCCGGCAATGGGGTGCAGTGTTTGCGCACTGTTTCCCAGCAACACCACGCGATGGGCAGTCAGCGCATCAGCGGTACTCAGACTAAGGGGGTAACTGAGACGTGTGCTGACATCACTGATAACACCTTGCCGATAACCAAATGCCTTTTGTAACTCTGCTAAAAAGCGTACATCGCCCTCCCCCAGCAGTGTTTCAGCACGGGACTGAGATACGGTCCACACCACAGAAAATCCATGCCCCTGCCGGGATTTATCCGAGAAGTCAGCATCATATGGTAAGAAAGCCAATGGACCATGCTCGGTGAATCGCTCATAAGCCCGGTGGTTGTGCGGCTCGCTGGTCTGCACATTGAAGGTAATGGCCACCTGAGTATAATCATCTTGTTCACGTCCAATACCCACTGACTCGGCCAGCCCGGAACGCCCCCCGTCAGCCAGCACCAGTAACGAAGTATCCAACGTGCTGCCATCACCCAATGTCAGTGTGACGCCGTCTGCGCGCTGTGTCAGCGAAGCCACCGTTTCAGGTGTCAGTTGCTGACACCGCGGCTGGTCGCAATGTTGTTGCAAAACCTCGCCCAGGGCAGCCAGGGACACGACTTGCCCGAAGGCATCCAGCTGGTAGTCGCTGGCAGTAAGCTCACACAAACCCGCTGCACCTTTGTCGGTCACCTGAATATGTCTTATGGGATACCGCGCCGCGTTACGCCAGTTCACACCAATACGGGTAAACTCATCCACGGTACGCTTAGCCAGTGCAATCACCCGGTTGTCGAGCCCTCCTGACGCTGCAGCGGGGTCGTGAGCATCGACAACCATCACTTGCAAAGCGGTGTCTGCCAGCAGCCCGGCCGCCAGCGAATAACCCACGACACCGCCTCCAACAATCACTATGTCCACATGCTTCACGGGTGGTTACTTCCTCATCAGCGCTTCAATGTCTTCAATTTGCTTGGGCACATCGCCGGTTAATATGTCTGCGCCTGTTGCGGTAATCACGACGTCATCTTCAATGCGCACGCCCATGCCCCGGTATTGCTGAGGAATATCCGCATCCTCGGGCAGGTAAATCCCCGGTTCAACGGTAATCACCATACCTGGTTTCAAAGGCCGGTCCTCCCCCTGAATCTTGTAATCGCCAACATCGTGAACGTCTAAGCCAATATAGTGACCTAAACCATGCAGGTAATACTGACGCCAGCTCTGCTTGTCCAGATTGTCGGCCACGGACCCGGTGAGCACGCCCAGGGTAATTAACCCGTCGGTAATAATTTCTGCGCTAAGCTGCATGGCTTCGTTCAGTGTCACACCCGGTCCTATCATTGCCAGTACGGCTTCCTGAGCTTTCAGTACCAGCGCATAAACCTCTTTTTGCGCATCCGTAAAGGTGCCGTTCGCCGGAAACGTTCGGGTAATGTCTGCCGCGTACCCCTGAAATTCGGCTCCGGCGTCGATAAGGATCAGATCGCCGTCTGCCACTTTGTCACTGTTTTCTGTGTAATGCAGAATGCAGGCATTATTGCCGCTGCCAACAATGGTGCCGTAAGCGGGTGAGCGGGCCCCCGCCATGGCGAATTCATGATGAAGTTCCGCTTCCAGCTGGTATTCGTAACACCCCGGGTGGGCAAGCTGCATAGCACGTTTGTGTGCCGACGCACTGATCTGCGCCGCCGCGCGCATAACGGCGACTTCACAAGCCGACTTAAACAGCCGCATTTCGTGCAGGATGGGGCGAATATCTTCCAGCGACTGCGGCGCCGTGTTCTCTTTCGGGGTACTGCGCAACATGGCCAGCATTTCAGTAACGACCTGGTCAGCCTTTTCGTTATCCCCTAACGCGAAATACACATGCTTGTGACCCGACATCCACTCGTGCAGGGCTTCGGGTAACTGTTCCAGTTCACAGGCCTCATCCAGACCAAAATGCTCCAGCGCATTCTCCGCCCCAAACCGTCTGCCATGCCACACCTCGGCTTGGGGATCTTTCGCCTGACAGGCCATCGCGCGGAAATTGGACGGGTAACGGGGGTGGTTTGACAACACCAGCCAGCCATCTGGCTCATTGAAGCCGGTGAGATACCAGAAATCACTGTTCTGTCTGAACACATATTCGGTGTCCCGGCTACGGGTAACCAGCGAGGCGGCGTGGATGAGACAAATACTGTAGGGCTGACACTGGGCCAGTAACCGGTCTTGTCGGGTGGTAAATTCCTGCTGACTTATCATACGGGTCCCTGAATTAGTGTACTGACGGCTTACCGGGCTGATCTTCCAGTAGCGACTGACCCAGTTCGCTGTAGCACAACAGCGCTGAAATTTTGACGTATTCGATCACTTCGTCCAGCGCCCGTTCAGATTCTTCGTCGTCGCTCATGGGCTCTTCCATACGGGCGATATCAGCAAAATCCTGCAACGCTTCACGCACATCTTCGGAACAACGAGTCATATCCTGCTGGTATAAGCCAAAGCCCAGCATGAACCCCTGCACCCAGTTAATCAGGGCCATGCCCCGGTCGTTGATGGGGGCTTTATCATCCGGCAATACAATTTGCAGTGCGAATTCCGCTTCCAGTAGCTGTTGTCCGGTCTGGTTGAATAAGCCCGTTAACAGTTGCTCGGTGGCCGCGTTGAAGGGTTCGCCACCATTGGTGGTGTCACTCAGTGCCTCTAACCATTTCTGATCAGTAATAGACATGCCACCTGCCATCATGCCACACAATATGCCATGCATCTCAGCAGCATCGGCGCTGATGCCATGCTGGGAAAGTCGGTTAGTTATGCTGTCGTAATCGAGGTATTTTTCCACGCCATTCTTCCTCTGGTTGTTTGTCTGCATAGTATCAAACTCCCCTTTGAAAGCCTATTGGCTTGCGTATTGCGCAGAGATTACTCATTTGCAACAACAGGGGTTGGCACGGCGTCATGCTTGTTTTACCATGCGCCGCGCTACGGAAGGCAACACAGCTGCTATGCTTGTAATCAACAGCGTAGACGGCGATACTGAAGCTGACCACACGGTCAAATATGGAGCAACAGCAGTCCTTCTTCAGAAAAGATGAGCGCTGTGAAGGGGAATATCCCGGGTTGATCTACTTCACCCGCTAGCGCGTTTGATATACCCTGTTGCGTTACACAATAACAATGCCTTCTGGGGTATTTGCCAGTTTATTCATGTCCCTGGCCGATGCTTTACCTTTAGGAAGTTGAGATCACAACTATTGCGCAAGCTCGGCGTAGTATCGAGAAGCCTACGGTTGTGGCGATTCTTCCGCCTTGAACTTTTCGGTTCAAGGGCGAACAATAGACAGCGGTATCCTGGAAGGCGCCCTCTTTCGACGGAAGAAGAAATGGCGATAATAAATTTCGGTTCGATTAACATCGACCACGTTTACCATGTTGATCACTTTGTGAAACCTGGTGAAACGCTAGCCTCTACCCAATATCAGCAATTACTTGGTGGCAAAGGCGCGAATCAGTCTATAGCTCTGGCTCTAGCTGGCGCGGAAGTCCGCCATGTAGGCAGCATTCACGAAGGTGACGCGGCCTTTAAGCAGTTCTTAATTAAGAAAGGCGTGGATTGCCGTGGCGTAAAATGTCACGACACCCCCTCCGGGCATGCCATCATTCAGGTGACTCCCAGTGGCGAGAACGCCATTGTACTGTTTGGCGGAGCCAATCAAACACTCACCGCAGACAGCGTGCGACGTGGGCTGGATGATACTACCCCCTCTGACTGGGTATTAACCCAGAATGAAACCAGCAGCATCGCTGAGGTGTTGTCACAGGCTAAAGAAAAACAGCTTAAAGTTGCATTTAACCCTGCGCCAATGAGCGACTCTGTCAAAGAGTTACCGCTTGACTGTGTTGACTTGCTTATAGTGAATGAAACTGAGGCGGCAGCAATCACTGGCGAGAGCGAGCTGGATAGCATCTTACAGGCATTTCGGGAACACTGGCAGCACGCAGAAGTCATCATCACCCTGGGTAAAGCGGGCGTAATTATGTTGCGCGACCAAGAAACCATCCAAGTCGATGCCTTTCGTGTAGAAGCCAGTGACACCACCGCGGCGGGTGATACCTTCATCGGTTATTTCCTTTCGGCCTATAGTAACAAGACCGATGCGCGCCAGGCGCTGACCCGCGGCTGTGCCGCGTCCGCTATTGCGGTGACCCGCGAAGGTGCAGCCCAGTCGATCCCATCCCAACAGGAAGTGGATCGCTTCCTGGCTGAGCACAGCAGTTAACTTTTCCGTTTGAGAGTATTATGACCCATAAAATTATTCTGGATACCGACCCGGGTATCGATGACGCCATGGCGATTTTTTTCGCTTTCCAGTCACCTGACATTGAGGTACTGGGCCTAACTACCGTATTTGGCAATGTGCCGGTCGATATGGCCGCCCAGAATGCGCTGACCCTGTGTGAAATGGCTGATCAGGACATCCCTGTCACCAAAGGCGTTGGCATGCCCTGGGTAGGACCTGAGTCCAGCTATGCGCATTTTGTTCACGGTGACGACGGATTTGGCGGTGTTAACCCCACACCTTCGGCCCGCGAACTGGATCCCCGCAGTTCGGCCCAGTTCATTGTGGACATGGCCCGTAAATATCCCGGTGAAATTACCTTGGTCGCCATTGGGCCGCTAGGTAACCTGGCGTTGGCTCTGCGCCTGGAGCCAGAACTTCCTAAACTGGTTAAAGGTGTCAGCATTATGGGTGGAGCCGCCTTTGTGCGCGGCAACGTGACCCCGGTGGCTGAAGCCAACATCTGGAATGATGCCCATGCTGCAGAAATTGTTTTTGCCGCAGACTGGGATCTGACAATGTTTGGTCTGGATGTCACCAATGCCGTTCCCTTTGCGCCTACTTTTGTGGACGTGCTTGCAGAGAAAAATCCTAAACTGGGCGGTTTCGTGCAGCAAACAGCGCAATTTTACATGGACTTTTACTCTCAGAACCGGGAAGACCGGGTCTGTTTCTTCCATGACGCCTTTCCCATTGCGCACCTTCGTCACCCCGAATTGTTCGAGTTGACCGAAGGAAACGTGCGGGTGGCGACTGACCACCTGAATCGTGGGCAAACTATCGTGGCGCCGGCCGGCACCACCGCCAGCCCTTTGTGGACGGAAGCGAATACCATCAAAGTGGCGACCAAAGTGGACCACGCCGCCCTCGAACAACTGTTCGTCGAAACCTACGCAAATTAAGCGCGCACCGCGTTTGTTGAAAGGGGCCCGAGGCCCCTTTTTTGCGGGTTAAATTCAACGTTTAGCTCAGCGCATGACTTGCTGTGGAATAGGGCACTGTGTACTCTTTGGCTATACCGTAATTCAAAGAGAGATTGCACTATCATGCTAACGCGTACCGAATGGCGCCAGACTCTGCGTAAAGCCAGACGCGACCTCACTGATGAAGAGCAACATCAAGCCGCCCGTTTGCTGGCTGAAACACTCACCACACTGCCTGAATTGCGGGGTGTCAGACGGGTGGCAGGCTATCTGGCCAACGACGGGGAAATAAGCCTGGCTCCCTATCTCGCTCATCTGCATGAGCAAAACGTGTGCACCTCTTTGCCGGTGCTTCACCCGGTGAGTGGCAACCAGTTATTGTTTCTCGATTATCACGCCACTACACCAATGGTGCAGAACCGCTTTGGCATTTCTGAGCCCGCGCTGGACTGTCAGGCCATTCGTTTGCCCCAGGAGCATCAGGCCCTGTTAATGCCCTTAGTGGGCTTCGACGACAAAGGGAACCGTCTTGGTATGGGGGGGGGCTTTTACGACCGGACCCTTGCCAACCTCGCGGGATTACCCAGGCCTCCGTTACTGATTGGTGTGGCACATGAGTGCCAGCGTGCCGACAGCTTGCCAGTTATGGCATGGGACGTGCCGCTGGATATGATCGTGACCCCACAGCAGGTGCTGCGCTGTCGCTGATTGCACCACTAATACACATGTTTAGCAGGCAAACCTCAGCACTCTTCGATCCAGTGGTTTTTTCCCACGTACCAAACATTTTGCGTTACACTCAGGGCAATGACATAGGGAGGGATCATGGACCAAAACGCGAAAAAACGTAACGTGGCGCAGGCTGCTGTTAACTATATTGAGCAGGATACTATCATTGGTGTGGGCACGGGCTCGACAGTTAACTACTTTATCGAGGCACTGGAGCCCATCAAGCATCAGTTGGCCGGTGCAGTCTCCAGCTCGGATGCATCGACCAAAAAACTCGAGGCGCTGGGAATAGAAGTATTGGACCTGAACCACGTTGACAGTGTTTCTGTGTATGTGGATGGCGCGGACGAGGTCACCGAACATAAACACATGATAAAAGGCGGCGGCGCTGCCCTTACCCGGGAGAAAATTGTCGCTGCAGTGGCTAAAAAGTTTGTGTGCATTGTTGATGACAGCAAACGTGTGCCGGTGCTGGGTAGGTTTCCGTTGCCCGTTGAAGTGATTCCTATGGCCCGCTCTTATGTTGCCCGTGAATTAGTAAAACTGGGTGGCGATCCTGAGTACCGGCAAGGTGTAGTGACCGACAACGGTAATGTTATTCTGGACGTACACAACCTGACCATCAGCGATCCTGTCGCGCTTGAAAAGGCTATCAACAATATCACCGGCGTGGTCACCAATGGCATTTTCGCCATGCGTGGTGCAGACACTGTTCTGGTTGCCACAGACGACGGTGTAGACAGCTATTAACCAAGCCCCGGGTGCGATGCGCTGACACTTTGCCTCGCACCTAAAATAGCGCTTTTCACTGTCGGGCTTTTCTGTTACTTTGCCATTTAGACGTCCAGATGTCTTTAGCACAATAACGCCAACCAGACATGGGCACCCCGTAACATCACATTTAGTTCACTGTCAGTTGAGAAGCGCATACATGAGTAAAGTTTCACTCCCCAAAGATAAGATCCGCATTCTGCTATTAGAAGGTGTACACCATAGCGCCCTGGAAACCCTCAAGAATAATGGTTACACCAATATAGAATACCTGAAGACGTCTTTGCCCGAAGCTGAGCTAATCGAGAAGGTCAAAGATGCGCACTTCATTGGCTTGCGTTCACGCACCCAAATTACCGAGGCAGTGGTAGAGGCGGCGCAGAAACTGGTCGCCATCGGCTGCTTCTGCATCGGCACCAATCAGGTGGATCTGGCGGCCACGCAAATTCGTGGTATTCCGGTATTTAACGCACCCTTTTCCAACACGCGCTCTGTGGCAGAACTGGTCCTTGGCCAGCTGATCCTGCTATTACGCGGAATCCCGGCCAAAAATGCCAAAGCGCACCGCGGAGAATGGGAAAAGAGTGCAGTAGGATCGTATGAGGCGCGGGGCAAGACGCTGGGTATAGTGGGTTACGGGCACATTGGCACGCAGCTGAGTATTCTTGCTGAACACCTGGGCATGCGGGTTCAGTTTTTTGATATTGAAGACAAGCTGGTCTTGGGTAACTCCACCCAGGTCAAAGATCTCACCACGTTACTGAATACCTCCGACGTAGTGTCACTGCACGTACCCGAAACTCCGCAAACTCAGGATATGATTGGGGCTAAAGAGTTAGCCGCCATGAAGCCAGGTAGCATCCTTATCAATGCATCAAGAGGCACGGTGGTGGACATTGCCGCTCTGGAAGCAGCACTAGAGAGCGGGCATCTGAACGGTGCCGCGATTGACGTGTTTCCGGTAGAGCCGAAGTCGAATGATGAAGAATTTGAGTCGCCCCTGCGCCGCTTCGACAATGTGATCCTTACCCCCCATGTAGGTGGCAGTACACAGGAAGCGCAGCAAAACATAGGCATTGAAGTCGCCGGTAAGCTGGCAAAATACAGCGACAATGGCTCTACCCTGTCAGCCGTTAACTTCCCGGAAGTATCGCTGCCTGAAAATACCGGCCGGTCTCGCTTATTACACATTCACCACAACCGCCCGGGCGTGCTGACACAAATTAACCGCAGTTTTGCCGAAAAAGGCATTAATATTGAAGCTCAGTACCTGCAGACTAATTCAGAGATTGGTTACGTAGTGGTAGACGTTGAGGCCGACCGCGCTTATGAAGCGTTGGCGGAAATTCAACATATCGACGGCACCATAAAAACACGCATTCTGCACTAGCGTACCGCTCATCCCGAAAGTCACAAAAAAGGCTGCCTAAGGCAGCCTTTCTTTTGTGCGAGGTCGTGTGACAGGTAGCGCTTAGAAGAAGCTGTATACCAGCGTCGCAGAGGTCTCTGTATCCAGTTTTTCAATGCCAGGCGATACGTTGGAGTTATGGTCCAGCTCGACTGACAGCTTCATAGACAAATTGCCGCTAATAGTCGCAGTCAGCGCACTTTCAGCACGGGATTTGGTGTTGTCTGCACCGACTTCTGTAGATACCGTCTGGCTGAATTTCGCTGTATCAGAAATGCGCCATTGGTAAGCGGCCGAGGCACGAACAATCATACCATTTTGCTCTTCGCCATCCTGCGTTTCAGCAAAAGCATAACCCGGACCGATTGAATACTCAAAAGCCTGTGTATCCGTTTCGAACAACTTATGGTTCCAACCCGCTGCAAGGGTAGACTGGTAATCGAAGTTACTCAGCCGGTCGTCTTCGTACGAGGCGAAGCCGAATAAGCGGTAATTCGGATTGTCCAGTTTATAGTTAGCCTGGGCTGAGGCAAAGAACTTCTGCGCTGAGGTGCGCTCTTCTTCAATGCCTTCGTCTTCTACAGTCTCTTGCTTGTACAGGCCTTCTACTACGTAATCGTTGCTCCAGTCTGTTAGCTCCTGATGCGCAGTTAAACCTGCAGCAACCGACGTCGTTTCAGTGTTGCCCGTAGTGAAAATAAAACCCAGCTCACCTTCCATTGTGAAAGGTTTGGCCTCACCCTGAGCGAATGCAGATGTAGACGTGGCCAATGCCAACAGACAGGCAGCGGACAGTGTGTTTTTCATAGGTATTCCTTTGTTATTTAATTATCCAAAATTAAGTGCGGATGACAGCGCTATTGGTTCAAAATTAAACTTTCTGAAGCTATGGTAACTAACGTCATGGTAATAGCAACGAATTACACATCAAAAGACACCCGTCCGGGTACATCAGAAAAATTGGTAAACCAGCGCTATCGAAGTTTCGGTGTTTAACGAAGCAACCTCATCAGCAGGATCAGTTTCGTGATTAAGTATTACTGAAACTTTTAGCGCAAAAGAGCCAAACAAGTTAGCGGCGACAGATGTTTCAGACCGTGAACGGGTGTTGTTAGCACCGGTTTCCGTACTGACAAACTGTCGAAAACGCGCGCCAGAGGGCCACCGGTAACGATACTCGGCCGACGCACGCAGCATCATGCCGTCGTTTGCCGAGGTGACGGTATCAGCCTCAGGAGCAATAAACGAGTAGCCAGGACCAATGCTATAGCGAAACTCGCTTTCTTCGTTTCGCCATAACCGCTGAGAGTAACCCGCGGCTAATGAAGCACGGTAGTCGTAGCCATTAAAAGAATCGTTTTCGTAGTCGGCGTACATGAACAAACGCCGGCCCGGATAATTCAGCTTGTAGTCAAACTGGGCGTACCCGAAAAAACGCTGCGCGGTTTTCTCCCGTGAGACTTTGTCGTCCTGGGACACTTCGCTTTCTTTATACAGCAGCTCGGCAAAATAACTGTTACTCCAGTTATAGGTTTCCTGCTCGGACGTAATACCGGCTTTCAGCGACGTAGCATGAGTGTTGCCGGTTGCCGCCAGCACACCCAGTTCGCCATCCAGCGAAAACCGCGGCACATCATCATCGGCATCAGCCACGAAGTCGGCATGATACAGAGTTTGAATTAAATTACGGTCACTGGCCACCGCCGCGCCGTGACACACCAGGCAGCCCACTCCAAGCAGCCGAAGGACAAGATTTTGTTTCATAAATTATTACTGAATTGTTAGCGCACGTTGTCGTATTGTCCTTCCCTGGCACTGGTTGTAAGGGATCAGCGAATAAGTGCGGCCACCTTGTTTGCTTCTTTATTGGCAAACTCTACGGTGTTACCCAGGGTTTCCCCTTCTACTTTTACACTGTTGGCAATGTCGGCAGAAAAAACATCTATCTCTGCATATCGCTCTTGTTGATTTTCTCGAAGTGTCAGACGTCTGGCACAGGCCAGGATCCCAATGTCCGTTTCAGACCGGATTTTTTCCTGCCGATGCACCTGCAGTACCGGATAGTAAAGAGGCATAGGCAGCTTCCAGCTTTCCATTATGGTACCGCTACAGGTATTGAAGGTAAAACCGAAATGGTCCAGTTGACGAATTTCTGGTGCCAGTTCCCGCTCGTCGTCACTATAGGTTTGATAGGCGTCGGGGGAGTTTTTTGCCACCACCAATTCACCAAAGTTCTGCAGGATCCCCATCACGAAAAAGCGTTCCGAACCGCGCAGCCGGGCGGACTTAGCCAGATATTTCGCCGCCATTCCACAATACACTGACTCGAACCAGTGCTTGTCGAGGTCAATCTTCGCAGAATCAAAATGCCGGAATGCCGTGTTGGCCGTTTCCGCCACCACCAGGTTGTACAAAGCTTCCCCCCCAATCACATTTACTGCTTTCGTGATTGACTCTATTTCTGCGGGAAACCGAAATAAGGCGCTGTTTGCCAGTCGCAGGACTTTCGCTGTTAATGAGGGATCTACACTGATCATGCTGGCAATATCATCTGCCCCAGAACGTGGATCATCAAGCACGTCGCGGATCCGCAAACAAATATCCGGGAAAGTGAACGAATGCGTAGCTTGCGAGACGTGTTTGGTTAATGACATAGCCGGTTATCCTTTATTTTTAGCGGCGGGTATTATAACAAGCGTGGCCTAAAACACAGCCTGCACGCTGCGCAACAAAGGTAAAAAAATAAATACTTGTAGGATTCAGTGAAGGACGTCGCCACTGAAAGGGTCGCCCGAAGAACATTAAGTAATCTAAATTAGCTCCGGTAACGAATGCATAAACAAGGGTCTGCCCGTGCAGGCCATCGAATAATATGCAAAGGAGTTATGTTATGACAGCAGAAAAAACCGTCCCTTATGGCAGTGATGTCTCAGCCGGCACCTATGAGTGTGCAGACTGTGGCTACCGGCTCTCCAATCAGTCGAAAAGCTCACTCCCGCCCTGCCCTAATCCCGAGAATAAACCCCATACAGAAAATGCCTGGCGAATTGTCAGCGGTCAGGGCGATGCACCGCAAGATCCCTACCCGAACGAATAACTCTGGTATCACCCAGAGTTGTCAATGGACCACCGGCTTTACTCGTCAAATAAGTCGGGTTGTTGCGGCCCGGGCGGCGCTGGCTCAGACACTTGCTGCTGTTTACGCTGGGCCGCCTGTTTACGGCGTTGGCAGGCGCTAATGATTTTACGCCGGGTGGCGTCATCAACTTTCAACCAGTACAGCCGTTCATCGCGGCTTCGGTAGCAGCCTCTGCAGTATCCCCGTGGTCCTGACTCACACACACCGATGCACGGGCTGGGAACCGTAAAGAATTCCAGCTGAGCAGAGGCCGGTGATGGGGTGTTTTTCATGGCTGCAGAGCCGCTCCTTAATGTCGATACCATTCAGTATACTGACTAACCGCGCGATCCGGTACCTGTGCGCACATTCAGGGCGCCTTGAAATAGTGTAATGAGAGCATTCAGTTGCTTAAGCTGGACTCTACCGCCACTGAATATGCCGTGGAGTAAAATAGGATCATCTGATTAGCTTCAGACATAAAAAAAGCGAGGCAATAGCCTCGCTTTCTGATTCGGCTGTTAAACCATTATTTCTTTTTCTTGGCCTTCGGATTTGGCATATCCGTGATGCTGCCTTCAAAAATTTCTGACGCCAGGCCAATCGACTCATTCAGCGTTGGGTGAGCATGAATTGTCAGAGCAACATCTTCTGCGTCCGCACCCATTTCAATAGCCAGGCCGATTTCGCCTAACATCTCACCGGCATTGGTACCGACCATTGCGCCACCAATTACCCGGCCACTGTCTTTATCGAAGATCATCTTCGTCAGACCTGTGGTCGCATCAGAAGCAATAGCGCGGCCAGAGGCTGACCACGGGAACGAAGCCGTTTCGTAGCTTACGCCCTGTTCTTTCGCTTCTTTCTCAGTCAGACCAACCCAGGCAACTTCCGGCTCAGTGTACGCGACTGATGGAATAGCACGCGGGTCGAAGTAATGCTTCATACCAGAGATAACTTCTGCGGCTACATGGCCTTCGTGTACGGCTTTGTGCGCCAGCATAGGCTGACCAACTATGTCGCCAATGGCGTGAATATGGCTAACGTTAGTGCGCATTTGCTTGTCAACGTTGATGAAACCTTTGTCATCCACTTCAACACCGGCTTTATCCGCATCAAACAGTTTACCATTGGGGCGACGACCTACTGCTACCAGTACCTTGTCATAACGTACTGGTTCAGAAGGTGCTTTCTTACCTTCAAAGGTCACGTACAGACCATCGTCTTTTGCTTCAACGTTGGTCACCTTGGTTTCCAGCATGACATTAAACTTGTCTTTGTAAGCCTTCATGAAGACTTTCATGATGTCTTTATCGGCTGCCGGAATAAGTTGGTCGAGGAACTCCACCACGTCAATTTTTGAGCCCAGTGCTTCGTATACTGTGCCCATTTCCAGGCCGATAATACCGCCTCCCAGCACCAGCATTTTCTCTGGAATATCTTTCATTTCCAGCGCGCCGGTTGAGTCGATTACCCGATCATCTTCTGGGATAAAGGGCAGAGATACCGGCTCAGAGCCTGCAGCAATAATGGCGTTATCGAAGGAGATTGTGGTCTTGCCATCTTTACCTTCCACTTCCAGGGTGTTGGCTCCGGTAAATTTACCGTAACCCTGAACGTGTTTTACTTTGCGCATTTTAGACATGCCGTCGAGACCTTTGGTCAACTGGCCGACCACACTGTCTTTGTAATCTCTTAGCTTATCCAAATCAATTTCAGGCTTGCCGAACGACACGCCGTGATTGGACAGGTGATCAGCTTCTTTCATCACCTTTGCCACGTGCAGCAGTGCTTTCGAAGGAATACACCCTACGTTAAGACACACCCCACCCAGTGTTTCCCTGGCATCAACAATGACTGTTTCAATGCCCAAGTCGGCAGCGCGGAATGCCGCGGAGTAGCCGCCCGGCCCGGCGCCCAATACAACTAGCTGAGTTTTTATTTCGCTCATCGTGACCTCAAATCCTGTCCAAAATAGTAAAAATGCGTAAAACGCATGAATTTTAACTAGTGGCAACAAGCCCTGTAAAGCTAAGTAGGCCTAATTGCCTGAAAAAAGGCGTAAAGGGGAATGAACCACTCCCCTTTACGTTTGGCTGCATTACAGCAGCATCTGACGCATGTCTTCCAGTACATTCTTCATGTGTACTGCAAAGCGTGCCGCTACCGCACCGTCAATTACCCGGTGGTCGTATGACAGTGACAATGGCACCATCAGACGCGGTTCGAACTCTTTGCCATTCCACTTAGGCTTCATGTCGCTTTTCGACACGCCAAGAATAGCTACGTCAGGCGCATTCACAATAGGTGTGAATGCGGTGCCGCCGATTCCACCCAGACTAGAGATGGTGAAGCAGCTACCCTGCATATCGGCGGCTTTCAGCTTACCGTCACGGGCTTTAACGCTAAGTTCCATCAGCTCACGGGACAGTTCCATGATGCCTTTTTTATCGACATCACGAACCACTGGCACCACCAGGCCTCCCGGGGTGTCTACCGCAATACCTATGTGGAAGTATTTCTTCTGGATCAGTGACTCACCGTCCGCTGACAATGACGTATTGAAGACCGGGTAGGCTTTCAATGCATCGGCCGCCGCTTTCATCATGAATACCAGCGGAGTGATTTTGACCCCCAGCTTACGCTTTTCAGCAATGGCATTCTGATCTTTACGGAACGCTTCCAGATCGGTGATATCTGCTTCTTCAAACTGCGTAACGTGAGGAATGGTTACCCAGTTACGGTGCAGGTTAGGTCCGGATATCTTCTGAATGCGGGTAAGTGGCTTCTCTTCCACTTCACCGAACTTAGAAAAATCAACTTTAGGTGGTGCGATAACCTGCAAGCCACCATTGCCACCGTCACCGACAGCACCGGCTGTGGCCTTCGGCCGTGACAACTCGTATTTGACGTACGACTGAACGTCTTCTTTCAGAATCCGTCCCTTGCGACCGCTGCCATTTACCTGTGTCAAATCGACACCAAACTCCCGAGCCAGACGGCGTACGGAGGGTGACGCATGCACCTTGCCGGTTTTTGGTTTCTCACCGGCAGAGGGGTGATGCGGAACCGGTGGTGGCTTCGGACGGCCACTGTCTTTGGAAGACGACTCAGACTGCTTTTGCGACTCCTGTTTTGGTGCCGGCTTGCTGTCTGATTTCGGGGCTTCACCCTTTACTTTCAGCATCAGTACCGAAGAGCCTTCCGAGACCTTGTCGCCCTGCTTCACCAACAGCTTGGTTACGGTGCCGCCTTTCGGGGCAGGCACGTCCATGGTGGCTTTGTCGGTTTCCAGGGTAATTAGGCCATCTTCGGCTTCGATGGTGTCACCTTCGGCAACCAGAATCTCGATAACGTCCACGTCGGCGTCATCACCGATATCAGGTACCTTAACTTCAATTTCTTCTTCGGTAGCTTCAGCTGCGCTCTCGCCGCTATTGCTGTCGGCCTTCGCGTCATCAGCGCCATCGTCCTGTGCGGCTTGTTCGCCGTCATCGTCACCGGCCACTTCCAGTGTCAGGACGAGTGAACCTTCACTGACTTTATCACCTTCTTTAACCGACAGACTGACAACTTTGCCGGCCTGGGGCGATGGCACATCCATCGTCGCTTTGTCGGTTTCCAGCGTGATCAGGCCGTCTTCTGCCTCAACCGTGTCGCCTTCGGCTACCAGAACTTCAATCACGTCCACTTCAGATTCGTCGCCGATGTCAGGCACGTTAACTTCAATGGTTTTGCTACCGCCGCTGCCGTTACTTTTCTCTTTGGCCGGCGCAGCTTCTTGCTTCTCTTCAGCTTGAGACTGTTCCTCTGCCGCTGGCTGAGATTCAGTATCTTCCTGCTCATCAGCGTCATCGCCACCAGCGTCTCCGGCCGCAGCCAGTTTAGCCAGCAGGTCGCCCTGCGAGATTTTGTCGCCAACGTTGACGCATAACTCTTTTACTTTACCGGCGAAAGGCGCCGGTATGTCCATGCTGGCTTTGTCACTTTCAACGGTAACCAGCGAGTCTTCGGCATCAACGTCATCACCCTCTGCCACGCAGAGTTCAATAACTTCAACTTCGTCTTCCCCAAGATCGGGTACAAGAACGTCTTTGATATCTGACATAATTCTGAGTCTCCGTGAACTTACGCGTAAAGCGGGTTAACTTTGTCTGAATCAATGTTCAGATCTTTCATGGCTTTGGACAATGTCTTGGCATCAACATCGCCCGCTTTATGCAGTTCATACAGTGCTGCAAACGCCACGTGGGCCGCATCTACTTCAAAATGACGACGCAGGTTGGCACGGCTGTCGGAGCGACCGAAACCATCGGTTCCCAGTACCCGGTATGAACCCGGTACAAAGCTGCGCACCTGATCGGCGTAGTTCTTAATGTAATCGGTAGCCGCAACGGTAGGACCATCGTTACCCTCATTCAGCACCTGTGTGATGAACGGAGTTTTGGCATCCGCATCCGGATTCAGCATATTGTGACGGTCACAATCCATACCGTCCCGGGCGAGTTCGTTGAACGACGTCACCGAATAAACTTCCGCTTCTACGCCATAATCATCCGCCAGCGTCTTGGCCGCTTCACGTACCTGCTCAAGAATGGTACCGGAGCCAAGCAGTTTCACTTTCTTCTTGCCTTTACCCACGGTATCCAGCTTGTAGATACCTTTCACTATGCCTTCTTCACAATCTTTCGGCATGGCTGGCTGAACGTAGTTTTCATTCATTACAGTCAGGTAGTAGAACACGTCTTCCTGTTCTTCAAACATGCGACGCAGACCATCCTGCACAATCACCGCCACTTCGTAGCCGTAGGTGGGATCGTAGCTGATACAGTTAGGAATGAGCGCAGCCTGCGTATGGCTGTGACCATCCTGGTGCTGTAGGCCTTCGCCGTTCAGCGTAGTACGCCCTGCGGTTCCGCCAACCAGGAAGCCACGGGTCCGTGAATCGCCTGCCGCCCATGCCATGTCGCCAACACGCTGGAAGCCAAACATAGAATAGTAAATGTAGAATGGTACCATCGGCAGGTCATTCAGGCTGTAGGAAGTACCCGCCGCCAGCCACGAGGCCATTGCGCCCAGTTCGTTTATACCTTCCTGCAGAACCTGGCCTTTCTTGTCTTCACGGTAATAAGCAACCTGATCAGAATCCTGTGGTTCGTATTTCTGACCTTGTGAAGAGTAAATTCCAACCTGACGGAACAGGCCTTCCATACCGAAAGTACGGGCCTCATCCGGGATAATTGGCACGATACGCTTGCCGATCTGCTTGTCTTTAAGCAGCGCAGTCAGTACCCGCACAAAGGCCATAGTGGTAGAAATCTCACGATCGCCCGAGCCTTTCGTTACGGCTTCGAATGCTTTCATTGGAGGCGCAGGCAAGTCTTCAGACGACTTAGCCCGACGCACCGGCATATAACCATGCAGTGCCTCGCGACGTTCGCGCAGGTACTTCATTTCTTCACTGTCGTCTTCAAACTTGTAATACGGCAGGTTTTCCAGCTCGCTGTCGTCTACCGGAATATTGAAACGGTCGCGGTAGGCTTTCACGCCTTCCATGTCCATTTTCTTCACCTGGTGGGCAATGTTCTTGCCTTCACCGGCAGCGCCCATGCCATACCCCTTAACGGTTTTCGCCAGGATAACCTGAGGGCGGCCTTTGGTTTTCACGGCGCGATCATATGCAGCATAGACTTTTACCGGATCGTGTCCGCCACGATTCAGGCGCCAGATGTCTTCATCAGACATATTGGCAACCATTTCCTTCAGCTCAGGGTATTTACCAAAGAACTTCTCACGGGTGTACGAGCCACCTTTGGCTTTGAAGTTCTGGTATTCGCCATCTACCGTCTCGTTCATCAGATCGAGTAGTTTGCCTGACGTATCACGGGCCAGCAGAGGATCCCAGTAGCGACCCCAAATAACTTTAATGACTTCCCAGCCAGCACCACGGAAGTTGCCTTCCAGCTCCTGAATGATTTTGCCATTACCCCGCACCGGGCCATCCAGACGCTGCAGGTTACAGTTGATAACGAACGTCAGGTTATCCAGACCTTCCCGTGAAGCCAGGCCGATGGCACCCAATGTTTCCGGCTCGTCACACTCGCCGTCACCCAGGTAGCACCATACGCGCTGCTCTGAACAGTCTTTGATACCACGGTCGGTAAGGTACTTCAGGAAGCGGGCCAGATAAATTGCCTGCATTGGGCCTAAGCCCATCGACACGGTGGGGAACTGCCAGAAATCAGGCATTAGCTTAGGATGCGGGTAAGAAGACAGGCCTTTGCCGTCTACTTCCTGACGAAAACCGTCCAGCTGCTCTTCAGTCAGACGTCCTTCAATGTATGCGCGTGAGTAAATGCCTGGGGAGACGTGGCCTTGATAGAATACGTAATCCCCGCCGTCTTTTTCGTTTGGCGCGCGGTAGAAGTGGTTAAAGCCCACATCGTACAGCATGGCAGATGACGCAAAGCTAGAGATATGTCCGCCCAGCTCCAGGTTCTTCTTCGACGCACGCAATACCATCATCAGGGCATTCCAGCGCAGCGCATTACGAATTTTACCTTCAATGGTCTGGTCGCCCGGCATTGTGGGTTCCTGACCTGGCGGAATAGTATTTATATATGCGGTGGTTGCATCATAGGGTAAGTGGGCACCATTTCTGCGTGCTTTTTCAATTAGTGATTCTAATAAGAAGTGAGCCCGTTCTGTACCTTCTTCTTCTAAAACTGACTCTAGTGAATCCAACCACTCTTGGGTTTCTTGTGGATCCACATCTTGGTGCATCATATCAGTCATGGTGCCATCCTATGTTTGCTAATATAGAAAACCACCCCCGGGGTCACTCTGCCCCGCAGGATGGATACCTAAACTACGTTTTACTTAAAGCAAGCCCTTGTGGCTCACCCTGTATGAGCACGATGCATTCGATGTGCACCGGCTGTGTATAACGGGCTTCGCGCCCTTTATATTTCCAGTCGTCGCAGTGCGCGTTGAACGCGACTGTCACGCCTGTTGATATCCAGCAACGTTTTTTCAATGAAAGCCAGATGCGCATTACACGCCTGACGGGCTGCTTCCGGATCCCGGGACGCAATGGCTTCGACAATTTCACAGCGCTGACGCGCGATGTCATCCACCACACTAGTATGCTGCGCCAGCATCTCAAGGTTTTTCTCAATGTTTTCTATTAACATTGTTTGCATGGTACTCATCACATGCAGCAGCACCATATTATGGGATGCCCGCGCCATGATGATGTAAAACTGTCCCAATGCCTGTGCCTGCGCGTGCTTGCTTTCATTTTTCGCGGGTGTAGGCAAATCATCCAGTGCCTTGCGCAGCGCCTGATAGTCCTCTGGCTGACCACGTAAGGCAGCATAATATGCCGCCATGCCTTCCAACGCGTGCCGAAACTCCAGTAAATCGAACTGGGTTTCCGGGCGCCGGCTTATCAGCGCCATGAGCGGGTCGGTCATCGTCGCATTAAGCTCACGGCTGACAAACGTGCCGCCACCCTGCTTACGCTCTACTAACCCCCGCACCTGCAGATTGCCTATCGCCTCCCGCAAAGACGGACGCGATACGTCAAACTGCTGGGCCAGTTCCCGCTCGGGCGGAAGCTGTTGGCCAGCCAAAAGCGAGCCGTCCAGAATCATAGATTCCAGTTGCTCGGTAATGACATCTGACAGTTTTTTCCGTCCTTGACGCATTTATCTTAGTCCCGCTCACAAAAAAGGCGGCTAAAATGTAAACAAGTTTACTGCGCCACCCGGAATTGGTAATACCATTTTACCTATACAGTGTAGGTGAGAATAACCTACAGGTAAATAGTTTCCCCCTTTAACATCCTGTAAAGCGTCGGCGTTGTTAAGCTTTCTGGTTGAATTTGTTGCAAAAATTGATTTTTGGCAAACTGGTCTGAGGAGCCCGCCTCAGACCAGAACGATGAAAAATAATGCAGGGAAACGCTGACTCCATGCTACGGAAGCAGGCCGGTTAAGGTAAGCACTGCGGTGACCGCCATCAGGAATAAAATATTGCGTTTAGCCAGTCTGACCAGCACTTTCGGCTCCACCGCCGCATTAGCTTGCTGGGCTGACTGCTCTTCGGGACTGAGTACTTCTGCTTGTCCGGCTACCTCAGTAAGCAGGCGTCCCGGCATCACCGTAAAGTCTGACAGATACCGCAACCACAGTGGGAAGGCGCGGGAAAAGTGTCCCATCATTAACATGCCAAACGAGACAATTCGCACCGGGATAAAATCCAGTGCAAACAGCAATCTGGCGGTGGCGGACTGCTGAGACGTGCCTTCGCGGCAAAAGCCTTCGTGGACTACGCGCGTCACACTGTAAAACAATGCACCCGGGGCACCGAATGCAAGAAACCATAAAATCACTGCGGCATAGTGCTGATAGTTCAGCCAGGTTAAATGCTGACCGAACGTTTTACCTTCCCGACTGGCTGCCGTCTGCTCTTCTGAAGCGGGTTCTTCGCAATGCCCAAGCTGGTCTGAATAATGGGCACAGGCTTCCAGATCGCCCCGGTCTGCGGCTTGTAAGAAATGTTTATAGGTGGCTCGTAACGCCGGACAACCGATGCAAACAAATAATATCAGGGTTTGCTCCACAAACGTCAGGAATGCCCCCAGCAACCAGCTTTCAAGAAAGCCCAGTAGCAGTGCCGGCAGCAGTAAATACAGCCACACCTGCCAGTCTGCGCTGTCCTCGGATAACCAGCCTTTATCGGTGAGCCAGCTGCGGTATCGTGTTCCATAATACTCTATGTGCCAATGGGGTGTTTTTACGCCACTGCGCTCGATAGCCAGTACCAGCAACAAACTTATTAACATCATCGTGTTGGATCCATTGTTGTAAACAGAGTCTGACGGTAACGACACCAGTCAAACGCCGGGCCGGGATCGGTTTTTCGACCCGGAGCGATATCATTATGCCCTACTATCCGCCCGCAAGTGATCAGAGGATACTGCGATAAAATATATTCACTTAACGCATGTAGTGCGTGGTACTGAGCCTCAGTATAAGGCTGAGAATCGGTGCCTTCCAGTTCAATGCCGATGGCATAGTCGTTACACCGGGCCTGCCCCTGAAACGAGGACACGCCAGCATGCCAGGCGCGCCCTGAAAAGGGTACAAATTGCTCCACCTGGCCGGTACGGTAAATAACACAATGCGCTGATACCCGTAAGTCAGCAATTTGCTCATAAAATGGATCTGCTGAGGGATCGAGCTTACCGGTAAACAAATCCCGAATGCCAGTCGTATTAAACTGCCCCGGTGGTAAGCTGATATTATGGATCACCAACAGCGAAATTGCCGCCGATGCTGGCCGTGCATCCCAAAAATCACTGTGTATTTGCACGGCCTGAGGGTAGAGGTCATCGCTGGTATTCATGAAAGCCACATTGACAAACTAATAAGGAAAGTGTGACATCAGTTCCCGTATCTCTCAACCAGCTTTAGTCATGGTGACAATAAAGAGGATTTCATGACCCAAAATTCAAGCGGTGCCGGTAAGTGGATGTTTGTATTAGCCTGGGTGTGTGCTTTCGGCCTGCTAATTCTGGTGTTCGGCGATCTGTTGGAACAACAGGTTAACCCCAACCAGCAGCCCAAATCCATGCGCATAGATAACCAGACTGAAGTCAGGCTTAAACAAAACCATGCCGGCCACTATGTTACCAGCGGTTTTATTAACGGCACGCCGGTCACTTTTTTGGTGGACACCGGTGCTACCGATGTGGCCGTCCCGGCCCACTTACAAGACGACCTGGGTCTGATTGCGGGCAGGCGCGGTCTGGCACAAACTGCAAACGGCACGGTGACAGTGGCAGAAACCCGCATCGACCGTTTGCAAATTGGGGACATAGAACTTAACAATATCCGTGGCAATCTCAATCCGGGTATGCAAAGCGACCAGATTTTGTTGGGAATGAGTGTTTTGAAGCAATTGGAGTTTACTCAGCGCGGGGAATGGTTAATATTGCGTACCCTTTAGCGAATACGAGTATCTGACACCATGGCCCGTCCAGACCTTAGCACTATTCACGCGCAGGTAGCCCTGGCATTAACCGAAGATTTAGGGGGTGAGCTATCACCCACCAACGACATCACTGCCAACCTTATCCCAGCTGACAAACAGGCCACGGCGCACATCATTACCCGGGAAGACTGCACCGTGTGTGGTACCGACTGGGCCAGCAGTGCATTTGCTCAGATTGATGAGGCCATAAAGGTTGAGTGGGCAGTCAGCGATGGCGACACAGTAGCGGCCGATACGCAGCTGGCGACACTGCACGGGTCGGCGCGAGGGATCCTTACCGCCGAGCGCACCGCGCTGAACTTTCTGCAAACCCTGTCGGGCACGGCCACAGCTGCCAGCCACTATGCTGCAATCCTCGCCAATAGCAATACACGCATTTTGGATACCCGTAAAACCTTACCGGGCCTGCGGTTGGCACAAAAGTATGCTGTGGCCATCGGCGGCGGTAAAAACCACCGGGTTGGTCTGCACGACGCGTTTCTGATTAAAGAGAATCATATAATCTCGTGCGGCAGTATCCAGGCGGCTATCACCGCAGCCCGGGATGCCCACCCCGGCAAACCGGTAGAAGTAGAAGTGGAATCACTGGATGAATTGCAGCAAGCCATTAGGGCTGGCGCGGATATTGTCATGTTAGATAATTTCACGAACGAACAGGTCCAACAGGCAGTCGACATAAATCAGGGAGCCTGTAAGCTGGAAGTCTCAGGAAACATCACCGATGCACGACTGCACTCACTGGCGGGCCTGGGCGTAGACTTTATTTCTTCAGGTGCGCTCACCAAACACGTTCAGGCAATCGATTTGTCGTTGCGGGTCACCCTGCAGTAAATGTATAAAACCGGCCACGGCCCGTTCCGGGTCTGTGTAGAGCACTTTACGTCGCCTGGTTAACTCAGACAAAAGCAACACCTCGGTATAATTTCTGATACTTGTCAGATAGAAAAGTCTTCCTATACTGACACACAAGTACCGGGGCCGTTAGACAGGACGACTCAGGTATATAACGTAACTTTAAATGCTATTTATTTTGAAAAGCGTAATACGCGTCCCGGAGAAAGACCATGAAACAAGTACAAGCTTCTAACCAAAAAGGTTTTACATTAATCGAACTGATGATCGTTGTTGCTATCATCGGTATTCTGGCAGCCATCGCTCTGCCGGCCTATCAGAACTACACGCAGAAAGCGCGCTTCACTGAAGTCGTTAACGCCACTGCGGCCGCTAAGTCTGCTGTTGAAGTTTGTGCACAGACCCAGCCAGGTACTGACGCAACCACTGTATTAGCAAACTGCAACGGTAATTCTTCTGGTATCCCTGCTGACGTTACTGCCGGTCCAGGCGTAACTGGCCTGTCAACTACCAACGGCGTGATTGTAGCTACTAAGGCAACTGATTCTTCAATCAGTGGCGCTGGTACTTACACCCTGACTCCGACACTGGACTTTGCAAGTCGTCAAGTGACCTGGGGAGCAGTTTGTGACCCAGCCACACTGTGCTAATTTAGCATTCGCTAAATAACTGAAACAAAGCCCAGTTTTCACTGGGCTTTGTTGTCTCTATACTCTTTTAATCCTTTATTTCGCGAAACAGTATTCTGAGGTAGTCCACATGGCCAAGGCAGCAACAGTGTATACCTGGCAAGGCAAAGACAAACGTGGCGGAAGCCGCAAGGGTGAAATCTCCGCGACTTCACTGGCCGAGGCGAAAAACCTGCTACGCCGTCAGGGCATTTCTGCCAATAAGGTAAAGAAGTTGTCCACCCCGCTGTTTGGCAGAGGTAATGAAAAAATCACCGCCGCTGACATTTCGGTGATTTCCCGTCAGATTGCCACCATGCTGACCGCCGGCGTTACCCTCATTCAGGCGCTGGAAATGATTGCTCAGGGGCACGCTAAACGTTCCATGCGTAAGTTGCTGGGTGAGATTACCGATGAGGTAAAAGCCGGTAACCCGCTTTCCACCGCGCTTCGCAAACACCCGGATTATTTTGACGACTTATATTGTGACCTGGTGCACACCGGCGAACAATCCGGGGCGCTGGAAACCATTTACGACCGCATTGCCACTTACAAAGAAAAAGCTGAGGCATTGAAGTCAAAAATTAAAAAGGCCATGTTCTACCCCATCGCGGTATTGGTGGTGGCGTTTATTGTAACCACTATTCTGCTGATATTCGTGGTGCCGCAATTTGAAGAAATTTTTAGCAGCTTTGGTGCCGAGCTGCCTGCATTTACTCAGTTCGTACTGGCCATTTCTGCATTTGTGCAGAATTACGGTGTGTTTATTGGGATCGGTGCTGGTATCGCCGGCTTCTTGTTTATGCGCGCCCATAAGCGCTCGCAAAAACTGCGCGACAGTGTTGACAAGCAAGTCCTGAAAGCCCCGGTAGTCGGTGAGATCCTGAAAAAGGCAAGTATCGCCCGCTTCACCCGTACTCTGTCTACTACCTTTGCCGCTGGTGTGCCGCTGATAGGCGCACTGGAATCCGCAGCCGGCGCGTCCGGCAATGCGGTTTACCGCGATGCCATCCTGTTTATTCGAAACGAAGTCGCTGGCGGTATGCAAATGAACACTGCCATGCGCGCCACTAACGTGTTCCCTGATATGGTTACCCAGATGATAGCCATTGGTGAAGAGTCCGGTGCCGTGGATGAAATGCTGGCCAAAATTGCCACTATCTACGAGGCCGAAGTTGACGATATGGTAGACGGCTTAACCAGTTTGCTGGAGCCCATGATAATGGCGGTGCTCGGGGTGGTTATTGGCGGCCTGATTGTGGCAATGTACTTGCCCATATTCCAGATGGGGAATGTGGTTTAGCCCACCCCTTTTGATTGTTATCAGACTGTCAATCTGGCAGTCTTGCCTTTTTCAGCAGACGTAATTCATCATGATAGAGTCGGTCATTCAACTCAGCCTGGTTTCACCTGTATTCTTTTATTCGCTCATTTTTGTGGTGAGTCTGATGGTGGGCAGCTTTCTGAACGTGGTTATACATCGCCTACCTATTATGATGGAACGCGACTGGCAGCAGGAATATCAGAGCTACTTTTCACCCGACGCGACGCCTGAACCTCAGGCGCCCTTTAATCTGGTTAAACCTGACAGCACCTGCCCCCATTGCCAGCATAAGATCCGTGCGTGGGAAAATATTCCGCTGCTCAGTTATATTTTTTTAAGAGGTCGCTGTGCCTCGTGCGGTGCTGGAATTTCAGTACGGTATCCCCTGGTAGAGTTATTAACCGCCGTAGTTTGTACCCTGGCAGCCTGGCATTTTGGCCCCTCACCACAGGCCCTGTGGGCGGTGCTGTTTACCTATATATTAGTCGCGCTGCTATTTATCGATCTCGATAAGATGCTGCTGCCCGATCAACTGACGCTGCCGCTGTTGTGGGTAGGTCTGCTGATTAGTCTGAATAACGTGTTTGTGTCTCCCCAGGACGCCATTCTTGGCGCCGTGGCGGGCTACCTGAGTTTATGGAGTGTCTATTGGCTGTTTAAACTGGCTACCGGCAAAGAGGGTATGGGCTACGGTGACTTTAAGCTACTGGCCGCGCTAGGAGCGTTTACCGGTTGGCAAGGGCTGCCGGTGATCATTTTACTGTCTTCCCTGGTGGGCGCCATCGCCGGTGTCACCCTGATGGTAGTTCAGCGCAAAGGTAAGTCGCTGGCGATCCCCTTCGGCCCCTACCTGGCCGTTGCCGGCTGGATCACACTGCTTTATAAAGACGATATTATCAGCGGCTATATTAACTGGGCGTTGGGCTAATGGCGCAGAACTGGGTAGTGGGGCTGACCGGGGGCATAGGCAGCGGTAAGTCGCTTGTCACCGATTGTTTTAGTGCACTTGGTATTGATGTCATCGACGCGGACGTCATCGCCCGTCAAGTGGTTGAACCCGGCTCTGATGGGCTGGCGCGCATTGCCTCGCGGTTTGGCGACCCTGTTTTACACCCAGATGGCACGCTGAATCGTCAGGCGCTACGAGAAATTGTTTTTCACAACCCTGACCAAAAACAATGGCTAGACGCATTGCTTCACCCGCTTATCCGGGAAAGTATGAACAGCGCTATTCGGGCTAGTACCTCTGCCTATGCGGTGCTCGCGGTGCCTCTGCTGATAGAAAACAATCTTACTGCTATGGCAGACCGGGTACTGGTGATAGACTGCCCGGAAGATCTACAGCTGAAGCGGGCCATGCAGCGGGACGGCAGTTCTGAGCAAACGATTCGCAACATTATGCAAGCGCAGGCAAGCCGGGCCACCCGGCTAGCGCACGCTGATGATATCATCGACAATAGCGGCACACGGGAAGCAACCCGGCATCACGTTGCCAACCTTCACACACGCTATCTTTCTATGGCAAGCAGCGCAAACTAACGTTCATTTGCCATTAAATGCCCTCTGCGCTTGAAATTCTGGCGTTTTTACGCTGTAGTTCGATCTGACCAAACTATGAGGAACTACATGTCTGACGCTGTTTTCGAATTTCCGTTGAAGGAAAAGGTTCGCAATTACCTGAGAATTGAGCAATTAATGGCTCAGTTGAAAACGGGTGCGCAAGTCCAGACAGCGCCGGTGCAGATGTATTTCTTCGATCAGCTATTTATTTTGCTGGATCTGTTCGATCGGCTCGATCTGCGTACGGATATTCTCAAAGACCTCGACAGTCATGAAAAAAATCTGGTGCACTGGTCGCAACATCCCAATATTGATAGCAGTGCGTTAGACCATGCACTGAAGTCTATTATCAGGCTGCGTGAACAACTTAAGGCCAGCAAGAAATTTGGTACCGAGCTTAGGGAGGATAAATTTTTATCTTCTATCCGCCAACGCTTTGCCATTCCCGGCGGGGCTTGCAGTTTTGATTTACCGAACCTGCATTACTGGTTAAAGCAACCGCTGGAAACCCGGCAGCAGGACATTTCAGGCTGGCTAAAAACGCTCACCATACTGGAAGACGCGATCGCCATTAGTCTGTCGTTTCTGCGCGAACGGGGTAATTTTCAGCAATTCACCGCTAATAATGGTTTCTACCAGGGGGTAGCCGAAGATAAGAACGAATTGCTTCGCATTCGTTGTAGCGTGTCAGAAGGCCATTACCCTACCGTAAGCGGCAATAAATATCGTTTCGCAGTACGCTTTATGTGGTTCGACCCGGATGCGGGTCAGGGCAGCTCGGTATCTTCTGATGTCCCTTTTACTCTCGCAGCCTGTTAACCGGTTTATCTGCACACCTGCCTGGTTGTTACTGGCCTTTTTTCAATGCCGACTTCGCAGTAACATAGGCGTATCACAACTATTCTGAGCAATGTCATGAAAGTAAATTGTCCAATATGCAGCAAAGCTGTGGTGTGGAGCACAGACAGTGAATATCGCCCGTTCTGCTCCAAAAAATGTCAGCTAATCGATCTCGGCGAGTGGGCCGGCGAAGAACGCAAAATCGCCACCGCGGCAGAGCCTAAAACCCCTGCCACGCCCATGGACATCGAAGAAATAGAAGCCATGCTCAGTCAGCAACCTGACGACTTTTTCAAACACTAAGGAACAGCGATGATCGAATCCGTAGCGCTGGTAGGCGGTACCCACGGCAATGAGACCAGTGGTATTCAGCTTATAAACAGCTGGCGTAAACAGGGCCTGCCCGACACGTTTGCGTCGTTGAATGTGTCCTGTGTGCTGGCTAACCCGGATGCCATCAACGCCAATGTCCGCTTCGTCGAGGATGATCTGAACCGGCAGTTTTCTTTTCAGATGCTGATGGGGAAAGGCACCAGTAAAGAAGCCCGGCTGGCGACTAAACTGAATGAACAACTGGGGCCAAAAGGCAACTCACAACACGACCTGGTGGTGGATATTCATAACACCACCAGCAATATGGGCGCGACGTTGATCATTCTGGAACTGGATGAGTTTAACACCCAGCTGGCCCGGTACGTGAAGCAGGTGATGCCCGAGGCCAATGTGTTGATTGAAGACGAGCAACCGGTCGCAGAGCACCCTTATTTATGCACCACGGGCACCAAAGGCGTCATGATTGAAGTTGGCGCGCAGCCACAGGGGGTTTTGAGAGAAGATATCTATCAGTTAACCCAGACGATGGCCGAAGCTATTCTGGGCTTCTGTGTGGCTTGGAATAACGAGACGCTGGGTAACCTGCCTGCTTGCGAAGCATTTCGGTTGGGTGACAACATCCCCTTTCCCCTCGACGAACAGGGCCAGCGTACGGCAATGATCCATCACCAGCTCCAGGATGCAGATTTTCTGCCGCTGATGCCCGGTCAACCGGTATTTCGCGACTTTGCCGGAAACGATATTACCTGGCAAGGTGATACCACCTACCCCCATTTCATCAATGAAGCGGCATATCATAAGCAGCACGTGGCATTCGCCACTGCTACCCGCATCACCATTTAAACGCCGCTGCACACTGCACAAACAAAAAAGCGAAAGCCAGTCGGCTTTCGCTTTTTTTATATAATACTCAGGGCGACTTATAAAGTGGCGTGCAGAGCGTTAATAATTTCTTTATTAGCCTGTGGAAAAACCGTCGGGTCCAATGAATCAACTGACCACCACTGGCCCTGTTGCCCTTCAGCACCATAAGGCTCGCCGTCGAAACCGGTGACCAGGTGGACATCAAGGCGGACCCGCTTGTCTCCATAATCGTGCACCACCTCTGTTAGCGGTGACGAAGTGTTAACACGAATACCGGTTTCCTCGGACAATTCACGGCTAAGTGCCTGCTGCACCGTTTCCCCGCTATCGACCTTGCCGCCGGGGAACTCCCATTTGCCGCCCTGGTGCTTGTCCTCAGGACGTAAACACACGTAAACCTGGTTGCCGCGAAGGATAACCCCCACGGCGACATGCACCTCTTTCATCAGGTCAGTTTACCGTGACATTGCTTATATTTTTTGCCTGAGCCGCACGGACAGGGATCATTTCGGCCTACTTTCGGTCCGTTGCGCACTTCACTGCGTACCTTGTCGCTGGCCGCTTCTGGCTTCGCGCTGGCATCTTCGTGCTTAAAGTTCTTAGGCACGTCATCAGCCTGACGACGCTGCTCTTCAACTTTCTCGACGTCTTCTTCAGCACGCACCTTAACCCGTGACAGAATGGTGATGACCTCGATTTTCAGAGCTTCCAGCATTTCTGAGAACAGTTCAAACGACTCGCGTTTATATTCCTGCTTGGGGTTTTTCTGTGCGTAACCGCGCAGGTGAATCCCCTGACGCAGGTGATCCATGGCCGCCAGATGCTCTTTCCAGTTGCTGTCCAGATTTTGCAGCATGACTGCTTTCTCGAACTGACGCAGTACGTCAGCGCCTACCAGTTTTTCTTTTTCCTGATACGCCGCGGTGATTTCTTCAAGAATACGCTCACGCAGCTTTTCTTCGTATAGCTTGTCGTCGTTGTCCAGCCACTCCTGAAGCGGTAAATCTACCGCGAAGTCGGCTCTCAGGCGCTCTTCCAGCCCTTTCACATCCCACATCTCTTCCAGTGACTGGGGCGGAATGTATTCGTTCACGACGGTGTTCACCACATCTTCACGAATAACCGCAATGGTTTCGCTGATGTCGCCTTCGTCCAGCAGCTCATTACGCTGCTCGTAAATCACCTTACGCTGATCGTTAGCCACATCATCGTATTCCAGCAGTTGCTTACGAATATCGAAGTTACGCCCCTCTACCTTGCGCTGGGCATTTTCGATGGCGCGGGTAACCCACGGGTGCTCGATGGCTTCGCCACGTTCCATACCCAACCGCTTCATCATGCCGGCCATTTTTTCAGACGCAAAGATGCGCATTAACGCGTCATCCAGCGACAGGTAGAAACGGCTGGAGCCCGGGTCCCCCTGACGACCTGACCGGCCGCGTAGCTGGTTATCGATACGGCGTGACTCGTGGCGCTCAGTACCTATAATGTGCAAACCGCCGGCGTCCAGGACTTCTTTGTGGCGGATCTGCCAGGCTTCTTTTACTTTCGCAATTTGTTCTTCGGTGGGGTTTTCCATGTTCTCCACTTCCACCTGCCAGTTACCGCCTAACACGATATCGGTACCCCGACCTGCCATGTTTGTGGCAATGGTTACCGCGCCCGGCTTACCCGCCTGGGCAACAATGTCAGCTTCCTGCGCATGGAATTTGGCATTCAGAACCTTGTGTGGGATCTTTTCTTTCTTGAGGATCCGTGACAGCAGCTCAGAATTTTCAATAGACACGGTACCAACCAGCGTGGGTTGGCCGCGTTTTACACAGTCGCGGATATCTTCCACAATGGCTTCGTACTTTTCTTCCGCGGTCAGATAGATAAGATCAGCCTTATCATCGCGGATCATCGGCCGGTTGGTGGGGATCACCACGGTTTCAAGGCCGTATATAGACTGAAACTCGAACGCTTCAGTATCGGCGGTACCGGTCATGCCTGACAGTTTGTCGTATAAGCGGAAGTAATTCTGGAAAGTAATAGACGCCAGCGTCTGGTTTTCATTCTGGATCTTCACACCTTCTTTAGCTTCTACTGCTTGGTGCAGACCTTCAGACCAGCGACGCCCTTCCATCGTACGACCGGTGTGTTCATCAACAATAACAATCTGGTCTTCTTTAACAATGTAGTCTACGTCTTTGCTGAACAGCTTGTGCGCGCGCAGTGCCGCATTAATATGGTGAAGTAGCGAGATATTCCCGGCCGCAAACAGCGATTCCCCTTCAGGCAGAATGCCTGAACGCTGGAGGATTTCTTCCACGTGCAGCTGACCACGCTCAGTCAGGTGTATTTGCTTCGCTTTCAGGTCGATGGTGTAGTCACCGTCGCCTTCTTTACCTTCTTCGTCTTCTTCTTCCTGCTGAACCAGCTCAGGAATAACCGTGTTAATCCGACGGTAAAGTTCTGAGCTGTCCTCTGCCGCACCAGAGATAATCAGTGGTGTACGGGCTTCATCAATCAGGATGGAGTCAACTTCATCGATCACGGCGTGGTGCAAGGGACGCTGAACACGATCCTGAGGACTGAATGCCATATTGTCACGCAGATAATCAAAACCAAACTCATTGTTGGTACCGTAAGTGACATCGCTGGCATAAGCCTCACGCTTCTGCTCCGGCGACATGCCCGGTACGTTACAACCCACGGTCATACCAAGATAATTAAATAACTCGCGGCTCCAGTCAGCATCCCGACGGGCCAGATAATCATTCACAGTGATCACGTGAACACCTTTGCCGGTCAGTGCGTTCAGATAAGTCGGCAAGGTTGCGGTCAGGGTTTTACCCTCACCGGTACGCATTTCGGCAATTTTACCCTGGTGAAGTACGTAACCACCCAGCATCTGCACGTCGAAGTGACGCATGCCGTAGACCCGTTTACTGGCTTCCCGGACAGTGGCAAACGCTTCTACCAGCAGGCTATCAAGCGTTTCGCCTTTTTCCAGACGTTCACGGAATTCAGCTGTCTTGTTTTTTAGTGCGTCGTCGGAAAGCCCTTCGTACTCAGACTCCAGCGCGTTAATGGCTTCGACACTTTTTTGTAATTTTTTTAATAGACGGTCGTTTCGACTTCCGAATACTTTTCTCAGGACGCTTGCAAACATTTGGTTGATTATTCCACTACTTGTCGTGACGTCACATACCTGCGCCGTCAATTTTCTAAAAATGACCCACCCTGCACAACGGCACAGCATGGCCACCCAAATTTGATGTTGTCAGACTAACTGACTTACCTGGCTGCTGCCCGATTACTTCTTGTAAACGAAAGGCAGAGGATCGATTTGTTGTCCGTTTCTTATTACTTCGTAGTGAACATGCGCACCAGTAGAGCGGCCTGTGTTGCCCATTACAGCAATTTGCTGTCCTTTGGTCACCACATCCCCTACTGACACCAGGAGCGACTGATTGTGCCCGTACCGGCTTACCACGCCATCTCCATGCTCTATTTCTACCAGATTTCCGTAGCCGTACCGATCGCCCGACCAGGTAACAACCCCGGCGGCGGTGGCAACCACGCTGTCGCCGGCTTCCCCGGCGAAATCTAATCCTTTATGCATCGCCTGCTCCCCGGTAAAGGGGTCGGCGCGCATACCATAATAAGACGACAACCATCCAGACTTTATCGGACGGCCAGATAATGTACTCTGCTCACTGATATGGTGCCCTCTGACCAGACTTTCAAGCATGGTCAGTTGTTGCGCTTTACTATCCAGTGACTGCTGTAGCGCAGTAATCTGCTGCATGATCGGACCGTCCTGATGTTCATCAGGTAATGCTGCAGGTACGAAAGCGTCCAGGTCAGCCGCTGCCATACCTAATTCTTCAGCCAGTCGTGCATTCTGGCTGTCAAGTTGATTCACCTTCGCTGATAACGAAGCAATATGCGTCACCAGCGCATTCAGTTTTTCACTGGTATTTGTCTTCAGCGCCGTGACCTCGTCTTGCTGCGTAGTCATAGCGGTCTGAGCCAGCTTGATGCGCGCAAGATCTTCTGACACCGAATCGGTGGAGCGACTCGACACCAACATGAAAAGAGAGCAAAGAACCGTGATGCTTACAACATCTCGCATTCGATAACTTCTAAAGTAAGACTTACTTTCAGAATATAGTTTTATCTCAACTTTCATTCGTTGCCCCATCGTTAACCGGGCATAGTTTAACGTTTAAATTGCCGCCAAACAAACACGAAATAAACTGAACGATAATTAAGCAATATTTGTGGACTGATATATAGTTAGAAATAGCTCAATTCCCCTAGTCGTCACGAGACTAGCGACGCCGAAAGGTATCAACGTGAAAACATATCGCCCTGATTGGTCACTTTATCATCGGTATGCAAACTACCGAATTTTTTCTATTCTTCTCGTACTGTCGGCTTTATTTACGGTTGGGTGTGGTCAAACAAGTGATGAGTCTTTGGCAGAAGCAAAAGTTGCTATGGAGCGCCAGGATCATCGAACTGCTGAAGTAATTCTTAAAACCGCTCTTCAGAAAGAAGGGAACAATTACCTCCTCAGATTAACACTGGCCGATGCATACATTGCGCAAAGTAAGTATGAGTCAGCAGAGAAAGAATTAAGCAGAGCGATCGATTTCGGAGCTCCGGTACATCAAATTACATCCCGTAGATACTTGATATATTCCGAAACGGGTGCCCATTCTAAACTTCGGGAAGCCTCCGAAGTGGCTATAACCTCTCACGGAGGTACCCCACGAGATATCTTTCAGAAAGTCAAAGCCTTGATAATGGCAGGGACCTATGAAGATGGGGTTGATTTTTGGTCGAATCACAAGTCCATGGAGGAAGAAAACGAGTTTTATACGCAGTTAACAAGCCGCTTTGTAAAATATGTATCGGGAGAAGAGCCAGACAAAGCGCTGACAGAACTGGAATTACTGTCCCCCAATGAGGAACAGCTGTATGACTATATGGACGTTATGCGGTTTGTTTATACAAATAACGATTCCCCAAGCGAAGTTATTGAGACCCTATTAACTCAATTAGAGCTCCGCCCGCAACATTCTGAAAATAGATTAGCACTCATTTCACTTCTCATATATGAAGAGCGCTTTGATGAAGCGGAACGGTATTTTTCGCCATTTGAAGAATCGTGGCAGAGATCCCCCTTCTTAGCAAAGCTTAAGTCTATTATAAGTTTTAACATAGGTAATTTTGATGAGGCATACGCTAGTGGTAAAAAAGCGATGTCGCAAGGAACCGCTGATGAACACCTGCTAGCTATAATGGGGGCTTCATCATTTAAAAATAAAGAATATGGGGAGGCTGTAGTCTATCTCGAGAGGTTACGTTCACTCACTTCTCTTTCCGAGCCTCTCTATCATATACTGACTGGCGCTTATCTGGCTCTTGAAAAGCCATTGCTTGCAAAGAAAACACTGGAAAGCTTGAATAATAATTCATCTACTGTGGAGCAATTAAAAGGCGTTGCCAATTATCAACTTTATCGAAAAGGATATTATGAAAAGCTTTTCACGACAAAGTCTGGCGATGAGAGCGACGATACACCATGGCCATTGCTTCTGGTTGGTGATGTCACGGCTGATAAGATCATCGAACAGCAATGGTCGATAGACATGCTCGACTCCTATGGTGCCTGGCTCTTTAATACAAAGGGAAAGCGGGCACATTCGGAGTTAAAAAACTCTCTAGAACAGTTAGGTGCGAAAACAGCAAGTGGCCAACTTCAGGTTCAGGCTGCTTTTTTACAAAACCAATTCAGTCTGGTCACTGACTTAGTTACTGACATGCCTCCCAATTACCTGAACGAAGATGTCGCTGGGTTGTTTCAGGCCAGAGTAGCAATTAAGCTGAACGAACCAGAGAGGGCCTTGCGACATCTTCATCCGATGATGACCTCCCATACGACTTCAACGGCGATTTGGCAAACCGCATTCACCGCGGCCGAGACATCAGATGAGGTTGACGAAGTGGCTTCACTAATGCTGAAGAGTGCAGAACATCAGCCAGAAGACCTTAAACTTTTTAATTTTGCAGTTCGAAAATTCAGCACGCACAACAAAACAACCAATGTACTACGACTTTTCTCGTCTTACACTAACCGCATCGCTGACGGGGTAGACTACCTACCTTATGTGATTTCTCTAATACGTGCGAACGAACTTGAAGAGGCCTTATTATTTTCAAAGTTTTGGCTTGAACAAAGCCCTTATAATGAAGCTGCGGTGACTGCATTGGCAACAGTATTGGAAATGTCCGGAGAGCTATTGGAAGCGGAAGATGTGCTTTCACGTTACCTGGCGCATTTTCAATCCCAGCCTTTGACGTATCAGCTTCAATACATCACTTATATTCGTAAAGAAGGAAGGATCCTCATTCAGAAACCTACAGTTACCGAAGACTCCTTACAATCAAATTACTACCTCAATTACTTACTAGCCACATTTTATAATCAAAAAGAGGAGAGCGCGAAGGCCTTACCTCACGCGCAGAGAGCAGCAGAAATCAGGAATAATCTGCATTCAACCCTTCTGTTAGGAGAAACATTAGAAGCAAATAAGAAGTTTTCAGCGGCTATTCATACTATTCGCGTATTTTCCGAGGAACATCCTGACAATATTACAGCAAAATTAATATTAGCTAATAAAGTTGAAAATGACTCTCCGGAGACAGCTATCGAAAGCTATAAACAAGTATTGTTACTCGATCAATACAATGTCTTTGCGTTAAATAATTTAACCGCTCTCTTAACAGATAACAACAGATTAAGTGAAGCGCGTGTCTATGTAGACTCACTTGTTAAGCATCACTCTGATTATCCACCTGCACTCGATACTGCCGCTACCTGGTTCGAAAAAAGTGGTGATATAGAAACCGCAAAAAAAATGCTTGCGGAAGCTTCAAGGTTAGATCCTTCCAACCCATTGATTCGCGCTCACCTTACAAAGTTAACGACAAAACCTCAATCTCCCTGAGAAAAATGTCAGCTTTCTTTACACTTTTCACTTTAACGAAAAAGTCATTTGAATAAATAAACATCTTTTCAACGAGATATAGATCTGGCACGGCTTAAGCAGCTTTTTTTGTGCCTGTAATTATACGGCGAAGTAACGAAAAATCCTTATTGGAGATGATTATGAAACGCTTCTTAACAGGATGTACGTTATTATTCTTTACAATTTTTGGTATAGCGACCAATGTTAATGCACATACGGTGTCGCTCAGTTGGAGAGTCTTAAATAACGGTGATGTATTATTTTACGATCAACACTGGCACGGAAGTCTTTCCTCCCCCGACGGGTCTTTGTTTATTGATGGAGTAGAATACCCGTTCGATGGGTTCATTAACAGCTTAACTAGTATTAATAATCTTGATGGTGCTCTGGTAAATGCCACATATGCAATGTTTGCTGGCGGTACGCTTACCACCTTGTCTGAACCTAACTTCTTAACAGTAACAGTTAGTGGTTTACAGCCTGGTCCGCATACTTTCGGCACGACAAACATTGCCCTGACACAATGGACCATGCCGAGCAACGGCGGTCAAATTCAAGTAGTTCTTCCGCCACCACCACCTAATCCGCAAGTAAATGCCCCGGCAACATTTGGTTTGTTGATGGCGTCCGGTGCAGCACTTTTATTATACCGGCGGAAAACCCAAGCCCCTAAACTGCAAGTTTCCACCTAAACAGTTTTGATCCCTTGTTGCCACAATAAAAAAAGCCGCTTCAAACATGAGCGGCTTTCTTATTACAAGCTTATCATTCAATTACGCCAGTAGCGGCTGCGCGTATCGGATAGGCGCGTCATCCTGCGAGTCGTAAGTCACGAACTCCCAGCACTCGCGCTGTGATAACACGGCATTCAACAGCTTGTTATTTAAACCATGGCCGGTCTTAAATGCCCGTAGCTCACCGATAATACTGTGGCCACCCAGATACAAGTCGCCCACAGCATCAAGAATTTTATGCTTCAGGAATTCGTCATCGTAGCGAAGCCCTTCCGGGTTCAGAATACGGAACTCGTCCAGCGCAACAGCATTTTCCATACTGCCACCCAACGCCAGGTTATTCGCGTTCATGTATTCCAGGTCACTCATGAATCCGAATGTGCGCGCCCGGCTGACTTCATTCACATACGAACAGGAGTCAAAGTCCATCACCATGTGCTGACGTGTCTGACTGATTACCGGGTGGTCGAAATCAATCTTAAAATCTACCCGGAAACCGTCGTGCGGGACCAGTTCGGCCCACTTATCACCGTCTTCTACCCGCACAGGCTTCTTAATACGGATAAACCGTTTGTGTGCGTTGAGCTCTTCAATACCGGCGGATTGCAACAAGAAGACGAACGGACTTGCACTACCATCCATGATCGGCAGCTCGTTGCTGTCAACCTCAACAATAATGTTGTCGATACCCAGGCCAGCTAACGCTGAGGCCAGGTGTTCAACGGTGTGAATACTCACACCATCGTCGTTGTTCAAACACGTACACAACATGGTATTACCCACCGCGTTCGCACGCGCAGGGATGTCCACATGAGGTTCAAGGTCAATACGCCGAAATACAATTCCTGTATTCGCAGGCGCAGGCCGGAGAGTCATGGTGACCTTTTCCCCTTTGTGAAGCCCTATTCCGGTTTCCTGAACCGGGTGCTTGATTGTACGTTGTCTAATCATCTCGTTTGCTTTTACCTGTATAAAAAGCGGTCGCGCATTATAGTGAGTTGTCACTCACATGTCAAAAAAGTGTCATACGTGCCCCTAAGCAGCAGGCACCCATTCACTTTGTGACAACGGTTTTGCGTAAAAATTCCCCAGTGGGAATCAGTCCGCTTGTTTTCTCAAAAACGCAGGGATATCCAGATACTCCAGATCTGAACCTGGCTGCGCTTCATCTTCAGCTTTTAACGCCTGGTTGCCGTCTGTAGATCCTACACTGCTATTCCCACGCGGCTCCGCAGATTGCTGTGAACCATACTCACGGGCGCTGGCTGTCAGGCGAGAGCCTTCTGAGCTCACCAGTGAAATATCTGGTTTACGCTCTGCGCCAATGCCGGTGGCTACTACGGTCACACGAAGCTCGTCGGTCATGTCCATATCTATCACTGTACCCACGACGACCGTCGCATTTTCAGAGGCAAACGCTTTAACGGCGTTACCTACGGTCTCAAACTCATCTATTGCAAAATCCGGACCAGCGGTAATATTCACGAGGATGCCACGGGCACCGGAAAGATCGATATCTTCCAGTAGTGGACTGGCAATGGCGGCTTCGGCTGCTTCTTCAGCGCGATCGGCGCCAGATGCTGCACCAGAGCCCATCATGGCTTTACCCATTTCCGACATCACGGTGCGAACGTCTGCAAAGTCAACGTTAATCAGACCGGGGCGGGTGATCAGCTCTGCAATACCCTGTACCGCACCACGTAGCACATCATTTGCTGCACTAAAGGCTTGCAATAATGGTGTGCCTGGGCCCATCACTTTGAGCAGTTTCTCGTTCGGGATGGTGATCAATGAGTCCACATTGTTCGCCAGCTCAACGATGCCCTGTTCAGCGAATGTGGTGCGCTTTTTCCCTTCAAACGGGAACGGCTTGGTCACCACTGCGACTGTCAGAATACCCATTTCACGGGCAATTTTAGCGACTTCAGGCGCCGCACCGGTACCTGTGCCGCCGCCCATTCCTGCGGTAATAAATACCATGTCAGCGCCATCCAGCGCCTGACGAATTGTTTCGCGATCTTCGTGTGCCGCTTCCCGGCCAATGTTGGGATCGGCACCTGCACCCAGGCCCTTAGTAACGCTGGAGCCAATTTGCAACGTGACGTTGGCACTGGAGCTACGCAGTACCTGTGCATCAGTGTTGATAGCGATAAACTCAACGCCTTCAATGCTTTGTGAAACCATGTGTTCCACTGCATTGCCACCGCCGCCACCGACACCGATGACTTTGATTACGGCTTCTTCGCCGTGACTATCCATTAATTCAAACATACTTACTCTCCGGTTGTACGTCTTCAACACTAAGCCAGGTCATACACTCTAAATCAGATGCATCCATGCTGATGGTTATGGCCATTGCCTTAGCGCCCCCAAAAAAAATTAAAATTCACCTTTAAACCAGCTTTGCACCCGGTGGAAGAAATTATCCCCGGCTTTCTGCTTACTGGACTTATTATTCTCTGACTGCATTTTTCCGTAGTGCAAAAGCCCTACTGCGGTTGCAAACCCCGCGTCGTCAACATACTCGGACAACCCCTTCATATTGATGGGGTTACCCACACGCACGGGCATCTGGAACAATTCCTCAGCAAACTCAACGGCGCCTTCCATTTTGGCGGTGCCGCCGGTTAGCACTAACCCGGCCGCAATTTGCTCTTCCAGACCGCTGGCTTTAATTTCATCCAAAACCAGCTCAAACAGTTCCTGATAACGCGGCTCAATGACTTCTGCCAAGGTGTGCCGCGACATCACCCGAGCGGGTCTTCCACCCACGCTCGGGACTTCAATACTTTCTTCCATGCTCACCATATCTTTGAGAGCACAGGCATAATTGACCTTAATTTCTTCCGCATTGCTGATAGGCGTGCGGAAAATCTTGGCGATATCGCTGGTAATCTGATTTCCCGCTACGGGGATCACCGCCGTGTGTCGTATCGCACCGTCGGTATAAATCACGATATCCATGGTGCCGCCGCCAATGTCGACTACACAGACGCCCAGTTCCCGTTCATCATCGGTGAGCACGGCATAGCTGGACGCCAGCGCAGAGAATATCAGTTGGTCTGCATTCAACTCACAACGTTCAATGCACTTCACCAGATTCTTCGCCATATCATCGGCGCAGGTAATAATGTGCGCGTCCGCTTCCATCCGCACACCCGACATGCCGATAGGGTTTTTAATCCCCTCCTGCACATCAATGGTGTATTCCTGAGGCAGTACGTGCAGCAAGCGTCGTTCTGCAGCAATAGGCACGCTGCGTGCCGCATGGATAACGTTATCAACGTCTTCCTGCGTCACTTCCTGATTGTTAATTGGCACCATGCCGTTTTCATTCTGGCATTTCACATGACGCCCGCTGATTGACATGAAGACCGACGAGACCCGGCAGTCCGCCATCAGCTCCATTTCATTGACCGCCCGTTGAACGGACTTCACCACCAGGTTCAGATCGTTCACGCCGCCCTTATCCATGCCTTTAGCTGCGTGGGTGCCGACACCAACAATGCTGATTTGGTCATCGTCCAGCAGCTCGCCGACCACGGCTTTTACCTGGCTGGTTCCTATGTCCAGTCCGACAATCAAATTGCGTTCAGCAGGTTTTGACATGGTTTCCTTAACTCTCTTCTTCGCTTTGTTCGCCGTTTGCCGACTTCCAGCCTACAGCCAATCCTGTGTCGTATCGAAGGTCAACGTATTTCACGCCCTTCGGTTGTGTGGCCAACAACGGATAAATATCGATAAACCGTTGCAGCCGGTCGATGAACTCTTGTCTGCCAAGATTCAGTTCAACGCCGTTTTGTAACTCCAGTTGCCACGCGAACCGCTCGCTCAGCGAGAGTTCGTTGATACCCATGGCGGCCGTCGCGAGCAGCGACTGCATCGCATGATAGCCTTCCAGTGCGGTTTTCTCGCTGCCTCCCGGTCCGTATAACCGCGGCAGCGTCAGTCCTTCGCCACTGGCATTGAAGGTATCGCCATAAGGGTTAAGCAGTAAATCATCATTCCAGTGCGCCACCGGGGTCTGCTCAACCAGATAAATTTTTAACGTATTGGGCCACTGTTTACGTACCGAAGCCCGGTAAATCCACGGCTGCGCTTCTACTAGCCGATACACGTCATTTACATCCAGCGCAAAAAAGCTGCCTGGCTGCGACTGGCGAATCAGGCGCTCCAGCCGCGCAATATTGACGTAGCGGTAATCGCCGGAAAAGTCGATTACCTGTACCGGCATCTGTTGCTCATCCTGCATCCAGCCGTAGGTTTTAACCCCGCCGAATATCAACCCGCAGACTATCAGCAGCAGGAAGATAACACCGCCCCACAGCTCATAGGAATTGCGCGCCTGGTCAGTCATTATTCCGCTGCCCGCCCTATCTCTGCGGGCATGCTGGTCGCTAATATGGCCAGCACTAAATCATCAAAGCTCATGCCTGCCGCACTGGCCGCCTTTGGCACCAGACTTTTTTCTGTCATGCCCGGTACGGTATTCGACTCCAGCAGGAAAAAATTCCCGCTGGCGTCCCGCATCACATCCACACGTCCCCAGCCAGAACCGGAGAGCGCATGAAAGGCCCGGGTCGCTAACGCTGCCAGCCTTTGCTCGTCGTCATCGCTTAGTCCGCTGGGACAAAAATACTCAGTAGTATCATCCTGGTACTTGGCAGCGTAATCATAAAACGTATGGGGGGTAGACATGCGGATCGACGGTAAAGCCTCACCCTGAACCACCGATACAGTGTATTCGGGCCCGTCAATATACTGCTCCAGCAGGACTTGATTATCGTATTTAAAAGCGTCCTGAATGGCAGTAAGAAGTTGTTTAGCGCTCGTCACTCTGGCCATGCCGATACTCGAGCCTTCCCGAGACGGTTTTACCATGACCTCATTCCCCAATTCATGCATTATAGCGCCGCATGATCCAGCTTCAAAGTCACTTTTATCAGCAATTTGGTATTTAGCCGTCGGTAAATTAAGACACTGCCAAATTTGCTTGCTGTGGATTTTATCCATTGCCAGCGCAGACCCCAATACGCCACTTCCGGTATAGGGTATTTTTAGCTGCTGTAAGGCGCCCTGCATTGAGCCATCCTCGCCACCGCGACCATGCAGCATAATCAGCACCCGGTCGACTGTTTCGTGTGATAAATCGGTCAGTGGTCGCGCTGCCGGGTCAAAAGCAAACGCATCCACGCCCTGACGATGGAGGGCGGCCAAAACTGCTTGTCCTGAATTGAGCGATACCGCGCGTTCAGCAGAATCACCGCCGAGCATCACAGCTACCCGGCCAAATTCTCTCGGGCTGTACAATTTCATGACGTGGCCCCCAGTGCCTGCAACTGTTCAGGCTCCAGACCTGCTTGCTGCAACTGCCTGGCTATCTGGCCGATATTGCCAGCGCCCTGCGTCATGACAATGTCGTTATCCGTCAGAATGCCCGCTAAAATTGGTCCCAGCGCATTTTTATCTCCCACGTAAATGGGCTCAATCTGGCCGCGCTGACGAATGGACCAACATAAGGATTTGCTGTCCACACCTTTGATTGGGGCTTCACTGGCAGGGTAAATATCCAGCAGCAACAATACATCTACCTGCGACAACACCTCTACAAAATCTTCATAGAGATCCCGGGTACGGCTGTACCTGTGAGGTTGGTAAACCATTACTAACCTGTTATCGGGCCAGTTTGCCCGAGCCGCTTCAACGGTGGCTTTGACTTCCGTAGGATGATGACCGTAGTCGTCCACCAGGGTCACCTGCCCTTTACTGGTTGTAAAATCACCCAGTAACTCAAACCGCCGTCCTATCCCACCGAAACCTGCTAAAGCCTTAATAATGGCCTCATCGCTCACGCCTTCGTCGGTAGCCACTGCAATCGCGGCCAGTGCATTGAGCACATTATGCATACCGGTCTGGTTGAGCGTCACCGTTAACGGGTCGTGATCCGGACGCAATACCGTGAACTGCGCTTTTCCGAACGACAGCGTGACCTCGGTAGCCCGGAAATCATTTTGCTCACCGAAACCATAGGTCAGAATATTGCGGCCGATGCGGGGGCGAATTTCCTGAATATTTTCATCATCCCCCCAGACAATAGCCTGGCCATAGAAAGGCAGATTACGCAAAAAGTCGACAAAGGTATCTTTGACTCGTTCGAAGTCGCCATCGTAGGTGGCCATGTGATCCGCTTCAATATTGGTCACTACCGACACCATGGGCTGCAAATGCAAAAATGATGCGTCGCTTTCGTCCGCTTCGGCAATCAGATAACGACTTTTGCCTAACCGGGCATTGGTGCCCGCGCTATTAAGCAGGCCGCCAATAACAAAGGTGGGATCGTAGTCGGCCTCGGCGAATATTGTGGCAATCAGGCTGGTGGTGGTGGTTTTACCGTGGGTGCCGGCCACGGCGATACCGTGCCGGAAGCGCATCAGCTCTGCCAGCATCTCAGCCCTGCGAATAATAGGAATACGTTGCTCCCGGGCAAACTGTATTTCGGGGTTTGTTTCGTCAATGGCACTGGATACCACAACCACGTCAGCACCATGGACGTTCTGGGCGGCATGGCCGATTTGGATCTCAGCCCCTAAATCCGCCAGCCGGCGCGTCATCGCACCTGCCTGAATATCGGATCCCACCACGGTGTAGCCTTCGTTTAATAATACTTCTGCAATGCCGCCCATGCCTGCACCGCCGATACCAATGAAGAAAATTCGGCGGACTTTGCGCATTTGCGGGCTTTGGAATGGAGCTTTCAACACCATTATCTGGATCCTCCCATCAGTGCTTCGCACTGGGTTACTACATCTTGGGTGGCATTTCGGCGGGCCTGCTTGCTGGCCATATGCCCCATCTTCAGACAGGCTTGTGGGTCTGCAATCCATTGGCGTACAGCGGGGCCGAGGTTTTCCTTCAGCAGCGACTGCGGGATCATCACTGCAGCTTTAGCGTTTACTAACGACTGCGCGTTTTTGGTTTGATGATCATCCACCGCATGTGGAAGCGGCACAAAAATAGCCGCGCGCCCTGCCACCGCAACTTCTGACACTGTCAACGCGCCGGCCCGGCAGACGATAAAGTCAGCCCATGCATAAGCCGCGGCCATATCATCAATAAACTCGGTCACTCTGACCTGACTGCGTGCGGACTGGTAGGCGGCTTTCACCTGTTCTTCGTTGCCCTTGCCACACTGATGCCAAATGGACAAGCTTTCAAATTCAGCAGTCATTGCCGGCACCGTATCATTCAATGGTCGGGCACCCAAGCTTCCTCCCACTACCAGCATGTTAAGCGGAGTTTCCATACTGTCTTTTTGCGGAGTAGTCAGAATAGGATTGCGCACGGGGTTACCCACCGCCTGGATATCTTTAGCTGAGGTAAATTGCGGCCGCGCATCGTCAAAGGCTAACAGAACCCGGTTGGCGAAACGGCTTAGCAAGCGGTTGGTTAATCCGGCCGCGGCATTCTGCTCGTGTACCAGTAGCGGTATTCCCAGTGACCAGGCAGCAATGCCCCCGGGCCCGCTGGCATAACCGCCAAACCCGATAACCACATCCGGCTTTATCGACTGTAAAAGTTTGCGGGCATGCCATAAGCCTTTTAGCAGCGTCAGGGCACCAGAGACTTTCGCCAATATGCCTTTCCCGCGCATCCCTTTTACCGGTACGAAAGAAATCGGATAGCCGTGTTTAGGCACCACGTCCGCTTCCATTCGCTCAGCAGTACCTAACCAGTGTACGTCCCAGCCTTTATCGTATAACGCATCAGCCACTGCCAGTCCGGGGAACACATGGCCGCCGGTCCCGCCGGCCATGATCAGACAACGTTTAGTCATCGCCGGCCTCCTCAGCAACATCATCAAGCATGGCCTTGGCCCGTTGCTTACCTTCGGTCCGGGACACTTTTTTCGGCAGGCGTGCCCGATCACCACGGCCCAGTGCCTGCACCCCGTCAACCCGCAATTCAAAGTCTATCCGCAGCAACAGCGCCACCGCTATTGCCATAATAATGAGACTGGAGCCACCGTAACTAACCAGTGGGAGGGTAAGCCCTTTGGTGGGCAGGATGCCGGCGCTGGCACCAATATTCACGGCGGTCTGGAAGCTGAACCAGATCCCAATGCTGTACGCCAAGTAGCCTTCAAACGGCCGCTCTTTCAGCAGTGCAGCATTACCGATTTGCAGTGCCCGCACCACCATGTACAGAATCAGCGCCAATACCGCCACCACACCCACGAAGCCGAGTTCCTCAGCAAGGATGGCCATCACGAAGTCAGTATGCGCTTCAGGCAAGAACTCGAGCTTTTGCAGACTGTTGCCCAGCCCCTGACCAAACCAGTTGCCACGCCCGTATGCCATCAGTGACTGGGTGAGCTGGTAGCCGGCGCCGAAGGGATCAGCCCAGGGGTCCAGAAACGAGGTCACCCGCTTCATTCGGTATTCCTCAAAGACGATCAGCGCTACCACCGCCAGCAATCCCGCAAAAGCCAGCGCGAAGAACTGCCAGAGTTTTGCGCCGGCCAGGAACAATAAGCCAATAGTGGTGGCAAACATCACCACCACCGTACCTAAATCCGGCTGTAGCAACAGCAACATGGCCAGAATAAAGAACACCACCAGCGGTTTAATGAAGCCTTTGAGGTTTTCTGTCACCTCTTCATACCGGCGCACCAGATAGCCCGCCAGGTAAGCAAAGAAAAATAATTTTGCCGGCTCAGCGGCCTGAATCGTAATCGGCCCTATCGCCAGCCAGCGGGTACTGCCGTTCACATTTCGGCCGATAAAGAGCACCGCCACCAACAGTGCCAGCGCAACTAACAGCAGATAGGGGTTGCTCACGCGCCAAAAGTTTAACGGTAACTGCAACACCAGCATGGCGGCAATGATGGCTATAACCAGATAAATCATATGCCGGATGGCAAAATGAAACGGGTTGTCGAACAGGCGATCCGCCACCGGCATAGACGCCGAGGTGACAATAATCAAGCCAATGGACATTAAGGCGATGGAGACCATGATAAGACCGCTGTCGTAGGATCGACGGTCTTCCACGGCGCCATGGCGAGCGGCAAATAAGTCAGTCAGGCGGGTGGCAGCATTAAGCATCGGCTGTCACCCCCTTCACGGCGTCTGCAAATACGCTGGCGCGGTGAATATAATTATCAAACATGTCTAAACTGGCGCAGGCTGGTGACAGCAATACCACGTCACCGGGTGTGGCTTTTTCATAGGCCAGCGCCACCGCTTCCTGCAACGATTGTACATAGGCTGAACAGGGAGACAGCGCGGCAATTCGTTCACCATCGCGGCCAAGAGCAATCACAAAGTGAACGTTTTCACTGATGACTGCTGCCAGTGCCGAGAGGTCAGCGCCTTTGGCATCGCCTCCCGCAATCAGAATAAGGTTACCGGAACAGCCCGGTCCAATCCCCTCAATAGCAGCCAGTGTCGCACCTACGTTAGTGGCTTTAGAGTCGTCTATCCAGCGTACATCGTTATGAGAGGCGATTTCCACGCAGCGGTGCGGCGCGGAGGAGAACTCATACACGGCCTCTGCCGCAACGTGCGGTGGCACGCCGGCTGTCATCGCCATGGCCAGGGCGGCCTGAATATTCAGTACATTATGGCGCCCTACCAGGGCAACCTGCTGCATATCTACCACAGGTTCATTGTCCAGTGTGATCCATCCCTGACGGTAACCCAACCCGCTGGCTACGTCATCCAGACCGTACAACAGCATATTATTTACCGCTGTAGTAGGCCGGGTTTCCGCTTGCCCCCGCCAGACTACGGCGGTGTCGCAATGGGCAAAAATTCGTTGTTTGGCGTCCAGATAACGCTGCAGGGTGCCATGGCGGTCCAGGTGATCATCCGATATATTCAGGATAGTCGCCGCCTGCAGCGTCAGCGATGAGGTGGTTTCCAGCTGAAAGCTGGACAGCTCAAGCACCACCGCGTCCAGTGACTGATCAAGAGTATCCAGTACCGGAGTGCCCACATTCCCCGCGGCAATTGCCCGTTTCCCCGCAGCTTGCAGAATATGGGTAAGTAATAGTGTCACGGTTGTTTTGCCGTTCGAACCGGTGATGCCGAACGCTGGCACTGTGTTTAGCCGGGCGAACAGTTCAACGTCGCCCATGACCTCCACACCATGCGCCTGTGCGGCCTCTACAGCCGGCAGCTGTGGATTGATTCCCGGGCTGAGGATAAGGCAGTCAACGTTTTGCCAGAAGTCTTCAGCCGGCTCGCCAAGAATCACGGGTACTGTGATGGTGTCAGGCACGTTGAGGTGGGAACGGGTATCCCACGCCGTTACCGTCACAGGCTGTCCTGTCAAAAAACGCACACAGGCCTGGCCGGTCATTCCCAGACCCGCCACCACCACATGTTGTGCGTTTTCCAGTATATTCATTAGCGTAATTTCAACGTTGCCAGCCCCACCAGCACCAGAATGATGGAGATAATCCAGAACCGGACAATAACCCGGGGCTCAGGCCAGCCTTTCAGTTCGTAATGATGATGAATGGGCGCCATGCGAAAAATACGTTCCCCGCGCAACTTGTAGGAACCCACCTGCAAGATAACCGACACCGTTTCCATCACGAACACGCCGCCCATAATGATAAGCACAATTTCCTGACGGACCAGTACCGCCAGGATACCCAGCGTTCCGCCCAGTGCCAGCGAACCTACATCGCCCATAAACACCTGCGCCGGGTAAGTGTTAAACCACAGGAAGCCCAGTCCGGCGCCCACCATGGCAGTACACACAATCACCAGTTCGCTGGTAAGCGGTATATGAGGAATGTTCAGGTATTCGGCAAAGTTTGCATTCCCGGTGACATAAGCAAACACAGCAAATGCACCGGCGACTAAAATGGTCGGCACAATGGCTAACCCATCGAGGCCATCGGTGAGATTAACGGCGTTACTGGTGCCCACCAGCGCGAAATAGGTAATGGCGATGAAGAAGATCCCAAGTTGCGGGAAAACCTCTTTAAAAAACGGGACCAACAGTGACGTTTCCACCGCACTGGTGGATGAACTGTAGAGATAAAAGGCCACCACCAGCGCGATGACCGATTGCCAAAAATATTTCCAGCGCGCAATCAGGCCTTTTGAATCTTTGCGGATCACCTTACGGTAGTCGTCGACGAAACCAATAATGCCGTAACCCACTACGATACTGAGGGTCACCCACACGTAGCGATTACTCAGGTCGGCCCATAGCAAAACGCTGGTCACGATGGCCGCCAGAATTAACAAACCGCCCATTGTGGGGGTGCCGGCTTTTGACAGATGGGATTGCGGCCCGTCATCGCGCACGGTCTGGCCAATCTGCATCTGCTGTAGCCAGCGGATCATTTTCGGACCAATCAGAATAGCGATCAGTAACGCCGTCAGGGTACTCAGGATGGCGCGCATGGTCAGATACGAGAAGACATTAAATCCCGCATCAAACTGCGTTAACCAGTCAGCCAGCCATATTAACATGCAATTCGCTCCCGACGGCGCTCAAGCTTTCCCAGCGGAGACGCCTCAATGGCGGCCACTACCCGCTCCATCCTGGAACTGCGCGAGCCTTTAACCAGAATGGAGATATCCCGCTGTTCATGCAGTAGCCGGTTTTCCATCTCCGCCATTAAGGCTTCGATGTCTGAGAAATGCTGACCATTGTTGCCAAACACACTGCTCGCAGACTGACTGAGAACGCCCACTGTAAACAGATAATGGATACCCTGTTGCTGGGCATAGTCGCCCACCTTTTCATGATAGTAGCGGGCCTTTTCGCCCAGCTCGGCCATATCGCCCAGTACCATGACTCTCAGTCCGGAAAACGTCGCCAGTGTATCAATTGCCGCGTTAACGGAGGCCACGTTGGCGTTATAAGTGTCGTCTAATAAGCGAATCTGGCTGGTGAGCATTTTAACATTCAGTCGTCCGCTCACCTGTTGCATACCAGCCAGTCCGTCACGGATATCCTCCAGTGTGGCACCTACCTGCATACACAGTGCGGCTGCAACCAGGGCATTACCCACATTGTGCAAGCCGGGGATAGTCAGCTGAATAGCCACTTCCCCCTGCGGGGTGGCCATCTGAAACGCGGCACACCCGTCCAGCCCCACAATGATATCTTCTGCAGTGAAGTCAGCAGTATGGGTCTGATCGGGGGCAAAGGTGAGGACCTCACGGTGTTTCAGCTTGCCCTTCCAGAATTCAGCGAACTGACTGTCTTCATTGACAATGGCCACGCCTTGTTCGGCGAGGCCTTTGAATATTTCACTTTTCGCCCGGGCTACACCCAGCAGACTGCCAAAGCCTTCCAGGTGTGACGCCGCCGCGTTCACGATTGTCGCCACATCAGGCTTAACTAAACTGGTGGTGTAGGCAATTTCGCCTAAGTGATTAGCACCCAGTTCAATGACCGCAAATTCGTGCTCTGGCTGTAACCTTAACAGGGTCAGCGGTACGCCAATCTCATTGTTAAAATTGCCCGCGGTAGCCAATACCGACCCACGGCGCTCAAGAATTGCCGCACTCATTTCTTTTACGGTTGTTTTACCGCTGCTGCCGGTGATCGCGACGGTTTTCGGTGCCACTTCGGCTTTTACCGCAGCCCCTAGCTGTCCCAGGGCTTCTTTGGTGTCGTTCACGTATATCACAGGCACGTTGGTGCTAACCGGCTCACTGGCAATAATCGCCGCCGCCCCCGCTGCCACAGCCTGTGCCACAAACTTATGGCCGTTGAAGTTAGCCCCATTCAGCGCCAGGTAAACTGCGCCTTCCGTCATAGCACGGGTGTCTGTGCTGACATCCGCGACGGTGAGGTCTTCACCCTCCAGTTTTCCGCCAATTTTCTCGGCGATCCACGACAGCGTTGTGGTAATCATTTGCTGTACTCCTGTTGCAAACGCGCTATCACTGCGCGTTCGTTATAATCTGTCTTAGTGGTACCTATTATCTGGTAGTCTTCGTGCCCCTTGCCCGCGACCACAATCAGGTCATTCTGATTGGCGTGCTCCAGGCAATACCGCACTGCCTGTTCACGGTCGGGCTCTGCCACTGCGTTGGCACTGTCGGCCAGCCCCCGAAGGATATCGCGGGCTATCGCTTCTGGCGCTTCGGTACGACAGTTGTCGGTGGTGATCACCAGATGATCCGCGCCGGCCTCCGCGGCCTTCCCCATAAGCGGGCGTTTACCGGCATCGCGATCGCCGCCGCAGCCAAACACGCACCACACGTCGCCATCGGTATGAGCCCTGGCACTTTGCAGTACTTTTTCAAGCGCGTCGGGGGTATGCGCATAGTCCACTACCACGTTGGCATGGGCGGTAAACGGAAACACTTCCATACGCCCTTTCACCGGATGCAGTCGGGTGACCACCTTCATCACATCCTCAAACCGCTCGCCTTCCGCCAGCAAGGTAGCCACTGCACTGAGCACGTTACTCACATTGAATCTGCCCAGCAGCGGAATACTCACCTGCTGGCTTCCCCATGAGGTTTGCAGTTCAAAGTCACACCCTGCTGTATGGTAGTTAAGGTTTGTGGCTAAACAATGGCGATCCTGGGTCGCAGTGGGGACAGCAATATCAATGCCGGTCCATACCAGAGTGGCCGTTTCGGGCGCGGCATTCGCCCAGTTCTGACTTTCATTGTCCTCAGCGTTCAGAACGACTGCATATAAACCAGGCTGATTCAGCAGTTCCCGTTTGGCTTTCGCATACGCGCCCATGGTGCCATGATAATCGAGGTGGTCACGGGTAAGATTGGTAAATACTGCCACGTCTGTTTTCACTTGCTGCAACCGACCCTGCACCAGCGCGTGCGAGCTGGCTTCGAACGCCAGGTGACGCACTTCCTGCTGCACGAATTCGGCCATCACATACTGCATATGAATGGCATCCGGCGTGGTATTGGCTGCTGGCGTCTGGTCCCAGGCGGTGTCTTCACCGTCGTAGACGCCACTCCCCAGGGTGCCAACCGCCGCTGCCCGGGTACCAAGGGCATCCTTTAATTGCGATATTAACTGCACCACCGACGTTTTACCGTTGGTGCCGGTTACCGCAACTGTAGTCATTTTCTGGGCCGGGTAGTCGTAGAAAGCGGCAGCAATTTTTGACAGCATATTCGGCAAGTCATAGAGCGAAATAATGACCGAATTTCCCCGCATTTCCAGCGCGCCATGGGCTTTAGTGTCGTCAGTTTGCGCCAGTATGATCCGGGCACCGAGACTAATGGCCTGGGGAATAAAGTCACGACCGTCCCGTTCGTGGCCTTTTACCGCAACGAACGCCAGCTTGGTGTTTACCTCACGACTATCCAGCGTCAGCCCCTGCACACGTATATCCGGCGCATCGATACCAAACTTGGCCATCAACGCACGCATACTCTGAATAAATGCATTAACTACCACTTGCTGCTCCTTTCATCCACAGAGTCGACGTAACCTGCTTGTCGTCCGGGGCAATATTCAGCATTTGCAATGCCCCCTGCATTATGGCGGAAAATACCGGTGCGGCGGTATCACCGGCGTGATACAAGTCGCCACCGGGTTCATTAATCAGTACCACGGTGACCAGTTGCGGATCGGAGACTGGCGCCACGCCGGCAAAGATATTGACATACTCTTCCCCATAGCCACCGGCGACCGCTTTACGGCTGGTACCGGTTTTACCGGCCACCCGATAGCCGGGGACGGCAGCTTTGGTGGCGGTACCGCCTTTCTGCGTTACGCTTTCCATCATGGCCAACACCGCCGCAGCATTCTTTTCGCTGATCACCCGTTCTTCGGTAGGCTGCCAGCCTTCAGTCTGGGGATTTTTAATGATGGTCAGTGGGCGTTTAATCCCGCCGTTAGCTAATGTGGCATACATACGGGCCAGCTGCGCCGTGGTCACTGAGATACCGTAGCCAAACGACAATGTTGCCAATTCGAAATCTGACCACCGGCTACGTTCGTGGAAAATGCCGCTGCTTTCTCCCGGCATGTTAGAGCCGGTATCAGACATCAGGCCCACATTATAATAAGTATCAAGCAGAAACTGCTTGGGCACCGACAGGGCAAGTCTGGACGTGCCCATATTACTGGAGTGCTGAATAATTTCTTCCAGCGACAACTCGCCGTAATTGCGCACATCTTTCACCAGACTACCGCCTAACCGCATCCAGCCCGGATGGGTGTCTACCGTATCGCCCACTGAGACATTGCCAAACTCCAGCGCGGTGAGTACTGCCAGAGGTTTCAGTGCCGAGCCGGGCTCAAAAGAATCGGTGATAACCCGGTTGCGCATACGGTGCGCCGATACATCACTGCGGTCATTAGGATTAAACGAGGGCGCGTTGACCATGGCCAGCACTTCGCCAGAGTGCACGTCCAGCACAATCGCAGAAGCGGAGCTGGCCTGGTAATAGAGCATGGCTTCTTTGATTTCGCGGTAAGCCAGTGCCTGAATGCGTTGATCGATGGTGAGTTGCAGGTTGCCTGCCGCTTCACCTGACTGGGTTTCCAGAATTTCTACCTGCCGCCCTTTAGCATCGCGACGGATTTTGCGCGACCCCGGCGTGCCGGTAAGCCAGTCGTTATATAACCGCTCGAGGCCATCGATACCGTTATCGTCCACATCGGTGATGCCGATAATCTGAGCCGCAACTTCGCCGGTAGGATAATAACGGCGGCTTTCACGGCGCAGGTAAATGCCCGGTATATCCAGCTTGTCTACATACTCCGCCATCGCTGGTGACACCTGTCGTTGCAGGTATACAAAGCGGCGTTTGGGATTACTCACCCGTTCCCGTAATTCATCTACATCCTGACCGAGTACGTCGGCCAGCGCGCGCCAGCGCCGGGTTTGCGCGAAACCGTCCCGGTCATGAATAACCTTGGGATCGGCGTAGATCGCCCGTACCGGTACACTCACAGCCAGTTCCGCACCATGCCGGTCAGTAATAAGTCCGCGGTAGGCCGGCATGTTGCGCGTTCGCAAAGTACGGCTGTCACCCTGTTCAATCAGCGCATCCGGCTCGATAACCTGGATATATGCAGCACGCGCAGCCAGAACCACAAAAACCAGAATCACCACGAACAACACCACGACAAAACGCCAGTGCACCAGACTGGGCGTTACATTTTGCTTGGCGCCACGCCGCGCTTTGTTTCGGTTTGCGGTAGTGGTGCTCATTTTAACTTCACCACCACTTCCTGCTCCGCGGTTGGGCGTTGCATATTCAGTTGTTTTTCCACCAGCGCTTCAATGCGGTTGTGCTCCGTCAGCGCACGTTGCTCTAACACCAGGTTGCGCCACTCCACATCCAGCTGATCTTTCTCTTCCATCAGGTCTTCCAGCGCAATCACCTGCTGCCGATTGTGATGGGTGCTCAGGATCACAGCCATCGCACTAACCATGACCATCAAATACAACAAAACCCGCATTTTATTGCGGGTCAAATCTGAGACCAGAATGAGCAGTAGATTAAAGTTGGTGCCTGACTTGGGCTGGCGCTGAACTGTCATAGCTTTTCGGCCACCCTTAACACGGAACTGCGCGCACGCACGTTCTGCGATATTTCCTCCCCTGACGGCTTAATGGCTTTACCTAACGTTCTCAGTACCTTATCGGCATCAATCTCAGCCTGGGTAATGGGCAGGTTATGGGGGACTTTTTTGCCACGACTTTGGTCTTTCATAAAGCGTTTGACTAAGCGGTCTTCCAGCGAGTGAAACGAAATTACCGCCAGACGCCCGTCCTGAGCAAGTACATCTACCGCTGCTTTCAGCCCTACCCGTAACTGCTCCAGTTCGGCATTAATGTAAATACGGATGCCCTGAAATGCACGGGTTGCCGGGTGCTTGTATTTATCTTTTACCGGCACCGCCTGATCGATGAGTTCAGCCAGCTCGCGGGTTCGTGTTAATGGCTTTTGCTGGCGCTGCTGTACAATGGCATGAGCGATACGTTTACCGAACTTCTCTTCACCAAATTCTTTAATGACTTGCGTAATATCTTGCTCGTCAGCGGTGGCCAGCCAATCCGCCGCGCTCATTCCACGGGTGGTATCCATGCGCATGTCCAGGGGTCCGTCTTTCATGAAGCTGAAGCCACGCTCAGCATCATCCAGTTGGGGGGAGGACACGCCTAAGTCCATAAGCACGCCATCTACTTGACCGGTCAGTGCCATGTCTGCCAGTGCCTCGGCCATCTCGCCAAACGGACGGTGGATAATTTCAAAGCGTGAGTCGTCGGCAAAACGCTGGGCTGATTGAATAGCCTGAGGATCCCGGTCGAAGGCTATCAGCCGACCCTGTGGCCCAAGCTGTTCTAGAATGGCTGCAGAATGGCCGCCACGTCCGAAGGTGGCATCCACATAGATGCCATCGGGTTTGATAGCAAGACCATTGACACTTTCCTCGAGTAACACTGAGACGTGCTGATTGGCGGTCGATGTCATAATGAGAAGTCCTGCAGGCGTTCAGTTAATTCAAAGTCTCCGTCTCGTTCGGTTTCCATATCTGCCTCAATTTGCGCTGCCCATACTTCAGCATCCCAAATTTCGAACTTATTTAACTGGCCGACTAACATGACTTCTTTAGAGAGTTTGGCGTGTTGACGCAACGGCGTAGGGATAAGGATCCGACCGCTTTTGTCCATTTCACCTTCAGTAGCATACCCCAGCAACAGACGTTGCATGCGGCGCTCAGCAGGCACCATACTGGAAAACTTACTGAGCTTGAGTTCTATCTCTTCCCATTCGGGAAGTGGGTAAAGCAGCAAGCAACTTTGTTGTGTATCGACCGTGCAGACCAGTTGTCCGTTACAATCATCCTGAAGGGACTGGCGATACTTTGTAGGTATGGCCAACCTTCCCTTGGTGTCAAGATTGATTGCATTAGCGCCGCGGAACATTCCCCTAGCCTTTTTTTATTTGTTTTTGATTTTCTTGTTTTTTGAGCACTGATCTGCAAAACGTTGATAACTCGATCCACAATTTGCCACTTTTACCCACTGGATGACAGTTTAGGTACCAATGATCCCCACTGTCAAGCAAAAATCAGGGCGCAAACCCGCGTGGGCACTGGCTTTGCACTGTGTTTATATACAGTTAAATTTCGAAGTGGCTGATTCACTGACAGAAAATAGGGATATTCTGCGAAGGTCCGCAAAATTAAATTTAAAAAATACCGTAGCAAGGTGGGTTGTGCATAAGTGAATGCTCACCAAGGACGAAAAAATCGTGATGGATCGGGACCACCGGTAACTGGCAATGAATGGATAGCTGCCGGGAGGGAGACTCCCCCGTCCCGGACGTAACACCGGGACGGGTAGTGTGCAACACTGTGTGTAGCGGTGGGCCTAAAAGCGATAGGTAGACAGCAAGGTCAATGAGTCCAGTCCGCTATTGCCCTGCACGCCCACATCAAAGCCAGCACGTACCGACCAGTTGGGGTTTACCCAGTAATCGACTTCCGCGCCGACAACCTGTTGGTTTTCGTAGCCGTACTGTTCAAGTTCCGAAGATGGGTCCCGAAAAGTATAATTGATGGCCGCACTCAGGCCCGGTGAAAAGAAATAACGCCCCGATGCTTCAAGCGTGTCGATGTCGTCAAACATCACCTGCCCTGAAAAGTCCCACCCAGTGCCGTTGTGTATCATGGTATAGCGGGCAAAGGCGCTCGGTGACCATTTCTCTGTGGTTACCGCCGCAAAATCGTCAAAATTAAAAGGGGTCTGAGGTCCCCGTTCGCCCCCGGTATAATACGTATCCCGGGCACGGTGATATCGCAGCCCGGTTCCTACCTGAACATGACGATTAAGGTTGAAGCCGGCTTTGAGGTCGGCAACTTTATCATCCTCGTCATGAAGCCGGTTGTCGGTATCCAGGTAACTGATATCAGCGCTGAGCATCCAGTCGTTGTTCACATACCAGGTGCCGCCGGCCTGGGTGTAATCAATGTCATCCAGCGCAAAGTAATTTACCCGTACACTGGATATACGTTGTAAATAAGGGTTAATCAGGTGCACACCTTCGCGGTTGTTTATCGCACTCAGATACCGGGTATAACCAATACCCAGAAAATGATCGTCGGCATCCCTGAGGTCAGTAAAGCCAGCAGATACTTCATTCTGGGTAGCAACAGCAGTGGGGGCGAGCAGCGTTGCCAGAACGGCAACAGAAAACGCAGGGCGTATCATGGTGTATTTCCTTATCTACACCACCTCTTGGGTGGTCCATGGTTAATTGTTCAGTGGTCAAACCCCTGAACGGGTCACTGTGAAGATAAGGTAGCGGGAGTTAACTTAATGAAAAGTGAACGAAAACTGACGCTTACTTAACGGCGTGCTGAGGTCGAAACGGATATGAGGAGATGAGGTATATTGCGTGCAGGGAGGAAACAGAAAAGATGCCAGCCGGGAGGCTGGCATCTGTACAGACTTATTGTGCAGCTTCTTCCTGCGCTTTGTCTTCCGCTTTAACCACGCTTAACTGCATGTTGCGGATTGGGTTTTCAGTGCCGTTCGACAGCTCTACCAGACGGTTCAGCTGGCCAAGAGAAAGCATCACGGCATACATGGCCCCCAGGAAACCAGACTTGTGCAATTCCAGAACTTTTTCTTCTGGCAGCTCAAGCAGTTTCTTCTCGTTGATGCTCAACATGCCTGTTACGTTGCGTTGTTGGCCATTTTCGTACGTCAGACGAATTTGCACTTCTTCAAGCAGTTCCAGTTCGATTACCTGCTTTACAAAGCGCTGCGTCATCATTTCGCTGTTCGCAAGATCAGCCAGAAATTGCTGACGGTTTTTCAGAAAGTCACTGGGTTCACCGGCTTCAGTAAACAGTGGCTGACCGTCGTCACTCAACATTTCTGAGTTTTCATCGATGTATACCCCCAGCTTTTCACCGTCTGGGCGTACGTCGAACGGATAGCGCAGAATGTTCATTGGCACATGCGGGCCTTCCCAGCGCTCCCCGTTTAAAAACAGGTTCTGGCTTTGTTCCATGCCCAGCATTGCCACTACATGATAGCGGTCATTGTTTGGATCTTTGATAAATACGATAGGCATAGTGCTGGCCAGCTGCGCGAACTCTTTAATAGTTGCCGCGGCCAGGTGGGTTTTCTTGGCATACTTGAACGTGTTGTTCACCGCCACTTTAGTGTCTTTATGTTTTTCTTTATCTAGCGGTATGTAGTTGATCGCCATAACTCTTACTCGTTGTTTGTTGTTGGTGGGAACCCGTCCCGGTGATGTCCTTCAAGAAAGCAGTCCCTCTAAAAAACATCGTCAGCGTGCACGTGATGCAGCGCCAATTCGAATCACCAGGGTGTAAAAGGAAATGGGTACCACGGAGATTAATACCTGCACCCTGATAGTTTCTCTGGCAGGGTGCGGCGGGCAGTATCCCGCAATTACAGTGACAAGTCACGTGCCAGACACCTTACCAAGTTTTAAGTTTTTATTACAAGGTGCTAACACCCCTTTATGCAAAATATTTCCTGCAGCAGCATTCATGCCGTGGCGCAGATACCAAAAACAGAGAGTTGTTAACCGTTGCCGAACTGGTAGAGTAGCGGTTCTGATTTTTATTCAATCACCGGGAACCTGTGACACCATGAAATATTCATTGACCGCCCTTGCTGTAACACTGACACTTGCGGCCTGTAACGCACAAAGCGCGACCATCGAAGCCTCCGAACAAGCGAAAGCGTTAGCCAAGCAAACGATTATTGTGGATGGCCATATCGACGTGCCCTACCGGGTCAACGAAAAATGGGTGGATGTCACTGAGGCCACTGAAGACGGTGACTTCGATTACCCCCGTGCCATTGAAGGCGGGCTGAACGCACCTTTCATGTCAGTGTACGTGCCGGCCAGCATGGATAACTCACCTCAGTCAACGCAGCTGGCGCACATGCTGATTGATTCAGTAGAAGCTATCGTTGCCCGGGCCCCGGACAAATTCGCTATCGCCCGCACCGTCAGCGACGTTCGCGAACACTTTAAACAGGGATTAATCTCCCTGCCTATGGGCATGGAAAACGGTTCTCCGATTCAGGGGGATATGGCTAACCTGCATCACTTCTACGAGCGGGGGATCCGCTACATCACGCTGGCTCACTCGCAGTCCAACCACATCAGCGACTCTTCCTATGATTTACGTCGCCAGTGGAATGGCCTGAGCCCCTTCGGTAAAAAGCTGGTCGCTGAAATGAATAATATCGGCATGTTAATCGATATCTCCCACGTGTCTGATGATGCGTTTTACCAGGTGATCGAGCTGACCAAGGCCCCGGTCATCGCATCGCACTCTTCATTGCGTAAATTCACCCCCGGGTTCGAGCGTAATATGAACGACGATATGGTGAAAAAGCTGGGTGAAAACGGTGGCGTCATTATGATTAATTTCGGTTCAGGCTTTGTCACCAAAGAAGCCAGACAATGGCGCGCGGGGATGTCGCAGGCACGTAACCAAATAATTAAAACAGAAGGCGCGGACAGCCCTAAACTGGAGAATTTCGAAGCCACTTATCGCGAGCAAAACCCCTACCCTTACTCTACACTCAGTGAAGTACTGGACCACATCGATCACGTGGTTAACCTGATTGGTATTGACCACGTCGGTATTGGTTCCGATTACGATGGAGTTGGTGACTCTTTGCCAGAAGGCCTGAAGGATGTATCTGATTTTCCGAATCTGGTGCAGGGCCTGATGGACAGAGACTACAGCGAGAGTGATATTAAGAAAATCTTAAGCGGTAATATCCTGCGGGTATGGTCTGAGGTGGAAGACTACGCCAGCAAGTCAAAAAGCTAACGAAAACGTTGCCAGGCGTTAGCGGGGCGTTGATACCGCTGACGCCACCATGTTCAGTCGCCCCGATGATAGCGTAAATAATAACGCAGACGCCGCTTCGCTGCCTACAAGGCGATAGAAGGCGGTACCGGGTGGAGACTGCACGTCATTTTTTAGGCTACCTGTCAGCGGTAAACACAAATAAGGCAAGGATCACTCCTTGCCTTATCTTTATCCTCTGTCTGTTTATTCCTGCCGTTTCCTCGCCATCTCACTCTGTGGTGAGTGACAGCTATACAGGTTCGCTCAGACGCATGGCCTCACTCTCAGACCATTATTCCGCATGGCTGGTCAGAAAACTGGTCAGCATCATTTCCATCTGAGCGAACAGCGGGTTCGCTTCGGGCACTGCACAGGGTTCCCGTTCGTCCACCAGCACGCGGTTGAAGCGCATGTCAGTGAGTAGCGAGGTATTAACTATCAGGTCGGCATGACAAACCTCATACGACTTATCTATGACGAACAGGGTGTTATCGTTACCGGTGCGCTCCAACAACGCTTCAATACCCTGTACCGGCGTAGTGATGTCTGCCTGAGAATGCGCGGCGAACACGGGCATCTCCAGCGTTTTACCTTCTTCGAGCAATTCGCGAATACTCTCAATCACATCCATAAGCTCCAGCCCGGCAAACCCTGGCACGCTCGGGTATTTATAGGGATTTGCGCCATGGGTGCGATACTTACCGTCAATAATGCGGGCCACCCATTTTATACCCCAAATCCGCGACATGCTTTCTGCATTGTCGCTGAGTGCCAGGGCACCTGAAAACAGCAGGAGGCCGTCAAATCCTTGTGGTTGTGTTAATGCCTGTTCGACCACCAGCGCGCCCCCGGTAGAAAAGCCGCCGGCGTACACGGTATCACCCATCTCACGTGCAATGTCCAGTACCTCTTCCACGTGCTGCTGCCAGCGTTCAGCCAGATCCCAGTCTTCCATATCGTCATCAGCGTCTCGCAGGCCGTGTCCGGGTAACAAGGGCACTAACACGGTAAAGCCTTGCTCGTGGACGATACGCGCCACTTCGCGCATAAAAAACGGCGAGTCGCTAAGCCCATGCACCAACACCGCGACTTTGTCCGTCGGCTTATCGCCATACAGCATGTAAGGCGCGTTACCTTCGTTACGTAACAGCGGTGAGCATACTTTGAACTGATTCAGTTTAGGCGTGCGACAAGGCTGCACCTGGCCCCACTCTGCCTCATATAAACTGGCGAACTTGTCCATGGCAGCATCGGGGGCAGCCCCGGCCATACCTGTCCAGATAAGAGCACAAAGAAAAATGGTTACGCGCCGCACAACGACTCCTTAACGGAAAACTGACTAATAGATTGAGGCGCAGTGTAACACGAGTTTGGCGGAAATCAGGTAGAGAAGAAACGCAGCAGTGGTCGCTGCACCTAGGTGCAGCGACCCACAAATTAACCGAAGTATTTTTCCAGGTCGTCGGCACCACCGATGTGCTTACCACCCATGAACACTTGCGGCACCGTTGAACGGCCACTGATCGCCGTCAGTGATGTCAGCGTGGCATCGCGCCCCAAGATGACTTCTTCAAAATCGATGCCCTTTTCACTCAACAGGGTTTTAGCTCGCGCACAGTGAGGGCAGCCCGGCTTGGTGATCACCGATACCGACTCATGTACTTCGGCATCCGGTGCAATGTAATTAAGCATGGTGTCTGCATCAGATACTTCAAACGGGTCGCCGGGTAAATCAGGTTCGATAAACATCTTGTCTACCACGCCGTCTTTCACCAGCATGGAATAGCGCCAGCTGCGTTTACCGAAGCCCAGCTCGGATTTATCTACCAGCATGCCCATGCCTTCGGTGAATTCACCGTTGCCGTCTGGCAGCAGGGTAATATTGGAGGCTTCCTGGTTCATGCCCCAGGCATTCATTACAAAGGTGTCGTTAACCGATACACACAAGATATCGTCGACGCCGTGCTTTTTAAATACCTTGGCCAGTTCGTTGTAGCGTGGCAGGTGAGTGGAGGAGCAGGTGGGTGTGAATGCGCCGGGTAACGAAAAGACGACCACGGTCTTACCATCAAACAGTTCTTTAGTTGTTTTGCTGACCCAGTCGTCGCCCTCACGTACGGCAAAGGTTACATCAGGAACCTGCTTACCTTCCTGATTTGGAAATCGCTCTTCTGTCATCGTACTATCCTTTCGGTTGGGGGCGGGTGTCCACCATGGAAACCTGCCGTCATAAATTCACTGCAGCCACCGTGGGCTGTCACGTCCGGCGCAGCAACGCGTAGCCGGAGGTTACTGTGGCAGCAATGCGCATAGTTAACGCTAGGTGCCAGTCTTTATATCTTCCATTTGATATTTGTCGATTAGCGAGTACAGCGTCGGTCGGGTGACGCCAAGCAACTCGGCTGTTTTCGACATATTCTTGCCTGCGTTCTGATACGCTTTTCGAATAGCACGGCTTTCTGCCAGTTCACGCACTTCACGCAAGTTCAGCGTTTCGGGCTCAGCATTGCCGGCGACCGCCGTCAGGCCAAGATCATCTGCCTGCACCACCGTGCCTTCTGCCATGATCACGGCTGATTTTAGCTTGTTCTGCATTTCCCGTATGTTACCGGGCCATTTGTGTGCCAGCATGGCTTGTACGGCGCTGTCTGAAAACGACTTGGCCTTGGCATTAAACTCTTCCCGGTACATATTAAGAAAGGTTCTTGCCAACAGGATGATGTCCTGGTCGCGGTCACGCAGTGGCGGGATATGGATTGGTATTTCTCCAATCCGGTAATATAAATCTTCCCGGAAGCTTTCTTCGGCAACCATGCTTTGTAAGTCCCGGTGCGTGGCACAGATCACCCGAATATCCACGGGTATCTCATTTCGCCCGCCAACCCGCTCGATAACCCGCTCTTGCAGGAAACGCAGCATTTTTGCTTGCAGACCTATGGGCATATCACCAATTTCATCGAGAAACAGCGTGCCGCCCTGAGCCGTTTCAATTTTCCCCAGGGTGGTTTTGTTGGCGCCGGTAAAGGCGCCTTTTTCATAGCCAAACAATTCACTTTCCAGCAAATTCTCGGGAATACTGGCGCAGTTGATTGCCACAAAGGGCTTATCCTTGCGGGGGCTGTGTTCGTGGATACTGCGGGCAAACACTTCTTTACCCGTACCACTCTCTCCCAGCAGTAGCGTGCTGATGTCAGTACCGGCAATTTTTTCGGCCTTGCGCACCACCGCCTGAATGGCATCACTGTTGCCGATAATACGCCCCATCCCTGGCCTGGTTTTGGCCAGCACCCGGTTTTCCTGTTCCAGCTTCGCCAGGTTGAGGGCCCGGTTGATTAACAACTTGATGGTGTCAGAGTCAATAGGCTTTTGATAGAAATCATAGGCACCCAGATCGATGGCCCGTAGCGCGTTTTCTTTATCGTTATTACCGGTAACCACTATCACCTTGGTGCGGGGCGCCAGTGCAATTATTTCCTCCAGCGCCATTAATCCTTCCGACGCGTTGGCGGGATCGGGTGGTAACCCAAGATCCAGCGTCACTACCTTAGGCTCGTGACGACGTAACTGTGCAATGGCGGAGCTGCGATCATCCGCGAATACCACGTCGTAATCGGTGAGGCTCCATTTCAGTTGCTTCTGAATTCCCAGGTCGTCATCGACAACCAGAACGGTATCTGTCATGCGCATCTTCCAGTGTTATATGCTGTTATTATTCCGTGCGGGCATTACTATGTTAACGGAAACGTCAGTGTAAAGCAGGAGCCCTTTCCGGGCTCGCTCTGGACTGATAAGTTCCCGCCTATCGACTCCATATAATTTTTTGCATCATACGCCCCTATCCCCATACCGGCATTGCCTTTGGTGGTGTCAAACGGGGTAAACAGGCGATGATTGATAAATTCTTGATCCATACCACAGCCGTCGTCTTCAATTAGTACCAGCTGGCGCTTATTGATTGCATCTACATACAACACCACTTCTACACGGCCATTGTCTGAGGTGGCCTGCTGGGCATTGCTTATCAGATGGTACATTACGTTAGACAGCTTCTCAGGATCTACGACTACGGCAGACTCCTCCTGAGATTGTAGTACAGGTACCGGCTTATAACTCTGGCAACGATTATCAATTACGTGCTGTATGAGTTTTGAAAGCAGATGTGCTTCATCCCGTCGCGCCTCATCGACCTTTTTTTCAGTCAGCTGACGCAACATTTTGTCCATACGAGCTTTAGTGTGATGCAGCGTCTCAAACGTGTCCTCAATGAACTCAGGATTATGTTTGTGCTTATCGGCATTTGCCAGAATCAGGTCAATTTGCGCCAACACATTTTTCAGGTCATGCAACACGAATGCGGACATGCGATTGAAAGCGGCAAACTGAGCATTCTCCGCTACGGCCCGCGCCGCTTCATGGTGATAGACAAAGGTCGCAACCTGATCAGTGACTGCCGTCAGATAGTCTCTTACTTCCCAGTTCAGCGATACATCTTCGCGATCCACAGCTTTCAACAGTGCAAACCCCCACACTTTTTCATCCCTGAAAAATGGTAGCGCTAACTGGAAAGCGCAGTCCTCTATAAGCTGTCTGTCAAGTGTCAGACCATTATAAGTAAACGGCTTATTCTGAAACTCTTCAATGTCAATTAGCCAGGATGTCTGCTCACAATAAGGGGCCAGCGCTGTCAGTGTCTGTTGCTCCCCGGGTGATAATGCCGGGGCATTTACGGTGGCCACCTGCTCCCACTTACCATTGATGACCTTCACCAGCCGTCCGGTGTCATAGCCAATCGCATTCAGAACCCCCTCTAAGGCATGCTGATATACGGTGGCAGGGTCGCTGGAAGGTGAGGAAAGCGCTTTGGTTAGCTTCACCCATTCAACACGATAATCATATTGATTGGCGAAAAAGTGCTTGGTAATAAAGACTTTTATTTTGGTGCGAAAAGCATTCGATAAAACCAGGGTAGCCAACAACACTAACGAAAGTGCTATCAGGATTATTTGAACGGTCGCGCCCCAGCTTCCGCCTAAATAGTTAATGACATACCCTATCATTGCCATCACAAACAGATAGGCTCCAGCCACTAGTAATAGTGAACTGTGTAACACCACGTCCCTGGAGATGAAGATATCCACCCCCCAGTGTTTGATCCGGCGTATGGCTACTATCAATAACGGCATAAGTAACAGGTATATAAAACCGCGCGCGGCGATATACCCAACCTCTATCTGGTCTACCATGGTCGCGTTTGCATAGGTCACAAACTCGAACAGCTGGGTAGCGCCCAGATACAGTACCAGCGGTTTAAATGCCCACTGGTTCCCGCCGGTCTGGCGGAACATAACTTCTAGCAGTATCAACGCTTCCAGCGCCAAAATCGTATTGGCTAAGTATCTCAGGGAGGGGTCTACAGGGAGAATAGCGGGTGCTATCAACGTAACCAGGGGGGGCAATAAGATAAATCCCGTCACCGGCTGTTTCAGCACCTGCCAGATATCGGTGAAATCGTCCCGCAAACAGCTGGCGATAAACAGCAGCCACACCAGCTGCTTGCCCGCATCTGCGGTTAGCAACCAGTTGAGGGTCATCGGCCCGCGTAATACCGACAGCATGCTCAATGACCACGCCAGCGTGGCCATAGTCGCAAGCATTAACAGGTATTTAGCCAACCCCGATTTTCTTACTGTGAGCAATAACAGTAATAACACCAGGTATGCCAGGCTGTTTAGTCCGTAGCCGATATCCGCAATCATGTTCGTCCCTATTTACTGCGTTTCTGCTGCTAACCCCGTTTTTTGATCACCAGGCTGCCTATGGAATAGCCCGCTCCAAACGAACACAACACCCCGTGATCACCCGCTTGCAAATCTTTGTGGTGCAGAGCAAAGGCAATGACTGAACCGGCTGACGCCGTATTAGCATATTCATCTAACACGATGGGTGCTTCATCCGCATTGGCATCACGACCTAACAGTCGTTTGCAAATCAGGGTGTTCATATTGATATTAGCCTGATGTAACCACCAGCGTCTGATGTCACTTGCCTCAAGGGCATGACGGGCAATGTGTTCGGCGATATGCTCTGCCGCCATAGGGCATACTTCTTTAAACACCTTGCGTCCGGCCTGATGGAACAGCTTGTCCGGGCCATAGGGATCGACGTCCTGTGCGCGGGTCATATAACCAAAGTTTGAGCGGATATTACTGGAAAATTTGGTTACAGCTTTGGTACTGAGTATGTCGTATACGTGTTCTGCGCGGGCAGTTTCTGCATGTTCGAGTACGGTTGCCGTGGCCACGTCACCAAATATGAAATGGCTGTCGCGGTCGGTGTAATTAATTTGCGGTGACACCAGCTCAGGATTAATCACCAATACACAGCGCGCATTGCCGGCGTGCAGCATTTCATACGCACGGTGCATCCCGAACGTCGCCGCAGAACATGCCACCAGCATGTCAAATGCGAACCCTTCGATGCCCAGCGACTCCTGCACTTCAATAGCAATGGCCGGATACGCGCGCTGCGTGTAAGCACAGGAGACAATGACTGCATCTACCTCAGAGGCATCCTTATTGGCTTCTGCCAGGGCCTTTTTCGCTGCCTCAACTGCAATTTCTGCCTGGTGAGAGAGTTGATCGTCGGCTCTCTCTTTTATCGCCGGGCGCATGCGCTTGATATCGAGCGCCCCTTCTTTCTGGTAAATGTAGCGCTGCTTTATGCCTGACGCTTTTTCTATAAACTCAGCACTGGAATGCGGCTTAGCCTCAAGCTCACCTGCGTCGATAGCCTCGCTATGGGTTTGGTTGTAGTCATCTGCCCACGCATTGTAACTTTCCACCAGTTCCTGGTTAGTAATTCGGTGCTCGGGCGTCCATACCCCTACCCCACTGATAACGATCTGTTGCGACATCTACTTACTCTTCATATTTGAACATCAGGGGCAGTGTGCTACCCGGGGCGAGTGAACTGCCCCGGGGCGCCTGCCCCGTTTAATTCTGCCTAGCTTAGCTTGTTAGATCATAAAAGTCATGAAACAAAAAACGGCGCCCGAGGGCGCCGTTTTAACATCAGTCAATAAATAACCGATTAGTTTGTAGAAATTTGCCACACTGACACAGTACCACTGATTTCATTGCCCACTATCAGCAGCGGCATACCGCTGGCACTGTTTTCAGCGCTCACGAAAACCAGGCTTTCTGGCGCCAAATCACCAATGACATCATTCACGCTGAGCCCTTCGGTCAGGTTACGGTTAATGGCATAGTCAGCAAATTTAACGTCATAGGGGTTAGTAATATCGTATACGAATATACCACCCATCCGCTCAGTAGCCACAAATGCATAGGTACGATTACCGATGGTGCCAACAGTCACTGCTTCAGGCTCTGGACCTTTATTTTCAGAGCGAGAGTCGCCTTCATTCACCGCATCATCGTTATTGAACTGATTACCATGTACCGAGGCAGAAATACGCTCCAGGTCATCCCCGGAATCAAATACCACCATACCGTTTTGATCCCAGATAGTGAATGAACGGCCACCATACGCGTATGCTGCGTCGTACTCCGCATCCCCGTCTGCATCACCCATAGCGGTGGTCACGCGAAGATCATCGATATCACCAGAGACTTTCAGCTCCGCCAGGGCAGTGCCGCTTTCCGCGGTCAGATCACCGATAGTGGTTTCATCGGTATAAGCCAGACAATCGCCATCAACGAAGGCCAGACCACCCGCATCAGCGCAGGCAGTTTCATCTGCGGCTGAAAACATGTATTCGCGGGCATCCCCTTCGTTGGCGGTAATCAGGAAAGTAGCGTCTTTCCAGCTGTAATAAGAAATAGCATCCGGCTGATAAACACCGTACAGGCCTTCGTAAGTGTCGAAACTAACTGCGCCATTTTCCTGCGCATCAATGGCAAACTCACTCCAGTTTTTCACGCCCAGACCAATCACTTCTACAGTGAGATCTTCCAGGTCGATAATCGCAACGCCGTTATTTTCCTGAAGCGTCACATAAGCAGTATCATTTGAGGCAGAAATATATTCCGGCTCCAAATCCTGGGCCACAGTAGTGGCAATTTCCACCCCGTTAATGGTGCGGCCAGAAGGATTAGGGAACATCATTCCCTGTGCCATTAACTCTGCTTCTGTACCATTCAGACCTTCAAAGGTTACTGATGCCGCTGCTTCCGCAGGTTCGTTACTGGCAAGAATGTCGATAACAGAAACTGAACCTTCCGGGTCTACCGTATAGTCATCACTGGGCTCACCTTCGTTCGCTACCAATACCTTACCGCCATCCGGCGTGAAAGTTACCATATCGGGCATTGCACCTACTTCTACCGAGTCCAGAAAAACCGGCGCAATAGCGTCTAAGCCGTTGTAGAAAAGCACATAGCCATTATCGGTTTTCGTTGCTGCAGGCATGGCCACCGCCATCAGATCACCATACACGGCAATACTGGTAACACTACCTAACGCTACCCCATCAACTTCTGCTGGCAGCTCAAACCCCGTACCATTCAGGTTCGTGGTGTTGATGGGATCGTCCATTGCCTCAGTGGGGATCGTCGTGGCATCGATAACGGCAATACGGTTTCCATTCCCGTTAGTGGCATAAATCGTTTGCGTAGCAGCATGATACTGTACGATTTCTGCCGCATTCAACGCCCCCAGAAAACTCCGGGCGACCAAGTCCAGTTGGACACCCAGCGATGCATCCTGACCATCCTGGCCGTCCTGACCATCGGCGCCCGGTTCACCTTGTTCTCCCTGAGGGCCCTGCGCGCCGGGATCACCTGCTTCGCCATCGTCGCCGTCCAGGCCACACCCGGCTAAGGTAGCAGAGACGAGTAATGCGAGAATTCCATACTTAAACTTGTTGTGGGTGGCCATGTGCTTTCCTTTTTCAATTTTCGTTTTTCTTGATTCATCTAACCACAGCAACGATTATTGACAGCGGTAGAGTCGGTACAAGGTGTTTTCTCACCTTTATACCCTTCCAATGTAGAGCCAGTTTATGACACAAAGATTAAATTAGCAAAGCCCAAAATTTACCCTGTTTGACTGGCTATATAACGCTGCACTTTACGGCTTTCACCTCCATGAATTAGCCCCTCTGCCGCTAGATTTCCCCAGCCGTTGGGGCAGGATTGTCGCCGTAGGGTACGCTTTGGTAGTCATAAGGGTATGGATTGCGGCACGCTTCGTCGGCCACCGGATGCAGATAGACATCGCCAGCCACACGCACCAGTACACATTCGCCCTGCAGGGCAGTTTTATCTTCAACTAATACCAGAACGCGGTCGCCGTCCACTGCGTGGAGCGAATACTCGTAACCGGTACGATCGCCTTCGGCGATAGCAGTAACCAGCCCGGCAAGCGCGCCACCGATAATTGCAGCAGCAAACATGTGCTCGGTATCGTTTACACTCTGGATTGCCCCCGCGGCGGCGCCAAATACCGAGGCCTCAGGCACATAGGATTCGAACTGCACTTCCCTGACGTGACCAACATAAGCATAAAACTCAGTGACAAACTGATTTTTTGCATTTTCAGGCAAGCCCTGATGACTGGCGCACCCGCTTACTAAAACAGCGAGTGCCATAGCCAAAGCTGGCGCGACGCGTGATAACCCTTTCATAATCATTCCCAAATGCTGCTCTGCCGCTAACAGTGCAGCGTGTTATCTGAATATAACCTTAACGAATTAATCTTATACAGATATTGGGGAGGAGTCGAAGTGTATGTTTCTTTTACAGTTTTATGCTGGCTTATGCCCTGCATCCACAAGACACTTGCGCTGCCGGCTCAATGATCACTTAAAGACCTCTGACGGTATACAGAATATATTTAGTTGATGACCGGCCTCACGGGGGCTGGCAATATCGTATAATCAGACGGGGCGACTTCTACCCCGTTCACTGTCAAGGAAAAGGAAACAGTATGAAACTTAGGATCTCCACGGCCATTGTGGCGGCCGTATCACTTACTCTGGCAGCCTGTGCCACCTCGCCCACTGGTCGCAACCAGGTCTTGTTGTTTTCTGACCAACAGCTGAATCAAATGGGCGACCAGGCGTTTGCCGGCATGAAAGAAGAATTGCAGGTCTCCCGTAAGCCTGTGCAAAACCAGTATGTTGAGTGCGTTGCGGATTCATTAACGGCATTAGTGCCCAATACAGTGTATAGCGGCCAGTGGGAAGTCGTGGTCTTTGACGACGAGCAGGTGAATGCGTTTGCATTGCCGGGCGGTAAAATTGGGGTTTATACCGGTTTGCTCGATATAGCAGAAAACCAGCATCAGTTAGCTGCGGTTATCGGCCACGAAATTGGCCATGTTATTGCTGAGCATGGTAACGAGCGGATGTCACAGAGTACGCTTATCAATATGGGGTCACAGGCAGTAGGCCAGGTCCTTGCAGCAAATGAAGTCTCACAAACTGCCCCAATAATGGCCGCCATTGGTCTGGGTTTACAAGTCGGTGTGCAGCTTCCGTTCAGTCGCACTCATGAATCTGAAGCTGACTTAATAGGCTTAACACTGATGGCGCAGGCCGGCTTCGACCCTCGCCAGTCGGTGAACCTGTGGCAGAATATGGATGCTGCCAGTAATGGCCAGCGGCCGCCTGAATTGCTTTCTACCCACCCGGCACCGGATTCCCGCATAGATAACTTGCAGGCCAACATGTCTGCTGCCCTGGCGGATTACAACAATACTTCAGTACGCCCGGACTGCCGGTAACCAGTTGAATTAAAAAAACGCCGCATGATGCGGCGTTTTTTATTACGGAATGCGATGGGTTTTACGCATTTTCGCTTTGTTCACCCGATTCTTCCTTATACAGATGTACATCCATTTGCGGGTACGGGATAGAGATACCTTCTTTATCGAAGCGCAGTTTTACGGCCTCAGTAAAGGCTAACCGCACCGCAAAATTGTCCGCAGTTTTCACCCAGGGACGCACCGTAAAGTTAACACTGTTATCACCCAGTTCTGCTACACCAATGAGAGGTTCAGGCTCTTTCAGAATACGCTCATCACTCTCAACCAGCTCCTGCAAAATTCGTTTGGCTTTGAGCAAGTCATCGTCGTAACCGATACCAAATGTCATATCGCAGCGGCGGGTATCGCGGGCTGAGTAGTTGGTAATATTGTCACTGTAAATCCGGCCATTGGGGATCGTGATCTCTTTGTTATCCAGCGATGTCATCACGGAGTGAAAAATACCAATTTTCTGCACGATACCTGAGGTGCCCGCGACCTCGACATAGTGACCTGCTTTAAATGGCTTGAATACCAGCAGCATCACACCTGCGGCGAAATTCTTTAGCGAGTCCTGCAGCGATAAACCAATTGCCAGACCTGCTGCACCCAGTATGGCGACCAGTGAGGTGGTATCCACCCCGAGTTCATCCAGCGACGCCACGATAACAAACAGCATGAGCACGGCGCTGAGAATTGACTCCAGAAAATCGATGATCATCTGGTCGTATTTAGATTTCGCCATCACTCGGCGGAACACCCCTAAAAGCAGACCTACCACCAATCGACCAATCACATAGATAATGATGGCCATGGCAATGTTTATGCCCCACGGTATAGCATACTCATTGATGTAACGTTCAACGTCACTGGCGGTAAAAAGGGTGAGTTTATCTTCCATAAGAATTCCTTACTCAAAGTTTAGGCTTGATATTAAAAGTACCAGTTATACCGGGAGGTACCAATATTTTCTTAACAGATACGAGCACTTAGCAGAGTAGCTCCAAAACCTTTTCAGGCACAATTAATTTTATGCTTTACGGTTTTCAAATGTATCTGCAATTTGCTGGCGTGCCAGAGCCAGAAACGAACATTTTTTATGCAAAACATAGTGGCAAAAAACTGCTTTTGAGCTATTCTTTTTCTACGGAATATTTGGTGCTTATCTGAAATTTTAACTTTCCGGTGACTCATGCACTAAATCGACTACCACTCACGTGGTCGCCGTAATGAACGGATGCAATAAACGCGTGCAGTACATTTTTCCCTGTGCCGTGAACCTATGTTTTTAAAGGAATTGAAAATGTTTTTTCTATTGCTATTGCTTGCAATTGTGATGTTAATACTTGCCTATGCCTTGTCTTCCGATAAAGGGGACAACACCCGATATGCCCGCGGGAAAACGAAATTGCGCACAGCCCGACCGAAAATGCGTCTGGTAGAGCTAAATAACGACTCTGACTCGTTACATATACATTAATGCTTAAAATGCCGGCAGGTGACGGCATTTATGCCCGTTACCTGTTGCTGGCTGTTGCGCCACGGTGAATACTCTCGCTATGATACGGTTACAAGTGTTCTTAACCCGAAATCACCCATGCGCATTCCCCGTCTGTACCACGCTGGTACCATCCCCCTTGATGAAGAGTTCACCTTAGCAGAAGAGCCCGCTCACCATGTGGCGAATGTCCTGCGACTCAAACCTAATCACCCGGTGGTATTGTTCAACGGGGACGGCAATGAATACAGTGGGATATTAATCAGTGTGTCCCGCAAGCTGGTCACGGTAGAAGTGGACGCGTGCCTGACACTGAATAAAGAATCTCCGTTACCGATCCACCTGGGACAGGGTGTATCAAAAGGGGATCGCATGGACATGGTGTTACAAAAAAGTGTCGAGCTGGGCGTGACTGAAATTACGCCGCTGATTACCGAACGCTGCGCAGTAAAGCTGGACGAAAAACGCTGGCAAAAAAAACATGCCCAGTGGCAAAAAATTATCATCAGCGCCTGCGAGCAATGTGGCCGTAATACCTTACCTGACATTCATCCGCCCACGCCGTTATCAGCGTGGATGGCTGGCTCGACTGAATCCACCCGGCTAGTGCTCACCCCCGGCGCAGAGCGTCCGTTGGCGCGGCAACCTTACACACAGCATGGTTTTCGTCTGTTAATCGGCCCGGAAGGCGGCCTGTCTGAACAGGAGACCCACCAGGCAAACGAGTGTGGTTTTACGTCGGTCAGTCTTGGCCCCCGTGTCCTGCGCACTGAGACCGCCGCACTGGCGAGCCTGAGCGTACTGCAAGCGCAGCACGGCGACTGGTAAGGCCATCTAACCCGAGAGGCAACCAACACCCCGACTTGAATTTAACAGATCAGCCGCCATATCCGTCACGTACAAATACTTTTCTGCTGGTACTGCCAGCGTTGGTTCGGCGCCATCACAGGCGATACATTCAGGCAACAGGGCGATGCACCTCTCCAGGCCCGCATCACCCTACTCAGACAGAGACAATCCAATGACCTACACCGTTGGCATCGTAATGGACCCCATTGCAGACATCACTCCCTATAAAGACACCAGCTTTGCCATGATGCTTGAAGCACAGCGGCGGGGTTGTCAGATAGTGTATTTTGAAATGGCAGATCTGTACCTGGACAGCGGGCAGCCCAGAGGTCGCGGGCGCACCGTCACTGTTGAGGATAAAGCCGATAACTTTTATACTCTCGGTGACGAGCAGGATCTGGCGCTAGGCGAAATAGATGTCTTGCTGATGCGAAAAGATCCCCCTTTCGACAGTGAGTTTTTGTACGCTACTCAAATGCTGACGCTGGCAGAAGAAGCCGGCGCCCTGGTGGTTAATAACCCGCAAGCGCTGCGCGACTACAACGAAAAATTATTTACCTCCTGGTTCCCCGAGCTGATCCCACATACGGTGGTCACGCGAAATCCTAAAGTGGTACGTGAGTTCCATGCCCACCATAAAGACATCATCTGCAAACCTCTGGATGGCATGGGCGGCGCCTCTATATTCCGGATTAAGGAAGATGGCAATAACCTGGGCGTGGTCATTGAGACCCTCACCCAGCTCGGTAAACGTTACATGATGGTGCAGGAATATCTGCCCGCCATTAAAGAAGGCGACAAGCGGGTGCTTATCGTGGACGGTGAAGTTATTCCTTACTGTCTGGCGCGCCTGCCGGGTGCCGGGGAAACCCGGGGCAACCTGGCGGTAGGCGGCACTGGCCGGCCACAGTCTATAAGTGACAGCGACAAGGCATTGGCAGAAGCCATCGCGCCCACCCTAAAGCAGCACAATATTATGTTTGTAGGCCTGGATATAATCGGCGATCGGGTTACCGAAATAAACATTACCAGCCCCACGTGCGTAAGAGAGATAGAAGCGCACTACGATATCAATATTATGGCGGCACTATTCGACGCTATAGAACGCAAACTTGCTCCGGGCAAAGCCTGACCCCTGGTAAGTAAAAGGTAAGTCATGACTGAATTGAAGAGCCTGCAAAACCATTTTCTGATCGCTACGCCGTCGCTGGACGATCCGTACTTTTCGCGCTCGCTGACATATATTTGCGAGCATAACGCTGACGGTGCCATGGGACTGGTTATCAACCAGCCCTCCAGCATGACGTTAAAACAACTGCTGGAACAAACTGATAAAGAAATCACCGTAGCGCCGGAAAAAGCGGACAACGCGATTCTGGCCGGCGGACCGGTTAACCAGGAACGGGGGTTTGTGTTACACACCCATCAGGCTGGCTGGACGTCCAGTCTGGAGCTGGCTCCCGGGATCATGGTCACCACGTCGAAAGATATACTTACCGCCATCAGCACCTGCCAGGGGCCAGACGAAGCTCTGATTGTGCTGGGATATGCCGGTTGGACTGCCGGCCAGCTGGAAAAAGAAATGCAGGAGAACGCCTGGCTGACCATCGAAGCTGACGAAGATATCTTATTTAAAACGCCGGTACAGGAAAAATGGCAGGCCGCAGTTAATAAACTGGGCGTCGATGTCTGGCAACTCGCGCCCGGGGTAGGACATGCCTGAGACCGGTAGCCGAACCGTACTGAGCTTTGACTTTGGCACTAAGAGTATTGGCGTCGCAGTTGGCCAGGAAGTATCGGGTACCGCCGCCCCGCTGGCCGCAATAAAAGCGCGGGATGGTATTCCGAACTGGGATACCATTGCCGTGTTATACGAAGAATGGCAACCCGATGTGGTCGTGGTCGGGCTACCGCTTAATATGGATGGTACTGAGCAGGAAATGACCCGCCGCGCTCGCAAGTTCGCCAACCGCCTGCATAATAAATTCAAAACCCCGGTAGCGACCTGTGATGAGCGTTTATCTACCGCTGATGCGAAAGCCATGCTATTTGAGCTGGGGGGCTACCGCAAGCTCACCAAGGAGAAAGTGGACAGCGTATCAGCCTGCGTAATTTTCAGCGCCTGGATAGAACGCCAGTACAGCTAAATCCGCTGCTCACGAATTTTGCACATGGCTCCCGGTGCGGGGCTCTTCACACTGCCAGCAATAATCGAACGCTGCCCCATTCATCTCCCGGCAGCGAGGACACCGCCACTCCTGCGCACTGTTAGGCGAAACGCCCGGCTCCATTAACCCATCCACAATTGCCGTCGCTTTGGCGAACCATTGCTCATCCACCACCCATATTTCCTGCTGGGTATCCTGCCAGGGCAATTCCCCTACCGCGCCACCGGCAAACTCATTTTTTACCAGATACGGTATATTCCGGGCATCCAGCTCACTGCGCACTGATTGCAACAGAAACCGGTCGTCCGAGGCATAGAGTTTGCGCATAACGGTCTGCTAATCCATGTCTATAGACACATTTGATAACGTCCCAAGCCCGGATCCTTCGCTGGAGTCCAGCTTGACCATAAGTCGTAAATCGTTGGGTGAGTCGGCATGATGGAGGGCTTGATCCAGGTCAATTCTGTCGGCTTTGTAAAGCTCATATAAGGCCATATCAAAGCTCTGCATGCCCATCTCTTTGCCTTTTTTCATGGCCTCTTTGAGGCTGCCAATTTCATTGCGCTGGATAAGATCAGATACCAGCGGTGAGTTCAGCAATATTTCAATGGCAGCGACTCGCCCATTGCCGTCTTTGGTGGGCACTAGTTGTTGTGCCACAATGGCCCGGATGTTCAGGCTCAAATCGAAGCGTAATTTATCGTGCTGATCTTTCGGGGCAAGATGCATGATCCGCTCGATAGCCTGGTTAGCATTGTTGGCGTGCAAAGTCGCCACACACAAGTGCCCGGTATCGGCGAACGACATGGCATATTCCATGGTTTCCATAGAACGAATTTCGCCAATCAGAATGACATCCGGCGCTTGTCGCAGTGAGCTTTTCAGTGCATCATCAAATGAATGGGTGTCCAGTCCCACTTCCCGTTGGGTCACTACGCAGTTACGATGCTCGTGAACGAATTCAATCGGATCTTCAATGGTCAGGATATGCCCATGGGAGTGCTGATTACGATGCCCTATCAGCGCCGCCAACGAGGTGGACTTACCGGTGCCGGTACCGCCGACAAATAACACCAGGCCCCGTTTGGACATGATGATGTCTTTCAGCACGGCGGGCAGGCCAAGTTCATCTACCTGCGGTATTTGGGTTACGATACGCCGGATAACCATACCGGCCTGATCCCGCTGCCAAAACGCTGAACAACGAAAACGTCCCACACCTTCTCGCGCAATCGCAAAGTTACACTCCCGGGACTCATGAAATTCAGCCTGCTGCTTTTCAGTCATAGCCGCCTGGACCAGCGCCAACGCTTCGTCGTCACTCAATGGTAAATCGGTTAACGGGGTTAACTTGCCGTTAATTTTTGCGCTTACCGGAAAGCCTGTAGTCACAAACAAGTCAGAGGCTGACTGTGCCACCATTTGTTGCAGGAAGGTATCTAACATCGTGGCTCCTTAAAAGCTGGTACTGGGTTGCTTGGTCGTCGACTTGGCGACCGCGTCCTGCTGGGAGATAACCCCGGTAGCGACCAGACGCTGCAGACACTGATCCATCGTTTGCATGCCATGGGACTGACCGGTCTGGATAACCGAATACATCTGCGGCACTTTGTCTTCACGAATGAGATTACGTATGGCGGGAATACCCACCATGATCTCGTGTGCCGCTACCCGGCCCCCCCCAATTTTCTTCAACAGTGTCTGGGAAATAACGGCGCGTAAGGATTCAGACAACATGGAACGGACCATGGCTTTTTCTTCTGCCGGGAACACATCAATTATCCGGTCGATGGTCTTCGGTGCTGAGTTGGTATGCAGCGTGGCGAACACCAGGTGACCGGTTTCCGCGGCAGAGATAGCGAGCCGTATCGTTTCAAGATCCCGTAATTCACCTACCAGGATAACATCGGGGTCTTCCCGCAGTGCAGAGCGCAGTGCATTGGAAAAGCTGTGGGTGTCCCGGTGTACTTCCCGTTGGTTAATGACGCACAGCTTATTGTCGTGCACAAATTCAATGGGATCCTCAATGGTAAGAATATGCTCCCGCTTATGCGTGTTGATGTGGTCAATCATCGCTGCGAGCGTGGTACTTTTCCCCGAGCCGGTGGCGCCGGTGACCAGCACAATCCCGGTGGGCTGGTTAATAATATCCTTGAAAATCGCTGGCGCCCCCAGGTCATCCAGCGTCAGCACCCGGCTGGGGATGGTTCTCAGCACCGCCGCTGCGCCGCGGTTCTGAATAAAAGCGTTCACACGAAACCGCGACAGGTCCTTCACCTCGAAGGAGAAATCTACCTCCAGGTTTTCTTCGTATTCCTTACGCTGTTTATCGTTCATAATTTCGTATACGAGCGAGTGAACCTGCTTATGATCCAGCGCCGGCACATTCAGCTTTCTCATCTCGCCATCAACCCGAATAATCGGCGGCAACCCTGCTGTCAGGTGCAAGTCTGAGGCGTTATTTTTGACACTGAAAGCCAAAAGTTCGGTAATATCCACAACCGTTTCTCCCACTCATTAGGTGTATTATGCAAACAATAGCAGAAAGACTGAGATCCGCGCTCTCGCGAATCGACAGCGCCACTGCCAACGCTAATCGTCCACCAAAATCAGTGAAATTACTAGCCGTAAGCAAAACCAAACCGGTATCTGATATCAGGCAAGCGTATGCAGCCGGACAACGTTTGTTTGGTGAAAACTATGTGCAGGAAGGTGTAGAGAAGATTATCGACCTCCAGGATCTGCCAGATATCGAGTGGCACCTCATCGGCCCATTGCAGTCAAACAAGACCCGGGTCGTCGCGGAGCACTTCCAGTGGGTGCAGTCGGTGGACAGAGAGAAAATTGCCCGCCGCCTGAACAATCAGCGCCCTCCTTCGCTGCCCCCTCTGAATGTGTGTGTGCAGCTGAATATTGATGATGAAGCCAGTAAGTCGGGCCTGTCACCTGAGGAACTTCCTGCTATGATTGATGCCATCAGCAACATGGATAACCTGGTTTTGCGTGGCCTGATGGCCATTCCTAAAGCGGACGTCAGTGCGCAGCATCAGCAGCAAACGCTCACTCAGCTACATGATTTGTTTGAGCACTACCGTACAAAGCTGAGCAATTTTGATACCCTATCCGTAGGAATGAGTGGTGACACGGAAGCTGCTATTGCTAATGGTTCGACGATGGTGCGAATTGGATCTGCCATCTTCGGTGCCCGGCAATAGCCGGCTGTCATCCGTTTTCGCAATCAACGCAAGAGAAGGGTACACATGCAACAGAAAAAATTGGCCTTTATTGGCGCCGGCAACATGAGCCGCAGTATCATCAGCGGTTTAATTCAGTCTGGCTATGACCAGGACAGGATCCTGGCCAGCAACCCCTCTACCCCAAAATTAGACAAACTGAAAGAAGAGTTCGGGATTCAGACTACCCAGTCGAATGACGAAGCGTGTCAGTTTGCCGATGCTATCGTGTTGGCAGTGAAGCCCCAGATGATGGGCGAGATGTGCGCCGCACTTAAGGAAAACAACGACTTATCCGACAAGCTGTTTCTGAGTATTGCTGCCGGCCTGCCGGTCAGCCGCCTGCAGGATATGCTGGGTGGTGAATACCCGGTAGTTCGGATTATGCCCAATACACCCAGTCTGCTGGGTAAAGGCATGTCGGGGATGTACGCCGATGAACACGTTTCTGAAGACGACCGCCAGTACGTTGACGACGTTATGGCCAGCGTCGGCAAAACTGTCTGGGTAACCAAAGAAGACGACATTAACGGCGTGATCGCCGCCGCGGGCAGTTCGCCGGCTTATTTCTTCCTGTTTTTACAGGCTATGCAGGAAGAAGCCATACGTATGGGCTTTGAAAAAGATGCGGCCAGAGTCATGGTTCAGCAGGCGATGCTGGGGGCGGCCGAAATGGTCTGTCATAATCAGGATCTTGAACTGAGTGAATTGCGTGCCCAGGTAACCTCGAAAGGCGGTACCACGGCTGCGGCAGTGAACACGCTGATAGACGAAGGCCTCGAAGACAGCGTCGCAAAAGCAATGCGCGCCGCGGTATCGCGGGCCGAAGAAATGGCCAGCCAGCTTTAAACCAGGTAGGAAGTAACAAGCATGAGCGCAACGGTATTTTTAGTTAGTACCTTATTTAACTTATATTTGATGGTCGTGATCCTGCGACTGTGGTTACAACTGGTTCAGGCAGATTTTTATAACCCGCTGAGCCAGTTTGTCGTGAAAGCGACGCACCCCATCGTGGGGCCGTTGCGCCGTATTATTCCCTCATTAGGGCGGCTGGATACGGCAACCTTAGTGCTGGCACTTCTGGTGGCCATGGCGAAAATATTCACGCTCAATATGATGCTGAGTGGTGGCGGCGTGAATCCGCTATCACTGGTCGTCGTAGCCGTTCTGGACGTGGTCAAAGAAACCCTGTCGCTGATGTTCTGGGTACTGCTATTACGCGCTATCCTTAGCTGGGTGTCACAAGGGCAATCCCCCATCGACTATGTTCTCCACCAACTTACGGAGCCATTTTTGGCCCCTATCCGCAAGGTCATTCCACCGTTAGGCGGGTTGGATCTGTCCGTTCTGATAGCCATCATTGCACTGCAATTTCTGCAGCTGCTTATTCAGGACACCATTGGTATTTACTGAAGCTGCAGATAATTGAGGTAGTTATGTTCGTATTTCGTAATGTGTTTGTGTTACTGGCGTTGACACTGGCCGGGATAACCCAGGCCAGTGCCGAACAGAAAGCGACGCTGGGTGACTGGGACGTCCATTATATGGTTGTGAATACGTCGTTTCTGACCCCGGAGGTGGCTTCCCGCTACGGGCTGGTACGCAGTAAGTATAATGCACTGGTAAATATCTCAGTGCTCGATACCGAGACCCAAAAAGCCCAGCGATTAGGCGTAAGTGGTGAAGCGAAAAACCTGCTGGGAACCACCCGCAAACTCAGCTTTAAGAAAGTGGAAGATGGTGACGCTATTTATTATCTGGCGGTGCTGCCGTTCCGTGATCAGGAAACGTTTCGCTTCAATATCGATCTGCAGCTCGGCAATGAGCAGCAAACACTTAAATTTCGTCAGAAACTGTATACTGACTAACCTGACCGCTGTCACGCTGGCGGGCAGCAGCCAGCGTGTCCTCCAGGGCTAAAATGTCAGACTCTGATTCCACCGGCACCGCTGTCACCAGCATATGTGAGTCACGATACGCTTCCACGCGCTGTAAGTGAGCCTGAAACTGGGTTTCCGGATAATGGGTGTGGTTAAGTGGACAACACGGAATATCCGTTACCGGACTAACCTTTTCCTCCACGGCCGGGCTAGCGATAACCTGCCCGTCAGAGAGCCACGTCATCAACGTCAGTCTGCCCCCGTCTAAGCTGTGAGACGCCACAATTTTCACCAGGGTTCGCGAAGGGCGATGCAACAGGTAGCGAGCAGTCCCCTGCTGCGACAGTGTCACATCACCAATGCGGCTGAAGCCCAGCATCCCGAATTCTTCTGCAAAGTAGTCCACGAAAGCATGGTGTGCTGCCAGTTCGCTGCCGTCATGGGGGCCAATCACAAGATCTTCACAAAGCTGGCGGGGATCGGTATGGAATGGTACCAGAGAGAGTTCACAACCACACAGCGCTCCACGATACAAACTGACCTGTTCGCTTAACATAGCGCAAAACTCGCCCAAGGGAAGTGGCGCGAGGACATCCGGTACCGGGAAACTGACCTGGCCCGGGTCCACGGTACTGAACACCGGGGTGCCCAGGCGGGCCGTTTCAGGATCGTTAAGAAAGTACCCAAGCTGCGCTGAATCCGGAAACTGGCAGCGCACCTCCACTGTGACTGGATTGCCCGAGGTGTTGTCGGAATTTTCCCACAAGGCGTGAATGGCCGCTTCTAATTCGCTGGCCGAAGAGAACGGCACCGCTGACTCTTGCATGGCATGTTCCTTACCCTGGCCAGAAAGCAAGACTGCTTACGCCGGCCTACTACACATATCGTCAGCGTAATACAAAAGGTGTAATTAAAAGGTATTGAAACGGGCACTCGCGCTTAACGCTGTATACCTTTTGAGCAGAACATCGTGCCTCCGATGGGGCTGGAACCTGACCACTGGGTGCCCGCGCCAGTTAGCGTGACTCTGAGGGCAAAGCAGGTCCGGGATTTGCGCACACACTCTGACTAACTTGCTAACCCGCAGTTAGCCAGAGTGCATGGCTGCATCACGCCCGGTAAGAGGCGCAATAGAGCTGTCGTCTCTAGTCTTGCTGGTTTCGCAGGAACACCAGCTCTGTAGCACTGCTATCCTGTTCACTAAAGTGATAGCCGTCCCGGTCAAAAGCCTTGAGACCTGCTACATCTTCTACCTGATTTTCCAGAATATACCGCGCCATCGCACCACGCGCCTTTTTCGCAAAGAAGCTAATGACCTTGTACTGGCCGCTTTTGTAGTCTTTAAACTGCGGAGTCACCACCATGCCATCTAGCTTGCGCTTTTTCACCGACTTAAAATATTCGTTCGACGCCAGATTCACCAATACATTGTCACCCTGCTCGGCCAGGGCCTCGTTCAGTTGGGTAGTAATCTTGTCACCCCAGAAGGCATACAGGTCTTTACCCCGGGCGTTCTCCAGTTTGGTGCCCATCTCCAGACGGTAAGCCTGCATAAGATCAAGTGGTCTTAATAGCCCGTAGAGACCTGACAAAATACGCAGATGAGACTGGGCATACAGGACATCGTTTTCACTGAGTGAGTACGCATCGAGGCCAGTGTAGACGTCGCCGTTAAAAGCATACACTGCCTGCCGGGCATTCTCTGGCTTAAACGGCAGGGAGAAATCAGCAAAGCGGTTCGCATTCAGCGTGGCCAGCTTGTCGCTGATACTCATCAACGTGCCCAGCTGTGCCGGCGACAGCTCCCGACAGCGCGTTACCAGTTCCTGAGTATCGTCCATCAACTGTGGATGGGTATACTCCGATACCGGCACCTTACTTTCAAAGTCCAGATTCTTGGCGGGGGAAACAACAACTAACATAGCAACTCCTCAACTCTTATAGCGCTATCATACCATTACTGAACCCACAGTGGTCCCGCGGTAGCACGGATTTTATTGATTAGCCTGTTCACACAAACCGATTAACCACCAATCCTCCGCCACGCTGTAAATTAGTACGGGGGTTTGGTATAACTAACCCCAGTAATCGTGCAGGCTCACTACAGTCTGGCACTTAATCCCTACAGTCATTATTACAATAATCTTTCCTTCGGTTTGCGCGTACGAATCCGACAAACCAAGTTAGTCACAACAGACAAATTCAGAGAGAACTATGAGCAATCAGTTAGAAGCATTACGCGAAATGACCACTGTCGTCGCCGACACCGGCGACATTGAAGCAATTAAAAAGTACGCGCCGGTAGACGCCACCACGAATCCGTCTTTATTGTTGAAAGCCGCCAGCCTGCCTCAGTATGCGGGCCTGATTGACGATGCGGTAGCCTGGGCTAAGCTTCAGTCTAACGACAGCGATCAACAGTTAACCGACGCCGCCGATAAACTGGCGGTCTCCATCGGCAAAGAAATCTCCGCCATCATACCGGGTCGCATCTCTACTGAGGTCGATGCACGGCTATCCTTCGACACCAATGCCACCATTGAAAAAGCCGAGCGGCTGGTACAGCTGTATCAGGACGAAGGAATCGATAAATCCCGTATACTGATCAAGATTGCCTCCACCTGGGAGGGCATTCAGGCCGCCGAGGTATTAGAACAGAAAGGCATTAACTGTAACCTTACGCTGTTGTTCAGCTTTGCCCAGGCTAAAGCCTGTGCCGAAGCTGGCGCTTACCTTATTTCCCCCTTTGTAGGGCGTATTCTTGACTGGTACAAAAACAGTACCGGCAAAACTGACTACACGGCCGAGGACGATCCGGGCGTATTGTCAGTTACCAAAATTTATAATTACTACAAAGAGCATGGCTACGACACCGTGGTGATGGGCGCCAGCTTCCGTAATATTGGTGAAATTCAGGCACTGGCTGGCTGTGATCGTCTGACTATCAGTCCGCAGTTACTGGAAGAGCTGGCGAACGAATCAGGCCCCCTGGAAGCGCGTCTGAACGACGAGGGCGCCACGAAAACGCCGGGCGAACGTATGACTGAAGCAGCATTCCGCTGGGAAATGAATGAAGATGCCATGGCCACAGAAAAGCTGGCGGAAGGGATCCGGAATTTTGCGGCCGATCAGGTGAAACTGGAAAACATGTTAAAAGAGAAACTGGGCGCCTGAGCCGGCCGCATGGTGAATCTGTAGGAGAGCAGATATGAGCAAACTGACAAGCCAGCCTGCCTGGCAAGATCTATCCCAACTGGCGGCCACCCTCAAAGATCAGCACATGCGTGACTGGTTCGCTGCCGATCCCGCACGGGCAGAACGCATGCAGGCCGACGCCGCCGGTATCTTTTTGGATTACTCAAAAAACCGGGTCACTGATGAAGTCATGACGGCGCTGATGGCACTGGCTCGTGCCCAGGGGCTGGAGGCGCACCGTGACGCGATGTTCGGTGGTGACGCTATAAATAACACGGAAAACCGTGCTGTGCTGCATACTGCGCTGCGAAACTTTTCAGGACAACCCGTACCGGTAGGCGGCGAAGATGTGATGCCCGAGGTCATGGCGACCCTGGACAAGATTGAAGCCTTTACTGCGTCAGTTCACAGTGGTGAACATACCGGTTATACCGGCAAACGTATCACCGACGTAGTGGCGATTGGGATAGGCGGGTCGTTCCTTGGTCCGAAGATCATGACTGAGGCACTGAAGCCGTATACCCATGATGCAGTGAAAGTTCATTTCGTGGCGAATGTGGATGGTTGTCACATTCACGACGTGCTGCAGACACTTGACCACGAGCAAACACTGGTGGTGATGTCGTCCAAATCGTTTTCTACCCAGGAAACCTTGCAAAATACCTTATCTGCCAAAGCCTGGTTTCTGAATGCCGGTGGCAGCCAGCAGGATATTGCCAGACATTTCGTCGCGGTTTCGTCAAACATCAGTGCGGCCACTGAGTTTGGTATTGCCGAAGAAAATATTTTCCCGATGTGGGATTGGGTAGGCGGCCGCTATTCATTGTGGTCAGCAATCGGTCTGCCGATTTCATTGGCATTGGGCTTTACGCACTTTAAACGCCTGCTGGAAGGTGCCCACGAAATGGATAACCATTTCAAAACCGCACCACTGGAAAACAATGTGCCGGTAATCATGGCCATGCTGGGCGTGTGGTACCGCAACTTCTTTGAAGCCCAGTCCCATGTGCTGTTGCCCTATTACCACTATTTGCGCGGTCTGCCCGCTTACGTGCAGCAGCTGGATATGGAAAGTAATGGTAAGCAGGTTACCCAGAATGGTGACCCGGTTGACTATCCCACCGGCCCTATTATCTGGGGCAGCGAAGGCACCAATGGTCAGCACAGCTTCCACCAGCTTATTCACCAGGGCTCGGGCGTTATTCCGGCGGACTTTATGTTACCGCTGACGGTGCCGAACCAGGATGATACCCATCATGCGATGCTGGCTTCTAATTGTTTTGGTCAGACCCAGGCGCTTATGCAAGGCAAAACCTTCGAAGAATGCTATGCCGACCTCGAGAGACAGGGTCTGGATGAGGCGGAACGTGTGCGTCTTGCCCACCACAAAACGATGCCCGGCAACAAACCAAGCAATACGTTGTTATTCGAACAGCTGGATCCCTTCACACTTGGCGCGCTGGTTGCTCTGTATGAACATAAGGTTTTCGTCCAGGGTGTTGTCTGGCAGCTTAACTCCTTTGATCAATGGGGTGTGGAGTTAGGGAAAGTACTTGGTAATCAGGTGCTTGATGGAATTACCGGCAAACGGGACAGCAGTGAGTTTGATCGCTCAACTGAGCAACTCATTGCCCGCTTCCGTCAATCCAATGCCCAACGCTGAGCAAAGGTAACTCTCAGCGCACTGTTGTAGTGCAACAATAAAGACGGCCGGCACTGCCGGCCGCTTCTCATGGACGAGAGCCACTGTCATCAGAATGTCACAAAGTGTTAATAAAAGGTAAATTTACTTGTTTTATTTTCATCGTGGCTGTGATACAAAATTGTACAGAAGGATTTTATAAACACTCTGTACTGTTGTTAGTGGTAATAATAAGGAGATCCTCATGGATAAATCAGATTTGTTTGCCATGCTTGATATTGAATCCCGACCAGCAAAAACCAAAAGCAAAAAACGGAAGTGGCGTGAAATTGAAGCGTTGCAAGACAGATTTGCATTAGAGAAGGAATTATCCGAACTCGATTGCGGATTTGAATACGAACTGGAAACACTGGAAAGATAATAAGAAGGCCGCCTGCACATGCAGGCGGCCTTTTGCTTTTTGGGCCTCACTCCGCTGAAGGAAAGGCTTACTTACGGTTGCCAGTTAATCGGCGCTTGCCCCTGGTTCCGTAAATATGTGTTGGCTTTACTAAAGTGACCGCAGCCAAAAAAGCCGCGGTGCGCCGATAATGGCGACGGATGGGGTGCTTCCAGTACACAATGCCGGTTGCGGTCTATTGCCGCCCCTTTTTTGCGCGCATGACTCCCCCAGAGCAAAAATACCATCCCGGTCCGCTTGGCGTTCAGCTCGGCAATAACCGCGTCGGTAAAGGTTTCCCATCCCCACTTGCTATGGCTGTGGGCCTGCCCTTGTGCAACGGTAAGCACCGTATTTAACAACAACACCCCCTGCTCTGCCCATCCGGTCAGATCACCATGAGAAGGGCGATCGAAGCCCCCTATATCATGTTGCAGTTCTTTAAATATGTTTGCCAGTGAGGGCGGCGGCTTAACCCCTGGCGGTACCGAAAATGCCAGCCCGTGTGCCTGCCCGGGCCCGTGGTATGGATCCTGGCCCAGAATCACCACTTTCACATCGGCCAGCGGGGTAAGCCGGAAGGCGGTAAATACCTCATCAGGCGCCGGGTAGACGGGCCCGGCTTCAGCTCTTGCCCGCGCTACTTTTTCTTGGAGGACTTGGAAATATGCCTGCTGCTGCTCCCGGTGGAACAGCGCCTGCCAGTCACCCACACTCATGCCAGCGAATCAAGCATATAGCGCTTCAGTTCGGCATATGAAGACGGTAACGTTACCGCCAGGCTGTCTTTACCCGCCACCTCAGCCAGTGCCTTAGGCAGGCTCAGTGGCTGTCCTAGCACGTTCTCGACTGTCTCACGGAATTTAGCAGGATGGGCAGTACCCAGGAATAAGCCATACTCACCTTCCTGCAAATCATGACTCAGCGCCCGGTAAGCAATCGCGGCGTGAGGCTCTGAAGTATACCCCGCCTGCGCCAGCTGGCGCATGGCAATCTGTGTATAATCTTCATCCACACACTCCCCTTTTAAGCTGGCCTTGTCCAGATAACCGCGCTCTATCAGCGCTTCAATCCGGGGCCAGTTATTGGGCTGACTGACATCCATGGCATTGGACATGGTCGCCACGGTAGATTTCGGCGCCCACTCGCCGCTTTTCAGATACCGGGGCACAGTGTCGTTCATGTTGGTCGCGGCGATAAACCGCTTAATGGGCAACCCCATCGCTTTGGCGATGATGCCGGCGGTCAGGTTACCGAAATTACCGCTGGGTACCGACACCACCAGTTGCTCACGGGCCTGTGCCGGAAGCTGGCTGACCGCTTCAAAGTAGTAACAGACCTGTGCCAGCAAACGGCTGATATTGATGGAGTTCGCAGAATTCAGATGCAATCCCTCGCGGATATCAGGGTCGTCAAACGCTGTTTTAACCAGCGACTGACACGCATCAAAATCACCCTCTACTGCCACTGTGTGAATATTGTCGCCCAGTGTAGTGAATAGTTTTTCCTGCAGGTCGCTGATTTTCCCTTTCGGGAACAGGATAACCACATTAATGTTATCAATCCCGTGAAAGGCATCAGCGACTGCTGCGCCCGTATCGCCCGAGGTAGCAGTCAGGATAGTAATCGGCTTACCTGCGCTGATACGAGCCAGCGTCTGGGCCATAAACCGTCCGCCAAAATCTTTGAAGGCCAGCGTGGGACCATGGAATAACTCCAGCGTGGCGATATTATCCTGCACCGGGACGACCGGTGCTGAAAACGTAAACGCGGCCTGGACTATGGATTCCAGTTCGCCCTCGTTAAGTTCATTGCCCAACAACGCGCGCAGCACCTGAATGCTCCGCTCTGCAAACGGCAACTCTAACAACGCCGGTACATTCTCCAGCGTGGGGATCTCGGTAGGGAAATACAGCCCTTGTTGCTTACCCAGCCCGCGCTGCACTGCTTCACAGAATGTTGCGGTGTCCTGCGCATCTTTTAAGTTAACTAATTCCACTATGTCACCTTTTTAGTTATTCGGGCCGGATCGTCGCGCCCTGGGCGGGGATCTGGCAAACGTGGCAAAAGCCGTCATCGTTTTGTATGTAATTGTCTGCGAGCCAGCGGGCTACATTATTGGCAATCTGCTCATCAGGGCAGGCCGCAAAGACGGTCGGACCGGAACCGGAAATTCCAAACGCCAGTGCCCCCTGCGCCAGACTCGCCTGACGCGCATCATCAAACCCCGGCAACAGCGCTTTGCGATAGGGTTCGGCGATGACGTCCTGCATCACTGAGGCGGCGAGTTCAGCGTCTCTCACATGCAGCGCATGGACAAATACTCCGAGCTGACGTCCAAAACTAAGCGCAACGTCCATGGGTAGCGTGCGCGGCAGAATATCTCTTGCCTCGGCCGTGGACACGCTAATCCCGGAGTAACAGGCGACCCAATACCAGTGCTCTATGACGGGTAACGACACCGTGATCTGTTTCGCTGCCCCGGTCATCAGTGTCATTCCACCCTGATAACACGGCGCCACGTTGTCATAGTGCACACTGCCGCTTATTTGCCCTTCCAGCTCCCCCATCATTATGAGCAGGGTATTTTCGTCAAAGGGATAATCGCAATAGGCATTCAACGCATGAAATGCAGCCACAATGGAGCTGGCACTGGATCCCAGGCCGCTGCCTATGGGCAAATTTTTATACAGAGTCATGGCGACGATGGGGGCGTGGCGGCCTGTTCTGGCAAGTGCCTCGCAAAAGTGAGTGTAACACCGGCTGACAATATTAGTGGCCGGATCGGCAGGCAGCTTGTGGGCAAACGCCCCTTCCACTGTCAGCGCAAATTCAGCGGCCGGGGCCACCACCACTTCATCACCCAACACCGTACCGTCGACTGGCGACAGCGCTGCGCCCAACACGTCGTAGCCAAGACTGACATTGCCTATTGAGGCCGGAGCATAAGCCCGCACTGGTTTCATTACTACTTCCTCGCCGGTTAGTGGGCCATTTGTTTCCATGGCATTGTTCTGAGAATATCGGCGAATACACCTGCCGCAGTCACTGTGCCTCCGGCGCCGTACCCACGGATCACATAGGGAATGGGCTGGTAATAGTCACTGCTGATCGCCAGCGCGTTCTCACCGTCCTTCACTGCCGCCAGTGGGTTATCTGCCGGCACCGCCTGAATGGTGACCTTACATTGCTCGCCTTCAATACTGCCAATGTAACGCAATACTTTACCTTCTGCCTGTGCCTTTTCCACACGCTCGCTGAATGCTTTATCCAACTCAGGCAGACGGGTCATGAATTCATCTATGCTGCAATCGCTGGCGAACCCGTCTGGTAATACCGATTCAATTTCAATATCGCTAAGCTCCAGTTCCAGTTCCGCTTCCCGGGCCATGATTAACAATTTGCGAGCCACATCCATACCACTGAGATCGTCTCTGGGGTCTGGCTCAGTGAAACCGCTGTCTTTCGCCGACTGGGTGGCCTGAGACAGGGTCATGCCCTCTTCCAGCTTACCAAATACATACGACAGACTGCCTGACAATATGCCTTCAAAACGGTGCAACACATCGCCCGCACTGAACAGCTTCTGGAGATTATCAATTACCGGTAAGCCCGCGCCCACGGTGGTTTCATACAGGTATTGACGATTGGTACGCAACGCGGTGCGTTTCAGCTGGCGGTAATAATCCAGCGCACCGGTGTTGGCTTTCTTATTGGGGGTGACTACGTGGAAGCCGTGCTCCATCATTGCTACATACTGATTTGCTACCGCTTCATGACTGGTGCAGTCCACTATCACCGGATTCACCAGACTGTTGTCGTTCACAAATGCGGTCAGTACCTCGATGGAAAACGCCTGCTCCGCCTCTGCCAGTTTGTCCTGCCAGTGGTTGCTTATATCAATCCCCTGATTATCGAGTAGCAGCTTACGGCTATTCGCGATCCCGTAGACCCGTAACTGGATGTTACGTTTTAACAGAGCCGGTTGCTGCCTGGCTATCTGGTTTAGCAACTCTGTGCCTACATTGCCACACCCTACCAGAAACACGTCAATGGTATGGCGATCGCTGAAAAAATTCTGATGTATAACCCGGACTGCTTTTTTTGCCCGTTTACTCTCAATAACGGTAGAAATTGAACGCTCCGACGACCCCTGTGCAATCGCTACGTTATTCACTCGGGCCTGAGACAGCGAGCTGAAGAAGCGGGCGGCGAGACCTTTGGTCTGGCGCATGCCATCCCCCACCAGCGTCACAATAGACAGGTCGGGGCGCACTTCAATCGGATCGAGCAACTGATTCTGCAGTTCTAGCGCAAACGCATCTTCCAGCAGGTACTGAGCACGCACTGCATCTTTGCTCTGAATACAAAAGCTGATGCTGTATTCAGAGGACGACTGGGTGATCAAACTTATCGAAATATTGGCGTTAGACATTACTTCGAATACCCGGCTTGCCATCCCCACCATGCCTTTGAGGCCTGGCCCGGCCACATTGAACATAGTGACATCGTCAAGCTGTGAGATACCTTTCACCGAGGTCCACACGCTGCTCGCTTCATTGCTGATCAGCGTACCGGGTGCAGCAGGGTTAAGAGTGTTACGGATCAAACAGGGAATGTGGTGTTGCGCAATCGGCCCGATGGTTTTCGGATGCAACACTTTCGCACCGAAATAGGACAGCTCCATAGCTTCCTGATAGGTCAGCTTATCCAGCAATACGGCGCCTTCCACCTGATTAGGATCAGCATTGTAGACGCCATCGACATCTGTCCAGATTTCACAGCAAGAGGCATCGATACAGGCTGCCAGCACGGCCGCCGAATAGTCTGAACCATTGCGACCCAAAGTCACTTTTTCGCCGTCTTCGTTGGCTGCGACAAAACCGGGCATAACCAGCAACGCTGATCCGTCTGCCGGTACGTCCGCAAATCTCGCTTTACTCAGCGCCACATCCGCGATGCTGTCCAGATAATCGCCTTCTGCCTGAATATACTTCACCGGGTCAATAACCAGGTTACTGACCCCTTTTGCATCCAGAATCGCGCTGAACAGGGTCACACTGATATATTCGCCGATACTCAGGATACCCGCGCTTACCTCTTCCGGGGCCACGCCTAACAAGGCGATCCCCTGCAGGTGTTGGGTAAGCTTAGCTAACTGGCTACTGATAAAATCACTGACCTGTTGGTAGGCAAACCCGTCCAGCTCGTTGTTCAGGTCACGGGCAATACCGGTGACCATCTCGCTGAGTTTCGTTAACAGTGGCGCATAATCTTCACCGGCAGCGGCTTGCTCACACAGCAGCGACAGGGCGTTAGTGACTCCCTTGGGCGCTGAAAGCACAACCGCAGCACCGTCGGTTTGGTGGGTGGTCGTACTGATCTCAGTCACCCGTAAATACCGGGCTGCGTCGGCCAGAGACGATCCACCAAACTTTAATACTTTCATTCGTTGCTCCTTACTAGTACGCCTGTCAATTCTTGCAGCGATTTAGGTAAAAAAAAACCCGCTCTTGGTAAGGGCGGGCTTTCGGTGTCTGTTGCAAATGCGCACTAACCAGCGACCGCCCTCTTCGAGGTGGTAATAATCATGCCGGTGGTGCTCATCATTATTTTCTTTTTCATAGAGCCAATTTGCCGTATAGACGTCTAACTGTCAACCAGCGGGCCAAGAAAATTGCTGTTTTTATTATAGTCACCGAAGAATCTCATACTATTTACGCAATACAAAGCCACTTAAACGAAACCTATATCCTTATTTTGAAACAAATTAGACACCAGCATTTCACCCAGCTTGAAATAGACGTCTACACATCCAACCAGTAGCAAGTATCTGGTTTCAGGACTTATAAATGCACAAGTGATCCTGGCTCGGATAATTGCACAATGAATCTTACCTGTAACGATTGCTATCCACAGAGGAAATTATGAAATCTAAAATTGTACTGATTACCGGTGCATCGAGTGGCATCGGTGCGTCTACCGCAAGACGCCTGGTCAATGATGGCCACAAAGTGGCGCTTACCGCACGCAGCGAAGAAAAACTGGCTTCACTGGTCCACGAATTGGGTGATGACGTTGCCGTGGCATTTCCGGCCGATGCCACCCAATACTCCGCTATACAACAGGTGGTAGAAGATGCGGTAGCCCATTACGGTCGGTTGGATGCAACCTTTGCCAATGCCGGCGTCGGGCTGTCCGCAGCAGGGACAGAAAACGGCGATGTGGATGAGTGGGACACCATGATCGACATCAATATAAAAGCCTTGCTGTGGACGGCAAAAGCCACGCTGCCTCACCTGAAGCAGTCTCAGGGCCATTTTGTGTTGACCAGCTCAGCGGCAGGCAGAATGAGTATCAAGGGCTCTATTTATGGTGCCAGCAAATGGTTCGCATATGGCTTTGGCCGAAATCTGGCTGAGGAAATGGCTGAGTGGCAGGGGCGCTGTACCACAATTTGTCCCGGGATGGTGAACACACCGTTTTTTGATGAGCCTAAAGAAGACAAGTTACAGCCCGAAGACGTGGCCGAGGCCGTGTCTTATGCCCTCAACGCTGATCCTCGTAACAATGTACGAGAAGTATTTTTGATGCCTTCTAAGATGGGCTGATGCTACCCGGCGAGCGCTTCGGTGAGGATAAAGCCGTAGCGCTCCAACACGGCCTGCAGCGATGCTTTCGATATCGGCTTAGCCAGAAAATCCAGAGCGCCAAGCTGCATCACCCGCGTGCGCATCTGTGGCTGAATGTCGCCTGATACCACCACCACAAATACCTCAATGCCCTGCGCTTTAATCGCATTGAGCACATCTATTCCATCGACATTCGGCATGGTCAGATCCAGCAGCATCAGGTCCATGCGTTGCTGCCTCAGCATGGTAAGTGCCTGCGCCCCGTCTTCTGCCTGAAATACCTTTTCAGCGAAGCCTTCTGGCAAGCTGCGCGCAGCCATTTTTCTGGCTAGCGCCGAGTCATCACAAATTAGTACATTAAAGCTCACAGTATTGCCCTGTTGTTATCTTCTGGCATTCTGTGCAGCGAAAATCTGTAAGTTAGCACCGAAAACCGTGTATTGTTCCCTACTTAAGCTTGCTTACCGTACCTTAATTTTTATCGTTAGGGAACGTATTTTAACCAACAAGGCCCCTGGCAGTCAGCAGCTAAGAACTGGAGTCGCGGATGCAAAACATAGCCCAACCTCAAAAGGTGGCATACCAAATCATCACCCACTTTGACCAAAGCTACCGGTGGTTTACCCGAATAACCCGTGGGGCGCAGGCTCGCTTTGAGCAGGGTAAATGGAAAGAGACCCTGTCAGCATCCCGGGAACGCATCACTATTTACGAAAAAAGCCTGGCTGATGCGGTCGCTGATCTCTATCAGGAAGTGCCTGTCCATCAACTGAGCGATGACTTCTGGCAGCAAATGAAAAAATACTACGCCCGCTTGTTGGAAGACCACCCGCAATTTGAATTGGCGGAAACCTTTTACAACTCGGTTATTGGCCGGCTGTTTAAACACAGACACATTGATAATCAGATTATGTTTGTCCTGCCAAGCCGGTGTTACTTGCCGGGACAGGACCGTCTAAAGGTCATTTACAGCTTCGATACCCGCACCAGTGTGCGCGAGATGTATGAAGCGATTTTCCGTGTGTACCGGTTTAATATTCCGTTCGATAATTACCAGCGGGATTTGTTAAATCTGGAACGGGCGCTACGCAAGCGCCTCAATCGCGCTCAACTCGCCTCGGTTACCGCTGTAGAGTTACTCAAATCAGTGTTTTACCGGGGTAAATCTGCCTATCTGATTGGCCGGATTTGTATGCCCGATGAAACCCTGCCGTTTGTCGTTTCGCTACAGACCAGTGCAAAGCAGGCGCTGGTAGTGGATGCACTGCTTACCGACCGTAAGGATCTTAGCGTTATCTTCGGTTTCGCCCGCAGTTATTTCATGGCCGACACTCAGTACCCCGCAGAGGTCGCCGCTTTTTTGCAGGAATTACTGCCTAATAAAAAGCATTTTGAGCTGTATATGGCACTGGGCCACTATAAGCACGGAAAAACCGTGTTTTATCGCAATTTCCTGCAGCATTTAGAACATAGCGACGATATGTTCGAGGCGGCCCCGGGTGTGCGCGGGCTGGTAATGATGGTCTTTCACCTGCCGTCCTACGGTGTGGTTTTCAAAATAATTAAAGACGAATTTGCCGAAAGCAAAAAAATAACCCGTCAGCATGTTAAAGACTGCTATCGCCTGGTAAAAATGACCGACCGGGTGGGCCGTATGGCTGACACCCATGAATACATGAACTTTCGATTCCCGCTCAACCGTATTGCCCCGGAGTTGCTGGCAGAACTACAAGAAACCTGTGGCTCCAGTGTGGAGATCACGGACCAGGAGTTAATCATCCGGCACTTATACATTGAACGTAAGATGACGCCGCTGAACCTGTATCTCGAACAGCAAACCGATCCGCAGAAAATACGTCATGCCCTTTACGAGCTGGGCTCATGCATAAAACAAATTGCGCTGGCGAATATCTTTCCGGGGGATATGTTGCATAAAAACTTCGGCATTACCCGCCATGGCCGGGTGATATTTTATGATTACGATGAAATTTGCCTGATGAGTGAACGCAATTTTCGCGCCCTGCCAAAATCGGACGATCCGTATTTTATGGATACCCTCTCAGTAGCCCCTAATGATGTTTTCCCTGAACAGTTTGAACATTTTATTGTGGGCAAAAAAGCGCTGAAGGAACAACTTAAAGTGCTCCACCCGGAGTTGATGACACCCGCATTCTGGCATGAAGTACAGCGTATAACGGCACAGGGAGAAATTCCTGACTTTACGCCGTACAACCCTGCTATGCGTTTTCCCCGGGATGAAGCAATTTAGGCCATCCCCTGGTATTTGTGATCGTAACCTGTTGCTCGGCGGTACTAGCATCAGGGTTAAAAATAGCTGTTCAGCACGGACGGGGCGTAAGTTTTCACACATGACAATGAACGTATTACTGATTGAAGATGATCTCACAGTCGCTCAGAATATTCGGCAGGGACTGACCGCCGCAGGCCATGACTGTGACGTGTACAATGATGGCAAAGCCGGATTGCAGGCTGCCACAGACAGTGTCTATGACCTGGTGATACTCGATATTATGCTGCCTAATGTAGATGGTTTATCTATCCTGGAAGCCATGCGTAATGAAAATGTGGCGACACCGGTATTGTTGCTCAGCGCGAAAAGCGATGTAGATGACAAGGTCAGGGGGCTGCGCAGCGGCGCCAATGACTACCTCACCAAGCCCTTCGCCTTCGAGGAATTACTTGCCCGTGCAGAGGGCCTGGCGGGCAGAAAAGCAGACAGCGATGAGGCTACCCATATTAAAGTTGGCGATCTGGTTTTGGACAGGTTAAACCGTAAAGTCCGCCGCGGCGATACCGAGATTGAACTGCAATCGAAAGAGTTTCAGTTACTGGAGTGCCTGCTGCGTCACCGCGGCAAAGTGGTAACCCGCAGCATGTTGCTGGAGCACGTATGGAATTACCATTTTGACCCCCAGACCAATGTGATTGATGTGCATATCAGCCGGTTACGCCAGAAAGTCGATAAAACGTTTAACGTTCCCTTAATTGAAACAGTGCGAGGCACAGGCTACCGGATCTCAGGCGACTTTCAGTGATCGCCATTGGCGCGTTTACGCGCAGCTCCAGCTTTCGGGTCGGAGCCATTCTTACTACGCTGGTCGTCGCGGCCATGCTGTTTATTATTTACATCTGGCGAATAACCAGCGGCGAGATCCTGCTGCGTGAAGCGACCGCCGCCCTGAATGCCGACCATGTCGCCATTACCACACTTAGCGCACATTACAGCGAAGATACAATTGCCGGTGTGATCGCCAGTACCCTTGGCGACGCAACGCACCCGCCGCTGTTTGCCATTGCCGATAACGCAGGCCGCCTTATTACCGGCAACATCACGCACTGGCCGGTATCGGATACCACCCCTACCCAAAATACATTAGCCGACTTGCAAATCCACCAGCCAGATCAAGCCTCTCGTACCGTCGAGACGCTGTACGAGGTGAGCCGGCTTGGTGATAACCGGGTGCTGTTTGTAGGTCGTAGTGTGGGTGAACTGAGTACCTTACAGTGGATAGGCTCAACGTTCAGCTGGGTAGTTCTGGGATTACTGGCCGCAGTAGGCGTGTTGAGCTTTATGGTGGCAGTCTATGTGGTGAATCGTATCAACCGCATGTCGCACACGGCCGAGAAAATAATCCGCACCGGTGACTTGCAGGAGCGTATGGAAATTGACAGCAACTGGGACGACCTGAGTCAACTGGCGGTGGTCTTTAACGGTATGCTGGACAAGATCGAAGCGTCGGTGGATAACATTAAAAATGTTACCGACAATATCGCGCACGATTTGCGTACCCCTCTTGCCCGCCTACGCGGCACCCTTGAACACATTGACGATGATGCGCTGCGTGAGCAAGCCACTCAGGAAGCAGATAACCTGCTCAGTATGTTTAACAGTCTGCTGCGCATCAGCGATATCGAAACCAAACGCCAGCGCCAGGGGTTTACCCAGATTGCCTTACACACGGTGGTCGGCGATGTCACCGAACTCTATCAGCCGCTGATTGAGGGGGAAGAAATGACCTTCAGTGTGGAACTGGACGCCGTCACCATGACCGGGGATCCGAATCTGTTATTCCAGGCGGTGGCCAACGCCATAGACAATGCCCTGAAATATGCCGGTAAAGGCCATCATATCAACGTCTCGCTAAGGCGTAGAAAGGGTAGCATTGTGCTGAGCATTAACGATGACGGGCCCGGCCTCGACGCCAGTGAATTTAGTAATCTGGAAAGACGCTTTTTCCGTGCATCAAGCAGCCGCACCACCACAGGCAATGGCCTGGGGCTGTCGCTGGTGTCTGCCATCATTACCCTTCACCATGGTGCATTGTGGTTTGTAGACGATCCGCTTTGTAATGGCTCGGGCTTAGGGGTGGTGTTTACCTTTCCTGAAGGGCGTGATTAAGCACAGAGGCTACAACGGCTTGCCCCCAGCGTTGTCTCTTATCCCTGCCGCTGCATAAAGATGGTAACTTCCGCCATTACAAGTCCAAGCTTTCTGATATAAGAACGGTTCATCATGGTGCGGTCATCGAAGGCCCAGAACCAGTCGTCAAACGACACTTCATAGGTAGTGTCGTCCACTGGCAGATCCATCTGATACCGGAAGTTAAACGCATTGCCATGCGACGTGCCGGTAGCCGTCCCCAGAATATCGCCGGCTTCTCCCTCAAAGGTGTTTTCCCCTGTTTGCGTAATACGCCACACCCGGGATTTAACCCCGTCGCCCACGCCATAAGTAAATGACTCATCCAGAATTAACACCCCGTTTTCAATGCGACCGTTGATGTCCACCATAAAACGCTGGACAACCTCCCCAGAGCGGTTCTGAACAATCCCCCATGCTTTCACATTGCCATTAAAAAACGCCTTAATATCAAAATCCGGGGCAACGCTTTCGTAATTACTGCCATCCACCGAGACTGAGCAACCACCTAACATCAGGGTCAGTAGCAGTGTGCACGCGGCCAGGGTAATTTTTTTCATTCGTTAGCTCCGTTAAGCAACTTTTCACGTAACTCCGGTTCGGAGGTTTCAGGCCCCAGCCAGATATTAAAGAACCAGGTGGCGAAGTCGGGATCTTCCACCGCCCCCAGCTCTTGCCCGTCCTGATAAAACCGGGTCACACCGTCTTCATCCACCACCCCAATCAAATGTTCACCCTCTTCTATATCGGGAAAGATCCGCTGCATGGCCGCTGACCACTGCTGAATTTTATTCCCGTCATCCAGGCCCTGTGACTTCATTTCTTTAATAGAACGTTCAGCAATCTTCTTACCCTTAAAATCCCGCAGATAATCGAGTTTAAGTGCAAATCGTTTAGCCGGCCACGTAGCGTCAGGTGCATACAATGTGGCGGTATACACATCCCAGAAGTAGTAGGTAAACTTCGCCTGTCCGACCTGGGCAGCGTTTGGCACCGAATTGTTCACCACATTGGGAACCACGCCGTGGGCAGCAAACACGGCCAGGCTGGCCAGTAGTATTAAAATGCGTGACATAAACCGTCCTTTCTTTTTATCCTGTTGTTTATACCTTGCGACCAGAGAGGGTGATCATCTGTTACATATCCGTAACGATCGCCTGCCGTGGTTCGGGGCTAGCACTAACCTGTCTGTTCACGTGAGTACCCTTTGACAATACAACTGCCCTCCCCGCTTACCCGGATCACGCCTGGCTGGCGTCATGCCGACACCCTGACTTTGTACGTGAAACGGGATGACCTTATTCACCCGGTAATCTCCGGCAACAAATGGCGCAAGCTGGCGCCAGTCTTAGCCGGATTGCCGGACTCATGCACGGGCATGGTCAGCTTCGGGGGCGCTTTTTCCAACCACCTGCATGCTCTGGGTTATGCATGCTATTGCCGCGGGCTGGCATTCACGGCCATTGTGCGGGGCGATTACCGCTCTCAGCCTACGCCTATGTTGCAGGACCTGATGGCGTGGGGCGCTACCATCCGCTATGTGACGAAAAAAGAATATGGGTTAAGGGAGTCGGCGGCGTATCTGAACGAGCTACAGCACGCCTTCCCGACCCACATTATTATTCCTGAGGGAGGCAGTCAGTCAGCGGCGCTGGATGGCATTGCAACCATGATAGAGGAAATCCTCACCCCGTTTACTTTCTTGCTGGTGCCGGTGGCGAGCGGTGCAACGCTGGCCGGGGTGGCCAGTGCGCTGGGTGACCCCCAACGGGCCATTGGTATTGGTGTACTGAAAGGCGAAGGGTACCTGGAATCGCTGGTCGAACGCCTGTTGTCGGTGCCGCGCAGCAATTGGCATATTAACCATGATTTCCACTTTGGTGGTTACGCTAAACGACCGGCTGCGCTGCGCGAGTTTTGCGAAGCGTTCTCTCGTGAATGTGACATTCCCGTGGAACCGGTTTACAGTGGCAAATTGTTCTACGCCCTGAAAAGCTTGGTTGAAAACCGATATTTTGCCCCCGGCAGCACCGTAGTGGCCGTTCATACCGGGGGCTTACAGGGAAGCAGAAAAACTGTGATCTAATCATCTTCATTACGCGTTTGTAATGGTGAGAGCCAGCGTATGGAGTTGACATTCCGGCGCTTTCATTTATTCATCTGGAGATGGCGTGTGATTCATCGACCACAATCTTTACCCGGACCGTTGCAGGCTCTGGTTCACCGGGCTCTGGAACTCTGCGAGCTTATGTTGCCACATTGCAGTGCGTTTTACCCTTTTGCAGCGCTTCTCGAAGACGACAAAGTGGGCTGCCTGTTTATAGATGACAGCGAACACGTGGAAAACGACACCGATTTAATTGAGCAATTGCAGTGGCGAATTATCGATACCACCACCGATGCCAACAGTTACAGCGTGCTGGTGTACGCGGCGACGGTGAAAACGGATAAGCACAAACAGCTTGATGCCATTGCCATTACCGCGACCTACCCCGATGGACGGGAAACGCTGCTGCTTTACCCCTATTTCAGAGTAGGCAATCGCATCGTGTTGTCGCCGCCTATTCACGGTTAACGTGCCAAAGGCAGTGCCTTTACGTCGTTTCACAAAGGGACGCGGATAACAAAAACACCTCAGGGTGAGCCCGAAATGGCTCACCTTTTTTTGCTTTGGCAGCAACACTCTTTGCTTGCCAATTCGGCGTTGTCTGCTAGCATTCAGCGCAAATTTATAAGCTCAAATGGGAATCATTGATATGTCTCGCGTATTAATTATTGGTGCCGGCGGTGTTGCCGCGGTAACCGTTAAAAAATGTGCTCGTCTGCCGGAGTATTTTGACGAGATTTACCTGGCCAGCCGCACCGTCTCTAAGTGTGAAGCGTTGCAGGAAGAAGTCGGTAAGGATCGGGTTAAAGAAGTATTCGCCGTAGATGCCGACGATGCCAAGGCGGTTGAAGATTTAATTAATAACGTGAAACCCGATTTGGTCATTAACCTAGCATTACCCTACCAGGATTTGCCCATTATGGATGCCTGTCTGGCGACCAAGACCCATTACCTGGATACCGCCAACTACGAGCCGAAAGACGAAGCCAAATTTGAATATTCATGGCAGTGGGCGTATCAGGAAAAATTCCAGAAGGCGGGTATCATGGCGCTGCTGGGCAGCGGCTTCGATCCGGGCGTGACCAATGTGTTTACCGCCTACGCTGCTAAACACCACTTCGATGAAATCCACTATCTGGACATCGTTGACTGCAACGGTGGCGATCATGGTCAGGCCTTTGCGACCAACTTCAATCCGGAAATTAACATCCGCGAAATTACCCAGCGCGGTAAATACTTTGAAAACGGTGAGTGGAAAGAAACCGATCCACTGAGCGTGCGTGAAGATTTGGACTATCAGAATATTGGTGTACGTCCCTCTTACCTTATGTTCCATGAAGAACTCGAGTCCATTGTTAAGCATTACCCCAGTCTGAAGCGCGCCCGTTTCTGGATGACGTTCGGAGATGCTTATCTGAATCACCTGCGGGTACTGGAAGGCATTGGCATGACCAGCATCGAGCCGGTTGAATTCCAGGGCCAGAAAATTGTCCCGCTGGAGTTTTTGAAAGCGGTACTGCCTAACCCGGGCTCACTGGCTGAAGGCTATACCGGCATGACGTGTATCGGTACCTACATTACCGGCATTAAGGATGGCAAAGAGAAAACCATCTTTGTTTACAACAACTGTGACCATGCCAAGACGAACGAAGAAGTAGGCGCGCAGGCAGTATCATACACCACCGGTGTCCCTGCTATGATTGGTGCAATGCTGATGCTTAATGGCACTTGGAACAAGCCAGGGGTATGGAACATGGAGCAATTTGATCCTGACCCGTTCCTCGAGCAGCTGAACCAACACGGCCTGCCATGGCACGTTCTGGAATGCGACAGCAGTCCGTTTACTAAATAACCCGGAGACTTGCGCTTGACCGATTTAACGCAGCGTCAGGATATTCCTTCTCCCTGTTATGTACTGGAAGAAGAAAAGTTAATCCGTAACCTTGAACTGATGAAGCGCGTCCAGGCGCAGTCTGGTGCCAGAATTATTCTGGCACTGAAAGGGTTTTCAATGTGGTCGGCCTTCGACATCATTAAACCTTACCTGCACGGCGCCACAGCCAGTTCAGTCTGGGAGGCCAGGCTGGCCGCGGAAATGGGCAAAGAGGTGCATGCCTATGCCCCCGCTTATAAAGACAGCGAAATCGCGGCGCTTAAGCCCATCGTGCATCACCTGTCGTTCAACAGCCTCACGCAGTGGCAACGCCACCGTGATGCGCTTCCCGGGGTGTCACTGGGGCTGCGTATAAACCCTGAACACCAGGAAGCCAATACCCCCCTTTACGACCCGGCAGCACCCGGCTCACGGCTGGGCGTTCGGGCCAGTGAACTGGCCGGTATCGACCTCACTGGTATTGAGGGTTTTCACTGTCACAATTTATGTGAGTGCGACTCGTATGCCACTGCGCGCACGCTACAAGCTATCGAAGAGAAGTTCGGCGACTGGCTGAACGAACTGAAATGGCTAAATCTGGGTGGCGGGCACCTGATGACCAGCGAAGGTTATGACGTTGAGCACCTGATTCAGACTCTCAGTGGGTTTAAAGCACGCTATCCCCATCTGGATGTGATCCTGGAGCCGGGCTCGGCGGTGGCATGGCAGACCGGCCCGCTTATCGCCGAAGTGGTTGATGTAGTGGATAACGACGGACCTATTGCGATCCTCGATATCTCCGCCACGGCCCACATGCCTGACGTACTGGAAATGCCTTACCGGCCGGCAGTACGCCACGCTGGGATGCCCGGAGAGCAGGCTCATGACGTCAAACTGGGCGGCAATTCCTGCCTGGCGGGTGACGTCATCGACACTTACTCCTTTGCTGCGCCGCTGCAACCCGGGGACAGGCTGCAGTTTGAAGACATGATGCATTACACCATGGTCAAGACCACGTTCTTCAATGGTGTACAGCATCCGGCCATCGCTATTTTACGACAAAATGGCGAGCTGGATGTGGTCAGGCAGTTTGACTACGACGATTTTAAAGCAAGACTGTCGTAATCACGCGTGTCTCGCGTCATTGCCGAATAAAAAACGCTGCCAGATGGCAGCGTTTTTTTATTGATCTAAACCAACTCTGGTCAGCACTGAATGCGTCTACAGCACGCCCCGACCGGTAAGCATACCGGAATCATCCACTTCGCCTTCCGCGATGACTTTATCGTCCAGGAAAATTTTAAATCCGGTATTGGCGGGGGCGCTCAGGTTATACCGAAACCCGTACATGTGTTCTTCGGCCAGGGCTACTTCGGTGCTGGTATTTGGGCTGATGAGGTCAAACACCCCGTCATCATTCTTGTCGGTAAATATGTCTACCATCCATTTACCGTCGTTCATTTCAATGCGTAATTCATGCTGATTCATTTGCGTTGTCTCCGTTAACGGCTTTGTCAATGAATAGTCAATTCCCGCCGCACCAGATCACCTGTTACCCGGCCGGTAACAGCGCACAGCACCGAGCCAGCAAAGTGCAATTAATCCCTGAGGGCATGCTAATTAATCTTCACTGGCCTGTTTTGCATCCAGTCCCGCCTGGTAGAGCGCGTTTTTCTTCAGGGCGTAGTGGTCAGCCACGACGGCGGCCGCCTTTTTCAAAGGCAGATGGGCAGACAGCGACTTCAGCAGGGATAATGCTTCCGGAGGCAGCTCCTCATCCGGTGCCGGCGCCGGAGCGACCATTACCACGAACTCTCCCTTCTGATGCACCGTATCTGCCTGCAGCCATTCCACCACTTCAGCCGGCGTACCGCTGACGTAGGTCTCAAAAGCTTTAGATATTTCTTTGGCAATGACGATGTGGCGATCGGCGAAGTGCTCATCCATGGCCTTCACCGTATCGAGTATACGCCGGGGGGCTTCGTAAAAAACGCTGGTAAAAGTCCGCTCCCGGATAACCTCTAGCGCGGCACTGCGCGCCTGCATTTTTACCGGCAGAAACCCATCAAACAGAAAGCGGTCAGTGGGCAGTCCGGACGCACTCAGGGCAGTAATTGCCGCACAGGGGCCGGGTAACGCCACCACCGGAATTCCTTCCTCGCGGCAACGACGGACTAAGACAAACCCCGGATCGCTGATAAGCGGGGTACCGGCGTCACTGATCAAGGCGACCTCTTCGCCCCCGTGCAGACGACTGCATAACATGGCAGTACGCTTATCTTCATTATGTTCATGCAGACTCAGCGTGCGTGTGTTAATGCCAAAATGCTGCAGTAACCTTGCACTGTGGCGGGTATCTTCCGCTGCGATCCACGCGACCTGGCTCAACGTAGCCAATGCGCGGGCAGAAATGTCATCAAGATTACCTATGGGTGTGGGAACAATATAAAGCGTAGCCGGCTCAGACATAGTAAGTAACGCTGTGTTTAACACGAATGCGCAAAGTGTATCACGCCAAAAGCACAGTTTATCGGTCAGGCCATAGATTTTCCCGCGTGTTCAGATAAACTTGGCTACGAACTCACAAAGAAGGATCCGGACGTGCGTGACGTTTTATCGCAACACTGTAAGCTCCTCGGTGCGGGTATAAGCACACTGCTGCTGATAAGCGCGTGCAGTGCACCCCCATCGCAGCGAAGCGCCTCTCCAAGTCAGGTCAACACCCTGCCCTCCACGACCGTTGACGCCGACGCCAGCCCGGCCAGCTTACTGGCTGAAGCTCGCTCGATATGGCAAACGTCCAGGGATCAACTACAACGGGATACCCTGCTGCTGCAGGCAGCACAGTTGGCGCTGGAATCAGATGACACCGGCACAGCCCGTAATATTCTGCTATCACTACAACAGCAAGAGCTGGATCCCCGGTTACAGGCTCGTGCCGATGTGCTGACCGCGCTGGCCTTTGCCGAGGCCAGCGAGCACTACCCTGAGGAAATGCTGGCCTTATTATCCACGCCGGCTGACGATGATGCCTTACGCTATGGTCAGTTAGATTTGCTCACGCAACTGTATCTGCGACAGGGCGATTTGCTGGCCGCAGCCAACAGTTATGAGCAGGCCATGCCGCCTTCAGACGCCCATACCCAACAGGTATGGCAATGGGTAAACAGTGTCAGCCCGCTGCCGCAGGATGCTGAACAACGCTTTCCCGCGCTGCGCCCTTATTTCGCGTTACGGTCGCTGCTGGCAAACCATGGCTTGAACACGCAGGAACTGGCTGAGGCGACGGCCCAGTTCAAACAGGTCTACCGGGGCCACAGGCTGGTCACGTACTGGCCCGAAGAAGTGGCTGCCGCTACCGGGCTGAGTAGTCCGAACATCACCGAGATTCTGGTGATGCTGCCCTTAAGCGGCAGGCTGGAGACCACCGGCATGGCCATTAAAGAAGGCATTTTATCCGCTTATTACCGGGCACTTAACCAGACCAATAATGAGCAGCCATTACCCGAGCTGGAGTTTGTCGATACCGTGGGTAAGTCCCCTCAGGCTCTGCGGGACGCCATCGGTCAGCATCGCTGGATTATCGGTCCGTTGCTGAAAGAAACCATTGAACAACTGGTGCCCCTGCTACCGCCCTATGTCAATATGCTGGCACTCAACCGGGCTGACGAGATCCCTGCTGAGCCTTCGCCACTGACTTCACAAGCGCCACAGGAAATGGCCATAACTGCCGAGCCGGGCTTTTTTGCTCTGGCCCCAGAAGACGAAGCCTATCAGCTCGCCGAGAAGATCTTTCATAAAGGGTACCGGGCGCCCATAGTGGTTGCCGCAGACTCCAGTATCTACCAGCGCATGAATGAGGCCTTTGAGGTCCGCTGGCAAACCCTCACCCGACATCAACAGGGTGATGAGGAAATACAATTAACCTCTGTCAGTTACACCGATAATGACTCGCTGCGGGAAGGCATTACCCGTGCGCTGGACGTGGAGCAAAGCAAGGATCGTATAAATCAGATTCGCTACATGGTAAACGAAGAGCTGTACAACGTGCCCCGTAGCCGTGGCGACATCGACGCTATCGTGGTATTTGCGTCACCGGAACAGACCGAACTGTTGAACCCCATGGTAGAAGCCAGTCTGAGTCCGTTCGATGGCAAAGTGGTCCCGGTGTATGCCACTTCTCGCTCGATGGAGTATGACAGTGGCAAAAATCAGTGGCGTGACCTGCAAAACGTGCGGTTCCTGGATATGCCGTGGATGATGCCTGAACACCCGTGGCAGGATGTAAAAGCTGAAACTGAACAATTATGGCCACATCGCAGCACGCAGCTGGACAGACTGTTTGCCTTTGGTGTGGACGCCTATAACCTGCTGCCATCGTTGCCGGCAATGGGCCTGTTAACCCAGGTAGAAATAGAGGGTCTTACCGGCACACTACGGATGAACGCAGACCACCAAATTGAACGCCGCCTGCCACAGGCGAAGATAGACAATGAGCGGGTGATCCTGCTAAAGCAAAGCGACTAATACCGGCAGGATGCACAGGTATCAGGGAGAGAGCCATGTCGGTCAGACAGGGAACCGCTGCGGAAAATGACGCCATACGGTTTTTAACCAAACAGGGACTGCAGCTGATAGAGACCAATTATCGCACCCGCGGTGGAGAGCTGGATTTATTGATGTGGGATCAGCACACCTTAGTGTGCATCGAAGTAAAATACCGCCGTCATGGCCGCTATGGCTACGCAGCGGAATTCGTTACCACAAAAAAACTGCAACGGATCCGGGCTGCGTTTGAACGATATTTGTTGGATAATGGTCATAGTCCTGTGTCGACCGCCGTGCGCATTGATGTTATTGCCATCGATGGCGGCACCTGCCAGTGGATTAAGAACGTGGTATAAGCGCCCAAAAACCTTGGAAAACGAGAAGTATGATCGAAAATATTAAAGCCAATTTCACCGAAAGCATTCAAACCAAAATTGCCGCTTCAGAAATTCTGCCCGAAGCGATTGAAAAAGCCGCAATGATGATGGTGGAAGCGCTTATCCGCGGAAATAAAATTTTAAGCTGTGGTAACGGCGGCTCGGCCGGCGATGCTCAGCATTTTTCTTCTGAGATGCTGAATCGCTACGAGCGGGATCGTCCGAGTCTGCCTGCGATAGCGCTGAGCACGGATACCTCTACCCTCACCTCCATTGCTAATGACTACAGCTATGACGAAGTGTTTGCCAAGCAGGTGCGGGCGCTGGGTCAGCCGGGTGATATTTTACTGGCGATCTCCACCAGCGGCAATTCGCGCAATGTGATTGCTGCAATGGAAGCGGCGCTTTCCCGGGATATGACTATCGTGGCTCTCACGGGTAAAGACGGCGGCGAAATGGCCGGGTTCCTCAGTGAGCACGATGTAGAAATTCGGGTACCGTCAAACCGTACCGCGCGTATTCAGGAAGTCCATCTGCTGGTAATCCATAATTTGTGCGAATGTATTGATGACAGTCTGTTCCCGGCTGATCACGGTGATGAATAAGGTCTTATGCTAAACATCAAATCAATTAACCTGGTGGCGGTGCTGTTAGTATCGCTTACCGTTACTCAGTTGCAGGGCTGTGCAGTGGCTGTGGTTGGAGCCGGCGCGGCTGCGGCCAAAGTCGCTAACGACAGACGCACGGTGGGCACTCAGCTTGACGACCAGAACGCCGAAGGAGCCATTGCCTATCAGTGGTCTAAAAGCGAGGCGTTGAAAAAGGAGGCGAACTTGCGGGCTGACGTTTATAACGGCGTCGCGCTGATTACCGGTCAGGTGCCCAGCCAGGCGTTGCTGAATGAAGCCATTCAGGGTGCCCAACGGGTTGAGCACATCAAAAAAGTGCACAACCAACTACGGGTAGGCGAGCCCATTGGTGCCTCGCAACAAGCTACAGATATCTGGCTGGCCTCCAAAGTCAAAACCAAGCTGGTAGCCGATGAGCGCGTGCCCGCCATGCAGGTTCGCGTCGTGGTCCAGAACGCAGAAGTGTTTTTGATGGGACGGGTTACTAATCAGGAAGCGACCGCCGCAGTGGATATAGCCCGGCATGTAGGTGGGGTAGAGCGCGTAGTGCGTGCGTTCGAAATCATCTGATTACCGCGCCGATATCGGTCACAGAAGACGGTTTCGATCCAAATCGTTTAGCTCCTGCGTAAACCCTTGCTGAACCGAACTGTGAGGCGGTGGTACCATTAGTGACCCGCTGAGTGCAGAACATCGCTCTGCACTCAGCTGATAAGTCCGTGCTTACACGTCATCTCTGACATCATAACGGAATCGCATGTTTTCATTAGATCGCCGTACCGCTGTGGCTTTGCTGGTAGCGGGCGCGCTTTTTATCGAAATCCTCGACGCCACGATCATTACCACAGCCCTGCCAATTATTGCCCGTGATTTCGGCGTACCCGCGGCGCATCTGTCGGTGGGCGTTTCCTCCTATTTAGTGGCAGTCACCATCTTCATACCGATTAGTGGTTATATGGCCGATCGCTTTGGTGCCCGGCACATCTTTATCGCAGCACTGTGTACCTTCATGCTGGCCTCAGTACTGTGCGCCCTTGCCGAAAATGTCTACAGCTTTACCGCTGCCCGTCTGCTACAGGGGATAGGTGGCGCCATGATGGTGCCCGTGGGCAGGCTGGTAGTATTACGGGATGTGCCGAAAGAGAGGCTGGTGAAGGCGGTGGCCATTCTCACCTGGCCGGCGCTGGGAGCACCTTTGCTTGGCCCGGTCCTGGGTGGGTGGATAGCTACCCATTGGGGCTGGCCATGGATATTCCTGATTAATCTCCCCCTCGGCCTGATTGCGCTGACAGGTGCCCTGCTGTTGCTTAAAAATTACCGCGTCGACACCGGGCCGTTTGACTGGCGGGGTTTTCTGTTGTGTGGTGCCGGCTTTGGTACTCTGATGGCCGGGCTGGAATTACTCAGTAGTATGAACGCATCGCGCATTGCTCCCTGGCTGCTGGTGGCCACTGGCATACTGCTACTGGTGTTGGCGGTAAAATACCTGCTGGGCGCCCCTGCGCCTTTACTTACATTTAGGGCGATGCAAAAGAAAACCTTCCGGGTCACGGTATTAGGTGGCTCAGTGATCCGTATTGCGATGTCCAGCACACCCTTTCTGATCCCCCTGATGTTACAGCTTGGACTGGGATACACAGCGGTCGAAGCGGGCACTATGTTGCTATGGCTGTTCGCCGGTAACCTGGCAATCAAGCCCGCGACCACCCGGATCATGAACCTGTTTGGCTTTAAACGGATCCTGATAGTCAACGCGGTTGCCATTGCGGCTGGCTTCATGGCACTCGGGTTGGTGACAGCTGCCACCCCCACCTGGCTGCTGGGGCTTATCCTGTTTATATCCGGAATGAACCGGTCTGTTCACCTGACGGTGCTTAATACACTCAACTTTGCTGACATCCCCCACACTCAGATGCGCGATGCCAATACGCTCAGTGCGGTACTCATGCAGATGAACCGTGGCCTGGGGATCACGGTAGGCGCTCTGGCACTGGCTCTGGCCAGCTATCTGGCCGGTGGCAGCAATGCCCAGCCTGACCTGATGCATTTCCACCTTGCCATGTTGTTTATGGGTGGGCTGGCGCTGGTAAGCATTATTGATAGTCTGCGTTTAGCCCCGAATGCTGGCAATGCCGTGCTTAAATAAGCCGGTAAAGCCTCAATGGAACACTGTAAATATCATAATTTGCCTAAAATATTTTCAAAGCCCCTCCCCCTCTCATCCTTGCCCAAACAACCTAAGCTACTGATTTCATTGACTGGCATCGTGGTTGCACCTGTAACAGTGAGTTTTGAAAAAAGGAGGAAGATTATGAAAACGGTAAATACTATGCTTTCAACTGCAGTTGCAGCAGCCCTTTTCTCAGCCCAGGCAGTTGCCGCAGACGGTAACCTGCTAAAAGACAAATCGGATCTGTCAGAATGGGAAGACAATACCTGGCTGACAGTCAGTGGCCAGATTAAAGAAGTCGGTGATGATTCTTTCGTACTGCGCAGCGGTGATGACCGACTCACTGTTGAGTTTGAAGATGGTGACGACGATGAAGATGCCCAGATGTTTAACGTGGGCGACAAAGTCACGGTATCAGGCGAAGTAGATGAGAACCTGTTCCTGGATACGTCACTGGAAGCCTCCAGCGTATTCGTTCACGACTGGAATACTACCTTCGTCGCGGAAACCACTGATAACGAGCTGAAAGATCGTTTCATCGCCACAGCCACGGTGCCGTCTGATCTGGATGATATGACCCTGATTGGTTCTGTTTCCAGTGTGAATGGCGAGACCATTCAGTTAACCACCTCAGGTGTGACAATTGATGTGGATGTGAGTGAGCTGCCAGGCAACCCTCTGAGCGATGACGGTTATCTGCACATTCAGGAAGGCGACCGTGTAAAAGTTGATGCGTCTATTGAGAGCGCTTTCTACAATGAGTCTATGGTAGTGGCGGAAGCCCTTATCCGACTCAATGATGTCAGCGAAGACAACGCGTAAGTTTAACTTGCTGCACAATCACTCTCTCGAAGCCGGGCGCCCTGCCCCAATGCCAGTCAGTTAAGCTGACTGGCATTTTTCTTTTTAGGGTATTTACGAGGCAGTCCCTTCACTACCCGTGG
>NZ_JAOTJC010000007.1 GCF_025628895.1 Alteromonas salexigens | reverse complement strand
ACTCAGAAGTGAAACATGTTAGCGGCGATGGTAGTGTGGGGATTCCCCATGTGAGAGTAGCACATCGCCAAGCTCCTATTCGATAAGAAGCCCGCTCAGTTGAGCGGGCTTTTTTCGTTTTAGCTCCCAGCAAACTGGCCAAATGCTACCCCGCGGTCATCCGATCCCGAAGGGGGATCCCATGGTCTCGCAGAGCTCGACCGTTCATCAATAGCGGAATGCCATTAGGCATTCCTTATCGTCTGCGACGACCGTGCTGAACCCCCAGTGTGAGTAGCATCGCTAAACTTATATTCGATAAGAAGCCTGCTCAGTTGAGTAGGCTTTGTGTATGAGGTTAGTTGCTGCTCAGGCTTTATTTAAAGTCCTTTTCCGAGACACCGCCTCGTTGTCTGAACTCTACATACTCCATACGTGATACTTTACCGTTGCCGTCGGCATCCATGTCTTCAAAGGTGGTGCCTACACCGAGTTCACCGGCTTCTTTCATCGTTACCTGGCCGTCACCATCGACGTCCAAAGACTCGAATTCGTTTTTCGCCACAGCATGTTGCTCTGCCTCGGCTTGCATTTGAGCTTCAACGGCCTCTTTATTTAAAGTTACTTCGCTTTGCGCCTCGAGTGATTCAGTCGTCTGCGCAGTGATGCTGTCTTGCGGGGTGGCAACTGATAACAAGGGGAAAGCAGCGAATGCGACGGTAGTCAGGCCTGCGATTACAATTTTCATGGTTAATCTCCTACTTTATGACTGTATATCGGTTACCCGGTTCATTGAATAAAAATATAGGCGACACAGGCCAGTATTTTTATACCGGGAAGACCGCACGGTGTTCTCTGTAGACTATCCATAATTCATGCCATAGAAATAACTAGCTAACTTTCAGTATGTTGAACAATAAAGCCTAATGTCACCATGCCTGGATCTGTCGCTAAAATGCCACGGAATAGGTAAAAAGTTACCTATCCTTACTCTATGAATTTAGGACTTTAGACTAATACAGGTAGCTATGTGGTTATCGATACGCATGTGATTAACTGATGAAAAGATTAACAAGTCCGAAAGTTGCAGTGATTAAATATTAACCACTGCTAAGGTTATATAGGATATGTAATTGGCAAGAGGCATGAAATGATCAGGTGGTTGGTGCGAAGTGCCATATTATATGCTTTGATCTGCATATCGTTTGTAGTGCATTCAGAAAATAGTCAGCGTAAACGCATTACCCTCGGTCTGGTCACGTTTCCGCCTTTAGTATTGCAGGGAGATGGGTACAGCCCCTGTACCGGGCCAGCCATCGACCTGACCAAAAATGTTCTTGAGCCTCAGGGCTTTGTGATTGATGTGGTATGTGCACCGGCGGCCAGGCTGACCTCATTAATTAAGCAGGACGCCATCGATCTGACCGTCACCATTAAAAGCCATGAGGCGCTACAGGGTGTGGTGACATTTCATGACGTACCTTTTGTTAAACTAAAACTCGTGCTGTTTTCTAATCCTGCAATTGCTAAAAGCCAAACCATTTCGGCTATACGGGGTTATGACTACCAGGGAATTAGAGATTCGCTTGCTTCGACGGGATTTCAGTTCGTGAATCTTAATACCGGTGAGGCAGCGAGCAGATTGTTCTTCAAGGAACGGACTTCCCACTTACTGACCTATTTACAGCCTTACCGTTATTACATTTCTAAATCCCACTTCTCGTTACCGAAAAGGATTGAGGTACAGGAGCTGGCTGAAATAGATACTTTCTATGGCGTCGCGAATAGCGGGAAATGGAAATGGGAATTGATAGATGCCTTAACCCTTTATGCGGACACGCATAACCTAGCCCGATTCACTCCCGTAGAAACGTTGCTGTAGTTGCTCGAGTATACTGTCGGGCCTTTGTAGCAGGTATTTGCTCTGCAGGCTGTTAATCACATCCCGATGAGTGGCAAGGAAAGTGTTTAGCTCATCAATGATGTCAGGGTGGTGCATGGTGGAAAGCATAAACCCCACATTGTCGTGTGGTAATGCAGGGTCCAGTGTGAAAGGGCCGTAATTAACTGCAGTTGACGTTAAATATTGCGTCACCGAATATTCAAGATTAGCAGCATCCACCCGGCCCCGTTCAAGCAGATACAGTGCAGAGAGAGTGTCAGTCACATGCACAAGCTGCGTTTGACGTGCGTCTACCCGGTGTTGCCAGTTTACCGGCGTAAACCCCAGCGGTATGGCCAATCGTCGAATACTATCAATGCCCCGGCCGACGTCTTCAGGTCTCACAATAGTGCCGCCTAGCGCACGGGTAAGAGGAGTAGAAAAAAACTTTTCTTCGGCGGGTACGTTCTGGTTATACCATTTAGGGTTATCGGGATAGACAAAATCCACGTTTCCCTTGCGTAATTCAAGCTGCAGGCGCTTTACCGGCATGTGATGATAAACCAGGGTGTGTCCGGACTGTTCGGCAAACACCTGAAGTATGGCCCAGGCTAACCCTTTGTCATCCGGTTTTGAAAAATCGTAATGGGGGTAATACTGGATGTCCTGCGCCCCTACCACGTAGGTCTCCGCCCAAAGCTTGCTGCTGAGTGCGATCACTAAAACGGTAATAACACCATACTTCATACTTACTCCCTTTCGGTAAGGTCAAGTTACCGTAAAGATCGCAAAGTGTAAATTTCCGAAAAATTAAATTTATCAGTGAAAGTCTCTTGACGGGACGTGCAGATTATCCAGCCATGCCGACCGGTCGGTCAGCTTGCCTGCAATGACATGGATCACCCCTTCCGGTGAACGCTCCAGTATGCCGTCGACCTGCAAAATGGATGCATTCAGGTACGCTGCTTGCTGTGCTCTGGCGGTGGCTTGCCAGATCACCGTGTTAATATTGCCGGTATCATCCTCGAGGGTGAGAAATGTGACCCCGGAAGCGGTGCCGGGCGCCTGCCTGCCGGTTACACAGCCAATCACATGCACGACCCCTTTATTGGGGACCTGGCTAAGCTGGCTGGCCGACGTCAACTTTGAGAAGTCATGATACTCACGCAGTAAGCCTATGGGGTGGGCATTCAGTGACACGGAAGTGGCCGCGTAGTCTTCAACCAGGCTATCTGATTTGGACGGGGTCAGGGCAAACGTAGAATACCCGTTTTGCTCTTCAAAAAGAGGCAGAGAGCGTTGTGTATCCATCAGCTCCCAGCGTGCAGCGTAGCGGTTGTTGCCAAATGCACGCAGGGCATCGGCACTGGCCAGCGCCTCCATATCATCCCGGTGGAGGCCAAGATGGTTCAGCGCATTCACTGATGTATAGCCGTGCTCTGGCCGACAGCTGGCTACCTGTCGAGCCCCCTGTTCAGATAGCCCCTTTACCAGGCGTAGGCCGAGCCGGATAGCCACGTTTTGCTGATGCTGCTCCAGACTGTGATCATAGTCTGAATGATTTACGCATACCGGGCGCACCTCAATATTATGCCGCCTGGCGTCCTGAATGAGTTGGCTGGGGGTATAAAATCCCATCGGCCAGCTGTTCAGTAATCCGGTATAAAACTCTGCCGGAAAATAGTGCTTTAACCAGCAGGAAACATACGCCAGCACTGCAAAGGATGCAGAGTGTGATTCCGGGAAACCATAACCGCCAAACCCCTTAATTTGCTCAAACACCTGGGTAGCATACGCTTCATCATAGCCTTTCTGTTGCATGCCCCTTACAAGCTTATCCCGGAACTCGTATATCCGGCCGTCTTTTTTCCAGCTGGCCATGGCGCGGCGCAACTGATCGGCTTCGCCACCTGAGAAACCGGCGGCGACCATGGCCAGCTGGATCACCTGTTCCTGAAAGATGGGCACACCCATAGTCCGAGACAGAACCCCGGCCACGGCGTCGGAGGGATAACTGACCGGCTCCCGGCCATGGCGACGCAGTAGGTAGGGATGAACCATATCTCCCTGGATCGGGCCCGGACGTACAATGGCTATTTGCACTACCAGATCGTAATAGCAACGTGGGCGTAAACGGGGCAGCATGCTCATTTGTGCGCGCGACTCAATCTGAAATACCCCGACCGTGTCGGCCTCACAAATCATGTCATAAACCTGGGGATCATCGCCCAGCCTGGTAATAAAAGGAATATCCGGCGCCACCGGATACCGCGCCTTTAAATAATCGAAGGTTTTACGGATAGCGGTAAGCATGCCCAGTGCCAGCACATCCACCTTGAGCAGTCCGAGGGTTTCCAGATCGTCTTTGTCCCATTGGATCACCGTGCGTTCCGGCATCGACGCATTCTCTATGGGGACCAGTTCATGTAACGGGCCGGAGGAAATCACAAACCCCCCGACATGCTGAGACAAGTGCCTGGGAAAGCCAAGCAGGCTCTCAACCAGTACCACCAGTTGCTTAACCGCTGGATTGTCCGGCGCCAGCCCAAGTTTACTGAGTTGACTCTGCCAGGGGATGGTGCGATCCCGGCGGTTGATTTTAGTAATAATGTAGCTAAGTTGTGATTCGGCAAAACCCAGAGCTTTACCTACGTCCCGAAACGCGCTTTTGAAGCGATAACAAATCACAGTGGCTGCCAGAGCGGTGCGCTCCCGACCGTACTTTTGATAAATATACTGAATCACTTCTTCACGACGTTCGTGCTCAAAGTCCACATCGATATCGGGCGGTTCGTCCCGCTCTTTAGAAATGAAACGCTCAAATAACACATTGATTTGCCGGGGATCCACTGCGGTAATTTCCAGGCAATAGCAAACCACCGAATTTGCCGCTGAGCCCCGGCCCTGATACAAAATAGACTGTGACTGGGCGAACTGCACAATGTCGTACAGGGTAAGAAAAAAATACTCGTACTGCTGCTCCGCAATTAATGTCAGTTCCTTTTCGATAAGCGCTCGGATGTCTTCGCTTACCCCCTCGGGAAAACGTCGCTGGATCCCGGCTTCCACACATTCCCGCAGGTAAGAGCCGGGGGTATGCCCGGCGGGCACCAATTCCGCCGGGTACTGATATTTGAGTTCCTGCAAGGAAAAATGGCACTGACCGGCAAGCTCTGACGCTGTTTGGATCCAGTCTGCAGGATACAATTTGCGCATTTTTTGGGCGGGGCGCAGGGCACGTTCAGCGTTGGCCAGTGCGTGTTGCCCCAGCTTAGCCACGGTGGTGCGCTCTCTGATAGCGTGCAGCACATGTTGCGTTGGCAGTCGGTCACGGTGGTGCATAAGCACACCGGTACAGGCTACCACCGGTAACGTATATGTCTGGCTCAAGCGGGTGTAGTTCTCGAAGCGTTCATGATCCGCGCCATCCAGTAAACGCTGGGCAGCAATCCAGCAGCGCTGGGCGTGAAAACGAACCAGCCAGTCGGCACGTTCGTTATCGGTTTCGGCATTACCACTGGGCAGCCAGAGGATAAGGCAATGACGGATTGAGGCCAGATCCCATTCTTCCAGTATATACTCGCCCTTATCAGCGCGTCGTCTGGCCTGGGTGATAATGCGACAGAGTTCAGAGTAGGCGGAGCGGGTAGGGCAGAGCAAGACAAACTCGAACTTGTGATAGCGAAAAAAGCTACCCACAATCAGATTCACCGGCAAGTTAGAGCGCTTAATTTCAGCGTAAGCTCTGACCACGCCCGCTACCGAGCATTCATCAGTGAGCGCCAGCGACTGGTACCCTAAAAAAGATGCAGTGGTGACCAGCTCTTCTGGTGAGGAGGCGCCGGTGAGGAAACTGAAATTCGACTGACAAAAGAGTTCACTGATCATGATTGCTCAGGCGTACAGACCCTGTACCCACCACTGTTGGTGATGATCACGATACACTTGCAGATAACGCCCATCTTCAGATTTTGCGATGAAATAATCCCGTTTTACCGACTGCTTGTCCCACCAGCCGGTGTGAATGCGAACCGGGCCAAAAGTGATCTGAGTGGCGGTGGTGAGCGGCAATGGGGGATCCAGTAAGAATGCAGGCTGCCAGCGACTGGGACTGGTTGGCTCAGGTAAATCGTCAGGCTCACTGAGCTTTTCTACCCGGTGCTCATTAGCCAGATGTGGCTGGCTTACACTCTGCTCCCCCAGACGGGCCTGCAGGCGGGATATTAATTGTTTGTGAGCAAAGTATTGTTGCCTGTTCTCAAAAAAATCCTGACTGTCCGGGTTGAGTGCTTCCAGTTGCTTCACTTCCAGCCCTACACTGATAACAGGTGCACTGAGCTGGACAGTGTCGAGTTGCAGCTCAGTGAGTGTACGCCATTGTTCAACCTGAAACTGCGGCTCTGCTGAGCGTACCTGAATCGTATCGGCGTCCGTCTCGCGGTAATACAGGGTGAAAGACAATTCACTGGTACAGCGGTTACTCAGCCGTAAATAGACGCAGAGCTCTTCCAGCAGACCAGTAATATAGGGCTGCAGATGCTGCGTGTTATCTATTTCGTAACCCACGTCGACACGGCGCTGAAAAGTATCACCGGGCCGGAACAGGGGATGGGTGGGGAAGGTTTCGCCCCGTACAGCGGTAATATAGCGTATTAGCTCGTTTGAAAAGCGTTGGCCCAGCTCAGCAAGAGGAAGCGCCAACAGTTGTTTAACTGTCTGGATCCCCACTCTGCTGAAGGATGCAGCTTGCTTATTGTCGAGTTGCAGACAAGCAACCGTGCAGCGTGCCAGACAACTGCGTATAGATTGACTGTCAGTGTTCAGCGCATTGCTGTTGGCCATAGCCAGTACCCGGGCACATTCCACAGACCAGCCACTGCCGAATGAGAAAGTGACCCCCATAGGGGATAATTCACGGGTTAGCGTAGACCAGGCTGCGGTCAGGGTGCCGTAATACTGACTGAGATTATCCAGCCGAACCGCCAGCGCAGCAGGGTTAAACACCACAATATCGGAGGCGACCTGATATAACCGGGCAGCAATGGCCTGTAAATGTGCTCGCTCAGTGTCTTCTGAATAATTCAATATTTGCAGGTTGGAAGCCAGAGCCGCGGCGTGGGCCAGCCCCATCCCAGGTTTCAGCTCAGCCTCTAATGCAGCATCATTGCACTGAACCAGAGTGTTATTCTGAGGATGATAAATCACCACCGGCTCGTGATCAGGGTGACCGGCGGTGCGGGCCAGAAAATCCAGTGTCAGCCTGGTAAACTGAATATATACCCACAACATTGCTTATCTTACCCCACCGAAGACAGGTGCTGAGGTTTGTCGTGAGCGCCGGTCATGGCACGGGTTATAGCGGCATTGGTCGGCGTATGCCGCAGCGGAATGGTGATCTCCCGGGCTGTCCAGCGGCCTTGCTGTTTAACAATTTCAATACTCAGGCCATGGACATGAGGCACCAGCCTGAGATCCAGTGCCACTGGCAACCCAGCTTCAATTCGGTCAGCCTGAAAAGTCAGACAAAGCGCATGATTGTAACTGGCCGCCACCTGTAAGCGCCGGGCCTGTTTAGCTGACAGGGTTGTTGCCCAGAGTAGCACGCAGTGACATGAACCACTTTTAAGCGCTTGTTCAGCAGCCCAAAGAGCCTCGTCGGGGCGGCAACTTACGGTGAAGACCTGAGATAATGGCAAGCCGAACTGACGCAACCATGGCGATTGCACCTTGCCCGGCGGATTAATAAACACGCACAGCTTATGCTGGCGAGCGCCAGTGATGACCCCTTTAAACACGGCCAGCTCACCGATGCCTGCTACCGACTGCACTCTCACCATCCCGGCCGACGGCAGGCCGCCGGCAAGGTGACGATCTAAGATAGCATGTCCGGTGGCAAGCTTGGCACTGGGTGCAGCCGTGTCCCGGCCACGCCAAATCAGTGGGTGCTTATTGATTTCAGAAAGTAATTCAGTCATAACCATATAATACTGTACGTATGTACAGCATTATAGGTCAGGCTGGTGCATTATCAAGCAGGTTACGAAGCGCGGATCTCAGATGCTTGATCTTCTTCTGCTTTTTTATGGTCACCGTTGATATAGTTTGTCAGGTTATTCATGGCAGCTGTAAAGCCATCGGGGGTATTTTTCGTCCATGACACCCGCACATCGTTAGGCTGATTTTTTATCAGGTTTTTTAAATCCAGCATGCTGATCTGATAAGGCTGCATAGACTTTTTAACGGCTTCTTCCACCGTGGCGCCTTTTTCACAGCAGTCCATCATTATCCGGGAATACTGATTGGCCAGGGCGCGGGCGGCGGCATAGTCTTCTTCGTTGATTAATTTCTTCTGGTGAGCGCGCTCTACCCGCGAGATGAAGATTTGTTGTAAGTTATTGGTCACCACCACCAGGCTGGTAAAGGCATACCTGACTTTAGTGGCATGCGTTTTAGCCGAGTGGCGGGTAAGCGCCAGTTCCCGCTGCATATTCTGACCCCGGACTATCAGAAAGGTCAGTAGAATAACCAGACCGGCTACCACGCTACCTAATATGATTATCATTGTGTGGTCTCCTTTTGCGAGGCAATGAACTGATGAATATTTTCTTCCAGAACATACAAGGGAACCGAGCCATGCGCGAGTACGGCATTGTGAAATTTGCGCACATCAAAGCTGGCCCCTAACTCCTGTTCGGCGAGCTGGCGAAGTTCCTTTATTTTAATTTCGCCAATTTTGTAAGACAGTGCCTGAGCAGGCCAGGAAATATAGCGGTCGATTTCAGTACGCACGTTATGCTCAGACAAGGCGGTGTTTTTCATCATGTAAGCCAGCGCCTCATCCCGGCTCCAGCCGAACATGTGCATACCGGTGTCGACAACCAGCCGGCAAGCCCGCCACATCTCATAACTCAAACGACCAAAGTCATCGTAGGGGTCTTCATACATACCCACTTCAATGCCCAGAAACTCGGAATACAATCCCCATCCCTCACCAAATGCTGAGATATAGGTATCCTGACGCACTTTCGGTAAGTCGGACAGTTCAGCCGCCAGCGATATCTGTAAGTGATGTCCGGGTACCGCCTCATGCAGGGTCAGGGCAGGCAACGCATACAGCGGCCGCTTATCCAGCGCGTAGGTATTTACCCAGTAGTAACCGGGTTGATCATCCCGTGACGGGTGAATATAGCGGCCAGTGGTGTATTTGGGGGCTATGCTTTCCGGCACCGGCGCAACACCATAAGGCGTGCGTGGCAACAGCTCAAACAATTGGGGCAGGCGAGCATCCATCTGTTTGGCAATGTACGAGGCTTCTTTTAACAATTCTTCTGCACTGCTGGCATAGAACTGTGGATCGGTACGCAGAAATTCAATGAAGTCATCAATACTGCCCTCGTATTCCAGCTCGTCTACAATAGCCTGCATCTGGGCCCGGATACGCTTCACCTCTTGTTTTCCCAGCTCATGGATTTCTCTGGGGGTCATATCAGTGGTGGTGTAATGTTTTGCCCGGTTGCGGTACAGCGCTTCACCGTTCGGCCAGTCTTTGGCGGCAATGGTGTCTTTGGCAGCCGGAATATATTCGCTGGTCAGGAAATCGTAAACCTGCTGATAAGCCGGTACTACGTCATTCATGATCACCTTACCGGCACGCTCAGTCAGGGCCTCCCGGGTGGCCTTATCAATATGCTCAGGCATATTAGTGAAAGGGGTATAAAACTGACTCTCAGTGGGCTTTTCTACAATGAATGGCAGTACAGAGTCTTCAAACCCCTGAAGCACAACTTTGGGTTGGCTATAGCCCTTTTTAAGACCGGTGCGCATGTAGCTTATTTGCTGGCCGAAGTACTCCTTTAAAGCACTTAGCCGGCTAAGGTAGTCCCGGTAATCCTGGGCGGTTCTGAACATCACGCTGTTAGGGAGTGCACTCATTGCGCTGTGAAAACCATACTCTGAAGTAATCGGTACCAGATGGGCTTCAAAGCGGTATTCGTCGATATAATTATTAATGCGATACTGCTGCATCAACAGCGAGATACGGTCTTCTTTTGAAAGTGAGGCTGCATCAATGGCCTGTAGTTTCTCTGCAAATTGTTGCCATTGTTGGTGCTGGCGGGCTAATGCTGATGGTGAAATATCTGGCAGCTGGTCGTTGTAACCTGGTTCACCTTCGCGGCTGGCCATAATGGGAGAAATACTGAGTTCATACTGCCAGATTTCGTCCAGCAGGGCATGCAGTTTCTGGTTAGAAGGTGATGCGGCCTGACTGTTAAATGAAACAGTCGCCAGCAGCATGACCACCGCCAGTAGCTGGGTTAAAGGGGTGCGCTTAACCATAATGTCTCCGGCAATACGTCCCGCAGTGGGCGTATTATTCTTTTTTTGGTGTGTAAATAGGGTTAGGGAACGCGGTTACTTTATCAGACACCTGACTGATTTTGGCGGTTCCTTGTCGCTTTACCGCGTCAATTCGCAACACATTGTGCATTGGCACATAGGTACTGGTGACATCAGCAAACTCATCTTTTAATTTTTCGTGGCTCGGATCGACCACGACGCTGGTGTGGGTGTCCCAAACGAAATCACCAATTTCGATAAAACCGAACAGACTGCCTTGTGACAACTCGCGTACATACAACTCATAGCGCTCGCCATTACTGACAAACTGCACACGATAAATAGGCTCGGGTTTGTTACTCATGAAATGACTTTCCTCACTGCTGACCCCCTGCTACAACTGGCAGGCAGACGCCAAATATTACCCCGAATGTGCGGTGTTCTGCAAAGGTGAGAGTAGGTTCTGAGTAGCCATAGACAGCGCATCAGCACTGTCAGTAAAAATAGCATGCACATTCAGTTTGCACATGCTAATAAAGTAAGGCTGCCTTGCACAGAGGCCTACCCCTGCGCCTGGCGTAACTTATCCCGCGGTCAAGCCATATAACGCAAAGCCGGTGATGCCAAATTGGCTAATCTGACCAGCTGCGTTAACATGCATGCCGGATGAATTACCAAACAGATGATTATGATAAAAAAAGCCTTACTGGGTGGCCTGTTGACCGCATTGAGTCTGACAGCCACTGCACATAATGAGGGTGCGTCAAGTACCCAGTTTAAGCCTGATACCCAGCGCATTAAGTCGCACCTGTTTTTCCTGGCAGACGACTTACTGGAAGGGCGGGATACCGGCTCCCGGGGGCATGACATTGCGTCCCTGTACATAGCCACTGAATTTGCGAAATACGGATTAACGCCCGCCGGGACTGACGGCTACATGCAACAGGTTGCTTTTCGTAAAGCGACGCTGGTGCAGGAGTCACCCTCGTTTTCCATTACTACCGATGCCGGCACTACGACGCTTAACTATCCTAAACAGTACCTGATGGGCCCCAGCCTGCTGTCAAAAGAGGCGGCAGTGTCGGCAGAAATGGTGTTTGTGGGCTACGGGATTGTCGCTGATGAACTTGATCACAACGACTACACCGATCTGGATGTCGAGGGCAAGGTCGTGGTGATGCTGGCAGGCAAACCTGCGTCGTTTCCTTCTGAAGAGGGTGCGCACTTTGCCTCTGGTTATCAAAAGCGTAAATATGCCGCCGACCGCGGTGCGGTAGGGGTAATTACGGTTACTACACCAAAAAATGAGAAAGTGCGCCCGTACCAAACCCGTCTTAACTACATTCATACTCCCAGCATGGCTTGGTTGCATGAAGACGGCACACCGGCAAATCGCTTTCCTCAGCTGAAAGGCGCCGCCTACCTGAGCGAAGGGGCAGCCAAAACCTTATTCGAGGGGGCGCCACGCTCGCTGGAAGAGGTCTATGCCGAGCTGGAAGAAGATAAGTCGCCGGCCGGATTTGCCTTAAATGGCACTGTATCTATGGCGCGTAAAAGCCAGCACGAACGCATTACCAGCCCGAATGTGGTGGGTATTCTGGAAGGGTCTGATCCAGAGCTTAAAGACGAGTACGTGGTGTTTTCTGCCCACTCTGATCACATCGGTTTTGCCAAAACCGTGAAAAAAGACAACATCAATAATGGCGCCATGGACAATGCCTCAGGTACCGCAGTCATGCTGGAAACCGCCCGTGTCTTCAGTGAAATGGAACAAAAACCCAAGCGTTCAATCTTGTTTGTGGCTGTTACCGGTGAGGAAAAAGGTCTGTTAGGGGCTGACTATTTCGCCCGTAACCCCACGGTGCCGGTCACATCTATGGTCGCCAACGTGAATCTGGATATGCCGATATTAACTTATGAGTTTGCCGACGTAATTGCGTTTGGAGCGAACCACAGCGACCTGCAGGCGTCGGTAGAAAAAGCGGCGGCCAATGCCCATATTGAACTGAGCCCTGATCCGTGGCCAGAGCAGGCACTGTTCACACGCTCAGATCACTATGCCTTCGTAAAACAAGGGGTTCCTTCGGTGTTCATGGTACCAGGCCTGAAATCCAAAGATCCCAGCGTGGATGGCAGCAAGGTATTTGGGCAGTTCCTGTCTACCCACTATCACAAGCCCAGTGATGATCTGAATCAGCCCTTTAACTGGGATGCGGCAGAAACCTTTACTACGGTGAATGCGCAGATTGGCTGGACGCTGGCGAATCAGGAAAACAAACCCAGCTGGAATGAAGGCGACTTCTTCGGCGATGTCTTTGGTCGTTAAAACTTAGCCTTGCATACGTGTGGGATATGATTCGATTGGCAATCCCTGTCAACACGAATCACATCCCATGCTTCATAAACACTTCCTTCGCGCGAAACGCCATCACCTCAAGCTGAAGGTTCACGTAAGATATGAGGTCTATGATGAATGTCACCGAACAAACAAAACTTCCGGTGAGTGTATTTATTGTCGCGCAGAATGAAGAATCTAATATCACTCGTTTAATGAGAAGTCTGACGCATTTTGATGAAGTGGTAGTGGTTGACTCAGGTAGCACAGATGACACGCCTGCTATCGCCAGACAGCATGGTGCAAAAGTATTTCATCAAACCTGGCTTGGTTTCGCTGCACAAAAGCAGTGGGCAATGGAACAGTGTAAAAACGACTGGGTACTAAATCTTGATGCCGATGAAGTAGTAACTGCTGAAATGTTTAAAGCAATTGCTGAGGTGATAAAAGACGCCAACGTGGATGCCGTCAGGTTCAATCGTAATGATCTATTTCTGGGGAAGATGCCCCCTAAGTGGATGAAAAAACCTAACAATGTCAGATTATATCGCCGTGCAAAAGCGAAGTTTGATACCACCCAAAAGGTACATGAATCAGCAAGGGTGGATGGTCGGGAGATTCATGTAAAAGCGAGTTTTGACCATTACGGTTATAATGATATTGCTACCTTAGTCCTGAAGTTTAATCATTATTCTTCATTAAAAGCGAAAGAAAAATATCAACGGGGCAAACGAGGGTCACTCATTAAGCTCTCGCTAATTTGTGCAATCGAGTTCTGGCGCAAGTACTTATTGCAAAGGCATTTCACATTCGGAGTAAGAGGATTTATTTTGTCGATATTAAATGCCCATTATGCCTTTTTAAAAGAAGCTAAATTACTTTCTGAAAGTAAGAACAAATAGCATATTGAGCACCATTAGCGTGCAGTTAGATAAACTCGCCAGCCGCACATATTCGGGCTGGCGAATAACTATACGAACAACTGCTTAAATATCTGCCACTGTTCGTTAAACTGTTCAGTAGGTTTACGGGTGAAATCACTGCGGATGAACAGGTTAATACGGCCATCGGTGTAGCAAATAAGCATGTTGGCAATGACCCCTTCGTCGGCGGCCAGGGTTTTGCCCTCACGTAATTTGCGTTCCCGTAGTATCTGTTTAAGCTGGGTTTCCAGCCGCTCAAATAACTTCGCAATCCGCGCCCGCAGGCGATCTTGCTCGCCTAACAGGGCATCACCATTGAGAATACGGGTAATGCCAGGGTTTTTCTCGGCGAAGCCTAAAATAAGGTGCAGAATTAACTGACAGCGGGCCGCAGAGTCTTTTTCTTCGTTTACAATTTTGTTGATGCGCGTGAACAGGGTTTCTTCGATAAACTCAATCAGACCTTCGAACATACGGGCTTTGCTCGGAAAGTGACGATAGAGCGCCGCTTCCGATACGCCAACTTTTTCAGCCAGCTTTGCCGTTGTGATCCGTTGCCCTGGACTGGTCTCGAGCATCCCTGCCAGTGCTTGCAAAATTTGCGCACGGCGATTGGTTTTTTTTACAGCAGGCATAACGAGAGTAATTCCTCCGCTACCGAACCCTGACAGGTTCGTATTTCCATGTTTAATAGAGTGTGTGTTATTTCGTTGTCAGGTTATCGACCGGTCAGGCCGTTACTTTGACTTCTTGTTATTATATTGCGCCGCGACCCGTTGAAGCAGCGACGTTGCCAGCGCTTGCTTACTGCCTTCCGGCAGCGCTTCATCGCCACCGTCCCAGAATACGTGCAAGGCGTTATTATCGCTGTTAAAGCCCAGCCCCTCACGGGTAATGTCATTGGCAGCAATCATGTCGAGCCGTTTTCTTTTCATTTTATCTTTAGCGTAGGCTTCGACATGCTGACTTTCGGCCGCAAAACCCACGGTAAAGGGTGCATCAGGCCTGGCGGCAATCGTAGCTAGAATATCAGGGTTTTTAATAAAAGTAAGTGTTAACTCATCTGATGATTTCTTAATCTTATTATCGGCCACTGTGGCTGCACGATAATCTGCCACTGCCGCAGTAGAAATAAAGATATCGCAGTTCGGCATATGTTGTTCGGCTGCAGCCAGCATTTCTTCCGCGCTGGTGACATCCACTCTGGTGCAGTGAGCCGGGGTTGGCAGGTTCACCGGCCCGCAGATTAGGGTGACGGTGGCGCCTGCGCGACGGGCCGCATGGGCAATGGCAAAGCCCATTTTTCCCGAGCTGTGATTGGAAATATAACGGACAGGATCCAGTGCTTCTCGGGTGGGCCCGGCGGTGATCACAATATTCAGGCCAGCCAGCTCCTGCGCGGCGTTATCCTGCAAGCGACTCACAATCTCTGGTGGCTCCAGCATGCGGCCTGGCCCCACATCGCCGCAGGCTTGTTCTCCGCTGTCCGGCCCCAGCACCGTCACACCATCGAGTTGGAGCGTTTGCAGGTTGCGTAACGTCGGGGCCGCCCGCCACATTTGCTGATTCATGGCCGGTGCCAGGTAAATCTCGGCAGTGGTGGCCAGGTACAGTGTGGTCAGTAAGTCATCGGCAACGCCATTGGCCAGTTTTGCCATGATATTGGCGGTAGCGGGCGCAATGAGCAGAATATCCGCCCACTTTGCCAGCTCAATATGGCCCATGGCCGCTTCGGCATCAGCATCAAGCAGGTGCTGGTGGACAGGGTTACCTGATACCGCCTGCAGCGCCATCGGGCTGACGAACTCGGTGGCAGACCGGGTAAGCACCACGCGCACCCTGGCGCCCTGGGCGGTGAGCTTGCGCACCAGATCCGGTGCTTTATAGGCAGCAATACCGCCAGTCACACCTAATAACACATTTTTATTTGATAACAACATAGCTGCTAAAAAGGCTGATTTTATGCACAACAGCCTACCATGACTGCTCTTCATAGGGTAGGCAGTTGTCACTGAACCCATCCAGAGTACAGTCGCTATGTAGGGCCTCCCACGCTATAAAAGACCGACCATTGTAAACTGACCGAGTACCATGACGACCATTTCACTGCGACCCGTTGCCGACCGACCCCGGGAAAAACTATTACGGCAGGGGAGCGTCACGCTGACTGATGCTGAGCTGCTGGCTGCCTTTATAAGCAGTGGTCAGGGCGGTAAATGTGCCTACACCATGGCCTGTGCGTTACTCCAGCGCTTCGGTTCATTGCGGGGGGTAACCGAAGCCGGCGAAACCGACTTTACCCAGGTCGCAGGGATGGGCGCAGTGAGATACGTACAGTTTCAGGCCGCCCGGGAAATATTTCGGCGACAGCTGGCTGAACCACTTAAAAAGGATAGCGTGTTTCATCGTGCCGACGATGTCACCGCGTATTTGCGTGCCAGTCTGCGCCATTGCCCACAGGAACGCTTCGGGGTATTGCTGCTCGACAGCCAGCACCAGTTAATTGAGTTTAAAATTCTGTTTACCGGCACTGTAAACAGTGCAGCGGTGTATCCTCGGGAGGTAGTGCGTGAAGTAATCAGGGCTAATGCCGCGGCACTTATTCTGGTGCATAATCACCCATCAGGTATTGCTGACCCCAGTGACGCCGATGTGACATTAACCCGGGAGATCCGCAGCGCCATGGCATTAATCGATGTAGATGTACTTGATCATATTATAGTTGGTGATACGCTTTGTGTGTCGCTGGCACAGCGTGGACTGATGTAAGTCCGTAATGTGCTGTTAAGCGCAAGGAATTTAATGTAATTCACCGATCGAATAGTAGTCAACGTAAGTAAACTACTATAAACTGGTGTATTAGTGGGTTTATCAAAAAGGACTGTTATGAAAAAGTCAATCATTGCATTATTTGCAACAGCAGCACTGACTGCTGGCGTAAATGCGCAAGACAATGCCAATCCTGATAACGCAACATTTGGTGGCGTTAATACAGGGCTGGTGGCTACAGGTGCAGTAGTAGCGGGAACAACACTTGCTATTATTGCTAATAATCGTGGCGACGCGAAAATTGAGCCACCACCACCGCCACCACCGCCTCTTGGTTGTGAAGGCGACGATCCGTTAGTAGACGGCGTGTGTGTGGGTACAACCAGTACAGTAACAAACACTGTTACTGTATCGGGCACACAAACAATCACTGTACCAGTAACGGTACCTGTGACGTTTACTTACGCACCTCAGTAAGGTGTTGCAAGATACGAAAAAAGCCGCCTAGTGCGGCTTTTTTATTTGCCTTAAAAAAGCGACAATACCGCTTAGCGCAGGGTTTGGCAGCAGTTGTTATCTCATGAATGTAAACGTTAAATTTTTCCTGGTCTCTCTCAGCCTTTTTCTATTGGCAGCCTGTTCCAGTACTAACAGAGCCTATCTGGATAGTTTACAGCTGGCCTTTGAAGACAGAAGTGCACAATTAACCGTGGCGCAAATTAAGCAAAGCCGCGGGGATTTACTTCAGGTTAAAAGTGGTGAGCGCCCCGCTGCCGTCATGGCGCTGGCTTATATTGAAAATGACCGTTACAGATGGAAATCTGGGGACGACGTGGTATTCACAATGCATCATGGCGTGCTGGTGACTACCCAGGGGTTAGCGAATGACCTGCAACATACCTCCAACCTGGGCAGTAACCCACTTGCCCAGCAAGGTAAACTGGCTTTTCAGTGGCAACGAAAAATAGATATTGCAGGCACCGGCTACGGCATTCCGGTCAGCTCACGGTGGGAGTTTGCCGGCGAGACCCGGCTCGAGATACTGGATACGACTTTTAACACCCTGTTGGTCACAGAGCAGGTGACTGTGGCAGCCGCGACGCCCTTTCTGGACCCGGACCGTACCTGGCAAAACCAATACTGGCTGGACAGCGCTACTAAAACCCTGCTGTCCAGTCGTCAGAAGTTTTCTCCCCAAGGTGACTGGTATGAAATGACTTACCTCAGCCGGGCCGTGCGCCACATGGAGGAAGCACAATGAAACTATTGCTGAGCGTAGTGTTGCTGGTGGCCACAATGAGTGCCCGGGCCAGTGTGGAAATCCAAATTAATCAATTGCAGTTTAGCTATCCGGCGCCTGTGAGGATGGCGAATGTATTGCAGCCGGTCGCCAATGCGGCCGACTGGTACTGGCCGGCAAGCGCGGTGTATAACCTGGACAAGAACCAGGCCGAGCAGTTACGCCAGGAGGTACTGAGCGATATTCAGGCTTTACTTGCCCAGGCATCGCCGCAGGATGATGACTATCTGGTGCTCAGTGCCATGGCCGAGCAAATCACAGCCTGGTCGGTAGCCGACAGAATAGACGTTGCGGTCAATTATAATGAGGCCAGACTGTTTGTTGATCACAACCCCCAATTTACTGACGGTAATTATCTTGTGCGGCTTACCGCACGCCCGGATGATGTGCATCTGGTGGGCGCGGTTATTCGTCCGGGCAGCTATGCCCATACTGCGAATACCAGTATTCCCGATTATCTTGAGCGCCTCCGTACCCTTGAGGGCGCAGAACGTGATTATGTGTATGTGGTGACTCCCGCCGGCCAGGTGGAAAAAGTGGGCATCGCCTACTGGAACGCGTCTTACGCGCAGTTAGCACCGGGCAGCCAGCTTATTGTGCCGCTTGCCTCGTCGGTATGGTCACCGGCAAAAACCTCCCTGAATAAAAAGATAGCGCAGCTTGCTGTGCACCGAGTATTGCCCTGATGTTGTATCGTTTACCCTATACCAAAAGTGCAGTGTCGCTGGCCGTGGCTGCGACGCTTCTTCATAGCCCGGCACAGGCACAGCAAACCCGCAATGTGCAACCCTCTCAGATGGTGCAGGGCGGTACTGGTCTTATTCAGACGCCTACCGCAAGAATGCGGCCGGCGGGCGATCTGGCGATCAACTATACCGACAATCACGAATACCGCTTCTGGTCGGTCAGTTTGCAACTGTTTGAGTGGATGGAAGCGACCGCCCGATACACCGATGTCCGTACCCAGCTGTATAGTCAGGTGGAGTCATTCAGTGGCGATCAAACCCTGAAAGACAAAGGGCTGGATGTGAAATTCCGGGTGTGGGAAGAAAGCTATTATCTTCCCGACATCTCCGTGGGGTTCCGTGATTTCGGTGGTACCGGCTTTTTTGAAAGTGAATACATTACGGCGAGTAAAGCAGTGGGGCCATTCGACTTTCACCTTGGGGTAGGCTGGGGCTATATGGGCTCTGCGGACGATATCACCAACCCCTTCTGCAATCTAAAAGACAGTTTCTGTGAACGGCCAGTGGGGTACTCCGGACTGGGCGGCAAGGTCGATTATAATCAGTTCTTCAAAGGTACCATGGCAGTGTATGGGGGCGTGGAATATCAAACCCCGTGGGCGCCCTTGCGTCTGAAGCTGGAGTACGAGGGGAACACCTACGAGTTTGATCGTGCCGGTGAGCTAGAGCAGGACACCCGGTTAAATGTGGGCGCGGTGTATAAGTGGAATAACTTCGACTTCAGCCTGAATTACCAGCGGGGCAATACCGTGGGCTTCGGTGTGACATATCAATTCAATATGCACACCTTTGAGCAGGTGAAAGTAGATGAGCCTCCCCGGGAGCTGATGACCCGTAAGCCTCCGGAAAAAGTTGAAGACATTAATCGCTACCGGCTGTACACCGAATTGCAACGGGATGCTGCATTTATATTATCCGATGTAGATATTCAGGAAGACGAAGCTGTGTTCTATGGACGACAATCTGCTTACCGTGATATTGCCGAAGCAAACGAGCGCACCGGACGGGTGATTGCCTCCGAACTGCCAGATTCTGTAAAAACCTACCATCTGGTGGAACTCAACGGCAATATCCCCATGGTGGATACGGTTATAGATGCGGACGCCTTTATTGCAGCGGCCCGTTACGAATCACTGGATGCCGACATTACTAACACCTGGCAGCGGCAAAATCCTGCGCCAGAGGTGCGGGAGGATTTTAAACCCGCCTCCACGTCCGGATTCTTCCATTCCACAGACTTTTTCTGGACCCAGACCTTTGGTAGTCCGGAAGACTTTTATCTGTATCAGACCGGCCTTATCTTCAGCGGCGGTTATGCCTTTGATGAGAACTGGACCGCCATGGGCAGCCTGAGCGCCACCGTATTCGATAACTTTGATAAGTTTAACTTCACCGTTGATAAAGAAGACACGCCGCTACCCCGGGTAAGAACGCGGGTCCGTGAGTATGTCTCTAATAACCGGTTTAGCGTGGACACCGCATTCCTGCAGTATAAAGATCAGCTCTCAGATAACCTGTTTGGGCAAGTCTATGGCGGCTACCTTGAACGCATGTTCGCAGGCCTGGGCGGTGAGTTGTTATATCGCGCAGTCGACAGTAACATCGCGTATGGGGTTGATATTAATTACGTGAAGCAACGGGATTACGACAACCAGTTTGAATTTCTCGACTATGACACAGTAACCGGCCACGCCAGTGTGTACTGGCAGCCAGAGATGCTCCCCGATACCCAGATTACCATGAGTGCCGGGCGCTTTCTGGCCGGTGACAAAGGGGTAAATATCGACTTTGCCAAGCGTTTCGACAGTGGCATTGTGGTGGGCGCGTACGCGGCGTTTACCGATGTGTCTTCGGAAGATTATGGCGAGGGCAGCTTTACCAAAGGGTTTTATCTGTCGATCCCGCTGGACCTGTTTGTGTTGCGCCCAGCCAAAGGGCGGGGGATGTTCCCCTGGATACCTATTTCCCGGGACGGCGGTCAGCTGCTGCGCCGGCCTGTGCGGTTAATTGAGTTCACTGAACCCCGTTCGCCTTTTTATGACTAGCAAGCTGACTAAAAAATAAATAGAAAAATAAGCTGACAGCTTTTGCCTGTGAGTAAACATCGAGATCTCTGTTATGACTGTGTCTGTAATTTTTTCGACCTACAACTCCCCTGACTGGATGGAAAAAACACTGTGGGGGCTGCACTATCAGACCTTTCAGGACTTTGAAATTGTTATTGCGGATGATGGCTCAACGGCAGAGACCAAAGCGCGTATAAACAGGTTCGAAGCCGAATCAGGCCGCCAGGTTAAATATGTCTGGCAACCTGATGAGGGCTTTCAGAAAACCCGCATCCTGAATAAGGCGCTGGTGGCTTCTGAGGGCGACTATATTGTGTTTACCGACGGTGATTGTATCCTGCGCAACGATTTCCTTGCGGTACATATGGATTACCGGGAGCGGGGCTACTTTCTTTCCGGCGGCTATTTCAAATTGCCGATGACCACCAGCCGTGCCATTAGCCGGGATGACATCAAAACCGGTCGCGCTTTTGAAATCGACTGGCTCGTTGCCAATGGACTGACTAAAACCCATAAAACCATGAAGCTCACGGCCACGGGCCGGAAGGCAAAGTGGTTAAACCGGCTCACCCCCACCAAGGCAACCTGGAACGGGCATAATGTGTCAGGTTGGCGAGAGGATATCTTTGCGGCTAACGGATTTGATGAGCGTATGCAATACGGCGGGGAAGATCGGGAGCTGGGCGAACGTCTTTTTAATCGAGGGATTAAATCGAAACAGATCCGCTATTCTGCAATTTGTGTTCATCTTGACCATGCCCGGGGTTATGTGAAGCAGGAAATGCGGGATAAGAACCGGGCAATTCGTCAGTACACCAAACAGCATAAAGTCACGCGCACTCCTTATGGCATTGTTAAAGATAAAGGAGATGGGGGCAATAAATAAGCTTGCCCCAGCAAACGGCTATGAAGAATAAAATACTAGCTAACAATACTGGGAAATTTCAAACTGGGTAATCCAGAATAGGTTTTATCCAGCCCTATAAGCCGCTCGTCAATCGCAGTGAATAGTTCGTGGTCGCCGGAAAACTATTTATGGTTGCTCCTTTATCACTTCTATAATTTCTGTTGTGGAAATTGAAGGCGTTCGGGACAAGTATATTACCTCACAGATATCGCGGAACTCATCGAACTTACTTTCCCAGTCGTTACCCATCACCAGAGCATCTGCGTTGTGCTGGATAATATATTCACGCTTATCCTCAAGCGACTCTTCTTTAAATACATTATCTACACAGCGAAGCGAGGCAACCATTTCCATGCGACTGTCAAAATCATAAATGGGGTAGCGTCCTTTTTTACTGAAATTTAGTTCGTCAGAAGAGATCCCTTCTGTCAGGTGATCACCGTGTTCCCTTGCGCGATTTAATATTCGGATGTGACCAATATGTAGCACATCAAATGTGCCAAAGGTAATGATTTTACGCAAGCCGGCCTCCTGATAATGAGTGTGAAAGTAAAAAATCCACAATGCGTTCTCCACACTTTCCGTCAGTGCGACCAACCATATCATTCAACATCTTTTTCCTCGCAGCTTGGCGAGCTTTCGTGGACTGCTGACTCATGTTCAATGCAGATTTTATTTTATTAGCTGATGCTGCGCGGGTAGTAAGCTTGTGAAAAAGGGAGATATCAGGATCCAATCGTCGTTTTAATCGAAACGAGAGTAACCCTTTATAGCTCCATCGCGTGTGGTAGAAATCGCACCAAACCACGGGTTTGTTTAACGCTGCGAACTCAAATATGGCAGAGGAGGCATCAGATAACATAATGTCAGCGATTTGCATAAATGGCAGTAAGTTATATTCATCTACGCTGGTCACGTAGACATTTGAGTACTTCTGCCAGGTGCTAAAAAGGGAACGATGAGCCTGATACTTTTGTTTGGTATGGCTGAAAAAGTGAGGCTTTACAATGATATTGTAATCGGACAGTTGTTCAGGCCAGTGTTCGGATAAATATTCTATGCTGGAGGGAAAAAAGGTTGGTGCATAAAGTAAGGTTTTTTTGGATTGGTCCAGATCTAAATCTTCAATCGACATCGTATTTGTGCTGTCGCTTTTAAATAGCGGATCTAGCTTCGCGTAGCCAGTATCGACAAAGTTTAGATCGGGAAACCGTTGCTGTAAGCGTGAGAGACGCTCACTCCCTTCTACGAAGCGTACATCGAACGGAAATTCCGACACGTCGTAATAACATGCTTTAGGCCCTATACCGTGTTGCATGAGTGCTAATTGAGCGGAGATGGTCGGTTTATCGGAGACCGAAAACGCTGGTTTGTTACCAAATATTACCCAGTCGGCCGTACTTTGTTGATAAAATGAAAGCGATTGCAGAGGGCTATCCAAGTATAAGGCCGAAAAACCGCTCTTGGCGATTGCCTCGTCTTTAATACTGTCTAGTTGCCCTTCTTTATAAAAAATGAACTCGCACTTTGCACCTTGCTTTTTAAGCGCTTGGGCAACAGGCAGATACTGCGGGAGGTAGTACAGATGTTGGGTATCAAATTGCACGGATAGAGACATTGCCGGACTTACCTTCCAGGTTGTTATTATTGTCAGCTGTAAATCAAGTTACTTGCTCTTAAGTGTCACGCTGAAGAAAGAAAAGTATCACAATTACTCCAATCTTACGAGTCGCCCGAGATGAACTGTGATAGGATCGCGGCCGCGTGAACAGGATCAGGTAAGTGTCCGAAAACGACAAAAATGTGCGTTTTCTGGTCGAAAACCGCGACTTTTTTCACTTTCTTATTGAACCGGAGGGCCTTTTACTGTATAAAATGCGCCCTCTTATTTATAGTAATACGTCATTTGGCCCAGTGACTGATTGAGCGGTGGGATCGATTGACGCGACAGTTATCGTTGTTCTGGAGACAAATACAATGTCAAAAGTATGTCAAGTAACAGGTAAGCGTCCTACGGTTGGTAATAACCGTTCGCACGCAAGAAACGCGACCCGTCGTCGCTTTTTGCCTAACCTTCAGTCTCACCGCTTCTGGGTTGAGAGTGAAAACCGTTTCGTTAAACTGCGTCTGTCTACTAAAGGCATGCGTATCATCGACAAGAAGGGTATCGATTCAGTACTGACTGACATGCGTGCCCGTGGTGAGAAAATCTAAGGAAGCTTACAATGCGTGATAAAATTAAATTAGTTTCTTCTGCAGGTACTGGCTTCTTCTACACCACAGATAAGAACAAGCGTAACATGCCTGGCAAAATGGAGATCAAAAAGTTTGATCCCGTTGTGCGTAAGCACGTTATGTTCAAAGAGGCAAAAATCAAGTAAAACAACTTGCTTTTGTCTCCACGAAAACCCGGCTCAGGCCGGGTTTTTTGCGTTTAGGGCAGGCTAAAATTCGGCGTGTGTACATCACCCGTCGCCATGCGGTAGTTTATGATCACCTGCCGCCTCTGTGTGGTATATGATAACCGTAGAATAATTAACAGGATGGATTCGCCAGTGGCCCGTATGTCGCAACGCGCAATGAATAACGTGGTGATTTTTGCCATGCTGATTATGATTGCGCTGTTCAATATAGACAGCTTTTTACCCGCTGAGAAGGCAGGTACGCCGCAACCTCTGATGCCTGAAGGTGCGTATGTGCTAAAAGTGGAGCAGGATCAGCAGCGCCTCGAACGGGCGGGACAGCAATGGCGTTATATCACAGATAAGCCATTGAGCAGCGACACTCAGGCCCTGGCCCAGCGTCAGCTGGAAGCGTGGCAACGGGGCCAGCTTGTGCCATACCCGGCTGCCGAGTCCAGCACCCGGCAGATGACACCCATGATCGTGGTGGTGTGGGTGGCCGGTAACGCACAGGGGCTGGTGTATGCGTTTTATCCCACCCCTGCAGAGACTTTGGTATCACACAACGGTCAGTGGTATCGCCTGACGGAGGTGTCGCTGTCCGGTCTTATCCCCTGGTATGGCAATAATGCGGAGTAACTATGCCTGAATTACCCGAGGTGGAAGTCAGCCGGCTGGGGATCTCGCCCTGGCTGATTGGTCACACCATCACAAAGATTATTGTACGCGATAAACGGTTGCGCTGGCCGGTGCCTGACGAAGTGCACCACGCGCAGGGCCATACCATTGCTGATGTCACCCGGCGGGCCAAGTACCTGCTAATTGATGTCGGGCAGGCAGATATCGTGTTGCACCTGGGAATGTCAGGCAAGCTGCGAGTCGTAGACAGCACCAAGCAGGTGGTTAAACACGATCACCTGGATATCGTACTGAATTCAGGTAAGTGCCTGCGGTTTAACGATCCCCGTCGCTTCGGTGCCTGTCTGTGGCAACCTAAAGGCGAGCAACTGCCGCATTTCAGTAAACTGGGTCCCGAGCCGCTGACAGACGCGTTTGATGAGCAGCGGTTGTATACGCTGTCACGGGGCCGCAAGGTCCCGGTGAAGTCATTCATCATGGATAACGACGTGGTGGTAGGCGTAGGCAATATCTATGCGAACGAGGCGCTGTTCCTGGCCGGTATCGATCCCCGCCGCGCAGCCGGGCGGGTGAGCGGTGCGCGCTATGCAGCGCTTACTGAGGCAATTAAAGCGGTGTTACAAAAAGCCATTAATGAAGGGGGCACCACGCTGAAAGATTTCGCCCAGAGCGATGGCAATCCGGGCTATTTCGCGCAGCACCTGCATGTGTACGGCAAAGCCGGCAAGGCCTGCTCACGGTGTGGCGGAGAGATCAAAAGCAAGGTGATAGGGCAGCGGAATACGTTCTTCTGTACCGGCTGCCAGCGCTGAGTTTACGACTTACCCTGCTTGTTACGGTTTTCCTGAACCCGGTCCACTAAGGCTTTTTCCACTACCGGGTGACAAAAGCCACTGACATTGCCTTTATGCAGGGCTACTTCCTTGACCAGGGTGGAGGAAATAAAGGAATTTTCTTCCGCCGGGGTGAGGAAAACACTTTCCAGTTTCGGGTTCAGACGGCGGTTCATATTCGCCAGCTGAAATTCGTATTCAAAGTCAGACACCGCTCGCAGTCCGCGAATTAAAATCGTGGAATTCTGCTGATCTGCAAAATCCGCCAGTAAGCCGGTAAACCCCATTACTTCCACGTTAGGCAGATTAGAGGTGACCGCCTGGATCAAGGCTACCCGCTCATCTAGGGTAAACAGCGGCTGTTTGCTGGGGTTCGACGCTATCGCCACAATCACATGGGAAAACATGCGCGAGGCGCGCTCAATTAAATCGGCATGTCCGTTAGTAATCGGGTCGAACGTACCGGGATAAAGGGCTCTGGTATGCATAATAACCAATCAGTGTGAGTTTTAACGGAACACTACCGAGAATGTCCATGGGTTGCAATGGTCTGTCGTCATGATGAGGTGCGCTGTAGCGTCAGTTCCGACTGGGTTTCTATGTACCCGTCCATGATTGTCGCCCAGTTTTCATCAGCATAGTGGAAGTCAGTATTGCGGGCCGCTTCTTTGCGTAACGAGCGCAGCAACCTGGCCAGCGGTTTGCCTTTCCAGCGCAGACCCCGGCGTACGTAGCAGCGATCGAAATCAATGATCCAGATAGTGCCTTCATCATCACGCATTATATTGCGCACGTTGAGGTCGTGATGATACACCTGGGCATGCTGCAGGCGGGCAATGGCGGCGCCGACCGTAAACCACTCATTATCGCTAAGCGCGCGCTGACAAAGCACCTGATGCAGGTCGGCACTGTTGGGGATCATGGCGGTGATGAGATCAGCCCGGTAGGCCAGGCCGCTTCGGCTCACGTGGGCGGCCACCGGCGTCGGCACCGCTAAGTCTTTCTCACGCATCAGATGCAACAGCCGAAACTCCCGGATTGCCCGGGTGGCCTCAATGCCGGTGAACAGGTACTGATCCTGTAAAACTTTACCGGGCAAGCCGCCGCGCTGGTAGTGTCGCAACACCCACTGCTGCTCGTCGTGCTGGATAAAGAGGGTGGTGCCCCGTCCGGCTGCCTGACCGGTAATTAGATCCCGGCTTTCCCAGAAATCTGCGGTGAACGCAGCGGTGCTGGGCGATGGCCACAGGGTGTCATCGTATAAAATGGTGTGCCCGGGCTCACCAGACCACTGTTTTATCGCCATGTGCTCTTCATCTTATGGTAAATTTACTCATTGTAATGATTTATGACAATTTTTTCAGCGAAAGTGAGTGAGAGCGTGGGGAAAAAGATTTGTGTGATGCGGTTATCGGCTATCGGTGATGTGTGTCACGCCGCCGCCATGGTGAACCGAATCCAACGGCACTGGCCTGAGGCTGAAATCACCTGGGTAATTGGTAAAGTCGAATATCAGCTGGTAAGGCTGATGCCGGGGATCCGCTTTGTGGTCTTCGATAAATCCCAGGGTAAAGCGGCTGTCGCCCAGCTCAAGGCAACACTCAAAGATACCGTATTTGATGCGCTGCTGATGATGCAGGTGGCACTGCGGGCAAATCTGGCCTCTCGGGTTATCAATGCCCGCCGTCGCATTGGGTTTGACTGGGGACGCAGCAAAGAGCTGCACTGGTTATTTGCCAACGAACGGGTGGCGCCTCGCAAGCACGCCCATGTGCTGGACGGGTTTATGGACTTTGCCGATGCCCTGGGGGTGCCCAAAACTGACGCACCTAGCTGGCACATTCCGGTCAGTAAGGAAGATGCCGCCTGGGCCAAAGCCAAAGCCGCGGAGCTGGGGCCGTTTGTGGTCATTAGTCCGGCCGCCAGCAAAGCGGAACGCAATTGGTTGCCGGAACGATACGCAGGTATAGCTAAGCATCTGCATTCTCGTGGCAAGTCTGTTGTACTGTGTGGAGGGCCGGGCGAATTAGATAAACAAACGGCTCAGGCGATACTGGCTCATCAACCGCCCGTCACGGCGAATATGGTGGGGCAGACCTCGTTGCATCAATTGCTCGCGCTGCTGTCGCATGCAGAACTGGTTATTGCGCCAGATACAGGGCCAGCGCATATGGCAACGACAGTGGGCACGCCCGTAGTGGGGTTATACGCGCATTCTAACCCCCGCCGGACAGGCCCCTACAATAACCTGAATCATGTGGTATCGGTTTATGATGAGTGCATTGCTGCACAACGAGGAAAGCCCTGGCAGGAATTGCCATGGGGCGCTCGCGCCAAAGGCGAAGACCTCATGCAAAAAATTTCCCTCGACAGTGTTATCCACACAGTGGACAGCCTCCTGCAGGCGCCTGCGGACTAATTGCGGTAAATTGCTTCAGGATTATCTACACTTAACATTATTCACAGCCATGGCGTTAAAAGTTCCTGCCAGGGAGAGGTTGAGTTGAGTAGAATGGACAATCACGCCAGCCAAATATATTGCTGCCTGTTTGCGGTGTTAACTGCATGCATGACAGTGTGCACGCCTGCCCAGGCGGCCAACGCCACCCAGATTATCTATTCCCAGCAGAATGACAACGTGCGTCTGAGCCATTCCGATGTACTCAAAATTTTTACCGGTAATCGTCAGTACTGGGATGATGGCAGTAAAATCACCGTATTCATGCTGCAATCTGATATGCCGTTGCATAAACAATTCTGTCGCGAACAGTTACGCATGTTTCCCTACCAGCTAGACCGGCTGTGGAATCAGATTACCTATTCAGGGCAGGGCGACCCCCCGACCACCGTCAATTCAGAACGGGCACTTATTAACGCAGTGCTAACTACACCGGGGGCTATTGGGTATGCCTCGCCCGCCGGTATGAAAGAATACAGTCAGTTGAAGGCAGAACAACAATGAAATCATTAGCATCGCTGGCTTTCACAGTTATCAGTATGCTCAGCTTGCCCGCCGTGGCGGGCACCGGCAGTTGGCACGGGTATTTGTCACAGGGTATTACCCAGTCAGTGGACAGCGAGTTTATGACTGATGATGGCGACATTACCACTGAGCTGACCGAACTGGGGCTGAATGGCAGGTATGCCTTCGATCAGCGGGTAGCCGTGGTCGGCCAGGTGGTATATTTGGACGGGGCGAACCGCTACGATCAGGGGCTTCGCCTCGACTATCTGTTTGTCGACATAACCCTGCCAGACATTGCCAAATGGAGTGGCCACCTGCACCTGGGGCGGTTTAAGAATCAACACTGGCTGTACTCTGCCACCCGGGATGTTCCCCATACCCGGGCCTCGGCGGTGCTGCCGCAGTCGGTATATTACGATGGCTTTCGGGATATTGCCCTGGGCAGCGACGGTGCGCTTTTGCATTTAAACCGTCTCACCGATGCGGGCTCCTGGGAAGTAAACTGGAGTTACGGCCGGTCTAGAATCAGTAAAGAGCAAACCAAAGCTTATCTGGGGGTGGATGCCCGTGGTCAGGCGAAGCAGGATTTCGTGCACCAGTTTAGTGTGTACTGGCAGCCGCCCAGCATGAACTGGCGCTTTGGGGTGAGCCTGCTCGACTCAGACTTCCGTTATGAACCAGCGCCGGTCGACAATCTGTTTAAAGGTGAGAGCGAAATCTTCCGTACCATGGTGTCCATGGAATACTACAGCGAAAACTGGGAGATCAGTGCCGAGCTAATCAGAGAAAGGCAGCGTGACACCGGGGCGTTCGCGCCCAATTACATCAATAGCCGCATCAGCGAAGGCGGCTATGTGCAGCTGCGCTATTTGTTCAATGACCAGTGGAGCGGACTGGTCATGCGTGACACCTACGATCTCAATCGCAATGATCGGGACGGTTCGCAACTGATGGAACAAACCGGTGGTATGGTACCCGCGTACTTCGGTTATATGGATACCACTACTTTAGGTCTGCGGTGGGATATGGCGCCAAACTGGCGACTTCAGGCAGAACATCACTGGGTACGCGGCGGGGCCAGAGTAAAAGGGTTGTTTGACCCCCGTACCCAGTTGTCTACCCACCCGGAATGGCGCATGTGGGCAGTGCAATTGATGTATTGGTTCTGATATGCGCGTACAGGTATCATTTACCACCAAGGTAATGGTGATCCTGCTGTTGATGATGCTCACGGTTACCGTGGTGATTGCGACCATTCTCATTCGTCAGTCGAGTGAAAACATTCAGCGTCAACACTATCAGACCCAGGTAGAGAATGAGCAACGTTACGCACTGTTTAACCGGGAGCTGAATAACCGTACGGTAATCTGGCTGGATGCTTTTACCAACATCTCCCTGGCACAGGAACAGAGCCTCGAAAACCTGGTAACGTCACTTCGCGACTCCAGGGAATATCTGTATATCAATATGCAGGTGGATGATATCTGGCTATTTGATGGTACCGGTGAAGTGCGCTTCGCGGAAACCCCGCCCCCTATGGCACTGCTGACCCCGAACGTGAAGACAACCCAGCAGGAATTTACCACCACCTCCATGCTGTACTGCGAAGCATTGTGCAAACAATATTTGTTCATACCGGTAATGTCCCAGGGCGATGCCTTGCCGGTTATCGTCGTATCTATGCGGTTACAGGAACTGCTTTCACTGCTGGGGGAGTCTACCGGCACCCGCCTGGCGCTGGTGCAGCAACGGGACCAGCCCGGCGCACCACCGTTAACCATTGCCAGCCGGCTGTCGCAAAGCTATCGCGCTGATATAGAAAAGATAATTGAAAAGTTAGCGGGAGGCAGTATTTCCGCGCTCATTGAAGAAGGGCGCAGAGTGGAGATGGGCCATGATAGTTACCTGGTGAATCTGCTGCCCATGTCACCGGGCAGGGGCCGGGAAACCTTTATCTTGCTGGTGCAGGATATTACGGCACAGATGAAACAGGCAGCACGCTATAAAACCCTGGTGGTAGGCAGTGCGGTGGTGTTGTTCGCGCTGTTTGCCATTCTGGTGTATCTGTTCATTAACCAGTACCGCAATAAACTGCTGGCCATTGCCAGTCGCCTCCCCATGCTGGCGCAGCAGCGTTACGATGACTTTAAAAAGGCCACCCGGCAGGCTGCCTCCTGGCGCAGCACCCGGTTCACCGACGAACTGGATGTACTGGAAGCGACCGCCGACGACTTAGCGCAAACCCTGGAAGACATCGACAGCCGCATGGCCATGAACACCGCGCAGCTGGAAAAAATGGCCATGTTCGACACACTGACCGGGCTGCCTAACCGTAATATGCTCACCTATCAGATAGAAAAGCAGCTGGCAGGCGCGGCCAGAGACGATCGCATTGTGGCGCTGATGTTTCTGGATCTGGATGACTTCAAAAAAGTCAACGACAGCCATGGCCATGACGTGGGCGACCGGCTGCTGAAAGCGGCAGCGGCCCGCATTACCGCGCCGCTCCGTGATACTGATATCGCGTCGCGATTTGGTGGCGATGAGTTTGTGGTGCTGTTGTCACACATTGCTAACCGTGAGCAGGCAGAAGTGGTGGCTAAAAAGCTGCTTGAGGCGTTCTCCACGCCCATCGATGTGGATGGCATGCAGTTTTATGTCACGGTGAGTATCGGTATCGCCATTACCAAGCAGTCGCAGGGTAAGTCAGTGGATTTACTGCGCCATGCCGACATTGCCATGTACGAGGCGAAAGAACAGCAGGGGGCATCGTTTCGTATTTACGATGCGACCATGAACCTTAAAGTAATGCGCAAGGTAGAGCTGGAAAGTGAGGCACGGATAGCCCTGCGCGACGACCAGTTCTGGCTGGCACTGCAACCCCAGATAGAACTGAAAACCCGCAAGCTGGTTGGGTTTGAAGCGCTGTTACGCTGGCAGCACCCCACGAAGGGGTTCATCCCCCCCAATGAATTTATCCCCTTGCTGGAAAACACGGCATTTATGCTGGAGCTGGATTACTGGGTGATTGCCCGGGCCACACGCATCCTGCGGGAACTGAAATCCAACGGTTTCAGCGACGTGAAGATGGCCATCAACCTGTCTTCAGGGCACTTTCTTGATCCCAGCCTGCCTGACTTCCTGGAGCAGCAAATCATCGAGCAGGGGATCGCGCCTTCTATGGTGTCGCTGGAGCTGACTGAGACCGTGCTGGTGACCGACATTGCCAGGGCAACCAGTGTCATGGAGCGTATCCGCGCTATGGGCTGTCTGATTGCCATAGACGACTTCGGTACCGGCTACTCGTCACTGAGTTATCTGAAGTCGTTGCCGGCAGATTACATTAAAATTGACCAGTCGTTTATCGCCGGCATGGTAGACAGCCCGGATGATCGTTCTATCGTGTATTCTACTATTAGCATGGTAAGAAACATGGGGTTACTGGTGATTGCCGAGGGCATTGAAGTTAACGCCCAATACGAGCTGCTTTGTCACTTCGACTGCCATCAGGGCCAGGGTTATCTTATCAGCAAGCCTATTCCTGAGGCCGACCTTTGGGCTACACTACAGCAACAAGTAATTGGCGGCGTATGGGCCACCGAACTGCCGGTATTTAAGGCAAACAGGGCCTGAACCGCACAGCGTGAGTATTCCCGCTGTGCGGTTTCCTTTACACGTTAGGGGGCCAGGGCAGGGGAGATCACCAGGCCGGGCTATACCCCCATTACTGCATTCATTAAAATACACGCTTTTAGCGAACCGGGAGATCAGCATGTCTGAGGCATTTATTGCACATTTGCAGGAGCAGATTGCGAGTACGAAAGAAGAAGGGCTGTATAAACGTGAACGGGTTATTACGTCACAACAGCAGGCCGACATCGACGTAAACGGCGATCATGTCATTAACTTTTGTGCCAATAATTACCTGGGACTGGCCAACCACCCCGACCTGCTCAGCGCTGCGAAAGCAGGCCTGGAGAGTCATGGCTTTGGCGTGGCCTCGGTACGTTTTATTTGCGGTACGCAGGATATTCACAAGCAGCTGGAAGGCAAAATCAGTGAGTTTCTGGGCACCGAAGACACAATCCTGTATCCGTCATGTTTCGACGCCAACGGCGGGTTGTTCGAAACCCTGCTCAGCAAAGAAGATGCAATCATCTCCGACGCCCTGAACCATGCCAGTATTATTGACGGTGTTCGCTTATCGAAAGCCAAGCGCTACCGCTACGCGAACAATGACATGGAAGCGTTGGAAGATCAGCTCAAGCAAGCCAACGCTGACGGTGCCCGGTTCAAAATTATCGCCACCGACGGCGTGTTCTCGATGGACGGCGTGATTGCCAACCTGAAAGGCGTATGCGACCTGGCCGACAAATACGATGCACTGGTGATGATTGATGACTGCCACGCCACTGGTTTCCTGGGTGAAAACGGCCGCGGGAGCCACGAGTACTGCGGTGTACTGGACCGGGTAGACATTATCACCGGCACGCTGGGTAAAGCATTAGGCGGCGCGTCTGGCGGTTATACCTCAGGTAAAAAAGAAGTGATTGAGTGGCTGCGTCAGCGTTCGCGTCCGTATTTATTCTCAAACTCCGTGGCGCCGCCGATTGTGGCTGCCTCTCTGGAAGTGTTCGATATGATGAGCAACGGCAGCAAGCTGCGCGAACAGCTGTGGCGTAATGCAGAACATTTCCGTACCCGCATGGAAGAAGCCGGCTTTACGCTGGCCGGCAAAGATCACCCGATTATTCCAGTGATGCTGGGCGATGCGCGACTGGCCAGCGAGATGGCTGACAAGTTGCTTGAAAAAGGCATTTATGTGATTGGCTTCTCCTACCCGGTGGTCCCCAAAGGGCAGGCCCGTATCCGTACTCAGATGTCTGCCGGACATACCCTTGAGCATGTGGATCGCGCCGTGGATGCGTTCATTGAAGTAGGCCGCGAGCTGGGAGTGATTAAATGAAATCATTGGTAAAAGCACACAGTGAAAAAGGCATCTGGCTGGAAGATACGCCCAAGCCGGAAGTAGGCCATAACGACCTGCTGATCAAAATTCGTAAAACCGCAATTTGCGGCACCGACATGCACATTTATAACTGGGATGGGTGGGCACAAAACACCATTCCGGTGCCCATGGTAGTGGGTCATGAGTACGTGGGTGAAGTCGTTGGCATGGGCGAAGAAGTGGCCGGCTTTAAAGTGGGCGACCGGGTCTCCGGCGAAGGGCACATTACCTGCGGGCATTGCCGCAACTGCCGCGCGGGCCGTCGTCACTTATGCCGTAACGAGTCCGGGGTGGGGGTTAACCGTCCCGGTGCCTTTGCGGAATACCTGGTGATCCCGGCGTTCAACGCATTTAAGATTCCTGACAACATCAGCGACGACCTGGCCTCCATATTCGACCCGTTCGGTAACGCCGTTCACACGGCGCTGAGCTTCGATCTGGTGGGCGAAGACGTGCTGATCACCGGCGCTGGCCCCATCGGCATTATGGCCGCTGCCGTCGCCCGGCACGTCGGTGCACGGCATGTGGTCATCACAGACGTTAATCCTTACCGTCTGGCGCTGGCAGAAAAAATGGGTGCCAGCCGCGCCGTTAACGTGGCGAAAACCAAGCTAGAAGATGTTATGAATGAGCTGGGTATGTCAGAAGGGTTCGATGTCGGCATGGAAATGTCGGGTGTGCCTTCTGCGTTCCGCGACATGCTGGCCTGCATGAATAATGGTGGCAAGGTGGCCATGCTCGGCATTCCGCCGCAGGACGTGGCCATTAACTGGAACGAAGTGATCTTTAAAGGGCTGACCATTAAAGGCATTTACGGGCGCGAAATGTTTGAGACCTGGTACAAAATGGCCAGCCTCATTCAGAGCGGTCTGGATCTGACGCCTATCATTACCCACCAGTTTTCAGTGGATGACTTCCAGAAAGGCTTTGATACCATGGGCTCAGGTGAATCAGGTAAAGTTATTCTGGACTGGCAATAATGACGCAGTTTTCTCATATCAGTGTGGCGGATGTGGCCGCTAAGCAAGACGACTATGCGGTGGTGGATATTCGCGACCCGCAGTCGTTTGCCAACGGGCACATGCGTGACGCGCTCCATTTGCATAACAACAATCTGGCTGAGTTTGTGGCTAACACGCCCAAAGACAAACCAGTGGTAGTGGTGTGCTATCACGGTATCAGCAGCCAGCAGGCCGCACAGGTCATCGCCGGGCAGGGCTTTGAAGAAGTCTACAGCATGGACGGAGGCTTTGAAGCCTGGCGCGCCTCGCAGCCTTTTGAAAGTAGTAATTCGTGAGCTCGCCGTTAATCGCCTTTCGGCAGGAAGGCGCGGCCCATCTGCTGGCGAATTATCTGCAGAGTCAGGGCATTAAGGTGAAGGTAGAGCGCACTGACGTCGGTGACGAATTTGCGCTCATCCTGGAAAATAACGACGACGTACTGCGTGCCCGGGATATCACCGAAGATTTCCTGCAAAATCCCCGCGACCCCAAATACCAGCAAGCTGCCTGGCAGCGCGGCGAACGGGTTCGCTTAACACCGCAAGGCGGCAACAGCATTGCCAGTATGCTGCGTAACGCCATGACGTCACCCTTTACCGCCACGGTACTGGTGATATGCGTGGTCATATATGCGCTGTCGCTGGTGGGGCTGTTCTCACCCATTGCCAGCGAACTGATGATGCAGCCCATGTCGCTGCTGATGCAGAATCACGAATGGTGGCGTCTGCTTGGCCCGGCCTTTATCCACTTCTCCATCCTGCACATCGTGTTTAACTTGTTGTGGTGGGGCATGCTGGGCGCTCAGATTGAGCGTACCTTAGGGGTCAGCATGTTGCTGATGGTGTTTGTGGTGTCCGCGGTGGCATCAAGCGTGGGTCAGTCGTTTTTCACAGCGCCCTTACCCAACGGCTTACTGCCCTTTGGCGGCTTGTCCGGCGTCGTTTATGCCCTGATGGGGTTTGTATGGTGGCTGGGCTGGCTGAAGCCCCAGTGGGGGCTGAGTATCCCCCGCGCCATTATCGGCTTTATGCTGGTGTGGCTGGTACTGGGATATGCCGATGTGCTGTGGGTCAGTATGGCAAATGCCGCGCATACCGTTGGCCTTATCACCGGCTGTGCACTAGCCTTTATACTGAGTGTAGGGGCGGATAAACGGGCGGGTTAACCGCCCTGATACAGGTATTTGGTAAAGATAACGTCGCGCACCACTTCGCCGCCGGTCTCCTGCTTCATGTGATCCTGCAGGGCAGTGAGAATAGCGCGGCGGATGTCTTCCCGCCCGGTCAGTGATTTCACTTTTTCTTCCGGCTGACGGCCGAAAATTTCAATAGCGGTGGCCCGTAACAGCGGCATGTGGTGCTCGGCTATTTCCAGCAACTCAACATCGTTAATCATCAATTCTACTGTCACGCGCACATAGCCCAGCTTACGGGCCGTGGTACCCACGTAGTTGGTAACAATGTCCGGCTCTAAACCCAGGTACGCATAATTTGGCTTACCCTGCGCCTGTGCGTTGGAGCTAACGCCGGCAAGCAGAACAAACGAAACTAGCAATGTGCGAAACAAAAAGCGCAAATTCATAAATATTTTATCAGTATAGTGATGGAACAAGGCGTGTGAGTAGTGTTGTTAGTGTAGCAAAATCAGCTAACTACGCACTACTGCAAAAGTATAGAGTTGTTGTACGATAAAATACAGTGTCTGGGTGGAAAGACTGCCCCGTATACTGGGCGAAAGCCGCCAGGCAGTGCTAAGATGCGGCTTCCTGAATGAATATGAGCAAAGCGTTGAAAGTTACTCCTGATTTCCCTGTGGGTTTAGAGGTCAGCTGGTCGCCGGAAGACGACGTGTGGCTACCCAATCCCTACCTGAAAAACTGGTTATCAGACACCGGCTCGCTGACCGAGCGTGTGCAGTCGCTGTGCCGGCAGTTTACCCTGGTTAAACTTGGGCAGGGTAGCGCACCGCTACATGCCAGCGAGTGTGCCCGCTTACCTGGGCCGGCAGATTCCTATCAGGTGCGGGAAGTGCTGTTGTGCGCCGACGACACCCCATGGGTATATGCCCGCTCGGTGATCCCACAAACCCTGATAGATGACGAGCTGGCAAACTTAGGTGCCGAGCCGCTGGGGAAGCGCATTTTCAACGACAGCCGGTTTATCCGCTCGGCCTTTGAATTGTGTGAGGTGCCGCCAGTTACCGTGGCGCGCCTGAATATGGACATTACCCGGCCGCTGTGGGGACGGCGTTCCAAATTTTCACTTCACGATCAGCATATGCTGGTGGCGGAAGTCTTCTTACCCGGTGCCCCTGTGTACAACGAGGGTTATCACCATGACTAATCAGTTAACGCTCACCAACCTTAACGCCTACGGCAGACTGATGCGCATAGACAAACCGGTGGGTATTTATTTACTGTTGTGGCCCACCTTGTGGGCGCTTATTGTCGCCGCCAAGGGCATTCCCGCGTGGCCGGTAGTCGCCATTTTCGTTGCCGGGGTAGTGGTGATGCGTTCGGCCGGCTGCATTATCAACGACTACGCCGACCGTAAGGTAGACGGTGCAGTGAAGCGCACGTCGGGCCGGCCGCTGGTCAGCGGCGAGGTGTCGGAAACTGAAGCGCTGCAACTCTTTGGCCTACACATCGTGATAGCCTTTATGCTGGTGCTGATGCTCAACTGGCAAACCATTGCAATGTCGGTAGTGGCCTTGCTGCTGGCCGCCAGCTATCCGTTTATGAAGCGCTATACCCATTTACCCCAGGTGATGCTGGGGGCGGCATTTGGCTGGTCTATTCCCATGGCATTTACCGCCGTGACCGGCAGCGTGCCGGTTTGGGGCTGGCTATTGTTCTTCGCCAATCTGTGCTGGACGGTGGCCTACGACACCATGTATGCCATGGTCGACCGGGACGACGATATCAAGGTGGGAATAAAATCTACCGCGGTGCTGTTCGGGCGCTTCGACAAGGCCATGATCGTGCTGCTGCAGCTGATAACGCTGGCACTACTGGCAATGGCGGGATGGATGATAGACGCAAGCTGGCCTTACTATGCAGCGCTGGGCGTCACGGTGCTGCTGTTCGCGCACAGTTATCTGCGTATTCGCGCCCGTGAGCGTCAGGCCTGCTTTAAGGCGTTTTTAGAAAGTCATTACGTGGGGATGGTGATCACGGTGGGGCTGCTGGCGCATTACCTGCTGACCTGAGCCGCCCCACAGGCCGGGTTAGTCGGCCTTATTCTCCAGCTCGGCCAGACGCACTTCCAGTGCTTCCAGCTTCTCGCGGGTACGAATGAGTACCTGGCTTTGGATATCAAATTCTTCACGGGTGACCAGGTCCAGCTTAGACAGCTGCGACTGCAAAACGTGTTTCACCCGGCCTTCGGCTTCTTCTGCCATATTGCGGACACCAGGAGGCACGGCGTCGGCAATTTGTTTAGCCAATTCTTCCAGTTTCTTCGGATCAAGCATGGATTTTCCTTTATAATGCGCGTCGTCGACGATGCCTCCATTCTATAGCGATACAGTCGACATGCAATGAAAACCGCTGCGGTGGGTCTACTCCCCTGTGGCGCGTGTCTGGGTTAACAAGCGGGTATCTGACTTTCCATGAAGATGAACGACGCGCAACAATCTGCTGTGACTTACGTGTCAGGGCCGTGCCTGGTGCTGGCGGGTGCCGGAAGTGGCAAAACCCGCGTGATCACCAATAAAATTGCCTATCTGGTAAGAAACTGTGACATGCCGGCCCGGTATATCGCGGCGGTCACGTTTACCAACAAAGCGGCCCGTGAGATGAAAGAGCGGGTGGCCCAGACCCTTGGCAAAAAAGAGGCACGGGGCCTCAAGGTGTCTACCTTTCACACCCTGGGCCTGAATATTATCAAGTCGCATGTCAAAGACTTAGGGCTGAAGCCCGGCTTCTCGCTGTTTGACGATAAAGACTCGCTGGCACTGCTCACCGACCTGACGGCCGATACCCTGGACGGTGACAAAGATCAGTTGTCATTACTGCAAAGCTGCATATCGAACTGGAAAAATGACCTGCTGCTGCCCGATGCACTGCTACGTACGGCCACCAGTACCGGTGAAAAAGAGTTTGCGGAAGCCTATAAACAATACCAGAACCACCTGAAAGCCTATAACGCGCTGGACTTCGATGATCTTATTCTGCTGCCTACGCTGCTGCTGAAGAACAATGAGCAGGCCCGGCTTAAATGGCAGAATAAAATTCGCTATCTGCTGGTGGATGAATATCAGGACACCAATACCAGTCAGTACGAGCTGGTTAAGCTGATGGTCGGCGAGCGCGCCCGCTTTACGGTGGTCGGCGACGACGATCAGAGTATTTATTCCTGGCGGGGTGCCCGGCCACAGAACCTGAACCTGCTACAGCAGGACTTCCCCCGGCTCAATGTCATTAAGTTGCAGCAGAACTACCGGTCGTCCGGGCGTATTTTGCATTGCGCCAATATTCTTATTCAGAATAACCCGCACTTGTTCGATAAAACCCTGTTTTCTGAACTGCAGTACGGCGAGCCGCTTAAGGTGATTACCGCCAAAAACGAAGAACATGAAGCCGAACGGGTGGTGGCGGAACTGATAGCGCATAAGTTCATGAACCGCACCAAATTTCAGGACTACGCCATATTATATCGCGGGAATCACCAGAGCCGGCTGTTTGAAAAGCTACTGATGAGTAACCGCATTCCCTATAAAATCAGTGGCGGCATGTCGTTCTTCGGGCGTAGCGAAGTAAAAGACATCATGGCCTACCTGCGGTTGCTGGTGAATCAGGATGACGATAACGCGCTGTTGCGGGTGATCAACACCCCGAACCGGGGCATCGGCCGCGCCACCTTAGAAAAACTTGGTAATTTTGCCAATACCCTGAATCAGTCTATGTTCAGTGCGGCTACCCACAGCGGGTTGTCCGGGGTGTTGTCGGGTAAGGCCTATCAGGCCGTATCGGGGTTTGCGCGCTGGATTGTGGAGTTATCTGATAACGCGGCCCGCGGTGACACCGCAGACGCCTTGCGCAGCATGATCAAATCCATGGGCTATGAAGAGTGGCTGTACGAACACAGCCCCAGCCCGAAAGCCGCTGAAATGGCTATGGCCAACGTGAGTACCTTGTTTGGCTGGATCACCGACATGCTGGAAGGCAATGAACTGGATCAGCCTATGACGCTGGAGGAAGTGGTCAACCGACTTATTCTGCGGGATATGATGGAGCGGGGTGAAGATGATGCCGAAGCCGATCAGGTCCAACTGATGACCCTGCATGCCTCCAAAGGACTGGAATTTCCGATTGTGTTTCTGGTGGGTATGGAAGAAGGCTTACTGCCACACCAGAGCAGCATAGACGAAGATAACGTGGAAGAAGAGCGGCGCTTGGCTTATGTAGGTATTACCCGGGCACAGCGGGAACTTATCTTCAGCTTAGCCAAAGAGCGGCGTCAGTTTGGTGAGGTGTTGCAGCCGGAGCCCAGCCGGTTCCTGTATGAATTGCCGGTAGATGATGTGCAGTGGGAAAATCAGAAGCCAAAAGACAGCCCCGAGGTGCGTCAGCAAAAGGGCAAGGCCAGCATCGCTAACCTGCGGGATATGCTGAATAAGTAGTTAGCCGGCCAGTTGTTTTAAGGCCAGCGGCCGGGCCGCGCTCAGCACTTTGCCCTGCGCATAGTTGCAGCCGATTTCACTGAGCGCCTCTTGTTGCGCCCGGGCATCCACACCTTCAGCAATCACCTTAAAGCGTAAATGTTCGCTGATCAGCATCACCGACTGGATGAGCTTCAGGTTGCGCTGCGAGCGGGGCAGCGATTTCACAAACCGGTGATCAATCTTGATAAAGTCGAAGGGGTAGGCGAACAGGTAGCTGAGTGATGCCAGCCCGCTGCCGAAGTTATCCAGTACCAGCGTAATCCCAGCCCGTTTCAGCTTCTTAATGGCCGGTAAAATGTAGTGAGAGCGGCGGTTCAGGTCGTTCTCATCAAACTCAAACACCAGCTCATTGGCAGAAATGCCGTATTCTTCTATTAACTCGACAATTTTATTCACCAGCGACGCCTGCAGCAGGTGGTGAATAGACACGTTCACGGCAATGCGGTGCGGTTTATCGTGTTCTTCCCGCCAGCCAATTAACAGCTCGCAGGCTTTTCGTAGCTGAAAGATATCCAGCTCGAGGGTCAGCCCGCTTTGTTCTGCCACTTCGCGGAACTGCTCACGGGGCACCCGGCCATGGGAAGCATGTTCCCAGCGCACATACATTTCATGGTACAGCGCTTCATTGGTGTTGAGGTTAATTACCGGCTGCAAATAGCATTCAAACTGCTCTTCCCGCAAGGCACGGCGGAAGTCATTTTCCAGTTCCAGCTCTTCCAGCAAGCGATCACGCATGCTCTTATCAAACATCACGAAGCGCCCGCGGCCCAAGGTTTTGGCCTGATACATGGCGGCGTCGGCGTCGCGCAGCACTTCATCGGCACTGCGGTAATAACTTTCCAGATGTGCAATGCCAATGCTGGCACCGGAATACATTTCTTTACCTTCCAGCACGAAGGGCTCGGAAATAGCATCGATAATACGTGATGAAACTTCCTCAACATCCTCAAGGTCGTCAAAGTTGTCCAGCAGCACCACAAATTCATCGCCGCCCAGGCGCGCCAGTAGGTCGTGCCCGCGAATACATTTGGTAATACGTTTCGATACTTCCACCAGAAATTCGTCGCCGGCGTGGTGACCAAGGGTGTCGTTAATCACTTTAAAACGGTCGAGATCGATAAACAGAACCGCAAACAGGTTTTCCGCATAACGCTGCTTACTGGCAATGGCCAGCTCCAGCCGGCTGGTAAACATGGCGCGGTTGGGCAGGTCGGTCAGAGAATCGTGATGGGCGTCGTGAATAAGCTTTAACTCAATTTCCTTCCGCTCTTCAATTTGCTGTTTCAGAAACTGGTTGGCTTTGTCGAGTTCGGCGGTGCGCTCTTGTACCCGCGCTTCCAGCTGTACGTTATAGCGCTGAATGGCTTCGGTGCTGCGTTTACGCTCCATGGCCACGGCAATGTGGTGGGAGACAAAGCGTAGCAGCTCTAAATCGCGAGACGTGTACTTGGCATGCTTACCGTAGGTTTGCACCGCGATAATACCGGATATCTCTCCATCGACCACCAGCGGCGAGCCCAGCCAGGAGTTGGCGCTGCTCAGCATGTTCTGTGCAACTGACACATCCAGTTCGCCGGCTTCAGCCAGTTCCAGTACCCGCGGAGGGTTAATCAACTCTGCCTGACCGGTACGCAGGACAAATTCGGTGAGTCCCAGGCCCAGCGGACGCTTCTCTGCGCTGTCATTCTGGGAGTCACTGAAGTACGGAAACTCCAGATACTCCCGGGAGTCGTCCAAAATGGCGATAAAACAGTTGGGGGCGCTGATCAGCCGCGCCAGAATATCGTGCAGGCTGGAATAGAACACGGTCATGTCGCCATCCAGCTTGGCGGCCAGTTCTGATATTTCAAACAGGGCCTGCTGAAGCGACTCGACTTTTTGGCGTTCGAGAATTTCTTCCTGCAGATCATCATTAATTTTGCGTAGCTGACGGGTGCGGTCGCGAATAGTGCGTTCAGTTAACTCGCGGCTTTTTACCCGGTCTACCGTGGTCACAATGTGCTGGGACACGAACAGTAGTACTTCTAAGTCTTCCTGGGTATAACAGACTTCTTCGTCATAGGTTTGTACCACCATGGCCCCGATAACCTGGGTGCCCCGTTTCAACGGTACACCTAACAACTGGTGCGGCTGAGAGCCATATAATTGTACGCCGGTGGCCTGACTGAAGTCAGCTTCTTCTTCGCGGCGGAAAAATATGTGATTACCGGTACGCAGGATATGCCCGGTAATACCGTCCATCAGTTGGTCGGCAGGCAGCTGCTTAATGGTTTGTTCGTCAAACTCATCAACGAAGTAGGCAAAATCGATGACGTTGGCGTCGCGCTCATAAAAGGCAACAAAGAAGTTGTCGGCGTTCATAAAGTCGCCGATGATTTCGTGAATAGCGGAATACAGTCTGTTGAGATGGCTTACCGAGCTGGCTAGCTCAGAAATATCAAATAGCGCCTTCTGCACGCGTTCGGCGCGCTTATACTTATCAGTAAGTTGCTGGAGCTGCGGGATGAGTTCGCGTAACTCATCCTCGGATAGCTCCAACTGCGTTGAATCTGATGACATTTCGGTAGCCAAATTAGAATAATAATAGTAGATGACTGTTAATCTATTTAAGCTACCCTATTTGTTACAAAAACGCTACTTTTTGCAACAATTTGCGACGAAAGAAGGGCTTAAATGCCCTCGATCATGTATTCAATGGCCGCTTTAATTTCGTCGTCAGAACACTGACCACAGGTACCGCGAGGGGGCATGGCGTTGATACCGTCCAACGCATTTTGCCAGATACCGTCCAGGCCACGCTCGTCCAGACGCGGTTGCCAGTCGGCAGCTACCTGAAGTTTCGGCGCACCCAGTACACCAGCACCGTGACAGGCCACACACGCCTGGTTATACACGTCTTCGCCAGACATGGCACCGCCACCACCGGCCGCGGCAGACTCGCTGGCTGCACCGGCAACGTGAACATCGCCCATCGGTTTGATGCGCTCGGCAATGGCTTCTTCAGACATATCCTGCGCCTGAACTGCAAAGACGGTGAGTGCCGCCGCCATCATACTTAACCAGGTTTTCACTTTCACATCTGTCTCCAGGCAATCTTGTATATTCGTTAGCAGGCCAGATTATAACGGTAAATCTGGTGTGGACAACTCTTTGCTGGCAAATACCTGTAAAAAGTAAGGTTTAAAAAGTAATCAAACACAGTGAAATTGCAGGTTTCGGTATAAATGAGTTGAAGCCAGCCACGAGCATCAGTATCATTACGGCGCTCAACGTTACTGGTATTACCGCCACGCATTAAGAATGCGTAAGAGAAACCAGCCACACGTGACAATACGCACCCGTAGCTCAGCTGGATAGAGCGTTGCCCTCCGGAGGCAAAGGTCATAGGTTCGAATCCTATCGGGTGCGCCATTTTTAAAGGGCTATGCCCCGACTCATCTCTTCTAAAATTCTCCTTTTCGAAATATATAGCAAATGTGTAGCATTGAATGTTCATTGTATTTGAAGCTATTTATAATTTAAGTTAGCTTCACCACTCTTATACGAAAGGATGTCCGAAGAATGGCCAAGAGAATAGTTTTTTTTAATCACAAGGGTGGTGTTAGTAAAACGACAACTACTTACAACTTAGGTTGGAAGCTAGCTGAGCGTAGTAAGGTCTTGTTAGTCGACGCAGACCCCCAATGCAACCTATCGAGCATGATTATTGAAAACTTTGATGAGTACTATTTAGAGCCCAGTACAAAGCATCATAATTTGCGAGATGCCGTCGAAGTAGCTTTCAAAGGACGCCCTGCACCAATTCAAGCTATTGATTGCTTTACACCAACCAGAGCTCCAAACCTTTTCCTTTTGCCCGGTCATCCGAATTTGACCGAGTATGATGCTTCGCTCACTTTTGCTCAAAATGCAAATAATGCTATAGCTACACTTGAAAACCTTCCTGGTGCTTTTCATGCGCTATTAAAAGAGGTTGAGCAAAAGTATGATATCGACTACACGTTAATCGATTTGAATCCTGGCCTAAGTTCCATAAACCAAAACTTTGTCGTTTCATCTGATTTTATTATTGTGCCAACAAATCCAGATCCTTTTTCCATAATGGCTATTGATACGTTAAAAGTTGTTCTACCCAAGTGGGCGAAGTGGCAGAAGCAAAGTTACGAGCTTTTTGAGCATTCCTCTTATCCTATGAAAGAGACGCCACCTAAACTGTTAGGCTCTGTGATACAAAGGTTTAATATAAGAAAGGGTAGAGCTGCCTTGCCTTTCAGAGACAATATGGAAGAGATAAAACAGAAGGTCATTAATGAGCTTTTACCAGCGCTACAGATCGAAAATATGGCATTTGACGCCTCTGATTATGGGAATTTGCTCACAGAGCATTCACTATGCTTGGCCGAAATATCCGATTTCCAAAGTCTGTTGCCAAAAGCTATGGATAACGGCGTCCCCGTTTTTGCTCTAGAAGATCAGGAAATTAGAGAGACTGGACCAGTGCTTGAACAGCTCAAAGGCAAACGCACAGTTTTTGACGAGGTGTTTGAAAACTTTGCTGCAGAAGTGGTTCGATTGACGGATTTGTGATTTGCTTGCGAATTTTAGAAACACATTAAAAGATACAGAGCATTTAATAGAACTTTACAGGCACTGTAAGGATGGTCAACAGCTTCCGGGCGATTACAGCGACCTACTTCGGATGAGCCTAGTATTCTCCATGAGTGCTCTCGATAAGCTAATACACGATGTCATCGTTCATGAGATGGTTGAAATTTATATTGGTCGACGAGTCCCTACTCCGAAATACTTGTCTGAAAGGTTGTCATTCGATGAGCATCAACAGCTAACAGGTGAAACCGAAGAGCCTAAAGAAATTTTATTTGAAAAAATTGTTAGAAATAAATTTGCGCACATCAGCTTTATGGACCCTAAGAAGCTAGCAGATGGTTTAGCGATGGTCTGGAATGAAAACGACAGATGGGCCGCAATAGCATCAGAGATGATGCTCGAAAGGCAGATGGCCGCTCGGGAACTAAGAAACATATTTAAAAGGCGGAACGCTATAGTTCATGAAGCTGATATTGAAATATCTTCGAATACAAAATTACCTCTGAGTACCGAAGATGCACATAGATCGAGCCAATATATAAAAATTTTAGGTGAGACTATCCATAGTCTAGTCGTTACTGGTGATAATTAATATTTGCGTACACTTATTTACAGAACTCCAAGTAAAAGCAGATGAGCCGCTATGCGACTCTTTCAGTGCTATGCTCGATTCGCCATTCGTGAATTCGTGTAACCAATTGACTACCAGTGTACTGAACTCCCTTTAGTGCAAAAGCAATTTCTTTGTCGAAGTAGCTCTGCTTTATCTCGCCGCTCTCTTTATCCACTTTTTCAAGGTACAAAGGCTTTACAGGCTGGTCTGCGCGTTTACAAAACACGCCGCCCATAAGTGTTACAGCGCCTGCATCGTCTTGTTGAAGCTGGCGTATTCCCCAAACATCTTGCTTATGTTTTTATTCACTTAAATTATTCATTTTAAAGGCATTGATTTCCTGACTTTTCTAAGTATGTCGGTTACGCTATTTTCTTTTGCTTTTTTAACCCTGCCATTTCTATTTGGTTTAACAGTCGTACGACTGACCGCGCAACTGCACTTGCAAGGTTCACGGGAACGGCATTGCCGATTTGCTTATACTGTGAGGTTATTGGACCAGAGAAAACCCAGTCATCAGGGAAAGTCTGAATACGTGCATATTCCCTTACTGTCAAAGGTCTAGTTTCATCTGGGTGACATCGCTCAGTTTGCTTTTGAGCTGGCGAGCAAGTAAGCGTCAGACTTGGCTCATCCCAGCTCAGCCGTCGTGCCATGCCTGTTTTCCCCCCTCCCAAAAAGAAACTTTTTTTCATGTAGTCTTTTTGGACTTCAATAGGCAAATCTCTCCAGTAACCACCGGGGGGAACTTGCTTAAGCACCTCTGCTTTGGATGCAGGATACTTTTGTCCGATTGATTCAGGTACATCAGTAGCAAATAGCTCCCCAGCTTTAAGCGCATCCTTCATTGTCATAATGCGTTTGTATGGAGATGGCCACTGGAAAGTCACATTACTAAATAAATCTTTTCTAATTGCTACTAGTATGAGTCTTTCTCGTTTCTGAGGAACGCGATAGAAGACTGCTTTTAGTACCTTGGGTTCGACTAGTTCATACCCTAGCTCGTCTATAATTCCTTTAATAGCTTCAAGGGTTTTACCATCGTCGTGATTTAATAACCCTCTAACATTTTCGGCAAGAATCACCTTTGGATTAGTCTCTTTGACTGCTCTCGCAAACTCAAAAAAGAGCGTGCCGCGCGCGTCTTCAAATCCTAATTTTTTACCCGCATACGAAAAAGCTTGGCAGGGGAAGCCTCCTGACAGGATATCAACCTTATCTCTATGCGGCGTGAAGTCAATATCACTGACATCACCCCGTACTACGTTCCAATCAGGGCGATTTTTTTCAAGTGTGTCACATGCATGGTTGTCTATTTCACTTAAGAGAATTGATTTTAGTCCTGCCTGCTCCATGCCAAGTGCGAGACCACCCGCACCTGCAAAAAGTTCGATAGCTCTATATGGCCTGATCGACTCCGTAATTTTCTCTTCATCCCACTTTGTTGAGAAGAGTATTTTAGCCTCGTCGAACTGTTCTAATTGGTCTTTGCTATACAATCTATAATTATTGTCTTGATCACGCTTAGGAATGAGCTTTCCTGATTCTTCCCAACGCCTGAGTGTTTCTTTTGAGACACTCAATATGTCGGCAACCTGAGCGATAGTGTATAATTCGTTTTCCACGTTTTTACCTTAAAGTTTGATCATGGTTACAAGTGTACGTATGTACAGTAACCATGTCAAACATTACACATGGTTACTTGTAGGCTAAACTAAAGTATTCTTTGAAATCATCCACGTCTTTCACAGGCACTTTTCCCTTATCGAGAACGTGTTCAAAGCAATATTCAATAACCTCCGGCAGTGCGTCATAAAGCTCTTGCAACGCGTTTTCTCTTCCTGTTACCAGCGTATAGAAGCTCGCTCCATCTATAATCCGAACATCATTCCTCGATGGAACTCTTGACCCGGTAGAAGGATCCGATGGGGTAAAAGCTACATCAGACCTTTCAGGCTTCTTCGGCACTATGTTTAAAACATAAGCAGTGCAGCCGTAATAGCCGCAGGCTTTTTAAAAATTGTTTCCACAATAATATAATAATAGTCAGCCGCATTTCCGCCTGAAAGGGTATTATATTTATTCTCAATGCCAGCAATGATATTTTCACCGTCATTCTTTAATCAATCTCACCACCAACACGAAGTTACTTCTGTCGATAAATATTTTCATGAAACTTCTTCTCAGCACCATGCTTACTTATCGACCCTTTATTCAGCACTTCAGTGGCTAAGTTGGTCAGACTTTCTTTCAATATGCTATGTAAGTAAGCATTCAGTCACAAATTTTCTATTTACATGTACAGTAAAATACGTTTTTAATAGAATTACGTAACGACCTAATTCTCATAGCTTAATTTACAAGTTGTATCATTATTATCACGATAAAGGAGTATAAAAACATCAATACATGCAGTCCGGGTCGTGCACTCTCTCACAAAGTAATACTAATTACCTTATACTCGCTTAAATCGTAGGACGATGACGTTTAGAAAGATTTTCACGTAGCTCGAAAAATCTGGCTGTAAAAACCGTAGCTTTAATATTCTTATGTCGTAAGGGTTAGCGCTTAATTAGGATAATACTTGCAAAAATTCACCATGTTAACCGTACGAAGGTACTATAAAAACCCACCTGTGAATTGTCTTCCTGTGCTAAGATATTTTGAGAAACTATGTTAAACGGCTTACTATGGCGTTTACTTGACGAATAAACACTCTGACGCTATTGGAATATTAAAGAAAAATGATATTGCGTAACCTATAGGTTTAGGTTTAATTTATTAGGGAGGCTTTACAAAATCAAAGAAAATATAAGGCCTCCGATTTAGAATAAATGTCAGGGAGGTGTTCGGCAATCCTTGGGCATAGCTAATATAATTAGCAGGTCAGGATTGCCAGACCTTACATAATATTACTAAGTTTTTTTATTTCCTCAGTTTCTGAGAGCTCTTTTATTACATACTCAAGGTCTGAACTGAAATCAGACTCCAATGCTACGGAGCCAATTGCTTCAATCAAGTCGTGATAGAAATTGCTATCCCCCGTCAGTCGAAGCCAAAAATCCTCACCCGCGTATACAGGATAATCATACTGATATGTGATTCGACGATAGTGGGAACTCAAGTCGTTTTTAGTCCCATATACAACACCAACGATCATGTCATCACGAGGAATACGCTTATTATTAGTCCTAGCAAGATTAATAACACCTTTGAAATGCTCAGCAATTGTTTCAACATCATCCTTGTTAATCGTATTTGGACCAGACTTGAGCTGACAATACTTCTTGTAACCATCAACTTGGTCAATAAACTCAATGTCAATACCTGAAGTCGTACTCCCGAACGCATCGAGTAGAACACTAGTAAAGCTTTGTATGTTTTGTCCAAATGAAGTGGTAATCGAAGTACCTAAAACTCTAGGGTAAACTAGCGCTTTAGCAATATTGGTTGGGTTTGAATTACCTGACAAAAAGTTAGCTAAGTAAGAGGCCAAGAATGGATGGATGTTAAACTCTTTTGGATTAGTTAACTTAAGAGTGTTGCGAATATGGTTTTTCGCAATTACCTCTCGAAACCAACGACGAGCTCCCTCAAGGATCTCCATTTTCTTATTTTTATCAATCATACAACTTCCTTAAAAATCAAAAAAACGTCAAGAATAAAAACTCTCTTTTTTTGCTTTTTTACTTTCCTTATATACCGATACACGGTTATCATATGCGACCCGCGGTAGGTCATTTTATTGACTTTCAGCTGCTCTTTTGAAAAACTTTGTCTCTTTAGTACCATTCGAATAGCCACCATCTTCGATATTGATAAAAGCTGAGCAATAGCCATTTCAAGATTTACAAATGTTGCAGATCTACCGGCTGGTTCGACATGTAGATAGAACTAACCATACACCTTAACTTCGTGTCTAGTCTCCTTTATCATTTTACGCTGGCGAGAAACATGTTTACTGCATCATATTTAAATTCTCAACTGAATGAGCATCTTTATCTCCTCATTATGCACGTCGTTTTCAAGTGAAATAGTATAACTCTTAATATCAACTCCCAAGAGCACTATTGATCAAGCATAATCAGTCTTCAAACACAAAAACTTCGTATTGAGCTTGACGAGCGGCTCAATTGTTCTAATGAGATTTAGACCAGATCACTTCCTCTTTTAATTTTTTTCCTCTCAGTTCACGCTTTATTAGCGACCTTACTCCTTTCGTATTAATGCTATACATATTGTGTTGTTTCTTTAACTTTCCATTTTTGTCCTTCCTTATACAAATGGCTCTTGTTCGACCGCCTGACAGCATATGCCTTTCAAAATCCGCAGCGGTGCAACGTGCCTGCGTCTTTCTTTTTTTATCTACCTCTTTAAAATAAGGGTTTTCGCTTGTCAAGTCGCCGTGTGGAATTTCAAAAAGAGCACCATGATCCATTTCAAAGTAATAGCCATAGCTTTTATGTTTACTGTGAGAATTTGTCTCTAGCTGATTAATTTTTTCTTTATCTATTTTATCGACCCAATTACGGAAGGATTTTTTCCAATGAATATTCAAAGGGTAGGGAACTTCATTATCTATCCAGCTTTCAAAAAACTCATTTTCGAACCCAAGTGCTTTAGACATTACTAAAGCTTCTTCAAGATTTAGCCTGCGCTTTCCATTCGCAAGGTCACTTAAAATAGTAGGCCTCTGAAATTCGAACTTCGGCAAGTAAGATTTGGCTCTGACTTCTATTTCTTTTTGGAGCTTGGAATAAGTAAGTCTTCTTTCTTTGCAATGCAGTCTGGCTGCTTGAGAAATCCGTTCCTCCATCTGTTTTAACATTTTATTTTTCAAGTTTATTTTCCTAAATGATAAACAGCGTCAACTTTCTTGTTTTTCTAAATATCAGTCTTATTATTGTGAGGGGGGGAGTTGCAAGTCAAGCGCAGCATACAACTCTTATAAAAAAATCTTGGCTAGGTTATTTAATAATTGATAAGCCACTTCCCTTCACGTATCAGAAATGCACCTTTACATTAACCTAGGAACCTACCTACATGTCAGAGTGCATTATTGGAAAAGAGCGAGTACGCAAATTAACGGTCAGGACGGGGCGTGTACCCTTCTATCGGTAGTGTTTTGCAATCAGTGACGGCAGTGAATGGCTTGCTTGATACCTGCTCCAAGTCCTACACGCTTCCGCTGCCGAGCGTTGCTCTTTTCATCATGCTGGTCATCCACTCACTTGGACTATACCCACCGAATAAACAACCTCATCAACACTTCAGCCTATAATTTCCCCATCACCACGTTGTACTCCCGGGCACTCATAAACACATCTTCCACCGCACAGCTGTCGCCATTGGGTAAATCTAGGTCGCCGTACTCAGTGACGTTGCCGCCAGCCACGCGCACGATGTGCCAAAGCTGTTCATCTGTGAAATCCAGCCCCTTGAACAGCACTCTGGCTTCTTCCAACACATAGGCTTTTATTTCAGCGGCCAGTTGCTGTTTACGTTCTTCGGTAAGCTGCAGGCTCTCGCAGCACTGGCGAATAGCTGTTTCTGTTAGGGTGTCGATGGGCAGCGACTGGTGCATCGAAGGCCAGTCTATAAGGTGGTGATAAAGCTGCACGCTGTGCGGATTAATCACGCACCGTATCGCCGGATATTCATCCACAATCTGCCGTATCCGTTGTCCCTCTTCACTGTGGTGCATAAGCGCCTCCATGATGCTTTTTTGTTCACTGTATAAGTGCACGCGTAATAACGCCAGTGGCAGAGGTTTCCAGTTAATACAGCCAAGAACGGCAGAGGCAGCCACTGGCATGGCAGGTTACCGGAACGGCCTGTGTCTGGGTAAACTTCTACCTGCTATCCACTGTAAACTTATCTTTCAGATCCCACCGATCATCGGTGGATCGCCAGCGCCACAAGATGATCTGAAGTGCCCATTTATACTTATCAACAGCTCAACATCTGATACCAGCACGCGGTGTTGCAATGCAGATGTGTCCTGCTGCCATTGGGCAGGGGGAATTGCATTGGCTCAGCTCCTTGGGGCTAAGCGTCAGTGCCCAACGTTGAAAGAAGGTAAGGTTAATGAAATTAAAGAACATTCTATTTGGTGCATTACTGTTAGGTGCTTCGGGTACAACACTGGCGAATGAGTGTGAAACCACCATCGACAGTAACGATATGATGAAGTTCGATACCTCAGAAATGACCATTCCAAAGTCGTGTGGTGAATACACGGTAACGTTGACTCACAGTGGCAACATGGGCAAAGCAGCAATGGGCCACAACTGGGTCATGTCTAAGAAAGCCGATATGCAGGGCATCGCGCAGGACGGTATGACTGCCGGCCTGGACAACAATTATATTAAACAGGGTGACGAACGCGTCATCGCTAACACCAAAGTAATTGGTGGCGGCGAAGAAACCTCAGTCACGTTTGATGTGTCAGGTCTGTCAGCAGACGAATCATATATGTTCTTCTGCTCGTTCCCCGGCCACATCGCCATGATGAAAGGCACGGTAACCGTAAAATAAGGTGCCTGCTGCCTGCCTGACGAAGGCAGGTTTATAAACCCATGCTGGCCCGCCTGTCGGGCCAGCATTAAATCCGTCGTTCCCACCCGGTGTTTATGGCACACTGCCAGTACGCAAGGATGTTCCGAAACCACCATGACCAACTCCAGACCACTGTTTAAACATATCCGCGACCACAATACGTTATTCGCCGAACTGGCCCGTTACCGGAACCAGGCCGTCGAGAACCTTGGCTTGCCGAACTACGAATACCATAAAATCCCTAAGTTTGTGGCGGCCAACGGCGATCGCCTTACCATCGAGCCGGAGCGCAGCATTATTGTGCCAAAGCTGTACCAGCTGGCCGGGGTGAAGCACATCTTATCCGAACGGGTACATACCCTTACGCATGTGGGCCACAGTGATATTGGTTATCGCTATCCCACTGCGGCGCTGGCCGGCCAGGATGCGCCCTTTATTAAACGCATGCGGTCGGAATATTTTCATCAGGTAGATGAAGATCGGGATATCTGCCGACCTATTAACCTTTCTTACGGCATTAAAAGTCGTGGCAAGGGCGACAACCGTCAGGAGTATGAGGTGTGGCTGCCGGGGGACGAACCCCGTCAGGACGCGTTACCGCTGCTGATTGAAAAGTACGGGGAAGACTTACCGGACGACGTTCGCCGGTTTGTGCAACAGCCGTCGCTGGTGCACGGCTGGATGGGCGTGAAACGGGCAGCGTTTGAATCGCTGTATCAGAATGAGCAGCACATGGGCGACCTGTTGATTTGTCTGGGTATGTCGGTGGATGCTTACAATATCGGCGCCCAGCCTGACTTATCTTACTCCGACGCGGTATCCAGTTCTATTGCGGTAAGCAATGCCGAACTGGAGTGGGAAGTGATGGGCTTCTATGCCCCGCAGGGGGCGCATTACAGTCACGATGACATCTGGGCGGCCATTAACCATACCCTGAACGCTGTGGGCGACCCTATTCTGGACGCTTACGCGAATACTTTAATTCCGCTGGAAGAAAGTAAGACCGAGCGCATTTTAAGTACGGTGCACGGGCTGGGTGTTACGCCTGAGGACATTGCCCGGCTCGATCTGCATACCTGGGAGTTTTTACAAACGGCCAGTGAGCATCGGGTGAAAGCCCACGATCCCAGCCGTTCGGTGAACTTACTGGGCAGGCTGAACCGGTTGTTTTACCACGGTGACTACAAACTACCGTCATTGAAAGCTATGCACGAACTGATAGCCGGGCCAGTGGATTAGTGTATCTGGTCTAACCACTATAAATTTGCTACTGTACGACCCGGTCATTTTTGGGTTTACCGATGAAAATTCACACCCTACAGGGCTATATTCAGTTTATTTTTCTGGTGGAAGACGGCGACAAGCTGCTCTTGCTGGACGGCTGTTCCCGCGCCGATGTGGATGCAGTGTGTGAGTACATACAAATTACGCTGGGTAGGCCACTGAGCGATCTGGCGTTAATTGTAGTCACTCATATGCATCCGGACCATGCGGGCGGCGCCCATGCCTTGCGGGCCCGGACCGGCGCGCCCATCGCCGCCCACCCGAAGGCCCGTAAGTGGTATAGCGGCGTGGCCGGGCGCAGCGCCCATGCCATTGATGTGGCGCTCACCTGGTGGGTGGCCAGCCGCTTACGCAAACCGAAAAAACACATCTGGTATTCGCCCGTTTTAAAGCCCGACCAACTGTTAACCGACGGCCAGACCCTGCCCGGATTTAGCGACTGGCAGGTGGTGTTCACCCCCGGGCACACCGATCACGACCTATCCCTTATTCATACGCCGTCCCGCCAGGCCTATGTGGCCGATCTCATTGTGCAGGTGAAAGGGCAGCTGGTGCCACCGTATCCGGTGTGTCATCCGAACCAGTATAAGCGCTCGTTACAGCGAATGGCCGAAGCGAAGCTGGAGACCCTGTTTTGTGCCCACGTTCCGCCCTTACCGGTTACCGACATCAGCTTCGATGATGTGTTGGCACAAGCACCGACCCTGCCGAAAAACCACTGGCACTCCACCAAGAACCGGCTGGCCCGTAAATTAGGCTTCAGTACGACCCGGCATTAGCGGCGCTGGCAGTTCTTGCTTGCGGCAGGTGCGTGGCGCGTGATTTTCCGGTAGGCTGAGTTTTTTAAGACTACCGAACACACCTTATGAAAATTGTTGCTTTAATGGCGCTGTTATTGCCCGCACTGGCGCTGGCAGAACAGTTACCCGTGCGCTCCCATCCCACTCATCAGGCGTTTTTTGATACGCTGGCCAGTTACTGCGGTAAAGCATTCGCGGGCACTGTCACTAACGATACCGCGCCGTCGGATGCGTTTACCGGCAAGCAGCTTATTGTGCATTTTCGGGAATGCACCGACACCACGCTGACCATGCCGTTTCATGTCGGCGAAAACCGCTCCCGCACCTGGATCCTGAGCCGCACCGGCAGTGGTCTGGTGTTAAAGCATAATCACCGTCATGAAGATGGCAGCATTGATAAGGTGACATATTACGGCGGTATTACCACCGACGCCGGATTTGCTCAGGCACAGGCGTTTCCGGCGGACAGCTATACCCGTCAGATGTTTGCCGAACAGGGGTTGCCGCAGTCGCTGAATAATACCTGGAAGCTGTTTGTGTATCCGGACACGCTGAGTTATCAGCTGGTACGCGAGGGCAGGGCGTTTCAGGTGGACTTTGACCTGACCAAACCCGTAGCTGCACCGCCCGCCCCCTGGGGTTGGGAGTAGACGGTAACAGAGGTAGGCGGTTAAGCTTTGCCTTGGGCAAACTCTTCGTATGCCTGCATGGCGTCGGCGGCATACATCAGCGAGGGGCCGCCACCCATGTAAATGGCCATCCCCAGAGTTTCTTCCACTTCTTCTTTGGTGGCGCCCAGCTCTACCAGCGCCTTGGTATGAAACCCAATGCAGCCATCACAACGGGTAGACACACCAATGGCCAGCGCGATCAGCTCTTTGGTTTTCTTATCCAGTACGCCGTCTGCAGTGGCGGCTTTGGCCATGGCGGAAAAGCCTGACATGGTGTCGGGAATGTCACTGCGCAGGGTTTTCATGTTCTTTGAAATACGCTGTGTGATCTCTGTATATGACTTACTCATGTAATGTTCCTTATATTAGTTAATATTTATATATTCACTATGTTGCAGGTATTTGTAAAGTAAGATTTTTACTGTATTACCGCCAATTGCGACCACCCGGCCCCGCTGATTAAGCGCAGCGCGGGCAGGATAGACGGTTGCTGCTTTGCAGAACGACTTGTAACAAAATATGCCAGCGGCTTGCTTTTTGCCGGTAAAAACACCACTACTTATCAGGTAGAGCAGGGCAGTTAACCCAAACGGAGGTGAGGCGCACCATGCGCGATTGGTTGAAACAAATGATGCAGCCGGTACAGCAGGTATCCAGTCAGGGGATGTCGCAGGTGGACGCCTGGTTTTTGCAGGAGCGTCATCGCTTTACCATTACCGGGCTCAGCCGCAGCGGTAAATCTATGCTGTTTACCAGCCTGATGACCATTCTGAAGTACCGCAGTGAAGAGAAATACAACTGCCTGCCGCTATTGGAAAGCCTGCCCATGGAGCTGGTGGATCATATGCGGATTGAACCTTTGCCTGGTTACGCCATGTTTCCCGCCGATGCCCACTTGCAGGCGCTGGAAAGCGGTCACTGGCCGGCGCCTACTGAACAGGCCTACGGCTTTAAGCTCATTGTACGACTGCGCCAAACCGGCAACATTAAAAAGCTGCTGATGCCCTATACCGACGTGGTCTTTGAATTTATCGACTATCCGGGCGAGTGGATCACCGATATGCCCATGCTGGGTAAGTCATTTTCACAATGGAGCGACTCTGCCTGGGCGCAGCAGGCCAGCGAGCCGCAAAAACATTACTCCTCTGCCTGGCACGCCTTCGTGGAAGGCTTTGATTTTGAACAGCCACCCACCCGTGAAGCGGTGCTGGAGGTGGTCAGCGAATATCGCCGCTACCTGCAACACGCCAAAGCCCACGGCATTTCCATGTTACAACCGGGCAGCTTTCTCATCGACGGCTCCGGCTTCGACTGGCGGGCGGAAGGGTTTGCGCCGCTGCCAGCCAAAATCACCAGCGATATTTCACACCCATGGTACAAAGCCTTTGCACAGCATTACGCGGCCTTTCAGGACAACTGGCTGACGCCGTTGAAAGAAAGCACTTTCCGGGAAACCGATAAGCAAATTATTCTGGTGGATCTGTTCGAAGGGCTGAATCATTCCCGCCAGCACCTGTATCAGCTGAAAGAGACCCTGAGCCACCTGGCTGAAACCTTTGTGTACGGTAACCCGGGCTGGTTTGCCCGTAATGTATTACGGCAGCGGCAGATAGGCCGGGTGGCGTTTGTGGCCACCAAGACCGACCTTATCCCGGAGTCGCAGAAACCAGCCCTGCTCAGTCTGTTACAGCAGATCACCGAAGGGGCAGTGGCAAAATTTGCCGACAAGCCCATTCAGTTTGAGCACTTTCTGGTGTCGGCAATGCAAACCACCGATAGCGGCGAGCACGACAACGCCCTGCGGTATACCAATCCGGCGGGCGCGTATGTGGAGGCCAACTTCGAGCCGCTGCCCAGCACCCTGAAAGACATGGAAAGTGATGCCCATTATCCGGTACTGCAGGCGCAGGTGCCCAAAGACCATCTGCCGCGCATGTTAAACGGGCGCGGACTGGATCGGCTGTTTGAATTTTTACTGAATCAGGAGGCATAGCATGTCAGCAGACACTACGCAGCGCTATCGCTCTAAAGTTACCGAACGCACCATTAATACCGTGCAGCCTGAAGCCGACATGCCGGCTAAAATTGACGACTCCACCTGGCAGCCAGGCACAGAAAAGCGCAGCCTGTCGCTGGGCACCACCACCTTACTGCTGGGCGGCGCCTGCGCCATTGGTTTTGGGGTAGTTAGCGCCGTAGAGGCAGTGCTGGGTTACTTTGACAGCTATCCCATCACGGCTACGGTGCTGGGCAGCCTGCTGGCCGGGTTCGTGCTATGTATGCTGACGCTGGTGGGCCGTGAAGCCAAAGGCTTTATGAACGTGAATAAGCATTTGTCGCGGCAGCTGGATTATCAGGCACTGGAGCAAACCAGCGATAAAGCGGCGCTGCTGGCAAGCCTGAAACGCCACGCCAGCAGTTTTTCGGCGCACAGCTATGCCGCCCGCTGTTATAAAACCTTTACCCAGGCGCTGAACAGCGATGTGTCGGCCCAGGAAGCACTGGCGTTATACCAGCGTACGGTGGTCAAACCGGTAGATAAGCGGGCGCAGGAGGTCATTAACAAAGAATCGATGACCGCCGGTAGCCTGACGTTTATCAGCCCCAACCACCTTATTCAAACGCTGATGATTGTATGGATAAGCTTTCGTACTATCCGGCGGGTCGCCCAGGTCTACGGTTTACGGCCAGGCACGCTGGGTAACTGGCAGCTGTTTAAAGTACTGGCGCAGAACATTGCCGCGCAGAGTATTTTCGACCTGGCCACTGACGAAGTGGCCAATCAAATCAGTGGCTCGCTAACCGCCCGCTTTATGGAAAACTCAGCCGAAGCCGTGGCAGCCGGCGCACTGAATGTGCGGCTGGGCAAAGCACTGATGAAACTGTTGCGGTAAGCTGCCTACAGAGCCTTCTTGGTGGGCATCACCACATTGGCAAAGATCAGCCCGGCTACCAGCGACATGAAGATCAAAAATACTTCCTGACCTACGTGATCGGCCTGCACAAAATCCTGGCCGGTCATAAACGAGTTCAGGCCAATGTAGGTTTTTGAGCCAGGCACCAGCACGATCAGACCGTGCATGGCCACAATGGTGGCAGGCTGATTGGCAATGCGGGTAAAGGCATTGGCAAATACGCCCAGCGCGAAGGCACCTACGAAGGCGCCCAGCCCCTGATCCAGATACTCAGAGCTCCATGCCGTGGCGCTGTAGGCAATGAACGCCGACGTCATGGCCCACGGCAAATGCTTAAGCCGGGTCCGGAATATCGCCACCAACGACAGACACAGCAGGAATACGGCCAGCCAGGTGGCCCAGTAGGGCAGTGACTCGGCGGGCTGATACACGTTTTCACCAAACAGGCTGAAGCCGGCGGACACCCCCAGAAACGCACCAAAGTACAGTTTAAACAGCTGCATCACGGCGTCCATAGTGCGGGCGGTGCCGGAAACCATATTACGGGAACTGAGTTCGGCCAGGCCCATGGTCAGCGCCAGCCCGGGCACAAACACAATGACCGACGATAGTACAATCAGCGGTATATTGATGCCGGGGTCCAGATAGCGGCCAATTGCGCAGGCCAGCAGACCGGCGATAAACGCGGTGACCGGCTCCAGCATCAGGTTTACCCGTTTAGAGCGCATGGCCCACAGCGTCCATATATACGCCACCAGACCCAGTAAGCCTGACCAGAAGATTTCCGGCCACGATGCGCCCATCAGCATTGCAAAGGCGCCGGTGGACAGGCCGAAGGCGGCACCGGTTACCAGCTTGCCATACGGGCTGGGCATTACATCAATTTCACTGAGCCGCTTATCGGCTTCTTGCAGGGTAAGTTCCCCGGCCAGCAGCGAGCTGGCCAGTTCGTCGGTAAGCGACAGCGCGTTCATATCCAGCTCGCCGGGCATCAGCCGGGCAGCATGGTTATATTCGTCTTCATGCTTGTCACTCCAGATAACCAGCGTGAGTGAGGTAGGGGTAGAAATAAACGAAGCGTGCACACCCAGATAGGTTGCCACTTCATTCAGGTAGGCTTCCAGCCGGAACGACGGCGTGCCGTACTTGTGCAGCATCTTGCCAAGCTTCACAATAAACTTTCGGATCTGGATAAATTCAGCGGTATCCACGGGCTTCTCAGTAGACGATGAAGGTCAGCGGGATGCTGACCAATTATTGCGCGGATTCTAGTGGGAAGCTGACGAAATACAATGTCTTTTTTAGATTTTTTTCACGCTTCGCAGCTAGCCCGTTTGCGCCGCTGTTGTGGTGCCCATGCAACCCCGAATTTCGAGTAGCTTGCCAGCTAAAAAACAGCGGTTTTTACTACAAAAACGGGACGAGGGCCGAGTGATAACTGAACTGGGTCAGGCCTGAACCCGTAAACGAGACGCGCACAATACGCACTGCTGAGCGAAGCCGGTGGCGCAGGTTTACATTCTTTACGCGCGGTATGCAGCGGATTGATCCGCATTTGCTTTACTCCCTTAATGATAATAAGTATCATTTTCAGAGAACTCAGACGCAGGAACGAATACTATGACGTTTACAAAAGCTCCCCGATACATTGCTTTGGCTGTAGCACTGGCCGCCGGCAGCATGAGCTTGCCCGCTCTGGCCAACGGTGAAATTACCGATCAGGTAAATCACCTGTCTGAACACCTGGGCGATTACAGCCAGGAAGTAAAGTGGCTGGAAGGCAAGTATGGCGCCGTGGTAGATACCTATGCCAATGAGGGTAAAGGTAAAGTAGATACGGCACAGCTTATTGAATTCTGGGAAGAAGTGAACTTCCACTCAGCTATCGAGACCCAGTATGTACCGATTTACGCCTCTATCTGGCAAGCCATTTACGGCATTAAGCAGGGTATTGATGGCGGCGCGGATATTTCGGTAGTCCGTGAGCAGGAGCAGAAGCTTAAAGAGGCCTTGTGGCAGGCGCTGGGCGCGGTTAAACTTGCCGCCCAGTACCAGAAACAAGGGCTGGTAGACAAGGTACGTACCACCGAAAGTGAGCCAACGACAGCGCCGGAAGTGGTAGACGATATTAAGAACCGCCTGCACAAAGTGGTAGCGAAATACGCGGAACAGCTCACCGAAGTTGCCACCACACTGGTACACGACACCTATCTACAGCGCTTTGAAGGCATCGAAGGTGCCCTCATCGAGCATGATGCAGAGCTGGTGGAAGATCTTGAAAAAGACTTCAACGTAACGCTGCCTCAGGCTATCGAAAAGGATGCCGGGGTAGATGCAGTGCGCGATATAGTAGAAGCCATGCAAACTAAGCTGGATCGTGCCAAAACCTTGCTGGCAGACGCTGAGAAGAATCGCAAAGACGTATTTTAAGGGCTTGTGATGCATAGAAGAACATTTTTACAGGGGTTAGGTGCGGCGGCCGTATTTGGCAGCATGCCGTTTGCCAGTCGCCTGAGTTGGGCGGCGTCACCCGGCGCCGTATCGGTAGACAGTCTGCCGCCGCTGGTGGGCGATCTCACCCTGTATCTGGGCCGCGGTGAAGGTGGTCTGTACGAAAATGTTCTTGAAGCTATTCAAAAGCGCAACCCCAAGCTAAATCTGCGCATTCGGCGGGGCGGCAGCGCCGCGCTGGCCAATACCATTGTTGCCGAAGCAAAGGCCGGTGTGAAGCGAGCCGATTTATTCTGGGCCGTGGATACCGGGTCGGTGGGTCTGGTGACGGACCAACAGCTGGCAAAGCCGCTGCCGTCAGATCTCACCGGTCAGCTTAAGTCCGGTTTTCAGTATCCTGGCTGGACCCCGGTGACCGGGCGGGTAAGAACCTTGCCTTATAACACCGAGCGGGTGCAACCCGACGCTATCCCCGATGACATTATGGCACTGGCCGACAGTGATCTGGCTATTGGCTGGGCACCGGCTTATGCCTCGTTCCAGTCTTTTGTTACCGCCATGCGCCTGCTGGAAGGCAACAAAGCCACCGCCAACTGGTTGCGCGGGGTTAACCGCAATGCCAAGAAGTATGCCGGTGAACTGGGTGTGGTGATGGGCGTTGAGCGCGGTGAAGTTGACCTTGGTTTTGCCAATCATTATTACACGCTGCGTCTGAAGTCAGGTAAGCCCGATGCTAACGTGGACTTAGCATTCACGAAAAACGACGCCGGTTGCCTGGTCAATGCCTCAGGTATTCTGGCCCTCAGTGACGGTGATTTGCCGGTGAATTTCATGCGCTACCTGCTAAGCCGGGAAGTGCAGTCTTATCTGGCCACCGAAGCCTATGAAATTCCTTTGGTTGAAGGCGTGGCACCGCCGCAGGGCTTGCCCGCGATGGACACCCTGTCCCCACCCGATATTGATTTACGTAAGCTGGCTGACCTGCGCCCCACCCTGAATATTATGCGGGACGTCGGCGTACTGTGACACGCTGGCCGAAGCCGTATCCGCTGGCGTTCCTGATTGCGGTACTGGCCCTCTTGCCAGTGGGAGTATTAATTGAGCTGGCGGCCGACAGTGCGTCCTTGTTCGACAGCCACAACCTGCGGGTATTAGGCAACACCCTGGCCCTGATGGTGCTCACCATTATCGGCGCCGTGTTAATTGGGGTGCCGCTGGCCCTGTTTACTGCCTATGTCCAACTGCCATTTAAACGGCTGTGGCTGATCTTACTGGCCGCGCCCCTGGCGCTGCCCAGCTATATCGGCGCCTTCGCCATGTATTTTTCCTTTGGTCGCGGCGGCGAAATTGAATCGCTCACCGGTATTCCCATGTTTTCTGTCAGCGGCCTGTGGGGCACAGCGCTGGTTATGTCGCTGTACACTTATCCGTTTGTCATGATGACCACCCGGGCCTCTCTGCTCAGCCTGGATGGCAGCTTAATTAATGCGGCGCGGCTGCTGGGGCAGTCCCTGTGGGTCAGTTTGTGGCGGGTGGTGTTACCGCGGGTGCGCACCAGCATTGCCGCCGGGGCGCTGCTGGCGGCGCTTTATGCCCTGTCAGACTTTGGTACCCCTGCCATCATGGGGCTGGACACCTTTACCCGGGTCATTTTTGTGGAATACAACGCGTTTGGGCTGAGCCAGGCTGCTATGTTGTCGTTGCAACTGATGGTCATCGTGGCGCTGGTATTATTCTTGGAATCCCGGGTCGCCGGTGCCTCAGAGCGCCCCGGTAAACACTTATTGTTATGGCCTTCACGCTGGCAGTATTCCGCCATGCTGGTGGCGGCTATGCCGGTTGTGTTGCTGGCCGTAGTTTTACCGCTGGCGGTGTTTATGACCTGGCTGGCCAGGGAAGGTACCGGCGGGTTTGAATGGCAGTTCGCCTGGAACTCGGCGTACGCGTCGGTACTGGCGGCTATCGTGGCCATTATCTGTGCGCTGCCGGTGGCCTATGCTGCCCTGGCAGGAAAAGCCGGCCGGTTAATGGAACGCATTACCTATTTCGGCTTTGGTGTGCCCGGCATTGTCATGGGCACGGCGCTGGTGTATCTGGGGCTACAGTTACCCATGCTGTACCAAACCCTGGCGCTGCTGGTGGTGGCCTATGTGTTGCGGTTCCTGCCGTTAGCAGTCGGCAGCGTGCGTACCACCGCCGAAAAACTGGATAGCGGGCTGGTCAATGCAGCCCGGGTATTGGGGGCCAGCCCCCGGGAAGCCTACCTGCGAATTACCCTGCCGCTCACGCTGCGCGGCATGGTGGCAGGGGCAGCGCTGGTCTTTCTGGAAGCCATGCGGGAACTGCCAGCCACGCTGATGCTGGGGCCCACCGGGTATGAAACCCTGGCTACGTATATGTGGCGGGTCTACGAAGCTGGCTATTTCGGTCGCGCGGCGGTACCTGGCCTGCTGTTAGTGTTATTATCCGGTATTGGTTTAATGTTGATGTTGTCCGGCGAACGCCGGGCGGAATTCACCCTGTCTGAAGATGGTGGGCGGTAATGCTGAAAGTCAGTAATTTGTGTGTGAATTATGGGGCTACCCGGGTGGTAGACAACCTAAATATTGAGCTGGATCATGACGAAATACTGATGCTGGTAGGCCCTACCGGTTGCGGCAAAACCACCATATTGCAGGCGCTGGCCGGGCTTATCCCTATTTCTGACGGCGCCATTGAACTGGGCCGCTGGCGTGCTACGCCCCAGAAAATGGTGCCGCCGGAGAAGCGTCACGTGGGCATGGTGTTTCAGGACTTTGCCCTGTTCCCGCATATGACGGTGGCAGACAATGTTTGCTTCCGGCTGAAGGACACGTCGCTGGCCGATCACTGGCTGGAGCTGTTGGGTATGGAGCAGTTTCGCGATGCCAAGCCGGGTCAGCTTTCCGGTGGACAAAAACAGCGGGTCGCGTTGGCGCGTACGTTGGCTCATGAACCTGCCTTCGTGCTGCTGGACGAGCCGCTGTCCAATCTGGATGCCGCCCTTAAAGACAGCTTACGCTGGGAAATTCGTGGCGCCCTGAAAGAAGCCGGTGTGCCGGCTATCTGGGTGACCCATGATCAGGAAGAAGCCTTATCGGTAGGCGACCGGGTAGGCATTCTGAATAAGGGTGTGCTGGATCAGATAGACACCCCGGAAACCTGTTATGCCACGCCTGCCAGCCGCTTTGTGGCACGCTTTCTGGGAGAAGCCAGTTTTTTACCGGCCGTGCTGCATGACGGCAATGCCAAAACAGATATCGGTGAGGTCCCGGGTACGCCGGTAAATGGTGCCAGTGGGGCGGTGGATATTCTGGTGCGGCCGGACGATTTGTCACTGGTCTCGCACAGTGATGCTGCCAATAGTACCGTAGACTGGGAGCGTTACGAAGGGGAAAGCCGCCTCTATGCGGTGACGCTGGATAATGGTACCCAGATGAAAGTACGGGTGAGTCACGAAAATGCCCTGCAGCCCGGTGAACGGGCCAAACTGGAACTCACTACTACCCACCCGTTAGCGGCGTTCGCCAAAGAAGCCTGATGAGATCACCGGCCACAGCCGGTGATGCCAATGCCTGGTTACTCCGCCAGGGCCATACCTTGCTTATAGAACGTCAGTGCTTTGGCACTATCATGATGCTGCTCACTAAGCTGGGATAACACCAGCAAGTCTTGCTTGTCTTCTGACAGCGTGATGGCTTTCATCAGCGCCTTTTCCGCCAGTGCATCATCGCCGGCATGGAAGGCCACATGGCCCAGTGTGGAATACAGCGCGGGGTTGTCACTGTCTTTCTTGATCCACTTTTCCAGTGCCGCCAGGGTTGGTGCCGCATTGGCCAGATTGAGCTGTTTCATCAACGGCAGAAATTCCGGCTCGGGCCCCCGTTTTTGCCATTCCAACAAACAGTCCTGCGCATCGCTGTGCATACCCTGTTCCAGGAGTTGTTGTACGTAGGCGGCCTGATAGGCGGTATCGTGCCGTAACTTACGGGGTAGCGTTTGCCAGTGCTGCTTCAGGGCATTGGCGCCCTGCTTGCTGGCTATCTCGGCAAACTTACCCTTGGCAATTTGCTGCGACCAGCGGGTGAAACTGGGTTTATCCAGGTGTTTTTTCCATCCCGGCAGATTGTCTTCCAGTGTCTGCCAGCGGCCAAGCCGGGCCAGACACTCGGCTTTTAGCTTCACTACCTGAGTATGGTCGGCGTTTTTCTCGTCCAGTTTGTCTAAGCGCTCATAGGCGTGTTCATGGTTGCCTTCTTCCATGTCCAGCCGCGCCTGTACCAGGGTGGCTGCGACTTTTGCATTGGGGTAGTCTTGAGCTTCACTCAGCAGGGCTCGCACCCGCTCTTTCTCATCCAGCGCCCGGGCGACCTGGGCGGCCGCTAAATAATTAACGCCGTCAAAGTCACCGTCGGTGGTGTGCTGAAAAGCCTTTTTGGCATCCTCTAACTGACCTTCTACCAGCGCCTGCAGGCCACGATAAAACGCCCGCTTGCGACGGCGCTCGCCCAGTTTCCCAAACCAACGGTGAGAGCCTTTGAACAGGCTGGCTATCCAGAACACCAGTTTAAGTACTATCCACAGCGCAACCAGCCCTACCACAACCGAAATTACCAGACTGATCACGGTCATTTCTATGGCTGTGTTGCCCATGGTAATGAGCACATAACCTTTTTCGCCAATGATCATGGGTGCCGCAATCATTGCCGCCACCACGACCACAATAAATAACAAGGCAATCAGCAACCGTCTCATAGTGCACTGGCTCCTTGCCCGAAGACTTGTTTAACCCTTTGCTCGAGCAGATTTTCCAGTGGCTGCTGAGCGGCCAGCTTGGTAGGAATTTCACGGCTGACGTCGGTTTCGATGAGGTTGTTCAGGGCAGTGATAAAGCCACTCACTTTGGCATCATCCATACTGAATTTTTCTTTCAGTATGGCCAGCGCGTTTTGCAGCGACTGGTTATACAGTGGCTGGTTGGCATTCAGTGCGGCGGACTGGGCATTCATTAGCTGAAAACGCAGCTGCTCTTTTATGAGCCAACGGGTTTCCTGGCTCATCACCGGCTCCACCGGACCATCCAGTTCCTTCACAGACAAAAAGTCGTTAACCAGCGAACGCCACACCGCTTTCAGATTAGCCAGCCAGTCGTCAGGTGAGTCGGACACCTCACTGCCACTGGTGTCACCGGTGCCAGCGGGCTTTTCAAAGGTATCCAGGGGCAGGGCCTTAACCTGACCGAGCATGCCAGACAAGGCCAGCGCCACAGAGGTGTGGGAAATAGGGTTGAGTTGTTGCAATGCCTGAATATCTTCAGCCAGTTTGGCCCGCACCGGCAATACGGAGGGGTCGGCCAGTGATTTCAAGCGCTTATCGGCATTCACCAACAGCATAATGGCGGTGCGGACATCCTGTTCCAACCACAGTTTGCGGCCGGCCATGCGCACCAGGTAGTCGGCTTCTGCAATCAGCCAGTCGGCAGGACGGCGACCTTCCAGGTTTTCAATTTGCTGCTGCAGTGACTCGGTTTGTTGCTGCACAGACTTTGACTGCTGAATAATTTCCTGATCACTGCTGGCAAGATTATCCAGTTCACCGCGCAGGGTCTGCCGTTCATTTTTCAGTGCGGCCAGTTCACTGCGCAGCGTCGACAAGGTGGATTGTAACTCGTTAACCTGATCGCTCTGAGTACGCTGAGCATCCGCTAACGCCTGGGAGTTATCAGTGCGCTGGGTCTCGTACCAATAAGCACCGCCAGCCAGGGCAAAAATTAATAGCAGACACACTATCACCATAAACCAAAGCGCGCCGGTTTTGGCTTTTTTAGGCGGTTCGGGTTGATTGTCAGTCTCTGACTCGGTGTCGGTTTCGGTAGGTGCGGGTTCCACATGCTCAGAGGCGGGTGGCTCATCAGATACGGTAGCTGGCGGTAAGGCCTCCTCCGGCTTGTCCTTGTCGTTGTGGTTACTCATGTTCTACTCCCAGAATTCCTTAACCCACTTTATCAATGCGTGGTCGCTAGCACCAGCGCTAACGGCAACGTCCTTAACCCCCAGTGCCCGAATAGCGCAGGCCACCCGTTCACTGACTGTCAGCCAGGGAAGGGCAGCGGCTTGCGCCTGTGGCGCCTGTTGCCATAACTGACTCGCCATCTCTTCACTGGTGGCAATGATGCCTTTTACGTGCGACCACTGCCAATGGTTCGATTGTATCGGTTCGGCTAACCGCACCCGGCGATATACACAGTACGCAGCTACCGCAATGCCCCGCGATATTAGTGTATCAGCGATGGCGGTACGTCCCCCTTCACCCTTTATTATAACCACTGACCGACATTGTGCTGCGGACAGTGCCGGCAGCGCCAGCACGCCTTCGGATGTCTGCGGCTGCGGGATCACAATGACTGTGTTGCATTGCGCCAAGGCACGGGCTGTAGCGTCACCCACCGCAACAATATGTCGCTTAGCTATATACTGAGCGGGCAGGTCCAGCAACACCTGGGCGGCAAACACACTGGTTACCACGAGCGGCGTCTGGGGTGGTTCAGCCTGCAACCGTTGACGCAGAGCGTCAATGTCAGGCTGACAATAGTCAATATCACTGGTAGCAATAACGGCGGCAGTAAGCCCCGCCTCCGTAAAAGCCGTGGCAGTGGCGTTCAGCTTAGGACGGGGGCGGGTAATCAGGTACATAAGGTTAGTTGTACAGAGCCTGCAAGATTTCACCCGCCCCTTGTTCGAGCAGGGATTCTGCCACTTCCACGCCAAGCTCTTCGGCCCGCGACCGGTCGCCGGTCGCAGACGCAAACAACAGCGTGGTGCCGTCTGGCTTGCCTACCATACCGGTGATGGTCAGCACGTCGTTATCCAGGGTGGCGTAACTGCCAATCGGCACCTGGCAACCGCCTTCCAGCCGGGTGTTCATGGCCCGCTCTGCGGTAACCCGGGTGCGGGTATCGTGATGATTCAGGTCGGTCAGCAGCGCAATCAACTCGGCATCGTCATTACGGCATTCAATGCCAACGGCACCCTGGCCAACTGCGGGCAGGGAGATTTCCGGCGGCAGCGGTGCCTTAATGCGGTCTGCCATTTCCAGACGGATCAAACCGGCGGCGGCCAGAATAATGGCGTCGTAATCGCCGTTATCGAGTTTCGCCAGGCGGGTATTCACATTCCCGCGCAGGTCGCGAATTTGCAGATCGGGCCGGTGCTTACGAATTTGGCACTGCCGACGCAGACTGGAGGTACCGACTACCGCGCCTTCCGGCAGCGCATCCAGTGAGTCGAAGTGGTTGGAAACAAATGCGTCAAAGGGGTTTTCCCGCTCACAGATAGCGTGCAGGCCAAACTCTTCGGGGAAGGCCACCGGCACATCTTTCATTGAATGCACCGCAATGTCGGCGCGTCCTTCCAGCATGGCCACTTCCAGTTCTTTAATAAACAGCCCTTTACCGCCAATTTTAGCCAGCGGCGTATCCAGAATACGGTCGCCCTGGGTGCTCATTGGCACCAGTTCCACGGTCAGGTGAGGGTGGTGTTTAAGTAGTTCAGCCTGGACGAATTCGGCCTGCCACATGGCCAGCTTACTTTTGCGGGTGGCAATACGAATAGTGCGTGAAGTGGTCGCGGTCATGGGTGTCCTGCGTGATGTCTGCTCAGTAATACGAGCATTCTAGCGAAAACCACTGCATCACGCACCGGGAACCTGTGACCGCAGTCAATCAATTGCTGGCTGCCGGATGCCCACAGCCAGTAACGGCAGGTTAGGCGAAGCGCTCGCTGATAAAGTGGCTGATGTCTTTAAGCTCCTGCAGACACACGTTGTGCTGCATGGTGTAGCTGTGCCAGGACACGGTGAAGTCACTGCTTTTCAGTGCCTCATAGGCCATCTTGCCCAGTACCATGGGCACTACTTCGTCTTGTTCGCCGTGGGCCATCATGATGGGCGTGTCGCGATTCACATCACTGGCTTCACTGGCCAGCCGGTCAGGCTCACACATATACGTAGACAGCGCCAATACGCCTGCCAGTTTGCGGGAATAGCGGGCAGCCAGGTGCAACGCAATCACACCGCCCTGAGAGAACCCGGCCAGCAGAATACGATCAGCGGGGATCCCCTTTTCAATCTCGGATTCGATTAACCGTTCTACCTGAGCTGCTGAGTCCAGCACCCCGTCTAAGTCGGCGCGGCTGTTAAAATCCAGCGACTTAATGTCGTACCAGGCGCGCATACGCATACCATTATTAATGGTTACCGGGCGTTCAGGCGCATGGGGGAACAGGAACCGGATAGCGGGCTCGTCGGGCAGTTTCAGTTCCGGCACGATGGGGGCAAAGCCGTGCCCGGAATCACCCAGACCATGCAGCCAGATAACACAGGCTGTCGCCTCCTGGGCGGGGTTAATCTCGACGCAGGGTAATAAACTCTCACTCATCTGAACCTGTCCTTTCAATTGTCAGCAATTCGGGTGGTGGTTACCGTCACAAAAACCGTCTGTGGCTAGCGTTCCGGCTTAGCATCACATTATGCTACCATTGTGCCCTGAAATGACCAATTGCTGATAATACTAATTAACTTATGGCTTCTTTACTCGGTAACCTGTTTATACTCGCGGCGCCCTCAGGTGCTGGAAAGTCCAGCTTGATCAAAGCGTTAATGGAAAAGCATGGCGAAAATGCCCCGTATCCGATGCAGGTGTCAGTGTCACACACCACCCGCGCACCCCGCCCGGGCGAGGTAGACGGCGAGCATTATCACTTTGTCAGCCGCGAACAATTTGAAAGCCTGATTGAACAAGGCGTGTTCTTTGAGTGGGCCGAAGTCTTCGGTAATTATTACGGTACCTCCCGGGTGACCATCGAACAAACCCTGCACCGTGGTATAGATGTATTTCTGGATATTGACTGGCAGGGTGCCCGGCAGGTGAAAAAGTTGCTGCCGGATGCGTGCGGGATCTTCATTCTGCCGCCGTCCGTAGACGTACTGAGGGAACGGCTGACCAAGCGGGGACAGGACAGCGACGATGTTATTGCAGCGCGGATGCGCGAAGCAGTGTCGGAAATGTCGCACTACAATGAATTTGATTACTTGCTGGTCAACGACGATTTTGCGACTGCACTGCAGGAACTGGAAGCTATTGTGTGTGCCCAGCGGCAACGTACCAGTAAGCAGGATATCCGCCATAACGTGTTACTGGCGCAGCTGACCAGCGCCAAATAGGATCGCGGATCCCGTTGTTGTTAAATCGCACAAAACACTAGGATCGCGGCCAGCGGTGTTATATACTACGCGGCCGTTTTTTGAAATACTCGCTCAACCTATTTTCGGAGAAACTAATGGCTCGCGTAACCGTAGAAGATGCTGTAGATAAGATTGGTAACCGCTTTGACCTGGTGCTGGTTGCAGCACGCCGTGCCCGTCAAATTGCCACTGAAGGAAAAGATCCGCTGGTTGATGTGGGGAATGACAAGCCCACGGTTACTGCGCTGCGTGAAATTGAAGAAGGCCTGGTAGATGCCAGTACGCTGGAACAGGAACATCTGCGCGATCAGGAACAACAGGACAGCGCCGAGTTTGCATCGGTAGCCAATATCCTTTCTGAGCAGTAATTACGCCCCACGCGCGTAATACCCCATTAAGAACGCCAGTGTACTTGAACAAAGTGCGCTGGCGTTTTGGCATTGGCTTTCCCCTTATTTCACCGTATTCTTAACGGTGACATTTACTAACAATTCAATGGACTTCATTACCTGCCGTGTATCTGTTTGAAGGGTTAAAACAAAAAATCGCCGAGTACCTGCCAGCTGACCGCGTCACACTGGTGCAGGAGGCGTTCGTGCTGGCGCATGAAGCCCATGACGGTCAAATGCGCTCCAGTGGCGATCCGTACATTACCCACCCGGTGGCGGTGGCAGGCATTCTTGCCGACATGCATCTGGATCACGAAACGCTGATGGCAGCGCTGCTTCACGATGTGATTGAAGATACCCACTACAGCCAGGAAGATTTAGCGGCGTCGTTCGGTGACACTGTGGCAGAGCTGGTGGAAGGCGTGAGTAAGCTGGAAAAAATTGCCTTTAACAGCAAACAGGAAGCCCAGGCCGAAAACTTCCGCAAAATGATGATGGCGATGGTGCAGGACATTCGGGTGATCCTCATCAAGCTGGCCGACCGCACCCACAATATGCGCACCTTAGGCGCGCTGCGGCCGGATAAACGCCGCCGGATTGCCCTTGAGACCCTCGAGATCTACGCGCCCATCGCCCACCGGCTGGGTATTCATGAGGTCAAAAACGAGCTCGAAGACTTAGGTTTTCAGGCTATGTACCCCATGCGACACCGCGCGCTGAAGTCAGCCGTGAAGCAGGCCCGGGGTAACCGTAAAGAAATTATCGATAACATCCGCGACGAGCTGGAAACCCGCATCACCGAATACGGCATTGCCGCAACGGTGCTGGGCCGGGAAAAGCATCTGTACTCCATTTACCGCAAAATGAAAAACAAAGAACTGATGTTCAACGAGGTAATGGACATCTATGCGTTCCGGATTGTGGTCGACACGGTAGACAACTGTTACCGTTCGCTGGGCGCGATGCACAGTTTGTACAAGCCCATTGAAACCCGTTTTAAAGATTACATTGCCATTCCCCGAACCAACGGCTATCAGTCGCTGCATACCTCGCTGGTGGGTCCCCACGGGATCCCGGTGGAAGTGCAAATCCGTACCCAGGCCATGGATCAAATGGCCGATAAAGGGGTGGCGGCCCACTGGTTGTACAAAGAGCCCGGTGACAGCGATACCACCGCCCAGTTACGGGCACGTAAGTGGATGCAGTCACTGCTGGAGTTGCAACAGTCGGCCAGTTCATCGTTTGAATTCATCGAGTCGGTCAAAACCGATCTGTTCCCCGATGAAATTTACGTATTTACTCCGGATGGCCGGATTATAGAATTACCCACCGGTGCTACCGCCGTCGACTTTGCCTACGCGGTGCATTCCGATATCGGCAACACCTGTGTGGGTGTGCGGGTAGAGCGGCGCAATTACAGCCTCAGTAAACCGCTGGAAAACGGTCAGACCGTAGAAATTATTACCTCGCCGAAGGCAAAACCCAACGCCAACTGGCTGAACTTTGTGGTCAGTGCCCGGGCACGTACCCGCATCCGTCAGTACCTCAGAAAACAACACTCTGAGGAGGCGGTCAATATGGGTAACCGTCTGCTGCGTCACGCACTGGGTGCGGTGAAGCTGGAAAACATCGATCAGGATGATATTGAACGGGTAGTAGCAGAAACCAAACACCGTGATTTTGATTCGCTGCTGGTGGACATTGGGCTGGGTAACGAGCTGAGTGCCATTGTGGCGCGCCGGTTACTGGGCGAAAGCGGCGATTTGCCTGACAAGAAAGGGCATGTGGCCATTCGCGGCACCGAAGGCTTACTGGTACATTATGCGCGCTGTTGTTATCCCATCCCCGATGATGAGATTGTGGCTGTGCTAAGCCCCGGCCGAGGCATGACTATTCACCAGACCGGCTGTACCAATATCCGTAAACTGAGCCGTGAAGAGCCTCAGCGGGTGTTGCCCATGCAGTGGGACGACAAACTGCAGGGTGAATTTAAAGCGTCGCTGCGTATTGAGCTGTACAACCATCAGGGCACTCTGGCGACCCTCACGAACACCATTTCTGGCTGCGACTCGAACATTATCGGGCTGCAAACAGAAGAGAAAGAAAGCAATATCTACTTCATTGATATTGAACTTACCACGCACAATCGTGTGCATCTGGCGCGCGTCATGCGCAAAATACGCACCATGCCAGAGGTGCAACGCGTCTCCCGTCACAGTCAATCCAGACACTAACGAGACAACGAACAGGATCTACTATGTCGAAATCGATTATTCAGACTGATCGCGCTCCCGCCGCTATTGGCACTTACAGTCAGGCCGTGAAAGCCGGCACTACCGTTTATCTGTCGGGCCAGATCCCGCTGGTACCAGACACCATGGAAATGGTCTCTGACGAGTTTGCCGAGCAGGCCACGCAGGTTTTCAATAACATTCAGGCCGTGTGCGAAGCTGCCGGTGGTACCACCAATGACCTGGTTAAAATCAATATTTTCCTGACCGACCTGGGGCAATTCGCCACAGTGAACGACATCATGAGCCAGTATTTCAGTAAGCCGTATCCGGCCCGTGCTGCGGTACAGGTATCTGCGTTGCCGAAAGGCGCGCAGATTGAAATTGATGGGGTTATGGAGCTGCCGGAGTAAGCACATGTCGCCAGAGCGATACCAGCGCATCCGAGATGTACTGGCGAAACGGCAGACCGACCTTACGGTATGCCTGGAAAACGTGCACAAGCCTCACAATGTGTCGGCTATTGTGCGTACCTGTGATGCTATCGGCATTCACCGGGTACATACCGTATGGGAAGAAAAGTACAAACTGCGCGGCGGCACGGCAATGGGCAGCCAGCAGTGGGTACGGGTAGATAACCACGACAATATTTCCGATGCTATCGGCAACCTGAAATCACAGGGCATGCAGGTACTGGTCACGCACCTGTCAGACAGCGCCGTGGACTTTCGTGATGTGGACTACACCAAACCCACCGCCGTGTTATTCGGGCAGGAGAAATACGGTGTAACCGATGAAGCCATCGCTATGGCCGATCAGGACATTGTGATCCCCATGGTGGGCATGGTGCAGTCGCTGAATGTGTCGGTGGCCGCCGCACTGGTGCTGTATGAAGCTCAGCGTCAGCGGCAGATTGCCGGGTGCTACGACACCCAACACTTGCCAGAAGACGAATGCCAGCGGATGTTGTTTGAAGGGGGCTTCCCGCGCTTGCAAAAGTTATGCGTGCGCAAAGGCTTACCTTATCCGCCTATCGACGAGCACGGCCAGATTGCCGCCAGCGACGACTGGTGGCAGCAAATGCAGTTATCTGCCGCGGCCGTGGCCGCCTTGCAGGCTGACGAAGCCGCCGGCTAATGGCTGCCAGCCCGCCCGGCTACCTGTCCGAAAGGATAAATGCCGGGCAGGTGGCTCGCCAACGATCTTAGAATCCTTTACACTTCCCGCACAGTTTTAAACACATACCCAGCCCCTTTGCGCGCTACCCGGCCAGACCCTGGCACTTACCGGTAGCAGCGGCGTCAGGCGGCGGGAGCGGCAGTGGGAAGGAATAATCACCACCATGCAATCTCTAGCATTGATGCCTGTGACGGCACTAAAAGGCGTGGGTGCCAAGGTGGCAGAAAAGCTGGTGAAGCTGAATCTGGCTACCGTGCAGGACGTGCTGTTTCACTTACCCCTTCGCTATGAAGATCGCACCCGGATATATGCCGTGCAGGACTGCCGCCCCTTTACCCATGTAAGTATTCAGGGTGAAGTGAAAAGCGCCGACATTCAGTACGGTAAGAAGCGGATGCTGGTGGTGAAAGTGTCGGACGGCACGGGCACCATCACCCTGCGGTTTTTCCATTTCGGCGCACCCCAGCGTAATATTATGACTCCCGGCAACGAAGTCCGGTGTTTCGGAGAAATTCGTACCGGCAAATGGGGTCTGGAAATGATGCATCCGGAGTTTGCCCTGGTCGACCCGGACTCCGCACCGGTCGCAGAAACCCTTACCCCGGTTTATCCCACCACCGACGGCGTTAAACAGCTTACCCTGCGTAATATGTCTGACCAGGCCCTGGCCTTGCTCGACAAAGGCGGGCTGGCCGATCTGTTGCCGGATGGTATGTACGAGCAACAGGTGAGCCTGCGCGACGCCCTGTATCTGGTACATCGGCCGCCGCCGGATGTGTCGTTAACCCAGCTGGAAGAAGGGGCCCACCCGGCCCAGTACCGGTTAATTATTGAAGAGCTGCTGGCCCACCATCTCAGTGTGCTTAAAGTCCGTCAGCAATCCGATGCCCAGCCCGGCATTCCGGTGGATGTGGATCACCGGCTGATAGACAAGCTACTCAGTGCCTTGCCGTTCGCCCCAACTGGCGCGCAACAGCGGGTGGTGGCAGAAATTCAGCAGGACATGGCTCGGTCGCGCCCTATGATGCGTCTGGTGCAAGGTGATGTAGGCTCAGGTAAAACACTGGTGGCCGCACTGGCGGCGCTGTCCGCTATTGGCGCTGGGTATCAGGTGGCGCTGATGGCGCCCACTGAGCTGTTAGCCGAGCAACATGCCAACAACTTCCGCGAATGGCTGGCACCGCTGGGCATTGAAGTCGGCTGGCTGGCCGGTAAGCTGAAAGGAAAAGCCCGGGATGAAGTGCTCACCCGCTTGCAAAGCGGTGACATTCAGATGCTGGTGGGCACCCATGCTATTTTTCAGGAACAGGTAAGCTATCAGCACCTGGCACTGGTGATAGTGGATGAACAACACCGGTTTGGAGTGCATCAGCGCCTGGCATTACGGGAAAAGGGGGAGTTGCAGGGGCGCTTCCCTCATCAGTTGATTATGACGGCCACCCCCATACCGCGAACCCTGGCGATGACGGCCTATGCCGATTTAGACACCTCCATTATTGATGAGTTGCCGCCTGGCCGGACACCGGTGACCACTGTGGTACTGCCAGATACCCGGCGTGCCGATGTCATTGCCCGGGTCCAACAGGCCTGTAAAGATCAGGGCCGCCAGGCGTATTGGGTTTGTACCTTAATTGATGAGTCAGACGTGCTGGAATGTCAGGCTGCCGAAGATGCCGCGGTGACCCTGCGCACTGCTTTGCCCGATTTGCGGGTAGGACTGGTGCACGGGCGTCTGAAACCGGCCGAGAAACAGCAGGTCATGGACGATTTTAAGCATGCCCGGCTGGATTTGCTGGTGGCCACCACCGTCATCGAAGTCGGAGTGGACGTGCCCAATGCCAGTATTATGATTATTGAAAACCCTGAACGCCTGGGTCTGGCGCAGCTTCACCAGTTGCGTGGCCGGGTAGGGCGGGGCACGGCAGAGAGCCAGTGTGTGTTGATGTACCAAAGCCCGCTGTCCAAAACCGCGACCCAGCGGTTAGGGGTATTACGGGAGTCTAACGATGGCTTTTTTATCGCCCAGAAAGATTTGGAAATCCGTGGCCCCGGTGAACTCATGGGCACTCGACAGACGGGGCTGGCTGAACTGAAAATCGCTGACCTGGTGCGCGATGCCGGCATTATTCCCCAGGTACAAAATATCGCTGGTCATCTGTGGGAGAACTACCCCAGTCACGCTCAGGCCATTATTAACCGCTGGATAGGCCAGAAGGAGCAGTATGGGCATGCCTGAATCAATGCAGTTGTATATAGCTGACCCGCAGTTGGAAGATCATGCCCGGCAGCTGGCCGACCGCTGGGGCTTTGTGGTTTCTGCACAGCCCCCCGCTGAATTTGGACTGCTGCTGGATGAACAGGGTCTGAGCCTGAAAGACTTTTCCGAGCCTAAGCTGCACCCGGTGCGGGTAGACTTTTTGTCTGGCAGCAGTATTTACCGCAAACAACACGGCGGGGGCAAGGGTGAGCCTATTGTGAAAGCCATCGGCCTGAAAGGCCATACCGATTACCATGTGGTGGATGCCACGCCCGGACTCGGGCGCGATGCCTTTGTATTGGCCAGTGTGGGTTGCCGGGTCACACTGATAGAGCGCTCAGCGGTGGTAGCCGCCCTGCTGGAAGACGGTATTCGCCGGCTGGCCAGCGCCGATAGTGAGCTCGCCGGGCGGTTTTCATTGCACCATGGTAATAGCGCACAGGTAATGCAATACTGGGATGCGGAACGGGTAGATGCAGTCTTTCTTGACCCTATGTTTCCACACAAGAAGAAATCGGCGTTGGTGAAAAAAGAAATGCGCATATTTCAGCAATTGGTGGGGCCGGATGATGACGCGGGTGACTTACTTAGCCCGGCGTGTGCACTGGCCCACTACCGGGTAGCGGTGAAACGTCCCAACCATGCTGGCGCGCTGAACGACACACCGCCCACAATGGCAATTAGCGGCAAAAAGCATCGTTTCGATGTATACATAACAAAAACAGCCTAGGAGAACACCATGATCCAAAAAGGAAGTACGCTGCCAGAAGCAGATTTTAGCCAACTGAAAAACGGCGAAATGACTAACCCGAAAACCAACGACCTGTTTGGTGGTAAGCGGGTGCTATTATTTGCAGTGCCCGGCGCGTTCACGCCCACCTGTTCCCATGCCCATTTGCCGGGTTATGTGGCGCTGGCAGATAAAATCAAAGCCAAAGGCATCGACTCCATCGTGTGTCTGGCTGTAAACGATGCCTTTGTTATGGATGCCTGGGGTAAAGCCCACAATGCCGACGCTATTGAAATGATAGGCGACGGCAGCGCAGAGTTCACCAAAGCCATTGGCCTGGATATGGACACCAGCGTATTCGGCGGGATCCGTTCATTGCGTTACGCGATGATCGTGAATGATTGCCGGGTAGAAATGCTGAATATTGAAGATCCGGGTCGCTTTGAAGTCAGCGACGCGGAAACCATGCTCAAGGCGCTGTAAAGCCTTTAGGTAAACAGGCGGCTGCCCGGTCGCCTTTTTTAATCCACTGTTGGTGGAAATTTAGCCTGTTGGTAGTATGCTTATACTGGTAACAGGGGACGCCCCCTGGCGTGGCCATGTCTGGCCAGTCTTCGCATTCGAATCTTTTCTTTGTATGTCACGAACATGCGTGACAGTTCACATTCGTTGTTTACCAAGGAGGGTAAAAAATGAGTGATGCTATGACTACTACACCAATTTACGTTGTTACCCCGACTGCACCTCAGAACGCACCCGGTGCAACCTTCATCCGGTTGCTGGGCTCGTGTGGGTACGGCTACTCAGTTACCCCCGATGTGGCCCAGCTACCTGAAACCGAAGATGACGCCCTGGTGTTTTTTGATGCCACCGATCCGGCCTCCATCATGCCTGCCTACCGCCAGTATCAGGGTGCGGGTCGCTGGGTGCTGTATAACCTGCCCAGCGGTGAGCTGGATGAGTCCGGTGCTATTCTGGCCGGTATTGAAGGGGCCTTTTACGCAGATGATCCGCCTGAGCTGGTTGCCAAAGGGCTCCGGCAAGTGCACAACCACGATGTATGGTTCTGTCGGCAGTCACTGAACAGTGCGCTGCGGGTGTTACGCCAGAAAATGAAACAAGCCTTTGGCCCGTTAACGCGTACCAGTGATGATCTGCTAACCCCGTCAACGGTTCTCACCAAACGAGAGCGGGCTATCGTGGAGCTGGTCGCCCGGGGGGCGCAGAACCGGGACATCGCCGAGCAACTGCATATCAGCATCAACACGGTGAAAACCCATATCTACAGCATCTTTCGTAAAACCCACTGTAAAAACCGCATCGAGTTGCTGTTCTGGAGTCAGAACTATATGCAGCATGTGGGTCCCGGTTAAGGCGAACAGCGCTAAAAGCGCTGGTGACGTAGAGACCGGCACCGTTTACCCGTATAATCCGCCTGCAATCTAACCGGGAGTACAGTGTTGATTCAGCGAGATGTGATAGTGATTGGGGCGGGTGCCGCCGGTCTGTTTTGCGCAGCCGAAGCGGGTAAACGCGGGCGCCGGGTGGAAGTCCTCGATCATGCTAAAAAGGTCGGGCGCAAAATTCTGATGTCCGGTGGCGGACGCTGTAACTTTACCAACATGTACGCCAGTGCGGAGAACTTCCTCAGCGAGAACCCGCATTTCTGTAAGTCCGCGCTGAGCCGCTATACCCAGTGGGACTTCATTGCGCTGGTGAACAAGCACGGTATTCCCTATCACGAGAAGACCCTCGGTCAGTTGTTTTGTGACAACGCGGCCTCCGATATTGTAAAAATGCTGATGAAAGAGTGCGCCGACGTGGGTGCCACAGTGACTACCCGCTGTGAGATCCTGTCGGTGGACAAACAGGCCGATGGCTATGTGCTGTCGACCTCACTGGGCGACTACCAGTGTGAGTCGCTGGTGATAGCCACCGGTGGACTGAGTATGCCTAAGCTGGGCGCGACTCCGTTCGGTTACAAGCTGGCTGAACAGTTTGGTCTGAATGTATTGCCGACCCGCGCTGGTCTGGTGCCCTTTACGCTGCATGAAGAACAAAAACAGGTACTCAGTGAGTTGAGTGGCGTGGCCGTTGATGTCAGTGCCAGCTGCAATGACACCGCCTTTCGGGAAGCTATGCTATTTACCCATCGCGGTTTAAGCGGACCGGCGATGCTGCAAATTTCCTCTTACTGGCAACCCGGTGACACCCTGCACCTGAATACACTGCCTCACGAAAATGCCCATACCTGGCTGACACAAAGTAAAGCCGACTCGCCGGATGCACTGCTGGCGACCTGCCTGGCCAGACTGTTCCCCAAACGGATGGTGCAAATCCTGATTGCCTACCACAACTGGCCAAATAAGCCGGTTAAGCAACTTACTCACAGCGAGCTGGAGGCCATTGCCGAGACGCTCGCCAACTGGCAAATAAAGCCTAACTGCACCGAAGGCTACCGCACCGCGGAAGTCACGCTGGGCGGGGTGGATACCAATGAACTGTCCTCTAAAACCATGATGGCGAAAAATGTGGAAGGCTTGTATTTCATTGGTGAAGTGGTGGACGTGACCGGTTGGCTGGGCGGCTACAACTTCCAGTGGGCATGGTCATCCGGCTGGGCAGCCGGACAGGTGGCGTAATATGGTAGCGCTTAATAAGTTTTGACTGTCCGTTCGGTGCCAGCACCAGCCCGTCACCCTCGCGAAGGCGAGGGTCTCCTATGCGCCAATAGCGGGCATTACCGAAGCGCAGTATAAGCTACCGTCATCCCGGCGTCAGTAATACCTATCGTCATCCCGGCGAAGGCCGGGACCTCCTCAACTGTCATTGTGCACGCGAAAAGAGTGATTTTTGATATCGCGGTTAGACGATGGAGGTTGCGGCCTCCGCCGCAATGACGCGTTTCTTCGAGTTAAAAACAGCCCGTCATCCCGGCCTCAGTATTAGCTACCGTCATCCCGGCGAAGGCCGGGACCTCAGTAATTTATTTCCCGCCCTATAACTAGTGTTTGACTGTTACTAAGCCTTGTGTGACTTAGAAAGTACACTTTAAATATCGTCGATGTGGGTAATAAACGTCTCAAAAACGAAAATTTAGAATATATCCGTGATCGGATAACTTTAAACCCATCGTCCCTATAGAGAATATAGTAAATTATATTGGGGTTCGGTATATTGCACATGCAGAGGGCTATATTCGAGCCTCTTTAACTAAGTTTCGCATTGTTTTTTCAATTATTGTTTTCCCGACGTAAATTCAATTAATTCCAAAGAACATTTTTTATGAATGGCATCGTAAAGCTATACTATGCCAATAGTGATTCGCATATAAACAGGTTCGCAAAATAATTAAGGTGATACCATCGCAGTCACAGACAGGGATAGCGAAAGTAAGTCCAGTATGATAAAAATTAAAATGCGGTCCTTAGGGGCCGCCTCACTATAATGTTATGTAACTAGGGAAAAATAATGAAGTGCCCGCACTGCAAAGGAAATATTGGTCTCCTCTCAAAGACAACTAATGGCTTCAATAAAAAGCGCCTGTGCACTCATTGCTCTACAAGAGTAAAACTGACAGTTGATTGGAAAATATTGCTAATGCTCGCGCCTTTGGCGTTCGCTTTCCATCTGTTTATTATAAAGCCAGCTGTTATTGCCTTTGGGTTTAGTGCCAATAATATTGTCTGGATTTCTTCTACCATTGCGCTAATTTTTTCACTTAGACTGAAAAGTTCAGAGCATCCGTCACCAAATTAACACCCGGCCCTTAGAGTCTGCATCATTATAATGTTAGGTACAGTGACGCATGTTTGAGTTATTATTACACAAATATATAGCAAGAAAGTTCTTCAGGATTTTTTTTAAAACCCTGGGATACCTATTTTCAGCTTCCTTTTTCCTGTTAATAATTCAGCTAACAACCTTAGGGTGTGAAGAATTACCAACGAATGACAATTTATTGGTCTATGGTATCCTGCTGCTAAGCACAAGCATCCCGCTTGCTTTGACCTTTACCGCTATAAAGTATAAGTGTGCATTAATGAAGTTAATCGTCATCCGAAAGAATCAGAATAAATTCGGTTTCTACGCTATAACCACTGTATATTTCATGTTTACCTTATATATGGGCTACTTCTATACAATATTCACTATAAATGTGTGCACCTAACAAATAATAATGGCGTGTGCGTAAAAGCAGGCTGGGACAAAAAATGCCATGTCGCTACCCGATGATGGTATTCGCGGTGGTGACGTTAAGTGATAGTTGACTTTGACGAAATTAACTCGCTCGAAGAAACGCGTCATTGCGGCGAAGGCCGCAACCCCCATCGTCTAACCGCAATCTTAATAATCACTCTTTCCACGTGCACAATGACAGTTGATGAGGTCCCGGCCTTCGCCGGGATGACGGTCTGTTTTTAGCTCAAGGAAACGCGTCATTGCGGCGAAGGCCGCAACCTCCATCGACTAACCGCAATATCAATAATCACTCTTTTCACGTGCACAATGACAGTTGATGAGGTCCCGGCCTTCGCCGGGATGACGGTAGTCAATGCTGACGCCGGGATGACGGAAGCAATTACCGGATTTCGTCTGGCACGAAGGAGACCCTCGCTTTCGCGAGGGTGACGGGCTGGACAAGCATGTACAAGATTTTGTATTTATTTAGAATGTAAATTATTGCATCTTAAGTAGGGCAAAAGTCGAGCGTGTGGGTGTTGTAAGTATCTTTTTACCATCCAATAAACCAAGTACCCGGACTAAAGGAAAATCTTAATGACTGCCGAACCCACGCAACCTGTCTCACCCCTTATCGCCATTCTGGCCGACTGGCAGGACTGGTTTCGTGACGGCACCACGGAATACGATGTCATTGCCCGGCTCCAGCGCCCGCCGCTGGAATTTTTCCCGTCCGATGCCCTGCGCGATCCGTTACGCTTATTCCAAACCCATTTTGCGCTCTATAACGCCCTGTACCAGTTGCGCGACGAATGGTGGCAGCAGCAGACAGGGGAGCTGGATATTGCCGGTACCCGGATTGTTCTGAAGCCCTATACGGCCGGTGAAGCGGGATTGCTTAAGCCGGATCCACTGCGGGCGTTTTATCTCGACTGGTCCCACTTCGATCAAACCGGGGAAGCGGATGTGGAAGCACTGCTGGATAGCTTCTGGCGTAATATGGCGGGTGAGAGAACAGCAAACAGCGTGGGGGCAGAGTCGGTCGCCCAGGCGAAACAGCAACTGGCCCTGCCGGAAGATGAGGTGCTCAGCCTTGTTGAACTCAAACGACAGTACCGCAAACGGCTGCACGTCTGCCATCCGGATAAAGGCGGCAGCGCCGCGGAAACCAAAGCTATCGTGAGTGCTTATTCGGTACTCTACACCCAGCTGGTGGATTAAGACGCCGCAGAGGCAGTGCGCAAGGGGCGGAAAAACATGTCCATCAGCATCGGTGCTTCGCGGGCGAGATCGAACCCTTCCGGTTCATCAAGAAACTCCACCACGATACCGCGAAAGTAACAGTTCAGTGCGCGGGTAAGAATGGCCGGATTGGCATCGGCAGGCAGCTTGCCGGCGGCCAGCGCTTTTTCAAAATACGCCGTGAACACCTCAGACGTGCGACGTTTTTTCTCATTGAAGGCGGTTTTACTGGCGGCCAGATCGCCGCTGTAGTCACATTTGAGCAAGAACAGGGTGAGCACCCGCTGCGAGTCAGGCTCGTTGAACAAATCCACCAACACCTGCGTACAAATAATCTGCAACTGAGCGACAGGATCAGGGTGTTGACCTTCCAGGCCTTCCAAAATTTTCTGAATAAACGGAGTATGTAGCCTGTCGTGCAGGGCGTCGAAGATTTCCTGTTTGTTTTTGAAGTGCCAGTATACCGCACCGCGGGTCACATCGGCCGCCTGGGCAATATTTTCTAAGGTAGACTTAGCTACCCCCCGCTCGCTGAATACTTCAACGGCGGCATCCAGAATGGCCTGGCGGGTTTGTTCAGCTTCAGCTTTAGTTCGACGCATGACACTACCTGAGTAAAAATTGACAACATACATACATGAATGTATTTTTAAATTAGACACAATTTGTATGCTTGTCCAGCCTTAACATCAGTGGAATGAAAAAATTATGAGACGACACCTTTTGCTGCTCAGCGCAGTAATTCTGTCAGGGGTTCTGGCCGCCTGTTCCGATGCGGAGCAACCGGCCAAGGCAGGTGCGCAGGGCCAGTCCCGTCCGGCCCCCAAGGTTTCTGTAACCACCATCAGTCGCCAGCCTGTGGCTATGGATATGGTGTTGCCCGGCAGGGTCACCGCGTTTCGTCAGTCGCAAATTCGTCCGCAGGTAAATGGGGTCATTACAGAGCGCTTGTTTGAAGAAGGAGCCTCAGTGGAAAAAGGCCAGCAGCTATATCAAATTGATGACGCCCGCTATAAAGCACAGCTAAACAGCGCCATTGCCGACTTGCGCAGTGCCGAGGCAAACCTGAAGACGCTGCAGGCCAAGGCCCGCCGTTTTGAAGACCTGGTGGGGCGTAATGCCGTCAGTCAGCAGGAATATGACGATGTGGTAGCGCAAAAAGATCAGGCTCAGGCCGCCATTAAGGTTGCTGAAGCGGCAGTAGAGCTGGCTCGGGTAAATACCGATTACACCAAGGTGTATGCGCCCATCAGTGGCCAGATTAGCCGCTCTTATGTGACCGAAGGTACGCTGGTCACGGCCAGTCAAAGCCAGCAACTGGCCACTATTACTCAGCTCGATCCCGTGTATGTGGATATGCAGGAGTCGGGTCAAGCCGTGCTGACGCTGCGCCGGGCCATGCAGAAAAATGATGCCCTGCCGGTGTCACTGACATTAGATGAAACTATGGAAGGTAAGTACCCCCATACCGGCACCCTGAAGTTTTCGGAAGTTACCGTGGAGCAGTCCACCGGCTCGGTGACGCTGCGTGCCTTAGTGCCTAATCCGGACGGGTTGTTGATGCCGGGCATGTTTGTGAAGGCCCATGTCACGACCGACCAGCGGGACGCCTTGCTGGTGCCCCAGCGTGCCACCACTCGTCAGGCCGATGGGTCTCTGACCTTGTCGGTGGTTAATGATGAGCAAAAAGTTGAAACCCGCACAGTGCAGACAGCCGGCATGTATCGCGACCAGTACATTGTGACCGGTGGCGTCAGTGAAGGTGAGCGCGTCATTGTGACCGGCTACCAGAAAGTACAGCCGGGTACCCAGGTAAATGCCAGCGAGTGGCAGCCGGCGGGTAACACCGCCCGCGCACAGTAATCGCGACAAGGATTAATATGGCCCGCTTTTTTATAGACAGACCCGTATTCGCCTGGGTACTTGCCATTATCACCATGATGGCCGGTGTGCTGGCTATTCAGTCGCTACCGGTAGAACAATATCCCAAAGTAGCGCCGCCGTCGGTATCCATCAGTGCGTCTTACCCTGGTGCGTCAGCGAAAACCGTTGAGAACTCAGTCACACAGATTATTGAACAGAGCCTGTCTGGTATCGATAACCTGCGTTACTTTTCTGCCAGTAGTGCTAACAGCAGCATGTCCATCACGCTCACGTTTGCCCCTGGCACCGACCCGGACATTGCTCAGGTCCAAACACAAAACAAAGTCCAGGGCGTCATTTCCCTCCTGCCTCAGCAGGTGCAGCAACAAGGCGTGACGGTCACCAAGTCGAATAACTCCTTCGCACTGGTGGTGGGGTTTTATGCCGATAACGGTGAGCTGACCCAGTATGACCTGTCTGACACGCTGATTTCTCAGTATCGGGACCCGATATCCCGGGTAAACGGGGTGGGCAGTGTGCGGGTGTTTGGTGCCCAGCGCTCGATGCGTATCTGGCTGGATCCGGACAAGCTGTTTAGCTACAACCTCACCCCGGTGGATGTGCAATCTGCGGTGCAGGTACAAAATACTGATGTGTCTGCGGGTCAGCTGGGCGGGTTGCCGGCAATAGAAGGGCAGCAGATCAATGCCACTATTCAGGCGCAGTCCCGTCTGCAAAGCGTAGAAGATTTTGAAAATATAATACTGCGGGTAAATACCGACGGCTCCCAGGTGCGGGTGGGCGATGTTGCCCGGGTTGAGCTGGGCGCAGAGTCGTACAATGTCATTGCGCGGTACAAACGCCACCCGGCAGCCGGTATGGCAGTCAGTCTGGCATCAGGGGCAAATGCGCTGGAAACCATCGACCGGGTGAAAGCCCGGGTTGAAGAGCTTAAACGCAACCTGCCGGAAGGCGTCAAAGTGGTCTATCCGCTGGACAGCTCGCCGTTTATCGAACTGTCTATCGAGTCGGTGGTACAGACCCTGATTGAAGCCGTGGTACTGGTATTTCTGGTGATGCTGCTGTTTTTGCAAAACTGGCGGGCCACGCTCATCCCCACTATTGCGGTACCGGTAGTGCTGCTGGGCACGTTTGCCGTGCTGTATGCCTTTGGCTTCAGTATTAACGTTCTCACCATGTTTGCCATGGTATTGGCCATTGGCCTGTTGGTGGACGATGCTATTGTGGTGGTGGAAAACGTTGAGCGGATCATGGAAGAAGAGGGCTTGCCCCCCCGTGAGGCGACCAAAAAATCAATGTCGCAAATTACCAGTGCACTAATTGGTATTGCGGTAGTGCTGTCGACTGTATTTATTCCAATGGCCTTTTTCAGCGGCTCGGCCGGGGCAATTTACCGGCAGTTCTCAATAACGATTGTGTCGGCCATGACCTTTTCGGTGCTGGTGGCCATCATTTTATCGCCATCGCTGTGTGCCACGTTGCTGAAAAAACACGACCCGGATTACGACAAAAATAAGGGGTTCTTTGGCTGGTTTAACCGTAACTTCAACAAAGGCCGCGACCGCTATCAGCGCACAGCCAGTCATATGGCCAAGCGGGTAAAACGCTACATCGTGGTGTACGGCGTATTGGTGGCCGGTATGGCGCTCATTTTTATGCGTTTGCCGGGGGCCTTCATTCCGAACGAAGACCAGGGAATGATGATGATGCTTATCAGCACGCCGCCGGGAGCCACGGCGGACAGGACGCTGGAGTCGGTAAAACAAGCTGAAGATTTCTTCCTTGAGACCAAGGGCGACGTAGTTAAAGACATGTTTACCGTGGTGGGCTTTAGCTTTGCCGGTTCGGCGCAGAACGCGGCCATGGGCTTTCTGCACCTGGTAGACTGGGATGAACGGGATGAGAATAATTCTGCGTTTGCTCTGCAGGGACAAGCCTATGGTGCCCTGTCGCTGATTGAGGATGCCATGGCGTTTCCCATCATACCGCCCCCCATCATGGAGTTAGGTAATGCTACCGGCTTCAATATGCAGTTGGTTGACAGAGCCGGACTGGGTCATGAAGCGTTGATGGATGCCCGGAATCAATTATTAGGCATGGCGGCGCAGAGTCCGAAACTGACCGGGGTACGCCCCAACGGGCTGAGCGATGTGCCGCAGTTTAAAATTGATATCGACTCGGAAAAAGCCTCCGCACTGGGCGTCTCCCTCAGTGAGATTAATGCCACCCTGCAAATTGCCTGGGGGTCCAGTTATGTGAATGACTTCATCGATAACGGGCGCATTAAGCGGGTGTACATGCAGGCCGATGCACCGCATCGCATGAACCCGGACGATCTCAACAAGTGGTTTGTGCGCAATAAAGACGGCGACATGGTGGCCTTCAGCGCGTTTGCGACCAAGCAGTGGTCCTACGGTTCACCGAAACTGGAACGCTTCAACGGCTTATCGTCAGTGAACATTCAGGGCAGTCCCGCCGAGGGCGTGTCGTCAGGGGAAGCCATGGATGAAATGACCAGGCTGGTGGATAAACTGCCGGAGGGCTTTGGTATCGAATGGGCGGGTTTGTCATATGAAGAACGACAGGCCGGATCGCAGGCGCCAATGCTGTATGCCATTTCTATCATCGTGGTGTTCCTGTGTCTTGCGGCGCTGTATGAAAGCTGGTCGGTGCCTTTCGCCGTGATGCTGGTGGTGCCGTTAGGTATTCTCGGCTCGGTCACCGCGGCCTTCCTGTTTAACCTGCCGAACGACGTGTACTTACAGGTGGCCTTCCTCACCACGGTAGGGCTGGCCTCCAAAAATGCCATCCTGATAGTGGAGTTTGCGAAAACCCGTCACGAAGCCGGGCAGGATCTGATGGCCGCAGTGTCAGAGGCGGCTTCGCAGCGGTTCCGGCCCATACTGATGACCTCGATGGCCTTTATTTTAGGGGTCACGCCGCTGGCACTGGCAAGCGGCGCCGGTGCTGCCGCACAGAACGCCATCGGTATTGCGGTGATGGGCGGTATGCTGGCGGCCACCTTCCTGGCAATCTTCTTCGTGCCTATGTTCTACGTAATGGTGGAGAAGCTCTTTCACGGGGGCAAGGCTCCTGGCCAGAAAGACTAATCACAACGCGGCCTGAGTGCCGCGTTTTTTATGCCAACTGGCCGTCTGTACTGGCCAGGGCATTGTCTTTCAGCGCCAGCTTGCTTAGGCTGGTCATTACCCGCTACGTTTAGCGCAATGTTCGTTATCAGGAGCCCGCCAATGACCGTTTCACTGCCTCCGTCGCCGCACTGGCCTGAGTTAATTAAGTCCGGCAGCCGGGTCTTTGTCGGTGGGAATGCGGCAGTCCCTTACGCGCTTATCCAACACCTGATAGATCACAGCACTGGCTTTACCGACATTGAGCTGGTGCATATGCTCACGCTGGGGGATACCCGCTGGGCACGGGAAGAGTACCGGGCCTTGTTTAAGGCCAATACCTTTTTTATCGGCGGAGATGAAGTCAGAAAGGCGGTGGATGAAGGGCGGGCCGATTACACGCCATGTTTTCTGTCGGAAATTTCCGGTTTATTCAGCGATGGCACCCTGCCACTGGATGCGGCGCTGGTAAACGTAAGCCCGCCGGATCCCTTTGGCTACTGCTCCCTGGGCACCTCTGTGGATATTTGTATGTCGGCGGTCCGGCAGGCTGGCAAAGTTATTGCGCAAATTAATAAGCAGGTACCGCGCACCGCCGGCCATTCGTATATTCATATCAGTGAAATTGATGCGTGCCTGGAAGCCGATGAACCGTTAGTCGAGGTGCCTACGCCGCCCATTGACAGTGTTACCGAGCGTATCGGCCAGTATGTGGCGATGCTGGTGGAAAACGGCGCCACGCTGCAATTCGGCATAGGCAAAATTCCCAGTGCCACTCTTAAATACCTGACCAAGCATCAGGACTTGGGGATCCACAGCGAAATGCTGACTGACAGTATCCTTGCCCCCCTTGAGGCCGGTGCGATAACCAACCGCAAGAAGACGTTTCACCCCGGTAAAGTGGTTACCAGCTTTGCGATTGGCACCCAGCGGTTGTACGACCTGATTGATAATAATCCGCACATTGAATTTTACCCCAGCAGCTACGTTAACAAACCGGCGAATATTGCAAAAAATGACAACATGATTGCCATTAACAGCGCGCTGGAAGTGGACCTGACCGGCCAGGTGGTGGCCGACTCGCTGGGGCATGACTTTTACAGTGGCATCGGCGGACAGGTGGATTTTGTCAGTGGTGCGGCTATGAGCAAAAATGGTAAAGCCATTATCGCATTGCCTTCCACGGCTGCGAATGAAACGGTTTCACGTATTACCGCCTGTGTAACACCGGGGGCCGGGGTGGTGACTTCCCGGGGCAACGTGCAATATGTGGTGACCGAGTACGGCATCGCCTCTCTGAAAGGAAAGAGCATTCGGGAGCGTGCGCTGGAGCTGATTCGGGTGGCCCATCCGAAGTTTCGAGCCGGGCTGCTTGAGGAAGTGCGCCAGCATTACTGGGTACCTCACTATCAGGCCAAATATCCCACGGACATCCCGGAACTGGGTGATATTCAGCTGAAAAAGCTGACTCTGCAAGGGGATAACTTCTATATGCGCCCGCTTAACCCGGCCGATGAGCGCCGGTTGCAGGAGTTTTTCTATTCCCATACCAAAGAAACCCTGCGACTGCGTTACAACCACGATCCCAAGCAAATGTCCCGGGCCAAGTCCTGTAACTTGGTGAGTGTGGATCAAAGCACCGACGCCGCGCTGTGTATTGTGCGTCAGGAGGGGTCACGGATCACTATTCACGCGGTCGGGCGTTTTTATTACAACCCTCACGATAATTCCTGCGAAGCGGCCTTTGTGACCCGCGAGAACCAGCAGGGCAAAGGTATGGCCAAACGGCTGTTAAGTCAGCTGATCGATATCGCCCGGCAGCGGGGTATCGACCGCATGGTAGCTATGGTGCGGGCGGACAACCGTCCTATGATCAAGATTTTTGAACAGGCGAACTTTACCCGGCGGGTCTCGGATGATCCCAGCGATGTAGAGTTGCAACTGTCACTGGAGAAGGACGCATGACATTACGCATCTACCGCGCTAAGGCCGCCCTGAAACATGATTTGGGTGCGGAACACCCGGAAAGCCCCGACCGCCTTTACGCCATTGATGATCAGTTACTGGCATCCGGGCTGGATATGGTGTGTGAGCATGCCGACGCCCGCCCGCTGGCCAGGGAATATCTGTCCCTGGCCCACGCGCCCGATTACGTAGAAGAGATCATGAACCTGGCCCCGGAGAGTGGCAGTTACTGGCTGGATGGCGATACCGGGATGGTTCCTGCCACGCTTTCCGCCGCCTTGCAGTCAGCCGGAGCCGGTTGTCAGGCCGTGGACTGGGTTATGGCGGGAGACGACCGCCAGGCCTTTTGTGTAACCCGGCCTCCCGGACATCATGCTGAATACGACCGGGCCATGGGCTTTTGTATATTTAACAACGTGGCGATTGCCGCGCGCTATGCCTTGCAAACCTATCAGTTGAAGCGGGTGGCGATTGTCGATTTTGATGTGCATCACGGCAACGGTACCGAGCAAATTGTGGCAGGTGATCAGCGTATTCTGCTGTGCTCAAGCTTTCAGCATCCCTTTTATCCGCACAGCGGCAGTCCGGTGCTGGCCAGCAATATATTATCAGTCCCCCTTGCAGCCGGTTGCAGTGGTGAGGAGTTTCGGCAACAGGTGGCGCACTGGTTGCCGGCACTGCGGCACTTTCAGCCCGAACTTATTCTGATTTCTGCAGGTTTTGATGGTCACGCTGAAGATCCGATGGCGCACCTGCGGCTGACCACAGCGGATTATCAATGGATAAGCCGGGAGCTACGCGCCGTAGCTGACGCGTGCTGCCACGGCCGAATTGTGAGTGTGCTGGAAGGCGGCTATAACCTCAGCGCGCTGGGTCGCAGTGTGGTGGCCCACCTGCGCGGTCTGAGCGGACAAAGTGAGGCCACGGCGGCAGATTAGCCCAACAATACGAGGTCGCGGTAGAGCATCCATAAGCCGGCCCCGACCATAAACAGGTTTTCACTCAGGGAGATAAACCCAAGGGGCACATCGCTGTCACCGCCGACACAGGCACACTTGAGATCCCGTTTATCAATGTACACCGCCTTAATGACCGATACGGCGCCAATGGTCCCGATGAACAGCGAAACAGGGGCGACCCACAAGGCGGGCAGTAGGGCCAGCATACCAATGCCGGCGTACGCTTCAGCAAAGGGGTACACGTAGGAGTACCGAACCTGTTTTCGGGCCAGCAGGTCATAGGTAATAAACATGTTGGAGAAGGAGGTTAAGTCCTGCAGCTTTTGTAGTGCCAGCATGACCATAGTGAATGCCACAAAGTGCATGATGACCGGCGCGGGAGCCGCATTAAGCCGACCAGAGGACAAAAGCGCCACCACCATCAGCGCGGCCAGCGCGAAAATCATTAAAACCGGCGTGTAAGAACTGCTGCGTTCGCCTTCCTGCTCCTTGCCAAAATAGTCTCTTAAGTCGTCATAACCACCCACCCGCTTTTCATCAATAAAGGTCTGCGGGGTGGTATCTACCTGATGTTTTGCCTTAAATGCGTCAGTTTCTTCACGGGTAGTCAGATGGCGGTCGTCTACGGTATAGCCTTCCCGCTCAAGTAGCTCTTTCGACTTAATGCCGAAGGGGCACACGTGGTTCTCCATCATCATACGGTATAACACGGCCTTTTTACTCATGCTGTCCTCCTGTAACTTTTGCGCGGTGTCTGCGTTTCTTACGGAGATCTACCCTAAGAAACGCCCGTATACCGGTATTGTACAAATAACATACCAATGGGCGGATTGTGGGCAACAAATTAACGCAGTCAGTAACTATTGCGCTCAGCCGGGAGAGGCTGTTGCTACAACCAGCGGCGCCATAACATAGCAATCAGCATGACGGCAGCTAATCCGCCCATCCACCACATAAGCGTGTTGAAAGCGTCCGGAGATTCGGTGCCCGGTAATCCGGCCACATTCATACCAAACACCCCGGTAAGAAATGACAGCGGCAGAAAGATTGCGGTGACCATGGACAGAACATACATGCGCACGTTTTGACGATCAGCAATGCGGTTGCGCAATTCGTCCTGCAACATGATGGCGCGTTCGCGGGCAAGGTCGAGTTCTTCCACATAGCGGGTCATACGGTCAGACTCTTCGCGCAAATCGAATGCTTGCTCAGACGTGAGCAGATCAGGCAGACGATGCAAAGCCTCCAGTGCATCCCGTTGCGGCGCTAAAAACCGTCGCAGACTGGCCGCCTGGCGGCGCAGTGCGGCCAGTTGCTCGCGATCGTCGCGGTCGAGCTCTTCGGCGGTCTCGCAGGCTACCAGGGTATCCTCAATATCATCCACGACTTCGTGAATGCGGTCGGCCACAGACTCGATGATATTGATTAAAAGATCAGGCGCGGTTAACGGGGGCTGGCGACCTTCAATACGTTTACGCACATCTGCCAGCGACTGTACGCTGCGCCCCTGGCGACGCGCGGTCACTATCAGCCGGTCAGTCATCCATACCCGCAATGACACCATGTCATCCAGGGCAGCATCCGGGTTGTGATTGAGCGCCCGCAGGTACACCACCGCTCCTTCCAGCACCGCGAGTGCCCGGGGACGGGTTTCCGGTGGGGTTATTGCGTCGATGACCGGGGCGGGCATAGCCAGGTTCGCCATGATGTCGGCACTGTCAGGTGCGTCTGACTGCATGTGTAACCATAAAAAACCCTCGTCCGGAACCGCAGGGGGGGCAGTGGGGGGCTCGTAGCGGCTGACTTCTCCTGACGGCAAGATGTGATATGCCCACAGAAAGCTGCTTTCACCACTGTCACTCATGAAGATACTCCCGGTTGCCGGCGTTGCAGGGTCAGGGTGCCATCCAGATGCACATCCCGTTGCGGAAAGGCAATGACGATACCGGCCTGATTAAATTTCTCGTCTATATCGAAACGTAACTGGCTACGGATGACGCGAAGATTACGTTCAATGGTGGCGTTTACCCAGAAATAAACTTCAAACACCAGCGCGTTGTCTCCGAAGTCGTCGAATATCACCACTGGCTTCGGCTCGCTCAGCACATCGGTCTGCTGCACGGCGGCTTCTTCGATCAGTCTGGCGACGTCCCGGGTTGACGAGCCATAGGCGACGCCGACTCTTACCGACGTGCGGGTAAGGGTATCGATGAGGGTCCAGTTGATGACCGTGTTTTCCAGCAGCTTACTGTTGGGGATCAGCATATGCACACCGTCGACCCGGCGAATACGGGTCGACCGGGTATTAATCGCTTCAACGGTACCGCGGGCGTCATCCACTTCCAGAAAATCGCCAATACGGATAGGGCGCTCCCACATCAGGATCCAGCCGCTGATGAAGTTATTAATGATATTTTGGGCGCCAAACCCCACCCCGATAGCGATGGCGCCGGATAAAAACGCGAAGGCGGTCAGCGGAACGCTTAATACTTCCAGCAAGGTAAAAATAAGTACGGCAAACGCGAAAATATAAAAAATACGCTTAAACAGATGCACGGCGTCAGCACTGGCGCCGGTTTTGCGCAGCCGGTAGGTGGCCAAGTGTGCCAGCTTATCAATCAGCCACCAGCCGACAACCAGCGCCAAGGGCACGAGTAACAGCTCGCCCAGCTTAAAGGTATGGTTGAACAGCGTGAATACATCGGTCTGCAAGGTCTCGCGCAGGAGAATAATCAGCTCGTTCACGGTACGTCCTGTAAAGGAAATGAGAATTTCATCATAGCCCTCCCACCGACGTAATACCAGCCATGCAACCGGCTAAGTCTATGAGCACTATCGGGAAATCACGGGAGCTGTAAATAATCACATTAAAATGCGTACGCCCCCATCTGGCAACGCTTGTGGTTATGGTAAAGTGCGGGCTGGTTTATTATCTGGAGGTTGCCATGCTGCGCCCACTGCTGTGTGCTTTGTTTCTGTTACTCGCCTTACCGGTGTCGGCGGTGACGTTCACGCTGTCGGAAAAACATGTCAATGAAATGGTTAAAGTGACCTTTCCGCAAACCCAGTATTACAACGACATTAAGCTTACCTTTACCGATCCCGTGGTGACGCTGGGGAGTGAGGACGATGATGTAGCCGTGAAAGTCAGGATCCGTGCTGAGCGCGCCGACCAGACATTAGAGGCAGAAGGTGAAATGCAAGGGTTGCTGAAATACCGCCCGGCCCGCAAAGAGCTGCAGATAGAAAAGCCCATGCTGGTGGATTTCAGGGTACTGGAAAACTCGCTGTCAGACAGCCGTGAATTGCTTGAGGCAATTAATCAGATGCAGGGACGCCAGTTCCCGATGATTTTACTGCTGGATTTTACTGAGCTGAACTTACCGTTATTCGGTAACCAGATGCCCCGTCGCATTGAGATCAGAAATAAACACCTGGTAATTGAACTCTAGGGGAGGGACCTATGCCATCCGTTGCGTTTTTATCTATGGACAACCTGGACGACTTTTTTGTCTATGATGAACTTCTGATCCCGTATTTTGAACAGGCGGGCTGGCAGGTGACATCGGTACCGTGGCGGGATTCCACCGACTGGAATAACTTCGACGCGGTAATTGTGCGCAGTCCCTGGGATTATCAGCAAAGCCCGGCGTCGTTTCTGCAGTGTTTACGTGACATTGAGCGCTCCACGGCTTATCTGGAAAATCCGCTGGCACTGATGGAATGGAATCTGGAAAAGACCTATCTGAAAGTCCTGCAGGAACAGGAGGTCGCCACCTTGCCCACGCTGTGGCAGTGCGGCTTTGATTTGAATGCGATCGAGCAGGCACGGAGCCGGTTTAATACCAATAAACTCATTGTGAAACCGGTGCTGAGTGCGAATGCCGATGATACGTTTCTACTCACCGGCGAAACGGCCGTGATGCAACAGGACACCCTCAGCGACTTGTATCAGCAACGCCAAATTATGATCCAGCCCTTTGCCGAAGCCGTGGTCGAAGCCGGGGAATATTCGGTGTTCTATTGTGACAACCGCTACAGTCATGCCATTCTGAAAACACCCAAACAGGGCGATTTCAGAGTGCAGGAAGAACATGGGGGATCGTTACAGGCGGTGACGCCGGACCATGATATTCTGGCGGTGTGTGAGCAGGCATTGGCCGCCATGCCCACCGACAGTTTGTATGCCCGGGTGGATATTATTCGCTTTGATAATCACTGGGCCATCATGGAGCTTGAGTTAATTGAGCCGTCGCTGTACTTCAATCTGGATGACGCCTCGTCGCCCCGTTTTGTGGAGGCCTTCCTTTCCCGCTATAACCGCCGTCACGCAGGTGGCTAAACACGCCGCGTATGTGAGGGAGCTTAACGCTCCGCCCGCCGGCTATGGGAGGCCACGTCACGCTTCACCTTGTGTGTCGACTGCCGCTGCTGACGTACAGCCGGCTTGTGAGTACGTTTAGCTTCACTGCGATAGGTGGGTCGTTCCACCGGCTTCGTGTACTGACGGGGTGATTTTGGTTGCGTGCGCGGGGCGGCCTGGTTAGGGCGGCGCACCACCTCTGGCTTACTTACCCTGGGCTTCACCACGTCGCGCTCATTGCTGTGGCGAACCGGTTCACGGGTATATTTAGGTGCCCGGGACTTCTCCGGCGCATGCGTCCGGACCTGCTTCGGTTTCACCGGTGTGACCTGACGGTGATTTTTGCGAGCATCCTGCAGGCGCTGACGGGGTTGCTGCCGGTAATCAACCTGCCGGGACTTCGACTGACTGTGCACCACTTTGCGCTGCGGTGCGACCGCATAACGTTCTGGGGCACTGCGCACGACCCGGTCGGAATACCGGATGCGGCGGTGTTTTACATTATGGTTCCAGCGCTGATATTCCTTGCTGTACACCCGCTTACGGGAATACCCATGGTGATAGTGACGAACCGGGCGATGGGTGACTACTACATGGCGGTTGTGCCAGTGAATGCCGCCGAAATAAAAGAAACTGGTGAGCCGGATACTGGGGCTCCAGTAAAACCCAAAGTGATTGCGATAGTTGACCGGGTGGTGCCAGTGCACCGGCGCCACCGGATGCCACCAGTGCCCGTAAACCACACGGGTATCATAATAGGGCACATACACCACTTCCCGTCGACGGGGTTCAATGACAATGACCTCCGCATCGCGCTCTACCCGCTGATATTCGTTATCTGACAAGGCACCCTGCGACAGTGCGTGCTGACGTAACACCTGCACCCGGGCCAATACCCTGGACTGACTGATCAGCACATTATCGCCGAGCGACTGCAACCAGTTAAGATCGTCCGCCATGGTGCGTAATACCTGGTCAAAAGGCGCCAGGGCTTTTACGCTGGGGTCCCAGTCATAGGCCTCCACCGCGTTGGCCACCTGTTCGGCATTCAGATGCGCATTTTCCTGGCGCCAGCGATCCGCCGCGACCACTTCCAGTGGGTAGGTAGAGGCAATCAGGATATGGGTGAGCACCGTGTCAGGGTACAACGCGATAGGCGCGAGCAGGCTATCCAGTTCGGCATCGCTATAACTACTCTCGGCCATTTGTGGCAGAGGCTCAGGCGTCGCCTGTACGTTGGCTACCGGGAACAGACTGGAAAACGCCAGCGATATAATCAGCGGCAGTGTGGACTGTTTCATACAATCTCCTTAAACCGGTGGGCAACATGCCGGTGCGGTTTCTTGAAAGCTTGTACAAGTTATAGGCGGTGGGGCATTAACCTAAGCTGAATCGAACCCAACTGGCCGATTCAGCCTGGTACAGGAATGTTACTGTGTTAATTATTTCAGCAGGTGCGGATCGAAGGCGTGACCGAGCTTTTCAGTCTTGGTTTTCAGGTAGTGTTTATTGTCTTTGGTGATACCGTGGTCGATGGGTTTACGGGCCGCCACCTTCACGCCCAGCTTCTGCAACGCATCCATTTTGCGGGGGTTATTGGTCATCAGCTCAACCTGCTCCACCTTCAGGGTATCCAGCATTAGCTTACAAATGTCATAACTACGCAGGTCGGCGTCGAAACCTAAGTGTTCGTTTGCCTCGACAGTGTCCATGCCGCTGTCCTGAAGGTTATAGGCGCGGATTTTATTCAGCAGGCCGATACCCCGGCCTTCCTGGCGCAGATATAACAACACACCAAAGCCGCGCTCGACAATGTTCGCCAAGGCTTTTTCCAGCTGAAAACCACAGTCGCAACGGGTGCTGAACAGGGCGTCGCCGGTCAGGCATTCCGAGTGAATGCGAATAGGGACAATATCGCTTTCCTGCCACTCACCGTAAGAGAGCGCAACGTGCTCCTGCCCGCTGGCTTCCACGAAGCCGTGGATCCTGAACTCGCCCATACGGGTGGGGAGTTTTGCGGAGCTGACATATTCATATTTAGGTTGTTTAATGGTCATGACACTTCTACACCCATTCACAGGAGCGGTTAACTTTGGGGTGTTCCTGCTGTTTACAAGGCCGGCTGGCTAATAAATGTTACATTATCGCATTATAGCAAGGGCGGCTGCAGAATCCTATTTGAACCGTGGTATGCCCGCATGCGGTCCGTCACTGACGTATCACTAGCGATGCAACGCTCAGTTACAGGGGCTGATACTCTTTCAGCGGGGCAGGGCGCGCCACCCCATAACCCTGCGCAAAGTCGACCCCCATCCGGCCCAGCTGCGACATGGTAGCTTCATTTTCCACAAACTCGCCCACGGTTTTCATGCCCAGTGCTTTTGCAACATCTTTAATGGAGGCCACCATGGCGGCATCAACCGGGTCGTTAAGCATGTCTTTAATAAAGCTGCCGTCAATTTTCACGCTGTTAACAGGCAGATGCTTAAGGTAAGTATACGATGAAAACCCGCTGCCAAAGTCATCCAGCGAGAATTCGCAACCCAGACGCTGGAAGGTGTGCATAAATGATCTGGTGTCGTCCATACGAATGATGGCTACCGTTTCGGTAATCTCAAAACATATTTTATGGTAGGGAATGCTATAGGTTTCAAACGCATTGAGTATAAATAGCTTGAGGTCGCGGTCGCCCAGTGACTGGCCGCTCAGGTTGATGCTGCAGCGTTGCAGGCTGGCCAGAATATCGGGGTGGTCAGCCAGCCAGCGAAAGCTGTTCTCCACCACCCAGCGGTCAATTTTCGGCATCAGGTTATACCGCTCCGCCGAAGGTAAGAATGCGTTAGGTGGAATGAGCTCACCTTCTTCCCCTTCAAGGCGCAGCAAAATTTCAAAATTGTCACCCTCAAGGGGAGTATGCAGCGGACGGCAGTGCTGGTAGAACAGGGTAAACTTGCTGTGCTCCAGCGCTTCATTAATGGCCGCCAGCGAATCCAGTTCCGCCTCGTAACGCTTGAGGCTGTCGTCGTCACTAGAATAGCGGTGGATTTGGTTGCGCCCCTGCTCTTTGGCAATATAACAGGCGGCGTCGGCCATACTGAGGTACTGCTCAGGGCCGGCACCGTCATCGCCACAGCCCACCAGGCCAATACTTACACCCACTGAGAAAATGCGGTTTTCCCATACAAAGCGGTAGCTCTGCAGCGCGTTGAGTATTTTTACGCCCAGCAGGTAGGCATCGTCTTCCGAGGCGGCGGTTACGAGGATAGCAAACTCGTCGCCACCGAGTCGCGCCAGATCACCCTGATTACCCACGGTGTCCTGAAACAACGTGGCCACGTCCTTGATAAGCGCGTCACCGGCTTTGTGGCCACAGGTGTCGTTAACAACCTTAAAGCGGTCTAAGTCCAGATACAGCAGACATACACAATCGTGCTCGCTATGGCTATCCAGTGCCTGATACAGGCGTTTCTCAAACTCCCGGCGGTTAAATACGCCGGTTAGCGAGTCGTGGGTAGCCAGATATTCCAGGCTGATACTCGACTGTTTACGCTCAGTCACATCAAAAATGGACCCATACAAAAAGGTCCCCGCAGCCTCTTTACGGATCTGACATGACAGAGAGAACCAAAATTCGCTGCCGTCCGCCCGGATCCCTTTAATTTCACGGCCCATCACCGCACCTTTTTCGAGGATTTCGCCCACCAGCAGATCGCGATCTTCTTTGGAGGCATAAAAGTTACGGGTGTTTTCCACTTCCCGCAACATACTGTCTTCATCCTCATAGCCAAACAGGGCGCACATGGCCGGATTGATACTGCGCAGTTCTCCGTCAAGGGTAGAGGTATACAAGCCTTCCGCGGAATTGCGGAATAAGTCGTAGAACTGGTTCAGCTGGGTAATGGTTTTTTCCCGTGCGGACAGTTGCTGAATGTTTAAATTCTTTTCTTTTACCTCAATGCTGAACGCAAAACTAAGCATGGCGAGCATCATCAGTACCACACACTGCAGGCTGATAAGCACGTTGACGGGCATGACATTCACCGTCAGGTCGAGCTGCACCGCATAAACAGCAAACAGGAACAGCCAGGCGATTAAAAACGTACGGGTTTGGGTGGGGTTGCGGCGGTCGCGGAAGAGCAGGGCACTCAGGATAATTAATAAACCTATTAATGGGCTGCCCAGGTATATGGCCAGGGTCATCTGATAGGCTGACTGGGTAAGCACCACAGCGGCTAACCCTAATGGCGCGAGCAGGGTTAGTACCCGCAGTGGTAACGGGATCCGCGGGAACAGGGTATGACAGACCCTTACCTGCGCCGCCAGAAAAGCGGCCAGTAAAATCACCGTGGCCGCCTCAACCTGATTACTGAGCGCCGGCCAATGAACCAGCCCACCTTGTATAACGAAAGCGAACACAAACAGAATGGCAAAGGTTGTGGCCAGCCAGAACCGCGCCGGTGTGCGCTGGTATAAATACGAAATAAGAAAATACCCCAACAGCACGGAGAGAGTGCCCATGGCCACACCGAACAACAACACCATATTGCGGTCGTGCACTGCCAGCGCGTGGTTTTCCCACAAGGTAACCTGCGGCGCCACCAAGCCATTGTCTTTTACGCTCAACAGCAGGGTTTTACTCTGTCCGGTTTGCAGCACAAAGGGAAACTTCAGTGTGGGCAGCAGCCGGCTGGGCAGGCTGTTGCTGCGGCTTACCCGGTAATTAAACGAGTCAGTAATGCGATCGCGCCCGTCCAGCAGCACCAGATGAACATAATCCAGCGCTGTCCGGTCGCTGACCAATGTCAGGGACAAGGGCTGGTCGCCCATGTTTGAAATGCGCGCCCGCAGCCACAAGCGGTCGTTGTCGGCCAGCGGTGACGGATAATGAATATCGGGCCAGTCATCGAACCGTGCCATCACGGTATCGTAAGCGTGTTGCTGAGGAACGACTTTCCACTGGGCTCTGATATTAAAGGCATGGGAGGTAAATTGTTCATCCAGTACCAGGTGGGCTTGCTGGGCGCTGAGGGGCAGGCTGACACAGGTAAGCAGCAGTCCCCACATAGCAGTGAAGACGAAAAGCAGCCGGCGGTGTTGGTTACCTATCCTCGGAACAGACATGGGGTGTATAACAGCATCCTTGATAAAGCAGGTCTGATTCATACTAGCTTATCCGGTTGAATGTTGGGAAGGAACTGCGTGAAATAATAGGGAGTATTGAAAAAAATAAGTGGAATCAGATGATTACGGGTTGGTCGACAAACGACTACCGAAGCGGGGCAGCGTCCCCGCCTCACGTCACAGTTAGCTGCCTGCTACTTCTACCAGGTTAAATGCAGCACCTGCCTGACCTGCTACTAAAACCCGGCACGCCCCCCAGCTTTCAGGGATGGTCCAGATATGCGCCTCAGCGACGGTGAAAATTTCGCGCTGGGTCTCGCAACGTACTTCCACTGTATCCAGTTGCCCCAGAATATCAGCAAAGGCAAACTGGTTACGCGACAGAGCATGAAATTCCACGCCCGATTCATCCAGCGCAAGCGGCACGAATATATTGTCTGCTGACGCAATATAGGCGTGAATTTTATCGATGGCAGGCTGTATTGCAGCCAGGTGGTCTGCCTGCCCTTCCATTGCAGCTAATTTTTCGGCCGCTGCTAACGCGTCAGCCAGCTGCAGGAACCGGGTATGTAGCACAAACTGGCGTTGGTACATAAACGCGGTGTAGTTACTATCAAAGGTGGCATGCTTTTCGTCGTGGCTACGGGCACTGGCCACGGCGCGCCGAAGACTTTTCAGTTCGCGGCGGCCATCATTGAGTTTTTTCGCCAGCATGGCGTCCAGTGAATACAGCCACGCATTTTCGTAGCGGTTACTGTCAGTGCGTTCATGAAGTGTCTGCAAGCCTTTTTCTGCCTCGGCGAGGTTGTCCGTCCGGATTAACGCTTCAATGTCTTTATACGCAGCCACAAATTGCCGGGAGGCGCCGCGCGCGCCGTCAATGTAAAAATCAAACTGCACTTTCTGGTGACACTGCTGGGTGGGCTTTCCGTCTTGCATGGCCGGCGTGAACTTCCATTGTTTTAGCGCACGCAGGGCACTGCGTTTAAACAGTGTGTTGCCGACGTAATCTTCTACCACGGCATCCAGAACATTGCCTTCTTCATCAATCACGTAGCTCATTTGCACCCAGCCTTCCTGGCCGTGCTGGGCGGCCTGGCGGGGATAGCGGGGATTTTCGCGATCGACGGCTTCGGCAGGCGTGAAGGAGGTGATGCGGGCCACTTCTTCTTCGCTGGCCGTTTGCAGCGCCTGATCTTTTTTGTCATCGCAGGGCAAATCCAGCGTTTGACCGTGTACCGGCACCAGGAGCGAGAGTGCGGTCAGAGCGGCACTCAGAGAGGGTACATGCATAAGACATCCTTTTCTTTTTTTGTAATGTAAGCTGACAAACTTTATGTTGCCGGGTGGCCCCGTCAAATACGGGGAATGAATTATCTGTCGTGATCCGGTGGTAACGACCATGACTGACACCAACGCCATAGCGTCTCTGCGTCATTGCCATTGCCACCGGCAGCTTCCAGCCAGATGGACTCACACAGCCATTCGATATTCAGCATTACGCGCAGCTCAGTGCCCGTGAGCACCGCCTGATAGCGATCGGCTCCCCAGTCCTCACTGATCACTGTCAGACCGGTAAGCCGGGCGAAGTGTCGGGTCCACTGCAGTGTTTGGGCAGCACTCTCTGGTAGCGGCACGTGCACAGTGACTACCGGTGGCTGGAACTGTAAGGCCTCTTGCAGACGGCTAAGGGTTAACTGCTGCATGAGAGTGACACCGGCGTAGCTTCTGTTGGCGGCCGGGCGAATTCGTGTTCGTCCCAGCACGTATCAAACGGTGTCTGCAGCGCCTGAATGAACGCTTCCACCTGTTGCCAGTCATCCTGTTCGGCCTGCGCAATAAGTGCACTGAGCGTATGGGTGCGGGGGATCACAGCGGGGTTTTTCGCAAGCAATGTATCTGCATCTGTGGCCTGGTGCTCGCGGGCGCCACGATAGCGCTGCCACCATGCATCGAAGGCGACGCGGTCAACGAAGCTGTCCCGCAGGGTGCTGCCGGATTGGTGAATGTCAGCATGAGCCAGTTGGCGAAAGCGCAACGTATAATCGTGCTGCTCCGCACTTAACAAGGCCATGAACTCCTGCATAATCTCCACGTCATCGGCGCTGTCCGACAGCCCCATTCTGGCGGTCATTTGATGGCGGTACTGATTAATGAATACCGGTTCAAACTGTGACAGGGCGTCCCGTAACTCATCGGTTGAACAGTGCCCGGAAAATGCATGGGCCAGTGCGTTTAAGTTCCACAGGGCAATGCCTGGCTGCCGATCAAATGCATAGCGGCCTTCGTGATCGGTGTGGTTAAACACGGCATTCGGTCTGAAGGCGTCCATAAACGCATACGGACCATAGTCGAAGGTAATACCGTGAACAGACATATTGTCGGTGTTCATGACACCATGCACGAAGCCATGGGCCTGCCAGTGAGCCACCATGCGGGCAGTGCGCAACACGATGGCACTGAGCAGTGCGGCCACCGGATTGGGCGCAGCAAGACACTCGGGAAAGTAACGCGCGATGGTGTACTGAATAAGGTCGTCCAGCGCCTGACTGTTACGGCTGTGGTAATAAAATTCAAAGTGTCCGAAACGAATATGACTGGGCGCGGTGCGAATTAACATGGCACCGGGCTCAGGACGTTCCCGGTACACGGTATCGGCACTGGTGAGCAGACACAGACTGCGGGAGGTAGGAATACCCAGATGGTGCAAAGCTTCCTGTCCCAGATACTCCCGCAGGGTAGAGCGCAGCACTGCGCGACCATCGGCATGCCGGGAGTAGGGCGTGGGGCCGGCCCCTTTCAGGTGTAAGTCCTGGGGCCCCTGGGTGGCATCTGCGGCCTCGCCCAGTAACAGCCCCCGGCCGTCACCCAACGCCGGATTCCAGTGGCCAAACTGATGGCCACCGTACTTTTGTGCCACAGCACCTTTGGCCAGCTCAGAGTCACTGTCGTGCAGCGCCTTTACCAGCCAGTCGTCCTGCCACCAGTAGTCAGGCAGCGCCAGGGCATCGGCATGGGCGCGGTTGACCAGTCGCAGGTTAAGCCCGGTGAGCGGCTGGGGTGTCACCTGACTAACCAGGTCAGGCAGGGTATTGGCGTAGTGATGAGTGAGTGTCACATGACTCCCGTTGTCTGGAACAAATACCGCCTCAGTATACCATGGCAGCAGGTAGTGTTTCGAAGGGGGCAGGACGGTGCATTAAATTCTTAATTTCACTAAACTTATCTGGTGAGCCCGCTGTATATTATATGGATAACACTGGCACCCACTCTGGTGTCACATAACAACGACTTTTCTTTTAGTTACTGGTACTGGCCACGTCGGCAGGGGCCAGCAACGCAACCGGGTTTTCAGAAAGAACTATGCTAACACTGCACCATTTAAATAATTCACGCTCGCAGCGTATCCTGTGGCTGCTGGAAGAGCTGGGAGCAGACTATACGCTGGAACTGTACCAGCGGGATCCTGTCACCAAGCTGGCACCAGCAGAATTAAAAGCCGTACACCCGTTAGGGCGCTCACCGGTCCTTTCAACACCAGCTGGCGCAATGGCAGAGTCGGGCGCTATCATTGAGTATCTGGTGCGGGAATATGCGACAGATCATTTTGCGCCGCCTAAGGATGCCGCCGCCTATCAGCAATATCTGTTCTGGCTGCACTTTGCCGAAGGCTCCTTAATGCCGCCGATGGTGGCCAGACTGGTGCTCGAAAAAGCCCGCGCGAAAGCGTCCAAACCATTTTTTGTAAAACCCATCGCCAACAAGCTGATAGATGGCATTCTGGATGCGTATTACCGTCCTAATCTGGATAAAAGTCTGCGTTATGTGGAGTCCTATCTGGCTGCACACGACTGGTTTGCCGGCGATGCGCCTACCGGCGCCGATGTGCAAATGCTGTTTCCGCTGGAGTCACTGGTAGCGTCGGGACGGGCTGATAACCTGGCGGCTATCAGCAGCTATGTAAAACGGATCCATGCACGGCCTGCTTATCAACGAGCGCTGGAAAAAGGCGGCCAGTACGATTATGCCTGAAACGCCTCAGGCTAATTCTTTGTTCAGATAATCGTCGATTAACTGTAAAAATGCCTCGCCGTAACGGGCCAGCTTGGTCTGGCCGACGCCACTGATATCCAGCATCGCTGCGGTGCTGGTGGGCTGCTTGGCAGCCATATCTACCAGGGTGGCATCACTGAAGACCACATAGGGTGGCACTTCGTGCTCTTCCGCCAGCACTTTGCGCAGGTGTTTCAGGCGCACAAACAAGGTCCGGTCATAATTGGCCGGTGCATGCCTGGCTTTCTTATCGGGCTTAAATTCCAATCGCGGCACTGCCAGTTTCAGGGCTACCTCACCTTTGAGGACGGGACGAGCCGCCTCGGTCAGTCTGAGCGCAGCGTTGGCGGTAATATCCACCCGAATGAGCCCCTGGTGAATTAACTGGTTCATGATGTTGTGCCAGTATGAGTCTGACTGGTCTTTGCCTATGCCGTAGGTACTAAGCTGGTCGTGACCGGCTTCCTGCAGACGGCGTAGTTGCTTGCCCCGTAATACGTCGATGACGTACTGGGTAGCGGCCTGTTGTTCGAGACGCAGTATGCAGGACAACACCTTCTGGGCGGTCACTACGCCGTCCACCATTTTGGGCGGATCGAGGCAGATATCACAGTTACCGCAGGCGCTGTCGCTGAACTGGGAAAAATAATTCAGCAGCACCTGACGGCGACAGGTCTGTGCCTCGGCAAAGGACTCCATGGCGGCAAACTTCTGTAATTCCACATCCGTACGCTCGGCGTTTTCGCCCTGTTCAATCCATTGCTTTACCCGGGCACTGTCTTTTTCGTCAAACAACAGCAGGGCTTCGGCATCGAGCCCGTCACGACCGGCACGACCGGTTTCCTGGTAGTAGCTTTCGACACTGCGGGGCACATCGTGATGGACCACGAAACGCACATTAGACTTGTTGATCCCCATGCCGAAGGCGACCGTGGCCACTACCACGTCCACTTTGTCGTTCAGGAACTGGCGCTGAACAAACTCCCGTTCATCGGCGTCTTTGCCGGCATGATAGGCTGCGCTTTTGAATCCCTGGCGATACAACTTGGCGTTCAGGTCATCGACCTTGGCGCGACTGTTACAGTAAATAATGCCGCTGCCATCCTGTTGTTTGACATAGGCCACCACCTGATCAAACCCTTTATATTTGGACATCACCCGATAGCGGATATTGGGTCTGTCGAAGCTGCCTTTATATATGAGCGGTGACTGCAGGTTCAGCTGGGCCTGAATATCGGCCTGCGTGGCCACATCGGCAGTGGCCGTCAGGCCGACCACCGGAATGTCCGGGAAGCGTCGCTTTATCTGCCCCAGCATGCGGTAATCTTGTCGGAAGTCGTGGCCCCAGTGGGACACGCAATGGGCCTCATCAATGGCAAACAGTGACACGGTCAGCGCCTGCAACTGGGCCTGAAAATGATGCTGCAGCAACCGCTCTGGAGATACATAAAGCAGGTCGTAACCGCCCTCGCGCAGGGTATCCTGCACCTGCATTTGCACGTCCATATCCAGTGACGAGTTCAGGTACGCGGCGCGGACGCCCTGTGCCTGTAACTGTTCCACCTGATCCTGCATAAGCGAGATAAGCGGCGACACCACAATGGCCGTCCCCGGACGAACCAGCGCCGGGATCTGATAGCACAATGATTTACCGCCCCCAGTGGGCAGCAGCACCAGTGCATCGCCACCGTCGCACAGGTGCTCAATCACCTGCTGCTGACCATCCCGGAAAGTGGCATAGCCGAAGACCTGCTCCAGCACAGACTGGGGCGTAGGTGGCGACGGTTCGGGAGGTGCGGTATCAACAACAGGCATATTCATGGGCGGGGATTTTACGCGTTTTTAGTGCAAGCTTCACGGGGGAAAGGGCAATTCTGGCCTAAAAATCAGGGGGCTGGCTGAAAGTGGCTGTTTTCGCTGACAAATATGGCGTCATGTGTAATTGCAGGTACAATAACAGCACGGCTTTTTGACTCGCGCGCCCATGACCGCCACACTCAGAGACACACTGACGAACCAGGTTATTTTCCTGTTTCGCGACCAGGTGCCCTTTAACGCTATGCTGGGCTAGTTAAACGGGTTCATCAGTATATCTACAAATTGCGCTTAACCGTGGCGTGGCCACAACATTGAAAGGAGACAGGGCATGGCAGAACCGTTACCCGATCTCATTGAAGAGTTTGTTTCAGAGGGGCCCACTGACGATCCTGCGGCCATTCTCACCGCGCTGGCGGCGCAGGACGATGTCTACATTGCCACCTTGTTGGAGTCGCTGCCGGTAGATCGGCGGATAGCTGTGTGGGAAGGGATCCCCCGGGACCGTAAACTCGATGTGCTGGTAGAGATGCGCAGCGACCCCCGGGAAATCCTTATCGATGCGGTGCAGGATTATGAGTGGGCGGCCATCTTCAATGACATTGAAGCGGAAGATCTGCTGGAGCTGCTCGATTCTTTGCCATCACGGCTGGTGGACTTAGCCTATGCCGCGCTGGATGGCCGTCAACAGGCCTATTTCCGGGAAGCGACCCAGTTTAAAGACGAGGAAATTGGTCACTGGATCAGTCATGAGCTGCTGGTACTCCCCCTGAATGCCAAAGTGCGCGAGGGCCTGCGCCTTATTCGCCGCAACGTGCCCGCGCATTGCGATACCGTGTTTCTGGTAAACCGCTCGGGCCAGTTTTCCGCTGCCGTGCGACTGACCCGGCTGTTTGGCGCACCTGAACACGTGCCGTTAGTCGAGCTTACCGAAGAAAATATCCCGGTGCTGAAAGGCACAGATGAAAGCATGGCAGCTTCACTGCAGGTGCAGCGCTCTGGTTACGCCTCGCTGCCGGTAGTAGATGAAGGCAATAAGTTGCTGGGGCGGCTGGATATGCAGTCTGCCGGTGAACTGGTTAACGAATACTACGAACGTCAGGTGATGGCCTCGGCAGGTATGGATGAAGACGAGGATTTGTTTTCACCCGTAGCGAAAAGTGCCCGTAACCGCGCCGTTTGGCTGGGCATCAATCTGCTCACTGCGTTTCTGGCCTCCTGGTTTATTGGCCTGTTTGAAGCCACCCTGCAACAGGTGGTGGCGCTGGCAGTATTAATGCCGGTGGTAGCCAGCATGGGCGGGATTGCCGGCAGTCAGACCCTGACTCTGATCGTCAGGGGCCTCGCCCTTGGCCAGGTAACCAGTGCCAACTTCCGGGCGCTGATGATTAAAGAGCTGAAGGTGGGCGGCGTGAATGGCCTTATCTGGGCAGTGGTGATTGGCATTGTGGCGTATTTCTGGTTCACCGATGTGGTGCTGGGCATAGTGATTTGTCTGGCGATCCTGGTGAATATCATCAGTGCAGCCCTGGCCGGAGTATTTCTGCCGGTTATTCTGGATAAATTACGCATCGATCCCGCATTATCCGGCTCGGTTATTCTCACCACGGTCACCGACATCGTGGGCTTTGTGGCCTTTCTGGGGCTGGGAACGCTGTTTTTGCTGTAACGCAGGCCGTGTTGCCAGCCGACGTTGGTCGCACGACTATACACCATAACGAATTCGTATTGCGCGGGGACGGGCATTCACCGACAATGCCCGTCCTCGAAGCCAGCCAATGACAGGAATCACGTGTCTCAGACTGAATCCGCCGTAAACCGTACCCAGGTCGGGGTGATGTGTGCCATCGCCGCATATACCATGTGGGGTATCGCCCCGATGTATTTCAAGCAGCTGCAGATGATGCCTGCCATGGAAGTACTGATGCACCGGGTAGTCTGGTCAGCCGTGATCCTGATCGGTCTGATTGCTGGCATGCGACAGTGGCCGAAAGTTGTGGCGGCCGTCTGCTCCAGACGGGTCATGCTGGTGCTATTTGCCGCCGGTATTCTGCTGGGGGCTAACTGGCTGTTGTTTATCTGGGCCATTAATAACGACCATATTCTTGATGCCAGTCTCGGCTATTACATTAACCCGCTACTGAATGTCTTCCTGGGCCGGCTGTTTCTGGGTGAACGGTTACGTTTGTTTCAGAAAGTGGCGGTGGTACTAGCGGTTATTGGCGTAAGTATTCTGATCCTCTCCTATGGGCAGTTCCCGTGGATAGCGCTGGTACTCGCCGGCAGTTTCAGCGTGTACGGGTTGCTGCGCAAACAGGTGGCAGTCGACTCATTGCCCGGCCTGTTTATTGAAACCCTGATGATGCTACCGCTGGCGCTGGGTTACTGGGTGTTCTTCGCTTCCTCTTACAGTGCCATGCCCGATAACCCGTTATCGCTGAACCTGTGGTTACTGGCCGCCGGGGTGGTCACTACCGCGCCCTTGCTATGCTTCACCGCAGCGGCCCGCCGCATCATGTATTCTACACTGGGCTTTTTTCAGTATATCGGGCCTACGCTGATGTTTTTCCTGGCGGTGTTTTTATATGACGAACCGCTACAGGAGGCCAGACTGGTGACCTTCGGATTTGTATGGGCGGCGCTGGTGATTTTCTCAGTGGATTCCCTGCGTGCCTACCGGCAGCAACGCCGGTTGCGGTACGCCACGCCAGAATAGCGTCTAGCTGTCGCTACACACCTGGTTGCGGCCCTGAGCTTTGGCCTGATAAAGCAGCCGGTCGGCCGCTGACAGTAATGCTTCAATGCTATTGGCGGGCTGGAAGGTCATACCGATACTGACAGTCACGGTTAACGGCCCCCCCTGATCTACCTCCACTTTTAACGCCGCCACCTGGCGGCGAAAGGCTTCCAGGCGTTCTATGGCTGTGTCGGCATCGGTCTGTGGCAGGTAGACGCAAAACTCTTCACCGCCAAACCGCGCCACCAGCTCGTCGTTAAAATGGCGGGTGAGTAACGCAGCCACCGCTTTGAGCACAGCATCCCCAGCATCGTGGCCGTGGGTGTCATTCACGGTCTTGAAGAAGTCGAGGTCCAGCAACGCCAGCGCATGTGGCGTGGGCAGTGTCTGATAACCCATGCTCAGGGTATAGAAAAAATGGCGCCGGTTGGACAGGCCGGTGAGGTAGTCGGTGTTGGCCGCACTGCGAATAGACTCGACATTCTCCATCAACTCTACGTTTTGCATAATGCGGCAAAGGAACTCTTCATGACAGAACGGCAGGCGCAGAAAGTCGTTGGCGCCGCTTTTCAGAAAGTGTGCGGACAATGCAGCACTGTTCCCATCCGCTATGCCAATAATGGCCAGCTGCTCTTTGGAAAACAGCTTGCGTAGATTAGCAATGAACCGGGTGCCAGACTCATCGGGCAGGGCACTGTCGGTCAGCACCAGCTGAATATTAGGCCGCTGTGCCAGCGCCGCCATGGCATCTTTGGCAGAGCCCACCTGAAATACAGAGAAGTTATGGCGGTACAGTAACGAGGCCATATACGCCCGCGGCCCCCGCCGGCCGTGTACTACCAGTACGCCAATGTGACGGTTCTTATCCAGTCGGGCCAGCAAGCGGGCGATGTAGTCGTATACCTGGTTGTTTTCTTTTGGCACGTAATCCACGACGTCGCGGGCCAGTACCGCATCACGCACGTCATTACTGATTTCATCGGTGACCACGATAGTGGGCAGAAAGGCACTGGTGGTGAAATCAATGGCTTCGCCGCGTGGGGCATCAGGTAATTGATAGCCCACCACTGCGCACAGGTAATCTTCTGGGGTGGCATGACTGAATTTGTACTGAGCTTCAGTCAGGGAGCGGGCGCCTATCGGAGTGAGGTTTGCTTTATGCACCAGCTTTTCCATCAGGTTAAGACTCACCTGACTGTTTTCAATCACCAGCACCTTTTGTTGCATACGTCCCGACGCCCTGCAATGACGGCCGGTGAACCCTGCCGTGCTTTAGATACTTTCTAGCTTAGCATATGCCAGCACAAGCCACTTACTTCCTAAGTCATCAAAATTTACCTGTACCCGGGCGTGGTCGCCCGCGCCCTCGTAATTCAGCACGACACCTTCGCCAAACTTCCGGTGCGTGACCCGCTGACCCAGCTGGAAACCACTGTGCTCAAATGCTTCGTGAGACGCAGAGCGTGAGAAACGGTTATGGACGGGCCGGGACACGGTAGATTTAAGGCGCACCTCTTCTACACAGTTATCCGGGATCTCGCGGATAAACCGTGAGGCGGTGTGGTATTTGTCCTGACCGTAGACCCGGCGGGTTTCTGCATAGGTAATATACAGTTTCTGCATGGCGCGGGTCATGCCCACGTAACATAGGCGGCGTTCTTCCTCCATGCGCCCGGGTTCGTCATTGGTCATCTGACTGGGGAACATGCCTTCTTCTACACCGGCCATAAAGACCAATGGAAACTCCAGACCCTTGGCGGTGTGGATGGTCATCATCTGCACCGCATCCTGGTCGGTATCGGCCTGGGTTTCGCCGGCCTCCAGCGACGCATGGGCAAGGAAGGCAGACAATGGCGTCATCTCCTCGGCTTCTTCCGGCACAATAAATTGCTTACAGGCGGTGACCAGTTCTTCCAGGTTTTCGATGCGCGCCTGGGCTTTTTCACCACGCTCAGCCTTATACATGGCATACAGACCAGACTGCTTAATAGCGATATCGGCCTGTTCTTCCAGGGGCTCGTCGGTGGCTTTCTGCTCCATTTCACTGATCAGCAGGCTAAAGCTTTGCAAGGCATTCAGCGCGCGGCCTTTCAGGGCCTTGTCGGTGATCAAGAGCTGACTGGCCTGCCACATAGAACAATTATGGGCCCGCGCGGTTTCGCGGATCTGGGTTAGTGTTTTTTCACCGATGCCGCGACTGGGCGTGTTTACCACCCGTTCAAATGCGGCGTCGTCGTGGGGATGATTGATCATGCGCAGGTAGCCCAGCGCGTCTTTAATTTCCTGACGTTCGAAGAAGCGCAGCCCACCGTAAATTCGGTAGGCTATGCCTTCATGCAGCAATGCTTCCTCTAACACCCGTGACTGGGCATTGTTGCGGTATAAAATAGCGCTGTCTTTCAGGGCATTGCCATCATTCAGCCAGCTACGGATCTGCGATACGATGAAACGGGCTTCGTCGAGTTCGTTAAACCCGGCGTACACTGAAATGGGTGCACCGTCGCTGCCGTCGGTCCACAGTTCTTTCCCTAGCCGCCCCTGGTTATTATCAATCACGGCGTTGGCGGCATTCAGTATGGTGCCGGTAGAACGGTAGTTTTGCTCCAAGCGAATTGTGGCAGGCGATTCAAAATCTTTCAGAAAATGCTGAATGTTATCCACATTGGCCCCGCGCCAGCCATAGATAGACTGGTCGTCATCGCCGACAATCATAATGTTGTTATTGTCGGTATTGCTGAGCATGCGCAACCACGCATACTGAATGTTGTTGGTATCCTGAAATTCGTCTACCAGTACGGCGCGGAAACGACGCTGGTAGTGGGCCAGTACCTCGGGGTTTTTCGCCCACAGTTCATGGGCACGTAACAACAGTTCGGCAAAGTCGACCAGACCTGAGCGATCGCATGCATCCTGATAGGCCGCGTAAATATCGCGCATTTTTTGCTGAATATGATCGCCATGGGTCTCGATATGTTGTGGACGCAGCCCTTCATCTTTATTGCCGTTGATATACCACTGTATTTGCCGGGGCGCCCAGTGCTTTTCGTCCAGGTTCATGGCTTTCAGAATGCGCCGTACCAGCCTGTACTGATCATCTGAGTCGAGGATCTGGAAATTTTCCGGCAAGCCCGCTTCGGCATGGTGTGCCCGCAATAAGCGGTGTGCCAGCCCGTGAAAAGTGCCAATCCACATATTGTGCAGACTTCGGCCCATTAACGACTCAATGCGCCCGCGCATTTCACGCGCCGCTTTGTTAGTAAAGGTCACCGCCAGAATGGAGAATGGCGCGATGTTTTCCACTTCCATCAGCCAGGCAATGCGATGGACCAGTACCCGGGTTTTACCGCTTCCCGCGCCAGCCAGCACCAGCATGTTGGACTGGGGCGCAGCCACCGCTTCACGTTGATGGTCGTTGAGATCGTCAAGCAGTAAAGATACATCCATAGGGCAAAACACCTGTCGTTAATGTGGTCAGCAAATCGCAATATTATGCCAGTTAACTGTTATTTTATACAGGCTTGCGACCAGTTTTCTTTGAACCATGCGGTCTGTAACGTCAGCCCTAGAGCTAAAACCTTTCACTTCTGCCCTTGCAATTGCTCTCGGCCAGACGCATGTCTGAGTTATCGGACGCGGTAACTGCCCCAGGCACTGCCGGTATTAATGTTTTCTTGCTGCTTTAAGGAGCGTGTATGGCCGCCCCCATTCCAGTCTCGTTATTAGATCTTGCCCACATTGGTGAGCAACAATCTGTCGCCCAGGCGGTGTCCCACAGCCAGCGTCTGGCCCAGGCTGCTGAACAGCACGGCTTTAACCGTGTATGGCTGGCAGAGCATCATGGTATGCGTGGGGTGGCCAGTGCGGCTACCGCCGTGATGCTGGCCGGGATTGGCCAGGTCACCTCAACCATCCGATTGGGAGCGGGCGGTATTATGCTGCCGAACCATCCGCCGATGATGATTGCTGAGCAATTCGGTACGCTGGAAGCGATGTTTCCGGGACGGATTGACTTAGGGCTGGGCCGGGCGCCGGGTACCGATCAGGCCACCGCCAAAGCGCTGCGCCGGGATGTAGCCGGTGATGCCCGTCGCTATCCGCAGGATATTGCCGAGTTACAAGGTTACCTGGGCAGCAGTGAGCACGACCAGGAGGTAATTGCGGTGCCGGGGACCAACAGTCATGTGCCGTTGTGGTTGCTCGGTTCCAGCCTGTACTCAGCAAGATTGGCCGCGTCGCTGGGCCTGCCGTTCGCGTTTGCTTCTCATTTTGCACCGGAAGCGCTGCAGGACGCCATCAGCTTATATCGTGCCGAATTCACGCCGTCAGCCAGTCTGAAGGAACCCTACGTGATGGCCGGGGTGATGGCCGTGGTGGCAGACACCCACAATGAAGCGGCACAGCGGTTTACTTCGGTTCAACAGCAGTTTGCAAACCTGCGGCGTGGGGTGAATGCACCGCTACCGTCACCGGTAGAAGATATCCGGCTGGCGCTGCACGAGAATGAGATACGGGGCGTTAACCAGGCGCTGCGGTTCGCCGCCGTGGGAACGGATACACAGGTAGAAGAAACCCTGAGCGACTTTGTGGCCGCTACCGGCGTCGATGAGTTGATAGTATCGACGCCCGCCCACGCATTGTCTGCCAACATTGAAACGCTGGCGGCACTGGGTAACATGCGCACTCTATTCGCCGCCCCATCGTTGTAACAGACGGCAACTATTTGGCTGTCTGCATGTCTTTATCCGGAAAGAATGATCAAAACCCCGGTCTGCGGGGTACAATCCGAACACCGCACGGGATGGCGAAATCGCCGTCCCGGGTCTTGAATTATGCGCTGTCGTCACTACAGTGCAAAGAGCGTCCATTAATTCCGCTACAGGACTGTCCTATGCAAGCACTATCCAACACCACCGACTTTTGGCTATCGCTGAAAAAAGAAGCTCAGAGACTGGTTGACAACGAACCGTTACTGGCGAGCTTTGTCCACGCCTGCATACTGACCCACCATAATTTTGAGTCATCGCTGAGCTTTATTTTATCTAACAAAATGTCAGATGACGTAATGCCTGCGCTGGCTATTCGGGAAGTGTTTGATGAGGCTTATCTGTTAGAGCCGGCAATCACCGAGGCCGCCATTGAGGATATTATGGCGGTGTACCGCCGGGACGCTGCGGTCACCGATTATCTGACTCCACTGCTGCACTTTAAAGGGTTCCAGGCGGTACAGGTGCATCGTATGGCTCACTACCTGTGGCAGCATGGCCGGCATCAGCTGGCGTTATTTCTGCAAAGCCGTAACTCGGAAACCTTTGGCGTGGATATTCACCCGGCCGCAAAAATAGGTAAAGGAGTCATGTTCGATCATGCCACCGGTATCGTGATTGGTGAAACGGCGGTAGTCGAGGACAATGTCTCGTTATTACAGAGTGTCACACTGGGCGGTACCGGCAATGAGTCAGGTGACCGGCATCCGAAAGTACGTGAGGGTGTGCTGGTGGGCGCCGGCGCCAAGATCCTCGGTAATATTGAAATTGGTGAAGGCTCTAAAGTGGGCGCCGGTAGTGTGGTGTTAAGCAATGTGCCCGCCCATGTCACGGTCGTGGGCGTGCCCGCGAAAGTCGTAGGCCGGCCCTGTTGTGAACATCCCTGCGACTCTATGAAGCAAAACGTACTGGAAGATAACGCCGCTGCCCGCGACTAATTACCTATAACGCGTCGCTGATAAGCGTGAGAGCTGTATCCATGCTGTCAGCGGCACTGGTCTGGTAGTCTGCAATCACCCCAATGCGGTGCCAGTTCCCCTCGGTTTCGGGATGGCGGGTTTGCGCGTAATACAGGGTAAGCCTGGCATGCTCACTCAGGTCTATCGCCATTTTCATGTACCCCACACCCATGGTGTCTTCGCCGATAATGACGGCGGTGTCATGGTGCTTGAGGGTGTAGCACACAAATTCCCAGGGACCGGCAACCAGCGCTGCGGTAAGTATATATACCGGGCGCGCTAAATAGGGGGCTGGCACAGATTGGGCGCGTACCACGCTGGGTGAGTGCGGGCTGTTGTAATCCACCCTGGCCAGCTCAGTGCCTGTCTTAACAAACTGGCTGACCACATTCTGCGCAACCGCAAATGAGGTCTCGCCGGCCCGGCGCAGGTCGAGGATCAGGGCACCGGTATCGCGGACATAATGCATGGCGGCAGCCAGCTCACGGTCGGCACCCGCGCCGGTGAAATCACCCTCAAAGGTAAGGTAACCAATATTGTCCGGCAATATTTCCATCGCCAGGTTACTGGTCCGTTGATGTTCAGGTGCAGACGATTGCAGCGTGGCCGGAGTGCGCTCCAGCAGCTCGAAGCCAGAATCCTGGGTGGCGGTAATCAGCAGTGCTTCATAGCGCTGCCGGAACCGGCCAAACTTCATACCCCGCTGAAACATGCCCATGCTGCGCTCATAACGTAGCTGACTCACCGCGTCACTGACCTGTTCAGGAAATAAATAGGTGTCGTGTAGCGCCGTGACTGTGTTGGCAATAATGGTGTCGACTTCGTGTTCGCTCAGCGTGGGCTCAGGATGTACCGCAGGACTGGAAACTACCCAGCCGCTGGCCAGTAACATGGCTATCATCAGTATATTTTTCATGGTGGCACGCTCCCTGTGTTTGTCCTGATATGGCGCTCAGCGCCCGCGTTTTCAAGCTCACGGATGAAAACGCTGAGTAGGGGTTACAGCAGCTGCATTAACTCGGTCAGGCAGTCCAGTTGCACATGAGGGAGTGTGCTCACCCGCTCCGCGGGAAGTTGCATTGGCCGGTTACAGGCGAACCAGGCGGTCTGGTAACCCGCATTTATAGCACCATGCACGTCTTTAATCAGGTTATCACCCACGTGCAGGATTTGCGCGGGCGGCTGGTCGATATGGGTCGCGGCATCGTCAAACAATGGCCGGGCGGGTTTCATTGGACGGGTAAGACTGGCGTGAAAGATGGTATCGAAGTAGCTGTCTATGCCAATCCGCTTGGGATCCACATTGCCATTTGTAATGCCTACCAGCGGTACCCGCTGGGCCAGATAATCCAGCGTCCGGTGAACATCGTCTGCCAGCGTGAGCTCACTGCGGGCATGATAAAAGCAGTCGAAGCAGGCGCTGGCAGCCTGCGTTAGCGCTTCGCCGCTGACATCATTCTGCAATGCCTGGGTAAGCGTGCGCAGCCGCAGCTCGCCCATGTCGGAGGCCAGCGCCGGGGTCTCGCTAATCAGCGTATGCCGAATGTTATGCCAGTCTTCCGCAGATAGTGCCGCAGCTCTGGGATAATGCGTGCCGATAAAGGCGGTCAGTGCCTGTTCGGCCTGGCGGATCACCGGGCCATTATCGTACAGAGTGTCATCGAGGTCGAAAGTGATAGCCCGGATGGGGCCAAGCGGTCGGTAGAATCGCATGCAACTCCTGATAATGGGATAATGAAAAAGCTAGCGTTTTCGCCGCGCACGGGGGTGTGCAGCATCATATACCTGCGCCAGGTGCTGAAAATCCAGATGGGTATACACCTGGGTAGTGGACAGGTTTGCGTGACCAAGCAGTTCCTGCACCGCACGCAAATCACCGCTACTTTCCAGTACGTGGGTCGCAAAGGAATGGCGCAGCTTATGCGGACTGACCTGTTGATCAATATGCTGTAACTGGGCCATTTTGTTCAGACGGTTCGCTACCTGGCGGTTAGAGATGCGGGTTTTGCGCTTACTCACAAATATGGCGGCCTCATAGGGCGACGCATAGTTAGCACGCACTTTCAGCCACGCCAGCAGGGCTTTTTCGGCGGTGCGGCCCAGCGGCAGAATACGTTGCTTGCTGCCTTTACCGGTGACCCTAAGGGTGCCGTCTGCCTGCCGGTCACTTAAATTCAGCGCGGTAAGCTCGCTTAACCGCAAACCACAGCCATACAAGAGTTCAAACATCGCCTGATCGCGCAGACGCAAACCTTCATCGTCATCGTCGGTGTTATCTGCTAACAGCTGCTGCATATCATCCACGCTCAGCTGACGGGGCAGGGGACGGCCCTGTTTGGGGGCCTGAATTCCTTCCACGGGATTGGTGAACAGCTGCTCGTTATTCATTAAATACTGACAGAAGGTGCGCAGGGCAGACAGCCGCAAGGCAATACTGCGGGCACTGAGATCCTGGCGCTTGGCAGTGGTAAGCACCCGTTTTACATCGGAGGGCGTTAAGCCAGACCAGTCGTCCAGCGCCAACAGTGCGGCTATTTCGGTGAGCTGGCGGCGATAGTTGCTCAGCGTATGCGGTGATAAGCCCCGTTCTACTTGCAGATGAAGCAGGAATTTGTCCAGCCAGTGCTGGCAGTGCTTAGAAAGTGAGTAATTACTACTCTCGGCCACGAGCCTCAGTACTCAAGCAGGTCGGGAAGAATTATGTTCAGCACCTGCTGAAGTTGCTTTAACAGCAGGGTATCCATATCGGGGGTGAAATGGGTAGCGTCGGCGCTGCCCACGGCTAAAATGCCCAGATCATGTTTTTCCCCCAGCAGAATGAGGGCGGAGGATTCGGCCGGATCACTGCCGAATAACAGCTGGCGCTCGTGCTGGGAAAGACGGCCGAAAAAGAACGAGTCGTGCTTAAACCGTTTTTCGGCAAACAATCGGCGTTGCAGTTCGGGGATGGCGTGCGGACCGCGGAAGTTCTTAATGACCACCGAGGCCAGTTGCAACCGCTCTTGTAACACCTCTTCAAGCTTCAGCTGAATGTCATGTAGGGTTTTACAGTGCAATAACTGCACGTTCAGGTCGGTATATACGCGATAAATTTTTTCGTTTTGTTTGGCGATACCAATAAGCTGGTTCAGCTTGTAATTCAACTGGCGGACTTTCTTGCGCAATTGTTCGCTTTGCAGCTCGACCAGCGACACGCTGCCTTTGTGGCCGTGAGGGATGGTCAGGCGCTCCGCCAGTTCCGGGTATTGATTGAAAAAATCAGGATGTGACATCAGATAGGCGCGAACGTCCTCAGCGGAAACGGCACCGGTATCCTCGTAAGGTTCCAGGGGCACCATGGCTTCTGTGTGACCTGATATTTCACTCATAAGGTAATCTGTCCATCATAGATATGTTCAGCCGGGCCGGTCATTTTCAGCGGGGCATCGCCACCGGGCCAGCGTACCCGTAAATTGCCGCCGGGTAAGTCTACCCGCACGTCCTTGCCTAATTTACCCTGTATCTGACCTATTGCAACTGCCGCACAGGCACCGCTGCCGCAGGCCAGCGTTTCGCCGGCACCACGCTCAAATACACGTAATTTAATATGAGACTCTGATAATACCTGCATAAAGCCCACATTAACACCTTCAGGAAAGCGCTCGTGACGTTCCAGCTGCGGGCCCACGTCGTGCACCGGGGCGGTGTCGATATCGTCCACTTCCATAACACAGTGCGGGTTGCCCAACGATACTGCGCCGCAGAACAGGGTTTGGTCGCCGTCGCGGATGATGTAGAAGTTTTCCTGTTTGTTGGCTTTTAGCGGCACCTTGGCGGGTTCAAACTCAGGCTTGCCCATATTCACAGTGACCTGCCCGTCTTTCTCCAGATACAGCACCATCTTGCCGGCCTTGGTGCTCACCACGATTTTATTGCGGTTAATCAGGCCTTTTTGTTTTACAAAGCGGGCAAAGCAACGGGCGCCGTTGCCACACTGGGCCACTTCCGAGCCGTCGGCGTTAAAAATGCGGTAGTGGAAGTCCTGTTCGGGGTCGTAAGGCGGCTCCACCATAAGTAACTGGTCGAAGCCAATCCCAAAGTTCCGGTCTGCCAGTTGCTGAATTTTTTCCTTGGAGAAAAAAGCGTTCTGGGTCACGTTGTCTACAACCATGAAGTCGTTGCCCAGACCGTGCATCTTGGAGAACTGAATTTGCATTAAGCGCGCATCTTTCTTATAAGTGTTAGCCCTAGTTTACGTAAGTTTGTGCTCACCTTTCCAGAGATCTTTAAGAATTTCTCGTTCCCGCACTACCGTCACCTGGTCGCCGTCTACCATGATCTCCGCCGGGCGACAGCGGCTGTTGTAGTTGGACGCCATAACAAACCCGTACGCGCCGGCACTGCGCACCGCTAATAAATCCCCTGCGGCCAGCGCCAGATGGCGGTCTTTACCGAGGAAGTCGCCGGTTTCACACACCGGCCCCACAATGTCATAAACCTTCGGTGTGGCAGCCGTGTGCTGTTCTACGCGGATAATATTTTGCCAGGCGGAGTAGAGGGCCGGGCGCAGCATGTCATTCATGGCCGCATCCACAATGGCAAAGTGTTTTTCTTCGCCTTCTTTAATAAATTCCACCTCGGTGACTAAAATGCCGGCGTTCGCTGCAATGGCCCGGCCGGGCTCCAGGATCAGCTTGAGGTCGTCCCGGCCAGTCATTTTCTCAGCCATAGCAGCCGCGTACTCGCGGGGATGGGGCGGGGTCTCGTTGTTGTACGTCACTCCCAGGCCACCGCCTACATCTAAATGGGAAATCGTAATTCCCTTCTCAGCCAGCTCGTCGATTAACACCAGTAAACGCTCCAGTGCATCTACAAACGGGTCGATATCGGTAAGCTGTGAGCCGATATGACAGTCCATTCCCACTACATCAATGTGGGGCAGGCTGGCAGCCAGCTCATAAGTTGCAATAGCCCGTTCCCGGGGAATGCCAAATTTGTTGACTTTCAGTCCGGTGGAGATATACGGGTGGGTGCGGGCGTCCACATCCGGGTTAATGCGTAAAGAGATGGGCGCTTTTACGCCCAGCTCGCCAGCAACAGCATTGATGCGGTGCAGCTCAGGCTCGGATTCCACGTTGAAACACATGATCCCCTGCTGCAGGGCATAACGGATTTCATCAGCTTTTTTGCCGACCCCGGAAAACACCACATTGGCCGCATCGCCACCGGCTTCCAGTACCCGGGCCAGCTCACCCGCGGACACGATGTCGAAGCCCGACCCGAGTTTCGCCAGCACGCTAAGTACGCCCAGGTTTGAATTGGCTTTCACGGCGTAACAGATCAGGTGCGGATGCTCACCTACTGCATCGTTAAACGCATGCCAGTGTCGCTCCAGCGTGGCGCGTGAATAAACATACAGCGGCGTGGCGTGCTGGCGGGCAAGGTCAGATACCGCCACGTCTTCAGCGAACAGGCGGCCGTCACGATAAACGAAATGATCCATCTAGTGAGTGTCTCCGGGTACGGGGGCAGCGGGGGTCTGGTCAGAGGTGGCGGGCGGTGGTGTGGCAACCGGTGCCGCTTCGGGGGCGTTTTGCTCTGCGTCGTCAGGCAGATACAGGGCGCCGCGAAAACCGCAACTGCTCAGCAGCAATGCCACTGACACCAATAAAATGCGCTTCATGGATCAGACTGTCCCAGGTTGTATTTAATGCGTAGGCGGTATCATCGCATCGCGCATTTAAAATGCAAGAGACATTAGCCGTTCACGGGTCTTATCGCCGAATTTCACCTGGCGCCAGAGCGAGTCACATAACGTCTGGGTATCCTGCCAGTCGCCCTTGATCAGCCAGTCGATAAGAATGTGGGGATTATCAGGGAACGAAATGGCTTCGGTGGGTGGGGCGTCCAGCCACTCTTCGACGGTGTCCGTCTCCAGCTGAAACAGCGGCTGACAGAGTCCGAGCCGGGATAACGTCAGGACATTTGAAAGTTGCTCGAACTGTCCCTGCAGGGGCTTTATCAACAGCTTCTTGCCCAGTTGCAGTGCTTCACTGGACAGTTCAAAGCCCCCATTGGCAATCACCCCGCGACAATACTGTAAGGCGTGTTTAAAGTGCGCCTTGGAGGTGGGCTGCCAGTGAACATTACCCCGGGTAAGAGGGGCGGTAATGGCCGGGTGAAAACACTGAAATTGTTGCTCCCGTAAAGGCGCCAGCATGTCCTGAATATCGCTGATGTCCTCAAACGGCAGGTACACCAGGATATGTTGCTGCGGCGGACCGCTGCCGGGCCGGTCGGCGACAAACGGCGGCAAAATCGGCTGATTAAAATGAAACCAGTGCACACCAAGGCGCACAGCGGCCGGCGCAAAGAAGCGCATCAGGAGCTTATCGGTGAGGGTGTCCCCCGCACGGGGCACGTTATAACTGAAGGCGGCCTGATGACTGATGGATATTGACGGCACGCCACCCAGTTTCGCCGCCCAGGCGGTGACCGGCTCGAAATCGTTGACCAGCAAATCGTAATTGTGAATGTCCAGCTCTCTCACATCACGGGCAAACTGACGCAGGTTAGCCTGACGTAGCGTCTGCCACTTATCCACCTTTCCGTGGCGGGTCAGGAAGGTCAGCCCGGTAAATACCCGGTAGTCCCCGAAAACCTCCATATCGAAGTATTTATCGGGGGCACGGCCACTGAATATGAAGTCGACTTCGATATCGTCACGTTGGGCCAGCGCGGCGGCCATTATGCGGGCACGGGCAATGTGACCGTTACCGGTGCCTTGTACACCATACAATAATTTCATATTAACCCAGTATCAGTAAGCTTAGCGATCCAATGCTTATCCCCAATGCCATTCCTGCCAGTACATCTGAGGGGTAGTGCACGCCCAGCAGAATACGGGATAATCCGATGAGCGTGGCCCAGCAGCAGGCAAATAACCCGAAGGGCGGATAAAAATGCGCGACAATGCAGGCCATCAGCCAGGCTGCCGCGGTGTGCCCGGAGGGCAGTGAAAATTTATCCGAGGGCGTAATGTGCGCTCGCAATGCATGCAGTAAGTCGCAGGGGCGCGGGCGTTTAAACAGGCGCTTGAGCACCACGTAAACTGGCAGTTCCAGTGCATAGGCCATGAGCGTTGTATATAAAAACAGCTCGCCCTGTTGGGGTTCGAATGCCCATAACAGCAGGCCAATAAGGCCGTAAAGGTAACCGTCACCGGTTTTCGACAACCAGATAACACTACGGCAGTCCTTGCGCTCCGTCAGACGGTACAAATGAAAGAACAACGCGGTGTCATATTTAGCCAGGGATTTGAGATTTACCATGCCGGACCCCTACTTGTTGGTTGATTAATAGCCTATTGGCCAACTGTGACTGTGGGGTGACAGAAAAAAGAAACCTTTATGACAGCCGGGCGGGCGATCGCATTGCTATGCGGTGGTCGCAAGGAAACTCAGAAATGCGCCGGATAGGGCATTCCTATGTGGCTAAATGATGCTATGCTAAAGGCAAGCGCATCACGTCGAACGACCTCAAACAACACAAGGCATGTCAATGGATTACAACACCTCAGAATTATGCGACCTGTTTACCGACAGCGTCGATGTCGTCGATCCGATTTTTGTCAGCTACGGCGGCCGGCTCTCCTTTGGTGGAGAAATCACCACAGTGAAATGTTTTGAAGATCGCGGACTGATAGACCGGGTACTGGCACAGCCGGGCGAAGGAAAGGTGCTGCTGATTGATGGTGGCGGCTCTACCCGTCGTGCATTGCTGGATGCCAACTCAGCGCAACTGGCTATCGATAACGACTGGGAAGGTATCGTCTGCTGGGGCAGCGTGCGTGAAGTTGACGCACTCAGCGATCTCGATATCGGGATCCTGGCCATTGCGTCTATTCCGGTTAACGCCGACAGCGAAAGCACCGGCGATGTTGACCTGCCAGTTAATTTTGCTGGCGTGACCTTTCTGCCGGAAGATCACCTCTACGCTGACAGCACAGGCGTTATTCTGTCACCCGAGCCACTCGATCTGGACTAACTGCGGATTAGCTGGCAAAGATAAAAAAAGGGGAGCCCGGCCAGGCGCCCCTTTTTCGTTATCTCACTACCGTTAGTCAGTGGCCTGAGTTTGCTGGGCGTCAGCAAAAACCTCGTTGAGGTACATGGCCATCCGAATGCCCGCCATCTGCAGGCGACGCTGGGCAACCGGCAGGTGAGTATGCAGGTAATCGTAATTCATATTATTGGCGTCTTCCGGATACACGGTATCACGCAGTTGGGTACTTTCGCTTATCCAGTCTGATGGATTAGTCGTTGCCCACTCGCGGATATCTGCCGCACTGATTTTGTCAGTCAGCCAACGGGTCCATTCCGAGTAAGACAAGTCGCGTTGATCAAGCATCTGTGAATCCCACACCCGGTGCAGATTAGAGTTCTGCCAGAAAAACCGGACTTTGACATCGTTGCCACCCCGGTCGGTACCGTTCCCCGCGTGTAAGGGCTGATGCAGGTCGCCAATCAGGTGAACCAGAAAGCGCAGGGCTAATTGCTTGTCTTCGCGGCTGGCGTCGGCGTTTTTCAATGTGGCGGTAAACCTTTCAATGGCAGAATATGCATCGCCTTCTTCAGGCGCGCCCACCTCGTGGTAGTGTTTGCCTTCCGGTACTGTCACATAGTGCCAGGGACTGGCGGTACGCTGCCAGAATTCGGTTTGCACTGAGCGCATTTCATCGGCGTAGGTGGAAGCCTCAGCAAGGGAGCTGTCAGGAAGTAAATCCATTACCGCCGCCTGGCTGAGCGGGCTCAGGTACTGTTGGGCGATGGCGCCGGTGATCCGGTGGCCGGTCTGACCCCAGGCCCAGGCCGATGAACTGGCGGTTACCCCGACCAGTAGTCCAAGCGTGACTGCGCAGGTCCGTTTTGCAAACGCTAACATTGTTATTCCTCTGTGTGTTTTTTTGTTTCGTAACCCCAGCGTGCAACCAGGGTTTGGTCTACGCCGACATGATCCAGTATCCGCGCCACGACAAAATCTATCAGGTCATCAATAGTCTGTGGATTATGATAGAAGCCCGGCGAAGCAGGCATAATAGTAACGCCCATTTGTGAAAGTTTTAACATATTTTCCAAATGTATGGACGAGACCGGCATTTCCCGGGTCACCAGCACCAGCTGTCCCCGTTCTTTCATTACCACGTCGGCTGCCCGTTCAATGAGGTTGTCGCTGGCGCCTACGGCGATGGCGGACAAGGTGCCGGTGGAGCAGGGGCAGACAATCATGGTATGGGGGGCGGCTGAACCTGATGCGACGGGAGAAAACCACTCTTCCTTGCCAAACACCTTTATCTGCCCGGGTTGAGCCTGACAATACTCGCTTAAGTACGTCGCCGCGGCGTCCGGTTTAGCCGGTATTTTGACATTTTCTTCTGTGGCAAACACCACCTTGGCCGCCGATGAAATCAGTACATAGACTTCTTTGCCTGCACGTACCAGCGACGTTAACAATTTGAGAGCATAAGGGGCGCCTGAGGCACCGGTAATGGCGAGGGTAACGCGGTTGTCCTGGGTCATGCTGACTCCTGTGCCAGCGTATCAAGCAGGCGCTGGTGAATATTGTCAAAACCCCCGTTGCTCATGATCAGAATGCTGTCGCCGGGCCGGGCCTCTTTATGAAGGGCGGCGATGATGGCGTCCACACTGGCATGACACTCAGTTGGGGGGCGGCTTTGTGCGGCAATCTCGGTGAGTGACCAGGGCATGTTCGCCGGCTCAAACAGATACACTGCATCGGCCTGCTCCCACGACGCGGCCAGTGCAGCTTTATGTACGCCCATCTTCATCGTATTGGATCTGGGTTCAAGTACCGCCAGGATCCGTCCTGTGCCTACTTTGTTACGCAGCCCGGCCACTGTGGTGTCAATGGCCGTGGGGTGGTGGGCGAAGTCATCATACACAGTGATCCCGTTCACCTGGCCGCGCACCTCCATCCGGCGTTTCACGTTTTCAAAGCGCGCCAGCGCGGTAATCGCATCACTCACCCGAACACCAGCGTGATGGGCAGCCGCGATAGCCATCATGGCGTTATCCACGTTGTGCTGGCCCAGTAATGACCAGTGCACATCGCCCTGGTGTTCATCATGGAAATACACACTGAATGCACTGCCATCCGGCTCGATTAACTTGGCATGCCAGTCATTACCCAGCGACTGGCGCTGTGTCCAGCAGCCTTTGTCGAGGGTGTCATTCAGGGCTGAGTCCTGCGCCGGTGAGAGAATCAGCCCGTTGCCGGGCACCATGCGCACCAGGTGATGGAACTGAGTCTGAATGGCGGCAAGGTCGACAAAAATATCGGCGTGATCAAATTCCAGATTATTCAATACCAGGGTTTTCGGGCGGTAGTGGACAAACTTAGACCTTTTGTCGAAAAATGCGCTGTCATACTCATCGGCCTCAATCACAAAAAACGGGCTCTCACCGGTGCGCGCCGAAATACCGAAGTTCTGGGGAATCCCCCCTATCAGAAACCCTGGCTGGAGGTCGGCGTGTTCAAGGATCCACGCCACCATGCTGCTGGTGGTGGTTTTGCCATGCGTGCCGGCGATGCCGATAACCCAGCGGTCGGTCAGCAGGTTATCCAGTAACCACTGCGGGCCACTGGTGTAGGGTAAATTACGGCTGAGCACATATTCTACCGCCGGATTCCCCCGTGACAGGGCGTTGCCGATAACCACAATATCGGGCTGCGGCGTGAACTGCGCCACATCATCTCCTTCGGTCAGGGTAATGCCCAGTGCTTCCAGTTGGGTGCTCATGGGAGGATACACATTGCTGTCAGAGCCGGTAACCGTGTGTCCCAGCGACTTGGCAATGGCGGCGATGCCGCCCATAAAGCTGCCGCAGATTCCGAGAATATGTACGTGCATAGGAAGGTAAGTCTTGTGATAAACGCCAGTATTGCAGGGTACTGTATCAGAACCGGTCCGATGTTCGAATAACAGATTTCCATCCCCTGCGGATCACGGTTACAATCTAACCGATTGCTGCCACCGGAGGCGTTTGTCACCGGCACACAAGAACGCGGCAAGGGTGCGATTCACGCCGTCAGGATGGATACCTGGCAGTGGCACCCACATTACCCTACACAAAAACAAGGCTTGGACATCCAATGAAACGACTTAACTCCCAGTTACAACATGACGGTGCGCCGTTAGAACTTATTCTGCTAATTCGTACGCTGCTGGCGGGCTGCAAGGAAATCTCTTTCCGCGTGAGTCAGGGGGCACTGGCGGGCGTGCTGGGTTCTACCCTGTCAGAAAACGTACAGGGCGAAACGCAGAAAAAGCTCGACGTGATATCCAACCAGATCCTTAAAGATACACTACGTGACTCCGGCTATGTAAAAGCCATCTCCTCAGAAGAGGAAGACGATGTGGTGCCCTGTAATCCGGAAGGCAAATACCTGGTCAGTTTCGATCCGCTGGACGGGTCTTCTAACACAGAAATTAACAGTCTGATTGGCACCATCTTTTCGATTACCCACGCCCCTCAGTGGATGGAGCCGGATGATCCGTTAGCGTTCCTGCAGCCAGGCACGCAAATGGTCGCCGCCGGCTATGTGTTGTACGGGCCTTCGACGATGCTGGCACTGACCACCGGCCGCGGCACTCATATCTATACGCTGGATAAAACTCACGGTGGTTTCCTGTTAACGCATCCGAATATTAAAGTGCCCGAAACCACCGCAGAATTTGCAATTAACGCATCCAATCAGCGGCACTGGGAGCCACCTATTCAGCAGTACATCAGTGACCTGATGGCGGGCAAAGAGGGCCCCCGTGAGAAAAACTTTAATATGCGCTGGGTAGCGGCAATGGTCGGTGATATTCACCGGGTGCTGTGTCGGGGCGGGATCTTTATGTACCCGTTTGATAAGCGCAACCCGTCAATACCGGGCAAGCTTCGTCTGTTGTATGAAGCCAACCCGATGGCATTTCTGATGGAGCAAGCCGGGGGGATGGGCAACACCGGCCATGGCCGGATCCTGGAAGTCATGCCGGAAGAAATCCATCAGCGCGTGCCTGTGCTGTTGGGGTCAAAAGAAGAGGTTGAGCATTGCCTGAGCTATTACGCTGAGGAATAAGACAGAAAAATTGCCCAAAAAGACCCGCTGAAAGCCATTCAGCGGGTCTAAAACGTTTTTATTTTGTCGCACTGCCCGTATACTTAGCGCAAATTTTTTGATTGTACTTACAAGGACCATAAAATGAGCCTGAACACCGTTCCTGCTGGTAAAAATCTGCCAGATGAAGTGAATGTCATCATTGAAATCCCGGCCCATGCCGATCCGGTAAAATACGAAGTAGACAAAGACTCTGGCGCTATGTTCGTTGACCGTTTCATGGCAACCTGCATGCATTATCCGACTAACTACGGGTACGTGCCGATGACCCTGTCTGAAGACGGTGACCCGGTAGACGTACTGGTGATGACGCCGTTCCCACTGTTAAGCGGTTCGGTAATTCGCTGCCGTCCTGTTGGCGTACTCAACATGAGTGACGAGTCCGGTCAGGATGCTAAGCTGCTGGCCGTGCCGGTTGATAAGCTGTCTACCATTTACCGTGACGTACATGAAGTAGAAGACGTGCCTGCGCTGCTGCTGAAGCAAATTGAACACTTCTTTGAACATTACAAAGATCTTGAGCCTGGTAAATGGGTAAAAGTAGAAGGCTGGGCGGACGCTGCCGCGGCGAAACAGGAAATTCTTGCCAGCGTTAAACGCTACGAGGAAACTGAAGCGTAAGAGACGTGCGTTAACAAACGATGCACCTCTTATTAAAGCCCGCATTTGCGGGCTTTTTTGTTGGGCGAAGCAGCGCAGCAGGGGGGAATATGCTAACGTTGAAACATCAGCCTGGGGCGCAGCCCTGTTCACCGTATTAACAAAGAGGTTTACATGAAAAGCTGGCTATCCATTGCACTGTTTGCGCTGAGCTTAGTCTCTGTGACTGCCTGGGCCGAAGAGGCGCAGGAAGTTTACTGGGAAGACCTGATACCGGAGGGTTTTAATCAGCTATCGCCACCCCCGGTGTCCCACGACGGGGAGATGACCCAGTTACAACCCGATGCTCCGGTAGTCGAGGCGTTCAATGGCAAACGCGTGAAAATACCGGGCTTTGTGGTCCCTCTGGAAGGGACAGCCGAACTGACCACCGAGTTTTTGCTGGTGCCTTTCTTCGGTGCCTGTATTCACGTGCCACCGCCGCCTTCTAATCAGATAGTCTATGTTAAATTTTCTGAGGGCGTGCCGATAGACAACTTATACGATGCAATCTGGGTGACGGGTGTTCTGTCTACAGATGGCTGGTCCGGCGATATCGCTACCGTGGGCTATCGGTTAGAGGGCGAGTCTGTCGCGCCGTTTTAGTCATGTATTCACATACAGGCTAGGTTTGCGCCCGTCACTGCTTAGACGGCCACAAGAGACGTGCGGATGAGGCAACAGTTCCGCTACTAAATGCTGCGCTTACGGGCGCCTTCGAAATCCGCGCTTCGTTGAGTAGTCGCATTTATACGGTGGCATGCCGCGATATAATTCAGGGTCGGATGACAAGTACGCTATGATGACCGTCAATCGATGTTTGTTTCGACGTAGCAGAGGTAAACAATGGCGACATGGATGCGGCTACTGGCAGTGGTTATAACGATAGCAGGGTTGCCTCCTGCATGGGCTGGCAACGCGCCCGTGACCATTTATTTCGGGAATCCGGATTTTCCCCGTCAACTGGAACATGCTGATGCCAGCCGCGATGCGCTGATTAATACGTATCGCATGCTGACTGACCGGCTAGAGGCGCCGTTCCGCTTCGTTCACGCGCCCTTTAAACGTACTCTCCGTTACCTTGATGACGAACAAACCCCGGCCTGTAATTACTATGCGCTGGAAACCGCCGCCCGCGCGCAGAAATACCGCTTTTCGCTCCCCCTGACGTTTTTGCTGACGCCCCGCTTGTACGTGCGGGGTAACCCCGGAATCGCTTCGGGCCAGCTTAACGAGGGCGGTGAACTCACCTCTCTGGCAAACTTTGTCAGTGGCCGCACTGAAGAGCCGTTGCTGCTGATGGACGATATCAGTTATGGCGACGAGCTGGATAACATTATTGCTGGCTTGCCCGCCAACCGGGTGATCTGGCGTTCCAGCGCCAACCGTTACAATAAGCTCTCAGGCATGTTCTTTCGGGGACGCATTTCCGCTACGTTGATTTACCCCCAGGAAGTGGCGCTGTATCTGCATAACTATCCCGATGCTGCAGTGCCCTATCAGAGCTACGCCGTGGCTGGCGCGCCCAGCACCACTACCGGCAAGCTGATGTGCAATAGCCACCCGACGGCGCTGCGTTTTCTGCGCGAAGTTAACCGGGTGATGGTGGCGTTGTATGACAGCCCCGAATATCGCGCAGCCCACCGCCTGACCGTGCCAGCGCCGGAGCTGCCGGTGCTGGAAAAGGCGATGGAACAGGCGCGCCAGCTTGCTGCCGGACACGCCCTGCAACAACAAAACGTCTCAGGCTGAGTTATTGCTGAGGGGTGTAGATCTGCTCGGCGCGGTTGAACAGCAACCAGGATGTGAGGATGTATTTATCGTTGCTTTTTGGCATCTGCCCGCGGTGAGTGTGCGTAAAGTAGGCCGGCGCAATCACCATCCGTCCGGCTTTCGGTGACACCGACCGGTTCTGATAGTAGAAGTCCGTTTCGCCCCCCTCATCCACATCATTCAGGTAATACATAAACAGTAACACCCGGTGCAGCGCATCGTTATGCGGTAACTGCGGATAGACTTCGGAATGCCAGTACGGATAGCCGCCTTCCCCCGCGGTGTAGCGCTGGGCATTCACTTCCCCCACCCGAAACAGGTAATTCACCAGGTTAGGCAGGTTCGGCTTACCCACTTCTTCAAAATTTTCACCGGTCAGTTTCACCGGTTCACCGGTGGCCGGGTGTCGCACAGTAAGTCCTATCGGGCCAACCAGAGCAAAAAAATGCTCTTCAATGTACTTCACCAGTTGTTCGCCAGTCTTTTGCATCACTTGCTTAAACAAGGGACCAAACTCGGGTTTTTCACTGAATGACACATCGGTACTGCGTTTCTTGTCCAGATCCACCCCGCCACCGGTGCGGCCCGCGGTAAGGTTGGGGCTGTTATCGAACTGCTGCATGATTTCCTGACACAGTGCCGGGTCAAGGACGTTATCCACCACCTGAATGAAGTCAGATTTATGCTCAGTCATGGGTGGCCTCCTGCATGATCTGGGTAAGTTGCTGGCGAACCGCATCGGGGATGGGCACCGCTTTTTGGGTCTGATAGTCGAAATGCACCATAGTGGTCACTCCTTTGGCGCAACAGTGGTTGTTCTGCCACACCTCCTGGCCGACATCAAACGAGCTGCCACCCAGCCGCTGAATATAGGTTTTCACCGTTACCGGCTGGCCGTAGAAAATCTGCGCAAGAAAATCAACTTTATAGCTGGCCAGTATCAGCGGCCAGTTGGTTAAATCCAGGGTAGGGGAAAACATTTTAAACACCGGTTCACGGGCGGCTTCAAACCAGCCTACCAGGACGGTATTGCTGACATGGGCCAGTGCGTCGGTTTCGTAGAAACGCACGTCAAAGGTGGTTTCCAAAGCAGTTTGCTCGGTCATACATTGCTCTTATTGTTGGTGACGGAGGAAGATAACTGCAAATAACTTTACCACGGGCGTGGCAGGAAAACAGCCGCGGGATACGGCGCACAGGGGAGATAAAAGCAGCAGGCCCGCAGGCCTGCGCTTAAACGGGTCAGCTCTGCTGACGTTCCAGCAGGGGCTTAAGGAAATGCCCGGTGTGAGAGGCTTGATCGTTGGCTACGTCTTCCGGCGTACCTTTGGCGATGATTTCACCGCCGCCTGAACCGCCTTCCGGACCAAGATCCACAATCCAGTCAGCCGTTTTTATGACATCCAGGTTGTGCTCGATGACCACCACCGTATTGCCATGGTCCCGGAGCCGGTTGAGCACCGCCAGCAGCTGTTTAATATCGTGGAAGTGCAGCCCTGTAGTGGGTTCATCCAGAATATACAATGTCTGCCCGGTGTCACGTTTGGACAGTTCTTTGGCCAGCTTCACCCGTTGCGCCTCCCCGCCTGACAGGGTGGTGGCGGCTTGCCCCAGATTGATGTACGCCAGACCCACATCCATCAGGGTTTGTAGCTTACGGGCGATAGACGGAATGGGGTCGAAAAAGGCGCGTGCTTCTTCTACCGTCATTTCCAGCACTTCGTGAATACTGCGGTCTTTGTACTTCACTTCCAGCGTTTCGCGGTTGTACCGTTTGCCTTTACACACATCACAGGGCACATAGACATCGGGCAGAAAGTGCATTTCTACCTTAATGACGCCATCACCCTGACACGCCTCACAGCGTCCGCCTTTTACGTTAAAGCTGAAGCGCCCCGGCTTATAGCCCCGCGAGCGCGCTTCCTGGGTGCCGGCAAACAGTTCACGAATGGGCGTAAAGATGCCTGCGTAGGTGGCCGGATTTGAGCGTGGCGTACGACCTATCGGACTCTGATCGATATCGACCACCTTATCCAGGTGCTCCAGTCCGTCCATGCTCTTGTAAGCCGCAGGCTCTGCCGTGGTGGCTTTATTCAGCTCACGATGGGCAATTTTATAAAAGGTGTCATTTATCAGGGTGGACTTACCTGAACCAGACACCCCGGTAATACATGTCATCAGGCCCACCGGGATCTCCAGAGTGACGTCCTTCAGATTGTTGCCGGAGGCGCCGGTCAGCGTTAACCACTTACTTTTGTCGGCTTTATGGCGCTTCTCGGGAATTTCAATTTCTTCTCTACCGGACAGGTATTTCCCGGTAAGTGAGTCTTCACTGTTGAGAATATCATCCAGGCTGCCCTGGGCGATTATTTCGCCGCCGTGGACCCCCGCGCCCGGGCCAATATCCACAATATAGTCGGCTTCGCGAATAGCGTCTTCGTCATGCTCCACCACCAGTACGGTGTTACCCAGGTCACGCAGATGGGTCAGCGTTTTCAGCAAGCGTTCGTTGTCACGTTGGTGCAACCCGATGGAGGGTTCGTCAAGCACATACATGACGCCCACCAGTCCGGCACCAATCTGACTGGCCAGACGGATGCGCTGGGCTTCACCGCCAGACAGGGTGTCTGCACTGCGGGAAAGCGACAGGTAGTTGAGTCCGACATTCACCAGAAAACGCAGCCGGTCGAGGATTTCCTTGAGGATCTTCTCGGCTATCTGGGCGCGCTGTCCCTGCATTTCCAGCTCGGTGAAAAAGTCATAGGCACCGGCAATCGACATATCAGCAATGGCGGGCAGGTTGGTGCCCTGAATGAAGACGTTGCGGGCTTCGGTCTTCAGACGTGTGCCATGGCAGCTGCCGCAGGGTTGTTGACTAAGGTATTTAGCCAGTTCTTCACGCACGGCATTCGATTCAGTCTCACGGTAGCGCCGCTCCATATTCGGAATGACCCCTTCGAAGGGGTGCTTGCGCTCCATGATATCGCCGCGTTCATTAATATATTTAAACGCCAGAGACTTGCCTTTAGAGCCGTACAAAACGATATCGCGGTGCTTGTCTGACAGCGATTCAAAGGGCTTGGTGAGGTCAAATCCGTAGTGGTCAGCGACCGCCTGCAGCATCTGGAAATAATAGTAGCTGCGTTTGTCCCAGCCACGAATGGCGCCACCGGATAAACTCAGTTCAGTATTACCCACCACCCTTGAGGGATCGAAAAACTGCCGGGTGCCCAGGCCATCACAGGTAGGGCAGGCGCCAGCCGGGTTATTGAACGAGAACATGCGGGGTTCCAGTTCACTGATACTGTACCCGCAGTGAGGACAGGCAAAGTTTGCCGAAAACACTATTTCTTCGGCGTCTTTATCGTCCATATCGGCAATAATAGCATTGCCCCCCGAGAGGTGCAGGGCGGTTTCAAACGATTCGGATAACCTCAGAGCCAGGTCTTCCCGCACTTTGAAACGGTCGATCACCACTTCAATGGAATGTTTTTTGTGTAAGTCCAGCGGCGGCGGATCCGAGAGGTCGCAGACTTCACCGTCGATACGGGCACGGATGAAACCTTGTGCAGACAAATTCTGCAGGGTTTTAACGTGCTCGCCTTTACGGTCCTGGATGACCGGTGCCAGCAACATAAGCTTGCTGCCTTCGGGCATAGCCAGCACCTTGTCCACCATCTGCGAAATGGTCTGCGCATCCAGTGGGACATCATGATCAGGACAGCGTGGTGTACCTACCCGGGCAAACATCAGGCGCAGGTAATCATAGATTTCGGTAATGGTACCCACCGTAGACCGGGGGTTATGTGAGGTGGACTTCTGCTCTATGGAAATGGCCGGCGACAAGCCTTCAATGTGATCGACATCGGGCTTTTCCATCATCGATAAAAACTGCCGGGCGTAGGCAGATAATGATTCGACATAGCGCCGTTGCCCTTCTGCATATAGGGTGTCGAAGGCAAGAGACGATTTACCAGAGCCAGAGAGACCGGTAATAACAACCAGCTTATCCCGGGGGAGCGTTAAATCGATATTTTTCAGATTGTGGGTGCGGGCACCGCGAATTTCGATTTTGTCCATTTAAGCCTGTGCGTGGAAAAAAGAATCAGTATGCCACAGTGGGCGGCGAAAATAATCCTTACTGCCGTGTAGTTACGCTTTGCAGCAGTAATAATGTCAACGTGACCGGCGCATCGCTCGCAATTTGTGCGTAACGCCGTTGCACTGTTATACCCAGCACCAAGGGTAACTGATCATAACGTTGCAGCAGGCGCGCATATTTTCTGCCGCGGCAGCCCCACACAACCATTTCCAACAGGCCTGCGTATGAACGCTCTACACTCGCTCTGCCAGCCGCCTGGCGGGGTGGAGGCAGCAATTTGGGCGTGGGCGAATTCGCAAATTATGGTACACTCCGCGGCCATATTCACTCAGAGGACTGCATCGGTTTTGAACGCACTGGAAGTACGCGCAGCGTTAGCGCTGGCGGTAGTTTATGTACTGCGTATGTTGGGATTGTTCATGGTGATGCCGGTACTGGCTGTCGCCGCGATGGACTTTCCGGATTACTCGCCCTTGCTGGTGGGCTTAGCCGTGGGCGGCTATGGTCTGACCCAGGCTGCGTTACAAATTCCGATGGGGATGTTGTCTGACCGCTGGGGTCGCAAGCCGGTTATTTTGCTCGGCCTCAGTGTGTTTGCGATAGGCAGTTTTATTGCCGCTCAGGCTGATAGCCTGGCGTGGTTGCTGGTGGGCCGGGTATTACAGGGCGCCGGCGCCATTGCCGGGGCGATAATGGCGCTGGCCACTGACGTGAGTCGCGAATCACAGCGCGCCAAAGTGCTAGCGATAATCGGTATTGCCATCGGCTTTTCATTTTACCTTGCGGTGCTGCTCGGGCCGGTGATTGCCCAGAGCTGGGGTCTGGCGGGTATCTTTATCATTACCGGTGTGCTGGCAGTGGCCTGCATGCCGCTTATTATCTGGGTGGTGCCAACCGGGGAAGTCCTCAGCAGTGGTGACACCTTGCCACAGCAAGGCCAACTGACCCGACTGATATTTTCTTCTCAGCTGTGGCGGCTTAACGTAAGCGTGATGTTGCTGCATATGATGATTACGCTGTTGTTCGTGCAACTGCCGGTCACGTTACTGCACTTTGAAATGACCCTGGACAGTCACTGGACGTTGTATCTGCCGGTGCTGGGTGCCTCCATAGTGGGTCTGATAATCATGATGGGCGCCGCCAGGGGGCGCACCCCGAAAAGCCTGCTGCTGGCCGGAGTGGTGATGATGGCGGGTGCTTTTGCCCTGCTGAGTATGCAGGACCATGCCTGGTGGATAGTAGTCGTGGCGGTGATTTTGTTCTTCACCGGGTTTAACTATCTTGAGGCCAACTTCCCGGCCCTGGTATCCAGTATTGCCCCGGCCGGAGAAAAAGGTACGGCCATGGGTATCTACGCCAGTTTCCAGTTTTTTGGCGCTTTCCTTGGCGGCGTGATATCAGGTTTTATCACCGATATCTGGAGTGCGGAGCTGGCCTACCTGATAGGCGCTATTGTCGCCGTGCTTTGGCTGGGTGTGTTATTTGGCTTGCGTGAAGTCAGCCGGGTAAAACGGGTGATGATGAATGCGCAGTTCACAGAAGCTGACAGCAACCCGCTTACCCAGTCACTGAAAACCGTGCCAGGCGTGCTGGAAGTTACATTGCGCCCGGAGGAAGGGGCAGTGTACATGAAAGTCAGCCGCGAGTTTGATGCCACCCGGGCACGGCAGGTACTATCAGGGCCGCATCCGGCAGGCTGATAGTGGCTCCCGGCTCGCTTGCACAAGCCAGCTGGCTCACAGCAAGTTGTTATTTTTTAAGCAATCCTGTTTAATTAGGTGACTCACACAAGGAAGTCGCCTATGCACACACTACCTATTTTTCTGGTTGTCTTCACTTCTGTATGGCTGGCTAGTGGATGCGCCATTGATGTCAGTCCGCGCTCGTTTGTTCACCAGGCTGAACAACCCACACCGTTAGATACCACAGGGCTGCATAGCGCCGCCACGAAAGATGAAATTTCGGTGGGGATCACCACCGTAGAAATGACCAACGCCCAAGGACTTACACTAACCGGTGTGGCAGTAACTTACCCGGAGCCGGTAGTTAATATCGTCTTTTTCGGCGGCAATGGCATGGCGATCAGTAAAGCCAATGGGTATTTGCATAAGCTGGGCAAACTGCCCGCCAACATTATGTGGATAGACTACCAGGGCATGGGCGCCAGTGAGCGGGCGGAGAAAATTGTGATAGAAAATCTCAAAAAAGATGCCCTGCAGGTGTTTGATTACGCCAGCGAAGTATTTCCGCAGGAATTGCCGACCCTGGTGCATGGACTTTCCATGGGAAGTCTTATCGCATCCTACGTCGCTACTGAGCGGGAAGTCGACGGGCTGGTGCTGGAGGGCGCAATTAATGGTGTGCCGGAACTGGTGGATAACTTGATTCCAATGTGGTCCAAGCTGTTCACCCGGGTGAATCTGCATCCTGAGTTAGTCGGGATTGATAACGGCGTATTGCTGGAACAATATCACGGGCCTTTGTTTATGCTGGTAGGGGAAAAAGACCGCACCACACCGGTGCAGTTTACCGAGCAGCTCTATCGCCTGTCGCCCAGTGAAAACAAGGCGATGTACGTGGTGCCTGAGGCAGATCATGGTACCACCATGAAGCAGCCTGGCACGCTTAAACGGTATCGTGAATTTGTCGCGTCGCTGTGACAGACTTAACAACCCGCCCGTCTCATCAAGGCTAGAAGTGATCAAATAGCCTACAGTCTGAAGTCAGCCCGCCTGTGTATAAAGTGTGAATAAAGTTGTGAACGAGTTTCCCCCTAAGGAATGACACTGGGCGAGAAAAGAGCGCGTGACGTGTTGTATTCGGCTATAGAAAACCTATACCCTGATTAGCCAAACAGCGAACCGAGTAAACTTCTATGCACGTCTCTGAAATCCCCTTTGGTAGCGTTAACGACCAATCCGTTTTCAGCTATAAACTGGAAAATGATGCCGGCATGACGGCTGAAATACTCACCTACGGCGGGATCATTCGTACATTGCAGGTGCCTGACAATCAGGGTAACCCACACCAGTGTGTGAATGGCTTCGCTACGCTGGACGAATATCTGGCAGACAGCAGCTATCAGGGCGCGTTGGTGGGGCGTTACGCGAATCGTATAGGAGAAGGGCACTTCACGCTGGATGGTCAAACCTATCAGGTGGATGTAAATGGCGGCCCGCATCACTTACATGGCGGCTTTAAAGGCTTCAATCAGCAGCTATGGTCGGCGAAAAAGGTGACAGAAGACAATGCTGTGGGGGTTGAGCTAAGTCTGGAAAGCCCTGCGGGGGATGGTGGGTTTCCCGGTAAGGTGACGGTCGTCGCCTGTTACAGGCTCCATTCTGACAACACCCTGTCGCTGTCTCTGTACGCCGAAACCACCGCGGCCACCCCGTTCAGTATGACTCAGCATGCCTACTTTACGTTAGGTAATCAGCGCGGCGTGCACGGGCAGCAACTTCATGTAAATGCCGACGGGGTTACTGACGCTGATGCCAGTTTACTGCCTACTGGCGCGCTGCTGCCGGTCGCTGATACGCCCTTTGATTTCCGTATGCCAACGCGCATAGCAAACAATCTGGTGTCAGGCTGCCAGCTGTTCGACCAAGTGGGTGGATATGATCATAACTTTGCCTTGAATAACACTGATGAACCGGCCGCCAGCTTATATGCACCGGATACCGGGATTCATATGTCGCTGAGTACCAGTTTTCCGGGTCTCCAGGTTTATTCCGGTAATATCGTCGCAGACGAAGGGATGGGGGCAATTTGTCTTGAACCCCAGTACTTTCCTGATAGCCCCAATCAACCTGAGTTTCCAGACTGTATTCTGCGTCCCGGGGCACCGCGGCGTGAATATATTCGATATCGGTTTACCCAGCTCTAATCGCAAGTCCTAGAGAGTGAAATCACCTGCAAAAAGATGAATCTGGCCGGTAAACTCTTACAGTAGTCAGCATAAACGTTTAATCCACTGCGTTCGGTACCGCTGAACAGCACGTCAATCAGGGTGGTATTGCAACAATGAACCCGCATGTCGATCTCACTGATCATCCCCATCGCCGGTTTAATCCGTTAACCGGAGACTGGATATTGGTGTCTCCTCACCGTGCCAAACGACCCTGGCAGGGGCAGTCTGAGGAGCCAGCGCAAGAGCAGAAACCAACACATGATCCAGACTGTTATTTATGTGCCGGTAATACCCGGGTTAATGGGGAGAAAAACCCTGTCTATACCGGTACCTTTGTATTTGAAAATGACTTTGCGGCACTCAGGCCTGACACCCCCCATGCCTCGAATACCGAAGGATTATTGCAGTTTCAAACAGAACAGGGTTGCAGCCGGGTCATTTGCTTTTCACCGGATCACAGTAAAACTCTGCCGGAACTGACTTTGCGTGAACGTGAAGCTGTTGTTGCCTGTTGGCAGCAACAAACCCGGGAACTGGGTCAACGTTTTGCGTGGGTACAGGTATTTGAAAATAAAGGGGCAATGATGGGGTGTTCGAATCCTCATCCCCACGGACAGGTATGGGCGCAAACACATCTGCCTACCGAGCCTGCTACTAAACTGACACGTTTTCAGGCTTATTTTGAGCAGCATGGTCGCAGCCTGCTGGCAGATTATGCAGCATTAGAAGCCGACAAACAGGAACGGGTTGTCTGTGAAAACGATGACTGGCTGGTGGTGGTGCCCTACTGGGCCGCCTGGCCGTTTGAAACACTGTTGCTGCCTCGCTTCAGTGTGTCGAAGCTGGACGAGCTGACCAGCACACAGGCAACCAGCCTCGCTGATATTATTGGTCAGATAACAGTACGTTACGATAATTTATTCAGCACCTCTTTCCCTTATTCCATGGGCTGGCATGGTGCGCCCTTTGACGGTAACACCCACCCCGAATGGACTTTGCATGCCCACTTTTATCCTCCACTTTTGCGATCAGCCAGCGTGAAAAAATTTATGGTGGGGTATGAAATGCTGGCAGAGGCGCAGCGGGATCTTACGCCTGAGCAGGCTGCGATCAGACTACGCGAACAATCCTCCACTCACTATAAGCAGGCGGGCCCGGATCATGGATAAACGTGAGTTGCAGGCTACCTTTCAGCAGCACTTTAATACGCCGCCAGAGGTGGTCGCACATGCTCCTGGGCGGGTGAATCTGATCGGTGAGCATACTGATTACAACCAGGGTTTTGTATTCCCTGCCGCAATTAATTTTGTTACCTGGGTCGCGGCGGGTAAGCGCAATGATAATCAGTGTTGTGTGGTTGCGGCTGATTATGAAGAGCAACGAAACTCTTTCGCCCTGGATAATATCGTCCGTGACAGCACACAACCCTGGTCAAATTATGCGCGCGGGGTGCTAAAAGTGCTGCAGCAGCAATATCCGCTACCTGGGGGAATAAACCTGGTGGTGACTGGCAATGTGCCACAAGGCGCAGGACTGAGTTCATCGGCCTCATTTGAAATTGCGCTGTTAAAAGCCATTGCCGAAGTTTTTGAACTGGATATTGATGGCGTCACCGCGGCGTTATTAGGACAGCGTGCAGAGAATGATTTTGTGGGCTGTGCTTGCGGAATTATGGATCAGCTAATTTCGGCGATGGGGCGCGAAGATCACGCCATGCTTTTGGATTGCAGGTCGCTCACATTCAAACATTCCACCCTGCCAGACAACCTGCATATTGTCATAGTGAATTCTAACGTGAAGCGCGGCTTGGTGGACAGTGAGTACAATTTACGCCGCCAGCAATGTGAACAGGCCGCTGAGTGGCTGGGAGTGACCTCCCTGAGGGACGCCACACTGGACATGCTTGGAAAGCATAGCAGTGAGATGCCGGACGCGGTCATGCGCCGAGCCCGGCACATCATTACTGAAAATGCCCGTACGCAGCTAATGTTTGAGGCACTTGCAAATAACGACATTATGGCCGTTAGCCAGGCTATGGCTGAATCTCACGCGTCGATGCGCGACGATTTTGAAATTACTGTGCCGCCAATTGATTATCTGGTTACGTTGATAGCTGGGGTATTGGAGGGTGCGGGTGGTGTGCGCATGACGGGCGGCGGCTTCGGGGGCTGTGTAGTGGCGCTGGTACCCCAGCACCTCATTGGCAATGTCAAAGCGGCGGTAACGGACCACGACTATGCTAATACCGGCTACCAACCTGATATTTATGATTGCACTGCTACTCAGGGTGCTTTCGCCTGACTTCCTGTACACTTGTTGTGTCCCTTCACGCTGTGACCCCTTATAAGGCGCAGCGTTTTTTTATTTTCAAGCGACTGTGTACGTCGAACTCCCCGTCATGTGCGGCGTCCGGCCATGATGATATCGCCTGGCAGGGACGGGCGGCGTTTATGAATGTGCGCAGAAATTGTGATAAAAATGTTGCAGTAAATGGGCGTTCCCCGCTACATTCATAGTCTACGTCTCACGTGTAACGCCAATAAGAAAAATATAAAAGGTGCTAACGTGCCGCATGCCCTACGGTTACACAACAACAAAAATACTGGAATGTAATTATGCAACTTGCAACGCTGGATATTGCGTTATTTGTCATTTATGTAGTGGCACTGATTGGTATTGCCTGGTGGGTCTCGCGGGAAAAGCAGGGACATGATAAGGACACCAATGACTACTTCCTGGCAGGTTCCAGTCTGCCATGGTGGGCCATCGGGGCCTCATTAATAGCGGCCAATATTTCCGCTGAACAAATTATTGGTATGTCAGGGTCTGGCTATCAGATAGGTCTGGCTATTGCCTCATATGAGTGGATGGCAGCAATTACCCTGATTATTGTCGGTAAGTTCTTTTTACCCATCTTTCTGAAGCACAAAATTTATACCATGCCCCAGTTCCTGGAGGAGCGCTACGATCACCGCGTGCGTAAAGTTATGGCGGTGTTCTGGCTTGGTGTGTACGTGTTTGTAAACCTGACTGCGGTACTGTGGCTGGGGGCACTGGCAATCAATACGATTGCAGGCGTAGACATGGTGTATGGCATGATTTTCCTGGGCGCGTTCTCTCTGGCCTATTCGCTTTACGGTGGGTTAAAAGCCGTGGCGATGACCGACATTATTCAGGTTGTGCTATTGGTCTTCGGCGGCCTGTTTTTATCGTACACAGCGCTTAACCTGATCAGCGACGGTAACGGGCCCTGGCAGGGATTCCTGACCCTTACTGACCAGTTACCCGGCAAGTTCGACATGATTTTGTCTGAAGACAATCCGCATTATATGGATCTACCCGGTTTGTCAGTGCTCATCGGCGGGATGTGGATCATGAACCTGTCTTACTGGGGCTTCAACCAGTACATCATTCAGCGTACGCTGGCTGCAAAGAGCGTGGCAGAAGCGCAGAAAGGGATAGTTTTCGCCGCCTTCCTGAAATTGTTGATGCCGCTAATTGTGGTTTTACCAGGTATTGCGGCGGTGCTGCTGGTGCCTGACTTACAACGCCCCGACCAGGCTTATCCGTCAATGATGACGTTAATGCCAATTGGGCTGAAAGGCATTATCTTTGCCGCGCTGGTGGCTGCGATTGTGTCGTCGCTGGCGTCGATGACGAACAGTGTGTCGACCATCTTCACGATGGATATCTATAAAGATAAGCGCCCCAATGAAACCCAGCATCACTACGTAAAAGTAGGCCGGATCGTCAGCGTGTTATCACTGATTATTGCCATGGTGGCGGCGAAGCCGTTACTGGGCCAATTCGATCAGGCATTCCAGTATATTCAGGAATTCACCGGATTCTTTACTCCCGGTATCTGTGCGCTGTTTATTCTGGGGATGTTCTGGAAGCGCACTACCGCCAACGGCGGTCTGGTCGCCGCACTGGGCTCGTTTTTCTTCAGTTTACTGCTGTGGTTGTTCTGGCCAGCATTGCCGTTTATCGACCGGGTAGGGCTGGTATTCCTGCTTTGTGTAGGTTTGGCCGTCATCGTTTCGCTGAGTGAAAAAGCCGGCAAACACGAACATGCCATTGAACTGAATGAAGTGAACTTTAAGACAACCAGTGGCTTTAATATGGCATCCTTGGCGGTGGTACTGCTATTGGTGGCGTTCTACACCACCTGGTGGTAATCACCGCATGCTGGCCGGCGCGCTCACACAGGTGCCGGCTGGTCTAACAGGCAGCACACAGTAAGCGTATTCTGTGTTAATCTCTTCATTAAGTGAAAGGCTCGGGGTTCTAAAAACTGCATCTTGCTGCGGCAATTTGCGGTATACTTGTGGGCTTTCGCGTACGCGAACACAATGACAGTATCGGTGGCGGGTATATAAACCGGCCCCGCAAGTAAATAACAGGAGACATCAATGGCAAGCAGAGGCGTGAACAAGGTCATTTTGGTGGGCAACCTGGGCAATGATCCTGAAGTCAGATACATGCCCAATGGCAACGCCGTCGCAAACCTTAGTCTGGCCACCAGCGAAAGCTGGAAAGATCAGCAAGGTCAGGTACAGGAGCGTACAGAGTGGCATCGGTTAACGATGTACCGTCGCCTGGCCGAAGTTGCCGGCGAGTACCTGAAAAAAGGCTCTCAAATATACGTTGAAGGCAAGCTGCAAACCCGTAAGTGGCAGGATCAGCAAGGCCAGGATCGTTACACCACTGAAGTGATCGTTGACCAGATGCAGATGCTGGGCGGTCGTGAAGGCGGCGGTGGCGGCCAGCAAGGCGGTGGCTATCAGCAACGCCCGCAAGGCAACCAGGGCGGCTACGGTAATCAGGGTGGCGGTCAGCAAGGCGGTTATCAGGGTGGCCAGCAAGGTGCACCACAAGGTAACCCGCAAGGCGGACGTCCGCAGGGCGGCAGCCAGCAGCCTAAACAGCCTCCTATGGCAGAGCCCGATTTCGACTTTGATGACGATATCCCGTTCTAGCGTTTACCTGAGATATATTCTGTAATGAATTTTGATTAAGCCCTTTTGATTTCCGGTAGGGAATTAACATTGTAGGTTTACTATATTAAGGGCTTGTTTTCACAAGCCCTTTTTTTATATTTTTAGAGTGGATAACGCCTTGTAGTCAGAAAAAGTTGGAGCTAAAAATAGTTTTAATTTCACACAGCCCCACAATAAGAAAAGGAAGTCAGCGTTGAAGATCATTGGGTTTATTTCATTACTGGGTCTGAGTGCACCCGCCTGGGCGCAAGATGATACGAAGGTGGATATTGCGGTGGTAAAAGCTGCCACCGGAGACTGGACAGTAACCTACCAAACGCAACAACCAGTGTCCCGGCTGGGCTTTGTACGGAATCCTGATCACTCACGAACTACGCGCTGGACGCCCCAATCATCTGAATTTGATCTGGTTTTAGCTGATAATAAAGAGTATTTGGTCAGGATAGACGGCACTGACTTTACTAAAGCAAGTGTCACACTCACCCCCACCTATAAGCATCTTTCAAAAGATTACGCGCCGTTTTCCCCTTATTCAGACGGTGGCACTTTGATATACACCGGACGCCTGTTTGCCTGTGCTGACACCTGCTCGGAAGAAAACCAACAGTGGCGGGTGTCCATGCAGGTACCGGCGGGCGAACATATCATCCTCGCAGGAAAGGTACACACAGGCTCGACCAGCTGGATAGACAGCGGTGACGGCATGAATGTGTATGTAGGCGCACAACCGCCAATAGAAACACCAAATGTAATAGCCGTCATAGACCCTGGCTTGCCGGAGAAAATCAAACATGCGTTAGAGGCTGATATTCCCGCGTTAATGACGTATTTTGAGAAGAAGTTAGGGCCAGTCGAGGGCGAGAAACCCACCTTGTTCGCTTCTTATGCCAATGTTGAAGGACACTCCTCCCAAGGCGGTACTCTGCCGAATCAGATCTTCATGCACTGGAATGTGAATAACCTCGAAGAAAAAGTCGCTACCAGTAAGTTTCTCAATGACACCCTCTGGTTTTTTGCTCACGAAGTAGCACACCTATACCAACGCAGCGGGAAGGGCGATAATATCGTGGAAAGACAGGCGTCCTGGCTGCATGAAGGCCATGCAGAGTGGTCAGCGGCACTGGCGTTGTCAGCCTTGTATCCTGATACGAATCTCTACGTCTCAAATAAAACAGACAGATTTAAAGAACATTGCGCCACCGGTCTGACTGACTTTCCTCTTGCTGAGGCCGCTGAACGAGGGCGTTTCGATTTATATTACACGTGCGGACTGGTTATCCATCAGGCGATTGATTCAGCGCTACGCACCAAGAGTGACAGGGACAGTTATTCATTGTGGAACGCGTTTCGGGAACGAGTCGAAACCAGTGATGAGCAGGCCAGCGACGTGTTCCTTACACTAGTTGCTCAATGGGTATCTGAAGAGCTGGCTGCTAACGTTAAAATCGTGGTTGAGCAACAACAATCCGACCCCAGGGAAGCCATACAACAGCTATCATTGTCAGCAAACTAGCAGCAACGGATCCGTGCGACCGCAGCCTGCCAGCCTTCATAGGCCTGATCCCGCTGGGCTTTGGTCAGCCGGGGTCTGAATGTGGTTTCACACAACCATTGTTTCGAAAGCGTATTCACTGAGTCGTATATGCCGGCCTGTAACCCAGCAAGATACGCTGCCCCCAGTGCGGTAGTTTCGGTGACCACTGGGCGCTCAACTTCGGCGCCGAGAATGTCTGACAGAAACCCCATTACCCAGTCGTTCTTTGCCATACCCCCATCCACACGCAGGGTAACCGGACGAGCTCCATCACACTCCATGGCTTTCTGCAGATCTTTGGTTTGATAACATACTGACTGCAAGCCTGCGGCAACAATTTCACTGATACCGGTATCCCGGGTGAGCCCGAGTATCGCGCCACGGGCGTCCGGATCCCAGTACGGCGCGCCGAGACCGGTAAATGCCGGCACCAGAAACACCCCGTTATCCCGTCTTGACCGTTGGGCGAGGGCTTCGGTTTCTTCCGCATTATCAATTAAGTGCAAGCCATCGCGCAGCCACTGAATAGTGGCCCCCGCCATAAAGATACTGCCTTCCAGTGCATAAGTGGTTTTGCCATCCAGCCGATATCCAACCGTAGTTAGCAGCCGGTTTTCCGACATCAGCGGGGTGTCGCCAGTATTCAGGATCATGAAACAACCCGTGCCGTAGGTACTTTTTGCCATGCCTTTGTCAAAACAGGCCTGACCCACCAGCGCGGCCTGCTGGTCACCGGCTACGCCCTGTATGGGAATGCCCGTTCCTAACAGGCTTTCATCCAGCTCGCCAAATTCAGCGGCGCAATCGAGTACCTCTGGAAGCATCGCTTTCGGGATATTGAACTCATCCAGTAACCGTTCGTCCCACTGTTGAGAATGGATATCAAACAGCATGGTACGGGAAGCATTGGTTGCATCGGTAACATGGGATGCACCCTTGGTAAGGCGCCAGATAAGGAAAGTATCTACAGTGCCAAACAGAAGCTCGCCTGCTTCGGCAAGTTCACGCGCGCCTTCCACATTATCGAGGATCCAGCCTATTTTGGTAGCGGAGAAATAAGGGTCAAGTAGCAGGCCGGTGCGTTCGGTAATGTAATCAGTGAGGGCAGTGTCCTCACTTAACTGGCGACAGGTTTCAGATGTTCTGCGGTCCTGCCATACAATCGCAGGATAAACTGTCTCACCGGTATGCTTATTCCACACCAGCGTGGTTTCGCGCTGGTTAGTAATGCCTAACGTTTTAATTTCTGCGGGCGTGACGGGGCATTTGTCGAATACCTGGCGTAGCGTATCGGTCACGCTGTTCCAGATAGCTTCCGGGTCGTGCTCGACCCAGCCATCCTGAGGGTAAGATTGGGGGAACTCTCGTTGTGCTACGCCAATAATATCTCCGGCCGCACCGAAAATAATCGCCCTTGAGCTTGTCGTTCCCTGATCGATGGCAAGAATATAATCCGTCACGCAGCGTCTCCAAGATGTCTGTCGGCAAGAAATAAAGAAGCGTGCCCGATTTGCAATTTATTAACAAGGCAGGCGTAGCGCTTATGTTTATAACGATGTCACCGGGCAGGCGATCATTTATATAGCCTGTACCTGCAAAAATAGATCGGGAATAAAGCCCCCTCGGCGACATAAAAAGAGCCGGTCATGGTTATTCTTCGGGGGGCATGCACGTTGTGGTTGCGGCACTAATAAGTGCGTGATGAGTGCCCACTTTAGTCTACTGGTACTTTCTTCTAAACTCTGTTGTAATTGTTGAAACTTTTCAAAGACATCAACACACATGCGAATAGGGTGGCGGGCATACCTTAAACAGAAACTGCGGTCATCTTCACAGTTCTTTTCTGTGGGGATTGCGATTGGCGCGGAAACAGTGACGTTTTGTGCTTTACGCCAGAAAGACGCAGAGTTGGAGGTCTATGCAGAAGATACAGTGGCCTTTGCTGACTGGGGTAGGCACTTTGCCTCCTGGGTTGAACAGCACGGTCTGAGTAACACCCCGGCATATCTGGCCTTCTCGCTGGAATTATATCGTCAGGTGCAGGTAGACCGCCCGCCGGTGGAGGACCATGAAGTCCACGCAGCGCTCTCCTTTTCGGTGGAAGAAATTCTGGGCAGCGATACCCAATGGGTCTTTGACTATACCGACCTGGACGTGCACGTGGCGGGTAATAAAAAGCTCAATATTTTTGCCATCCCTCAGGAAGCGGTGGCCGCCGCCAGTGAAAAAGCGGTGCGAGCAGGCGTTAACCTGGTACAAATCAGCGTGGCCGAGTTGGCAACCTGTGAACTCATGCCTGCAACGGCTGAACCATTGATGCTTATCGTGCAGGAAACTGGCGAAGAAGTGTCACTGAATATCGTTAAAAACGGGCATTTATATGTCAGCCGCCGTCTGAAAGGCTTTGAGAATCTGGGCAGCTTTTCCGAACAGGAATTACAAATGGGCCTGGTTGATTCACTCAGTGTGCAGGTTCAGCGCTCCATGGACTATTTTGAAAGTCAGCTCAGACAACCGCCGGTACGCAAAATCCAGCTCCGGCTGGATACCCCACACACTGCATTAGTCGCCCAGCAAATTAATCAGGTTATACCGGCGGAAGTTATAGCATTGGAGCCGGATGTTCAGGTGAATGCGCCGCTGTCCAAACTACGATTAAACTTCACGGCGCTGGGTATGGCGCTGGCGCCCGCTCGTCACGCCGAGCGTGCTTCATATGAAGGCAAGGCGGCCTGATGAAACATCGTATTAATTTATATCAAAACCAGTTTCACCCGAAACTGGAACTGGTGACGCTACACAGCGTGGTGGGGATTTGTGCCGGATTATTCATAACCCTGCTGTTGGTCTGGGGAGGGATCCGCTGGTCGGTGTCTGACAATACCGACAGGCTGGCTGCATTTGAGGCGCAAAACCGTCAGCTCGATGAAGATGTGCAAATGCTGCAATCAAAACTGGCCACCCGCCAGCCTTCCCCTGCTCTGAAAGCGCGGGTAACTATGCTTCGCAATACTCTCGCTAAGCAGGACGTATTATTGGCAGAACTGAGCAGTCGCGAAGTAATAAAAAAACAGGGCTTTGCCCAATTGCTTACCGATTTGGCAGCCCAGTCATCTACTGATCTCTGGCTAGAATCAATTTCGGCTTCCGAATCAATTTTGTACCTCGAAGGTCAGGTCTCTGCCCCGCGTGCGCTACCTCAATGGCTAAACCGGTTGGCTCAAACCCCTTCATTCAGTGGGCGGACTTTCGACTCAGCCAGTGTTATTCGTGAGGATGAGGCACTGTATTTTGCCCTTCAGACCGACCGACAGGCTGACGTCAGTGAGACGCAGCAGGGAGGGGTGCAATGAGCCAGTTAACCAACGCGGAAAAGTTTGCGGCTATATCGATGCGGGAAAAAGTGATGATCCTGGCTGCCGGCGTGGTGGTTATCCTCTTGGTGCTGGTCACTTTCTTCATTGAGCCCGCTCTGGACGAGTTGGCGGCGGTCAATCAGCAATTGGAAAATGAACAGGCACGACAACAGTCATTAGTTCAGCAACAGGTGGCGTTCAGTGAAGCTCTGCAACAGGATCCTAATGCCGAGCTAGAACGGGAACGGGCAGAGCTGGAAGCTCAGTATGCCAAATTGCAACAGACTTTTACCCGTCAGCTTGGCGAGCTGGTACTGCCCCATCAGATGCCTGCACTTATTGAACAGGTGTTTTCTCAAGCAGACGGTTTGCAGCTTATCAGCATGCGCTCATTACCCCCGGTGAACATTTTTGCCCATCGCAAAGAGATGGAAGGCGTGGCGGTTTACCAGCATGGGTTATCCCTGACCTTTTCAGGCAGCTATTTTGCCGTGCGTGATTTTTTGCGTTCGGCAGAGCAATTGACCTCAGAACTTTATTGGCGTTCAATGACTTACACCGTCGGTAGCTATCCCGACGCGGAGGTCACGATAGACGTCTATACCTTAAGTACCGAGAAGGCATTTATTGGTGTTGAATAAAATTACTCTAACCGGCGCGGCATTTGCTTTGGGATTGGGAGCTGCGGTTCTGACTCAGGCGAGCGCGTTCGCTGAAGAACGAGATCCCACTCGCCCAGGTGCGATGGCGGGGATGTCATCCGGCAGTGGCGTGAGCAATACAGGAAGCCTCACGTTACAAGCCATTTTTTTTACCACTGATAATCGTCAGGCCGTGATTAATAATCAGGTCGTTGCCGAAGGGGACATCCTTGCCGGCAGCACCATAGAACAAATAAATGCAAACACCGTGGTACTGCGGGCAAGTGGCGCCAGCAACGCGTCACAAACCGTATTACAGCTGTCGTCACCGACGCCGGTTAAACGCAGTACCTTTGAGGAATTTTAAGATGGGCAATACAGGCAGATGGTTAATCGCCATCACCGCGACAATCGGGTTGGGCGCGTGTCAGACGATGCCAGAAGAAGCCCCTGAACGTTCGGCTGTCGAACAGGACCTTTCATCCCAGCTCGAACAGCAGCAACAGCATAATGCAACGTCACCGGCCAATCAGGCAGTGTTAACACAGATGCCTGATGCAGTGGCAGCGACGTTGGCGGCGCCCTCATTGTCAGGAAACAGCGACAGTCTGTTCGGACCACAAAAATTTGATGTCAACGCACAGAATGTCAGCGTACGGGCGTTCTTTTCGGGGTTAGTGCACGACACGCCATACAGCGTAGCAGTACACCCCGCAGTGCAGGGTGAGGTTAGTCTGTCCCTTAAGCAGGTCACCATGGAACAAATTATGGGGCTGGTGAGTGACTTATATGGTTACGACATTTCCCGTTCAGATACGGTATACCGGGTGCGCCCGGCGGGTATGCGCACCGAGACGTTCGCGGTTAATTACCTCATGATGAAACGCGATGGCGCCACCCAGACCAGTATTACCTCCGGTGGAGTATCTCAACAGAACGGTAACAATAACAGCAGTGGCAACAACGCATTCAGTGATATCACCGGCTCCGACTCTGGTGGGAATTTCGGGGGACAGATGAACAGTGCTAATGGCACAAACATCAGCACCCGTACCGAAACAAATTTCTGGGACGATTTGAAAGTTAGCCTGGAAGGCATGATTGGCGACGAAGACGGGCGCGCGGTATTTGTAACGCCTCAGGCTGGACTGGTAACGGTACGGGCGTTGCCGTCGGAAATTCAGGACATTAAACACTTCCTGAATATCTCTGAAACAAACTTACAAAAGCAGGTTATTCTTGAAGCCAGGATCCTGGAAGTGGTGCTGAATAATGATTACCAGCAGGGCATTAACTGGAATGAAATTGTTGCCAAAGGTAGTACCCGGTTCAGCTTGTCCACCACGGCGGCGAGCTTTGGTAACAGTATTACTACCTCGTTGGGTGGGATCACCTCGCTATCGTTTATGAACGAAGACTTCTCAGGTGTGTTATCGCTGCTCTCCACACAGGGCAACGTGCAGGTATTGTCCAGCCCGAGAGTGACCGCCATTAACAACCAGAAAGCGGTCATTAAAGTAGGCGATGATGAGTATTTTGTGACTGAGGTGTCCAGCCAGAACGTCGTGACGCCTACAGCGACCTCAGTGACCCCGAACGTCGAACTCACGCCGTTTTTCTCAGGGATCGCGCTGGATGTTACGCCACAGATTGATGACAAAGGCAGTGTGTTACTGCATGTGCACCCGTCGGTAATCGAAACCCAGGAACAACAGAAAATTGTCACGGTCAATGGCGAACGCCTGGTGCTGCCGCTCGCACAGAGTACGATTCGTGAGTCTGACACCATTATTCGTGCTGCATCAGGAGAAATTGTGGTGATTGGCGGGTTAATGCAAACGACCCGTGGGGATACCGAATCAAAGACCCCGTTGTTGGGTGATATTCCTATTCTGGGTGAATTGTTTACCAACAAACGGCAACAGGAAACCAAAAAAGAACTGATTATTCTGTTGAAGCCTACGGTAGTGGGTGCAGACACCTGGACTGAGCAAATGGAACGCAGTCGGGAGACCATGGCCGACTGGTTATACGTGGAATAGGTATGTACCTCTATCATTTTGGCATTAACGAGTTACCGTTCACGCTCACGCCGAATACCAGCTACTTTTTCGGGCTGCCCAGTCATAACGAAGCGTTACAGGTACTGCTTACCGCACTGAAAACCGGTGAAGGATTCATTAAGGTCACCGGCGAAGTCGGCACTGGGAAAACTTTGATATGCCGCAAGCTGCTCAATGAACTGCCTGATCATTTTGAGGCGGCCTACATCCCTAATCCAATGTTATCACCCGATGAATTACGTCGTTCGGTCGCCGCTGAATTGGGTGTAGAGCTGGGTATCACTAGCGACCAGCAGGTTTTCACACAAAAAATTCAGGAACGCCTGATAGCTATTCATCAACAGCAAAAAAGTGCGGTATTAATTATTGATGAAGCCCAGGCGTTACCTACCGAGAGCATAGAGGCGCTGCGGCTGATGACTAACCTGGAAACTGAGTCGCGCAAACTCTTACAGGTAGTGCTATTCGGCCAGCCGGAACTGGATGAAAAGCTGGCCCTCGAGGAATTGCGGCAACTTAAACAACGGATCACCTTCAGCTATGCGCTCCGGCTGATGGATGCCGATCAGGTGCATCAGTATGTACAGCACCGGATGGCGGTGTCTGGTTACCGCGGCGCAGAATTATTCCCGGCCCCGCTTTGCCAGTTGCTCTATAACGCCAGCCGGGGCACGCCTCGCATCGTCAATGTACTGTGTCATAAGGCCCTGATGCTGGCATATGGAGAGGGGAAAACACAGGTTGAGCGCAGCCACGTACTGGCCGCTATAGCCGATACGGAAGCGGCCGAGCCGGTGGGCGGGCGAAGCCTGTCACCCGCAGCATTCGTGGGGATTGCCGCCCTGTGTACGCTCGTAGTAATAATGGCAGTATGGCACCTGGGAGGCCTGGAGTGAGTGTAGTTAATAAAATGCTGAAAGATTTGGAATCCCGTGACGCCGAGACAGGCGCGCCCAGCAATTATCGTCCCCCGGCGCAGAAAAAGGCGCAACCATTACGCATTTGGGTGTATTCACTGGTCACCGTTGCCGTGCTGGTGGTGGCAGTGGCATTACTCACCATGCCCGAACGCGTAGAAGCCCCGTCGGTACCGCAAACGGTAGAAGTGGTGCCCGCCGAAGAGACAAACACGGTGACCGCAAAACCGATAGAAGTAGCAAAACCAGTCCCCGCAAAGCCTAAGAAGCAATCTATATTAACCCGCCCCATAAGCGAAATCGTCGCGGGGCAGGCGGGCAGAAAAGAAGATTTGCTGGCCAGTGAAAAGCCCCTGAGTGGTGAGCAGCCCGGGACAGCGGCCGACACCGCAAGTGCAGAGACCACAGCCGCGGAAGACACTGCAGCAGAACAAGGTGAGTTCACGCTGACTGCCAAAAACGGCACGCAGGAGTACCAGAACCTACGGGAACGGATCCGGCTGGCACTGGACAGTCCGGACAAGCGCGAAGCCATCACTCTGATGCGGGAACTGGCAGAGGCTCAACCGGATAATGTCGCAGTGCGCAAAAAGCTGGCGGCGGTCTTGTTTGCGAATGGTCAGGCCGGACCGGCCCGGGATCAACTCATTGCCACGCTGGACAAATTCCCTGCCGACCACAGCGTGCGTCTGATGCTGGCACGCTTGTACCAGCAACAGGGGCAAACCGAACAAGCCAGACAAGTATTAGCCACGGCTGAAGATTATCTTCCTGTGAGTACCGATTTGATAGCATTCCGAGCGTCACTGGCACAAACAGAACAACGCTTCGAACAGGCACTTACTGACTATCATTTGCTGGTGGCGCGGGCCCCTGATGAATCCCGTTGGTGGCTCGGCGTGGCAACGAGTGCTGACCATCTTGGTCAGGCTAAGGTTGCACTGAATGCCTACCGCCAGGCGCTCTCGCGGGGGGAGTTAAATACGGATGTTCAGCAGTTTATGCGGCAACGTATAACGGTATTAGCCGGAGACCATGATGAATAAACCCCGCCTGCGCTTAGGTGACCTGCTGGTCCAGCAAAATCTGATTACCGAAGAGCAGTTGATGCAGGCGCTGGCTGAACAGCGCCAGACCGGGCGTAAACTTGGGGCAACCCTTATTGCCTTGGGTATGGTCACAGAGCATCAGTTGCTGGAACTATTGTCAGCTCACTTAAATGTTCCCTTGATTGATTTGGAGCATTACCGCATTGATCCGGAGGCGGTTAAGCGGCTACCGGAAATACAGGCGCGCAGATACCGTGCACTGGTTATTGAAGACCGGGGTGACAGCTTTCTGGTCGGAATGACCGACCCGGCTGATCTTAATGCCGTGGATAACCTGTCCAGTCTGTTAAATAAGCCTTTTGATTTAGCGGTAGTCAGCGAACAGCAGTTGTTTAACGCCTATGAGAGCTATTACCGTAAAACCGAGGAAATCGCTTCATTTGCGCAGGAGCTGGCAGAAGAGTACACCACAGAAGACGAGTTTGAGCTGGCCGCCGGGCTGGAAGACGAACAGGACACGGCAGTAGCGCGATTATTGCAATCTATTTTTGAAGACGCGGTAATGGCCAAAGCGTCAGATATTCATATTGAGCCGGATGAAAACCAGCTGCGGATCCGCCAGCGGGTAGACGGCATGTTGCAGGAAAACCTCATTCCTGAGAAGAATATTGCTGCAGCACTGGTGTTACGCCTAAAGCTAATGGCCGGACTGGATATTTCTGAGAAACGACTTCCGCAGGATGGCCGCACCCAAATCCGCGTAAAAGGGCATCGCATTGATGTGCGACTTTCTACCATGCCGGTGCAGGCGGGGGAGTCGGTGGTTATGCGTCTGCTGGATCAGTCTGCCGGTTTGCTAACCTTGGATCAGACCGGTATGCCGGCGCCTATCCTGAAACGTTTTCGCACATTGCTTACCCGCCCTCACGGTATGATCCTGGTCACCGGGCCCACCGGTTCAGGGAAAACCACCACGCTGTACGGCGCCCTCAGTGAGCTTAACAAAGCCGCGTCAAAGATAATTACGGTAGAAGATCCCGTGGAGTACCGACTGCCGCGCATCAATCAGGTGCAGGTAAACAGTAAAATCGATTTATCATTCTCGCAAATACTGCGCACCACGTTACGTCAGGACCCCGATATCATTATGGTGGGCGAGATGCGGGATCAGGAAACCGTTGAAATTGGTTTGCGAGGCGCCTTAACCGGTCACCTTGTGTTAACTACCTTGCACACCAATGATGCGGTTTCCAGTGCTATACGTCTAATTGATATGGGCGCACCGGGTTACCTGGTGGCCAGTTCACTGCGGGGCATTGTCGCCCAGCGATTAGTACGGCGGATTTGTGATAGTTGTGCCAAGCCCTACTCACCTACCCAGGAAGAACAGTTCTGGCTGAGTAACATCGATGCAGGCGTTGCCAACATCACCTTCCAGCAGGGTATGGGTTGCCAGAAGTGTAACCAAACCGGCTATCGTGGCCGGGTAGGCGTTTTCGAGCTGCTGGAAATGACCGAAAGCATGATGAATGCACTTAAAGCCGGCGATACCGCAGGCTTCAGTGACGCTGCGTACAAGAGTCCACATTACCGACCGCTTTCTCATGCCGCACTCACCTACGCTAAGATGGGCATTACTACGGTAGACGAAGTGCTGCGGCTGGTGGAAATGGTCGCTGAGGCACCGGTGGCCGAGGAACCGGAAGCTGCTAGTTCGACCGACGGAACGCACGATGGCGAAATTTGAATATACCGGACGTGAATTATCTGGCAGCTTGAGTAACGGGGTTATTGAAGCTGCAGACGAACAAAGTGCCGTCCGTTTATTACGCGCCCGCAATGTCATTCCTTTGAGCATTAAGTCTCAGGACGACGATAGCAGCAAGGGGCAGGATATCAGCGACTGGTTCTTACCTGGCGTCCGTCTTGATGAGCTGGTTATCTTTTGTCGTCAGATGTATTCACTCACCAAAGCGGGTATCCCTATTCTTCGTGCCGTGGGAGGCTTGGCTGAGTCGAGTACGTCTAAACGTCTGCGGGCAGCGCTGGAAGATGTTATTGCGCATCTGGAAAGGGGACGTAACTTTTCCTCCGCGCTAAATCAGCATAGTGAAATTTTTGGGCACATGTTCGTGAGTGTGGTCCACGTGGGTGAAAACACCGGCCGCCTCGATGAAGCTTTTGCGCAATTGGCTGAATACCTGGAGCGGGAGCAGGAAACCCGTAAGCAAATTAAAGCGGCCACCCGCTATCCTATTTTTGTGGTGGTCGCGATTAGCATTGCTTTTGTGATTATGAATATATTTGTTATCCCAAAATTCAGCACAATGTTTGCGAAGTTTGACGCCGAATTGCCGCTAGTTACCCGGGCGCTGATAGGCATGTCTGACTTTATGATTAACTTTTGGTGGTTAATACTGATAGTGCTGGGGCTGGGACTGTTTGCGTTGCACAGATACATCAACTCCACTGCAGGCCGGTACAAGTGGGATAAAAATAAGCTGAAGCTTCCGGTAGTTGGGTCTATTTTCCGGCGGTCTTTGCTAGGCCGGTACTGCCGCAGTTTTGCCATGATGTTACGGGGTGGTGTGCCACTGACCACGGCGTTAAATCTTACTGCTGACGCGGTAGACAATGCCTATATGGCTGACAAGATTACCACCATGAGAAAAAGTATTGAAAAAGGTGAGAGTTTAGCCAGAGTAAGTGCCAGTAGCGGACTGTTTACCCCCATGGTGATGCAGATGATTCGGGTCGGGGAAGAAACCGGACAGGTCGATGAACTATTAAAAGAAGCCTCGGAGTTCTACGAGCGGGAAGTCGACTTCGAGTTAAAAAGCCTGACCGCAAAAATTGAACCTATTCTGATTGTTATTGTAGCTGGCATGGTATTAGTACTGGCATTGGGAATATTCACGCCTATGTGGGACATGATGGGTGCTATTAAAGGGAACTAACACGTGGTGACAAAAAACGAGCGTGCTGAACATGGGTTACGCCGGCTTTATATCAATATTGCGGTGATTGTGGTGTTTGCACTAGCCATGGTGAGTTTTATTGTTTATTTCAATTCTGCCGAACCCGATGTAAAAGCCAGAATTCTGGCGCAGTACGGCAAACAAGTTGAGAGTAGCGCCACCAACGCCCACTGGAAATGGCAGGCCGAGGGCCGCCCTGAAATGATCATGTTAATTCATTACGACAGCCAGGGGAAAGAGCGGGACCGACGCCCGGTAAGAATGTCCCACCTTGGGGTGCCCTGGGTAGAAGCCAGCAGCCAAGGCTGCAACAAGCTGTGGAAAATGTTACTGAACGTACCCATGCAGGTAGATGGGTTTCGTGTGATAGGCGAATACTATCGCGGCGAATTGGTGGACAACGAACCGGTAAATTCCCGTTGTCGTTTTCGGTTAAGTCGTGGCCCGTACTTCGATTACCATATTTATCGGGGCAAGGTGTCGCTGGAAGGAACTCAATAAAGTCTGGCAATGCATGCCAGATTAATGCGCAGTGTGCATAACAACGCCCTGTGCTGAGCTATAAAGCAGGAGAAGGCTGTGAACTCTACAAACAAACAAATGATGGCCCCGGCAAGTGTGCGAGGTTTTACACTTATCGAGTTAGTAATCGTAGTGGTATTGCTGGGGCTGTTAGCCGCTGTGGCAATTCCCCGTTTTCTGGATGTGACAGAAGACGCCGAAGATGCCACGGTTGAGGGCGTGGCGGGAGGTTATGCTACCGGCGTAGGCCTGGTTCGCGCACAATGGGAGTTGCAGGGCCGTCCACAGGAAAATAATGCGACGAACCAGACCTTTGTGGTGCTGGACGGTGTCACCGTAGGGGTGGATCAGGATACCGGCTATCCCACCGGGCAGCTCAGTAACGACAGCAGCACCGAAGACACCAGCATTACCGTGCAAGACTGTGTGAGTATTTTTAATTTAATTCTGCAAAGTGCACCTACCATTACCTCAGATTTTTCGTTACAACCGTTTGAAGGCTTCCGTTACTTCACTTCATTGAGTTCGGGCGGCGGCGTCGGCGGGAATGATGTGTGTTATTACTATCTGAGTCAGACAATCAAAAGCCAGTCAGCAGCGCCGAGTGATAATACCGTGGGTAACGGCTTTATTTATGACCCGCGTATTGGCCAGGTAGTAACCTTTACACGTAACTAAGTATCAGAAAATAGACTAAAGTTTGCTTTAATAGTGACCAAGAGCATGTGATACTTTGGAAAGATTTTTAGGAGAAAGAACAATGAGCAACCGTGGTTTCACTTTAATTGAATTAATTGTAGTAATAGTGATTCTGGGAATTTTAGCGGTCACCGCTGCCCCCCGTTTTGTGGATTTTCAAAGCGATGCCCGTGCCTCTACACTGGGTGGCCTGAAAGCAGCAGTCCAGGGTGGCGCTCAGCTGGTGTATGCTAAATCCGCACTGGCTGGTGAAAACCGCAATGCTAATGCAGGTGACAACACCACTGAAGTAACCTTAGATAACGGCGATGTGCAGACTGACTTCGGTTACCCCGATGCGGAGAGTATGCTCACTATAAGCTGGGTTGATAACTGGGTAGAAATTAGCAGTGACGACTGGGATATTACTGCCGGATCCGGTACAGGCACAGCCACCGTTCCCCCTGCAGGTACATTCGCAATTACACCGAATGGCGTCGCGTATTCTACCGCAGCGGCAACCCGTTGTTACTTGCTGTATACCGAACCGAGCTCTGCAGGAAGAACACCTTCGTACGATATTGAAGACAGCGGCTGCTAATTAGAGCAACCTGCGTAATGAAGCCCGCTACCGGGCTTTCTCATCAGTGTAAATTCAGCCAGCAGGTGGGATTTACACTGATTGAGTTAGTGGTAACCCTCCTCGTCATTGCCGTCATCGCGGTGACCGCCGCAGCGCGGTTTCAGGACAATACCGGGTACACCGAATATACCCTTCAGCAACGCTTAATTTCCTCGCTACGGCATATGCAATACCGTGCTATGCAGGATGACAGAGCGGGTTTTTGCTACCAGCTGGTATTCCAAAACGGCAGCAGTCCGGCATTTGGTCCGTCCACCAGTAATTATAGTGCCGGGCAGGAAAGCTCATCGTGCTCTCTTTCTATTGCGCTGCGCGCGCCCGATTACTTACAAGCCAACTCAGCCGAAATTAGCGGCGAAAGCGTCACTATGGCAACTCGGGAAGGCCGCGGACAAATTACCTTTATGGGCTTTACCAACCTTGGCCGTCCGTTAACTAACAATTTCAATTGTCTTTCCGGTTGTGAGGTAACCTTTACCGGTGCCGATACTGCGTCAGTGTGTGTGGAGCGGGAAGGCTTTATTTATGCGTGCTGACAGAGGCTTTACTCTCATTGAGCTGGTCGCCGGCATGGTGGTGTTCAGTATTGTGATTGTCATTGTGGTAAACCTGGTGATGTCACAGGCAAGCCGCAGCGTCGATCCTGTGGTCCAGTCCCGGGCCAGTCATCTGGCCGAATCCCTGCTACAAGAAATTATGCGGACGCGGTTTGATGAAAACTCAGCTGCGAGTGCGCCCGGGTCACGGTGTAATGAAGCTACGCCCTGCACCCCCAGCAGTGGGTTAGGGCCGGACAGCGGCGAAACCCGAAGTAACTTCGATGATGTGGACGATTTTCATGGCCTGAGTGTGAGTGGCTCCAGCATACAGGATAGCCGTGGCCAGGCGGTTTCAGCCGGTGGCAACGCAGCATTTGCAGGATTTGCGGTGGCGGTGCAGGTATTCTATGACGACAACCTTGATGGTGTGCGTGATGGGAGCGGCGCTTATACTGGGAATGTTAAGTTGGTCAGCGTCACGGTGACTACGCCCCTCAATGAAGCTATTTCATTTACAGCCCACAGGTGGAATCACTGATGGGAAGTAAAAATACCGGCTTTACACTGATTGAACTGGTGGCGGTAATCCTCGTGTTAGGCATCGTCGGCGTGGGGACAGGGAGCTTTGTCAGTAGCTCCATGCAGGTGTATATTGATGTTGTAACCCGCGACAAACTGTTAACGTCCTCACGATTCGCGATTGAAAGAATGGCCCGGGAGTTACAAGCGGCGGTACCGGGAAGCGTGCGAATAGGCGGGAACGCCAGCCAGCATTGCATTGAGTTCGTGCCGGCCCTGTTTTCGACGCATTATACCAACCTTCCCCTTCAGCCCAGTACCGACACCGTGGTGGATGCTGTATTTCCGGTAGATGCCCGGGGTAACGTATATGTGGTGCAGCCAGGCACCGCTATGGTGGTAAACCCTGAATCGAGCGCCGATGTGTATAACGCATCCAATAACAAGGTTCAGGAAATAACCCAGTGTCACGACGATGGCGACGGAAGCTGTGCTACCCGCGATGACAGCGACGACATAATCCAGATAACTGTCAATAGTGCCTTTGCGGGAGAGTCGCCTGATTCCAAACTCTACTTCGTGGATGGCTCAGTGAACTACTGTGTACTTAACAATACCCTGGTTCGCTTTGACAATGACATAGGGACTACCCAGGCCAGTGGCAGTCTGTCCTACCCCCGACTGACCACCAATGTCGTCAACACCTTATCAGCTAATCCGTCTCTGGGTGCCTCGGCTAGTGACCCCTTTGTTTACATTCCCGCGACCGCGGAACGTGACGCTGCGGTGCAACTGAGACTGCAGGTTCAGCAGGACCAGGAAACTCTGAACTGGCATAGGGAGGTACGTCTTGGCTACCGCCGGTAATTACCATCCGAAGGCCCGTCAGAGCGGCAGCATGCTGGTGATGTCGTTGTTTGTGATTATTGTGCTATCGTTGCTGGGCATTACGCTGGTCACTATGATCTCATCGGCCTCGCAATCGGTCGTGCATGATGTGGTCGGCACCCGCGCGCACATGGCGGCACGCAGTGGCCTGGGTCATATTGCGGCTACCGCGCTGCCGATTGGCGCTTCCCCCGCCACCTGCAACACCACCATTAATAGTTCGGCCAGTTTCACGAATATCCACGGCCTGCAGTTGTGCAGTTATCAGGCGCGATGCACCACGACGGTGGTGGATAACGGGGGCGTGAATTATCACCTGTACCGGTTAGAAAGTACCGGCCAGTGCCAGACCCGTGACGGCTGGGTTAGTCATACCGTCACCGACAGTGAATTCGTGCCTCAGTAACCGGCTATTTCTACGCCTTTTGGGGTGCTGTTTAGAACACCTGACGATATTTGAAAAAAACACCTATTTTTATTGCCTTAGCGCGGCTGTTTACTTGCTGAAAATAGCCCCCATTGTTAAAGTGTGTGAACGACCATCGACTTCACGCTGCATGCGCTATTCATTCATCTCCAGCTCGCGCGTGAGCACAGTTACAGGAATTAACTCTTCATGTTTAAAAAGCTTCGAGGCATGTTCTCTAATGACTTGTCCATCGACCTCGGAACCGCCAACACGCTGATTTACGTAAAAGATCAGGGCATCGTTCTGAACGAGCCATCCGTGGTTGCGATTCGCCAGGAGCGTGCTGCCGGCCCTAAGAGCGTGGCGGCAGTAGGGGCTGAAGCCAAACGGATGCTCGGCCGTACGCCTGGCAATATTCGCGCTATTCGGCCCATGAAAGACGGTGTTATTGCCGACTTCTACGTGACCGAAAAGATGCTTCAGCATTTCATCAAACAGGTACATGACAACAATTTTCTGCGCCCGAGTCCGCGCGTGTTGGTTTGTGTACCCTGTGGGTCGACCCAGGTAGAGCGTCGCGCAATTAAAGAATCCGCACTGGGTGCTGGCGCCCGGGAAGTGTATCTGATTGACGAACCCATGGCCGCGGCCATCGGTGCCGGCCTGCCGGTATCAGAAGCCACCGGCTCTATGGTGGTTGATATTGGTGGCGGTACCACCGAAGTCGCGATTATCTCACTGAACGGTGTGGTGTATTCTTCCTCGGTGCGTATTGGTGGTGATAAATTCGATGAAGCCATTATTAATTATATTCGCCGTAACTTTGGCTCGCTGATTGGCGAAGCCACCGCCGAGCGCATCAAACATGAAATTGGTGCGGCCTATCCGGGCGAGGAAGTGCGCGAAATTGAAGTGCGTGGCCGGAACCTGGCAGAGGGCGTACCGCGTGGGTTTATTCTCAACTCGAATGAAATTCTGGAAGCGCTGCAGGAGCCACTGACGGGCATCGTGTCTGCCGTTATGGTTGCCCTTGAACAATCGCCACCTGAGTTAGCCTCCGATATTTCTGAGCGGGGCATGGTACTGACCGGCGGTGGTGCACTGCTGAAAGACTTAGACCGACTGTTAATGGAAGAAACCGGGATCCCGGTGGTCATCGCGGATGATCCGTTAACGTGTGTTGCGCGTGGTGGTGGTAAAGCGTTTGATATGATCGACCTTCACGGCGGCGACCTGTTTAGCTACGAATAACAGGACAGGGCGACATTAAGTCGCCCTTTTTTCCAATATGGATACCATTTTCACTCGTGGCCCCTCACTGAATAACCGACTTGCGCTCGCAGTAGCCCTGTCGGTTTTGTTGATTTTTGTCGACCACAAGCTGGACGGCTTTAAGTCAACCCGTGTCTATCTGAATTCATTTATGAGCCCGCTGCAATACCTGGCCAATTTGCCCAGTGTACTGTTAAGCGAATCCGCGGAACGTCTCACCTCGCAGCAACATCTGATAGAAGAAAACAAGCGCCTCACCAACCAGGTGGTAAAAATGAGCGAGCGGCTGCAACGCTTTGAAATCCTGGAAAGTGAGAACGCGCAATTACGTCAGTTACTCGATGCCCCAGTGAGACCGCAGGTGCGGCGCATGGTGGGTGAACTGATGGCGGTAGATAATAATCCGTTTAGCCAGCAGGTGGTGATTAACAAAGGCGCTATCGATGGCGTGTACATGTCACAATCGGTGCTGGATGACCGCGGAATTGTGGGGCAGGTGATGGAAGTCGGCACCACCAATAGCCGGGTGCTGCTGATATCGGATCTCACCCACGCCATTCCGGTGCGCTCGGTGCGCAATAATATTCGTTTTATTGCCGCCGGCAGTGGGTCGCTGGACGAGCTGTTTCTGGAGCATGTGCCGCATAGTGTGGATGTGAGGGAAGGTGATTTGCTGATGTCTTCCGGTCTCGGCAAGGTGTTTCCGGAAGGCTATCCGGTAGCGCGGGTGACCGAAGTGGTGCGTGATGAAAGCCGCCCGTTTGCCCGTGTTAAAGCACGGCCGCTGGCGCGGTTAAATCGGTTGCGTTACATGTTGCTGTTATGGCCACATGAGAATGAGTCCAAGTCAGAAAACACCACCGCGCCGGTCAGCGACACCGCGCAAGAGGACTCGCCGTGATAGTAAAAACCCGTCATTACGCTATTTTCTTTAGTATTATCATCGCGCTGGTGCTGCAAATCATGCCGCTACCCATTCAGGTTGATATGTATCGTCCTGACTGGGTGCTGATTGTGCTGGCTTACTGGGCCATGGCACTTCCCCACCGGGTCAATGTGGGCATTGCCTTTCTGTGTGGCATCGCCCTGGATATTCTGCTGGGTACGGCGCTGGGCATCCACAGTCTGGCGCTGAGCGTCTCCGTGTATGTACTGGCAGCGAATTATCAGCGTCTGCGCAACTACTCTGTGTGGCAGCAGGCCATCATTATCGGCTTGCTCAGCGCCTTGTATCATTTAGTGGTGTTCTGGCTACAGCATTTGCTGACCGACGTATACTTTCAGTTTGCCTATTTATGGCCGGTGCTCACGTCAATGGTATTGTGGCCCTGGATCTTTTGGATTTTGCGTAAAGCAAGACGCCAGCTGCGTGTAACCTGAATCAGGAGTGTGGAATGTCAAAATCGCTCATACTGGCCTCGGCGTCACCCCGCCGCACAGCCTTACTCAACCAGCTAGGCATTGCGCATACGGTCAGACCGGTGGACATCGATGAATCCCGGCAGGGTGAGGAAAGCCCGCTCACGCAGGTGACCCGGCTGGCCAGCGAAAAAGCCCGGGCAGCGTTTGCTTTGCTGGATGACGACGAGCAGACAAACCATGTGGTACTGGCCTCCGATACGTTAATTGCCCTGGATGGCGAAAGCCTGGGCAAACCCCGGGATTTGGCCGACAGCCGGCGTATGCTGCAGGCTCTCTCAGGACGTACGCATGATGTGCTTACGGCCATCAGTGCCCGTGACTGCAACGAAGAGGTTACCGAATGTATTCGGACCAAGGTGGAATTTGCTCCCCTTACCGATGAGGATATTGTGCGCTACTGGCAGACGGGTGAACCGTCAGACAAAGCCGGTAGCTATGCTATCCAGGGCATTGGCGGACAGTTTGTTAAAGCTATCGAAGGCAGTGCCAGCGCTGTGGTCGGCCTGCCACTCTATGAAACCCGGCTCTTACTATCACGCTTTGGAGTACAGTTGTGAGTGCAGAACTGCTGATAAACGTCACACCATCGGAATCCCGTGTTGCTCTGATAGAAAACGGCATTCTGCAGGAAATTCATGTTGAGCGGCACACCAAGCGTGGCCTGGTGGGGAATATCTATCGCGGCAAAGTGTCCCGGGTGCTGCCCGGTATGCAAGCGGCCTTTGTCGACATCGGGCTGGATAAAGCGGCATTTCTGCACGCCTCCGACATTGTGATCCACAATGAGGTAGTAGAAGAGGTCTCGGCCAGTCACATTGAAAAGCAGGATATCCGTGAGCTGGTCAGAGACGGTCAGGATATTGTGGTTCAGGTGGTCAAAGATCCCATTGGCACCAAAGGCGCCCGGTTGACCACAGATATCACCATCCCGTCACGTTACCTGGTATTTATGCCCAGCGTGACCCACGTGGGTGTCTCCCAGCGCATCGAAGATGAAACTGAGCGGGATCGTCTGAAAGCCCTGGTCCAGGAACTTTGTGACGAAGCAGGTGGGTTTATCTTACGTACCGCCGCCGAGGGCGTCAGTAAACGGGAACTTACCCAGGATGCGGAGTTTTTACGCCGGTTGTGGAATAAAATTCAGTCACGTCTGAAAAAGCGCAAGTCCAATGTCCTGTACGAAGATTTACCGCTGGCCCGGCGGGTGCTGCGGGACTTTGTCGGCACCGAGCTCGACCGGATCCGCATTGACTCCAAGCTCTCCTATCAGGAGCTGGATGAATTCACCAAAGAGTACGTGCCGGAGATGAACGGCAAGCTGGAATACTACCGCGGTGACCGTCCCATCTTTGACCTTTACGATGTGGAAAACGAAGGGCAGCGCGCCCTGGAACGGCGGGTAGATTTGAAATCCGGCGGCTACCTGATTATCGATCAGACCGAGGCCATGACCACCATTGATATTAATACCGGTGCGTTTGTAGGGCACCGTAATCTGGAAGAAACCATCTTCAACACCAATACCGAAGCCACGGCGGCTATCGCCAGGCAGCTACGGTTGCGGAATCTGGGTGGCATGATCCTTATTGATTTCATCGATATGGTGGAACCGGATCATAAACGACGGGTCTTACATAGTCTGGAGGTTGCCACCAGTAAAGACCGCGCCAAAATCAATATCCATGGCTTTACGGCGCTGGGTCTGATTGAAATGACCCGCAAGCGCACCCGCGAAAGCCTGGAACATATCCTGTGCGGTGAGTGCCCGGTGTGCAAGGGGCGGGGCACGGTGAAAACCGTAGAAACCATCTGTTTTGAAATCATGCGTGAAATCGTGCGGGTGAACCGGGCGTACGATGCCGATAAGTTCGTGGTCTATGCCTCTCCCAAAGTGTCGGAAGCGCTGATGGGCGAAGAATCACACATGCTGGCGGAACTGGAAGTCTTCGTTTCAAAGCAAATCAAAGTGCAGACCGAACCCCTGTACAACCAGGATAAATACGACGTAGTCATGATGTGACGATAGAAGGCGAAAGGTGACTAAACTAAGCACAGTGACAACCTGGCTGGTTAAAAAGTTGTGGCTGACCCTGGCCGCACTGCTGGTGCTGTTTGCTGTATTGCTCAGCGTCATGCGCTACGCACTGCCCCATATAGAGCACAAAAAATACCTGCTTGAAGACTACGTAAACCAGCGTTACGGGGTAGACCTGTCGATAAACAGTGTCCACGCCGTATGGCAAAGCAACGGTCCCAGCGTAGTACTGAATAAGGTTGAACTGGCCAAAAGCGCCTCCTCGCCGGTCGCGCTGGAAATCGATGAAGTGTATGTAGAGCTGGATTTCTGGTCCTCGCTGGCCCAGCAAGTGGTTTCCTCCCGGCGCTTCGAACTGGTAGGTCTGAAACTTGATATTGACGCCGAACGTCTGGAAGGGGCATCGGACAGTGATTACCCGGTAGTCGACGCCCTGCAGCATTTGTTTCTTGAACAGCTCCAGCAGTTTTCTCTGCATCAGGGAGAGGTAACGCTCACCCGTAACGGTAAACCCCAGACCTTTGACCTGGAAGCCTTGTCGTGGATTAACCAGGGCAACCGCCACCAGGGGCGCGGATCTATTCAGGTGCGGGATGTCTCCAGTAATTCGGCCTCGTTTCTTCTCGACCTTTACGGTGACAAGGACAATCTCGAGGGTCTCTTCTATGCGAAAGCAGAAGATTTGGATATTTCGCCGTGGGTCAGCGAGTGGCTGAAAATTCAGCGGCCACTCTCGCAAAGCCGGGCCAACTTCGAAGTCTGGAGTGAAGTAAAAAACAGTGCGTTAAGCCGGGTGCACGTGAACTTCGAGCGCAGCTTGCTGGAATGGAGCGGCGAAACCGGCAACGCGGTGTATACCGGGGTCCGTGGCGGGAGTATTCAGGCCTTACCGGTGAACGATGACTGGAACTTACGGGTCGATCAGCTCATTCTGGACTCCAACCGGCAGACGTTAGTGACTGATTTAGTGGGGAAGCTGTCTCCTGATGGCGAACTGTTGCTGAATACGGTGAAGCCGGTGGCTATCAATCCGTTTTCTATGCTGCTGCCACTGTTCAGCTCCGATACCAGCGTAGCGCAGGTAGATGCTATGCAGCCCGAGGGGCAGCTGGCCACGCTGCAGTTACAGTGGACACCGGCCGGACCCGCCGTCGCGGCTAAGTTACTGGATGTATCCTGGTCGCAGGCAGAGCTCATTCCGGGCTTATCGTCACTGGATGTGGATGTGTACTGGTCTCACAATCAAGGCAGTATTCGTCTGGCCAGTCACAACAGCACGCTGGAAACCGACAACCTGCTTAGTGATAACCTGAGCGTGGATAAGCTGAGTGCCGATATTTATGTGTATGCCGCGGGGGAAGGAGATGAGCGCGCGTGGTGGGTGGAAACACCAAACCTGTCGCTGGAAACCAATAAACTTTCCTTACACCAGCAAGCACGCTATGACGTGCAGTCAGGGGCGCTGCAAAGTATCACCCAGGTTAATCCGCTGGCACTGAATGAAGTAGGCAATCTGCTGCCTGAGCCACTGATGGGAGAGAAAACCACCGCGTATTTGCGGGATGCGTTCGTAGGCGAGGGCAATATCGAACATGCCCGTATTCTCTGGGATGGCCAGGCCAGTGACTTTCCCTTTACCGACAACAGCGGCATCTTTCAGGCCATTGTGGGGATCAGCGATGCCGATTTTCAGTTCTCCCCCGACTGGCCCGGCCTGACAGCGCTGGACTTATCACTGAAGTTTGAAAATGACGGCCTGGTAATTGCCAGTTGCAGTGGAAAACTGCAACAGGTGGATGTGACAAACATGCGGGCGGAAATACCCACGCTGAGTGCGTCGTCCACCCTGACCATTGATGCAACCGGCACAGGCAGTGCCGAAGACGTGACGGCACTGATGGTGAACTCCATGCTGCGGGACTCGTTAGGCAGCCTGTTGACCGACAGCCTTCAGGTAACCGGCGATCTCACTACGTCACTGTCGCTGGCTATCCCTTTTAACGGGGATAAACCCATAGCCCGTGGCACGGCAACGCTGAACGATAACAATATCTACGTGGTCCCCACACAGATGGCATTTACGCAGGCTAGCGGCGACATTCACTTTAATAACGACAAGGTGGAGTTTTCCGGCCTGCAGGCAAAATTGCTTGAGCAGCCGGTGACGCTGGAAATGGATGGCTACGGCGAAGATGACCGCTATATGGTTGCGCTGGGCTTACAGGGGAAATGGTCGGTGGCACCGCTGAGTAACCGCTTTAACCCGGCGCTGGGCAATTATCTGGGCGGGGAAAGCGACTGGCAGGCACAGGTCAGCCTGCAGATCCCCAAGGACGGATTCTCCTACACTGCCACGGTTACCGCACCGTTAACCGGTATTGGGTCGGCACTACCTGCGCCATTTAATAAGCAGGCGGGTCAGCCGATGATGCTCAGTGTCAGCAGCGAAGGAAACCAGCACACCTCGACCATTGCGGCCAGTCTGGGTGAACAAGTGCGGTTCGACGGCATTCTGCCTCATCAGGAGTTCCAGTTTTCCCGTGCGCATCTGGCCCTGGGTAATTCTGATTTCGTCGGCTTAGGCGTGGGATTCAGTATTTCTGCCGTGCTGGATAAAATTGATGTGGGCAGCTGGTATAAAACTATCGAGATGCTGATTGGTGGCAGTAGTGAGGGTGAGGGCGGCTTGTTTGGCGTGCCGGAGCGGATTTTTGCCAACACCGGTGAATTGACATTCGCCGGCCAGACCCTTAACGATGTGGCAGTGACCGCCAAACAGGTAAACAACAACTGGCTACTGGATGTAAATGCTGAGCAGGCCAGAGCCACGATCAACCTCTATGACCAATGGCTGCAGCGAGGTATCGAAATTGAAGCGGACTACCTGAGCCTGGCACAGTGGGAAAGTAATGAAGATGCCACAGCGCAAAGCTGGAATGCAGATACCTTGCCGCCCGTCTACTTTCATTGTCAGCAGTGTAGCTTATTGGGCCGGGATTTAGGGGAGGTCACCCTGGATGTGACCCGGGCACCCGATGGCATGATTGTCCGTCAGGCGAAAGCCGAGGGCCGGCACGGCACCCTGCTGGCCAGCGGTAAGTGGCTGTTCAACAACCATGTTAACCAAACACATATGACCGGCACCCTACGCAGTGACGATGTGGGGGCGATGTTAAGTGAGTACGGTATCGACTCAGGTATCAAAGATTCCGAAGCCGACATCGACTTCGACCTTCACTGGCCGCAGTCGCCAATGGATTTCACCCTGGCATCGGTTACGGGCGATATCCACTGGGGACTGACCGATGGCTACCTCACGGAAATCAGCGATCAGGGCTCACGAATTTTCACTTTATTCAGCCTGAACTCGCTGGTGCGGAAACTGAGCCTGGATTTTAGGGATGTGTTTGCCAAAGGGTTTTTCTACGACGAGATGGGTGGTTCGCTGACCATAACCGATGGTAAAGCGTTCACCGATGACACCGAAATTGACGGTGGCGCGGGTGAGATAGAAATTCAGGGTTACACCGACCTGGTGGCAAAAAAATTGAACTACAACGTGTCGTTCGCGCCCAACGTTACAGGGAATCTTCCCTTCCTGGTGTACTTTTTAGCCACACCACAGACGGCGCTGGCGGCACTTGCTATTGATCAGGTGCTTACCTCGGCAAAAGTGATTTCGAACGTGAATTACCACGTTACCGGCACCATCAGTGAGCCGGTGATCAACGAGATTGGCAGAGACAGCAAAGACATTGAGTTGCCTGCCAAAGCCACACCGCCTGCCCAGGAGCAGGGTGCGCCGCTGAACGAGGATGATTTACAACGATTTAATATGGAGGTGCGGGATGGTAGAGCTGGTAGCGATACAAATGACATCGACGCCTGATGTGCAGGAGAACCTGGATGCGGTAGCCACGCATCTGGCCCAACTGGAACCCCACAAGGACAGGCTCGTGGTGCTGCCCGAGTGTTTCGCCCGGTTTGGTTGTCGTGACCGCGATCAACTGGCGATAGCAGAAGAACAGGACCAGGGGATTATTCAGCAACGTTTGTCAGAGCTGGCCCGAGAGCACCAGTGCTATATGGTATCCGGCACCTTTCCGATGCAGTCAGATGAAACGGATAAGTTCGCGGCTTCCTGTCTGTTGTATGGCCCGGAAGGAGAGCGCGTTGCCGCATATCAGAAAATTCACCTGTTCGATGTGTCAGTGAATGACAGTACCGGGTCGTATCAGGAATCCCGGTTTACCAAGCCCGGTGAGCACGTAGTGGTGGCCGACACACCAATTGGCAAAATCGGGCTGGCGGTGTGTTATGATGTACGCTTTCCCGGGTTGTTTGAAGCCATGGGCGACATAGACATACTGGTGTTGCCTGCTGCCTTTACACAACATACCGGCGAGGCCCACTGGCATACTCTGGTTCGTGCCCGCGCCATTGAAAAGCAATGTTTTGTGGTCGCCGCGAATCAAACCGGCGTCCATGCAAACGGTCGCGAAACCTTTGGTCATAGTGTCATTTACTCTCCGTGGGGCGATACTCTGGCGGAGCTGGGCGAAGCAACGGGCATTGCCCGGTGCCAGGTAGATATTAGTGAGCGGGAGGAGCTGAAACAAAACATTCCCGTGCAAGCACATAACCGATTCAGGAGTCATTTTGTCTAATAACGTTGAACGCCACCTACTTACCGATTCCGGACTGGACACTCAGGCACTGGAGAAGGCGCTGGGTCAAATCCACCGTCACGATACCGACTTTGCCGATTTATACTTCCAGTCGAGCCAGCACGAAAGCTGGGTGCTGGAAGATGGGATCATCAAAGAGGGCAGTTACAACATTGAACGCGGGGTAGGTGTGCGTGCCATCAGCGGCGAGAAAACCGGCTTTGCGTATTCAGATGACATCAACCCTGACGCACTGGCGGACGCCTGTAAAGCGGCACGTACCATCGCGCCGGAAGGCGGCAGTGCAAAAGTGGCCTCGCTGCAACGAGGCAGTTATCCGGCACGTTATCAGTCAGACAATCCGATTCTGGCTATGCAGGATGCGGAGAAGATCGCCTTACTGAAAACCGTAGACGGGTATATTCGCCGTCAGGAGCCCGGGATTAATCAGGTAGTGGTCAGTCTGAGTGGCGTGTACGAAGAAGTGCTGGTGGCGGCCAGCGACGGCACCCTGGCCACCGATGTGCGCCCGCTGGTGCGCCTGAATTGCTCGGTGTTGCTGGAGAACGGTGATCGCCGTGAACGGGGCAGCGCCGGAGCCGGTGGTCGTTACGCGTATTCCTTCTTTACTCAGGATGACAACGGTAAACCCTACTACGAGCAGCTTGCCGACGATGCGCTGCACATGGCGCGGGTAAATATGCAGGCTGTAGCGTCTCCTGCCGGCACCATGCCGGTGGTACTGGGTAATGGGTGGCCTGGTGTGTTGTTGCACGAAGCCGTGGGCCACGGCCTGGAAGGTGACTTCAACCGCAAAGGCGCGTCTACTTTCAGCGGCCGGATGGGCGAACGGGTGGCTGCCAAAGGCGTCACAGTGGTGGACGATGGCACCCTGGCAGACCGCCGCGGATCACTGTCGGTGGATGATGAAGGCACCCCCACCCAGCGTAACGTGCTGATAGAAGATGGCATATTGACTGGCTACATGCAGGATAAGATGAATGCGCGGCTGATGGGCGTGAAGGCGACCGGTAATGGCCGCCGGGAGTCTTATGCGCATCTGCCTATGCCGCGCATGACCAATACTTATATGCTGGCTGGCCAGCACGATCCGGCAGAAATTATTGCCAGCATTGATAAAGGTATCTACGCGCCGAATTTTGCCGGCGGTCAGGTGGATATCACGTCAGGAAAATTTGTGTTCTCCAGTGCCGAGGCATACCTGATTGAAAATGGAAAAATTACTGCACCGGTTAAAGGCGCCACGCTGATTGGCAATGGCCCTGAAGTCATGCAGAAAATATCCATGATTGGAAATGATGTCGCGCTGGATAAGGGTGTGGGCGTCTGTGGTAAAGATGGTCAGAGCGTCCCGGTCGGCGTGGGGCAGCCCACGTTGAAAATTGACGAACTCACCGTCGGCGGTACCGCCTGATAGCAAAAAAGGCTTCTTCGGAAGCCTTTTTTTGTGGCCAGCGCACCGGCTCAGTGGCGCGGCGTTCTCTTTTCTTTAGCCCGCGTACGCAGGGCAATGTGCAGCCCCTTTCGCATGTTCGCGTTCAGGTGCTCCTTAATCAGCACCCGCGCCAGTAACAGCCCCACTACCGCAGCAGCCAGATAAAGCCACGGTGAGCTGTTGGTAAACAGGTATACCAGTCCCGCCAGCAGGCCTATACACAGCCCTGGCGCGAATAGCTCCAGCCAGCCAGTACGAAACAGAAATGAACGCTTCGCAGCATGCTGCTGGGCCTGTTCCAGTAGGGTAAATTGCCGCTCACGGGGTAAGTCTGCTATCTCACTGAAATAGTCTATGTAGGCTTTGATATCCATTACGTCTGTCCCTGTACGTTGTCTTTCAAATATTGAAACAGCTCACGAAATGCCTTGGGCGGCGCATTATTGCTCCGCTCTTTCTGAATTTGTCGGTGATACTGACGTAACTTCTGACGTTCCAGTGTCGGGTGACTCTCCAGCAGACGCTGAATAGCCGGGTCGCCTTCCTGAATAATTGCGTCACGGGCTTTTTCAAGCGCGTGGAATTCGGCGTTGGCTTGCTGGTGTTTGTTCGTCAGCTGGGCCATGGCGGCTTGAATGTCGCTCACGTCCCGCTGGCGGAGCAGCTTGCCAATGAACTGCAGCTGACGGCGGTAACCGTCTTTCTTCTTGTTAATTTTGCGTGCGATAAGCACGGCTTCCTGCAGCTCCTCGTCCATCGGTATGGTGTCGAGGTGGGCGGCTGACAAGTCAGTCAGTGCCTGCCCCAGCTTTTGTAGCTCGGCAGACTGGCGCTTCAGCTCAGTTTTACTGATTTCTTCAGCAGCGTGTGGCTCGAGGTCGCCGAAGCGGTTTTCTTCGGCAGATTGGGGCTTGTTATCGCTCATTTGGAACTCATAAGTGTTACACTTCTCTAAATTGTAACCATCACAGACAGACTTGGACAGCGAAACTTACTATGCAGATTGACCAGCAGGTAGCAGACATTCAAACCATCGTTGACGACGTACTCAAACTGGCCAAACAAAAAGGCGCCACACAGGCCGAGGCGAGCATGTCAAAAGTGCAGGGGATTGCCGTATCGTCCCGCATGCGCGAAGTCGAAAATGTTGAATTTACCAATGACGGCGGTCTGGGTATCAGCGTGTATGTAGGAAAGCATAAAGGCAGTGCCTCTACCGCTGATCTCAGCAAAGAAGCGCTGACACTGGCGGTGGAAAAAGCGGTAGATATCGCCCGTTATACCAGTGAGGATCCCTGCACCGGGTTGGCTGACGCCGAGCTGATGGCCACCGAGTTCCCTGATCTCGACCTGTATCATCCTGAACAACTGGATACTGAGCACGCCATTAAAATGGCCATCGAAACCGAGTCGGCGGCTATGGATTATGATAAGCGTATTACCAACTCCGATGGGGCATCCTACAACGCGAATCTGGGCATGCGGGTATATGGCAACACGCACGGTATTAATGCCGGTTACCCCAGCAGCCGTTACAGCCTGAGCTGTATGGTGATTGGCGGCGATAACGATGATATGCAACGGGATTACGCCTATACCGTCAGTCGTAAGGCCAGCGATTTACTGTCACCGGTACAGGTGGGCGAAGAAGCGGCTGAAAACACGGTGGCGCGGTTAGGCGCACGTAAAATTCAGACCGCCAAAGTGCCAGTGCTGATGCACCGGGACCTGGCCTCAAGTTTGTTTGGACATTACGTCAGCGCAATCAGCGGCGGCAACCTGTATCGTCGTTCCAGCTTTTTATTAGATAAGCTGGGCCAGCAGGTATTTCCAGAATGGCTGACAGTAGAAGAAAAGCCGCGGCTTAAAGGTGCGCTGGCCAGCTCCAACTTTGACAATGAAGGCGTAGCCACCCGCGATATGACTATTGTGGATAACGGTGCCCTGGCCACTTATCTGTATACCACTTACTCTGCCCGCAAGCTGAATACCAAAAGCAACGGGCACGCCGGTGGCATTCATAACTGGCTGGTGGGCAATACCGGTCAGAGTGATGCTGAACTCTTAAAGACAATGGGCACCGGGTTGCTGGTTACCGAGTTAATGGGGCAGGGCGTGAACGTGGTTACCGGCGATTACTCGCGCGGTGCGGCCGGCTTCTGGGTAGAAAACGGCGTGATTCAGTATCCGGTTCATGAAGTGACCATCGCGGGCAATCTGAAAGATATGTTTGCCGGCATTCAGGCCATCGGCGCTACGCAGGATACCCGTGGCAGTGTCCACACTGGCTCGGTGCTAATTAACGAAATGCGGATTGCCGGCAGCTAATTCGCTGCTAAGTTAAGCGCATAAAAAACGCAGCCTGGCGGCTGCGTTTTTTTATTACCCGATTGCTAAGTAGCGACGTTAGCCATCTACAGAGCCACAGAAACGGTAGCCCTCGCCGTGAATAGTCACAATCAACTCTTCATCGCTTGGCTCCGACTCAAAGTGCTTACGAATACGACGGATGGTGACATCGACAGTGCGGTCATTCGGGCGCAGTTCGCGGCCGGTCATTTCCATAATAAGCTGTTCCCGGGTGAGAATTTTACCAGGATTGCTCAGAAACAGGTGCAACGCACGAAATTCAGAGCGGGGTAAACGGAACTCATGGCCGCTGGGTGAAATCAGCGAGCGGCTGTCACCGTCAAGTGTCCAGCCATTGAAGCTGACGCGGCTGGGTAAGTCGTCGTCTTCCGCCGAGCTGGTGGTGCGCGACAGTAAGTTACGGGCGCGGATAGTCAGTTCACGGGGGTTGAATGGCTTGGTCAGGTAATCGTCGGCGCCAATTTCCAGCCCCAAAATACGATCGACGTCATTGTCGCGACCGGTCAGGAAGATCAGGCCTACATTTTTACGGTCGCGGACTTCACGCGCCAGGATCAGGCCGTTCTTGCCTGGCAGGTTAATATCCATGATAACCAGATTGATGGTGTGATTTTCGAAAAAATCATGCATTTCACTGCCGTTTTCGGCTTCAAATACATTGTAGCCCTCAGCCTCAAATAAACTTTTTAGCGTGGTACGGGTTACCACTTCATCTTCAACAATTAACACATTTGGCGTCTGCATGGGGTATCACACTCTTATTTCAATCGGTTTAAGCAATCTATCGGTAAAGTATAGTACTGATAATCAGGGAAATATATCCCCGGCATTAATTTGCGCTTCTCTAGGTATAGGGGTTCGCGAGTAAAATTCAAGGACGTCGGGGGTCAGCCCGACTGGCTGCTAAGCGGAGTTTGCGCCGGCAACCGGGAATACAATGATAAACTCTACTCCGTGGCCTTCTTCACTGGTAAGTGAAATGGACCCGTTAAGCGCCTGGGTTACCAGGTTGTAGACAAGATGCATCCCTAATCCGGAGCCGCCTTGTCCTCGCTTAGTTGTGACAAACGGATCGAAAATTCGTTTCCTAATATCCGGAGGAATTCCCTTGCCGTCATCACGGTAGACAATTTTTAATTTATTGCCGGCCATCAGTTCCGCGCAAATGTCGATATTGCCATCATCAATGCCTTCGAACCCATGAATAATCGAGTTCATAATGAGATTAATCAGTATCTGATTAATTGGGCCGGCTTTGCTTTCAACGGTGAGGGTAGGATCGACCTCAATGTTGATGTTATGACCGACTTTTTTCAGGCGGGGCCGCAAAGATAACAGTATCTCATTAACCAGCTGGGCAAAGCAAAAAGATCGGCTGTTTTCGCTGCTTTGATCCACCGCCACTTGTTTGAAGCTGGAAATCAGCTCTGCGGCACGATTCAGGTTACGGTAAATGATATTCAGGTTTTCCTGACTCTCGGCCAGGAATTTAGACATGGTGCTGGCTTTCAGCGTTTTACTTTCAAATTCTTTCTGAATGTTCGCCAGTCTGTCGAGCATCATCGTAGAGGCGGTTACGCCCAGCCCGATAGGGGTATTAACTTCATGGGCCACCCCGGCCACCATATCACCCAGCGACGCCATCTTCTCATTCTGAACAATCTGGCGCTGGAACTGGTGCAATTTCTCCAGGGTCTGGATAAGTTCCTGGTTAGCGTCTTTCAGCGCCACGGTGCGCTGGCTTACCATATCTTCCAGACTGGCGTTCAGTTTACGGTGCTGCTCTTCAGCCTTCTGTTGTTTTTGTACATATTCCTGAATACGCATCAGCATGACGTTAACGGCTTCAGACAAGATGGCCAGTTCGCGCACGTTGCTACTCCGGGAGCGGGCGCCATAGTCGCGCTGACGGGAAATACGCTGCAGGAAGTCTGCTAAGTCCTCTATGGGGTCAGTAATGACCCGTTGCAGACGTAAAGCCAGCAGGAAGCTGACCAGCATCATCAGCAGCATGACCGTCAGGTTAATTAAAATCGTACTGCCTATCTGCTCCTGCAGGCCTTCTGCGGAGGCGCGCAGAAAGATATAACCTAATACTTCATTGAGGTTAGTATTGCCGCGAACTTTACGTACCACTTCAATATAATTGCCGCGTAGCCGGGTGTACTCACTATCGAGTTCTTCGGGGCGGGCCAGCGCCTGACCGGGTTTATTGTAGCTGGCGAACAGCGTAAAACGGGTGTCGGGATCGGTAGCAAACCGGTACACGTTGACGTTCAGAACAATCGGGGCGACATTCAGGCTGTTGAGCTTGGTGGTAGTGGCAAATTCGTCACCGTCCTCAATGTACATTTCCGCATTGCTGGCGACGAGTTCGGTGAGCGTTTCCACATGATTGATGATCTCTTCTTCGTAAGCATTCACCTGCGAATAAATAGAGAGTCCGGAAGAAATGACCAGCGTGATTGTGACGATGGCCATTACTACCCATAAAAACAAGCTCCTGATTGAGAGCCTTACCATCGGTGCGGTCATGTTACGCTTATTAATATTATATATTCGCTGTCTTATTTGCTTATACTGGCGCAAGTCACACTAAAAGAAAAGCACAAAGCGATAAGGCACCGCTTTGTGTCTGACTTAGTCGTTGAACATGCTCTGATACAGGGCGAGATAATCTTGTGCAGCCTTATCCCAGGTAAAGCGGGTATGCATGCCGCGCACCTGCATTTCACGGAACTGGGCCGGATGCTCATAGTAAAACAGCAGCGCGCGACGGATACAGTTCAGTAAGGCGTCCGGGGTTGGGGCATCGAAGGTAAAACCGGTTGCGCGGTCGCCCTGACTGTAGTCAATCACGGTGTCTTTCAGACCGCCGACGGCCCGCACAATCGGAATTGTGCCGTAGGCCAGTGAATACATCTGGTTTAATCCACAAGGCTCAAACTGGGAGGGCATCAGGAAGAAATCGGCGCCCGCCTCTACCCAGTGCGCGTGTTCCGATGAAAAGCCATTAATGAACGCAAACTGAGTGGGGTGTAGCTGCGCAAACTCGCCTAAATCCATACATACTTCCGGATCGCCAGTGCCGACAATGACCACCTGCAGGTTGTGCATCATCAGTTCATCCAGAATTGGCAGCAAATACCCGAACCCTTTTTGCTCTGTGAGCCGGCAGACCATGCCCAGTAGCGGCACATCGGGCTTGTCCGGCAGCCCGGAGGCGTCCTGCAGCTTACGCTTACAGGCAGTCTTAGGATGCAGGTTGTCGGCGCTGTAATTTTCTGGCAGAAACTTGTCGGTGGCCGGGTTCCACTGGGTGTAATCGCAACCGTTGAGAATACCACTGAGGTCATCCTGCCGGGTAACCAGACGATCATGCAGGCCATGACTGCCCAGATTTGTCAGCAACTCAAGGGCATAATTGGGGCTGACAGTGGTCACCTTATGGGCAAACTCAATGCCTGACTGCAGCATATTGACGTAGCCGCCATGCACCTGAGACAAAATCCCCGGATGGTGGCGCAGATATGGAATATCTTCCAGTCGGTTCACACCCTGAAACGCCGCATTGTGAATAGTGAATACCGAGCGCGTGTTTGAGAAGAAGCCGGATCTGTCGTACGCCATCAAAAATGGCAACATCGCGGCATGCCAGTCATGACAGTGAATAACATCTGGTTGTACATCCACCGCTTGCAGCGTTTGCAATACGGCGCCACTGAAAAAACTGAAGCGTTCCCCGTTGTCGTTAAAGGCTTCAAACGAATTAGCGTAAAGGCCTTCGCGGTCGAAGTATTCGGGATAATCCACGAAATACACGTTAATGCCGTGCCACTCCATGTGACGTACGTCAAAATGATAGACCTGGCTTTCAGCAAATAACGTCTGACGTTCACAAACAGTGGTTAACTGATGCTCATTGGCGATAGCCCGGTAATACGGCATCACAATGGATACGTGTTGACCGGCACGCTGCAGTGCCAGGGGCAGGGCTTTACCCACATCGGCCAGGCCACCGGTTTTAACCAGCTCTTCCACTTCCGATATGGCAAATACGATTTTCACGGTGTCACCTCGTTGTCACAGCCTCATAGGGGAGCGCAGGGCAATAGTCAGCCAGTGGACGCGCGGGACCACTGCCTGATTAAGTTACCACACCGATGCGCAAATTTGCATCAGCGGGTAGCTAAATAAACCGAAAATTGTGTGTCCTGAGCTACAGTATGGACCTGGTTGAATTGTTCTGCCAGCAGCCCCGGGTAGGGTAAAAAACGGTTAGCCACTAGCTGCAGGCTGCCGTTACGGCTTAGGATCCGTGACGTATCGCTGATAAACCGCTTAGTCACCGAGTAATCAGTTTTAATGCCGGTATGGAAAGGCGGGTTGGTGACCACATGATCCACGTTCGTCTCAACGCCGTTAAGCCCGTTTGCTGCAATCAGGGTGGCGGTCTGTTCGTTGGCCTGCAAGGTGCGCGACGTGCAATACAGTGCCATGGCGCTCACATCCAGCATGGATAACTGCAGATGTGGGTAACAGGTTTTCAGGTAGCAGCCCACTACGCCGGCGCCACAGGCGAAGTCCATCACGTGACCACGAAGGGTCGTGGACAGCTTATCCAGCAACATGCGGGTGCCGTTATCGAGCTCGCCATGGCTAAACACACCTGGCATAGAGACCACGTGCCAGCGTTGGCCATTGGCTTCGTAATCCTGCGCGTCTTCCCAGGCTTCCGGTTCAAACGGCAGGTGTGGCTCGTTAACCTCTGTGGTTAACAAGCTGCAATGCCGGGCCGAGTCGACCTTTTGGGTGGCCCCATACTGTTGCATGAGTTTTGCGGCACTTTTAATGCCGCCTTTGTTTTCGCCTACTACATGGATACGTCCGCCTGGCTTGACTGCACCGGCAGCCATGCGAAGCAGCATCTGAAACTGCGCCTTGGCTTTGGGCAGGGAAACCATGACATCAGAAAACTGGTCATGCCATTGCGTGAAGGGCGTAAACACATGCCGGTGCTGGCCCACCTGTTGCTCACATTCAAAGCCATTAACTGTGGTACTTACATCCCGGCTGTCGAATGTCACCGACGGGATCACCCGTACGCTTTCAGCAAATACATCGAAATACTGATGCAACACGGTGAGAGAGCGGTGAGTGAGAGCGTCGGTGAAATACGCATCGCTGGGATTAACCAGCAACCACTCGCCCTGTTCGAAGATGTCGAGATTGCGTTCCAGCAGTTGGCTTTGTGGGCTCAGTATCATTGTGTGCGCTCGAAGATTAAGTCCCAGACGCCGTGACCCAGCTTCTGGCCGCGGGTTTCAAACTTGGTGATGGGGCGGTAATCAGGGCGGGGGACGTAATCGCCTTCGGCCGCAGTATTGGTATAGCCCGGCACCTGCTTCATCACTTCTGCCATATGTTCGGCGTACTGCTCCCAGTCGGTGGCCATGTGCAAAAAGCCGCCAATGTGCAGTTTACTGCGTACCGTTTCCACAAATTCCGGCTGCACAATACGGCGTTTGTGATGACGCTTCTTGTGCCAGGGATCGGGGAAATACAGTTGCAAACGGTGCAGACCTTCATCGGGGATCATGTGTTTCAGTACTTCTACCGCATCATGCTCCATAACTCGGAGGTTGGTAAGCCCTAACTCACCGGCTTCAGCAAGGCAGGCGCCTACGCCCGGACGGTGTACTTCAATACCAATAAAGTTGAGTTCAGGGGCGGCATGGGCCATTTCTACCAGTGATTTACCCATACCAAAGCCAATTTCCAGCACCACTGGCGCTTCCCGGCCAAATACCTCGGTCAGGTTCAGCGGTTGATCCTGATATTCAATTCCCATGGTTGGCCAGTATAGCTCCAGCGCCCGTGCCTGACCTTTGGTCAGCCGGCCTTCACGCTTCACGTAGCTTTTGACTTTACTGATGTAAACGCCGGCAGCTTCCGCTTCCGCCTGATTTTTAAATTGGCCCATTGCAATGCCTATCTGAATTGGGTGTTTTTTAACTGGTGCGGCATTATCCAGTCTATCCGGGTGAATGCAATCGTTTCGCTGCAATTTTATGCATTATTGCACTGTCTCCGCCAGCAGGGCAGCCACGGCTTCTGGCGCTTCCAGTGGCATCATATGCGCGGTGTCGGTGAGGGTTTTAAAGCTCTTTGGATGCAATCCATCAGCCGCCTGTTGTATGTCGGCTAATGGCGCGATTTCATCGGCTTCAGCAGCTATCAGATGAACCGGGAATTTCGCCTGGCTGAGCTGGCGGGTGAGGGCCTCACGGGGTGTAGTGGACTGGGTGTGCGCCAGCAGGGTGCTTTTGCCTAAATCATTACTCATATCGATGATGGTTTGTCGCACGGCGCTGTCACCGGGTAACGAGGCATGCACAAAGCGATTGAGGTAATTCGGGCTGGCGGGGTCGAACTGACCGGCTTTCAGCGCTTTTACCAGTTGCTGGCGGCGGTTGAGTTCGGCGGCTGAAAACCCATCCGGGTTAAATCCTATCAGGGTGAGTGACGCGACCTGTTGCGGATTAGCCAGCGTCCACTGCGCGGCGACATAACCGCCCATGGAAAAACCCACCAGGTGTACCTTTTCATCGGGCAATACTCTATCACCGGTCAGCATCAGCATGTCATCCAGTGTGCTGGCCCATTGTAATGGAATGTAGCGACGCTGGGAGAGTGTCAGCTGGCGCCATACAGGCAGCCACACCCGTTCGTCACATAATGTGCCGGGTAAGAATAAAACCGGAAGTTGCGCCATGGTGAACCCCATTTAACCTAAATTGAATGGCGGCATGGTAACATACCCGCCTTATTTTCTTTGTGTTGATGTAGTTGTAAAGATGTCAGATTCCTTTGCCCGTCGCGTTCTCGCCTGGTTTGATGAGCATGGCCGTAAGCACCTGCCATGGCAACAGGATGTCCCCCCGTACAAAGTGTGGGTGTCGGAAATTATGTTGCAGCAAACTCAGGTTGCCACGGTGATCCCTTATTTTGAACGGTTTATGCAAGCATTCCCGGATGTAGTGGCACTGGCGGATGCTCCCCAGGATGACGTTCTGCATTTATGGACCGGACTTGGCTATTATGCCCGCGCCCGCAATTTGCATAAGGCCGCGCAACGCATTCGCGATGAACACAACGGTCAGTTTCCTGAGACGCTGGACGAGGTCATGGCACTGCCGGGCATAGGCCGTTCTACCGCGGGGGCGGTGTTGTCGCTGTCATTGCACCAGTCTCATCCTATTCTGGATGGTAATGTGAAACGCGTATTGGCCCGCTATTATGCGGTCGGCGGGTGGCCGGGTGTGAAAAAAGTAGAAAACCAGCTGTGGGCTCACGCGGAACAGCACACGCCTGCCACGCGATGTCACCACTATACGCAGGCCATGATGGACCTGGGAGCCATGGTGTGTACCCGCAGCAAGCCTCATTGCGATCACTGCCCGTTACAGGCCGACTGTCTGGCATACGCACAGGGCACACAGTCCGAGTTTCCCGGTAAGAAGCCGAAAAAAACGCTGCCGGTGCGCAATACGTTGATGGTGGTGCCGGCATTCGGGCGTCAGGTATACTTACGTCAGCGACCGGCGGAAGGGTTATGGGGCGGTTTATACGGGTTTCTTGAGTGTGACAACCGGGAGCAGGCTGCACAGACGTTACGCGCCATGGGTATCGACGATTGTCAGTGGCTACCGTTAACGCCGTTCAGACACACCTTCAGCCACTTTCATCTGGATATTGAGCCGGTACTGGCCATGAGTGGGGCGGCACCGTTACAACAGGTGGCCGAACGGGCAGAGCGCTGGTTTGATATCGATCAACCCGTTACAGTGGGGCTGGCAGCGCCCACGCAGAAAATTATTAAACAGATAGCCACGGTCCTGTAGACCGGGTGTCTAACCAATAAGGTATTACGTATATGAGCAGAACAGTATTTTGTCAGCGGTTGCAAAAAGACGCCGAAGGCCTGGATTTTCAGCTGTATCCCGGTGAACTGGGCAAAAAGATTTTCGACAATATTTCAAAAGAGGCGTGGGCCGAGTGGCAGAAAAAACAAACCATGCTGATCAACGAAAATAAGCTGAATATGATGGAGCCCAGCGCCCGCCAGTTTCTTGAAGCGCAAATGCAGGCTTATCTGTTCGAAGGCAAAGAGCCGACCATTGAAGGCTATGTGCCGCCTAAAAGCTGAGCGATCTAGCCCATATTGTGCAAACATCGCGCAGTTGAATAAAAATCCTCAAAAAGCGGTTGACTTAGGGCAGTGAAATCCGTTTAATACGCACCCACAGCGCAACGGGTTATTACCTGTAACGCAAACAGTTTCGCCTCGATAGCTCAGTTGGTAGAGCAGCGGATTGAAAATCCGCGTGTCCCTGGTTCGATCCCGGGTCGAGGCACCATTATTCCTAGCCTCGAACAGTGTTCGGGGCTTTTTTATTCCTACTTTCCCGATTCGTTCCCACAATAAATTCGCCCCAACTTGGAGGCGACATCTTCCGGTATCGCAAACAAAAAAACCGCGTATAAACGCGGTCTTTGAGAAGAAAGTGTTGGCGCACTTTTTCTTCGATTAGTAAATCACATCAGATTTAAGGCTAATTTAGCCTAACGGCTTCCCTTTGTCCACAGAAAGGCGAGGGTAGTCTGTTTGTATTTCCGGTTGTCGAAAGATAATTGACCGCAGCACGCAGAATAGATGACTACGCAGAAGAAATAGGCTATTCGGACCCTAAGTCCAACCTTAATCGAATCCTAAAGAAAGCGCCTTATTACCCAAGGTGCAGCAATAATAAAACAAGCGTTGATCAGAAGCCTGCTGAATACGCTGTTCGCCAGCCTTACATGCAGGTGAATAGAGCAGATATGGTTTCGTGGCTTGTCTTCGATATTGACGATCCGAATGCCGCTCGAGCAAGAGAGATATTCCCGCAATTCTACTGGGAGGCTGCTGGGCTACCAGAACCTAATATCGTAGTTTCAAAAAAGCCTAGGCCTGATGAAAAACAGACGGTAGGCGGCTGTCACCTGTTTTATGCCATTGTTCCAGTGTGTACCAGTGAAAAGGCGAGAAAGCATCCTCAGGACTATATGAGGTCGGTTTACAAAGCTATGGGGCAACGAATAGGAAACGATCCTGCTTTTACACCGTTCGGAAAACGAGTTGTCAAAACCCCAGGACATCCCGAATGGAGGACCTGGGATATACATGATCACGTTTACGAATTAGGTGAGCTCGCCGACTCGATAGAGCTAGAATGCACCAATTATTTTACCGAAACAAAGCTAGTCGATTACTCGAACGATGCCTCTCGTCACTGTCTGCTTTTTGATGAGGTTCGACGATACGCCTACAATATCGTTAAAGACTTCAGAAAAAATAGCACTCTACCTAATTTTGAGGCTGAGCTCCTAGTTTACGCGAAAGAGAAGAATACATTTGGAGAGAGGGGATTTAACGCCAACCTTACCATCTCTCAGGTGAAAGCAACCGTAAAGTCCATTAGCACCTGGACTTGGAACAAGTACACAGGTAGCGGACGTGTGAGAGGGGTAATGAATCTTTTTTCTCGCTCCGATCTTTCTACAAGGGAAAAAAGACGTCTTTCGTCACTTCGAACCGCAGAGATCAGATCGAGTTCATCTGCCGAAAAAGTACGGCATGCTGCAGAGCGCTTGTTAAAGAAGGGAGCTCGTCTCTCACTCGTTGACATTGCTAAAAACGCGGGACTTTCTCGCCAAACAGTAGCAAAGTACAAAACATCTATAAATCAGGCAGCGAACTCTAACATCATTCCTTTAAAATCACTTTTTCGAAAAACTGTTAAATTCGGTGCACATCAGATACCTAGTCTTAGGTTAAGCACTGAGGACACAGTAGTGAAATCCATAACAACAAATGAGAGTCCAGACGGTTCGCTAAGCTTAGGACATACTAAAGCCAACCATGAAGGTAACAATTACCTTTACTGGTGTTGTGATTGATGTACTTTTATATCAAGCGTTAATGTAGATGCTACACAACAGCCTAGCCCATTTCTCATCTTGCTGATAGACACACGGGGAGTGTAGTAAAAACACGCGAATGCTTTAAAAGCAAGAATACGTTTTTGATGATACTCTAAACAGGTACAAGCAATTAACATTGGACATACCTTTACATGGCAAAGCAAAAGAGTTTAGCAGATAAGCTATTTCCTATTGAAGATTCGGACGATGAGGTATCCATCGTTGACATACCTCCAGAAAAGAGAAGGTTACTTACCGAAACCTACGATTTTTCGATCGCAACGCTGACAAGTCAATTGAAAGAGAAGGCGATAATTATTCCAGACTTTCAACGTGAATATGTCTGGAACAGAGCACAGGCATCTAGACTAATAGAGTCTCTTATCATCCAATGTCCTATACCGGTAATATATCTTAATCAAGAGAAAGATGAGCGTTTATCTGTAATCGACGGTAATCAGAGACTCACATCAATTAATCTATTTCTAGATGACAAGTTCCCTCTCCAGGGACTTACAGCATATCCAGAACTAGATGGATCTCTGTTTTCAGATTTGGACCCTAGATTTAGAAGGCACATCCAGCATAGAACGCTACGCTGCATCACAATTCTAAAAGAAACACACCCTCAGATTAAATTTGATGTATTCGAAAGGATCAATACCGGTGCAGTTCAACTAAATCCTCAAGAAGTGAGGCATGGCGTCTTCCATGGTCCATTGATGAAGTTAATTGATGAGTTAGGCAACGAAAAAACTTGGAAGAGAATAAGTGGGCATAGAAATGATAAGAGAATGAAGGGATCAGAGCTTTTATTAAGGTATTTCGCTTTTTTATATAGTCAGTCAAAATATAAAAAGCCATTAAAGAGTTTTCTTAATGAATTCAGTTCTGAGTTTCAAAATATTGATGAAGATCAATCTCTAAAATGGAAAAGTAATTTCTACAGGACAGTCGAAGTTGTAGATTACCTTTTTGGCGATATTTCATTTAAACTAATCGACGAGGATTTAAAACCTTCTGTAAGAAATGTGAATTCTGCATTGTTTGATGCTGTGATGGTTGGTGTTTCAAAATTGGGGGTAACACTGGAACAAGTGGAATCTTTAGACAAAGATAACTTCCTCAGGAATTATGCAGAACTTATTAATGCGGAAAAGTTTAAATCAGCTATCACGTCAGGCACAAGTGCTACCGCATCTGTAAATTATCGTATAAATACATTTCAAGAATTCCTGAAGAAAGAGTTGTAAGTGTGCCGTATAAAAAAAGTTTCTCCAGAAAAGAATTTGATAGCGCTGCACGTGGATTAACTAGAAGCGCCAAGTACGTGTCATTAAAAAAAAATAAAGTTCCAAATGAGGTTGCCCAGTGTGTATACAGAAATTTAGTATTTCAGACTTCAGCGGCGCTTGAGCAGTATGTTAAGACTGTGTTGGATGATTGGGTATACTTACTCAAGATCAATGATAAAAAAGCTTTTAATCTTCCAGAGAATCTTATTTCACTAATTAGGATTAAGAAGCTCACTCCCACTTTTCAAGGCTACATCAGCCGTGCGAAAGGAGAAAAAGAGACGATAAAAAATTTATCCGAAATAAATGCCCTGAACGAGTGTTTCTTGGATCATGCTGATGTAAACAGTATAATGGATGTCGGTAATTTGATAGATGATAAAAAATATCCATCAAAGAGTAACTTAATTGATCTTTTTTATAGGTTTGGGATTTTAAATATATTTGATGAGTGTGGAAGGAAAGGGAAAAGAGACTTTAAGTCTATACTAAACTCTTTTTCAGATGTCCGAACTCAAATATCTCATGAGCATCCTATACCAGACTTGACTCACTCCGATGTAAAAAAGCACTCAGAGAATATAAGTCGCTTTGTTCATTCGATTGATAAAGTACTTTACTCAAAAGTTGTTTCTGTGAGTGGAGAGGAGTGTTGGAAAACTGATTTAATGTAAGTATAACCCCTTTTTTAGTTTTATTTATTAACATTCATACCTATTTACCTAAACCTTAGGAAAGTCCTCTAATGTATATCCTTAACTCAGGGAGAGGGAAGCCGATAAATCAAGTGCGGAACTCAATGCATTTGGGTCGGTACATGTACAAACAAACTTTCTCGAGATGATAGATTTCGCATGACCCATCTGAAATTTCCATTACCTGAAAGTGCGTCAAAACCCACGCTTTTTAACATAATGCCAGTTACGTGCATAGGCAAAACCCAGTAGCGAATGAAATCGACCGTAACGAGTCATTATGGTGAGGTTTCTGACCGATGAGCAACCATAATAACCGATTCAAAATTTTGGCGATTTTCGCCAAAATTTACTTTTGAACGTTTCAATACGATTACCTGCATAAAGCCCAATAATTGTAAGTTACGCTTCCAAGTTTTCATTAGTGGTAGAGCAATGTGACCGAAGCACACTAACAATAGCCCGCTAGGTTCGTTCACAGTAAGTGCAGAGTTGGTATTGACGTAACTAATGTTTACCACAGTCATTCTTGCAAACATAGGCAGCCAATCGAACTCTCCATCGTCGATGTTAATTTGTATCGTGCTCGAGATTGTTTCAAATAGTGACAGTTCAGGAAAGATCATTGGTATCTTGCCGTTGTTGATAGCCTGGCCGTCATAATCATAGAAAGTTAAGCCTGCTGAAATATGTGTAATATCAAAATTGGAAAATAAGCTGTCGGAAGTCGTATCGCCCACGCCCCCCTTCTGCACAATGATGCGATCTACATGGCCATTACTTCTCACGGTAAAGTCGTTACTTACCTCTAAACGTCCGCCGTTACCAACTACTTGAATATCGCCAAATTGCAATGAGTAAGCCAGCATTCCCAGATAATAAAAGTATCGGTCTGGTTCAAATTCACTCGACCTTTGAACCGTTAGTGGCGCATACCTGAAGGTGATGGAAGCTGGTTCATAAATTGAAACTAACGGATCGAATATTGGGTCGACTTGGCTAATGTAGCCAGTAGCATTTATTTCAATAAGAGAACTTTTTGCGTTTAATGACAAGAGTATAAGAAAAACTGCGAAAACAAACTTCATTGCATGTTCTTATGCTGTATATGGTTTCCTGTTGACAGAACATACCCTAAAGCCCAGGGAGTGAGCTAGCAATATCTGAAGTTTATAAACCGCATCCGCGTGGTGAGTAGATTCAAAGTACTGTTCGCCCGCAGTCACAGAGATATAAAAAAGCAATCCCGCCTATATCACAATTCGACTCAGTAATAGCAGACCAGCGCGCTCACCGTACGTTCCTCTGTCACTACATCACGTAGTGGGTAGTGACAGAGGCGGCTAATGCAGCCTTGCCCGTATCCTGTAAAGGTATCGCTCAAACTTTCTTTTTTTTTGCGAAGTTACAGACGGGTTATGACCGTTAAACTAACCATGAAATTCGAAGCGAACCATGACGGTTTCGCAGAACAGGAGAAAGTTACATCAATGAGGAAATACACCTCTTAACAAAGAGAATGACACTCTTTAAATGTCACCGTGGCCGCGCATCGCGCATTGAAGATTGCAGCAGCAATAAAGAAAGTTTCAGAAAGCTTAGCGCTTCTGAAAAGTCTTACAGACTTACTAACGAATGGCCCGCGCCATAAATGGACTTCACTGTCTTACTCAAGCAGTGAATTGGCCTTAAACACTAAACAACTGAGTTAGAGCTTCGTTTGTTTCCACGGTTCACTATCAATAAGGGTACTGGTTTTGGCACATACATTAACCTATCAACTTCATAAATTATGTATCGAGTCCCGTGCTGGCTCGCATGGAACAAAAGCTGCGCGACACAAGATTTTGCAGCAAATTGGGCGACAACTGAAAAATGATGGCTACAAACTGAGCTCGCCAAAGAGTTTAAAGCCTAAGCATGTCACACATTTAGTTAGTACCTGGCAACGCCAGGCACTTTCACCGGGAACTATAAAAAATCGAATGTCACACCTGCGTTGGTGGGCTGAACAGGTAGGTAAAAAAGGAATTGTGCCTCGGTCAAATGATCAGCTTGGGATCGATCGACGCTCACTAATACCTACCGAAACCAAAGCAAGAAATTTAAAGGGGGTGGAGCTTGATAAAGTAAGTGACAAAAGAATTCGGGCTTCGCTACTTCTACAAGAAGCTTTTGGGCTTCGCCGTGAAGAATGTATCAAGATAATCCCAGAACTTGCCGACAGAGGCCTGCAACTTGTACTAAAAGGGAGTTGGTGCAAAGGAGGAAGGCCCAGAGCTTTGGACATCAGAACTGACAAACAGCGGGCAGTATTACAGTTTGCGAAGTCTATCGCCAAGGGGGGCTCCCTTATTCCTCACAACCTCAAATATGTTCAGCAGATGAAACGGTTCGAATATGTCACAGCAAAGGTTGGAGTTAGTAAAACACATGGTTTGCGGCACTGCTATGCCCAAATGCGATATGAAGAGTTGATGGGCAGCAGAGCCCCAATAAACGGGGGGGTAAGAAGAAATGAAATGTCGCCGGTTCAGAAGTCCCTTGATCATGATGTCAGACAAATCATATCTCGCGAATTGGGGCACGAACGCCTAAGCGTTGTTGCTCAATATATCGGTAGTTAGCTGCCCTCTTCTTTGGAAGGCCAGTATGGTTCAACGCGAAAACTATAACAAAAAAGACAGGGATGAGGCTGTAAATAAGAAATGTGTTTAGTTTCCACCCGTGCTTTTTGTACATGTACAAAAAGTCTTGTTAGTGGGTTCGTTCATTTATTAAGAGGGGACCATATGGTGACGGTGCGACTTAAGACTTCAAATGAATCCGACCAACACTTGCAGATTAAAGTATTTGCCGTTAATTTGATTTAGTTATCAAAGGACTTTATATGAAAAAATGGATTTTATTGCTCTTAGTTTCGAGCTTTTTAAGCGCCTGTGCTACTGGGCCGTCATATCGTTTTAGCGCTATCCCTATGCCCTCACAATCTATAGTTAAAAAGAACGGAGCTTATGGTATGGGAGAAAGGAAGGGCTATGTTGAAGTCGGTATGGGGTTTGCCGATGCTGATAGGATCGGAAACTCGCATCCATATTTCACTATGTGCATAGTGAATGAGCATAGTGAAAAGGCAATAGGGTTTGACCGGTCTGCCGTGAAGTTTCAGACGAAAGGTGGGGTGATAGCTCCTTGGACATTACTTGAGATGAAAGACATTGTTGCGTCTCACCATCGCTACCAGAAATACTCTGCCAAGTTTTTTAAAGCTTTGATGACATTAGCAAATGTGGCTGCGTCTCAACATACTACGACTAGTTACGATTACGGTATAGTCAATGTAAGAAGTGGTGGAAGTTATGTAGCCGAATTAGAATACACATCAATCGCCACTAAGACTTCCACAGATCTTGAAAAGCTCAGCCGATACAAACAAAAAACCAATGAAATATTTGATAGACTTTTAAATGATCTTGATGACTCGGAAAGAGCTGCGCTGCGTGATCTTCATGACTACATACGACCCACAATTGTCGAACCTCAACATATGGAGTGTGTTCGGCTGGGCGTCAGTCCAGACATCAATGAATACACTGCATTTGAAATACTGGTGGAAGTTGACGGCGAGTCATTTGTATTCTTTTACCAAAACGAGCAAACCAGCGCGTAAGTTGATATCACTTACATCCTTCGGGCAAGACTGAAATAAGAAAGCTAGTAGCGTGCTCATCTTCATTTTCCAGATTTATCGCGTTTATTAAATTGAAGTATTTTTTGTACCAATAGAAGATAACGGCGATCAGAAAAACGAAAAATTAATAAGTGTTTATCTTTTATGCAACTTGCTGTGCGGCTGTGTATTATTGTGCGGTACTGCTTATTGAGTATCAGCTTCCAAAGTCAGCCAATAAAAAGCGAATAATTGCATCTGTATTGAGAACTTGCGTCCTTCTAGTTTTTAGTTATGTGTTTAAACACTTGCAGTTTAATGGACTCTTGGAAAAGTACCGGTAAACCTTGGCTTATCGGTGAGCACCACTTATAACGAAAGGCACACAGCCTGGTTAGGCGCTAATGTCCGTACTAACTGTAGAATGATTATGGAGAGGCCCCATTGATTAGTGCAAATAAACCATTCCTAAGTTCAAAGTTTAAACCTGGTATGATGACAATCCACGAAACTGGCGAGCTCATCCGTCGACGTGCTCTAGAAGCTGGATTATTTCCAATTTTAGAATACAAGATTAAAAAAAGTACCAACCCCAGTGGGTTTGCATATGTTGATTGGGTGCTTCTCGACAGCCAGAGGAATCCCGTGGTTGCAATTGAAATTGATGCCACTAATGTTCAAAAGAGTTATGTAGAGCAAAGCTTTGAGAATCTACGTTGCTGTGATGCACCAGTGAAAATACAGATTCTTTATCAGATTCGTCGATTTGAAGTATTAGGCACTAGCAAGTGGGTGTCAAAGCATAGTGCCCAGGATATAAGGGTTCTAAATGACGAAGAGTTTTGGCTGGACAAGCTACTTTTTCACAGATTATTTTAAGTTTAGAGAGTAGTTATTAGTTAGAAGGCGTACCGCAAGCCAATATAAATAGAGAGCTAATGCTAATCAGGTACTCGAAGTCGGAAGTGCGAATTAAAGAACGGGAAATTTGTACATGTACAAATTGTAGAGAGTGCTTCTCAGCTGGGCAAGCTTTCTGCAGAAAATAAAGGTATGGAGGGATAAACAGGTTAAAGCTATATCGATTGTAAACGCCATTTCTAACGTGCTGACTCATGCACAGTCTGAGAATTCAGTAATTGGAGCTAGACCAAGCCTAACGGCCATCACTTATCTAGAATTAATGGACAAAAAGAGCAAAATGCAGTCGATGACTAGCACGATCCAAATGGACTGACCTAGCCAAGTAACGGAGAGAAATTGCCTAACTCAGGTATTCTGCACGCATCTCTGAAGTGGCTAAATTCACTATGCCACTGCGCACTTGGTGCCATTAGCTAGGCGCATGTGGACTTCTAATGTTGATGCTACCGTTAGAAGTAAAAAGTTTAAAACGTTCTATAAGATGGTATTCAACAACCTCGGGCCTACCAGAACTTCCTTTGAGAATCATTATAAACTCTTGTAAATCGAGAACATGAAAAAAATTTTTGGTTTCTTTAGCGGCTTTGATCTTTTCTATATAAACATCACTCCAGTCACCACTATGGTCGAGTTCTGTGACAAGAACAATACAATGTGCGGGCTGCGCTCTCTCAGGTTTTATCTCATTGCCCTGAGTATCAAAGACTTTTTCACCTCGGCTAAGGGCTTTTGATGACCCTACAAGCTGCTTAATTGCTTTTTTTACTTGTTTCTGGACACCTTTCCCCCTTCTTTCTAGCGTTCTATCAAAGCCTGCGCCCAAAATAGACATATCCTTGGCCTCAATAAGAAGGCTACCATATTCATGGAAAGCTAGGATATCAGTCAGTTCTCGCTGCCCTTCCCCGATTTCTACGATTGGAGATTTGTATAGTGCAAATGGAAATACAGATACCAGACTTGCCCAAATTAAACGTTCAAATATCTCGCCCTCATCTTCGTCGCTCAGTTTAATTGACTGCGATTCGTTGCTACGAATGAAGGTATTATTCGTTGAGTGCCATTGCTCGAACTCTGGCTCCGCAGACTCTACAGGGATAGCAGTAGTATTTTTATAAGTCACTGATTTATCTAGAGTAAAGCAGAAGCAGTCCAGTATTTGTGAAGCTTTTTTGTCAAATGGGCCTGTATATAACCTATCTATATCAATAATTAGTGACTCAAAATCTTGAGATGATTTTGAGTCAATAGAAAAGCTTGACCACCCAACGCAAATGTCCATTTCGTTAAATAAGAAAAAAGTGGAGCTTCTCTCAGTTAACAATCGCGATAGAGCAGTGTGCTCTTCTTGATGCCTTTGAACACCAGAAATTAATAAAGGAGAGTCAGGTACGTCATATATATGGACACCACTGCACAATACAGTTTCCTTCAAACCAATAAGGATATCTATCTTGCATCCTGAAATTATTGCTTTTAGTGAGGGAGTCGGTGCCTTTAACAGCACCGCAATTTCCGTACCTTCATTAGCTGGAACTATCCAAAGGGATGCTTGTTCCGAGCGCATTTCTGCACTCACTCTTTCACTCGGTATATGCATAACTTATCCTTGCACCAAACCTTAGCGCAAATGGCGTAAGGTTGGGAGCGTCTTAATTGACGCTTCTGTTAGCTTTTAACTTCTTGTTGGTACTAAGTCGGGCCTTATCACGCTCTTGTTGTTCATACTGGTAAATATGAATGTGTATAACCTTACTTAACCTTTACTTCAGGTTGCATTTAAATCTCGCGTATTACTGCATGGTGAATCGGACGTTCCCAGGTAAAAGATCTGAATAGCCGTATTACACGTCGTTACCATATTTAAAATGGCCAGAAAGATTGCCTAGTGCTGAGCTTCAGCTATAGGTAAAAAGAAAAAGCGGCATCCGTAGATCAGGAAGGTCGTACCTACGCAATTGATGGACGAAAAGCCTGGCGTTTGCAGCACTGATGTCAGTTTGCTTAGGAGTTATCACAGCTAATCGTCTTTCTTCTTGCGTGGCTTCGCAATGAATGTTTCGTATAGTAGAAATACGACAATAACTGTTAACCCGCACCATAGAACTAATTGATTACCATTCATGTTCTGCCCATTCTCACTGTATCTGGAGAAGGAGGCCGGTATTCTCCTTCGTCACTTACAAGACTCACCGGGCCTCTAAAACGATTAGAAGCTTTCTCCCAATGTAAACCTAAAGCCAAAAATTTTCATGTAGTTTTTGACACTCTCTTCTTTAGTTTAGAGTGGACAAAAAATTTGTACATGTACAAATTTATCAAGCTCAGTAAAAGCCTGGCCCACTTTATTTTTTCTATCGCGTTCGCTAAGAAAAATACGTTGTAACCTAACAAAAAGTACAGAAGTTGAAACGTATTTTAGGAGCGTTTCTTGTTATAGCGAGAGGTGAACAATGAGCTTTGTCCTTACCAGCGAAGAACTAGTAGAGATTACGGGCAGGAAGCAAAGAGGGAAGCAGATAGAGCAGCTTATACGAATGAAGATTCCATATGAGCTAAACGCAATCGGTAAGCCTATTGTTGTGCGCCAATGGATTGAATCCCGATATTACAGCCAGTCTTCGCACAAGCAAAGTGAGTCCGCTCGCACTAATCTAATAAGGCGAATGACAACGGGAGAGTTATAAATGCCGAGAAAAAGAAATGCTGTGAATCGAAACTTGCCGCAAGGGATGTACTATAACAAAAAGGGACAGACGTTTTATTTACGGCAGGCCACTGGCGGGGATGTGAACTTAGGAAAAGAGCAGTCTGAGGCGATCCAAAAATACTATGTGCTAGTTGAAAACACATTAAATTCATCTACTTCAGTAGCCGATATGATTCATCGCTATATGTTGGAAGTTTCTCCTTACCGAGCAGAAACGACGCACAAAACTAACGTCGGCAGAGCGAAAAAACTCTTGGATGCTTTTGGAGACTTTGACATTGCAGAGTTAAAAACTCGGGATATCCAATCATACTTGTACTACCGAAGAAACACGCCAATTGACGCCAACAGAACCGTAGCGTTGCTCCGTTCAATGTATGGAGCTGCTGTAAGATGGGGGGTAATTGAGCATAATGAGAACCCAGCGCAAAACTTGCAGTTTCATCCCGAAAACGTCAGCGACAGATTAGTACTGATGTCTGAGTTGAATGCTTTCAAAGAGTTTTGCCCAGATTGGATGAAGACTTACATAGACCTTAAGGTATGCACAGGATTGCGCCAGAGCGATATGCTCCGTCTCTCATCCGAGAACTGGAAGGATAAAGTAGGTTTATTTGTTCAAACATCCAAAACTCAATACAAAACATGTTTCAGGGCCGGAAAGGAATTTTCAGCCCTTGTTGAAAATATACTCGACAAAGCTAATGAGAGAGGCGGTCGTGAGCCGCATGGGAAATGCCACTTTTTCCCTAATCAGAACGGTAGGCCCTATACGCCAGATGGTTTTCGAACTATGTGGTATAAAAGCATGCAAAAAGCACTAAAGTCAGGTAAATTAAAACAATCTTTCAAAGAGCGAGACATTCGTGCGATGGCAGCAACTAATTGTGCCAACCTGGAAGATGCGAGGCGACTGATGGGTCACAGTAGCGCCACAACAACATTGCGCAGTTACCGAAAAGGTTATGAAGACGTAATGCCAAATATTAAGATAGACCCAAAGCTTTTGTAGTTAAGTGAAAACTAGCTTAACTAAATAAATCACTAACTTTTAGCGAATTTATTTTAGGAAATATTTTTCAGAAAGGTTAGGAATAACAATGGTTTGTTGTCACGAAAAGGTGGATTGAAAATCCGCGTGTCCCTGGTTCGATCCCGGGTCGAGGCACCATTCTTAGAAGCCCTGAACAGAAATGTTCGGGGCTTTTTTGATCCGGGGAATAAAAAGCACCGGCCGTGCTATGCTGCTGCGTGGCGCGTTACCAACCCGCCTCAGGGCATTATTCTTAGAAGCCTCGCACTTGCGGGGCTTTTTTATTCCGGGTGAATAAACAGCACCATCGTGTCGGTGCCAGTGCCTGGCACGTTGCGATCCCGCTTTAGGGCCATTCTTGAAAGCCTCTCATTCGAGGGGCGTGCTTGCAGTTCAGACAAAGGGCCGGGTTTTTGCTCAATACAGATTTTACATATTCCTTTTCCACAAAAGGAGGTAAAGGATAATAGATTAATGTGGTGGTTGATTTTTATTCAGTATGCTGGACTGAGTTGAAAACATAGTGCTTTATTTTTCACTTTCATAAATTAAATAACGTCACAAGTTAATACTTTTAACCAACGGAAAATTGATTGGCGTATAAATTTACTGATATTATTTTAACGGGCGTATTGAAAGCCTAATCTAATAGCCACTAATAAATGGCAGTTGTATTAATTATAAAACGGATTTTTTATGAAGTTTAATATAAATAAAAAACTAAGTTGTTCAATATTGCTAGCTGTATCAGCTTTTGTTGGGGCTGCAGATGCGGCTCTTATAACTGAGACGTATCAATACCGGATAACAGAAGCAAAAGGAAGCTATCTAGCCAATGGGGTTGGTGATTTAGTAACGTTTACCGCTACCTTCAATGATACCCATGAGTTTATTACCGTATTACACAATAACGGAGAAAAAACTACTCATTGCAGTAAGTATGTGACTTTTTCCTGTGATGATTACGCGGCGGGGCATTATCCCATGATGAGCGATATTGATATCAGGACATTTGAGTCAGTTTTTGAAATAAATAAACTGACTGAAGATGGTGGGAGAAGGTACGACTCGAGTAACTCAGAGTACGCGTTTCGTCAAATTACGAGTAATGGATTAGATCAGCTTGGCATAAGATTTAATCACCTAAGGTTTACGGATACTTTAACTTTTCCAGAACATAACCCTGGTCAGCTATCTTTCAAATATACAGATAGGTTCGGGAGGCATCATCAGGTCGGTTATGGCTTTGAAAAAGTATCTTACTCGGCAGCGCCTGCAAGTGTATCAGTTTCGAGTCCTGCAACTATCGCCCTTGCTGGGCTCGGGTTGATGGGTATAGGATTGACTAAACGCAGAAAAAATTAAATTTGAGCCAAAAGAGTGATTTTTTGCTTAACTTGCAGACCTCACTCTTCAAAGCCTCGCACTTGCGGGGCTTTTTTGATCCGGGGAATAAAAAGCACCGACTGAATCGGTGCCAGACTTACAAGCAGTTACTTCGCGGTCGCCGGGCAAATTTCCTTACCCCACCATTCGCCTTCTACGTGTTTGACCACTTCACCATCGTGGATCATCAACCCATCGGTCTGATAGCCCTTGTAGCCGCCGAACAGGTTTTTGGTGTTCAGTGTTACGCACACCAGATAACCGTAATATACGTCATCCAGCTCATTGCCCAGCCAGTAGCGTACCGGTTCATCGATTTGTTTATAGCGGGTGGCATCAGGGTCACGGAGTTCCTGCTGATAATAGTCCCGGACTATCTGTTCATAGTTTTCGGGAAAAGGACCATAGTCGGCGTTGTCCACGTCGGTTGGTGTAGGCAGCGTGGCACATCCTGCCATAAGGGTTAGTGCAAAAATTCCCACCATCCAGCGCATAGTATTTCCTCTTGTTAAAGTTAAGCTAAAGCCACAAAGTTCACAGTAGTGTAGCCCGAGTTCTGTGTTTTCGGTAGCACTGCCAGGTCACTGGCCGCCGGTGTGTTTTCAGCAACGCAGCGTATCTGGCAAGAGCCTTGCAAAAGCCGCACCTTGTGTTCGCATCAACAGCGGTGATCCTGCTCGGCAGTTGGCGCTTATGAATGGCAAAAAGTGAGTGACAAATCATTCTTAGGTATGTCATCAGGCACCTGTCAACACAGCACGGAATGCTATAGTCACGCTATTGAATGCGACACATCCACACTAGGTTCTCCGTTGTCGCAAAATTAAATAATATGGAAATGCATGGGGGCATTTATGAAATCACGTACTCTACTCGCGATTGGTATGCTGGTCGCTTCACCGTCGCTATTTGCCAACACTTTCAACCCGTCGCCGGGTGCCTGTAGTGGCGTGAATAAAGAAATTAGCCGGGTGAGCAAAGAGCTGAAAGAAACCAAATCTTCTATTCAGGGCGAGTGGCTCAAAAAGCAGTTAAAAGCACTGGAAAGCAAGAAACGTTCTTGTTCGTCGAAAGGCCTGACCACTAACTAAGTCAGTCAGACCTGAAGCCGGGTGGTGCGCTCACACAGTGAGCTTGGTCAGTAACTCTGGCAGGCTTGCTACCTCCAGATTGGGGGCAGGCGCCAGCGGATACGGCATTTTACCCGGCCGTGAAACAAACGCCGTTTGCATGCCACATGCAGCGGCGCCCATAATATCCCACCCATGAGCGGCAATCATCATCGCCTGCGAGGGCGTCACGCCAGCTTGCTCCATTGCCCATTCATACACTTTGGGGTAGGGCTTGTAAGTGCGAATATTCTGCACACTTAATACCTTATCAAATTGCGTATAAACCCCGGCGTAGCGCAGCTGCTTATCCAACCCTTGGGCGGCGGAATTGGACAGCGCCACTAACTGAAAGCCTTCGTTACGTAATGCCTCTAGTCCCTCCGCTACGTCCTCGTGGGGTGGCAGGCTCGTCATCGGTTCGGTGATAATGTCTTGCGCGTCAGCTAGTTCAAGCGTCTTGCCGTTAGCGTTCGCCGTCATCACCAGCGCCGCGGCGCCGATTTCGGCGAAGTCGTGAAAGCTGTCGGTGGCCATTTCTACCAGCGAATAATGCAGTAGCGTGGAAAACCAAACGGGTACCAGATTTTCATCGCCAAGCGCATTACCGACGGCTTCGCGCACAGCATTCATGTCCAGCAGGGTTTCGTTGACATCAAAGAACAGGGTCTGAGGTTTACGGATCATAGCAACTCAATATTATTGAACAGGGTAATTTCATAACGGTGGCGACGGATGTCAGATCACTGTTCAGTTGCAAGGCATTTACAATAATTAGTCAAAGATTGTTTAACAATGCTTCACATTTACTCTTTTTTCGCTATACTCGCCGCCCAACCAGTGCATCAGCACGTCCGTGTTCACAACACGTCATAAAATCTGCAAAAAAACGACGGAGAAACCCTAATGAGTGTCATTTCGCCCTCACTGCGAAACGGTCTGCCTGCGCGCGCGTCTTTACTGGCGGCCGTAATCGCAGCACTGCTGAGTCCTACCGCTCTGGCTCAGGAAACCGAGCAAGAAGTTAAAGAAACGGACGTTGAAAAAGTATTGGTAACCGCTCGGAAGCGCACAGAAAGCATTTATGAAACACCCACTGCGGTTTCTTCTATTGGGGAAGGTTTGATTGACGACACCAACGTCACCAACCTTGACGATGTAGGCAAATACGTACCGAATCTGAATATCAGCCGCTATGGTGTAGGGAATACCGGTCACGCGTCGGTGTTTATCCGTGGTATTGGTCTGCAGGATCACATTATCACCACCGACCCAGGTGTTGGTGTTTACCTGGATGGCGTATACCTTGGCCGTCAGATGGGCGCGAACATGTCGCTGCCCAATATTCAGCGTGTGGAAGTACTGCGTGGCCCACAAGGTACGCTGTATGGCCGTAATACCCTGGGTGGCGCGGTAAATATTATTACCAAGCAGCCGGGCGATCAGGATATTGCCACGGTCTCAGCGCGGGTAGGTACCCGAGGACGCCTGGCCACAGACGTGTATGTAAACTCTGATATCACTGACGATTTCAGTGTATCAGCCACCGGCTCTTTTAAGCGTCGTGACGGTGTGGGTGAGGCGGTTAATCTGACCAACCCAGAAAAAGAGATTGGTGAAGAGCAAGAGTACAGTGGCCGTGTTGCTGCCAAGTACCAGTTCACTAACGATTTCTCAGTGACTGCCGCGTTTGATTTTGTAGAAAACGAATCAGGTCAGTCGCCATATACCATTGAGTTTACTGATGACCGCCCGACTAATTTCAGCATTAATGACGGTGAGTTTTATCTGCTCGACCCGTCGCTGATCCCGGACGACCCTGACGACCTGGGTACCACCGTGGCCGGTATTGAGTCTACCGAGTACTCGGGCTGGGGCGCTGCTGTTACGGCACAATGGGCAGCCAGCCGCAATATTGATGTGAAGATTATTGCCAGCACCCGTTCGTCAGAATACGAAGGGGGTCTGGATGATGACGCCTCGCCGCTGAACCTGTCTGAATTCCCGGAAACCGGTGAAGCCGACCAGTCGTCGCTGGAACTGCAAGTTAACGGTGCCTACGAGAACTTTGACTTCGTTTCCGGCCTGTACTACTTCAACGAAGACGGCAATACCAAATCAGGTCCGTGGGTATTCAGTCCGTTCAATGTACCGGATGGTCTGCTGAATGACGGTGTAACACCGGTGACAGATGTGTGTGGTTTCTGTGGTGGTTACGGTTATTTTGACCTGGAGCAGGAAACCAATGCGTACGCTGCGTATGCCAACGTATCTTATAGCCTGACTGAAAAGCTGTCGGTAGGCGGTGGTCTGCGTTACTCCCGTGACGAAAAAGAAGCCAATGCGCTGTTCCCCTCGTTCGGTGGCGAGCGGGCATACCGTGAAGCAGACTTCAGCGAAGTTACCTGGGACGTAAACACGGCCTATAAACTTAGCCGTGACATGAATGTGTACGCCACTATCCAGAAAGGCTACCAGACCGGTGGTTTCCCGCCGCGACCATTTGGTGGCCCACAGCAGTTCGTGTCGTTTGACGAAACCACTGCCATTAACTACGAAATGGGTTTAAAAGGTAAGGTTGCGGATCGGGTCTCCTTCATGGCAGCTCTGTTCCATACTGAATATACCGACCTTGCTCTGCCTTATTCTGACCCACAGTCAGGTGGCGGGTTCGTAACCATTGTGGAGAACGCAGGTAAGTCAGAAGCTCAGGGTATTGAGCTGGAAGGCACTATCGATATCTCTGACAACTTCATATTGCGGACTGCAGTAGGTTATCTGGATGCCGAAATTGCTGAAGTGGACGAGAATGTTATCGGTATCGGCGAAGGTGATTCACCGGCCCTGACACCGCGCTGGACCGTGATGATCGCTCCGAGCTACTTTATCGAACTGGAAAACGGTGATTTAGTTACCTTAAACGCCGATTACTCGTTCCGAGGTGAGATGCAGGGACAATCGTCGTTTAACGAATACGAGATGATCGATTCACGTGAAATGGTGGGCTTCAGTGTGGTTTATGAGCCGGCTGCCGGTGACTGGTCTGTCAGTCTGTACGGTAAGAACGTACTCAATGAAATCTACGACCAGGGCCGTCTGGCGCAAAACGGTTACGTAGGGATCGTACGCAGCAATGACCGCAGTGAGTTTGGTCTGCGCTTCACGAAAACGTTCGACTTATACTAAGTCCTGACGTCCGATAGCTAACGACAAAGCCCGCTTAATGCGGGCTTTTTGTTATTTTTTATGCTGTTAATAACAAGTAAACGCACCTTTTAGTAACTCTGTCGAGTTGTGGTACTTCGCTGTGTGCTTTATGGCACAATCCGCTGCGAAAATATAACAACAATAATGACAGGGTTATATGATGTACAAACGCGTAGCTACCGCGCTTCTGGCTTGCTGGCTGGGAGCAGCAGTGGCAAACCCGGTAACGGAACCCGGGGAGCCTCAGGCGGAGCGGCCTGAAATTGAACAGAAAGACGAGCCGGGTTCAGGCAAAGTAGCGTTCGCCGGTGAAACCGATGCCGCTACCTTTATACCTTTTGTGGAAGGCGGCACTGTGGTGGACGGAATTCTTGACGAACCACAGTGGCAGCAGGCGAATTCTGTGACACTGGATTTTGTCACCCGCCCTTATGAAAACACCGCCAGCCCGGTGAAAACTGAGGTTAAGATATTTGAAAACGGCGATATGCTGCATGTCGCGTTTATCGCTCAGGACCCAGACCCCACTGCCATCCGTGCCTTCTACCGGGATCGTGACCGTATCTGGAGTAATGACCTGGTAGGGGTGAAGCTGGATACCTTCAATAATGAGCGCCTGGCCTATCAGTTTTTTGCCAACCCGCTGGGCGTGCAGGCCGACTCTATCGAAAACGAAATGACCGGCCAGGAAAGTGACAGCTGGAACGCCATCTGGGAGTCTGCCGGCACCATTACTGACACAGGCTATGTGGTGGAAATGGCGATTCCACTACGGGTACTGAATTTCGAAGAGAGCTCACAACCGAAAACCTGGGGTGCCGAATTTGTGCGTATGTACCCCCGCGAAGACCGCATGCGTCTGTCCAACATGCCGCTGGACAGAGACAACGCCTGTGCACTATGCCAGATGGGCGAGGTGCGGGGGTTTGAGCGCGCCACGCAGGGAAATAACCTGGCGATTGTGCCTACCCTGGTGCTGGGCAAAGGAAAAACCCGTGACCCGTTCACCGATGAAGGATGGCAGGACACCGACGCCCGGGAAGTCGGATTAGATGTGAAATGGGGCATCACCCCGCAGATGTCATTGCAGGCTACCCTCAACCCTGACTTCTCGCAAGTTGAGTCCGATGTAGCGCAGGTTAGCATTAATAATACCTTCTCATTATTTTTCGATGAACGGCGGCCTTTCTTTGTGGAAAACGCCGGCTATTTCACCAGTAACCAGCGGCTGGTGTACACCCGCAATATCGCGACGCCAGACTATGGCGCAAAGCTAACCGGTCAGAGCGGGAAACACACCTTTGGGGCGTTTGTGGCGGATGATCAGGTGACCCGCTTTATTGTTCCGGGCAACCTGAGCTCCAGCGTGGCAGAGCTGGACAGTGATACGGTAAACGCCGCCCTGCGTTACCGTTATGATGTGAGCAATGATTTGTCTATCGGCATGGTGTCTACGCTGCGGGAAGCGGATGAATACCATAACTATGTGACCGGGGTGGACGCGAAGTATCGCCTCACGCCGCAGGACACCCTGCGCGCCCAGTTTGTGGTTTCTAATACCCAGTACCCGATTACGCTTTATCAGGACTTTTGCGACAACGACTGTACCAACAGCGAAGACTCCAGTGAAACTGCCCTGCGAACCCGCAAAGATGACGCCTTTACCGGCAAATCATGGCGGGTGAATTATCGCCATGATGAGCGCGACTGGTTCTTCCGGGCCGACCAATACGCCAACTACAAAGATTTTCGCGCCGACCTGGGCTTTGAAACCAAAGCCGACTTTCACCGCAGCGTGATTGGGGGCGGCTACCGGTGGTGGAATAATGACAGCTGGTGGAATCGTATACTGTTAAGTGGCGACTGGGATATCACCCACAACGATGCCGGCGAGTTGTTGGAGCGTGAAGCGGAAGCGTACTTGAGCGTCCGTGGCACCATGCAGTCCTTTGTGGAAATTGGCCATGTAAAGCGGGAACGCCTGGGGTTGCGGTTCGATCCTTCCGTACTCACAGTGACCAACAATGCCACCATGTTTGAAGAAGACTCTACCAGTTTGTACATGGAAGCCCGGCCCAGTCCGATCATCTATGTCAGCAACTTCATTCGGGTAGGTGACCAGGTCGATTTTGCCAATAACCGGCTTGGCGACCAGTTGTATACCGAATCCCGGTTGGATATGAATATTGGTAAACATGCACAGGTTCGGTTGCGCCATACCTACAGCAACCTTGATGTGGACGGCGCGCAGTTATTTACCGCCCGGCTCAGTGATATGCGTGTGACGTACCAGTTTGATGCACGACAGTATCTGCGCTTAATTGTGGCGTATAACAATATTCATCGTAACCCGGATAATTACGACGCCGAAGTTGAACCGCTTACCCGGTCGTTGGGTGTGCAATTACTGTACTCATATAAACTTAATCCGCTGACCAAGTTTTTTGTCGGGATGGCCAGTTCAGGATTTCAGGAAGCACCGCTTCAGGAACTGAAAGAAACCGAGAAGTCGGTATTTATGAAGTTCAGTTACGCGTGGTTACAGTAGCCGTTGCTACGAACTTTCACCGGTGATTGCCGGCATTAAAAAAGGGCCTGTTGGCCCTTTTTTGCTAGTCAGTAACCCGCGTTACTATTGCTTGCTGCCTTGCTTGGCAACCGCGTCCATCATGGCTTTTACAGAGTCAGCATCGCCCAGGTATTCTTTTGAGATGGGCTTCATGTTTTCGTCCAGTTCGTAAACCAGCGGCACACCCGTGGGAATATTCAGATTCAGCACTTCGTCATCTGACATACCATCTAAGTATTTCACCAGTGCGCGCAGGCTGTTGCCATGAGCGGCAATAATGATGCGCTTACCAGCCTGAATGGCAGGACGGATCTGATCGTGCCAGAACGGCAGTACCCGATCGATAGTCAGTTTCAGGCTTTCACCGCGAGGCAAAATATCCGGGTCTATCTGGCTGTAGCGACGGTCATGGCCCGGGAAGTGCTCGCTGTCCATTTCTACGGCCGGTGGCGGTACATCAAAGCTACGACGCCAGATTTTTACCTGTTCTTCACCGTGCTTCTCGGCGGTTTCTGCTTTGTTCAAACCAGTCAGGGCGCCGTAATGACGCTCGTTCAAACGCCAGTGCCGCTCTACCGGAATGTAGTGCTGACCCATTTCATCCAAAGCGATATTCAGCGTTTTAATAGCGCGCAGCAGTACCGAGGTGTAAGCCAAATCAAACTCGAAGCCAGCTTCTTTCATCAGTTGGCCCGCAGTAGTAGCCTGCGCGACACCTGTGTCAGTTAAGTCCACATCGTGCCAGCCGGTGAAACGGTTTTCCAGATTCCACTGACTTTCGCCATGACGAATAAGTACCAGTTTATACATAGTTAAATTACCTGTAGGTAGGAGTTGATGAAAAGTCTGCTGCACGCACGGCGCCTGCTGTGGCCCCGCCGTCTATGTTGTGGAGCATATCATCTTCGATACGCTCTGAAAAATCCAGCACGGCCCGGCAGGTTATACCAGCCACCTTTAGCAACTGATGCAAAACAGAGCAGATTACCGCTGAGGGGCTCCGGTAAAAATAAAAAAGATCACACGGGCTCTGGCCCGTTTGACAGGCTTTAGACAAAAGGTTGAAACGGCTTATCCCGTCAGGTGAACTTTTTTTTAGATTGCAGGCGTATACACTGGTTAAAAGTACGCCTATTTCGGCACCAAACGAGGTTGGCGCATTAACTCTGCAACAAGTAAAAGGATGACGAACGCGTGAAATATCAATCTTATTCTAAGCTCAGTGTGGGTGGCAATGAGTATAAAGCCATCAGCTTCGACCAGGTAGCTCAGAAATACGACCTCGGGCGCCTGCCATTCTGCATCAAGATATTACTGGAAAACCTGTTACGGCATGAGCACGAAGAGTTCGTGGACAGCGCCGATATTGACCACGTAGCGAAGTGGGATACCAGTGACGACAGCGAGCAGGAAATCTCCTTTGTGCCGGCCCGGGTTATATTGCAGGACTTTACCGGGGTGCCCGCCATCGTGGATTTGGCGGCCATGCGGGACGCCGTGGACTCTCTGGGAGGCGACGCGCAGGCGATTAATCCACTGAACCCGGTAGAGCTGGTTATCGACCACTCGGTGATGGTGGATTATTTTGCCAATGAAGACTCTTTCGAAAAGAACACCGACATTGAAATTCAACGAAACCGGGAACGCTACCAGTTTTTGAAGTGGGGGCAGTCCTCCTTTGATAACTTCAAAGTGGTGCCACCAGGTCGCGGCATTGTGCATCAGGTGAACCTTGAATACCTGGCTCGTTGCGCCTTTACCAAGCAGGAAGGCGATACCACCTACGTGTACCCGGATACCCTGGTAGGTACTGACTCTCACACCACCATGATCAACGGCCTGGGGATTTTAGGCTGGGGTGTTGGCGGTATCGAAGCGGAAGCGGCCATGCTGGGGCAGCCGGTGACCATGCTGTTACCGAAAGTGGTGGGCTTCCGTCTGTCAGGAAAATTACCCGCCGGCGTAACCGCCACCGATATGGTATTAACCATTACCGAGCAACTGCGAGAACACGGTGTGGTTGGCAAATTTGTTGAGTTTTACGGACCGGGGCTGAAGTACCTGACCACGGCAGACCGGGCCACCATCGCCAACATGGCGCCAGAATATGGCGCAACCTGCGGTATTTTCCCGGTGGACAGTGTGGCACTGGATTACCTGAACCTGACAGGCCGCGATGAGAAACAAATCAAACTGGTAGAGGAATACACCAAATCTGCCGGCTTGTGGCACGACGACAGTACCAAGGATGCCACTTACCACGAAACACTGGAGCTTGATCTGGGTGAGGTGGTGCCATCCATTGCCGGGCCTAAACGTCCACAGGATCGCATTCCGCTGACCAAGGCCGCAGGTGCGTTTACCGACTGGTATCGTTCGCAAATTGATGTGAAAACGCTGGACGAGGAGTCGAAATTTGTCGCCGAAGGTGGCACGGCACCTGAGCTGGACGAAGAACACGATTCGTATGTGGATTACAATGGCAGCCAGTTCCATCTGGAAGACGGTGCCATTGTCATCGCGGCTATCACCAGCTGTACCAACACGTCTAACCCGTCGGTGCTGGTGGGTGCCGGTCTGGTAGCGCAAAAAGCCGTGGAACTGGGACTGGTACGCAAACCCTGGGTAAAAACCTCGCTGGCCCCTGGCTCGCAGGTGGTCACTCAGTACCTGGAAGACGCCGGCCTGATGGAGCCGCTGGAAAAACTTGGCTTTAACCTGGTGGGCTACGGCTGTACTACCTGTATCGGTAATTCTGGTCCGCTGCCTGATCCCATTACCGATGCGGTACGCAAAGCCAAGTTAACGGTCACCTCAGTATTATCAGGCAACCGTAACTTCGAAGGGCGTATTCACCCTGACGTAGCCGCCAACTATCTGGCCTCGCCGCCGCTGGTAGTAGCCTATGCGCTGGCCGGCAACATGAAAGTGGATATCACGTCGGAGCCTATAGGACAGAGTAAAGACGGCAAGCCGGTGTATCTGAAGGATATCTGGCCTACTGAAGATGAAATTCAGTCGAAAGTACGCGAGTTTGTGACCGGCGATCTGTTTAAAACTAAATATGCGGACGTATTCAAAGGTAACGAGATCTGGAATAACCTGGATGTGTCGACTACGTCCGTGTATGACTGGCCTAAGTCGACCTACATTAAACATCCGCCATTCTTTAAGGATATGGGCGACACGCCTGCGGCGCTTAAATCCATTGATAATGCGCGCTGCCTGGTGAAAGTGGGTGACTCCATTACTACCGACCATATCTCTCCGGCGGGGGCGATAGCGCCGGAAAGTCCGGCTGGCGAGTACCTGCAGGAGCAGGGCGTGGATCCGAAAGACTTCAACTCTTATGGCTCTCGTCGGGGTAACCATGAAGTCATGATGCGGGGCACCTTTGCCAATGTCAGGCTGAAAAATCAGCTGGCACCGGGCACCACGGGCAGTGCCACCACGCACTTCCCCAGCGGTGACGGTATGTCTATCTTCCATGCAGCCATGCGCTACATGCAGGATGAGGTTCCTGCTGTAGTAATAGGCGGCAAGGAGTACGGTACCGGGTCAAGCCGGGACTGGGCAGCGAAAGGGCCGTCGCTGATGGGCGTAAAAGCCGTAATGGCAGAAAGCTATGAGCGTATTCACCGCTCCAATCTGATTGGGATGGGAATATTGCCACTGCAGTTTAAGCCTGGTGACAGCGCCGACTCGCTGGATATCCGCGGCGACGAACGCTTCTCAGTAGCTGCCGTCGGGAAAGGGCAGAAAGAAGTTGAGGTAACTATTACCTCGGACGACGGTGACACCAAGCAGGTCATGATGGACGTGCGCATCGATACCGCGAATGAGTTCACGTACTTCGAGCATGGCGGTATTCTGCATTATGTGATCCGGGAATACCTGAAAAAATAACCGCTACAGTAATAAGCAAGCCGGGCGCGTGAGCCCGGCTTTTTTATGTCTGTGTGGTAATCCGCTAGATGTAGCGCCGGCGCTCAGCCAATGCGCCAATCAGCACAAAGGCGGCTATAAAACCAATACCCTGCAGGTGCCAGGGCAGGTACTTTATAATATGCAGCACGAACGGCGCGCCATAAAGGGTCATGAACCCGTAGCCGAACGCACACAACAGCACGAACGCCAGCGTACGCAGCGTAAAATGCCACGACGACACCACCCTTTTCACATGCTTGTTTATCACATCGCCGTACACCACCAGAATGGTGGCCATCAGCATCAGACTTAATTCAGAATAGTACTGAGACAACCACTGGCTCAGCTGGCCTAACACCGCAATCATACCCGCTCCTACTGCCATTGGCCGCAACAGCGACCATCAGGAAATTGGGCGTAGTTTACCTGCGAGTCAGCGTAGTGCACAAGCACTGAGCCGCCCCGGAAAAGGTCGGCTTACCGGTTACCTACCAGTGATGACAGGGCTTTATAGCTACGCTGGATAGTGGTCAGCTTGTCATCGGTATGGTCCCGCTCGACAAACGGATACTGCAAACCCGCCTGGCTGGCCCGGGCAAAGATAGGTGCAAAGTCAATGTTGCCGCTTCCCACATCAGCAAAGCCGCCGTCACTGGCCATATCTTTTACATGCCATAACGGGAAGCGGCCCGGGTGGGCGGCAAATAGCGCAAGGGGATCTTGCTTTGCCTTGGCGGTCCAGTACAGATCCAGCTCCATTTTCATCAGGTTGGCGTCGGTTTCTTTCAATAACACCTGAAATGGCTGCTCGCCGTCGAGGGTGGCGAATTCAAAGTCATGGTTATGATAGGCCAGTTGCAGACCAGCCTGTTTAAGTTGCTCGCCCCAGCGATTCAGGTTTGCTGCCAGCCGGTAATAGGGCGTTATGCCACTACCCCGTTGTTCGTCGGTCAGATACGGCATGACAATGTATTTGTGACCTACTGTGAGGGCATCCTCTATAACAACATCGAGCTTAGTGGCAAGCGTATCAAGCGGCACATGGGCCGCCGGGGCGCTAAGCCCTTCGTCATCAAGCAGAGAGCGAATGTCCTTTGCAGAGTGGCCAAAATATCCGGCAAACTCCAGATCGCTGTAACCCACTGCCGCAACCAGTTTCAGGGTGGCGGGCACACTCACCTTCATCATCTCCCGCAGTGTGTAAAGCTGCAAACCAACCGGCTTACGGCCTGCAGGTCCAGCCTTCAGGCTGGCGGGTAATAGTGTAAGCATAGAAACCCCCAGCGCGCCTTTCACAAACTGGCGGCGTGAACGAGTATGGGTCATGACGCAACCTCCTTAATATGGCTGGAATGAGTGGTATCGGGTGCAGGCCCGGTGCTTTGCCTGACCACGAGATCGAACGGAATGATTATCTTAGGCGCGCGCCGGGTTCTGCCGCTTAACACGTCTAGTAGCTGAGATACCGCAGTGCGACCAAACTCTTCAGCGGGTTGCGCAATGGTGGTCAGGGGGGGATCGCAGTATGCGGCAAAGGCTATATCATCAAAGCCGGCTACAGAGATATCCTCAGGTACCCGCAACCCCGCTTGCTTGAAGTGTTGCATAGCGCCCATTGCGGTTTCATCGTTTTCACAAAAAACCGCAGTCGACCGTTCCCGGGATTTCAAAATTGAGCCTGCGGCCTGATAACCTGCACTGAGTGTAAAATCACCCGGAAACAATAATGCATCGTCGTAGCATATTCCGGCGCTAGTCAGCGCGTCGCGGTATCCCGCCAGACGTTCACGGGTGAGCGGGCTCGCTTGCGGGCCTTTGATCATGGCAATACGGGTATGCCCTAGTGACAGTAGGTGCTCGGTCATCGCCCGCGCCGCCGCGCGGTTGTCCAGCGTGACCGTAGGGCAGGGCACCGCATCAAGCACTTCACAGGCATTCACCATTGGCAACAGTCCCTGCGCATTCGCCATGGCGTCATCAAAGGGGTTAAACGCGCGTAACTGGATCAGGCCGTCAGCCTGTGATGTTTGCACCATCTTGGCATAATCCTCTTCCACCCGGCTGTCGCCCATGGTGTTAGCAAGTAACAATGCATAACCCTGTTCCGCCGCAGCTTCCTGCATGCCGCTGATAACCCGGGCAAAGAAAACATTTGCCACGGTGGGTACTAACACCACCAGATTGTGGGTTTTCCCTGAACGGAATTTTACCGCCATCAAATTGGGTTTGTAGCCGGTGGCCTGCACAGCTTCCATTACTCTGGAGCGGGTTTTTGGCGACACCCGTTCAGGTTGTTGTAAAGTTCTGGATACTGTCGCCACTGAGACCCCTGCGTACTCAGCAACCTCTCGAATATTAGGCATGGTATACGCCACCGCTAGACTGTGGATTACAAATGTAACCGTTAACATTTATATCAAAAATAATACCGCGGATAAGCAGAATTACCAGCAAAAAGTGAGATTCATGCCTAAAATCAGATGGTCTGTTAACATTTCTACAAAGCTAATGCCACACTTATGGCGGTTACAAGACATGTTGAGCGGAAATGCCATTGACATTGTAAAATGTAATCCGTTACATTGGTTAAATAAGTTACAAATCTGCAACAAGCCAATTACGTGGCGCGTTGTAATTACTACGACAGAGGCCTGATATGCCAGTCACAAAGAAAATCAGAATGGGAATGATCGGCGGCGGGGAAGGCGCGTTTATTGGTGCCGTGCATCGGCACGCTGCCGCGCTCGATGGTCATTACGAATTAGTATGCGGTGCTTTCAGTCGCGATGAAGACAACAACAGGCGTACCGCGCAAAGTCTGGGCCTGAACGAGCAACGCACCTACAGCAGCTGGGAATCTATGTTGACCCAGGAAGCCAGTTTGCCGGCAGACAGCCGCATGGAAGTGGTGGTGATCGTGACCCCCAATCACCTGCATGTGCCGGTATCGAAAAGTGCGCTGAAACAAGGTTTCCATGTGTTCTGTGAGAAGCCCGCGGCGGTCTCCTTATCAGAAGTGAATGAGCTGGCCGATGTACTGGCCGGGTCTGGCTGCCTGTATGGACTGGCACACACCTATCTTGGTTACCCCATGATTTGGCAGGCTCGCCACATGGTGGCCAGTGGGGCTATTGGTGAAGTGCGCAAAGTATTTGTGGAGTACCCGCAGGGTTGGTTGTCGGCACCGGAAGAGCAGCATAACAAACAAGCCTCCTGGCGCACCGATCCGGCACAGGCAGGCGGCAGCGGCTGCATGGGTGATATAGGCACCCATGCGTTTGGTCTGGCTGAGTTTGTACTGGACGATCTCATCGTCAAACTGAATGTCGATTTGCGTACGGTGGTACCCGGGCGGCAGCTGGACGACGATGGCGCAGCGTTTTTGCAAACCGACAAAGGTGCCAGCGGTGTGCTGATCGCCAGTCAGGTCTGCGCGGGTGAAGAAAACGCGCTAAAAATACGTGTGTTTGGTGACAAGGGCGGGCTGGAATGGCACCAGATGGAGCCTAACTCGCTTATTTACCGGCCGGTAGGGCAGCCATACCAGGTGCTGCGCGCGGGACTGGGGCAGCCCGGCTTGTGTGACGCGGCAATAGGCCGCTGTCGTATTCCGGGCGGGCACCCAGAAGGTTACCTGGAAGCGATGGCCAACCTGTACACCGATTTTGCGAAGGCGATTCGCAATGGCGACACCCATACTGCTGCGGGCGTACCGGGGATCCATGAAGGCCGGCGGGGCATGGCGTTTATTGACACCATGCTTGCCGGCGCAGACAGCGATACCAAGTGGCATACCGTCCCTACCACCACGCAACCTTAAGGAACCTGTATGACTGATATCAAAGGACCGGCAATATTTCTGGCTCAGTTCGCCGGCGATGAATCCCCGTTCGATACACTGGAAAACATGGCAACCTGGGCAGCCTCACTGGGTTATAAGGGAATTCAGGTGCCCACCGGTGCGCTCTTCGATCTCGAAAAAGCGGCAGACAGCCAGCAATACTGCGACGAGATTAAAGCGATGTGTGAGAACGCAGGCGTGGCTATCACCGAGCTGTCGACGCATTTACAGGGCCAGCTGGTGGCGGTACATCCGGCCTACGATGAATTATTTGATGGGTTTGCGCCAGCGTCGCTGCGCGGCAACCCGGCGGCGCGAACCGAGTGGGCCGTGAACCAGCTAAAATGTGCTGCGAAAGCCAGTCAGCGGTTGGGGCTGCGCAGTCATGCAACTTTTTCAGGGGCATTGATGTGGCATCTGATGTATCCCTGGCCACAGCGTCCGCCCGGTCTGGTGGAAGAAGGCTTTAAAGAGCTGGCCGCGCGCTGGCGACCTATTCTGGATGCGTTTGATGAGGCGGGCGTGGATGTGTGTTACGAGCTTCACCCGGGGGAAGACTTACACGACGGCGCCAGCTTCGAGCGTTTTCTTGACGCCGTGGACCAGCATCCCCGCGCGAATATTCTGTTCGACCCCAGCCATTTTGTGTTGCAGCAACTCGACTACCTGGCCTTTATTGACCGTTACCATTCGCGGATCAAAGCCTTCCATGTAAAAGACGCAGAATTCAATCCGGACGGTCGTTCCGGTATCTACGGCGGTTATCAGGACTGGGTTGACCGGCCGGGGCGGTTCCGTTCACTGGGCGACGGCCAGATAGATTTTAACGCCATATTCAGCAAGTTGACTCAGTACGGGTTTGACGGTTGGGCAGTGCTGGAATGGGAGTGTTGTTTGAAAGATTCAGCACAAGGAGCGGCCGAAGGGGCGCCGTTTATCGCACAGCATCTGATCACCCGGGCTGACAAAGCGTTTGATGACTTTGCCGGAAACAGCAGCAGCTCTGAGCGCAACCGGCGTATTTTAGGCTTAACGGACTAACCCTTAGCCGCATAAGGACAACAGTATGATACCGCTTCGTCTCAGCATTATGATGTTTCTCCAGTTTTTTATCTGGGGAGGATGGTTTGTCACCCTGGGCACTTATCTGGCAAATACCCTGTCTGCTTCGGGCGGGCAGATAGGGATGGCATTTTCTACCCAGTCATGGGGCGCCATTATTGCGCCGTTTATTATTGGCCTGATTGCCGATCGCTATTTTAATGCTGAGCGCATTCTGGGTGTGCTTCACCTGGTGGGCGCAGTATGCATGTATATGCTGTATCAGGCGCAGGATTTTACCCAGTTTTATCCGTTTGTACTGGCCTACATGATTGCCTATATGCCCACCCTAGCGCTGGTCAATTCGGTGTCATTCGGCCAGATGCAGGACCCGGCGAAAGAGTTCGGTAAAATTCGGGTATGGGGCACCGTGGGCTGGATAGTTGCCGGTCTGGTGATCAGTTATGTGTTTTCCTGGGACGCCAGCGATGCCATCGCACAGGGCATGCTGAAAAATACTTTCCTGTTAGGTGCAGGCGCATCGCTGGTGTTAGGTCTGTTCAGTTTTACCCTGCCGGCCACGCCACCCAAAAACAACCACACCCAGAGCGGACTGAAGGCAGTGCTTGGCATTGACGCGCTGGCGCTGTTGAAAGATCGTAACTTTGCGGTGTTCTTCGCTTCCTCGGTGATGATTTGTATTCCACTGGCGTTTTACTACCAGAATGCCAATCCGTTTCTGACTGAAATTGGCGTTGAGAATGCGACCGGCAAAATGACGCTCGGGCAAGTATCTGAAGTGGTCTTTATGCTCGCGCTGCCGGTGTTTCTTAACCGGTTCGGCATCAAGCTTACCTTATTAATCGGTATGGCAGCCTGGGTGCTGAGGTATGTGCTGTTTGCTTATGGCAATGCAGACGAAGGCATCGCACTGCTTATCGTAGGCATCGCACTGCACGGCATTTGTTACGACTTCTTTTTCGTGTCCGGACAAATCTACACCGACGCCAAGGCGGGTAAAGCGGTTAAAAGTGCTGCCCAGGGCCTCATCACTCTGGCCACGTACGGCGTGGGTATGCTGATAGGTTTTTGGGTCGCCGGGAAAATCACTGATACCTACACGCTGGATGCGGGTCATAGCTGGGCCGACATCTGGTTGTATCCGGCGGGTTTCGCCGCGGTGGTGCTGGTGCTGTTTGTCTTGTTATTTAAAGGTGAGAAGGTCAGTCCGGATGCAAAATGAAACACGACGTCCGTGGGTTCAGGACATGAAATTGGCGCTAACCAGGAGCTTAACTATCCGGCGATTGCCCGGGCTATCGTAAATACTGGTTTTAAAGGGTATTTGGCGCAGGAGTTTATTCCTACGCCGCCTACACCGACAGGCAAAGCTGAATCACTAAGGGAAGCGATACAGCTTTGTGACGTCTGAATAATTACGTGCTGAAGGGGACTAAGCATGGCGAATAACACCTACGATGCGATTGTGGTCGGGTCGGGAATAAGCGGCGGCTGGGCAGCCAAAGAGCTGACTGAACAGGGTCTTAAAGTGCTAATGCTGGAGCGTGGCAAAAACATTGAACACGTAAAGGATTACCACAATGCACAAAAGGAAGCCTGGGACTACCCTCACCGTGATATGCCCACCCAGTTGATGAAAGAGCAATACCCGGTTCTCAAACGGGATTATCCGCTTAATGAGTCTACCCTGGGTATGTGGGCCAGTGATCAACATAACCCGTATGTCGAGGAGAAGCGCTTCGACTGGTTTCGCAGCTATCATGTGGGTGGGCGCTCACTGTTGTGGGGACGGCAAAGCTACCGCCTGAATAAGGCCGACTTTGAAGCGAATGCTAAAGAAGGCATTGCTGTGGATTGGCCTATTCGCTATGAGGATTTAGCGCCCTGGTATGATTATGTAGAACGTTTTGCCGGGATCAGCGGCAACCGCGATGGTCTCGATGTCTTGCCAGACGGCCAGTACCAGCCCGCTATGCCGCTCAACTGTGTGGAAAAAGACGTCGCCGCACGAATTCAAAAGGCTTTCGGGGGAAAACGGCACCTCATCCCCGGACGCACCTCCAACATGACCCAGTCTAAGCCCGAGGAAGGCAGGGTGAGCTGTCAGTACCGCAGCAAGTGCTGGCATGGATGCCCCTACGGCGGCTATTTCAGTACCCAGTCATCGACGCTGCCTGCGGCCATGAAAACCGGCAATCTGACGTTGCGACCTTTTTCAATCGTAAAAGAAATCCTGTACGACAAAGATCGCAAACGGGCAACGGGTGTGGAAGTAATTGATGCTGAAACCAACGAAACCTATGTTTTTAACAGCAAGATTATCTTTGTAAACGCCTCGGCACTGAATTCCGCCTGGCTGTTAATGAACTCTGCTACCGACGTATGGGAAGGCGGGCTGGGTAGCAGCAGCGGCGAGCTGGGACATAACGTCATGGACCACCACTTTCGAGTGGGCGCCTGGGCTGAAGTGGAAGGTTATGATGACAAGTACCATTATGGCCGCCGGCCCACCGGTTTTTATGTGCCTCGCTTCCGTAACTGGGGGGATGATAAACGTGATTACCTGCGCGGGTTTGGTTATCAGGGGTCTGCCAGTCGTCAGGGCTGGCGCCGTGAGGTGGCCGAACTGGGAATTGGCGGCGAATTCAAAGACGCCATCAGCGAGCCGGGTAGCTGGCAGATTGGCATGACTGCTTTCGGTGAAATGCTGCCCGAACACAGCAACCGGATTTACCTTAACCACAAAGTCACCGATAAGTGGGGCCTGCCGGTGCTGGCCATGGATGTGGAAATTAAAGAAAACGAAATACGGATGCGCAAGGACATGCAACAGGATGCAGTTGCTATGTTTGAGGCGGCCGGAATTAAAAACGTACAGGGCTACGAAGCCGATTACGCGCCGGGTATGGGTATCCACGAAATGGGCACGGCCCGAATGGGGCGCGATCCGAAAACCTCGGTACTCAACGCACATAATCAGGTGTGGGATGCACCGAACGTGTATGTGACCGACGGTGCTGCCATGACATCGGGCTCGTGTGTGAATCCCTCGCTGACCTATATGGCACTGACGGCCAGAGCCGCCAGGCATGCCGTAGAAGAACTTAAGCGGAGGAACATCTAGTGGAACGTCGTGACTTATTAAAGATGATCATGCTGGCCACCGGCACCGCCATGGTCGGTGCCCCGGCGCTGGGCTATGAAAAAATTCCACCGGTGCCACTTTCCGACACACCCTTCAGTAAAGACGATGTGGCGTTTATGAATGAAGTGGCTGAAGTCATATTGCCCCAGACCGACACGCCGGGCGCGAAAGCCGCTAATGTAGGTGCGACCATGGCCGTGATTGCGGCAGACTGCTACACCAAGGCACAACGCAAACAGTTCCGGCAAGGCCTGCAAGACATCGATATCCGAGCAAAGGCTGACTTCGGTAAGCCCTTTTTGCTACTAAGCAGTGACGAGCGGACTGCCTTGTTGACCACGCTGAATGAAGAGGCGCTGGCTTTTAATGCGAAGCAGGGCACGACCTACGTGGTCAGAGACAAGCCCAGTAGCCGCGAGCCAGGTACCGACTTGCCGTTGCCCCACGCCTTTTCGCTTATTAAGCAGCTCACTCTGTACGCCTTTTTTACCTCGGAAACCGGAGCGAAAAAAGTGCTGCGCTACGTCGCCGTGCCCGGTTATTACGATGGGGACCTGCCCTATAAAAAGGGTGATAAGGCCTGGGCCACGTGATGAGAGCCATTCAACCAACCTTTTTCAGTAGAGCTTATAATGGAGCGACCATGACACGTTCAACATTCGCCATTGCCGGTATGATGATCGGCGCATTCAGTATCACACAACCTGCGGTGGCTGATGAAAACCGTGAGTTAACCCGGGAGCAGCAAGCTGCGAAAACCGAAGTCTGGGAGCCGGTGCCGCCTGTGGTGAAAGCCAAACCCGGTCAGCCACCCTCCGACGCCGTGGTGCTGTTCGGTGGTAACGACCTGACGGCCTGGGAATCAGTGAAAGGTGGACCGGCCAACTGGACCGTGCAGGACGGTGTGCTTACTGTGCAGCCCGGCACCGGCGATATCGCTACCAAGCAAGCGTTCTGCGATATACAACTGCATCTTGAATGGAAAACACCGACGGATGTCACCGGGCTGGACGGCCAGCAACGCAATAACAGTGGAGTATTTCTGCAACAGCGCTATGAAGTGCAAATCCTGGACTCCTACAATAACAAGACGTACCCGAATGGCCAGGCGGGCGCAATCTATAAGCAGCACATCCCGCTGGTCAACGCCATGCGTGCACCGGGCGAATGGCAAACCTACGATATCCTGTTTACTGCGCCGGAATTTGAGGGTGATAAGCTGATAGAGCCTGCCTACGTCACCGTGCTGCATAATGGCGTGGTTATACAACATCACGCCGAGGTGCAAGGCAAAACCGAATGGATTGGCGCGCCGTCCTACACCGCCCATGGTTGTGCGCCACTGCAATTGCAAGACCACTCAAACCCGGTGAGTTTCAGAAATATCTGGGTGCGGGAGCTTTAACAGGATATTGCCCGTGCAAATACCCCTTGCACGGGTAATCCGGTCATGATGCTATAACGCCAACAACAGCAATCAGGGAACAATTATGTGGCGATTCATAAGTATTTTAATGCTGGTGTGCAGCTGGGAGGCCAGCGCGGATCGAAGCGACTTTGTGGCGGGACCGGTGTTCACGGAATACGGTAAACATGCAGCGGTACCCGGCGTGGAAATGGAGTCATCAACGCGCCTTAAAGTGGCGTTTGATGCCGTATCAGCCGCAGAGCCCGGCAAGGTGAACCAGCAATTCGATTCTGTGGCCCGGTTTATCAATATGCATGTGGCCAACGGGATCCCCAAAGACAATATTCAGGTTGCGTTAGTGGTGCATGGCGGCGCGAGTCTGGATTTACTCAAACCCCAGGCCTACAAACAAAAGCAGCAGGGAGTAAATGCCAATATTCAGCTGGTTAAGGCCCTGCTTGAGCATAATGTCACAGTGATAATGTGTGGCCAGTCGTTTATGGGGCACGGTTTGTCTCGGGATATGCTGATTGATGGCGTGGCGCTGTCGCTCTCAGCCATGACCGCCCATGCGCTGCTGCAACAGCACGGCTATACACTTAATCCGTTTTAACCCGCCTTTAGGTTGCGCGTAACGGCCATCACTGGCTACACTAGCGCGCTTTTCTGCCCGGCAGCGCTACCGCCTGCCGGCGCATAACGTCACTTATTCACTATTAACTGATTAACCGGAAATTCGCATGGGAATATTCGCCGCCCTGGGCACCGCTTTATGCTGGGCCATTGCCGCCCGCTTGTTTCGGGGGAGTGGTCAGGTTTTCTCACCGCTGGCCATGAATTTCTGGAAGGGGCTCATTTCAGTGGTGTTGCTGCTGGGGGTGACCCTGTGGCTGTCGCCCGCGCAGTCGGTTAGTACAGACACCTTACTGTGGTTGCTGTTGAGCGGTGTGATCGGCATTGGCATCGGCGATACACTGTTCTTCAAGGCGCTCACCAGCATTGGTGACAGTCAGGCGGTACTGGTGGCGGAAACCCTGGCCCCCATCTTCACCGCGCTGCTTGCCATGGCCTGGATTGCGGAGTGGATCACTTGGCAGCAATGGCTGGGCGTGGGCATGATTTTGTTTTCAGTGGACATGGTCATCAAGAGCAACAAGCGCAGCGCCACGCATATTGTAGCATCGAGCGGATATCTGTTTGGTGTGGGCGCGGCCATATGCCAGGCCATTGGTGCCGTTATCAGCCGCGATATTCTGGTCGGGGGTGATATTGATGCAGCCAGCGCCGCAATGTACCGGCTGATTGGTGGTCTGGTGCTGGTGGCCCTGCTCATCGTGGCAACCCGCACCCGACTGCTACCCAGACAAGGCGATGTGGTCGCCCCGTCAGCGGGTAAACTATGGCCCACATTTGTCATCGCCACGCTGCTGGGTACCACCGCAGCGATTTTTCTGCAAATGCTGGCGTTTGCCCATGCCAAGGCCGCCGTCGTGCAGACGCTTATCGCCACCAGTGCCATTATGAGCCTGGGGGTGGCCTGGATAATGGGGGAGCGCTTTACGTGGCGGGTGCTTATCTGGTCGCTGGCGGCATTACTGGGTGTGGCGGTGCTGGTTTCTACCGGCAACGGTGCCACTCATTAACCGCTGTATAAAATACCTGCTTACTACTTGTGCAGCGGCAATTGTGTGCGTATAATGCGCGCCCTTACAGCCAACCAAACCTAGTTCCTTGTCTCTATGCAGAGTGGCTGTACTGCCGAGGCTACAACCGTAAGGAGCGTTTAATGCGTCATTACGAAATCGTATTTATGGTTCACCCTGATCAGAGTGAACAAGTACCTGGTATGATCGAGCGTTATACCACAATCCTGAAGCAAGACGGTGGTCAGATTCATCGTTTAGAAGATTGGGGCCGTCGTCAACTGGCATACCCAATCGAGAAGCTGCATAAAGCACACTATGTTCTTATCAATGCTGAAGCTACGGCTGAAGCGGTTGACGAACTGGAAAATGCTTTCCGCTTCAACGATGTCATCCTGCGTAACCTGGTTATGCGCACTAAAGACGTAGTAACTGAGCCTTCTCCGATGATGAAAGAAGAGCGTCGTGAGCGTCGTGATGATTCTGCTCCTCGTACAGAGCGTGCAGAAAAGAAAACTGAAACCACTGAAGACAACGCTTAAGGAGAATACCCATGGCTCGTTTTTTCAGACGTCGTAAGTTCTGCCGTTTCACTGCAGAAGGTGTGACTGAAATTGATTATAAAGATATCGCTACTCTGAAGAACTATATCACTGAGAGCGGTAAGATCGTCCCTAGCCGTATCACTGGTACGAGCGCAAAGTATCAGCGTCAGCTGTCTTCTGCGATCAAGCGTGCACGTTTCCTTGCACTGCTTCCGTACACTGATTCACATAAGTAATTGGCGAAGTTTAAGGGGTAGCATAGATGGATATCATCCTACTAGATAAAATCGCCAACCTTGGCGGTCTGGGCGACCAGGTTAATGTAAAATCAGGTTTTGCACGTAACTTCCTTTTCCCACAGGGTAAAGCAGTACCTGCAACTAAAGACAACATCGAGAAGTTCGAAGCACGTCGTGCCGAACTGGAAGCGAAGATTGCTCAAGAGCTGCAGACTGCTGAAGCTCGTGCCGAGAAAATCCGCGCGCTGGGCGAAGTTACTATTGCTTCACCTGCTGGCGAAGAAGGCAAGCTGTTCGGTTCTGTCGGTACCCGCGATATCGCTGACGCGATTAACGCGGCAGGTGTAGAAGTAGAAAAGTCAGAAGTTAAACTGCCTACTGGTACACTGCGTGAAACAGGCGAGTATGACATCGACCTGCAACTGCACTCTGATGTAGTCACCTCTATCAAGGTTATCATTATCAAAGAAGCGTAATCGCGCCGCTTTGTAATGACAGAAAAAGCCGCTGCCGACACGCAGCGGTTTTTTTATGTCTGACGACTGGCTACCCGCTCACATTTTTCTCTCCATTCATCATCCAGAACGGCCAATTGAGCATAGCGACGGGCTGATTCGGTATCGGTTTTGTTATACACACAGCGCATCAGCGCCTGTACTGACACCGTGTCTGTTTCCCGGGAGAGTCTGCGCACTGCGTCACCCACCTTAATCTGGCCCGGTGTGATTACCCTGTAATACCATCCGGTAATGCCAGCACTGCCAACAAAACGGTCGAGATTTTTTACTCCATAGCGGTGGGAAATTTTATTACAGGGTGCCCGTGGGGCGCTTACCTGTACCTGCACCTCACCGAGCTGCCACACATCACCGATATAAATTGCATCGTCATGCATACCGGGCACTGTCAGATTTTCGCCAATGCTGCCTCGCGCAAAATCGACCTCGGGGAAGTGCTCGCGCAATGTGGCGTAGCTGGCGAGACTAAAGTGGTGCAGCACTTTTTCCGGACCGCCGTGTAGCTTCTTGTTGCCCTGTTCGTCCTCGGCGGTGCCGTGGGTATAAACGGTAAGGCTATCGCGCGGTGTTTTTCTGATGCTGCTTGGCGCACCACGGGGGCCGAATGGGGCAGGTTTGCCGGCGTATAAGGCATCGATATGCATGGGTCTGTCCTGAACAACAAGGGTACGACTATGATGCCAGTGAATGGCCGACAAAAAAACTTTTCGCATTTAAACCTTTGTAGCTTAGGCTACGACTAACCTCTTAAGAACAACAATAAGCCCCTTAGCTGGCTGACAGACAGGTAATGAGAGTCCATGGAGACAACGCACCGTAGCGTAGTAGATGCACAGGACACGTTTACAATGGCGCGTGAGCAGGCGTTGATTGAAGCAGCGCAGGCCGGTGATAAACAGGCTTACCGGCAATTGTATGACCGCTATGTGGGGCGCGTACATGCCCTGAGTTATCGGCTGACGGCTGATCAGGGGTTAGCTGAAGATGCGACCCAGGAAGTGTTTATTCAGTTGTGGCGTAAGCTGGATAATTATAATGCCAAAAGTAAATTCTCCACCTGGCTGCATAGTGTGACCGCGAATATCACCGTGAGTTACATGCGCAAGCAGCGGGGCTGGGTACACCGTATGTTCAATATAGAAGGCAGTGCTGCCGAGCATCATACAGCAGAAGGTTCGGCTGGCGATGTAGACCTGGAGGCGTACATAGTGCGTTTACCTGAACGGGCCCGCATGGTGTTTGTGCTCCATGCAATTGAAGGTTACCGGCATGAGGAGATAGCCAACATGCTGAATATGGCAGTGGGGTCGAGTAAGGCACAGTTTCACCGTGCCAAACACCTGCTGAAAGAGTGGATGGGGTATACCGATGAGTAAATTCGAACAGCAATTGAACCAGCAGCTGCATGATCTGGCGAAAGAAAAAGCCCCGCAGCGAGACTTATGGCGTGGAATTGAATTAGGTATAGAACACCAACACGACACCGGTACTGTGCCCCAGAATCGCCACCGCCGCTTGGCGGCTGTTGCAGCCAGTGTGGCCCTTGTTGTGAGCCTCAGCTGGTATGGCATTCAGCAGACGTCGGTACCGGCTACTGACCACCCAACCGGGCAGGCCCTGGTAAAGGCGTTGAGTAATCAGCATGAACAGCAGAAGCAGGCGTTGCTGGTGCAGTACACCGACGCGCCGGCGATGACGGAGAATTGGGAGGCGCAGCTTGCTGAACTGGACGAGGCTGCCAGCGCGATTAAAGCGGCGTTAAAAGAAGATCCAAATAACGGGGCCTTGCTGCGCATGTTGCAACAGGTCCACCAACAACAAATTACCCTCATAGAACGGGTACATGCGCCGCAATGGCAACAAATTTAACTTCAATAGGTGAGTGACAAAATGACATCAGTAATTCAAGCAATGGCCTTTTCGGGCCGGTCCCTGTTGAGCATTGGCCTGTTAGCGCTAAGTAGTGCGGTAGTGGCCGGAGAGAAGGTGGACAAAACCCTGCAAACCAGCGACGCGCCGTTTGTGGAAGTAGAACATATGAACGGGTCCGCGGATATCATCGGCTGGGACAAAGCGGAAATCAGGGTCACCGGAGAGTTGGGCGAGCAGACCGAAGAATTTATCTTCGAGAAGAATGGTAATGCGGTGGTAATTAAAGTGGAAACCCGGCGGCGTAACCGCGACTGGCGGGACTGGGCCAGCCATGACGGGGATGAACTGACCATTTATGTTCCTCATGGCGCACAGGTGACGTATGAAACCATTAACGCCGATGTCACGCTCACGGACCTCACTCATTCGGTGCGTACCGACGTGGTCAATGGTGATATTCGTGCCCGGTCGCTGGCCGGCAGAGTAAAGCTGGAAGCGGTCAATGGGGATATAACGCTTGAGGATGTATCCGGAGACATTAATGTAGAAACTGTAAACGGTGATATCAGCGGCAATCACACCGGTGATAGTGACGCCCGTTTCGACTCCGTGAATGGTGACATCGATGTGATCACCAGCAGTCCTGACGTCGGTGTAGAAACCGTTAATGGTGATATTGAACTTACTATGCAGGCCGTCTCTGAACTGCGCATAGAAACGGTCAACGGCAGAGTAGACGCCAGCCTGACGCTCAACAACAATGGCGATGTGCGGGCGTCGTCAGTGGGCGGCAGTCTGAACCTGGCCTTTCAGCCAAATGTTTCAGCGCGATTTAATATTGAGGCCCATGCCGGCGGGAATATTATTAACGATCTTACGTCCGACAAAATGCAGAAAGCCAAATACGGACCCAGCCGCTGGCTGAAATTTGCCAACCAGGGCGGTGACGCCAGTGTTGATATTTCCACGGTCAGTGGACGGGTTAAACTAACTACCCACCGCCAGTAACCTCCCTTTGCCAAAGCCCGTGTAAAACGGGCTTTGGCATACTCTTCTTCCTTCCCTACATAATTGTAATGTCCGCCACCAATCTCCTTTTGCGGGAATAAAGTAAACATTGGCACATATTTAGCTTTATCGGTGGTAGTGATAAATAAAGTAACGCCCCCGTGCCCGCAGGGCACGTCTAAGGCCGTTCTGTAGCAGGGTATACTATCGTACCCCTTAGGCTTAATTCGCTGCCCAGTGCACCGCCCCTGTGCGAGGTTGTACAGGCACAGCCTGCTACTTACGCGACCACAGAACAGGCGGCGTAATACCGCCGGAAGGAGATAGCAATGAAGACAGGGTCGAGATTTTTACGCAAGTGCGTGTCACGTCTGGCACTTACAGGTATCGCGGCAGGGCTGTTGGCCGGCTGTGGGGTCGGTGGTGCGCAGTCTATTGAGGGCACCTGGGTCGTCACAGACAGTGCCCGAGCTGCAACCACCACGGTTAGCCATGACGATGTTACGCTGTGGCTGGGTAAAACCTTCAGCTACCAGCCTGATCGCGCCCAACTGGCTCAGAATGGCTGCCTGCTTCCCAAGTACACCGAGGAAACCCTGGATGAAGCCAGTGTAGAAAAAACCTACCGTGTGGATCTACGTCATCTGGACTTCCACGCCGGTCCGGTCACCCAGGTAAGAATTACCTGTGAGTCGGATGCCAGCGTGCCCGGCCAAACCCTGTTGTATCAGAATAATCAGGCTGCTTATGTGGCGTGGAACGGTGTCTTTCTGCGTCTTGAGAAGAGCAAGCCACTGCAGTCTGTACCAGAAGCGTTGCCCGCTGACGTGCGAGGCGCGATTTAATTACCCTGGTCAGTCCCGAAGCTAAGAGGGCTGCCCCCCTCATTTCCCGGCTCGGATCAGAACTGTCCGGGCTTACCGTCACAGCATTCTCTGCCACAGATTTTTTCGCTCGAATACTGCAATTGCGGCGCAAATAGCGCATAATATCTGGCCGTTTAATTAAGTAGTTTGGTAGTTGTGAAAGACGCGTCCCAGGCCCCTAAAGATAAAAATATTGAAAAGCTTAAAGTGCCTCCTCATAGCATTGAGGCGGAGCAGTCTGTGCTTGGCAGTATGCTTATTGATCCTGAAAGCTGGGATAAAGTGGCCGAACTGGTTACCGAGTCAGACTTCTACAACCGTTCTCACCAAATTATCTTCCGCGCCATTATGCGTTTGCTGGGCGACAACCTGCCGGTGGATCTCATCACCGTGTCGGAGCAACTGGAAAAGCATGATGAGCTGGACGACGCCGGCGGCTTTGCATACCTTGGCGAGCTGGCAAAAAATACGCCCAGTTCTGCCAACGTGGTGGCGTACGCGAAAATTATCAGTGAGCGGGCGGTAACCCGTGAGTTGATTGGCGTCGCCCACGAAATTGCTGAAGTTGGCTACAATCCGGAAGGCCGTGACAGCGCCGATATTCTCGACTTTGCTGAAAGCCGGGTATTTGAAATTGCCGAAAAGCGCACCGGCGATAATGAAGGCCCCCGTAACGTAGAGTCGGTCCTGGGTAAAACCATCGACCGGCTGGAAGCGTTAATTAAAACCAACAAAGAGGTTACCGGGGTTACCACGGGGTTCACTGATCTGGATAAAAAAACCAGTGGATTGCAGCCCTCAGACCTCATCATCGTGGCCGCCCGACCTTCAATGGGTAAAACCACTTTTGCCATGAACCTGGTAGAAAATGCCATGATGGCAGAAGAGAAGCCGGTCTTGGTGTTCTCACTGGAAATGCCGTCAGAACAAATCATGATGCGTATGCTGGCGTCACTGAGCCGGGTTGACCAGACAAAAATCCGTACAGCGCAGCTAGACGACGAAGACTGGGCTCGTATCTCCAACACCATGGCCATGCTGAAAGACAGCGATAACCTGTTTGTGGATGACTCTTCCGGTCTCACTCCTATGGATGTGCGTAGCCGTGCCCGTAAGCTGGCGCGCGAGCGGGGCGGCATCAGTATGATTATGATCGATTACCTGCAGTTGATGCGGGTGCCGTCACTAAGTGACAACCGGACGTTAGAGATTGCGGAAATTTCACGCTCACTGAAGGCACTGGCGAAAGAGCTGGAAGTCCCGGTGGTAGCGCTATCCCAGCTTAACCGAACACTGGAACAACGTGCGGATAAACGGCCGGTCAACTCAGACTTGCGTGAATCCGGCTCTATCGAGCAGGATGCCGACTTAATCATGTTTATATACCGTGATGAGGTGTATCACGAAAACAGTGAAGATAAGGGCATTGCCGAAATTATTATTGGTAAGCAGCGTAACGGTCCCATCGGTACCAGTCGGCTTACCTTCCAGGGCCAATTCTCGCGCTTCGATAACTATGCCGGTCCGGCGATGGATGACGCTTACTAACCAGGCGTGGTCACTATAATTGCTGCTCGCTGAATATCAGCTACGCAGCACGACTATGATGTAACTAATACCTGCCTCAAACACTTTTTTGGTTTTCGCCACGGGTCATTATTATCCTGCGATGACGCCGTAACAGTATCCGTGCAAATCAATTATCACTGCCGCAATAAAAAAGGCGCCTCACGGCGCCTTTCGGGTTGTTTCAGTCAGCGATTAACGCTTCTCCGGAACCTTCGCTGTACCGCTTACAGTTACTGAGATACGGCGGTTAACACGGTGCGCTTCGGCATCGTTGCCTTCATCAAGCAGCTGTGTCTCGCCATAGCCTACAGTGCTCAGACGGCTTTCATCGATGTCGTAACGATTAACCAGTACATCGCGGAATGCATCGGCACGGGCCTGTGACAATTGCATGTTGTACGACTCTGTACCTGGCGCAGAAGTGTGACCTTCAATGGTTGCCGTGGTTTCAGGATATTGCTTCATGAAGTTAGCAAACTCACGGATCTCAGGGTCGTTAGGTTGCTTAACTACAGAGCTTTCGCTGTCGAACAGTACGCGCAGGGTAATTGACACTTCTTCTTCGTCAAATACTGTGCAGCCATCGCTGTTCACTTCGTTGCCTGCTGGCGTATCAGCACACTTGTCGTTTTGGTCAGCGACGCCATCGTTATCGCTGTCCTTCATTTTAACTTCACAGCCACGGGCATCTACTTCAACGCCGGCCGCCGTATTAGGACACTGGTCTTTGCTGTCCATAACGCCATCGTTGTCGCTGTCCATCGATTTAACTTCACAACCACGGGCATCCACGGTTACACCGGCTGGTGTGTTAGGGCACTGATCACGGCCGTCTACTACACCGTCATTGTCGCTGTCGCGTGGGGTGGCAGGGCGCGAGGTATCGTTATTACCAATAGTTACCGCCAGACCCAGCTTAAAGCTGTAATCGTTGTAGTCTTCGCCGAAATCTTCATAAGCGGCTACTTCGGTGATTAACTTAACCTTTTCGCTGATGTCCCAGTGCTTACCAATACCGATATTACCCAGGGTCGTGGTGTCGTTCATGTTCTGGTGCTTCACACCGGCAAACAGATACCACCAATCGTCAGGCATAAACCACATAGCATCTGCACCAATCATGTGACCACTGTCATCACGGTCAGAGCCATTAAAATCCAGGTAGTCCAGTTCCAGGGCGGTATATTCCAGACGGGCAGCCCAGCTTTGGGTAAAGCGGAAGCCAGCTTCCATACCGAAGCCTTCACCTTCTTCGTAATTACCGTTCGGGAGCGGACGCTCAACGTCAACGTTGTATTTGGTACCAAATAACCCAATCCAATTGTCGTAAGCCGGGGTGGAAGACTCCTGTGCATAGCTGTTTGCAGACAGCACAGCCAGTGAGAGTGCAGCTAAAGTAAATGTTTTTTTCATAGTCACATCCTGTATAACGTTGAGTGATTACCAAATTTTTGATAATGCGAGCTTAAGCACACTTCATGCCATAATACTGCGCAGGCAATAGTTTCGAGTTTACCGGGCCATGCCCTGTAGGGTTGCAACGATACGGCGGGCGCCTCCCTGATTACGGTGTTCGCCAAGAATTATTCCCTGCCACGTACCTAATTGAAGCTCACCTTGCTGAATTGGCAAGGTGACCTCGCATCCCATCATACTCGATTTAATATGCGCTGGCATATCATCGCTACCTTCATAAGTGTGAATAAAGTAAGAAGAATCTTCTCTTACAGTATGGTTAAAGTAGGATTCGAGATCAGTTCTGACTGACGGATCGGCATTTTCATTGATGGTCAGGCTGGCGCTGGTGTGTTGTAACCAGAGGTGCAACAGGCCGACTTCTACTTCGCGTATCTGCGGCAAGGCACCTATGATTTCATCGGTAATCAGGTGAAAGCCCCGAGGATAAGGGCGCAGGGTTATAGTGTCAGAATGCCAGAAAGGATTATTTGTCAAAACAGATTTCCAAATGAGCCAGCCCTTCATCACACATAAACGGCAGGATTATCTTAGCACCATCAACCTGGTGACTGATGCTATGTTGCTTTCCGGAGACTACGATAGGGGTAGCCATGCCAAATTCATAACCGCGCTCGGCTAAATCACGTTTAGCATTCCCGCAAATCATGTTGGTTACCTCACCCACCATGTCACCCACTTCGGCATCAATTTTAGGCGGACGCTCACCTACCATGCGCTGCATAATGGTCAATGCCAGCTGCTCGTCAAAGGTAATCGACATTGAGCCTCTTACCTCTGGACCCACCATACCGATAAGACCACTTACATCACCTTTCGCGATATCGCTTTGCTTGCGTTTGGGCTTGCCCGGGGTGAGTTTGGTCTGCGCCATAGTTTCCATCACATTCAGTAACCCGCTAATAAAAGGGTTAACGAAATCAGCATTCATGAGATGACTCCTTTGAAACAGGCACATCTGTTTCCTGACAATCCGCACACAGTCCGTGTGCTTCAATAGTTTGTTTCGATACACTAAAGCCATGCGCTTTAGCTTGTTTGTCCAGGGTCTCTTTTAACCCTTCAGACTGAATTTCTGCTACGTCACCGCAACTGTCGCAAATAAGGAACTGTACCGGATGGTGACAGCCGAAATGATAACAGGCAACAAACGCGTTTGTGGACTCCAGCCTGTGAATAAAGCCAAAGTCGAGAAGAAAATCCAGCGCCCGGTAAACTGTCGCCGGTTTCGCTCCGGACTCGGTTTCCTTGAGCGCATCTAGCAATTCATAGGCCCCCATGGGCCCATGCTTGCTTAAGAGGATTTGATATACTTTTTCCCGCAACGGTGTGAAACGTGCATTGCGCTGCTCGCAATAGGCGCGGGCTTTACTGATTAGTGTCGCATTGTTCATCAACAAACTACCATTTAATGTTATCAATGCCCGACGAGTCATACCTGACCCGAAGACAACGCAGGGTCATTGAGAATCGGCCTCTGCGGGCGCTTTGCGCTTCTGCGTCTCGTACATGTGTGCAATCAGTTGGTCTTCAAGCGCGAAGCGTGCCTCCAGGGTTTCTCCCAGCGCCTGTAAATGACTGTCAAACGCCGCAGCCTGCTGCTCTGACACCACATCGGTGTATGTATCGTTGAAGGCCAGAGCGCTGTCTGTGGTGGTAGCTATATCCGGATAAAGCTGTTGTTTCAGGGCTTTTCCCTGTGCGTCATCGCTGACCAGCATATCGTACACTTCGAAGTGCCCGGCTGACATGTAGTCCATCATGGCCTCGCAAAATGCATCAATAGCGGCCGGGTCCGGAAGCGGGTTAGCTTGCTTACCATTTTGATGGTCGTGGTGAGCCAGGCCGGCCAGTTCACAGTACTGGATAAGTAACCGTTGGCGAGCCTGCAACCAGTTGTCTATGGTAGCCAGCTGGCCCCCCCACTTTCCTTTAACCTGTTCCAGTTGATTTAACATGCGTAGTTGCCTGATTACCCTATACGGGGCTGTGCTGGTTTAATAATTTCAGTATAACACCGCAAAGACACAGTACAAATGCAGCACGTCCCGGCTTGGCCAAAAGCCCTGCGTGTCTATGCACACAGCATTATGCAGCCAGGCACCTGCGCGGGCATATCTGACCACGGGCAGGTTATTGTGTGCGGAGACCAGGATCGGTAAGCTTACCGGCAGAGTCACGAGGTCGCGACAACGGGTCGCACCGGCAGGGCACGTAAAGGTGAACGCTATGATGAAAAAGGTCCCCTCGCACCAGCTGAAACAAGGTGCTGCCCGCTGGCTTATTTTTTCCCGCAGTAAATTACTGGTAGCCAGTGGTGATACACAACCCCCGGTGACCGATGCTTCGTCGTTACCATTTTTAGCAGCCTATCAGCAGGACGTTTACCAGTTAACGCCCCTGGAAGCGCATCTTCAGGAAGAGCAGCCCACGTTTGTCGTGGATATGGGGGCGGAAGCGGTAGACAGCGACGAGTGGGAAGAGGTGTCACTGCGCAACGTGTTGATGAACACGCCGGTGGGCGCATTCAGTGTGGTCGGTCGTGCCTGGCAGTATGTTCATTTTCTGCGTACCCACCGCTTCTGTGGTCAGTGTGGCAGCGCAATGCACAAGATAGACTGGGAGATGGCCATGCAGTGCCAACAGTGTCAGCATCGCTGTTACCCGCGGGTGTCGCCCTGCATTATTGTGGCCATTCACGACAATGAACGGATCTTACTGGCCCGCGGCGTGCGCCATCGCGAAACTAACATGTATTCTACACTTGCCGGTTTTGTGGAAAGCGGTGAAAGCCTGGAACAGGCGGTTCATCGGGAAGTATTCGAGGAAGTCGGTGTGCGGGTGAAAAACCTGCAATATTTCGGCAGTCAGCCGTGGCCCTTTCCCCACTCTCTGATGGTCGGTTACCTGGCTGAATATGACGGCGGAAACATTGTGTGTGACGAACATGAAATTGACGATGCCCAATGGTTTTCACTCGACGCGCTGCCGGACACGCCTCCTAAGCTGTCCATTGCCGGGCAATTAATCGATGCGGTTATAAAGCAGCTTTCCTGATATCCGGTCGCCCATAACAAAAAACCCTGCAAGGTGCAGGGTTTTAATAGTTAACGTTCGGTCCCGTAGGCGGGCTTCTTTGTCTTTGCTGGTTTTAAAAGTAGCAAACACTAACTAATCCCGCAAGCTCAATTTCCGTTCATCGTGTAAATTTTTCATACTGTCGCATTTTTTGAGACCCTTAAAGGGAAATGGGGGAGGTGATCTAAATAGCCAAGATAGGTCTAAGGACTGCCAGTCGGAGGGATTTTCACCGCTATAAGCTGTGCTTTTCGCGCCAATGACTGAGATTATTGATATACTCCGGCCACACCGAATCAGGTAAGCGATTTTAGCAGAGGATATGATGTCGACAACTCCAGCGAACCCCCAGCGCCCACCATTAAAAAACGACCGGTACCTGCGTGCGCTCAGCAAGCAGCCGGTAGATGCCACACCAGTGTGGATGATGCGCCAGGCGGGCCGTTATTTACCTGAGTACAAGGCAACGCGGGCGGAAGCCGGTGATTTTATGTCATTGTGCAAAAATGCCGAACTGGCCTGTGAGGTTACCTTGCAGCCATTGCGTCGGTTTGAGTTGGATGCGGCTATTTTGTTCTCCGATATCCTTACCATCCCGGATGCGATGGGGCTGGGCCTGTATTTCGAAACCGGCGAAGGCCCGCGTTTCCGTAATCCCATTACCTGCCGCGCCGACGTAGAAAAAATAGGGATCCCTGATCCCGAGGGCGAATTGCAGTACGTGATGAATGCCGTTCGCACTATTCGCCGGGAGTTAAAAGGTGAGGTGCCCCTCATCGGTTTTTCTGGCAGTCCATGGACACTGGCCACCTATATGGTGGAGGGTGGCACAAGTAAAGCCTTCACAAAAATCAAGAAGATGGCGTTTGCGGACCCGCAGGCGCTGCACCTGCTGCTGGATAAACTGGCCGACTCCGTGATCAGTTACCTGAATGCCCAGATAGCCGCAGGCGCGCAATCAGTGATGATATTTGATACCTGGGGCGGCGTCTTGTCCCCACGGGACTATCAGGAATTTTCGTTGCAATACATGGCCAAAATTGTTGATGGCCTGACCCGGGAGGCGGATGGCCGTCGGGTACCGGTTACCTTATTTACCAAAAATGGTGGGCAGTGGCTGGAATCTATTGCCGACACCGGCTGTGATGCAGTGGGTCTGGACTGGACGACTAATCTCGACGAAGCCCGGGCGCGTATCGGCGACAGAGTTGCCCTGCAAGGTAATATGGACCCCTCCATGCTGTATGCCTCGCCCGAACGTATTCGTGAAGAAGTGGCGACTATCCTGCAACGTTATGGTAACGGCAGCGGGCATGTATTTAATCTGGGCCACGGTATCCACCTGGATGTACCGCCGGAGAACGCTGGCGTATTCGTCAAAGCGGTGCATGAGCTGAGCCGACAGTATCACCAGGAATAACTACGACCACTTATGAAAACCTGGCACTTGCTTCCGTTAGTCATATTTATAGGGATCGCGGGCTACCAGTTTGGATATTACCGCGCCAAACTGGCAGACAGTCCGTCTGTACAGGTACCACAGGACACCTTGTCAGATAACTCCATTGAGGCTCTCGATGAGGCGTTGACCGCTGTGCCGGTGGTGGCGTCAGCGAGTGCTGCCCGCCCGGCAGATCGCGCGCCCGTGGCTTCCTATTCTGGTTCAGCGCCGTTACAGATACAGGCTGTGGCAGACACTGTGCGGCGCATTCGTCAGGCTAACCCTGACGCCAGCCAGATAAGGGTGCCTCTGAGTGAGGATGGCAGCGAATGGCTGACCACCGGTGAAGCCGATCTCACCACCCGCGGGCGGCTCGCGCGTTACTTTGCGGATCATGCCAGCGCCGGTCAGGTAGCGTTTCATGCCATGCATTGCGAGCAGACACGCTGTCTGCTGATTGGCGAATCAGACGGTGATTCGGAACAGTGGGGGAAACTATTAGGTGGCCTCAAAGAGCAGCCGGATTGGCGGCAAGCAACCATAAAAACCTATACGTCCCAGCACAACCAGCACACCTATTTTCTTACCGAACTACGCCGTTAGCTTGAATGGCCGGCGCTTACGCGTCCCGGGGCAACCCTTTCGTAACAGCCCGGGTAAGCCGCTGTAACTGGCGGCTTTGTCCATCCTGCGATTTCTTATCATGATGTTGCGCCAGCGCCCATTCGATGTGCGGGCGTACCAACGCCGTGGCATGTGGCAACGCCTCCCGCAGAGCGGTGACGACCGCTTCGTCATAGGGGGCATTACCCAGCGCTACCGCAATATTGCGCTGCCACTTATCAAACCCAATCCGGCGAATGGGTGAACCTTCTGTGTTGTGAAGAAAGGTGGCTTCATCCCAGCTGAATAACGTCAGTAATGATTGGCCATGTAATACCTGGCGAGGATGAAAGTCGGACTCGCGGGTGATATCGGCATACCGGTTCCACGGGCATATCAGCTGGCAGTCATCACACCCATAGATGCGGTTGCCCATTGCTTTGCGATATACCTCCGGAATTTCTCCGTCGTGCTCAATGGTTAAATAGGAAATACATTTTCTGGCATCAACCGTATAGGGTGCCACAATGGCCTGGGTGGGACAGATGGTCATGCAGGCGGTGCAGCTGCCGCAGCCTTCTTCTACCGGAGTGTCTGTGGGTAAGGGTAAATTGATAAATAACTCGCCCAGAAAAAACCACGAGCCGGCCTCTTTGGATAACGTCAGCGAATGTTTACCGGTCCAGCCCACCCCGGCTTTCTCTGCAATGGCGTGCTCCAGTACCGGGGCCGAGTCCACAAACGGCCGAAAGGCAGTGTCTGCCAGTGCTGCGGTGATTTTGTCGCCGAGCTGTTTGAGTCGCTTGCGCAGTACCTTGTGATAATCTCTGCCCAGCGCATACCGGCTGATATAGCCCAGGCTCCCGTCGGACAGGTTACGGGCAAAGGACGCATCCGGCGGTAAATAATCCATGCGCACAGAAATTACCCGCACCGTGCCGGGTACCAGTTCTTCGGGGCGGGAACGCTTGGTGCCATGGGCTTGCATAAATTGCATATCGCCGTGGTAGCCATTTTCCAGCCAGCGCTGCAGGTACTGTTCATGGCGACCTAAATCAATATCGCTCACGCCAACGTGCTGAAAGCCTAGCGCCCGCCCCCAAGCCTTGATATCGTCTGTAAATCGTACTAAATCGACTGACTGTAAACTGGACATACGCTCATGCTAGATACTCAACTCACCGCAAGTTTACCATACAAACTTTATCGCGCCGATCAGGTCAGGGAAAACGAGCAGACCGCCGCCGGGCAAAGCGGCTGCGACATGTTTACCCTCATGCAGCGTGCCGGCAAAGCCGTGTTCAGTCAGTGCCAGGATTTGCTGCCAAATACCGAGGTTTTTCTGGTGCTGGTGGGGCAGGGAAATAATGCCGGTGACGGATATATTACTGCCACCCATGCCCGCGAGGCGGGCAAGCAGGTGTACGTCTGTGCCGTCGAGCCTGAACGGGAACTGAGCGGTGATGCCGGCGAGGCCCAGCGCCGTTGGCGTGCCAGTGGTGGCGCCATACACCCTTTCAGTGAAGCCTTGCTGGAAAAAGCGGAGGTAGTGGTGGACGCCTTACTGGGCACTGGCATTAACAGTTATATCCGCAATGAATTTGCCGACATTATTGATACGGTTAATCAGTCGGACAAGCCGGTGGTGAGTATAGATGTCCCCTCCGGCCTGGATGCGGACACAGGGCAGTCGTTGGGACGTTGTATACAGGCTGATGTTACGGTGACGTTTGTGGGCATAAAACCCGGGCTGACCACCGGCGCAGGCAAACAATCCTGTGGCAAGCTGGCATTCGATGATCTGGGAATTGGTAAAGCCTTCAGTCAACTGGCAAAGCCGTGTGCGAGTTTGCTGGATATACAGCAGTTTGGTGGCATGGGACCCCGGGATATACATTCCCACAAGGGCACCTATGGCCGCTTGCTCTGTGTGGGCGGAAACCGGGGCACCGCAGGCGCTATTCGGCTAAGCAGTGAAGCAGCACTACGAAGTGGCGCTGGTATGGTGAGGGTGTATGTCCATGAGGCGTCTACCATACAGGTGAGTGCCGGCCGCCCGGAACTTATGGTGGCGGACCAGGACCTCGACGAAGCGCTGGAATGGGCCACCTGTGTGGTGATTGGGCCGGGGCTCGGTCAGGATGAGTGGGCTCAGGAGACTTTTGCCACCACACTTAAGCATTGTCAGGCTGAAAATAAGCCCGTGGTCATCGATGCCGACGCGCTGAATTTGCTGGGTAAACAGGCCACGGCATTCACCCTGGATGAGTGTATATTAACGCCTCACGCTGGCGAAGCCGCGCGGTTACTGGGCGTGTCTGTGGAAGACGTGGAAACCGAGCGCTTTAACTATGCCCGACAGTGCGCCCAGCGCTTTCATGCCACCAGTGTATTGAAGGGGGCGGGTACGATCATTGATAACGAAGAACAAACCTGGGTGTGCCGCCATGGCAACCCCGGTATGGCTACAGCGGGTAGCGGTGATGTGCTCAGCGGCATTTTAGGGGCGTTGCTGGCCCAGGGACTGGATCGGGACATGGCGGCCAAATATGGTGTGACGCTGCATGCAAAAGCCGGTGACGAAGTGGCCCGGCTATACGGACAACGTGGTATGATAGCCAGTGATTTGTTTGAAGCGGTACGCGCCCTGATTAATCAATAGCGTCCGCGTGGCCCGAGTTGTAGAGAATAACTGTCATGTCGTACCCACACAGCACATTTTTTGCCGCCTCTGAAGATGATACCCGGGCGCTGGCCCGGGACCTTGCACAAGCGATGCGGGGGTTGTTACCCGCATCGTCAGTGATCTACCTTGAAGGCGATCTTGGCGCCGGCAAAACCACTTTTAGCCGTCATTTTATTCAGTCTCTGGGTCACACAGGTGCCGTGAAAAGCCCTACCTATACCCTGGTTGAACCCTATGAGCTGGATGCGGTCTCAGTGTACCACTTTGACTTATACCGGCTTGCCGATCCGGAAGAACTCGAATTCATGGGAATTCGGGATTATTTTAGCGATAAAACGCTGTGTCTGGTGGAGTGGGCGGAAAAGGGCGCGGGCTGCTTGGCATCCGCAGATTTAGTGATTAGTATAGCCATAGAAGGTGAGGGGCGGCGTTTTCAGGTGCAGGCCAAGACTCTGCACGGCAGTAAATGTTTGCAGCACTGTAAGCGCATATAGTTCCACATTGGCCTTAAGGCGACCATGAGAAGAGCAAAAAGGCAAAGCATGATACGCGTATTGATTTCCATCAGCTGCCTGTGGCTGGTGAGCCTGGCCGTGCATGCGGCACAAAATGCCATCGATGGCGTGCGGGTGTGGCCATCGCCGGGCAGTACCCGGGTGGTACTGGATCTCGAGCAGGCACCTGAGTTTACCTATTTCACCCTCTCTAACCCTGAGCGGTTGGTGATTGACCTGGCCAATACCTCCGACAGCGCTGACTTACCGGCTATCGATAAGAGCGGCGAACTGGTGCGCCGGGTGCGTTACTCCACCCCGAAGAATAATCAGTCGGCCCGGGTGGTGATTGATATGACCCGCAAAGCCTCTCCTAATCTGTTCGCCATGACACCCACCAAACCCTATGGACACCGTCTGGTCATCGATTTGGAAGACACTGTTAACTCGTCGTCGCGTAATCAGTCAGAGGTAGTTAAAGACAGTCTCAGCAACCAGCGTGACCGGGATATTATTATTGCCATTGATGCCGGCCATGGCGGCGAGGATCCGGGCTCAATCGGCCCGTCTGGCACCTACGAAAAGCATATTACGCTAAGCGTCGCGAAAAAGCTGGAAGCACGGATAAACCGGGAGCCGGGGATGCGCGCCATCATGACCCGCTCCGGTGACTATTATGTTTCACTGAATAAACGCCCGGCCATTGCGCGGCAGCAAAAGGCGGATTTGCTGGTGTCTATTCACGCCGACGCGTTTCATCAGCCGCAGCCTCGGGGAGGCTCGGTATGGGTGCTTTCTACCGGTCGTGCAGATACCGAGTTAGGCCGCTGGATGGAGCGCACTGAACAACACTCTCAGTTACTGGGTGGTGCTGCTGAAGTAATCACCGACAAAGCCAGTGAGCGCTATCTGGCTGAAACTATTCTGGGGTTGTCGATGGATCACAGCATGGCAGCCAGTTACGATCTAAGTAACAAAGTTATTCAGGAACTGGGTAAAGTCACGAAAATGCATAAGAAAAGACCGCAGGCGGCCAGCCTGGCAGTATTGACCGCCCCGGATATTCCGTCGATTCTGGTTGAGGTAGGCTTTATTTCCAATCCCCAGGAAGAGAAAAACCTTAACTGGGCGGCATACCGGGAGCGGCTGGCAAACTCTATTTTTGGCGCCGCCAAGCGCTATTTCCGCCAGGTACCGCCGGACGGGACGCTTTGGGCGGCCCAGAAAGAACGCAACCGCACACACAAGGTCCGCAGCGGCGAGTCTTTATCCTTGCTGGCACAACGCTACAACGTCAAAGTCAGCAGCATTAAAGAAGCCAATAACCTGCGTAACGATGTGGTACAGATTGGTCAGGTGCTGACCATTCCCAGTACCTGACAACCCACAAATAACGGATACCGTCTTGCCAATACAACTCTTGCCGCCCCGGCTGGCCAACCAGATTGCCGCGGGGGAAGTGGTAGAACGTCCCGCATCGGTGGTGAAAGAGCTGGTTGAAAACAGCCTGGACGCCGGTGCCAGCAAAATTGAAATTGATATTGAAAAGGGCGGGCACAAGCGTATTCGATTGCGCGACAATGGTTGCGGCATTGATAAGCAGGAGCTGGAGCTGGCGCTCAGTCGCCATGCCACCAGTAAAATAAGTACGCTGGATGATCTGGAACAAATTCTTTCGCTGGGTTTTCGGGGCGAGGCGCTGGCCAGTATCAGCTCGGTCAGCCGGCTGACCCTTACTTCAAAGCCGGCCAGCCAGGCGCAAGCCTGGCAGGCCCACTGTGAAGGCCGGGAGATGGCAGTAAAGCTGAATCCGGTCGCCCACCCCGATGGCACTACCATTGATGTAGCGGATCTGTTCTACAATACACCCGCCCGCCGCAAATTCCTGCGTGCCGAAAAAACCGAGTTTCAGCATATCGATGATGTAATCCGGCGCATTGCCCTCAGCCATCCTGAAGTCACGTTTATTTTGCGGCATAACGACAAGGTCATGCGCCGTTTTCTGGCCGTGGATAAAACAGATTTTGCCGCCCGTATCGCGGCAGTGGCCGGACAAAAATTTGTTCGCAATGCGGTGTACTGTCACAGTGAATACCATGGCATAACGCTGGAGGCGTGGCTTGGCAATGAGCATGTGCTGCGTAGCAGTACCGATTGTCAGTTCAGCTTTGTCAACGGCAGGGGGATGCGCGATAAACTGATTTTGCATGCCATCCGTCAGGCCTATGAGTCAGCCTGGGGCACCGTCGAGCAACCGGCGTTTGTAGTATACCTTACGGTTCCCCCAAGTGATGTAGACGTGAATGTGCATCCGGCCAAACACGAGGTACGCTTCCAGCAGAGCCGTCTGGTGCATGATTTTATCAGTAAAACGGTGGCTGATGCTCTGCAGCCCCAGTCAGACTATGCATCAGCGGGTGCCGCAGAGAGCCCTGTGACCCACGACTACATACGTCCGCTGTCGAGCATACCGGACGCACCCGCTGCCAGCCGCACGCCACGCATGAGCCCGCCGCAGCACGGGGCGGGTCATAGTGCCGGACCCCGCGGCGGCATGTCATCACCGTCGCGGCAGGTAAGCGACCGTCAGTCCCAGACCAACTATCAGCAATTGATGACGCCAACTGGCGACACGTTGCAAACTCCCTCATCGAGTCGCTCTGCATTAACCATAAGCCCGTCGTCGCGGTTATATGCCCGTGACCAGCAGGTTATTTTACTGCAGGTCCACGACCTGGCCCGTCCCTGGCTTACCGAAACGCTTAGCGGGGCTAGCACCTCGCAGCCACTATTAATGCCCGTATCGATAACCGCCAGCCAGGTAACCGACACGACCCTGCGGGCGCTGGCCGAAGTGAATTTAGCGGTGGACAGGGTAGCCGGCAAAATACGCTTACAACAGGTGCCCGCAGGCACCCGTCACTGGCCCTGGCTGGCGTGGTTTAGCGCGCTGGTGGATGCAGAGGTAGCCAGTCGGGCAGACATCATTGCGGCACTGGCGAAAGTCGTCAGCGAACAGGACGACGCCGTCATGACCGCTGTGTGGCAGTGGTTTGATGCGCAGGCGGTGGCGGACCAGTGGGAATGGATAACTGAGTTTGGTAAAGTCCGCACTGCAGAAACAGTATGCGCATTTATGGAACAAGATAATGGCTAGTGGCACAAAAGATGCAGCGCCCGTGGTGGCAATTATGGGGCCAACCGCCTCAGGTAAAACCGGGCTGGCATTACAACTGGCTGACCAGGTAGATTGCGAGATTATCAGTGTCGATTCCGCGCTGGTGTATCGGGGCATGGACATTGGCACGGCCAAGCCAACTGGGGAAGAGCAGGCGGCGGTTCCGCACTGGCTGATTGACACATTGGACCCCTCGGAGTCGTATTCTGTGGCAGAGTTTGTCGCTGATGCGGTGCGGTTGATTGGCGAAATTCATAGCCGTGGCCGGGTGCCGGTGTTGGTGGGCGGAACAATGATGTACTTCAATGCCTTGATAAATGGAATTTCGCCATTACCTAAGTCTGACGAAGCAATTCGTGCGCAGATAGAAAAGGAATCCATAGAACGCGGTTGGCAGGCATTGCATGCGGAACTTTGTGACGTTGATACGGTCAGTGGGAACAGAATACATCCTAATGATCCACAACGCATCACGCGGGCACTGGAAGTGTACCGCAGTACCGGTAAAACGCTGACGGCGTGGCAACAGGAAAAGGGGCAACAGTGTCCATACGACATTGCACAGTTTGTGATTGCCCCCGAAGAACGCGCGGTGTTACACCAGCGTATTGCCGAACGATTTGACCAGATGCTGGCGAGTGGATTTATTGCCGAGGTGGAAAAACTTCACCGCCGGGGTGATCTGCATGAGGATTTACCCTCTATACGCTCTGTGGGATACCGACAGGCATGGCAGTATCTGGATGGGCAAATTAGCTATGCGGAAATGCGCGAGCGGGGTATTATTGCTACCCGCCAATTAGCCAAGCGGCAGTTAACCTGGCTGCGTGGATGGCAAGGGGCAACCTGGCTTGACACATTTGCTAAAGATAATTTGACTAAAATTACAGCAAAAGTCACACTTTAATATAAACAGTGTGATATATATTAGACGCGCGGTAGCAAGCAGCATTGTTCGTTACTGAAATAATAAAAACTAAGGATTTCAAATGGCTAAAGGGCAATCATTACAAGACCCATTTTTAAATGCGTTACGAAAGGAACGTATTCCTGTGTCTATCTACCTGGTTAACGGAATTAAACTTCAGGGTCAGGTAGAATCATTTGACCAGTTTGTCATTCTGTTGAAAAACACAGTGAGCCAGATGGTATATAAACATGCCATCTCTACGGTTGTCCCAGCCAGAGCAATTACAATGCCGAGCGCTACCCAAGGAGATACAGAAAATACTAAAAGTGAATAAACAGAAAGGTACACAGCTTGTTTGACCGTTATGAGGCCGGTGAACAGGCGATACTCGTTCATGTAAACTTTACTGACGAAAACAGTAAGGAAGATCTGGCAGAGCTAGAATTGCTGGTATCTTCTGCCGGGGTGAATGCGGTGGATGTGCTTACCACATCGCGCAACGCCCCGCAGGCTAAGTATTTCGTTGGTTCCGGAAAAGCTGAAGAAATTGCAGCGGCAGTCAAAGCCCATGACGCCAATGTGGTGATCTTCAATCATTCATTGTCGCCGTCACAAGAGCGTAACCTCGAATCCGTATGTAAATGCCGGGTATTGGACCGCACTGGTCTTATTCTCGATATTTTCGCGCAACGCGCCCGTACGCACGAAGGTAAGCTACAGGTTGAGCTCGCGCAATTACGGCACATTTCTACCCGCCTTATCCGCGGCTGGACCCACCTCGAGAGACAGAAAGGCGGGATCGGGCTGCGTGGACCAGGTGAAACCCAGCTGGAAACTGACCGTCGCTTATTGCGGGGGCGGATAAAATCTATTCTGCGGCGGCTAGAAAAGGTGCAGCGGCAGCGTGAGCAGGGCCGCCGGTCGCGCAAGCGGGCGGAAATTCCTACGGTCTCGTTGGTGGGTTACACCAACGCCGGGAAATCGACCTTGTTCAATACCATAACCAATGCCCACGTATATGCTGCCGATCAGCTGTTCGCGACGCTGGACCCCACGCTACGTAAGCTGGAGTTGCAAGACGTGGGCCCGGCAATCCTGGCTGACACCGTTGGTTTTATTCGTCATTTGCCCCATGACCTGGTGGCAGCGTTCAAAGCCACACTACAGGAAACGCAGGAAGCCGACTTGTTACTGCACGTGGTGGATGTAGCCGATGCCGGTTACCGGGAAACCATGGACGAAGTAAACGACGTACTGGACGAAATTGAGGCAGGTGACATACAACAACTCGTTATCTGTAATAAAATTGATAAACTCGACGACGTCGCACCGCGTATAGACAGAAACGAAGACGGTGTCCCGATTCGTGTGTGGTTATCAGCTCAGACTGGCGAAGGTACGCAACTGCTGAGCGAGGCATTGACAGAATGTCTGGCGCAAAGCATGGTAAGCTACACGCTGCGGATACCACCGGCTCAGAGCAACCTGATCGGGGTGCTGTATGAGCTCAATTGTATATCCAACGAATCATACGACGACGATGGCGACTGGGTTGTAGATGTGCGTATGCCATCTGCAGACTGGAACCGTCTGGAAAAAAGGCTGGATGAAGGTTTGTCGAACTTTGTGGTACGTCACTGATTGCTATACATTACGGATAATGCAACGACGTAGCAGCTTCGATAAGAAGAATTATTAATCATTTATGGAGTATCAGCATGGCTTGGAATGAGCCGGGTGGCAATAATAATGACCCCTGGAAGAACCGTGGTGGTCGCGATCAGGGGCCCCCGGATTTGGACGATGTGTTCAAAAATCTCTTCGGTAAATTCGGAAAGAAGGGCGGCAATGGCGGCTCAGGTAAGAACCTGGGTGGCATTGGTGCAGGTATACTGGTTGGCCTGTTGGTCATTATCTGGTTTATCAGCGGGTTTTATACCATTCGTGAAGCTGAGCGCGGGGTTGTACTGCGGTTTGGTGATTATCACGAACAGGTTGAGCCGGGCCTGCGTTGGGCACCCACCTTTGTTGACTCAGTGGTGCCGGTAGACGTGCAGTCTATTCGCGATCAGTCGTCTTCAGGTTCAATGCTGACAGAAGATGAAAACGTGGTGCAGGTTCAGATGGAGATGCAATACCGTATTGTTGACCCGTATCGCTGGACCTTTGCCGTGGAAAATCCGGAAACCAGCCTGAGCCAGGCGCTGGACAGTGCCATTCGCTACGTAGTAGGTCACTCTACTATGGACGATGTGCTGACGGATGGTCGTGAAGTAACCCGTCAACGTGTATGGGAAGAGCTTCAGGCTATTCTGGAACCCTACAACATGGGCGTATCTATTGTAGATATGAACTTCCGTGACGCGCGGCCACCGGATCAGGTGAAAGATGCGTTTGATGACGCTATTTCCGCACAGGAAGATGAGCAGCGCTTCATCCGTGAAGCCGAAGCCTACGCCCGGGAAATTGAACCCCGCGCCCGTGGTCAGGTGAATCGTATGAACGAAGAAGCCCAGGCTTACAAAGAGCGAGTCATTCTGGAAGCGCAGGGTGAAGTCGCCCGGTTCTCTGAGCTACTGCCCCAGTATGAACGCGCGCCAACAGTTACCCGCGAACGGATTTACCTGGAAACCATGGAAGAGGTGTTCAGCAACACCAGCAAAATCCTGGTGGACAGCCAGAATGGCAACAGCATGATGTACTTGCCGCTGGATAAAATCATGGAACGCCAGTCAGGCAGCGCGACGAAAGCGAGTCGCAACTCACTGGAAGGGCTTCAAAATCAAAATAATGACAATATGCAGCGCAACCGTAACTCCAATCCGTCACCTGGTTTACGCGGTGGCAGTTCACGGGAAGGGAGATAATAACGCATGAAAAATTTATCGATTATTATCCTGGTAATTCTGGCTGTGCTGGCCACCGGCTCACTGTTTCAGGTGAGAGAGGGTGAGCGCGCCATTGTCATTCAGTTTGGTAAAGTTCAGCGCGATGAAGCCAGCGGTGAAACCGTGGTCTTTGAACCTGGCCTGCACTTTAAAATACCGTTTATTGACTCGGTTAAAAAGTTGCCAGCCCGTATCCAGACTCTGGATGACCAGGCTGATCGCTTTGTAACGGCGGAGAAAAAAGACCTGATCGTTGATTCTTATGTGAAATGGCGTATTGAAGATTTTGCCACTTATTACCTGTCTACCGGCGGCAATAAGTTGCAGGCAGAAGCGCTGTTAAAGCAGAAAGTGAACAACGGACTGCGTTCTGAATTCGGTACCCGTACTATTTCGCAGATTGTTTCCGGTGAACGTACGGCGTTGATGGACCAGGCAATGAAGCAGGCTTCTACCTCGTCTAACGAGCTGGGCATTGCGATTGTGGATGTGCGGGTTAAGCAAATTAACCTGCCTACCGAAGTCAGCAACTCCATCTTCCAGCGCATGCGTGCAGAACGTGCCGCGGTGGCCCGGGAGCACCGTTCAGAAGGTCAGGAACAGGCGGAAGTGATCAAAGCGGACATCGATGCGAAAGTCACCGTTATGCTGGCCGACGCCGAACGTAACCTGCGTCAGGTGCGTGGTGAAGGTGATGCACTGGCTGCAGAAATTTACGCTGATGCGTATTCACAAAACCCTGAGTTTTATAGCTTCCTGCGTAGCATGGACGCGTATAAACAGAGCTTCAACAGCAAGCAGGATATCCTGGTTGTGGAGCCGGACAGCGAGTTCTTCCGGTATATGAATGCTAAAGGTGGTCGTTCCGACCAGTAAGTGATAACACTAAAAAACAACACAGTAAAAAGCCGGTCTCAGACCGGCTTTTTTTATGTCCAGGGGATGGTTTAACGCGCCGACAGGAACCGCTCAGTGAAGGAGGGACGTGAGGAAACCGGCCTATGCTCCGTCCGAAATCGGTGGCGACGCTTTGCCGAAGGTTACAACTATTTACCTTTGCTTTACATCCACCGTCGAATTATTCAGCGTCCGACTGCAAAACAACCCCAGAATCAGGTAGAATTGCGCCGCTTAAGTAGTTGAGATCCGGTTTTGGCGCAGGCGCATCCGTTTACCTGCGCTGTGCAGGACGGGCCTTGCCCGTATTCATGAGACCCTGTTACTGACCGGATCCGTTAACCACAGAGAGAAAGTTTTGGCTTCTGAAAATGTAAACACAGAGGACAGGCCCCAGGAACCCCAACAGGGCGGTCTGTTTTCACGCTTTTTGGCCACCGTCGAGTGGCTGGGTAATCTGTTACCGCATCCGGTTACCCTGTTCGCAATGCTATCGGTATTTATCGTTCTGCTCAGTGGGATACTGGGTTACTTTGATATTGCCGTGGCCGATCCCCGCCCGGAAGGCGCGAAAGGCCGTGACGCTGATGGCATGATTGAAGTCATCTCACTGATGAGTGCCGAAGGCTTACAACGTATTGTGACCGGCCTGGTCACTAACTTTACCGGCTTCGCGCCACTGGGCACCGTGTTAGTCGCCTTGCTGGGTGTGTCGGTGGCCGAACATTCAGGCTTGCTGTCTGCCGCTATGCGGGCTCTGGTCATGAACGCCTCAAAGCGGGTGGTGACCTTCGCTATAGTATTTGCCGGTATCGTGTCTAACACCGCCTCAGAATTAGGTTACGTGGTATTAATTCCACTGGCCGCCATGATATTCCATTCATTAGGACGTCACCCGCTGGCAGGCCTGGCGGCTGCATTTGCCGGTGTTTCCGCCGGTTACAGCGCGAACCTGCTGCTGGGTACCGTGGATCCGCTGTTATCGGGGATCACCGAAGCCGCCGCGCATATGATTGACCCGGACTACAGCGTAGGTCCGGAGGTCAACTGGTACTTCATGTTCATCAGTACCTTTGTGGTGGCCACAATGGGCGCCCTGGTGACGGAAAAGATTGTTGAGCCGCGGCTTGGCAAATTTAATGAAGAGGACGCATCTGTAGAGCTGGAAAAGCAGTCTATGGAAGCGCCGACAGCGCAGGAAAAGAAAGCGCTGAAGATGGCAGGTCTGGCGTTTGTGGCGGTGTGTGGCGTACTGGCGCTTACGGTAGTACCTGAGAACGGTATCTTACGTCACCCGGAAACCGGTGAAGTGGCGGGTTCGCCGTTTCTGAAAGGGATTGTGGCCTTTATCTTTATTACCTTTGCGATCCCGGGCTTTGTGTATGGCCGTGTGGCCGGCACCATGAAGAACGACCGCGACATTATTGATGCCATGTCCAAGAGCATGGGCGCCATGGGCTTGTACATTACGCTGGTATTTTTTGCTGCACAGTTTGTAGCCTTCTTCAAATGGACGAACCTTGGCACCGTGCTGGCGGTGAAAGGGGCGGCTATGTTGCAGGCCGTAGGCCTGGACGGTCCCTCGGTGTTCATCCTGTTTATTCTGATGTGTGGGGTGGTTAACCTGTCGCTGGGCAGTGCGTCTGCGCAATGGGCAGTAACAGCACCTATCTTCGTACCTATGCTGATGCTGATAGGCTATGCCCCAGAGGTGATCCAGGCGGCATACCGTATTGGTGACTCGGTAACGAACGTTATCTCACCCATGATGAGCTATTTCGGTCTGATCCTGGCCATGGCCGCGAGGTATCAGAAAAACTTAGGCATGGGTACGCTCATTGCCATGATGCTGCCGTATTCTATGGTATTTATCCTGGGCTGGACCTTGCTGTTCTTCACCTGGGTGTTCCTGCTCGGTATGCCGGTGGGCCCTGGTGCGGCGACCTACTACCAACCCTGATAACAAAAACGGCCTGCGGGCCGTTTTTTTATATCCGTAAAAGGTAGACACTGACACTCAGCAATGCCAGCCAGATGAACAATAATTAAAGCTATGGACGATCAAAACCACTGAGTATTCAGTATACTAACGCTTAAGTTTCTTCTATTTACTTATCACAACAGGCAACTATGAAGTATCAAGGCAGTCCCAATTTTACCCACGCACAAGCCGATAAGCTGGGCGTGCTGATAACCAACCTGGGGACGCCCGAGAGCCCCACCAAGGCCGCGCTCAAACCTTATTTACGTGAGTTTCTGTCCGACCCCCGGGTGGTGGAAGTGCCGCGTGCCCTGTGGTGGTGTATTCTCAATTTCGTGATCCTGAATATCCGGCCGAAACGTTCGGCAGAGGCGTACAAAACGGTATGGACAGAAGAAGGCTCGCCACTGTTAACTATTACCAAAGCCCAGCACCGTAAGCTGGCGGCGCGGCTGGCTGAAACCCACGGCGATGACGTGGTGGTAGACTATGCCATGCGCTATGGGAACCCGTCGATCAAGTCTGCGCTGGACCGGATGCTGGAAAAGGGTGTACGGAAATTGGTGGTGCTCCCGCTGTATCCGCAATACTGCGCGTCTACCACGGCGTCGACATTCGATGCACTGGCTAAAGATTTCACCTCACGGCGCTGGATCCCGGAGTTGCGGTTTATCAACCATTACCATGACGAGGCGGGTTATATAAACGCCATGGCTGACAAGATCCGTGCGCACTGGGCTACCGAAGGCCGTGCCGATAAACTGCTGTTTTCCTATCACGGTATCCCCAAACGGTATCTGTTAAATGGCGACCCGTATCACTGCGAATGCCATAAAACATCGCGACTCCTTGCCGAGGCACTGGGACTGGGACCAGACGACTACATGACCACCTTCCAGTCACGCTTTGGACAGGAAGAATGGTTAAAACCCTACACCGACCATACGCTCAAAGCATTACCGGCGCAGGGCGTTAAAGCCGTGCAGGTATTTTGCCCGGGGTTCTCGGCCGATTGTCTGGAAACGATAGAAGAAATTGGTGAAGAAAACCGTGAATACTTTATGCAAGCGGGTGGCGAGCGTTATGAATATATTGCCGCGCTGAATGATGACGATGCCCACATTCACTTTTTACACACGTTAGTTGAGCAAAATTTAGCAGGCTGGCGTATCGACCATAACAGTCAGGAGCGGGCCGCACTGGCCCGCGCTCAGGGAGCGAAGGAGTAACGGGTGAAACACGACACAGGGAATAATGAGGTGCAGGCGCCAGCAGCGCTGCGAAAAGCGCAGAAAATGGCCAACTTGCTGGATACAGCCGTAAAGCTGCCAATCATTCCGATTCGGGTGGGTCTGGATTCCCTGATTGGCCTGATCCCGGGTGCCGGTGATGCCCTGATGCTCGGTGCGTCATTTCGTATTATCTGGCTGGCCAAAAGTATGGGCGTGCCCAAACCGTTACTTACCAGTATGGTACGAAACGCCGCCATCGACTTCGGGCTGGGCTTTATCCCTGTGGTGGGTGATGTGGTGGATATTTTCTATAAGGCCAATCAGAAGAATGTACGCCTGATGGAACGCTGGTGGGTAGAAGAAAACAAAGCCCGGGTAGACAGTGCAACCCAGCAGAAGCTGGTAAGGTGGGAGGAAAAGCTTGCCGAAGCCGAGCGGGAACAACGTGAGTAGCGAATAAAAGCCAGTGTTTACACTGGCTTTTTAGTTTGGGGGTAAACGAAAAGGCATAGCTTCCCGTACGGATACTAAGCAAATAACGCGTGTGTTTCTTATTTCAGTGCATTCCCCACAGCGGGTGACACTGAGCTTTATCTTTTCAAGCGCGTGTAAAAAGGAGTGTTTACTGCAATGAAAGCCTCAGATCTTTTTGTAAAGGCCCTCGAAGCAGAAGGTGTGGAATACATCTTCGGCATTCCCGGCGAAGAAAATCTCGACCTGCTGGAGTCACTGCGTACATCCAATATCAAGCTGGTGCTTACCCGCCATGAACAAGGTGCAGGCTTTATGGCGGCGACCTACGGACGCCTGACCGGCAAAGTGGCAGTATGCTTATCTACCTTAGGCCCCGGCGCCACTAACCTGGTCACGCCCGCTGCGTATGCACAGTTGGGCGCCATGCCCATGCTGATGGTTACCGGCCAGAAACCCATCAAAACCAGTAAGCAGGGCCGTTTTCAGGTTATCGATGCGGTCGATATGATGCGGCCAATTACCAAATACACCACGCAGGTCGTCAGTGGTGACCGTATACCCTCGGTGGTCAGAGAAGCCTTCAGAGTGGCGCATGAAGAACGCCCGGGGGCGGTACATATTGAACTGCCTGAAGATATTGCTGCGGAAGATACCAGTCAGCCGCTGCTTAAACAGAGTATGGCCCGTCGCCCCATTGCGGAATACAAAGCGATCAACAAAGCCATCGATATGATTCAGGAGGCCACGTCACCGGTGATCCTGATAGGCGCCGGCGCTAACCGTAAACTGACGGCCAAAATGCTGCGCGAATTTGTCGATAAAACCGGCATCCCGTTTATCACTACCCAGATGGGTAAAGGGGTGCTCGACGAGCGTGATAAGCTCTTTGTCGGCAATACCGCGCTGTCTGATGGCGATTTTGTGCATCAGGCCATCTCCCGCGCCGACCTGATCATCAATGTGGGTCACGATGTCGTGGAAAAACCGCCGTTTTTCATGCACCACGACGGCATGCAGGTGATTCACATCAACTTTGAACCTGCCGCCGTGGATCCTGTGTACTTCCCGCAGCTGGAAGTGGTGGGCGACATCGCCAACAGCGTCTGGCAAATCAAAGAGGGTATTACGCCTCAACCGGACTGGAAACTGGATTTCTATCTGGATGTGCACGAAGCCTATGTGAAGCATCGTGACGAGGCGGAAAACGATAACCGTTTCCCGATTCTGCCAGAGCGTTTTGTTAAAGATATCCGCAAAGTCATGCCCGAAGACGGCATTGTGACGCTGGATAACGGCGTCTACAAAATCTGGTTTGCCCGCAACTATCCGGCATATATGCCGAACACCCTGTTGCTGGATAATGCCCTGGCCTCCATGGGAGCAGGTTTGCCGTCAGCCATCGCAGCCAAACTGGTTAACCCCGAATGTAAAGTGCTCAGTGTGTGCGGTGACGGCGGGTTTATGATGAACAGTCAGGAACTGGAAACTGCTGTCAGACTGGGGCTGGATCTGGTGGTTGTCATACTGCGTGACGATGCCTATGGCATGATTAAGTGGAAACAGAGTCATATGCACTTTGATAACTTCGGGCTGGACTATGGCAACCCTGACTTTGTGAAATACGCAGAAAGCTATGGTGCCCAGGGCTGGCGGGTTGATGCCACTGATGCGTTAATGCCCATTGTACAAAATTGTCTGGATACCCCGGGCGTGCATGTGGTGGATTGCCCGGTGGACTATAGTATGAACGATGAAACCCTTAACCGTACTATCCGCAAACTCAGCCAACAACTGCAAGGAGACAAATCATGAAGGATAGCTATCCCTATTACCTGGCAAGTGAAGCCGTGTTTGCCAATACTGATTTGGATGTGACCAACAAATACACCGGCGAGGTGGCTACCCGGGTAGCCATGGCCGATGCTGACGTGATTGACCAGGCCATTGCCGCCGCCGAGCGTGCGCAAAGCGCCATGGCGGCAACCACGCCCTATGAGCGTCAGGCTGTGCTGGACCATTGTGTGAAGCGCTTTGAAGAACGTGCCGATGAACTGGCTGACGCACTGTGTATTGAAGCGGGTAAGCCGATTAACGATGCGAAAGGCGAAGTCACCCGGCTAATTGATACCTTCCGGATTGCTTCGGAAGAATCGGTACGCATAAATGGTGAAGTGATTAACCTGGAGATATCCTCACGGGCGAAAGGCTACCAGGGTATGACCAAAAAGGTGCCTATTGGCCCCTGCTCGTTTATCTCGCCGTTTAACTTCCCGCTGAATCTGGCAGCACATAAGGTGGCGCCGGCCATCGCAGCAGGCTGTACCTTTGTACTCAAGCCTGCCTCAAAAACCCCAATAGGCGCACTGATTATCGGTGAAGTGCTGGCAGAAACCGACTTACCTAAAGGCGCATTCTCTATATTGCCCTGTAGCCGGGACGGTGCTGATCTGTTCACCACTGATGATCGCCTGAAACTACTAAGCTTTACCGGCTCGCCAGATGTGGGCTGGGCACTGAAAGCTAAAGCCGGCAAGAAGCCTGTGGTACTCGAACTGGGTGGTAATGCCGCCTGTGTGGTGGACGAGGATGCCGATATTGAAGATGCCATTAACCGCATCATCATTGGTGCGTATTATCAATCCGGGCAGAGTTGTATCAGTGTGCAGCGCCTGCTGGTGCACAGCAAAATTTACGATGAGTTTAAGCAGCGCTATGTGGAACGGGTAAAAAATCTGGTGTCCGGGGACCCGTCTGATAAAGACACCTTTATTGGCCCGATGATTTCAGAGGGTGAGGCCGAGCGGCTGGAAACCTGGATCAAAGAAGCCGCCAGTGCGGGGGGCGATATCCTGTGTGGCGGCGAACGGGACGGCGCTATGTTACAGGCCACCGTGATGGAAAACGTGCCGGCCAGCTGTGATGCCAGTGCCGAAGAGGCCTTTGGTCCCTTATCCGTGCTGATCCCCTTCGATGACTACAGCGCAGCGCTCAAAGAAGTCAACAACAGCCGCTATGGCCTGCAGGCTGGCGTCTTCACACGTGACATCTATAAAGCCCAACAGGCCTGGGACGAGCTGGATGTGGGCGGCGTAATTATTGGCGATGTACCCAGCTGGCGGGTAGATAATATGCCCTATGGCGGGGTCAAAGATTCTGGTCTCGGCCGGGAGGGGATCCGCTATGCCATCGAGGATATGATGGAGACCCGCTTACTGGTTATCCGCAACCCGCATAAAGCGTAACTACGCGGGCAGGGCGTATAGCTCCAGAATAGCCAGCGGAATAATATCCAGCGCCTTTTCGTGGGTGGCAGCCAGGTTTACATTTGGCGCCACCCCAGCCTCATAGGCCTGCATCCATCGTGCTGCACACAAACACCAGCGATCTCCTGGCGCAAGGCCGGCGAACGCGAACTCAGGACGAGGGGTGGTGAGATCGTTCCCCATGCTATTGGAAAAGGCTAAAAAAGCTTCATCGACAACCGCACACACGCTGTGGTTTCCCACATCACCGTGGGGCACATAACAGAACCCCTCGCGGGTGAATCCGCCGTTGCCGCAACACAGCTGCAGGGGCTGTCCGTACACGTTTTTTGCATTCGCCATAGTTCTCCCCGGATCTTTACCTTCTGTTCACCGTATCATAGTACGAAATCGGTGTATCCACCTCTGTCAGACACGGATCTGAGTTTACGGAGCCACCATCCGTGTCCGTTATGCCGCATAAGCTGGCATTGTAATGAGGTCTCTATGTTAGATAAAAGTCGCTTAAGTAAACCGGCCCCACACAACAAGTCTGATGAAGAAATTGCGCGTTTCGACGCACTGGCTGAGTCTTGGTGGGATCCAGACGGCAAATATCAGACCGCACTGGAATTTAATAATGCCAGAGTAGCAGAGATCTTAACGGTGTTATCCCGGGAGCTGAAGCGCCCCGACAACAGTGCGCTGCTGCGGGGGAAACATGTGTTAGACGTGGGCTCAGGCGGCGGCCTGATTTGCGAGCCGCTGGCCAGACGTGGCGCCCGCGTGACGGGCATCGACGCCAGCGCCACCAGTGTGGAGGTGGCTAAACGGCACGCCCGGTCGCAGGGACTGGACATTGAATATATGCATATGCTGGCCGACGACATGGCTGCGACACAGCGCCAGTTCGACATTGTGATTAACGCCGAAGTGGTGGAACATGTTCCGGACCAGGCCGCGCTGATCAGGCAGTGCGCCGCCATGGTCAAACCCGGCGGGTTACTGTTTCTGGCCACGCTGAACCGTACCCTGAGAAGTTTCGTGGTGGCAATCGTCGGGGCCGAATATGTCATGCGCTACTTGCCCGTGGGAACCCACGACTGGCGCAAATTTGTCAAACCCACCGAGCTGAATAGCTGGACCGGCGAGGCGCTCACGCTGTGCCATGAAACGGGCATGGCGATGAATCCCTTTACCCGTAACTGGCGCTGTACCCGCAGTACCGCCGTTAATTTCCTGCAAGGTTACCGCAAACAGGCAGCGGTCGACTGACGCCACCTGAGCCGGCATTCAGCCTGCTGATAGTTATTGCAAATCTGTGGTGATTTGCACCCGGCCCTTTGTCAGCTTATGCTGAATTAGAAATGCGTCCCTGTCCCGTGGATTAGTGGGGGATGGGCGCTGAAAATCAAAGCAGGCAAGGCCGACGGAGCGCCCATGAAAATATACGAAACCAAAACCGCCCCCAATCCCCGACGAGTGCGCATGTTTCTGGCAGAAAAAGGCATTCCCATGGAATACCAGCAAGTAGATATTCTCAAAGGTGAAAACCTCACCGCAGAAATGCGGGCCAGAAACCCGCTGGGAAAAGTGCCTGTGCTGGAGCTGGATGACGGCACCTGTATCGCAGAAACCGACGCCATCTGTACCTATTTTGAAGCCCTGCACCCCGATCCGCCGTTACTTGGCACACTGCCCCTGGAAAAAGCCACCATTGCTATGTGGCAGCGGCAGGTTGAAATGGCGCTGTTGCTGCAAATCGGCATGTGCTTTCAGCACACTACCGGGTATTTTAAAGACCGTATGACGCCGGTGCCTGAGTACGGTAAAGAAGCAGGTATCAATGCGTCGAAATACCTGAATATTCTGGAGCGTCGTCTTGAATTAAATGACTTCATTGCCGGTCCCGCATTCAGCATCGCTGATATAACCGCGCTGTGCGCCATTGATTTTGGCCGGGTAGTGGATATTCGTCTGCAGGAGCAACACCGCAACCTGCACGAATGGTATGCCCGGGTAAGCCAGCGTGAGAGTGCGCAGGCCTGATGATTACCCTGTACACCGCCGCAACGCCTAATGGCTGGAAAGCCTCGGTGGCCCTGGAAGAGATGGGGCTGGCCTACCGGACCGAAGCCGTCAATCTCATGGAAGGGCAACAACATACACCCGGGTTTAAAGCATTGAACCCTAACGGGCGTATTCCGGTCATTGTCGATCATGATAACCACAACCATGCGGTGTTTGAGTCAGGTGCCATCTTGCTATATCTGGCCGAGAAAACGGGTCAGTTTTTGCCTGACGATCCTCTGAAACGCAGTGAGGCTATTCAGTGGCTGATGTTTCAGATAGGAGGAGTAGGACCCATGATGGGCCAGGCCAACGTATTTCACCGTTATCTGGACGAACGGATCCCTGTGGCTATCGACCGCTATCATAATGAGGTACGCCGGCTGTTTACGGTGCTCGATACACACCTGGCAGACCGGGACTATCTGGCAGGCAGCTACAGTATTGCCGATATGGCCAACTGGTGCTGGGTAAGAACTTACGCCTGGTCAGGGGTCAGTATTGACGGATTGGATAATCTGCGGCGATGGAAAAACAGTATTGAAGCTCGCCCGGCGGCTCGCAGAGGGGTGGCCATCCCCCATAAAATAGACCAAGAAGCGTTACTGCGCGGTGCCAGCCGCGTGGTGACCCGCTGATCCCTGCTATGAATCTGGGACGAGCGCGAAGCGTAGAGGGCGTGCGTTAGGATTTGCGTGATGCTGGTGTATCAATGAGTGCTTTTACGGTGTCCAGTGAATCGGCTTCCCGCGCGGGCTTGTCCCAGCGGATGCGGTGAAAGCGAGGAAAGCGCAGGGCAATACCCGATTTATGTCGGGTGGACGGATGCACAGCATCGAAGGCGACTTCAATCACCAGTTCCTTCTTAACTTCTTTGACCGGTCCAAAACGGCCTACGGTATGCCGGCGCACCCAGTTGTCGAGTTTTTTGAGTTCGTCATCGGTAAACCCGGAATAGGCTTTGCCTATGGGCAATAACTGGTCTCCCTGCCAGGCGCCGAAGGTAAAGTCTGAATAAAAGCTGGAACGCTTGCCGTGACCGCGTTGGGCGTACATGATCACGGCATCGACCAGCTTCGGCTGTCGTTTCCATTTATACCATTGCCCCTTAGGTCGGCCCGCCACATACTGGCTGGCACGCCGTTTTAGCATTAACCCTTCTACTGCCACATCCTCAGATGCTCGCGCATACTGGTCATTCAGCTCCTCCAGACTGTCCACAGCGAGCGTTGGCGAGATATGTAAATGGCTGGCGTTTTGCTCGCACAACCAGGTTTCAAGCACCTTACGGCGATGACTGAGTGGCTGTTCAGTCACGCTGTCTTCGCCCTGGATCAAAATGTCGTACAATATGATGCCCGCCGGATACTCGGCCAGCAGTTTTTTGGTGGGGGACTTGCGGTTTAAGCGCTGTTGCAGTGTGTTAAACGTATCTACCCGGGTACCGTGCATGATAAGCAACTCGCCGTCTACTACCCCGTGGGATGTCAGCCCTTCAAGCACATCCGGAAACGCGCTACTGATATCGTCTCCGGTACGGCTGAATAGGGCTTTTCCCTTGTTGGTAGACACCAGCTGAACCCGAATGCCGTCATATTTGTGCTCCACCTGCCAGTCCGCCGGTGACCAGCTGTTAAGGTCACCGTCAGTGAGTGGGTGGGACAGCATAACTGGATGAAAGGTGACTTCCCCGCGGATATCCGGTTTGTCGGCACGCCCTTCGAGCCAGGCCAGCAGTGAGGTATAGGGGGGCGCTACACCATGCCAAATGGCTTCTACCTCTGCTACATCCACATTTCCGTAACTGGCTAAAATATGCTTTATGGTGCGGGCTGACACTCCTACCCGCAGGCCCCGGGTACCAAGTTTAATCAGCGCCCAGCGCTGTGCGGCGGTCATACTGTCCAGGTACCCGGCCAGCAGCTTCCCCACGGTGTTGCGACTGCATTGCTGAAATTGTTCCACCACTTCTGCCAGCGACGGCAGCGCGTCCTGTTCACTGGAAGAGGTTTGCGGCCACAGGTGGGCCACGGTCTCGCTCATCTCACCAACATAGTCATAGCTCAGGGCAAACAGTTCGGGGTCCACCCGTTCCAGCATCAGCTTTTTCACCGTGTTGCGTTTGAAAAAGTCGAACTTAAGGGTGCCGGCCAGCGCCGCTATGGCCCACCCCCGGTCCGGATCGGGGGTGTGAGCCAGGTAGTCTGTAATAATCGCGGCTTTGGCGTTATTGCCGGCGGTAAAGTAAAGCTGGTCGAGGAGTTCGCTGAATGCGTGCATCAGGCAGGCTCATCTTCGTCGTCAAACCTCAGCAGCGACAGCGCTTTGGCCTGATAGCCCATCTGCGAGGCCTGATAGATAAGGGCATCTTCACGTCCGTGGGTTACCCAGACTTCAGGTGCATCCACTTCCCGGAGTGTTTGCAGTAATTCCGGCCAGTCACAATGATCCGAGATAATTAATGGCAGCTCGGCCTGACGTTGACGTGCGCGAGCACGGATTTGCATCCAGCCTGAGGCCATTACAGTACGCGGGTCCGGCAGCGCGCGGGACCAGCGGTCAGCCAGTGCGGAAGGGGGCGCCAGCACCACCTCCCCGGCCAGAGATTGTTTGTCTTCCACTTCGCTAACCGGGATCAGCGTGCCCAGTGATACCCCCAGGGTCTGATAGAGTTCGCACAGTTTCAGTAATGCGCCGTGCAAATAAACCGGTTTGTGATAGCCGGCGTCACGCAGGGCCAGGATCACCCGCTGACACTTGCCTAGCGCATAGGTACCGACCAGGTGGCAACGTTGAGGGAACACACTAAGGGAATGCAGCAGCTTCTGAATTTCCCGCTCGATTGGCGGGTGGCGAAACACCGGGAGGCCAAACGTGGCTTCAGTGATGAACACATCGCAGGGCACCACTTCGAAGGGTTCGCAGGTGGGGTCGGGCCGCCGCTTATAATCGCCAGAAATTACAATTCGCCCACCTCTGTACTCAAGCAGGGCCTGCGCCGAACCGGCGATATGTCCCGCCGGGTAGAATGTCAGCTTCACCGGATCATCCGGGTCGCCCAGTGAAACAGACTCACGGTACGTCAGCGGGTAGTGCTGCTCAGCCATGTCGTCACCGTAGCGGGTGGTCATAATACGTATTGTGGTGGGGGTAGCGTACACCCGCTGATGTCCGGCCCGTGCATGGTCGGCATGACCGTGGGTAATGATGGCCTGCGCCACCGGCACCATGGGGTCGATATAGGTGTCTGCGGGCTGACAATACAGCCCGGTGTCGTTCACGGTTATCCATTCACTGGGGTGCACCTGGCCTCCGTTATCTGAACCCGTTGCGGTAAACAGCATAGTAAGTGTCTGCTTGCTACGCATGACAACGGCGTTTGGTTGTAAACACCGTTTTCGAATCTTTCATGGTAGTGCCATCTCCCTGCCAGCAATCTGTTAACGCTGGCCTTGCGTATATCAAGGCTATGAAATCTGGAATCCGCCCTACCCAATGCCTGCTTCGCCACCAGTAACAGGCCCATCCAACGTGTTACCGGCCCGCTTTGCGCGCTGGTTTGCCTCGCGAGGCTGGCAGTTGCGTGACTATCAGCACACCATGCTGTCGCGGAGTAAAACCGAACGGTCTACGCTGCTAATTGCGCCCACCGGGGCCGGCAAGACCCTGTCCGGCTTCCTGCCGTCGCTCACGGAGCTGGCTGAACAGCCGCAGGAAGGCCTGCATACGCTATACATATCACCGCTAAAAGCGTTAACGCAGGATATTCATCGTAACCTGCTAGCCCCAGTAGAAGAGATGGACTTGCCGATCAGCGTAGAAACCCGCACCGGCGATACGCCCTCGCACAAACGCCAGCGACAGCGAAAGCGACCGCCAAATTTACTGCTTACTACACCCGAATCGCTCATGCTGATGCTAAGTTACGCCGATGCCGATCGCATATTTGGTAACGTGAAACGGGTGATAGTTGATGAGGTGCACAGTTTGGTGGCCAATAAACGGGGCGACTTTACCGCGCTGGCTCTCGCTCGCTTACAGAGTTTGTCCCCTCACTGCCAGCGGGTGGGATTGTCAGCTACCATAGCCTGGCCTGAACTGCTGGCTGCCTGGCTGGGAGGTACCGACGACCCGGCTGGGATCCTGCAGGTGCCGGCCACGGTTAAACCCGTGATTACCTTGCTCAAAACCGACGCCCGTATGCCATTCGGCGGGTTTATGGCCCGTTATGCCATAGACGATATTTATCAGGCTATCTGTGCGGCCGCCACGACACTGGTGTTCGTCAATACCCGCGCTCAGGCGGAACTGCTGTTTCAAATGGTGTGGGAGCAGAACAAAGCCGCTCATCCGATTGCGCTGTACCATGGTTCGTTGAGTAAGGAGCAGCGCCGTAAAACCGAAAGTCTGATGGCTCAGGGGGCGTTACGCGCCATCGTGTGTACCTCGGCTCTGGAGCTGGGAATTGACTGGGGCGATGTGGATCAGGTTATTCAGGTGGGTGCGCCAAAAGGCGTCAGCCGGTTGTTGCAGCGCATAGGGCGGGCCAATCACCGTATGGATGAGCCCAGTCGTGCGTTACTGGTGCCGGCGAACCGCTTTGAGGCGCTGGAGTGTCAGGCGGCGCTGGATGCCATTGAGCAGGGGCAGCTGGATGGCGACAAGCCGCAGTCCGGCGCACTGGATATTTTGCCCCAATTTATTCTCAACTGTTTGTGCAGCGCACCGGACACGGCGGACAATCTGTATGCGTTAATCCTTGAGGCGGCACCTTATCAGGGCACCGACCGGGAAACTTTTGATAAACTGTGGCAGTTTACCGTGGATGGTGGTCATGCATTGCGGGGGTACGCCCGCTACCAGCGTCTGGTGCCGTCAGACGATGGCCGGTTTGCGCCCGCAGATAAGCGGGTTATCCAGCGTCACCGGCAAAATATCGGTACCATCGTGGAGTCCGGACGTCTCAAGGTGAAACGCATTCGGCGGGGTAATCAGGGTAAGATTATTGGTGAAGTGGAAGAATACTTTGCGTCGCAGCTGGTGGCCGGAGACACCTTCCTGTTTGCCGGCGAGGTGTTGAGGTTTGAAGCCATTCGCGATATGCAGGTGCACGCCCGTGCAGCCAAAGGCGGTGAGCCGAAAATTCCCAGCTATGCAGGTGGTCAGTTGCCCCTGTCTACGTTTCTTGCTGACGGGGTGCGGCACATTCTGGCGACCCCTGCACGGTGGCGGGAGTTACCGGCACAGGTGCAGGAGTGGTTATCATTGCAGCAGGATTTTTCTCAAATCCCTCAGCCGGGCAACGTGCAGGTGGAGCAGTTTCCTTACCGTGAGGCCTGGTATACGCTGTACTATACCTTTGAAGGGCGCAAAGCCAACCAGACCCTGGGCATGTTGCTTACCCGGCGCATGGAAAAGTACGGCATTAAGCCACTGAGTTTCAGTGTGACCGACTATGGCTTGTCAGTATGCAGCGTCAATCCGGTGTCGCCTAATCAGCTTGATGCACTGTTTCAGCCCGATATTTTGGGTGACGAACTGGAAGACTGGATGTTACAGGCGCCCATGCTTAAACGCTCGTTCCGGCAGGTAGCCGTGGTCAGCGGCTTAACCGAACAGCGCTATCACAGTAGTCAGAAAACCATGAAGCAGGTGACGTTTTCTACCGATTTAATTTACGACACCTTGCGGGAGCACGATCCCGATCATGTGCTACTGGCCGTGGCGCGGGCTGATGCCGAGCGGGAACTGCTGGATTTGCGCCGTCTGGCAGACACACTCATTCGGTTTGTAGGCCGCACCCGGTTAATCAACTTACCGAAAGTCTCGCCCATGGCCATCCCCATTGTACTGGATGTGCGCAGCGAGCAGGTAAAAGGCGCCGGCGCCCATTCTATTATGGAGCAGGCCGATTTGTATGCGGAAGCCGAAACCATGCTGGATGATGTGAGGGCACTGCTTAGTGGCAATCACGACTGACTGGCTGAATACTCAACATAGCAGAGGCCAGTTGCTGCCCGCAAAGTTGGCGGCACTGACCATATTGCTGGACGCCCGCGGCAGTGCGTATCTGCCCGGTCATGATACGCTGGTGGTCAGTGATCTGCATCTGGAGAAAGCCAGCTTCCTGCACAGCTTCGGCAACCCGTTACCCCAGCTTGATACCCTTGCCACGCTGGATAGATTGCAAAAGCTGGTGGCGGATTATCAGCCTGCCAGGCTGATATGCCTGGGCGACAGTTTTCATGACAAACACAGCTTTGCCCGCATGACTGAAGCAACCAGAGACACGCTGGCGAGCATGCAAAAGAAGGTGGCGGACTGGGTGTGGGTGCAGGGTAATCACGACCCGGTTATTCCCGCTGCACTGGGTGGAAGGTCTTGTCCCACCCTCACTATCGAGGAGGTGTTGTTTGCACACGAACCTGTGGCTGGCGCACCACATCAGGTTATTGGTCACTTTCATCCGAAATGTAAACGCACCGTTCAGCGCCACCGTTATCGCGGGCCGTGTTTTCTTGCTACCCCGACCCTATTCATTATGCCGGCGTTTGGTCAGTACACCGGCGGACTGGACATTGACCATGAGGTGTTGCTGGCATTGGCACCTCCTGCCAGACGGCGCGCTTTTCTGCTGTATGACCAACGAATCTTTCCATCGAAATAATTAATATCCCCACTGGATAGGGGTAACTCCCTATCGACAACTTGTACCCGCATCTCTAGCGTGCTTAACGAAAATACTTCACAACTAAAATAATCTTACAACTTCCGTAGTGGATTTTATATTTACATTTGTCTATAAGTTTAACCAGCGTTTGAATAGTAGCTCCCTGTGGCAGTGAAGAGACAATATCGTCTTTGAGACATCACGCCGACGCGGAGCTGTTACCTGCGCAGGACATAACAACAAGTAAAGAAAATACAAAAAAGGGAAATACAATGATTCACAAGCACGCATTTCGCCTTGCCGTTCCGGCAATGGCGGTGGGAATGGCGCTCAGTGCTCAGCCTGTGGTTGCACAGGATGAGGGCAAGTCCATCGAAAAAATCCAGGTAACGGGCTCGCACATCCGCCGTACCGATATGGAAGGTCCGTCACCTATCACTTCTTTGGATGCTGGCGACATCGCGGATACTGGTGTCACTGACCTGATTGGACTATTTGCAAAACTGCCTATCTCCGGACAGGGCACATTCTCTACCCAGGGCAACAGTTCTGACGATACTGCCAACGGTGGTTCAAGCGTCTCACTGCGGGGTCTGGGTGCAGACTCTACGCTGATCCTGGTGAACGGTCGCCGGGTATCGGTCTCGCCTTTTGCAAAAGGGATCGATACAGCCTTCGTGGATATCAATAACATTCCACTGGCCGCCATTAAGCGGGTAGATATTCTGAAAGACGGCGCGTCTGCAACCTACGGCTCTGATGCCATTGCCGGGGTAATCAATATTATCCTCAAAGACGACTTTGATGGTTTTGAGGTTTCAGCTAAATACGGCGATACCGCCGATGGTGGCGGTGAAGAGCAGAATATCAGCCTGGTATTTGGTAATACCGGCGAGAAATCCAGCCATACCTTTATCCTGGATTACTTCGACCGTGAAGAAATCATGTACTCCGACAGAGACTACTCACGTTCTGCAAACCAGGCCGCGTTGCGTCCCAATGACCCAGATGCGGTAGATTTCCGCAGTTCATCGGGCATTCCCGGTACTATCGCATTACGTGCTGATCCTACCAACCGGATTATTGACGAGTTTGGTCAGGATTCCTGTCCGGCAGACCAAATTGACCGTGTTAATACTCTGTGCCGATATGATTATGCGCCGCATATGACGATGATCCCGGATGCTGAGCGTTTCAGCTTTAACTACATGGGGCGTTATGAAATTAACCCTGACCTGAGCGCCTTTGTAGAGCTGAACGGACAGAACTCCAAATCAATTGTCCGGGGTGCAGGCAGCCCCAGCTTCAATGAGCTGTTCATGGCCGGTGATAATGCCTTCCATCCGTTTGCCGACGACCCTACTCATCCGTTCTTCGGAGAAGACCTGACCATGCGTCGCCGCACGGTGGACATTGGCAACCGGGAAAAGCGTGTAGATTCGGATTACTACCGCACCATTCTGGGCTTCGAAGGACAATGGGACCGCTGGACCTGGGAATTAGCATATAACTACATCAAGAGTGAGTCAGTGGAGCGGGGCGTGGACGGCTTCCCTAATTCTCGCCGGACTCAGGAAGCTATCGACAGCGAACTGTGGAACCCGTTTGAACCCTCTCAGAACAGCCAGGAAGCACTGGACTTCATTGAAACGACCACCACACGGGTGGGTAAATCTACCAACCGTGCGCTTAACTTTGTAACGTCAGGGCCGGTTGCGCGTCTGGACGCGGGCGACATGATGCTGGCAGTGGGCGCGACCTACCGTGAAGAGACGATCAGTGATAACCCGGATGATCAGTTCCTGCGCGGCGAAGTGTTTGGTACAGAGGCCACTCAGGCGAATGGCTCGCGCGACAGCACGGCGTTATTTGCTGAGTTAGGGGTGCCACTGATGCCAGATTTGGAAGTTCAGCTGGCCGTGCGTTATGAAGACTACAGCGATTTCGGTACTACTACCGATCCGAAAGTTTCTTTCCTGTGGACACCTACCGACACCTTGTCTATTCGTGGTTCTTACGGCACCGCATTCCGCGCGCCGTCGCTGCACCAGATTGGTCTGGGGCGTACCGATGAATCACCGAACCTGGTAGATACGGTTCGTTGTGACGCCGTTGGCCTGGCCTGTGATCCTATGGAATACACTGCGGTATTCGAAGGTAATCCGGATTTGGAGCCTGAAGAATCAAGCAGCTACAACCTGGGTGTAATTTATGAATTCACTGAAAACCTGGATATCTCGCTAGATTATTACAGCTATGACATCGAAAATATTATTGATGCCGATACGCAGTTTGTGTTTAGCACATTTGGGGGCGACCCTGATGTAGTAGAGCGGCTCCCTACTGGTATTGAAGGCGACCCGGGTGAGGTTGTAAGGGTTTTCGATTCATTCCAAAACCTGGGTGATCTGGAAACATCGGGTCTGGATATGGATGTAAACTACAGCCTGGAATCTTCGTACGGGCAGTTCGGGTTCGGCTTTATCATGAACTATGTACTGGAGTATGAAGAGTTTCGTCCGGGCGCGGACGGTGGTGTGCGGCTGAATGCAGAAGCCGGTGATTTCGAGCAACCGGAAGTTCGCTGGACAGCCAGCATGGACTGGGCGCAGGACGACCTGGCTGCTTCCCTGATGGTGAACTACGTGGGTGAGTTCTCTGGCGATGCAGATGCAGGCTTTGGTGACAAAACGGTAGATGCATGGACCACGGTAGATGCCACGGTTACTTATATGGGTCTGGAAGACACCACCCTCACATTTGGTGCCACTAACCTGTTCAACGAAGAGCCGCCGTACAGTCATCACGACTTCTATGGTTTCGTGAACACCGTGCATAGCGGGCAAGGGCGCTTCATGTACGTGCAAGCGAACTACCGCTTCTAAACGTACCTTTACTTAAGCACAAGGCCCCTTTCGGGGCCTTTTTTTATGGGTTTCAGCGTTCTTTACGTTTATTCGAATACATGGCGCTGTCGGCGCGATCCAGTAACGTTTCTACCGTGTCATCGGGTATATATTCAGCCGTGCCCACGCTGAATTCAATGTCATAACCACGCTTTGCTTTTTTGTTATAAGTACTGACCGCGTTCCGGAACCGCTCGATGACCACATGCGCTTCACTTTCTGACGTGCCGGTGAGCAAGGCAGCAAATTCATCGCCACCGATGCGGGCAAATACGTCCGAATCACGGAATACCTGCTTCAGTAAATCAGCAAAGGTTTTCAGTGCCCGGTCGCCTTCAGCATGACCAAAGGTGTCGTTAATAGGCTTAAATTTGTTGAGGTCGAACAGCAGTGCAGTGGCACTGATGTCGTTTCGCCGGCACATTGAAAGTGCATGGGTGGCCAGTGTGTTAAAACCCCGGCGGTTAGAGATGTGCGTCAGCTCATCCATGGTCGCCAGCTGCATCGCTGCAATTTCCTGCTCCACCATCGCGCCCAAATCTTTTAGCAGCAGCTTATCTTCTTCGTCCAGTTCATGAGGTTTACTGTCGATCAGGCAGAGTGTACCCACCTTATGACCGTTGGCGGCTTTTAAAGGGCTACCTGCATAGAAGCGAATTTCCGGTGCATTCACCACTAACGGGTTGTCGTAAAAGCGTTTATCGTCGAGTGCATTGGGAATATAAAACAGGTCATCGCCCAGAATAGCGTGCCCGCAAAATGACACGTTGCGGGGAGTTTCTGAAGCATCGAGTCCCTGGGCGGATTTAAACCACTGGCGCTCGCTATCCACCAGGCTGACCAGAGAGATGGGTACGCCAAACATTCTTTTTGCCATGCGGGTAATTCGGTCGAAGCGTTCTTCTGGTGCGGTGTCGAGAATTTTTAGTGCGCGCAGGGTTTCCAAACGGGCATTTTCCGATTCAGGGAATAAAGGGGTGATCACAATGGTACGTCCGGTTATTTATCTGTAGGAAGGTATAACACGTCTTCGTGATCCTTCAATTAGACAAAGTATGTAGAAAGCAGTAATCGGGCTTGGCGGGTGAGTGGTTTTTACCTGCAGCCAAACGTAGGGAACGCAAACAATCCAGCTCAGGAGGATAATGTATGTCAATGCAGCATGAAATTGCCAATATGGAAGCCATCAAAACGGCGATTGCCAATGGCGAGGAAAACCGGGTGAAACAGTTACTGACCGACCAGGTACTGGATGAACTACAAAAGAGCTATCTGATTGATCTTGCCGAGGTGAACGGCAACCAGAATATTATCAACATGCTAAAAGACGCGCCGGCGAAACCCTGATTAACCTGGCTACCAGTAAGTCTCGATACTGGCGTATATAAAAAGCCCCGGATATCCGGGGCATAGGTATTAGTCGCGCCAGCGTTTAGTCAGTTCGTCGTACGCGTCGATACGGCGGTCACGGAAATAAGGCCAGATCCGCTTTACCGCTTCGGTACGCGACATATCCAGCTCTACAGACAGGGTTTGTTCACTGTCGCTGTCCGCCTGCGCCAGGATTTCTCCCTGAGGGCCGGTAATAAAGCTTTGTCCCCAGAACTGAATACCCGGGTCGCCTGCTACCGGCGAGGCCTCGAAACCAGTACGATTAGCTACAATGACCGGCACCGAGTTGGCCACCGCGTGAGCGCGCTGGATAGTTTGCCAGGCGCCAAACTGACGTGCTCGTTCGTCCTCGTCATCACGCATGTCCCAGCCGATAGCCGTGGGATAAAAGAGTAAATCGGCACCGGCCATGGCCATCAGGCGGGCCGCTTCGGGATACCACTGATCCCAGCACACCAGCACCCCCAGTTTTCCGATACTGGTTTGAATAGGTGTGAAGCCCATATCGCCGGGGGTAAAGTAAAACTTTTCGTAAAAACCCGGGTCGTCCGGTATGTGCATCTTGCGATACTTACCCGCAATTTCTTTGCTGCGGTCAAACACAACAGCAGTGTTGTGATACAAGCCCGAGCCCCGCTTTTCAAACAGCGAGGTGACCAGCACAATATTGTGTTTAGCGGCCAGTTCACCAAAGAAATCGGTGGCCGGGCCAGGGATGGGCTCGGCTAAATCAAAGGCATCGGTGTCTTCCTGCTGACAAAAATACAGCGTGCTGTGCAGCTCCTGCAATAAAATACATTCACAGCCCTCGGCGGCCAGGCTGGCAATTTGCTCAGCACTCTTTTGCCAGTTAGTGGCTTTGTCGTTGTCTGCAACAGCCTGTTGCACCAGACCCACCTTAAGCGAGGTTGATTGCATAGATAGACACTCCTTTTTTCAGTGCATGTAAAACGTCATCTTTCAAAGTATTGCCGGGTACTTGCATGGAAATGCAGTGCAAACTGCCAAATTGCTGGACCAGTACCGCGCAATCGATAGGTTCGACAACGTGATTGGGGTAAGCGTTCTTTAAAATTTCTATGGCCTGCGCATCTTCCGGCTGCCCATAGACGGGGAGCAGGATGGCGCGGTTGCAGATCAGGAAGTTGGCATAGGACGCAGGTAGCCGTTCTCCGGCACTGTTACGCATATCGGGTAAGGGTAGACGATACTGATGATGTTCCGGTAACTGCCGGGCACATTCCTCGCACAGCGCGCGCAAGCTGGGGTAGTGACTGTCATCAGGGCGATTGTCGGCGGCCTGAATGACCAGACCGTTGTCGGGGGTAAACCTTACCAGCGTGTCGATATGACCGTCTGTATCGTCACCTTCGAGGTGGCCGTTTTCAAGCACAATAACTTCCCGGCACCCCAACATTTCTGTAAACGTCTCACGATAGGCGTCCAGGGACATCTCGCCATTGCGCTTAGGGTTCAGCAGACACTGCGCCGTAGTCAGTAGCCGGCCATGATCATCGATTTCCAGTGCGCCGCCTTCCGCCACCACCGGGCTGCTGCGTAGCAGTGATTTGCACATACCCGCCAGGTATTTCTGGTTAACCTGATTATCGTCTGCCGCAACGAACTTTTGTCCCCAGCCATTAAAGCTGAACTCAACCGGAGTACAGGTGCTGTCGTCTGACATCAGACTGCCACAGGACAGAAAACCATAATCCCGTATCCAGGTGTCATTATAGTTAGCCGGCACTATCAACACGCTGGCTGATGCCGGCAATTGTTGCTGCAATTGCTCAACATCTTCTGGTGCGCACAAGATGATGACACCCGCATGGTAGCGGTTAATGGCAGCAATCAGGTTCAGGTAAGTGGCGCGGGCCGGCTCCAGCCATGGCGCCCAGTCAGTGTCGGCGTGTGGCCAGGCCAGTAACACCGCATCCACATGCACCCATTCAGGTAACAGCATTCGGGTAGTTTGCATTGAAAATCTCGCTAAACGGCAATGGCGCAAAGTATAGCGAGCATCAATAACACAACCAAAACAATTCTTGTCGAATGTGTTCGTACAAGAACATTATTTCAGGTGTCTGCCGCCATCCAGATGAAGTGTCTGGCCGGTCATGTAATCGCTGCTTAACAGGTAATTGACCGCTTTTACTGCCTCCTGCGCACCCGGCACCGTTTCCAGCAATGATTTTTTACGCGCTTTATCCCGGTACGCTTGGGGGTCATCATCATTAAACATGAGCAGGGCAGGGGCGATGCTATTCACTTTCACGTCGGGGGCGAGCATTTTCGCAAATGACAGGGTTAGATTATGCAGCGCGGCCTTGCTGGCAGAGTACGCCACGTGCTTCTGACTGCCGGTCAGTTGGACATAATCGGTCATATGAATAATGTCGGTGGTGCTCCCCTGGCCCTGCAGAAGCGACTGTAGCGCCAGGTTGAGCCGGTAAGGCGCGATAGCATGCACCTGCATCATTGTTTCAATCAAAGACTGGTAATCGCGGTGTTCTGATTCAGGCTCCCAATCAGACGCATTATGAATAATGGCCCGTAAACCTGACGTTGCTGCCTGAATTGCATCGATTGCTCGATCAATACCTTGTGCAGTGCTAAAATCCGCCTGAATTGTGGACGCCCCGTCCGCTTCAAGCTGGGTGACAGCTGGCTTCGGTGTTCGATAGGTGATAATGACGGGGACAGATCGCGAGAGTAAGTCGTTGGCAATAGCCAGGCCAAGGCGCTGGCTGGCTCCGGTAATTAACACGGGGTGGCTCAAACGGATTCTCCTGTCGATAATAATCTGATGGTTACGCGCATTGCTTATAACGAGTTCGAATGTGCATTATTAAGATTATGTCATATAGTTATCATTAGTAATCCCGCCTTTCGGTTGAAAACGTATTGGCTGGAATCAAGCAGTAAAGACGGAAGTGTCAATGTTAGCAAATGAAGCGGTAGTGGTGCGTGATGCACTGAACCCATCAATTTCTCCGGAAGCGCGCATGGTACGCGATGCGCTGGTAGCCAGAGGGCTGGAAACGCCGATGGTGGAGACCGGCTTGTCTGACGATCAGAAACGCAAGCGTATCGCGGTAGCAATGCAGGATGTTATGAACACCCTGGGACTGGATCTTACTGATGACAGTTTAGCGGATACCCCAGACCGGATAGCCAAAATGTATGTAAGTGAGCTTTTTGGCGGGCTGGATTACAAGCGTTTCCCAAAAATTACCCAAATTGAAAATAAAATGCAGATCCTGGAGCCGGTGCAGGTTTCGGATATCAGTCTGACATCGACCTGTGAGCATCATTTTGTGACCATTGATGGTGTGGCTGATATTGCCTATATCCCGAAGGATACCGTGATTGGCCTGTCTAAACTTAACCGCTTGGTGGGGTTCTTCGCGCAGCGCCCGCAGGTGCAGGAGCGATTAACCCAACAGGTGCTGGTTGCATTGCAAACGCTGGCGGGTACTGAGGACGTGGCGGTGTCGATTAATGCGACCCACTATTGCGTAAAAGCACGCGGCATTCGGGACACCAGTTCATACACACGGACATCTGCGCTGGGCGGTCAATTCCTGGCAGACAAAGATTTGCGTCGCGAGTTTTTCTCAAAACCGTAATCCTTACCGTTGCGGTGTATCCTGCGCCGCAACTGACACGACCAGATTGATCTGATCGCCAATCCCGCATGCCGGGACAATTTCCAATTGCTGCCGACAGTGTACACACTCGGTGTATTGCTCTTTGTACATGTCACGCACGGCGTGTTCTGCTATGGCATTAACATGGCCGCAGTGAGGGCAGAGATATTCTAAGTCACGCTTTGCCGTCATAAATAATCCTTGAGAGTTACTGGTGAGTGCATCCTGCAACCTCACGCTTGCGCGCAGAAAGGCTAGTGCTGTAATGGATAAGCCGCTGACGCGTTATTGGATTATAACTAGCGCGTTTTTTTCTGCCCTCATACCAAAGTATGAATTCGACAATGAAGGTATGGGGAACAGGGCATCGAAGAGATGTTTAAAAAAAAAAGTGCTGCCGGGACACCCGACGCCAAGGGCAGCACCTCTGGAAAAGTATTAAGCCTGCCACCAGCATTGCTGATAAGGCATCAGCGTCAGCTGGGGTTCGTCGCCCTGCAATCTGGCACCGGATAACAGGTCCTGGCAGGACTGGTGGCCAAGTGCATTCAAAATCTCGCCGTTAATTTGTTGTACAGCCTCACTGAAATTGGCTATCACCAGCAAGTGTTGACCTTCATCATGCTGTCTGACAAACGCAAAGCAATGCACGTTACCGGTATCAAGGATCTGGGTGGCCGCAGGGCCAAACACCCGATGCTGACGGCGTACGTCCAGCATCGCTTTCAATCCTCTGAAAACCCGAAGCTGAGTCTGCTGCTGTAGCGTTAGCTCAGAGGTGCTATCGTTCATCACCAGATCCACATGCTCATTGGTGACTGCAATGCGGTTTACCCAGCGGTCATCATGACACTTGTTTTCGTCCTCGCGGTAGCTGTAGTCGTTTAACAATCCCAGCTCATCACTGGAATAGATAAGCGGGATCCCGCCGATACTAAAGGTGATCCCGTACATCAACAGCATTCGGCTGACAGCTTCATCGATGGCACGCTGGTCCTTACTGGCCAGCGCGGCTTCCAGTCCACACAGCGACGCCAGTGAGCCACAGACCCGGCAATCCCCATTCGATGGATTTTCTGCAAACGGCACCCCATTGGCAAACGAGCCATCGAATCTGCCGGTATAAAACTGGTTCAGGAAGTAGCGGTGGTCATAGGGGTTAATGCCAAGGTCCTGGGCAACAGCATCATCAAACGTCCAGCCAATATCGTCATGACAACGGACATAATTCACCCAGGTACAATCGTTAGGGATAGTAAAACTCTTTTGCATAGAGCGGGTTAGTAAACGGGTTTTGCGGGTAGCCAAGCTGTTCCACAGCAGCGCCATCAATAATGGGTTGTAGGATAACTGACATTCGTCCTTGTGAATGTACTTGACCACTTCATCCGGGTGGACAATGGCTTCAGACTTAAACACCACCGCGGGAGCCACTATTTGCAGGCAGCGGTTAAATGCCTGAATAAGGGTATGGGCTTTCGGCTGATTTTCGCAGTTGGTGCCCATTTCTTTCCAGATAAACGCCAGCGCGTCCAGCCGCAATGCGGCACTGCCGACGTTCGCCAGAAACAACATTTCTTCAGTGATAGCATTAAATACCGCCGGGTTAGCGTAGTTCAGATCCCACTGGAAGCTGTTGAACGTGGTCCATACCCACTTCTGCATAGTGTCGTTATAGGTGAAGCTGCCCCGGCGTACCTGCGGGAAAATTTCCCGCAGATTCTGTTCATACTGGTCGGGCAATGTCCGGTCGTCAAAGGTGTAGTAAAAATTCTGATGGTCACGGTCGCCGGCCAGTGCGGCTTTAGCCCAGGGGTGTTCATCGGAGGTATGGTTAAATACAAAGTCCAGAACCAAATTGATACCAGCTTCCTGCAACGCCACGGCCAGATCACGCAGGTCCGTCATACTGCCCAGTTGGGGGTTTACCTTACGGTAATTTGATACCGCATATCCGCCATCACTGTCACCGGCAGGGGCATCATACAGCGGCATAAGATGCAGATAGGTGATGCCCAATTCACGGTAGTAAGGAATTTTATCTTTGAGATCCCGTAATGTGGGGCCCATGAGATCCACATAGCAGGCCATCCCTACCTGGTTCTCGTCAAGATACCAGTTACTGTCTCGCTCGCGTTGCACGTCCAGCTTCTTCAGCGCGGGTTTGCGCGATTGCACCCCTTGCATCAATACTTCCACTAAATGATGAAGGTGCCAGTGACAGTCATACTGGTGACCGTAGATAGCAGTGTAAAGTTGAAAAAGCTCGGGAAAATGGCAGCGCAGCCGCTTGGTGAACAGCGAGGCATCTTTTTTAGATAAGCCTCCCAAATCAAGGTTGCTTAAAATGCGTTCCAGACAACGCTGACTGTCAGCAGAGTAGTTCATTGTGCGCTCCCGTGCAGGCTGGGTAAAAATAAATGGTGCAATTGTTAACAAAAAAGCAGGCGAAATAGGTTTACACGATATTTCTATTCTGTTAATTTTTTTATCTTAAACGATTAAGTAGGAATTTCAAATAAATTCTCTAATAATCGTTGAGAGCCTTATTTTAAAGGTCTGTACGCTTGATATTAGCCGGGATGTGTAACGCTGATGAGCTGGGTGTGCAGGAATTGTTGTTAATGTAGTGTAATAAAGAGTGTGGCGGTACGCCGTGTTAATGAATGGTAACGAGCGCTACCCCACACCCCTCAGGACAGGACAGGACACGAGCATGAGTAATACCCAGTCAAACAGTCAGTTAATACGCTGGCTGACCTACCTGATGTTTATGATGTTTGCGATGACATCAGACTCAGTGGGCGAAATCATAAAAGAAGTAAAAGTGGCGTTTTCGGTGACAAATGCCCAGGCGAGTCTGATGCACTCACTACCCATGTTGGGGATTGCCATGTCGGGGCTGCTACTGGGCTTTCTGGCCGATAAGATGGGCCGCAAACCAACCATCATTCTTGGCCTTGCCGTATTCGGAGTTGCTTGCTACAGCTTCCTTATTGCCAACGACTTCGTGTTTATCGTTAGTCTGATGACCTTGTCCGGGATTGCCGTGGGGGTATTTAAAACCGGAGCGCTGGCGCTTATCGGTGATATTTCCAGCTCCACCCGCCAACACACCGCGACCATGAACGGTGCCGAGGCGTTTTTCGGCGTGGGCGCAATCATTGGACCATTAATTGTGGCCTATCTTATTCATCAGGGCGTGGCGTGGCAGTGGCTGTATGTGATTGCCGGCGGCGTATGTACGTTACTCATCGTGGTGGCGTTGTCGGTGCGTTATCCCAGTTATGTGCGTTCACATAAGCACGACGTCGAAAAAGTGTCGTTACTGAAAAGCCTGACACTGATTAAAAACCCCTATGCATTGGGTTTTTCTGTGGGGGCATTTCTGTATGTCGCCGCGGAAAGCGCAATCTACGTGTGGATGCCCAGCTACCTGGTATGTGACGCGACCACACTGCGGGCAACCTATGACTGTTACTCAGAGGGCATGGCGCAAACGCTGGCCATTTACTCGGTGACCGCGTTTTTTATCCTGCGGGCGGCGGGCCGCTTTGTGGGGATCTGGATGATGTCGCATTTTAACTGGGCCCTGGTATTGATGTTATTCAGTGGGGCCATTGTGGTGTGCTTTGCCCTGGGGTTGGTCGGGGGCAAGCAGGTGGCCTTGTACCTGTTCCCGTTAAGCGGCATTTTTATGTCGGTGATATACCCCACGTTTAACTCCAAAGGGATCAGCTGCTTCCCCCGACATCAGCATGGCAGTGTGGCGGGCGTTATCCTCTTTTTCACTGCCGCAGGTGCGGCCTCCGGACCGTTCATTATGGGGGTGGTCAGTGACAGTATGGGTGGCGATGCAAAATACGGTTTCATTGTAGCGACGGTGTTTGCGGCCATTCTGTTTGTGGGACTGGTGTATAACTACCTGCGCAATCCGACCGAAACCCGGTTAACTGAAATTGAGGCTTCAGAATATGGCAGCTAACAACTCTTACTTTGCGGTCATTGAGGCCGGCGGTACTAAGTTTAACTGTGCAATAGTCACTGACGAGCGACAGATTATTGCTGAGCTACGCGTGCCCACCACCACCCCGGATGAAACCCTGTCCGCATGTGTCGCCTTTTTCAGGCAACAGCGTGAAGCAGGCTATGCATTTACGCGGATGGGGATTGCCAGCTTCGGGCCGTTGGATCTCAACCGCGCATCGCCGCAGTTTGGCAGTATTACGAAAACGCCTAAGCCCCACTGGAGCCACACGCCGTTGACTGACTACTTTACTGATGCCTTGCAGTGTGAAGTGGTTATCGATACTGATGTTAACGCCGCCGCATTGGCGGAATACCAATGGGGTGCGGCACAGCAGGCCCGGGTGGCGGTTTATGTCACGATTGGCACCGGGGTCGGCGGTGGACTGGTGGTAAACGGTGCGCCGGTGCAGGGGCTGGTACACCCGGAAATGGGCCATATGCTGGTAACACCGCCCGCTGGTCAGGCAGGAACCTGTCCCTTTCATGCTAACTGTGTGGAGGGGCTGGTGTCGGGCACGGCGTTAGGCAAAATCTGGCAACAGCCTGCCCATACCTTTGGCGACACCCATCCCGCCTGGGATGGCTTCGCGCAGGTGGTGGCACAATTTAGTCATAATCTGTTAGTGACGTTAAGTGCTGAAAAAATTGTCTTCGGCGGTGGGGTGATGGAAACCCCGGGCTTACTGGACAAAATAATTGCGCAAACCCGGCAGTCACTCAACGATTACATTGTATTCCCTGCCGGTACGTCGCTGGAGGACATACTGGTTCTCCCAGGGCTGGGGACGCGCTCAGGGCTGTTTGGCGCACTGGCGTTGTTGCAGGCCGGTCAGTAACCACGGCCTGCAATCCGTGCGGTCAGGCTTCGTAGAGCTCCAACGGGAGCCCGTCGGGGTCGGCAAAGAACGTAAAGCGCTTACTGGTGTACTCATCTACCCGCACCGGCTCACAGCTAACGCCGTGATCGGCCAGGTGCGCAATAGCTTCATCCAGGTCAGCCACCCGGAATGCCAGGTGACGCAAGCCTTGTGCTTCAGGTCTTGAAGGCCGCTGCGGAGCGCCAGGAAACGAAAACAACTCCAGTTGCGTGCCGTCGGGTAAGCGCAGATCGCATTTATACGACTGCCGTGCTTCACGATAATTCTCATCGAGTACAGTCAGACCCAGAATATGGGTGTAGAAATGTTTCGACACCGGATAATCGCTGCAGATCACGGCCACATGGTGGATACCTGCCAGTGTATTCATCAGGGCACTTCCTCGCCGCGAACGGTTTCCAGTAACAAATACCAGTGCTCTCTGGAAAGTATAATATCGGTGGCTCTGGCACAGGCGGCAATACGGTCCGGGTTGGTGGTGCCAATTACCGGCTGAATGTTTGCCGGGTGACGCATCAGCCAGCCCAACACAACGGCTTCTGGTGTTGTTTCATACTCACTGGCCAGTCTGGCGACCAGCTGCTGCACGGCACTGTCGGTGCTGTCTTGCGCCTGACCCCCGCTAAAGCGGCCCTGGGCAAGGCTGCCCCATGCCTGAAGCTGTACCTTGTTTTGCATGCAATATTCCAGCGTACCCGGCGCATAGCCCATTTGCCGGTTAGCCGGACTACCTGTGGTGATACCGTCTTCAAGCCAGTCACGAAAGCCCAGGCTCATCTCAAGCTGATTGGCCACAATGGGGGTATCCAGCGCACTTTGCAGATAAGCAATCTGGTGACTGTTCATATTCGACACGCCCACATGCCGTATTTTGCCCTGTTGTTGCAGTTGCATCAGGGTGGTGCAGAGTTCGTCCAGTTCCATTAATGGATCGGGACGGTGCAACAGTAGTATATCAAGGTGAGAGATGCCTAAGCGCTGCAGACTGTTGTCGACCGACTCAGTGACCCAGTGTGCTGAAAAGTCATAGCGTTTTGGTCCAAGTTCATCGGCAAAGCGTATGGCACATTTTGACTGCAAGATCATATCGTCGCGCATGGAAGGCGCTTCTTTCAATGCCTGGCCAAACACCGACTCAGCTTTACCCAGGGTATAAATATCGGCATGGTCGAATACTGTAATACCCTGCTCAAAGGCAGTATCGATAACAGTGCGAGCCTGTTTTATGTGGGCGGCAGTGAGCTGGCTATCGTCCCAGCTACCGCCTAATCCCATACAGCCATATACGAGCTGGCTGGCATTTGAAAACGTGTTTTTCATCATAACAGGTGTCCGTGGGGTATTTATTATCTAAAATTACCGGACAGCCTAGCATAAGCGTCGTTCTCGGGGGAAAGCCTATAGGCAGTTCAGGGAGAATGGGGCGCACGAATGAGTTTGTAAGGAAGGGGTAGTAATGTGCTGAACCAGAATTATTCTGAGAGCGTGAGTATCAACGTTAATCAGCTCGAGTGGGAAGCCTCACCCATGGCAGGAGTGTGGCGTAAAAAACTCGAACGGGAGAGTGCTGAAAGCGGCCGGGCTACGTCCATCGTGAAATACGAACCCGGCTCGGTTTTCAGCGAGCATGTCCACACCGGGGGCGAGGAAATCTATGTGATTGACGGGGTATTCAGTGATGAGACGGGCAACTATCCGGCTGGCAGTTATTTTCGTAATCCCCCTGGCACCGCCCACAGTCCCTATTCCGACTCTGGCTGCACGCTGTTTGTAAAACTGTGTTATTTCCGGGAAGGTGATAACCGTCAGTTAGTGCTGCAGCGTGAGCAGCTCGGCTGGCAGCAGGGTAAAAACAATGATGAACAAGTGTTTCCGTTACATCAGTTTCACCGGGAGGTAACGACCCTGGTTACTCTGGCGCCCAACACCCAGTGGGATTTTACGCACACCGCCAGTGGCAGAGAGATTCTGGTGCTTGAGGGGGAGCTGCGGTTAGCAGACCAACCTTACCCGGCACTCAGCTGGTTGCGATTTGCCAGTCACGACGCACGCTTTCTACACGCCGGACCTGCAGGCGCCACCCTGTTATTTAAAACCGGTCACTTATTACATCTGGAGGAAAATTATGCCAATTAGACTGCCGTGGTTTTTATGTGTTTGCCTGATGAGCCTGGGGTTGTTGGGGTGTACCGGCAAACCTGACAATGTCCAGCCGGTAACCAGTTTTGAATTACCGCGCTACCTGGGCAAGTGGTACGAAATAGCCCGGTTGCCACATTCGTTTGAGGAAGGTCTGTCCCACGTGACCGCTGAATACCGCCCCCGGGAAGAAGGCGGCATCACGGTCACGAACCGTGGGTTCAATCAGGCAGAAAGTGCCTGGGAAGAGGCCAATGGCAAGGCATTCTTTGTGAACGACAGCAACACCGGCCACCTGAAAGTTTCATTTTTCGGCCCCTTCTATGCCAGCTATATCGTTATGCAGCTCGATGACAACTATCAACACGCGCTGGTGACCGGGCCGGATAAAGATTATTTATGGATCCTGTCACGCACCCCGCAATTACCTGAGCCGGTAGTACAAGAGCTGGTGGCTTTCGCCGCACAAAAAGGCTATCCCGTGGACGAGCTTATTTATGTAGACCAGCAGGATCCGCCGGTAAGCAAGTGACTGGTTAATCGTTGGCGGCAGCTTCGTTTGCGGCATGGTATACTGCCAGAAATAACGTAATGAGGCAGAAAGGGTGCTGGAAGAAAGAGTCGTCACGCGGGCAAATGGTGCCTGTGAAATGTGTGGTCAACCGCAGGAGCTGCAATTACACACGGTTAGCGCTGCAGCTACCGAAGATACCGACACCGTATTTTTGGCCTGTGACACCTGTCGCAGCCAGATGAGTTCGGGTGATATCACTGATGTTAATCACTGGCACTGTCTGAATGACGCTATCTGGTCCCCGGTAATGGGTGTTCAGGCTGAGGCATATCGAATGTTAACGCGACTGTCTGGAGAGCCGTGGGCACAGGACTTACTGGATATAGTTTACCTGGATGACGGCGTGCGTAACCTTGCTGAAGCGGGTCTGGCGGACGCCAGCAGAGCGCCGACCCTGGATAATAACGGCACCCCCTTACAGGCCGGTGACACAGTGCACCTCATTAAAGATCTGCCGGTGAAAGGCGCGACGTTCAATGCGAAGCGGGGGACCGCCGTCCGGAATATCGGTCTGACCGACAATCCGGCGCAGATAGAAGGTCGGGTGAATGGCACGCGCATCGTGATTACCGCAGCGTATACCAAGAAAAGTTAGCAAATTTAATGCACTCAGCAGCCGGCCAGTGGTTATAATAACGCCAGTCTGGCTTGGTTAGAAAAATAAATCAGTAAGTAAAGAATAGAGCGAGATTTCATGCAGACGTTAACTCTCAGAACGCCGGACGACTGGCACCTCCATTTTCGCGATGACGACATGCTGCCAGAGACAGTGCCTGCCACTGCGCGTTGTTTCGCCCGCGGCATTGCTATGCCGAATCTGGTGCCGCCGGTTACCAACGCACAACTGGCGATGGCGTATAAACAGCGCATTCTGGATGCACGTCCAGAGGGCAGTCAGTTTGAACCGCTAATGACCTTATACCTGACCAACGCCACCACGCCCGAAGATATCCGCGAAGCCAAAGCCGCCGGCGTAGTCGCCTGTAAGTTGTATCCGGCTGGCGCGACCACCAATTCTGACGCTGCGGTGTCGGGAATTGAAGCCCTCTATCCGGTGTTTGAGACCATGCAGGAAGAAGGTTTATTGTTACTGATCCACGGAGAGGTGACCGATAACCATGTAGATATATTCGACCGTGAAAAGCTGTTTATTGAACAGAAGCTGGCGCCTATTGTAGCGGCATTTCCCGGTTTGAAAGTGGTGTTTGAACATATCACGACAGCGGACGCAGCACAGTTCGTAGTGGAGGCCAGTGATAATGTAGCCGCGACAATTACTCCTCAACACCTGCTGTTGAATCGCAACGACTTACTGGTAGGGGGCGTCCGGCCACATAATTACTGTTTGCCGGTGCTCAAACGCAATACCCACCAACAAGCGTTGCAGGAGGTAGTAGCCAGCGGCAACCGTAAGTTTTTCCTCGGCACCGACTCCGCCCCTCACGCCCGCCACAAGAAAGAGAACGCTTGTGGGTGTGCCGGCTGTTACAGTGCCTGGAGTGCTATTGAACTGTATGCTGAGATTTTTGACCAGCTGGGTGCATTGACACACCTGGAAGCGTTTGCCAGTGAAAACGGACCGGACTTTTATGGCTTGCCGCGTAATACAGGCACCATCACCCTGGTCAGACAGGACTGGCAGGTGCCGGAGACCGTAGCCCTGCCAGACGGCACCGATATTGTGCCGTTTTATGCCGGGCAAACCCTTGCATGGAAACTGGATACCCCCCTTGTCTGATGGAGCCCACTTGTGAGAAGTAAAACCTTGAGCGCATGGATAGTGCTGTTTGTGGCAGTGATCGCCCACAAGGTTAGCGCGCAGCCGGTTGATGAGGTTGGGCTGGCGGTTGCGCCGGTACCCATATTCAATACATTTAATGAAGAACAGGCTGGCGGCTTTAATGTGGAGGCAGTCACGGGGATCGCGGCTGCAGCGGGCCTGCAGGTCAGGCTGGAGGATGTCCCCTTCAGCGCCGTGGCACACGCCCAGGCCAGTGATCCCACCTTGCTGGCCGCATCCATTCCCAGAACCCCGGACAATGAGCACAATTATCACTGGATTACGCCCCTCACCGCCAGTCACATAGCGCTGTTTGTGCCACGTCTGCATCCGGTAGCTGCCCGGGATAATGTGGGCTTGTCCGACGTAGAGAGCATCGCCACCGTCAGGAAGGACTATCGTTTTGCGCTGGCAAAAGACAACTCCCGCAGCCGGGTGGTGGCGTTTGATACCTGGAGCGAGGCGATTGAGGCCGTGCTGAGTGGCAGTGTGGATGGTGTTTTCTTTACACATATTGGGTTACACATGGTATGCGAGCAGGCACAACTCAGCTGCTCGGGGTTGGTCCCCATCGTAGACTGGAGCACATCATACAACTATCTGGCGCTCAAAAAGCACCCCGGCAATGCGGCGCTGGCAGTGCAGTTGACCGAGGCAGCGGCGCGGTACAAAGCCAGTAATGAATTCGAGGAGCTGGTACACCGTACCGTTTCACAGCTGAAGGATAGAAAGATTTCGGTCGCAGTGCAGGATGGCGTAATAAGCTTTACCCGTCCGTTGGAACTGGCGGCCGATAATTTGTGGGTGATTGCTGCAGATGTGCCTTATTTCAGTGAGCAGGACAAGGGGACTGAGGTCACCGGCTATGCCGCTGACTTAGTAAAAGCGATCCTCAGTGAGGCAAAGGTAAAACAGCCTATTCTTACTGCGCCCTGGGAGCGGGTGTTGCGTGAGTCCGCCCGTCACCCCAACGTGGTGGCTTTTCCGGTTGCGCGAACCCCAGAACGGGAACACCTTTTTCACTGGATAACTCCCATAACCCGCAACCGGCATGGACTTTTCAGCACCCGGGAACAGGCCATCGAGTCGCTGAACGATGTGGCCGAGACTGCCGTGGTGGCGGTGCTGCGAAATGACTTTCGGGCTGTTGTGGCCCGCCAGGCCGGGTTAAAAACCCTGGCCTATGACAGTTGGCCGGAGGTGGTAGACGCGTTGCTGAAAGGCGATGCCGATTATCTGTTTGGTTCACGTTTTGCCGTACGCCTGGGGTGTGAACAGTTAAAGCGCAAATGTACTGATATCTCCCGGGTATACAATTATCAGGCAGTAGAAACCTATGTGGTGCTCTCTAAGGCAGACACTAATCCAATCCTGGCAGAACGTCTCAAACGCTCTGCACGAAATGTAAAGTCGTCAGCGGGTTTTCAGCGCTGGGTCAGCGCCTGGTCACAACAAATGCGCCAACGACACAACCTTGAACAACACGTCGATGAAGGCGTGGTAAATTTATGGAATAAGGACGAATAATTGAGTGATTTCGAAGGTCTGGCGGTGCACGCCGACATCGCCCGCGCCCTGAAAGACAATGGCATACACACATTATCACCGGTGCAAAAAGCCTCGCTGCCTGCTTCGTTAACGGGGCAGGACGTGATGGCCCAGGCGCAGACGGGGAGCGGTAAAACCCTGGCCTTCGCTATCCCTTGTATTCAGGCTGTGGATACCCGCGAACCTCATCCCCAGGCCCTAATCCTGTGTCCCACCCGGGAGTTGGCAGAACAGGTGGCCGAGCAAGTGCGCATGGCCGCCCGCTATATTCCCAACCTGAAAGTGCTGACCCTGTGTGGTGGTCAGCCCATGGGCCCGCAGATCCAGTCACTTAAACACGGCGGCCATATCATCGTGGGCACCCCGGGGCGCATCATGGATCATGTCCAGCGTCGACGGCTTATTCTCAATACGCTGAAGTGCCGGGTGCTGGATGAAGCAGACAGAATGCTGGATATGGGCTTCGAAGACGATTTGGCGGTGATCTTCGCCAAGGTGCCGGACACGGTGCAGACCTTGCTGATGTCGGCCACCTACACGCCGGCCGTCGAGGCGGTAGCCCAAGCTTATTTGCGCGATGCGGTGCAGGTGGATGTCACCGCTGAACAAAGCCACACACCGGATATCGAGCAAGTGGCGTACGAAACGCTGCCCCATACCCGTTTGCAGACGCTGAAAGCGGTGCTTACTCACTACCAGCCGGCCAGTGCAATTGTGTTTTGTAATACGCGCAAAGACGTCATGGAAGTGGTTGACGAGCTCATAGATGAAGGCTTTAACGCCGGAGGGTTGCAGGGGGAAATGGAACAGCAGGCGCGAACGGACGTATTGATGCGCTTTTCCAGTGATGCCATGAACGTCCTCGTGGCAACCGATGTGGCCGCACGCGGGCTGGATATAGAAGATGTGGCCTGTGTTATCAACTACACCGTAAGCGAAGAGCCCGAAGCGCACGTACACCGTATCGGCAGGACCGCCCGTGCGGGCAAGCAGGGCATCGCCATCACCCTGCTTACGCCACCGGATGTGGGTCACTGGAAGAAGATCACGGCTATGTTTACCACTGCCATTCCCGAAAAAGGGGCGCAGGCGTTACGGTTCCATAAGAATCGTATTGTGCAGCCGGATTACAATTGTATCGTGCTGAATGCGGGTAAGAAGCAGAAATTACGGCCCGGAGACCTGGTAGGCGCCTTAACCAAAGATGCCGATATTCCGGGTGAAGATATTGGCAATATCAAGGTACAAAGCAGCCAAAGCTACGTAGCCATTAAGTTACGCAGTGTAAAACGGGCTATGAAGCTGTTCAGGGAAGGCAAAATTAAAGGGAAACGGATCCGGGCAAAATGCCTGTAGCCGATGCGGCATGCACATTGCCTGTATGCCGCGGCTATGATAATTTCAGAGGTCAGCGAAACATCTTAATCCCCCCCGCAGCAGCGCGTACTCAGCGCCTGATAACAGTCCCCGGATACCGGACTGTCGGAGTCCGGGCGGGGTTGTATTATACCAGCTCAGGAGAACAGAATGTCGGGTGAAGACGCCTTATCGACGTTGTTACATAATCTTATGCCCGTTTTGGATACCCCTACTTATGTGTTTGTCACCGTGGATCCCACTGACATGCCAGATTGCCGGGTTGATGACATTAAGGGTATGTTCCGCGAGCGGGAAGGCACCACTCTGATTGTTCAGCAGGAGTATGCCGACAAGCATCAGCTGTCTTATGAAGGCACCTTCCGGTGTATCACCTGTGAGGTGCATTCCAGTCTGGAAGCGGTTGGCATGACAGCCGCCATGTCAGCGGTACTGACCCACGAAGGGATCAGTGCCAATGTTGTAGCCGCCTATTATCATGATCATATTTTTGTACCGGCCCATCGGGCAGACGATGCGGTAGCCGCCCTGGCCAGTTTGCAGGTGGAACGCTAACCTGCCGACATTGTGCGGTATCGTCCTACGAAAGCATCGCACGCAAACCTTTCCGTGGGCATGCCGGTATAAAGAAGTTGCAGCGCTACGCCGGATGAGATTCTGTATGATACCGGGGTAGGGTACGACGTCAGGCTAGCCGGTCTTATTTATTTTTTATCAGTCATAGCGGGACGCCATGTTTTCTTTTTTTGAACGCCTCACCCAGCCTTTTCCCGATGCCACGCCTACCCAGCCACCCAGTGGTATGCTGGCATTCTGCCGGTATTACACGCAGGGTATGTGGAAAATTATCCTGGTCGTGTCGTTGCTCAGTGCCATCGTGGCGGTGCTGGAAGTCGCCTTATTCGGTTTCCTTGGACAGATGGTCGACTGGTTTTCAGAACATGACCGTGCCACGTTCCTGCAACAGGAAAAGCTGACGCTGGTGTTGATGGGCTTCACCGTGCTGGTGCTGATCCCCGGTTTTATATTGTTGCGATCGTTATTCTCCCGCCAGTCTTTGCTTGGGAATTACCCCATGCGAATACGTTGGCAGGCGCATCGCTATTTGTTGGGGCAAAGCCTGAGTTTCTTCCAGAACGAATTTGCCGGGCGGGTGGCCACCAAGGTCATGCAGACCGCGCTGTCAGTGCGGGAAACCGTAATGAAGTTACTCGATCTGATGGTGTATATCAGCGTCTACTTCATCTCCATGGTGGTGTTGATATTCAGCACCGACTGGCGGCTGGCTGCACCGCTCATCGTGTGGTTTTTTGTGTATGTAGGCATTCTTAAAGTACTGGTACCCAGGCTCAAGCAGGTCTCGCAACGGCAGGCCGATGCCCGTTCCATCATGACCGGGCGTATTGTAGACAGTTACACTAACATCACCACCGTCAAACTGTTCTCCCACAGCCAGCGTGAAGCGGACTATGCCCGCGAGAGTATGGGTCGCTTCCTGTCTACCGTCTATCCCCAGATGCGCCTGGTCACGGTACTGGAATTTTGTGTGGAAATGGCCAACGCCATACTGATTTTCTCTGTGGGGGCCATGTCAGTGTACCTGTGGATGCACAATATCGTCTCGCCAGGAGATATCGCCGTGGCTATCAGTCTGTGTCTGCGTTTGAATGGCATGTCCCACTGGATCATGTGGGAGGTAACAGCATTGTTTGAGAACCTGGGGACGGTACAGGACGGGATTAATACGTTGGCCCAACCCGTCAGTGTCACCGACAAAACCAGCGCCCAACCGCTGAAGGTACGGGGGGGCGGCATTACTTTCCGCGATGTGCACTTTGCCTACGCGGGCAGCGACGCGACCCCAATTAAAGTGTTCGACAACCTGAATATTCAGATTAAACCCGGTGAGAAAGTCGGACTGGTGGGCCGTTCCGGCGCCGGTAAATCGACGCTGGTCAATTTGCTGATGCGCTTTTACGACGCCCAGCAAGGCGATATTCTGCTGGACGATCAACGGATTACCGATGTGCCTCAGGAAGAACTGCGGGCGCGAATATCCATGGTAACGCAGGATACGTCGCTGATGCATCGGTCGGTACGGGATAACATCGTGTACGGGCGCACCAATGCCACCGAAGAAGAAATGATTGCCGCAGCCAAGCAAGCCGAAGCGCATGAGTTTATTTTATCGCTGTCAGACAACGAAGGGCGCACAGGCTACGACGCTCACGTTGGCGAGCGGGGCGTGAAGCTTTCTGGCGGGCAACGTCAGCGTATTGCCATTGCCAGGGTACTGTTAAAGGATGCCCCTATTCTGATCCTCGATGAAGCCACATCGGCGCTGGACTCGGAAGTAGAGTCCGCCATTCAGCAATGCCTGAATACCGTGATGGAAAATAAAACGGTACTGGCCATTGCCCACCGGTTGTCGACCATTGCCCAGATGGACCGTCTTTTGGTGTTGGATAAAGGCAAGATTGTGGAAGCTGGCACCCACAGTGAACTGGTGGCAAAAAATGGCATATACGCTAAGTTATGGGCCCACCAGACCGGTGGATTTATCGGCGTGGAGTAGGGTAACTCCCAGAAAAGCGGGGTCAGCTGACTGTTGTAATGGCACACCCCGCATACGTATCCGGCCAATGTGCTTACCATAAAGCGCTTGTATCTCAAGGGCGGTTAAGTATAATACGCCTCCCTCCCTTGCGATACCGCACTTTCCTCAGAAATGACGCTACTATCACAAGGGCAGTGTAAGTGTATTTTGTCATCGTTGATGACACTAAAGGGGTGTAGTTCGAATTGGTAGAACAGCGGTCTCCAAAACCGATGGTTGGGGGTTCGAGTCCCTCCACCCCTGCCAGATTATTGTTTGCCGGTGAGCGGTAAATTTCAAACGACGCTGTAGTGCTAGGATCGTGACATGAGCGAAAAAACGGAAAAACAGTCCAATCCACTGGACATGTTCAAATGGCTGGTAGTCTTTGCATTACTGGCAGGCCTGGTTACCGCCAACACAGTTTACGGGGAAATTTCCGTACTGTATCGTGCGCTGGTAGCCGTAGTAGTAGTGGTAATAGCCGGGTTTATTGCCGCCACCACAGAGAAGGGCAGCACGTTTCTGAACTTTGCCAAAGACTCGCGTATGGAAGTACGCAAGGTAGTATGGCCAACGCGTCAGGAAGCTAATCAGACGACGCTGATTGTACTGGCTGCTACACTGGTAATGGCCCTAATATTGTGGGGCATCGATGGCATCATGGTGCGATTGGTTAGTTTTGTGACTGGAATAGGAGCGTAACGTATGTCTGAAGAAGAAGTGAAAAAAAGATGGTACGTGGTACAGGCTTATTCACAGTACGAATCACGGGTAAAAAAGACCCTTCTTGAATACATCAAGATGCACAATATGGAAGACTACTTTGGTCAGGTACTGGTACCGACTGAGGAAGTGGTTGAAATGCGCGCGGGTCAGAAGCGTAAGTCAGAGCGCAAGTTCTACCCAGGCTATGTACTGGTAGAAATGGCGATGAACGAAGATTCATGGCACCTGGTGAAAAGCGTTCCCCGTGTACTTGGCTTCATTGGTGGTTCATCTGATCGCCCTATGCCAATTTCACAGAAAGAAGCTGACGCTATTCTGAACCGGCTGGAAGAGTCGGTGGATAAGCCAAGACCAAAAACCCTGTTCGAACCAGGCGAAGTGGTTCGGGTTACCGATGGGCCATTTGCCGACTTCAACGGCGTGGTGGAAGAAGTGGATTACGAAAAGAGCCGCGTAAAAGTATCGGTGCTTATTTTCGGTCGTTCTACCCCGGTGGACCTGGAATTCGGTCAGGTCGAAAAGGGCTAAGCCCCATTTTAAGTAATATCGGAAAGCGGCTTCGGCCGCTTTTTTTGTGTCTGCCAGCCAGCGCGAACCAGAATGTTCCATCACTGACAAACCTTAGCGAGAGGGTTGACCGTCATTACCACCCCGGTCGGGTAGGGCTCGCTTTATACCCGTCATTACATCTGCTTACAAAATAACCACTTGCTCTGCGCTTGCCGGTTGCGTAGCTTAGAGCGTCTTAATCTGACTTTAGTAACACCATGTATCTGCAAATTTTGACCCCAATATTGTTGCTGCTAATGAGTCTGAATGCGTTTGGTGCTAACCAGACTGCCAGCGACCGGGGTGGAAAATGGAGTGACTTAGAAACCACCTTTGAACAACATGCCAAAGAAAATGGCATGCCGGGTATGGCAGCCGCGGTCGTAAAGGAGGGTCAGATTGTATGGTCATATACCCGCGGTTACAGCGAAGCCAATAATGAAATCCCCGTTAGCCTTGATACACCGTTCTGGATAGCCTCGGTAACAAAACCCTTCGTGGGCCTGACTTACTTATTGCTGGAACATGAGGGCAAGGTAGCGCTGTCAGAAAAAGCACATAAGACACCAAATTTTCAGAGTTTGTGTACCTGGCTGGCCAGTACCGAAATCCCGTTTGCAAAAGGCATGACGTGTAGCCGGGAGATTACGATAGAACATATCCTCAAACATCAAACCAACGCCGTGCCTGGCACCACGTTTATGTACAACCCTATTTTGTATTCCCGCTTGTCCAGACACCTGGAGCATAAGCTGGGAGAAGGCGTGGATGCAGTCGAAGGGCGCCACAACCGGCTCGGGCAACTGATTGAATCCTATATACTCACACCGGCAGGCATGAACAAAACAATGGCCAGTATGTGGGACCCCGCTAAAGCAGGCGTGTTGCAACAAATAGCGGATGGATTCAGGGTAAATGCTAACGGCGAGCGACAAAAACTCCCGCAACCTGAGAAGCACATTGCTGGCGGCGCTGGGGTCGTATCCACCATTAACGACCTGGTGAAATTTGAACGTCATGTCATGTTGGGAACCCTGTTGCCCGATGAAGTCACGAATAAGCTGTCTGCCTGGCCTGCCTTTGAAGATGGCAGCGCGGCACCTTACGGCTACGGCTGGTATTTTGAAAAGTACCAACAGGAAACGCTGATGTGGCACAGTGGCTGGGATCCTGAACATGGCTATTCAGCCATGTATTTGCGTATCCCGGATCGAAAGCTGACATTGATTGTGCTGGCTAACACTGAAAGTCTTTATTGGGCCAATAGTCTGACGAAGGCTGAAATAGTTAAGTCACCGCTGGCCAGAGCTTTCTTAGAAGAGGCGGTAGCAGCAAATGCCGGAATGTCAAAAATAACCCATTGCAAGGCTTGCTAAGGGTGCCTATTTGTTGTACATTACGCGCCCTTTTCAACGGAACGGGGAGCCGTTAGAGCAAATATTCTCGATATTTGCGAGGCGTTAGACCCAAACACGAGAGTTAGTAAAATGGCTAAAAAAGTAACTGGCTTAATTAAGCTTCAGGTTGCAGCAGGCGCTGCAAACCCTAGTCCACCAGTTGGTCCTGCACTGGGTCAGCATGGTGTGAACATCATGGAATTCTGTAAAGCGTTCAACGCGAAAACAGAAAGCCTGGAAAAAGGCGCTCCGGTACCAGTAGAAATCACGGTATACGAAGATCGTTCTTTCACATTCGTAACTAAAACGCCTCCGGCCTCTTTCCTGCTGAAAAAAGCTGCGGGAGTTAAGAGTGGTTCAGGCCGTCCTAACACTGAGAAAGTGGGTACTGTTACCCGTGCTCAATTGGAAGAAATTGCCAAGACAAAAGAGCCGGACCTGACAGCCGCTGATCTGGACGCAGCAGTACGCACTATTGCGGGTTCTGCTCGCTCAATGGGCTTGAACGTAGAGGACTAATCGAATGGCTAAATTAACGAAACGCGCTCGCCTGATCCGCGACAAAGTAGACGCGACTAAAGAATACGAAATTAACGAAGCCGTAGCGCTGCTGAAAGAACTGGCCACTGCCAAGTTCGCAGAAAGCGTTGACGTAGCCGTTAACCTGGGTATCGATGCGAAGAAATCTGACCAGAACGTACGTGGTGCTACCGTACTGCCAAATGGTACTGGTAAAGACGTTCGCGTTGCAGTGTTCACTCAGGGTGCCAACGCTGATGCAGCGAAAGAAGCCGGTGCTGACGTAGTCGGCATGGAAGACCTGGCAGAACAGGTTAAGAAAGGCGAAATGAATTTTGACGTAGTGGTTGCCAGCCCTGACGCGATGCGTGTTGTTGGTCAACTGGGTCAAATCTTAGGTCCTCGCGGCCTGATGCCAAACCCGAAAACGGGTACTGTTACACCAGACGTAGCGACTGCAGTTAAAAATGCAAAAGCGGGTCAGGTTCGTTACAGAAACGACAAGAACGGCATCATTCACGCCAGCATTGGTAAGATTGCTTTTGAAGCAAACCAAATTCAGGAAAACCTGGAAGCGCTGCTTGAAGCACTGAAGAAAGCCAAGCCTTCTTCTGCGAAAGGCACTTACATCAAGAAAGTAAGCCTGAGCACCACTATGGGTGCCGGTATTGCACTTGATAAAGCCAGCGTAGGCCAGTAATTCCCAATCGGTGATACTCACCGGTTTCTCTTAAAGGTTATGGGTTGGAGCTGTGTTGACACAGCTCCCGTCCAAGACCGCAGGTGTTACGCAGTAAAAGAGGTAAGAGAACTTTTACATTCAATGCGTAACTTAATCCAACAGCCTGCGCAGACGGTGGTTTGACTCAGACTCTCTGGGGTAACAAACACCGTAGAGCGGTATCACCAGCGCGAGTTGGCGATATCAATCTGTGAACCCTGACTGCGGAAGCGAGGATTCGCAACCAACGTCAGATACAAAGAGGTGAACTCAGTGGCACTAGGTTTAGCAGCAAAAAAAGAGATTGTAGCAGAGGTTTCCGATGTTGCATCTCGCGCTCTATCCGTTGCCGTCGCTGAATACCGTGGGATGGAAGTTGCAGAACTGACTGACCTGCGTGTTAAGGCCCGTGAACAAGGCGTCTACCTGAAAGTAGTACGTAACACACTGGCAAAGCGCGCGCTGGCAGACAGCAAATTTGCAGACTTGGATAGCGCCTTAACAGGTCCGCTTATCTACGGTTTCTCAATCGATGCACCGGGCGGTGCAGCGCGTCTGTTTAAAGACTTTGGGAAGCAAAACGATAAGCTGAAAGTTACTGCACTGTCTATTGGTAGTGGTCTACTTGGTCCAGAAAAACTGGATGCAGTGGCGTCACTTCCGACCCGCGACGAAGCGCTTGCAAAACTGCTTGCAACCTTCAAAGCACCGGTTGGCAAATTCGTTCAGACAATCAACGAAGTACCTACCAAATTTGTGCGTGTATTGGCGGCGATCAAAGACGAAAAGTAATTTTCGTTTTTGGCATATTGAATTTTTTAACTTATTAAACCCAGGAGTTTAGAGAAATGGCTCTAACCAAAGAAGATATCTTGAACGCGATTGCTGAAATGCCAGTTATGGAACTGGTTGAGCTTATCGAAGCAGCTGAAGAAAAGTTCGGCGTAGAAGCTACTGCAGCCGTTGCTGCTGCTCCAGTTGCTGGCGGCGAAGCTGCTGCTGCTGAAGAGCAAACTGAATTTGACGTTGTAATGACTTCATTCGGTGGCAACAAAGTTGCGGTAATCAAAGCAGTTCGCGGCGCAACTGGTCTTGGCCTGAAAGAAGCGAAAGAAGTAGTTGAATCTGCTCCTAAAGCTATCAAAGAAGGCGTAAGCAAAGAAGAAGCAGAAGAGCTGAAGAAGCAGCTTGAAGAAGCTGGCGCTGAAGTAGAAATCAAGTAATCTGACATTCAGATTACCTGCCTGAGACGGCAAGGCTGGTGGTTATTATTGACCACCAGCCTTTTTGCGCTGTAGGGTGTACAGTTTTTAACCCTTTACTGTACTATCAAATGCGCACCCGGTAATTCATAAAAAAAGCAGTAAACCAACAAGTTAACTAATAATTGGTTAAATTTTGTTGTATGCTGGTTGAATTGCCCGGAAAAGGGTCGTGGAAGTTTGTTGTTTGGTATTTGTTTAACACATATCGAACGGCAGGTTGGGTCATAAATCAGCAGGCTGAGGAACCCATGGTTTACTCTTATAGCGAAAAGAAACGCATCCGTAAGGATTTTGGCAAACGCCCACAGGTATTGGAAATTCCATACCTTCTTTCAATTCAGCTTGATTCCTTCAAAAAATTTATTGAAATCGATTCAGATGGACAATACGGTCTGGAAGCAGCTTTCCGTTCAGTATTCCCCATCAAAAGCTATTCAGGCAACTCAGAACTACAGTATGTTAGTTACCGTCTGGGTGAGCCTGTATTCGACGTCAAAGAATGTCAGATTCGCGGCGTCACATATTCAGCTCCACTAAGAGTAAAACTGCGGTTGGTCCTGTTTGACAAAGAAGCCGCCCCAGGTACCGTAAAAGACATTAAAGAACAAGAAGTGTACATGGGCGAAATTCCACTGATGACCGAGAACGGTACGTTCGTCATCAATGGAACTGAGCGGGTAATTGTGTCGCAACTGCACCGTTCTCCAGGTGTGTTCTTTGACCATGACAAGGGTAAAACCCACTCGTCAGGTAAAGTGCTGTATAACGCGCGGGTTATTCCATACCGTGGTTCATGGTTAGATTTCGAGTTCGACCCGAAAGATAACCTGTTCGTACGTATCGACCGTCGTCGTAAGCTGCCTGCCACTATTATTCTGCGTGCACTGGAAATGACTACCGAAGAAATCCTTGAGATGTTCTTCGAGAAAGTTCAGGTACGTATAGATAAAGACCGTGTAATGATGGAAGTGGTGCCGGATCGCCTGCGTGGTGAAACTGCCCAGTTCGACATCATGGATGCCGAAGGCAACGTCCTGGTGGAAACCGGTCGTCGTATTTCAGCGCGTCATACTCGCAGTCTGGAAAAAGCTGGCATCACCGAACTGGAAGTGCCGGCAGAGTACCTGATTGGCCGTGTATTCGCCGCGACTTACGTGAACGAAGACACCGGTGAAGTTATCGTTAATGCGAACGATGAGCTGACTCTGGAAACTCTGGCAGAACTGAGCCAGGCCGGAATCAAAGAATTCGAAACGCTGTACATTAACGAACTGGATCACGGTTCCTACATTTCCGATACGCTGCGTATCGACTCCAGCACTAACCGTCTGGAAGCGTTAGTAGAAATCTACCGCATGATGCGTCCTGGCGAGCCGCCAACAAAAGACGCTGCGGAAACGCTGTTCGACAACCTGTTCTTCTCAGAAGAACGGTATGACCTGTCGTCAGTAGGCCGAATGAAGTTCAACCGTCGTCTTGGCCGTGAAGAGCTGATTGGCAGTGGTACGTTAGACCGCGATGATATCGTGGCAGTCATGAAGCAGCTGATCGAAATCCGTGACGGTAAAGACGAAGTGGACGATATCGACCACTTGGGTAACCGTCGTATCCGCTCTGTCGGTGAAATGGCTGAAAACCAGTTCCGTGTAGGTCTGGTTCGTGTTGAGCGTGCTGTTAAAGAGCGCCTGAGCCTGGGTGACCTGGATAACACCATGCCGCAGGATCTGATCAACGCCAAGCCAATTTCTGCTGCCGTTAAAGAGTTCTTCGGTTCATCACAGCTGTCACAGTTTATGGACCAGAACAACCCGCTGTCAGAAGTCACGCACAAGCGTCGTATTTCGGCATTAGGTCCGGGTGGTCTTACCCGTGAACGTGCAGGCTTTGAGGTACGAGACGTACACCCGACTCACTATGGTCGTCTGTGCCCAATCGAAACACCGGAAGGTCCGAACATCGGTCTGATCAACTCATTGGCGAGCTTCGCGCGTACCAATGACTTTGGTTTCCTGGAAACTCCGTTCCGTCGTATCGTAGACGGCGTGGTTACCGAAGAAATCGATTACCTGTCAGCCATCGAAGAAGGTCAGTACGCTATCGCACAGGCAAACATTGCCCTGACCGAAGGCGGTGAACTGGTCGATGACCTGATTCCGTGTCGTCACCGTGGTGAAACCACGCTGATGCCAAAAGAAGACATCAAATACATGGACGTGTCGCCACAACAAATTGTGTCGATCGCGGCCAGTATTATTCCGTTCCTGGAACACGATGATGCTAACCGTGCACTGATGGGTGCCAACATGCAACGTCAGGCCGTTCCTACACTGCGTGCAGACAAGCCGCTGGTAGGTACAGGTATGGAACGTACCATTGCGGTTGACTCTGGTGTGACTGTGGTAGCGAAACGTGGCGGTACGGTTGATTACGTAGATGCCAGCCGTATTGTTATCAAGGTAAATGAAGATGAAATGCTGGCAGGTGAAGCCGGTATCGATATCTACAACCTGACCAAGTACACCCGTTCTAACCAGAACACCTGTATCAATCAGAAGCCTACCTGTAGTGTTGGCGACCCGATTGTTACTGGTGACGTGCTGGCCGACGGTCCGTCTACGGATTTAGGTGACCTGGCACTGGGTCAGAACATGCGTATCGCATTCATGCCGTGGAATGGTTACAACTTTGAGGATTCAATCCTTATTTCTGAGCGTGTTGCTCAGGAAGACCGCTTCACTACTATTCACATTCAGGAACTGAGCTGTATTGCCCGGGATACCAAATTAGGTCCGGAAGAGATTTCTTCTGATATTCCTAACGTGGGTGAGTCTGCACTGAGCAAACTGGATGAATCTGGTGTTGTTTACATCGGTGCGGAAGTGAAAGGCGGTGACATTCTGGTAGGTAAGGTAACGCCTAAAGGCGAAACCCAGCTGACACCAGAAGAGAAACTGTTAAGAGCAATCTTCGGTGAAAAAGCATCTGATGTTAAAGATACCTCACTGCGCGTACCTAACTCGGTACACGGTACGGTAATTGATGTTCAGGTGTTTACCCGCGACGGTGTTGAAAAAGACAAGCGCGCGCTGGAAATCGAAGACATGCAGCTGCGTCAGGTTAAGAAAGACCTGTCTGACGAGTTCAATATCCTGGCTGACGGCATCTTTGCCCGTGCCAAGAACACATTGACTCGCAACGGCATTGAAGAGTCTAAGCTTGAAGGTCTGCCACGCGAGAAGTGGTTTGAGATCACGCTGAAAGACGAAGATGCGCAGTTAGAGCTGGATCAGATTGCTGACCAGCACGCCGAAACCAAGGAAGCGTTTGATAAGAAGTTCGAAATCAAACGTCGCAAGATCACCCAGGGTGATGATCTGGCACCAGGCGTACTGAAAATCGTTAAGGTTTATCTGGCGGTTAAACGCCACATTCAACCAGGCGACAAAATGGCCGGTCGTCACGGTAACAAAGGTGTTATCTCGACTATCCAGCCTGTTGAAGACATGCCTTACGATGAACATGGCACACCAGTCGATATCGTGTTGAACCCGCTGGGTGTACCTTCGCGGATGAACATCGGTCAGATTCTGGAAACCCATTTGGGTATGGCTGCCCATGGTATCGGTGTGAAGATCGACCGCATGCTCAAAGAGCAGGAAGAAATGGCGAAACTGCGTAACTTCCTTAAAGAAGTTTACGAGTTGGGCGAGAATCACCAGGAAGTTGACATTGACAGCTTCTCGGATCATGAGATTAAGCGCCTGGCGAACAACCTGCGTAAAGGTGTTCCAGTGGCGACGCCAGTCTTCGACGGTGCCCGGGAATCGGAAATTAAAGAAATGCTGAAACTGGCAGATCTACCAGAAAGCGGTCAGATCACCATGTTTGACGGTCGTACCGGCCGCGCATTTGAACGTCCGGTAACCGTGGGTTACATGTACATGCTGAAACTGAACCACTTGGTTGATGACAAGATGCACGCCCGTTCTACCGGTTCGTACAGTCTGGTTACTCAACAACCTCTGGGTGGTAAAGCACAGTTCGGTGGCCAGCGCTTCGGTGAGATGGAAGTGTGGGCACTGGAAGCATACGGCGCGGCTTACACACTGCAGGAAATGCTGACAGTGAAATCGGACGACGTGAACGGCCGTACCAAAATGTACAAGAACATCGTCGATGGTGATCACAGAATGGAGCCAGGCATGCCTGAATCCTTCAACGTATTGCTTAAAGAGATCCGCTCGCTGGGTATTAACATCGAGCTGGAAGAGAAAAAGTAACACGGCAATCGCCACGTATTGACTAAGATGGCCCGGCTTTCGAGCCGGGTTCTAGAGACTGACTCCGCTGGGAGAGTAATGTGAAAGACTTATTAAAGTTTCTAAAGCAACAAAATAAGACCGAAGAATTCGATAATATTCGAATTGGTCTGTCTTCGCCTGACATGATCCGATCATGGTCATTCGGTGAAGTAAAGAAGCCTGAAACCATTAACTACCGTACGTTCAAGCCAGAGCGTGACGGGTTGTTCTGTGCGCGTATCTTTGGCCCGGTAAAAGACTATGAGTGTCTTTGTGGCAAATATAAGCGCCTGAAGCACCGCGGTGTAATCTGTGAGAAGTGTGGCGTTGAAGTTACACTGACTAAAGTACGTCGTGAGCGTATGGGTCACATCGAACTGGCCAGCCCGGTTGCGCACATCTGGTTCCTGAAATCACTGCCGTCTCGTATCGGTCTGATGCTGGACATGACGCTGCGTGATATTGAACGTGTGCTGTATTTCGAATCTTATGTGGTAACTGAACCTGGTCTGACTACGCTTGAGCGCGGTCAATTGCTGGGTGAAGAAGAATACCTGGATTCACTGGAAGAGCATGGCGATGAGTTCGACGCCAAGATGGGTGCCGAAGCGGTATTTGACCTGCTGAAAGTACTGGACGTGGACGCCGATGTTGCTGCCATGCGTGAAGAGCTGCCCAGCATCAACTCAGAAACCAAGCGTAAGAAGATCACTAAGCGTCTGAAACTGCTTGAGTCATTCCAACAGTCTGGCAACAAGCCAGAGTGGATGATCATGACAGTGCTGCCGGTTCTGCCGCCAGACTTACGTCCGTTGGTACCGCTGGACGGTGGCCGTTTCGCCACATCCGATCTGAACGATCTGTATCGTCGTGTTATCAACCGTAACAACCGTCTGAAGCGTCTGCTCGACCTGGCTGCCCCTGACATCATCGTACGTAACGAAAAGCGTATGTTGCAGGAAGCCGTTGATGCGCTGCTGGACAACGGTCGTCGCGGCCGTGCAATTACCGGTTCGAACAAGCGTCCACTGAAATCTTTGGCCGATATGATCAAAGGTAAGCAAGGTCGTTTCCGTCAGAACCTGCTGGGTAAACGTGTTGACTACTCAGGCCGTTCTGTAATCACCGTTGGTCCGACGCTACGTCTGCACCAGTGTGGTCTGCCGAAGAAAATGGCACTTGAGCTGTTCAAACCGTTTATTTACGGCAAGCTTGAAGGACGTGGCCTGGCCACTACCATCAAAGCAGCGAAGAAACTGGTAGAGCGCGAAGCGCCGGAAGTATGGGACGTTCTGGACGAAGTTATCCGTGAACACCCGGTACTGCTGAACCGTGCACCTACGCTGCACAGACTGGGTATCCAGGCATTTGAACCTACCCTTATTGAAGGTAAAGCCATTCAGCTTCACCCGTTGGTTTGTGCGGCTTATAACGCCGACTTCGACGGTGACCAAATGGCGGTTCACGTACCTCTGACAATTGAAGCGCAGCTGGAAGCCCGCGCGCTGATGATGTCGACTAACAACATTCTGTCACCGGCGAACGGTGAACCCATTATCGTACCTTCACAGGACGTTGTATTGGGTCTGTATTACCTTACCCGTGAGAAAATAAACGGTGTAGGCGAAGGCATGGTATTCACCAGCCCGAACGAAGCGGAAAAAGCGTACCGTACCGGTAATGCTGAACTGCACTCGCGGGTAAAAGTGCGTATCACTGAATTCGACGTTGCAGAAGACGGCACCAAAACTGAAAAAGTGACGCTGACTGACACTACCGTAGGTCGTGCCATCTTCTCACTGATCCTGCCTAAAGGCCTGCCGTTTGATTTGATCAACCAGTCTATGGGTAAGAAGCAGATCTCGAAACTGCTTAACGAGTGTTACCGTGCCCTGGGTCTGAAAGACACAGTAATCGCTGCCGACCAAATCATGTACTCTGGTTTCCACTACGCAATGATTGCGGGTGCGTCAGTAGGTATTGATGACATGGTTATCCCGGCTGCAAAGAAAGACATCGTGGAAGCTGCTGAAGCCGAAGTTATCGAGATTCAGGAACAGTTCCAGAACGGTCTGGTAACAGCGGGTGAGCGTTACAACAAGGTTATCGATATCTGGTCAAATGCCAACGAAAAAGTTGCTAAGGCCATGATGGACAACCTGAAGACTGACATCGTTATCAACAAAGATGGCGAAGAGGAAGAGCAGCAATCGTTCAACTCGGTGTATATGATGGCCGACTCTGGCGCACGGGGTAGTGCGGCTCAGATTCGTCAGCTGGCCGGGATGCGTGGTCTGATGGCTAAGCCAGATGGCTCGATCATCGAAACGCCGATTACCGCTAACTTCCGTGAAGGTCTGAACGTACTCCAGTACTTCATCTCTACTCACGGTGCCCGTAAAGGTCTGGCCGATACGGCACTGAAAACAGCGAACTCGGGTTACCTGACACGTCGTCTGGTAGACGTCGCGCAGGATTTGGTTATTACCAATGTCGACTGTGGCACCTTTGAAGGTGTTGACATGGCGCCGCTGATTGAAGGTGGTGATGTTGTTGAACCGTTGCGTGAGCGTGTACTGGGTCGTGTTGTGTGCGAAGACGTACTGAAGCCGGGGACTGACGAAGTTCTGGCAGAACGTAACGTGATGCTCGACGAAGCCATGGTAGACATGCTGGAAGCCAACTCTGTTGATCAGATTAAGGTTCGCTCTGTTATCACCTGCGATAATGACTACGGCGTGTGTGCGAAATGTTACGGTCGTGACCTTGCCCGTGGCCACATGGTTGGCAGCGGTGAGTCTGTGGGTGTTATTGCGGCGCAATCAATCGGTGAGCCGGGTACCCAGCTCACCATGCGTACGTTCCACATCGGTGGTGCGGCATCACGGGCGTCCGCAGAGAACAGTGTACAGGTGAAAACCACCGGTAGTCTGAAGCTGCATAACGCTAAATATGTGCGTAACTCTGACGACAAAGTGGTTATCGTTTCACGTTCAACCGAACTGACAATGATTGACGATCAGGGCCGTGAGAAAGAGCGCTATAAAGTGCCTTACGGTGCGATCCTGACCGTGGATGACGGCGCAGCAGTGTCTGCCGGCGATGTTGTCGCGAACTGGGACCCGCATAGTCACCCCATCATCACTGAGCGTAAAGCGAAGATCAGCTTTGCCGATGTTGACGACTCGAACACCGAAATGCAGCAGGATGAGCTGACCGGTCTGACCCGTATCGTGGTGAAAGACCTGGCCAAGGTTAACGCTAAAGAGCCTAAGCTTATTCTGGAGAGCGACGAGTTCGGTCTGCAGGAAATTCGTCTGCCCAGCTTTACCACCATTGAAGCCTCTGACGGCAAGATGGCTAACGAAGGTGATGTACTGGCACGTATTCCGCAGGAAAGCTCGAAGACACGGGATATTACCGGTGGTCTGCCACGGGTTGCTGACCTGTTCGAAGCGCGTAAGCCAAAAGAGCCGGCCATTCTGGCGGAAATCTCAGGTACCATTGGCTTTGGTAAAGAGACCAAAGGTAAGAAGCGCCTGGTAATCACACCTGCAGAGGGTGATGCTTACGAAGAGATGATTCCTAAGTGGCGTCAGCTTAACGTGTTCGAAGGTGAGAAAGTGGAAAAAGGCGAAGTTATCGCCGACGGTCCAGAGTCACCACACGATATCCTGCGTTTGCGTGGTATCAGCGCGGTGTCCAACTACATCGTGAACGAAGTACAGGAAGTTTACCGCCTGCAGGGTGTTAAGATTAACGACAAGCACATTGAAGTGGTTATCCGCCAAATGCTGCGTAAGTGCATCATCACACACCCTGGCGACAGCCAGTTCCTGGAAGGGGAGCAGGTTGAGGTAGCCCACGTGAAAGTGGCTAACCGTGAACTTGAACGTCATGGCAAGATGGGCGCCGAGTATGAAACTCAGTTACTGGGTATCACTAAAGCGTCGCTGTCTACTGAGTCGTTCATTTCTGCGGCTTCGTTCCAGGAAACAACGCGGGTACTGACCGAAGCGGCAGTACAGGGTAAAGAAGATGACCTGCGTGGTCTGAAAGAAAACGTTATCGTGGGACGTCTGATCCCGGCCGGTACCGGTTTCGCTTATCACGAGCGTCGTGCCCAGAAGCGCAAAGAAGAGATCGAAGAAATGTCAGTATCGGCTGCCGAAGCCGAACAGGCCCTGACTGAAGCATTGAATGCTGACGCCAGCGGCGAACAATCTACTGACGAGTAAGTATATAGCGGGGTAGCCTGGCTGCCCCGCTTACCTGTTCCTCCGGGAATGACCGGTTAAGTTGCCAGCAGCCGTCAGTAAATTGACTGGTTATGGTTTGTACAGCTTGACAGGTAAGGCTTTGATCATTAATATTCCGCGACCCGATTTTTGGTTAGTCTGAAAAGACAGCAGAAACAGGGCGCGGTTTTTTGCATTAAAGTCTGGCCAATACTGACGAGCACAGTGTTGGATAACAGCGAATTATCGCATAAATGGACCCGGACACATGTCTCGGGTTTTTGTAGTTTTTAATCAGGAGCTAGTTAATGGCAACAGTTAACCAGTTAGTGCGCAAGCCTCGCAGAAAGCCCGTTGAAAAAAGCAACGTTGCTGCCCTGCAAGCTTGTCCGCAAAGACGTGGTGTATGTACTCGTGTATATACTACTACGCCAAAGAAACCAAACTCTGCACTGCGTAAAGTATGTCGTGTGCGTTTGACCAACGGTTTTGAAGTTTCTTCATACATCGGTGGTGAAGGCCACAACCTGCAAGAGCACAGTGTTGTATTAATCCGTGGCGGTCGTGTTAAAGATCTGCCAGGTGTTCGTTATCACACAGTTCGCGGCACGCTTGACTGCGCAGGTGTTAACGATCGTAAACAAGCCCGTTCTAAGTACGGCGCGAAGAAGCCTAAGTCTTAACGGTTCTCCGTTAGTAAGGCCAAACTGAAGTAATTAGAGTTTTGGGGATTCCCTGAATTCATACGGAGAATAGAAGATGCCAAGAAGAAGAGTCGTAGGTCAACGTAAAATCCTACCAGAACCAAAATATGGTTCACAGCTGCTTGCGAAATTCATGAATGTCGTAATGCTCGACGGCAAAAAGTCAGTCGCTGAACGAATCGTTTACGGTGCGCTTGATATTGTTGCTGAAAAAACCGGCAAGGCACACCTGGATGTGTTTGAAGATGCGCTGGACAACATCCGTCCTACCGTAGAGGTTAAGTCTCGTCGTGTAGGTGGTTCTACTTATCAGGTACCAGTAGAAGTACGTCCAGTACGTCGTAACGCCCTGGGTATGCGTTGGATGGTAGACGCTGCTCGTAAACGTGGTGAAAAGTCAATGGCTCAGCGCCTGGCTGCTGAAATGTTAGATGCAGCTGACAACAAAGGTTCTGCGGTTAAGAAGCGTGAAGACGTGCACCGTATGGCCGAAGCAAACAAAGCGTTTGCACACTACCGTTGGTAATCAACGTTTAATAACTGAGAGAGACGTATGCCTCGCAAGACCTCAATTGAGCGTTATCGTAATATTGGTATTGTGGCACACGTGGATGCGGGTAAAACCACAACCACGGAACGTGTTCTGTTTTACACGGGCTTGTCACATAAAATAGGTGAAGTGCATGATGGCGCAGCCACCATGGACTGGATGGAGCAGGAACAGGAGCGGGGGATAACTATTACCTCTGCCGCCACAACTTGCTTCTGGTCTGGAATGCAGCAGCAATTCGACCAGCATCGTATTAATATCATCGATACACCAGGACACGTAGACTTCACCATTGAAGTTGAACGTTCCCTGCGTGTGCTGGACGGCGCTGTTGTCGTCTTTTGTGGGTCTTCCGGGGTTGAGCCTCAATCAGAGACAGTCTGGCGACAGGCTGACAAATATGAGGTGCCTCGTCTGGTTTTCGTCAATAAGATGGACCGGGCAGGCGCCGATTTTGAGCGTGTTGTGGGCCAAATCCGCAAGCGTTTAGGTGCCACCTGTGTTCCGATCCAACTGAACATTGGCACTGAAGAAGACTTTCGTGGCGTAATCGACCTGCTGAAAATGAAGGCGATTAACTGGAACGCGGAAGACATGGGTATGACGTTTACCTATGAAGAAATTCCAGAAGAATACCGGGAGAAAGCCGAGCAGTACCGTTCAGAAATGGTAGAAGCTGCTGCGGAAGCCTCCGAAGAACTGATGGACAAGTACATCGACGGCCAGGAGCTGAGCGAAGAGGAAATCCGTCAGGGATTACGTATCCGTACCCTGAATAACGAAATTGTACTGGCCCTGTGTGGCAGTGCCTTTAAAAACAAAGGCGTACAAGCGGTACTGGATGCCGTGGTTGAGTATTTGCCATCGCCTACAGAAGTGAAGGCGATAACCGGCGTACTCGACGACAAAAATGAAACCGAAGCCGAGCGTCATGCCGACGATAACGAACCGTTTTCAGCGCTGGCGTTTAAGATTGCCACCGACCCGTTTGTGGGCACGCTCACCTTTTTCCGCTGTTACTCTGGCGTGGTGAATACCGGTGATACCGTATACAACCCGGTAAAAGGCAAACGGGAACGTTTTGGTCGTATTGTACAGATGCACTCGAAAGATCGCGCCGAGCTTAAGGAAGTTCGTGCTGGCGACATCGCAGCGGCAATTGGTCTGAAGGATGTCACCACCGGTGACACCCTGTGCGACCCCAACAATATCATTACGCTGGAGCGTATGGAGTTTCCGGATCCGGTGATTGCGATTGCGGTAGAGCCAAAGTCGCAGGCTGACCAGGAGAAGATGGGCATGGCCCTGAGTAAGCTGGCTGCCGAAGACCCGTCCTTCCATGTGAAGACTGACGAAGAGTCAGGTCAGACAATCATTTCCGGAATGGGTGAACTTCACCTCGACATCATTGTCGATCGCATGAAGCGGGAATTTAAAGTGGAATGTAACGTGGGTAAACCACAGGTTGCATACCGCGAAACTATCCGCAAGAAAGTGGAAGTGGAAGGCAAATTTGTTCGTCAGTCTGGCGGCCGTGGTCAGTATGGCCATGTGTGGCTTCGTATTGAGCCACAGGAAGAAGGCGCAGGCTACGAATTTGTTAACGATATCGTGGGTGGTGTAGTTCCGAAGGAATTCATCCCGGCGGTAGATAAAGGAATTCAGGAGCAGCTACAAAACGGTGTGGTTGCAGGTTACCCGGTACTTGATGTCAAGGTAACGCTGTTCGATGGTTCATACCATGATGTTGACTCTTCTGAAATGGCGTTTAAGATCGCCGGCTCAATGGGCTTTAAGCAAGGCTGCTCGGAAGCAAATCCGGTCCTGCTTGAACCTATGATGAAAGTTGAAGTAACGACTCCTGAAGACTGGATGGGTGATGTCGTAGGTGACCTGAATCGTCGTCGCGGCATGATCGAAGGAATGGATGAAGGTGTGGCAGGCATTAAGATTATTCGTGCCAAAGTGCCACTTTCAGAAATGTTTGGGTATGCTACTGATCTGCGTTCACAAACCCAGGGCAGAGCATCTTACTCAATGGAGTTCTTCAATTATTCCGAGGCGCCGAACAATGTGGCGCAAGCTATTATTGAAGCAAGAATCTAAATCTTAATGAAGGTTCGGTCCGGTCTATATTGGGTCGGACTTTTAACTTAGGAAGCGAGAAAAATGGCAAAAGAAAAGTTTGAACGTACGAAACCCCACGTAAACGTGGGTACAATCGGCCACGTTGACCACGGTAAAACCACGCTGACTGCAGCAATCACTACAGTTCTGTCTAAGACTTACGGTGGTTCAGCTCAGGCATTCGATCAAATCGATAACGCGCCTGAAGAAAAAGCACGTGGTATCACCATCTCTACTTCACACGTAGAATATGACACTCCTACTCGCCACTACGCGCACGTAGACTGTCCTGGACACGCTGACTACGTTAAAAACATGATCACCGGTGCCGCACAGATGGACGGCGCGATCCTGGTAGTTGCCGCGACTGACGGTCCTATGCCTCAGACTCGTGAGCACATCCTGCTGGGTCGTCAGGTAGGCGTACCTTACATCATCGTATTCATGAACAAATGTGACATGGTAGATGATGAAGAGCTGCTTGAGCTGGTAGAAATGGAAGTACGTGAGCTGTTAAGCGAGTACGACTTCCCAGGTGATGACCTGCCAGTAGTTCAGGGTTCTGCTCTGAAAGCACTGGAAGGCGACGCCGAGTGGGAAAAGAAAATCATCGAGCTGGGCGAAGCACTGGATTCATACATTCCAGAGCCAGAGCGTGCCATTGATAAGCCGTTCATCCTGCCTATCGAAGACGTATTCTCAATCTCAGGCCGTGGTACTGTTGTAACTGGTCGTGTAGAGCAGGGTATCATCAAGGTTGGTGAAGAAGTTGAAATCGTTGGTATGAAAGACACTACCAAGACAACTTGTACCGGCGTTGAAATGTTCCGTAAGCTGCTTGACGAAGGCCGTGCTGGTGAGAACGTTGGTGTTCTGCTGCGTGGTACTAAGCGTGATGAAGTTGAACGTGGTCAGGTACTGGCGAAGCCAGGCTCAATCACGCCTCACACTAAGTTCGAAGCAGAAGTATACGTACTGAGCAAAGACGAAGGTGGCCGTCACACGCCATTCTTTAAAGGCTACCGTCCACAGTTCTACTTCCGTACAACTGACGTGACCGGTGCTGTTCAACTGCCAGAAGGCGTTGAAATGGTAATGCCTGGCGACAACCTGAAGTTCGAAGTTGAACTGATTGCGCCTATCGCGATGGACGAAGGTCTGCGCTTCGCAATCCGTGAAGGTGGTCGTACAGTAGGTGCTGGTGTTGTAGCCAAAATCATCGAATAATATCGCTGATTAGCACTTAACAAGAAAAAGGTCACTTCGGTGGCCTTTTTTTATGTCTGTAGCAATGTATCGGGCGGTTCCGGTACATTATCGCCGTGTCCCTTGGTGGCTGTTTCAGCCTGAGTTCTGCCAGCCAGTAGCCATGGCGTTTTATCTGTTACAGCTACTCAGGCCGGCCAGCTACCATTATCATCCAGGTGACGCCAAATGCATCCTTTACCTGCCCGAATAACGGCGACCAAAATGCAGGTTGTAAGGGCATCAGAATGTTCCCGTCGTGAGCCAGTGCGTTAAACGCCCGTGTAGCAATGTCCATATCGGCCACGGTCACTGCCAGGCTCATGCCGCTGATAGGCCCATCTTTGCCACCGCCGTCACAGGCGTAGATAGTGGTATCACCCACAGTGCATTCTGCATGCATAATTTTTTGGTCGTAGTTATCGGGTAGCATGCCTTCCGGAAAAGACTCCGGGCTATCGGCAAAACGGTTTAACTCACCCCGCACAGCACCCAGATGCTGTTCATAATAGTCAAATGCCGCTTCACAGCAGCCATCGTAAAACAGGTAGGGGTTGCTAGTGGCGTTGCGCATCGCTCGGGAGTAAGCGTGCTCGCCCTCGTTCTTCTGCGTGTTTTCGGCATCTTCAATGCCGGCAAAGTCTTCTGTGGTTTCACAGAGTCTGAGCTCTACTATACAGGGTTCGTCCATGGGCACCGGGCTTTGATTGATCCAGTCTAGCGCCTCGTCCATGTCAGTAACTTCCCATACCCAGTAGCCGGCAATAAGCGCATCAGCTGGCTGAAAAGGGCCGTGCACCACCCGGCGGTCGCCGCCATCAATGGCTACCCGAACACCCTGTTCACTGGGGCGCAGACCTTCTGCGTGCTGTAACACCCCAGCCTCGCGTAATTTTTCATTGAATACATTCATGTCGCTGACGATTTTCGCGGTGGGAGGGGTGCCCGCTTCAGAGGCGGCAGTGGAGCGCACCATAACCATTATTTTCATGTCATCTTCCTGTGAGATCGGGAGCAAACTTATACAAAACTATAGAGTATGTTCAGGGACGTGTCGTTGCGGGTGGGGGAAGCAAACAGGTTTGGCAGATGTTATACCTATGCCCTGAGAAACGGGTGGCGTACTGCGGGTGCGAGATGCCACTACTGGCACTACCACTTTACCGGCTAATACCTACTACGACTTTTGTCTGATAAGCTCGACCAGCTTAGCCCGGCCATGATGTAATAGCGGGCTTACTGCGTGCAGTATTCATTGCGCCACGGTGAGTGTTCACCGGGCGACATACACGCGCTGGCTGCCACCTGGCATCAGTGAATTCGTTAATCTAATCGCTAACAAACAAAACGGACGATAACTATGCAGTCAATTACAATTGTTCTTCTGGGTATTGCCGGCATGCTGTTGGGCTGGTTTGTCTACTCGAAGTTTATTGCTGCCCGTATCTTTAAACTCGATGACAGCTTTACCACGCCCGCCCATGAACTTCAGGATGGCAAAGATTATGTGCCTACCAATAAGGTGGTGTTGTGGGGTCACCATTTTACCTCAGTCGCGGGTGCAGCGCCCATTGTAGGCCCGGCCATTGCGGTATACTGGGGCTGGGTACCGGCGGTATTATGGGTCGTGCTGGGTACAATCTTATTTGCCGGTGTCCATGATATGGGCGCCCTGTGGGCCAGTGTCCGGCATAAAGGTAAGTCCATGGGTGCCCTGAGCGAAAGCGTTATCGGCAAGCGCTCCCGCGCACTGTTTATGATTGTGGTTTTCCTGGTGTTGCTGATGGTCAATGCCGTATTTGGGGTGGTTATCGCCAACTCTTTCGTTTCACAACCCACCGCCGTGTTCCCGGCCTGGACGGCTATCGCAGTGGCGCTCATTATCGGACAGTTACTGAAACGCAATTTTGCCCTTATCCCGCTGTGTATGGTGGGAATACTGGTGCTTTATGCCTCTGTCTATGCAGGCAGTTACATTCCGCTGAGCTTGCCAGAGTCCATGTTTGGACTGGCTGATACGGCCAACTGGATTATTATTCTGTTTATCTATGCGGCAATCGCCTCATTACTGCCGGTGTGGATGCTGTTGCAACCCCGCGATTTCATCAATGGTATGCAGCTGTTGGTCGGATTGTTTTTGCTCTACGGCGCGGTATTCTTCGCCATGCCCGATATTACCGCCCCGGCATTCAATACCCAGACAGCCATGGATACCCCCAGTATCATCCCGTTGTTGTTTGTCACCATTGCCTGTGGCGCCGTGTCCGGTTTTCACGGCATTGTGTCGTCGGGAACCAGTTCCAAACAGCTAAATAAAGAAACCGATGTCCGCTTTGTAGGGTATCTGGGTGCAGTGGGCGAGGGCTCATTAGCTCTCATTACCATTGTGGCCGTAAGTGGAGTAGCGCTGGCGGCTTCGCCCCAGGAATGGCATGAGATTTACAGCCACCTGGGCGCAGGGAGTGTCGATGCCTTTATTACCGGCGGTGCTAATCTTATTCAGCAAGGCTGGGGATTGCCGGTGGAGTTTTCTTCCACCATTCTGGCAGTCATGGTGGTGCTGTTCGCGGGAACCACCATGGACTCGGGCGTGCGTCTGCAGCGCTATATCATCCAGGAATGGGGTGAGATTTATAATATTAAGGCGCTGAAAAAAGGTCTGGTAGCGACGTTTGTGGCGGTGGGCAGTTGTCTGTTGCTGGCGTTTGGTGCCGGCGGTGCGTCAGGCAGTGGCGGGATGATTATCTGGCCGTTATTTGGATCCACCAATCAGATCCTGGCCAGTCTGACACTGCTGGTCGTCTCGGTAATGCTGATTAAAATGAAACGCCCAGCCCGATATACCCTCATCCCCATGCTGTTCGTGCTGGTTATGGCGTTCTTTGCCGGTCTTATTAAGCTCAAGGAATACTGGCTGGCGGAAAACTACTTGCTGGTATTTCTGGATGCGATAGTACTGGTAGTATCGGTATTGGTTATGCTGGAAGCCTGGTCTGTGATCGCGCGGTTCCGCCGGAGTGAATCTAATTAAGTAATCATCGCAATCGCCACTGCGGAACAGCGCGCAGTGGCGATTTTCCCCGTTCATCTCTGTTACAATATCCCCCGCTTAGTTATCATTATCCGGAGACGTATGGCTGACCTGGCGCTGTTACTGAACAACTTTCTTGCGCTTTTTATTGAATCGGCACCCTGGCTGTTATTGGGCTTATTCGTGGCCGGTGTAATGCACGAATGGGTTCCTGTGTCTGTTTTGCAAAAGCACATGGGAAGTGCCAGCTTCTCTGCTATCGGCAAAGCCGCGGTGATTGGTGCTCCGCTGCCCCTGTGTTCCTGCGGTGTCATTCCTGCCGCGGTGGGGCTGCGCAGAAGCGGGGCATCCAAACCGGCCACGGTCTCCTTTCTGGTCTCCACCCCTGAAACTGGTGTAGACAGTGTTTCAGTATCCTATGCGTTATTAGGTCCGGTATTCGCCGTAGTGCGACCAGTGGTCGCCGTGCTCAGTGCTGTCTATGCAGGCGTACTGGTACGCTTATTTGGCGGCGCTGAACGCTCAGCCAAACAACCCCAGCCCCCTGGTTGTTGCGAAGGCAGTCAGCCCCGGGTGAGCCCAGGAGCCGCAGACACATGCTGCGACAGTGCAGGTCAGGCTCAAGCCGAGCAGCAACGTGATTGCTGCGCGCCCCGGCCGCCTGCCAGCGAGTCAGACGCAGCGTGTTGTGGCTCAGCAGAGGACGGCAGGGGGCGTGGTATACAGCGCAAACTGGCTGATGTATTTAACTATGCTACTGGCAATTTGCTGGACGACATCATCGTGTGGTTACTGGTAGGCCTGGCATTGGCGGCTGCGATAAAAACCTGGGTGCCCGCCGACTTTCTTACGCAATGGGGCGACGGCTTTCTGGCGATGCTGGTGATGGCGCTGGTAGGGATCCCGATGTATATCTGTGCCACCGCCTCGACGCCTCTAGCGGTAGGGTTTCTGGCAGCCGGGCTTTCCCCCGGGGCGATCCTGGTATTCCTGATGGCCGGACCGGCCACCAATATCTCCACCATGGGCATGATTTATCAGGAGATGGGCAGACGTACCCTAGCGCTGTATTTATTTGCCGTGGTGAGCATGAGCATGGTCAGCGGCTACGCCCTGAACTGGCTGGCAGACGCCCTGCAATGGCAGCAGTACATCATTGGCTCTGCCGCCGGTCATCTTCATTCAGCAACCTGGCAAACGGTGTATGCGCTCAGTGCGGTGATGCTAATGGCGCTTATGATGCGTAACGTGTGGCAACGGATAGCTCGCAGGACCCCGGCGAATCAGCAGGACTGCTGCTCGTAAGCAGCGTCTGCTGAATGAGCGGTGCACTCACTGCTAATCCAGCAATTGCACCTGTTTGTTGCTGGTATCGGTTTGTAAGCCAAAGTGACCCAGTGCATAGGTGAAGGAGGCATCTTCGTTCCACAGCCGGCTGCTGTGAATGCCGCCTACCGTGCAGGTCCCGGTGCTGCAGACAATCTGGTCCATATAACTTTTTATTGAGTATACCCGGTCACCTAACGCTACGCCGTACACGCTGTCCAGAAACGGGCTCTGTACTGACAGGCCATAGTAGCCACAGGTACTGCTCCAGACATTATACGGGTACACACCGCAACTCCACAGACCGCGGGCCGCACCGGCCACGCCAATGAACGCATCGACGTAACTGGCGGCGGCAAGCTTATCAATTTGTTGCGCTGCCAGCGTCACCCCCATGGAATGGCCGATGACATCAATCTGACCACTGCAGGACGCATTAATGGCATCACTGATAGCCTGGCGCACTGGCGTTTCTTCGCTACCGTAGTGATTATTGCATGCTGCACATGCTTTAGAGCCCCAGTCAGGCAGGTATATATCGCTGCTGCGGTAGCCCGCTGCCGTTAACGCCGCCACCGTGTTATCCCAGCTCGCCGGGGTGGCCGTATTGCCATGCACCAGCACCACAGGATCACGACACTGCGCGTAAACATGACTGGTTGCAGTCAGTAATAGGGTTATAATTAGGCAACGTAACAGAGTGCGCATAGACCACCTTGGGTGTTGTTATAAACTTGTTAACAAGGCTAGGTGCTACAGCGGGTTCTCTCCATAGTACTTTGGTGCTGTAACAGGGAAAGGGAATCAACGCTTTTCGACGTACTGGACTTGTACATCCCGCTCAGTCCCCCATAATAGACATTCACTCAGTTATCGCTGACAGCGAAAAGGGATCCATGTTTTTATTGATTGTGTACGTGCTTATTGCACTGGGCTTTTCATTTCTTTGCTCTATTGCCGAGGCGGTCATTCTTAGTGTGTCGTCAGCCTATATTTCGGTGCTGGAAAAAGAAAAGCGCCCCAGCGGTGCGTTACTACGTCGCCTGACCGATAATATAAACAGTCCCTTGTCTGCCATTCTTACCCTGAATACAATTGCCCATACCATGGGGGCCGCAGGCGCAGGTGCTCAGGCGGCAGCGGTATTCGGCGACGCCTATCTGGGCGTGATTTCTGCCGTACTGACCCTGCTCATCCTGATTTTCTCTGAGATCATCCCCAAAACACTGGGCGCCACATACTGGCGTGCGCTGGCACCGGTCACTGCCTATTTCCTTAAATACCTGACCATGGTGCTAAAGCCGTTTGTGGTCATGTCCGAGCTGCTTACCCGGGGCTTTAAAGAAGACAGCCCGCTGCGCGGTCTCAGCCGAAACGAACTCCAGGCCATGGCCGAATTATCCAGTCAGGAAGGGCAACTGGCCAACCATGAAGCGGCATTCCTGCAGAGTTTGCTGACCCTGCATGAATTTAAGGTAAAAGATGCCATCACCCACCGCACAGCCATGTTTTCGGTACCGGAAACAATGTCGGTAGAAGCGTTCTTTCATAAACATGCCCACATTGAATACTCCCGTATTCCGGTCTACGCCGACAATGACTCTGAAGAGGTCACCGGCTATGTCATGCGATCTGACTTGCTGGTAGCCCAGGCCCGGGGCAATACCGATAAGCCACTCAGTGAGTATGCAAAAGACATGGTGACTATACTGGGGAGTATGCCGCTGTCAGGCACCTTCGAACACTTCCTGAATAAGCGGGTGCATATGTTGCTGGTAGTGGATGAGTACGGTGGCCTGGAGGGCGTGATCACGCTGGAAGATTTACTGGAGCGGCTGTTGGGAGTGGATATTGTCGATGAGAAAGACGCCACCGTCAGTATGCGCCGGCTGGCCAAAATGATGAACCGTCGTCGCGAGCGGATGATGGTGAAAAATGCGCCGGATGATGCGCTGAAAGGCGGGTAAGCCGGGCAGGCCCAAGGGACCCTATTCTGGCACTTCAGCCAGTAAGCTTTTCCACATACCTAAATGATGGGTGCTGTTGGTGCGTAACTCGCCACTGACCTCAGGCATGCTGGTCAGCCGGCAAACAGAATCAGGGTTAGGGTGCGCTCAGTGGCAGGGTAATGACCACACATACGCCGGTATTGTCAGGCAGGTTGTTCAGCGTCAGGCTACCCTTATGAAACTGGGCTATCATATTGGCAATATACAACCCCAGTCCCAGGTGCGGATGGGCGGTTTCCTGCTGACGACTGCCCTCGGGACGTACCGATACCATGGACTGTAACAACTGACTTTTCATGCCATCGGGCAGGGTGGGGCCGGAATTGGTCACACTTACGTGCGCTGACTTGCCATCACGCCACGCGTTTAGCACGATACTGTCCTGGGTGTTACTGAACTCAGTAGCATTGGCCACAATTTTATCCAGCATTTGTGCAAACAGTTCCGGAGACCCTTTTATCAGCATCGGTTCTTCAGCTCCTTTCAGCTGAAAGGGCCGGTTTGCGTAGGCGTATTGGTATCCGGCCACACACCCCGACAGCACCTTGGTGACATCAAAGGTTTCAATGTCTTCCTGGGCAATGGCATGCTCCAGCCGGGTGGCTTCACTCATGCTGTTCAGAATTGTACTTAACCGGCTGATACCGGTTTGCGCACGCTGTACGAAGACAGCCTGCTCCAGGCGGTCATCTACCTGTGCGAGGGTATCCAGTGAGGACTTCACTACGGCGATAGGGGTGCGCAGTTCATGGGACAGTCGCGAGGCCATATTTTCCAGGTATGAATTGTATTGCTGCAGACGGGAGAGCACATCTGCAAAGGCCCGGGAGAGATCACCAATTTCATCCCGTTGTCTGGCCGGCGCCAGTGTGCCGACAATTTTTCCGTTATCGTCAATCACCGCTTCGGTGTCGTCCCGTAGTTTGCGAATGCGTGACGAAATGCGGTTTGCAAACAATAGCAGGCCGGCAGTGCCCAACAGCATCACCGCCAAAATAACGTGAAACAACTCTTCCAGGGCCCGGTTTCGCAGGGTGCGGATGCCGTGGGTAGTCTGTTCGACCACCACCGCGCCCATGACAGTGTCATCAATGTAAATAGGATAGGCCGCAGATAACACCACGGCCTTATTATCGGGGGTCAGACGCCACAGGGAGTCGGGCTCACCGTTGAGCGCAGCCGTAATATCTTTGCCTGCCAGCGCGTAGGCATCGGCCATGTCATCCACAAACTCTGCCGGGGGTTTAGTCAGAATGTGATAGTACAGGGGCAGCAACCAGGTCTGTTCAATCCAGCGCCACCAGGAATTCTCGCTGGCAGGGCGCTGGCGGGTTCGAAACCCAGCCGACGATTGCAGGTCGCCCGCTCTGGCCAGCACCCGCTTATGTTTATCGACTACCCAAACCCGGGAGTCGGCGTATTTAAGGCCTGCCAGTATGCGCTCTATTTCCGGAGACGGCGTGACTACTGTGCCCAGACCATCTGAAGTGTTGGGGTTGGCGGTACCAATGGCATACTGCTTCGTACGGCTCGCCGGGTCATCTACGTCCACTACGGCGAAGGCCAGTGCGCCGGACGTCATTTCCAGGGGGAAGCGCAACTCAATGTTGTAGCCGTCTTCCGTGCGCACCCAGCGCCCCTGGATCCGCAGTTCGTTGTCGGCGGCACGGTAGCGGCTTAAGTCGTCATCCAGCCGGTAGGCGTTCACCCAACCGGCGTCGAACGGCGCAATAATAAAGCGCTGGAGCTTGCCACTGTCTGTCGTCAGTCCAATGAGTAAGTGATCACTTCGGTCGATGCTCAGGCTATTCTTACCACGCCACACAACCCGATCGTCGGTAACGGCAAACATGGCATACAGATACTGTCCATAGCGACCGACCATGTGCTGAAACGACAGACTAACCGGTGGACGCGGGAAAGTAGACTGAAACCAGTTCACCACCTGCCCGTCACCATACTGTTGCGCCAGCGGTGTGAACTGCTGCCAGTCGGTGAGTTCCCCATCAAGCCGGACAGGGGCGTCAATCGGGGCTGCGTATAAGTCGGTGCCTGGCCTGACGGTTTGTAAATACGACGACTGACTGTCAAACAGAGCCGGACGCTCATGCAATGCCGTGGCAACCGCGCGTGCGGTGCCCACCATGGTCTGCTCCTGACCGGTTCTCAGATACTGCTCCAGCTCCCACACATACTTATAACCCAGCCAGGGGATAGCAAACAGGAACAGCGACAACAGCAAGAGCTGTAAACGAATAGAAAAACGCACACGCATCATCAGTGATTTTGCCAGCGGTAGCCCATACCGTACACGGTATCTATATGATCGAAGGTGTCATCGAGCTGAAGGAATTTTTTGCGCATGCGCTTGATATGTGAGGTGATAGTGGTGTCATCGACCACCATTCGGGACTCATCCATCAGTTGCTGACGACTTTTGACATGGCCGGGGTGTTTGATTAAGGCGTGGAGCATCCAGAACTCGGTGACTGTCAACGCCACCGGCTGGCCTTTCCAGCTGACGGTCATGCGGCTGACATCTACCTGCAAGTGGCCCACCCGCACCTGTTCACTCTGTTGCTTAGGTGCAGCCAGCAGATCCGTACGCCGAAACAGCGCCGCTATCCGGGCCAGCAGATGTGCCATACTGATGTCTTTGGTCAGGTAATCATCAGCACCCATGCGCAGGCCACTGATGGTATCCACGTCATTGTCCCGGGCGGTAAAGAAAATAATGGGCAGCGACTGGGAGAGTTGACGTAGTTGCTGACAGAGTACAAACCCGCCTTCCATCTCCTCCTGTAATCCAATGTCGATAATAGCCAGATCAGGTAATGTCTGCGCAAACGCCGCCGAGGCACTGGGCCGGTCGGCAAACGCGTTTACTTCATAACCCTGATTCTTCAGCGCCGCCACGTAATTTTCGCGGATGGCCGGATCGTCTTCGACTAAGGCGATGGTTCTTGGCATGCTACTTCCTTCACGTCTTATTGTGCCGACACTATACCTTAAGAGTCATCCTGCCCGCCTGAGTTCGGCATAAAATCCAGAATGATGCCACTATTCTGCCACAATCTTTCGAGGTGACCCGGCACGATTACACCTCTTGAGCATTCGCTGACAGGCGCCCGTCACCTATTGCCACGCTATAAAGGATGGATTGGTGGCCTGAATGTGTCATAAAGCGCCCGGTTTGTTCATCGTATTGCCTTAACCTTCACATCAACAAGACGCAATTGCCCTGTGTAATACCTTCCATAGACCCGTTGCACTGCACACACATTAACCCGGTGTGCAGTGCCTTTTTCTCAGGAGCGTTAACATGTTGCAAATAAAATCTTCCCACTCTTTACTGACTGCCGGCCTGCTTTCAGTGGCGTTATCCATGCCTGCTGCGGCGGCTAAGGAGACCACCCGCGGCGACAAAGAAGTGGCTATCGGGCTGGGGACCGGCGCGGTGGTCGGCACCATCATTGCCGGTCCGGCCGGCGCGATCGTAGCGGCGGTGTTCGGCGCCATGATTGGCAATGACCAGGTACAAAATGCTGAGCTGGCCGCGTCCCGCGAAGCATTAAACGAAACCCAGGAAGCGTTATTTGCGATGCATGATGAACTTGCCGGCATGCAGCAGCAAGCCCGTCTCACCCGGGTGAATTACCAGGCTGAGCCAGAGTATAAAGTGCTGGCGTTGGAGAGCAGTGTGCAGTTTAAAACCGGCTCTGTGACCATTGAGCCTGAGTTTGAGGGGCAGCTTGACCGTATCGCTAAGTCACTCACACAACATCCCAGCCTGACCATCAGACTAACCGGGCATGCCGATAACCGTGGGGATGCTGCATTTAACCAGGCATTGTCCATGCAGCGTGCACTGAGCGTGAAAAAGTATCTCACCGGTCAGGGTGTGGCGGCCAACCAGATCCTCACCGTGGCGGTGGGCGAACAGGAGAGCCGGGCAGAATCCTATGAGGACACGTTCTTTGACCGCCGCGTAGTACTCCACATTGCTGAGGAAGGCGAAACCCTTACCGCTCAGCGTTAATCCGACGACACATGTTTACCCCCTGTCCATCCTCCCTTGCTCAGCACGCGTCGGCCGAGCTCGGCGGGGGTGGACTCCAGCTCTGTAGCCAGCGAATCATTCCAGCGGTTAAGAAAACCATACAGGCTTACAGCTCCCAGAATTTCCACAATCTGGCCTTCATCCCAGTGCGCCTTCATTCTGGCCATTAACGCGTCATCGACCTGATTCGGTACGCTGCCTGCCGCCAGCGCAAAGTCTAACGCCACCCGCTCTGCCTCAGTGTATGCCGGATGGGTCTGATACTCCCACACCGCAGCGACCTTCTCATCGCTCACGCCATGTAGGCCCGCGGCAATCAGCGAATGTGCTTCACAGTACTGGCAGCCGGCGGCGCGGCTGGCAAAATGCGCAAGCAGTCGTTTAAAGCCAAGATCGACCGTGCTGTCCGGTGCCATCACGCCGCGGGTCAGCGCCGCAAACCCTTTTACCATCTCTGGGCGGCGCTGCATGGTGAGCAGGCTATTGGGCACAAAGCCCAGAATATCGATAAACACGGCGAAATCGTCTGCCAGTTCGTCGGTGGTGTCTGCCGGAAGGGGGGATAAATGTGCCATAATGTCCTCGCTGTCGTGGAAAGTCGGTTATTGTTGTTTTTGTCAGGCCTGTCAGAGACAGACTGCGCCCGACCACGGTAACCCAGTGTAGCCCAGTCCTGTCAGGGATAACATCCCCCGTCAGGGCCATGCCAGTCATCCGGGCCGGTGGGGTTGAAAACCGGCAGTTCGGTCGCACTTACACACGACAAATTTTCTGTCTGGCTGCATAGCGCTGCGAAACTGGTCAATAAAGCAACCGGTACGTAGGCATTACGACGTTCAGTAACACATCTACAGGTTTGTGAATGAAAGCATTAGATATTTCGGGGTTAGCCAAGACCTATAAAGGTGGCGTGCAAGCGCTTAAAGGTGTCGACCTCACGGTAGAAGAGGGTGACTTCTTCGCACTGCTTGGGCCGAATGGCGCAGGTAAGTCCACCACCATCGGCATAATCAGTTCGCTGGTGAACCCCACTGCGGGTCAGGCTAAAGTGTTTGGTTACGACCTGCACACTGAAAAAGAAGCGGCGAAAGCCTGCATCGGCCTGGTGCCTCAAGAATTTAACTTCAACCAGTTTGAAACCGTGTTGCAGATTGTCCTGAATCAGGCTGGCTATTACGGGGTGCCCCGCGACCTGGCTAAAGAGCGGGCCAAAAAATATCTTGCCCAGCTGGATCTGTGGGAAAAACGGGATGCCCGGGCGCGGGAGCTGTCCGGCGGCATGAAGCGTCGCTTAATGATTGCCAGAGCACTAATGCACGAGCCCCGTCTCCTGATCCTGGATGAGCCCACAGCCGGTGTGGATATCGAAATTCGCCGTTCCATGTGGGGCTTCTTAAAAGAGATTAACCGTCAGGGCATTACCATTATTCTCACCACCCACTATCTGGAAGAGGCGGAAATGCTGTGCCGCAATATTGCCATCATTAACAAAGGGCAAATTGTCGAAAACACCAGTATGAAGTCACTGTTAGCCAAACTGAACATCGAAACCTTTATATTAGACATCAGTGAGACCCAGTCTCAGCCTAGCCTGAACGGGTTCGAATACCGACTGGTTGATGCGCATACGCTGGAGGTAGATGTAGAAAAATCAGAGGGGCTCAACCCGGTCTTTACTCAGCTCACTGAGCAGGGGATCCAGGTGCTGAGTATGCGTAATAAAGCAAACCGTCTGGAAGAGTTATTTGTGCGACTTGTTGAAGACGCCGAAGCCGCATTGAAGGAGGCGTAAAATGTCACAACCAAACACTGATTCACAGCCGGCCCAGCACGCCGACAGTAAAGGCTGGTTTGCCCAGAACTGGGTAGCGCTGACTACCATCTGGATAAAAGAATGTACCCGGTTCCTGCGCATCTGGGTTCAGACACTGGTACCACCGGCCATTACCATGAGCCTGTATTTCATTATATTCGGTAGCCTGATAGGGGATCGGATTGGCCAGATGGGCGGCTTTACCTATATGGAATTCATTGTCCCCGGCTTAATCATGATGTCGGTAATCACCAACTCCTACTCGAATGTGTCGTCCTCGTTCTTCAGTGCCAAGTTTCAGCGTAACGTTGAAGAGCTGCTGGTGGCGCCCGTGCCTACCACGGTGATTATTCTGGGGTATGTCGGGGGCGGTGTGGCCCGGGCCATACTCATCGGTATTATTGTCACACTGGTCTCGTTGTTCTTTGTGGATGTGCAAATTCACAATCTGGCAGTGATCGTGGTCACGCTCATTCTGACCTCCACCCTGTTTGCCACAGCGGGGTTAATTAATGCGGTGTTCGCAAAAACCTTTGACGACATAAGTATGGTGCCCACCTTTGTGCTGACGCCACTGACCTACCTGGGGGGCGTATTTTATTCGCTTACCCTGTTGCCGGAGTTCTGGCAGTGGGTCAGTAAAGCAAACCCCATTGTGTATATGGTGAATGGTTTCCGTTATGGCTTCCTGGGCGTGTCTGATGTCGGGATTGTGGTTTCGCTGACGCTATTGGTGGGCTTTAACGCGCTGCTGTTCAGTGTAGCTTACTACCTGCTTAAAACCGGCAAGGGAATTCGTAGCTGATGAGCGGGGAAGGCGGTAATTCACGCAGTATCACCACTAACCAGACCGGGATCCACGAAAAACTCGATGAGCTGGTACTGCGCTACCAACAGGCTGAAAATAAAAAGCCGATCGGTGCACATACGCAGGCAGCGTTCGACGAAGCCTGTGCGTGGCTGGGAGATTACCGCGGCCCGCTCATTCTGGACTCATGCTGCGGGGTAGGAGAGAGCACGGCACGGCTGGCGGAACAGTTTCCTGATTACCGTATACTGGGTTTGGACAAGTCCGCCCAACGAGTCGATAAACATACCAGCTACGCGGCCGGTTGCGACAACTACCGGGTGATCCGCGCCGATGTCAATGACTTCTGGCGGTTACTGCGCCAGTCTGACTGGACAGTGGCCCGGCATTATCTGCTTTATCCGAACCCTTACCCTAAACGTGCACACATTCAGAAGCGCTGGTATGCCTGTGCCGCCATGGCTGATCTGATGGCTCTGTGTCCTTACGTTGAGGTACGCAGCAACTGGCCGCTGTATCTGATGGAGTTTGCGCAGGCCAGCGCCCATTACGGGCTGGCCTCCACACTCAGCGAAGTGCGCGATGACGACGCCTTTACCCCGTTTGAACGAAAGTATCAGCGTAGCGGCCAGACCTGTTGGAAACTGACCTGTCAGCCGGAAGAAAGCGAGTGAGCGGCGAACCCGCTCGCTAGTGCCGGGTGGGAGTGGGCGCCGGCCTGCTGAACAAATAGCCCTGCGCATAGCGAATGGGTAACTGTCGCACCTGTTCCAGCTCTGCTTCGGTCTCTATGTGCTCCGCTACCACACTGATGCTACGCTCATGGGACAGCGTCAGCACATTATCGACAAATTCCCTGACTTCACTGTGCGCGCCATAGTGACGAATGAGACCACCGGCCAGCTTTATCCCCCGAATGGGCAGATTCAACAGGGTCTTAATATTGCCCGGTGAGTTTCCTACGTTATCAATGAACACGCCGAGACCACTATGCAGGCTGCGATCAAGAAAGGTCTCCAGCTGGCGCAGGTTTTTCATGGCGGTACTGGCACTGACCTCGACGCTGACCCGGTGTGCATTGGGGTAATTGGCTAAATGGGCCATCAGTTTCTGCGTTAACGTATTGTTGGCAAGATCGGTGGCATCCAGATTGATATTCCAGGGCATGTTCACTTCCTCAAAATATTTTGCACTCTGGCAAAACATGGTTTCGGTAAGCTCATGCACGTGGTTGTTACGTTCCAGTAGATACAGAAATTCGCTGGGTAAAAATGTTTTATCACTTTGTGTGATTAGCCGTGCCAGGCACTCGTATCGCCACACGCGCTGGTTCTGTAAATCCAGAATGGGCTGAAAATACGGTACGATATTATCGAGCGCTACGCCCTCGGTGACCTCTCGTATAGGCATGGTCCATGTTCCTGAGTTCCCAATATAGTGACTATAGCAGAGGCAAGGGAAATACCAATACAGGAACACGGGTACTGCGTCTCATCCGTCCCTTAAAATTAGTCGCTGCCTCCTGCAGAACAGTAAAATACGGTGTACTATGGCCGGTCCGGGTCACTTTGTGGTGGCAACAGGTGAATGGATCTTGGCGTCAGGGCTGTTCTGAGGTAAAGTTCGCCTCTTTGTAAGACGGCTGCTAAGTTTACCAAACGCCTGTCAATTCGTTCATCGGTGGCAAAATGCAAGCCGGCAACGTTAGTCAGACTGACTAACATCGTCAGCAATTAATGAGGTGTGTTGAGTGGGTGAAGCGCAAGTTAGTCTGCAGCACTTGTTTCGGGTTTTTACCAAACCTGAGCACAAAGACTCCAAACTGGCCCAGATTGAGCAGCATCTTTCAGACAATATTCTGGATTTTCTGTCTCAGCATGTGGTGACCAAAAAGACCTCGCTGGAAGAAATCGAGCAGGATTTTTCTGATCCCAAAGTTCCCGAGTCGCCGGAGTTTGTGTCTTCGCATGCGGAAACGCTGCTGGATAAACTGGTGGCGCATTCGGTAAACACCTACTCGCCTACGTTTATTGGTCATATGACCTCGGCGTTACCTTACTTTCATCTGCCGCTGGCTAAACTGTTGGTGGGACTGAATCAGAACCTGGTAAAGATCGAGACATCCAAGGCATTTACTCCCCTGGAGCGCCAGGTGCTGGGTATGATGCACAACCTCATTTATGACCGTCCGGATAGTTATTACACTGAGCACCTGCACAGTGCCCGACATGCGCTGGGAGCGTTTTGCTCAGGCGGCACCGTGGCGAATATTACTGCCCTGTGGGTAGCCAGAAATAAGATGCTGGGTCCGAAGCCGGGCTTTGCCGGCGTCGCCCGGGCGGGACTCCCTGCTGCCTACCGCGCGTATGACGTTAACAATGTTGGCGTAATGTGTTCGAAGCGGGGTCACTACTCGTTATCAAAGTCGGTAGATGCCCTCGGCATTGGCCGCGATCAGTTGCTGGCGCTGCCGTGCCCGGAGCAGACCCTGCGCCCGGAAGAAGCACTGGCCGCAGGCAAGCGCTATCAGGAGCAAGGCAACAAATTGCTGGCTATCGTCGGGATTGGCGGTACCACTGAAACCGGACATGTCGACCCCCTTGATGAACTGGCCGACGTAGCTAAAGAGCTGGGTTGCTGGTTCCATGTGGACGCGGCCTGGGGTGGCGCCACGCTGTTTTCCAAGCGGTATCGCCACCGCTTACAGGGCATCGAACGGGCCGACTCGGTGACCATCGACGCTCATAAACAAATGTACGTGCCAATGGGCGCGGGCATGGCCTTGTTTAAAGACGCTGAAGACGCCAATACCGTGCGTCATCACGCTCAGTATATTTTACGGGAAGGCTCCAAAGATCTGGGGGCGACTACCCTGGAAGGCTCTCGCAACGGCATGGCCATGATGGTGTATGCCTCCTTGCACATATTTGGCCGTAGGGGTTACGAGCTGCTTATTGATCAAAGCATTGAAAAAGCCCGCACCTTTGCGGACATGATCAGCCGCCATCCGGATTTCGAACTGGTTACTTCTCCGCGTTTGTCATTACTTACTTACCGGGTATGTCCGGATAGTGTTCAGGAAGCACTGGGCAAGGTGGATAAACACACGCGGGAAGCGCTCAATGAGAAAGTCGATAAGCTGGTGGTAAAGGTACAGAAACAACAACGGGAAGCGGGGAAATCGTTTGTTTCCCGGACCCGTCTGGAAGCCCCGGATTATCCTGACCAGTCGATTACCGTATTTCGGGTTGTACTGGCCAACCCACTCACCACCCACAACGACTTAGCCGCAATACTGGCCGAACAACACCTGCTGGCCAAGCAAACCAGCGACTGGCAGGCACTGGTTAACCAGGATAGCCCGCTGACCGAAGCCTCTCGCGGGTAGCCGCGCTACTGGCTTAGTCTGAGCCGGTAACCGTCACCCGGGTATTATCAATCAGGCGGGTGCGGCCCAAAAATGCGGCTATCAGTACCACCAGTTCGTTATCGTCACGGGTGGCCGGTGCCAGATTCACCGCGTTGCGTATTTCCACATAGTCGGTAGTAAAGCCGCTGGCATTCAGTGCCGCAGTGTATTTTTCGCTTAACCCGGCATAATTACGATCGCCGTGGGCCAGTTCTGTAGCCAACGCACGCATGTGTTTGTACAGGGCAGGCGCGGTAGTGCGTTGTTCTGCTGTCAGGTAGCCATTGCGGGAGCTGAGCGCCAGTCCCGAGGTTTCACGCTCAGTCGGCACACCGTGAATAGTCACCGGCAGCGACAAATCTTCTGCCAGCGCTCGAATGACCTGCAACTGCTGATAATCTTTCTCGCCAAAAAACGCATGATCCGGCTGTACCATATTAAACAGCTTGGTGACCACCGTGGCCACACCCCGGAAGTGACCCGGGCGGCTGGCTCCACAAACCATGTCGGAAATGCCGGGCACCTCCACAAATGTCTGTTCAGCCAAGCCTTTGGGATACATGGTGGCTACGGTGGGCAGGAACAAGCCATCGACCTCGAGGGCCGCTAACTTTTCCCGATCTTCATCCAGGGTGCGGGGATACGCATCTAAATCTTCATTTGCCCCAAACTGCATGGGGTTGACGAAGATACTGACCACCACTTTATCGCAGTAGCGCTTGGCCTCTCGCACCAGTTTCAGGTGACCGTCATGCAGGTTGCCCATGGTGGGGACAAAGCCTACATTCAGACCGTCGCGGTGCCATTGTGCGCGACAATCGCGCAGTGAGGGTATGTCGGTATAGAGCTGCATAGTTTATTCAAAGCTGTGGGCGGCAGAAGGGAATTCGCCGGCGTGAACGTCGTCGATATATTTTTTTACGGCCTTGCGCATATCGCCGGTTTCTGCCAGATAATTTTTTGAAAACTTCGGCATATAGTTGGCGCTGATGCCGAACATGTCGTGCATCACCAGGATCTGACCGTCAGTGTCTTTGCCGGCACCGATGCCGATCACCGGAATGGTCAGCTTGTCTGCCACCGCTTTACCCAGCGCAGCCGGTACGCATTCCAGCACCAGCAACTGAGCACCGGCTTCCTGTAACGCCAGCGCCTCCTTAAGCAGGGTATCGGCTTTGTCCTGTTCACGTCCCTGCACTTTAAACCCACCAAACACGTGGACCGACTGTGGGGTGAGGCCCAGATGCGCACATACCGGTACGCCCCGCTGCACCAGCCCGGTGACGGTTTCTGCCAGCCAGCTGCCACCTTCCAGTTTTACCATGCTGGCGCCCGCTGCCATCAGGGTAGCGGCGTTACGGTAAGCGTAAGGGGGCGTGCTGTAGCTCATGAAGGGCATATCGGCGAGTACAAACGCTCGCTGAGTACCCCGGCGCACCGCCCGGGTGTGATAGGCGATATCTTCTACCGTAACCGGCAGGGTGTCAGCCTCACCTTGTAACACCATGCCCAGCGAGTCGCCAATCAGCATGGCGTCAATGCCTTGTTCATCGAACATTTTTGCAAAACTGGCATCGTAGGCAGTCAGTGCGGTAATTTTTTCACCGGCTTGTTTTTTGGCAAGTAAGCCAGAGACCGTGACGGTTTTCATAGCAACTATCCCAGTGTCGGTAGGTTGAAGAGCGAACTATACGGATTTCGACATTAATTGGAAGCGCGCTGACGGCGCAGGCCGTCCAGGCTGCAATTGGCTACCCACTGTGCAATCGGTTTGCCGTCAGGCATAACCATGGTAGGTGCAATTTCAAACAAGGGTACCATTACAAACTCCCGCTCGGCCATGCCGTAATGGGGTATGGTGAGATCCGCGCTATCCACTGTATGTGCCCCATACAGTAATATATCTAAATCCAGAGTACGTGGCCCCCATCGTTCAGCTTTACGCACCCGGCCATGTTGCTGTTCTATTTTTTGTAGCGCTTTTAGTAAGGCGTGGGGACTCAGCGCAGTCTCAATCAGGCATACCGCATTGAGGTAATCCGGTTGATCCTGCGGACCCATGGGCGAACTGGTGTACAAAGAAGACGTTTGCAGCAAACGGGTATCGTCCAGCGCACCTATTGCGTTCAATGCGTCTTGCACTAACGATTGTGATTCGCCCTGATTGCTGCCCAGCCCGATATATGCGTGCTCTTTAGTCATGATCGGCTTGCTTGTTAGGGCTCTTGCGACGGCGTCGGCGCGGTTTAGGTTTATCGCCGCCCTCGCGCTGGCGCAGGGTTTTCAGCATCTGTTTCTGTTTACCGTTGTCGGCCTGCTGGAACTGGGTCCACCAGTCGGCCAGCTCCAGCACTTCGCCACCCTCTATCTGCCCACGTACGGCCAGAAAATCGTAACCTGCCCGGAATTTCGGATGGGTGAGCAGCTGGAAGGCGCGACGACCAAAGCGTTTAGGCAACCGTTGCTGCAGGATCCAGATATCGCGCATCACGGTGGAGAAACGCTTCGGGATCATAATGTGCTTGGTTTGGCGGCTGATGACTTCGCCCATGGCAATGTTCAGCGCATCATGGGCATTAAGCCCGGACTCGGCCTGCAGTTTCTGACTCTGTTCTTCCAGTGGGTACCACAACAGGGCGGCATACAGGAACGCGGGCGTTACCCGTTGGTCATTATTGATGCGGTCATCTGTGTTGCGCAGTACCGCCCGGATGAACTGCATTTCGCGGCTGTTTTCATCACGGATTAGCGACTCAAGTTGCGGAAACAAAGGCGTAAGTAAACCGTATTCACGCAACATCAAAAAGGTGGCTTCGCCCTGACCAGACAAAAACAGTTTGAGGGTTTCTTCAAATAAACGAGCCGCAGGAATGTTGCCCAGCAGATGTGCCAGCGACTTAATAGGTGTGGCCGTGGGCTTGCTGATGGTCATATTCAGCTTGACGGCAAAGCGGACGGCGCGCAGCATCCGTACCGGATCTTCACGGTAGCGGGTTTCGGGGTCGCCAATCAGGCGTACTTCCCGTTTCTGGATAGCATCTATGCCGTTGGCGAAATCAGTCACCGCGAAATCTGCCACGCTGTAATACATGGCATTAAACGTAAAGTCGCGACGCTCAGCATCTTCTTCGATGCTGCCGAAGACGTTGTCGCGGAGCAGCTGACCGTGTTCATCCTGCTTACCCAGCGCTTTCTTATCGTTGCCGTCGGGATCTTCGTTGCCGCCATCGGCATGGTGGCCGCGGAAGGTGGCGACTTCAATAATTTCCCGACCAAAGACAATATGGGCCAGGCGGAACCGGCGGCCAATCAGGCGACAGTTTCTGAATAGCCCTTTGATCTGTTCTGGGGTAGCGTCGGTGACCACATCAAAATCTTTGGGGTGCAAACCTAACATCAGATCGCGTACGCAGCCGCCCACAAGGTATGCCTGGAAGCCCGCTTTGTTCAGTCGGTAAAGTACCTTCAGGGCATTGTCACTGATATCGTCACGGGAAATACCGTGTTCGGCACGTGGGATCACTACCCCCTGAATTTCCTGGTCAGACGATTTGTCCCGGCTGAACACGCCTTTTACCGATTTGAACACGCGATTAATGATGATGTTTACTCCCCGAATAGGTTAAGGCTCGCTATGATAAGTGGATTCGTGACTATCGACAATAATTTCGCCGTTTTTGGGTACCAATTTTGTGTCCCAGTGTGTAATCGCCCAGCTCAACACCTCATCCCGGGTGCCATAATAAAGCTGGTTGTCGATGGGTAATCCCAGCAACTGCATGGCTTTGAGCAGGGTGCCTGTCACGGAGTCTTTTGGCAACGCCGCCGCATGGTTTTGTTTACTCAGTTTACGCCCCGGCGTCACAGATGCCACCGGAATATGCGCATAGCGTGGCGGCGCATGCCCTAACAGGCGCCCCAGACTAAGGTGTGTGGCCGTGGTGTCAAGCAGGTCTGAGCCACGTACAATGTGTGTTACCTGTTGAGCATGGTCGTCCAGCACCACCACCAGATTGTACGCGAACAGGCCGTCACGCCGTTTTATAATAGTGTCTTCCAGCGCATGTGGGGCATTGATCCGGGTTGTGCCCTGGATACGGTCGTCAAACTGTTGCACCGGCTCGGTCAGCATAATGCGGATCGACGATGGTGCATCGCCCTGGTGATGCCGATGACGGCAGGTGCCCGGGTAAACCCCGCCCAGGGCTTTGATCATCTTCCGGGTACAGGTGCAATAGTAGGCTAAGCCTGATGCGAGCAGTTCGTCCACCGCCGCCTGATAACGGGGCAGCTGGGCAGACTGATACATAACTTCGCCCTGCCAGTGCAAGCCATAGGTGTCGAGCGTACGCAGGATATCGTCAGCAGCGCCGGGAACGCACCGTGGCGCGTCAATGTCTTCTATCCTAACCAGCCAGCGACCATGATGTGCGCGCGCATCCAGATAACTCGCCAGGGCGGCAAGTAAAGAACCAAAGTGAAGCGGACCAGAAGGGGAAGGGGCAAATCTGCCGGTATAAGAGTGCAGGTTAGACATGCTAAACGCCGGGTTTGGCAGGAACAAAAAGCAAACCTGCGATGTTACACCAGGCAGGTTTGCTTACAGACAAGGCGGGTGAGCTAGCCTTGCATTTGCTTTTCTTTGATTTCCGCCATGGTTTTGCAGTCAATGCACAGATCGGCTGTGGGACGTGCTTCCAGACGACGGATACCAATTTCGATACCGCACTGATCGCAGAACCCGAAATCATCTTCTTCAATACGCTTCAGGGTTTTTTCAATCTTTTTAATGAGCTTGCGCTCGCGGTCGCGGGTGCGCAACTCAAGACTAAACTCTTCTTCCTGGGCAGCCCGGTCTACAGGGTCAGGGAAGTTCGCGGCTTCGTCTTTCATGTGCGTCACAGTGCGATCGACTTCTTCCCGAAGCTGATTACGCCATGCTTTCAATAGCAAACGGAAATGTTCCGTTTGCGGCTCATTCATATACTCTTCGTCAGCTTTAGGCTGGTATGGCTCCAGTCCGGCTAACGCTAATAGTCCCAGGGATTTCGCTTCTTTTCCTGTTGGCATGTGCCACATCTCCTTCACTACGACACCCATCATGTCTGGCTAAGCCGGTATCTATAACAGAATCGACCCGGACAGGCAACGCGGTGTCTCAGTAACCTTTCTAATGCGCGCCAATACTGGGCAACGGCACGCGCAATTTTTGGTACCCCACGGGCACCGCAAAGGCAAAACAAGGCGCAAATATGGCGTTAACAGCAAAAAAATCAACTTATTTTTTACAAAATAAGTGGGAGTGATTGATTTATGACGACTTTTTGTTCGTTAATTTCACACGCCACGGCCAGTATCTGAACACCTGCGTTCGCCGCAATGGATAGTGCGTCGGCGTATTTTGGATCAATGTCACTGGCTGGTTGCACACTTTTCACTCCACTGTGCTGCACACAGAATAATAGTGTAGTGGGGATACCAGTATTTGCCAGTCGGGCGAGCTCCAGGCAATGTTTCGCGCCCCGGGCCGTCACTGCATCAGGAAAATAGCCCTGTGACTGCCGTGCCAGAGTCACCGATTTCACTTCCATATAATGGGTGGTGTCATCCTCTGCCAGCGCGAAGTCAAAGCGGCTTTCTGCGCCAGGGGGAGTAACCTCCGCTCGCCAGCGGCTGATATGTTTAAATTGCGGCAAGGCCTTGTTATTTAGTGCTTCCGCTACCAACTTATTGGCATTGTGGGTGTTAATACCGATAAAGTGACCCGCTGGAGTCTGGGCCAGTTCCCAGGTGAAGCCGAGTTTCCGTTTAGGATTATCAGACTGACTGACCCAGGCGGTAAACCCCGGCTCGGCACAGCCTGTCATCGCACCGGTGTTAGGGCAGTGCGCGGTGATAGTACGCCCGTCGTCCAGTACAATGTCGGCCAAAAAGCGTTTGTAGCGTTTTATTAAAGTGCCGCGAAGCAGCGGGCTGCTGAACTGCATATTCACCCATTCGTATAAGCAAAAAAACTAGCCAATGGGCGCTAGTGTACCAAGTGAGGAAGCATTTGTTATGACCGAATTTACCGTCACCCTGACACAGGAAAAAGCGGCTGATTACTGGGGCGAAAATAATCGCCTCACTTTTGATAAAGCCGGCGCCACCATTCATTTAGCTGAAACCCGTGATCCGCTGCGGGTGATACAACAGGCAGCCCGGAAGCTGGACAGCCTGAATATTCCGGCCGCTACCCTGGGCGGTGATTGGACCAAAGAGCAGCAATGGGCGTTTGCTATGAGCTTTACCCGTGCCCGTAATCCGGCCGCCATTAACTGGGCGGATACCGAAGATAAAGCCGACCTGGAGCGGGATTACGCGGCCATGCTGTTTACCCGCCAGCTGGTCAATGACACCCCGGAAGATCTGTCGCCGGAAAACCTTGCCCGCCGCGCCGGTAACTGGATAAAAGAGTTGGGTGGTGACCATGTCAGTATCGAGATGACGGTCGGTGAAGATTTACAGAAGGCCGGTTGGATCGGCATTTATAATGTGGGCCGCGGCAGTGTGCGTCCGCCAGTCATGCTGGAAGTGGACTACAACCCGTCAGGCAGTGACAGCGCACCGGTAGATGCGGTATTGGTGGGCAAAGGCATTACCTTTGACAGCGGCGGCTACAGTATTAAAAGCAGTGAAGGCATGCTGGATATGAAGTGTGACATGGGCGGCGCGGCTACGGTGACCGGAGCACTGGGGCTGGCCATCATGAAAGGCACGAATAAGCGCATTAAGCTGATTTTATGCTGCGCCGAAAACCTGATTTCCGGTCACGCCTACAAACTAGGCGATGTACTGACGTACAAAAATGGTGTGACTGTGGAGGTGGTAAACACTGATGCAGAGGGTCGTCTGGTGCTGGCCGATGGCCTGATGCGGGCAACTGAAACCGGTGCGCCGCTGATTATTGATGCCGCCACCCTGACCGGCGCGGCCGTGGTTGCCATGGGCTCTGACTACCATGCGGTATTCAGCATGGACGAGGACGCGCGTAATAAGATGCTGGCTTCAGCAGCAGCCGAAGGTGAGCGGTTCTGGCCTTTACCCTTAGAGCAATGGCATAAGGATCGCTGCCCATCGGCCTTTGCCGATACCGCTAACAGCCGGCCGCAAAAAGGCGGCGGCGGTGGTGGTGCCTCGAATGCCGCAGGCTTCCTGGCCCGCTTCGTTAATCCGGACGGTACCGGCTGGGTTCATCTTGACCTGGCAGCCGCTTACCATGGCAATGGCAGTGCTGAAATGCCGGTGGGTGCCTCAGCCGCGGGGGTCAAGAGTATTGCCCGCATGGTCATGGACCACTAAGTGACACCGGGGCAGCGCAGTAGCGCTGCCCGTTACAAACCGCCTAGTCGTTCCGCCAGGGTTTTATAGTTCTCAACGTCTGTGCGATCGAACAAAGGCTTGCCGTCAACATCCTTTTCTTTCGAAATAAGTAAACTTTCCCGTTCCAGCCGCTCCACTCTGACTTCCTGAATGTCTAAAAATGAGGCCACTTCTTTCACTGTCATAAAGCTCATTTAGCGCTTCCTTATTATTGTTGATAGTAAAATTTAAGCGTAAATGCGACAATTTGCGAGCATTTTCGCAGGCCCCGATACGAAGGCGGACGCCAGTGTCGCCCAATCGTACGCGTCCGAATTACTGAACCGTTACTGCGGGTCCGAGATGTGATTTACACAATATCAGCACCACAATAAGAATAGCAGGAGTGAGTACTTACAATGGATACATGGTCCGCCGCCGTCATGTTGTTTTTAATCATGGATCCGCTGGGTAATTTGCCCGTGTTTATGTCCGTGCTGAAAAGTATCGAACCCAAACGCCGACGGTTTATCCTGGTGCGTGAACTCTTATTTGCACTGGCTATTCTGTTCCTGTTCCTGTTTAGCGGGCAGGCTGTGCTGGACTTTCTTAATGTACAACAGGAAACGGTGAGTATTGCCGGCGGGATAATCCTGTTTCTGATAGCTGTGAAAATGATTTTTCCGCAGTCCGGAAATCCCAGTGGCCTGGCGGTGGGCGAAGAGCCCTTCCTAGTGCCCCTGGCTATTCCCATGATTGCCGGCCCCTCTACCCTGGCGGCACTGATCCTGATGTCTAACCAAAACCCGGATCGCATGGTGGACTGGTCGATTGCCCTAGGCGCTTCCTGGCTGGTGAGTGCAGTGATCCTGATGTTCTCAAGTGGCTTTCACCGGTTGCTGGGTGAGCGGGGTCTGATTGCCATGGAACGCCTGATGGGTATGATCCTGGTCATGATTGCTATTCAGATGTTTCTGGATGGTGTCGCTAATTACTTCACACATACTGCCGGAGCGCTATGATGGCACAACAAAAATTAACCACCTTTGCCCGGGTGCGCGCCTTAGAAGGATGGCGTGCGGTCGCATTCAGCGCAGCGCTGCTGGAACGCATGCTGCCGAATTACCAGCTTTTTTGTGAGCTGACGGAATATGATGACGGCAAGACCTGTCGTAACAGTCTGGACCTCATCTGGGAATCGGTGTGCGCGCCCCGCAGCAAAATTAACTTTGCGGTGCAGCTGGAAAAAGTGGAAGCCCTGACTCCGGATACCAGCGATTACGATAACTTTGGTGTTTATCCCGCCATTGATGCTGCCATTGCACTGGCGGCTACCATCAATCTGGTCAGGCAGGATGACTTACAGGGTGCCGTAGTGGTAAGCAAGCTATCTCAGGGCAGTGTGGAGGCGTATTTGCTTGCCAGCGGCGAAGCCACAGATGATACCGTCAGGGACCACCCGCTGATGCAATTTGAAATAGCGACACAGCATGCGCTGCTGGAGTGCGTGGAAAGTGGCAGTAAGCCGGCGGCAACCGCGGCTGAGCTGCGCACGCTGGCGTTAGACGAAGGCATTTCAAACATTGGCATAGACCTCAGCGCCTAAACCCGCAGTGCCTCAGCTGATTTCAAAGAGGTGGTAGTGAAGCTGATTCAGGCGCTTGGTTTTACGGCAGTTCACCGGCACCGGGAAACTGACTGCCGGCGCATCGGGCTCGTGTTCCACATACACCAGACTGCCGGCTGTCACCCACTCCTTGTCGCACAGAGCCTGTAACGCCGGATTAATCAGTTGCTGCCCGAAGGGCGGGTCTACAAACACTATATTGAACGGCGAAGCCGGTTTTTGCTGTAAATAGGCCAGTGCATCGCCCTGCAGAACACTGCCCTCGGCGTTAAGCGTCTGCAAATTGTTGGTGAGTGTGGTCGCAGCCCGGCGGTCCTGCTCAAAGAACTGGCAAAATGCGGCGTACCGTGACAGCGCTTCCAGGCCCAGACTCCCGCTACCTGCGAATACGTCCAGGCAGCGTGCATCATGCAGATCATGCATAAGCCAGTTAAACAGGGTTTCCTTGTTTCTGTCGGTGGTGGGACGAAGACCCTGCACATCGGCAACAGGTAACTTACGCCCCCGCCACTGGCCGGCAATAATACGTATTTGGCCCACTTTTGACGAGGCCTTTCGGGATGACTGAGAAACTCGCTTCATAATGGCTGACAATGCTATCATGGCTGCTTACAATAGCCGGCCAGTTTAGCCGAATTTGCTCTGTTTTTATAAGGATTTGTCCTCACAATGTCGAAACTTTTTGGCTGGTTCAGCAAGAACAAGCACACCGATAAATCTACCAAAGACGAACAACCTGCTCAATCTACGACGGAGCAGGCAGAGTCGCTGCCGGAAGACTTGCAACAAGCGCGGGATATTCCCGCATCTCAGGAGCCTGTCGAAGAGACGCACGCTGATGAGGCGACCCGCGAGTCTGAGCCGCAAACAGCAACACCTACCCGGGAAGACGACCAGGCTACAGAGTCTGACGTCACCGTGGCCCCCGCGGAACCGGCGGACACGCCAGCGGTGGCTCAGGGCAGTGTGGTGGAGGAAGACGAGGTCCCTGCGCCGGCTGAGACGCCAGCAGTTACCCGCACTGAATCGGTCACGCCTGCAGACGCAGAGGTAACGGCAGAACCAGTCGCGCCAGCGCCGGAAGAAGAAGTGGTCCCGGCTGCTGAACCTGCTGAGCAACCCCCGACTGAAAATAAGAAGCCGTCTCTGTTCGGGCGCCTTAAAGCCAGCCTGTCGCGGACTAAAGCTAACCTTGGCAGTGGTTTTGTCAGTCTGTTTAAGGGTAAAGCCATTGATGATGAGCTGTACGAGGATTTGGAAACTCAGCTGCTGGTAGCCGATGTGGGGATGGACACTACCCAGAAAATTATCCGCCAGCTCACCGACAGTGCTCACCGTAAGCAGTTAAAAGACGCCGAAGCGCTGGTGGAAATCCTGAAAGGGCAAATGGGTGAAATGCTGCAACAGGTAGATCAGCCGCTGCCTGATGTGATGAACGAACACGATAGTCAGGAAGGACCATTTGTCATTCTGATGGTGGGCGTCAATGGCGTCGGTAAAACCACCACTATCGGGAAGCTGGCTAAGCAGTTCCAGCAGGACGGTAAACGGGTCATGCTGGCGGCGGGGGATACCTTCCGTGCCGCAGCCGTAGAGCAGCTTCAGGTTTGGGGCGAGCGTAACAGTATTCCGGTTATCGCCCAGCCTACCGGTTCAGATAGTGCGTCGGTGCTTTATGATGCACTGGAAGCCGCCAAGTCTCGGAAAATGGACGTGTTAATTGCCGATACGGCCGGACGGCTGCAAAATAAAAATAACCTGATGGAAGAGCTGAAAAAAGTGGTTCGGGTGATGAAGAAAGTTAACCCGAATGCCCCCCATGAAGTAATGCTGACCCTGGATGCGGGCACCGGCCAGAATGCGGTCAGTCAGGCGAAGCTGTTTAACGAAGCGGTAGGTCTGACGGGTATCACGCTAACTAAATTGGACGGTACCGCAAAAGGTGGGGTAATCTTTTCCATTGCCGACAAATTCGGCATTCCTATTCGCTACATAGGGGTAGGGGAGAGCATTGACGATTTGCGTACATTTGATAGCGCGCAGTTCATTGATGCCTTGTTCAGCGAGTCCGATAAAGACCAATAATAATAACTCACGTCGCCCCGGTGATCACAGCAGGACCAGGATATGATCAAATTCGAGCAGGTAAGCAAAACGTATCCCGGGGGCCAGCGCGCGCTCAGTAAGGTTAATTTTCATATCCAGCCCGGGGAGATGGCCTTTCTGACCGGACATTCCGGCGCCGGTAAGAGTACGTTGCTGAAATTAATCAGTATTATGGAACGCCCGACGGTGGGCCGGGTGCTGATTAATGGTCATGATCTTAATAAGATTTCCCGTCGTCAGATTGCTTATATCCGCCGTGACATCGGCATGATATTTCAAAGCCATCAGTTGCTGATGGATAAAACCGTGTTTGATAACGTGGCACTGCCACTGGTTATTGAAGGCTATACCCACAAAGAGACCACCAAACGGGTACATGCGGCACTGGAAATGGTGGGCTTACGGGATAAAGCCCGTAACTTGCCAATTATGCTGTCCGGCGGCGAGCAGCAACGAGTGGGCATTGCCCGCGCGGTGGTGAACAAGCCGCCGCTGTTACTGGCCGATGAACCTACCGGTAACCTGGATCCCAAATTATCAATGGAAATCATTCGTCTGTTTGAAGACTTCAATCAGGCCGGCGTGTCGGTGTTCATCGCGACCCATGACCTGGGACTGATCGCGCGGATGAAATACCGCACGCTCACCCTGCGTCAGGGCCAGATGATAACAGACGGTTTATCGGAAGCTGACGGGGAGGCGTGGTCATGAGTCTGCTTTTTAAGGGCCGTTCCCATGGCGCGAGTGACGCCAGAGTGGGGCTGGTGCAGTCGGTACTTGCATTTTTTATCAGTCATGTCAGACAGGCGCTGGGCAGTCTCGGTGAGTTATGGCGTCAGCCGGCGGCCTCCATTATGACTATCGGTGTGCTCGGGCTGAGTATCACCTTACCAAGCACGCTGTATATCATGGTAAAGAACACTGAGAAAATCAGTGCGGGTTGGGAGCAGGCGTCTGAGATCTCCTTATTTCTCAAGCAAAACACCTCCGCCGCCGGTGCCCAGCAATTACTTACCCGACTGTCTACCTGGCCCGAAGTCGATAACCTGACCTTCATTCCGGCCGACGAGGCGTTACAAGAGTTTCAGCACTTATCCGGTTTAGGCGATGCCATTGCTTATCTGGAAAGTAATCCGTTGCCGGATGTGGTGCTGGTGACTCCTACCGACAAGCACGCTACGCCTCAGGCAGCACAATTACTGCTGGATAAACTCAAGCAGCAGCGGGAAGTGGATATCGGCAAACTGGATATTGAGTGGCTGGAACGCCTCTACGCGCTGCTGGATATTGTGCGTGACCTGGTCACCCTGATTGGCTTACTGCTATTTGTGGCCGTGGTGCTGATCATTGGCAATACCATCCGGCTGAACATCTCCAATAAGCGGGATGAAATTCTGGTGATGAAGCTGGTGGGTGCCACCGATGCCTTTATTCACCGGCCCTTCCTGTACACGGGGTTTTGGTATGGTTTGCTGGGGGGCTTAATTGCCTGGGTAGCTGTGATACTGATTTTGTGGTGGATGGACAGTAGCATTCAGGCTTTTGCGGCCCTCTACCAGAAAGACTTTACGATTACCGGCCTGACCGGCGGGGCGCTGTTCGGCATGCTCGGGCTGTCGGTGTTACTGGGACTGGTGGGCTCTATGATCTCGGTGCAACGGCATGTCCGGGAGATAGAGCCAAGGTAACCCTGTTTACTTAGCTCTTGATCACCGGGCGGGGGAAATACGACGAGATCGTATTGCGTACGCCGTTTGCCCATGAAATGGCCTGATTATACAGCCCGTGTAGTTGTTTCTGGTCAATGTTCAGCGCCCGTGACTGCTTGATGACATTCAGCCATAACGCACTTTCAAAGGCTCTGACCAACGTGTGGTAATGGTTAAACTCGGCGGACTTGCCTAATAAGGCGGTATTGACGTCTTCGCTGAGCGGTAACTGCTTGAGTACATCAGGCATCGACTGGTCGAGCAGCGCATCGAGTAACGAAAACAAGCCAATTAAAAAGCCAATTGGTGGGTCGTTTTTAAGTCCCCGTTCCTGTGCCAGTAAATCATAAAACTTGGCTCTGACCAGCGACATGTGGATAAGCTCCAGCGGCTTATCGTCACCCAGACTGGCCAATGATAACAGCGCAATAAACTTCTTAATTTCCACCTCACCCATGTAGGCCAGCGCGTGTTTCAACGACGTGATTTGGTAGCGCTTGTTGATGGTGGGGTTATTAATGAATTTCAGTAATAAAAAGCTCAGCGCTGCGTCACGCTCCACAATCTGACTGATGCGGGCTAAATCAAAGTGACTGCTTGAGCTCTCCCCCATCAGCTCTACCAGATTCATTTTCGAAGCTGGCAACTGCCTCTGAATGCGGGCTTCCGGGGTGGCAAAGAAGTAGCCCTGGAAAAAGTCGAAGCCCAGGTCCCGACAGGTGGTAAAGTCACTGTGGTTTTCGACCTGCTCGGCAACCAACTTGATTTCTGAGTCAAGAAAGCGGGGAATGTTCTTTTCAATAACGTCAAAGCGGGCTTTGGTGACATCCACTTTAAGAATATCAATAAGCGGGAAGATTTCGTGCTGGCCACTCATCATCAGCGGATCATCGATAGCCAGCTTGAAGCCCAGCTGTTTGATATGCTGACAGGCGTCCAGCAAGCCTTTTTGCAGACAAGGGTTTTCATCCAGCTCAACCACCACGGTTTCCGGATTGAGCGTTGTCGGAAAGCGGGATATCAGCGTATCTGCGTTAAAGCTGATAAATGATTTCTTCTCGCCACTGATATCATCCAGTCCCAGGGTATGAAACTGACTGGCGATATATTTAGCTTTGTCGCTGTCGATGTCAGGAAACGTCCCGTTATTGCCGTCACGAAACAGCAGTTCGTAGGCAAACACATCTTTGTCACGGTCCAGAATCGGTTGACGGGCAATAAAAGCGAACATGGGGCCTGGGTTATCCTTCACAGGTTAAAGTTATTATTGTTTTTGGCAATGGGCGCGTAATGGTCACAGCCATGCCTGCGGCAGGCAGTTACCTTTACCGCACAGTAAAATTGTAGTCGGTAACGTTCACAGGAGATCACTCTCCCTGGCAACTTAACGGTCGTTGCCGGTGCCGACGAACGTATCAGCCATCTGAATTTACACTGCTATGCATGGCTCTGGCCCACTTTATTGCTTCGTTATAAAAGTGATGAACCAGCGTCTGCTTTAACTGGTGTTTAGCTGAAAACCGCTTTATACCCGCCCAGTTGCCGTGCTCGATATGCTGGACTACGGCCAGACAATCGAACAACAGGTTCTGGCGGCCGCACAGCGCATCTTTTACTTCATCGGCCACTGGCACTTTTTGCATCAGCCCTTCCATGTCCTGTTCCATCATGGCGTCCATCATCGACAACAGGCCGGTGAGAAAGCCGGTAGGGGGGTTCTCTTCTAAATGTAGTTCGAGAGAAACCAGTTCACAGAATTTGGCACGCAACAGCGACATCTGCATCAACTCACTGGGCTGACCGTCACTGAGATTCGCCAGCGCCAGCAAGGCCACAAATTTTTTCACTTCCACTTCGCCCATGTAATTAAGTGCGTGTTTCAGTGAACTGATTTGATGGCGCTTGTTAAACAGTGGGTTGTTAATAAAGCGCAGTAACAAGTAGGTAAGCGACGGGTCCCGTTCAATGATGGCGCTGAGTTTCGCAAAATCGAGTTTTTCAGACGAACTGGCCGCAATAAGTTCCAGCATGGCCAGTTTGCTGGCACCCAGCTTGCGATGACGGACAATTTCCGGCCGCGCAAAAAAGTACCCCTGAAAGTAATCGAAGCCCATGTCTTTGAAGGTGTTAAATTCCTCGTAGGTTTCGATGCGCTCTGCGACTAGCTTAATATTTTGCTTTTGAAGCAGCGGTACCACGTCCCGGATAGTGGCGTGATCGACGGTGGTGATGTCTATTTTAATCACACTGACATAGGGCAGAAAAGGATCCCATTTGCCGCTGGTGTCATAATCGTCCAGCGCCAGCTTATAGCCCATTTCGCTGATTTGCTGGCAGGCCGCCACCAGTTTGTCGTCTACGTCCACCGTTTCGACGATTTCAATGACTACCGCAGACGGGTCGAGGGAAGTGGGGAAGCGAAACATCAGGGTGTCGCGGTGGAAATTAATGAAGGCCGGCTTGTTATTGGTGATTTCCTCAATCCCCAGGCTCAGATGAGTAGAGGTCAGGATTTTTGAGGTCGCTTCATCGGGCGCGATGTCCGGGAAGCAGTTTTGCTCGCCATCACGAAACAGGATCTCATAGGCGTGCACCTTGCGATTGATGTCGAAAATGGGCTGTCGGGCAACGTATGCGAACATTACATCCTCTGTAACAAGCTTATTATTATATGTTTCAGGATACCGTCTTACGCAGCGTCCTGGGCGATACTCTGACAGGCTATTATCCCGTGACTCGTCACATTATGGCACGTAGTCGGCGTATTTATTAACAAAATTGTCGACGCCACGATTAATTACTGATTTAGTATAATCTTCGTCCTATATTTGCACGTATTGTTTTCGATTAAAATGAACTTTTTCAATTCAGGGCAGTCTTGATCTGAAGATTTTCGTCGCTATATAGACTGTTTGCGAGTAAGGTCTGTAAAATGAAAAGGACTCGCAAGCGCGCTGGCTATTTGGTAAAATGGTGCGCTTAATTAAAGAGGTGAATATGAGCAATAACATGCAATCTTTGGCCCTGTCGGTGCCTCACAGCGGTAGCATTGAAGGCTACATTCAGGCTGTGAGCAGCATTGATATGCTGAGCGCTGATGAAGAGCGTGAACTGGCTATTCGATTACGTGAAGATGAAGACCTGGAAGCCGCGCGCAAGCTGGTAATGTCCCATCTGCGCTTTGTTGTGCATATTGCCAAGTCATATTCAGGTTACGGATTGCCACAAGCGGATCTGATTCAGGAAGGTAACATCGGCCTGATGAAAGCGGTAAAACGCTTCGACCCGGCTGTGGGTGTACGTCTGGTATCTTTTGCTGTGCACTGGATAAAAGCTGAAATCCATGAGTTCGTACTGAAAAACTGGCGAATTGTGAAGGTGGCCACCACCAAAGCTCAGCGTAAACTGTTTTTCAATTTACGCAAAGCAAAGAAGCGTCTGGGCTGGTTTACCCATGATGAAGTACAGAAAGTGGCGGATGAGCTGGGCGTAAGCACAAAAGAAGTGCTGCAAATGGAAGCGCGGATGAGTAGTCAGGATCAGGCCTTCGATTTAGGCGCTGATGATGATGACAACAGCAACTTCGCACCGGTCCAGTTTCTGGAAGATAAAACCACTGACGTCGAAATGGACGTGATTAATTCCGACTGGGATTCAAACGCCTCGAAGCGCTTGTATTCAGCCATCAAAACGCTGGACGAACGGAGTCAGCACATTATTGAAACCCGCTGGCTGGCCGATCGGAAAATTACGTTGCAGGACCTGGCTGATAAATATGAAGTGTCGGCAGAGCGTGTTCGTCAGATAGAGAAAAATGCCATGAAAAAACTGCAGGCAGCCATGACCGCCTGATAGTTTCGGGTCACGAATAGAAAAAAAGCGCCGGTTGGCGCTTTTTTTGTGTCTGGCTGGTTAGTTTATGATGGGTCGTTATCGGCGAGTTCGATGCGCACCGTCGCAGCGGCGCGGGTGGCTTTCTCAATAGCCTGTTCAATGGTCATGGCTTTGGCCAGTGCGACTCCCATACGGCGACTGCCGGACACCGCTGGCTTGCCAAACAACCGTAACTCAGTATGCGGCTGACTCAATGCCGCTGCCAGCTCGTGATATTTCAGATTCTGGCTGTGGCCATGAGCGGTAATGACGGCCGACGCACTGGGACTTTCGCAGGTCACGGTGGGCACCGGCAACCCTAGTATCGCCCTGGCGTGCAAGGCAAACTCTGAGAGGTTCTGAGAAATCAGGGTGACCATCCCTGTGTCATGGGGACGGGGGGACACTTCACTGAAGATCACTTTATCGCCACTGACAAATAACTCGACGCCAAACAGACCGTAGCCGCCTAGTGCCTCGGTGACAGTGGCCGCTATGCGTTGCGCCTCATCCATGGCAGGTTGCGACATAGGCTGAGGTTGCCAGGAATGCTGATAGTCGCCGTCTTGCTGAACATGTCCGATAGGCGCGCAAAACACCGTGCCTTCCCGGGTGCGGGTGGTCAGCAACGTAATTTCATAGTCGTATGTTACCTGCGCCTCAACAATGACTTTGCCGGCACCGGCCCGGCCGCCGTGTTGGGCGTACTCCCAGGCTTCACGCAGTTGTTCCGGGTTATCGACTTTGCTTTGTCCCTTACCGGAGGAGCTCATTATGGGTTTTACATAACAGGGATAACCCACACTGGTTACCGCATTACAGAAGCTGCTGTAGTCGTTGGCAAAGCGATAATCAGAGGTGGGCAGGTTCAGTACTTCGGCGGCCAGCGTACGAATACCTTCACGGTTCATGGTGAGCCGGGTAGCTTCTGCACTGGGCACCACACAAAACCCTTTCTGTTCCATCTCCACCAGCACGTCAGTGGCGATGGCTTCTACCTCAGGCACAATGAAGTCAGGCTGCACCTCTTCAACGGCGGCACGCAGCGCGGCTGCATCAAGCATAGAGAATACTTTCGCCTGGTCGGCCACCTGCATAGCCGGGGCGTGAGGATAATTGTCACAGGCGATTACTTCACAACCCAGTCGCTGACATTCGATGGCGAACTCTTTGCCCAGCTCACCACTGCCGAGCAATAAAATGCGGGTGGCAGAACTGGTAAACGGCGTGCCGAGAGTGCTCATGTGGGTTCCTTAGCGGTGGGTGGCAGTACGTAATACACGCCTTTAAACTCCGCCACGGGCTTGTCGTCATCGAGAATTTCAACGTGGATAGTAAAGCGGGATTTCTTGCGCTTTTCCAGCAGGGCATACTTGCCGGATAAGCTTTCAATGTTGCACACCGCGCGCGGTTTCATGGTGATGGGTTTGTGGTAGTGGATGTCACCATCGCCCAGCACAATGTCACCGTCGAGTTGCCGCTCTTTCAGTTGCAGATATAACATCCCCCATCCGGTGAGGGTAGCCAGTGAAAAAATACTGCCCGCAAACATGGTGCCGTGCACATTAATGTTTTTATTCAGTGAGGCCCGGGTTTCCAGCGTCCGGCCAGTGTACTGATGCAGTTTTATTCCCATATGTTCGGTGATGGGGATAGTATCGGACCAGGTCTGCTGCAGCTGCTGACACCACTTGGGGTGTAGTACCAGGGCGTCCGTTATGGCCAGCTTCTTTACCATCTGCTGACGCTTCAGCAGACCCAGTTCGTTGGGCGCTTCCCGTTCTACCACAAACCCGCAGCCGGTGAAAAATGGAATAGACCCTTCGCGGCTGTTGGTTACCGCCCGGATTGCACCCTGTTCACGGGCCACGTTTTCCAGCGCATCTAGCATCATCTGACCGAGGCCTTTACGCTGGTGATCAGCGTGCACGGCGATATGGCGAATCTGTGCTTCTTCGGCGGTATTCATGTGCACCCGGCCACAGGCCACCACCTGGTTTTGACCATCGACAATCATGCGATGCTCAGCCACCTGCTCATATTCATCTTTTTCTGAACCAGGCGGGAAATTCCATGGCTGACGCAGATACTCCCAGCGAAAGTGGAAATAGGCGTCGAATTCCTGCTCGGTTTTTGGGGTAACAACTTTGAACACAACAAGGCGCTCTGTGTTAGTGAATCAATCTCCATTTAAACGCAAGGCGCGTCGCCCCACAAGGGAAATTCTTGAATGACTGCGGTGAGTTAGATCTGGAACTGAAAGGTCACCGGGCCATCATTGACCAGCGAAACCTGCATATCCGCGCCAAACCTGCCGGTTTCCACCGGCACCCCCAGGTTTTTAAGCGCTGCAATAAAATCGTAATAACATTGCTCACCATGGGCGGGGGTGGCGCCCCGGGAAAAGCCGGGACGGTTGCCTTTTTGGGTGTCAGCCACCAGCGTAAACTGGGAGACTACCAGCACCTTGCCTTCTATCTGCTGAACATTCAGGTTCATCTTGCCAGCGTCATCACTGAACATACGGTATTGGCTGATTTTCTTCGCCAGTTTGTCAATCTGCGGCTGGCCATCTTCCCGCTCCACACCCAGCAATACCAGCATGCCCTTACCGATGTGCGCAATTTGTTCACCTTCAACAGCCACGGCTGCCTGCGATACCCGCTGTACCAATCCAATCATTTCTTCTGTTCCCGTATAAATCGTGACATGTCCCGGGTGGCGCGGCACAACGCATAGGCAATACCCGGTTCGGACGTGCTGTGTCCCGCTTCGGGGACAATCAGCAGGTCGCTGCATTCCCATGATTTGTGCAGCTGATAGGCTGCATCAGATTTACAGATCATATCGTAACGCCCGTGGACGATGGTGCCCGGAATATGGGCGATGCGGTGCAGGTTATCAAGAATGAAATTTTCGGCAATAAAACAGTGGTTAGCGAGGTAGTGGCATTCGAGTTTTGCCAGACTGGTCATCAGCGGGATCGGGTAGTGGGCGGTAATATCGCCGGTGCCCGGTGGTAAATTTACCCGCGACAACCGTTCTTCCCATACATACCAGCGTTTCAGGGCGGCGAGCCGGCTGACATCACTGTTGCCTGCAAACTCCTGCTGATAGTGCGCACAGATGGCTTCCGTGGTGACGGGAGGAGGCACCCGGCTGACAAACTGTTCGTAATACTCCGGGAAAAATTGCGCGCCGCCCCCGTCAGGGCAAAGAAACCAGTCCCGGTCCTGCTGACGACCCAGAAACACGCCGCGCAGGATAAGCGCCTGCACAGTCTCCGGCTGGTCTATCGCCGCTAACAACGCCAGCGTCGCCCCCCAGGAGCCGCCGAATACCACCCATTGGTCGATATTCAGGTGCCGTCGCAGCCGCTGTATGTCGGCCAGGCTATGGGCGGTAGTATTGTTTTCAAGGTTACCAAAGGGTTTTGAACGACCACAGCCGCGCTGTTCGAAGCCAATAATCCGGTAGCGGTTAGCATCAAAAAAACGTTTGTAGTTTGGTGACAGTCCGGCCCCCGGACCACCGTGCAGATACAATACCGGGATGCCGTCCGGGTTGCCGCTTACCTCATAATACAGTGTATGACCATCACCGGTTTCCAGGTAACCATCATCAGAACATCCAATGTCAGGATAAAGTCGTTTCATTTTATTTCAGTACGTTGTGTGACTGAGTTTTTTAGTTTAGTTTACATAATGAATCATATTCTGAGTCTAAATGCGAGGAAGTTAATATGTCTGGACAGGGATCCGGTGGCAACGTTATTGCTGCAATCTGTAACTTTTTTATCCCGGGCTTAGGGCACCTCGTACAGGGGCGTATTCTAGGTGCGTTGTTCTTCTTTGTTACGGTGGGTGTCAGTTATGCGCTGGCCGCTACCGTGGTGCTGGCGATCGTTTTCTGGCCATTAGGCGTAATTCTTCACATCTGGTCAATTATTAGTGCCGCACGTTTTCGCGGCAGGGAATCGTTATGAAATTTACCCCCCTTCTATTTTGCTTGCTGTCTGTGTCAGCGGTGAGTCTCAGTGGCTGTCAGTCAGCTTATTACGCTGCCTGGGAAAAGGTAGGCGTCGAAAAACGGGATATTCTGGTAGACCGTGTTGAGAATGCCAAAGATTCACAGGAAGATGCTCAGGAGCAATTCAGCTCGGCCCTCGAAGAGTTCAGTGCGCTGATTAATTTTGATGGCGGCGAACTGGAAGAGATTTACAACCGGCTTAACGATGAGTTCGAAGACAGTAAAGCGGCTGCCCAAAATGTGAATGCCCGCATCGACAAAGTGGAAAGTGTGGCAGAAGCGCTGTTTGATGAGTGGGAAAATGAGCTGGAGAAATACCAGAATGCGTCGCTGCGTCGCGACAGTGAAAACAAACTGCGGGATACCCGGCGGCGTTATGAAACCATGATCACGGCCATGCGTAAGGCTGAAGGCCGTATGGAACCTATCCTGCGGGCGTTTCAGGATAATGTGCTGTACCTGAAGCACAACCTCAATGCCAGTGCCATTGGTGCGCTACAAGGCGAATTCAGTGAAATTGAAGGTGACATTCAACAACTTATCCGCGAAATGAATGCGGCAATTGCTGAATCGGATGCCTTTATCGACTCATTAAAAAGTTAAATTGTCTGCCGACGGCGTCGCCGTCGGCAACGTCCCCGCCTGGCTGCTATTCCTGAGGAACTTTACGCGGGGCATCCTGCGCCCGCTTGTCTTCAAACGTATCTGCCAGAGAACAGGTAAATTCCGCACCCAACAAGACCACCACCCACGACAAATACACCCACAGAAATAAGATGGGCACCACGGCCAGGGCACCGTATATCAGCTCGTAAGACGGGAAGTTAGTGACATACAGGGCAAAACCTTTCTTCGTACCTTCAAACGCCAGTGTGGCCAGAAAGGCACCGGCGAGGGCGTGATAGCCGTTTACCCGGCGGTTGGGTACCACCATATAAAGGATCACGAACGCCAGCATGGTGGCGACGGTGGGTACCATACTCAGTAAAAACGTGCCTAAGCCGGGCGTATATTCTTCGGCAAAGTTGGCAATGCCTACCAGATAGGAGCTGACCACCACACTGGAGCCTATTAACAGGGGTGTGAGCGTGATGACCATCCAGTAAATCGCAAAGGTATAAACCAGCGGTCGATCACTCTGGGTACGCCAGATACGGTTCAGGGTTTTATCGATATTGGAGATCAGCAACAGCGCCACTACCAGCAGGGATAAAATACCGATGGCGCCCATTTCCTTGGCATTGCCCACAAACTGCGTCATATATTCGTGCACGACGTCACTGGCAGTGGGTACAAAATTATTAAAGATAAAATATTCGAGCTTGCCCCGTACTGATGCAAACGCGGGAAAGGCCGACATGATGGTGAAGGTCACCATGATAAACGGGACCAGCGACAGGAGGGTGACATAAGCCAGGTGGCCGGCGGAAATGGTAATGTTGTCCTGCTGGCAGCGCGCAACAAAAATCTTCCCAAAATTGCCTACATGCGGTTGCGCCTGCTTCCAGGCTGCCACCAGTCGGTTTGTACTCACCCTTCACTCCCGTCAGTTTTTCTGTTCCATACCAGCTTGATGGTATACCCCATGTTGCTAATCAGCAACGCGTTTTCCGATTTCGTCTGACTGTTTTTCTGACTGGCGGGCGATAGCGCCAGCCGTAATTGACTGGCCGGCTATGCGCAAAACTGGGAGGGTTGGGTACGCGAATTTCATCACTGGGGCGCAGTGGAAGCTGGCCTGGCTGCGAGGAAAGCGGGCAGACAATAGAGAGAAGTTTACTGGTTGTCTGCCGCTAGGTTGGGCTAAACCTCGGGGTACCTGCCCGGAGACTTAAGCGCGCAGTCCCAGCATATGGCAAATTGCGTAGCTCAGTTCACTGCGGTTCAAAGTATAGAAATGAAAGTGCTTTACGCCTTCTTTGGCCAGTACTTTTACCTGCTCCATGGCAATGTTGGCACCAATCAGGTTACGGGTGGTCTGGTCATCCGTATCCAGTCCGTCGTACATTTTATGTAACCAGCCCGGCACATGAACATTGGTGAATCCGGCAAACTTGACCAGGGTCTGGTAATTAGTGACGGGCAGGATCCCCGGCACGATATCCAGATCGATACCGGCTGCGGCGGCGCGATCGCGAAAACGCAGGAACAGGCTGGTATCAAAGAAAAACTGTGTAATAGCCTCACTGGCCCCTGCTTCTGCCTTGCGCTTCAAATTAAGCAGATCGAATTGAGCATTGGGTGCTTCGGGGTGCTTTTCAGGGTAGGCCGCTACCGATACATCGAAGTCGGCAACGTCTTTCAACAGCGCCACCAGGTCTGAGGCATACATTTCCGTTTTATCCACGCCGGGAGGCAAGTCGCCCCGCAGCGCGACGATGCGGCGGATCCCGGAATTCCAGTAATCCTGGGCTATCTGTCTCAGTTCTTCTTTTGACGCATCCACACAGGTCAGGTGCGGAGCCGCAGACACACCAGTTTGCTGATGGATACGTTTTACTACATCATGGGTGCGATCACGTTCGCCGCTGTTGGCGCCATATGTCACCGACATATAGCTGGGCTTGAGGGGAGCCAGTCGCTCTACCGACTTCCACAGTGTTTTTTCCATCTGCTCAGACTTAGGCGGAAAAAACTCAAATGACACATCAATATCGCGAAGTTCAGAAAGCGATTGGTTCAGTGCATCGATGCCCTGTGCGTATGAAACCATAGTAGCAACCCTTGTAGACGTTTAGACGTCCAAACTATGTGATATATGTCTAGACGTCAAGAGGTTTACACTGCTCAATTGACCTTTTCTGTACATTGTTTAGAATTTCTGTTCATAACATAAAAAAGTAGTCTGAGAATTCTAATGGCAGATTGGAACGGAAAGTATATTCATCCCTACGCAGAACATGGTAAGAAAAGTGAGCAAGTGAAAAAGGTCACTGTTTCTATCCCTATCAATGTACTGAAGGTATTAACTGACGAACGTACCCGTCGGCAAATTAACAATTTACGTCACGCCACTAACTCTGAGTTATTGTGTGAAGCTTTTTTACACGCTTTCACGGGGCAGCCGTTGCCTAACGATGACGACCTGCGTAAAGACAATCCGAATCGCATCCCCGAAGAGGCACGGAAAATTATTGAAGCCATGGGTATGGACCCGCAAGAGCAGGAAGAAGAACAGGAAATGTAGGGCCGCAGGCGGCGGATAACTACCCCCGCCTGAGGCTGGTATTATTTGTAACTGGCAGGGAGCGTGTCCAGTCGCGCTACCCCTGAGTCCAGCGCTGCCTGCGCCACAGCTTTGGCGATGCGGCTACACAAACGGGGATCCATCGGTTTGGGGATGATGTAGTGCTTACCAAATGTCAGTGATTCGCTTTTGCTGGCTTTAAGTACTTCATCCGGAACCGGTTCTTTGGAAATTTCCCGAATGGCTTCCACAGCCGCAACCTTCATTTCATCATTTATCGCTGTTGCGCGAACATCCAGTGCCCCACGGAAGATAAACGGGAAACACAATACATTGTTCACCTGGTTCGGATAATCCGAACGCCCGGTGGCCATAATCAGGTCGCTGCGTACGTCATGGGCCAGTTCCGGTTTGATCTCCGGATCGGGGTTGGAACAGGCAAACACAATGGGATTGTCGGCCATTAACCGTAACGTTTCCGGTGGCAATAAATCGGGTCCTGATACGCCCACGAAGATATCGGCCCCGTCCATCACATCGTCCAGGGTTCGCTTGTCGGTGTTGTTAGCAAACAGGGCTTTGTGCTCAGTGAGGTCGTCGCGGCGGGTGTGGATCACGCCTTTGCGGTCCAGCATATAAATTTTTTCGCGCTGGGCGCCACATTTTATTAATAGCTCCATGCAGGCAACGGCCGCGGCACCCGCGCCCATGCACACAATTTTCGCATCTTCGATGGTTTTACCCTGAATTTCCAACGCGTTGAGCATGCCGGCTGCGGTGACAATAGCAGTACCATGCTGATCGTCATGGAATACCGGAATACGGCAGCGTTTAATCAGCTCCTGCTCTATTTCGAAACACTCAGGGGCCTTGATGTCTTCCAGATTAATACCACCAAAGGTATCTGCGATATTGGCGACGGTATTAATAAACTCTTCGGTGGTACGGTGCTTAACTTCGATGTCGATGGCGTCCAAACCTGCAAAGCGCTTAAACAGTAGTGCCTTGCCTTCCATGACGGGCTTGGAGGCGAGCGGCCCCAGGTTCCCCAGTCCCAGAATAGCAGTGCCGTTGCTGATAACCGCCACCATATTTCCTTTCGCGGTATACCGGTAAGCGGCATCCGGGTCGTTGGCAATTTCGCGCACAGGTTCGGCGACGCCAGGGCTATACGCCAGGGCCAGGTCATCCACGCCTTCGGCCGGCTTGGACAGTTCTACGCGAATTTTCCCGGGAGTGGGCTTTTCGTGGTAGTCGAGGGCGCGTTGTCTAAAATCTGACATTATTGCAAGTGTCCTTCAGTGTAGGGTTTGAGGTTAGACTTGACGATGTTGTTGTCAAAGGGCTGTTGACCTAAGCATAACGCTTTTGTCGTTGCTTTTTCGCGCAACTTTATCACAGCCCTTAATGCAGTACATATCTGATCAGGTTGTGCATAGTTAATTTAACGACAACTGACCGGTACCTCCAGAGTGCACAGGAAATAGTCAGCATAGCGCAGGATGATGGGGGAGTAAGCTTTGTTCGGTCAGGAATTGCAGGCACAAAAAAAGCGCCATGCGGCGCTTTTTGGATTCGGAAGCCGGACTTACTTTTTGCCCAGAGCACCGAAGCGTTTCTTAAAGCGGTCTACACGGCCACCGGTGTCAACGTTACGTTGCTTACCAGTATAGAAAGGGTGACAAGCTGAACAAACATCCAGGTTCACGTCTTTACCCAGTGTAGAACGAACTTTAATGGTGTTACCGCAAGAGCAGTTTGCAGTAATTTCCGCGTAATCGGGGTGAATACCTTGTTTCATGGGTTACCTCAGTCATAAGGCCGTATCGCTATCCAGCCCGAAGCTGAACACCATACGCAACTAATAATTAGTGCAAGGCAGCATGGCCTTGCCGTAAAGAGCGGCGCATATTAATGTAACTTGCCGCCGGGATCAAGCGGTTTGTGTGTTTATTAACCTGATCAGAGCCACTAAAATCAGGGCTTCGCAGGATTGACTATTCTTGCGCGTCGATCAGCAGTTACAATGCCTGAATTATCTGTGCCCTGGATATTTTTCACTGGCGAACAAGGAGCTTGTGCATAGCATGGCGCTTATTGATGTGGCGGTGCCGGTTCCGCTTCGACAAACCTTCACCTACACCTGCGATACCGTGCTACCGGCCGGTGTGCGGGTGAAAGTGCCGTTCGGCAATCGCCAGTTGGTGGGGATTGTGATGGGAGAAGCGGCGCCTACGGAATCCGATAAGCTCAAAGCGGTGTCCACGGTGCTGGATACCACCCCGGTACTGGACGCCTCGCTACTGACATTGTGCCGCTGGTTGTCGCAGTACTATCATCATGCGCCCGGTGAGGTATTACATACCGTATTGCCCGTACTGCTGCGTAAAGGGGAGCGGGCTACTCCGGATGATATTGTCTTGCTCACCGCTACCACAGAAGGGCAGAACTGCTCACTGAGCGAATTGCAACGGGCGCCTAAACAGCAGGCCTGTCTGGCTTGGCTGCGTGAACAGTCGCAGCCTCGCAGCGACGTTACCAGCGCCTATTCAGCGGCAGTGGTAAAATCACTGGCAGACAAATCGCTGATAGAAGAAGTCCGCCAACCCTGGCAACCCCGCCCATTTCATTTTGTTGACGCGCTGCACGTCCAGGGTGCGCCGGTACCAGATAAAGAGCAGGCCGTAGCCATTGCAGCCATATCCAGCCAGCGTCACGCCTTCGCCAGCTTTTTATTAGAAGGGGTGACCGGTAGCGGCAAAACCGAAGTGTATCTGCAGGCCATCGAGCCGGTACTGCGGGATGGCAAACAAGTGCTGATCCTGGTGCCGGAAATAGGTCTGACGCCACAAACTGTCCGGCGTTTCGAAAACCGCTTCGGGATTGCCGTCGGCGTGCTGCACTCACAACTCACCGATACCGCCAGGCTCAAAGTGTGGCAGCAGGCACGGGAAGGTGAGCTGGGTATTATCATAGGGACCCGTTCGGCCATTTTTACTCCCCTGAAGCGCCCCGGCATGCTGATAGTCGATGAAGAGCATGACGAGTCTTTCAAGCAACAGGACGGGTTGCGTTACCATGCCCGGGATTTAGCCGTGCTGCGTGCCAAAGACGCGCAGATCCCGCTGGTAATGGGGACCGCGACCCCATCGCTGGAAACCCTCAATAATGCCCTGGCCGGCCGTTATCATCACTTGCAGCTCACCCGGCGTGCCGGTGGCGCCCAGTCCACCCGCCAGCATGTACTCGACATTCGTGATCAGCCGTTGCGTCACGGCATTGCCGAAGGCTTGCTCACGGTCATGCGTCAGCATTTACAACAGGGCAATCAGGTCCTGGTGTTTGTCAATCGCCGGGGGTTCGCGCCTGCCTTGTTATGTCACCATTGCGGAGCGACGGAAACCTGTCAGCGCTGCGAGCGGCCGTTTACCGTGCATCGCAGCTTTAACCGCATGCAGTGCCATCATTGTGCCGCTACCCGGCCCATCCCCGGTCGCTGTGAGAGCTGTGGGAGTCAGGAGCTGGTAACCAGCGGGGTCGGTACCGAACAGGTAGAGTCCGGGCTGGCCACCTTATTTCCCCATGTGGCGCAGGTGCGTATAGACAGCGATTCGGTGCGCGGCAAAGACAAGCTGCAGGATACCCTGCAAAAAGTGAACGCCAGGGAATATCAGATATTAATTGGCACTCAAATTCTTTCGAAAGGGCACCATTTTCCTCACGTCACACTGGTCGTGGTACTGGATTGTGACGGTGCGCTCTTCAGTGCCGACTTCCGGGCTGCGGAAAAGCTGGCTCAGCTGGTAACACAGCTGGCAGGTCGGGCCGGGCGGGCCAGTAAACCCGGGGAAATGTGGTTGCAAACCCACAACCCGGATCATCCCTTACTGCAGGATCTGGTACACAATGGCTACGGCCACTTTGCGCGTCAGGCGCTGGCAGAGCGCCAGATGGCCGCCTTACCGCCGTTCACCAGTCAGATTGTAATTCGCGCGGAAGCCACCGACGGTCGGCAGGCATATGATTACCTGATGGCTTGTCGTACGGTGTTGCAACAGGACGGCTCGGTAACACTGATCGGGCCCATGCCCACGCTGATGGAAAAGCGGCAGGGACGATTCCGGTTTATGCTGGTATGCCAGCATGACCGGCGAAAACCCCTGCACGATGCGTTGCGCCTGGCCATGCCATACTTTGCCAGTCACCGGCTGGCTAACCGGGTGCGGTGGTCGGTGGATATTGACCCCACTGATTTCAGTTAAGCGTATTTTCGGGTATAAACTAAGCAGCATTTCTCTCTGAATGCGGGTACACTGAGCACAGTGTTGCGAACAGGGTCAGTGATGGCCGTGGGGTCGCTGAAGTCTCAAATTAAGTAGTGGAAAGTACGCCGTTTATGGCACAACGTGATTATGTCTCTCGTGGCCGCGCGCCGCAGAAAAAACAACAACCGAAACGCAGGAAGCCAGCGAAAGGTAATCCTATTACGCCCTATGCACGGGTGAAGCTGGCGATTGTCATTCTTCTGCTCATTGGCTTTGCGGTGTTCCTGTGGTCCATCAAGGACGCCGCCGATACCCAGCCGGATGCTCCGGTTACCCGTTCAGTGGCGCCCGCCGAGGATGAGTTGCCGGAACTGCCTGAAGAAGAGTGGGAATACATCAAAACCCTGCCCGGCTATGAAGTGGAAGTAGACGTGGCGGAGCAGGAAAAATCAGACAAACGCTATCTGATGCAATGCGCCTCATTCCGCACCCGGGCGCAGGCCGAAGAAATGAAAGCCAAGATCGCGTTTCAGGGTTTAGAAGCCCAAATCCGGCCAAGCAGTGGCAGCAATGGCGACTGGTTTCGGGTGATCCTCGGCCCGTTCGACGCGAAGCGCGATGCCGAGCGCGCCAAACACAGCCTGCGTAAAGTTAATATTTCCACCTGCCAAATCTGGTACTGGAACCTCTGATCCCTGTCTGTGCTGCCTGTGGGCAGCGCAGAAAACTGCATTTTCTTTCCTGAATTCATCAGGTACTGGCAGGCCGGGCATAAATGTCTGGCGCCAGCACTTGAAAACTATCCCGCCCGCCCCATTTCGTTTTCATCAATCCTTTACACCTTCGGGTGCAAACCCAAGTTAACGGGAGTATACGTGACTACTATCGTATCAGTGAGAAGAGACAATCAGGTGGTGATCGCCGGTGATGGCCAGGTATCGCTGGGCAATACCGTGATGAAGGGTAACGCCAAGAAAGTTCGCCGTCTTTACCACAACAAAGTGTTGGCCGGGTTTGCCGGGGGCACCGCCGACGCCTTCACCTTGTTCGAACGGTTTGAGTCAAAACTGGAAGCCCATCAGGGTCATTTGACCAAAGCGGCCGTAGAACTGGCGAAAGACTGGCGCACCGATCGGGCATTACGTCGTTTAGAGGCATTGTTGGCAGTAGCTGACGAGACCGCGTCTTTCATTATTACCGGTAACGGTGATGTGGTGCAGCCGGAAAACGATTTGATTGCTATCGGCTCGGGCGGTCCGTATGCCCAGGCCGCGGCCACGGCATTGCTGGCCAATACCGAACTGTCGGCTAAAGATATCGCAGAGAAAAGTTTGGGCATTGCGGGTGATATCTGCGTATATACCAACCAGTGCCAAACCGTCGAGACACTAGATTATTAACCGTCAGCCATGGGCTGTCGGTGTGCCGTCAGGCACCTATCAAGAAAAGGGTTTTCCATGTCTGAAATGACTCCACGTGAAATTGTTCATGAGCTAGACCGACACATTATCGGTCAGCAACAAGCGAAACGCGCCGTGTCTATTGCACTGCGTAACCGCTGGCGCCGCATGCAGCTGGACGAAACGCTGCGTCAGGAAGTAACACCAAAAAATATCCTCATGATTGGACCCACCGGGGTCGGTAAAACCGAAATTGCCCGGCGTCTGGCGAAACTGGCCAATGCGCCGTTTATCAAGGTAGAAGCCACCAAATTTACCGAAGTGGGCTATGTGGGTAAGGAAGTCGAAACCATTATCCGCGACCTGGTGGATATTGCCGTGAAAATGACCAAAGAGCAGGAAATGCAGAAGGTGAAGTTCCGTGCTGAAGAAGCTGCGGAAGAGCGCATTCTGGATGTTTTACTGCCGCCGCCTGAAGACGCCTGGGGCAAAAAGGAAGAGGTGGAAGATCGCGGTACCCGCCAGAATTTCCGCAAAAAACTGCGGGAAGGTCAGCTCGATGACAAAGAGATTGAAATCGATGTGGCACAGCAGCAGATGGGCGTAGAGATCATGGCTCCGCCGGGTATGGAAGAGATGACCAACCAGCTGCAGGGCATGTTCCAGAATCTGTCCGGTTCGCAGACCAAGAAAAAGAAGCTGAAAATAAAAGAGGCAATGAAGCTGCTGATTGAAGAAGAAGCGGCGCGCCTGGTCAATCAGGAAGATCTGAAAGAAAAAGCCATTGAAGCGGTAGAGCAGCATGGCATCGTGTTTGTGGATGAAATTGATAAAATCTGCAAACGGGAAGGTAACCAGAGCGGTGATGTGTCCCGTGAAGGTGTGCAGCGGGATTTGCTACCGCTGGTGGAAGGCTCGACGGTGTCGACTAAACACGGCATGGTGAAGACCGACCATATTCTGTTTATTGCCTCTGGTGCATTCCAGATGAGCAAGCCTTCAGACCTGATCCCTGAGTTGCAGGGACGGTTACCTATCCGGGTAGAACTGGCGGCGCTGAAAGTGGAAGACTTCAAACGTATTCTTACCGAGCCCAGTGCATCACTCACCGAACAGTATACCGCACTGATGAAAACCGAAGGGGTGGACGTGACCTTCACCGACACCGGTATTCAGCGTATTGCCGAGGCTGCCTGGCAGGTGAATGAGCGGACCGAAAACATCGGTGCTCGTCGTCTGCACACGGTGCTGGAGCGCTTGATGGAAGATATTTCTTATGATGCCTCCGAGAAAGCCGGTGAGTCGTTCTCTATCGATATGGATTACGTGAATAAGCATCTGGAATCTCTGGTAGACGACGAAGACTTGTCGCGCTTCATTCTGTAACACCCAAAAACTGGCAGACATACTGCCACATTATTCAAAGCCGCCTATGCACAGGCGGCTTTTTTATGGTCATCATTCAGACGCAAAGTGATATCGACACACTCACTTATTTGTCGCTGGCCACACCTGCTGTTGTCGCGTAGCAGGGCGGATTACGACTGCTGTGTTTGCATAGTTGCCTGGTCGGGTAGCAATAACGCCAGTAAACGGCCGGTCAGATCCGCGCCGGTCTTTGCCTCTACAGCGAGAAAATACGGGCAGGGGTTAGCCTCCAGAAAAAAGTAGCAGCCATCGGGCCGGCGGCGCCAGTCAATGGCACACCAGGCCATGCCAAATCCACGACATATGCGACTGGCCAGGGTTTGCACCGGTTTCGGGGTGGGCGTGTTGAGTATGGTCACGTCAGGATCATCCCGGAAGTCCACTGTGCTGGCATCTATCTGGACGCTGACTACATCCGTACCGAATACATAACTGCGTACGTTGGTGCCGGGTATGTATTCCTGCAGTGTGCCCGGTGTCCTATCCAGCAATGCCATCAGCGCAGCGGGGGTGCGCTCTTCTTCTGACAATAACCGGGCCGTCTGGCCACCGCGTACGGGCTTGAGGATCACGTTGGGGTAGTGGTGCGCAAACGCTCTGGCTATCCGGCGTTCATTGCCAATGTATGAATCCGGTATGGTGGCGCCCAGTCGGCGCGCCAGACTGAGTTGCACTGGCTTACACTGATGGCCGCGAATGGCTTCAATTCCGTTTACCCAGCGGATCTCTTTAAACAGAAAAAAGCTTTGCAGGGTACCGGCCTGCTCCCGCGCGACCTGACTGGCAAAGGCGTCGTCTGACTGACAGTTGTGCGGTGTGGCATACAAATGCCAGTAGGCGGCAGTAATTTGTGAAAACGGCACGGTCTGGTCATTGATATGCAGCATGCCGTCATCGTAACCGGGGTCATAGCTTAGTTGTAACTGGCCGCCAAACAAGCCGGTATCTACTACCCAGGGGGTATACCGGGTGTGTTCAATGGCACGGTGCAGGTGCTGAATTTGGGGGTCGCTGGCTTGTCCCAGCAATACGACATTTTTCATAAGTAGATGCACAGGCGCCGTGTGTCGGCGCCTGTCTTCCGCTATCAGGACAGCATATCAGGTAAATCGCCACCACCCTCACCAATGGCGAGCGTAATATATACCGGCGGGGTGACCGGCTGCAGTGGCATGGTTGGCGCGCCGGGCAGAGGGAACGGGATCTGTCCGCCGCTGACGTGTTGCGGGTCCATGTCGGTCAGTTCTGATAGGGTAGCTTGCTTGTTCATAGTACATTCCTTGTAGTGGTTTAGTCACACTGCATCCATTGCAGTGATAAGTCAGTTTACGTGATTCAAATAAGTTGTCGCCTGTACCGGGGGCGGGAATCGCATACCGCCGGTGCTTCAGGTAACGGGGTTATACCGGGCTCACCGGCTGGTAAAGCAGGCGAAAATACCTCGCCATCAGTGCCGAACGGTTGCGGATGGCCAATTTCCGGTAAATATTGGCACAGTGAAACTTTACCGTGCGCTCACTAATAAATAACTGCGACGCAATGATTTTATTGGGCAGGCCTTCCATTATCTTATGAGCTACCTGGAGCTCCCGTTTCGACAAGTGGGTGAGTTTTTCATCCAGCGGTGCAATATCAGACATAGGTGTTTTCCTTACATTATGATGGTTCCGGCGGGTTGCCGGTGTGGGGTGGTACCAACGTCAGTCCTTCTGACGTCAGCGAGTAAACCGTGTCGGCCATGGCGATGGTTTGCGGCCGGTGGGCCACGATAATGCGGGTAATATTCAGTGCCCGCAGGTTGGCATTAATAGCCTGTTCGTTAGCCACATCTAGATGGCTGCTGGCTTCATCAAGAAACAGGATCGCGGGCTGGCGATAGAGCGCGCGGGCCAGCAGCACCCGCTGTAACTGGCCACCGCTCAGCGCACTGCCCATGTCACCTACCAGCGTCTGATACTGCATTGGCATACGCAGTATGTCGTCGTGAATACAGGCCATGCGCGCGGCCGCCACCATTCGGTCCAGATCGATGGCTTCCTCAAAGCAGCCGATGTTGTCGGCAATCGTTCCGGCCAGGCAACAGTCGTCCTGCATCACTGACGCGACATGTGCCCGGTACCAATGGGTGCCGAATACCGAGTTGCCGTTCAGCGTAACGGTGCCGTGGGAAGGCGCGAATAACCCCATCATGCACTTGAGCAGTGTGGATTTGCCGGTACCGCTGGCCCCCACAATGGCAATGAGTGAACCTTGGGGCACGGTGAAGGAGACATGCTCGAAAACCGGTTTATCAGCGGCGCTGTATTGAAATGCCAGTTGGGACACCTGCAACGTGCCTTCGGCGGTGGCACAGGAGGGCAGCGTTGCGGTGCCCTCCTGGCGGGGCTCAGTGGGCGTGAAAACCATGTCTGCCAACCGCTCGAAGTGTACCCGCAGCATGCTGAATTCAATAACATGGGTCACCAGGCTGTCTACCGATGACGTGAAGCGGCTCTTATACGCGATAAACGCATACAGCATACCCACTGAAAACGTATTGGCCATGACCAGTGTGGCGGCCAGATAGATGATGACGATATTCTCCAGGCCGAACAGCAGTTGATTAAGCGTAGAGGCACCAATATCCCACTTCCCCAGCCGGATATCGGTATTGAGGGTAGACACCAGCCGGTTCTGCCACTGATTTTGTCGCCGCCCCTCCTGGTTAAAAATACGCACCGGCTGAATAGCCCGGACCGACTCTATGAAATGGCTTTGTTCTTTCGCCGCCATGTCGATGCGTTGTGCGGTTAACTTACGGAGAACCGGCGTTAACGCTATTCGGCTCAGTACGTACAACACCACAAACCCACACACAACCCAGGTTAGGAGCGGTGAATATATGGCCATGACCACCAGTGTCACGAGAGCCATCACACCGTCGAGCACCGCAGTGACCAGTCCGGTCGTAAGAAACTCACGGATTTTAGCCAGCGAGCCAAAGCGGGACACAATATCGCCCACGTGCCGTTTCGCGAAATAATCCAGCGGCAGCTTTAGCAGATGCTGGAACACGTTGGCCGACATTTGCAATTGCAGCCGGGAAGAGACAGACAAAATGACCAGCCGGCGGACCACGCTGGTAAAGGTTTCCACACACAGCAGTAAGCCAAAACCGAGGGCCAGCACCATCAGTAAATCCTGTTGCTGGCGCAGTAATACATCGTCGATCACCGTCTGCATATAGTAAGGCGAAGCAATCGAGAACACCTGTAACAACACGGATAACACCAGCAGTACAGCCAGTGCCCGTTTCAGTCCGGTGATGCGTTGCCAGAAGTAACGGAACGACAGACGGGGAGAGGCAGGGGCTGGCTGAAAATCACTGGCGGGCTGCACCTCAAGGGCGACCCCGGAAAAGTGCCGGTCAACCGCCTCCCAGTCCAGTTTACGTTCGCCTACTGCGGGGTCGTGCAGGGTGACACCTTGTCTGGTCACCCTGGTTAATACCACAAAGTGCTGTAAATCCCAGTGCAGGACGGCCGGCAACTGCAGTTGCTTTAAATCGGCTGGCTCGGCTTTCAGTGCACGTGCAGAAAGGCCAAGAGCTGTGGCGATATCCATCAGGTTTTTCAGAGTAGCGCCGCGCTGGGAGACCCCGTAGGTTTGGCGCAGGCTGGTCATATCCAGGCCGGCTCCATGGAAGTTCGCCACCATACACAGGCAGGCTAAGCCGCATTCTGCGGTTTCGCTTTGATATATCACGGGGACCGACCGACGCAGACGTAAAGGCAGTGCGAGGGCGGGCAGAGAAGGGGACAGTGTGTTCACAATTATAGTCTCCCGGCCAGTGAATACAGCGGCTCAAACAGCCATTCAGCCAGCGTCCGCTCGCTGAGTTGGACGTCGGCGGTAAACGTCATACCGGGCCGGAGTGCGACGGGTTTACCATAAGCCGCCAGGTGTTTGCTGGCGAGCACGGCACGGGCCAGATAGGCGGGCTCATTTACCGTCACCGGTGCATCACGCAGGTCGCCGGGTAACACCACAGCCGCGGAAAAGGTGCGGATTGCGCCTGCCTGCATGCCAAACTTCTGGTAAGGAAACGCATCGTAGCGAATGGTGAGCGCCTGTCCTTCATTTACAAACCCTGCCGCCCGCACCGGCACCAGCAATCTCGCTTCCAGATCGGTGCCTTGTGGCAGCAGCGTCATCAACGGCACCCCGGCCTGGGTGAACTGACCGACATGGGCAGTGAGCGAGCTTATCACCCCATCGATGGGCGCCCGGATGAGCCCCTCGGCGGCCGCTTCCAGCCTGGCAATGTGTTGACGGAGGGTACTTTGGTCATCCAGTAATGAAGCAGTCGCATCCAGGTGTTGGCGGGGTAACTGACGTAGCTGTGCCTGATTGTCATGTAAGGCCTGCTGACTGCGTCGTACGTCTCGTTGCAGCTGGTGTAACTCTTGCTGAATTTGCAGTTGACTGGCGGTCAGCGTCTGCAGGTCCTGCTGGGGCGCCAACCCCTCAGCGACCAGCGGTGCCAGTTGTCGGTGTTGGGCCTGCGCGAGCGCAAGCCGCTCATTGGCCAACTCCAGTAGCCTAGTAAGCTGGGCGAGGTCGCTTTGATAGGAGTTTATAGTTTGGCGAAGACTTTCCTGTTGCTCCGTGTGGCGTTGTTCACTGCGTTGCAGGCGTGCCTCTACCCGGTTCAACTGAGCCTGATATTCTTCGAGTAACGTGTGTTCCATTGATTTTGCATGGGTGCTGCTGGTGGCAGTGTTCAGTTTTACCAGCGGAGTGCCCGCACTGACTTGCTGGCCTTCCCGTACCAGTATCTCGCTGATCTGGCCACCGTTGCCCGCCGCATGCACACGCAACGCACCACCGGCAGGCTCAAGCCAGCCGTTCACGGTTTCTTTGCGGCTAAACTGCTGAGTGGCGAGAAACATGACCACCACCGCAAGCCATATCAACAGCAGCAGTGTAATCACCTGAGCGGGCAGGCTGGGTGTAATCAGCACCGATCCTGTCAGACGCTGGCGCTGATGCTCAATTGCCTGGGGCCGAAATAACGTATTGCGCATAGTGTTCGGGCAAATCCTGAGTAAGTGAAATAGGGCTCAATGTGGTACCCGGCCTGTCTCTTCCATGCAGACTGTCCAATCCCTGGCATCGTAATCCCTGACGCCTCCTTTTGGTTGCTGGCCGGGTACCCACTGAGTAATGTCAGTCATCCTTGCTGACGGAATTTAAATTAGGCTGGCCTGCGATGAACGACAATTTTGCCGCGGCCAGTAACTTCTGGAGCCCACGGGGCACAGGGCATGACCCGTTATTTAAAGCGGCTGGCGCATTTTTGAAAGTGGGAGGCGGTGTGCATTTTCAGCACTTAGCGAAGGTAAATAAGCCAAGTTTATACCGGTTATCAGAAGGCCATCAAAGGCCGCAGTTGTGTAAAGACTGTGCTATAACATTCATCACGGAGATAAAAAGTTCATATTCGAGCAACGATAAAAAGCAGTGAAGGAACCCGCATGTTTGTACCCAGCATTTTGTTAAAACAGCTATATACCCACGGCAGCCTGACGAAAACGGAGGACGGTCTGTCGTTTATGCTGAAGAACCGCTTAAAGGATGCCACTTTAAAAGAACTCAAGTGGATTTCCCTGGATGGCGAAAAGATCCCGGAAGATAAAATTACTCTGCAGGTAGGCCGGGACACGTTATTGAGTGTCAGCGAGTTAAATGCGGCGGGGGAAACCCCCTTCGATTTGAAGCAAGTAATCACCGTGTACTTACAAATCGATGAATCAGTCAGCCCGGAAAAGCGCAAGATTGGCATTTCCTTTGTGGCTTCGCCGTTCGGTAAGCTGAAATTCGATGTGGTGGATAACGTGACCGAACCGTCAGACAAGGACGTGCATATTCCCCGTGATGCCCACGATGACTACGGCCCGGATATCATTAAAAAGCGCCAGGCATACTTTGAGAGTCAGACTGGTGGCCGTATCGATCACGTCGGCAAGTACTCGATAGATCCGAACGAACTGAAAGGGAACATCGAGCACTTCATTGGGGTGGCGCAGGTGCCTATTGGCATCGCCGGGCCACTTAAAATTGACGGCGAGTATGCTAACGGCGAGTTTGTGGTGCCACTGGCCACTACCGAAGGCACGCTGGTGGCTTCGTATAACCGCGGTATGAAATTACTGAATATGAGTGGCGGCGTGAAATCGACGGTGGTGGATGACGCCATGCAGCGCGCACCGGTATTTGTCTTTTCCGATGCCCGCAAAGCCAGAGACTTTGTGGCCTGGGTGAAAGAGAACATAGGGGTAATCCGCGAAGAGGCCGAAGCCACGTCGAGTGTGGCCAAGCTCACCTATATCGATCACTACCTGTCGAACAAGTTTGCGTTTTTGCGCTTCAACTACCGAACCGGCGATGCGGCCGGCCAAAATATGGTGGGACGGGCTACCTTCGCAGCGTGTGGCTGGATCCTGGACCATTACGAGGGTATCGAGAATTTTTATCTGGAATCGAATTTCGCCACCGATAAAAAAGCCTCGCAAATTAATATTATGCGTACCCGGGGTAAGCGGGTGACCGCTGAAGCTACCATCAAGCGTGAGCATCTGCTTAAAGTAATGCGGGTCGATCCCAAGCAAATTGATTACCACGGACGAGTGGCAGGGGTGGGCTCGTTTTTATCCGGGGTGAATAATACCGGGTTGCATTCGCCCAACGGGATCACCGCAATGTTTATTGCCACTGGTCAGGATGTGGCAAATGTTTCGGAATCGTCAGCGGCCATTTTGTACTCTGAGCTTACCGACGAAGGCGATCTGTATCTGTCTATTACCATTCCGTCGTTAATCGTTGCCACTTATGGCGGAGGTACTGGTATTGGTACGCAGCGGGAATGCCTGGAACTGATGGATTGTTATGGCCGCGACCGGGTGCTCAAGTTTGCTGAGATCGTCGGCGCGGTAGCCCTGGCCGGCGAGATTTCGCTGGCGTCGGCTATTTCGTCCTCTGACTGGGTGTCCTCTCACGAACAGTACGGCCGTAACCGCTAACGGCGTAGTTACTACAAAAAAAGGCCGCCGGGTTTCCCCTGCGGCCTTTTTTAATTATTGCGGTGCCGGTATGGCGCCAGCGAATTAATGCTCCCAGTGATACTTATGGGCCTTCGCTTCCACTTCTACAGCAGTATCCTGTGGCATAAAGGTGGCATTATCCTTTTCGAAGAAGAACGGCTTACGCTCGGTTTTGCTGCCTACCTCATTCATGGTGGCAGCTTCATATACCCGACCATTGATCACCGTGTACTCAACGTACTCGCTGCGTCGCAGGTTGTTCAGTACCTCACCATCCATCACGACCAGGTCGGCCAGCTTACCTTTTTCGATACTGCCGATATCATCGCCCATGCCCAAGTGGCTGGCACCGTCGATGGTCGCGCCCCGTAATGCTTCCCACGGAGTGAAGCCACCCTGTTCCATGATCCATATTTCCCAGTGGGCCGCCAGCCCTTCACGTTGGCCGTGAGCACCAATATGGACGCTCACGCCATTATCGCGCAGAGTTTTGGCGTAGCTGGCCACGTTCTGGTGGTTGTACTGGTTATCCGGGGCAGTAGGCCGGCGAATGGCCCGTTTGTCCAGAATGAACGACGGGGTGTAGCGCAGCAGACGTGGGTTCTTCCACACTTCGGTACGGTCATAGAAGTACTCTTCACCCATCATGCCGCCATACGACACCACGAAGGTGGGGGTATAGCCGAAGTCGGTGGCTTTCCATAGCTGGGTAAGATCATCATACCCGCGGGGGATAGGCAGGCTGTGCTCCAGTCCGGTATGGCCGTCTACCAGCATAGAGATATTCTGCTGGTACTTACCGCCGCCCTCAGGCACTACCATCATGTCCTGATTGCTGGCGGCCCACAGCACCTGCTGGCGCTGGTCACGACGGGGCTGGTTATAGCTTTTTACCGAAATAGCACCGCTGTCTTTCAGACGCTGCACATGGAAATAGGCATCGTCGTAGTTGTCGATAATGGCTTTGTAGCCGAGCGCCTCGGCGCCGTACAGGATTTTGCCGGTGGAGTAGATGCGCGGAGCAACAATATCACCGGCACGCTGCAGCTCGGAGGCGGCAAAGATTTCAGTGGTGTCATTCGAAGGATCATGAATAGTGGTTACCCCGAAGGCTAAATTGGAATACTGGCTCCAGTTCTGGTTAGGGATAATCTCATTGCGGCCCTGGGCGCCGTGGGCATGAGTATCGACCAGCCCCGGCACGATGGTTTTACCGCTGGTATCGATGCGCATGGCGGTGTCCGGAATGGTCACTTCGCCCACTTTACCCACGGCTTCAATGCGGTTGTCCTTAATCAGGACCACCCCGTCATCAATAATTTCCTGCATATTGTCAGCGTCACGCATGGTGACAACCTGACCACCAATTAACGCCTTGTAGCCAGAAGGCTTGTCGGCATCCACCTCAAAAGACAGGTCGAGCCCTTTGTCTTCCGGTTCGGGCAGGGTTTCAGGGCTACCGTCGACAAAGGCAAAGGCGTCCTGCAGACTGCGTTCAAAGTAATACGGGCCATGGAACCAGCCCACCCGCTGATTGTCCGCCGACCAGGTAAGGTACTCACCGGCGCGGGCCGACAGCTGCGTCACCGGCAAAGAGGTCATTTTCGGGCCTACCGTAATCTTCTTGCCGTTCTCAACAAACGGTGCCACGTAGGTGTTGAACTGATGAACAAACGCCACCCATTGCTTGTCATGGGAAAGGCGATACTCACTGACTTCATCACCGCCATAAAGGTGAGTGCGTTTATCATTGCCTTGCAGGTTTACACTGCTGAGCTGGGTTTCCGGGTAAGGCGTGCCACCTACTGATTCGGTGAAAAATACCCGGCTGTTGTCGCCGGCAAAGTGGGCATTGCGGCCGCTTTTCGCTACCCGCTCGGTTTCACCCGTGGCCAGATCGGTGACATACAGGCCAGGATCCACTGAATATTTCGGATCCAGCAAATAGCCACCGGTAAACTTACGGTAAACCACTTTGCTGCCGTCAGTGGCAAATGCCGGCTCAATATAATGACCAGGCTGCGAGGTAATCACTTTGCTGGTGCCGCCGGACGCCGGAATGACGCGTACACTGCCCAGTTCCTGATCGTTCCAGGTAGTGTACACAATGGATTTTCCATCATTAGAGTAGCGAGGATAGTACTCATCGTGACTGTCCTGACTGGTCAGGCGGCGAACTTTGCCTGATTTCAGATCCCGGATATACAGCTTACCCAGTGCCTGGAACAACACGCTGTTGCCGTCAGGCGAAGCCTGTGACCAGCGGATCATGCGCACATCAACTTTGTCGGGCGCAACATCGACGTCAAACCGCAAAGCATCGGCATACTGAAGCGTGGCCTCTACCTCCACGTCTATAGCTGACACGGTCTTATCCGCTAGCGAGGTCTTATGGAATTTACCGCCGGTCCAGTACACAATCGCGGAGGAGTCTGGCATCCAGTCAAAATAGGCAAAATAGCCTTCGGTACCAAAGCCTTCCTGCATATCCCGCTCAAGCGCAAGGGTAAGCGGAGTTTCGGTACCGGCTTCTACGTCTTTAATGAACAACCCTGTGCGGTCTTTCACCCGGCGCACAAACGCCACGTACTTGCCATCCGGAGAAGGCGTGGGGACTACCGCACCGCCTGTGCCGCTGATATAGCGTTCTTCTTCGCCGGTTTCACGATCGAAGCGGGTGATGGCAAAAATGCCTTCAAGCGGATCCCGGTTATATTCGAATTGGCTGCCCGGTACGGTATTCTGAGTGTAATAAATATATTTGCCGTCAGGTGAGAATGCCGGGTCGGTGATGTTTTGCTGGTCACGCTTACCGTTCACCCGTGCTTTAATTTGCAGGCCATCCCCGCCATTGCGGTGATACATCCAGATTTCCCCGGCCGGAATACTGCGGCTGGACATAATGCCTTTGGTAACCACCAGATACTCACCGTCCGGACTCCATTTCGGGGAGTGAATAAGATTATTCTTTTCTTTGGTCACCTGGCGCAGATTTTCACCGTTGCTGTCCATTACCCAGACGTTCGATACGCCCCCCCGATCGGAGATAAAAGCAATGTGATTACCGTCGGGCGAAATGGCCGGGTGGATATTCCAGGCAAAGTCCTGAGTGAGTGGCGATGCATCGCCGCCATCCACCGGTACCCGGTATAGATCGCCCAGCATATCAAACACTATGTAGTCGCCGGATGGCGCGATATCCAGGCTGGACCAGGTGGTTTCGTTGGTATTAATGGTCACTTCATTCAGCGCAAACGGGGGATTCAGGACATCCCATTCTTCCGTGTTGTAGTCAGTTGAGCTGGTGGTTTCCTGCGCGACAGCAGTGGCCGGGCCAAATGTCAGGCCCATTATTGCTGCCGCAAGCAGCGTTTTTGGAGTAGTTATCATGGTAGGAATCCAACTTCTAATAGATTAATGCTTCGCCGGCGTCACCCGCGCGGTTAGTAACATTTCTGCTACAAATGGTTGTCATCGTAAAGGAATTACCGGTAAATGCGAGCAGAAAAACGATTAGCCGCGGGCTGGTTGTGACGAGTGGAGGGCAGGATGAGGTGTAACAACCGATAACCATACCAACAAGTTATAATTCTGGCGAGGAGTGTCCGAACAAAACAGGTATCTTCTTCCTAAAACAATCCAAATAGCACTTAACCTGCGTACAGACCTTAAACATTAATAATATGTTACTGGCGAGGCGGCATGGAATGGGGTGAACGATGCATTTTACGTGGTAGTAAAACCCACGCATCAGACAGTGACCGTCACTTGCAACGCCATTGCTACAACGTAGTCAGGGGGGGCCGGAGTTATCCCTTTACTGCAGGTCCCTGGCTAATAAATATTTCTTCTTACCCTTTGTTCGCTTTATACAAATTTCGTTTGTTTTCTATACTCAGTTAACCGTGTGGCGGGTAGCTATGCATAGAAAGTGTGCGAATACCTGTGTTGGGCGTGTTAAGTAAAAAAACGCAGCAAAATCTAACGAGGATTATGCGATGTCGGAAAATAATGATAAAACGCTAGCGGATAGCGACGAGGAGAAAGTGCTCGTCAATCCTATCCCCTTCTACGGCTCGGTAATTGGAATTACCGTGTTTGCCTTGTGGGCAATGTTCTTTACTGAAAGTGCCAGCAGCGTGATAGGTCAGGCCCTTGGCTGGATCTCTTCATCGTTTGGCTGGTTCTATTTTATCGCTGTGGTGGCGTATCTGCTATTTGTCATAGTGGTCGCGCTGTCGCCATGGGGAAAAATACGCCTGGGGCAGGATCACACCCGACCGGAGTTTCATGTGCTCACCTGGGCAGCCATGTTGTTTGCTGCCGGTATCGGTATCGACTTGTTGTTCTTCTGTGTGGTTGAGCCAGTGACGCAATTCCTTGCGCCGCCTGTGGCGATGGGCACGGAAGCAGCGGCCGCCCGCAACGCTATTGAGCTTACCTTATTCCACTGGGGCTTATCCGGGTGGGGGGTATATACCCTGGTCGGCATGACGCTGGCATTTTTCAGCTACCGCCACGGGCTGCCGCTGGCCATTCGTTCTGCGCTGTATCCGCTAATTGGTAAACGCATCTATGGCCCAATCGGACATACGGTGGATATTGCTGCTGTGTTAGGGACGGTCTTCGGCCTGGCCACCAGTTTAGGGATAGGGTTAATCCAGCTTAATTACGGCCTCAATCATGTGTTCGGCATTCCCGAGGGGCTGACAACGCAAATTGCACTGGCGATAGTGGTGATTGTATTTGCCGCAATATCGGCCGTTACCGGGGTTGAAAAAGGCATCCGTCGGCTATCGGAGTTCAACATGGTGCTGGCTATCCTGCTCATGTTGTTCGTGCTGTTTGTGGGCGAAACCCGCTTCCTGTTAAATGCGCTGGTTACCAACATTGGTGATTATTTCTCGGGCTTTATCGCCCTGTCATTTGAAACCTATGCCTTTGATCCACCTACTGACTGGCTGAATGGCTGGACCCTGTTTTTCTGGGCCTGGTGGATTGCCTGGGGTCCGTTCGTAGGCTTATTCCTGGCGCGGATATCCCGTGGCCGTACCATTGCAGAGTTCGTGGCCGGCACCCTGATTCTGCCACTGACCTTCATGATTGTGTGGATGTCCATTATGGGTAACAGCGCCATTGAGATGGTCATGTCCGGCGCCCAGGAATTCGGTGAGCAAGCCATGAATAATCCCGGCTCTGCTATCTATATGTTCCTGGAACGCTTCCCCTGGGCCGGGCTAACCACCATCGTGGTAAGTATTCTGGCCTTCGTGTTCTTTGTGACCTCCGGTGACTCCGGCTCGCTGGTGTTGTCTAACCTTACGTCAATTCTCAAAGACCCGTACAGTGACGCGCCATCATGGATGCGCATTATGTGGGCCAGTATCATTGGTCTGCTGACCATTGCGCTGTTACTGGCCGACGGGTTAACCGCATTGCAAAGTGCCGTGGTGGTCACCGGGTTGCCGTTTGCCTTTGTCCTGTGCGTGATGATGGTGGGCTTGTATAAAGCGCTACGGGTGGAAAGTCTCAAGCAGCAGAGCATCGACACTAACCTGCCGGTTCACCCACATGCTGACGAGGCGGCGCAGAACTGGACAGAACGGTTGCAGCGCGCGGTAAGCTTTCCAAATGAGAAACAGTGTCATCAGTTTCTTGACGGGGTAGCCAAACCGGCCATGGAAGATGTGAAACAGGAACTGGAAGCCCGGGATCTCACCGTAGCCCTGGTGGACAGAGACGACACCACCGGCGATTATCTGTCGTTGCGGGTGGATTTACACAGCGCGCAGGACTTCTACTACGAGCTACGCCCCAGTCGTCATCTCATGCCTTCATTTGCCACCCGTTCGGCGAAGGGCGGTGATCGTTACTATCGCGTTGAAGTGATGCTGGTCGAAGGGGGGCAAGGCTATGATCTGATGGGTTACTCCAAAGCTCAGGTTATTGCTGACATTCTTGAACACTTCGAGCGGCATATGCACTTTCTGCATGCGCAGCGCTCACAGCCAGGTGCTGACGTGGCCCTGTTCAAGCCGCAAAATGAGTAAGCAGTATCGCGCGGCCTGACGCCGCGCGACCACTTTCTCTTACCCATAAAAAAACGCCGTGCCCGGTAATGGTCACGGCGTTTTTCTGTGTAGTGCGCAGGCTATTTATGGTTGCTGCGGCGATGTGACATGAGGCCGGCAAGACCTAATGAAAATAATGCAAACGTGGCGGGGGCAGATACTTCGTTAGCGCCACCATTATCACCACCATTGTCACCGCCTGTATTCCCAGAGCCATCACCCACTGCGGCAATGCCATACATTAAACCGCTGTTGGTGGTATCAGGATCGTTGTCCAGGAACGTGAAATCAGAGTCGGAAGAGACCATCATAGAATAAACACTGTATGAACCGGCTACCGGGCCCGTCAGCGTGATGGAATCGCCGGTATCGGCAAACGCACTGCTCGCCCACGCTGGCAGGTCCAGTTCATCGGCGTGGAAGAAATAAAGGGTGCCATCACCGTTAAAGCTGACCGAGACTTCCAGGTCGCTGTTGCTGTTGTCGGTTTGCGCGGTTTCAATGTAGTCCGCACCCATCAGGTACTCCGGGACAGACAACCAGGTCTCGCCACTATCTGAAAATGCCGATGATCCGTTCATCAGCGATTCTTCATTGAGCGTGTAAGAAGCCGAGGTGTCGTTTGTGCTTACTGACGAGATGATACCGGCCTGACTGGTTGCTGCCATAAGATAGCTTGAGGCCACCAGGGCAGAGTAGGTTGCTACTTTTTTCAACATGGTTATTCCTTACTTATTTGTTTGAATCTCCGAATAATCCGGCTTCCTGTGACGCTTCTGAAACCGGTCAGATGGGTAAGCAATAACCACACCTTAGGCCCTTAACCTGTCATTAACATTTTGTATGGCAGGCATGGCAAGGGGTATAGCCAGGCCGGGCATCCTGTTGAGGTAGCGTTATAGCTGTGCGTGGGGCGTTTTAAGCTAAGTGTCTGTAAAAATTATAATAAATTGTAAAGGTTACAGCGTCGCTGCGAATAAAACTCCCTGCCTGTCTCTTGGTGTAGTGAGGCGCTGACTAAACTAAATCTGATTAATTAATGTACCAGAGTACACATGCGCGGCTGCGTCGCGCGGACACCTTTTATTTAATTGAGAGGAGGGACGAGATGGCAAAAGATCATGGCAACCAGATAAAAGATGACAGTACCTATGAAGACTTACGTGATAAGGGCTATAGCAAAGAGAAAGCGGCCAGAATTGCCAATGCGCAGGCTAACGACAGCCAGCATCCCTCAAAGAAAGGCGGCAAACACCACAAATACGAGAAATGGACCAAAGACGAGCTTTACGATAAAGCCAAAGACGTAGGCATAGAGGGTCGCTCCAATATGAGCAAAGATGAACTGATAGATGCATTGCGCAATCACTAACGCCTGACTTTAAAAAACTGGCAGGCGCCGGGCGCTGCCAGTTTGTGTAAACCCGCCGGCGTCAGACAGAAGAAGCCGGCCAGGATAAGAACACGGATTGCCGCCCGGGCAACCGGATCAAGCCGGCGCTGGGCGGGCAGTGTCTATGTCATGGTGACAAACTCTTCCGCGCTGGTGGGGTGAATAGCCACACAGGCATCCAGATCGGCTTTCGTTGCACCCATTTTCAGCGCCACACCAAAGCCTTGCAGAATTTCATCCATGCCGTGCCCGATGCCGTGCAGTCCGACCACTTTTTCATTCTCACCCACACAGACAATTTTCATCTTCGTCGCCTGACGATGACGGGTAACCGCAGAGAACATAGACGCAAACGAGGAGGTATACACCTTCACAGCCTCTTCACCATACTCGGCCTTGGCCTCGGGCTCAGATAAACCAATGGTGCCGATGGGCGGGTGACTAAACACCACCGTGGGGATCATCGAATAATCAAGGTGGGCATCTTCCTGGCCGTTAAACAGCCGCTCGCTCAGCAGGCGTCCCGCTTTAATCGCTACCGGTGTCAGCTCCGCATGCCCGGTTATGTCGCCCACTGCGTAAATGCCTTTCGCGGTGGTATTCTGGTATTTATCTACCTTGACCTGACCCTTGTCATTCAGTTCCACACCGGTGTTTTCAAGACCAATATCGCCGGTAGACGGGGCACGACCAATAGCCCAGATAAGGCACTCGGTATCGATAGTTTCACCATTACTCAGATGAACCTTCAGATGCTTGTCAGCCACTTTTTCCACTTTGTCCACTGAGGCGAAGGTATGCAGTTTAGGGCCTTCCTGATTAATAAGATCGACCAGGGTTTCGTGAATAAGCGGGTCAAAGTTACGCAGCGGTGCGTGTTTGCGCACCACCAGGTGCGTGTCGGTACCCAGGCTGTCCAGCACCCCGGCCAATTCCACGCCGATGTAACCCGCGCCCACCACTACTGCAGATTTAGGCTGGTCATTAAGTGCAAAGAAACCATCGGAATCGATACCGAATTGGGCGCCTTCAATGTCTGGGATCACCGGGTGACCGCCGGTGGCTATGGTAATGTGGCTGGCGGTGTAGTGCTCGCCATCGACTTCCACAGTGTGGTCGTCCACAAACCGGGCATAACCTTTTATTAAGGTCACTTCGTTGGCAGCCAATACCTTGTCATAAGAGGCATGGATGCGCTGAATGTATGCCTCACGGCTGGCGACCAAGCGTTCCCAGCTGAAGTTGTCTACCCGCACATCAAAGCCGTAGTCATCAGCATAGCGGTGAATAGATTCTGCGACCTGCGCGCCGTACCACATGGCTTTTTTAGGGACACACCCTACATTCACACAGGTTCCGCCAACGTGCTTAGCTTCAATAATGGCCGCCCGTTTACCGTGTTTTGCTGCCCGGTTGGCCGAGGCAATGCCACCACTGCCGCCACCAATACAAATATAATCGAATTCTTTCATATGGCTGATATCTACTCTGGTTGCTTCCTCATTGCATTCTGGCACGAATAAAATGGGGGTACAAAATTAACGGATGCTACTTGTACTCTGGTACAGCGGATTGTGTTCACCGTTTGTCCGGCGTCAGCCTGCCCACCTGTAAGGATAAATCGCCGTTAGTTAAGGCCTGAATAACCCTGCAAATTATCCAAAATCCTAATTGCGCAATTTTCGGACTGGTCGTACACTGCGCCAAAATTTATAGCGGGATAAAGGCATGCGCCTTGTAGTGTGGTGGAGCCTGGCGTTAGCCAGTGGAATTGGCATGGTATCGAGTGCGGCGGGAGCTGCATTTGATGCACTCACAGTAGATCCCTTTGCGTCGGTGCTGCTTAGGTATGAAAATGATATAAATACAACCGGTGTGGTCGATCGGGAGCGGGTAAGGCTGGTTGGGCATGCCGGCGTGCAGGGGCAGCTCTTACCCTCCTGGCACTACCGGGTACGGTTAAGTACCGGCTTGAAGAACCAGCAAAACGTGCCTGCCATGACGGTGTACCGGTTTACGGACCAGCCGTCGCCCGACGCCGACGTTTACGTCTCCCAGGCCTATGCGGAATATCAGCAGGACACTACCCGGGTACGACTGGGTAAATTGCCCTGGCAACTTAACAACGTTACTGATGTGTTCTGGGACCGGGACCTTAACCCGATAGGGGTAAGTGGGCAGTTCAAAGTGACGGACCGGTTCTCAGTGATCGGAATGGCCGTGGCGCCACTGGATGGCAACGCCAATACCGTCGGCGAACTGGCCGCTCTACAGGGGGTGCTGACCGGCCGTGAGGGCAACTGGCAGTGGCAGTTAGCGCCCTGGCTGGTGCATTACACGGGTGACGCGCAGTGCCGGTTTGCCTGTCGCGATACCGATATCGCGCATACCTCGCTGCGCTTAAGTGCCTACCTGCAACATCACAGCTGGCGGGTTGGGCTGGATGCCGGTTACGCCTTAGCATTACCGGATGAGGTGACTGACGCGTCCCGGGACGATCGCAGCAGTGTCGCGCTGGAAGCCCGCTATGGCGCCCTCAAGGTGGCGAATGACTGGCAGGCATACATAAGACTGCTGCGGGTGGAGCGGCACGGCGTGATTGCCGAATTTGCCCAGAATGCCACGGGCCGGCTGACGACACATAATTACCGCGGGCTGGATATGCGGGCGCGCTATGCGCTGCAGGATCACTGGTGGTGGGGCGCACGATTCAGTTACCTGCAACTGCTGGAAGGGCCGGATGCCCAGGCGGTGCGGCTGCGGGTGGAAACACAATACCGCTGGTAGAGTGAGCGAGCCAGGCCATTCCGTCGTACAGACCTTGTTTTTGGGTCTGCCCATCCTTACATTCACTGCATAACGTAAATAAAGTGAGAACCGAATGACAGCAACTGCTATTGAACAAACCGACGGCCTGCCGATTTTTTCAGGCATCACTCCCGAGCAAATCAAGCCAGCCATCGAGTCTGCGATTGCCCGCTGCAAGGCGACAATCGAAGAAGTAGTGGCCTCAGGGGAGTTCACTTACGACAAAGTAGTAATGGCCATCGAAGAGGTGGATGACAACCTCAGTAAAATGTGGTCACCAGTATCACACATGAATTCTGTGGTAAGCAGTGATGCCCTGCGTGAGGCCCATGACAGTTGCCTGCCCCTGTTATCCGAATATGGTACCTGGGTGGGGCAGCATGAAGGGCTTTACAACGCCTATAAGGCGCTGAAAGCCAGTGATGAATATGCTGACCTGTCAGAGGAGCAGCAAAAGCACATCTCTGACACCATTCGTGATTTTACCCTGTCAGGGGTGGCGTTGCCTGACGATAAGAAAAAGCGCTATGCCGAAATTCAGGCCCGCCTCAGCGAATTATCGTCTACTTTCAGTAACAATGTGATGGACGCTACCATGGGGTGGACGAAACATATCACCGACGAAACCGAACTGGCTGGCTTGCCTGACTCGGCCCGGGATGCAGCTGCGCAAGCCGCGCGTCAGAAAGACCTGCAGGGCTGGTTGTTTACGCTGGATATTCCGTCCTATCTGCCGGTGATGCTGTATGCCGATAACCGCGAGCTGCGTGAAGAAATGTATCGGGCCTACAGTACCCGCGCTTCTGATCAGGGGCCAAACGCCGGTAAATGGGACAACACCGATATTATAAAAGAAATTCTGGCCCTGCGTACCGAAGCGGCGCAGATGCTGGATTTCGACAGCTATGCAGAAAGCTCACTGGCCACCAAGATGGCCGAGTCCCCCCAACAAGTAGTGGAATTTCTGCGCGATCTGGCGGCCAAATCCCGCCCCCAGGCAGAACAGGATCTGCAGGATGTGCAGGCGTTTGCCCGTGAGCAGCATGGCGTGGACAAGCTGGCCGCCTGGGATGTGCCTTATTACAGCGAAAAGCTGAAACAGGAAAAATACACTATTTCTGATGAAATGCTGCGCCCCTATTTCCCTGAAGACAAAGTGTTGTCAGGCCTGTTCGAGGTAGTGCATCGACTGTACGGGTTGTCAATTGTCGAACAGCCCGGCATCGATACCTGGCATGAGGACGTGCGCTACTTCACGATTACCGACAGCGCCGATGTAATGCGGGGCAGCTTCTATCTGGATTTATATGCCCGTGAGAAAAAACGGGGCGGCGCATGGATGGACGAGTGCCGCGTACGCCGTAAGCTCCCCAATGGCGATATCCAGCTGCCGGTGGCCTACCTGACCTGTAACTTCAATGCGCCGGTGGGCGACAAGCCTGCGTTGTTTACCCATGATGAAGTGGTTACGCTGTTCCATGAGTTTGGTCACGGTATTCATCACATGCTTACCAAGATGTCGGTGGCGGGCGTGTCCGGTATCAATGGGGTGCCCTGGGATGCAGTAGAGTTACCCAGCCAGTTTCTGGAAAACTGGTGCTGGGAAGAAGAAGCTCTGAACTTTATTTCCGGCCATTACGAAACCGGCGACCCGTTACCCGGCGATCTGCTGGAGCGAATGCTGGCTGCCAAAAACTTCCAGTCGGCCATGCAGATGGCCCGTCAGCTGGAGTTCAGTCTGTTCGACTTCCTGTTGCACCAGCGTGACGGTGCCAGTGTCGATGTACAACAAACACTGGATGAAGTGCGTGATGAAGTGGCCGTGCTGACACCACCTTCATTCAACCGCTTTCAGCACAGTTTCGGGCATATCTTCGCAGGCGGCTACGCGGCCGGCTATTACAGTTATAAGTGGGCGGAAGTGTTGTCTTCGGATGCGTTTAGCCGCTTTGAAGAAGATGGCATCTTCAACCGGGAAACCGGCAAGGACTTTTTGCAGAATATTCTGGAAATGGGCGGCAGCCGTGAGCCAATGGCCTTGTTTGTGGCATTCCGTGGCCGGGAGCCACAGGTGGATGCATTACTCAGACACAGTGGTATTCACAGCTAATGGCGGAGACCTTTGACACCATCTACGCCCGGGCCTGTGAGCGCAAAGGGGGGCCGGACATGGTGGAAGCCATGCTGCCTGCCACGCTCACACCCGGGCAGGTTAAAGCCATTCCGGATGACAGAATGCTGGCCGCGTTTACCAAAAAGGTATTCCAGTCCGGCTTTGTGTGGCGGGTAATTGAGAAGAAGTGGCCTGAATTTGAAACCGTATTTTTTGGTTTCGATATCGAAAAAGTGCTGCTGATGTCCGATGAAATGCTGGAGCAGAAAGCCTCGGATAAGCGCATCGTGCGCAATTATAAGAAGGTCATGACGGTGCGCGATAACGCTATCATGATTAAAGACGTGGCACGGGAGCATGGCAGCTTCGGCGCGTTTGCGGCCGAGTTTCAGGGCGGCGATGTGGTGCAGCTGTGGCAGTTTCTCAAAAAGCGGGGCGCCCGGCTGGGTGGTAATACCGGCCCCTACGCCCTACGCTCGCTGGGGATAGATACGTTCTTGCTGTCGCAGGACGTAGAAGATTACTTCCGCAAACAGGATCTCATCCACGGCGGCCTGCAAACGAAGCGTAGCCTGGATACTATAGCGGGCCAGTTTGATAGCTGGCAGCAGCAAAGCGGCAGGCCGCTGGCTCAGTTAAGCATGATCCTGGCCCTCAGCTGGGGCGTAAACCGCCGCGAGACCTGATTAGTTAGTTTACCTATGGATGGCAAAGCGCTGTTGCTGTCCGCCTTATTTCGTTACACTTCTCCAATAAGCGCATTTTCAACACAGGACAGCCATGAGCGACAATGCACCGTCAACGCCTGTCAAGGCAGCACAGACAGAACAGGAAAAAACCGACTTTGGGTTCAGCCAGGTAGAGAAAACGCAAAAAGCGTCGCTGGTGGCCAACGTGTTTGATTCTGTTGCCGCTAAATACGACATTATGAACGACTTTATGTCGATGGGCGTGCACCGTTTATGGAAGCGCTACACTATCGACTGCGCGGGCGCCCGCGCCGGCCATAAGGTGCTCGATATCGCCGGCGGCACCGGGGATCTTACGGCCAAGTTTTCCCGTCTGGTGGGGCCGACGGGCTCAGTAACCCTAGCGGATATTAATTTGTCGATGCTCAAAGTAGGGCGGGATAAGCTGCGTGATCGTGGGCTTATCAGCAATATTGATTACGTACAGGCTGACGCAGAAGCATTGCCGTTCCCTGACAATCATTTTGACATTGTGACCATGGCATTCGGGTTGCGTAACGTGACCGAAAAGCAAAACGCGCTGAACTCTATATTCCGGGTTCTTAAGCCCGGCGGACGCTTACTGGTACTGGAGTTTTCTAAGCCAACCAGTGAGCAGCTCAGCAAGCTGTATGACATGTATTCATTCCATGTGTTGCCGAAAATGGGGCAGCTGGTGGCAAACGATGCCGACAGCTATCAGTACCTGGCCGAAAGCATCCGTATGCACCCTGATCAGGAGACGCTGAAAGGGATGTTCGAACAGGCCGGTTTTGAGCAGTGTGACTACCAGAACCTCACCGGTGGTATCGTGGCCTTACACCGGGGTTATAAGTTTTAATGCCTGCCAGTGCTCTGCTAACCGCCACGCTGGAACAGGCGATTAACCGCGTATTGCCCCTCGACCCGGACTCCGCAGCCCGACTACAGGCGTTGTCTGGCGCCCGTCTGACGGCTTTTGTGGCGCCTTTGCCATTTGGCCTGAGCCTCAGCTTTTCTGAGCAGGTGGACGTACACGCCGTGCACGAAGCGCCCGCCGAGGTGGTTGCTGCACTTACTGAAAAAGATTGTTGCATACAAACCTCCTTAAGCGTGTTGCCGGAACTCCAGCAAACCAGTCAGCTCACCCGGCTTATTCAGCAACAAAAACTGACAGTAGATGGCGAGCTGCAAATCGCCCAGCAGGTCAGTGCGTTGTTTCAGCAGCTGGATATTGACTGGGAAGACCAACTGGCGCAGGTTACCAATGATGTCATTGCCCACCAGGCTTTCACCACTGGCCGCCAGGTCCATGAGCGGGTAAGCAGCTTGTTAGGCACGTTTTCACGGACACTGGGTAACGCGGTAGTAGAAGAGAAGCAGCTGGCCGCCCACCGCCTGGCCGTGATGCACTTTAACGACAGTGTCAGCACACTGCGCGACGACGTAGCCCGCGCTGAAAGCAGGCTGGAAAAACTGGAACAGCGACTCACGAAGAGATAAACATGCGCATTGTCAGGTTGTATAAGATAAACAAAGTGCTGTTGCAGCATGGTATTGACGAGCTGATCCCGAAACGCTGGATGCCCTGGTACGCCCGGCTCGCCCGTCATCTGATTTTCTGGATCCGTAATAAACACAAGCACCATAACGCCGGTGAACGTCTCACTCTTGCCTTGCAGTCTCTGGGGCCCGTATTCATCAAGTTTGGCCAAATGCTGTCAACCCGGCGGGACCTGCTGGCGCCGGCTATCGCCAATGAACTGGCGTTATTGCAGGACAAAGTGCGGCCTTTCCCCAGTGATCTTGCAGAAGGTATTATTAAAACCTCACTGGGCCTGCACAGCCTGGATGAGCTGTTCAGTGAGTTCCATTCCGAGCCGCTGGCTTCGGCCTCGATTGCCCAGGTCCATGCCGCAAAACTCCGTCACACCAATCAAGACGTAGTGGTGAAAGTACTCAGGCCGGATATCCGTGTGACCATAGATGCCGATATGGATCTGCTGTACACCCTCGCCAAGGTGCTGCAAAAATGGTTGCCTGATGGCAAACGCCTGCGCCCGGTGGAAGTGGTTAAAGAGTACCAGAAGACCATTGTGGATGAGCTCGACCTGCTACGGGAGTCGGCTAACGGTATTCAGTTGCGCCGCAATTTTGAAGGGTCGGATGCGCTGTATGTTCCGGAAATTTATAGTGACTATTGCCGCCACAACGTGTTGGTGATGGAACGCATCTATGGTTTGCCTATCTCCAACATTGATGCCTTGCTGGCGCAGAAAACCAATATGAAGGTGCTGGCGGAGCGCGGCGTAGAGGTGTTCTTTACCCAGGTATTCCGGGACAGTTTCTTCCATGCCGATATGCATCCGGGTAATATTTTCGTGGCCACCGAGAACCCGTCAAACCCTCAGTATATAGCGATTGATTTCGGTATAGTGGGTACGCTTAATAAGGACGACAAACGTTACCTGGCGGAAAACTTTATTGCGTTCTTCAACCGGGACTACCGTAAGGTGGCGCAGTTGCATGCCGACTCGGGCTGGGTACCGGCGGACACCAATATCGATGAATTCGAAATGGCCATCCGCACCGTGTGTGAGCCAATTTTCCAGAAACCGCTGGCCGAAATCTCGTTCGGCAACGTGTTGTTGCAGTTGTTTAATACCGCCCGGCGATTCAACATGGAGGTGCAGCCACAGTTAGTGCTGCTACAGAAAACCCTGCTTTATATTGAAGGCCTGGGCAGGCAGTTGTACCCACAACTCGATTTGTGGAAAACCGCCAAGCCCTTTTTGGAAAACTGGATGCGTGAGCAGGTAGGCGTGACGGCGATGCTCAAAAAGGTGCACGCAAATCTGCCATTCTGGTCGGAAAAGCTGCCGGAGATGCCGGACCTGTTGCACGACAGTCTGGTGCAACTCAAACGTATTCCGTTGCAGCAACAGCGTACCCACCAGAAGATGATTGAGTTGCAGTCGAAGTCAATCCAGTCCACCCACTTGAGTATTGTTGGTGCGACCGGGGTAATTCTGGCCGGGATCCTGCCCGCGTACGCGCTACACTGGGCATTTCCTGCCAGCAGTGCAGTGCTGGGTGTTGGCTGCTGGTATCTCGCTTGGAAGAAGGGGCAGTAAGTACTTATTCACATTTCTGTCTGGCAGATTGTTATATGACAGTTGTGTGAATATTTACGGATAAACACGGGTAAGCGCCTAATATTTGTATCATTCTGTACTCACAGTGGTATAGTGGACATGGCCTTCGGGTCACAGGTCTTTTTGAAGACGTGATTATTGTTTATTTGCAGGATGTAAAACCACGCAAGTTACTTTGTGATTTGTTGTAAGACGTTTGCCCCTTTCGTAAGTAAGACCCAAATAACATGCTTCAATTAAAGACACAGTTACACGCGCATTTGCGCATTTGATTTGCTATTTGAGGTCTATACGACATGTCTAAAGTTACAGGCACCGTTAAGTGGTTTAACGCTGATAAAGGTTATGGTTTTCTAACTCAGGATAACGGCGGCAAGGACGTTTTCGTTCATTTCCGTGCTATCCAGTCTGACGGTTACAAAACCCTTCCAGAAGGTCAGCGCGTTGAGTTTGATGTAGAAGAAGGTCAAAAAGGTCTTCAGGCTGCTAACGTGCAAGCTATCTAAAGATTCAAAAAACGGCGACATTAGTCGCCGTTTTTATTTGCTACACCCCCATCCCTTTTAGTATCTGTTCCACCCATAATTCCTTTGTTATTTCTCCAGTATCTACTCGTGCGTGCTTACACGCCGGGATCTGCAAGTCTTCCTGCGGATCAGAATACCGCTCCCAATTAATCAGTTTCTGACGATCCCTGTCCGCGCCCCGTGCCTGCAACCGGGTTAAGCGAAGCCTGGACGGGCAGTGCAAATAAATCACTTCCACCGCGGCATTAAATCGTTCAGTAAGTTGTGCATGCCAGTCCGGACATTGTAACTCACGGCTAAACGGGCCATTCATCACTACCGGGGTATGCCTCACATTATCAGCTGCCATGGCATACATGGCTTGGTAGATAGGCTCACGAAAGGCGGCTTTAAATTCGGGCGAGTCGCGATCGTCTTTGGGGTTACCTGCCAGCTGTAACCCTGCACTGACTACCGGCGAAAAATGGTGATCAATATCAATCAGACAGGCGTGCAGTCGGTGGGCCAAATGCGCCGACCAGGTGGACTTTCCGGTCCCGGGCAAGCCAGTCACCAGCCAAATACCGTGTTTATACATTGCTTTCCCTGTTGCGCTATCGTGTAATGAGTGTACCAGTACGTGGGCAGACTGACATCAGTGCGCTACCCCGACTGGGCGAGCTGGCGCGTTACACGAATGTGAACCATTGTTCGATATATCAGTCTGATAGCTTCAGGGGAGAAATATGCCACGAATAATAATGTCAGATTTTCAGTGTGTTATTAATAACGTTATAGGGCAATGTGGGCACGAAGTAACAAGGAAGGAGTACGAAGGTGCTTAAAAACGGACCCATTTATGCAGCCTTGCTAGTGATTGGCTGGCTACTCGGTGGCGTTGCACAGGCCCAGCAAACCCAGGTGGCGACCTTATTTGGCGAGCCGGTGACTGAGGCCGACATCAGCCCAAACCGGCAACAACTCAGTGACATCGCACGGGCGCATTCTATATCGAAAGACATGGCGCTGGCGATTTACCGGCATGGCGCCTTAGCCGACAAAATTGTGGAAGCCGTGTTACAGGACTATGCAGATAAGCATGAAATACGGGCGTCCGACCAATTGGTTACGCGCTTTCTGGTGCGTTTTTCGGCGGATATGCAGGTGGCGCCCGACGCCGGTAAGGAAGACCATTCATTGCGGGAGGTTGCCGAAACTCAGGTTCAAAAGTGGCTGATTGATAAGGCCTTATACGCTGAGTTTGGCGGTGCCGTAATTTTTCAGCAGGGTAACCCGCAGCTACCTGCCGGCGCCTACGAAAAGTTACTGAAGCAGTATCAGCAGCAGGGCCACTTCGAAATATTGCAGGAGAGTTATCAGGCGGTATTCTGGGAGGCGTTCGAGCCGCCGTTTTCATTTGAATTACCACCAGAGCAGGTGGACTTCTCTTCCCCCTGGTGGCTGAATTAGCTACTGGCCTCGCTAGCAAATAATGGGGTAGAAAAGTACCGCTGGGCACTGTCGGCTAATATAATGACTATGTGCTTGTTGCGGTAGCGTTCATCTGCAGCCAGCCGGGCAGCTACTGCAAAGGTGGCACCTGATGAAATCCCCACCGCCAAACCTTCGGTTCGCGCCAGCGCACGGGCCTCGGCTATGGCTTCATCGTCGTCCACCGTCAGCACCCGATGGTAACATTGCTGATTAAGTACCTTCGGCACGTGCCCCGAGCTTAACCCCTGAATATTATGAACCCCGGCCCGGCCTTCACTGAGAACCGGGCAGCGAGCAGGCTCCACAGCGACCACTTCAAGCCACGGACACGAGGGCTTCAAGGCCTCGGCGAGGCCACTGATCGTGCCCCCCGTGCCTACGCCGGCCACCAACACATCAATATTGCCCTGCGTGTCATGGAGCAGTTCCTGCGCGGTAGTCTGAATATGAGCCTCGGGATTTGCGGGGTTGGCGAACTGATCCAGTGACAGCGCGTGCGGGTTGGCCGCTACCCTGCGGGCCGCCTCATCAATCGCGCCTTTGGTGCCCAGCGATTTCGGGGTAGTAACGAGCTTAGCTCCATACAACCGAATAAGTTGCTGGCGCTCTACTGACATATGTTCCGGAATAACAATAGTAAGTGGTATGCCGTACAGTGCACACAGCCAGGCACAGGCTACGCCATTGTTTCCCGAGGTTGCTTCAATCAGCTCGGTGCGGGCGGTGAAGTCCGGACTCGCCATAAGGCGATGGAGCATGGCGGCGGCCGGGCGGTCTTTAACCGAGCCTGCCGGGTTCATGTATTCCACTTTAGCCAGAATGCGGCCGACAAAACCGCGTTGTTTAGCCATGCGGTTGAGTGCCACCAGTGGGGTATGGCCAATGGTTTCATCAATACCATCATATATTCGGGCAGGGAAGTGCACACTGCCGGTTTGTAGGGTGTCAAACATACGTAAATATCATTATTGGTTTTCTGTGACTTTATTGTGCGCTGTGAGAGTGGCATGACACTGCTAAATTTACCGGTTATGCTGGCTAGTATTAGAAAATTAATGCGCAGTAGTGATAAACATGAAAAAAAATGCTCTTGATAGCATAGATAAGAAAATATTGTGTTCGGTACAGCAGGACGCCGATGTGCCCCTTTCGGAACTGGCAGAGCAAGTGGGACTGACCCAAACCCCCTGTTGGCGGCGCTTACAACGCTTACAAAGTGAAGGGTTTATTACCCGGCGGGTCGCACTTCTCAACGCTCAGAAACTGGGTCTGGCTACCACGGTGATTGTGCAGGTGAAAGCAGCGCGGCACGATGGCAGGTGGTTAGCGGACTTTGCCCGCCATGCGGGGGCGTTTGAAGAGGTGGTTGAGTTTTACCGGATGTCCGGTGAATACGATTATCTGTTGAAAGTTCTGGTCCCCGATATGGCAAGTTTTGACCATTTCTATAAGCGGCTGGTAAACGGCATTGATTTGCAGGACGTTACCTCCAGTTTTGCCATGGAGCAGATAAAGTACGACACTGCGGTGCCGCTCACCCATCTGTAAGCAGCGCCAGCTAACCATGTCGTATCTGAAGCTGTGATACACTCAGGTTAACTCAGGATTGAAGGAAAGAAACATGTCTGATGTCGCCAGCCACTGGGATGATATCCTTCTGCTGAATGACCAACTCTCTGAAGAAGAGCGTATGGTTCGTGATTCTGCCCATGACTTTTGCCAGAACGCCTTAATGCCGGGCATCATTAATGCGAACCGCAAGGGGCAGTTCGACACCGGTATTATGCGTCAGTTTGGTGAGATGGGTCTGCTGGGCGCCACCATCGACGGGTTTGGCAGCGCCGGCGTGAACTATGTGTCTTATGGCCTGATTGCCCGGGAAGTGGAGCGCGTCGATAGCGGTTACCGCAGTGCTATGAGCGTGCAGTCCTCGCTGGTTATGCATCCCATCCATAAGTTTGGCAGCGATGCGCAGAAGCAGAAGTATCTGCCAAAGCTGGCCAGTGGTGAATGGATAGGCTGCTTCGGACTGACCGAGCCGGATGCCGGCTCTGATCCGGCGGCAATGAAAACCCGCGCGGTGAAAGTGGACGGCGGTTATCGTCTGACTGGCTCAAAAATGTGGATCACCAATTCGCCGGTGGCGGATGTGTTTGTAGTGTGGGCTAAGAATCAGGCTGAGGACGATCGTATTACCGGTTTTGTGCTGGAAAAAGGTATGGCCGGTCTTACTGCCCCGGAAATTAGCGGCAAGTTATCCCTGCGGGCTTCTATTACTGGTGAAATTGTTATGGACAGTGTATTCGTGCCCGAGGAAAACGTGTTGCCTGGTGGCAGAGGTCTTAAGGGTCCGTTTAGCTGCCTGAATCTGGCTCGCTATGGTATTGCGTGGGGGGCAATGGGAGCGGCAGAATTCTGCTGGCATGCCGCGCGTCAATATGGGTTGGACCGCAAACAGTTTAATAAGCCGTTGGCACAAACGCAGTTATTTCAGACCAAGCTGGCCAATATGCAAACCGAAATCGCGTTAGGTTTACAGGGCGCACTACGTGTAGGCCGGCTTATCGACAGCAAGGCGTTCGACCCCACCATGATTTCCTTAATAAAACGCAACAACTGCGGTAAAGCACTTGATATAGCCCGGCAGTCCCGTGACATGCATGGCGGAAATGGGATCAGCGATGAGTTCCATATCATGCGGCACATGATCAATTTAGAGACGGTAAATACCTATGAAGGGACGTACGATGTTCATGGGTTGATCCTGGGGCGGGCGCAAACCGGCCTGCAGGCGTTTTTCTAAGGGGGACACGGTGTTCAGAAACAAAAAAAATCAGGCCGTGGCCTGATTTTTTCCTCACTATAAAGTGTTATTTCTTGTCTTCTTGTTCTGGCTGAAGCTTAGATTTTTTCTTAATCTTACAATCCAGTATGCGCTGCGTATTCTTTCTGCCCAGATAAAACGCGACAGTATAAGGGTGGGCGCGCTCGAAAAAGCGTGAAAAAGTTTTTGAAATAATATTCATGAGCGTCTTCTCCTCCTTAGAATTACCCTCATTCATCATAGCTTTATTACACAAATATGTCTAATGTGTAATTATGTGGTTAAAACGATGATTCTTCTAATAAATACAGCAATAGCTATAAAAGAGATCAATTCGAGCAGAAAATGTTCTAAGCAGTAATCGCCCACCCTTAGCCATATACCGTCATCTTCACACGCATCAGTAATAACTAAGCTTCTCTGACTTGCCGGCAAATATCTTATACACCATGGCTGTGTAGGCCAGAATGCAGGGCACCACAATCACGGTCCCCACCAGCAAGAAGCGTAACGAGTTTGCGTCGCTCAGTGCATCCATCACCGTCATTTGCCCGGGGATCACATACGGATAATAACTGATAGCAAATGCACTGAAAGACAGTACAAACACCAACAGCGCTATCAAAAACGGCAGCCACTCACCGTGACCGTCAGCATGGGGCAGCTTTTTCAGCACCACGGCACACAACACCAATAAGGTAAAACAGGTGAGGGGAATAGCCATTAGCGCATAGCCCCAGGGGGCACTTAGCCACAATGCGCGGACATCGTCATGCAGGGTGAGGTTGGCAATACTCACACCGATAATACCTGCCGCCAAAACCACCAAACCACGGCGCGCCCAGGTGAAAGCTTTCTCCTGCAACTGATTCTCGGCTTTCATGATAAGCCAGCAGGCGCCGATAAACGCATATGCGGCGGTCACTCCGAGTGCGGATAGCAGTGCGAACCCCTGTGCCCATATGTCAGTTCGCAAGCCTGTGACAAAAATCCCCAGCATATATCCCTGGGCCAGCGTGGTAAGCAGCGAACCCCACTTAAACGAGAGATCCCAGCTGCGCTTTTTAACCTGGGCTACCTTCGCGCGAAAGTCAAAGGACACCCCGCGCAGTATAAGCCCGATCAACATGAGGGTGGCAGGAATATACAGAGTTTGCAGAAACGCGCTGTGCGCTTCCGGAAACGCAAATAACAGCAAGCCCACCGCCAGCACAAGCCAGGTTTCATTGGCATCCCAGTAGGGGCCAATAGAGGCAATCATATCGTCCCGGAACTTTTCTTCCCGCGGTGGCAACAATACCCCTACACCCAGGTCGTAGCCGTCGAGAATTGCGTACAGCAAAACGGCTAAGCCCAGCAGGCCAATATAGATATCCCCCAGTGTTTCTGCAGATAAACTTTCAAATGGCATAGTGACCTCTTAGGTATTGGCAGGTGACATTCTGCTGGCTTTCGCTTTTTCCCGCTCCTCGCTGGTAATTTCCTCCAGCTCCACGGCCCGGCGACACATCAGCATTAATGTAGCCATATAAGACACCAGCAACACGGCATAAATGATGGCGTACAAGGTGAAGGAAAAGACCACATTGCCGGTGGGGAGCCCGGTGACAGCATCGGCGGTTTTTAATACTCCGGTGACCAAATAAGGCTGACGGCCGATTTCGGTCACGTACCATCCCGCCAGTGTGGCAATCCAGCCACTGAAAGCCATGCCGGCAAGGACTTTTTTCATCCACAATGGCAGCTCTCCTCGCCGCCATAGCATGAATGATGCGGTCCACGACACCAGTAACATCAACAGCCCCACGCCGATCATAACCCGGAAGCTATAAAACACCTGAGCTACTGGCGGGTGCTTCCCCTTAAAGTCATTCAGACCCTGCACTTCGCCTTGCAGATCATGAGTAAGAATAAAGCTGGCCCCGCCGGGAATGGCCAGCTCGAAGTGGTTTTCCCGAGCGTCCTCATCCGGTATCGCAAATAACAGTAACGGGGCACCTTCGGTTGTGTCCCACAGCCCTTCCATCGCCGCAACCTTCTGAGGCTGGTGTTTAAGGGTATTCAGACCGTGCATGTCGCCAGCAAATATTTGCAGAGGAATGAGAATAGCCGCCGTGTAGGTCGCCACTTTCAGAGACTTCTTAGGTGCTTCCTTGGTATCACCTTTTAACATGCGGTACGCCGACAGCCCGGCAATCAGAAAGCTGGCCGTTAACCCTGACGCCAGCATCATATGGACAAAGCGATAGGGGAACGACGGGTTGAATATAATCTGGCTCCAGTCTTTGGCAAACACTACGCCGTCGATTACCTCATGGCCTTGCGGGGTGTGCATCCAGCTATTTAGTGACAGGATCCAGAATGCCGAGGTGCTGGTGCCCACCGCCACAATAAGCGTAGCCAGGGTATGCACCCAGTTTGGGACCTTGCGGATGCCAAACAGCATGATACCGAGAAAAGTGGCTTCCAGGAAAAAGGCGGTCAGCACCTCGTACCCCAGTAACGGGCCTGCCACATTGCCGACTTTTTCCATGAATCCCGGCCAGTTGGTCCCAAACTGAAAAGACATGGTAACCCCGCTCACCACACCCAATGCGAAGGTTAACGCAAATACCCGTACCCAGAAACGATACATACGCATCCATACCGGGTTGTCGGTGGTGTCTGAGCGGATTTTGAAATAAAACAAAAACCACGCCAGCGCCATGGTGATGGTAGGAAACAGAATGTGAAAACTGATATTCAACGCAAACTGTAAACGTGACAACAAAAACGCGTCCACAACGGCCTCCTCAATTAGCGGTAGTCTTACCGGGTACTAGTTTGTCCTTAAACTCAAGAATGCGTCCCACGCTGGCACCCAGCTTCATCAACGTGTTAAGTTTTTCGGGACCGAGTGTTTGCAACTCCTGAGACCACGCCGTGACTGACTCAAGCAAGTCGTGTATCTCGGCCAGCGTTTGCTGTGCATGTTCCTCATTGCTGTTCGACGGCGTGTCGAGTAGTAAGTCACGTAATAAACTCAAGGTTGGATCAATTTCCCGCTTCTTTCTTTCCTCAAATACGCGGTTTGCCAATTCCCAAATTGAACCGGCCGGCACGAAAAAGTCCTTACGCTCACCGGGGACAATCTGCGTTTTGATTAATCGCCAGGACTGCAACTCCTTAAGGCCCATACTCACGTTGCCCCGTGAAATATTCAGCGCATCGGCTATTTCCTGAGCCGTAATCGGGTCTTCGTTAAGCGCAATTAAGGCCAGCATCTGACCCACAGTGCGGTTAAATCCCCAGCGGCTGCCCATTTCACCAAAGTGCATCACGGCGGAGGTAATAAGGGGTGTCATTTTCATATTGCTGACCATATTGAAGTTTCAGAAATTAGTGAAAGTTTAATGTGAAACCGAGCATGGGTCAATTAAAGATATATGGAAATGAGGTGGGATAAACTACACACCTCGCCGCAGAAAGGCGATGTGTGTAGCTTAGATTAAAGGGCGCGTAAGGCCGTTAGAGAGGTTTTCTATTTAGTCTATTCAGTGAGATTCCTGCTACCCCAAGGAGGAACAGCGCCAGAGATGCAGGTGCTGGTACTTGTGCAGGGGTCACTCGAAGCTCGTTTAATTGGACGGCACGATTATAGATTCGAATATCGTCGATCGAGCCCAACGATGGATTATACCAGGGGTCGCCTGCATATACATTAATGGGACCACTGGGGCTATACGGCGTGCCACTGCCGTCAATAGTCTGAAATAAGCTTCCGTTAAGATAAAGTTTGAGGGCGCTACCATCATCAATCATGGCTACATGAGTCCATGCGTTGGGACCTATAGGTAAGGGCGCGGTGTCGGCGAACCCATTGTTCCAACTTGAGCTGGTACTCATTCTGGAATGCAGACCAGTGTTACCGGGAGTTAACCAGAATCCAGGCCACCGTTGGAAATTAGTATTACCTACATGCAAGATACTCGACCAGCCACTTCTTGCGCCCGTTATATTGAGGTGAAAACTCACTGTAAATGCATTAGTCGTGTAAGGGTTAATGGTACCTAACAGTTGGTTGTTGGCCAGGGCAATGCCGCCACGGTTGTTAATATCGTTATCATACCAAAAGGCCAGCGAGCTATCTGAACTAGTCAGCAACGCGGCGTTTGTAGTCATTGCTGAGCAAAGCAGCCCTAAGTAAAGAATCCCTTTTAAAAATTTCATATCACTACCTCAAGTCTCATTGTTATCCTCCAAACTAAAGCAACTAACGGGCCACTTTTAAGTTGCTGATATTTATAGTAATTAAATGAGCTTCCGAGGCGGTTGTAAATTTTTCTGACGTTATAAATAGTGAAAGGTGCTTACCAGCGTCTGATCATACGCTTGTACACTTCCGGATCTAACAGGCTGGGGCGCAGTGAAGGGGTGACTTCCGCAAGGGCACCGGCTGCTGCCTGCCAGTCGGCGTAACGGGTGCCGTCGATAATGAACGCAGAACTGTCGTTGGCCGGTACTCCGTCCAGTGAGAAAGCCAGCGCAAGTATGCCAGGTTCAATCTTCGCATGAGCCACATCTGCAGAGCTAATGTATTCAGCGGTACCGTCACCATCAATATCTTTGCTTAACCAGGCTACGCCCAGTAGCTGATTGAACGTGCCGTCCTTATGCATTTGCGCGATTGTCTCGTTGAAGCTGGCGATGGTTTGTTGTGCATCAGGAAGCTTCTTGCTCAAAGAAATGCGCAGCCCGGAGCTGATTAGCGGTGCGGCTGAAAAATGCAGGAGCTCTTCGCCGTCATCCCGCAGTAGCCGGTTCAGCTCATCGATTAGCAACCGGGTAGAAATAAGGTAAGGGGCCCGTTCATCGGCCAGCTGCCGGAACGCGTCATAGGTAGTGGGGTTACGCGACCATTTAATGTCCTTGAGTAACCGGAAGCGGTCGGTATTACCAAAACGGTTTTCTATCGCCACCCGGCTATCTTGCAGATGCGGTATAAGCCGAATTTCTGTCACGCTCTGCGATTTACTGGTGGCGTAAAGGTAAAGCGGTAGGTATGGCTCAGAGTAAACAAACTTGTCATGCTGACTGTCCAGATCCTGAAATGCATACTCACCGTCCAGTTTGCCAGACAACAGCCCGCTGCCTAAAAAGGCCCGGCGCATTACGGTAAGCTCAAGCTCAGTTGCCATGCGGGAAAATGCTTCCTGCATGATGGCATTGAGTCTGGCGGGTTCTCCCTCATCATCGATGTAGGTAGCAAGGGGGGAAGCACCCAGAGTGACGGCGTGGGCCGGCATGAAATGTACTGCACTGATCAGTAATACACTGGCCAGAGTTTTCAACGCGGCAACCAACTTTCCCATATAAGGCTCTCTTGTGGTGAGGAGTAAAATTTTTAGTGCTCACTTCAGCTTACATGAAAACAACCGAGTCTGCCTGTTTCCACAGAATGCGAAGCTGGACGGTGTAAATGTTGAGGTGGACTGAGGCAACACCGAATGAAAGTCGCGGAGCCCAGAGGTGACAAAGCTCGCGATCTCTGCGAGGTCATATAACTCAGAGGAATGACTGCAGCTGCGGTGTTGCAGCTGCAAAACAGGGTTTATTCGCCAAAGCTCCCGGCAGGGCCGGGGTAAACCACCGGACTTTCATAGCCGTCTTTGCTGACGCTGGCAACACCGAAAAAGTAGTTATCAATTACAATGTTTTCCAGCGTGGCTTCGGTGACGTTACCCACGTATCGACTGAATTCCCACTGCGGGGCATCCGTGTGACGCCAGTAAACTTTATATCCTGCCAGTTGCGGGTTCTGTTCGCTATCCAGGGCATCCCAGGACAGTGTGGTAGAGGGTTGTACCGCGCCCTTTATATCAACGTTTACCGGGGGATTTGGTGCCCACGCCATGCTCGCCAGTGTGGCGGCATTTAATGAAGTCAGTTTCGCGGCGTACTCGAAATTTACCCCGTCAAGCGTATCGCCGTACTTAATACCGTTTTCGGTACGCAGATCCTGATGCTGGCGGTTATAGTTCTCGTTGGTTTCCATAATGCGAATGCCCGGGTACCCGAGGTCGTTAAACGGGCGGTGATGGCCGCCACGGCCGTAGCGATCCAGCCGGTAAATCACCATGGTATCCAGGTTCGGAATGAACTCATCGGCAATGCGGTCAATATAGCGGGCCAGGTTACGGCTGGGACTGTCAACTTCGCCGCCGGTAAAACGCCGCATGCGCGCTTCCTGCTCACTTTCAGTGACCCGTGTGCCTTCGGCAAAGATTCGCGCGGTGGTGTTATTAATCACACCATTTATGCCTTCAATATTGCCGATCATATCGTTATTCAGTACAGCTTTGATGCGCCAGCCATCATCCTTTGCCTGCGCGGCCATTATCTTGCCGCCGAACAGCCCCTGTTCCTCGCCGGCCAGGGCAGCATATACAATTGAGCCATTAAATTTGTGCTGAGTCAGTACCCGTGCCGCTTCCAGGGTGCCGGCCACGCCCGAGGCGTTATCATTTGCGCCGGGGGCATCGGAGGTGGCATCCATCACGTCAGACACCCGTGAGTCAATGTCACCTGACATGATGACGTAGCGATCAGGGTCGGTGGTGCCGCGCTGAACCGCGATGACACTGACCACGTCCGTCGGATTGGGAATGCGTTTTTCGCCGCTGATGACCTGCGACTGAAAGTACACCTTAAGACAACCGCCGCATTGGGCAGATATCTTCTCAAATTCCTGTTTAATCCATCGTCTGGCTGCGCCGATACCGCGGCTGTCTGATTCTGTTTCTGACAGGGTATGGCGGGTGCCAAAGTTCACCAGTGTGGTGATGTCCTGCTCGATCCGCTGTGCGGAAATATCTGCCACAATATCGTGAATAGCCTGCTGGTCACCGGCTTTAGGCGTATCAGCGTAAGCCAGAGAATAGGACAGGGAAAGGGCGGTCAACGCCAGTAAGGCGAGACGTTTACTAAATTTCATAATTCAGACCGTTTGTTACCAAGACTGTATAAGTTAGGGTAATCGGCAGGGAACGACAATCGAAGTCAGCGTGGCGATTCGACATCCTGTCGAAGAAAGAATATGCAAACTAAATGGAAAGCAATAACAGCGGGTAGCGACAAACCTGTACCCGCCTGAGTGATGAGGACGGCTTAAATAAACGCGAATGCGTCGCCGAACAGACGGTCTTTTTGCATACCACGGGGAGTCAGATCTTCACGTACTACCTTGGCCATTTCAAAACGTCCGGCTACGTAGACTTGCATAGCAGAGAAGTCGGTGTGATCAGCAATCACCGCGTGGTGTACCCAGCCAGTCCGGCCATTCCACTCGTCTCTGGCAAATTCCACTACCGGCACATAGGTGAAATGCTCATGCTCGTTTGCCAGGGCAGTCAGTTCGTCGTTCAGGTACAAGTCTTCACTGTGACGGCCGCCCCAGTACAGGGTCACGGGAGCACGGTGATCGCTGTGCAGATACTCCTGCAATATCGACCAGGTATAAGAGAAGCCCGTGCCACCGGCGATCAGTACAATGGGCTGCCCGTTAGGCTGGAGATAAGCTTCGCCGTGTCCGCCGCTCAGCCGGATAGCGCCATCTTCGCGCATCCGCTGCAATACTTCGGTGGCATAGGCATTGCCCTCATCAGCACCGATATGCAGCTCAATACGGTCGTTGTCCCAGGCGGCATTCGCAATGGAGAAGGGGCGTTTGTCGTTTTCGCCCATGTGTACCAGTACATACTGCCCGGCTTTGAAAGACACCGGAAAGGCCGGCGCCAGTTCGACTTTGTACACTGTGTCTGTCAGTGGCGTTATTTGCGTGACCTGACATTCAATTTCTGACATGTAATCTCTTCTTTTACCAGTTAGCTGCTAGTTATCGGCAGAATCGTCCATGATACCAAGCTCATCCCAGATGTCATCCACACGCTGTTTTACGGCCTCGTCCATAACAATAGGGGTGCCCCACTCGCGGTCAGTTTCGCCCGGCATTTTATTGGTCGCATCCATACCCATCTTTGAGCCCAGCCCGGACACCGGTGAGGCAAAGTCCAGATAATCGATAGGGGTGTTCTCGACCAGCGTCGTGTCGCGCGCCGGATCCATGCGGGTAGTAATGGCCCAGATCACGTCATTCCAGTCACGGGCATTGACGTCGTCGTCACATACTATGACAAACTTGGTGTACATGAACTGACGTAAAAAAGACCAGACGCCCATCATTACCCGTTTGGCATGCCCGGGGTATTGTTTCTTCATGGTGACCACGGCCATACGATAAGAACACCCTTCTGGCGGCAGGTAGAAGTCCACAATTTCCGGGAACTGTTTTTGCAGAATAGGCACGAAGACTTCGTTGAGTGCCACGCCCAGAATCGCCGGCTCATCCGGTGGCCGTCCGGTATAGGTGGAATGATAAATGGGGTTTTTGCGGTGCGTAATATGGGTCACTGTCATCACCGGAAAGTCATCTACCTCGTTGTAGTAACCGGTATGATCACCATAAGGGCCTTCTGGTGCGGTTTCATCCTGCGCAATATATCCTTCCAGCACAATCTCGGCACTGGCCGGGACCTGCAAGTCGTTACTGACTGACTTCACCACTTCCGTTTTATCGCCACGCAGCAGTCCGGCAAACGCATACTCAGACAACGTATCGGGCACCGGCGTAACGGCGCCTAATATAGTAGCTGGGTCAGCCCCTAAGGCCACCGAAACCGGGTACGGTTCGCCGGGATGCATCTGGCACCATTCCCGAAAATCCAGTGCGCCACCGCGGTGAGACAGCCAGCGCATAATAATTTTGTTCTTGGCAATGACCTGCTGGCGATAGATGCCAAGGTTCTGACGTTTCTTATGCGGACCGCGGGTGACAGTCAGGCCCCAGGTAATTAACGGCGCCGCATCGCCCGGCCAGCAGCGCTGGACGGGGATCTTGCTCAGGTCCACCTCATCCCCGCTGAGAATGACATCCTGACAGGGCGCTTTTCTGACAGTTTTCGCCGGCATGTTCATCACCTGCTTAAACACAGGCAGCTTATCCCATAAGTCTTTCAGCCCCTTGGGGGGCTCGGGTTCTTTCAGGTAAGCAAGCAGTTTGCCCACTTCCCGAAGTGCCGTCACAGATTCCTGACCCATGCCGAGGGCCACCCGGGTAGGGGTGCCGAATAAGTTGGCCAGCACCGGCATGTCATGATCTTTCGGATTTTCAAACAACAGCGCAGGGCCGCCGGCACGCAGGGTGCGGTCAGCGATTTCTGTCATTTCCAGATCTGTATCGATTGTGTGGGTGATGCGTTTCAGCTCACCACGTGCTTCCAGTTGCTGGATAAAGTCGCGTAAATCTTTATATTTCATTTGCTTGGGCAGGGTCCGCGGACTACTCTTTTGGGTAGATTATACCATGTAGAGGCGTACTGCGATCAGACGCTCATGAAAAACTTCATTGCCGGGATAATACTGACTCTGCTGGCTGCCAAGGTGATTGCAGCGCCCACCGGTGCCTGCAGTGCATCTGCGTATCAGGCGTTCGATTTCTGGCTGGGAGAATGGACGGTCACGACCCCTGATGGCAAGCAAGCGGGTACTAACCTGATTGAAAAAGACTATAACGGGTGCGTGGTTACGGAACGGTACACTAATGCTGATGGTCCGTATGGTTCCAGCATCACCATGTATGACAAAACTACCGGTAAGTGGCACCAGGTATGGGGTGACAAAACCGGGTTGCGCCTTGACCTGAGCGGCGGAATGACTGATGGTGCGATGGTATTGCGCGGCCAGACTGGTACTTCAGTGAACGCACTAATTCATAAAATTAGCTGGACGGCGGAGGAAAATGGGAGTGTGATACAACACTGGCAGGTGAAAAACGCCGATCAAAAAAATTGGCGGACCCTGTTCACAGGAATTTATTCCAGAAAAATTAATTAACGTTGCCTAGGGTGGAAGCATGAAGCAATTTGATGACGAAATGACCGCAGAATTAAACCTCATTTTAAAGTTTCCACAAAAAAGTCTGATGCAGGGACTTAAAATTCATCATGATGCGACACAGAGTATGGTGCATGCTGCTGAGCGCTTATATGCCAAGGGTCTTATTACCCAGCCGGATGGCGGTTATCTTACCGACTTAGGTATCGATATAGCCGAGCACGCCCGCCACATACAAATGGCGCTGTCGATGAAGCTGAATTAGTCTTCAGTTTTCCGGCACCGCGCCGATAAACTAAGGGTACGTTCCCGTTAATCTACTGACAGACTGATATGCCCTATATTCGACTCTCTCTGATTGTGGCGACTGCAATAAGCATGTTCAGCCACACATTAAATGCGCAGGAAATCCGCGCCGTACAACTGTATTCACAGGATGAACTGATCAATATGATCAACAGCAACACGCACCTGAACCGGGTCGTGGAAGATCGCTGTCAGCTGGTGCAGGATATTGAAGCTCGCGCCGAAGTACTACGGGTGCCTGCGTATCAGTTTTTATGGGGCGATATGCTGGCCTGGGGGGTGTGCGTGGATGAAGCGCCGGAGCGCGGCATCAGCTTTATGCGTGACGCCGCCAATCAGGGGCTGGCCGCGGCACTGGAACAACTGGGACGCTACTATGCTAGCGGCACACTGGTACAGGAAGACAAAAAGCGGGCGGTGGTTTATTTACGTGAAGCCGCGGCGCTGAATAACCTGCAAGCAAAGATGCAGCTGGCGGAATTATTTCTGGAGGGCTACGGGAGTCCGTATGACTACGAAGATGCCTACCGCTGGTTATATAATGCGGTGACCAGTGATAAACAACAGCATGCTAAAATTGCGGGCTATCTCACAGAGTTAGAAAAGCTGATGCACCCGAAAGCGGTGCGGGCGGCACGTAAACCCACCGAGTAGGCATGATTTCAGCTAGGCTAACGCGGGCGCCTGCCGGTAATCATCGGGCGGATGAGAGAGACCCGGCCCCACCATTGCGTTAGTACTACTGCAGCCACGTGGATAAGGACCGCGCCGTACAGGACATGTGCCAGGGTAGCGTGTATCCATTCCAGGGTCTGATTGCCCCAGAAAGCATCTATTTCCTGCATCATAAAGCCGGTAACCGCCAGCGCCAGAAACAGCACAATAACGGCAAAAATCATTAACCAACCAAACGGATTGTGGCCGTGGTCGGGCGGGACACGTCGTAGTCTGAGCTGATTGAGGTGCTGCTGCAGCGCCTGTGCCGACACATCGACAGTGGCAAAGCTGGCATAGCCAGTGTCACGCAGACCCCAGCAAATGCGCACCAATATAATGGCAGCGGCACCATAGCCGGCGATCTCATGAATCAGATCGCCGGGTTCTACGATAAAGTAATTTGCCACAAAGGCCGTGACCAGCAACCAGTGACACGTGCGAACTACGCCGTCCCACAGCCTGATGTCACGGCTACTCATTTAGTGTGACTCACTCTTCACTATGCTGCCATCTACCGGGTTGAAGTAAATTTCAACTTTCTTGTTTTCAGAATCCATGCCGTAAATTTCATAGCAGTTGCCATCGGTTACCACAAATTCATTAATCGTGTAGCCGTCGCTTTTCAGCTGAGCCTGAAATTCAGTCTGATCCATCCACTGTGACTCAGGCGCGGTGGTACATTGAGTACCTGATTCCACACTACAGCCTGACATTGTTGCTGCCGCGATTACTGCCATTCCTACATGCTTAATACCCATTGCTTTTCCTTTCAGGTTGCTTACAGATGAGTGTTAATAGTGGCAGCATTCGTGATATTGGTTCAACAGTTTTTGCAAAATTAGGGGGCTGAGTGCTGGTATTGTCCGGTATTCAGGGTAATCCAAAGCCGAATTTGTGCGTAAAACCCACAGAATCGTAACGACTGCAAATATTTTGTAGTATTTAACTGTTATACTGGCGGTAATATTAAGGTATCTGTCAATACAGATGCATCTGAACAGCAATACAAGGAACTAATAATTTTCCATGAGTGACGACCCGCATTATCAGCGCGAAAAAGAAAAATACGACAATCCCGTGGCCAGCCGAGAGTATCTGCTTAGCGTACTGAAGGAGCATGATAAGCCACTGTCTTTTCTTGAAATTTGTGCTGCCGTAGATGCCCATGAAGAAGACCACCGTATTGGCATCCAACGACGACTCCGGGCCATGGAAAGAGAAGGTCAGTTGCAGTTTACCCGTCAGAAAAAGTACGTAGTTCAAAACCAGGACGAATTGATCCGGGGCCGGATTATCGGCCACCGCGACGGCTTCGGTTTCCTGCGCCCTGAAGATCGCAGTGGCGATTTATTTATCAGCGGCGGCCAAATGCAATTGTTTTTGCATGACGACATCGTCGAAGCCCGGGAAAGTGGCACCGACCGCCGGGGCCGTAAAGAAGCCTTTATCACTCAGGTGATCACGCCGCGCAGCGAGCCGATAGTGGGTCGTTACTTTACGGAAGAGGGCATGGCGGTAGTTATTCCTGATGACAGCCGCATTAACCATGAGATTGTGATCCCACCCGAACACACTAACGGCGCCAGAATGGGCCAGGTGGTGGTGGTTGAACTGGTGCAGCGTCCCCGTCGCAAAATTAATCCGGTGGGCAAAATTGTTGAAGTACTCGGTGAGCATATGGCGCCGGGTATGGAAATTGATATGGCACTGCGCACCTTCGATATTCCCCACCAGTGGCCGAAAGCCGTGACCCGTCAGGTCAAAGACCTCACCGAAGAAGTACCGGAAGAAGCCAAAGAAGGACGGGTTGACTTGCGTCAGCTGCCGCTGGTGACCATTGATGGTGAAGATGCCCGTGACTTTGATGATGCCGTGTTCTGTGAACCGCTGGATGAGGGTGGCTGGCAGCTGTGGGTAGCCATTGCTGATGTAAGTCATTATGTACGTCCCGGCACGGCCCTGGATACTGAAGCGCAAAACCGCGGTAACTCGGTGTATTTCCCGGAGCAGGTCATTCCCATGTTACCGGAAGTCTTGTCTAACGGTTTGTGCTCGCTGAATCCGCAGGTAGACCGCTTGTGTATGGTCTGTGAGATGACCATTACTGCACAGGGCAAACTGGACGCCTACCAGTTTTATGAAGGGGTAATGAACTCCCATGCCCGTTTAACCTATACCAAGGTGGGCAAAATTCTCGAAGGCGACAAAGATCTGCACGAGCGCTATGCAGAACATGTTCCTCATCTGCGCGACCTGCACGATATGTACCGCGCGATGAAAAAAGCCCGTCAGCAACGAGGCGCCATTGAGTTTGAAACCCAGGAAAGCAAGTTCGTATTTAACGCCCAGCGTAAAATAGAGAACATTGTGCCAGTGGTGCGCAACGATGCCCACAAGCTCATCGAAGAGTGTATGATCATGGCCAACGTAAGTGCGGCCCTGTTCCTGGAAACTCACGAAGCGCCTGCGCTCTACCGAATTCATGATAAGCCTGACGCCGACCGTCTTACGGCCTTTACCAGTTATCTGGGCGAAGTGGGTGTGCCGCATCGCATTAACGAAGATGCCATGCCGGCCGATTTCACCGATGTGGTGCTCAAAACCCGTAATCGTCCCGACCAGGAATTGATCCAAACGATGCTGCTGCGCTCAATGAAGCAGGCAGTATACGGTGGTGACAATATTGGTCACTTCGGGCTGGCGCTAAAGGCGTACGCTCACTTTACCTCGCCCATACGCCGCTACCCGGATATGGTTGTGCACCGGGCGATAAAAGGTTTGCTTAAAAAGCTGCCGCCGAAGCAGAAAGTGTCAGGCGCGAAGGTGTATACCACGGAAGAAATTGAGCAACTGGGTGAGCAGTGTTCCACCACCGAGCGTCGCGCTGACGATGCCACCCGGGATGTGGCCGACTGGCTGAAGTGTGAGTTTATGCTGGATCACGTTGGTGACTCATTTGAAGGCGTAGTGAGCTCAGTCACGAATTTCGGCCTGTTCGTACGGTTAACCGAATACCATATTGATGGTCTGGTGCACATTACCTCACTGGGTGATGACTACTACCGTTATGACGATGTGAAACAGGCGCTGGTGGGTGATCAGGGGCACAATCAATACCGGCTGGGTGATGCGGTAGATGTGAAAGTGGCCGCAGTAAATCTGGATGAACGCAAAATAGATCTGGTACTGGACAGCGAGACGTTACGTGCCCAGTCAGGCAAAAAGGTGGCGGTAAAAACTGCCAAAAAGCCCCGCCGACGCAAAGACAACAACGACAAGTCAGGTAAAAAGTCCGGTCCGCCGAAGGGCAAGAAACCAGCCTCTAATAAAGGTAAAAAGCGCTAATGGCACAACAGGAATGGTTATACGGTCTGCACGCAATGCAGTCGGTATTAGAAAATGAGCCGGAACGGGTCATTGAGGTTTTTGTATTAAAAGGCCGCACCGATGATCGCCTGACTAACATCGTCAATCAGGCGCGTAGGTTTGGTGTCAGTGTGCAGTTCTGTCAGCGTAAAGTGCTGGACGACAAAGTCCGAGGCGAACAGCACCAGGGGGTGGTGGCCCGGGCTAAACCGGCCCGCGTGCTGGACGAAAACGATTTGGACAAGGTGTTGCAGGCTCACTCGCAGCCGCTGATCCTGGCACTGGATGGCGTGACCGACCCGCACAATTTGGGCGCGTGTTTGCGCACCGCCGATGCAGCTGGTGTGCATGCGGTAATTGTGCCGAAGGATAAATCAGCCAGCCTCACCGCCACGGTCAGAAAAGTGGCCTGTGGCGCCGCGGAGGTCATTCCGTTGATCCAGGTCACCAACCTGTCGCGCACCCTGAAGCATTTGCAACAGGAAGGGCTGTGGGTAATCGGCACCGCCGGCGAGGCGGAGCAACTGGTGTTCAATGCAAAACTGTCTGGTCCCACCGTGCTGGTTATGGGCGCAGAAGGGAAGGGCATGCGCCGGCTAACCCGGGAAACTTGCGACGAACTGGTAAAACTCCCCATGGCGGGCGCAGTATCCAGTCTGAACGTCTCAGTGGCGACTGGGGTCTGCCTGTACGAAATCGTTCGTCAGCGTAGCCAGTAAACTTCTAGAGGGCGGCAAACGCGTTGCTGCCCTGTTTCTCCTCACACGGCTGTTACTTTTCAGTAAATCTTTGTCCGCAAAATATGTCTCTCACTTGCTGCTATTTGTAAGTCTTTGTTGTGATGTATATTGCTAATTTAAGCAGTTCATAAAACACATATCCTCTTAAAAAATAAGTTTTGTTAAGTTGTTAAGTTCCATTTTCTTTCCCCCAGCCTATGAGCAATAAGGCCTGTGAGCTGGTGAACCAGTTGATCGGTGTTATTGCCTCCCCTTTCTCAGAATTAACGTTGCTTAATAATAGGGGTTTTTTTATAACAAAAGCTCAGATACTGTACAGCTACGCTTAATAATATAGATAAATGTAAATAATAAAGGCGTCGTAGGTTTGGCTGGTTAACGGGCAAGAAGCCCAAGCTGACAGTGTCCGGAGCTACGGTAGCCCATTGATTAACGAGTAATTTTGTATACACGGGTAATAACTCAGCATACGTTACTCTGAACCAGCTTCCGTAGTATGGAAGGCACTGCATCAGAAATGAGCAGTCAACACCAGATGTCCAGGTACACGGGTAACGTGTCGAAAAAGCATAACAGGGATGTGGACTTTTTTTGGTGAATAGCGACCCGGCCTGTCGATATCTGTTAGGAACATACCCCAACTAATTAAGCTCCGTTAAGAGAGCCAGGGGGAAACAACAACAAGACAGGAAATAAATGAAACATAATCAACACACATCCATAAATAAAGCTGCTTTAGTGGCATCTCTTACCCTCCTTAGTGCCTCCGTCAGCGCCGCCGTAAATGCGCCGGTTAAAGTTGAAGAGGCAAAACAATCCGTTAATGCTCAACTGCAACAAGGTTTAGCTTCTTTTGTTGAAGCCGAAGCCATTGAGCAGCGTTATATCGTTAAATTTAAAAACACCAACGATATCGGCGGGCCTAAACTGAAAACGAAAGGCGGTAAGAAAAAGATGGCAGGCATGCCAGCTTCTCAAGCCTCTGATCGTGCGTTTGACGTGCTGGCGGCTAAATCGCTGGTAGAACAGGTCGGTGCGAAAACACACAAAGTCATTGAAAAGCAAAAAATGGTCGCTGCATCAATGGATAAGCGCACCTTAAACCTGCTGCGCAAGAACCCGAATGTTGAAAGTGTATCGGTAGATGCCCGTCGTAAACTAATGGCGCAAACTACTCCGTATGGCTACAACATGGTGCAGGCGAACCAGTTATCTCAAAATAATACTGGCGCTCGTAAGGTTTGTATCATTGATACAGGCTATAACCTGGGTCACCCTGATCTTCCAGATACTAATAATGGTGTCACTGGCGAAGCCAACAATACTGCAGTAGGAAGTTGGAGCAATGACGGCAATGGTCACGGTACCCATGTCGCAGGGACAATTGCCGCTTATGACAATGTGGAAGGCGTCATTGGTGTTTACCCGGGCGTGAGCATGCACATCGTGAAAATTTTCGATGATAGCGGGAGCTGGACTTACGCGTCTGACCTGATTGAAGCCATTAACCAATGTCAGGCTGCCGGCTCGAATGTTGTGAACATGAGTCTGGGTGGGGGTAGCTCGTCTACTGCTGAGCAAACCGCCATGCAAGGCTTCGTTGATGATGGCATGATGCTGGTAGCTGCGGCTGGTAACGATGGTAACAGTACCCTTTCTTACCCGGCTTCTTATCCCGCTGTAATGTCAGTTGCGGCTGTGGACAGCAGCGAAAATCACGCAAGCTACTCGCAATACAACAGCGCAGTAGAAATTGCGGCACCGGGTAGCTCGGTATACTCCACTTATCCTACTAATTCGTATGCCACACTTAACGGTACATCTATGGCGACGCCACACGTTGCCGGTGGTGCGGCACTGGTATGGAGCTTCTTCCCGCAGTGTAGCAACGAACAAATTCGTAGTGCGCTAAATGCAACGGCAAAAGACAAAGGCTCAGCCGGCCGCGATAACTTTTATGGTAACGGTCTGATGCAAGTCGCAGATGCTTACGACTACCTGAACACCAATGGTTGCGATGGTAGTGGCTCAGGCGGTGGCGGCGGTGGCGGCGTTGAGCCGGTTACTGGTCAGCTGACTAACCTCTCGGGCTCAACAGGCTCGTGGGATCGCTATACCTGGGATATCCCAGCCGGCGTACAGACTATGACGGTTGAAATTTCAGGCGGAAGCGGCGATGCCGACTTGTACCTGCGTTTCGGCTCCCAGCCTTCTACAATGAGCTACGATTGCCGTCCTTATAAGAACGGTAATAACGAAGTGTGTACATTTACTAACCCGGCGGCCGGCACCTGGCATATCGGTATCCGTGCGTACAGCTCTTATAGCGGTGTAACCATGGATTATTCTTACGAGTAAATTGCTCACACGTCAGTAACCTATAGCAAAGCCGGCATTTCGCCGGCTTTTTTAATAAAAATTTCCTTGCAGCTAAATCCTCCCCTTGGTAGATTGCCGCCGAAAAATCAGACAGATATGGCGATTTTGTGCTCACAAACGTATTTTAAATAATACCTAAAATCCCCATAGAGTGTCTTTTTCTCGAATCTATCGATTATTCTGTCAAAAGTGTTTATTCGGAACGAAAGCATCGTTCCTTTATTTGTTGTACTGCGAAGTTTGCAGGATGCCTTTTTCGTAGTCGTGTTGCTGAAGTAGCGTCCATCCCTTCTCAAACAAGGGTGGATTTCAACAGGACTCCATCATGAAGTTTACTAAATCATTTTCTACACTGTTTACCGCAATAGCGGCCACCGGGCTGTGTGTATCAACTGTATCTGCAGCGCCGCAGAACGCCGACAAGCCGGCCAGTCTGCAACAGGATCTGGCAGCCCAGTTACAGTATGTACTGGAAGCGCAAGATCGTTATATCATCAAGTTTAAGGAAGACGCTGAAGGCCCGGTTGCGCAATCGAAATCAGATAAGGCTTCACGCTCAATCAGTGAACGTCGCCGCGCCCGCTATGTCGCCGATACAGCGGCTACGGCAGTCAATGGTGTTTCAGGTCGTTTGCATAAAGTGTTGGCCCGCCGAGGCATTGCGGTGGCCACTATGGGGCGTTATGCCGCTCAGCAGCTTAGCCAACGAGCCGATGTTGAAAGCGTCACGGTGGACCCGGTTCGTAAGCCAATGGCCCAGACGGTGCCGTATGGTTATACCATGATCAATGCGCAACAACTGAACCAGCCCGATACCAGCGCCATGAAAGTTTGCGTTATCGATACCGGTATCAGTGCCGGCCATGAAGATTTGCCTAACCAGAACAATGGCCTTACGGGAGACTCCAATGGTCCGGCTGTGGGTAACTGGTATAACGACGGCCATGGTCACGGTACCCACGTGGCGGGCACTATCGCCGCTTACGACAACGGTTACGGCAGCATTGGGGTGTACCCGGGTGTGAACCTGCACGTCGTCAAAATCTTCGACGACAATGGTGGCTGGACCTACGCATCGAATCTGGTTTCTGCCATTGACCAGTGTGTGGACGCGGGGGCTAAGGTTGTGAACATGAGTCTTGGCGGTGGTGGTTCCTCCAGCTTTGAAAACAATGCTATGCAGCAGTTTGAGGACGACGGCATTCTGCTCGTGGCAGCGGCGGGCAACGCCGGTAACACCAGTAAGTCTTATCCGGCGTCCTACGATTCAGTTGTATCAGTAGCCGCGGTGGGCTCTAACGGTACCCGTGCATGGTACTCTCAGCACAATGACCAGGTGGAAATTGCAGCGCCTGGATCAGGTGTCTATTCCACAGGTAAAAACAACAACTACCGCAACATGACCGGCACCTCTATGGCCACGCCGCACGTGTCCGGGGCAGCAGCCCTGCTGTGGAGCTTTTATCCGCAATGCAGCAATAAGCAAATTCGTGATTTGCTGAACATGGCGGCTGTCGACAAAGGCGATGCCGGACGTGACAACAAGTATGGTCACGGCCTGTTAGATGTTGAAGCGGCATATAATCTGGCAGCTCAGAATGGCTGTAACGGGCAGGCGGACGAAGCCGCTCCGGCACCTGTATTGCCGCCGGTAAACGGCTTTGGTGATACGATAACCGGCCTGAGCGGCAAAGCCTCGCAGTGGGTGCGGGAAACCATTGAAGTTCCGGCGGGGCTGGAACAACTGACGTTTACTACTTCAGGTGGTGAGGGTAATGCGAACTTATATGTCAGGGAAGGTAAGTATCCCTACCTGCGCTTTAATGACTGTAAGTCAGAGCAGGCTGGCACTGCCCAGACCTGTACCATTAACGCGCCAGAAGCTGGCACCTGGCACGTCGCGTTGCGCAGTGATAGCGGATTTGACGGCGTAACCCTGACTTACTCCAGCAACGGTGGTGGCGGTAACGATAAGAACGAGAACATGGAAGAAACGTATACCGACCTGTCCGCTGCGCACAAAGACTGGAACCGGTTTACCTGGGAAGTGCCGGCAGGCACCGCCCGCCTGACGCTGACATCGACTGGCGGAACCGGAAACGCAAACCTGTTTGCTCGGTTTGATCGTCAACCTATGATGTACCAGTTCGACTGCCGGTCATGGGATTCGTCAGACAATGAAGAAACCTGTGTGATAGAAAGCCCGCAGGCCGGAACCTGGCACCTGGGTCTGCGAGCACGGGAAGCTTACAGTGGCGTGACCTTCCAAATTTCTATGGAGTAAGTAGCCACCCTGAGGGTGAGATAGCAACCAAAAACCGGTCTTAACAGACCGGTTTTTTTATGGGCGCGAGGCCAGGCTAATTACTATTAAAGTAAAGATATCCCGTGAATTGCAAAGAATATGTAAAGACCTGAACTGCACTGACTTTTGCCTGCTCTTAGCGGCGTGCGGTTGCCCCCTGGCGACCGGTTATGTGATTAAACAAGGATCTTTTATCTATGCAGTGCTTATCTTTACTGGCGCAGCGCATTGCTGCGACCTTAATTATGCTCATTCTAGTGACCGGCTGTGGTGGCTCAGACAGTGATAGCAACAGTGACTACCCCTATGCTTACCTGCAGTTTTACAATGCATCCCCTAACGGCGCGACGGTTACCATGCGTGAAGTGGACGGCGATGCATTTGGCTCAGCCCAGTTCGGAGACGCTACCGCGATGCTTTCGCTGGAGGCCGGGGAAACCGAATTGGAGTTCATTCGTACTGACGCAGACGATCAGGAAGTCGTTATAGACACCCACACAGTTGAATTACGGGAAGGACAGAAAACCCTGGTGGTACTCAGCGGCGACTTTACAGCTCCGGTTATAGACGACACCAGCTATACCCGCGCGTCTATGGAAGACCATTTCCGGCTGTTAACCATCGCGCTCACGATAGACGAACAGGCGTATGATGTGTATCTGAGTGAGTCAGGCGAACCCTTCGAAGCGGCCCACCTGCTGGGTACTACCTACCATGGCGAGCTAACAGAGTTCACTTACTGGGATGGTGACAGCAGCAGTGAGTACTTTGACAGTGGCGAGTATACCCTTTATCTCACTTTGCCGGGCGAAACCGAGGTGATGTTCGAGTCGCAAACCCTTAATTTTGCCTACTCTACAGAGTACGTGCTGTCACTAAGAGATGTGAGCGGCGCCATTCAAACCGGGCTCACTGTGGATGCGGTACTGAACTCCACGTCGGTCAGCACAATTACTGATGCTAATGCGCTGTCGCAATACCGAGTATACAATGCGACTTCGCTGGACACCCCCGTGATGGTCAGCCTGGGCGGTGACGCCGATGAGCCGGACACCAAACTGACGCTGGATGCCGGAAGTTTGAGTACCTTTACCCCTATCCGGTACGGCGATTACCGGCTGACGCTGAGCACCGCAGACGACAGTGCCGTGCCACTGAATAATAAACTGCTAACCCTGAATCAGGGCGAGAGCAAAGCCATCATGATTTACCAGCGTGACGATGAATTGGGTGCCGCCACCTTTATAGAAAGTGGTTTGCCGCAGTCGTATGACAAAACCGTCAACTTTATTAATCTGGCAACCCATGTAGATGACGTTGATATTTACCTGGTGCGCAGAGACGAAACTATCGATACCGCGGAATACCGGTTGATGAACCTGACCTTTGGGGAAGATGGCACACAGGTTCTGCCTGCCGATTATTACGAGGTCATCGCCGTGCACAAAGACAGCCAGGGTGAACAAACACTGCTGGATCGCACAGCGCTGGTCGGTTTTACGGAGGAACAAAACTACATTGTAGTGGTTCAACCAGCGCAAACACCGACAGGCTATGCTATTAAAATTCTGAGTGAAGCCGAAGTGACCACCGACGTATTAGACTAATTGATAACAGCCCAAGTCTTCCCATTTACCGGTTTATGGTTAAAAGTTGGGCTAGGACACGCAGCAGAAGGGGAACATCACTCCCCTTTTTTGTTTATAACTACCGGACCCACTTTCAACAATGAAGCTCATTCGTGCCTTACGTGAAATCTCTGCGGATATCACGTTATCCAGTGCTGACAAAATGACTCGCCTGCTCCGGCTTGGCTGCGAGGCATTCGGGCAGGATATTGGGCTGGTCAGTCATATCTATGGTGATACCTACGAAGTGGTCGCCGCCGTGAGCCCTGAGGACGCCATTGCACCGGGCGATACCTTTCCGCTAGGTGATACTTTTTGCAACGATACTCTGGCTACAGACGGTATCACGGCTTATCACAATGTGAGCAAGTACCCCGGCGGGCACCACCCGGCCTGTAAAAGCTTTCAGCTTTACAGCTATATTGGTATTCCTGTCATTGTCGATCGTAAACGTTACGGTACCCTGAATTTCTCGTCCCCGGAGCCGGCTGAACTGGCGTTTACCGATGAACATTACGACTACCTTATGCTGTTAGCAGAGTGGGTAGGCATGCAGCTGGCGAATCAGCATTCGTTTGAGCTGCTGATGCAGCATCAAAACGAACTTGAACACCAGTACCAGTTATTCAGCCATGTGTGTGAAATGGCAAACGTAGGTACCTGGGAGCAAAACCTGAGTACCGGCGAATTACGCTGGTCAGAGACGATGAAGCGTATGCACGGTTTGCCAGCTGACGAAACCATGACCAGCGAAAAAGCCGGGCAGTTTATTGTCAGCGCGACCGAGCGCAAAGAGGTACTTGCGCTGCATGAACATGCGCTCTCCACGGGCAGCACCTGGCAGAAACAAGTGGAAGTACAGCTTAAGGATGGTACCCGCAAATGGATGATCACCTACGCTAGGCCAGTCGTGATAAACAATCAGCACGTGAGCATGATTGGCGCCACCCAGGATATCACCGGACGGGTACATGATGAACATGAGCTGCGCCGGCGCCAGCAACAGGCCGAAACGGCACTGAAAGCACGTACCGAATTTCTGGCAAATATGAGTCATGAAATACGTACGCCTATCCACGGGGTGCTGGGCATGCTGGATGCGATAAAGCGCACTCCGCTGGGCGAAAAGCAACGGGAATACTGTGGGCTGGCGTGGGACAGTGCGCAGCATTTGCTGGCGCAGGTAAACGATATACTGGATTTTTCAAAAATTGATGCCGGCCTGATGACCTTTGAAAAGGTGCCGGTCACACTCAACGATATGATTGTAAAGCAAGTGGCCGTGCATCAGGCGAAGCTGAAAGAGAAAGGGCTACATCTGGCCGTAGAGACCCGTGCCACTGAAGACATTATCTTTGAATGCGACCCGTTACGAATCAATCAGGTGATAAGTAATCTGGTCAGCAACGCGGTGAAATTCACCCAGGACGGGGGCATAAGTATTGCCACCCGGGCAACAAAACAGTCAGATAGTCATTACCTGGTGCAGCTTACTGTGGTCGACACCGGTATTGGTATTGCTGAAGCCGAGCAACAGAAAATCTTTTTGCCATTCGAGCAGGCCGATACCGCGACGACCCGGGTGTACGGAGGCACCGGGTTGGGGCTGTCTATCGTCAAACAAATCGTCAAGCACTATCAGGGAGAGGTAAGGGTCAGCAGTGAACTGGGGCAGGGGGCGACCTTTACAGTGACGCTGCAGTTACCACTGGCATCACTCCCGGACACTACTGAGCCGCGCACCGCAGCGAAAAAGCAAACGGGTAACAGCTTAAAAGGGAAGACCATCCTGGTGGCTGAAGATAATCCCATTAACCAGCTTGTGATCAAAGAACAGCTACAGGAGCTGGGGGTTAGCTTTACAATTACGGATAATGGCCAGCAGGCCGTAGACACCCTGGCCGCGGCGAACCGTAGTGGGTCACCCTTTGACCTGGTAATAATGGACTGCCAGATGCCGGTGCTGGATGGCTACAAGGCCGCACAGTCAATACGTGCATTAGCTGGACCCGAATCCCAGACCCCGATTATTGCCCTGACGGCCCACGCACTGGCGGGAGAGAAAGAAAAATGTCAGGCAGCCGGTATGAATGACTTTCTTACTAAACCTGCCACAATTGACGATCTGCGCACCTGTCTGGTGACCAATATCGCCACCTATCAAATGCCACACAGGGGTGGCGTTTAGGCCTTAATTTCTCTACAATAGGCAGTTCTTCAGTGGCGCTTTTCCCAGCCACCTATCGTTTAAAATTAATTCACTTTTCCGCTATCGCTCCCCGATATTTTCTGTTATCATTTCGCGCCCTTTTTATGGGGGTATGTACATAAAAACAACAAAGAGTGTTGTTTTTTACAGCAATAACGACTCGGGAGAGTCTTAATAGAGCGGAGCACTAACATGATCCAAATGCAAACTAACCTGGACGTTGCAGATAACAGCGGCGCTCGCAGGGTTCAGTGTATTAAGGTTCTTGGTGGCTCGCATCGCCGTTATGCAGGTATCGGTGACATCATCAAAGTTACTGTTAAGGAAGCAATTCCTCGCGGTAAAGTTAAAAAAGGTGACGTACTGAATGCAGTGGTGGTGCGTACTAGAAAAGGCGTTCGTCGTTCGGATGGTTCTACTATTCGCTTTGACGGTAACGCGGCTGTTTTGCTTAATGCAAACAAGCAACCAATTGGTACGCGTATCTTTGGACCGGTAACCCGTGAGTTGAGAAGTGATAACTTCATGAAAATCATCTCATTGGCCCCAGAGGTACTATAAGGAGTCACGATAATGGCTAATAAAATTCGTCGTGATGATGAAGTAGTCGTATTAGCGGGTAAAGACAAAGGCAAAACAGGCAAAGTCCTGAAAGTGCTTATTGCTGATAACCGTGTAGTTGTAGAAGGCGTAAATCTTGTCAAGAAGCACCAGAAGCCGAACCCGCACATGCAGGTTCCTGGTGGAATTGTTGAGAAAGAAGCTTCTATTCACGTTTCAAATGTAGCGATTGTTAACCCGGCAACGGGCAAAGCAGATCGCGTTGGTTTCCGTTTCGAAGACGAAAAGAAAGTACGTTTCTTTAAGTCTAACGGCGAACTTGTTTAATTGATTGGAGAGTACGATGGCGAAACTGCATGATTTCTATACAGAAACAGTAGTAGCTGAACTTGCGAAGCAGTTCAATTACAAAAGCGTCATGCAAGTCCCTCGGATTGAGAAAATCACCCTGAACATGGGTCTGGGTGAAGCAGTTGCTGACAAAAAGGTGCTTGAGAATGCTCAAGCTGACATGGCGGCTATCGCTGGTCAAAAACCTATTGTCACAGTTGCCAGAAAATCAGTAGCGGGTTTCAAAATCCGTGAAGGTTATCCGATTGGCTGTAAAGTAACCCTACGCGGCGAGCGTATGTGGGAATTCCTTGAGCGTTTGGTATCAATCGCTATCCCGCGTATCCGCGACTTCCGTGGTCTGAGTGCAAAATCATTCGACGGTCGTGGTAACTACAGCATGGGCGTGCGTGAACAAATCATCTTCCCTGAAGTCGATTTCGACAAAGTGGATAAAGTTCGTGGTATGGATATTACTATCACTACCAGTGCGAACACTGATGAAGAAGCACGTGCTCTGCTGACCGCGTTCAACTTCCCATTCAGAAAATAAGGGGTGTAGGGTTATGGCAAAAGAATCAATGAAGGCTCGTGAAGTCAAGCGTGCAAAGCTAGTAGCTAAGTACGCTGAAAAGCGCGCCGCACTTAAAGCGACTATCAGCGATGTAAACGCAACTGAAGAAGAGCGTTTCGATGCTGTTCTGAAGCTACAACAACTACCACGTGATAGCAGCCCAGCACGTCAACAGAACCGTTGCCGTATTACTGGTCGCCCACATGGTTACCTACGCAAATTCGGTCTTAGCCGTATTAAGCTGCGTGAAGCGGCAATGCGCGGTGAAGTCCCTGGCCTGAAAAAAGCCAGCTGGTAAGGAGTAGCTAAAATGAGCATGCAAGATCCTATCGCGGATATGTTTACCCGCATCCGTAACGGCCAGATGGCGCAGAAAGTATCTGTAACTATGCCTTCTTCAAAACTGCGTGTTGCTATCGCAGGTGTGTTGAAAGCTGAAGGTTACATTACTGACTTCGCTGTTTCTGGTGACGTTAAGCCTTCTTTAGAAGTGACGTTAAAGTACTTCGAAGGAAAGCAAGTAATTGACACTATCGAGCGTGTTAGCCGACCTGGTCTGCGCATCTATAAGAAAAAAGATGAGCTGCCAAAAGTAATGGGCGGTTTGGGCGTAGCTATCGTGTCGACTTCTAAAGGTGTGATGACTGACCGTGCGGCGCGTAATGCTGGCATGGGCGGTGAGATCATCGGTTATGTTGCGTAATCGGAGGAGTTGAAATGTCACGAGTAGCAAAAGCCCCAGTAGACATTGTATCAGGAGTAGAAATTTCTATTTCCGGTCAAGAAGTCTCGGTAAAAGGTAAAAACGGTACACTGAACCGTGTTTTCAACGATGCTGTTGAAATTGTTCAGGAAGAAAACCAGCTGAAAGCACTGCCTCGCGAAGGTTTTGCTGATGCATGGGCGCAAGCAGGTACTGTACGCGCACTTCTGAACACCATGATTCAGGGTGTATCACAAGGTTTTGAGAAAAAGCTGCAGCTAAATGGTGTTGGTTACCGTGCGCAAGCACAAGGTAACAAACTAAATCTGACGCTTGGTTTCTCTCACCCTGTTGCATACGAAATGCCAGAAGGCATTACGGTTGAAACTCCTAGCCAAACTGAAATCGTCGTCAAAGGCGCCGATAAGCAGGTGGTAGGACAGGTTGCGGCAAACATTCGCGCGTACCGTCCACCAGAGCCTTATAAAGGTAAAGGTGTACGCTATGCAGACGAGCACGTTCGCCGTAAAGAAGCTAAGAAAAAGTAGGTGGGTGATACGATGGATAAGAAAACAGCTCGCATTCGTCGCGCAACTCGCGCACGCGCAAAAATTCGTGAACTGGCCGCGCATCGCTTGGTTGTAAACCGTACACCTCGCCACATCTATGCTCAGCTGATCGCGCCTAGCGGTTCTGAAGTATTGGCAGCGGCTTCTACCGTTGAGAAAGATCTGTCAAAAGATCTTAAATCAACTGGTAACGCTGAAGCAGCGGCGATAGTCGGTAAAGCAATCGCAGAACGTGCTATCGAGAAAGGCATCAAAGATGTTGCTTTCGATCGTAGCGGGTTTAAATACCACGGTCGCGTGAAAGCATTGGCTGATGCAGCTCGCGAAGCTGGCCTTCAGTTCTAGGAGTTTATAATGGCTAAACAAGATGTTCAGAATGGTGAACTGTTAGAGAAATTGATTGCCGTAAACCGCGTTTCTAAAGTGGTTAAAGGTGGTCGAATCTTCAGTTTCACTGCATTGACAGTAGTGGGTGACGGTAATGGTCGCGTAGGTTTCGGTTACGGCAAAGCACGTGAAGTGCCTGCTGCAATCCAGAAAGCTATGGAAAAGGCACGTCGCAACATGGTTGACGTTGACCTGAACGGCCACACACTGCAGCACCCAATCAAGGGTCGTCACTCTGGCTCTAAAGTGTACATGCAGCCTGCATCAGAAGGTACCGGTATCATCGCCGGCGGTGCAATGCGTGCAGTACTTGAAGTAGCTGGTGTGCAGAACGTACTTTCAAAATGTTACGGCTCTACAAACCCAATCAACGTAGTTCGTGCAACTATCAACGCGCTGACAGAGATGAATTCTCCAGCCCAGGTAGCCGCGAAACGTGGATTGTCTGTAGATGAGATTTTGGGGTAATCAGACATGGCAACGATTAAAGTAAAGCAAACGAAGAGTGCAATTGGCCGCTTGCCAAAGCACAAAGCGACGCTGAAAGGCTTAGGCCTGCGTAAAATCAACCATGTCCGTGAACTGGAAGACACCCCAGCTGTACGTGGCATGATCAACCGTGTCTCGTACATGGTTGAAGTAGTGGAGGAGTAAGAAATGCGTTTGAACGATATTTCTCCTGCACCAGGAGCAAAAAATACTGGTAAACGTGTTGGCCGTGGTATCGGCTCAGGTCTTGGTAAAACCGGTGGCCGTGGTCACAAAGGTCAGAAAAGCCGTTCAGGTGGTTCTGTGAAGCCAGGATTTGAGGGTGGTCAGATGCCAATCCAGCGTCGTCTGCCTAAGTTTGGTTTCACGTCACGTAAGGGCATGGTTACTGACCAGGTTACACTGACTGAAATCGCGAAGGTAGCAGGTGATACCGTATCGCTTGAGACTCTGAAAGCTGCAGGTCTTGTTAAGAAAGAAATGCAGTTCGTCAAAGTCGTTAAGAGCGGTGAAGTATCACGCGCGGTAACGGTAAGCGGGTTGAAGGTTACTAAAGGCGCTAAAGAAGCGATTGAAGCTGCTGGCGGTAAAGTAGAGGAATAAGCTAGATGGCTAAACCAGGATTGGATTCAGGCGCTAAAAGCGGCCTGAGTGAGCTGAAATCAAGATTGTTGTTCGTACTTGGTGCGATCGTAGTATTCAGACTAGGCTCCTATGTGCCTATTCCTGGTATCGATCCTGCGGTACTCGCGCAGTTGTTTGAACAACAGAAAGGCACCATCGTAGAGATGTTTAACATGTTCTCCGGTGGCGCCCTTGAGCGAGCATCCGTTCTGGCTTTGGGCATTATGCCATACATTACTGCGTCCATTATTATGCAGTTGCTCTCGGTGGTTCATCCACCGATGATGGAGCTTAAAAAAGAAGGTGAAGCAGGCAAGCGCAAAATCAGTCAGTACACGCGTTATTTAACGTTAGTACTGGCCACGTTCCAAGCAATTGGAATTGCGACTGGCCTGCCCAACCTGATTAATGGATTGGTGATAAGTCCTGGCTTCGGATTTTACTTTACGGCAGTAGTGAGCTTGGTCACAGGAACGATGTTCCTGATGTGGCTGGGTGAGCAAATTACTGAGCGGGGTATCGGTAACGGTATCTCTATATTGATATTTGCTGGTATTGTTGCCGGTCTGCCAACAGCGATAGGTCAGACTGCGGAACAAGCAAGACAGGGTGACATTAATCTGTTGTTCCTGTTACTGATAGGTGTGATTGTCATTGGTTTGACTTATATGGTGGTGTTCGTAGAACGCGCACAACGCCGTATTGTGGTAAACTACGCGAAGCGTCAGCAGGGCCGTAAGGTGTTTGCGGCACAGAGCACGCATTTACCGCTTAAGGTCAATATGGCTGGTGTTATTCCACCCATCTTTGCGTCCAGTATTATTCTGTTCCCGGGAACCATCGCAGGATGGTTCGGTCAGAATGAATCTACAGCGTGGTTGCAGGATGTAGCATTAATGCTTTCTCCTGGTCAGCCGCTGTATGTGATGTTGTATGCAGCAGCCATCATCTTCTTCTGCTTCTTCTACACGGCGTTGGTTTTCAACCCGCGTGATACGGCAGATAACCTGAAGAAGTCTGGTGCGTTTATCCCTGGTATCCGTCCGGGTGAACAAACATCAAAATATATCGATAAGGTAATGACTCGCCTGACACTGGCTGGCGCACTTTACATAACCTTTATTTGTTTGGTGCCTGAATTCATGCTGATTGCCTGGAATGTGCCGTTCTACTTCGGTGGTACGTCGCTTCTGATTATTGTGGTAGTTATCATGGACTTTATGGCGCAGGTGCAGACCCATCTGATGTCTTCTCAGTATGAGTCTGTTCTGAAGAAAGCTAACCTTAAAGGCTACGGCCGATAAGCTTAGCCTACTACGGAGTGATGTAATGAAAGTTCGTGCATCAGTAAAAAAGATTTGCCGTAACTGCAAAGTCATCAAGCGCAACGGTGTTGTGCGTGTGATTTGCATTGAGCCAAAGCATAAGCAAAGGCAAGGTTAATCTTCGCGGTACAGAATACGAATCGAATGTAAGCAGAACCTGACAACAGGTTCTGCCCATTTGTATTCAGTAGCCTGAACCTAATTTGCAATTTAGTTGACGGGTAAGTATCCTATCGGGCTTTTTAGGCCGTCAACAATAATTAGAGGAGTGCTGTTAATGGCCCGTATCGCTGGCATTAACATTCCTGAACACAAGCACACTGTGATTGCCCTACAGGCAATTTACGGTGTTGGTCCTACACGTGCGAAAAGCATCTGTGAAGGCGCTGGTGTTGCAGAAAACACAAAAGTAAAAGAGTTAGACGAAGCTACTATTGATAAGCTTCGTGATGAAGTGGCGAAATTCACCGTTGAAGGTGACTTACGTCGTGAAGTATCGATGAGCATCAAACGTCTGATGGACCTGGGTTGCTTCCGTGGCATCCGCCACCGTCGTAGCTTGCCTCTACGTGGTCAGCGCACTAAAACTAATGCGCGTACCCGTAAAGGTCCTCGTAAGCCAATCAAGAAGTAAGCGGGGGAGATAAGTTATGGCAAAAGCACCTACTCGTAGTACGCGTAAACGCGCAAAACGTCAGGTTGCAGACGGAATGGCTCATATCCATGCGTCTTTCAACAACACAATTGTGACTATTACTGACCGTCAAGGCAATGCACTGGCATGGGCGACATCAGGTGGTTCAGGTTTCCGTGGTTCACGTAAATCTACCCCTTTTGCTGCACAGGTTGCTGCTGAGCGTGCTGGCGTAGCCGCACAAGAATACGGTCTGAAGAACCTAGAAGTGTTCGTTAAAGGTCCAGGTCCAGGCCGTGAGTCTGCGATCCGTGCTCTTAACGCAACAGGTTATAAGATCACAAACATTACCGATGTGACCCCTATTCCTCACAACGGTTGTCGTCCACCGAAAAAACGTCGCGTTTAATCGACGGACAGTTGGAGAAAGATCATGGCAAGATATTTGGGTCCTAAACTCAAACTTAGCCGTCGCGAAGGAACAGACCTGTTCCTGAAGAGCGGCGTTCGCGCAATCGATTCTAAATGTAAGATCGATACAGCGCCTGGTCAGCACGGTGCCCGTCGTGGCCGTCTGTCTGACTACGGTGTTCAGCTGCGTGAAAAGCAAAAAGTACGTCGTATGTATGGCGTATTGGAAAAGCAATTCCGTAACTACTACAAAGAAGCTGCCCGTCTGAAAGGCAACACCGGTGAAAACCTGTTGCAACTGCTTGAGCAGCGTCTGGATAACGTAGTTTACCGGATGGGATTTGCCAGCACTCGTGCAGAAGCGCGTCAGCTGGTTAGCCACAAAGCGATTATGGTTAATGGCAAAGTGGTAAACATTCCATCTTTTAACGTTACTGCCGAAGACGTGGTTTCTGTTCGTGAAAAAGCTAAGAAGCAATCGCGCATCGTGGCTGCTCTGGAACTGGCTGACCAACGTGAGAAGCCTACCTGGATTGAAGTAGACAGCAACAAGATGGAAGGTACGTTCAAGCGTATTCCTGAAAGAACTGACCTGTCTGCCGATATTAACGAACAGTTGATCGTCGAACTTTACTCTAAGTAAAGCTAACTAAAGAGGAAGCATTGTGGGTTCTGTGACTGAATTCCTAAAACCGAGATTAGTTGAGATCGAAAACCTTTCTCCTACTCGTGCCAAAGTAACTTTGGAACCCCTGGAGCGCGGCTTCGGCCACACTCTGGGCAACGCCCTGCGCCGCATTTTACTGTCATCCATGCCAGGATGTGCAGTAACAGAGGTTGAAATTGACGGCGTGCTACACGAGTACAGCACCAAAGAAGGTGTTCAGGAAGATGTGATTGAGATCCTGCTAAATCTGAAAGGTTTAGCGGTTCGCCTTGATGGTAGTAAAAACGAGGCGACCCTGACACTAGTGAAATCTGGCGCTGGCCCTGTTGTTGCTGGTGATATTCAGCATGACGGCGATGTAGAAATTGTGAATCCTGACCACGTCATTTGTAACCTGACAGGCGAAGCTGAAATCAGCATGCGCGTGAAGGTTGAAATGGGTCGCGGTTATGTTCCTGCGTCTACTCGTCGCTCCTCTGAAGAAGATGATCGTCCAATTGGTCGTTTGTTAGTTGACGCTTCATACAGCCCAGTTGAACGTATTGCATACACTGTTGAGTCTGCCCGTGTTGAACAACGCACAGACTTAGACAAATTGATCATCGATATGGAGACGAACGGTACTCTGGATCCTGAAGAAGCGATCCGCCGTTCTGCGACTATCCTAGCGGAACAGCTTGACGCATTCGTAGACTTACGTGATGTGTCTGAGCCAGAAGCGAAAGAAGAGAAACCGGAGTTTGATCCGATTCTGCTTCGCCCGGTTGATGACCTGGAACTGACAGTACGTTCTGCAAACTGTTTGAAAGCTGAAGCTATCCAGTACATTGGTGACCTGGTTCAGCGTACTGAGGTTGAGCTACTTAAAACGCCTAACCTGGGTAAGAAATCGCTAACTGAAATCAAAGATGTTCTAGCATCTCGTGGTCTGTCTCTGGGCATGCGCCTGGAAAACTGGCCGCCAGAGAGCATCGCTGAAAAAGATTAATCAGGTTTTTATCAAACTGATTTGTAGAGAAGGATAAAACTATGCGCCATCGTAAGAGTGGTCGTCAGTTGAATCGCAACAGCAGCCATCGTCAAGCTATGTTCAAAAACATGGCCGGTTCACTGGTTAAGCACGAAGTGATTAAAACGACGTTACCAAAAGCGAAAGAATTACGTCGCGTAATCGAGCCTCTTATCACCATGGCTAAAGAAGACAGCGTTGCAAACCGCCGTCTGGCTTTCGCCCGCACAGGTGATAAAGAGGTTGTAGGTAAACTGTTCAACGAGCTTGGTCCTCGTTACGAAGCTCGCCCAGGCGGTTACACGCGCATTCTGAAATGCGGTTTCCGTGCCGGCGACAATGCTCCTATGGCATTCGTTGAGCTAGTTGACCGTCCGGTTGTAGAAGCTGAAGAAGAAGCAGTAGAAGCGACTGAAGAGTAAGTTATACTCGCTATTCTGAGTAATCAGGATTTGTTAAAAACCCGGCTTAGGCCGGGTTTTTTGTGTCTTATAAATGCTTAAACTGGCGTCGTTTATCCGATGCCTGGTGAGTTAGCTGCCCCAGTTGCTGAACGCGAGCGCATCAGCTGGAGGCTCTACTCAAACAGGGCTGATGCCATAAGTGATAATCTCTGATAACACCTAAATGCTTAATAACAGTAATCGCACCCACGGTTCCCATAAACTTTTGTCATCAATAGAGTATGAAAACCGTTACCAAGAACGGCTGGGAAATGTTTAAGTTATTGGTCGCGACTCAGATAAATACCCACCAACTTTAGAGACAGGCCAAAAGGTTATGGTTAGAGAAAAACAGATTCAGAGAGTAATATTTGAAGATATTGGGAACTACATAAAACTTGCCAACTAAAAAGTATGACTTCTGTAGTGTTCGATTTATTAAAGTGATATCAAAATGACAAAATCTTTAAAACAAAAAGACTTCCGCAAGGTGGCCGTTGCGATAAAGCAACAAGCAGGGCGTTACGTTAAAGTCATACGCCAAAGGTTAAACAGCGCGAAATTACATAATAGTGTTAAAACCCGCATGCGAGCTATGGTTGGTAGGAGCTGCTTAACCAATACTGAACAGGCCTTTGTTCAACAGGAAATAGATAAAGGGAATAAAGAGCTTGGTAACCTTCTTGGCTTTGAAAATGGCGAAGTTAATAAACATATAAAAATAAGAATTTCGCCAGATACTGCTAAAGCAATGGTTGCTAATTGCTCGCCCTCTACTGATATCACTACGCTAGCTACATTAATACTGAATCACGCAAATTTTCCAGTTAGGCAATTCATAATGAACGAAAATCTTGCCCCAGAGGTCTTCAGAGACCTAGCCATTCTTTTTAGAAAGGTAAATAAGTGTACAAGCTTCTGGCTAATTGCAAGAGCAAAGATACTTCGCCCTGATGGACCGCTAATTTCAAGTCTGTTCGATTCGATAACAGACGAATATATAGCCAAATTAAATGTAGGAATCGGCGTTATCACCTACAACAGAAAAGATTATCTGGCAAAAACGGTCGATGCTATCAGGGCGTTCACAAAGGGTGACTATCAGCTTGTTGTTGCTGACGACGGCAGTAAAGACGAAACGCTAGACTGGTGTGAACAGAATGGTGTTCCCCACACAAGTTGCGTGAATAAAGGTGTTGTTCGGAATAAGAACAGAGCGTTGTACTATCTTAATGACGTTAAAAAAGTGGATGTTTTAATTCTGTTAGAAGATGACTGTCGCCCAAATAAAGAAAACTGGCAAAAAGAATGGGTGATAGCAGCTCTTTTATGGGGGCACATTAATTATGCTCATAAACGGATTATTAAAAAAGAAGAGACAGTTGTTTCTGGCACGGGGTCTAGTACAGCGCCTTATTTATGCAAGCTGGTTACGGGGCAGTGCACAGCTTGTAGTAAGGAAGCAATGGATAATGTTGGCTACCTTGATCCAAGGTTCAATGGTTATGGTGCAGGACATGTTGAGTGGACTGAACGATTTATTCGACAGGGTTATAACGGCACAACAGAAAAACAGTGGGTTTATCCAGCCATTAACACGGGGTTAAACTCTGATGATGCGCCTACTTTCAAAAATCCTGAGCAGTTAGAAAAAAACCGAGCGCTCAAAAAGGAAATAAGCAAAGAATCTCACAAACGTGCAGCATGGGTAGATGCAAATGAAAAAGCGGATTTTTTAAAAGAGATTGAAACAATTAATCACTAACAAAAGGCTTGTGAGTATCTGAAATTAGTTGTTTTTGATCAAACCAACCTGAATTGGCGCGGTCACCAAGTTGCCTGTCCAAAAGGTTTGGGATAGCAACATGCTCTTTTGTTGCATTCCTAGTGGACGTTTAGGATGCTGGTAATTAACTGGGTTAACGCCCTTCATTATGCGCATTGCGCGATAGTGCGCAGGGTAAAATCGCAAGAGTATCGTTCGTGATGATATAAAAAATGGTTCCGGCTCCCGCCGGACTGCCGATCACGCGATACGCTTGGCGAGTATGTCTTAGATTCGTGATGACTTCAGGAGCTGGGCGCTACTCTCGATGCACATAGGTCACCGACGTCGCTTGCGGCGCTTTACTCTGACGCTCTTCCATAATTGGCGCACCTACTTACCAATTATGGAATGATGACACCAGCTCAAGTATTTGTAAGAAACAATAAACCCGACCTGAGCATGTTTGTGATTTTTGGGAATACGCCCACAACTTGTCCTACACCTTAACGTTGCTAATGCCCTAATATCGAGCATCTCAATGTTTGCACTGCGCGTCAGGATAATCACGAGAGCATATGACTTCCCTTTTAAATAAGTTACAATTCTTCGACTTAACGTATTTATTGCGAGTATCAGATACTCCCGTCATTTCTGTTCGAACAACCATGAGTTACTGTCGCCTTGATTTCTAAATTTCTCAGTCCTGCCAATCTGAAACGCCTGGCAGTAAGATTTGCCAAAAAAATAACCATTGTTCCCCATCACCAGCTTGAGCAGCTAGGCTCAGAGCGCACAGGTACTCGTTGGCAAACTCAGGGTAATGATCCGCAGTTTCTGCTTTACCCGGCAAAGTCTGTATTTGGTCGCCGCTTTAATCGAGGCTGGTACATGTTGCGAATTAAGCTGACCGAAGAAAACCATGAGTCGCAGTTGGGGCGAATTTATATCCACTACAAGAATGGCGAGCTTGAGGTGAAGGATGTGCCGTGGACCAGTCAGAAGTTTGTGAATCGCATATTTTTTTTAAAGCAGGCTGTCAGCCATATTCGCTTTGACCCTTGTGAGTCTGAAACCCGTTTTGAGCTAAATACCTGCTTGTTAATCAAGGTGCCGGCCTATCTTGCCAAACGATCACTCACAGAGCGCGTTGTTAAGCTGCACAGCGAGATTGAAAGCGGGTCAGCGAAAGAAATTAACGCAATGGTGGGTACCCGGTTCGAGGGTAATGTCTCCAGACAACTGGCGTTAGCTGCCCTCTACGATGAAACCTTTTCCGCTACGCACACAGAGAAAAGTTATGCTGCGTGGCGCAGACTGGATGAAAAGAAACTTCTGGAAAAGGCCCGGCGCCATACAAAACTCACTGGCCAGACAGGCTTTTCGGTTGTGCTGCCCACGTATAACACCGATCCGGATTTGTTGTCAGAATGTTTGCAGTCGGTGGTGAGACAAACCTATAGTAACTGGGAGCTATGCATTGCAGATGATGCCTCCACCAGTCAGGCGACGCTGGATGTATTACATGACTTTCAGCGCCAGTATCCGGAAAAAGTAAAATTACAATGTTTACAAACTAACGGACATATCTCAAAGTCTAGCAATGCAGCACTGGCCCTGGCCGAGATGGACTTTGTGCTGTTGCTGGACCATGACGATATGCTGGCCGACTATACACTGGAGCTGTTTGCTGCGGCTATCCATGAAAATCAGGATGTGAAGCTTGTATATGCGGATGAAGATAAAATTGATGAGGCAGGTCAGCGCCATCAGCCGCACTTCAAACCCGACTGGAACCGCGATTTACTGCTAAGCCAAAATTACATTTGTCACCCTGTTGCGATGAAGCGCCAGCTTTTGGAGCAAATAGGGGGCTTCAGGGAAGGCGTAGAAGGGTCACAGGATCATGACTTGCTGTTGCGGGCGACGGCGCACTTAACAGCAGACAATATTGTTCACCTGCCGTATATCCTTTATCACTGGCGTGTCATTGAGAATTCTACTGCCGCGGATGCTTCAGCAAAAAGCTATACCTCAGAAGCCGGACTGACGGCGGTCTCTGACTACCTGAATAGCAATCACCCTGGTGCAACGGCAGAGTTAGGGCGCTACCCGAATACATATAAGGTGTGCTGGCCGATTCCGGAACCTGCACCCTTGGTAAGCCTCATTATTCCTACACGCGATGGGTATGACATTCTTAAGCAGTGTCTGGATTCTATCTACCGTCTTACAACCTACAAGCACTATGAAGTGCTGGTTGTGGATAATCAGACTACCTGTGAAGATACGCTGGCACTATTCGAAAAGTACCAGCAACAGTACAGCAATTTCACCTTGCTTAAATGGGACCAACCCTTTAATTATTCCGCAATTAACAACTTTGCAGTAAGTCACGCGCAAGGTGAGGTCATCGGGCTGGTAAATAACGATATTGAGGTGATAACCCCAGAGTGGCTCACAGAAATGGTGTCACACGCTATACGGCCAGACATAGGTTGTGTGGGGGCCAAACTCTTTTACGCAAATGACACGATTCAGCATGCAGGCGTGATCCTTGGCATAGGTGGCGTTGCGGGACATTCACATAAGTACTTTTCTAAACATGAACCAGGCTACTTTACACGCCTGCACTTAGTGCAGAACGTATCTGCGGTGACCGCTGCCTGTCTGCTGGTACGCAAAACAGTGTATCAGCAGGTAAATGGGTTAAACGAACAAGACCTCACAGTGGCATTTAATGACGTTGATTTCTGTCTGAAAGTGCTGACTGCAGGCTACCAAAACGTATTTACCCCTTGGGCAGAACTGTACCATCATGAATCTATTAGTCGCGGTGAAGAAGACAGCCCGGAAAAGATAAAACGGTTTAACGGTGAATCTGATTTTATGAGAAAGTCATGGGCTGAACTGTTAGACAACGATCCCGCGTATAATCCGAACTTATCTCTGACGCATGAAAACTTCTCTCTGCGTTGATTATTGAATTCTAGAGAACCTATGAGTATTACTTCTCCTTTATATTTTATCCATATTCCAAAAACGGCGGGTTCCAGCTTTAGGGTGGCCGCGGAACGTTACTTTGGTACCGAGGCCACTTATTATGATTACGGCGCGGGCGCCCAGGAAACCCATCAGGATATCCTGAAGTACGAGTACCAACTCAAGGACCGGCATATGGCCGGACGTGCTGTGCAGCAGCACGCTAAATTCCTGTCAGGTCACTTTATTTATCCGAAGTATGCACCTTTCTTTCCTGCTCGCAGTGTGGTGACTTTTGTTCGCAATCCGGCTCAGCAAGTGCGGTCTCACTACGAACACTTTTCCCGGCTCCATGGTTACGAGGGAAGTTTTGCTGACTTTATCCGCGAAAGACGTTTTGCCAATATGCAGTCAAAAGCACTCAATGGAATCTGGCACGACGCCATTGGTTTTATTGGTATCACTGAGCAATTCTCAGAGTCGCTGAAGGTATTCAATCAGTACTATGGCACCTCGGTTGAGTTCCTGGAAATTAATAAAAATGAGCGCAAAAATCAGCACGCCTACCAGTTATCTGCAGAGGAGCTGGCGCTGATTCAAAAAATGAATCAACAAGACTTTGCCTTGTACGAATATGCACTTAAGCGTTTCGAAAGACAAAAGCACGCCCTACAGAACGACGTCCCCTTCGTCAGAAGCGGTCATTTACATGTTGATCCTAAAGATAAGGGGCGTCAGTTTAATGGCTGGGCTGCCTGCTTCGAACAAGAGGAAGCGATTACAGCAAATGTGGTCGTAAATGAGCAGATTGTAGATCAGACTTCTTTTGCCTCTTACCGACCGTTGGCAAAGGAAAGAGCAATTCACAGAAATGGTTATGTGGGACTCAGCTATCGCTACGCTGACAATATCGAAGCGGGAAGCACTGTTAAGTTTATTTGTCGGGAAACCGAGCAAGTCTTATTTGAAGATACGGCAGTGTAAGCAGTGGCAAGTCTGTTTCGAAAAGTCCGTGATGTTGTGTTGCGACGGACTGACAAGGCGCCGCAAAAGCCGAGTGTTAAGCTGGTAGCCATTGCGAAAAATGAGGCAGCCTATCTCCCTGAATGGCTTTACCATCACCTTTATATAGGGGTAGATCACATTGAAGTGCATTACAATCGCTGCAGCGATAACACTGAAAACTATAGGGAAGTGTTTGCAAACGAGCCCCGTGTAGAATTCATCAACGCCGATGATGTTTTCAATTCATCCGTAAAAAATCCGCAGACAACTATTTACCTGACTGCGCTGAAGTCGGCATCAGCAGCAGGGTTTACGCACTGCTTGTTTATAGATGTGGATGAATTTCTTACGCCACAGAACCTAAACGAACCGTTATCAGCACTAATAGAAAGGGTTAAAGACTTCGATGTGTTGGTGTTCCAGTGGGGGAATAAAAAGGAGCCTGCCGAACCGTTCTCGCCGGCGATAAGCCAGCAACTGGCGCTATCAAAAAATGTGCATGTGAAAGCGTTGGTGTCCACTACGGCCAAGGTAAAAGCAATGACACCCCACGGCCCCACGCATTCAGCTTTGCTGCGCAAGTGTGTCACCGGCGGGGTATTCATAGCTGAAGGGAAAGAGCATGCGCTGCTAAGCAAGCAATCCTTATCAGGGCCAATGGATAGCTGGTTTATCGTGCACAGAATGTTCCGCAGCCAGATAGAATATGTGTCTTTGCTGGGGCGGGGGCGACCAAATAAGGCCCACAAGAATGAAGGTATAGCTTCGCTGAAGAGTAATCGCAACGGCTATGGCCCGTTCCCCCACTTAACTACAGTCACGTTCGACGAAGAGTCTTACCGGCAGTACTCAGAATATATGCAGGGTTGCCTGAGTAAACCCTCGGTTCAGCGTGAAGTTGACCTAGGCCGGCGTTTTGTTAAAAAAGGCTACTCAGAGGTTATCGACCTGGTTAAACGGATACCCCCTGAACATGCAGACCGAGTTAATCGTGCCCTAAAAAGGGTAGATATCCCCGAAGTGAAAGCTATTCTGCAAGACCTTAATGACAGTAAAAGTGTCTCGGGGTGAAGCAAATGTATGTAACATTGACGTTAACTAATAAGTAAAGAACGTTATGATAAAAAAACAGCTAACAGGTATTTGCACATGAGCCGCCAACAGATTCAGGTGACTGATGCTCTTCTCACCGAACTCAATGAAAAGCGGGTATATTTTTCCCCTAAAGGCGACGATAAGGTTGCAGGGCGATTCCGGCCTGCTGAGTCGTTACAGTATCTGTCGGATGTCCGTATTGAACCTTACACGTGCTATATAAACGGGCGACTGTTGTTTTCCATGGGGAGCCACAGCTTCTCGCGCAGTCCGTTACCGCTGAATACCAAGGTGGGCAGGTATTGCTCGATTGGTGCGCGGGTTAACGTGATGGGACCAGACCACCCGAAAAGCCGGTTTACCAGTGCGTCGATAACCTACGACCCGACTTTTATCATTTGTCAGCAATATCTGAAAGATCAACAGTCGCTGAAGTTCCAGCAGTGTGCTAACGCAGAGCCTAAAAATCATCTACCTGTGACAATCGGTAATGATGTGTGGTTAGGTGAAGATGTCACCCTTGCCAGGGGAGTAAATATAGGTGACGGTGCCATTGTGGCAGCGAAGTCCACGGTAACCCGTGACGTTCCTCCTTACGCGATAGTCGGCGGCACGCCAGCCCGAGTGATAAAGTACCGCTTCGAAGACGGGGTAATTGAGAAGTTAAACAGCCTTCAGTGGTGGAATTACGAACTGGCGGGTTTAATACAGGGGCAGCGCACTGACGTACAGGTGGAGGATTTCATCGGTAGCGCTAGCGAAAAAATTGCAAAAGGCGAGGTTGGTTTGTGTAACTATCAGGCTGTAGATGCCAAGTGGTTTAAGGAGAGACAATGAAAGCCGTAGTAGTAGGTAATTGCCAGGCCCGCCCGTTGGCCACGTACTTAACTGAGCTAATTCCGACACTTGAAATTACAGCAACACCCATTGTGCATCTGTTGAAAGACAAAGATGAGCCTGACTATGCATCTGCGTTTGAAGAAGCCGATGTGATCATTACTCAAAATATTGCCGACAAATATCCCTGTAAGTTTGTCCGTACATGTGAACTGCGTGCACGCTATCCCGGCAAGGTGTTTACTATTCTAAACCTCTACTTCAGTGGTTATACCCCTGACCTGATGTATATCAGACATCCGTCGGAAGGAACCCTGAAAGGACCGCTGGGAGACTACCACAATCTGACCATCCTGAAAGGCTGGCTGTTAGGCATAGATCAAAGTCAGGTAGTACAGTGGCTTGAAGATGAATTTTACAACAGCAGGGAATACGGTGACGAACAGCAAGCCTCGCTCGCCGAACTGAAAAGGCGTGAAGCCAAAGTCGATGTACCGATTGCCGACTTTATCGAGGAAAACTGGAAAGCCGCACGCATGTTTTTTACGTTTAATCATCCCACTGCGGCTTTGTTGTACGAATACGCAGTGCGTATTTGCAGAGATGTATTTAATGAGAACATTTACGCCTCATTACCCGAAAAGCCACATGAGCCTCTCGACTTGCTGATCCCTGTACCGCCTCCGGGGTTGGGGTTGACCCTGCCTACTCAGAAAAAATCAAAAGGGCAGAAATTACTCGCTATCGACGGCGCCAAAATTCAGCTGGGAGGTGCCTGTGAATATTCTAACTCGGAATTGGTGGCATATTTTTATGAAATTTACGATAAAAATGCTGACTTCCTGAAGGATAAATACCGTGAGTTATAAAGTAATTCAGTTTTGGAATCAGCAGAACCTCCCACCGGATATCGCACAACTACGTAATACCTGGAAGGAAAATAATCCTCAGGCTGAAATGTTACTGTTCAATACCAAAACAGCAAGCGACTTTATTGAACAGGAATACGGGGCACACGTGGCCAGTTTGTTCAACGAGGCCGCGTTGCCGGCCATGCAATCTGATATCTTCAGGGTCGCTTATTGTCTGGCGAATGGTGGATTTTATATAGACGCAGGCACTGAATGTTCAGCCGCGGTCATTGACCTGTTGCCAGATAATGACGAACTAGTGCTTATGCGAAAATGGCACGGTGGTATTTGGAACGGAATGATCTCGTGCAAGGCGGGTAACCCAGGCCTGAAGGCAATCTGGCATCGCATACTTGATAACCTGGAGCAGCGGCCGTCCAATGACGTATGGAAATTAACCGGCCCTGCTTCTTTTAATCAGGTGGTAGATGGCGGTGAGTACGATAGTGTCATTCGGGTAGTTGAGCAGAAACATGTAAAAGCTTTTCGGGTGGTTAACGAACTGGAGCACAAAAAGCAACACTGGTCGAAAGTACAAAAAAACCAAAGTGTGTTTGTCGGCAATACTGCCCCCGCTATGCCTAAACAGCCCGTTGAACCTAAAGCGCAGGTAGCATCACTGCGCTCTCAAGGTGTGTCCCTGAGGGTTACCGGCGGTCATGAAAAAGAGGACGGCGCGAGGGCTTTTATCCAGGTATCTGGATTTAAATCAAATGGTGAGACTTTTAAACAGTTTCCTTTAGCAATTAACTGGGACAAATCAGGCGTGTCGCTCGAGTTTTATTCGCCTGACCGCCAACCCCATATTCCCGTGCAGTGCTTTATTGCTTCGGGACGCAACACCCTTTGTAATTTTATGCGCATTACCCAGCACGGAGTAAGGTGCGGAAATACGTATAGTGGGTTGACTAACCATGACAACGCGGTGATAAACGACTTAATCACGGTATTACAGTCGAGTTTACAAGACGCAGAACTCACTAGGGAGGCGGCCGACGCCGAACTCTGTCCCGTTTCATGGCAGACTCGCCTTTTAGCTACTAACTTTGCCATACCCCCTAACACTGCGCATGCCGCAACAATCAGCTTTCGAAAACTAAATTTGCATGGTCACTCCAGATCAGGTTCGCGTACATGGTTAGCAATTAATGTAGAAGATACTAAACTTAATAGCACCCACATGGGTGACATTGTAGTGACTTTCCACGCCGACGTTGGTAGTACAGGCGCGCTGCAAGTGACGCATATTGAGTTTGGGGCATTAGAGAGCGCTCTTCATGCTCCCATTGAGCTAACACGTGAGGTAATTGAGAAGCTTCATACGATGGACTTGAGAGGTGATAAATTGACCAGCCCGCTGGCATTCTGGTATCGTGGAGCTATGGCGAAGCTGGACGCCCTAAGATAGATATTTACCTTAAGCTGCAGAGTCGGCGTTTAACCTACGACGCTTATTGAGGAAGAGATCGTTAAGTAACAATAAGAGATAAGACAAAGCGAGTTGCCTTAACACGAAAATGGTCAGGTAATTTCAAAAATCTTATCCTAAAGTATGATCTAAAAAGTTACTTTCCAACTAGTAGATCTCATAGTACTGACATGGATGAGTTGACTCGGTAGACATCACCCTTCAACAGCTCCATCTCATAAGCTTTTAACGTATAAATGAGGCAATTATGAGACTCTTTTCCAAGAAGAAAATAGCCCTGGGTTGTTCAGTGGCTCTGGCTTCCGGCTTTGCGCAGGCCACCACATGGCTAACTAGCAACACGGAACTTATCAGCCCAGTGCACTACAGCCTGAACAACAGCTACAGTATAGACGTTTCAGACTCAGGAGATTTCACCGCGTTTGTAGACTGTTCACAGAATATCATTGTGGACACACAGGATAGATGTGACATATACCGCAAAAATATGGCTACGGGCGAAGTTGAGCTGGTAACTAAAAAGCATCCCGATGTCGCACTTTCTGAAGCAGCGCCAAGTAACCGGCCGTTTATGTCCGGCGACGGACGATTTATTGTATTTGACTCTGCCTCTTCAGATTTACTCCCCTCCGGCGGCACCACGCAGAACGATGTGTATCTATGGGATGGGCAGTCAAAATCTTTTGAGTTAATTTCGGTAAGCAGTGATGGAACCCCGGCAAATGGTCATTCATTTGCACCGGCGGTGAGCGATGATGGCAATCTTGTAGTATTTGCCAGCGATGCCACCAATCTTGATACCCAACTTGCCGATAGTAATGGACGCCGGGATATATTTTTACGGAACAGAGCTGAAGGGACTACCGTTAGGTTAACCAAGGTCGGGTCGACCGAGGCAGATCATGATTCAGATGTACCCTATATTAGTGGGGACGGTAAATATGTAACCTTTCAGACTCAAGCCTCCAGTATTATCCCCGGAGAGGATGCCAATAATGCCTTTATAGATGTGGTGCGCTATACCGTGCAGGATGGCTCTATTGAATTAGTAAGTCAGTCTACCTCAGGTGAACAGGCGACTAATGCCAGCAGTTATACCAGCGTGATGAGTAACGATGGTAACAAGATTGCCTTTATTTCCAACGGGCAATTGGCAGCCGCTGATACTGATGGTGCTCCAGACGTATATATTCGAGATATGGCGGCCGGCACTACTGACCTGGTAAGTCTCACTAATGCGGGCCTGAATGATGAGGGCACCGCTGAGCGAGATTTACGACTGGGTATCAGTAACGATGGTACGAAAGTGGCTTTCGTATATGAGGATATTACGGGTAATTTCGATAGCAGTAGCTTTAATGGTGATAATGCCTATGTGAGAGACCTGACCGCCGGAACCACTACGCTTATCTCGCAGCACGTAGTTCAGAATTCCGAGAGTGCGTCAGGTGCGTACGAGGTTAAACTGAGTGGCGACGGGAAGTACGCCGTGTTTGAATCGGGTAGCCCCACTTTTATCCCTAACGATGCAGATGCCACATTTGATGTATTCAGAGCAAAGCTTGAGGATGGCACGATTGAAGCAGTGAACATCCCCCAGACTAGCGGCACACTAGATGACGTTGACGGTGTTGCGGTTTCAGAAGATGGGCGGTTCCTGTTATTTAAATCTGATGACAAAGCGCTGTCTACCGTTGGCGATTCTGCGTTTGATGAGCTCTTTTTATATGATTTGCAGCTACAGCAGATGGAACATATCCGCCTTGGTCTCAATGGAGAAGATGTGGACGGAGAATTCGGTACCACGTTTGACCTGAGCGACGATGGCAATGTTCTGGTTTTCAGCTCTTCAGCAACCAATCTCCATCCTCAGGACACATCTGGCAATTCGGATGTTTACCTCTATAAGCGCGATAGTGGTGAGCTTACACTTATAACAGCCGGCTCTAATGGCGAGTCCTATCAACCCACGGTTTCTGCTGACGGAACCCGGGTTAGTTTTATCTCTGACGCGCAAAATCTGACGTCTGATTCTGTGTCGGCTGAGTGGGATGTGTTTGTTTATGATCACACTGCAGGCACTATTACCCTGGCGAGTAAAGCTGACCCTGCATGGGGCGGAACATTAGCCGGAGCTTCTTCAGCGGCCAATATATCAGCCGATGGTACTACCGTTGTTTATCAATCGACTAAGCCTGCCGTGTGGGCCATGGCCACTGATTTCTCTCAGGTAGTAGAGTATGACATAGCTTCAGGGCAAAACAGTTTGCTGTCTGCCTCGGCGACCGGAGAGCCAGGTAACGCAAATTCCTACCTGCCCGATGTTTCAGGGGATGGTGAAGTCGTCACCTTCACTACCGAGGCATCAAATATTGTTTCCGGCTACGGCAGTACCAGTCTACCAGTTATCGTTAAGGTGGCGGGCGAAGCCACTGCCGCGGTGGCAGTAAACTTAGACGAGAACGGGAATGTCCTCGCACCTATAGATGCACCGTCGTTAGCTGCTGATGGTTCAAGTCTGGCCTTTAACTATGACAATGGCGGAAGCGTAGGCGTTGCTGTTGTTGATTTGGAAAATAGTAAGCTCAGCATTGTGAACAACAGTGTTGCAGCGCCTGATGATAGCAGTATCTTTTCACCGGCTATCAGCGGTACAGGAGATTTAGTAGTTTACGGTTCACGGGACAATGACAATGGCAATGTATGGGGAAGTTTCATGCAGCCGTTTTTCGCGTCGACCGATGCTGACGGCGATGGCATGCCGAACGAATGGGAAGAAACCTACGGGTTAAACCCACTGGTAGCACAAGATCCCGCGACTGATACCGACGGTGATGGCCTTACCGATTTGGAAGAATATCAGGCCGGTACTTCTCCGCTGGAAACTGATTCAGATGGAGATGGATTCTCAGACTCTGTGGATGTATTCCCTACTGATCCAACCGAATGGCTGGATACCGACGGTGATGGCATAGGTGACAACTCCGAGCTGCCAGTCCGGGCAGACGTTGATGGCGATGCACGAGCTGATATTGTCTGGCGTAACCGTAGCAACACCAGAGGTTGGAATTTCCTTTGGAGTATAGCAGGGGAGAAAATTCGTTACTTAACGCCAATTAACGTGGTGCAGGGTGAGAACTGGACTATTACCCTTGGTGATTTTGATGGCGACGCCAAGTCAGATTTCTTCTGGCGCGACCCTAACCAGTTCGGTGGCATGAACTACATCTTCATGATGGACGGTAAAACCATTCTTAAAAAAGCCCGGGTAGCGGATGTCAGTAAAAACTGGGAGCTGAGTCTGGTAGGTGATCTGGATGGGGATCATGACGACGACCTTGTGTGGTTGGATACCGAGAAAAACCGACTGGGTATTTGGTTTATGAATGGCACTTCAAAAGTGTTTAGACAAAGTGCAACTCTTGATAACCATGTACTGGAAGGAATTAGTGACTTCCACGACGACGACACACTAGAACTGGTCACCCGCAAGCAAAGCACCATTTATCTGTGGTCGCTGGAAAACAACAATGGTGCCTTGGTAAACGCCAATACTGGCAGTATCGCCCCGCCAGCGTGGAAACTGGCCGGTACCGGCGACCTGAATGGAGACGGAACTGACGACCTGATTTGGAGAAACACTAATGACGGAAGGACATCCGTGTATTACATGCAAGACGGGGTAGTGATTGGGCAGGATTTAATTACCCAGATTGATACCGCCTGGACATTAGCAAAAATAGAAGATTTTAACGGTGATGATCGCGTTGATTTTCTGTGGCGGAATAACAGTCAGGGCGGCAGAAATATCATCCACCTAATGGACGGACCCAATCGCATCGCCGCCGGCGTGGTAAAAACGGTAGGCGGGAAGTGGGAGATGGCCAAATAGGCGATAGTACAGTTATTAAGTTAACTGCCCCATAGCCCAGTAAAGCAAGCGCCCGGTCATATCACCGGGCGTTTTTTTTATGCGCTACAATTAAGGTTAATAACTATTTTGTGTCCGTAACCGTCAGGGCCGACCCATATCTCATTATGAATTATGTAAATACCAATGGCCGTATGCGATAATTCTAAATCTAAGTAACGATATGGTCTGTCCCGTGGTAACTAAAAAACTCGATACTCTCTATTTGCATATTGGCTGCGAAAAAACCGGCACTACCTCAATTCAACACTTCACGTATGAAAACAGAGATGCGTTTGAAAAAAGCGGTATCAGAGTTTGCCAGTCCTTAGGCAAGAAAAATAACACCAAAATAGGTATTTATGCGGCTAACGAGGATAAGGGCTTAACACAATTTTTAGGGCCGGACACCAGCCTGCAGGACTTTCGGGATGACGTACAGTCTGCACTATATAATGAAGTGCAAGATACCGATTGCAGCGCCATGTTAATATCGTGCGAATGGCTTCACAGCCAAATCTCCACAACTGAAGAGTTTGAGCGTTTGAGAACACTCTTTGAGTGTGTGGCATCAAACATCCAAGTAATTATGTACATACGGCCGCAGCACAAAATGGCAATTAGCCATTATGCCACTGCCTTGAAAGCAGGATACTCAGCCCCGTTTACGTTTCCGAATACCAAAGCGGGCTTGCCGTACTATTATAATTTTGAGGCGGTTTATCAAAACTGGTGCGACTTTGTAGGTAGTGGAAATGTAACGGTAAGAGTATTCCAGCCTGCCATGTTAAAAGAAGGCGATTTGTTACAAGATTTCGCGTCTCTTTTCCCCACAACCGAAAACCTTAATTTTGAAATGAGCGTTGAAAACCAGTCGTTGAGTATTCAGGGCGTAAACCTACTGCGCGCTTTGAATTACTGGCAACGGAGCGGCGACAGCGAACTTACTGCAAAAGAATTCAGAAAGCTGCGACAGGAAGTAGCAGATTCATTCAAAGGTCGCTTAGATATAGCGTCGGAGGAATCAGCTGAAGCGTTCTTGGACGCATTTGCGACTGTTAACGAAGCGCTGTTTCAACAGTATTTCGAAGACACAGGCGACAAAATTCAGTTCGTGTAAAAGAAACAGCTTTTGCCCCCCCGTTAACGGCTGGTCAAACAGTGGGCGGCGCCTTCATTATAAGAAGTACAAGCCGCCCCTCCCTTCAACGCAGCATCACCACTCACGAATTTTTATGTGTCGCAGGCGTTTACTGCAGACAATAAACCCCTTTGCCATCGTTATCTTGCTTTACTCGACAATATTATTGATAATCTGGTCTGGCTATGACATGGAAGTCATGTGACAAAACGAAGGAAAGTGGAGTTTTCTTGTTTCTTCATTTCATAGCTTTTTGTTTATCTTAAGAGAAAGTTATGAAAAATTCTTTATTTACATTCAGATACCTATCTGTGAGCCTAGGTGTGCTAGTTGCAAGCGCAACAGCAGATACCTGGCTACCTACAGAAACCGTCATACAAACTACAACGAACTACAGTCTTGGTAACAGCACTGATGTGGCATTCTCCGACTCCGGTGATTATGCAGCTTTTATTAGTTGTGCAGAAAATATTAGCGGCGAAAGTCAACCTCGATGTGATGTTTACCGTAAACACCTTGAGACGGGTGCCTTAGATCTCATATCCAAAATGCACCCGGACTTGACCTCAATTTCCTATTCAGGAAGTGAAAAACCTTTTATTTCCGGTGACGGCAGATTTGTCGTTTTCCAGTCAAGGTCTGATGATCTCATAGCATTGGGCGGAACTACGTATAGTGATATTTATCTCTGGGACGCAGAGTCCGACGAAGTTGAATTAATTTCGGTAGCAACTGATGGTCTCAAGGGGGACTCCGATTCATACGCCGCTTCTGTATCTGACGACGGTAACCTGGTGGTTTTCGCGAGCTTTGCTACCACATTGGACGCCACGCAGAACGATACGAATGGCTACGCTGATATTTTCCTTCGAGACAGAGTAGCAGGCACAACTACCAGAATTAGCCTGGGGGAGGGGAGTGCAGAAGGCAACGGTGATTCTGAAGCACCTATGATAAGCGGTGATGGTCGGTTTATCAGCTTTCATTCTTCAGCTTCTAACCTACTAAACGAAACGGATGTTAACGGCGGGTATTCGGATATATATCGCTATAATATCGAAACTGGCGCAATAGAATTGGTGAGTGTTAGCTCCCTGGGATTCCAGGATAGCAATGACTCCAGTTTCTCTGCTGTAATAAGTGATGACGGGAATGTCATAGCATTTATTTCTGATGCAGAACTCGACGGCCTAGACAATGACTGGGTCAACGATGTTTACGTCAGAAACATGTCAGAAAGCACTACACAGCTTGTAAGCGTAACTAATAGTGGAAATAACGATGACGGCTATCTCGGGTACGACTACCGTTTAGCGCTTAGCTCTGATGGGAGTAAAGTTGCTTTTTCTTATTATGATTGGAATGGCACCTTTAATTTATCCTCTGAATATGAGTATGAAAACGCTTATTTGCGTGATTTAACCACACAGTCAACTACCTTGCTGTCTAAACATACCACTGACGATCTGAATTATTTTGACAGGGTATCGAACGTTGCCCTGAGTGGTGACGGCAGCATTGCTGGCTTTCAGTCAGAAAGTGCACACCTTATACCTGATTTTACAGACACTGATAATTATGAGGATGTCTTCGCCGTACTAATAGCAACTGAGGAGGTCTCGAAGTTGAGCGCGCCGATGTCGTTAGGCTCCTTTGATGATGTTGACAGTTTAGCGATTTCCGATAGTGGTCAGTTTGTACTGTTTAAAACAGACGACCGGCTTTTGTCAGAAAAAGGCGATTCGTATTACGATGAGCTTTTCATATATAACAGGCAAGATAAAAGTATCCAGCAAATTCGCCTGGGATTACGAGAGGCAGATGCTAACGGTGGATATCAGGAAGTCTTTGACATCAGCGATGATGGAAATGTGATTGTATTTTCTTCAAGTGCTACCAATATACATATTGATGACGTGACCTATGATCAGGATATTTATCGATATCAACTGGACACTCAGGAACTCACCCTGGTGACGTTGGCTGCTAATGGAACAGCGGCGGATGACTCTTCCTACAATCCGTCCGTGTCTTCGGATGGTCGTTTCATTGCTTTTGAATCAGTGGCGAGTAATTTAACCAACCATGATGTTTCGAGTTGGTATAGCAATGTTTATCTATATGATCACGAAAGCAACGAAATTACGTTGGTGAGCAAACAGCAGCCGTACTGGGAAGAACAGTCGTGGGGAAGCTCGGTGAACCCCAAAATTTCAGGCAATGGTAAATATATAGTTTATGCCTCTAACGATGAGGCCGTGTGGGGTTTTACAGCGTATTATGAACAGATAGTACTGTACGACGTAGAAGCACAAAGTAACACGGTGATATCCCGTCAGGGTGATAATTTAGGCGATGACAGCTCATATAATCCTGACATTTCCTATGATGGAAAAATAGTAGTTTACACAACTACAGCGACAAATATTATTGAAGGGTTTGGGAGTTATTGGACTCCTTACATCGTAAAAGTCGATGTAGGTACTCTCGACGCAACCGCAGTAAGCGTAGATGCCGATGGGAACGCATTGGATATTATTAATTGGGGAACTATTTCTGGCAATGGGGAAGTAGTAGCTTTCAATTATGACGCAGGGTCAAACCTCGCGCTTGCTGTGAAAGACCTGACCACAGGCACATTACACATAGTGAGTGAAGATATTGGTGAAGACGACTATAAATATTATCTTTTCCAACCACAAATAAACTGGGATGGCAGTGTCATTGCTTATGGCTCTAAGAATAACGATGTGGGCGATGTAGCGGGCACTTATATCCAGGCATATCTTGCCACTACCGATGCTGACGGCGATGGTTTGCCGAATGCGTGGGAAACGGGATATGGATTTGATCCTTATTACCCCCACGATCCAATGTCAGATATTGACGGTGATGGGGTAACAGATATCGAAGAGTTCTATCTTGGGACATCACCTCGCGAAGCTGATAGCGATGGGGATGGAAGGTCAGATGGGGAAGATGCGTTTCCTACCGACCCCACCGAATGGCAGGATACAGACGGCGATGGCATTGGTGATAATTCCGAGCTGCCGGTACGCGCCGACGTTGATGGTGATGGCCGTGCCGATATCGTCTGGCGAAATGCCAGCAATACCCGTGGCTGGAACTTTCTGTGGAGCATGGCGGGCACAGAATTACGGTACCCCAGACCACAGGCCATCAGTGTGGTACAAGGCGAGAACTGGCAGTTGTACTTGGGCGATTTCTCGGGTGATGGTAAGTCTGACTTATTCTGGCGTGATCCTGCTCAGTTCGGTGGCATGAATTATCTCTACCTGATGGACGGTGCAAATGTAACGGCACGCAGTCGCATGCCAAATGTGAGTAGTACTTTTACTCTAAGTAATATTGATGATTTGGACGGTGACGGTAAAGACGATATTATCTGGATAAATCAGGAGCGAAACTCGCTGGCATTCTGGTTTATGAACGGCACCAATAAAGCGTATCGGGTTAGTGACCCGCTGGCAGGCTATACTTTAGCTGGCACCGCAGATGTTAAGGCTGATGGCGCTGCAGATATGATCATGCGAAGTGGCAATGCCGTAAGCATTTGGTCGCTGGCGGATACCCAGGGTGGCCTGACTAAACTCAGCTCAGATGCAGTAGCCCCTGGTGCGTGGCGTTTGGCTGGCACTGGTGACTTGGACGGCGACGGTACTGATGACTTAATCTGGCGCAATACCGTAGACGGGCGTACCTCGGTGTACTTTATGCAGGATGGCATGGTTGCCAGCTCAGAAGCGTTACTGCAGGTGGCCACCGCCTGGTCGCTGGCCAAAGTGGAAGACTTCAACGGCGATGGCAAAGTAGACTTCATGTGGCGCAATGAGTCGCAAGGTGGCAGAATCATTATTCATCTAATGGACGGCACCGAGCGCATCGCTTCAGGGGTAGTTAAGACCGTAGGTGGCCGCTGGTTTATGGCGCAATAATTCTTACCTAACTGGTGTGATATAAAACGGCCACACGAGTGGCCGTTTTCTTTGATATGGAGAAATGAAAAATGAAAGTTGCACTGCTGTTGTTGGCAATCGCATTGGGAGGTTTAGCATATTTGCTACATGGTGATAGTAATGCCCCTACTGTGGAACAAAAACAACAATTGCCCCAAGAGAACGGCAAGTCAGCCAACCAGAATACGGGAGAAAAGTTGCCAGGAACCAGAACAATAAAGGTTAACAGTCCTAAATCCGCTCAACCCATACAAGAAAAAACTCCAGCAACAACATCACAAAAAACACCACAAAGAAAACACAAAGCTGACGTTATACCCAAAGACAATGAAATGATTCGCTGGGTTAAGGATGACGACGAACTTGCTGAGTTAGATGCAGAGATGGGGTTACGTGAACCCACGGAGCTTGACCAACTGCGCTTTGAGGATGAACTGGCAGAAGCAAAAGCCCAGTTGCCGGAGAACACTGATGGTGTGAGCTACATTCCGCTTGAGACGGTAGAGCTAGAAGAGCCTACTTCGGCAGAGGATTATATGATTAGCGAGCCGTTAGAAGAGTCCGCGACTATGGATGACTTTTAACAATTTTCACGAAGCGTAAAGAAGGCAGGTAGTTTTTGTAACAACTCGCTGAGCTGAAATAAATTTTATTGTCACTGTGATTTAATACTATGAGCGGTAGCGGGCTACAGCGCTCTTCGGTATCATTGCCTGATATGTAGTGAAAAGGATGTAAAGCAATGTCGCAGGCAATTATTGCTCCTGACGAAAATATCTTGAAACTAAACTACCCGAATAACGAATACATAAAAACTGGGAGTTTAGCTTCCGATGTAGACTGGCTGGATGCCGGGGGAAATTACACCACTGAAGCATTTTTGGCTACTATAGGCGAAAGTGAGAATGACGTTGACATTGCTTTTGCCACTGAAAAAGCTGATGACGCCAAACTGCGTTTTATACTGCCTACTCTGGCTCAATACCTGCTTATCGGTCTACGAGAAACCAGTTTGGAAAAAGACGCGTTACGTCAACGGGTCGATAAATGGTCAGCATATTTTCGGGCGTTACAGCACTATTGTTATATTTACTCTAAAGAAAGTGTCATTGAAGCATGCGACTGTCTGGATGCAAACCAGAAGAAGTTCAGTCGTGTACTTGAAGCCAGTTTAAAGTTAGACCCCAACTTAGCTCTTTTCATTGCTGAGTGTGATGGTTTTGTTGCAGCTTCAGAAGGGGGGGAGTGGCTGAACGCAACCTATGTGACATTAGAGCTAGCTCAGTCTCATCATCAGTTATTAGAAAACCTAGAATACCAAGCGAACCAAGCGATTGATGCTTCTAAACAATTGGAGGACGCCGTCAGCCGTGAGAAAGCAGATAACGAGCTGTTAAAGCTCCAGGTTGAACAGCTTCAAGAAGAACTGGAAGTCACTTTTAAAAAGTTACAGACAGAGACGGATAGCACAACCAACAAACAGCGTAAAATTACTGAATTGGAAGCTCAATTAACTGATAACACCACCCAGATAGCCAGACTTTCAGCCGAGTTGAAAAAGCTAGAAGACCTACAGCAGGCGCAAGAAGCTCAAGCTTCCCAAAAACAACCGGCCGAGAACAAAGAATTAGAATTACTGCAGTTGCAAATTGCACAAATGCAAGAAGAATATGAAAGGGTGTATAAACGTGCTGAGGAAGAGAAGCGCGAGTACTTAGCGCTAAAAACTAAACTCATTGATGGCACCAACGTCTCAACAGAATTAACGCACGAGTTAACCAACGCGATGAATGAACAAGAGCTGTTGCAATTACAAATAAAACAATTGCAGGAAGAATTAGAATTTTACTTCGTGGAATATCAAAAGCTTAAGAGTGAAGGTGGTTCTCAGCAAGACGAAAGTTTAAATGAGTACAAAGAACGGATTGCTGCACGTTTTCCAACGCTCGTACTAACAGAATCTGTCACCCTCACCGGGGGGATTTCACGTGAAGACTTACAACGTATTACAGTTCGCTTAACCAATGTAGAGCATGCTAATAACCACTGGGATGCTTTTTCTTTCACGGTGAACGAACGCAATGGAGTACTTGAACTGGAGTTTCATGCACCAACTGAGAAACGGGTATATCCACTTTCTAAATTTATTAAAACCGGTAGCAGTAAAGTAAGTGACTTTTCAATCCTGACACCGTTTACTGACGCTGGGAAAAAGGCCCTTAATAGTCTGACTAATGACGACAAATTGATGTTAGTGGGTTTATTAGAGGAAGTACAAGCAAAATTAGAAGCGCGCGAAGTGGCCACCACTGAAGCCACACAGCAACTGGACCTTTCTAGCTGGCCAAGTAAATTGAACACGTTGCGGGAGGCTTTGGTACCACTCGTATCCACAACCCCTGCGGAAAAACCATTGCGTTTCAAAAAGCTTACGCTGAAACAAAATATGGTAGGACCAAGCAACGAGCACTTGCTTATTAGCGTTGAAGGTCTGCGGCATAGAGTAAAATCTTTCGCAAACTATGAAATTAAAATTGGTGCTAAGCAAATCAAGGGTGAAGACTTCACAAATTATGGCAGCTTAGAGTTCAGAGAGCTTGCGAATAAACAGGCGCCATTAGCTACCTGGCCGCCCGAACAGGAAGATAAGTGGGGGCCTAAATTAGTTTTAGATTTGCCCGAGAAGCTCAATGAGAATCAAAAAACTGCGATCGAGAAGTTAAAAGAAGAGGACAGAGAATTTATATCCGAACTGTTGAAGCAACTAGCTGACCGTTTACATACCCTGGATCTAAAACGGCTTAAATTAAATCAGCCACTGAAAAACTGGCAGAGTTTGCTTTCTAATATGATTGATAAGTTTTCGTAACTAGCGCAGGAGCGATTCAATGAGTGACATGCTACGTATGGCAAAGGGGTTGTCCGTTCAGCCTAAAAACATCGTTATATTAGGTGCAAAGTCAGAGTCACTGCTAAGCTGGGCAGTTGAGTCATCTGCGAGTAAGGTCCTCATAATCGAGCCGGAAAAGTCGCTAGCTGAACGGGCCCGTTTGCTGGTATCTGAACAGAAGAGGTCTAACTCTGTTATAGTGGAGGAAGGTGTCCCCCTATCTGACAATCCGCAACGGGATGAACTACCGATTTTTATCGGTAATTTAGTGGGATACACTTCCTCGTTAATGCCCTCAAAAATAAAAAAAGTTCGCCCCGCCTTAAAATTTAAGGAGGAGGTAGCCAAAACTGTTTTATTAAGTGACTGCATGAATAAACTTGGTATTAGCGAGTGTGAACCGAGTTTGTTAATTACCCAATTGAACGGTGCAGAAAGCAAGTGTATTTCTCCACAAGTACTGACTGACTTTACTCATCTACTTATTCAAACTTCACAACCTCCGCTTTTTGGAGATGAGTCTCCACTTGCAAATGTAAAAACGTTATTGGCACAGGCCGAGCGAGATTTTATTGTAGTACCTGAATTCGCGCCGCCATTTGTCATGGTTGTTTCCACTAAGTCTACTGATCTTACTGCAGCAAAAGAATATTATAGACAGAGAAATCACCATGAAAATAACGTAGATGCACTTGTAAAGGAAAATCAAGAACTGAAAATATCTTTAAAGTCACTGCGTGTGGAGGTAAGCGATTTAAAAGACAGTAAAAAAGAAGTATTGCTCTCAGAATCAAAACTAAATAAAAAAGCAGAAGAAGCAAAAGCTAACTTAGAAAATCTAAAAGTAATTAATCATAAGTTAGAAAGTGAGCTTTCAAAATCTATTGAGATTAAAGATAGTTTAATAAAAGAAAGTGAAAGTTTAAAGCAAGGGAAAGATGAGTGCGATGCTGAACTAAATAACCTCATCGAGCAATACTCAAGCGATAAGTTAAAATGGGAGAATTATTTCGAAGATTCCAGTAATAAAATAGCCGAAGCGAAGAATTCGGAAAGAAAACTAATGGAAACTTTGGACATTACCTCTAAATTAAACTTAAAACTGAGTTCAGATCTAGAAGATTTGAGAGAAAAATATCGTACAAAGATAAAAAGTGAAGAAGAGCTTACCCTTCTGATAAACGAACTTTACGAAAAGCTAAGGCAAGCCTCAGATTTTTATCTCAAGTTAGAAAAAAAGTACCCTGAGATTGCTGATGAAAAAAATATATAATAATCAAAAAAGTTTGAAAAGCTTGCATACTGAAATAGAAAGTGCGCTGCAAGTTATTGAACAGAAGTATTTGTTGCCAAAAAAAGAGTCGACCGCTTCAGTAGAGAGTAAAGAATTTAGTTTGTTAGAAAGGTGCGAAAAGCTATCAAAAATTAATAAAAAAGATGTTCTGAGAACGGTACACCATTTCGCGTGTAGTGGCGGAACCCTAATTTCAAAATGTATATCGTCATTACCTAATGTGTACTTGCTGAGTGAAGTCCATCCTTATACCAAGCTCCACTTTAATGAAAGCGGAGCAGAGTATTCTCCAACTGATATCACTCGATTATGTCATTATGCAAATGTTCCCAATATAAATTCACTATCCGAGACCATATTGCGTAATAACATCGTCACCGTGAGCGATCATATAAATGCTTTAGGTGGTGAATTAGTTATACGCGACCATAGTCATGCGGATTTCTGTGTCGGTGATAACTCTTCTAATTCATGTTCAATTTTAAATATACTAAGTGATGATTTCGAGATTAAGAAAATAGCTACAGTTAGACATCCGGTCGATAGTTACCTCTCTCTTATAAAAAATAATTGGGTTCACTTCTCCCCGCCAACTTTTAATGAGTATTGCACCAGACTTTTATATTTTTTAAAAAACTTTGAAATGAGTGAGATTTATAAATACGAAGATTTTGTTGATAATCCAAAGGCCCAGATGGAGTTAATATCTACAGCTTTAGATATCAAATATGATGAAAACTTTTCTACTACATTTAATATACATAATGTTACGGGCGATAGCGGTAGAAAGGGCAGTAAGATTCAGGTTAGAGAAAGACTTGGGCTATCATCGTCTCTTAAAGATGAGGTTAGCAAATCTCGCGCGTTTGAAGAGGTTGCTAATATGATGTCGTATAGCTTTTAAAGAAATCGTTAATGGAAAATTTAATGCTTAGCAAGAAGTTCGATATTATTATAAAGAGTTGGAAAGACGGTCGTTTAGATAAAGCGCGATATGAGTTAGATGCGTTACTCATTGGCCAAAAACTTCCTGCTTCAATTAAGTTAAAAAAATTCATTTCTGAAAAATTATTCAAAGATGATCCCGCTTGCTTTCCAATGTCCTCAAACGGTATAGATTGGCCGAAAATCTCCGTAGTAACTCCATCATTTAATCAAGGAAAGTACATCGAAGAAACCATCGTCAGTGTAATAAGTCAGGCGTACCCAAATATAGAGTTCATTATTATAGATGGTGGATCTACAGATAGTACTGTTTCTGTTATCGAGAAATACTCTGAGCATATAAACTACTTTGTCTCTGAGCCAGATAAAGGGCAAAGTGATGCAATCAATAAGGGATTCGATAAAGCCACCGGCGATATATATACCTGGTTAAATAGCGATGATCAATTCGCTCCAAATGCCCTGTTTAAAATGGCGCTGGCGTTTATCACCAGCAAGGCTGATTTAGTGGCTGGTATTTGTGAAGTATATGAAAATGATAAAATAATAAGCAGACATATAACTGCGTGTGAAGAAGGTGTTTTACCGATACAGGAATTACTCGACCTTGATAAAGGCTGGAACGCTGGTCAGTTCTTCTACCAACCGGAGGTATTCTTCACAAAAGACTTGTGGGAACGTGCCGGTGCACATGTAAAAACAGACTGTTTTTATAGTATGGATTATGAAATGTGGTGTAGGTTTGCAGCTGTCAAAGCAAACCTCCATATTATCCATACCCCAATAGTTAATTTTCGGTCACACCCAGAACAGAAAACCGCGGACCCTACAAAATTTAAGCAAGAACTCCTTAGCGTTCGTAAGCGTTTTATTGAGGAGTGGGATATAGAACCAGAAGAATTAAATCGGCCTGAATTTGAGTGGGGAAGGAAACTAAGGGTTCTTGCAATAAATGACCATGGTTTCAATTATGGCGCTGGCATAGCACATCAGAGAATATGCGCAGCTTTAGAAATGGCTGGGCATCAGGTAACACCACTTGACCTTTCAGTTTCGAAAGGTAGTCACTCGGCTTATGTTAATGCAGCAATTGAGAAAAATAACCCTGATATTGTGATATTTGGAAATATTCATTCTCAAATTCCTGACACAGTTGCTCTAATTGATGAAATACAGAAAAAGTTGCCTACTTATTGGGTAGTACACGATTTTTGGTTGTTCACCGGAAGGTGCGCTTACCCAGGTTTTTGTCAAAAACATCTAACTGGCTGTGATGCGGAATGCCCAAGTAAAAACGAATATCCGATTATTGATGAATACAAAATCAATGCTGCGTGGGAAGAAAAAGTTTCGTTACTAAAAAATAGTACAAACTTAAAGTTATTTGTTAATTCGGCGTGGACCAGAAGTTTTGTTGCTTCGAAACTCGAGGCGTTGGGTGCTAGTGTACCAGTCTATGATATTCAACTAGGTGTGCCGAGTTACCTATACAAACCAGTGGATAAAAGCCACTGCAGGGAAGAGTTTGGCGTTGGATCCGATGAGTTTGTATTAGGATTTAGTGTCTCTTCGTTGAGTGACCCGCGGAAGGGTGGAAAACTTTTCCTAGATGCAGTTCGTCGTTTAGATATTAACAAATTGGTGATTTTACTAATCGGAAATTTGGATGTATCGATAAAACTAGACAATTGTCGCATTATTTCAACAGGATATGTTAAAGAACAAAAAACGGTAGTGAGCGCTCTAAACGCTATGGATCTCTTTGTTGCTCCGAGTTCTGAAGAAACCCTGGGTCAGGTTTATTTAGAGGCAGCCATGTGCGGCGTTCCTTCAATAGGTTTAAATATGAGTGGTATAAAAGATGCTATCATTGATGGCGTAACTGGCTATAAATTAAATAACTCTTCCTCTGAAGAATTAAGTAAAATAATAAGTACATTATATAGAGACGAGACCATGAGGCGCTCGTTATCTAAAAGCTCCCATTTGTATGCTCATAATAAATTCACGTTGGAGGCTTGTTATCATTCTATTCATGCAGCACTACTGCAGGAAAAGATTTTTGACAAGGTTGGCGCACCCAGAAAAATTGAATTGAGCCATGATGTTAAGTCTATCAGAGATAAACCAGTGATTCTCTCATATAAAAAGGGCGTCGATGTCGAAGAAGGACCATATCCTGAATCTGGGATAGACTATAAATTTCGTTGGTGCCATTCGTCCAAGTCTGTAATCGGTGTGAGCATATCAAAGGAAGTAGAAAAGCTTTCGCTACGGATAAAAAATGTTTTGTTTTCTGAACAAGTTATATCCATAAGATTTATAGATGAGGAACTTGTGGTCTCTCTTAGTAGAAGTGAAGAAAAGGTTGTAGATCTTTACATTGCGAACATGAAGTCAAATTATTTTGAGGTGACTCTCATTCCTTCCAAATTTCATAAATCATCGTTAAATGAGAAGCGGGAATTATCATTTAAACTGCTATCGATAGAAGATGTTTAGTATTTTTTTAATAATAATTTTAGGATGTAGGTAATGAATAAGAGTAGGGCACATATAGTTACATTCCCTCGTAGTGGACACCATATCTTAGTCGGTCTTTTAGACACTTTTTGTTACGCCAATAACGAATACTGCGAGTTTTACACTTGTAGTGATGCCGATGGTAATAAAATAGATTGTCCGAGCTCAGGGTTAGACTGGACTAGGAAAAATAACCTCTGTGGAGCTGGCAAGAGAATAACTAAGACTCATGAGTTTGATCTTTCACTGCCGTTTGTTGAAGAAAGAAAGTATCTAGTCCAACTGCGGAATCCAGTTCTCTCCGTTTCCAGTTGGTATGAGCTTGAAAAGTCGACAGGAGGATTAACACAGAGTTATGAGGAGTTTATTGATGATAAAATGAACTTTTGGGAGAGTTTTGCTACTAAGTGGTATCAGTATTTTGAGAAGGAAAATGTACTCTATGCTCCTTATAATTCTCTGTCATCGAAACCCAAGTTGGATGAAATAGCAGATTTTTTACAATTAGAAAGGAAGCCGTCTAGCTCATATAGCCCAGACTACTTTTCCCCAAAAAGGCGAACTATAGAAAACGCTTTGGAGATTTTTAGAGAAAAAGAAACTAAAATATCGGACTTATTAACTGAACTTGATTTAGAAAAGGTGTGTTCGTGAAGAAAGCTTTAATTACTGGGGTTACTGGGCAAGATGGCTCATATCTTGCCGAGTTTTTATTAGGTAAGGGATATGAAGTTCACGGTATCAAACGTAGGGCTTCGTTATTTAACACTGAGCGTGTCGATCATATTTATGAAGACCCTCACGAAAAAAATCCACAATTTTACCTTCATTATGGTGATCTGACAGACACTTCTAACCTAACCCGTATTTTACAGGAAGTGCAGCCTGACGAGGTTTATAACCTTGGCGCCCAGTCACATGTAGCAGTGTCCTTTGAAGCTCCTGAGTACACTGCCGATGTAGACGCTATTGGTACACTTCGTCTGCTTGAAGCTATTCGCTTTCTGGGATTAGAAAAGAAAACGAAATTTTATCAAGCGTCTACTTCTGAGTTGTATGGATTAGTACAGGAAACACCGCAAAAAGAGACCACTCCATTCTACCCGCGTTCCCCGTACGCCGTTGCAAAAATGTATGCGTATTGGATTACGGTTAATTACCGTGAATCCTATGGCATGTATGCGTGCAATGGTATTCTGTTTAATCACGAGTCACCTCGGCGAGGCGAAACCTTCGTAACCCGTAAAATCACTCGCGGTATAGCCAATATCGCACAGGGATTAGAGTCTTGCTTGTATCTGGGTAATATGGACGCACTGCGAGACTGGGGGCACGCCAAAGATTATGTAAGAATGCAATGGATGATGCTGCAACAAGATGAAGCAGAAGATTTTGTTATCGCTACAGGAAAGCAAATTTCTGTACGTGAATTTGTGCGTATGTCAGCGGCCGAAGCAGGTATAACTCTAGAGTTCAGCGGCGAGGGCGAACAGGAAATCGCTACAGTGGTTGAAGTGAATCACGAGATGGCCCCTGGCGTTAGCCCGGGTGATGTGATTATCCAAGTCGATCCTCGTTACTTCCGCCCCGCCGAAGTTGAAACTCTGCTGGGTGACCCTTCTAAAGCCAAAGAAAAATTGGGCTGGACGCCAGAAATCACTGTGGAAGAAATGTGTGCAGAAATGGTGCAATCGGACCTTGAAAAGGCAAAACAGCATGCTCTTCTTAAAAAGCATGGATATACCGTATCAGTGGCTAAAGAATAGGGTTGGATTTGTTTCGAAAAGGCCCTTTTTAGGGCTTTTTTAATATTTGGGGAAATTTTAATGAGAACTATATTTGTAGCCGGTCATCGCGGTATGGTTGGCGCTGCGATTGTAAGGCAATTGGAAGACCGTGAAGAAGTTAGAATTATAACGCGTACTCGTAACGAGTTAGATCTTACAAACCAGTCTGAAGTCATGACGTTCTTCGCTCAAAATAGCATTGATGAAGTGTATCTGGCGGCCGCAAAAGTGGGCGGTATTCACGCCAACAACACCTACCCTGCTGAATTTATCTATGAAAACCTCATGATTGAGGCAAATATAATTCACGCTGCACACGCAAATAACGTAAATAAGTTACTGTTTCTGGGTTCTAGTTGCATATACCCTAAGCTGGCTTCTCAGCCCATGTCGGAAGACGCTCTGTTAACAGGCACGCTGGAAGAAACCAACGAACCCTACGCAATTGCCAAAATAGCCGGCATTAAATTGTGTGAAAGTTATAACCGTCAGTACGGACGCGATTACCGGTCTGTCATGCCTACCAATCTCTACGGCCCCAATGATAATTTTCACCCTGAGAATTCTCACGTAATTCCAGCACTGCTACGCCGATTTCACGAAGCTGCGGAACGAGGGGATAGTGAAGTGGTGGCCTGGGGAAGCGGTAAACCTATGCGCGAATTTCTTCATGTGGACGATATGGCGGCAGCTAGTGTGCACGTAATGAATCTGGACAGTGAAACCTATCTTGCCAATACCCAGCCTATGTTAAGCCACATTAACGTGGGAACCGGCGAAGACTGCACTATCAGGGAGCTTGTCGAGACGGTTGCAAAAGTGACTGGATTTAAGGGCGATATTGTATGGGACACAAGTAAACCGGACGGCACCCCACGTAAACTGATGGATGTTTCGAGATTGCATGCGTTGGGCTGGCAGCATACTTATTCCCTTGAAGAAGGGCTAATGAATGCATACCAATGGTTTTTGAACAATCAGGATAACTTCAGAGGCTGATAAAGTGGGATTTCTCTCAAAAGAGGCGTTTACAGCAGTAATCGATAACACACCACTCGTATCAATAGATCTCGTGGTTGAAAATGACAAAGGCGAAGTGTTACTGGGTTTTCGTAATAACCGACCTGCCCAGGGGCTCTGGTTTGTCCCAGGTGGTAGAATTTTAAAAAACGAATCACTGGACCAGGCATTTTTACGGCTGTCTGAGCACGAGCTGGGTGTAGGCTACGCGAGGGCGAACGCTAACCTGCTAGGTGTGTATGAGCATTTTTATGAAGACAGTGTTATGGGGTCTCACCCTTCAACGCATTATGTGGTGCTGGGATATCACCTTGAGATAGGCGATAATGACCTCCCTCTGCCTCTGGGAGAACAGCACCAACGGTACATTTGGATGGATAAACACAAAGTTTCAACTCATCCCGAGGTGCACGCACATTCTGCAGCATATATTCCGGCTTTGGAGCTGGGCAATAAATAGGTGAAGACAGGTGTTATCTAAAATAATTAAAAAACTAAAAAATAAAAAGCGTCGAGTTAAATGTAACCCTAAATTCGCTATATTCCATGTGGATGAGCTTTCACCTTATGTTTTTTCTGGCTGGGCGTACATTCCCAGGAACGCTAGCAAAGAACAGTGCCAAGTTTCACTTACAGTAAATAACACCCCAGTATGCAAGACCGAGGCTAACCTGATGCGGGAGGATCTGGTTAAATCCGGGGTGGGCGATGGGCAATTCGGTTTCACCACTGAGCCAAATTGGCAGGCGCTTGAAATTGGCAGTAATGAACTGGTGTTATGGGTAAACGAGGTTCCAGTGAGTATATTTAAGCTGCAAGTATCGCAAAAGCAGATGATGGTGGCCATGACTCAGCAAATTCACAGGCAAATACAGCTCTCTACCCACGAGCTTAGTGAAAAACTAACCGCCCTCATAAAGTAATGCAGGAGTCTGGTCTCGTTGTTCTCGATCCCGGTTTCGAAGATACGCACTCCCATCATGTCACCGTATCCCATCTCTTGGGCGAGTCAATTGGCAATATTCGGGTATATGCGTCTGAGAAGTTGAACGAAGCTATAACCCTCCCAAGCGGGGGGCGCGTAAATTCGTACTTTCAGACGCCTTGTTATACTAACCGCCTTTTTGCGCTTTCTTCTCAAGAAGAGGAGCGTATTTCTGATAGCTTTGCTGATGAATTACTTCGCTTGTACAGCGAAGGGAGAGTTCAACGGTCAGACACTCTACTTCTGCACACAGGCTTTAGCTTTCATATATCTGGGTTAGCTAAGTTCTTTATGAAGGTGGGCAGAGACGCCGGGCCTGCATTGCTCCTATGTGGCATGTTCGATCCAGGCAATTATCTTATTGATTCGCGCACTAACGCTGATCGTGTAGCATGGTCGATAAAATATAATCTGGCGCTGACATTGCTGGAATCTTCTATAGCAACTTCACGTTTAGTATTTGCGACAAGCTGCGAAGAATATGTGGCGGCTTACCAACAGATACTCAAAGCCCCGGTAGAACTGCACCCGGCAATTAACTTAAACTCGCAGGTTACGCCGAATAAGGGTAATCAATCGAGACGGATTTTAATATATGTAGGAAGTGTAAAAGCAGATAAAGGTATTGAGCTAATTTTAGCCCAGCTAGAAAATTTGCTTAACTCTTTCCCCGATATCAAATTTATCGTGCATTGGAACACTGAGTCGCCGGGAATAAGAGACTTTCCTGATGCTGAAAGTCATTTATCTGCGTTAGAGCCTCGCTACGACAATTTTGAGCTGTACTTAGGCGAGCTAAGCTTTGAGCGTTATCAAGGTTTACTAAACAGCGTGGACGCTATGTTATTTAATTATCACCCGGAAAGTTACTTTTACAAAACCTCAGGGGTGTTCTGGGATGGCCTGGCCAGAGGTTGTGCACTGCTTTGTACAAGTAAAACGTGGCTATCCCGCCAAGCAACTAGCACTGGAAGCCGGGCATTTTTATTTGACTATAATGACGATGCGAGTTTGAATGCCGCTCTGCGCGCTTGGCGAGATACAACCGGCGGCGAATTGATCGCAGACAATGAGTATAAACGCCAAATTTGTCGCTCGTTCGGCGGTTGGGTATCAGAAAAATTACAGAAATTGACCAGATAGGAAATACCATGTTTAAAGCAGGAAAGAATCGGCTTGCCTCCAAAGGAAAGAAACTCGCAGGTTCAATTGATGGGCTGGAGGCCGGAAAACTTACAGGCTGGGCGGCATTATTGGAGGATGAAGCGCCGTTGGAAGTTTGTATCTATACAAGCGAAGGCGAATTGTTAGGTAAAGGCTTAGCAAACGAATTTCGGGCTGATCTGGAAGAACATGGGATCAACGCGGGCTATCACGCGTTTTCTGTAGAGATTGACGAAGATAAACTCACCCCTGGAACTTCTGTAGAGATTAGAGTGGCCAGTTCTAATGAAAAAATTCCTACTAACGAATTTACTCTTCCTAAGCTTGGTCAGCATTTTCATGCGGATATCATCAATGTGGAAGGTAACAAACTCAGTTATCGCTTAACCTCGGCCACCGAAATTGGTTCTCAGGTAATTCGGTTTGCTTCCGAACAAGGCGTGTTTTGTGAAAAGGCCATTGAAAGCGAGCATACGGAATTTTTTGATTATATCTGGTTACCCGAAGATCTACTGACCGACAGTAAGCAGAAAATTGTCATAAGCGTAATAGGTGCGTCAACAAACGCCGGTGTCGATTACATACAATCATCGCCCATCCTAACACCAGTGCAGTTTTTAGCGCACAGCGCATCAGAACCAGAATTGTTAGGCAAGCCGGGTCATGCCGGTTATCGCTATGAGTCGCTAAAGCTACAGATGGAAGCGCTCGCAAAAAGTGGTGAGGTCGATGAAATTAGAAATTTACACGTAGTGCATAATGCCGTTGTAAATGCTCACGAAGACATGACCTCATTTTCGGCTTTTGCACTGCCTAAGGTAGAAAACCCTAAGGTATCTATCGTGGTGCCCGCCTACAATAAGTTCGCACTCACGTACCGCTGCATAGCTTCTATTGCATTGTCTTTTAATAAAACCAGTTACGAAGTTATTTTAGCCGATGATTGTTCAGAAGATGTAACCAGTAGAGCTGAAGACCTTATAGAGAACCTGGTTATCTCCCGGAACGAAGAAAATCTTCGTTTCCTAAGAAGTTGTAATCAGGCTGCTAAAATAGCGAAGGGTAAGTACCTCGTATTTTTAAATAATGACACAGAGGTTACCTCCGGTTGGATAGACGAGCTTGTTCTCCAGCACGAAAAAGACGACCAGGTAGTATTAACGGGATCGAAACTAATCAACGAAAACGGTTCGTTGCAGGAAGCCGGTGGCCTCATCTGGGGCAACGGTGAGCCGTGGAATGTAGGCAGAAATAGTAACCCATGGGCGCCTGAGTGGAACTATGCCCGTGACGTAGACTACGTCACCGGTGCAGCAATGTGTATTCGCAAAAACGTATGGGAAGAAGTGGGTGGCTTCAGCGATGAGTTTGCCCCTTGCTACTATGAAGATGCTGATCTTGCTTTCAAAGTAAGAGAGGCTGGGTACCGAACCATGTACGTACCTCATTCAGTGGTGATCCATTTGGAAGGCAAAAGTCATGGTACTGACACTACCGTGGGGTTAAAGCGCTACCAGAAGGTAAACGAAGCCACGTTCAGAAAGAAGTGGTTTAGCGCGTTTAAAGCCAAGAGCAAACCATCAGCAGAACGCTTACACCAAGAAAAGGATAACAATGTAGATCAACGGGTTTTGGTAATTGATTACGCCGTCCCTATGCCGAATAACGACGCGGGAAGCTATGCTGCAGTTAAAGAAATTGAATTAATGCAGGCATTGGGTTTCAAGGTGACGTTCGTTCCCGATAACCTGGCGTACATGGGCAAATTTACCAAGAACCTTCAGCGCATGGGCGTGGAAGTGCTTGCAGCACCGTTCTACACTTCGTTGTTTGATGTGTTGGAAAGAAGACTGCCGGAAATGGATGCGGTCTATATTACCCGCTATACAGTGGCGGAAAAATATATAGATGTCATTAAAGAGAGTGGTAAGCCGGTGCTGTTTAATAACGCTGACTTACATTTTCTGCGTGAAATCCGTGCCGCATTGCGAAGTAACGACAGTGACGCAATAGAAGCCGCTTTGGTTACACAAGAACGTGAGCTGGATGTGTGCAGAAAAGCAGACGCTATCCTTACGTATAATTCAACGGAGCATGCGGTGATCCAGTCGCATACGCTTGAGCAGCATAATATGCACATCACACCCTGGGTCTTGGAAGAAAAAGTCCCTGGTCCCGATTTTTATGCGAGAGAGGGGATTGCCTTTTTGGGAGGCTTCAACCATCTCCCCAACGTTGAATCGGTAGAGTATCTTGTTAAAGAAATTATGCCAGCCCTCCACGCAGAACGACCCGATATCGTGTTGTATGTGTATGGTAGTAAGATGCCTGCCAAATTTAAAAATTATGAATGTGACAACATTAAAATGGTGGGCTTCGCGGAAAGCTTAGACGACGTATTCCATAAACATAAGGTGTTTGTTGCGCCACTGCTATCAGGTGCAGGTATTAAAGGTAAAGTGCTGGAATCGATGGCTTATGGGTTACCCTCTGTATTGACCGAAGTGGCAGCTGAAGGTACCGGTCTGGCTAGCGGTATCAGTACACAAATTGCAGAAAGTTCACATGAGTGGGTCACCGCAATTCAAGAATTATATGACAACGAAGAGAAGTGGGTACAATATTCATCTAACGCGATGTCGTTGGTATCAGAACGTTACTCATTTGAGCATGGCAAAAAAGTGTTTAAAGAGATCTTTGCGAGCGTTGGCTTGTACACCACTCAATAAAGTTGGATTGTTCGAAACAGAATTTGAGATTTATGAAAAAAGCAATTTTCCATTACCACCTTTTTAAAAATGCCGGGACATCGCTTGACGCTTCACTTAAAGAAAACTTTGAAGAAGGCGTCGAGTGGGTCACCGAAGAGTTTCCGGCCCATCCGGGTAAAAACCGGGAACTTGTAAAAGACTGGGTGCGTAGTAACACGCAGGCTCAGTGCTTTTCTTCCCATACGGCATTATTACCTGTGCCCAGAGTAGATGAAATGGAATTGTTGCCCGTCATCTTTATACGTCACCCTATAGATCGAATTGCTTCCGCGTATTCATTTGAAAAGAAGCAAGGCGGCGATGGATTTGGTGCAGTGTTAGCTAGAAATACGTCTCTCAAGGGATACATTGAGACGCGTATAGCACTGGGTTACGACAGGCAGTGTAAAAACTTTCATACCGATCGGTTTGCATACATGTGTGGTCCCCAACACGGTGATGAACTTACGAGAGCAAAGCTTGCTGTTGAACATCTGCCATTTGTCGGAATTGTCGAAGCTTTTGACGATTCATTACGCAAATTGGAAACGTGGTTGCGTGAGGAAGGCTTCAAGGATATTACGATTGCACCGAAAGAACATAACGTCAGTCGGGATACCAGAAAATCCATCGATGAGAAGCTTGCTGAAATCCGTGATGAAATTGGTGAAGACGCATATGAGTTTCTACTTGAAAACAATGCAGACGACCTCGCATTATACGAGTTAGCTAAGCAAAAATTTGACGCATAATGCTTGTCAGTAGAAAAGGGTACGAGAAATGAGAAAAGGAATCATCCTGGCGGGCGGATCGGGCACCCGTCTCCATCCACTTACCAAAGTGGTAAGTAAGCAGCTCATGCCCGTTTACGATAAACCAATGATATTTTATCCGCTGACAACATTAATGATGTCAGGTATCCGCGATATTCTAATTATTACCACCCCTGCTGAACAGTCAAGGTTTATAGAGCTTATTGGCGATGGTGAATCGCTGGGTCTGAATATTCAGTACGCCGTGCAGGATTCACCTGATGGTTTAGCGCAGGCATTTTTAATTGGCGAGCAATTTATTGGCAACGACAGCTGTACGCTGGTGCTGGGTGATAACATTTACTATGGGCACGACTTAAAGATGTCACTGCAAAGTGCCTTTAAGCAAGAACATGGGGCTACAGTGTTCGGTTATCACGTAAAGGATCCGGAGCGATATGGGGTAGTAGACTTCGATGAAAACTGGAATGCATTGTCTATTGAAGAAAAACCCCCTGCACCGAAGTCAAACTATGCGGTAACCGGCTTATACTATTACGACAACCGTGTGGTAGATTTCGCCAAAGAAGTGAAGCCGTCTCACCGAGGCGAGCTTGAAATTACTGACCTCAATAATCTCTACTTACAGGATGGTAGCCTGAAAGTAGAGCTAATGGGGCGAGGCTCAGCCTGGCTGGACACGGGCACGTTGGACAGCCTGCTGGATGCCGCAAATTTTGTGGCGGCTATCGAAAAGCGCCAGGGGTTGAAAGTGTGTTGTCCAGAGGAAGTTGCTTTCCGTATGGGGTTCATTGATGCTGCTCAACTTGAAAAGCTGGCTGCGCCATTGAAAAAGAGCGGCTATGGCGACTACCTGCTGCAGGTTATCCACGACCGGGTAAAGCAATAACCAGTTTGCCGGTGTACTTATCGCAAGCCTGAATTTAAGACTATTCGGAATAAAGAAAAGCAATGCAAGTAGTAAAAACTGATATCCCAGATGTCAAAATTATCGAGCCTAAAGTTTTCGGCGACGAGCGTGGTTTCTTTATGGAGACCTTCCGAACTGACTGGTTTAAAAAAGAGTGCGCTGATGTGGAGTTCGTTCAGGATAACCACTCTAAATCTTCCCAGGGAATTCTCCGCGGCTTGCACTATCAGCTTGAACATACTCAAGGTAAATTAGTGCGTGTTGTGAGTGGCGAAGTATATGACGTTGCGGTGGATATGCGCAGAGACTCAGCTACCTTCGGACAATGGGTGGGTGTACTGCTTTCTGCAGATAATAAGCGCCAGCTATGGGTGCCCGCTGGATTTGCCCACGGTTTCTACGTCACCAGTGACTCTGCGGAATTTGTGTATAAATGCACTGACTACTATCACCCGCAGTCTGAAATTTCAGTAAAGTATGACGACCCTTCACTGAACATAGACTGGCCACTGGTCGATGGCAAGACTCCCTCATTGTCTGCAAAAGATGAAGACGGCTTAGCCTTCGTTGATGCCCCTACGTTTTAAGCAGCTATTATGATTGCAGTTATTGGAAAAAATGGGCAGTTAGCCTGGGAACTTAAACGCTTAGCTTCAGACAGATGTATTTGCTTAGGCAGAGAGGATATTGACCTTAGCGATAAATCAGCCATACAGGAAAAGCTGGAGGCGCGTGAGATTACCGCAGTTATTAATGCCTCAGCATATACTGCTGTGGATAAAGCCGAGTCTGATGAAGAAGCAGCGCGAGCGCTAAACGTTACCGCGGTAAAAAACTTAGCAGAATATTGCCGGGAGAAGCAGCTTCAATTGGTGCATTGCTCTACCGATTACGTATTCGACGGGGAAAAAGGCGCACCTTATGCCGTTGATGACAAAATTGAACCTCAAGGCGTTTATGGAAAAACCAAAGCAGAAGGTGAGCAAGCACTCCAGGCGATATTGCCTGATAGAAGTACGATCATTCGCACCTCCTGGGTATATTCAGCCCATGGTAATAACTTTGTAAAAACCATGCTTCGCCTGATGGCGGAAAAGCCAGCACTGACTATTATAGATGATCAGATTGGCTCGCCCACCTGGGCTAAAGGACTGGCGGAAGCGTGTCTTGAGGCGGTTGATAAGAAAATCACTGGTGTGTACCACTGGTCAGATGAAGGCGTTTGTAGCTGGTATGATTTCGCACTCGCGATTCAACAGTTAGGCCGTGAAACAGGCTTACTGGATACTGCGATTCCCGTTGCACCTATCCCTACTGAAGATTATCCCACGCCGGCCAAGCGGCCGCATTACAGCGTGCTGGATAAAACATTAACGCGGAAAACGTTTAGTGATGCAACGCTAACGCACTGGCGACAGCAGTTGTCAGCGATGATGAACGAATTAAAGTAAGAATTAGCCATATGAGCAAAACTATTGTAGTTACCGGCGGCGCCGGGTTTATCGGCTCGGCAGTAGTCCGGCACCTGATTAATGACACGGACCACACCGTAGTAAATGTCGATAAGCTTACCTACGCAGGTAACCTGGAATCACTTACGTCAGTGGATAATAGCGACAGATATCACTTCGAGCAGGTAGATATTTGTGACGCCGGAAATATTGGACGAGTGTTAGAAGCCTACCAGCCGGACATTATTATGCACCTGGCGGCGGAATCCCATGTAGACCGTTCTATTGATGGGCCGGGCGAATTTATTCAGACTAATGTCGTGGGCACCTACACGTTGCTTGAACAAGCACGCGCGTACTGGTCAAAGCTGGCAGAGGAAAAGAAAGCCGGCTTTAAGTTTCATCATATCTCCACCGATGAGGTATATGGTGATTTGCCACATCCAGACGAAGTGGAAGCTGATACCGAGCTGCCCTTATTCACAGAAACTACCCCTTATGCGCCCAGCTCGCCGTATTCTGCGAGCAAAGCGTCATCTGATCAGCTTGTGCGCTCGTGGCTGCGTACCTATAAGCTACCTACCCTGGTAACTAACTGTTCAAACAACTACGGTCCATATCATTTCCCTGAGAAGCTGATCCCGCTGGTTATTTTAAACGCGCTGGCAGGGAAGCCCTTGCCAGTGTATGGCAAAGGGAACCAAATTCGCGACTGGCTGTATGTGGAAGATCACGCACGTGCGCTGGTACTAGTTGCGCTGGAAGGCAAGATCGGTGAGACCTACAATATAGGCGGGCATAACGAAAAACAGAATATCGAGGTTGTAGAAACAATCTGCTCCATTCTGGATGATGTGAAGCCTAAAAATGCGAAGTATGCTGAGCAAATCACGTATGTACAGGATCGTCCCGGCCACGATATGCGTTATGCCATTGATGCTTCAAAGATACAGCGAGAACTTGGCTGGACCCCACAGGAAACCTTTGAAAGCGGCATTCGTAAAACTGTTGAATGGTATTTGAATAACGAAGCCTGGTGGAAAGCGGTCCTGGATGGCAGTTATCAGGGCGAGCGTCTGGGCGCCGGTTCCTAGTTAAAAAATGTTATAAATTAACGAAGCCAGCATGTCCAGCTGGCTTTTTTATTGCTTTATCAAAGAAATCGTTCCTGCTTTAATAGCAGTAGAAAAACTTAGTGTGTATATGAAGGAGTTACGCAGGTATGGAAAGCGTTCAAAATGGCTTAAAAATAGCCGTAGCCGGCACAGGCTATGTAGGATTATCAAACGCTGTCCTTCTGGCGCAGCACAATGAAGTAACCGCCGTCGATTTGGTTCCCGAAAAAGTCGAGCTGCTTAACAGTAAAAAGTCGCCAATTGAAGACAAAGAGATTTCAGCTTACCTGACTGAAAAAGAGCTGAATCTGACGGCGACTCTGGACGCAGAGGCCGCATATAAAGATGCCGAGTATGTGGTTATTGCCACGCCTACCGACTATGACCCGCAGACGAACTATTTCAATACTGGCAGTGTGGACGCCGTTATTCAGTCTGTGATGGCGGTGAACCCAAATGCTGTAATGGTGATCAAGTCTACCGTGCCGGTAGGCTTTACGGCTGACGCTAAAGAGCGCCACGGCACCGACAACCTGATATTTTCACCTGAGTTCCTGCGCGAAGGCAAGGCGCTATACGACAATCTGCACCCCAGCCGTATCATTGTGGGCGAGCAAAGTGAGCGGGCAAAAGTCTTTGCGCAATTGTTGGAGCAGGGCGCAATCAAAAAAGACATCGACGTACTGTTTACCAACAGTACCGAAGCTGAAGCTATCAAGTTGTTTGCGAATACCTACCTGGCTATGCGGGTGGCGTATTTTAATGAACTAGACAGCTACGCTGAGGCTCACGGCTTAGACACCAGACAAATCATTGAAGGTGTGAGTTTAGACCCTCGTATCGGCGGTCATTATAACAACCCCAGCTTTGGTTATGGGGGCTACTGTCTGCCGAAAGATACTAAGCAGCTATTAGCAAACTATAGCAGTGTACCGAATAACATGATCCAGGCCATTGTGGATGCTAACCGTACCCGTAAAGACTTCATTGCCGACTCCATTGTCAGTAAGAAACCAAAAATAGTAGGCATTTACCGCCTTATCATGAAGGCAGGCTCTGACAACTTCCGGGCCAGTGCTATTCAGGGCATTATGAAGCGTGTCAAAGCCAAGGGAATAAAAGTGGTGGTTTATGAGCCTGTGTTAGAAGAAGAGGAATTCTTCAACTCACAGGTAGTGAAAGACCTGAATGAATTTAAAGCGATGTCGGATGTGATTGTTGCCAACCGTGTCACTGACGACATCAGCGACGTGCTGGATAAAGTGTATACCCGGGATTTATTCAACGCTGACTAAAAGTGAGCGATACGCTAGATACTAAAAAAGCCGCTCGCGCGGCTTTTTTGTTTTTAACTCATCTATTTTATAAGAGAAGTAAACAGCCAGGATGTGCCCCGTGTTACTTACCCGCCACATGAGTAGTGAAGTCCGACTCAGAAATGCCTGCCGCCAGCGCATACATTCGTAATTTGCTGTCGGGTACACCTGCGTGCTGAGCGGTATTTAATATTTTAAGTACCTGCTCGCGTTCTGAAGCTGACTCGCGGACAGCCGTTTCTATTACAGTATCTGCTTCATCGGGAAACACAGCCAGCATGGCATCTACGACATACTCGCCAACAAACGGAACGGTATTCAGCGCGGTGGTCATAATTTGCACAAACTTGTTCGGATGTTCCTGACTGAGGGTTTGCACAATGCTATCTGCAGAGTCCGGCTCGGTGAGTACGGCAACCCGTACTATTTCGTCAAGATCTTCCGGCGTGCTATTGGCCGCTGCCTGCACGACGAAATCGACATAGCTCGGCTCAGCCGTAATCGCCAGCTTTACAATCGCCGCACACGAACTCACATCCTTCGCAATAGCCAGCTGGACTATTTCTTCAGTGGATGCGGGCTGCGCTGAAATCGCCGCAAAGATGATTTCGCGATGCTGGTCGGGGTAGGTGTCTAACGCGATATCGACAATGGATACCACATCCTGCGGATAATGACTGGCAATAGAGCGGATGGCCCTGCCTACCGACATGTTCTGGTCGACCTGGCGTTTTAGAAATGTGGTCTGAAATTTATCCCGTGACTCTGGGGTGTCTGATGAAGCTGAAAACACTGGTGCTGTAAAGCAAAGCGACGCCAGACTGAATAACAGACCTGTTTTACGCATCATAACTTGCCACCTATATAGTTGTACTAATCGTGAGACTCATCCTTGTCGGCACATTAACATATCGTAACATTTGAACCATCCTAGTCCTATTTAGTTCAAATTGTCTACAAAAGAAGTGTCAATGAATAAAAAGTAGCCACTTGAACGCGTTGAAGCAATATAATTAGGGTATAGGTGTTGACCTTTACTTATAACTGTCTAAAATGCGCCTCCACTTCGACGGGAAAGCAACAACGCCAACCGAACAAGTGAGTCACTACTAACCGCAAGGCTT
>NZ_JAOTJC010000004.1:52387-503268 GCF_025628895.1 Alteromonas salexigens | reverse complement strand
TATGAATCGTCGTTGTTGACACTCTTAACGAGTGCCCACACAGATTGTCTTGTTATAAATTGTTAAAGAACATTTTTGCTACCAGCCTTGGCTCGTAGCGGGCTTGCCACCATTGTGACTTGCCGGTTGCTTCAGTGTTTCCCCTGAAGCGGGACGCGCATTCTACGCGTTTCGTTTTTGCTGTCAACACTTTTCGAAAGTTTATTTTCTCAGGCGTTTCAGTAAAAACTAACTTCAACTCGTTGCATTGCAGCTTGCTGAAGCGAGGTGGCGCATTCTACGCTACCCGGGTTTGTTGTCAACACTTTTTTGAAAGTTATTTCTCGAAGCGTTTCTTTTAAACCCTCGCCACTATTAAGCCTTGCGGTTAGTAGTGACTCACTTGTTCGGTTGGCGTTGTTGCTTTCCCGTCGAAGTGGAGGCGCATTTTAGAGATTTTCGCCGCAGCGTCAACCGTTATTTGAAAAAACATGTAAAAAGCTGTTTGATTGCCGAATATTCCCGCATAACGTGTAATTTATCAGCGTTTCACCACTCTGTTTCCGTTTATTGTGGGAACTAACAAGTCATCTGCTGGAAGCTACACTCTGTTTCTACCAGTACAAATCGCGTTGTAACCTCCTCCTTTGTTACTCCACCAGCTTGAAAGTCAGAGAGTTCAGGAAACGTCCCTATGACGTTACTTTGCCGACGCTGCCTATATAACACGTCGGGCAGCTGTTAATGTTACTCACCTCAGTTTTGTTTTAACCTGTACTTATAAATAGATTAGAGCGGAAGGTTTCACATGAGTATTCGTACATATAAAGGTAACGCCCCCAAACGCGGTGCAAATACCTATATAGATCCATCGGCGGTGGTCGCCGGCGACGTCACGCTAGGTGATGATGCCAGTATCTGGCCACTGGTCGCTGCCCGTGGTGATGTAAACAGAATCCAGATTGGCGCACGCACCAATGTGCAGGACGGCACGGTCTTGCATGTTACCCGACGATCGAGCCAACTCCCTGATGGCTACCCGCTTATTATTGGCGAGGATGTCACTATTGGTCATCACTGCATGTTGCATGGTTGTGTGCTGGGCAATCGGATCCTGGTGGGCATGGGCGCCATCATCATGGATGGCGTGGTTATTGAAGATGATGTTTTCATCGGTGCCGGTACGTTAGTACCACCCAATAAACGGCTGGAAAGTGGCTTTCTTTATGTCGGCAATCCTATGCAAAAGAAAAGACCGCTTAAAGACAGTGAGATAGCGTTTTTGAAACAGTCCGCCGTAAACTATGTCGAACTGAAGAACGATTACCTGGCAGAGGGCTAGTTACATAATAGTATCGGGAAACAGCGTCGCGGGGTTACGCCCCCGTTATCTGCTTCCGCAGCGCAGTCAGTACCGCCTTGGTAGCTGGCTGTTTACCTGTCCAGATAGCAAAGGCTGCGGCCGCCTGCTCCACCAGCATGCCCAGCCCATCCAGCGTTGTCGGTACGCCCCCTTTCTCCGCGGCCTCGTTGAAAGGCGTAGTCGTAGCGGTGTATACCATGTCATAGGTGGTATGACATGACGCCAGCAGTTCAGAGGTCATGGCTAGCGGTAATCCGCCCGACAGACTCGCGGCAGTCGAGTTGATAATCACTGTGGGTTTAAACTCCGCGCAAGATTCCGGCGCGATAACGGACACCTGCCCGCTACCGGTTTCTTCGGCTACGCGCTCTGCCTTGGCAACGGTGCGGTTGGTGATACAAAGCGCGCCGACCCCTGCTTGCAGTAACGGTGATATCACGCCCCGGGCTGCCCCGCCCGCGCCAATCAACAGCACCCGGGCTCCGGTTAACGTCACTCCATGATTGAGTAAGTCGTTGACCAGTCCTATCCCATCGGTATTAAAGCCACTTAGTGTGCCGTCGTGATTACGCATAAGGGTGTTAACCACTTTGGCGTCTTGCGCTGCCTGATCGTCAACCTTCGCCAGCGCATACGCCTGCTGTTTAAAAGGCATGGTAACATTACAGCCCATCGCGTCGGGGTCGCTGAAGAAGGTGTGGACGGCTTCGGCAAACCCTTCCTCTGAGGCAAGGATTTTAGAATACGTGATTAATTCACCGCATTGTTCTGCGAACATCTGATGAATAGAAGGTGATAAACTCTGCGCTATCGGATTACCAAATACGGCGAATTTTTTCATGGGGCTACTGAACTTATTTAAACGAAAATCTGCCGCAGCGACGATATCCCCTTATGAAGCCATCGGGGGAGAGCCCGCCGTGCGAGCGTTAGCGAACCGGTTTTACGATATCATGAGTTCAGACCCGGTGGTAGCCGAGCTCTATGCCCTGCATCCGCAGCCACTGGATAATATCCGTCATGTGTTTTTTCTGTACCTGAGCATGTGGCTGGGCGGCCCCCGGGACTATGAGACCCAGCGTGGCCACCCCCGGTTACGGGCGCGCCATCTTCCTTACACGATTACCCCGGCTTTAAAGGTGCAGTGGATGTATTGTATGCGCAAAGCAATGCATGAAACCGTGGCTGATGTTGCCCTGGCGGAACGGCTGTTGTCAGCGTTGGATGCGCTGGCCGAACATATGGTGAATCAGGCTGAGCCTGGTCCGCAAGCTAGCGACTGAAGCTACTCGCAGACCAATGCGTTTATTACAACTACCAGTTATGGGGTCGTAGCCAGTCACTCAGTGTCGCTTCGGCACTGCCCGGAGTTGGTGTGTAATTATATTCCCACCGCGCCAGGGGCGGCATAGACATCAGTATCGACTCGGTGCGTCCGCCGGTTTGCAGTCCGAACAAGGTGCCACGGTCATATACCAGATTAAATTCCACGTAGCGGCCGCGTCGGTATAACTGGAAATCACGCTCCCGGTCGCCAAACGGGGTGTGCTTGCGGCGCTCTACGATAGGAATGTAACCATCCAAAAAGCCATTGCCAACCGCCTGCATAAACCCGAAGCTCTCTTCAAAACCCAGTTCATTTAAGTCATCAAAGAACAGGCCGCCTACCCCACGGGTTTCGTTACGGTGTTTCAGATAGAAGTATTCGTCACACCAGTGCTTATATTTTGGATACATGTCGTCACCGTAAGGCGCACATACCTTTTTCGCGACGTCATGCCAGTGCTTCACATCTTCCTTAAAGGGATAGAAAGGCGTGAGATCAAATCCACCGCCAAACCACCAGATAGATTTCTCTCCCGGCTTTTCAGCGATAAAAAAACGTACGTTTGCATGAGACGTGGGTACATACGGGTTGTGGGGATGAATCACCAATGACACCCCCATAGCCTGAAAGCTACGCCCTGCCAACTCCGGCCGCGACGCCGTGGCAGAGGCTGGCATGGCGTCGCCGAACACGTGCGAAAAGTTTACTCCGCCCTGCTCAATTACCGCGCCGTTTTTTAATACCCGGGAACGACCACCGCCGCCGGCTTCCCGCTCCCAGGCATCTTCCTGGAATTGTCCTTTCCCGTCGGCCAGTTCTAAGGTCTGGCAAATATTATCCTGGAGGGACAACAGGTACTTTTTCACCTGCTCTATCACCACGTCGGTGTCCAACGTAAATTGTTCATTGTTGTGCGTGGTCATTATTACTCCCGGATTACTGCACCCGTGCGCCCGTCACGGATAACACTGGGTTTGTTACGGCCACCTAATGCGCCTTCCACATAGTACACGCTGTCACCGAATACACTGCGCGCCGCCGCCACAGACATAGCCGGGGGCTGACCGGATAGATTGGCACTGGTAGACACCAGCGGTTTGCCAAACTTATGACATAGCTCGCACACTACCGGGTGCGCTGAGACCCGCACCGCCAGCGTATCGTGCGCACCTGTTATCCAGGCGGGGGTGGTTTTCGCTTTCGGTAAGATCCAGGTGATATGGCCCGGCCAGCTCGAAAAAATTTCTGTGCGACGATCCTGACCAATTGCCTCATCATCGACATACGGCAATAACTGTGAGTAAGTTGCGGCGACCAAAATGACGCCTTTCTCTACCGGGCGCTGTTTAAGGGCCAGTAGCTGCGCCACGGCAGCTTCGTTATCCGGGTCACAGCCTATCCCCATCACCGCTTCAGTGGGATAAACCAGTAGCTGACCATTGCTAAAAGCAGTCAGTGCGGGATCCTGCGCTGACTGGGAAGGTACTTGTTCTTGCATAGGTAGTAACTCTACTTACTCGCTTTGTATCCACAGGCTGGTTGCGGGCATTGCTTCTGACCTTTTTTGGCGATCAGCACTCCCCACCCGCACTCAGGACACGTCTCATTGACTGGCGACGAATTTAGCACATATCGGCAGGCCGGATAATCGCTGCACGAAAAAAACTGCTTGCCGTATTTATTGGTGCGTTCCACCAATTGCCCTTGCTGGCATTTCGGACACTGAATATGGGTGTCATCCTGCTCTTTCATGGGCGCGATATGCTGACAGTCAGGATAATTCGCACAGCCAATGAACATACCGTAACGGCCTTTTTTCAGTGCCATCGGCGACTGGCATAAAGGACACTCGGTACCTTCCATTACTTTCAGTGTGGTGGTTTGCGTGTCGTAAAGGGGCTTACTGAAATCACAGTCAGGGTAACCGGAACACCCGACGAACGGGCCGGATTTACTGTTGCGGATTTGCAGGGGTTTACCACAGTCGGGACAGTCACCCAGGGCGTGTTCTAACGCATGCTCCTGGGCACTGAATAAAGATTGGTCTATTTTGGTCATGCCGGGACCACCGACACTACAGGGGCAATATTAATGCAGCACACCGTCAGACTCGTCAAATAACAAATCTTCCATTTGTGCATAGGCATTTTCTTTACCGGGAACATTAAACAGTACCATCAGTACTACCCACTTGAGATCTTCAAGACAGAACTCTTTGGAGTCAATTTCCATAACCCGGTCGATCACCATTTCCCGGGTCGAAGCATCCAATACCCCGACCTGTTCCAGAAACAGTAAAAATCCGCGACAGTCCACATCCAGACGCATTTGCTCCTGATGGGTATAGATACGGCTCAGGCTGGAGTTTATGCCTTTGCAGAAATAAGGCTTTATATCGGTTTCCTGCAGGGCCGCAAGCTTTTCAAGCCATGCCAGCGCCTTGTAAATTTCATCATGGTGGAAACCCGCGCGCACCAGTTCATCAGTCAACTCGTCCTGATCAACCCGGATCTCGGTTTCACTATGAATAAAATTCTCAAACAGGTACATGAGGATGTCGAACATGTTATTTCCCCCTCAATTTAACGTAGCCACCGGGGACGGCGGCCACCAAACCACGCAACTCGTATTCTAGTAATGCTGCCATTACTGCTGACACTGGCAAGGTGTTGCGTTCGGCTATAACGTCTACAGGTGTGACGTCTAAGTCCACACTAGCTAATAATTTATCGGTTGCCAAGCTATTCACTTCACTTTTTTGTGGGTCTGTGTCACCTGCTAAGCCTGTCTCTGCAGCCACCGCAGGTAACTCGTCAAGTATGTCATCAATACCGGTCACCAGCTTAGCGCCCTGCTGAATTAACCAATGGCAACCTTCGGTCTGCGGGTTTTGGATATTACCCGGTATCGCAAATACATCCTTGCCCATATTTGCGGCCAAATTTGCCGTTATCAAGGTGCCGCTTCTTATTTTTGCCTCCACCACCAGTGTACCCAGTGACATAGCGGCAATCAGCCGGTTCCTGCGCGGGAAGTGATAGGGCCGCGGTGGCGTACCGGGCGGGTATTCGCTGACCAGACACCCGCCGCCGTCCAGAATAGCCTGCTGCAAACTGACATGCTGGCGGGGATACGTCTGGTCGGGGCCGGTGCCAATGACGGCGATAGTGGACCCTTCTCCCCGCAACGCACCTTCATGGGCCGCTTTATCAACGCCTGTGGCCAACCCGCTGACAACAGTTATGCCACGCTGACTGAGGTCCGCAGCCATCGCGGTGGCGTTCGCTTTGCCTGCTATAGTGGCGCGCCGGCTACCGACCACCGCCAGCTGCGGCCTGCCCAGACAGGCCAGATTACCCATGCAATAAAGTAATAATGGAGGATGGCGAAGGTGTTTAAGTAACGCCGGATAACGGGGGTCAGAATAACCGACCAGATAATGGCAAGGATCAGCTGCCGCCCACTCAAGTGCGCTATGAACGTGCACATTGTCTGACGCGGTAAGCAGTGTGAATAAGTTTTGATAAGCAGGCCACGCTTCAGATAGCGCAGGCTCAGGGGTGGCCACTAACTTGTCTGGAGTAAGACCGGTCTGGTCGAGCAAGGCAAGCCAGTCGGCTGGCTTGGTGCCCGGGCATACACTTAGCGTTAACCAGTTACGCGCGACGATTTCAGGGGAAGATGTCAGGGTCATGCCGTACCTCATGCGGGTACGGCACCTTTTGTCAGGGTCGGGCGACGATATTGCCGTCTTTTACCAGACCGTCTGAGCGCGTAATAATGCCGTAGCTCGCTTTATCGAATGTTTTGAAAACAACAAGTTCACCAATTTTCAGAGCGGGCTGCTCAACGGTACTGCCGTCGTTAAATACGCTGCGCACCACGTTGCTCTCGTTGGCATATCTGGGCTCTTCACCGTCGATAATATCCGGCCCCTGGGCATAAATGCCCATTACCGTACCGGGTGTCACCTCTGCGCTACCCAAATCAACAATAACCACGTCGTGTTTGCCCAGCAGGTCGTGCTGATGAAGATTCCCAACCACCACACCACGCTGACCGGCGGCAGGTTGTAAAACCATATCCTGCCCACCGGTAAATTCACCGGCGTACAGACGGTCACCACGCCGGGCCTCGAAGTTAGACTCGTCCACTTTTACCAGCCACTGGTCAGCCGCCGAGGTTTCCACCATGCTGGCATCCGCCACGTGATGAATTTGAATACCGAGCAGCTCGCCCTCTTCGTTGGTGATAGTAGACTGCTTACGTACCACACGATACTGATCGTTAGGCCGGCCGTAACGGCGACTCAGCACCAGATCATCATTAACAAAGCGCAGGTCGGCAGAATGGTTACCCAGCAAATATGGCAGCGTGTTGTAGCTATCCTCAGCCATGATTTCATTCTGGTTTACATACACGGCGATGGCCGACCAGGGCAACATACCGATAGGCGAGGGTTTGGTTTCTTTCATCAGTGAAGGTGACAGGGTCAGTCGCTTTTTATCCCGCACAACTTCCATTACCGGCTTACCGTCTACCATGCGAATTCGCAAGACGTCGCCCGGATAAATTAGATGGGGATTGACTATTTGGGTGTTGTTACGCCATAACTCCGGCCACAGCCAGGGTTTATCCAGAAACAGGTTAGCAATGTCCCATAGGGTGTCGTGCTTTTTGACGGTATAGGTCTTCGGGGCATCGTCTTTAAGCGTGACGGCATAGCCCAGTACCGATGGCAGCAAACACAGCAGCGCAACCAGTGTTTTTACAGTGATTTTGTTCAACCTTCTCACCTTTATCTTCATTACGACGCTATGCCGTCAGCTGTTGATTTTATGTGCATAGACACTATATCGACACTATACCGCCATAATTCAGCGCTGGCGGAAAAAACTGCACCTCACGTCCCTAATGCGTTAGAATAGTATGTCAGAACGTGCAGTAAATAGTGCTGGCAGTTAGATCGTATAATTATTTATACAAGTGAAAGGTATAGCAAACGACAGATGGCAATATTAGACGTATTAAGTTTCCCTGATGAGCGGCTGCGCACCGTCGCCGCACCGGTTGACGATGTTAACGACGAAATCAGGACCCTGGTATCGGACATGTTCGAAACCATGAAAGCAGAGAATGGCATAGGCCTGGCTGCAACGCAGGTAGATCGCCACGTTCAGGTGGTGGTCATGGATGTGTCTGAAGAGCAGGACGAGCCCCGGGTATTCATCAATCCGGAGATCACCGCTCGCGAAGGTGCCACCATCAGTGAAGAAGGCTGTTTGTCAGTACCGGGCAATTACGCCAAAGTGGAACGGGCTGAAAAAGTCACCGTTAAAGCACTGGATGCCGAAGGTCAGGAATTTGAGCTGGACGCCGAAGGCTTGCTGGCAGTGTGCATTCAGCACGAACTTGACCATCTCAAAGGCAAGTTGTTTGTCGATTACCTGTCTCCCCTCAAACGTCAGCGGATCCGCAAGAAACTGGAAAAAGAAGCCCGGCTTGCAGCACGCGCCTAAGGAATAAGTGTGACCAGGCCTTTAAAAATTATTTTTGCCGGTACGCCGGAGTTCGCGGCTGAGCATCTGGCGGCATTGTTGGATTCAGTGCATGACGTGGTGGGCGTTTATACCCAGCCCGATCGTCCGGCCGGGCGTGGCAAGAAGCTTACGCCAAGTCAGGTAAAGGTGCTTGCCCAGCAACACGACCTGCCGGTATTTCAGCCCCCTTCCCTTAAAGATGCAGATGCCCAGGCTCAGCTTGCCGCGTTAGAGGCCGACTTAATGGTCGTGGTGGCGTATGGCTTATTACTGCCAGCGCCGGTTCTTAACTCACCCCGGTTAGGCTGTATTAATGTGCACGGCTCTATTTTGCCGAAATGGCGGGGTGCCGCGCCCATTCAGCGCGCGGTGTGGGCCGGTGACGAAGAAACGGGTGTCACCATCATGCAAATGGATGAAGGTCTGGATACCGGCGATATTTTACATATTGCCCGGCTGCCCATTACGCCAGAAGACACCAGTGCCTCGCTGTATCATAAGCTGGCCGAGCTCGGACCCCGCGCGCTGGTTAAGGTACTGGATAATATTACCGACTACCCGCCCCACCCTCAGGATAACAGTCAGGCGACGCATGCCAAAAAGCTGTCAAAAGACGAAGCCCGGGTAGACTGGACACTGCCAGCCGCCCAGCTGGAGCGAAATATCCGCGCGTTTAACCCCTGGCCGGTAGCCTGGACCGTTGCCAATGGTAACAATATTAAACTCTGGCAGGCCGCAGTCACCTCTGACAACGGTACTCCCGGCACCATCTTACAGGCTGATAAACACGGGATCCTGGTCGCCACCGGTGACGGCGCTCTGCTACTGACCCAGCTGCAAATTCCCGGTAAAAAGGCGCTCCCGGCTGCCGATGTGATTAACGCCCGACGCGACTGGTTTGCGGTGGGCACCCAGCTTGACGCCGACCACTAACCTATGACTTCACTTCCCTTACCGCGCCAGAAAAATCTGCGCGCCGATTGCGCCTGGGCCATTTATCAAATCCTGGAGCAAGGCCGTTCGTCCCGTGACGTGCTGGCCAAAGTGCAGCGGCGCCATTCTGCCCAGGACAACGCCTGGATCCACGAAATGACCATGGGTGTCATGCGTCAGTTACCGGTGTTACAACGCTGGCTCAGGCAGTTACTGCATCGTCCGCTAAAAGGGCAGAAAAAGGCCATTGAACATCTGATCATGCTGGGACTATACCAGCAGGCCTTTACCCGGGTTTCAGCCCATGCGGCCGTCGCCGAAACCGTGAACGCGGCAGCATTTCTGGGCGGTGCGGGGCTGAAAGGCTTAGTAAATGCGATATTACGTAACTTTTCCCGTCAGGGGCTGGCCGATGCGCCGGTGGATGACCCCATTGTGGCCAGTGGATTTCCCAAGTGGTTGTATAAAGCGATACAGCGCGCCTACCCTGATGCGCTGGCATCGATACTGACCCAGTCAAATACGCCGGCACCGGTGTGGTTACGGGTAAATCGTCTGAAGACCGATCGCGACCGATATGCCCGTGCCCTGGATGAGCACAATATTGAATACACCTGCCCTGCCAGTCACCCCGACGCTATCGTGCTGACTACGCGCTGCGATATCACCACCCTGCCCGGTTTTGAGCAAGGTTGGTTTGCGGTGCAGGACGGCGCCGCCCAGCTGGCCGCGCTATTACTGGCACCGCAGGCGGGTGAACGCATTCTGGACTGCTGCGCCGCACCGGGAGGAAAAACCGGTCACATTATGGAGCGGGCACCGGAGTTAAGCCAGTGTGTCGCTCTGGATGCAGACGAAGGCCGGCTGGATCGCGTACATGAAAATATGCAGCGGCTCGGGCACCAACCTGAGATAGTCTGTGCGGATGCGTCCGCTACCTCGTGGTGGGATGGCGTGCCGTTCGATCGTATTTTGCTGGATGCGCCCTGCTCGGCCACGGGCGTGATCCGCCGCCACCCCGATATCCGCTGGTTACGTAAGCGCACCGATATCGAAGCGCTGGTCACCCTGCAGGCACAGATCCTGGATAATATGTGGCAGATGCTAAAGCCCGGCGGTTGCCTGCTATATGCGACGTGCTCGGTGTTGCCGGATGAAAACCGCGATCAAATCGCCCGGTTTCTTTCCAACACCCCTGACGCCAGTCTGCTGCCGCTGACTGACACAGAGACTCCCGCGCAGCCCGGACGCCAGATCTTACCCGGTGAGGCACAAATGGATGGTTTCTATTATGCTAGGCTGATAAAGTCTACCGGTTAGCAACCCTCAGCACAGGCATAAGCAGCATCAATGAAGATCATTATTCTCGGCGCAGGACAAGTTGGCGGCACGCTTGCCGAAAACCTGGTGGGTGAGAAGAACGAAATCACAGTCATTGATTCTGATCCCACTACCTTGCGCACATTGCAGGACCGCCTCGACCTGCAGGTGGTCACCGGCGTAGGTTCCCATCCCGACGTGTTAAGAAAAGCCGGCGCTGAAGACGCCGATATGCTTATTGCTGTGACGAACAGTGATGAAAGCAACATGCTGGCTTGTCAGGTTGCATACAGCCTGTTTAAAACCCCCACGAAAATTGCCCGGGTGCGTTCTGAACAGTACATCATCTATCAGGAGCAACTGTATAAACAGCAGGATATTCCGGTGGACCACATCATAGCCCCGGAACAACTCGTCACTAAAGCCATCAAGCGGCTGATTGACTACCCCGGTGCATTGCAGGTGGTAGAATTTGCCGACGGTAAAGCCAGCCTGGTGGCGGTAAAAGCCTATTATGGTGGTTTGCTGGTGGGCCACGCCCTGTCGGCTTTGAAGGAACACATGCCTAACGTGGAAACCCGGGTTGCCGCCATTTACCGGCGCGGCAGGCCTATCCGCCCGCTGGGTACCACCGTTATCGAGGCCGACGACGAAGTCTTCTTTATTGCCGCGACCAAGCATATCCGGGCCGTCATGAGTGAACTGCAGAAGTTAGAGTCCAGTTATAAGCGCATCATGATCGCCGGAGGCGGGTTGATTGGTGCGGGGCTGGCCAAACGACTTGAGCATAAGCATAACGTTAAGCTGATTGAATACAGTCATGAGCGTGCTCAGTACCTCTCGGCCCACCTCGACAAAACTATCGTCTTCTGCGGCGATGCCTCTGATTCTGAACTACTCAGTGAAGAAGGTGTGGAACAGGTAGATGCCTTTATTGCGGTGACCAACGACGACGAGGCCAACATTATGTCGGCCATGCTGGCCAAACGGATGGGTGCCCAAAAGGCCATGGTGCTTATCCAGCGTAGTGCCTACGTTGATTTGGTTCAGGGTGGCGAGATTGATATTGCGTTCTCTCCTCAGCAGGCCACCATCTCGGCTCTGCTTACCCACGTACGCCGGGGCGATATAGTTAATGTGTACTCACTTCGCCGTGGTGCCGCGGAAGCTATAGAAGCTATCGCGCACGGCGACGAAAATACCTCGAAAGTGGTAGGCAGAGAAATTGGCGACATTAAACTGCCGCCAGGCACCACCATCGGCGCCATTGTGCGGGATGAACAGGTCATCATTGCCCACAGCGACACCACCATTGAAGCCAATGACCACGTCATCCTGTTCCTGGTGAATAAGAAATATATCGGTGATGTAGAGAAACTCTTCCAGCCCAGCGCTTTCTTCTTCGGCTAGTCTGGATCAGCCCGCCTGACCACCACTACCGGTGCGGTGCACCGACCTTGTGACGGTTACCCCCGCCAGAACGTGGGCGAGAACAGTACCAATAACGAAAACACTTCCAGTCGCCCGAACAGCATGGCGGTAACCAGCAACCATTTGCCGGCATCGGTGACCCCTGCATAGGTTGTTGCCACACTCCCCAGACCAGGCCCTAGGTTATTCAGGGTCGCCGCCGTTGCCGTAAATGCGGTGAGATTATCCAGTCCTGTGGCAATCAGCCCGATCATTATTACCACGAACACAATGGCGTACGCGGAGAAGAACCCCCATACCGCTTCAACTACGCGGTCAGGCATGGCCCGCTCCCCCAGTTTTACCGAATAAACTGCCTTGGGGTGGATAAGCCGGTCAATTTCACGCTTGCCCTGCAGAAACAACAGGAACACCCGGATAACCTTTAAGCCGCCCCCGGTAGAGCCGGCACAGCCACCGATAAAGCTGGCAAATATCAGCAGAATGGGCAGAAAGGAGGGCCAGGACGCAAAGTCGGTGGTAGCGAAGCCAGCGGTGGTACTGATCGACACTGACTGGATCATGGCCTGGTCCAGCGCTTGCTCAGCATTCCCGTAGTAACCGGATAATGTCAGCACCAGAAAACACACCACTATCAGGGAGGCCTGTATCACAAAGAAGGCTTTGAATTCAGGATCCTGAAAGTAGCCTTTCAGTGACCGTGACGAGGCTGCCGTATAGTGCAGTGAGAAGTTGAGTGCGGCGATAAGCAGGAACACCGAGCACACCACATTCACCGCCGGGCTGTTAAAGTAGCCTAAGCTGGCGTCATGGGTGGAGAATCCGCCGATGGCAACCGTAGAGAACGCATGGCAAATTGCATCGAACCAGTCCATTCCGGCTATCCAGTAAGAAACCGTACAGGCAGTGGTCAACGATAGGTAGATGTACCAGAGGTGCTTGGCGGTGTCGGCTATCCGTGGCGTCATTTTAGAGTCTTTCACCGGCCCCGGCGTTTCGGCGCGATACAGCTGCATACCCCCGACGCCAAGAATGGGCAGTATTGCCACGGCCAGTACGATGATCCCCATGCCGCCCAGCCATTGCAGCTGCTGACGATAAAACTGCACCGAATGTGGCAGGAATTCTATACCTTCAATTACCGTGGCACCGGTAGTCGTGAGCCCGGAAAAGGATTCAAAGAACGCATCGGTGACGGTCATGCTGGGTTGTTCCAGCAACATAAACGGGATGGCACCGAAGCTGGCCAGTACCGTCCAGAACAGCACCACAATCAGGAAACCCTCTTTGGCCCGTAGGTCTTTTCGGTGGTCGCGGTTCGGGTACCAGAAGGCGGTGCCGGTCACGACACACAATACAAAGGCCAGTGTAAAGGGTAAGCCACTGCCATCAGCATAAATTAACGACACGATTGCGGGTGGGATCATGGTCACGCTGAACAGGGCGACCAGCAGTCCCAGAATTCGTACAATTGCACGGTAGTGCATGTTTCCGTTTGCCTTTTCTTATAGTAATTCTGGCCATGGCCAGTGCAACAAGTGACGCTGTGCTTAATGGCGAGGATGCTGCGGGCAATAGTATGCGGTGCGCACGCAGAAAGCAAAACCTGCGCAGCGCACCCCACCCAATTTATTTCATAGCCAACACACTTTTTACCATTTTCGTTAAACCGGCGTTAGCCTCAAGAATATCCTGCGCCAGCATATAAGCCGGAGTGGTCACCAGCTTGTGTTCATTATCTATTACCACATCATCCACATCACAGTTCACATGTTCAGCGCCCATGGCATTAATGCCAGTGGCAGTGGCCTCATCGTTTCCTATGGTCAGCTTCACACCCTGCGGATAGACACTGGCGGCAAGGGCCGGGGCAATGCATGCGTAGCCAGCTGGTTTACGGGCTTCGGCAAAGGCTTTACACACAGCCAGCACCTCGGCATCGGGTCGCGACTGATCACCGTCTACCGCAAACGTACACAGATTTTTCGCGGCACCAAAACCGCCAGGTAAGATGATGGCATCAAACTCGTCCACGTCGCATTCCGTCACGGGTTTAATGTCCCCTCTCGCGATCCGAGCCGACTCCGTCAACACATTACGGCTGGCCGTTTCATCTACGTCACCGGTTAAATGATTAACCACGTGTAGCTGTGATTTATCGGGAGCAAAGCACTGGTAACTGGCACCTGCCTGGCGGATAGCCAGCAGGGTCAACACAGCCTCATGAATTTCCGCGCCGTCGAACACGCCGCATCCGCTTAAAATCACTGCGATATTCTTCATCATGTCCTCCCAGACCTTAGTGGTGCTTACTTATGCAAAATCCGGCTATTTATTCACCGGATTCTTACAAAAAATTCTTAACCAACAGTATTGTTCATATCTTGCACTATGCTACATTACTTGGCCAACTTGGTTAACACAAGAACAACGCTCGCCAAGTTATCCACAAAACAAGGGAATGTATTCAGGGTTCACCTGCTACCACGTTTTGTTATGTAAAGCCTTATTTTTTCTTAAATGCATCGTGATCAACGTTAAGTGATTGATCGCGAGGATCATGCGTGCCTGTTATTTAGATCACAAAGTTATCCACAGATCGCCGTGGATAATTGCGCGCATTTGGTAGCGATCCCGTCAACCCTATGGCATCCTTTTGCGTATTATTTTTCCCGATCGAATTTCCCTATGTCAGATTCAAAAAAGCCACCTTTTATTCTGGTTGATGGCTCGTCTTATTTATTCAGAGCCTTTCACGGCCTGCCGCCCCTCACCAATTCCAAAGGTCAGGATACCGGCGCTATCTATGGCGTGGTGAACATGCTGAAAAGCCTGCTCAAACAGTACCACCCTACCCATATCGCGGTAGTGTTTGATGCCAAAGGCAAGACATTCAGAGACGACATCTATACCGAATACAAAGCTAACCGCCCGCCCATGCCGGAAGAGCTTGCCGGGCAGATCCCGCCGCTGCACCAGATTATTAAAGCCATGGGCCTGCCGATTATTGTGGAGGACGGCGTAGAGGCTGACGACGTTATCGGCACGCTGGCGCACATTGCTACCGAGAAAGGGATCGACACCCTGATCAGTACCGGCGATAAAGATATGGCGCAGCTGGTTAATCAGCACGTCACCTTGATCAACACCATGACCAACCAGTTGATGGACGTTGACGGGGTAAAAGAGAAGTTCGGTATTCCACCGGAACTGGTGATCGACTTTCTGGCCCTGAAAGGCGACAAAGTCGATAATATCCCCGGCGTGCCCGGTGTAGGCGATAAGAGTGCACAGGCACTGCTCAATGGTATTGGTGGTATTGACGCCATCTATGAAAACCTCGACAAAATCGCCGACCTGTCTTTCCGTGGCAGCAAGACCATGGCCAAGAAAATGGCGGAATACGAGGAACAGGCCCGGTTATCCTATGAGCTGGCGACTATTAAGATAGACATGGAACTGGACTACAGCCCTGAAACCCTATGCCCTACTGAGGCCGACAATCAGGCACTGAGTACGCTGTTTGCCGAATATGAATTCAAGCGCTGGCACGCCGAAGTCACGGCTGACTCTGCGGCAGAAACCGTGGCTGAGTCTCAGGGCGATAAAGAAGAAACCGGCTTATCCCCGGCTATCGATCGCAGTCAATACGACACCGTATTAACCAAAGAGGCATTTGAAAGCTGGGTACAGACCCTGAAGGACGCGCCGCTGTTTGCCTTTGATACTGAGACCACCAGTGTGAACTATATGGAAGCTGAACTGGTCGGCCTGTCGTTTTGTACGGAACCCGGTAAGGCAGCCTATGTGCCGGTGGCCCATGATTATCCGGATGCCCCCGAGCAGCTCGACAGAGACTATGTGCTCGACACCCTTAAGCCGCTGCTGGAAAGCGCTGATGTTAAGAAAGTCGGCCAACATCTGAAATACGATAAGAACGTACTGGCAAATTATGACATCACTCTCGACGGTATTGCCTTCGACACCATGCTGGAATCCTACGTGCTGAACAGTACTGCCACCCGCCATGATATGGACTCACTGGCGCTGGCGTATCTGGGTCATAAAACCATTCGTTTTGAGGATATAGCCGGTAAAGGCGCCAAACAGCTTACCTTTAACCAGATTGCTCTGGAAGAAGCCGCGCCCTACGCCGCGGAAGACGCCGATATCACTCTGCGTCTACACCTGGTGCTATGGGAAAAAATTCAGGCTGAACCGGCCCTGAAAGCCTTGCTGACTGACGTGGAAATGCCCGTTGCCAGCATTCTGGCGCGGATGGAACAGATGGGTGTATTGATCGACAGCCAGCAACTGGCGCAGCAAAGTCAGGATCTCGCTACCCGCATTGATAAGCTTGAAAAAGCGGTGCACGAGGAAGCCGGAGAAACCTTTAATCTGGGCTCCACCAAGCAACTGCAACACATCCTGTTTGAAAAGATGGAACTGCCGATCGTCAAAAAGACCCCGAAAGGCGCGCCATCTACCTCTGAGGAAGTATTGCAGGAACTGGCCCTGGAGTATTCACTGCCGCATAAGATCATGGAATATCGCGGCATGACCAAGCTAAAAAACACCTATACTGACAAGCTGCCGAAGATGATTAATCATCGCACCGGTCGCGTTCATACGTCGTACCATCAGGCTGTCACGGCGACGGGCCGATTATCGTCAACCGATCCTAATCTGCAGAATATCCCCATTCGTAATGAAGAAGGCCGGCGGGTCAGACAAGCCTTTGTGCCCCGGGACGGCTACACCATTGTCGCCGCCGACTACTCACAAATTGAACTGCGGATCATGGCCCACCTGTCAAAAGACAAAGGCTTACTCACGGCGTTTTCCGAGGGCCAGGATATCCACCGGGCCACCGCGTCAGAAGTCTTCGGTGTGGCGCTGGATGACGTCACCGGTGAACAGCGACGTAGCGCCAAAGCCATTAATTTCGGCTTGATTTATGGCATGTCAGCATTCGGGCTGGCCAAGCAGCTTAATATTCCCCGTCATGATGCCCAGAAATATATGGACCTGTACTTTGAACGGTATCCCGGGGTGCTGGAATATATGGACAGCACTCGAGAACTGGCGAAACAGAAAGGTTATGTAGAAACCGTGTTCGGACGCAGGCTCTACTTACCGGACATCAAAGCCAGCAATGGTGCACGCCGTAAAGGTGCCGAGCGGGCTGCTATTAATGCGCCCATGCAGGGCACGGCTGCCGACATTATAAAAATGGCGATGATTAAAGTGGATGACTGGATCAGGCAGGAAGCGCATGCCGAGGTATCGATGATGATGCAGGTGCATGATGAGTTGGTGTTTGAAATCAAGACCGACTCGCTGGCCGCTCATACTGCACGCATCACCGAACTCATGGAGCAGGCGGCGACCTTGTCAGTGCCCCTGCTGGTGGAGGCCGGCCAGGGAAAAAACTGGGATGAGGCCCATTAAAAGGTAATTTCATTACAGTAACTGCACCAAAAAGTGGCGCCATTGCCTCTTTTTGGTAATTTAATTACAATTTTTTCTTGCCTTTTTTTTGCGCTACGTTACCCTAGCACGCGTAGGGTACAGAGGTGAGAAAGCTGTTTTCAAACCTTTGCTTTAACCCCGGCAATTTGCCGGGGTTTTTTTATGTCTTAAATTCGGTGTTAGTAGCAGGCAGGCTATGTGTGCCCGTTTAGAAGAAAAGTGCAGATTTGATGGAACTAATTGCCGGCAGCGGGCTCTTAGTTACGGTTTATGTGTTTTCTCTCAGTCCTTTTTGCCCCATCACCTGATGGGGCATTTTTATTTGTACCAGGCTTATTTATCTAGCTGCAGCCAGGTGGACAGCACCTGTTCCAGTTCGGGCAGCCCCTGCCGGTTCAGCGACGAAAACGTATGCACCGTGACATCTCCACAGAATGCCAGAGCCGCTTCCCGTGCCATCAGCAGCTGGGCTTTGCGTTTGCCGGCCTTAAGCTTGTCAGACTTGGTCAACAACGCCAGTACTGGTAAGTTTGCGCTAACCGCCCAGTGTATAAGCTCCTGATCCAAATCTTTGAAGGGGTGGCGAATATCCATCAATACGACCAGGCCTTGCAATGTTTTCCGTTTTTGCAGGTACTCACCCAGTGATTTCTGCCACTTTTTCTTCATAGCCAGCGGCACCTGAGCAAAGCCGTACCCCGGCAAATCAACCAGACGACGTTGTTCATCTAACTCGAACACGTTGATCATTTGGGTGCGTCCGGGCGTTTTACTGGTGCGGGCGAGGTTCTTTTGTCGGGTTAGGGTATTGAGCGCGCTGGATTTTCCCGCATTCGAGCGGCCAGCGAATGCCACCTCGATACCATCGTCCTGATGCAAGTGGCTGATATCCGGTGCACTCATTTGAAACTTGGCGTTGGTAAAATATGTCATGGCCTTGCTGTGTCTACCTTTTGTCTAGATCTATGAACACCTGTTCTGTGATAAAAAGGTGTAAAACCATAGTTTTATCATGGAATAGGTTTTTCTGGCGCAGTAAATGTGTAAAATACGCATGATATCACGTATATCACGCTAGCCGTTGGTTCCTTTTAAGAGATTGATTATGAAAAAACTCTGTTTGTTGGTCTGTATGTCTTTGGGTTTGTCCGCCACAGCTGTTGCTGAGGGTGACGCAGAGGCAGGAAAAGCGAAGTCTGCAGTTTGCGCAGCATGCCATGGCCCAGATGGTAACAGCATGATTGAAATGAACCCTAAGATTGCCGATCAGCACCCTGATTATTTAGTCAAGCAACTGCAGGAGTTTAAACTTGCAGCTGAAACGGGTGGCGAAGAAGGGCGTAACAACGCAGTAATGAACGGCATGGCAGCGCCCCTGTCACTTCAGGATATGCAAGATTTGGCAGCCTATTTTGCCAGCCAGGAAATGACCCCGGGCGAAACCCCTGAGGAATTTGTAGAGCCTGGCCGCGCGCTTTATCAGGGTGGCGACGAAGAGCGTGGTATCACTGCCTGCATCGCGTGTCATGGTCCGCAGGGTAATGGTATGGGACTGGCAGGCTTCCCGGACATCAGTGGTCAGCATGCTGCATATACCGAAGCGCAACTGAAAGCGTTCCGCTCAGGTACCCGTCACAACGACATGAATGGCATGATGCGTGACATTGCCTCGAAGCTGACCGACGAAGACATTGAAATCCTGTCAAATTATGTGGCCGGCTTGCACTAAGTGACACTTTAATGACAACTCTGTTAATATTTTGTTAGTAAAAAAGTTGTATTTTTAAAATTTTGCTGTATTCTACTGCCTAGTTTCAGTAATCCAAACTGAAACTACCCAGTCTGAAAAACAATAATAAACAGGCTTGGTTACGACAATAAAGCGTCAGGAAGACCTAAAACAACAAACGTCGGCTCTGCTAAAAAAAGCAAAAAGGGGAGCACCGAAAGGAAGCCAGTTGCACACAGAGGTGCAAAAACGGGAGAGGTGTCATCTGACACTCAATAATGTAAGGTGATGGTTCAGGCCATCACCTTTTTCTTTTTTGGTTCTCTGTAATTCTCAGCGTATGTCTCAGCTTCCCTGCCCGTTGTGCCAACACATCCACACCCAACACTACCATCAGGACAAGCGCCGCCATTACTTTCAGTGCAATCGCTGCGAACTGGTATTTGTCCACCCTGACAGCCTGCCCTCACTTAAGCAGGAAACGGCAGAGTATCAGCTGCACGAAAACGCCTCTGATGATCCGGGCTACCGAAAGTTTTTAAGCCGGGTTACAACCCCCTTGTTAGATAAGCTCACGCCCCCTGCCCGTGGATTAGATTTTGGCTGTGGCCCCGCGCCTGTGTTGGCAGAAATGCTCAGTGACGCCGGCATGACCATGTCGGTGTACGATCCTATTTTTCATGCCCAGCCCTCGGTACTTAGCCACCACTATGACTTTATAACCTGTACCGAAGCCATTGAGCATTTTCACAACCCTGCCCGGGAACTCCGCATACTTACAGACTGTCTCACCCCCGCAGGCATATTGGTTATAATGACCAAACGGGTGATCAGTGCCACACGCTTTGCGCACTGGCATTATAAGAACGACCCCACCCATGTAGCATTTTATTCCACGGCTACATTCGAATTTATTGCCGCACGCTATGGCTTTCATGCCACCTTTGTTGATAAAGATGTGGTTTTGTTGCAGAAGCATGGCTGAATCCGCGTTATAATAACGCAGTAAGATTTTCATTTATCAACCTATCCGAAGGATGTTATGGCTCGAAGCAAAAAATCGCGCAAAGTTGGTCTGATCGGCGTTCGCAAAGATCCCGACCGCAAGCCTGGCAAACCAAAACCAGCCTCTGCACAAAAGCCCAAGAAGCATAAGGGTAAACCAGCCGGAAATCGCCACAATGTCGAACAATCGTCGTCTGGCCATAGCCAGTCAAAACAGGCGAAAGATCCCCGGGTAGGCAGTAAAAAGCCAATAGATTTAACCCCGCCTACGGCAAGTGCACCGGCTAAGCAACCTAAAGCGCCAAAGTACGCCACCCCTGAGCAGGAGTTAGCCGCGCTGGAAGCAGATACTAAACTGGCTGCGCTACTGGACAAACTGGATGACGACCAGGCTATCAGCAAGGCTGAACAGGCCTATGTGGATGAGAAGATGGCCAGACACCACGTCGTCTGTGAATTGCTTGGCATCACCGATTACGATGATGCGGAAGAGGACGACGATGATCCGTTAGATGGCCTTGATGCTATCGATATAGACGATTACAAGCGCTAGCGAGGTATAGGATGTTGTGGACCATCTTGGCGGTAATCGCTGTTGTGACTACCCTGGCGCTGGGGTTTTATGCCGGCCGGTTGATGTACCAACTTAAACTGCAGACTGCCCGTCATCAGGCAGCCAGGGATAAGCGAATTGGCACGATCACGGAAAGCATCCTGACTATTTCCATGGCAATGGAACAGCAGCAGTGCGAGCTTTCAGAAGGCGTTATTCGTATTGTGAATCTGTTAAATGCCCTGCCCGTGGATCCTAAACCCGATTACCGGGCCAAGTTCCCCCACCTTCATGATCTGTTCGTGGCGGTAAGTGGGTTTGCTATACTGGATGAACGAAAAAAGCTGAGCAAAGCTGAAAAACGTAAGCAGGATAAAGCCAGGGAACAAATTGAGTCAGAACACGAGTCACAGGTACTGGCAGAACTGCCAGCCGTGAAAGAATACTGCCACGCCCTGTAACCTGTACTTCCCCTTACCAACGCCCGTAGCACGTCTAGCGGCGGGCGCTTTCACAACACGCTTCGTAACACCAGCAATCAGTTTCGTGGTCATTAACCATCCCCACGGCCTGCATAAACGCATAGCAAATGGTTTCCCCCACAAACTTAAAGCCGGCTTTCTTAAGTGCACGTGACATGGCTTGCGACTCCCTGGTGGCGGTGGGCACCTGTTCAGCTGACGTCCACGCATTCACCAGCGTTTTACCTTCAGTAAACTGCCAGATAAAGTCGGCAAAACTTTGCTGCTGCTCTATCTCAATCATTGCCCGGGCGTTTGTGATTACAGAACGCAACTTAAGCCGGTTGCGCACAATGCCGGTATTCTGCATTAACCTGTCGACATCCTCCTCGCCCATTTGCGCCACCCTGTGCGGCTCAAAATCGTGAAACGCGGCCATGTAAGCAGGCTGCTTCTTCAGTATAGTGATCCACGACAATCCCGCTTGCTGGCCATCCAGACATAGCTTGGCGAATAGCTCCTGACTGTCAGTGACCGGTCTGCCCCATTCTTCATCGTGATACCGTTGATACTCTGGGTCCTGTGATACCCACTGACATCGTTTTACGTCTGTTTGCATCTCACATCTCACTGTGTCTGATTAGGTGAATTTGTAGCTATTTCCCGGCGACAGGCCTACATACAGCGCCTGACAAATTGTATACTATGCCACCTTTAAATAGTCAGTTAGAAATGAAAAGCAGCGAATGTATGCAGAAATACGATATTAAGACCTTTCAGGGGTTAATCCTCGCGCTTCAGGATTACTGGGCACGCCAGGGTTGCGTCATCATTCAGCCATTAGATATGGAAGTGGGCGCAGGCACCTTTCACCCTATGACATTCTTACGCTCATTAGGCCCGGAGCCCATTAGCAGCGCTTATGTACAGCCATGCCGCCGTCCCACTGATGGCCGGTACGGTGAAAACCCCAACCGCCTGCAGCATTACTATCAGTTTCAGGTCATGATGAAACCGTCGCCGGATAACATTCAGGAGCTGTATCTTGGCTCACTGAAAGAGCTTGGTTTTGACCCGCTGGTGCATGACATTCGCTTTGTGGAAGATAACTGGGAATCGCCGACTCTCGGTGCATGGGGCCTGGGCTGGGAAGTCTGGTTAAATGGCATGGAAGTAACCCAGTTTACGTATTTCCAGCAAGTCGGTGGGCTGGAGTGCAAGCCGGTCACAGGTGAGATCACCTACGGGCTTGAGCGCCTGGCCATGTATATTCAGGAAGTCGATTCCATCTACGATTTGATCTGGACGAACGGCCCTATGGGTACTGTGACCTATGGCGATGTTTTTCATCAGAATGAAGTTGAACAGTCCACCTACAACTTTGACTATGCCAACGTCGAATCGCTATTCCGTACCTTTGATGAATGTGAGGCCAGTAGTAAACTGCTGATTGAAAATAACCTGCCCTTACCGGCTTACGAACAGGTTATGAAAGCCTCTCACGCTTTCAACATGCTGGACGCCCGCCACGCTATTTCAGTGACTGAGCGCCAACGTTATATTTTACGGGTCCGGACACTGGCCAAAGCCTGTGCAGAAAGCTATTACGCCGCCCGTGAGTCGCTAGGATTTCCATTGTGCAATAAGGAGCAGTCAGCGTGAGAACCGAGAACCTGTTAATTGAATTAGGCACAGAAGAGCTCCCGCCTACCGCTCTGAAGTCATTGGGTGAAAGTTTTGCCAGCCTGTTCCGCGCGGCGCTGGAGTCTGCTGAACTTCCGTTTGCATCGGTAAGCTGGTTTGCCGCTCCCCGCCGTCTGGCGGTTTACGTCACCGAGCTGGCAGAAAGCCAGCAAGATAAAACAGTGGAGAAGCGCGGTCCGGCTGTTTCAGCGGCCTTTGATAGTGAGGGTAACCCTACTAAAGCAGCTCTGGGCTGGGCCCGTGGTAACGGTATTGAGGTAGCTGACGCCGAGCGCTTGGTCACTGACAAAGGCGAATGGCTTTTGCACAAAGCCCATGTGCCCGGTCAACCCGTGACAGCACTGCTGGAATCCTTGCTCAATCAGGCTATCGCCAAACTGCCTATCCCTAAGCCGATGCGGTGGGGAAATTACAACACCCAGTTTATCCGGCCGGTGCATACCCTCGCCGTGCTGTATGGCAGTGAAGTCGTCAACATCACGGCTCTGGGTCTGCCCAGTGGCCGTGTGGTGCAGGGCCACCGTTTTCATGGTGAGGCAACGTTCGAGCTTGATCATGCGGATAACTACGCCATGGCACTGGAGTCCCACTATGTGGTAGCTGATTTCCAGGCCCGCGCAGATAAGGTCCGGGAAGCCCTTGAGGCCAATGCCAGCGCGCTTAACCTGCACGCCGACTACGATGATGCCCTGTTAGAGGAAATTGCCTGCCTGGTGGAATGGCCAGTCGTGCTTACCGCCAGCTTCGAAAAAGGTTTCCTCGACGTGCCCAAAGAGGCGCTGATTTATACCATGAAGGATGATCAGAAGTATGTGCCTCTGCTGGACAGTGAAGGCAACCTCTCCAACACTTTCCTGTTCGTCACTAACATTGAAAGCCAGGACCCGGCCCAGATTATTTCCGGTAATGAAAAGGTGATCCGCCCTCGCCTTGCGGATGCTGAGTTCTTCTTCAACAATGATAAAAAGCAGACACTCGAGAGCCGGCTTGACTCGTTAGACTCAGTGTTATTCCAAAAACAGCTGGGGACACTGAAAGAGAAATCCGCCCGGATCGCCCGTTTGGCACGTTTCGTTGCCGACCGCATCGGTGCCGATGGCGAACTTGCTGAGCGTGCAGGTCTGCTGTCAAAAACCGATCTGATGACTAACATGGTCATGGAGTTCCCTGATGTTCAGGGCGTGATGGGCATGTACTACGCACAGAACGACGGCGAAGATCCGGTCGTGGCCCGCGCCCTCTACGAGCAATATCTGCCGCGCTTTGCGGGTGACACCCTGCCATCCAGTAAAGAAGCCGCGGCGGTATCGCTGGCGGATAAGCTGGATACACTCGTGGGTATTTTTGGTATTGGCCAGTTACCTAAAGGTGACAAGGATCCCTTTGCACTGCGTCGCGCCGCTATTGGTGTCTTGCGTATCTGTGTAGAGATGAACCTTACTGTCGATTTAGACGATATGGTGGCGCACGCCGCCAGTGTCTATGGCGACAAGCTGTCTAACGATGAGCTGCACAGCCAGGTAGTTGATTTTGTGCTGGGCCGGTTTGTGGCTCTGTTGCAGGATCAGGGAATTAGCATCGATGTTATTCAGGCCGTGTCTGCTCGCCGCCCTACCCAGCCCTCAGACTACGCGGCCCGCGTAGCAGCGGTGTCGGACTTCAAACAGCTTGAACAGGCAGAGGCGCTGGCCGCAGCAAACAAGCGGGTTGCGAATATTCTGGCCAAGCAGTCTGGTAATGTTTCCACACAGGTTGATCCGACTCTGTTCGATAACCAGTACGAAACAGCATTGTACGATGCTTTGCAGGGCGCAGAGTCGCAGGTTCGCGCTGCAGCGGCTGAACATAATTACCCTGCTGTACTGTCTGAGCTTGCCACTTTGCGCGATGTTATCGATGCGTTTTTTGACAACGTGATGGTCATGTCTGACGATGAGGCGGTACGTAACAACCGTCTGGCTTTATTGGCGTTACTACGTGAGCTGTTCCTGACCACGGCCGATATATCTCAGTTGGCAAAAGCGTAACTGTCTACTATGTTCAACGCGCCCGGTTATTAACGATTAACTACCCGGGCGCATAAGAGGATACTGTGTTTAAGAAAATTGCTTTACTTAGTATGATGCTGACACTCTCGGCCTGTTCGAGTACCGGGTCGATTTCAGTTCCGGGCATGTCATCTGAGCCTGATATCGCATTTTCTGAGCTTTATTTACGGGGCGTGTTTAACTGGTGGGAAGCCTCCCCTGACTACCAGTTCACACAAGGTAATGGAGGTTGGCAGGTCGATGTTGAATTGATTGCTGACGGACAGCCCTATGACTTTAAGGTCTCAGATGAAAACTGGAGTCCGGCACAGAGTTGCGGTGGCAAGTATAAGGGTCAGCCGGTAAGCCTTAATTCTACCAGCTACCTGGTCTGCGCCGGCGACTCAGAAACATTACAGTTTACGCCTACCGAAACCGGCACCTATCGGTTTACGATTATGGCGGCCAGTGGCAATGAGATACGCTTATTGATTACCCGCCGGGGCTGAGCTTAGCCTTATACGGAAAACCTCTCAGAGGCGGCATTAGCCGCCTTTTTTATGCCCTGCCTTTCTGTTTAATCGGGTAGCAATAATGATAACGCTACTGAACCCAGCCAATGATGCGCTGTGACAATTTCGTTGCCAATATGCCCACCACGCCACCAAAACAAACTGCGATGGCGAATGCTGCTGGCCATGCTAATAAAAACGCCTGCATCCAGTTGCCCCAGAAGTTATGGTCTAGCCCAAGGTTCAGGTAGGTCACCCACCCCGACATTAGCAGTGACAGCAGTAATGACATGCAAAAAGAAAAGCAGATTTTGTATATCCACTGCGCCATGTTTTCCACCTTTCTGTTAATCGTAAAAGAGCTAAGCTGCCGCTATGTTACTCCTATGGTCAGTGCGCTTCAATTTTCACAGCGCATTCTGTAAAACCCTGCCTGGAAATAGAAAAGCCAGGCACTGTGGCCGGGCTTTCTTAGTAGTCACCTTGAATGCGTGCTATACGTCCAGGTTCTCTACTTTTAACGCATTCGCTTCAATGAACTCTCTGCGCGGCTCAACCTGGTCGCCCATAAGCGTGGTAAAGAGCTGGTCGCAGGCAATGGCATCTTCAATCGTCACCTGCAGCATCCGACGGCTGCCTGGGTCCATAGTGGTTTCCCACAGCTGCTCCGGGTTCATCTCACCCAGCCCTTTATAGCGCTGAATATACTGACCCCGTTTCGCTTCGTGCATCAGCCACTCCAGCGCTTCCTTAAACGACGTCACCGGCTGCTTACGCTCATTACGCTGAACAAAGGCGTCGTTATCCATCATGTTGTTAATGGCGTGATTCAGCTCTTTCAGGCGCTGATATTCAGTCGATTCGATGAAGTCACGGTTCAGTGAGTATTCGTAGTCGATACCGTGCATACGCATGATGATCGTTATATAGAACTCGCTGAGCTCATCATCCCGGCGAATTTCATGACGGTAGGTCGCGCCATCATTTTCTTTTTCCGTCAACTGCGCTACAAACCGTTCCGCGATCCCGTCCAGCGTCGTCTCGTCTTTGAGGTCCGCCAGATCGATGGTTGGAGTATAAATCATCCGGTAAAGAATAGCGGCAGGCATCACCCGGCGCATTCTGCCTATCATTTTCTCTACGGTCTGGTACTGCTTAATTAAACTTTCCAGCCCCACGCCGCTGATACCCGGATCATCATCACTGGTATGCAGTGAAGCACCGTCCAGGGCAATTGAGGTCAGGTAATTCGTCAGCGCATCGTCGTCTTTCAGGTATTGCTCCTGCTTACCTTTCTTCACTTTATACAGTGGCGGCTGCGCAATATAGACATAGCCCCGCTCGATAATTTCCGGCATTTGACGGTAGAAGAACGTCAGCAGCAGCGTACGAATGTGCGAGCCATCGACGTCCGCATCCGTCATAATAATGATGCTGTGATAACGCAGCTTCTCAGGGTTGTATTCATCACGGCCGATGCCACAGCCCAGCGCTGTAATCAATGTTGCCACTTCCTGAGATGACAGCATTTTGTCGAAACGGGCTTTTTCTACGTTCAGGATTTTTCCCTTCAACGGCAGAATAGCCTGATTCTTACGGTTTCTGCCCTGCTTCGCTGACCCGCCAGCGGAGTCACCCTCCACTATATACAGTTCGCTCATTGCAGGATCTTTTTCCTGACAATCCGCTAGTTTGCCCGGCAGACCGGCTAAATCCAGCGCACCTTTGCGTCGCGTCATCTCACGAGCTTTACGAGCGGCATCACGAGCTCGTGCCGCATCGATAATTTTCGAGGCAATCACTTTACTCTCGCTGGGGTTTTCCAGCAGGAACTCTGACAGCTTTTCGTTCATGGCTGACTCAACCGCAGGACGCACTTCTGAGGAAACCAGCTTGTCTTTAGTTTGCGATGAGAACTTGGGATCAGGCACTTTTACCGATACGACTGCGGTGAGGCCTTCGCGGGCATCATCACCAGTTGCATTCGTCTTGGCTTTCTTATTCAGCCCTTCCGATTCCATATAGTTATTCAGCGTACGGGTAAGTGCGCCACGGAAACCAGCCAGGTGAGTACCGCCGTCCCGCTGAGGAATATTGTTGGTAAAGCAGAAAATGCTTTCCTGGAAACTGTCGTTCCACTGCATGGCGACTTCTACCGAGATGCCATCTTCACGCTCTGAGCTGAAGTGGAAAACCGATTGGTGTACCGGAGTTTTCTTCTGGTTGAGGTACTCAACAAATGCGCGGATACCGCCTTCATATTTGAACAGGTCTTCTTTGTCATCACGCTCATCTCTAAGGCGAATAGATACCCCAGAGTTCAGGAATGACAACTCACGAAGACGCTTGGCCAGAATATCGTAATGAAATTCTGTGTTAGTGAAGGTTTCATGGCTTGGCCAAAAGCGCAGTGCCGTGCCGGTCTTGTCGGTTTCACCGATGGCTTCCAGCGGTGCTTGCGGCACACCATGTTGATATTCTTGTTCATAGGTTTTGCCACCACGACGGATACGCAGTCTCAATTTACTGGAGAGTGCGTTTACCACCGAGACGCCTACCCCATGTAGACCGCCTGATACTTTATAAGAATTGTCATCAAACTTACCGCCGGCATGAAGCACGGTCATGATAACCTCTGCCGCTGACACCCCTTCCTCTTCGTGTAATTCGGTCGGGATCCCACGACCGTCATCTGAGACAGAAACAGAGCCGTCGATATGGATCTGAACGAGAATTTCTGAACAGTGACCGGCGAGGGCTTCATCAATGGAGTTATCGACGACTTCGAATACCATGTGGTGTAAACCTGTGCCGTCGTCGGTATCACCGATATACATGCCCGGCCGCTTCCTCACGGCATCCAGACCTTTCAGTACCTTAATACTGGATGAGTCGTAGTTATTCTGCTCTGACATACTGGCTTTTACTCCTCTGTCACGTGTCCATGTTCCACGTGAAACATTCTTTTATCGTTGTATTTATTTATAAAATTGAGTTGCGACCGCTCAATGGCGGTAACGAAAACTTGGGTATCCATGTCCAGCAACCCATCAATAAAGCGTTCACGCTTGTCGATATCTAATTCTGCGCCGACATCGTCCAGCAGAAAAATACTTTTCTTCGCTGTTAAGTCACTAAATAATGCCGTTTGTGCCAACTGGAGGGCCGCTACAGCCATTCTCAGCTGTCCTCGCGATAAGATCTCCTGGGCATTAGCCCCATTCAATTTAAAGCGAATATCGGCTTTATGGGGCCCCACAGACGTATGCCCTATTTTACCATCATACTCCGCCTTTTTAACCAAGCTTCCTGATAAAGTCGCATCTTTTTCCCACCCCTTGTAGTAACTCACTGTCACGGTAAACTCAGGCAAAAAGCCTGCAAGAAATTGCTCAAAGATAGGCGTGAGCTTGTCCACATAAACTTGCCGTTTTGCCGTGATGTGGTTCGCTACGGTATCAAACTGGCTCTCCCAGTATTGATGCTCGGGCGCTGCCAAATTGGCCTGCTGTTTCAGTAACGCATTACGGTGACGCAGCAATTTTTGGTATTGCTGCGACAGCAAATGGAAGTCATGTTCCACGTGGAACAACCCCCAATCACAGAAGCGACGTCGTTCAGACGGCGACCCTAATATGAGGTCGGTACTCTGTGGTGTGAATAGTTGGATGGGGATTTTACTGACCAGATCAGACAGCCGGGTAGAGTGCGTGCCATCGATACTACAGGTAAACTCATCATGGCGGTTACGTTCTAATCCCACCTTGATTTCCGTCCCCTGCTCATCCACACAGCGTGCAAATACACTGAACCCCTGTTGCTCGTGGGCAATCACCGACTGGTGCTTCTTAGTGCGAAAGGAACGACCGTAACCAAGATAATACAGGCCTTCCAACAGTGACGACTTGCCACTGCCATTCACCCCGGAAACCACCGTGAGTCTGGGAGATGGACGCAGTGTGACCTGGGAAATATTACGAAAATTGGTAAGCTGGACTTCGTCCAGTTTCATACTGATAACCTAAGGGATGTAACGTGGCAGTTCAGGCAGCCCTGTACTGACCACGCCATTAATAGAGGTAAGACTGGCAGCCATTAAAGCCGCATGGGCATAATGACATACAGGGCAGCATCGTCAGTCGCGTCTTCAATCAACGCACTGGCGTTGGAGTCAGACAGACTGATTTTCACTTGATCAGACACCAGTGCATTGAGAACATCAATGAGATACGCCACGTTGAAGCCGATTTCTAAGTCTTCGCCCTGGTAGTCAACGTCAACAATCTCTTCAGCTTCTTCCTGTTCCGGGTTATTGGCTGTGATCTTTAATTCACCAGAAGACAGGTTCAACCGGACACCGCGAAATTTCTCGTTAGATAAAATAGCGGCGCGAGAGAATGCATCTTTTAAAACGGCTTTACTGGCCAGAATTGTTTTATCACCGTCTTTCGGCAGGACCCGGCGATAGTCAGGAAAACGGCCGTCTACCAGCTTACTGGTAAAGATGAATTCACTGGAAAATAACCGTAAATGATTAGCCCCTAGCTGGATCTTAATGAGTTTGTCGTCCTCGCCAATCAGGCGAGAAATTTCCAGCACACCTTTGCGCGGGATTATCACCTGGCGGCCAGGTAAGGCATCATTATATTCCAGCCGGCATAAGGCGAGCCGGTGTCCATCGGTGGCTACCGTGCGAATGATATTCTCTTCAGTTTCCAGCGACATACCATTGAGATAATAACGGACGTCCTGTTGGGCCATTGAGAAGTGGGTACTGTCGATAAGACGCTTTAAGTCGCTGCAGGAAATCTCAAACTCGACTTCCCCTTCCCAGTCTTCCAGATTGGGGTAATCATTGGCCGAAAGCGTAGATAAGGTATAGCGTCCACGTCCGGCGCGAATGAGAGCTTTATTACCATCCAGCGAGAAAGAAATATCGGTACCATCCGAAATGCCGCGAATAATGTCGAACAGCTTTTTGGCCGGAACGGTAATTTCCCCTTCCTCATATTCGCCTTCTAACTTAACGTTAGAAATAAGCTCGACTTCTAAATCTGTACCTGTCAGCCAGAGTGCGTCTTCACTCACTTTTATTAATACATTGGAAAGTATTGGCAATGTATGGCGGCGCTCTACGGCACCAGACACAAGTTGTAACGGCTGTAAAAAGTTTTCGCGGCTAATGGTAAATTTCATGAGTGCTCAATCTCGCCTCGGTCGTTAAGAAGACAATGTCCGTATGAGGTTCTTATAGTCCTCTTTTATATCATGACTTTCTTCTCTAAGCTGATCTATTTTTCTGCACGCATGCAGTACCGTAGTATGGTCCCGGCCTCCGAACGCATTCCCTAATTCAGGCAAGCTGTGATTGGTCAATTCCTTGGCCAATGCCATGGCGACCTGACGCGGACGGGCCACGCTGCGGCTGCGGCGTTTTGACAGTATGTCAGAGACCTTGATTTTATAATAGTCAGCGACCGTTTTCTGTATATTATCTACCGTGACGAGTTTTTCCTGCAGCGCGAGCAAATCGCGAAGCGCTTCACGCACGAAGTCAATCGTAATAGGCCGGCCCGTAAAGTTTGCATTGGCGATGACACGGTTAAGCGCGCCTTCTAATTCACGAACATTGGAGCGTAACCGTTTAGCAATGAAGAACGCCACTTCATTCGGCAAATGGATGCGGTTCTCGGCCGCCTTACGCATTAAAATCGCTACCCGGGTTTCCAGCTCTGGCGGTTCGATGGCAATCGTCAGGCCCCAGCCGAAACGGGATTTCAGCCGGTCCTCTACCCCGTCGATTTCCTTAGGGTAACGGTCAGACGTCAGTATGATTTGCTGATTACCTTCCAGCAGCGCATTAAAGGTATGGAAAAATTCTTCCTGTGAGCGCTCTTTGTTGGCGAAGAACTGAATATCATCTATTAACAGCGCATCCACTGACCGGTAGAACCGCTTGAAGTCTTCAATAGCATTATTTTGCAACGCTTTTACCATGTCCTGCACAAAGCGTTCTGAATGCATATAAACAATTTTGGCATTCGGACGATTATCCATAATGCCGTTGCCCACCGCATGCAATAAGTGGGTTTTACCTAAACCGGTGCCCCCGTAGATAAACAACGGGTTATACGAGCCGCCCGGATTATTGGCGACCTGAGTCGCTGCGGCGCGGGCCAGTTGGTTCGACTTACCTTCAACAAAATTCTCAAACTGATATGTGGGGTTAATATTGCTCTTATGCTTTACCCCTTCCGGAATAGGAATAACATTTGGCTTACTGGTTTGCACCGGTGATACGGGTGCGCGCTGCTCACCATTATGATTGTGCCCGGACCCATGCGCTGGCGTACGCGAATGATTCGGCCTGGAAGAAGACTGTAAGTTATCGGCAGCAGTCTGAAATGCGTCCATTGACGATGATGACGGTGGTTGCCGGTTTGTAGATTGACGCGGTGCCGCCGGCGCAGGTGATGACACCGGCGCTTTACTCATGACTTCCAGCCTGAGTTCAGGGGCGTGGCCATTCGCAAACTCGCCGAACAGTTCCGTGATCTTGTCGCGATATTTATCGCGCACCCAATCAAGAATGAATCGATTGGGGGCAAAGAGGGTAACAACCTGCTCGTCTTCGTCTGACGTTAGCGGCCTTATCCACATGCTAAATTGTTGCGTGGGCAATTCCTGGCGCAATCTCTCCAGACATAAATTCCAAAGTGACATGGTGTAACCTAGCTCCGAGTTACGCTGGATGGCCATCATTGCTATAAGTGAAGACAAGAAAACGCCTGTCCAGCGCGAGAGGCCAGACCGGTGCAATGAGGGTATCAGCGAGAAATTTTGTTGTCGTTTTTTTATCGCTGTGGATTATCTTACGTTATCAACAGAATGTAAATCTTGATCTTTCACGATCTTTAAGATCTAGATAATAAACCATTGATTTTAATTAACTATTCTTTTGCTTACTGATGATCGCGATCGCGATAATCAAAACCACTGTATTGATGATCAGCCGCGTCGATCGTGTAAAATTTACTTGCGATCTGACGTTTCCCCTGCTACCTCTGTGGATAACCTTGCGATTAGTTAACAGTTATTCACATATTTCAAGACAATCAGAAAATTTTTTTGCGAAATTTTAGTGGCACTTCACCCTGGCGGTGAAAAAAACGCCCATTTGTGCGTTAAAAGCCGGATTATTGATTGACACCAAGCCCCGAGATCTCTAGAATTCAGCGTCCTTTTTGGATGGCAGGTAGCCATTGACCAGCGAGTTGTCGAACAGACAACAGACTGACAATGTAAACCCCGCCTTCGTTTAACTAAATAAGTGAGACTTTGGTCATGAAAAGAACATTTCAACCGAGCAACTTAAAGCGCAAGCGTTCTCACGGTTTCCGTGCTCGTATGGCGACCAAAAATGGTCGTAAAGTACTGGCAGCTCGCCGTGCTAAAGGTCGCGCTCGCCTTTCAGCTTAATTGTACGATCCCAAAGTGGGCGAAAATCAGTTTTCCAGGGAGTTACGTCTGTTAACTCCCTCCCACTTTACCTACGTCTTTAATGACGCCATTCCTGCGGTATCTCCTGCTTTTACTATTCTTGCCCGTCACAACAGTGAACCGGCGCCAAGACTAGGCATCACACTCTCCAAAAAACGTATTCGAAAAGCGGTTCAACGTAACCGTATAAAGCGTTTAATTCGAGAAAGTTTCCGTCATAAAAAGCATGCTTTGCCGTGCGTGGACATTATCGTTGTAGGTAAATCGGGTGCCGATGGCATGAGTAACGAGGAAATTTACGCGCAACTGGATAAGTTATGGCGAAAATTAACCAAGCGCTGCAACGCTGCCTGATAGCGGTACCTTTACTGCTGATAAAATGTTATCAGTGGTGCCTGTCTCCTATGCTGGGCCAACGTTGCCGGTTCCATCCCTCGTGTTCTTTTTACGCCATTGAAGCATTAAAAACACACGGATTGGTATTTGGCGGTTGGTTATCCCTTAAACGCATATTAAAATGCCACCCTTTGCACGCCGGTGGTTACGACCCGGTACCTGAAAAACAACAAGATAAACACTCAAAATAAAGAGACCTCTATGGAATCGCAACGTAGTTTTCTGATCATCGGCCTCGCCCTGATTAGCTTTTTACTCTGGCAGCAGTGGCATAAGGACTATGGTCCTCAGCCTGCAGAACCTGCAGCCACAGAACAAGCCCAGCAGTCACAGGGTGTGCCTTCATTTGATGATGGCCAGTCAGGTGATACCGACATTCCGCAAAGCAGCGCCGATGTGCCCGCCTCTGAGACACCTCAGTTGAGCAGCCAGTCAGCCACTGCCGCCACGCGATCCATAGCGGTTACCACAGATACGCTGGACTTACGTATTGACCTGCTTGGCGGTGATGTCGTTAGCGCCGATCTGTTGCAGTACCCGGTCACTCAGGGTGCCGAAGAGCCCTACAGCCTGTTGCGTGCCAGTCAGGGACTGTACGTAGCGCAAAGTGGGCTGATTGGTGCTAACGGCCCCGATGCAAACAGCAGCGGCCGCCCGGTGTACAACGCCGAACAGACCGAATACCAGTTAACCGGTGACACGCTGGCCGTGCCACTGACCTGGCGTAACAACGAAGGCTTGCAGGTCACCAAGACATTTCACTTTACCCGCGGCAGCCATCAGGTCAATGTGACCTATACGGTGGCCAATAACACCGCCCAAACCGCTACAGTACAGCCATACGGTCAACTGAAGCAGACCATGCAGTACGAAGACGACAGTAATATGTTTATGCCTACGTACCGCGGCGCGGCCTACTCCACCGAAGACGATCGTTACGAAAAGTACTCTTTTGGTGATATTGAAGACGGTAAATTGCGCATCACCACGCCTGCTGGCTGGGTAGCCATGCTGGAGCACTATTTTGTGTCTGCCTGGGTACCGCCGCAGGATCAATCCAATACGCTGTACAGCCGGAATCTGCGCGACCAGTTTGCTGTTATCGGCTATCTTGGGGCACCACTGCAAATTGCAAGTGGTGACACTGGCACCGCAACCAGCACCCTGTACATGGGTCCGAAGAACCAGGAAGTACTGGCTGAGTTAGCTCACGGTCTCGACTTAACAGTGGATTACGGCATCCTTTGGTGGCTGTCCCAGCTGTTATTCTCATTGCTGATGTTCCTCCACGGCCTGGTGGGTAACTGGGGTGTGGCCATCATCCTGATTACGATCATCGTGAAAGGGGCCATGTATCCGCTGACCAAGAAGCAGTACGAGTCAATGGCCCGACTGCGGAATCTGGCGCCGAAGATGCAGCAACTGAAAGACCGGTTTGGCGACGACAAGCAGAAAATGTCGCAGGCGATGATGGAGTTGTACCGTAAGGAAAAAGTGAACCCGATGGGTGGCTGTCTGCCATTGTTACTGCAGATGCCAATTTTCCTGGCGTTGTACTGGGTGCTGATGGAAAGTGTAGAATTACGTCACGCCGACTTCGCGCTGTGGATCACTGACCTGTCGGTGAAAGACCCGTACTTTGTGTTGCCGGTACTGACCGGTGCCAGCATGTACCTGTTGCAGAAGCTGCAGCCCACCACCATTACCGATCCTATGCAGCAGAAAATTATGCAGTGGATGCCGGTCATGATGAGTGTGTTCTTCCTGTGGTTCCCTGCCGGGTTGGTACTATACTGGTTAATCAGTAACGTCATCACCCTCATCCAGGCGAAGATGATTTACGCCTCCATGGAAAAACGGGGCATCAAAACCAGCTAATTAATATGAACCAACACAGCCCGCCGACGCGGGCTGTTTTGTCTAACAGAGGACTAACACGTGCCATCATTTGACGTAGTATCAGAAATTAATATGGAAGAAGTGCGCAACGCCACTGAAAACGCCAGTCGCGAACTGACCACCCGTTTTGACTTCCGGAATGTTGACGCCAGTTTTGAGTACAAAGAAAAAACCGTGGTGATGAAAGCGGAAGCCGACTTCCAGTTACAGCAAATGGAATCCATGTTCCGTTCCGCCTGTGCCAAACGCAATCTGGATACCTCGGCGATGGACGTTAAGCCATACGACCATACCGGTAAAACTTATCGTCAGACCATTGCGTTTAAAGAAGGCATTGAACAGCCTGTGGCCAAGAAAATCGTCAAGCTGATTAAAGACGAAAAAATGAAAGTGCAGACCGCCATTCAGGGCGACGAACTGCGTATCACGGGTAAAAAGCGCGATGACTTACAGTCCGCTATGAGCCTGATCAAGCAAGCCGACTTAGGTCAGCCGTTCCAGTTTAAGAATTTCCGCGACTAATACCATTATGACTGACGCATTCAGCAATCAGGAAACCATTACTGCCCAGGCCACCGCACCGGGTCGTGGCGGCGTGGGCATTGTACGGGTATCCGGTCCGGCTGCCAGCCACGTTGCCAGCGCGCTGGTAAAGCAAACCCTGCCCCCGCGACAGGCTGTGTACACGCCCTTTTATGACGCCCAGGGTCAGGTGATTGACCAGGGTATTGCGCTGTTTTTTGCCGGGCCCAATTCTTTTACCGGTGAAGATGTCCTGGAATTGCAGGGTCATGGCGGCCAAATGGTAATGGACATGATGCTGGATGCTGTCCTGGCCACCGGCAAGGCCCGTCTGGCACGCCCGGGGGAATTCAGTGAGCAGGCATTTCTTAACGACAAACTGGATCTGGCTCAGGCCGAAGCCATCGCCGATCTGATTGATGCGTCGTCGAAACAAGCGGCACGCAGTGCACTGCGCTCGTTGCAGGGTGAATTTTCCGCCCAGATACAGCACCTGTCAGAGCAGATTATTCATTTACGCATGTACGTGGAAGCAGCGATCGATTTTCCGGAAGAGGAAATTGATTTTCTGTCTGATGGCAAGGTGGCGGGCGATCTGGACACCATCGTGTCTTCTCTTGCACGGGTGGCCGATCAGGCCAAACAAGGCAGTTTACTACGTGACGGTATGCAAGTAGTCATAGCCGGGCGACCTAATGCCGGTAAATCCTCGCTGCTGAATGCGCTGGCGGGCCGGGACAGCGCCATTGTGACTGAAATTGCCGGGACTACCCGGGATGTCCTAAAAGAACATATCCACATTAACGGTATGCCCGTGCATATCATCGATACTGCCGGCCTGCGCGAGAGCCCGGATAAAGTCGAGCAAATAGGGATTGAGCGTGCCTGGCAGGCCATTAATGACGCCGACCGGGTGTTATTTGTGGTCGACAGCACCGAGACCGATGTCATTGATCCCTATGAAATCTGGCCGGAGTTTATGCAACGCCTGCCCGCGGGGATCCCCACCACAGTGGTGCGCAATAAAGTCGATTTATCCGCCGCCAGTGTCTCTGAGCAACAGGTGGATACCGCCCACGGTCCGGTAACGGTCATCAACTTATCTGCCCGCTCCGGCGATGGTGTGGCGCTACTGCGCGAGCATCTGGCCGCCACTATGGGACTGGATACCACCACTGAAGGGCAGTTTATCGCGCGCCGCCGGCATTTAGATGCCCTCGCCCTGGCTACCGAACACGTCCATCGCGGTCACCAGCAGCTGCATGACAGCATGGCCGGTGAACTGCTGGCTGAAGAGCTGCGACTGGCTCATCAGGCACTGTGTGAAATCACCGGCGAATTTACGTCGGACGATTTACTGGGCAAAATCTTTTCGTCTTTCTGTATCGGTAAATAACCTATGTCACAACATTTTACGATCCTTGTGGGTTCCGTGTTAGGCGCGGCAGAATATGTGGCTGATGCTTTGTCAGACACCCTCAAAGCCAAGCAGCACGAAGTCAGTATTCAGCTGGATCCTGACCTTGAAGCCATCGACCAGGACAGCACCTGGATCATCTGCACATCTACTCACGGCGCCGGCGATCTGCCAGACAATATTCAGCCATTCGCCGCCCAGCTGGAAGGTCAGGACTTGTCAGCGGTGAACGCTTATATCATTGGTCTGGGTGACAGCAGCTACGACACCTTTTGTCATGGCGCTATGACGATGGAAAAGCTCCTCACCGCAGCCAACGCCACGATCCTGGCGGAACCGTTTCACATCGATGTGTTAAACCACCCTATTCCTGAAGACGAAGCCGTGGCCTGGCTCGATCGCACAGTTACGGTGTAATCATGGCACTGAACGATGCCGAATTGTATGCACTGCGTCAGCCGTTATCCAATGATGCGCGGGTGCTGTATTGCCTGGGGTTGCGGCCTGACGCAGTAGTCAGCACCGCCAGTAGCTCGCCCCTGCAATACAAGGCATTGCTTACGCTGTTAAATGGCGATCAGCCTGAATCAACCTATACCCGTGGCCGGCAGGTGAACAGTTTACTACGCCAGCTGGAACAGCAGGGACTGGTGGCGTTGCCTGAGGCCTACACCTATGAGCAGTCACTCAACGGCGTGGCGGTGTTATTACCATTGATTGCCGCCGAGCAGGACGCATTTGCCCATCTGCATCATCAGCACCAGCCCATGCAGGTAAACTGGCGGCCAGATGACGCCCTGTTCGCTGAAATGTGTGCCTTGCTGGGACTTATCGATCTGGACTATGACGAAGACGACATTGGCGAATTCGTGGCATACTGGCTGGGCCGGCCCGCCTCTGTTTTCAGTCACTTCCAGTGGACACAGAAGTTCGCCTACAGCCTGAAACGTAAGCGGCTGGCCACCGGTCAATTGCAAACCCGCAAGGTCGGTACCCAGCAAGTCAAGGTTGCGCCCGGCATTGAAGCAGATGATAATGCCCGCAAACTGGTAGAAAAATACGCCACTAAGAAGAAGCCGTAACCGCTATGGATTCATTCAAAGACAAAATCGCTAATCTGGCCCGCTCGATGGGTAAGTCGTTCGATACCCGCCAACCGGTGATCGATTACAAAGACATGCGCAAACACTATGAGCGTCAGGCCAATGAAGAAGTGCGTCAGATCCAGCAACGTGCTAAGAAACAGCGCGTAGAAGCTATTCACGGCCGTTCTGATCTTAATCCCAAGTGGACCTTCGCCAACCTGGTGGAAGACAGCGACGATGTGATTGAGGCGGTCTCCATTGCCCAGTCATTTATCGCCGCGCATGATGATCCCGCCTGGCGTCAGAGTGGTTCGCATATGATGCTGTTCTACGGGGATTATGGCCGCGGTAAATCTCATATTGCCGGTGCCATCGCCCATCAACTCATCGATCAGTATGAAATTTCTGTACTCTACCGTCAGCTGTCGACATTACAGGAGATGCGTTACTCCTCTTATGACTTCAACGCCCAGGACAATATTGGTCAGAAGTTTCGTGAGATCAATCAGGAGTTACTGGATGTGGATCTGCTGATCCTCGACGAGGTCTGTGTCAACGAATCAGTGCTGAAGAAAAATACCCAGAGTTGGCTGGGCAACCTGCTGCGCCAGCGGCTGGTGAACAAGAAAAACTGTATCCTCATTACTAACCATAACCTGAATGAGCTGGAACACGCGCTGGGCCGCTACTGCTTTGAGTCTATCCGCGAGTACGACACCTACAAAGTGCGTTTCTCGGGCCCCAGTCGTCGTCAGAGCCTGGGTCAGGATGAAGCTGACGCTCCGGCTACCAGCAGTCGTTATCAGCCTAACCAGGTTCGCTAGCAAGCCTGTCAGTTAAATTACCCCGCTGTTTATTTGTATCTGCGCGCGTCTGTGGAATTTATTAAGCCATAGCGCACAGCACGCGCGTGTATCAGCCTCATTATGCGTAATTGCGCCAGAGACTTTGGCTGTGGCCATTCCCTCAGGTAGCCACGCCATGCGGACATATTCCAATCCAGTCGTCTCAACGCTATCCTCATTGCCCTGTTCAACACCGGGATCCTCTCCTTCCTAAACAGTATTGCGCATTAGATCAGGATACCGACGACTTTGCGTCAGAGGGGTATACGCTGGCTTAATTGACAGAGTATTGGCCGGCGCAGCCGCACGAAAACCGTGGTTTTACACGTTTTGTCACAATAAATATAAAAATATTTACTGTGTGATCAGTTTATTCACAGCACGCTTTATCCCGTGCAGATCAGAATTGCGTCTTATTGTGGAAAAGATCTCATCCACAGTGGGATCGCGATCAAACCCTTATACAGCGGGCTTTTTTTGATCACTATTGCGATCCAGCGAACATCTTATCCCCAACCTGATCACATCATGATCAGCCCTGTGGATAGGATCCTCTGATCCACTGTGTATAAGCTTTGATCTCCAACGGGACAGTTTTTCAGAAGAATCGCGTTGTGGATAAATACACCGGTTATGCACAGGATCACAAGGGGGAAACCGATCCTTAGTTAACAATGTTGTGATCGCTATAACCTGATGGTTTTAATCGGAAAAACAGGCTTATCAACAGATATTGGCGATCTTAATAAATATAAAAATAAAGAGATCTACATAGATCTTAAGATCACTAAAGCGATCCACTTTCTCTTTTCTGCATCTCACTGAAGAATATTTAGCCATTTCCATTAGCGCTCACATCAGCTAAAATACGCGCCCTTTTTCTGACAGCACTGACTGGCCGGAAGAGACTGGATTCATCAGGTTTACGAGGTTTTTCATGTTTTATCAACAAGCGTTCGATGTCATTGTAGTCGGTGGCGGTCATGCCGGTACCGAGGCTGCCTTGGCTTCAGCTCGTATGGGTGTAAACACCCTGCTGCTGACCCATAACATTGAAACCATTGGACAAATGTCCTGTAATCCTGCGATCGGCGGGATCGGCAAAGGTCATCTGGTGAAAGAAATTGATGCCTTGGGCGGTGCTATGGGCCTGGCCACGGATCATGCCGGGATCCAGTTTCGTACCCTGAATTCCAGTAAAGGCCCGGCCGTCCGGGCAACCCGCGCCCAGGCTGATCGCACGCTGTACCGGCATGCCATTCGTAAAACTGTTGAAAGCCAGCCCAACCTGACCCTGTTCCAGCAGAGCGTGGATGATCTGATCGTGGAAAACGATCGCGTCACCGGTGTCGTCACGCAGATGGGCCTTAAATTCAGTGCAAAAACCGTGGTACTCACTGTAGGGACGTTCCTGGGCGGAACGATTCACATTGGGCTTGAAAATTACCGCGGTGGGCGGGCAGGCGATCCGCCGTCTATCGCACTAGCCGACCGCCTGCGGGCCTTGCCCTTCCGGGTCGATCGCCTGAAAACCGGCACCCCTGCCCGGCTTGATGCACGCAGCCTGGACTTCAGCGTCATGCAGGAGCAGCCTGGTGACGATCCAGTGCCGGTCGTGTCGTTCATGGGTGATCGCTCGATGCATCCCCGTCAAATACCGTGTTACATCACCCACACCAACGAAAATACCCACGAGATCATTCGCAGTGGACTAGACCGCTCCCCAATGTACACCGGTCTCATCGAAGGCGTGGGGCCGCGGTATTGCCCCAGTATCGAAGATAAAATTATGCGTTTTGCCGACAAAGGCTCGCATCAGATCTTCGTTGAACCGGAAGGCCTGAACAGCATCGAAGTATATCCGAACGGCATCTCAACCAGCCTGCCCTTTGATGTGCAGATGGCGATGGTCCGGTCGATTCGCGGCTTTGAGAACGCGCACATAGTCCGCCCGGGTTATGCTATTGAATATGATTTCTTCGATCCCCGGGATCTGCGCCAGACGCTGGAGACCAAATTTATCGACGGATTGTTCTTTGCCGGCCAGATTAACGGCACCACCGGCTATGAAGAAGCCGGTGCACAGGGGCTGGTAGCCGGCGCTAACGCGGCTTTGCAGGTACAACAGAAAGATCCGATGATCCTGCGTCGCGACCAGGCTTACATGGGTGTGCTGATCGACGATCTGGCCACCATGGGCACTAAAGAACCTTACCGCATGTTTACTAGCCGGGCCGAATACCGCCTGTTACTGCGTGAAGATAACGCCGACAGCCGGTTAACTGCGCTGGGTCGTGAGATCGGGCTGGTGGACGATGATCGCTGGCAGGCGTTTAATCAGAAGAGGGAACAGGTAGAGCAAGAGCTGGGACGTTTGCGGGCTCAGTATATCCACCCCGAGCATGCTGCCGCGCCACAACTTAATGATATGCTGAAAAATCCGGTCAGCCGGGAACACTCGCTGGAAGAGTTAATCCGGCGTCCGGAAATGACTTACAGCCAGCTAATGGAAATTGAATCGCTGGGTCCGCGCCTGCAGGATCCCATTGCCGCCGAACAGGTCGAAATTCAAATTAAGTACGCTGGCTATATCGCCCGTCAACTGGACGAAATTGCCAAGGCGCAGCGTCATGAAAACACCCTGTTACCCGTGGATTTCGATTTTGCCCAAATCTCTGGCTTGTCAAACGAAGTCGTAGCAAAGCTGTCCGAAGCGCGCCCAGAGACTATTGGCAAAGCGTCACGGATCTCAGGTGTGACGCCGGCGGCTATCTCGCTGTTACTGGTGTATCTGAAAAAACACGGCATGTTACGTAAACATGAAGCGAAAAGTGCGTGAGTGAAATGAATAATGTAAACGCCGGGGAACTGCGAGCCTTACTGGACGACGGTATTGAGAAGCTGGGTCTGTCCGGTATCACCGATAATCAGCGGAGTCAGCTCATTGAGTACGTGCTGCTTATCAACAAATGGAACAAAGCCTACAACCTGACTTCGGTGCGCGAGCCAAAAGACATGGTGGTCAGACACCTGCTCGACTCTCTGGCGGTGAAACCCTTTATTTCCGGGAGTCAGGTGATCGATGTAGGCACCGGGCCGGGCTTGCCGGGTATCCCACTGGCCATAGTACTGCCGGATGTGCAGTTCACCCTGCTGGACAGTCTGGGTAAACGGGTGCGTTTTATGACGCAGTCGCTGTATGCGCTGGGCGTTACCAATGCCACGCCACTGCAGACCCGGGTAGAAAAACATCAACCTGACACTCCCTACGACGGGGTTATCAGTCGCGCCTTTGCCTCGTTAAAAGATATGTTGCACTGGTGCGCGCATCTGGTAGATTCTCAGGGTGAGTTTCTCGCGCTCAAAGGGCAGTTCCCCCAGTCGGAAATAGACGAAGTAAGTGATCACTTTCAGATCACAAAGGTGCACAACCTGACAGTACCGGGCCTCGAAGGCGAGAGACATCTGGTAACGATCACAAAAGCGTAACGGGATTGAAAGTGGCAAAGGTTATTGCGATAGCGAATCAGAAAGGTGGTGTGGGAAAGACCACCACCGCAGTCAACGTGGCCGCCTCCATGGCCGCCACTAAGCGCAAGGTGCTGTTAATCGATTTGGATCCGCAGGGCAACGCCACCATGGGCAGTGGTGTGGACAAGTATGATGTAGATGCTACTGCGTATGAATTACTGATTGAAGAAAAGCCCGCAGACGAAGTGATTGTGCGCAATACGTCGGGCAAATACGATCTCATTGCCGCCAACGGCGATGTTACTGCCGCTGAAATCAAGCTCATGGAGTGTTTTGCCCGTGAGGTTCGATTACGCAATGCGCTAAAGCCCGTCATGAACTATTACGATTTTGTGTTCATCGACTGCCCGCCCTCGCTGAACCAGTTAACGGTTAACGCGCTGGCTGCCGCAGACTCGGTGATGGTGCCGATGCAGTGCGAATATTATGCACTGGAAGGTCTGACGGCATTAATGGACACAATTCAAAAGTTAGCCTCGGTGGTGAATCCAAACCTAACCATAGAAGGCGTTCTCAGAACCATGTATGATCCGCGTAACCGGCTTGCCAATGACGTGTCTGAGCAACTGAAGCGCCACTTCGGTGAGCAGGTTTACCGCACGGTAATCCCACGTAACGTGCGATTGGCCGAAGCGCCCAGTTTCGGCGCGCCGGCAATGTATTATGATAAATCGTCTACTGGTGCCAAAGCCTACCTGGCTCTGGCCGGTGAAATTCTGCGCCGCCGGGATAAATCGGCACAGCCCCCGGCGAAAGCCAGTTAAGCAACACGGGATGGCCGGCAGGAGCCGGCATTTGAGGATACTATGTCAGCGAAAAAAAGAGGCCTGGGGCGCGGTTTAGACGCGTTACTGGCAACCAGCCAGTCTTCTGACCGAGAAAAACAACAGCCACATTCTGATACTTCCCCTCCACAAAGCGAACTCAGTAAGATACCCATTGAGTATCTGGTGCCGGGCAAATATCAGCCCCGTAAGGACATGTCGCCAGATGCCCTGGAAGAGCTGGCCTCGTCGATTCGATCGCAGGGTGTGATTCAGCCCATCGTGGTACGCCAGGTAGATAATCACCGCTATGAAATTATTGCCGGGGAACGTCGCTGGCGCGCCGCGCAACTTGCCCAGCTTGATGAAGTCCCCTGTCTGGTTAAAGACGTGCCGGATGAAGCCGCAGTGGCCATTGCGCTCATTGAGAATATTCAGCGCGAAGATCTTAACGCCATGGAAGAAGCCCAGGCATTAGACCGCCTGATGTCCGACTTCGAGCTGACCCATCAGGAAGTCGCGGAAGCAGTGGGTAAATCCCGTACTACTGTCACCAATTTACTGCGCCTGAATAACCTGAACGATGACGTAAAACTGCTGGTAGAGCACGGCGACATCGAAATGGGCCATGCCCGTGCCTTATTGGCACTCGATGGTGAGGCGCAGTCAGAAGCGGCACAGACTGTTTCAGGTAAAGGGCTGACAGTACGCGATACAGAAAAGCTGGTGCGTAAGTTGTTGGAGCCGGCGAAACCCAAACCGGAAAAAACCATTGACCCGGATGTCAAAAGTCTGATGAACCGTTTGTCTGAAAACCTCGGTGCGCCGGTGAGTATTGATCACAACGCCAAAGGCAAGGGTAAGATGGTAATTAACTTCAATGACCTCGAACAACTCGATGGAATAATATCAAAATTTCAATAGGTTAGGTTGTTTACACCTGGGTGTTCCCCGCCCCTTTTGCAAAGGTCGCAAAGTAACCACTTTCAGGGTAGAATGCTGTCGCAATCCGATAGTTTGCGTGAAAATTTTCAGATTCACTTTCAACACGCGATGTATTGTTGAAAATTATCGGTAAATCAGTATACTTCTGACGCTTTTTGTTGGGTAAGAACAAGCAGGATGTCGCAGTGAGTCGAGACCTGGTGGGTCAGGGCAAGAAAATAGCCAAAAAAGGAATGTTTTTCCAAGGTGTTACGGCACTTATCCTGATTCTGGCTGGCGTGGTCTTCAGTAACGCGCACACTGCCTTATCGCTCGCCTGTGGCGCAGTGGTCAGCATTCTACCCACACTTATATTTGCCGGCTTTGCATTTCGTTACGCCGGTGCCAGACAGAGTAATCTGGTGGCAAGGAGCTTTAGCCAGGGCGCAAAAATAAAACTGGCACTGACAATGATTTTGTTCGTTGTGGCATTTATGGGGTTACAAGCATCTCCCCTGCCGGTAATTATCGGCTACGTCATAACGACGGTCAGCTACTGGCTGGCCTTATTCCGGGACAATACGCAACAATCAGAATAATGACCGCGTACGGCAACACAGGTGCGATAAGAACGGCGTACCTCCCGGGAACTCAACAGATTTTCACACTTTACAATTTGGGTTAAACAATGGCATCTGAATACACTACCTCAGAATACATCAAGCACCACTTGACCAATGCCACCATGTGCTCAACCGACAGCGGTATCGCGTTTAACAAAGCGTGTGCCGATGCAGGTTTCTGGGCATGGCATGTCGACACGCTCGCGTGGTCAGTGGTATTGGGTTTGTTGTTCGTTATTTCTTTCCGCGCTGTCGCCAAGAAAGCCACTACTGGCGTACCTGGCAAGTTTCAGGCGTTCGTTGAGCTGGTCTTAGAGTTTGTTAATGACAACGTGACCAGCACCTACCATGGCAGAAGCGCGTTAATTGCGCCGCTGGCCCTGACGATTTTTGTGTGGGTACTGCTGATGAACCTGATGGATCTGGTGCCGGTTGACTGGTTACCGACCATTGCCGGCCTGATTGGTCAGCATGCGTTCGATATGGACCCCCATGATGTGTATATGAAATCAGTGCCAACTACTGACCTGAATACTACGTTTGCGCTTGCGCTGGGTGTGTTTGTACTGATCCTTTACTACTCAGTGAAAATGAAAGGCTTCGGTGGCTTCACCAAAGAGCTGACCATGCAGCCGTTCAATCACTGGGCGTTTATACCTGTTAACTTTATTCTGGAAACCGTTACCCTGCTGGCGCGTCCGCTGTCACTGGCACTGCGTTTGTTCGGTAACCTGTATGCCAGTGAGCTGATCTTCATCCTGATCGCCACAATTGGCCTGTTCCAGCTGCCTCTGCACTTTGCGTGGGCCGTGTTCCATATTCTGGTTCTGCCGCTACAGGCGTTCATATTCATGATGCTGACCATCGTGTATCTGAGCCTGGCCAGCGAAGACCATTAACCTATTAGGCGTGTAGTAGCCTGGCTGCTACACGCGTAACACGAGTTTTACTTTTAACTTTAACTTTAAATAACTTAAATCGGAGACGTAAATGTTATACATCGCTGCTGCATTACTGATTGGTCTGGGTGCCCTGGGTACCGCTATTGGTTTCGGTCTGCTGGGTGGTAAATTCCTGGAATCTGCTGCTCGTCAACCAGAACTGGCCCCTCAACTGCAAGTTAAAATGTTCATCGTAGCGGGTCTTATCGACGCCATCGCGATGATCGGTGTTGGTATCGCTCTTTACCTTCTGTTCGCTGTTGGTGCTTAATCTTAAACTCAAGTCTATTAGCGAACATTTATGAGGAGGAGCGGTCGTGAATATTAACGCCACTCTTATTGGTCAATCTATCGCATTCATCGTTTTTGTGTGGTTCTGCAAAAAGTATGTATGGCCGCCACTAATGGGTGCGATCGAAGAACGTCAGAAGAAAATAGCCGATGGGCTTGCCGCTTCTGATCGTGCTGAGAAAGACCTTGAGCTAGCTCAGCAGAAAGCGACTGAGCAGTTAAAAGACGCGAAAGCGCAAGCAGCTGAAATTATCGAGCAGGCCAAGAAGCGCGCCAACCAACTGGTTGACGAAGAAACGCAGAAAGGTCATGCCGAGCGTGAAAAAATCATCGCATCTGGTTATGCCGAGATTGAAGCTGAACGCAATCGTGCCAAAGAAGATCTGCGTAAGCAGGTGGCTGCCCTGGCAGTGGCCGGCGCACAACAGATCTTACAACGTGAAATCGATGCACAAGCGCAAAACGACATTGTTGAAAAACTTGTCGCAGAGCTTTAAGAAGGAGATGAGCCATGTCTGAATTGACAACCGTTGCTCGTCCCTACGCTAAAGCTGCTTTCGATTTTGCTGTCGAGCACAACGCCGTAGCCAAATGGCAGGATATGTTGATGTTTACTGCACAAGTGGTTCGCAATGACGACATGCATCAGTTACTGACTGGTGCGGTCGCGTCCGACACACTGGCAGAGATATTCAACAATATCTGCGGTGACCAGCTTGACGAACACGGACAGAACCTGGTGAAGGTTCTGGCTGAAAATAATCGTTTACCAGTATTACCTGAAATTTCCGCTATGTTCGATGCCTTTAAGGCCGAGTACGACAAAGAAGTGGAAGTCGACGTCACGTCAGCCTCAGAACTGACCGCCGCTCAACAAACAGAGCTGGCAACGACACTGGAAAAACGTCTGGCACGTAAAGTGAAGCTTAATTGTAACGTGGACCCTGCCCTGGTCGCCGGTTTAGTAATTAAATCCGGTGATACAGTTATTGATGGTTCCGTGAAGTCGAAATTGAACCGTCTCGCAGACGCGTTGCAAGCATAACGGGGATAAGAGCATGCAACTTAATTCCACTGAAATTGCTGAACTGATCAAGAAAAGAATTGAACAGTTCAATGTTACCAGTGAAGCACGCAATGAAGGCACGATCGTCGCAGTAACCGACGGTATTATCCGCATTCACGGCCTGGCCGATGTAATGCAAGGTGAAATGGTTGAGCTACCTGGTGGTCGCTATGCTATTGCACTGAACCTTGAGCGTGACTCAGTAGGTGCCGTTGTTATGGGACCTTACGCTGACCTACGGGAAGGCGACAAAGTACAATCTACTGGCCGTATCCTGGAAGTTCCTGTTGGCCGCGCCCTGTTGGGTCGTGTAGTTAACACCCTGGGTGAGCCTATTGACGGTAAAGGGTCAATTGACGCAGCCAGCTTTGAACCGGTTGAGAAAATTGCCCCTGGCGTAATCGAACGTCAGTCGGTAGACCAGCCAGTACAAACGGGTTATAAGTCAGTTGATGCCATGATCCCAATCGGTCGTGGACAGCGTGAACTGTTAATCGGTGACCGTCAGACCGGTAAAACTGCCATGGCGATTGATGCGATCATCAACCAGAAAGGCACGGGTATTAAGTGTATCTACGTTGCAGTAGGCCAGAAGGCTTCTACTATTTCTAACGTAGTACGTAAGCTGGAAGAGCACGGCGCCATGGAGCACACCATTGTGGTTGCCGCTTCTGCGTCTGAATCTGCAGCGCTGCAATACCTGGCACCTTACTCTGGTTGTACCATGGGTGAATTCTTCCGTGACCACGGTGAAGATGCTCTGATCGTATACGATGACTTGTCTAAGCAAGCCGTTGCGTATCGTCAGATTTCACTGCTGCTGAAGCGTCCACCAGGTCGTGAAGCATACCCGGGTGACGTATTCTATCTTCACTCACGTCTGCTGGAACGTGCCGCCCGTGTTAACGAGCAGTACGTAGAAAACTTCACCAAAGGTGAAGTGAAAGGCAAAACGGGTTCACTGACGGCATTGCCTATCATTGAAACCCAGGCGGGTGACGTATCTGCATTCGTACCAACCAACGTAATCTCGATTACTGATGGTCAGATCTTCCTGGAAACTGACCTGTTCAACGCCGGTATCCGCCCTGCGGTTAACGCCGGTGTATCAGTATCGCGTGTTGGTGGTTCTGCACAGACGAAAATCATCAAGAAGCTGGGTGGCGGTATTCGTCTGGCCCTGGCTCAGTATCGTGAACTGGCGGCGTTCTCGCAGTTTGCTTCTGACCTTGATGAAGCTACCCGTGAACAGCTTGAGCACGGTGAGCGTGTTACCGAGCTGATGAAACAAAAACAGTATACGCCACTGTCCATTGCCGACATGGGTGTATCCCTGTTCGCGGTAGAGAAAGGTTTCCTGAAAGATGTAGAGCTGAACAAAATCCTGGATTTTGAAGCCTCTCTGCACTCTTACATGAACAGCGAACATGCTGACCTGATGAAGACTATCAACGAAACAGGTAACTACAACGACGAGATTGCATCGAAGTTGAATGACGCTTTAACAAACTTTAAAGCGACACAAACTTGGTAATCACCGGGTGCTGGCTGTAATGGCCAGCACATACGTTGAGTAATCGGAGAGATAGTCATGGCCAGCGGTAAAGAGATAAAAGGTAAGATTGGGAGTATCAAGAATACTCAAAAGATTACCAGTGCGATGGAAATGGTTGCTGCGTCGAAAATGAAAAAGGCGCAGGAACGCATGGCCTCTGGCCGCCCATACGCACAAAGCATGCTAAAAGTGATTGGTCACATTGCCAACGGTAACCTGGAATATCGCCATCCATATCTGGAAGAGCGTGAGGTTAAACGTGTTGGTTACATTGTGATTTCCACTGACCGGGGCTTATGTGGTGGTTTGAACACCAACGAATTTAAGCTCGTCACCCAGCAAGTCAAAGACTGGCAGGAAAAGGGTGTAGAAGTGGACTTCGCAGCGTTAGGGGCAAAGGCATGTAGTTTCTTCAATCGGTTCGGTGGCAACTTATTAGCTGCTGAGTCTGGATTGGGCGACAAGCCAAGCGTCAGCGATATCGTTGGCGTAGTACGTGTCATGCTAAAAGCATATGACGAAGGAAAGCTGGACCGGGTTTACCTGGTATTCAACGACTTCATCAATACCATGACACAAACCCCAGTGAGCAATCAGTTATTACCTTTGCCTAAGTCTGATGACGACGACTATAAGCATCGTTGGGACTACATTTACGAGCCAGATCCACGGGAAATCCTGGAATCATTGATGGTGCGTTACATTGAGTCTCAGGTGTACCAGGGCGTGGTAGAAAACGCTGCATCTGAGCAGGCTGCCCGAATGGTTGCAATGAAATCTGCAACCGACAATGCCGGCAACCTGATTGATGATCTGCAACTGGTATATAACAAAGCGCGTCAAGCTGCAATCACACAAGAAATCAGTGAGATTGTCAGCGGTGCCGCAGCGGTGTAAGCAAAGGTTTAGAAGAGATAACGAGGACAAATTATGAGTCAAGGTAAGGTCGTCCAAATCATTGGCGCCGTTGTGGACATTGAGTTTCCACAAGATGCGGTACCAAGAGTATATGACGCACTGCGAGTGACCGACGGTGAACTTTCAGGGCTGACCCTGGAAGTGCAGCAGCAGTTAGGTGGTGGTGTAGTTCGTACCATCGCTATGGGTTCTTCCGACGGTCTGCGCCGCGGTATCACAATTGAAAATACTAACGCCCCAATCATGGTGCCAGTGGGTACTAAAACCCTGGGCCGTATCATGGACGTACTGGGTAACCCCATTGACGAAGCGGGTCCTATCGGTGAAGAAGAGCGTATGTCTATTCACCGCGCGGCGCCTAGCTACGAAGACCAGTCGAACGCCGTTGAGCTGCTGGAAACCGGTATCAAGGTTATCGACCTGGTTTGCCCGTTTGCCAAAGGTGGTAAAGTTGGTCTGTTCGGTGGTGCCGGTGTTGGTAAAACCGTAAACATGATGGAACTTATCCGTAACATCGCGATCGAGCACAGTGGTTTCTCGGTATTTGCCGGTGTTGGTGAGCGTACCCGTGAGGGTAACGACTTCTATCATGAAATGAACGACTCTAACGTACTTGATAAAGTATCGTTGGTGTACGGCCAGATGAACGAGCCGCCGGGTAACCGTCTGCGTGTAGCACTGACCGGTCTGACAATTGCGGAAAAATTCCGTGACGAAGGCCGTGACGTACTGTTCTTCGTAGATAACATCTATCGTTACACACTGGCAGGTACCGAAGTATCGGCACTGCTGGGACGTATGCCTTCAGCGGTAGGTTATCAGCCTACTCTGGCAGAAGAGATGGGTGTACTGCAGGAACGTATCGCCTCAACCAAGACAGGTTCAATCACGTCAATTCAGGCGGTATATGTACCAGCCGATGACTTGACTGACCCGTCACCAGCAACCACCTTTGCTCACTTGGACGCAACGGTAGTACTGTCACGTGATATCGCGTCTCTGGGTATCTACCCTGCGGTAGATCCACTGGATTCTACTTCACGTCAGCTGGACCCACTGGTAATCGGTCAGGAGCACTACGACGTAGCGCGTGGCGTACAAACAGTACTGCAGCGTTATAAAGAGCTGAAAGATATCATTGCGATCCTGGGTATGGACGAGCTGTCTGAAGAAGACAAGCTGGTTGTATCCCGTGCACGTAAAATTCAGCGCTTCCTGTCACAGCCGTTCTTCGTAGCGGAAGTGTTCACTGGTGCGCCTGGTAAATATGTTTCTCTGAAAGATACCATCAGCGGCTTTAAAGCAATCCTCGACGGCGAGTACGACGATTTGCCTGAGCAAGCCTTCTACATGGTGGGATCGATCGAAGAAGCTGCAGAGAAAGCCAAGAAAGCAAAATAAGCATGACTGGTGCTTAGCACCAGCTCTGTGACATTAAGCTTACGTACCTAATCAGGAGGTTCACATGGCAGCAATGACAACGCATCTGGACGTAGTCAGCGCAGAACAGCAAATTTTTTCTGGTCGCGTTGAAAACATTCAGGTGACAGGTAGCGAAGGTGAGCTGGGTATCCATCCCGGACACGCGCCACTGATCACTGCTATTAAACCTGGTATGGTGCGTTTGGTGAAACAGCACGGTGAAGAAGAAGTTATCTACGTAGCGGGTGGTGTACTGGAAGTACAACCTGGTACCGTCACTGTACTGGCTGATACTGCGGTTCGCGCGGAAGACCTCGACGAACAGGCAGCAGAAGACGCCAAACGACGTGCAGAAGAGCACATCGCCAACCCAGGCGCTGACTTTAACTACGCCGAAGCCGCTCAAGAGCTGGCCGAAGCTATTGCTCAGCTGAGACTTATTCAGAAGCTGCGCAAGTAATAAATTCAGTAGTTATAAGCAAACCCGGCTCCGGCCGGGTTTTTTATTGCCTGTAAAAGTATGGCGTATACACGCGCTATGACTATACTGATCCCGCGACTGACAGCAGTTCGTTTTTCGCCGTGAGCATACAGGGAGCCTCCCGGCTCCTTCGTTTACGTTTAAGAGAACGGCTGCGGGGGGGGGAAGGGAACCACGGGCAGCAATAGGGTGCACTCAACTCACCTACAGCAGGGGGATCATGCAGATTCTGCGTCACCCTGACCGACACAAAAACACTACACGGCGGAGAGCAACGGAATGAGAAACAAGGCCATTAATTATCTGGAAGTACCCTCTTCAGACTTGCCGGCCACCAAGGCGTTCTTTACAGAGGTTTTTGACTGGCAATTCACCGATTACGGTGGAGAGTACAGTGCGTTTGATACGCCGGAGATGCAGGGCGGCTTTTATCACGCCGATACACCGTCACTTACACGCACCGGCGGTGTGCTGGTAGTGTTTTACTGTGAGGACCTGGCGTCGTGCCGGCAACAGATAGAAAAGGCCGGTGGGCGTATTGTGAAGCCCATTTTCGCGTTTCCCGGCGGCCAGCGGTTTCATTTCAGTGAACCCGGTGGCAGTGAATTCGCAGTGTGGTCAGAATAGCCCTCATACTTGATAATTGTATAAAGGGGGTTACGCTTAAATCCTGAACAGGGAAGTACCGGGCTCCGGATGCACGAGGCATCTGGTTGATTAACTTGGCCTACCCCCATGATGGGAGTAAACTAGCCAAAAATAGAAATTTCTAAGTAGAAGTCTTTCGTGCACAGTCCCTTTTCAGGTAACCCTACAGCCATGCCGCTGAGTAGCCGCTATATGTCGCCGGCCGCCATGGCTTTATGGGTGATACCGCTGGCATACGTATTGATTACTCTTACCTTAAATTATCTGGCCGGCACCCTTACCCTGCCGTCAGCGGGCGAGGTACGCGCACAGCGAGACTTTAACGCTGCGCTGGGTATGCCCATTGTCACCGGTTATCTATGGTTTAACGTGCGCCTTTTACACAGACGCACAGCGTCTACTATTGTCAGCTACCTGATTGCCCAGCAGCGCATGACAGAGTTCAGTTATTACCGCGATGTGCTAACCCGCTGGCTGCAACATCAGGTGATTATTGCCGCCTCTATTGCGTTACTGGTAACGACTGTGTACCTGGCCAGTGAAGGGCTGCTGGCGCTCGACCTGCAAATTGGCGTGCTACTGCTGAACGTGACTGCGGTACCGTTCTGGTTTTTTATCTGGCTTTACCTGTTACAAGTCACCACTACCACCCGCTTCATTAGCCGCCGTCTGATCTCCTCCGCCGGGAACGGCCTGTCAGAGATTAAACTACTTAAGCCGTTTTCAGACTTAGGCCTGAGTAACGCTATTCATGCAGTATTTAGTTTATTGATCGTGCCGGTTTTCTGGTTCGGAAAGGACATTCCCACCATCGATATTGTGCTGCTTAGTATTTTTGGAGGTGGACTGTTTCTTTATCTGTTGCTGCCTGTGTTCCGCATGCAGACCGTGATGAAAAATCTCAAAGTCCAGGCAGTCAATCGATTAACTGCGCGCATGCAGGATATCTATGACCAGGCCGCCAGTAAACCCCGGCACAAACAGGACCTGTTGCGCTCTCTGAATCGCTGCCAGGATCAAATTGAAGACATACAGTCGATGTCCGTCTGGCCTATCGATCTTCGTCAGTCGCTGAAGATAGTGGGGGCGTTTTTGCTTATCCCTCTGTCCTGGGCCTGTCTGTCGCTGGCGGAGTACTTCACAATCTAACCGGGGTACCGGGCATTAACAGGGAGGTTTTATGCGCATCTACGGCGACAAACGCTCGGGCAATTGTTACAAAATTCAACTGCTACTGGCGTTAACAGGACAAACCTGCAAGTGGACCCACATGGATATTCTGCGCGGGGATACCCGTTCCCCCACGTTTCTGGAAAAAGCACCCGCCGGTAAAATCCCGGTACTGGAACTTGATGACGGCCGGATCCTTACCGAATCTAACGCCATTCTGAATTTCCTGGCCGCGGGCACTGCACTAGTGCCAACGACGCCCTTTGAGCACGCAAAGATGCTGGAATGGCAGTTTTTCGAACAGTACAGCCATGAGCCGAATATTGCAGTAGCCCGCTTCATTAAACTATATCTGGGTTTGCCCGCTGCCCGCCGTGAAGAATACGAAGCAAAACACGCCGCAGGCTATCGTGCCCTTGAGGTTATGGAACAGCAGTTAAGTCGCACGCCCTACTTGCTTGGTGAGCAGTTTTCGCTGGCGGATATTTCTCTGTTTGCCTACACCCATGTGGCTGACGAGGGGGGATTCGATTTAGCGCCCTTCCCGGCTATTCGATACTGGCTTGAACTTATCACAACCCAGCCGGGATTCGTGTCGATGGGTTAGCGATTGTGTCCCCGGCGATGGCATGCCGGACCCTGCCAGTGCGCCTGCATGGCGTGTTGAAGACGCAGCAGCGCAGCTGTGTCTGTTCCATACCCGGTGGTCAGACTGTACGCCACCGCCTCCAGTGTAGACAGATGATGCTCACCGTCCGTATGCCGAATGGCATATGCTGACGCCGGGTTGGCGGAGAAATGAAAACTGGGCAGCCTCTGTAACCATGGGTGTGCCAGCCACAATCCTTTTGCCTGACGCCAGCTGCCATCTAAAAATACCAGATTAGTGAATGCCTGCGGGGCGTCTTCAGCGTGAGATTCCCACGGCATACTCGCCGGGCCCGGGTAGATCACCGCGCTGGGCTGTTGCTGACAACGGTCAGCAAGGCTGTTTATCCGCTGGTTATCGTCTGCCGGTATGCAGTGGGCGTCAGGCACACACAGGCTGACCAGCCGCGCCGTGTTTTTAGCGTGGTCGCGCTCTCGCGGGTGTTGTATCAACCACACGGAAACGGGGCTGTGCACCTGTTGCACATGTGCGCACACGCAGGTGCGCAGGGGATAATGGCATTGTGAGCAATAGTCGCGCATGATAGATGGTTCGAATAACGAGGGGTCAAGTATGCCGAAAAAACCTGCCTGCGAGCAAATGTTGCAGGTACTAAAGCTGGTGCCGGTGGGTCGTGTTGTCAGCTATGGCCAGCTTGCAGACCTGGCTGGCTTACCCGGGCGGGCCAGACTGGCAGGACGGTGTCTGCTCCAGTGCGAAGAGACTGTCCCCTGGCACCGTGTGGTGCGCAGCGATGGGAGACTGGCTTTTTCAGCAGGCTTTGCACAGTTTACCGAACAGCGTATCCTCCTCACGGACGAGGGAATTAGCGTTATTAACGGCCGGGTAAAAATGCGGGAGGTGGTGTGGAAACCCGATCTGTATACCTTGTTAGTGGAGCTGAGCGGATAGTATATTTAATCACGGGCGTGGTATAATACGCTCCGGATGAAAGGATAACTTCAGCAAATAATTCGAATGACGGAACGCACACTAAAAACCATCAGTATCAACGACCTGGCCTCGGGCATGTATGTACACCAGATTGCCGAACAATCTGGCAAAGTAAAAATTAAAAGCCAGGGCAAGGTGACGAATCAGGCAGTGGTAGACACGCTCAGAACCAAGGGCGTAAAAAAGGTCGTAATTGATGAGAGCAAAGCGTTCGATCCTGCGCCCTCCTCGCCGACGACTGACCCTGACGTGCCATCACCTCAGCAACGTGCTTCAAAACCTGAATATGGCAGCCGCTCGGTGAGGTTTGAGGATGAACTCACCCGCGCCCAGAAATTACATAAACAGGGTAAAAGCATTCAGAAGCAATTGCTGAATGCGGTACAAAAAGGTCTGCCTTTTGACGATAAGATCCCCCGTGAGTTTTCGCATAAGCTGGTGGAGTCTATCGATCGCAATCCCGATGCCTTGCTGTGTCTGACAAAAATTCGTGAAAAAGACGATTATCTTCTGGAACACTCGTTAAACGTGGCGATTCTGTTGGCTAATTTCGGTCGCTTTATTGGTATGGATGAAACACAGGTCAACGACCTGGCGCACGCAGGTTTTCTGCACGATATTGGCAAAATCCGTATTCCGGACCGCATTCTGCATAAGCCCGGCAAGCTCACCGATATGGAAATGAACATCATGCGCGACCACGTGTTTTATGGTGTTCAGGCGCTTGAAGAAGAAAATATCCCGGCGCACCTTATCCGCACCGTCTCTGAGCACCATGAGCGACTGGATGGCTACGGCTATCCGAACGGCAGTCGGGGCGATGAAATCAGTCAGGAAGGCCGCATGCTGGCCATTGCTGATATGTACGATGCGCTGACCGCCGACCGCTGCTACAAGCAGGGCATGCCCAGCCAGCGCGCGCTACAGATCCTGGTCGCCGACTCTCCTCACAAGCTCGATAAAGAGTTGGTCTTACAGTTTATTAAGTGTATGGGGGTATACCCGGTCGGCAGTATTGTGCTGTTGAGCAATGAACGGCTGGCAGTGGTAACTGAGCAAACCGAGAATGCCCACAAGCCCAAAATCCGGGTATTCTATTCGGCCCGCAATAATCACTACCTTGAACTTAAAGACGTGGACCTCGCTGTCACCAGTACCATGCGTATTGAAAAAGCCGTGCAACCTGGTGACTACAATATTGATGTACAGGCGTTTTTTGAACGGGTGGTAAATCAGTAGCGTCGCCGTAAAGCAACACCGCTGCATAATATTTGCGCGCCAGAAAGGGTGACCGTGTAGATTTTACGGTTTCACCCGCTGCTACCGCCCCCGCCCGGCGACTGACTTTCCCACTTCTGTTTACCTCTGGTTCAGCTTTCAGCGGCTATTATGGGTATGTTTCGCCTGTTAGGCTAAACTGGAACAGGACTTGCTGTAACTCTCTTTGACGAAAATAACAGAGTGACGAGGACGTTATGAAAAAGACATTAGCTGTAAGTTTACTTGCTGCGTCAGTAGCCATTGGTGGCTGTGCAAATAACCCTTCAAATACCCAGAAGGGTGCGGCCATTGGCGCGGTAATGGGCGCCATTCTGGGTAAAGCCACGGGCGATCATGATAAAAGCCGTTACGCGTGGGGCGCCGCAGTAGGTGCCATTGCCGGTGGTGCCATTGGTAACTACATGGATAAACAGGAAGAAGAGTTACGAAACGAACTCTCTGACTCCGGCGTGCAGGTGGTCCGCGAAGGCGATAACTTGCGTCTGATCATGCCCGGCGATATCACGTTTGCTACAGACAGCGCTTCCATTAGCCCAAACTTTAATCCGGTACTCAATGACGTGGCAAAGGTGCTTAACGAGTATGAGAAAACCGTATTGATGATCAAAGGTCACACTGATGATACCGGCGCGGCCGAGTACAACCAGGGGCTGTCAGAGCGTCGCGCCAATGCCGTGAAAATGCAGCTCACGTCCTTTAACGTCAACCCCACCCGTATCACTGCGGTAGGTTTGGGTGAATACCAACCCAAGGTTGCTAATACCAGCCCGTCGAACCGCCAAATGAACCGTCGGGTTGAGCTGGAAATTCAACCGCTGACGCAGAACAATACCTGATAGGTATTCTGAGTAAGTGACCAATCACGCCACCCTTACCGGGTGGCGCTGTTAATTAGCGTGAGCCCGAACCGAGGCCGCCACCTCACCAATTATCGCATTCGGCACGGGGAGCGTCAGATGATACTGCTCGACCCGCCACTCCCCTTCGGATTTCTGTAATACCCCGGTTCCACGTGTAACACCCAGGCTATCATTGTGGAGCATCTCCACAAACCAGGCCACCTGGCCACTCTCAGCGACCGTGACAGTGCGTTCTGTCATCGTATAAGTCCATCCCTGACCCTGGCTGAAATAAGGCTGAGCGTAAGCCTGAAACTCCTCTTTTGACCAGGTTTCACTGGCATCGGTGCCGATAAACATGGAATTAGGTGAGTACAACGAAAAGTAGCTTTTCCCATTCGCATCGGCAGCGAAAGTATGCAGGTCATTGAGCACGGCATGTATACGCTGTTTGTTGGTGTCTGCAACTACCGGAACGGCCAGGAAACAGGCTGATAAAATTAAACCAGTGCGCATAGCGGACTCCATGATTAAAACAATTATAAAAACGCCGCTGAAGAGGGCTCTCAGCGGCGAAATACGTTGGTGCATAATGATTCGAGTAATTATTCTATATTCTGAATCTGCTCACGCATTTGTTCAATCAGTACCTTCAGCTCTACCGCCGACTGGGTTATATCGCTGTTAATGGACTTTGAACCCAGGGTGTTCGACTCGCGATTGAATTCCTGCATCATGAAATCAAGGCGACGGCCCACAGCTCCGCCTTTGGTGAGGATTTTACGAGTTTCCTTAATATGGGAATTCAGCCGGTCCAGCTCCTCGGCAACATCCACCTTTTGAGCCAGTAAAATCATTTCCTGTTCCAGCCGGCCTGGCTCCAGTTCCACCCTGGCTTCTTCAAAGCGGGTTTGAATACGCTCTCGCTGCCAGTTCAGCACTTCCGGCATCTGTTCGGCGACTTTCACTACTTCCTGCTCAATGCCATCCAGGCGTTGTTCAATCAGTGACTTCAGCGTGGTGCCTTCAGTTCCACGGGCTTCCACAAAATCATTCAGCGTGTTATCAAACGCGTCCAGTAGTTGTGCCTGGATAGCATCCATGTCCGTTTCTTCAGAGGCTATCACACCCGGCCAGCGAAGCACATCAAGCGGGTTTACACCGGTGGACTGGCCATGCGCCTGCACCCAGTCAGCCGCATGCAGTATTTGTTTGGCGAGATCTTCGTTAAGGTTTAGCTTACCTACTGCGGCATCGTTGGCGGTAAAACGCAGTGCGCATTCTACTTTGCCCCGGGCCAGGCGCTTTCGGAAGCGTTCACGTAGCATGGGCTCCAGTGCGCGGAACTGTTCAGGCAGGCGGAAAAAGGTTTCTAGAAACCGTTGGTTAACCGAGCGGATTTCCCACACCGCGGTGCCCCATTCCTGTTTAATTTCGCCCCGGGCGAACGCTGTCATGCTGTATATCATAGTGAATCCTGATTGTGACTTCCTTTATTTATTCTACCCTAACCCTAGCCATTTAACCGTACAAGTAAATAAGTTATATGTTTAAACCTTTATCATCTGAGAACTGGTAAGGTATCGCAGAGGGCGTAAACGCCCCGTAATTTGAAGCAACGCGCTTTCAGTAATTAGCAATGCAGGTCGCAGTTAAGCAGGTATAAGCGGCGAAAACCGCAACCTGTTCAAACCCCGTTGCGCCGATTTTCATTTTCATGCCAGGCCCCTCCTGCGTTATACTTAGCGCTTATTATTCGTAGCCCAACAATAAGGAATGCACTATGCGTCCAAGCGGCAGAACCGCCAGTCAGATCCGTCCCGTTACCCTTACCCGTCAATATACCTGCCATGCCGAAGGTTCGGTGCTGGTTGAGTTTGGTAATACCAAAGTGCTGTGTAACGCCTCTGTGGAAGAAGGTGTTCCGCGTTTCATGAAAGGTCAGGGAAAAGGCTGGATCACGGCGGAGTACAGCATGCTGCCCCGCGCGACCCATACCCGCAGTGCCCGTGAAGCGGCGCGGGGTAAACAGGGTGGTCGGACTCTGGAAATCCAGCGGCTGATTGCCCGCTCGCTGCGCGCTGCAGTAGACCTGAAACTACTGGGCGAAAATACCCTGACACTGGACTGCGATGTTATTCAGGCCGATGGCGGTACCCGCACTGCTGCGATTACCGGTGCCTGTGTTGCGCTGGTAGACGCGCTCACTTATATGCGTGCCAAGGGCATCATTAAAACGAATCCCCTTAAGCATATGATTGCGGCGTTGTCGGTGGGTATCTATAACGGCAACCCCATTGCCGATCTGGAATATTCTGAAGACTCTGAAGCAGAAACAGATATGAACGTGGTCATGACCGAAACCGGCAAACTGATTGAAGTTCAGGGTACCGCAGAAGGCGAACCTTTCTCCTTCGACGAAATGCAGGAAATGATGGAAATTGCCCGTGATGGTCTGCGTGAGCTGTTCGACATTCAGAAAGCCGCACTGGCGTAGGGGGCCCCATGAAAGCATTCCAGCGCGAGTTTATTGCATTCGCTATTGAACGCGGCGTCCTGAAGTTTGGTGAATTTACCCTGAAATCCGGCCGCCAGAGCCCGTATTTTTTCAATGCGGGACTGTTTAACCGGGGCGGTGATTTAGCCCGGCTGGGCCGGTATTACGCCGCTGCGCTGGAAGATGCCGGAGTGCCCTTCGATGTACTGTTCGGTCCGGCTTATAAAGGCATTCCTATTGCCACTACTACCGTTGTGGCACTGGCCGACCATCATGATCAGGACGTGCCCTATTGCTTTAACCGCAAAGAAGCCAAAACTCATGGTGAAGGCGGCAATCTGGTAGGCAGTCCGCTCGCCGGACGGGTGATGCTGGTGGATGATGTGATTACCGCAGGTACAGCCATCCGCGAGTCCATGACCCTGATTGAGCAAAACAATGCCAGTCTGGCCGGGGTGTTAATTGCGCTGGACAGACAGGAGCGCGGTCAGGGTGAGTTGTCCGCTATTCAGGAAGTAGAGCGTGACTTCTCCACTCAGGTGATTGCAATTGTGACTCTGGGGGATGTGGTAGCCTATCTGCAAGAAGTCGGTGGCTATGATGACAGTATTGCTGCCATTACCCGTTATCGCAACAATTACGGTATCTGATTTCGCACTATGAGCACTTCTGACGATTTTGCGCAGGCCGATCATCAGCTGGATACTCTGGGGCTGCGTTGCCCGGAACCGGTGATGATGGTTCGCCTGCAAATCCGTAAAATGAATGAGGGCGAGAGCGTCTGCGTGACTGCCGACGACCCCGCCACCACCCGGGATATCCCCAGTTTTTGCCGGTTTATGGACCACACCCTGGTGGCCACACAAACACAGACCCTTCCTTATCAGTACCTGATAAGGAAGGGTCTTAACACTTAGGTCCGGCGATAGCGGGCCTCAAAGGCACAGTAAATACCGAACAGCACAAAGCCGGCACCCACTGCACCCAGCAGAAGCTGACCAAAGGCCTGCTCAGTCAGCGTACTCAACGCTTGTTGCAGACCACCGGCTTTTTCCGGGTTGTGCCGCCACGCGGCAATGGCAAAGAAACCCCCAACCAGTACATACACCACGCCTCGCGCTGTGTAACCCAGACGACCGGCGGTACGGGTGGTCTTTTGCTCCTCAGAAGACAGCTCCCTGTGTTTAAACTTCTTCATGAAGTCACCAGTGTACGCATGCTTAAACTGGATAAAGGCAAAGATGAGAATGGTCACACCAATGGCTCCTACCAGTAGCTGGCCCCACTGATACTGCATGAGCTGGGCGGTCATATCTTCACTACTGCCGCCGCCTTTACCGCTTTGCTCGCCGGTAAGCACTTTCAGACCCAGGTAAGCCACCCCTGCGTAAAGTACCCCTGAGACAAACAGGAACACCCGCATAATGATGTCTTTACCATTACTCATATCCAGGTCTTCAGTATTCAGGGCGGCTTGCAGCCAGCGCCAGATGGTGTAGCAGATAAGGCCGATTATCAGGACGGTCAGCATTACCTGTCCGAAAGGCTGGGACTTAACAGTCTGAAATACGTTTTGCTGTGTAGTGTTTTCACTGCCGAAGGCAGATATTGCCGAGGACAATATAAACAGCCCCAGCATGCAATACATCACTGTTTTGGCGCTATAGCCCGCGCCGGCTACAACACTTACCCATTTGGGTTGCTCATTCATGTTGAAGATTCCTGTGAAAAGCCAATAAGTATAGGAGGCTTTTCAAGAAACAGGCCAGCTTGGCGGTCCTACCTGGCGTGTGCACTTGCTGCCCGGCAAAAAATTGCAGAAGGAGACGGTTCTGACGGTCACTGAGGTACTGTAGTACAGGCATGTATAACTGGAGCGCGGGCTACCGTGGAGTCGGCCCGAAGCTGGTCGCATCGGGCCGGCGGTCACAGCAGGGTTCTCCTTCTCTGCACTTCCTGGCGTTACACAAAGCAAGTGAGAAGAATAAAGGGGGTATCTTAGCCTCCCAGCCACGCCGATAGCGCCCACAAACCCAGTACTACTGCTGTGGCGAAGGCAATAGCACGAAAATTATAGCGTCTGATCAGGCGTTCGGCTTCATTGCCGGCAATATAGACCACCAGCGCCAGACCGAAGTAGCGTAACGACCGGGCAAGCACCGTGGCCAGCAAAAACCATGGTAGGGAGTACTGGGTGGCACCCGCGGCCAGCATGGCTATCTGGAAGGGAATGGGCGCGACGCCCAGAGTTAGCACAAACCAGAAGCCCTCCCGAGCCATTTTACTTTTTACCTGTTCAAACTGTTCGGGGCTGGAGAGTAGCTGGATCAGCCAGTCACCCAGCACGTCAAACAGGTAGTAGCCCAGCGCATAGCCAAACAAGGCGCCAACTGCACAACCTACCGTCGCCATCAGCGCAATCAGCCACAACTGCTCCCGCCGCGCCTGCATCAGTGGCACCAGAACGGCTTCAAGCGGGACCGGCACAATGGTGGACTCCAGAAATGAGGCCACCGTTATGCCCTTGAGCATGTGCTTTGACTTCACCAGCCTGTGGGTACGACGCTTAATTGCTTTGCTGACGGCCATGACTTATCAGGGTTGCTTGTAAATGGTGCCGTCCTTCATGACGAATGAGACTTTTTCCATGCTGGTAATGTCTTCCAGCGGGTCGCCGGATACCGCGATGATGTCCGCCAGCTTACCCGCTTCCAGCGTACCCAGCTTATCCGCTACGCCAAGTAAGTCGGCAGTAGCCACTGTGGCACTGCGCAGCGCTGCTGCGGCCGGCATCCCCGCCTCTACCATTAATGCGAATTCCTGTGCATTGTCACCATGGGCTGAAACCCCACTGTCGGTACCAAACGCGATATTCACGCCTTCCTGATACGCTTTGGCGAAGGTTTCCTGGATCAAGGGGCCAATAGCGGCTGCTTTGGGACGCACAATGTCTGGGAAGTACCCATCAATTTTCGCTTTCTCGGCCACGAAGGCGCCGGCCAGAATGGTGGGTACATAGTATGTACCGTGTTCTTTCATCAGCGCGATAGCTTCCTCATCCATGTAGGTGCCATGTTCGATAGAGTCTACGCCGGCGCGGATTGCCCGTTTCATGCCCTCTTTTCCGTGGGCGTGTACAGCGACAGTCATGCCATAATCAGCGGCCGTATCGACAATGGCTTTCACCTCATCATCCATAAACTGCGGGTTCTGGCCGCTCTTTGCCACACTCAACACGCCGCCGGTGGCGGTGATTTTAATGACATCTGCGCCATCCTGATAACGTTGACGCACAGCCTCTCTGGCTTCCGCCACGCCGTTTACCACTCCGTCCTCTGGACCGGTATCCGGGCGCAGACTGCGTGACATGCCGTTACTTGGGTCAGCATGACCGCCGGTGGTGGCAATGGATTTTGCTGCGGTGTAAATGCGCGGGCCGGGAAAGAGCCCTTTGTCTACGGCATTACGCAGTGCCACCGTCTCGTTGTAACCGTCACCCAGGTTACGCACGGTGGTAAAGCCTGCCATCAGGGTTTTCTCGGCATAATTTGCTGCACGCAGCGCCAGATCAGCTTCATTAAGGGTATAACGGGCCAGATAGGTCTGTGGGCCATTGTGTTGAGACGACAAGTGTACGTGCATGTCCATCAAACCGGGCATCACCGTGGCATTTTTAAGATCAACAACCGTATCGCCCTCATCGGCTGACTGATAGCCGTCAGTGATGGCAGCAATCTTGTTATCTTCGACCACAATGGTCATGGCGTCCTGGATATCATCACTGGTGCCGGTAAAGACTTTGCCGGCGTGGATCAAGGTGGCCGCATGGGTCGTGAAAGACAGCGTACCGATAGCTACAGCCAAGAGCGTTTTTTTCATGGATAAGTTCCCTGTTGTTGTTCGAATTTCACTCTAAGGTAAGGACGACATCAACACAAAGACAGATACGACAGGTAACGGCATACTGAGACAGCCGCAGGTATGCCAGCAACTCAGGCCTGACCCGTCTGCATTTCACCCAGCGTGTAGGTGTGACCATTGCTGGTTAACGTAAGACGGGTGACACCGTTGTCGTCTGTGGTGCTGGTGGCCCGCACCAGCAACTGGTAGTAGACGTTCTGATGCAGGCGCGCCCACAGGTTACGTCGAACCTTGATATACGGGATGGGGGTGGCGTCAGGATCGGCCAGAGCCGCCGGTGGTGGCCGCAGCTCAATGGGGTGGCTCTCGCCCACTTCACAATCGTCTCCGGTCTGCGTAGTCAGAATATAGTTGTCTCCTTCCTGTTGCCAGTTGGTAATAACAAACGGCACGTCTTCGACGGTGAGGCCAATTTTTTCTACCGGTGTAACCAGATAATAGCGGTCGGCTTCCTTTTTCAACACAGATGCGAATAGCCTGACCAATGCAGGGCGGCCAATAGGTGAGTTTTCATAAAACCAGCGACCATCCAGCGTGACTACCATATTCATGTCGCCACAAAAAGGCGGATCCCAGTCCTCCACCGGCGGAATGGGCCGGGACCCGGATTCGGTCCCGGCTAACTGTTGTTGGATCCTACTGATATCCATTTTCTTGCAGCACCGCTTTAATCTCGCGTAGCTTGGCTTTAATCCGCCGCATGTTATCCGGGCCGGTCCGCAACAATTGTTTTTGCGGCTCGCTGAGCGACTCCAGCTTAGGATCGGCAAATTTATACGCCACCGAGTCGGTATACACTTCTACCGGCATGGGCACTTCCGGGGTATCCAATAACTGATTAATGGCATCTACCATAACGTCGTTGAAGGGCTGGTCAGGATCGCCAATTTCAGCATACTTTTTCTGAATATCGCCTTTGTAGGTGTCGTACAGGTTCAGTAACGCCTCATTGTCGAACGACTCCAGCATATTTACATAGGGCGTATAGCGCTTGTAACTGGCGGCATCAATCCACTCTTTATCGGCCTGTGTGTAGGTACGGAACGGCTGCTCGGGCGGCGTGACCAGCTGGTGGTTAGGCGCCATTTTGTCGTCTGCAAGATTTGTCACCGACACCACAAACCGTTGTAGCAGCGCTTCATTGACCAGGATCCGGTTGACCTCGTCTTTGTTCTCCTGGCTTACTTCTGCCAGTGCTTCCTTGATGGCCACATCGCTGGTGTCCAGTGGTTCAGGCTCGATCTCCGGGGTTTCCGGCATGGGCTGGGCTTCGGCATCAGGATCTAATTCTACAGTGGATGGAGCGGGCGCCGGCTCAATCACTTCCGGTTCATCGGGCATCTGCATTTCCGGCTCGGTTACCTCCGGTTGCTGCGACACGTCGTCGGTATCGTCGCCCGACGGCCAGAACAACACGGCCAGAATGACAATGACTACCGCGCCAATGATCAAAATATGGGGGGTTAGTGTACGTTTTTCTGACTCTTCACTCATATTGTCTCCACCGTAATCTAATTCCTTGTCAGATAATACTATCAGACATTGTACGTATTATTGGAAGTTCAACAGACAGATTGGTTCCGCGAACGGACAAATTCCTCTTTTCTATCAGGTTTCTACTGAATTTCGCCAGAATTTGATCTTTTTTAATCATTCAGTTTCTGACACCGTGGGATTAGCGTAGCCCAAACTCGGACAAAACTTGCGTTTTGTGCGCAATAAAACAACAATAATTAAAAAAGATCGCGGCACTCATGACAGTTATACTTTACGCCATTCCGGCTTTTTTCTTACTCATCGGTCTCGAACTGTGGGCCGACCGTCGGGCTCAGCGCGGGCACTATCGCCTCAATGATGCGCTTACCAGCCTCAGTGCCGGGGTTCTGTCACGGCTGATGACTATTGTGCATCAGTTACTGCCCTTTACCTTATACCTGGTGGTGTTTGACGCCCTTGCCCAGTACCAGCTGTCCCAGGCCTGGTACATCTGGCTGGTGGCCTTCGTATTGTATGACTTTTTATATTACTGGAATCACCGGCTGGGCCATGAAGTCAGTGTGCTCTGGGCCGCCCATGTGGTGCATCACTCCAGTGAGGACTACAACCTGACCACTGCATTGCGGCAGACCAGCGGCAGTTTTTTGAGCTGGATCTTTTATTTGCCCATGGCCGTGGTGGGGTTTCCCCCGGAAATGGTGATCACGGTAGCCGCCCTGAATCTGGTGTATCAGTTTTGGGTACACACCCAGTATATTGACAAGCTGGGTTGGCTGGAGGCCGTCTTCGTGACACCGTCTAACCACCGGGTGCACCATGCCCAAAACCGGGTATACATTGACAAAAATTACGGCGGAGTATTTATTCTCTGGGATCGGCTATTTAGTACCTATATGCCGGAGTTACGGAATGTGCCGCCGGTTTATGGCATTCGGGGGGCGCTGAAAAGCTTTAACCCCCTGTGGGCTAATTTACAGGTGTATTCCCAGCTTTGGCAGGACAGCTATCACACTGCGCGCTGGAAAGACAAATGGCGGGTTTGGTTTGGTCGCACAGGCTGGCGTCCGCCGGACGTGGCCGCCCGGTTCCCGCTTCAAAAGCAACCGCTCGCCGATTTCGTAAAATACGATCCGGCGCTTGGGGCGCGGGTGAGTCGGTACTGCTTTGTTCAGCATATAGTGATGCTGGCAATGACCGTTTACCTGCTGCTTACCCTTGATAACCTCACCAGTCTGGGTACCACCGTGATTATGGTCTCGGTGTTTATATCCTGTATGCAGATAGGGTGGGTGCTGCAGCGCTCGAAAGCGGCGCTGGCGATGGAAGGCCCCCGGTTACTGGCAATACCGTTATTGTGGTTGGCCAGTGGCTTGCCGGGCGCGGTGGTGATTGTGCTACTGGTGGCACACGCCATCAGTTTGGTGTGGCTGCTGACGGTCATTCGCAGTGAGGAAGACGAATTCAGCCAGGAGGATGAACCTCAAAAAGCGCCGTTACGTAAATAACCAGGTTGTTCCTATATGAGTGCCTGATGCAAAAATTCACCCTTGATGAAATTAGCCCGCAGGGATTGCGCATTGAGTACCTGGAAGTTCAGTCTTACGAAATGAACATTTATCTTGTCTATCTGGCTACGGCTGATAAAGCCGGTATGGTGTACGACAAACAAGGCCACCCGAAACGGTTTTTCAGTGCCGGCCAAATCCGCGAAACCTTCGCCCATTGTCAGGTCGATCGTGCGGTGATGAAGCACGATACTCCCTATGATGAAATGATTGGCAACCCGCCGAAAAGCGCCGATCAGGTTGCCTTACCGTTTAGTATGGCGCTGCCTTACTGAACGCCACCACGTAATTAGCGCGGTGGACGGCTAATCCAGCCAGGGAGCCGCAATAGCCCGCATGTCCATTCTGGCGCCCAGGCGTTTAGCCAGCATATACAGCCCCCCCAGTTTACGGTGAATGAACAGCGCATCGGCTGGCGGGACATGCCAGAAGTTGTGTTCATAGGTAAGGGCCATGCCCATATCATGCAACTGCACGAGCAGGTCGGAATTGCCGAAGTCGTAGGCACCCTGGTGGCGAATGGATTCACAGGCCTGCATGCCTATCGCAACGACGGCGTCACGCTGAAGCGCGGAGTGGGACGGTAGTATGAGCCCCAGCGCTAACGCGGTGACTGCCATACGCTTGGTGTCCTCATCGGCGGCCGCCTGTAATAGCTGTTGATAGCCACGGCTGATGGCATCGGGTATTTCTCGGGTAGCGCCGAAATCCAGCAAGATCAGTTTGTCGTCAGCGAGCCGATAGCGATAATTCGCCAGATTAGGATCGCTTTGTAAAAGCTGAAAGTCGAACACCTCACGGAAGAACAAGGTCATCAGAGCAGCCATAACTGCGTCGCGGATCCCCTGACTGGCCGTGGTGAGCTCTTCGATAGGTATGCCATCATGGTAAGTCATGGCCAGCACGGTATCGGTGGTAAGACTCTCCACCACCTGCGGGATTTCAAAGCGGGTATACGGCGTGCATAATTGCCGGTAACGGCTAAGCATCTTTGCTTCACGCTGGTAGTCCGCTTCCTGATGTAACTGTGCTTTGGCGTCATCCAGAATGGTTTGTAATGCTACGTCTTTCGGTATCAGCCCGGACAGGCGGATAAGCGTAGCCACGTTGTCGACATCTGCGTCAATACTCGCTTTCACACCTGGGTACTGCACCTTAATGGCGAGGATGTCTCCGTCCAGCGTAATCACTTTGTGCACCTGGCCGATCGAGGCCGCCGCTACCGGCGTAAAGGAAAAATACAGTAACGTGTCCTGCCAGTCAGGTTGCCACTGGTTTGCCAGCACCTCAATAAGCTGCGCTTTCGGCATCGGCTCAGCGTTATCCCTCAAGCGGGCAAGGATCTCAGCCAGTTCCGGTGGCAAAAAGTCGCCCCCGTCCATTGAGATGAGTTGCCCAATCTTCATGGCCGCCCCGCGCATGGTGGCCAGTTGATCGGCGATGCGGGTAATATTGGCGGGGGTCATCAGTAAGCCCGACAATGTGGGCCGTTTACCGGTCGCCCACTGCCCGGCTCCCCGGGTGACCACGTTCGTGGCTATGCGGCCGGCAAGTGCACCTAAGCGCCCTACCCGGGCAATACGCCCGGTAGGGACCCGCCGCCCGGGTTTGTCATTACTCATAGTGTTTCCGGGTTTACTGCTGGTGGGCTTTAAACCATCTGCGCCAGCATTTGGATCAGCAAGCCGGCTACGCTGCCCGTTGCAAACCCGGTCCAGCCACGCTTATTTACTTACCGGCACAGTGCAAGCCAGGTACCCTGATGTAATCCATCGCCCATCACCGGCGCCTGGAATAAAAAAAGCGCCCGAAGGCGCTTTTCTACAATGTTTGCGGGCATCAGTGGTTACTGATGTGCCCGATCGAAGCCGACTTCCAGCAGCGTCACACTATCGGTGAAGGTCAGGGTCTTTAGCGGCCCGTTGCCCTCCACGTTGAGGGTATTGACCTGGCTGGGCCATAACTCCCGTAACGCATCGTGGCGGATCTTCAATCCCGCCAATTCAGGAGGCTGAGCGGTTTCCTGGTATACCCAGAAAAACTTACCTTCAGTCTCATACCCTACCGAATTCAGTGTCAGGCGTTCGCCCGCTGCATTCAGCAGGGCAAAATGCTCTGCCACATACCCGGCGAATGCCTGCTGGGTATCTGCATCCGCCATAATGTCGGCTGACTTATCAAACAGTATCTTCACGGCGTGCTCGGCATCATGCAAATTAAACCGGTGCATTACCTCTATGTTCTCGGTTCTGGGATTAAACAGCACCGTGGTAATGGCGGCTTTGATCTGATGCGCTGACGCCGCTGTTGATATCACCAGCAGCAGTGCCGCCAGGCACCACTGTGGCAGGCGTCGAAACACCTTAGTTGTCATCGTCATCCTCAGCATCTTCGTCCAGCTCGGTGTTAATTTCGTGCATCAGGTCGCGATACACCTTGCCCGAGCGGGGCTTGGATTTGTAAGCCTCGATCCGCGACGGAATGATACGGCGCGGGTAGTGGTTGTTTTCTACATCCACATCTGCGGTTTCCCAGCGTGGATCGACGGTGACACTTACCAGTTCCTGATTTTTCTCGGTCACAATCAGTTTGCTGACCGCTTTCGGCGTACGGCGCCAGATTTCGGCCGGGATGCGCATCATCTCGGTAGTGCCGTTGGCATATTCCAGCTCCAGAATGATTGGCATCACCAGACCACCCTGGTTAGAGAATTCCAGAACGTAATAGTTTTTGTCTTCACGTACGGCACGCTCAAACGCTTTACGCTCCCAGGGCTCCAGTTTATTCAGGAACTTACGGTACTTGTTGCGATCTTTGTTGGTGACAGTGAACTGATCGTTGTCATCGTAGAAGTCTTTGATGTCATCAAAACGCTCTACCCACAGTTTTTTGCCTTCCTGTTCATTACGCTCAACAGTCAGCGACAACGGCTTGTCCTGCTCGGTCTGGCGCTGGCGGGCAAAATCGATATCCGGATCTTCGGTGTCCAGGCGTAGCTTGTACACCCGGTCAATGGAGATATCTACGTGGTCAGTTGAATAGAACCAACCGCGCCAGAACCAGTCAAGATCGACCCCGGAGGCCTCTTCCATAGTCCGGAAGAAGTCGGCAGGCGTGGGACGTTTAAACATCCAGCGCTGGGCATATTCTTTGAACGCAAAATCAAACAGCTCACGACCGAGAATGGTTTCACGCAGTATATTCAGTGCCGCGGCAGGTTTCGTATATGCGTTAGGCCCCAACCGTAATACCGAGTCAGACTGGGTCATAATTGGTACCTGAGTAGATGACTTCATGTACCCGGTAATATCGCGCGGCTCTACGCCCCATGGAATATTAGGATCCCATTCACGACCGGCCACGCCATCCAGGAAGCTGTTCAGACCTTCATCCATCCAGGTCCACTGACGTTCGTCTGAGTTCACGACCATGGGGAAGTATATGTGACCGATTTCATGAATAACCACGCCAATCAGGAAACGCTTTTCGGCAAGCGAATAGGTACGTGAACCATCGTCACGTAACTCGGTACGTGGACCATTGAAGGTGATCATGGGGTATTCCATGCCGCCCACCGGGCCGTTCACCGACTGCGCTACCGGATACGGGTAGTCGAATGAAAAGCGGTTGTACACGTCCATAGTATGAATAACGGCTTCGGTGGAATATTTTTTCCACAAGTCGCCACCCTCTTTGGGGTAGAACGACATAGCCATCACCAGGGGCTGAACATCGCCGCCCTGCTGAAAACCCCGGGCGTCCCACATAAACTTACGCGATGAGGCCCAGGCAAAATCACGGACGTTTTCTGCCTGGAAGCGCCAGGTTTTGGTTTTATCTGTGCCGGCCTTTTCATTTTCCAGCGCTTCTTCGGGTGTGACGATAAACACAGTTCGCTCGGCGGTTTCCGCCTCTTTAAGGCGTTCGCGCTGGGTTTCCGTTAACACATCATCGGCGTTTTGCAGTACCCCGGTAGACGACACAATATGGTCGGCCGGCACCGTAATGCTTACGTCATAATTACCAAACTCCAGCGTAAACTCACCGCGACCGATGAACTCTTTATTAGTCCAGGCTTCGTAGTCAGTGTACGCGGCCAGCCGCGGAAACCATTGCGCCAGCAGGAAAATATCATTGCCGCCTTCCCGGGCATCGTCAGGGAAGTGCTCGTAACCGGCACGCGCCGATACCGCGTCTTCCTCAACTATATTGAATGAGAAGTCGATATCGAAAGTCACCTGCTCCCCGGGCTTCAGTGGCTTGGCTAAATCTACCCGCATCAGGGTGCCGACGATCACATGATGCAAATCGTTACCGGCCTTGTTTTCTACTCGTGAGATCTCGTAACCCAGTTCGTGATCTTCCACGAACTGCTGGCGGCGCAGTGCGCCCATGCTCAGTTTAGCTGGTTTGTCTGCTGAGCCGCTCTGGGTAGCAGGACCGCGATTGCCAATACCACCAAAATTAGTAGACAGCGCCGACATCGAGTCGTTACGGAATTTATTCTGGTCCAGCTGGATCCACAAATATTTCAGCGTATCCGGTGAGTTATTCTGATAAGTAATGGTTTCGCTGGCTTCCAGACGACGCTCGTCTTCGTTCAGCGTGACATCAATCTGATAATCGACTTTTTGTTGCCAGTACTGATGACCGGGCTCGCCGGCGGCGTTGCGGTACACATTGGGGGTAGGCAGCACTTCATCGAGTTGTCTGAATTTGTCTTCGAAGTCGCCTTTTGTTTGTTTTATTGCTGCGGTGGCGACTGGCAGCTGAACCATCATGGACAGCACCGGGATAACCCAGAACAGATGGCGGTTACGTCTACTCATGCAGATTCCTTGCTACTGATGAAAAGAAACACAAATGAAGTCGGCCATTGTATAAGCCCTGTTCATTCAATTACCAGTTTTTGGCCGTTAAAAGGCTTGCCTTCGCCGCAAAAAAGCCGTTGCAAGGCGCTTGTTTCCGCATAGAAATGTGACGTATGCTTACGGCATACGCAGTTTGCTTGCTGTCACCCATGAGTTCATTCCACTGGCAACGTGCCGTCCTTAAAGTAGGCAGCGCCCTGATTGCGCCGCAAGGTAACGCGTGTGAAGCGCGCTTTTTACTGCCCCTTGCACGTTTTATTACTGCCAGCCGGGAGGCCGGCAAAGAAGTGATAGTGGTGTCGTCAGGAAGTGTAGCGGCAGGCCGCCGCAGTGTTCCCCTGACCCACCCCCCTTCTATTGCCGAAAAACAGGCCATGGCGGCTATTGGGCAGACCCAGATGATGGCTAACTGGCAACGGTTTTTCGATGCGCGCTGTGCCCAGGTGCTGCTCACCGCCGACGACCTCCATGACCGTACCCGCTATGTGAATATAAAAAATACGCTGCGCGAGCTGTTAAAACACGGCGCGTTACCGGTGGTGAACGAAAATGACACGGTGGCGGTCAACGAACTGAAGGTGGGAGATAACGATAATCTGGCCGCCTACACCGCACTGGTTGCTGAGGCGGATACCCTGATCATTTGCTCTGATATCGACGGGTTGTACACTGCTGACCCCCGTAAACATGCAGATGCCACGCTGATCCCCGAGGTCACGCGCATTGATGAATCTGTCTATCAGCGGGCAGGCGGCGCAGGCAGCACCGTCGGCACCGGCGGCATGCGCACCAAAATTGAAGCAGCAGAGAAATGCACCCACAGCGGAATTCAAACACTGATTGTAAATGGTCGGCGGGGGCAAACATTCGATGCCCTGCTGGAAGGAAACATTCCCGGCACCTTGTTTCATGCCACTCAGCCGCGGGGGAATGCGCGGCGCTTATGGCTGACCCACACCCTGCGCACCCGTGGTGTGATCAGTGTTGATGAAGGCGCCCGGGATGCGCTCGTAACGCGGGGGGCCTCGCTACTCCCCTCCGGGATCTGTCAGGTCCGGGGGCAATTCAGGCCCGGTGATGCGGTGGAAATTCATTGTCAGGACACCCTCGTTGCCAAAGGGCTTAGCTTGTTTTCGGATATGGAACTTACCCAAATACAGGGGATGAAGTCACAACAAATTCGTGAGACCTTAGGCTATGCTAGTAGTGAGGTCGTGGTGCACCGGGATGACCTGGTGCTGTTGTCCAGCCGTCAAGACAGTTAGCTATTGCCCGGACAGGGCAGAGTCAACCGAACGAGCAGGGATATCATCATGAGTTTTTCCATTCAGCAGGCCGCCCGCGAGACGCGCAACGCGTCAGTCACCATTGCTGCCCTCAGTGCAGAACGAAAACGCAAACTGTTAATGGCAATCAGCCAGCATATTGTGGCCCAAACCGACAGCATTCTTGATGCCAATAACCTGGATACTGAAAATGCCCGTGCGCAGGGACACGATAAAACGGTGGTAGACCGGTTGATGCTGACCAAGCAACGGGTGATGAGTATCGCCAACGCAGTGGCGGACATTGCCGCACAACCGGATCCTGTGGGCGAAGTGAGCCAGATGCACACCCTGCCCAGTGGCCTTCAGGTGGGTAAAATGCGCATTCCGCTGGGGGTGATTGCCATGATTTACGAAGCCCGCCCGCAAACAACGACTGACGCCGCTGCGCTGTGTCTGAAAGCCGGTAATGCGGTGATCTTGCGGGGCAGTAATGAAGCTCTGCACTCTAACCTGGCGTTAGCCGCCTGTATCCATCATGTGCTTAAAGAGCATGATCTGGACCCGGCACTGGTTACGCTGGTGCCCAACCCGAGCCGAACCATACTAAAACAATTGGTGGGACTGAAGCAGGATATTGACCTGGTTATCCCCCGCGGCGGTGAAGGGCTGATTGAATTTGTTACCGATCACAGCCGGATACCGGTCATTCAGCACCGCAAAGGCGTGTGCCATTTATACGTGGACGCACATGCCCGTCACGACACCGCGCTGGCACTGCTGGAAGACGGTAAAACCCGGCACGCTGATATTTGCAATGCACTGGAAACCTGTCTGGTGCATGTGGACCAGGCCGCCAGCTTGCTCCCTCACGTGGCCAGGCTGTGTGCGGCGCACGGGGTGGTGGTACACGCCTGTGAGCGGGCCATCGACTATTTCGACGAGGCCATGCCGGCTGTGCGCAGCGACTGGCAGGCCGAGTACCTGGCGCTGGAGATTGCCATTAAAGTGGTAGACAGCTACGACGACGCCGTAGGTCATATTCGCGAGCACGGCACCGGCCATACCGATGTCATTGCTACCGACCATTATCAGACCGCCCAGCGATTTATTCAGGACGTGCACTCAGCGGTGGTGATGGTGAATGCATCGGCACGTTTTGCCACCAGTGAGCAGCTGGGTATGGGCGCGGAAATTGGTGTTTCCAGCAGCAAACTGCACGCCTACGGCCCCATGGGGGCCCATGCCCTTACCACTGAAAAATTTGTGGTACTGGGCGACGGTGAAGTGCGCCAGCCCTGATCCACTACATACGTAGCAATTCAGCAGGCAGCCGCGTATGCTCGTTATCCAGACCGGTCAGCAACGGATTCACCATGTCAGACATCACCCCATCCTTACAGGACTACCCTTATCAAATCACTCTTGCCACTCGCTGGCAGGATAATGACGCGTACGGGCACATCAACAATGTGGCCTATTACAGCTTCTTTGATACCGCCATAAACCGGTTTTTAATTGAGCAGGGCGGTCTGGATGTGCAGCGGGGACAGGTGGTGGCTTATGTGGTGAGCTCGCAGTGTCAGTATCTGGCACCCGCCAGCTACCCGGAGGCGATGCACGTCGGCATGCGGGTGGTGAAAATCGGACGCAGTTCGGTGACATACGGACTGGCTGTGTACGCCGGCGACGGACAGCGACGGGTGGCCCACGGTCTGGTAGTGCAGGTGTTCGTCAACCGTCAGACCGATCAGGCAGTGCCTTTGCCCGTAAAAGTACAAACCGCGCTGGAGACGATCAAGGAGGGACTATGACGCAGGGTGTAGTTCTGGACTGGGCCACGCTGGCGCCCCACTCTCTCGATACCACGCAACTTGATGCGCTGCCCGTCACCTGGCAGCGTTACGACTATACCGACGCCAGCGAAACCCGCAGTCGCATTGCCGACGCCGATATTGTCCTGACTAACAAGGTGAAGCTGGGTGCTGACGAGCTGGCGGACTCCCGGTGCGGTTATATCGGCGTGCTGGCTACCGGGCTCAACAATGTGGCGGTGGACTGGTGCCAGCAACAGGGCATTCAGGTCGCCAATGTTGCCGGATATGGCACCGATGCGGTCGCCCAGCATACCCTGATGTTGCTGTTAAACCTGGCCACCCGGTTCGCTGACTATCACCGGGACGTACAACAGGGGCGCTGGTCCGGAGCACCGCAGTTTTGTTTACTCGACCATCAGGTGGTCGAGCTGGCGGGCAAGCACGCAGTGATTGTAGGCCACGGCGCCTTAGGCAAACGGGTGGAGGCACTGTATCGCGCACTGGGTATGCGGGTTACCATTGCCGCCCGCCCCGGTAAGACCCACGATCCACGGCCCGCGTTGCAGAGCCTGTTACCCGAGACCGACGTATTAAGCCTGCACTGCCAGCTGAGTGAGGATACTCATCAACTGGTGAATAGCGACGTACTAACCGCATTGCCCGCCCATGCGTTTATCATTAATACCGCCCGCGGCGGCTTAATTGACGAAACCGCCTTGTTACAGGCGTTGCAGGAACAGCGCATCGGCGGGGCGGCACTGGATGTGTTAAGTGAGGAGCCGCCACCCGCCAACCATATTTTGCTGACCGAGGAGGTAGCCAATTTACTTATCACGCCGCACAGCGCCTGGGTAGCGCAAGCCGCTCGCCAGCGGCTCCTTGATGATGCCATTAGCCAGCTCGCGTGCTATTTAAAAAGCTGAATGACGCGTAACAAGCGTTAGCGGGGGGCGGTGTCCGCATGCCCCGGCTTTGCCAGTCGCTGACCGCCGCCTTGTATGGCCGTTCACCTGTCTGGTAGCAAGCGCATAGCCGACGGTTACCAACACCGTTATTTGAGGGCGTTAATCTTTTTATTCAGTTCATAGGCCGGCTCGGTCACGATGGCCTCCAGGGTTTCAATGCGCGCTTTCAGTTCGTCGCGGGGCTCATCAGTTTCAGTGGCTGACCGGCGTTCAAACGGATTACTACAGCGTCCGTTCAGCCAGTCATTTAAACGCCACTGGTATTTGGCATCAAGGTAGCTGGTCAGTAAGGTAATACCGCCGAAGACGACAAATAAGGCTACAAAAATCACGGTTTCCATAACTAGTTCCTCTGTTAGCAAGCCGTAACACGGGGGCGTTACGGCAAATGGTTTACAGGGAGCTAGTCGGCCATGGGCAAAAAATATTACAGGCCGGCGTAATATTTTTTGCGCAAGCAAGACTAACCGAAGTAAATTACCTGCTTACCTTTAACCGACAGGATCCACTTGAAACCGGATTTCGCGACGCTTTTTGACCAATATGGAGCCCTGCTCGGCCGGGTCGCCAGCAGCTATGAAGCCAATTACGCGCTGCAACAGGAGTTGTTGCAGGAAATTGCGCTGGCTGTGTGGCAGGCGCTGGCTCGCTTTAAGGGCGACAGTAGTGTGAAAACCTATATTCTTAAAGTGGCGCACAACCGTGCGGTGTCCCATGTGGCCTCCCAGGTACGCGTACCTGGCACGGTGGCCTATGACGAGCAACAGGACAGTGCCGCTGATATGCGCTGGTCTCCAGAGCATCACACAGAGCAGGAGCGCATGCTGACACAAATGCTGGAGGCGGTCCGTACCCTGCCACTGCCGGGACGCCAGGTGTTAACCTTGTCCCTCGAAGGACTGTCCTATCAGGAAATTGCCCAAATTTGTGGCCTCACCACCAGCCATGTGGGGGTGCTGCTTAAACGCGCCAGAGCCGCGGTAACCAAACATCTGGAGAACGACCATGCCAACTGACGATCTTCAAAAACTATGGCAACAACAACCCACGCCGCCACTGGATGTTCGCCGTATCAGGCAGGACTGCCGACGCCAGGTGTGGCGCCAACGCAGCTACCTGGCATTCGATCTGCTCAGTACGGTGGGCGTGATCGTCTATCTGGGGTATTTGTGGCACGACTTGTCTACCCTTGCTGCCAGTCTGGTGGTAGCGGTGATGCTAATCACATTGCCCATGGTAGTGATGCTGGTGAGGTTACGGTGGCTGGCGGTGCGTGGCTTTCAGACCACCACCGCGGATTACCTGGCGTTGTTGATCCGGCAAATGCACAATAACGCGAAAATTGCCCGCCTTACCAGGCACTCCGCCTGGATTTCTGAAGTGCTCTTGCTACTTATCTTTGGCGCTATGTTTGCCACCGGCGACCTGCCGGCCTCACGGCAAGGGCCGGCGCTGATTGCCCTTATTGGGGTGACAGTGGCAATGACTGTTTGCTATATCTGGGCACACCGGCGCCAGCAACGTTTTTTACAGAAGCAAGCCGAACTGGAAGCACTGCAGCGTGAGCACCAAAACGGTACATCCTGCGGAGACACCGGCGACTAATCCTGTTCTTCTTCCTCAGGCTCGTCGGTGTTTTCGCCCAGATAAAACTGATAATACAAATCCAGTGCCTGTTCACTGTCATCTTCAATGGTCGTGTAAATGGCTTCGAGAAACAGTTTAGGCAACAGCCGGTAGCGTAGCGCCAGATTCGGCGGCTTCTGGCGGCGACGCAAGGTGTTGTTGGTGGCGTCTGACTGGAGCGCCGCCACTTCCACGTTGTATTTTACCGAGAGCCGGTCAGTAAGCTGCCCGCTCACGCTGACACCTGTTTCACTGGCACTCAGGCTAAAGTCCTCGATACCCAGTGCATCGCCCACCTGTCCGGTCAGTGACTCGGTATTCGACAACCCGAATCCGAGCAACAGGGCGTTGTAATTGGGGTCGGTACGCTCTGAATCAGGCCCTTCGCCGGTCAGCAAGTACGACAACACATTCTGTTGATCCATTGACGGGTCAGAGAACAGATTCACATTGGGACTGTCAGCGGGTCCATCGATGCGGATCCCCGCAATTACGTTGTCCTGTGTTTTGGCCGGGTCGCGAATAGCTTCTACCAACAACAAAGGTTGCTCAATCGGGCCGTTAAACTGCACTTCACCGGTCTGGATCACCAGGTTCTGGCCATAGGCCTGATACCGGCCATCAAGGATTTGCAGGTCGCCATAGCCCACCAGCGAGGGCTGGGTATTGACTCTTATCCCGCCGTGCAAATTGGCGGTCAGCCCGAAAGCTTCCAGTTTCACCTCACCGGTTTTGGCTTTATCAATGTTTACCATGACCGACGCGTGTACCACATCCAGCGGATCATCTGAGGGGGGCTCGCCGCGCAGGTGGACATCTTTGGAGGGCGACACTGCGTTTTCCGGCAGTTCTTCAATAACGATGCGCGCCCAGGGAATATTCACCGAGCCCGAGACATCAATTTTTTCTTTCGATACGCTGGCGGTCAGGTCGGGAGACACCTTCATGCGAATATCACGCTGGCGGACCTCAAACTCTGTGCCTTTGAGGTTGGCGGTAAACTCCAGATCGTTCTGCCAGTTCACATTTCCGCTTAAACTGCCGTCGCCCTCACCCAGCATGAAGCTGCCGTCAAAACTGGCTCGTTTACCCTCAAGAGTGACAGTTTGCTGCCAGTTGCTTAGCGACACCGGCATATCCTGCACATCCAATGCGCCGTCGTTCAGGGTCAGGGTACCGGTTAAGGCTGGCGCGAACAGCGTACCATCCAGCGCTATATCGCCGTCGAGCTGTCCTGACAGTTCGCGGATAGCCGGCGATAACGGCTTTAACGGTTTTACATTCAGCCCCTTAAAGCGAATGCTGCCCGCCAGCGGAGGGCTATCGGCCAGTGGCGAGGTGGTGAGCGATGCACTGACTGCGCCCAGTTCGGTGCTGACGAATTCCGCGCTGGCCTGCAGCTCGTCGTTTTCGAACACGCCCGAGGCGGTAATGCTGTTAAGCGTAATAACAATGGGGCGCTCCTTGCCCAGTGTCCATTTGGCAGGCGTCACCGCCGCTTCAAAGCGCGCCTTCATAGGCGTATTGACTCCCACCTCGCCCTGCGTGGTCACGGACAAGGTGGCCTCCGGGGCTTCCGGTACCAGGTCGCCGGCCAGCTCACTGGCCCAGATCCCGAGAGGCAGGGCGTCCGCATCCACCGACCAACTCGCTTTGTTGTCTTTATACAGCACGTCTTTAATACACAGACTGCCTTCGGCCCGGGACTGCCAGCAGTGACTGCTCACGCTCACGTTTAGCGGGGTGGGCTGCACCGCGACATTAAAGGGCTTATCCAGTGCCCAGCGGGTATTCAGCAGCCCTAGCTGACTGTCGGTCACGTCAGCCTGCCAGCGGTTGTTCTGCCAGCTGCCATCAAGGGTCAGCTTCAGGCTGTGGTCGGGCAGCGTGAGATCCAGTGCCAGGGCATGCTCACTGAGTACCCCATCTATATCGATGCTGCCATTGAGCGCGCCCTGTGCGGCCACTGACGGATTGATTGAGGGTGATACCTGCACCTCAGCTAAGTTTATCTGGCCTTCTGCAGCCGGATTCTGCCAGTTGCCGGTGACGTTTACCTGACCGTTAATTTGACCGGCGACGCCGGGATACAGGGTATTCAGCGATGGCAGGTTTAAGCCTACCGAGGCATCCAGATAGCGCTTGTTGAAGACCTGGCCGGCCACCTGAATGCGATTTTCGTCTTGTGTTACCGTCAGGGTCGCCACAATAATATCACTGCCCCCTGCGTACACCACTGAGCCGCCGACGTTAAGGGGCTGTCCCTGCAACTTTGCGTCTACCGACAGATCAGAAATACTCATTTCCGGCCCGTTTTCTCCCAGTTGCATCAGGCTGGTGAATTGTCCGTTAATGGCAGTGGGCCCCTGGGGGACGAGTTCTGCGGCCGACAACGAGGTAAGTTGCGTGCGCCCTTCCCACGAGACGGATTCATTCAGATACAGGGTGCCGGTATTGGCAACGGTTCCGCCCAGCAACTTCGCCTGCAGCGTATTCACCCGAATATTGTGTTTATTCAGCACCACATCCACAGTTACTGGCACCCGGCCGATGTCCGGCAGCGTGGCGGCACTGTCGCCGGTGAGCTGGTAGTCACCCATGGTGCCTTGGAGGCTGATAGTCCCCTCGTGCAAGGTGCCTTGCGGTTGCGCGGGCAGCGGCTGCTCGTCCCATTGCGCGGTGACTGACAGCGGCAGTTGATCAGACAGTATGTTGGCCTGGATGTTGGCGGTAATGTCGTAGGCCTGGCTGGCATCGAGCGCTACATTAAGGTCCGTCAGCGAACCTTCGGCTGTGAGGGTTAGCTGCTGGGTGGTGTTGCTGTCCAGGGCAACTTCGCCCTGCAAGGCAACATCCAGCGGATAGTTGCCGCTGAAGTCGACCTCGGCACTGGCGGCCACTGACGCAGACTCATGTTGTACCGTTAACTCGTCCAGTGCCAGGCGGGTTTCAGCAAACTGCAAACTGGCAAACCTGACTGCAGGCACTGACTGGGTGCTGTCGCCCTGCACAATGCGGGTGTCAGTCAGGCTGAAATCGGTGATAGTAACCGGAATAGGCAGTTTAATTTCGGGTAGCTGGGGCGCGGTATACGATAACGAATACGACTGTGGCGGCTGCTGCACGGGCTGTTCCCCAACCGGCAGCGTCACCGTCAGCCCGGCGAAGGCAGGTTCGGTAATTGTGATTTGCCGGTAGGCAGAAAGTTGCAGCTTTGCGCTACGCAGCGCAATAGTCTGAGCTTCCATGACGACCCGCAAATCCCGCACCCGGGCACGGTCTACCCGAATTTCGATGGGCAACGTGAGCGGCGTAGTCTCGGTTTCCGGGGCCGAAGGCGGCGCTGGGGCCAGTTGGGTCACGTAAACTTTCGACGCCGCCAGTGACTCCACACAAACTCGGGGGGCCAGCAGACAACGCCATGACAGGTTCACCGTGGCGCTCCCCACCTCCACCTGCCACTGTTCGTTCTGCCAGTGTAATTCATCTACGGTGAGATCACCGGCGAGGCTGCCATCCAGATCAACAATCGTCAAATCAGGCACCACCGACACGGCAACACTGCGGATAACCGGTGTACCCAACGGGCTTAGTAATAGAGCAATGAGCAGGGCTATCAGCAAAAATGGCGACAGCGCCCACAGGGAAATCGTGCGCTTTCTCATAGTGCCGGCCCCAGAATAAAGTGCAGTCGCCAGTCTTCGGGGCGATCATCAATATTATGGGCAATGTATAACCGAATCGGACCAATCGGGGAGATCCAGTGGACCCCGGTCCCCACACTGTAAAAAGGCGTGGTGCCCCAGTCATTGGTGGCGGTGCCAGCATCGGTAAACACTGCCGCCCGCCAGCTTTCAGCAAACTGATAAGCGTATTCCACGCTGGCGGTAGCCAGATATTTACCCCCAATAGGCTGCGTGGAAACCTCCCCGGTGACCGGGTTGAAGACATCATCGGTAGGCGAAATGTCACGGTACTGATAGCCCCTGACGCTGGTATCGCCGCCCGCAAAGAATCGCAGTGACGCCGGTACCTGAGAAAAGTCATTGGTTTTAATGGCGCCAACTTCGGCGCGTGCCGTGAACCGGTGCACATTGTTCAGGGTACGGATGATTTTGCCCTCCATTACCCCTTTCACAATATTGATATCCGAGCCCAGGTTATCCCTGCCCACTTGCGCAAACGCCTGGAAGAACAAGCCATTATTAATATTCAAATCACCGTCTTTCTGTAAATACTGGATCGCATAACCAGGCATCACCAGTGTGGTGGTTTGGGGGGGCTCCCCGCCTTGCTCGAACTGCTCACGCAGATAGGTCAGCGACCCGTCCTGTTGCCAGGGCGAATTATTTTTCTGCCAGTAGCGGTGGGCAGCCAGCGACAGGGTCTCGCTTTGGGTATCGGAGTTTTCGTACTCTATAAACTGATAACCAGCCTGGAAACTCAGGTAATCCCGGGTGATATCCCGCATCGGAATGCGGTAATCGGTAGTCAGCGACTGCTCGGGGGAAGAAAGAAACAAGTCCGCTGAAACGGAGTGGCCGCGGGAATTAACCCAGGGTCGCTCCCAGCCCAGGCGTAGCCGGGGCCCGGTATCCGTCGCTGCGCCCACCCCCACATCGAAACTGTCCCTGGGACGGTGGTTAACGGTGACTTCAATGGGAACCCGCAGGTTTTCCGCTTCGCTGACCACTGGCCGGGCGATGACACGGGAGAAATAACCTGACTGGCTCAGGCTGCGGTTAAATTCGGTCAGTTTGGTTGAAGAATATTTCTCACCCTGCTCAAAGGGCACCAGCCGGCGAATAATGGCTTCCGCCTTATCGTCACCGACAATTTTCACCTCGCCAAACAGATACTGAGGGCCACTTTGTGCAATAAGCAGAACGTTGGCGGCGTGTTCCTCGCGTACCAAATCCAGTCGCGCCGCCTGCCAGGCAAAGTCGAAATAACCGTGGGTGAGCGCGTAGTTCAGCATACTGGATTTGTATTTTGAATAGGTAGGCTGGTGTAACGGCTGCCCTTTTTCCAGCGGAAAGGCGTTAAACCGTTCCCTGAAGTCTTCATCAGCCCGCCCTGCGCCAATGATTTCGCGGGTGATATTGGTCACCAGTAACGGCTGGTTGAGGGTGACTTGCAGGATGACTTCGTTATCCTCACTGACTTCCACCAGGGTGTCACTGTTGTAATACCCGTAGGGCTCAACTGCCGTAGCGACAGTTTCGGCTACTTCTTCCTGCCAGAAGGGGTCGGCCAGCAGACCCGGCTCTACATCCATATTATTCAGGTGCAACAGGATGTTGTCTTCGATGTCGTCCTGTTCCACACCCTGGACAGTAAATTCTACCGCCCAGGCTGCCCCGCTACTCAGAAAAAGGAGTACCGCGAACAGCATCCCGCAGAAACGTGGCTGGCAATGCGGCCGGAAAGGTGCCTGCGAGAGTGAAAGTAGCATGTAAATTCTGATTCCTTTTCCTTTACGCTGAAGGCGGATGAACAACCTGAATGCAGGAATTACACCTGCCATACGGGGGTATTTGTTTACGCTTTGTCCGCTCAGAAACTTAGTATATTATGCCGTATACGTGCACGAAACGGCGATGCGATACACGGCGGGTTGTCACGGTCAAAGAATAATAATCAAACCCTCGTTGTAAATACAGGATGAAAGTATGAAAGGATTTCTCAGCCTCGTCGCCAGGCGCCTCGTGTTGTTCTGCTGTGTCATCGCCTCCGGGCACACCATCGCTGACTCCGTTACTGTTACGCCAATGCCCGTGGAAGCGTTCAGTGCATTGCCGGAAAGTGAAAAACCCCGCCTTTCACCAAGTGGCGAACGAATTGCTTTTGTGCAAAACGTAAACGAGCCAGAGGAAATATCAGTACTGGCGACGTACGACCTGAAAGCGCAGAAAATGTTCTACCTGCTTAGCTCAGATAATGAAAAAATAAAAATAAACTGGTTTAAATGGGCCAATGACGAGCGGCTGGTGATCAGTGCCCGCTATGAATCGAAGCGGGGCGTCACGCGGTTTTATGAAACGCGCATGTTCAGTATGCGATATGACGATCAGGGTAAAGATCCGGTTAATCTTATCAACTGGCGCCGCCTGAGCCGGCGCAGTACCAATAATTATCATGTGCCGCAATTTCAGGATTCCGTCATTGACTGGTTGCCGGACGATCCCAACCACGTTCTGGTAGCAATTGATGTGGAGGTGCCTAATCTGCCCTCGGTCTATAAGGTGAATCTGGAAGACGCAAGCGCCGAACGTGTTGAGCTGGGCAAACGACAAATCCGCGAATGGATTACCGATCGCCAGGGCAACGTGCGGGTGGGGGTGTCGCTGGACCATGAGGACGGCGAACAGAAAGTGCTGTTACGTGACGGTGAGGAATGGCGCACCTTGTTTGCGTTCAATGCTATGCAAGAGCGGGGTGCGGTGGTACTGGGCTTCGCGCTCGACCCCAATATCCTCTATTACAAAGCCTACAAAGGGGACTATCTGGCCCTGTACGCGCTGAACATAAAGACCAATGAAATTACCGAACTCTTGTCGGAAGAATTCCATGATGTAAGCGGCGGGCTGATTTACTCTAAAGCCACCAATGATGCGATTGGCGTGTACCATGCCCATGCACCCAATGGCCGTCACTACTGGGATGACAGGCACGTCGGCCTGCAGAAACAGATTGATGTCGCCCTGCCCGAGTTCGACAACCACCTGATTAGCTTCAGCCGTGACGAAAATATTTATCTTCTGTACTCAGATAGTGACACGCAACCGGGTTTATACCTGCTGGGCAACCGCAAGAAGGGTGAACTGAACGTGTTGTTTCAGCAGTACTCACAAATTGACCCTACCCGCCTGAATGAACACAGTAAGGTGGCCATGAAAATGCGTGATGGCGTATTGGTGGACGGGTATCTGACCCTGCCCAATACCGGCAAGGCCCCCTATCCGACCATCATCCACCCTCACGGCGGCCCGGGAGCCCGGGACTATGACGGATTTGACTACTGGACAGCGTTCTTCATTAATAAAGGCTACGCAGTGATCCGCCCGAACTTCCGCGGCTCGCAGGGGTACGGAGCCAGCTTTGCTGAAGCGCAAATGAAAGCGTGGGGCCTGCAAATGCAGGACGACATTACTGACGTTACCCAGTGGATGATCGCTCAGGGTTACGCAGACCCTGACAGACTGTGCATCGTCGGGGCCAGTTATGGCGGGTATGCAGCCTTGATGGCTACGGTGAAAACCCCCGACCTGTATAAATGCGCCATCAGTTTTGCCGGCGTGGCGAATCTGAAAGATGTGGTAGTCCGCAGTCGTAACTTCACCAACAACGAATTTGTCAAAAATCAGTTTGGTGATGATTACAGTGATCTGGCGTCCCGTTCCCCCGTCACCTATGTGGAGAAAATCAAAACGCCGATCTTGTTGCTGCACGGGAACGAGGACCGCGTGGTGGACGTAAATCAGAGCCGCGATATGGCGGAGGAGCTGGAAGATGAAAACAAACCGGTGAAATATGTCGAACTGGAAGCCGGCGACCACAATCTGTCTATTCAGCGTAACCGCCATGCGGTGTTTAAGGAAATGGACAGCTTCCTGAGTAAGCATCTCGACTAAACCTGACACTACCGATATAAACCGCCTGCCATTGCCCGCTTCGGTGCAATGCAGGCGGTTTTTTTAAGTGCGCTGGGGTATACTGCTGGCCGCTCACTAACCCCTTAGGTTACGGCTTTCCTTAATCGTTTCAGATTTATACGCTGAACTACACTGGCAGGACTTTGATGGCGCAGACATCGTCTACGGGCACGCATGCAACGCCCACCCTCGGCATGGTTGAATTTGTAGCACTGATGGCCAGTCTGACATCGCTGGTAGCGCTGAGCATAGATGCTATGCTGCCCGCCCTCAGCCAGATTGGTGACGCGCTGGGCGTGACCGACCCGCATCAGCCCCATCTTATCGTGTCGGTGTTTTTCGCTGGCATGGCCATCGGGCAGTTATTTTTTGGTCCCTATGCCGACAGCCGTGGGCGTCGGGAGGCCCTGTTACTGGGGCTCATAATTTTCTGCGTCGGCACGGTGATCTGCATGCTGGCAGAGTCGCTGGAAATGATGCTGGTGGGCCGTGTGGTACAGGCCTTTGGGGTCTCAGGTCCGCGGATTGCGGCGATGGCAATTATTCGCGACTTGTATGTGGGCGAAGGCATGGCCAAAGTTATGTCATTTATCATGATGGTGTTTATTCTGGTGCCTATGCTGGCACCGATTGTGGGTCAGACGGTCATGCTGCTGGCGTCCTGGTGGCACATCTTTACCTTATTTCTTGGGGTGGCGGTGCTGACCGGTAGCTGGTTTTTTGCCAGGCAGCCGGAAACGCTGCCGGCCTCCCGCCGCCGGCCATTTTCATGGCGCCCGTTTGCGGCGTCGTCACGGTTTATCCTTACCCACAATTCGGTGATGGGGTATACCGTAGCAATGGGCTTTATCTTCGGTTCGTTCCTGGCTTATATCAGTGCCTCGGCCACCATCTTTCAGGAATTTTACGGTGTGGGTGAATTGTTCCCGTTAGTGTTTGCTACGCTGGCTTTTTCCATTGGTCTGGCGTCATTTTTTAATGGCCACATGGTAATGAAGTTTGGCATGAGTCCGTTATGCCGGATTGCGCTGAAGGGGGTGGTGGGATTCGCAGTGATTTTCAACGTGCTGATAGCATACTACGACGGGTTACCGCCGTTGTTGCTCACCATTGGCATCATGTTCACCGGATTCTTCTTTGTGGGCATTTTGTTTGGTAACTTAAATGCCATGGCCATGCAGCCGTTAGGCAACATGGCCGGTTTAGGGGCCGCCATCATTGGCTCCTTGTCCAGTTTGTTTTCCGTACCCATCGCCCTGTTTATCGACAGCTTCATCACGACCAACCTGTATCCCATTGGTTTGGGATTCTTATGCTTTTTTATACTGGCACTGGTGTCAGTACGGCTGGCAGAAAAAGCCCGTCTTGAGGAACATGGCGATACTGCCTGACGTCGCTATTTAACCACCTGAATGCGGGCGCGGCGGGCGTCATTGGCATTAATGTCGATAGTGCGCGGAATGCGGATCCCCTGACGAATTTTGTCATAGCTTATCTGCTTGAGCTCCAAGCGCTGGCAAAAATCGTAAAAAGTAGAGCAGTCCTGACGACTGAACTCTTCGCCCGCCCGGGACATTTGCGTATCTATGTAGCCACTGTCTCCGTTTACAGTAATGGTAGCTACTGAAGAGTAAGGCTTGCCATAGTCCTGAACTTTCAGGGCGCGGACCATTTTAACTTCAAACACCCACTCGCCTATCTGCGTGAATCGCGACGCCGTATGTTGCATGTTGTAACCTCTGATATTGTGTTTTTGGTATGGTAAAACGTGGATTTATTCTTATGTGTAAATATTACATACCAAGTCTCGTGCCATAGTTTTAATCTCTTTTTATTCAAGGGGTTAAGTGATAGTGAGTGTTCACGCCGTTGCGATATGGCTACATTGGGCGAATATGTACTGTTTTTTAGACAATTTAGTTAGGGTCGTATACTGATTGAGTCACCATAAGCGCCGTCATACGTGGGGTTTAGCGGTGTTTTTATAATGTTGCTGTTTGGCGTCACCCGGGTATGAGAATCACTACACAGGTATGATTGCTATCATTATTTGGGTGTTTTTTCACCGCAATAGTGCGTTTTTTGCCCATGTTGGGTGATATCTATCCTTTTTGGTGCGCACAGGATTGTCTGCCTGACGGCGCGGTTTACGCACTTACCGTCAGCGTTTGCAACCGAGATTTTCTATGCGGTTAAAAGAGCGACATGAGGGCTAAACCGTAAACCAGTCTCGCCGGGAGCAAGATATAAAAAAGCCCGGCCAAACTGGCCGGGCAAGAGGGCTTAGTTCTAAGCACCTAACGACAGAACTGGTTTACTCAATAATGGCTTTCATATCGGTCATATAACCGCGCAGGATTTTGCCTACCTGCTCCACCCCGTGACTGCGGATGGCGTCATTCACTTCCACCAGGCGACGGTTCTCAACCTGATTAGAATCATTGCGCAGACCCCTGCCAATCACTGAAGTATCGATGTCAGGCATAAACTGCTCTCGCAGCAGGGGGATGGCCGCGTTGGCGAATAAATAGTTACCGTATTCGGCGGTATCGGAAATCACCACATTCATTTCGTATAAACGTTTACGGGCAATGGTATTGGAGATGAGCGGCGTTTCATGCAGTGACTCATAATACGCAGACTCGGGCAAAATACCGGCTTCTACCATGACATCAAAGGCCAGCTCAACGCCGCACTTGATCATGGCCACCAGCAAAATACCGTGGTCGAAGAACTCTTGCTCGCTGATCTTCTCGCCATACACAGGCGCTTTTTCAAATCCGGTTTGTCCGGTCTCTTCCCGCCACTTTAATAAGTTGGCGTCACCATTTGCCCAGTCTTCCATCATGGTGCGGGAAAATTCGCCGCTCATAATGTCGTCCTGATGTTTTTCAAACAGCGGACGCAGCAACCCTTCAAGCTTTTGTGACAGCGCGTAGGCTTTCAGTTTGGCCGGGTTCGACAGGCGGTCCATCATATTGGTCACGCCACCAATCTTCAGTGCTTCGGTAATGGTTTCCAGGCCATGCTGGATCAGCGCGGCGGCATAGCCCGCATCCAGACCATCATCGACCATTTTTTCAAAAGCCAGTACCGCGGCAACCTGTTGCATGCCACATAAAATGGTCTGTTCACCCATCAAATCCGATTTCACTTCGGCCACGAAGGAGGAAGCAAGGACACCGGCCCGGTCACCCCCGGTGGCACTGGCCAGCGCTTTTGCAATTGCCCAGCCTTTGTTTTCAGGATCATTTTCCGGATGCACGGCAATCAACGTCGGAACGCCGAATCCGCGCTTATATTCTTCCCGAACTTCGGTACCCGGGCACTTGGGCGCACACATGACCACCGTGATGTCGCTGCGGATCTGCTGACCTTCCTCAACAATGTTAAAGCCGTGGGAATAGCCCAGGGTCGTGCCCTGCTTCATTAGCGGCATAACCGCTTCGACGACACTGGCGTGTTGCTTATCGGGGGTGAGGTTATAGACCAGGTCAGCATCAGGGATTAATGACTGATAGGTGCCCACCGTGAAGCCGTTTTCGGTGGCGCGGCGGTACGACTCCCGTTGTTCGTCAATGGCCGCCTGGCGCAGCGCATAGGCCACGTCCAGTCCGGAGTCACGCATGTTCAGGCCCTGATTAAGGCCCTGGGCGCCGCACCCGACGATGACAATCTTTTTGCCTTTCAGGTACTGACAACCGTCAGTGAATTCGTCGCGGGCCATAAACCGGCACCGGCCCAGCTGGTCCAGCTGTTGGCGTAACGACAGGGTATTGAAATAATTAGCCATAAGTATTCCGAACAGTTTTTTCGTCATTATTCATCCGCCGGTGGCGGTGAATGACCTCGTCTGTGACGACTTATTGATAAGCCTACGGGATCCCTTTTATTTTGGAAAATGATATATTCGCAACATAATATTGCAGAAAGTGAAACAAAGTGGATATTAAAAGCCTGCAGATGTTTACGCATCTGGCCACCAGCCTGCATTTTGGCACCACCGCCGAGGCGATGTTTGTCTCGCCGTCTACGCTAAGCCGGGTGATCCAGCGACTGGAAAGTGAGCTGGGATGTGTGTTGTTCAAGCGGGACAACCGCAAAGTTGCGCTCACTCATGCCGGGGATAAGCTACTGGCCTTTGCGACCGACATGCTCACTGACTGGCAGGCACTGCGAGCCGACCTGCGCAACGACAGCGAGCAGTTACAGGGCGAAATCAGCCTGTTCTGTTCTGTGACCGCCAGTCAGAGTCACCTGCCGCTGCTGTTGCGGCAATTTCGGGAACGTTACCCGGCGGTGGATATCACCCTGGTGACCGGCGATCCGGCGCTGGCCATTGACCGGGTACGCCAGCAACAGTGCGATATTTCCATTGCCATTCATACGCCGGATTTCCCGGCTGAAGTGGCGTTTTCCTCGCTGGACAATATCCCTCTGGTATTGATAGCGCCCAAAGAATGGCGGGTGACTCAGCTCCAGCACATCGACTGGCGACGTCATCAGGTAGTCATGCCGGAACACGGGCCCACCCGGCGGATCGTTTACCACTGGTTTGCCGAGCATGGGATCCGCCCCAGTGTGTATGCATCGGTGGGCGGTAACGAAGCAATTGTGAGCATGGTGGCGCTGGAATGTGGGGTAGGGTTTGTACCGCAAGTAGTGCTGGACCATTCCACCCTGAGTAGCAGTGTCAGCCGCATTCCGGTGGCTGACATTGAGCCTTACGCGCTGGGGTTATGCTGTCTGAAAACACGCCGGCAGGAGCCCCTGCTGGATGCCTTTATTCAAACCCCGCTGAGCTGACGAACCAGGGTATCGAGCGCCCGGTACCCCAGCGCTTCGGCCAGATGGTCGCGCTTTACGGCAGGGCTGGCAGCCAGATCGGCAAGGGTACGCGCGACTTTCAGGGTACGGTGAAACGTCCGCATGGACAGCTTCAGGGTGGCTGCCGCTTGTTGAAAGAACCGCAAATCCTCATCGCTGAGGGCACACTGCTCGGCCAGCTCACCACCGCTGAGGGCAGCATTGGGTTTGCCCTGCCGGGCCTGCTGGCGCTGCCGTGCAGCGTGTACGGCATCCCGGGCGGCCAGCATCGAATCTTCACCCGGTGCCGGATTGGGGTGACTGAGAACAAGTTCAGCCAGCCGTGGCACCTCTATCTGAATATCAATACGATCCAACAGTGGCCCGGACAGCCGATTCAGGTACTGCAACTGCTGCTGCGGGGTACAGCGGTTATCGTCGATATCGCCGGTGGGGCTGGGATTCATTGCCGCTAACAGCTGAAAATTGGCCGGAAAACAGGCCTGGGCGCTGGCTCTGGCAATATGCACATCGCCGGTTTCCAGTGGTTCCCGCAACACATCCAGGGTCTTGCGACCAAATTCCGGTAACTCATCGAGAAATAACACGCCGCCATGGGCAAGGGAGACCTCGCCAGGCACCGGGTGCGTGCCACCACCGACCAGCGCGGCGAAGGACGCGGTATGATGAGGGCTGCGAAACGGGCGCTGATAAAAATGCCCGGCCTCAATGGGTTCACCTTTCACTGAGCGCAGCGCAGCCACGGTCATGGCCTCGGTTTTATCCAGCGGCGGCAATAGCGGTAACAGGCGGCTGGCCAGCAAGCTTTTGCCACTGCCCGGTGGCCCCAGCATGAGCAGATTATGGGCACCGGCGGCGGCCACCATGAGCGCGCGCTTCGCCTGACTCTGACCGATAATGTCATCCCAGCGACAGGCCTCATCATGGGCCGTCTGCACACACTGCCAGTGTTCGCCACGGCATAACGGCACATCACCGGTGAGGTGATGAAATACATCCGTCAGGGTAGTGGCCGGATAGCGAATGACCTCATCCACCAGCTGCGCCTCTTTATCGTTACCGGCGGGTAAGATGAGCCGGACATCATGATGGTGACAGGCCAGCAGCGCCGGTATAACACCGGTTACGGGTTTAAGTTCGCCACTGAGACTCAGCTCACCGAGCAGCGCCAGCCCGGCAACCGCAGTGGGTGGCAGGACCCCGCACGCCACCAGAATACCTATGGCGATGGGTAAATCGTAGCGTCCGCCCAGCTTAGGTATTTCCGCCGGGGCCAGGTTGATGGTGATGCGCTTGGCCGGAAACTCGAACCCGCAATTGATGAGTGCCGACCGCACCCGCTCACGGGCTTCTTTAACACTGGTTTCAGCCATGCCGACCAGTTGAAAGGCGGGTAAGCCATTCGCCAGATGAACTTCTACGGTGACCGGTGGGGCATCCATCCCCTGCCCGGCAAAAGTGTGTACGACCGCCACGCCCATGAGCGTCTCCCTGACAAAACTGGCATGGTAAGGCAGAGCCCAGACCGCGGCTACTGGCCTGAGGCCCAGTCAGTATCAGGTGGTTTCGCTGTGAAAGACCGGTAACTGCCAGTGCCAGCGCATGGCGGCCAGTCGCAACACTACCGTGGTTGCCAGTGAGATAATGGCGCACAGTTCGGTCGCCAGGGCCAGGTGATAACACAAGGCATACGCGAACCCACCGACAATACAGGTTATGGCGTACAATTCACCGCTTAACACCAGCGGCACTTCCCGGCAGATCACGTCCCGTAACAAGCCACCGAACACCCCGGTGATAGTCCCCATGGCAATGGCCACGGCCATACCGCCGTCATTGGCCAGGGTTTTCTCAATGCCCACCACATTAAACAGGGCCAGCCCGAAGGCATCGGCAATCAACAGATAGTGAAATGGAAAACGGGGGCTGATACGCAGCCAAACCACCGGGATAAAGGCCGCAATGAGGGTAGTGTATAAGTAATCGGTATCAGCCACCCAGAATACCGGCAGGTCCAGCACCATATCGCGAAGCGTGCCGCCGCCAATGGCGGTTACCGACGCCAGCACGACTACCCCGAAGCCATCCATGCGCTTCTGATAGGCCATCAGTGTTCCTGAAATCGCACACACGGCGACCCCTGCCAGGTTCAGCCAATGCAGCCAGTCAATCATACTCTCTCCTTACAGTGGGCGGTGGGAAGTGGTTACTGCTGTGCAAATTACTTGATAACGGGGTTAGTTTCATGCTATTTCTTTAGCCATCTTCCTGCTACGGGTCAGCCAGTCTGTAGTGGGACGGGGTTTTCCCCTTCCGAACACATTTCTCTGGTCAGCCTGTGCGCTGGCTCGTCATTGCAGCTTTTTGCTGCGTCCTTCTGTCTTGCCGATGAAAGACGAACGCGGTGTACCCGTGTGGTGCCTGTAACTAAATCTGTCCAGTTGCCAGACCAGCACAGCCTTTAGTTGGGCGGTACGGCCCGGTCATGTATTATTCGTCTCAGACATTTGTCTTGGTATTTCACTGTCACGCACCCAGCGCGTCACGAGGGCTTTGGCCCCTAATAAGAAGGATTACAACATGGCTAAGCAACTTGCAGAACATATTTGGTTCAACGGCAACATTATTCCCTGGAAAGACGCAACAGTGCACGTCCTGACACACGCGATCCACTATGGTTCATCAGTGTTTGAAGGGATCCGTGCCTACCAGACTCCGGATAAGGGCACCTGTGTATTTCGTTTGCAGGAGCATAACCGCCGTTTGTTCGACTCTGCAAAAATTTACCGCATGACCATCCCCTACACCCTGGATGAAATCAATCAGGCCACCCTGGACATCATTCGCAAAAACAATCTGAAGTCAGCTTACATCCGGCCTATCGCTTATTACGGCGATATTGGTATGGGTTTGCAGGTGCCTTTTGGTACTGAAACTGAAGTCAGTATTGCAGCGTTTGAATGGGGCGCGTACCTGGGTGAAGAAGCCCTGAAAAACGGGGTGGACGCCGGAATCTCCTCATGGAACCGGCTAGCGGCCAACACCATGCCGACCGGCGCGAAAGCAGGTGGTAACTATCTGTCGTCACAGCTGATTTCGATGGAAGCCCGTCGCCATGGTTACGGGGAAGGTATCGCCCTTGACCGCAACGGCTATATCAGTGAAGGCGCCGGTGAAAACATCTTCGTTATCCGTAACGGCGTGGTTAGCACCACACCAAAAACTGCTGCCATCCTGCCCGGGATTACCCGTGATACCTGCATGACCTTGCTGAAAGAAATGGGCTATGAGATCCGCGAAGAAAACATTCCCCGTGAAGCCATGTACCTGGCGGATGAAATCTTTATGTGCGGTACCGCCGCCGAAGTTACACCGGTGCGCAGCGTAGACGGTATTGACGTAGGCAATGGCGGTCGCGGGCCCATCACTGAAAAAGTCCAGGATATGTTCTTCGGGCTGTTTAATGGCAAAACGGAAGACAAATGGAACTGGTTAACGCCAGTTTATGAATAACCTAAATTAACAGGAGCACTTATGCCCAAGTTACGATCTGCTACCACCACACAAGGGAGAAACATGGCAGGTGCGCGTGCGCTATGGCGCGCCACCGGCATGAAAGACGGCGACTTCGGAAAGCCGATTATTGCTATTGCCAACTCTTTTACGCAGTTTGTACCTGGGCATGTGCACCTTAAAGACATGGGGCAACTGGTTGCCCGCAGTGTCGAGGCCGCCGGTGGCGTGGCCAAAGAATTTAATACCATTGCGGTAGACGATGGCATTGCCATGGGCCACAGCGGCATGCTGTACAGTCTGCCGTCACGGGAAATTATTGCCGACGGCGTGGAATACATGGCGAATGCCCACTGCGCCGATGCGCTGGTGTGTATCTCCAACTGTGACAAGATCACCCCGGGGATGCTGATGGCGGCGATGCGCCTGAATATTCCGGTGGTGTTCGTTTCCGGCGGACCCATGGAAGCCGGCAAAACCAAGCTGTCTGATCAGCTTATTAAGCTGGATTTAGTCGATGCCATGGTGGCGGCCGCTGATGATAAGGTCAGCGATGACGACGCCAATGAAATTGAGCGTTCAGCCTGTCCTACGTGTGGCTCCTGCTCTGGCATGTTTACCGCAAACTCAATGAACTGCCTGACCGAAGCGCTGGGCTTGTCGCTGCCCGGTAACGGCTCCATGCTGGCGACTCATGCCGACCGTGAAGCCTTGTTTAAACAAGCCGGCCGGGTGATTGTAGAGCTGTGCCAGCGCTGGTACGGCGAGGAGGACAGCAGCGCCCTGCCCCGCAATATTGCCAACTTCAAGGCGTTTGAAAATGCCATGAGTCTGGACATTGCCATGGGAGGTTCCACCAATACTATTCTGCACTTACTGGCGGCGGCGATGGAGGGCGATGTGCCCTTCGCGATGGCGGATATCGATCGCTTATCCCGCGCCGTCCCGCATTTGTGTAAAGTCGCTCCCGCTACACCGCAATATCATATGGAAGATGTGCATCGCGCTGGCGGGGTGATGGGCATTCTCAATGAGCTTAATAAAGCCGGGCTATTACATCATGACGTGCCCCATGTGCTCGGCAAGTCGCTGGGTGAAGTCATTGCCCAGTGGGATATTACCCGGCCTGAAAATGAGACTGCCAATATGTTTTACCGGGCAGGACCGGCGGGAATTCGTACCACTCAGGCGTTCAGTCAGGCCTGTCGCTGGCCGGACGCAGATACCGACCGCGCGGCGGGCTGTATTCGCAGCATAGAGCATGCGTACAGCCTGGATGGTGGCTTGGCGGTCCTGTATGGCAACCTGGCCCCGGACGGCTGCATTGTGAAAACCGCCGGGGTGGATGAAAGTATTCACACCTTCAATGGCCGGGCGCGTATTTACGAAAGTCAGGACACGGCTGTGGCCGGGATCCTGAATGACGAAGTACAGGCCGGCGATGCGGTGATCATTCGTTATGAGGGACCCCGTGGGGGGCCGGGTATGCAGGAAATGCTATACCCCACCTCGTACCTGAAATCGAAAGGTCTGGGCAAAGCCTGCGCCCTGATCACAGATGGCCGCTTTTCCGGTGGCACCAGTGGTCTGTCAATTGGCCACTGTTCACCCGAGGCCGCCAGTGGTGGCGGGCTGGCCCTCGTCGAAGACGGCGACCCGATTCAGATAGATATTCCGAATCGCAGTATTAACGTTGCCATCAGTGACGCCGAGCTGGCGGCCCGGCGCGAGGCCATGGAGCGTCGTGAAAAACCATGGCGACCACTTAACCGCGAGCGCAAGGTGTCGTTGTCGCTGAAAACCTTTGCGTTGCTGGCCACCAGTGCCGATAAAGGCGCGGTCCGTGACCCGGCCAAGCTGGAGGATGTATGACGGTCAGTGAACATGACTACCTGAAAAAGATCCTGCTGGCACCGGTTTACGATGTGGTGGTGAATACCGAGCTTACTATGATGTCGCGCCTGTCCGGCGAGTTAGGCAATGAAGTGTTCCTGAAACGGGAAGACCAACAGCCGGTGAAATCCTTTAAACTGCGGGGCGCCTATAACCGCCTTTGTGCACTCAGCGAGGCCCAGCAGCAAGCCGGGGTCATTGCCGCGTCGGCGGGTAACCACGCTCAGGGTCTGGCCTACGGGGCGCATATGAAAGGGATCCAGGCCACGATTGTGATGCCGGAAACCACCCCGGATATTAAAATTGACGCCGTACGCCGGTTTGGCGGTAAGCATGTGAAGGTGGTGCTGCATGGCACCAGTTTCGATCAGGCCAGTCAGTATGCACAGGCGTTGTGTAAAGAGCATAGCTATACGTTTGTGCCCCCGTTTGATGACCCTGATGTGATCGCCGGTCAGGGCACCGTGGCCAGAGAGCTGCTGGAACAAAATCCGCACCTGGACATTGTCTTTGTGGCGGTGGGTGGCGGTGGCCTGGCAGCCGGTATTGCGGTGTATCTGAAACAGCTTAAGCCTGCTATCCGCATTGTGGCGGTAGAGTCGGAAGAGTCCGCGTGCTTCGCAGCGGCGAAAGCTGCCGGTGAACCCGTGGCATTGCCCTCAGTGGGTATATTCGCCGATGGCGTGGCGGTGAAGGTAATGGGTAAGGAAACCTTCCGGCTGTGTAATACGCTGGTGGACGAAACCATTACTGTGACCAATGATGAGATCTGCGGGGCAATCAAGGATATCTTCGACGATACCCGGGTGATTGCTGAGCCAGCCGGCGCCCTGTCGGTGGCCGGGATCCGTAAATACGTCAAACAGCACAATGTGCAGGGTAAGAAACTGGGCGGCGTGCTGTGTGGGGCAAACATTAATTTCCATACCCTGCGGTATGTGTCAGAACGCTGCGAACTGGGCGAACAGAAAGAAGCGGTGTTTGCCGTTAAAATTCCTGAGCAGAAAGGCGCGTTCAAACGCTTCTGTGAATGTCTGGGCGGTAAAACTATCACCGAGTTTAACTACCGCTTTGCCAATGAGGCTGAAGCGCATATCTTTGTGGGCGTGAAACTCAAAGGCGGTCAGCAGGAATCCAGTGCCCTCAGCGAGCAGCTTAATCAGGCGGGGTATGACTGTTTCAACCTGTCAGATAACGAATTGGCCAAGCTGCATGTGCGGCATATGGTGGGTGGCCGGCCTCCCACCATCCTGAACGAAGAGGTATTTGCGTTTGAGTTTCCCGAATACCCGGGCGCTTTGCTGAATTTTCTGAATACCCTGGGCGAGCGCTGGAACATCACGCTGTTCCACTATCGCAATCATGGTGCGGCAGAAGGCCTGGTGATGGCCGGCTTTGATATTCCGCCAGCTTCACGGGAGAGCTTTAACACCCATCTGGCCCAGCTGGGTTACCAGTATCAGGCGGTGTCGGATGATCCGGCGTACCAGTTCTTCCTGTCCCATTCCCGTTAATCAGATCACACTGGCGCGTTAGCGCCAGTGTGCTGTTGCCTACCGTAACGCGACGTTTTCCAGGTGCTGGGCAATTTCAGGCCAGACCAGCGGCATGACATCACGGCGCAGGCCGTCACATTCCTCGGTATAACGCAGACTGCCATCTGACGCTGTATCCAGCCAGTGATGCTCACGCAGTGCCGAGACAAAACTGGACAGCACATTTTTATCGTAGAACTCCGGCGAGTTCAGGCCGAACAGAGTAGAGAGTCGTTCGGCGACCTGGCGACTGGTGCGTTCCAGCTCTCCGCGGCTGATCTCGTGCTCTTTGTGCAGTATGGTAAGTACCACAGCGTAGCGCTGGAAAGTTTCCTGCATGCAGCGGCTAAGTAACCAGGCTGAATGGAACGAACGCTCGTGGGAGTCAGGTGGCATCAGCTTACGGCCACGCTGTTGTAACAACCCGATTTCCTTCAGCTCGTCAATCAGCTCTGCGGTGTATTCCAGTGCCCGATCCTGACTCATGTACATAAACAGTTCTTTTTGCAGCAGCGGGTACACCGCGGCCACCAGACGCAGCACGGCATTTTTCTCCATGCCCTTATTCGCAAATACCGCTGACATTACCAACCCCGGCAGGGCGAACAGGTGCAGAATATTGTTGCGGTAATAGGTTAGGTAGACCGCGGAGTCGGCTTGCGGGCTGATCAGCTTGCCATAATCATCGCGGGTCTCGGTAAAGCGCTTCAGTGCCAGGGTTTCAGCCAGCATCTGATCGGCGGACAGGTCCGGCACAGTGGCATCATCACTGAACGGCGCCTGGCGCAACAGGCGCAAGTAGTCATCCAGGGCCCGGCGTAATTCGCCTTCACTCATGGTGTGGGTTTTAGACGACAAAATACACAGTGAGGTCAGCGCCATACCATTGATAGCGGCCGTCTGGTTAATGGTCTCCATCACGGTCGTGGCCAGGGTATTGACCGCTGGGGTCAGCCAGGCCGGCTTCTTCTCAGGTTCTGCTTCCCGGCAGTCACGCCAGTTGGGCACGTGTTTTTCAAGGAACTGGTTAAGCTGCAGTGGCTCACCAAAATTCACGTAGCCGTGGCCGTAATTTTTGAGCTTGCGGATCGCCGAAAATACCTGCCAGTTTGACTCTTTTTTCTTCGATGAACCCTTGAGCTCGCTCTGGTAGCTTTTCACTTCCATGACATTTTCGTAGCCGATGTAGACAGGCACAATGCTCACGGGGCGGTTCACGCCTTTGATCATCGCTTGCAGCGTCATCGCCAGCATGCCGGTTTTGGGCGGGATCAACCGTCCCGTGCGGCTACGTCCGCCTTCAGGATAATATTTTACCGAGTATCCTTTATTAAACAGCAGTTCCAGATATTCCCGGAACACTGAGGTATACAGCTTATTACCGGCGAAGCTGCGGCGCAGGAAAAACGCCCCGCCACGACGGAATATTTTGCCTACCGGCCAGAAATTGAGGTTAATACCGGCGGCGATATGCGGTGTGACCATGCCTTCGTGATAAATCACGTAGGTCAGCAGCAGGTAGTCCATGTGACTGCGGTGACAGGGCACATAAATAATTTCGTGACCATTGGCGGCCAGTTCCCGTACCCGCTCGGCGTGTCCGACACTGATACCATTATAAATTTTGTTCCAGATACGGGTCAGGATGCGATCACCAAAGCGCACCAGCCCCTCGCGGTAATCCGCCGCGATTTCCGTAATATACTCGCGGGCGCGGGCTTTAGCCTCGTCATGGCTGATTTTCTTACTGCGGGTTTCTTCCGCGATGGCACGGCGTACGGCATCTGAACCCAGTACCGCGTTATTCAGCTCCTGGCGTTCCAGTAACGTCGGCCCGGTCATGCCCTGACGTTTACGATGGAAGTGAGTGCTCGCTACGCGTACCAGCTTTTGGGCTATTTGCTGGTCGCTATGATGCTGTTTTGCCATCACGCGGGTGGACACGGCTTTACTGTAGCTGATGAAGTTATCACGACCCAGAAACAGCACAATGAACAGTTTACGCAGCCAGCTTGGTGCGGCTTTGTCGGCAATCAGGTCGCCCAGTCCCGGATTGCCTTTACCCGGCGCCCGGCCCCAGGAAACAAATACCGGCACCACTTGCAGATCAAGCTCCGGGTGGTCGCGATGAACATGAAAAAGACGGGCAAACACATCTTCGATACCGGTCGCCGATGCCGCGGTGCGAAACAGCGGTTGGGTTTTGCGCAGAAACAGGCTGCCCGGATATTGTTTATCATCGGTCAGGGTAAGCGGTTCCGTGGGGCTGGGTAGCCCGAGTGCCTGAGTAGACATCCGCAGCGCCAGCTGGTCGGTGACCGAGTTGGTTGGCAACAGATAAATAATCGGCTTAGATTTGTCGATACCGAGCTCTTGCTCAACATTCACTGGAATACTGTGGGCCCGAACCAGCCATTTAACCGGATAGTGAAAAATGGACAACAGCGTTTTGCGCATCCACGACATGAATTTGGTAGTCCTATTGCAACTGAAAACCGGCGAAGTGTATCACATGTCAGGGGTGATTCCTGTGCTGGCCGGGTTTTCTGGTGTCCCTAAATCAGGCAGTGCGGCTGGTCTGTGGACGATAGCGCATGGCCACGTCGCAACGATCATATGCGCCGCCGTACTGCTGCATGATAGCGTCATCATGCACGAAGCCCGCTTTTTCATATAAATGAATAGCTGTTTCGCAACGTGCATTAGTGAGTAGAAATAAGGTGTCAAAAGCGATCACCTGGGCTTTAGCCAGCACATGCATTAACAATGCTTCGCCCACCTTTTGCCCGCGAGCCTGACGACTGACACCCATTTTAGTCAGCTCAAAGACGCCATTTTTCTTTCTGTGCAACGCGCAGGTGCCCACCACCTCGTCGTTGTCATTACAGGCAAACCAGATGTACCCGCCGCAATCGATAATATGGGTTTGCGGGTCGCTGATAACCGCTTCGTCGATGGGCTCCAGCTCAAACATCTCAGTGATCCACTCGCGGTTAATGCGATCGAACTCGCCGGCGAGTGAAGGGGTAAAACGGCGAAACTGCATGACCAGGTCCTGTATTTATAGCGTCACTACAGTGTAAGCAGCATTGGCTGTTTTTGCTATACCATGACGGTAACGCATTGATAGATTTCAGTTATATAGCGCGCCGCATGGTGAGCATGGTGGCCTCAAACCCCGCAGCGGCATAAGCGCTAATGGCAGTGTTATTTTCGGAAAATACCTCCAGACGCAACTCATCCATGCCGTGTTCTTTAGCCCAGCGTCCCAGCGACGCCAGTACTGCCCTGGCCACGCCGCGCCCCCGATAGGCGGGTAAGGTGTACATAAAGCCCACGTAACCATGGTGCGGGTTGCGGTAATAGTGGCGGGAGGCCCGCTGCTGCACATAGCCGGAGCCTACTACCGTATTGTCTATTTCGGCTACAACCATTTCGGCGTGGGGTGATTCCAGCAACGCCCCCAGATCATAATAACTGTAGTCATCGTGTTTACGGCCTTTAATGTAAGGCGCTTCAGTGCGAATGATGTCCCGTTGAAAGCGGTTTAATACGGGGAGATCCCGAGGCGTGGCGGGACGACAGCTGATAGACATAATTTATATATTCCTCGCTGCAGATGTCAGTATCGGTGGCGTTTATATACTCGCAGTTGTTACGTGCCGGTGGTTAATTCAGATTGGCATTATCCCGGAAGTACGGCAACCATTGAGGGGCGCGGGCAAAACTGCTGTAATATCAGGCCTAACATATCCTTGCCATTTCATATCAGCTGTATATACTTCCACTAACTGTATAGAAAAACAGGCTGTGTATGCGTCCACTTACCGCCCGACAAACTGAAGTACTGGAACTCATCAAAACGACGATGCAGGAAACCGGTATGCCGCCCACCCGCGCCGAGATCGCACGCCAACTGGGGTTCAAATCTGCCAATGCGGCAGAGGAACACCTAAAAGCACTGGCTCGTAAAGGGGTGATTGAAATTCTGCCTGGCACCTCCCGGGGCATTCGCCTGACCATGGCGGAAGAGGCTGCTAATGAAGAAGAAGGATTGCCACTGGTGGGTCGGGTCGCGGCCGGCGAACCTATTCTCGCGCAGGAGCACGTCGAGCAACATTACAAAGTGGATCCTGCGTTATTCCATCCGCATGCCGACTTCCTGTTACGGGTTAACGGTATGAGTATGAAAAACATCGGAATTCTTGATGGTGACTTACTGGCAGTGCATCGTACCACCGATGTGCATAATGGTCAGGTAGTGGTCGCTCGGGTAGATGAAGATGTGACTGTAAAACGGCTTGAAAAACGTGGCCGGGAAGTGTTGCTGCATGCTGAGAACGAAGAGTTCTCACCTATTAAGGTCGATCTGGCAAATGAACCTTTTGCTATCGAAGGGATCGCCGTAGGGGTTATCCGTAACGCAGATTGGATGTGATTTTACCCAGTTCGCACAAAAAACGGCCTTAAGGCCGTTTTTTTGTACGCTGAATTTGGTTGTGATGATGTTTGACCCTCATTTCATCGGCGCCCACGTTAGCCTCGACAGAGGTGAGTTACCCTGGCCTGGTCGCGTCGGGTGGTCCGTCCTCCGCTCCTGACAAGCCAACCCTCGTCTTGTTAATTTCATGCACCAGAATGGTGCCGCAATGCTGTTTCCCCACTGGGGTGGCGAAGATTTAACCGAAAGCAGAAACTGAATTTCCCGCGCTTCCATTTTCACTCTGGTATTCGTGACTGGTAACAGCATGCTACATAAGCATTTTTTTACGGGGCGGTAGGAATAGCCGTTATAACAGTTTGTTTGGTCAAAAAATGTGCAGTCCGTAGAGTTTTTCTAAGAAAAGACTAGACGCGCCGAAATTATTGCGTAATTCTTATACACTCATTAACAATAAAATAACACGCGCCAGCATAATAATTTACTAAGGCGACGTGTTTACCCTAACTCATGGACTGTGAACGGCTGTCAGCAGTTGGCCGCAAGCGCATTCCATCACGGAGGTGCTGAGTGAAACGACTTACGAATTACGTTTCGATAGTTGTGGGAACGCTAACGACATGGCTTTTCAGTGCAAGTGCGCTGGCTGATGCAGCCACTGCATCGGAAAATTCTTCGCTGAACTTACGGCGAGGCGTGACTGATATCAGCGGCCAGGTGTATGACCTGCATATGTTGATGTTCGCGATTTGTGTAGTGATAGCAGTAGTGGTATTCGGGGTGATGTTCGCGTCGATGTATCTGCACCGCAAGTCACGGGGCGCAAAGCCGGCTAACTTTCACGAAAGCGTGAAAGTAGAAATCGCCTGGACAGTCGTGCCCTTTCTCATCCTTATCTTTATGGCCGTACCAGCCGCCAATACCCTCATCGCGATGGAAGACACCTCGGAGCCGGATATGACTGTGCTGGTCACCGGCTCGCAGTGGAAATGGCACTATAAGTACATGGACCGCGATGTGGAGTTTTACTCCCTCATGGCCACTCCCCGTGAGCAAATCGACAATCGCTTTGCCAAAGGCGAAAACTATCTGTTGGAAGTCGACCGCCCGCTGGTGATCCCAACCGGCCAGAAAGTGCGGTTCCTGATCACCTCTGATGACGTGATCCACTCCTGGTGGGTGCCAGACTTTGCAGTGAAAAAAGATGCTAATCCCGGCTTTATTAACGAAGCCTGGACGAAAGTGAATGAGCCGGGTGTGTACCGCGGGCAATGTGCAGAACTATGCGGCAAAGATCACGGCTTTATGCCGGTGGTGGTGATTGCCAAGGAGCCGGCGGAATATGAAGCCTGGGTCGCCGAACAGGAAGCCATTCAGCAGAAAGCCCGTGAAGAAGAACAGCGGTTACTGTCTATGAGCATGTCCATGGAGGAGCTCATGGCCGAAGGGGAACGGGTATATAACGCCACCTGCGCGGCCTGTCACATGCCAAACGGTGAAGGCCTGAAAGGGGTCTTCCCGGCGCTGAAAGGCAGTGAAATGGTACTGGAAGACCAGACCGCCCACATAGATATTGTGCTTAACGGCAAAACCGGCACCGCCATGCAGGCATTCGGCAAAATGCTGAGCCTGAAAGAAGTGGCGGCGGTTGTGACCTACGAACGCAACGCTTGGGGCAACAACACCGGCGATATCGTGCAGCCTAAAGATGTTAACGCTGTCGCCACCGGACAATAGGAGAGTGTCATGAGTAAAGCTACCGATGTAATGACCCCGGATGACGCGGCGCATGGACACGACGAGCACCACGATCACCATATTCCCAAAGGCATAACCCGCTGGTTGTTTACCACCAACCATAAAGATATTGGCACCCTGTATCTGTGGTTTGCGTTTATCATGTTTTTGGTGGGCGGCGCTATGGCCATGGTTATCCGGGCCGAACTGTTTCAGCCCGGTCTGCAAATCGTGGATCCCAATTTCTTTAACCAGATGACCACCGTACATGGCCTTATCATGGTATTCGGTGCGGTTATGCCCGCCTTTACCGGGCTGGCAAACTGGCTGGTGCCCATGATGATTGGGGCGCCAGATATGGCATTACCCAGAATGAACAACTGGAGTTTCTGGATCCTGCCGTTCGCCTTTCTGATCTTATTGTCGTCGCTGTTTGTGGAAGGCGGCGGCCCGGCCTTCGGCTGGACCTTCTATGCTCCGCTCTCCACCACCTACAGTGGAGACAGCACAGCGCTGTTTGTGTTCTCGGTACACATCATGGGTATTAGCTCCATCATGGGGGCTATCAATGTCATTGTTACTATCTTCAACATGCGTGCGCCGGGTATGACCTGGATGAAAATGCCGCTGTTCGTTTGGACCTGGCTGATCACGGCGTTTCTGCTGATTGCCGTTATGCCTGTTCTGGCCGGGGCGGTGACCATGGTGCTGACCGATAAATTCTTTGGCACCAGCTTCTTCGATGCCGCAGGCGGCGGCGACCCGGTGATGTTCCAGCATATTTTCTGGTTCTTCGGTCACCCCGAGGTATACATCATGATATTGCCGGCCTTCGGCATTATCTCGCACATTGTCCCCACCTTTGCCCGAAAACGGCTGTTCGGCTACGCGTCTATGGTCTATGCCACTGCGTCTATCGCCCTGCTGTCGTTCATCGTATGGGCCCACCACATGTTTACTACGGGGATGCCGCTCTTTGCGGAAATGTTCTTCATGTTTGCCACCATGCTCATTTCGGTGCCAACCGGGGTGAAAGTATTTAACTGGGTCGCCACTATGTGGCGGGGGTCGCTGAGCTTCGAAGTGCCTATGTTATTTGCCATCGCCTTCATCGTGCTGTTTACCATTGGTGGCCTGTCCGGACTGATGCTGGCGATTACCCCGGTAGACTTCCAGTATCACGACACTTACTTTGTGGTGGCCCATTTCCATTATGTGCTGGTTACCGGCGCAATCTTCTCCATCATGGCCGCGGTGTATTACTGGCTGCCCAAATGGACCGGTAAGATGTTTGACGTGACGCTGGCCAAGTGGCACTTCTGGTGCTCATTGATTTCGGTGAACTTACTGTTCTTCCCGATGCACTTCGTCGGCCTGGCGGGTATGCCACGACGGATCCCGGATTACTCACTACAGTTTGCCGATTTTAACCAGTGGATCAGTATTGGTGGGTTTGCCTTCGGGCTGTCGCAATTCATCTTCCTGGCGCTGCTGATTAAAGCGTGCAAGAAAGAAGGTGAGCCGGTGTCGGATCAGGTATGGGAAGGTGCCGAAGGACTTGAGTGGGAAATCCCCTCGCCTGCGCCATACCATACGTTTGAAACACCGCCGGTCGTGAAGTAACCCAGGAGCGTACCGATGACACAAAAGAACAACCAAAATCGCAACATGGTGCTGAAGCTGGTGGTCATTGTTATTGGTATGTTCGGCTTTGGTTTTGCGCTGGTGCCTTTATATGACGTGTTCTGCGACATCACCGGCATCAACGGCAAAACCCGCAATAGTGCGGCCGCCTACGAAGCAGTGGAGATAGACGAAAGCCGGGAAATTACGGTGGAGTTTATCACCCGTACGAATACCGGTATGCCATGGGAGTTTCGTGCGGAAACCAAGCGCGTGAAAGTCCATCCCGGCGAACTGAATACGGTGTCGTTTTATGTGCGCAACCCTGCCAGTGGCAATATAGTTGCCCAGGCGATCCCCTCGGTGTCACCGGGGCTCGCTGCGCTCTATCTGAATAAAACCGAATGTTTCTGCTTTAATCAGCAGCCGCTGAGTGCAGGGCAGGAGGCCTACATGCCAATGCAGTTCTACGTAGACCCCCAATTACCTGAAGACATTCACTACTTTACAGTGCAGTACACCTTATACGATGTCACGGCCCGGGCTGATGACCTCGATACACAAGCAAATCCCTTTATGACGCAACAACCGGAAAGCGGAAAATAACACAGAAGGGAGAAGGAGACGGTTATGCAGCAAGAATATGAAAAGTATTATGTACCCGCCCAGAGTCCATGGCCTATTGTCGGTGCCGTGGCGTTGTTCCTGATTGCGGTTGGCGCAGGTAATTTTGTCATTGAATCTACCCAGGGCGAGGAAGGCTACGGCGGCATCGTGCTGACGGTGGGCATTATTACGTTACTGGTGATGCTCTTTGGCTGGTTTAAAAACCAGATTGATGAGTCGATGAGTGGCTTATACAGCGATCAGCTTGGCCGGTCGTACCGGCAGGGCATGAGCTGGTTTATTTTCTCGGAAGTGATGTTTTTTGCCGCGTTCTTCGGCGCGCTGTTTTATGCCCGGTTTATCTCGGTACCCTGGCTGGGCGGCGCCTCCAATAATGCCATGACCAATGAAGTGCTGTGGCCGGCCTTTGAAGCGATGTGGCCACTGGTTACCACCCCTGGCGGCACCACCACGCAACAAATGAGTGCGGCGGGCCTGCCCACCATTAATACCATTATTCTGTTGATCTCCTCCGTCACCTTGCATTTTGCGCACGTGGGACTGGAGCAGAACAAGCGCAAGCAGCTAACCACCATGCTTGGCGCCACGATCCTGTTGGGTGTGATTTTCCTGTTTCTGCAGGTGGAAGAGTATATCCACGCGTATCAGGAATTAGGGCTGATGCTGGACTCCGGGATTTACGGTAACACCTTCTTTATGCTGACCGGTTTCCACGGTATGCACGTGACGCTGGGTACGATTATTCTGGTGGTGTTGTTCTTGCGGGTCATCAAGGGCCACTTTACACCTGACAACCACTTTGCGTTTCAGGCCGGTAGCTGGTACTGGCACTTTGTTGATGTAGTGTGGGTGATGCTGTTCCTGTTCGTGTACGTACTGTAACTACCGCGTGTATCTCCGCCCGTTAATACGGGCGGGGATTCGGCGTGATTAGACCGGTGGCAAAGGCAAGCAAAATCAGGCCGACAATGATCACCGAAGTCAGCACCCGGCGACCAATAAACTTGCTCATTGGCTCCCCATTGGTCTGCCCTTTCATCATGATCCGCATGGCCATAAACAAGTTAACTATCATATAGATAAGTAGCGCAACAAGAATAATTTTTATAATCATATTTTACCTTAGGTGGAGTCTGCCCACGGCGTGATACAGCATCGTTCCCCAACCCGAATACTGGCTGTTTGTGTAATTCTTATCGCGGTTGCGGCTATGACCGGTCTGGGATTCTGGCAGCTCGACCGCATGACGCAAAAAGAACGGCGTCTGGCTAGCATAGCGCAAAAACACACCGGTGAGCCAATGTCATTAACCCACGCATTACGCGCGGTCACCGACCCTCGCGATACGCAGGTACAGTTTAACGGCACGCCCGATCCCGCGAGGATTATGTATCTCGATAACCGGGTCGTGGAGGGCCAGGTGGGCTACGATATTGTAGTGCCGGTGCGCACCGACGTCGGTTGGGTGTTGGTAAATTATGGCTGGATTAAAGCGGGGCAACGGCGCGCGTATTTACCCGAGGTTATCCTCGCAGGCACAAGCCGCACGTTCGCCGGCGTCCTCTCCAAACCCGGACAGAACCCGATGGTGACAGAAACCGCCGACACCGCCCAATTTCCGTTGCGAATACAGGCGCTGGATCCAGAATTTTTAAGCACACTGCTAAAAATGCCGTTGGTGCCATACGTAGTGGTATTGACCCGTGACGATCCCCGTTTCAAACGGCAATGGTCACCGGTGGTCATGCCGCCTGAGAAACACCTGGGCTATGCCATTCAATGGTTTGGTCTGGCAATAGCGGCGTTCATCGTAGGCTTGTTGGCCTTAAGAAAGAAAGGAAGTAACCATGACACAAGCGCGTAAAGGCCCGTCAAAAATGTTAGTTATCGCCCTGGTGGTGATATTTGTAATGCCGGTGGTGCTGGCAAAACTGGCGCTGGATCAGGACTGGTTTAACCGGGGAGCCACAAACAAGGGCAATTTGCTCAATCCGGTGCTGGACGTGTCGGGAGTACTGAACGAACAACCGCCTAAATGGCGGTTAGTGTATACGCTGCCTGCAGACTGTGACAGTGCCTGTGAAAATGCCTTGTTCAGTATTCATCAGGTATGGCTGGCGCTGGGGCGGGAGTCAGACCGGGCCGAAGCCGTGGTGTTAGTGACTCCTGATAGCGATAAAGAGGTGCTTACCCATTTACAGGACACCGCTGCGCTGCATGCGGTGACGGTAAGTAAAGAAAATGTTAATAAGTCATTTAACTCCGCCCCGCAGGATGCTATTTTCGTGGTGGACACACTGAATAATGCCATGTTGTATTATCCGGTGGCCGCCGACAAAGAGACCGCGGTAATGGAGAGCCGGGACATTCTTGCAGACATTAAGAAGCTGATGAAACTGTCCCGCATTGGTTAGGATTGCGCTATGAAAAAGCTTGTATTATGTAGCTTATTACTGGCCCTGGTGGTGATCATCCTGGGGGCCTATACGCGCCTTACTGACGCCGGTCTGGGCTGCCCCGACTGGCCTGGTTGTTACGGCCACCTGACCGTACCGTCCTCCAACGATACGGTGGCCGCCGCGAATGCCGCCTTCCCCGAGCGCCCGGTCGAAGCCCATAAAGCCTGGAACGAGATGATCCACCGTTATTTCGCCGGTGCCCTGGGGTTGTGTATTCTGGCCATCAGCATACTGGCGCTGGTGCGAAAAGAACCGGATACCCCAACCAAACTCCCGTTACTGTTACTCGGCCTGGTGATCTTCCAGGCTGCACTGGGCATGTGGACCGTCACCATGAACCTGTTACCGGTGGTAGTGATGGGTCACCTGCTGGGCGGCTTTACTGTACTCAGTTGCCTGTTTTTACTGTATCTGCGCCTGCATGCCAGAAGCAGTCAGATGCCCCGCCCCGGTAATGTGCATGTCTCCGGTCTGGCGCTCACGGGCATGGTAATACTGGTGGTGCAAATTGCCTTAGGCGGCTGGACCTCGGCCAACTATGCGGCCCTGGCATGTACCGATATGCCCCTGTGTGAAGGCGACTGGCTTAACCGTCTTGATTTTGGCGGCGCGTACAGCGTGCCGGAGGCAGATAATTACGAATTTGGTGCCCACGACTATGCCCAGCGCATGACCATGCATATGGTGCATCGGGTCGGTGCGGTTATTACCTTTCTATACCTTACCTGGTTGGGGCTGCGCTTAATTCTTCGCGCTCCCCAGTCACGGGTTAAACTCGCCGCCTGCCTCATGCTGGCCGTACTGACAATACAGCTGGGACTGGGCGTGAGTAATGTGGTGTTCAGCCTGCCCCTCGCGGTGGCGGTGGCCCACAATGCGGTGGCAGCAACGTTATTATTGGTGATGATTTGGATCACCTATTCCCTCTATCGTTATCAGGGAGCGAGTTATGGCTAAATCTGTTTCTTATTCTGCGGCATCGACCCGCGCCGGCAATCGTGCGACCGCGTCATGGCGGGACTATTATGAGCTGACTAAACCCAACGTAGTGATGCTGTTGTTGCTGACCGCATTGGTGGGCATGTGCCTGGCTACGCCGGGCTGGGTTGACTGGCAGGTGCTGGTGGCCGGGCTAGCCGGCATCGGGTTGCTGTCCAGTGCAGCGGCCGTTATTAACCACGTGGTTGATCATCGCATCGACAGCCAGATGGCGCGCACGTTTAACCGTCCGGTGGCTAAAGGCAAGGTGTCGGTGGCGCATGCCTTGCTATTCGCTGCGGTGATGGCCGTGGCGGGCTATGCCATTCTTGAACTGGCGGTGAACCGCCTGACCGCGCTGCTGACGCTGGCCAGTCTGGTGGGCTATGCGGGTATCTACACGATGTTTCTGAAACGGGCTACGCCGCAGAATATTGTGATTGGCGGACTGGCCGGGGCTGCCCCGCCGCTGCTGGGGTGGACTGCCGTCACCGGTGAAGTACATCCCCATGCGCTGTTACTGGTACTGATTGTATTCACCTGGACGCCACCGCATTTCTGGGCGCTGGCTATTCACCGGGAAAAAGATTATGCCAAGGCGAAAGTTCCTATGCTGCCCGTGACCCACGGGGTGGCCTTTACCAAAACCTCGGTGCTGCTGTATACCCTGCTGTTGTGTCTGGTGTGTCTGTTACCCTACCTTGTGGGCATGAGTAACCTTATCTACCTGATTGGTTCCTTACTTCTGAATGCCGGCTTCCTGGCGTACACATGGAAGCTGAAGTTTGCTGCCACTGACAAAACCGCCATGCAAACTTTTAAATACTCAATTCTCCACCTCATGATATTGTTTGTGGTCTTACTGGTCGATCACTACGTGCCTATTACATTATGAATCAACGAATTGTCGCCGGCGTCGTAGCCGGCGTAGCCCTTATACTGGGCGTGGTGGGAGCACTGTATATAGCGCCCCCTGCTACTGACAGTGACACACAAATTAACCACATGCAGGTATTTGCGCAGCCCAGAGCGCTCAGCGACTTCACCCTGACCGATCACACCGGCGAACCCGTTACCCGGGACGCCCTGAAAGACCAGTGGACGCTGGTCTTTCTCGGCTATACTTTCTGCCCGGACATTTGCCCTACTACCATGGCCGCCCTGAATGGGGTATACCCGATGCTACAAGCTCTGGAGACCTCTCAACCGGTACGGGTGTGGTTTATTTCCGTGGATCCTAAGCGGGACGATCCGGCGCGGCTGGCGGAATACGTCAGTTTTTTTAATCCTGAATTACGGGCACTGACCGGGGAACATACCCAGTTATTTCCACTGGTACGCAGCATGGGCATGATGTATTCCATGGCAGAAAGTACCGACTCGCCCAACTATCTGGTTAATCACAGTGGCTCGGTAGTGGTTGTGAATCCGCAGGCGGATGTGATCGGACGGTTTAAACCGGTGGCAGAACCCGGGCAAATGGCTATCGCTGACGTCGACCATATTCTCGCCGATATGCCGGCGATTACGTCTCAATAACCCATGCATATCCGTCCGGCCCGACCTGAGGACTATCAAAACGCCACAGCATTGTTGTTTCAGTCAGGTGAGCGCTTACTCACGGAAATTTTTGGCAATGGCGACGAGGCACAAACATGTCGCTATCTGCAGTTTGCCTGGCAGCAAGGGTCAGGACAATACGGCTTCGAGAATCATTGGGTCGCAGAAATAGACGATAAACTGGTGGGCTTGCTCACGTGTTGGCATGACGAACTGCCGGCGGATTTCGACCGTGCGACGCTCTCTTCCATCACCGACTTTTTCGGCCTGGACCAGTCAATTGATGTGGTCATGCGCAGTCAGCGCTTCAGTGCTGCCTTGCATCCGCCGATGGCAACCGAGTTGGGCGTGGGGCATCTGGCCGTGGCTGAAGAGGCGCGCAGACAAGGCGTGGGCCGTGCCCTCATGGCTTGCGCCGACGAACAGGCCAGACTGCGCGGTAAGTTTGCCGTAGTACTGGATGTGGCCAGCGAGAACCATTCTGCCATCGCGTTTTATCGCGCCCTCGGGTTCGGCGAGCAACAGGGCGACACGCCTTTTATCCAAATGATCCGCGCCGTACCGCCAGCAAAATAGCCACCTGGCAACTCAGGTTAGTCAGGGTATCTGCCCTGACTGTCGGCCACGAAAAATGGCTGTGAATACCAATAGTATCTCCCCGCACTGGCTTTCGATGGAGCGGTACAGTTTACCCGCGAGCGGCCTACCGGCAAGTCACCTACGGTAACGGTAACGGTGGTATTCTCCACCGTGGGATTAAGCGTTTCCCCCTGAAAGAAACACGCCAGCTGGCTCATGCTCACATCCGTGCTGTTCACCGAAAACTGTAATGGCTCGGCCAGCTCGCCCCCGCTGATTTCGGGATCGGTGAGGTTGCTGTCACTGACCGGCATGGCCAGGCTGGCCAATTTGGTTTTCAGTGATGACAGTTTGGCGTAGGGACCGGCAGCCGGAAAACGGGGCAGCGTTTGCATATCACTGTGGCTGCTGATGCCGCCTGAATGCTGACCGAAGGCAATATACCCCTGCGCCTGCAGCATGTCCGCTAGTGCATCATTGTATTCACCGAACGGGTAGGCCAGGTATTTCAGCGAGGTGCCGGTTTGCGCTTCAATAGCCTGCTCGGCCTGTTCAACATTGTCACGCAGGCGGGCCAGCCAGTCAGTTTGCGATTCCCCGGCGTTTCTCTCAAGCATATGCAGATGATCCATGGTGTGATTGGCAAAGCTCACACCATCGCTATGCATGGCTTTAACCTGTTGCCATGACAACTGGCTGGCGTTACTGCCAATTTCACCCGGATTAATGAAAATGGTGTAGGGAAAGTCGTATTCCTGCAGTATCGGGTGAGCATTGGTCAGAATGTTTTCATAGCCATCGTCGAAGGTGATCACGACTGTTTTGTCCGGCAGGGTCTCGCCGTTCTGGATCCGCTCAATCACAGTCGCCAGGGGCAAGACGGTGTGATGACTGTCCAGGTACGCCATATGTGCTTTAAAGGTATCCGGTGACACACTAGTGCTCGCGGGCGTGTCAGTGGCCACATGGTGATAAAGCAGGACAACCGCGTTATTCAGTTTTTGGTTGGTATCGGCACAGGCCACTGTGGTAGCTGCGAGCGCCATTACCAGGCTGGTGAAAGCGACAAAGCGCCGACGCAAACCCATGTTATACTTCACGTTTCCTCCTTTACATATGAGTAGCGGACTACCATGACAGGCACGACATCCCGCTGGCAGGCCCACTATCGGCTGATAAGCCTGGCGTTTCCCATGATCCTCGCCAATATTACCACGCCATTACTGGGTCTGGTTGATACGGCGGTACTCGGGCATATGGATTCGTCTGCCATGCTCGCCGGGGCATCGGTGGGAACGCTGATATTAACCCAAATCTATTGGGTGTGCGGGTTTTTACGTATGTCAGCGACGGGGATGAGTGCGCAGGCCCGGGGCAATGAGCACCAGTCCGCATTATTGTCTGCCAAGGCATTGTGGCAGACCTGTGCGATAGCGGCGTTGTTAGGCGGCGCGCTGCTGCTGTTGCAGGTACCGGTCTTGCTGGCGGGTATCTGGCTGGCTTCGCCGACAATGCCGGTACAAACCCACCTGGAAGCCTATTTCACCGTGCGGGTGTGGGGTGCCCCGGCGGCCATGCTTAACCTTGCGCTGGTGGGCTGGCTGGTTGGCCAGCAACGTACGCGGGCCGTACTGATTATTCAGGTCGTGGGTAACCTGATAAACGCCGGCCTGGATATGGTATTTGTGTATGGTCTGTCGATGTCTGTCGGCGGTGTGGCGCTGGCCAGTGTTATCGCCGAATACACAATGATGGCAATTGGGCTGTGGGTCGCGCTCGGTCAGTGTCGGGGCACAGCCCCACAGTGGGACTGGTTTAACTCTGCTGCCCGTAAGATCCTGTTTAAGCTCAACGGCAACATGTTGCTGCGTAACCTTGCGTTGCAGCTGTGTCTGGCGTTTCTTACTTTACAAGGTGCCCGGCTTGGCGAGACACCGGCGGCAGTAAACGCCATATTGATGCAGTTTTTCGTGCTGATTGCGCTGGGGCTGGACGGCATTGCCTATGCGGTGGAAGCCTTGGTGGGTGAAGCCGCTGGCGCAAAATACCGCCGGGCGGTGCGTGCCGAAACCCTGCGTGGCCTGTTATGGTCATCGCTGTTCGCGCTGGCGTACGCCATGGGCTTTTTAGTGGCCGGGGACAGCATTATTGCTCTGTTGACCGACATCCCTCATCTGCAGGCCGCTGCCAGTGACTATTTGCCGCTTATGGTGCTGTTGCCTTTGTTAGGACACTGGTGTTTTCTGTTTGATGGCGTATTTGTGGGGCTGACCCTCAGCGGAGCCATGCGAGACACTATGATTATCAGTGCGGTTGGGGTGTTCTTTCCGGTTTGGTGGCTGACCAAAGACAGCGGGAATGTGGCGCTATGGTACGCGTTGCTGGCCTTTCTGCTGGCCCGTGGGGTGACGCTCGGGGGGGTGCTTATTCGTCGCTATCGTAACGGCGGCTTATTTTCTTCGCGTGCCTGAGGAAATCGAAACGCGACAGAAATAAGCTGATATAACAGCGCATGGCAATGGCGAATCCGCCAAACAGCACCGCCAGCGAGAGCCAGTACCATCCCCGGCTACGGTCGCCGAGGATGAGCAGCAGGGCGGCGCCCAGGGCAAAGACAGCCAGCCCCAGTAAAAAGCCCTGCCAGCGCTGCGTGGGTTTACTCACGACTAATCAATAGTACGAGTGTTCGCCAGCTTGGTGTTCGGTGGCATCTTTCACCCCTTTCAGCTCGCCTGCGAACTGTTCCAGCATTTGTTTTTCAATACCGTCTTTTAAGGTCACATCCACCATCGAGCAGCCGTTACATCCACCGCCAAACTGCAGCACCGCAAAGCCTTCTTCAGTGACTTCAACCAGCATTACCTGACCGCCATGGCTGGCAAGTTGCGGGTTAATTTCAGACTCGATCATATAGTTAATGCGCTCAACCAGTGGTGCGTCGTCGGCCACTTTACGGGCCTTAGCATTGGGTGCTTTCAGCGTCAGCTGCGAGCCCATCTGATCGGTAACAAAATCAATTTCCGCTTCGTCCAGATAGGGCGCACTTTCCGCATCTACCACGGCATCGAAACCATTGAAATTTAACCGGGTATCTTCCGCTTCTACTGCGTCAGGCGGGCAGTAGGACACCCCACACTCGGCTGACGACGTGCCCGGATTTACGACGAATACACGAATATTCGTGCCAGACTCTTGTTTCTCCAGCAGTTTCACGAAGTGAGCCTGGGCTTCTTCTGATATAGTAATCATCAATAAGTCCTACAAATTGCTTAGTTGGGCTAATGATAACAAATTTACCTGAGTAAAACAGTCAAGTATTGCGACGTTTTCTCGAATCGCTGTAATCAAAAAAATTCATACAACGAGAGATGGAAACCTTATGACGTATCCGTTTACCAAGGCGGCGCGCCGCGCCCGCCACCTCTTTTTAACCAGCCTGATCCTGCTATTCTCTGCCTCTGGGACTGCGGTCAGTCTGGTCCCCGCCGACACCGGCGGCAAGCCGGTGGCCGACTACCTGCCAGCCGGTACGCAGTTCAACAGTGCCATTCCCACCCCAGAAGAGGTGCTGGGCGCCCAGGTGGGCGAGTGGCATGTACGCCACGACCAGTTGGTCACCTACATGCGCGCGCTGGCGGAGGCCTCAGAGCGGGTGACCCTGGAAGAAACCGGGCGTACCCATGAAAACCGGCCCCTGTTACTGCTGACCATTACCGCGCCGGACAATCAGTCCAATATTAAACAAATCCAGCAACAGCACATGCAAGCGTGGCAGAGCGGCGAAAGCCGTGACGATTCAGCGCCGCTGATTTTCTACATGGGCTACAGTATTCACGGCAACGAGCCTTCCGGCAGCAACGCGGCATTGGTCATTGCTTACTACCTGGCGGCGGCTGAGTCAGAGCAGGTCACCTCTCTGCTGAATAACAATGTGGTGTTACTCGACCCGTCATTCAACCCGGATGGCCTGAGCCGGTTTGCACAATGGGCGAACATGCATAAAGGCAAGCAGCTGGTAAGCGATCCTAACACCCGGGAGCACAGTGAAGGCTGGCCCTCAGGCCGCACCAACCACTACTGGTTCGATCTTAACCGCGACTGGTTGTTACTGACGCATCCGGAATCCCGCGCCCGCATCAGCCAGTTTCATCAGTGGCGGCCCCATGTGCTCACCGATTTTCATGAGATGGGCACTAACAGCACATACTTTTTCCAGCCCGGGGTACGCTCGCGTAAAAACCCCATCACCCCGGACGGTAATGTCACTCTCACTGAAGCCATTGCTGAGTATCATGCCAAAGCGTTCGACGCCCAGGGCGAGCTGTACTTTTCAGAAGAAAGCTTCGATGATTTTTATGTAGGCAAAGGCTCCACCTACCCTGACGTGCATGGCAGCATCGGTATTCTGTTTGAGCAGGCCAGCAGCCGCGGCCATCGGCAGGACTCTATTAACGGCGAACTGGCGTTTGCGCAGACTATTCAGAATCATGTCACCACGTCGCTGAGTACCTTTGAGGGTGCTCTGGCGAACAAACCCGCGCTGCTCGACTACCAGTCGAATTTTGTGAAGAAGACCCGTCAGGCCGCGAAGAACGATAAAACGGCCGGCTATCTGCTGGCCGCCCCCGCTGACAGCGGGCGCTTCACAGCCATGTTGGATCTGCTAAAACGCCACCAGATTAACTACAATGTGGTTAGCCGCAATGTCAGTGTGAATGGCACAGACTTTACGGCGAATCAGGCGATTTATATTCCCGTAGAGCAGGCTCAGTACCGGCTAATCGACTCGTTGTTTTCCACCCAGCAGAATTTCGAAAACAATACCTTTTACGATGTCTCCAACTGGAACCTGCCTCTGGCGTTTAACATCGACTATGAGAAAGTAGACCGCGGCGACAGCCGTAAGGTGAAAACCGCCGCTAACGCTCAGCTGACGCTTGCCAAAGCGCCGGATGCGTTACCTGAGGATGCGTACGCCTACGCCATTGAATGGCACTTCTACCAGGCACCTGCGATGTTACAGGCGTTGCTGGAAGAAGGCGCCAGTGTACGTACCGCCGGTAAGGCATTTACAGCCCGCCTTGCCGACGGCACCGGTAAAGACTTTGCCCCCGGCACCCTGTTGTTGCCAACCGGGCTGTCACAACCGGATAACCTGGTCGCGCTGCTGAGTGACTATGCGGATACCTTGTCATTACCTGTGCATGCGCTGGCCAGTGGTCTCACTTCCCGGGGCGCTGATCTGGGCAGCCGGAATATGGCGCCTGTCACCACGCCCAAGGTGTTGCTGGTGGGCGGGGTCGGTACCAGCCAGTATGAAGTGGGTGAAATCTGGCATTACCTTGATACCCGGGTAGGGCTGCCTGCTTCGCTGGTCGAGCTGTCCCGTCTTGAGGAGGTCAAGCTGGCCGAGTATACCCACATCATTTTCGCCAGTGGCCGCTATGCCGGAATAGATGAAGATATCCTGAGCAATATCAGCCACTGGGTAGATAACGGCGGGGTACTGATTGGTCAGCGTTCCGCGCTGCGTTTATTTACCGAGCAGGCCTGGCTGGACGCGGAGATTGTAGCTGACGACGTGATTGATGAGGCGTTTGCCACAGATCAGCTTCAGTACGGTGACAAAGACGATCTGTACGCGAAAAAGCTGATAGCCGGCTCGGTGTATCAGAGCCGCATCGATACCACCCATCCGCTGTTTTTTGGCTACGATGACAGTCTCTTGCCGGTGTTTAAAACCTCGAACATGATTGTGAAAAGCGATAACTCGCCGTTTACCACGGTGGCCCGGTATACCGAAAGCCCGCTGATGGCCGGCTACAGCGCCCCTGAGCTAGTGAAAATGATTGGCGGTACCACTGCCGTACTCGCGCAGCGCGTGGGCGACGGGCTGGTCATTGGCTTTACCGATAATCCTCATTTCCGGGGCTACTGGTATGGCACCAGCAAGCTGATGAGTAATGCCATTTATCAGTCGGCACTGATCGACTAACTCCCTGCCTCACCGGCGCTCTCCGGGCGCCGGCGTCACGGCCATCACCCATACTTCAATGTGGGTGGCTGGCCACTGTTGGCGCACACAGCCCGCCAGGGCGTCCACCGTCTCTCCGGTGGTAATGACATCATCGACTATCACCACCCGTGGCGGCGGTTTATGACGCCATAGCGCGTTATCGCTTTGTAGCCGGTAGGCATGTCCGGCATTAGCCTGTCTGGCCTGCTTGTTGAGCCGTTGCTGACTGGTATTGGCGGTGCGCATGGCCCATTGTCCGTACCAGGGGATTTCATAATGTTTGCTGAGTGTTTTGGCCAGTTCGGCGGCCTGATTGTAGTGGCGCTGCCAGTAACGCCGGTAGGTCATCGGCACCGGTAACAGCATCGACGGACGAGCCTGCGTGAGGTCGGGATAGCCTCGGGTAAAGCGGGTGCTTAGCCATTCAGCCAGCGCGAAACGCTGGCGGTATTTCAGTAGGTGAATGAGCGCCCGGACAGGTTGCTCGTACCTGTACACCGCCCGCAAGGTGGCGTAGTGGGTATGGCTAAGATGACGGGCAATGCCCGGCTGGTATAACAGGTTAATCCCTTCGCCCGGCGGGGCAAGCACGGGCATATCGGCCTCGCACCAGTGGCAAACTGGCTCGGGACTTGCCTGATGACAAAGCAGGCAGGCCAGATTAGGCAGCCTGAAGGGGAAATACGACATCATAGTGTGACTCAGTGTAGGTGGCCGGAATTTTCCCGTGGTACACTTTTCTCAGTTGCAACACAGGATGCTGACAGTGACAGAATCGCATAATTCCAGCGCGGTATTCAGCCGTACGACAGGGGCAGGAAAAGATCTGGTTTTCTTGCACGGGTGGGGTATGAACAGTGGTGCATTCAGCCACTTTGCCCCTTATCTGACCGACGACTGGCGGGTAACGCTCATCGACTTACCCGGGTTCGGGCATAGCAGTCACACCCATCCTTTGCCTTATCATGTGGCGTCAATTGCGGACACCATCGGGCCGTTACTACCCGACGACTGTGTGGTGGTTGGCTGGTCACTCGGTGGGCTGGTCGCCCAGCAGTTAGCGTTAGCGCTGCCGAAGCAGGTGTCAGCGGTGATCACAATTGCTTCTACCCCCAAATTTGTGGCCGCCCCTGGCTGGCCTGGTATTGCGCCCGAGGTACTGGCGCAGTTCGAACGCCAACTGGAAACCAGTTACCGCAAAACTTTGGATCGCTTCCTGGCTATCCAGGCCATGGGCAGCGAGACCGCCCGTCAGGATATTAAAGCTATACGAAGTCAGATTACCGCGCATCCCGACCCGTCACCACAGGCCCTGGAAGAGGGACTGAAGCTGCTGTCGACTGAAGACCTGCGGAATGTGATAGGGCGCATTAATCAGCCGACGCTGCGCATTTACGGGCGACTGGACAGCCTGGTGCCTACCAGTGCCGTGGATATGGTGTGCGAGTTACACCCGCAATCGGATACGGTGGTTATGCCCCATGCCGCTCATGCGCCGTTTATTTCGCACCCCCAACAAACTGCCGATATCATTCGCCAGTTTCTTTCCGTGACGGCACAGCGAAAAGCGTCGTAATTTCAGCAAGCTACCCAATATAACTTTAGTCATCGGGCCGCCATGCCGGGGCCCGCCCGGCAAAGCACTTTCCTTTTTCACTGGTTTGGTTAATAATTAGCCATGAGAGAGAAGAGGTAGTGAAATGTCGAGTATTATTGATAACAGTATCAATTCGGCGATTGTTTCTGGTCAGTTTGGCCTGCAGCGTGCCAGTGATGGTATTACTCAGGCATCGGTAAATATTGCACAGCGTAATGCGCAAACCACATTGGAAGCAGACGGCCCGGGTGCTGTGCTGGCTAATGCATCGCTAACCGGTTTGCAGAATGTGCGTGCCACCCTGCCCTCGGCAGCCGATAACCTGACATCAGATTTGGTGTCGTTAAAACTGAACAGCGTCAATGCACAAGCTTCTGCCAAGGTGCTCGATGTGGCCTTCGACACCGTCGGCACCATTATCGACACCCTCGCCTGACGTCAGGAACCTTGTGTTATGAACATTGTTACACCAATGCCCACATCGCTGGTGATCCCTACCGCCAACCCTAATACGGAGTCGGCGCGGCGGGATAATGTTCTGCGCGAAACCATTCCGCAAACCACAGAAAATGAACAAGGCAGTGCCCAGAAAGGCCTTGGCTCGGAAAGCGACCGTGCCCGCCAGCCCGGTCAGCTCCCGGCACCGGTTACCTATGAGCGCCCTCAGATTCAGGGGAATCCCACTCAGGGTACTAGTCAGGCGTTAAACGGCGATGGCCGCGACAATGCCAGTGACGAAAGTGCCGGCAAGGAAAACGCTGAACAACAGCAGCAGGAGCAGCAGGAAGTTCAGCGTCTGAAAGAGCGCGACAAAGAAGTCCGTACCCATGAAAAAGCCCATGCGGCAATTGGTGGGCAATATGCCGGCGCTCCGCAGTATCAGCTAACCACCGGACCGGATGGCAAGCGCTACGCCACTGACGGCGAAGTGTCGATTGATATTTCTGATGCCCGCAGTCCCGAACAGACCCTGCGCAAAATGCAACAGGTACGCGCTGCCGCGCTGGCACCGGCACAGCCATCTGCGCAGGATTTAAAAGTGGCCGCGGAAGCGTCCCAAAAAGCCTTTGAAGCCCGCCAGGATATTGCCGAGGCCAATCAGCAACAGCGCAGCCCGGCACAACCCGGTGAAGGCCCGGCCGGCCCGGAAGTTCCCACCCTGGATGACATTGTTGATGGCAATAAAGTGTCTATCCCTACTCGCAAGCTGGACGAGGCCCTGTTGGCTGCCAGACAAGCACAGCGGGATAATGATCTGGGCGGCAGTAACCGGTCGCTGGACATCGACGGCGAACAAATGGCGTCGCGCAATCAGGTGATTCAACAATTCTATGCGGGCGTCGCCCACGGCAAAGGCGCCGGGTTTAACGCCAGCGCCTGAGGTGATCCTCACCGTCTTTCCTTCAGCTACATAACGTCAGCGCAGCGACCAGTGCCGCTGCGCAGTGCAATTACTTTTGCTTAGCTTTTGCGAACGCATCGGCAAAGGCGTTGCCCATGGCCTGGTTTTGCGATTGTCCCTTACTGCGTGAACCCGCCTGCTTGCCTTTTGGCTTTTGCCCGCCCTTGGGTTTGTTGGCGTTGCCTGCCGGAGCCGGGGTATCGTCCAGGCGCATGGTGAAGGAAATCCGCTTACGGGCCACGTCCACTTCCAGCACTTTGACTTTGACAATGTCCCCCGCCTTAACCACGTCCCGGGGATCGGAAATGAATTTATTGGTGAGCGCGGAAATATGCACCAGACCATCCTGATGCACGCCCACATCCACAAATGCGCCAAAGTTCGCCACGTTACTCACCACCCCTTCCAGGATCATGCCGGGCTTGAGATCGGCCAGCGTTTCTACCCCTTCTTTGAAAGCGGCAGTACGGAACTCCGGACGGGGATCCCGGCCAGGCTTATCCAGTTCGTTGAGGATATCTTTAACAGTCGGTAACCCGAACTCATCGTTGGTAAATGTCTCAGGCGACAGAGTTTTTAACAGTGCCGTGTTACCAATCAGATCGTTCACTGCTACCTCGCTATGGCGGGCAATGGTATCCACCACAGGATAGGCTTCCGGGTGCACCGCTGAGGCATCCAGTGGGTTGCTGCCATTGGCGATACGCAGAAAGCCAGCCGCCTGCTCAAAGGCTTTGGGTCCGAGGCGTTCTACTTTCATCAGCGCTTTGCGATCGGCAAACGCGCCCTGGTTGTCACGGAAATGCACAATGTTTTGCGCCAGGGTACGGTTCAGACCGGACACATAGCTGAGTAGCGCGGGAGAGGCGGTGTTCAGGTCTACGCCCACGGCGTTCACACAGTCTTCAATGACCCGGTCCAGCGATTTACCCAGCTGACTCTGACTCACGTCATGCTGATACTGGCCCACGCCGATGGCTTTGGGTTCAATTTTTACCAGTTCTGCCAGCGGATCCTGCAAACGGCGGGCAATGGAAACGGCGCCACGAAGGGAAACGTCGAGATCAGGCAATTCTTTGGATGCCAGCTCCGATGCAGAATACACCGACGCGCCGGCTTCACTGACCATAATCTTCTGGGCGTGCAGTTCGCTGTTGGCTTTCAGCATTTCGCCTATCAGCTTGTCGGTTTCCCGGGAGCCGGTGCCGTTACCAATACTGATCAGATCTACTTTGTACTGTTTGCACAAGGTCGCCAGGGTGCGCATGGATTTATCCCATTGCTTCTGTGGTGCATGGGGAAAGATAGTGTTGGTGGCGACCACTTTACCGGTGGCATCGACTATCGCCACTTTCACCCCGGTGCGCAGACCCGGATCCAGACCCATGGTGGTTTTCGCGCCAGCCGGAGCCGCCATCAACAAGTCGTTGAGGTTTCTGGCGAACACATTAATGGCTTCTTCCTCAGCCTGTTCCCGCAGCGCGCTGAACAGCTCTGTTTCCATGTGTAGCGAGATTTTAATTTTCCATGCCCACTGCACCACTTGCGCCAGAAAATTATCACCCGGACGGTTGCGTTGCATGATTTGGTAATGCTCGGCAATAATCTGTTCACAATGCGACGCCTGACCGGGCTCATCCTGTTGCGGATCGGCATTAAGCTGAATATGCAGCATGCCTTCATTACGACCACGGAACATGGCCAGCGCACGGTGCGAAGGCACCTTGCTGAGCTTTTCTGAATGGGCAAAGTAGTCTTTATATTTGACCGCCTCATTTTCTTTGCCGGGCGCTACCGTACTGGTGATATGGGCATTCTTCTGCAGATACTGACGGATACGGCCCAGCAGTGCGGCGTCTTCAGCAAATCGCTCTATCAGGATGTAACGGGCGCCTTCCAGTGCTGCCTTGGTATCGGCTACGCCGTTTTCGGCATCCACATAGGCGGCCGCCTCGGTTTCAGGATCTTTGTCGGGATTCTGGAACAACATATCTGCCAGCGGCTCCAGTCCTGCTTCGATAGCAATCTGGCCTTTCGTGCGCCGGCGTGGTTTATACGGCAGATACAAATCTTCCAGGGCGGTTTTGTTATCCGCACTGTTAATTTGTTCGCGCAGGGTGTCGGTAAGCTTACCCTGCTCATCTATGGATTTGACGATAACGCGGCGGCGATCTTCCAGTTCCCGTAAGTAGGTGAGCCGTTGCTCCAGGTTACGTAGCTGCGTGTCGTCCAGCCCCTGGGTTACTTCCTTCCGGTAACGGGCAATGAAAGGCACGGTGGCGCCTTCGTCCAGCAGCTTGACGGCTGCCTGTACCTGCGCGGCGTTAACGGCCAGTTCATTGGCAATTTTGTTTATGATCATAAGAATCTCTGTAACCTGAAAGTCAAGATAAACACCGGCTATAACGAGTAACACGCGCCGGGATCCGGGTTAAAAAAAGTGGCTGCAAGTATATACCACTGGGTGGTGCCGACAGAAGAGCGATTAGGGCTGCAACCAGGTTTGAGGGGAAATTAACGGGCCAGGCGCCGGAAAATCAGGCCTTGTCGGTAGGATCGTACCAGATGCGGTTTATCCACCAGGTAAACCGGCCAGCCTCGGTGGTCACGGTCAGCTCGTCATCGGCATGTTTGCCTACCAGCGCCCGGGCCATGGGTGAGTCAATGGAGATGTAATCTCTGCGGCCAAAAATTTCATCATACCCCACCAGACGCAGGGTCATGGTTTTGCCATCGTCATTTTCGATCTCTACCCAGGCTCCGAAGAATACCTTGCCTTCCTGTTGCGGGGAGTAATCCACAACTTTCAGGTTTTCAAGGCACTTGCGCAGGTAGCGAACCCGGCGATCAATTTCCCGCAGCTTCTTCTTGTTATACTGGTAATCGGCATTTTCACTACGATCCCCCAGACTTGCCGCCCAGGTGACCTTACGGGTAATTTCGGGGCGTTCTTCACGCCATAAAAAATCCAGTTCGTCGCGTAATTTCAAATAGCCTTTGCGGGTAATAAGCGGTGTTTTCACGATCCATCCGGTCTGTGTAGTGGGTAAGTTAAACGTATGCTGACTATGTAATGACGGCAGTTGTCTGGCACAACCCCGCCTTATAACACTTTTTCTGTATTTTTTGTCAGAAATGTATAAAAATTGAACGTGCCGCTATCAATCAGGTCAGAGTTACAACAATGATAAAAAATACGATGACAACCCAATTTTACGCGAACAGAGCCATGACCGAGAATCACAGTCACCGCCGGCAACTTACCGCGAAGGCCACCAGTGCGACCATCGTCGGGTTTCTGTTGTTCCTGACCGGGGTACTTATGGTGGTGATCGGTATGATCGACGTGCTGGTTCGCATAGACAGCCTGCGCACCGCGCTGATGTTGCTGGTGGGCATGCTGTTGTACAAAGTAGGCCAGGTCATTTTGCGACACTACGCTACCCTCAAAGGCCGCAAAGAGCGGCGGCGTCAGCCGCGCTGGTAACCAGTGGTTCTATCCGCTGAGTTTTTAGAATAAATCGATTTAACGAAATGGGCCGGTCTGCCGCCAATCTGGCGTGACTGGACTATACTTAAGTTGAAAATTCGAGATACCCAGCATTTACGAATGGTCTGGATTACTATGCAGACCCGCGCTTGAACCCATACAGGCGTCATGCACGAGGGATAAGGTGAGCAAGGATTACGCTGTCTTGAAACAAAAAAGCCGACGCAAACCGTCGGCTTTTCTCTTAGCGAAGCAGCTTACTCAGTGGCTTCAGCGCTTTCAGTATCTACAACTTCCAGCAGTTCCACATCGAATACCAGAGTTGAATTAGGCGTAATTGCGCCCTGGGCGCGCTCGCCATAGGCCAGATCTGATGGAATGTGGAAACGGTATTTCGCACCTTCTTTCATCAGCTGTACACCTTCGGTCCAGCCCGGAATAACCCGGTTAAGCGGGAATACCGCCGGCTCGCCGCGCTTGTATGACGAGTCAAATACGGTGCCGTCCAGCAGGGTGCCTTTATAGTGCACTTTTACTGTGTCTTCCGCAGCCGGGCTCTCGCCTTCACCTTCTTCCAGTACTTCGTACTGCAGGCCAGACTCGGTGGTCATCACGCCTTCGCGTTCGGCATTCTCGGCCAGATACTCAGCGCCCGCCTGTTTGTTTTCTTCAGCTGCCTGCGCTGCCATTTCCTGCTGCTTGGCACGCATTGCTTCTTCGCCCGCCTGGGCAAACTGCTGAATTTCCTGAGGAGTGAACTTCAGCGCATCTTTCAGGGCATCATCGAAACCCTGACGCAGCGCGTCTTTGTCCATTGGCTCACCCAGTTGCGCTTGTTGCTGTGCACGGTTTTGTACGAACAGCCCCATGCTTGCACCCATCGCATACGCTTGCTTCTGCGCATCGGTCATTTCTTCAGCGGCAGCAGATTGCGCGGCGACGTCTTGCGTGGCTTCGGTGTCAGCGGCATCCGTTGACTCTTCGGTTTGTGGCTGACAGGCGAACAGACCCAGGGCTGCGACCGTAGATAAAGCGACAAGCGACTTTTGCATAAACATCTCCAAAATTAGTGTGCTGATCGTGCAGGAGGGCGCGTTAAACAGAAACGTTGACCTCGTGTTACACGATGTAAATAAAACCAGTTTCCATGCTATGGTAAACCCAGCAGGTTTAAATCGAAAGCCATTTGACTATGTTTACCCCGCGTTTGTTCCGCACACCACTGATAATTGTTGCCCTGACCAGCCTGATGGCCGGCTGTACCGTGCCCGATACTACGCCGTTGTCATCTGTGCGGCTGGCGGATGGCGGTGCTTATGCGGCCGATGTTTCCCCGGATGGCACGGTGAGTGTGGTGTCGGGTGTAGATAATGGTATTAAGGTATGGGAAACCGGCGCCACCACCCCGAAATTTCGCTGGCGTCACCAAGGCGAAGGCAACAATCTGGTGGTGTCGGTACACATCTCCGCGGATAACCAGTATGTGGTGTCTTCCGATCGCACCGCGTTTGCCCTGTGGAGCGTAGAGACCGGCGAGCCAGTCGGGTTTTGGCGCATTGATGAGTCTTCTATTCGCGATATTGCGGTGGCAAATGACGGGCGCGGCGTGCTGGTGGGGCGCAGTAGCGGGCAGGTGATGTACTTCGAACCGGGCACACAACGGCGGCTGGAGTTTCTTGGTCACCAGGAAAAAATTAACAGTGTGGATTTGTCACCCAACGGCAAGTTCGCGCTGACCGGCGGCAATGACTATACCGCCTATCTGTGGAGTACCGACAGCGGCCAGATAATTCATACGTTTCACCACCCGACCCGGGTAACACTGGTGGCGCTGGATGATGCCGGCCGCTACCTGTTTACGGCGGACAGCCAGCAAAAATCCCAAATCTGGGACGCGCAAACAGGTGCGCCGGTGAGCCAACTACAGTATATTGCGCGCCAGAAAATGTTCACAGACGCTGTGTTTTCGAAAGATGGTAAGTACTTATTAACTGGATCGCCCTCCAGGAGGGTAAACTTGTGGGAGGTGCGTACCGGCGAACTGGTGGAGTCATGGAAAGTGGCGCCACGGGAAAATCAAACTCCGGCCACGGCGGTGGTGTATGGCGTTGGCTTTCTCAACCCGCAAACCATTCTTACGCAAAGCAGCAGCGGACTGGCCGAAACCTGGGAAATTAATTATGACCAATGAACGTACCGCGGCAGAAATGCAGCAGCAAATTGACGAGCTGGAGACCAAGGTGGCGTTTCAGGAGTACACTATCGACAGCCTGAATGATGCCCTGGCTTCGCAGCAAAAACAGCTGGATGACCTCACCTTCAAACTGAATCATGTGATTGATCGTGTGAAATCACTGCAAACGTCCAATATTGCTAAACAGGACGAAGAAACCCCGCCACCTCATTATTAGCCGATAGGCGGCGTTTAACCACCGTCGCCGTCACGGCTCTCTTCCGCATCCTCCAGCGACACACTGTGCTCCAAATCGCCCCGCATGGCGTTGATAAACGCGTTTTTGAGGATCCCCACCACGGTGCTCCAGGTATCGGTATCCGGTTCAGACAAGGAGCCTTCAATAGGGATGCGGGTGGCAATCTGATCTTCCGACTGATTTTCAAATAACTCTGCAATAAATCCCGACGCCAACTCGCCAAGCACCTCAATGGGCCCGTCGCCGTCCCGTTCCACATCGCCCTCCCAGGAAAATACATCCACCTGGTGGAGAATGGGCTTCACGTAGCCGGTCACCGTGCCATTGTTCGCTGCCAGTTCGAATGCCAGTTCCAGAGAGCCGGCTTCCAGGTCAAAGGGGGCGTAGGTATCCAGCAGGTTTTTAAAGTTAACCAGGGCGACGTCATCGGCCTGCACGTTAATGTCGAAAGTGGGGCGTGGCGTGCTGGGGTCCAGAGACGCAGAAGCGGTGATTGAGCCTTGCTCAGCGGTTTTGCCAGTGGCCTCCATGCTTGCCACTAGATCCCGGGACAAATCCCGGCTGTTAACCACATTAAGCAGCGCTAACTGGATATCGTGCAGGGATATATGAATTTCAGGGGTAGTCTGCGGGTTATGAAAAGCAACTTTGCCGTTGCGTATAGTTAAGCGGTCAATCTTCAGCGGGAACAGTTGATTGGCAATAGACAGCCAGTTCTCATCCCGTCCGACCTGACTGCGCGCCTGATCAGGGCCATCCACAAAATTAATTTCCGGCGCATGCACACTCACAGATCCCACCGCAGCGCCGTCGAACAGTGCCGACCACAGCAGTGAGAATTCGACGTATTCGGCGCGAAATAGCGGTCTGTCTACCTGTCCATTGCTTTTATACAGCAGCACATTCTCGATAGAGTACGCGCCCCGCCATAGCATCAGGTCCACATCGCCAACCCGCCCGTCATAGGAGCCGGGCTGGCTGAGCGTGGCATTAATATACCGCTGCGCCGCGTACGGCATGGCAATGCGTACGCCAAGCAGCACGATGCCGAGTGCCAGTAACGGATATAGCCAGTACTTTCTGGTCATAAGCTCACCTGCCTCACCCAATCGGCCGCGCCGGGTGCGCCGCCTGTAATAGCACGTACAAGAGCCATGCCAGGCCCGGCCTCAGCGCGGGTTTTCTGGAAAGAGGTCTAACTGGTTGTTATTGCTGACTTTGTGATGAAGCCGAAAGAGAGAAGGTAATGCCCGTGACAGCCAGGTTGTGTAGAGTTTGCCAGATCGGATCAGTAAAAATGTCAAACCCACGCTATTGGGGTTTGAAAATCCCGATCACGTTTTCCTTTTCCCGGGTTTGTGATTTGACGTTGTCGTCAGTTTGCGACTCTGCATAGCCACATTTAACACATTCCAGTTTCTCTACGTTGTTTTCGAAGTACAGGGAGACGGTATCCAGCGCCTTGCAACTGGGGCAGGTCGCGCCGGCAATAAAACGTCGTTTGACTCGTGAAGACATAGCACCCCTTATTTGTGCAAACCATTAGCGTAGTGCTTCAGTATACCGCATTAGCGGGCAGGATGGCATTAAAGCGGCGTAATCACCCCGCACACTGGGATTAACCCAGCATCAGTATTAATTGCACCGGCGAGATTTGCTATGATACGCGGCCGCAACCCACTGGAGATTCACTGAGTAATGATCAAGCTGACAGACGTCACGTTAATGCGTGGCCGCAAAGTATTGCTAGACCACGCGTCGGCACAGATCTTCCCTGGTCATAAGGTCGCACTGATTGGGAGTAATGGCTGTGGGAAATCATCACTGTTTGCTTTGCTCAGACAGGAACTCAGCGTAGATAGTGGCGAATGTTACCTGCCCGCTCAGTGGCGAATTGTGTCGGTGGCTCAGGAAACCCCCGCCACCGATCGCGCGGCACTGGCCTATGTGATTGATGGCGATCAGCATCTGCGCGCGCTTCAGCAACAACTGGCTGACGCCGAGGCGGCGCAGCATGGCGAAGCCATTGGCCGGTTGCATGGGCAGCTTGAACAGGCCGGGGCGTATACAGTCGAAGCCCGCGCCGCCACAATTCTGGCCGGGTTGGGCTTTACCAATGCGCAGTTGCAGGCCCCGGTGAGCGATTTTTCAGGTGGCTGGCGAATGCGGCTGAATCTGGCCCAGGCGCTGCTTTGCCCCTCTGATTTATTGCTGCTTGATGAGCCTACCAACCACCTGGATTTGGACGCGGTTATCTGGCTGGAAAAATGGCTGCAACGTTATGAGGGCACACTGTTACTGATTTCCCACGATAAGGCCTTCATCGACAGTACGGTGGGCCACATACTCAGTGTGGAGCAGCAACAGCTGGTAGGCTATACCGGTAATTACTCCTCGTTTGAAACCCAGCGTGCCGAGCGCCTGCGTTTGCAGAATATTGAATACGAGAAGCAACAGGACAAGATTGCTCACCTGCAATCGTTCATTACCCGCTTTAAAGCCAAGGCCAGTAAGGCCAAGCAGGCGCAAAGCCGGGTTAAACAACTGGAAAAAATGGAAACCCTGTTGCCGGCCCATGCCAGCAGCCCGTTTAGTTTTGCCTTCGCGCCGCCCGCAGCGTTGCCAAATCCGCTGGTACAAATGGAAGAAGTGCAACTGGGGTATGATGATCATATCGTGCTGGAGCAGGTCAAGCTGAATCTGGTGCCTGGCAGTCGTATTGGTCTGCTGGGTCGCAACGGGCAGGGTAAATCTACCCTCATCAAATTGCTGGCCGGTGTCCACGCGCCGAAATCAGGTAGCTTTGCTACGGCGAATGGACTGAAAGTGGGTTACTTCGCCCAGCATCAGCTGGAAACGCTGGATCCTAATGCCTCGGCGCTCCAACACCTGCAGCGGCTGGACACCAAAATGACCGCTCAGGAGCTGCGTGATTTTCTGGGTGGGTTTGGCTTTCACGGGGATGAAGCCCTGGGGGCAGTAGCCCCGATGTCCGGCGGTGAAAAAGCCCGTCTGGTACTGGCACTCATTGTATTTCAGAAGCCGAATCTGCTGCTGTTGGATGAACCCACCAACCACCTCGATTTAGAGATGCGCCATGCCCTGAATATCGCCCTGCAGGGTTTTAGCGGGGCGATGGTGTTGGTATCCCACGATCGCTTCCTGTTGTCCTCGGTGTGTGAAGATTTTTATCTGGTAGACAGCGGGCAGGTGGCGTCCTTCGATGGCGATCTGGATGATTACCGTCAATGGATCCTGGCGCAACAGCAAGAAGAAAAGCCCGCGAAAGCGGCACAGCCAAAAAACGATCGTAAAGCAGAGAAACGGCGCGAGGCGGAGTTTCGACAATCAGTAGCGCCCCTCAAAAAGGCGCTGGAAAAGCACGAAAAAGCTATGGATAAGCTCTCTGGCAAGCTTGAGTCGGTAGAAACAGAGCTGTCCCGGCCTGAACTGTACGATGACGAGAACAAAAGCGAATTGATGGCATTACTGGACGAACAGGCCGCCCTTAAACAGTCTCTGGAGGAGCACGAAATGGCGTGGCTCGACGCCCAGGAGTCCATGGAAACCAAACGGCAGGAGTACTTGCATGACAGCTGAGCTAACCTCGACCACGTTCTGGGAGTTTAGCGGGAAATTGTATACCCGGGGAGATGTCGCGGCCCATTGCCTGGCGTTGCAGGATAATCACGGCGTCAACGTGAACCTGTTATTGCTGGTGTGCTGGTGTATGCAGCATAACGTGATACTGACGCTTCCGCAGCTGACCGAGTTGCAACAGGCCGTTGCGGAACAGGACAAAGCGCTTGCCGCACACCGGACCCGGCGCCGCGCCGCCCATCCGGACCAAGGTGGCAATGAAAGTGACTACACTGCGCTGAAAGAGCAGGAACTGGTACTGGAGCGTGAGTGCCAGACCGTACTGGTTGAGACAATCAAGGGGCTGGTGGTAAGCCGCTTTGAAGGCGATGCGCTGAACCCTACAGTGGTGGCGTTCATCCATCACTATCAGCTGAAGTCCCACCCCGAGGCCAGAGCCAGCCTGAGCTACCTGATGTCGCAGCTGGAAACAACAGAATAACGCAACCATGAGTAAACACAGTCGCTCCCACGGGATCATCAAACAAAGCAGCTTTCGCGCACCGGCGTGGGCACGCAACCGGCATATTCAGACTATCTGGCCCCGGTTTATCCAGAAACGGCTACCGCTACGCTACAGTATGGAGCGGCTGGAGCTGCCCGATGACGACTTCGTGGACGTCGCCTGGGGACCCAAACCGCAGGAGCCTACCGGTATTGTGGCGCTTTTTCATGGACTGGAGGGCAGTATCCGGTCGCATTACGCCAATGACATGATGGCGACGCTGAGCCGGCGGGGATGGCAGGTGGTTATGATGCATTACCGCGGCTGTTCCGGTGAGCCCAACCGCCAACCCCGTGCCTACCATTCAGGCGAAACCAGCGATCCGGCGTTCTTTCTCGACTGGCTGAGCGAGCGGTTTCCTGCGCTGCCCAAAGTGGCGATTGGCTTCTCGCTTGGCGGAAATATGTTGCTGAAACTGCTAGGCGAAAACCCCGCTCAGAAGTGGTTACAGGCAGCGGTTTCGGTGTCGGCCCCGCTTAAGCTGGCAGAGTGTTCGCAGAGTATTAATCAGGGGTTTTCCCGTGTTTATCAGAAATACCTGTTGGCGAGTATGAAAGACACGCTGAAGCGGAAAATGACCTACATTGACTATCGCCGGCTTATTCAGTTAAAAGAAGAAGACGTGGACGCCATCGAGGCATTCCATCAGTTTGATGATAAAGTGACGGCTCCGCTGCATGGCTTTGAGGATGCGGCGGATTATTATGAAAAATGCAGCGCTTACCATTTTCTCAGCGCCATTCATTGTCCCACGCTGGTGCTGCACAGTATCGACGATCCGTTTATGAACCATCTGGTGGTGCCGCAGCAGGAAGATTTGTCCCGGGCGGTGACCGTTGAACTAAGCGAACAGGGCGGTCATGTGGGATTTATGCAGGGTAGTATCCTGAAACCCCGGGTATGGCTGCATGAGCGAGTCGCGGCGTTCGTGGAACAATACCTGCCCACACACCCTCATCCGCAGTATGGAGATCCCACATGATAGTTCCGCTTGATGCCCTGTCCGAGGACACGATACGCAATATTGCCGAAGCCTTTGTGCTTCGTGAAGGCACTGATTACGGTGAACAGGAAATGGCCTTTGCCGACAAAGTGGAGCAGGTGTTGTTGAGCCTGCGCAGTGGTGAGGCCGTGCTGTATTATTCTGAATTACATGACAGCGTAGATATTAAGCCCCGTGATGAAGCCAGACATGGCGACGAGGCTGACAGGGAACAGTAGGCGCCCGGCAAGCGGGCGCACACTCTATTAGAAGCTGTAGCGGGCGGTTACCTGCATGATGTCAATTTCATCAATCATTTCGTAACTTGCGCCGAAGGCCCACTGCGGCGTGATGTAGTACTGACCACCCACTTTCACCGTGGCTTCACCGTCGTCCACATCGTAGTAGCCAACTTCACCCATCAGTTCAACCTGCTCGGTGATCATTGAGCGTACGCCGGCAGACAGGCTGTAGCCGGTCTCATCGTCGCCATCGCCGTCAACCCGTTCCAGGTTGGCGCCAAAGTAGGCATCAGTCGTGGCGTTCAGCGGCATCCGGTAACCGGCACCGACGGTCAGCATATTAAAGTCAAAGCTGTTTTCTTCGAAGAAACGGTACTCACCGTTCAGGTAGACGTTCTGGTTAAGCAGGTATTTACTTTCTACCGCCAGACCATCTGGTTCAAATGATTCATTGTTATCAAAGTCCAGTTGGGTGTAGCCACCCTCCACATAACGCCAGTCGGGCGCAGCCATTACTGCGGCTGACGCTGAAAGTGTAAGCACACCGGCTAATACCGAAACTGATTTACGCATATTGTGGTACTCCTATTTCTGCAAAGCAGTAAGTTGAATGTCACAGGGTAGGTAGCAAGTTCATTGCCAACTGTTGATTTAAGCCTGTGAAAAACCAGCCCACTTAAATATAACTATATGATAAAAAAGTCTTTTTGGTTTGTCGGTATGTATATGCGTGTAGGGAAAGTAAACAGTTGTGAACCTGTCAGTCATAATGAGTGTCGCAAATAAACAACACAAAAGCGTCGCAGGCGCGAAACAGGGAACGAAAGGTACGCAGGGCGTGTCAGATGTGCGGGGTATCGATTACAGCGAAGCGGTATGGCCCACTAAGCGCAGCGGGCCATACCAGTTAAGAACTAACGTTGCTTACTGACGGAAGGTGGCAGAAAAGCTCACGGGGACAGTGGTGGTGATGCTTTGTAAGCCTGCCACTTCACGTAATGCGTTAACCCCCTTGGTCAGACCAAACGCCTCGGTATCCAGCAGCGTCGGTTTGGTGGTTGAGACCACCAGGGTATCTTCGCCCACGCGGGCGACGCTGACAGTAAAGCTGAAGGGCACCGCCATGCCATGCAAACTAAGGGTGCCATCTACCAGGCCATGTGAAACGGTATCCGGCTCACCGGCGCGCAGCGCCTCGGCCACGTTAGCGGTAAACTGCGCCGTGGTAAACTCGTCCGTGTTAAATAACATCTTTTGCATGCGGGTATCGCGGATCTCAATACCGGTATCTACTGAAGCAAGGTCCACTTCCACGGTGAGGGTACCGTCGTCGTCCATGCTGCCGTCTACGGACGTGAAAGTATGTACTTCCGTTACTTGCGCATTTTTGGTCGACAAAAAGTGCAGGCTGGATTGTTCGTTGTCCAGGGTCCAGTCCGCCATGGCACCGCCCGCTGCTGTGCACAGGGCCAGGGCGGTAGTGATTTTGGTTACCAGCGAGAATTTCATAGCCTGTCTCCTTCGGAGGGGTTGTACTGAATAATGTCCTGCCACGGTACCCGCTGGTCGCCCATGACAATAAAGTCGGGATTTTCCAGAGAATGGGTCTCATTGTAGGTGAGTGGCTCAAAGGTGGCGGCCATAATATTACCACCGGCTTCCGAGACAATACACTGCGACGCACCGGTATCCCATTCCCCGGTCACGCCGATGCGCATAAATACATCGGCCTTACCTTCGGCAATAAAACAGGCTTTCAGTGAACAGCTACCCAGCGGCAGCGTCTGGTAGACCCGCTTAGCGCACAGTTTTGACAGCACCTTGTCACGTGACTGTCGGCGACTGATGGCAATCATCACCACGCTGCTTTTCGGATCGCTTAGCTTACGCACATGAATTGGCCGTACACCGTCGGGACATTCCTTGAATGCGCCGGCCCCGGCACTGGCATAATAAATAGACTGGCCGGGAGGCCAGAAAATAACCCCAATCACCGGCACGTTATTTTCAATCAGTGCGATGTTCACGGCGAAATCGCCACTGCGGGCAATGAACTCCTGCGTGCCATCGATAGGGTCGATTAGCCAGTAACGATCCCAGGTTTTGCGCTCAGCCAGCTCAGCGTGCTGGTTTTCCTCAGACAAAATGGGAATGTCCGGAGTGGCTTCCTGCAGACGCTGGGTAATAATGTCGTTCGCCAGATAGTCGGCGCTGGTCACCGGCGAGTTATCATCTTTTTCGTAGGCGTCGAAATCGCCTTTGTCATAGATAGCCAGCACCGCTTCGCCCGCTTCCCGGGCTACACGTTTGGCTAATTCCAGTAATTCGTCATGGGGTTCGTCTGCCATTTATGTACGCTCCTTAAGCCACTTCTGCGCCAATAACAGCGCGGCAATACCCCGGGCTTCAACAAAATCGTTGCGATTGAGCAAAGCATCAGCTTCGGACAGTGGCCAGTGCACGACTTCCAGCGGTTCCGGCTCATCCCCGGGCAATCGTTTTTCATACAAGTTATGGGCCACCACGATGGTCATCGTGGCATTGAAAAAGGTGGGGGCCATGCTGACTTCGTGGATGGTCTCAAGGCTTTCAGCGCCATAGCCGGCTTCTTCCTGTAACTCACGATTTGCCGCCTCAAGTGGCGTTTCACCGGGATCAATCAGCCCTTTGGGAAACCCGAGCTGATACGAGTGAGTACCTGCAGCGTATTCGCGAACCAGCACCATGGTATCGTTATCGAGCATCGGTACGATCATTACGGCGCCGCGATTATGACCGGCCATGCGTTCAAACTGCCGGGTCGCACCATTGGAAAACTCCAGATCCAGCTGTTCCACTTTAAACAGTTTACTCTGGGCAACAATTTTGCGCTGATGAATGTGGGGGAGTGGTTTGTCTGGATCAATATTTCGCATGTCTCTCGCTACAACTTTCGTTATCATGGCGGTGTTCAATAAGCTTACTGTATTATAAGGAAAACCGCTTGCCATTTCTGCCCTGGAATGAAATCGACACCGTCCTGCTGGATATGGACGGTACCTTGCTGGATCTACACTTCGACAACCACTTTTGGATCGAACACATCCCCAAAAAGCTGGCAGAAAAGACGGGCGAGCCCCTCGCCAGAACGCAGGAAGCGATGCTGGCACACTATGAAAGGGTGATGGGAAAAATTCAGTGGTACTGCCTGGATTACTGGGCGAAAGAACTGGATATGGACATCATGGCGGCGAAGCGTGAAGTGGAGCATTTAATTGCCATGCGTGACGATACACTGCCGTTTCTGGAGGCCTTGCATGCCAGCAACCGGCAGGTGGTGCTGGTGACTAACGCCCATCCGGGCAGTCTGTCGCTGAAAGTAGAACATACCCGGCTGGATAGCCATATTGATACACTCATCTCTACCCATGAATTTGGCGTAACCAAAGAGTCGCAGTCGCTGTGGCAACAGTTGCAGGCGCGACTGCAGTTTGATCCCGCCCGGACCCTGTTTGTCGATGACAGCCTGCCTATTCTTAAAGCGGCGCAGCAGTTCGGTATCAGGCACCTGCTTGCCGTCAGTAACCCTGACAGTCAGCAGCCAAGACGTATCATTGACGAGTTTCCGGCGGTGCATGACTACCGCACGCTGCTTGAGGATATTCGCCAACATCCGGTGGCACCCACCGGCTCGCAGGAGCAATAACATGACTGATTGTTTTGTGGGTTCGACCAACCCGGTAAAAATGCATGCCGCCGAAATCGCCCTGAGTGACATGCTGGAAATGCCGGTGCTCACCGAAGGGCTGGTGGTAGACAGTGGTGTCCCTGATCAGCCATTGAGTGCCGAGGAAACCCGCCAGGGGGCCATCAACCGGGTGGAGGCCTGCCTGGCCGAAGTGGGCGAAGACTACCCGGATGCCTGGTATATCGGTATTGAAGGCGGGGTGGATGTGCTGGAGGACGGGCCGGCTACGTTTGCCTATGTGGCGATTTGCCATCGCCTGCGCTGGTCGGTAAGCCGCAGTGCCAGCCTCCCGTTGCCTCCCTCGGTCTTTCAGGCCCTGCAGTCCGGTCGGGAGTTAGGTGCTGAAATGGATCGGCTGTTTAACACCGACAATGTAAAACAGAAAGGCGGCGCCATTGGCTTGCTTACCCACAACCGGGCTACCCGGCAGTCGGTATATGAACTGGCTATCACCCTGGCGCTGGCCCCGTTTAATTTCCCCGATCTCTACTAAAAAAGTTGTAGGTTATCCGGATTGGGACGCAAGCTCCCGCAAATAAGCTCTCCCGCATACATGAAAAACTTACGAATGGTGGAAATCTTTACTTTTCCACCTGTGCCGCCGGTGGGCTCATTCAATTCATAAGAATCATAATAAGTAACTGATAATTAGAGATTAATTTCGACTGGTCAGAGTTGGCGCTGTAGTTGCAGCAGGGTTGTCATAATTTTGAAGGAGAATTCTGATGACTGAAACAGTAACGACTTACAACCCTGCAACCGGCGAAAAGCTGGATCATTATCACCTGATGTCAGAAGAAGATGCGAAGGGCGCGGTGGATCGCGCTCACGAAGCGTATCTGACGTGGCGCACCACCAGTTTTGATGTGCGTGCGAACCTGCTGAACAGCCTGGCTGACCTGATGGAAGAGCGTAGCGATGATCTGGTTAATCTGATGACCCGTGAAATGGGCAAGATCACCGCCCAGGGTAAGCAGGAAGTAGCATTATGTGCGCAAATCTGCCGGTATACCGCCGAACATGGTGCTGACTTTCTGCAAGATGAAAACCGCGTCTTTGAAGGCGGCCGCGCCATCATCACGTATCAGCCAATTGGCGTAATTCTGGGTATTCAGCCCTGGAACTTCCCACTTTATCAGGTGATCCGCTACAGCGTATCGAATGTGATGGCCGGTAACACTACCGTGCTTAAGCATGCCCGTAACGTATTTGGTATGGCGCAGGCCATCCAGCAGCTGTACGAAGATGCCGGCTTCCCGAAAAACGTGTACCAGTCACTGTTGATTGACGGTGAAACCGCTAATACGCTTATTCGCCACGACAGTGTCCGTGGTGTCACTTTCACTGGCAGTGATGAGATTGGCAAACAGGTCGCAAAGGAAGCAGCCAGCCTGTCTAAGAAGACTGTCATGGAGCTGGGCAGTAACGATGCCTTTATCGTACTGGCCGACGCCGACATCGACAATGCGGTGAAGATGTGTATCCAGGGCCGGGTTATTAACAATGGTGAAACCTGTGTAGCCGCGAAACGGTTTGTGGTGGTGGATGAGGTATATGACACTTTCCGCGAGCGCTTCGTGGCGCAGTGTAAGAAGCTGAAGATGGGCGACCCGGCGAAAGAGGACACGGATCTTGGTCCTATGGCGCGTAAAGATTTGCGTGATGATCTGCATGAGCAGGTACAGAAATCGGTAGAGGCTGGTGCCACGCTATCATTAGGCGGTGAGATGCCCGATCAGCCTGGCTACTTCTACCCCATCACGATCCTGGAAGATGTGAAACCGGGCATGCCGGCGTATGATGATGAGTTATTTGGGCCGGTGGCGTCACTCATCCGTGTCGCCGATACCCAGCAAGCCATGCGGGTGGCTAATGACTCACGCTATGGATTAGGTGGCGGTATTTTCTCAGCTGATACTGAGGCTGCCGTTAAACTGGCAAAAGATGAGTTTGACACCGGCATGGTGAATATCAACGGCTATAACCTGGCCAAGCCTAATCTGCCCTTTGGCGGCGTGAAAGACAGCGGCTATGGGCGTGAGCACGGTGGCTTTGGTATTCGTGAATTTGTGAATATTAAGTCAGTGATGGTAGCTGACTAAGACCAGACATTGGTTAGTTAACTTTGCAAAAACCGGCGCTTAGGCGCCGGTTTTTTTGTGGTCACAAGTCGATGGGATAGAAACCATCGGCACCGGGCTGACCGAAGAAGCGGGCCGCCTGATGAACTTCGTCGGGCAGGTCGTCATCGGGTCTGAACCGGCCTTCCACACTATCCACATTGAAGTCGGGGCGGATCACAGCGTTCATGGTCAGGCCCAGCTTATTCGGCTCGCTGACGGCGATACCGATATTGTCTTCCTGACAACTGAGTTTCGCGGTGTAGTTACCAAAGTCGATGGGGCCCTGGGTGCCGGCTACGGTGGCATTCAGCCAGTCACCGAAACCGCTTAATTCCTCACAGGCCGGGCCGAACGAGAGGGTTTCCAGTCGCACGCGGAACCGCCCACCGGCATTAACAGGCAGCGGCAGTGGCACTTCCGCCAGCACCCGGTCCACCGGTAAAAACAGCAGAAAACCGTCTGATTCCACAAGCTGTAAATTAAACAGGCTGGTACTCAATGGTCCTTCAAAAGCAATGGTGTCAGGGTCGCGAAAATTGCCGCCCTTTACGGTCACGCTCAATTGCCCTATTAGCAGCGCCCACGGATTGACGTCCCATTCGGTGCCGTAGACCGGCAGGCCATTAACCACAATGGTCTGTGCCCGCCCTTCCCAAATGGTACCGGAGACGTCAGACACAGACACATTCGCAGGCAGGGAAACCCGGCCAATAACCTGACTGGCTGGCAGGTACGCGATCAGAAAGAAGACAAATGCCAGAATGCCGGCCAACAGCCAGCCAAGACGTAACTTCATGCTTTTCCTAATTGTAAACGTCGAATTTTAATGTGACCGGCCACATCGGCTTCCGCGATGTCAGCCTGCAAAATTACAATGCCCATATTTTCCATGGCCTGTAGCCAGGCCAGCACGTCGTTAAACGGGGCTTGATCCACCCACACCTGCAGTTCGTCACCCTGCGGCTGCATGCGGGAAATAGCAATATTATGGCGGGTTGTGGTGCGATTCACCGCTTGCGGCAAGCTGCCGGTGAAGGCTTTATTGCCGGTTCCGGCGCGGCGCAATTGTTTGGCACGGCTGGCACTGTCATTCACCCAGACCAGCAGCTCCTGCTGGTTTTCCAACAGGGCGCGCTGTTGCTCCAGCCCATTATTCAGTGGTGCCCAGATCAGCCAGTAAAACAACGCGATAATCACAAATACCCCTGACAGTAATACCAGGTGCTGTTCACGATCAGTCAGGCTGCGGTATTTCTCTAGTATCGGGTTCATGAGGTACTCCTTATCGACACGCTGCCAATCACACTATCGTCACGGTTATTAATGGCCCCTTGCTCCACCACGAACCCAGCGCTTTCCGCCTGGCGGCGAAACTGTTCCAGTGCTTCGAAACTATCCCCCATGGCCTGAATACGGATTTCGGTGCGACTGGCATCGAAACGCAGCGTCTGCGGCCTGACGTTGGCGGCGGCAAATGCGCCGGCCAGTTGATCCAGCATCACCAGCATGGACGCACTGCCGCCCCCTTGTTCCAGTTTAGCCAGCTCTGACCGCACCTTACGGCGGACGTCACGGTAAACGCCAATATTGGGGAAGCCGGCTTCAACAGTCTCTGTGATTTGCGCGCGCAGCGCCTCATTCTGACTTTTAAGCTGATACAGGGTCACGCCTTTACTAATGAGCGCGGTGGTCAGCACCAACACGGCCAGGACTGCCGCCACCCGCCATTGTTGCCATGCCCCCCGGCGCTGTTTACGCACCTTGTACTCGCCCTGTAACAGGTTAAACGGACAGGCGATGGCTGAACGTGCCAGCACATGCATAGGCAGCTCAAGCTGAGACTGATGTACGTGGGTGTTAGGGATGCCGGATAAATCCAGTTCAGAGTAGTTGGTTACGTCTACCGGCGTGGGATGCTGCTTGGCAAAGTGTGCCAGCAACGGCAACATCCATTCGGCCTCGCCCTGCATGCCCTTCCAGCTGTCTTCCCGAAGCAGGATTTGATCACCCAGGGTGAGTACCGACCAGCCCTCTTCAAAAGCTGGCACCGCCAGCACATCCGGGATCAGCGTGTCGCAATATAACCCGGCATTTTTTAGCCAGTCCTGCCAGTTACCCATTTGCGCATGGGAGACAACGGCTACTGCCTGCTGATTGCCCTGACGGGGACCCATGGCAAAAAACTGCTGGCTGATATCGCTGGCCAGTTCTTCTTCCAGCATGAAGGGAATGGCGCCGAGGATTTTGCGACCGGCTTTCGGGGGCAGCTCAACCCATTTCAGCAGGATGTCGCTGGTGGGTGCCAGCGTAATAACCGGCCGTTGACCTGCCCGCTCTGACAGCGTGCTCAGTTCTCCGGCGTCAGGCAATTCGCCGGACGCAATAATTTCCTCTTCGGTACTCGACCACACCAGCCAATGGACCGGGTCGGTGGCTCGGGAGCCCAGCCTGACCAGAAGTTGTTCCATTACTCTACTCCTCCAAACTCGCGCCTGAGCACGCTGACATCACCAGACTCGGTGGCCTTAAATAAGGTCGACATGGAAAACGATGCCTTATTGTAGCGGGTCTTGGTGTGTAAAATAAAATACTCTGTTGTCACTGCAATCCAGTCCCGCTGTTCCTGGGTCATATTCAACGCCTCTATCATGGGTTCAGCCAGAAAGGCATTGGCATCTTCCCAGCCGTCCTGGGGACGACTGGACAGCATGTTTGTTGCCTGTTGTAACGTTAAGCCGGTAATTCCCGCCAGCACAGCCGCCCGTTCCGGCGACAGGGTGTTCACGTTAATCTTCAGGGCGGATACTTCCGGGATCACGCAAATCAGCGGCGCCAGTAAGGTCATGAGCGGGGCCTGCACGCCGTTTATCAGGCGCAGCTCAGACTGCGCCGTCATCAGAGAGTTGGCGGCCAGATAAGGATGCTCCCGGGACTCATATTCGCTGTCTTCGGCGCCATACGGACGCATCATGTCGTCACTGTCCAGCCAGTCGGCCAGGCTGTCGCGCACCGTGTCCGCCGTGTAACTGTCGATGTTGGTTTCCAGCGCCAGTAACATGCGATGAAACGCTTCCATAGCCGGGGTGACCTGCTGACTGTTCGAACTTGCCGCGCCATCACCGTCAGCCAGCGCGTTCAGGTTAAAGCAACTTTGAATATCTTCCAGCCGGGCATTGATCCCACCGCCCTCGACCGGGTAAGTGAATTCCTGTGCCCAGGGCTGGTCCAGGGTAATTTTATCGCCGGTTTCTTCCATCAGGGTGACGATGGACTTACGGGCGAAAGCTTCGGCACCCATGGCGTACCAGTAGGCCTGATTATTGTCTTTAATATTGATGGTGCGCTGCACCTGCAGCTGCAAACGACTGCCCATTTCAGTGGCCAGCACCGATACCAGCGCCACGATCATCAGCACAATCATCAGGGCGACGCCTTGCTGGCGCTGCATGGTTCTCACAGCCCGCCTCCGGTGAGTACAAATTCCCGTCGGACCCGGCCAAAGTCATCGCTGACAAATTCAAATGCCACCGCCCGGGGCAGCGCAGTCCCGGTATAGGTGTCTTTCCACTGGGGTTCGTCACTGCCCAGCCGGTTACGGCTGCTGTCCTGACTGGCGGCGATAAACTCCACCTTAAAGTCGGTGACATTCTCCAGCAGTACCCGCACTTTGGGCTCATAACCAATCACACTGTCCACATAGTTACCGTACAACCGCTCCAGCTGATTGTCATTCAGACGATAGCCCACTGCCTGCATGGTACTGCGAGGCAGCATCATTTGCGGGTTATCCCAGCCACTGCGCACGAATGCGATATAGTCGGCGTCGCTGTTGTCGTCCCGGCCGCCGCGCATGACTACTTCCTGTTGCTCACCGTTGACCCGTATGGCCCGGGGCACGGCTTGCAGAATGTCCCGTTCAATACTGAGCATGGCTCGTTGCAACTGTTGCAGCTTTTCGAAGCGGGATTCCGAGAGGGCGTTGCTGTCAATGACGGTGGTCAGTAATCCCGTGGACGCCAGCCCAATCAGGGTAAAGATGGCCATGGCGATGAGAATTTCCAGCAGCGTAAAACCGCGTTGCTTCATTGTGACAGCCCCTGCCCTGCGGGTTTGGCCACAAAGGTAGTGACCAGCGTCAGTGTGCTTTCATACTGCTCATCCAGACCCACGCTCACTTCTACCGCCCGCAGGTCATTGTCATTGGTTTTTTTCACCCGTTGCTGCCAGTACCAGGTGCGGTCAGCCATTTCCATGCTGCCTTTCTGGTTGTTTTTGGGGGGCCAGGTATCGGTCATTTTAAGCTGATTGAGCCGGTTACTGGCGACCCAGTTGGCAAAGGTGATCTCTTCCACCTGGCCCACACTGCTTAAGTGGTCGCCGGCGGCTTTGAGGATGGCTGAACCGGTGAGCGCAAATATCAATAAGGCCACCATCACTTCCAGCAGCGTCATGCCGCGCTGATGAACTGCGCCCGTCATAGCGGCGGCTCCGGTAACGGGCCGGTGAGTTCCAAGGGGGGCATATCTTTGTTTTGCAGTGTGAAGTAGGCGGGGTCTTCACTGCCGAAACCAGGCTCGTAGCCGAAGGTCAGGCTAAACGGGGTAATTTCGCCGCTCGACATGATCAGTACTTGGGGCGGCGGCAGCGGCTTGTCTTCTTCGTTGCCGATCTCCACCCCTTCCTCCGAGACACTCAGGGTTTCATCGAAAATTTCCCGGTCAAACAGCTGGTTTTCGGTTTCCCAGGGTAAATCATCCAGATTCAGCTTCAGTGTAAAGGTCTCCGGCAGCGTATGTGGCTGATAGATGTCTTCGTCTTCCAGGCGCTGCCATTCGTCCTCATCATCCAGATACACGAAGTAATATTCGTTATCTGCTTCTTCCAGACGCAGGCCTAATTGTTGCTGATTGAGCACCGCAAAGTCGCTGGCCATGTCGATGATCACCTGCATTCGCTTGGCCTGGGCTTTGAGTAAATCGCTCTGGCTGGCCCCAAATGCATTAAACACCACGTAGCCGGCTGCCAGCCCCATCAACAAGAGCACCAGCATGACTTCCAGTAACGTAAAACCCCGCGCAGTCTGCGGGGCGTTACGGCGAGGTGTACGCATCAGAACCTGCGGCTTAGTTCAGGTATTCGTTGATGTTCCAGTTACCAATGTCGTCATCGGTTCCCGGCTCACCATCCGGTCCGTCAGAGAAGATGTCTAAGCTACCCATTTCTCCGGGGCTGATCAGCGTATACGGGTTGCCCCAGGGATCTTCAGGCAGGCGTTTGATAAAGCCATCTTCAGGATAATTGCGTGGGATCGGGTCAATAGTAGGGGCTGTGACCAGCGCATCCAGACCCTGTTCGGTTGTAGGGAAGCGGTTATTGCGTAGTTTGTACATTTCCAGCGCGCTTTCCAGCTGCTGGATATCCACAGCCGCTTTTTTCAATTGCGCTTCTTCCTGGTTACCCAAAATTTGCGGCGCCACCATGGAAGCCATAATTCCGATGATCAGCAAAACGACCATCACTTCTATTAAGCTGAATCCAGCGGTACGGGAGAGTGTTTTCATTAAATATTCACCATGTTGTTCAAAGCGAGAATGGGTTGCAGAATGGCCATGACGATAAACAGCACAATGCCCGCCATGGACACGATAAGTAACGGCTCAAATACTTTTAGTGAGACCCCAACCAGGGCTTCGAATTCCCTGTCCTGATTATCCGCCGCGCGGCCGAGCATTTGTTGCAGCTCACCGGACTTTTCGCCTGACGCAATCATATGCATCATCATGGGCGGAAACATTTTAGTGTTGTCCAGCGCGGCACGCAGGCTGGAGCCTTCTTTGACGTTGACTGCCGCCTCGGCTACCTGATTTTTAATATGCTGGTTTTCCAGTACATCACTGGAAATACGCATGGACTCAAGCAGCGGTACCGCACTGGCGGTCAGAATACTCAGCGTGCGGGCAAAGCGCGCCGTATTCAGCCCGCGGGAGACCTTGCCAATGAGTGGCAGACGTAACAGCAGCCGGTGATAACGCAGCTTCATGGCCTTTTGCTTAAGCAGGCGCTGAATTAACAGCACCATGATAGCAATGGCCCCTAACAGGACCAGGCCGTAATTCTGAAGCCAGGTGCTGATACTGATCAGAACCTGGGTGATAGTGGGCAAATCCTGCCCCATGTGGTCGAATTGCCCGACAATTTTAGGCACCACCACGGTCAGCAATAACAATACAATCCCGAGTGCAAAAAACATCATCAGCGACGGGTAGATTAACGCCTGAATAATCTGGCTGCGGGTCTGCTGGCGTTTCTCGGTGTAGTCGGCCAGCCGGTTCAGTACCGTATCAAGGTGACCGGACTTTTCACCGGCCGCCACCATGGCGCGGTAGAGATCGTCAAACACGCTGGGGAATTCTGATAACGCATCGGCCAGTCCGTGCCCCTCTACGACCTTACTGCGCACCGCCATCATCATATTTTTCTGACGGGGCTTTTCGCATTGCTCGGCCACGGCCAGCAGCGCTTCTTCGATGGGCAGGGCTGATTCGACCAGGGTGGCCAGCTGACGGGTCAGCAGGGCAAGATCAGAGGCAGAGACCCGGGGCTGAAACAGGGTAAAGCGAGCGCTTTTATTACTGGTGCGCTCTGCCACCTGCTCCACTTCCATGGGGATAAGGCCTTTATCGCGCAGTTGCGCCCGTACCTGCCGGGCATTGTCACCTTCCAGCACGCCGCTGGTGTTTTTGCCCCGGTTGGTCACCGCCTTGTATGCAAATGCGGCCATATCAGTCTTCTCTGGTTACCCGCAGGACTTCTTCCAGCGAGGTCACGCCGGCCAGCACCTTACGGCAGCCATCTTCTCGGATGCTCGGGGTGGTCTGGCGAATGTGCTTTTCAATGACCTGTTCACCGTGTCCTTCATGCATCATTGCGCGAATGGACTCGTCCACCATCAATAATTCGTGGATGCCTGTACGTCCCCGGTAGCCGGTCTGGTTGCACGCCGCACACCCTTTTGGGGAATAGATAGTCGGCATAGCGGTCTGGTCAGTAACCCCTAAAATAGCAATTTCTTGATCCGTCGGAGCATGGGCAGTTTTGCAATCATTGCACAAGGTACGTACCAGTCGCTGTGACAGTACCGCCAGCAAACTGGAAGATAACAGAAACGGCTCAATGCCCATGTCTTCTAACCGGGTAATGGCGCCGGCGGCGGTGTTGGTATGCAGGGTAGATAACACCAGGTGACCGGTCAAACTGGCCTGTACCGCAATCTGAGCGGTTTCAATATCCCGGATTTCCCCCACCATCACCACGTCCGGGTCCTGACGCAAAATAGCGCGCAGCCCACGGGCGAACGTCATATCTACCCGCGGATTAACCTGGGTCTGGCCGATGCCTGCCAGATCAAATTCAATCGGATCTTCCACGGTGAGAATGTTGCGGTCTTTCGAATTGATCTCCGACAACCCGGCATACAGGGTGGTACTTTTACCCGAGCCGGTGGGACCGGTGACCAGAATAATGCCGTGGGGTTTCCGGATAAGCGTAGAGAAGTGGTCGCGATTAACCTTGGTCATACCCAAATCTTCCAGATTCAGGCGGGCGTTATTTTTGTCCAGCAAACGCAGTACAACCCGCTCGCCATGGCTGGAAGGCATGGTTGATACCCGCACATCCACTGCCCGACCGGCAATCCGCAGGGTAATCCGGCCATCCTGAGGCACCCGTTTTTCGGCTATGTCGAGTTTGGCCATAACCTTTATCCGCGATACCAGCATGGAAGACAGCTTGCGGTTGGGGCGCAGAATTTCCCGCAGGACCCCATCCACCCGGAAACGCACAACCAGCTGGTTTTCGAAGGTCTCGATATGGATATCCGAAGCCCCTTCTTTGATGGCTTCACCCAGCATGGCGTTAATGAGCTTGATAATAGGCGCATCATCTTCGCTGTCGAGCAGATCTTCAGTGTCTGGCAGTTCATCGGCCAGCGCGAATAAGTCGCTCTCGTTGCCCAGATCTTCCATTAACTGCTTGGCGGCCGAGCTGTCGCGCTGGAATGCCGAGGTCAGCAGATGTTCGAACTGATCGACTTCAATTTCTTTTGGTACAAAGGGCTCACCAAAGAACCGCCGGATTTCCGCAAACACGGTGAACGGAGTGTCGATGGTGTAATACAGCACCGCCGGGGTCTCATTGGTCTCCAGCAACACATGGTTACGCTTGGCAAAACCAAAGCTGAGCTGGCGCGGGCCGCCGTCCTCTGGGGTGCTGTCCTCGTCTGGCATGGCCTCCAGCGCATCTTCCTGCGCGGCCATTGCCACACTGGCTAGCTGTTCATCGTGGTCGGCCATGGCTATTCGTCTTCCTCGCTACTCAGGCCTTCTTTCTGCATGATGTACTCTTCGAACGACGGCGGCAGCGCCAGTGCGTCGTCCCATTTCGGCATGCTCGGGCCATGCTCGTTTGGCATCAGCGACACGCCTTCTTGCTGGCGTTTAAGCTGCAGTGCGCGAATGTAATTGTACTTGCGGTGACTGATTTCATTCATAGTCACGCCATCACGCACAATGGTGGGCTTCAGGAACACCATCAGATTACGCTTGCGCTTACTGGTCGAAGTGGTCTTAAACAGGTGACCTAAGATGGGGATATCGCCCAGTAGGGGTACCTTCGACACCGACTCCTGCACGTCTTCGTCAATTAGCCCGCCCAGTACAATGGTACCGCCGTCATCGACGATGACCGTGGTTTTTATTTCCCGTTTATTGATAGAAATATCCACCGAGGTGGCGCCGCTGACGCTGGACACTTCCTGCTCTATAAGCAGCTGCACTGCGTCACCTTCATTAATTTGTGGCGTAACTTTCAGCTTCACGCCCACTTCCTGACGTTCCACGGTAGTAAACGGGTTGGAGTTATTATCGCCGGTGGTGGTACCGGTGATAATCGGTACTTCCTGACCCACGATGAAGAACGCTTCTTCGTTATCCATGGTGGTCAGATGTGGCGTGGCCAGGATATTGGAATTGGTGTCGTTACTGACGGCCTGCACCACGGCACCCCAGCCGTCGCGGATCACACCGGCAATCAGCCCGTTGGCACCGCCCAGCAGATTGGCCAGTGGGGTCAGGTTGCCTTCCACTGTATCAGTAGACTCCACCACTTCACCGTTAGCGGTTACGTTGGTGCGGTTTACTTCACGATCTTCGGCCTGTCGCAGGGCCACGCCTAAGGATCCTACCGGCACTACGCCGTTAGTAAACTGGGTACCGCCCCCTTCTTCAGAGACCCACTGCACACCCAGAGTGGTGCCGTCGCCTTCAAAGACTTCCACAATAATCGCTTCTACCTGTACCTGTGCCCGGCGTACATCAAGCTGGCGAATCACGTCTTCCAGCGAGCGCATCATGTCGGGTTCGGCGGTAATGACCACAGCATTAGAGTCTTCGTGGGCATCAATGCTCACTTCCCGATTAGAACTGGAACGGCGGGTCTGGCCGCTGCCCTGCTCTTCGGCCTGAATACTGGCGGAAACCCCCTGCAATACTTTCACCAGGTCTTCTGCTTTGGCGTAATTCAGGAAGATAACCCGGGTATTGCCGTTGCTTTCCAGCTCCTGATCCATCCGCTGAATGAGGTTAATCAGGCGTTGGCGGGCTTTCACATCGCCACTGACAATGACCGAGTTAGTACGATCATCAGCCACGACCCGTGGCTCTGATTTAGCGCCAGTATTGGCTTTACCCTGGGACTTATTAATGGAGTCGATGATACGTACCATTTCAGAGGCAGACGCATAGCGGAGTTTTACAATTTCCACTTCTTCATCGCCGGCGCGGTCGACCCGTTCGATGATCTCCACCAGACGGTTTACCACCGCCGCACGACCGGTCAGCATCATTACGTTGGAGGGATCGTGGCTTACCACGTTACCACCGCCGGCCTGATCGTTAAGCTGTCGCAGGATTGGCGCCAGTTCACGAACCGGTACGTTGTAAACAGGGACTACCCGGGTAATAAACTCGTCACCATCGCTGGCGGCATTTTCGACCACCGGAATGTTCGAGGTTTTGGCATCTTTAGAGCGCACTACTTTTAGAATGCCGCTGGGCATTTCTACAACCGCAAAGTCGTACACCTGCAGCACGTTCAGGAAGAACTGATAATACTGATCTTCATTGAGCATGTCGTAGCTGCGTACGCTGATTTTGCCGCGCACGTTAGGATCGACAATGATGGTGCGTTCCAGGTTCTTGCCAACAATATTAATGAATTCGTTAATATCGGTGTCTTTAAAATTGGGCATGTATTCGGCGGCAGTGGCCGACACGGTCAGCAGCGCGGCGCACAGCGCAGTGCTGATCTTAGAAAACAATGAATGGCTGGATCGCCTCATAATTCTGTCATCCTATTTCTTATTCTAGTTCGGGTTCCGGCATATCCAGATAAATAGTGGCAAAGCCACCGTCCCGAATAATGGTCAGCTCGATTGTCTGAGAATTCCGCAGCTCTGAGAGCGCTTCCTGTGACTGCTGCAAATCGGTTAAGTCTAATCCGTTAATTTGTGCGATCACGTCGCCGGCCTGCAAGCCAGCTGACTCGAACAGCGCAGGGTTTTTACCCGGTTTAACCTGGTACCCTACCAGCTGGCCGTCCTCCATCTTTGGTGAGATGGAAATAAAATCGGTAAAGTTTGCCGGTTGATTACGTAGTGACGCCGTAGCTTCCACCGCATCCTCACTCAGCGTGCGGGTATCTTCTTCCGGCTCAGGCTGACGGGCGGTCCGTTGCTGGCGGCGACGATTGGCTTCTTTGTAATCCAGCCCATCCAGCATCAGAGTTTCGTGCTGGGCACCATTTTTAATGATGACCCGATCATGAAAAACCTGCTGTAAAGTAGCGTTGGTGCCATCTATTTTGTCACCCAGACCGTAGGTAGCCTGAGTACCGCGGTTTTCTATAATGGCGGCCCCGGCTTTTTCCAGTGAGCTGGCCACGACGCCGGTCAGGGTCAGATTCAACCGGGTTTCCGGGGCATCGGTGACCACCGGAGTGGTATCGGGCTGGTCTGCCGCACTGGCATCACCGAACAGATTCAGCTGTTGCAATCGACGCAGATTGACCCCACTTTGACTGTTCGGGGTAACCGACGTGGTACCGGAAGAGACCGAGGGTGTCGCAGACAGGCTGGGTTCGGGTATAATTCGCCACACCATGCTGGCAGCGAACGCGAGTAAATACAGACTCAACAGCACCACAACCAGCAAATGCAATTGTTTTTGATGCTGGTTGACGTAGGTAACCAGAGATTGTGTGTTGAAATTGCTGAGTGTCATGCTGCCACGAAGGTACTGCTTCAAAAGTGAATAAAAGGTTAATTGTGCTTTAGCCGACCCATCATAGCCTAGTCGGGGTGAGGGTCACAACACTAAAGCCTGCCAGTGACGAAATTATTACATGAGCCGACAGAATACTGACAATACACCACAAAAAATCAGGCTGGACAAGTGGCTGTGGGCCGCGCGCCTGTTTAAGACCCGGGCACTGGCCAGAGATATGGTGCAGGCCGGTAAGGTGCACTACAACGGTCAGCGCAGTAAGCCGGGCAAGCTGGTAGAAGTGGGCGCGATGCTGACAGTGCCGGCTGGCTGGGATACCAAAGAGCTGCAGGTGCAGGGGCTTAGCGATAAACGTCTGAGCGCACCACTGGCACAGGAGCTTTACGAAGAAACGCCCGCCAGTATCAAAAAGCGGGAAGAAAACCAGCAGGCCCGCAAATTACAAACCTTTCATAATCCGAAGCCGGATGGCCGCCCGGATAAAAAGCAGCGCCGCCAGATTATTAAATTTAAGCAGCAATAGTACTGCGCGTAACAGGATACTTTTTTATGAGTCAATTTGATCAGCTACACCGCTTCTTGTTCAACAACGCCAGCGTGCGCGGCGAAATGGTGCGTCTGGATGACAGCCTGAACCATATTGTGCACAGCTATGAATACCCGGTTCAAATTCAGCGTTTGTTGAGTGAGATGGCCGCGGCTACCTGTCTGCTAACGGCGATTCTGAAGTTTAAAGGCGAAATTGGCCTGCAAATTCAGAGTGAAGGCCCGGTTAAATATGCGGTGATTAACGCCACCGATAAACAAACTCTGCGCGGCGTGGCGCGCTGGGACGAAAACCTGACCACCCTGCCGGAAACCTTCAGCGAGCTGCTGACCAAGGCAGTGCTGGTGATTACCATTACGCCGGAAGAAGGTGAACGGTATCAGGGCGTAGTGGCGCTGGATAAGCCGACCCTGGCAGAATGTATTGAAGCCTATTTTGACCAGTCTGAACAGCTGGCTACCTCCGTACGGCTGATGACTGATTTAAGCCAGCCGGATAATGCCAAAGCAGCAGGCCTGCTGCTACAGGTACTGCCTAAGGCGGCCGAAGCCACTGATCGCAGCCAGCAGAACGAATTTGACCATCTGACTACCTTAACCGGCACCCTGACGGAAGAGGAAATGTTCAGCTTGCCGGTAGAAGACATTTTGCATCGCTTATACCATCAGGAAGAAGTAGAAATGTTTCCTCCCCAAGCCGTCAGTTTCGCCTGTACTTGCTCCCGTGATCGCAGTGCGGAAGCACTGAAAAACGTGGAGAAAGCAGAGTTAATGGCCATTATTGAAGAAGAAGGGGCAATTAAAATGAACTGCCAGTATTGTCATACGGAATACCGTTTCGACAGTATTGATGTGGAAGCCATTCATGGCGGCCATGTGGGCGACGCCCCCACAAATCAGTAACCGCTCATACCACCATGGCACCTGCCATGGTGGTTCCTTCCTGCTGTCCCCCTCCTCTTTTTATTGCCTCCCGGTGTTAATTATTCTGCCTGACGTTACTAATATTAGTTTCACCGCGATTTTCATAGTTAATTCATTTTTAGTTTTATCCCAAGCTATTGTTTAAAGTAGACTTCTCTCGTTATGGCCTGCATGGCGATAGAATTTGCATGTAATTAATTACACGTATTTCTGAAAGTGGTTACAGAAATTTCGCGGTAAAGTCAGTTTTATATTGCTGTGACTGACTGTTTATATACAATTGCGTCAGGCTTGCATTTTTTGAAAGTGCTACTGAAAGTTTAACGTAAAGGTTACAGGTTATGACAGCAGCAACCCCCATGGATAAGGCGACGGCAGTGGCACCGCAGGTGAATTTGTCTTCCGCAGAATTAATTGAGATCGCGCTGCAGCGCGGTGAAGGCAGACTGGCCGCCAATGGCGCGCTGGTGGTGGAAACCGGCGAACGTACCGGCCGCTCACCGGCCGACCGGTTTATTGTGAAAGAACCCTCCACTGAGCAGGATATTGACTGGGGCAAGGTCAACCGGCCGTTCGAGGCCGACAAATTTGCCCGCTTATGGGACCGTGTGGAAGCGTACCTGAATACCCAGGAGCACTTTTTATCTCACTTACAGGTGGGTGCTGACCCGGCTCACGCCCTGCCCTTGGAAGTGCGCACCCAAACCGCCTGGCAACACGTGTTTGCCCGCAATCTGTTCATCATTCCCGAAACCTGGAACCCGAATAACGACACCCCCTGGCAGATCCTCAATGTACCGGGCTTCGAATGTGTTCCGGAGCGGGATGGCACCAACAGCGACGGCACAGTGATTATTAACTTTGCCGAGCGAAAAGTACTGCTGGCCGGGATGCGTTATGCCGGTGAAATGAAAAAAGCCATGTTCTCCGTACAGAACTTTTTGTTACCAGGCAAGGAAGTGCTGCCCATGCACTGCTCCGCCAATGTCGGTGAGCAGGGCGATGTGACCCTGTTTTTCGGATTATCCGGGACAGGCAAAACCACTTTATCGGCCGACCCCAAGCGCTTTCTGATCGGCGATGATGAGCACGGCTGGGCACCAGGCAGTGTGTTTAATATCGAAGGTGGCTGTTACGCCAAATGTATCGACCTGTCGCAACAGAATGAGCCGGTGATCTGGGACGCCATTCGCTTTGGCACCATCCTGGAAAATGTGGTGTTGGATGACACGCGTACACCGGACTACAGCGATACCCGACTCACTCAGAACTCCCGTGCAGCCTATCCACTGGAGCACATCAACAAGCGGGTGGCAGAAAACCGTGGCGGCGAGCCGCGCTCAGTGGTTTTCCTGACCTGTGATGTGAGCGGCGTGCTGCCCCCGGTGTCGGTGTTATCCGAAGAAGCAGCGGCGTACCATTTTCTGAGCGGCTACACCGCCAAAGTGGGCTCTACGGAAATTGGTTCCACTGCAGACATTGAGTCGACCTTCTCTACCTGCTTCGGCGCGCCCTTCTTCCCCCGACCGGCCGGCGTGTATGCGGAACTGCTGATTAAGCGGGTAAAAGAATTTGGTGCCAGAGTGTATTTGGTTAACACCGGCTGGACCGGTGGGCCGTATGGCACCGGCAAGCGATTCGATATTCCCACCACCCGTGCAATCATCGACGCTATTGTGAGTGGCGAGCTGGCTGATGTGGAAACTCAGCATATTGACGGTTTGAACCTGGATGTGCCCGTGGCGGTGCCCGGCGTCGACAGCAAGCTACTGGTGCCCCAGCAAACCTGGGCCGACAGTGAGCAGTATCAGACCTTTGCAGATAACCTCATCAACGCATTTCGCGATAATTTCGCCAAGTATGACGTCAGTGAGGCTATTGCTTACGCAGGGCCGGGAGATTAACCGCCTACGGCAGAACGTATTCTGATCACACCTTCGTGATTGACCATTGCCCGCTTTGTGCGGGCTTTTTTATACCCGAGTGACCTGTGTCACCGCTGTCTGCCGAAAATTCGGCGGCAGCCATGGGAAAACTATGTACAGTACTACGCCCCTGTGGTGTAGTAATTACGCTATGCCCGCACCGGGTATGTCGTACAACTGTCTGCCTATAATAATAACAGCCCTGCATTCGTTCATCGGCCTCCCTGTTTGTTAACGGGGCGGGAAAGTTTTGTCTGAATATAGGAAGCGCCATGAGTCGTCGCCCCGCCACCACTGTTATCTTTGCCGGCTTTTTCTTGCTTGGCATGCTGTTTATCTTATGGGGAATTCTGTTACCCGATATTGCTGTTGACCTGGCGATGTCCGAACTCATCAGTGGTGCGTTGTTCACGTTGTTTTCACTGGGCATGATGATAGGTGCAATCGTCGGCGGTAAATATGCCTCGCGGTTTGACTTCATGCAGCTAATGGCGGTGCTGATGACCATCAATTGCGGTCTGCTTGGTGTGTTGACCGTGCTTACCGCGTGGCCGGGCGTATTGGGCCTGGTGTTTGTTATTGGTGCAGTCAGCTCGGCGATATTTACTATCGGGCATACCCTGATCGCGCGAATGTATCAGGAAAAGCGCTTTACCATGATGGGCTTTATGGACTTCATGTTCAGCCTGGGAACTCTCACGGCCTCTTTCTATGTCACGCTGGTGTACCGGTATGCCGATAACTGGCGGTTGCCGCTGCAGTGTCTGAGTGCGGTGATGCTGCTGGTTGCCATCTATGCGTTTATGGTCGCAGGTGCCCAGCGTCAGCACCGCCGGGCCGCCGGCCACGCGCCCGAACCCGGCCAGTCGCTGGCCTTTAAGGATGTGCTCAGGCAGCCGGTGTTTTTGTTACTGGCACTGGCTGGCTTTGGCTATGGCGCGGTGGAGTTTGGCAATGCCAACTGGTTTGTCAGCTATGCCCAGAATGGCATAGGGTACAGCGGCGAAACAGCCCGCAACCTGTTGGCATGTTTTACCGGTGGCATGGTACTCAGCCGGCTCGGCTTTGCGCTGTTGCTGCGCTGGTTCAGTGTGCACCGGTTAGTGGTGGTGCTGGCCTCGCTGGCAGTTTCCGGCACATTCATTATTAAGCTCTCGGACGGTATCTGGGGGATAGGCGGCGGCAGCTTACTGTTAGGACTGGGACTGGGTGGATTATTCCCGCTGATGTTGTCTGCCGCCATGAGCATCAGTCCGGAAAACGGCCCGGTATTGTCGGGGATCAGTATCATTGGCAACGCTACCGGCGTGCAGGTGGCTTCGTTTACCACCGGCTGGTGGGCCAGCTTTGTGCCGCTCACCATTGCATTCTGGGTGATCCCCATGGCGGGCGTATGGCTGTGGTTCAGCGCATGGGGTTACAGCCGGTTGCTTAAACGCCAACCGGCGGCGCCGGTGTCAGCTGCGCACGGGTAACCAGAATTCGGCAACCAGGCCTTTGGCACTGTGGTTACGCAAGGCAATGCCGCCATCGTGAGCCTCAATAATACGGCGGGTGATGGCCAGGCCCAGGCCGGAGCCGGTGGTGCCACGGGCCTTGTCGCCCTGCGCAAATGGCTGAAATACACTGTCCAGTTCCTGCTCTGGCAGGCCGGGACCAAAGTCACGTATGGCACACACCACCCGCTGGTGCGCTACGTCGTGGCGGGTGGTAATTTCAATGGTATCAGAGCCGTACCGGAAGGCATTTTCGATTAGATTGTCCAGCACCCGTTTAATGGCAATGCGGCGCAGACTCAGCATGGGCAGTTCACCCAGCGCCAGCGAAATATTGTGGGTTTCCTCCACCAGACGGGCCTGACTGAGTTCCTGTATTAATGCATTCAGGTGGGTGTCTTCACGACTTTCATCTTTGTCCTGGCGGGCGTACTCGATGAACTGGTCGATGATGGCATTCATGTCTTCGATATCATTGATAATGCCCTCACACAGCCAGTCCTGATCGTCAGGCAGCATTTCTGTGGCCAGCCGGATGCGGGTCAGCGGTGTGCGTAAGTCATGGGAAATGCCGGCGGTCATCAGAGCGCGGTCGGCTTCCAGCTGGCGGATCCCCTGATTCATGCGGTTGAAGGCGCGGGTTACCTCAATCATTTCGCTGCTGCCCTGTTCACGCAGGGGCGGCGGGAACTCACCTTTACCCACCTGTAAGGCGGCTTTTTGCAGCGCCTGCAACGGCCGGTTAAGACGGCGTACAAACAGCCAGCCGCCGGCTACACTGAGGATGCCAATGACCATTAAGTACATGGTCAATGGTGAAATGTTTGCCTCGCTCAGGCCGGAAATGGGAATGGCTATCCACCGGTCGGGTACCCTGTCCAGCGCTATCCATACCCGGTAGGGTTGCTCCTGGCCTGGACTGTCGCTGATCCGCACCCGCGCAGGCTGCTGCAACTGGTTGCTTACCTGTGATGACATAAACCCGTAGTAGGTAGACAGTTGCAGACCCTGGCGCATGGCGGCGCGATTATCCACAATCTCGATGCCAGTCTGGTCACGATAGTCAGTCAGTGTTGCTGTGTCGGCTGAGAGCATATCGGTGGCCAGCACCCCTTTAACCTGGGTGGCCAGCAAGCTGTTAATCTGCTCGTAGCTGGGACGAATAAAGTAATAGGTGACAGAGAGGTAAGACACAACCTGGTTGATCAACAGCAGCACACCAATCAGCAGTACCGTCTGCCCGAAAGCACTGCGGGGGATTACATGCATAACACATCCTGCCCGTGGGCGTTATACTTGTTCACCGTCGGGTACGAAGACATAGCCCAGCCCCCATACGGTCTGGATATACCGGGGATTAGCGGGGTCCCGCTCCAGCATGCGGCGTAACCGTGATACCTGTACATCAATACTGCGCTCCAGCGCACTGTAATCGCGACCCCGGGCCAGATTCATTAGTTTATCCCGGGACAGCGGCTCACGGGGGTGGGTTACCAGCGATTTCAGTACCGCAAACTCGCCGCTGGTCAGCGACATCGGAGTGCCGCTGGCAGTCATCTCCCGGGTGGCCAGATTCAGTTTATACTCGCCAAACTCCACCACCTGCTCGCCTCTGGAAGGCGCACCGGGCGCTTCGGAGGTTTTACGGCGCAACACGGCTTTGGCGCGGGCCAGCAGTTCACGGGGGTTAAATGGCTTGGGCAGATAATCATCGGCGCCCATTTCCAGACCAATAATGCGGTCTACTTCATCGCCTTTGGCGGTCAGCATGATAATGGGCAGGTCGTTGTCGGTCTGGCGTATGCGCCGGCAGATCGACAGGCCGTCTTCGCCTGGCAGCATCAAATCCAGTACCATCAGGTGAAAGTTTTCCCGCTCCAGTAACCGATCCATCTGTTCCGCATTCGCCGCAGTGCGAACCTGAAAGTCCTGCTCGACAAGATAGCGTTCCAACAGGCTGCGCAGACGCATGTCGTCGTCGACAACCAGAATTTTTGAGGTTTCCTGACCCATCTTATACTTCCGAATGATAGTTTTTCTGATTTCACTATAACCACATCCGGGTAAAGACAAAAGCGCTGATATGGATGTAAACGCCTGCCTTTGTTACAAATCTTTTCGGGCGCGGGGAATGTTGGTGGTGGGACAAGCGAGCCACTGCGGGCTGCCTGTCGATTTGTCACTATATTAAATCAGAAGCGCACACTGACCAGCGCACTGGGATCCGTCATGCCTGCCAGCATTTCTTTATACACGGCAATGGCTTCTTTCACGCCCTGATATTGTTTTTCGTAATAGGTTTGCGAGGTAGTTTGACAAAATAACTCCCAGGCTTCCTGATAGCGGCTGAAAAATTGCTCCATGCCCCATTCTTGCTGACACTGTTTAATGTGCGCCGGTGCGAAGAAGACGTCGGCGGCCAGGCTGGCAGAGTTGGTTTTTTGCCGGGCCTGCCAGGCGGTCGTCCCTACCAGTGTGATGGTGTCCATACTCAGCTCCAGATGCCGCTGTAAGCGGGCCAGGGTTTCGCCGTTGCCGGTGAAATCCAGTAACCAGTAACTGTCGGCCTGAGGCAGGGTATCTACCTCGTCATACACCACCACCTCATCGTAACAGTTCGACGAGGCGACCTGATCGGCGTTATCCGCAGACGTGAGGCCAATCAGCCGGTAGTCCGCGTTTCTTAGCTTGCGCTGATGACGTAGCAGGCACGCCGTTCCTGAGGCAGTTTTGCTGGAAGCGCTAGACAACAGGATTGCGCCGTGGTCACTGATCTCACTGACATGGGCGTCGAGCACAAAGGAGGTAATAAACAACGGGCGAAACGCCTGCTGCCAGACCTCCCGGTCTGGCTTATATGCCGGATCTGCATTACAGCGCTGATAGCTGTCGTACAGGTGGTGGATGCTGTTACGGTCGGGATGTACATCGACTAAGCCCCGGGGCGTCACTTTGCCGGCCCGGATCACCCAGTGCGACGCCATGGGCAGAAAACCGAAAATACGCTCGCCAAGTTGAATATCGGGGTGGTGAGAGGCCACCACGGTGGCAAAACCCCATACCGGCACAATCCCGTACCCTTCACCGGCAGGAAAAATATCCCAGTAACCCATATCATGACCGTGGGCGGCGTAGGTGATGTTATTCGCAGACAGGCCGAACTGTTCAGTTTTTATGAGTACGTCATTGTCGCCCAGCACATCATCGCTGAGGGAGTCTTGCATGACGGTTACATCGTGTAGATCTTGCTTATTAACCCAAATTTGTAGGCTGGTATGGCTCATCATTGCACCTTGTGTTGCATGACAGACCGTTCAGATAGCGCGGTGCCTCTGTTGTTTTTAACCGGAAGGTCGAAGTGAATTCGCAGTAAGGCAGGCGGTAGTATGGTGCCCGGACAACGGGCAGAAACTCAGAAAAGATAACCTGTCACTGCGTCCACCGTACGTGATGTATACAGCAGTGTCCAGCCACGAGACAGATTTAAAGTTGCCACAAGCAGACACCCGACCAGTGGTCAGGTGACAAAGGCAGGCAAGCCTTATCCTACGCGCTGCACTGTTGAGTGGTGTTAGCGGTCGCTCACCCAGTCCATCTGGTGGCCGGCGCGGCGTTTTTTCTCAAGTAAATCTTCAATCAGCGGGGTGAGGATCAGCTCCATTGCCAGACCCATTTTACCACCCGGGACGACCAGCGTGTTGATACGGGACATAAACGCCCCGTCTATCATTTTCAGCAGGTACGGATAGTCGACATTTTTCATTTCACGGCGGAAACGCACTACCACAAAGCTTTCGTCCTGGGTGGGAATTTCTCTGGCGCTGAACGGGTTGGAGGTGTCTACCGTAGGCACCCGCTGGAAATTCACGTGGGTACGTGAAAACTGGGGCGTAATGTAATGAAAATAATCATCCAGACCCCGTACGATACTGCTCATGACGGCTTCCCGGGAATGACCGCGGTCGGTGGTGTCGCGCACAATTTTCTGGATCCATTCCAGGTTCACGATAGGCACCATCCCCACCAGTAAGTCGACGTACTTGGCCACGTCGTTTTCTTCGGTTTTTACGCCGCCGTGCAAGCCTTCATAAAACAGTAAATCGGTATTTTGTGGCAAATCCTGCCAGGGCGTGAACGTGCCGGGCATCTGGTTAAATGGCACCGCATCGTCAAACGTATGCAGGTACTGGCGAAACTGGCCCGTGCCGCTGCTGCCATATTCACGGAACAGGCTTTCCAGCAATTCAAAATCGTTGGCTTTGGGGCCGAAATAACTGATATGACGGCCCTGTTCCTGGGCTTTGCGAATTTCCACTTCCATTTCCGGCCGGGTGAAGCGGTGAAAGCTGTCGCCCCCTACCACCGCAGCATTTATTTTCAGATTACGAAAAATATGCCGGATCGCATTAGTAGTAGTGGTGGTTCCGGCACCCGAGGAACCGGTAATAGCAATAATTGGATATTTTACAGACATACCGTCTCTTGGTGGAAAACCGGAGACTAGTTATAAGCTGCTTAACGGGAATAATCAAGACCAGCAATCATTGCTGATCGGGCGTACTCGCTTCCTGCTTGGTCCGCTGCCCTTCATGGTGGTGCCTGAGCAGCTTGACGATCATTTCCGCTTCTTCTTCATCGAGATCCAGCAGGTCACGCACTTTTTCCAGATGATTGGATTCGTGGTCACTGATATGGCCATCGGCAATGGCCGACTCAACACACTCTCTGAAACGATCCCGCCGCCGCTGTAACTGCGCGGTAAAACTGGACGATAATATGCCCGCCGGCAGCGCATACAGACCCACGCCCAATAAGGTGATCAACCCGCCGAACATACGCCCCAACGGGGAGACTGGCACCACGTCGCCGTAGCCCACAGTAGTCAGCGTCACCAGTGACCACCACAGCGCGGCCGGAATACTGCTGAACACCTCGGGCTGCACGTCCCGTTCAATATAGTAGATGCCGGTGGCAGCGAACACCATCACGATGAACAATACGCTGACCGCAGCCAGCAGGGTACGGGCCTCATTGCGCAATACTGTCATCAGCGTATGCATAGACTGGGAGTAACGGCCCAGCTTGACCATCCGCGTAAGGCGAAACAGCCGCAGCATACGTAAATCCATGGTCACTACCAGACTCAGGAAAAACGGCAGAATGGCCAGCAGATCGATAATGGCCATAGGTGAGCGCATATAGCGCCAGCGGATCTGCCAGTCACTCAGCGCGTCGTTGTCATAGTCGGTCATCTCCGGACTTACCCACACCCGGGCCACGTATTCAAGGGTGAAGAAAATCACCGAGGCCAATTCAAACGTGAACAGCGCCGTGGCCCATTGGCTGGCGATACTGTCGACCGTCTCCAGCATCAGTGCCAGTACGTTGGCCAGGATAAGAATTATCAGAAAATAGTCGAACAACCGGCTGGGCCATTCACCCGCCATATTCACCCGGTAAGGTCGAAGGATCTTAAAACAGGCCTGGCGATATGACGTGGCGTCCATGGTGTGTCCCTGTCACCCACGGCAGGTGGGCAAAATGAGTTTGATGGTTAAGGCAATGGCTATACCCTAAACCAGCCCGGTGGGAAAAAGAAGCGGGAATTTATGCTGAAGGAATAACCGCCGGGCCACAGGGTGGGGCCCGGCGTCTTAACCGGCGTGGCGTTTAAGCCTGGCTTTCCCGGGCAATCGCGCGATGGGCGATATCAGTCCGGAAGTACACGTCCTGCCAGTTAATTTTAGCAACCAGTTCGTAGGCCTGTTGCTGTGCAGCCGTGACATTTTCGCCCAGTGCCGTGGCGCACAGCACCCGACCGCCGCTGGTGACAACCTTGCCATCCCGGGTACTGGTTCCGGCGTGAAACACTTTACCATTCAGAGTGGCGGCGTCCGCCAGCCCTTCGATGACATCGCCCTTGTTATAGCTTGCCGGATAACCACCGGCCGCTAACACCACACCCACGGCGGCGCGATCATCAAAGCTGATAGTCTGCTCGTCCAGTTTACCTTCACAGGCGGCCAGGCACAGTGGCACCAAATCAGACTGCAGGCGCATCATTATCGGCTGGGTTTCCGGATCGCCAAAGCGGCAGTTGTATTCAATCACCTTTGGGGTACCGTCGGGCATAATCATCAGTCCGGCATACAAAAAGCCCACATACGGATGCCCTTCGGCGGCCATGCCGTTCACAGTGGGCATAATCACTTCGTTCATGATGCGGTCATGAATGTCGGCAGTTACCACTGGCGCCGGTGAATATGCACCCATGCCGCCGGTGTTCGGGCCCTGATCACCGTTGGCGGCACGTTTATGATCCTGGCTGGTGGCAAACGGCAATACGTTTTTACCATCGACCATCACTATGAACGAGGCTTCTTCACCATCCAGAAACTCTTCAATGACTACCCGGTGCCCGGCATCGCCAAACGCGTTCCCGGCCAGCATGTCTTTGACGGCGGCTTCGGCATCTTCCTGCGTCATGGCCACTATCACCCCTTTACCGGCGGCCAGGCCATCGGCTTTGACCACAATCGGCGCCCCTTTTTCGCGTACATACGCCAGGGCCGGCTCAATCTCGGTAAAGTTCTGGTATTCCGCGGTAGGAATTTGATGGCGGGCCAGAAAATCTTTGGTGAAAGCTTTTGAGCCTTCCAGCTGCGCGGCCGCCTGAGAAGGACCAAAGATGCTCAGCCCGGCTTCTTCGAAAGCGTCTACGACACCGGCGACTAACGGGGCTTCCGGACCAACGATAGTCAGTGCCACGTCATTGGTTTTCGCAAAGGTCAGCAGACCGTCAAGATCTTCTGCGCCAACGGCGACGTTCTGTAGTTTGGGTTCGTGCAGGGTACCGGCATTACCGGGGGCTACGAAGACGGTGTCGACATCAGCAGATTGCGCGGCTTTCCAGGCCAGCGCGTGCTCGCGGCCACCGCCGCCTATAACAAGTACGTTCATCAATGATTCCGTTTATGCTTCAGGTTTTATAAATTTCAGGGTCATGCGGTTACTTTCACCAATGGCCATATAGGTGGCGCGGTCCTGATCTTTCATCGCCAGGCTGGGTGGCAGCGTCCAAACCCCTTTAGGGTGGTCGGCATCATCACGGGGGTTAGCATTCACGTCACTGCTGTCTGCCAGAGTAAAGCCTGCTGCCTCTGCCGCTGCAATCACCACATCCCGCTTCATGTAACCGCTTTTTTTCATGTGTTCGTCACTGCCATCGGCCGGCATTTCATGCTCTACCACGCCTAGCACACCACCCGGTTTCAGCACTTTGAAAAACGCCCCGAACGCATTGCTCAGGCCTTCATCACCGTGACGCATGTACCAGTTATGCACGTTACGAAAGGTCAGTACGGCATCGGCGGTACCGGCTTCGGTCATATCCAGTGCTTTGGTGGGATGAAATGCGGTCACCGTCAGGTCGGCGTAGGGCGGATGACTGGCTACCCGCTCGTTAAACTTCTTCAGGGCATTTTTAAAGTAGTCGTTCGTTGTCTCATCTACATAGAAATGGGCCGCTACCAGCTCACCGTTGTCATTGAGTAACGGTGCCAGAATATCGGTATACCAGCCACCACCCGGCCACACTTCCACCACTTTCATTCCCGGCTCAATGCCAAAGAAACGCAGCGTTTGTTGCGGGTGACGATACTCATCACGGGCTTTGGCGTCGGCACTGCGGTGTTCGCTTTTCACCGCATCGTGAATGGCGTCAGCATTGACACATGTGGCTGCCAGAGCCAGCGTTACGGCAGAAACAAGTTGCTTGAGAGCTGTCATGGTTGGGTATCCTTATGTGGCCAATTCAAGAGCAATACGGAGGGCGGCGTAATAACGCTTAACGGCCGGCGCTCCATCATTGCAGGATGAGTCCTAAGCCTAACTGAGCAGCTGGAAAAAACCAGTGTTTCGTAGGGCGGGCGTCAATTTATCTGCCGCTCGCCCTAACGCCGTCAGTTATACTTAGTGGCGGAAATGGCGCATGCCGGTGAATACCATGGCGATATCGTGCTCATCGGCTGCCGCAATAACTTCGTTGTCGCGCATGGAGCCGCCTGGCTGGATGACGGCTTTAATGCCGGCCGCTGCAGCCGCATCAATGCCATCGCGGAACGGGAAGAAGGCATCGGAGGCCATGACGGAGCCCGCCACTTCCAGGTTTTCATCGGCAGCTTTAATACCGGCAATTTTCGCTGAATACACCCGGCTCATCTGGCCTGCGCCCACGCCCACGGTCATGCCGTCTTTGCAGTAAACAATAGCGTTAGACTTCACGTACTTGGCCACTTTCCAGCAGAACATCAGGTCGCGCAGTTCCTCTTCGGTAGGCTGGCGCTTCGTGACCACTTCCAGGTCGTCCGTTTCCACCATACCAAAGTCACGTTCCTGAACCAGCAGGCCGCCGTTGACGCGTTTGAAGTCATAGCCTTCGGTCAGCTGACCGTGCCAGTCGCCGCAGGCTAGCAGGCGGACGTTTTTCTTGGCCGCAACAACGGTTTTCGCCTCATCAGACACCGACGGGGCAATAATCACTTCCACAAACTGACGGTCGACGATGGCCTGTGCAGTGTCGCCGTCCAGTTCGCGGTTAAATGCAATGATGCCGCCAAACGCCGACGTAGGGTCGGTTTTAAAGGCCCGATCATAGGCGGTCAGAATGTTGTCGCCGATAGCTACGCCACACGGGTTGGCGTGCTTAACAATGACACAGGCCGGCTCGTCAAATTCTTTCACGCATTCCAGCGCAGCATCGGTGTCGGCAATGTTATTAAACGACAGCTCTTTACCCTGGAATTGTTCGGCTGTGGCCACCGAGGCTTCCTGTACCTCATTTTCCACATAAAAGGCCGCCGCCTGATGGCTGTTCTCGCCATATCGCAGATCCTGCTTTTTACGCATCTGCATATTATAGGTACGGGGGAATTCACTATGCTGGTGGTCACAATCGTCTTCGCACTCCACCGCATCGATTTTTGCGCCGAAGTAGTTGGCGATCATGCCGTCGTATTCTGCGGTGTGCTCGAAGGCCTTGATGGCCAGGTCGAAGCGGGTAGCGTAGGTTAGTGAACCGCTGTTATCGTTCATTTCTTCCAGCACGCCGGCATAATCCTGGGCGTTAACCACAATCGTCACATCTTTATGGTTTTTCGCCGCGGCGCGCACCATGGTCGGCCCACCGATATCGATATTTTCGATGGCATCTTCCAGCGTGCAGTCTTCACTGGCTACTGTGGCGGCAAACGGGTACAAGTTCACTACCACCAAATCAATCGGCGCAATTTCATGCTCAGCCATTACCGCTTCATCTTTGTCGCGACGACCTAAAATGCCACCATGGATTTTGGGGTGCAGGGTTTTCACCCGGCCGTCCATAATTTCCGGGTGACCGGTGTAAGCGGATACCTCTGTAACCGGCAGGCCGGCATCACTCAGTAGTCTGGCGGTGCCGCCGGTGGACAGCAGTTCTACGCCGGCCTGATCCAGTGCGGTGGCAAATTCCACGATACCGGTTTTGTCTGACACACTTAATAGCGCACGTTTGATGGGTTTAGGTGTTTGCATAGTGGGTAATAACTTTCTTTATCGAGAGTGTGAAACAAAAAGAGCACCGGAAGGTGCTCTTGGTGTGGGCTAAGCCCAGAATTCTTAGTTCATGCCGTACTGCTTCAGCTTTTTGCGAAGCGTACCGCGGTTGATGCCCATCATGATGGCCGCGCGGGTTTGGTTGCCGCGGGTGTAGGTCATCACCTCTTCCAGCAGTGGGGCTTCAACTTCAGCCAGTACCAGTTCGTACAGATTGTCGATATTGGCATTGTCCAGTTGCTTCAGATACTTGTTAACCGCTTGCTTTACAGAGTCGCGCAACGGCTTTTGAGCTTGAGTTTGTGAAGGTGTAGTTACTGTCGTTGTAAATGGTGAAGTCACATTTTGATCGAACATAATACTTTCTTGCTCTTTAGTTAGTCATCACTATGCTGCAGGAGAAATCTGTCGGGTTTCCCGTGATTGCAGCGATTGAAAATAATCGTCAAGTGCGTTGAGCTGTGCATCAGCCTGCTCAATAGCATTGAATGTTTTACGAAACTGACGTTCCTTATCATGTTCCGCGAGATACCAGCCCACGTGCTTCCGGGCAATTCTCACCCCGGTAATGTCGCCATAAAAGGCGTGCACGTTCGCAACGTGTTCATGTAACACCTGATGTTGTTCAGACAATAATGGAGGCGCCAGGTTCTCGCCGGTTTCCAGAAAATGCAGGATTTGTTTAAAAATCCATGGATTTCCCTGGGCACCGCGACCAATCATCACTCCGTCTGCACCAGTGTACTCAAGCACATGTTGTGCCTTTTCCGGAGACGTTATATCGCCATTGGCAATAACAGGAATAGACACAGCACCTTTAATGTCTCGGATGGTGTGATACTCCGCGTCCCCTTTGTACATACAGGCTCGGGTTCTGCCATGAACCGCCAGCGATTGTATGCCGTTTTGCTCTGCAATCCGGGCAATCTCTACCCCATTGCGGTTATCGGTATTCCAGCCGGTGCGTATCTTCAGGGTGACAGGTACGTCTACTGCATTTACCACGGCCTTGATAATAGACTCTACCAGGTCGGGGTATTGCAGCAGGGCAGAACCTGCCAGCTTCTTATTCACTTTCTTGGCGGGGCAACCCATGTTGATATCGATGATTTGTGCACCGTTACCTACATTAAATTGCGCTGCCTGTGCCATAAGCTCGGGATCGGCCCCAGCAATTTGCACTGAGCGAATACCGTCCTCTCCCGTGTGGTCCATACGTGACATCGATTTCGCAGTCTTCCAGACCCGCGGATTACTCGACAGCATTTCTGATACCACTAGACCGGCACCCATTCTTCTGCACAGTTGTCGAAATGGACGATCTGTAACGCCAGCCATCGGGGCCAACATTAAATTGTTTGCCAATTTGTACGGTCCGATTTGCATACTCATAACGACTTATATTGAACAGAAATTAAACACCCGGCTAAAACGGGGCGCTAAGTGTACGTGTTTTCGCAAGCCTTGAAAAGGCTAAAAATCACACAAAATTTGCATTTCGGGGCTTGACAGAATGATTTTCAGGAAGATTTTCAGAGGTTGTTAGAAAAGATGTTAAACCCTTGTGTGGCATGGGCTGGCACCGGACCTGTCAGGCCCGGTTGTACAGAAAATGTCAAGTGAAACTCAGGCTAATTTACGTACGCCGGACACCCGCGCCCAGTCGCCATCAATCGCGCTGGTATCCAAATCAAAATCGCGGGCATACGCGGCTTCTATTCGTGCTACCTGCTCGGCCAGAATGCCTGACAGCACCAGTTTTCCGCCTGGCTTACAATACGCCGTAATCACATCTTGCAATTCCAGCAGCGGGCCGGACAGAATATTCGCCATGACCACATCGGCCTGCAAACTGGGCTGGTCGTCCGGCAGGTACACCGATAAGCGGTCAGCCACGTCATTGCGGCGGGCATTTTCCTGGGACGCCTGTAACGCCTGTGGGTCGATATCAATGCCGGTGACATGGCCGGCGCCCAGCTTCAGGGCAGCCAGCGCCAGAATGCCGGAGCCACACCCAAAGTCCACCACCTGCTTACCGGTCAGGGACAACCCATCCAGCCAGCGTAAACATAAAGAAGTGGTGGGGTGGGTGCCGGTACCAAACGCCAGACCAGGATCCAGCATTACGTTCACGGCCCCGGGGTCGGGCACCTCACGCCAGCTTGGACAAATCCACAACCGCTCGCCGAACTGCATGGGGTGAAAGTTATCCATCCACTCCCGCTCCCAGTCTTTGTCTTCCAACGGGTCGAGCTTATGGGTAAAGTTGTTACCCAGCAGCTTTGATTGTGCCAACCGGGCAATAATACTTGGCATGTCGTCACTGGCATCAAACAAACCCACCACCTGGGTATCGGGCCACAACATGGTTTCACCTGGCTTGGGCTCATACACGGGGGTATCTTTGGCATCCACAAAGGTTACCGCCTGGGCGCCGTTGGCCGAGAGCATCGTACCGATACTTTCAGCGTGTTCTGCGGTGGCATTGATGCGAAGTTGTAACCAGGCCATGGGGATACTCGTTTAGGAAATTAAAGTGCAAATTGTAGCAAGAGCGGATGACTGAGGAAACGACGCTGTGCCGTTTCCCATGTAAAGGAACATGTTCGCAGTTCGAACTAGCCGATAGTTTAATGGTGTTACCAGGAAGGGGTTAATATAATAGTGTTCTGGTTCTCTACCTTGCAGTTTATGAGGCAAATACTCTTAGGGTTAATCTTCGCGCTGATATGTGCACCCACGGTGGGACGACAGATAGATGTCGTGGTGGGCTGGGATAAGCCGCCTTATGTGATGGCTGACACCCATAGCGGCTTCGAATTAGAGCTGGTTCGCCAAATTCTGCATGAGATAGGGCACGAGATGTACCCCATTTATGTACCTTTTGGCAGAACCACCCGGCTGGTCAATGCCCGCAGCGCAGACATTGGTCTGACTATCAATCCCCGGCACAACGTCGACAGTAAAATTCTCAGCGATGTCTACGTGGTTTATCAGAACGTGGCCGTCACCTTAGCGTCCCGCGAACTCAAGTTGCACGCCATTGATGATCTGGAAGAACACACCATTGCCGCGTTTCAGACTGCCCGCTTGGTGCTGGGTGAAGAGTTTAATGCACTCACCGCGGCGCACCGCGGCTATCTGGAAATGCCCGAGCAGCAACGGCAGGTCAGCTTGTTACTGTTGGGCAGCGTGGATGTGGCGGTGATGGATCGCAATATTTTCATGATGCTGAAAAACCAGCTACCCGCTGGCCGCCAGGTTGAGGTGGATGTGCACCCGTTGTTTGGCATCAGTCCGTATCGGGCTGCAATAGCCGATGATGAGCTGCGCAAGCAGTTTAACCGAACCCTTGCGCAGTTTATTGATGACGGTCGCTATCAGGCGCTGATTGATGAGTTCAATCTGGTAAACCTGATAGACAACCTGCCGACCCGAACTCTTACCGGTTCTCCATAAACGCCCGAATATCCCCTACCAGCTGTGACAACGAAGGCTCATGGATGTACATCATGTGCCCGGCTTCGTAATAATGCATGGCCACCCGATCATTATCGATACCGTGATGCTGCATGGAATATTCTGTGGCGAAGAACGGCGTGGCTAAATCGTAGTAGCCGTTGGCAATAAATATGCGGAAATCTTTATTCTGACGCATGGCTCGCGACAACGTGGGTGTCATGGCCAGAAACCCCTGACTACGGGGACTGTTGCCAACCAGCCAGTTCCAGTTACTGAAGACTTCACCAGACAGTACGTTGTACTTTTCCTCGCGCAGGGTATCCAGCTCGGTGGCCATATAGTGCTGCAGCGCTGCCGTGTAGGCACCATCGATGGCGTAAGACGACGGATCGGCCTCAAAACGGCTGCTCACTTTTACTGCATCCTCGCCGAGATACCGGCTGTCCAGCCGGCCCACCACCTGACCGCGGTCACGCAGCAGTTCCTTCATAAACCTGAATTCATTAATTCGCAGATCGCTCTGGCGCAGATAGGTTTTGCTTAAACCGGTAAACGCATGCAAAGACTCCACCGCCGCATCGACTTCGGCGTCAGTTGCCAGCCCACCTTTCAGCAATACTGTCGCGTACTCCTCCAGTGCAAACGTACGCACCGCCTCGAGGAATGCAGGCAGACTGTCGTAGCTGGCTTTATTGGGTACGGCATCGTGATACCAGGCCGTGGCTGCATACGTGGGCAGGAAGGTGATGTAAGGTAAATCATTGCCCTCGGTAAAATCACCGGTCTGGAAGTCCAGAATGGAGGAAATCAGCAATACGCCGTTGAGATCAATACTGCCCCAGCCTTCCTGCAATGACTTCACCATGGCCGCCGCGCGGGTGGTGCCATAACTCTCGCCGGCTAAATATTTCGGTGAGTTCCAGCGCTTGTTCTTGGTGATATATACGCGCACGAACTCGGCAAGGATATCGGCATCTTCTTTTACGCCCCAAAATGCTTTGCCTTCGGTGTCGCCCAGCGGCTTGGAGTAGCCAGTGCCTACCGGGTCAATAAATACCAAATCGGCAATGTCTAACAGACTGTCAGGGTTGGTTTTAATAGGAAACGGTGGCGCACCTACCTGCTGTGCGTCACTGGGCAGCACCACCCGTTTCGGCCCGAACAGCCCCATGTGCATCCACACACTGGAGGAGCCTGGTCCGCCGTTAAACACAAACATCAGGGGGCGGGTACTGCGGTTATCCACATCTTCACGAATATAGGCAATGCTGAAAATACTCGCCTCAGGTTCGCCCTTGGCATTTTTCAGGTGCGTATCACCGGCATGAACCGAATACTTCACGGTTTTGCCGTTAATTTTAGCCTTATGTTTGGTCACCGACATCTGTGCTTCGGGCACGGGCTGGGCCTTGTCTTCTTCGGCCTGGGCCTGCACCAATACCAGTGCACTTAACAGCAGCCAGAGGCTGGCAGGAAAAAAGTAGCGGAGTCGTATCATTATTATGTTTCCGTGTTATTAACAAACCAGGGTTTACCTCACCATGCCAGAATTGGGCAGTGGCAACAATTGCGGTACGGTAAAGGTAGCAGGATTTCCGACTGACGGTTGCCTGTAACGAACTCACCCGGCGGTTTGTGCGTAGTAGCAATTGGCTGCAAAAGCGGCTACTTTGAATTGTTCAATTCGCCTGACACAAGGAAAATCCATGGTTTGGAATTTACAGCAGGCCCGCTATCCCGGGCTGGTAGCGATGTTATTTATATTGTTGAGTGCCTGCGCGGCCACCCCGCAAACAACGCAAACTGACGAGCCTCAGGAAGCCGCGCCGTCAACCTGGCTGGATCGTAATGCCACAGAACAGGCGGCGGCCATTTTAGCCGGCGAGATGACATCGGAAACGCTGGTGCGCGGCTATCTGCGCCGCATCGAGCAATTGGACCCTAAAATTAACAGTGTCCTGGCGGTCAATCCGGATGCCTTGGCTGAAGCCCGGGCGCGGGACCAGGCGCTGGCCAACGGCGAGGTGGCAGGTCCGTTACACGGGATCCCGGTGCTGTTGAAAGACAATATTGAAGCTACCGGTATGGCTACTACCGCCGGCTCTATGGCATTAATCAACAATGATACCGGCCGCGATGCCCCTGTGGTGGCGCGATTAAAGGCGGCAGGTGCCATAATTCTGGGCAAAACCAATCTATCGGAATGGGCGAATTTCCGTTCAGAGTCATCGATAAGTGGCTGGAGTGCGATGGGCGGCCTTACGCACAACCCGCACCTGCTCAACCGGTCGGCCTGCGGGTCCTCGTCAGGCTCAGGAGCTGCGATGGCGGTGCGGCTGGCATCACTGGCAGTAGGTACGGAAACAAATGGCTCTATTATTTGCCCGGCCTCGATGAACGGTGTCGTCGGCTTTAAGCCCTCTGTGGGCTTGCTGTCACGCCGCCATATTGTGCCTATCTCACATACCCAGGATACCGCAGGACCTATGACGCGGTCGGTGCTTGACGCAGCCGTAATGTTCCAGGCAATGGCAGGGACAGACGCAAAAGATCCGGCTACTGTCGCGGCGCCTGAGTATCTTCCGCCCGCCGATACGGTGACCGACGGTAATCTTGAAGGTATGCGCGTAGGCGTGGTGCGTTTTCGTCAGGGCGACAACCCTCATGTTCTCAAAGCCTATAATGCGGCGCTGGATACACTGAAAGCCAAAGGTGCGGTGCTGGTGGAGCTGAATGATTTTTCTCAGCCAGATGCGTTCTGGCCCAGCTCTTACAAAGTGCTGCTCAGTGAATTTCACCACAATATTAACGAGTATCTGGCGGACTCACCGGCCGAGTTGCCGGCGCGGGATCTGAAAGGCCTGATGGCGTTTAACAACCAGACCCCGCGGGAACTGGCACTGTTCGATCAGTCTATCTTTGTCAAGTCGCTGGCGGCGCCGGCTATTGACAGCGACGAGTACCAAGAGGCGCTCTCACTGGTGCGCACCACGGCCCGGGAGAAGGGTATTGACCAGTTTCTCAGTAGTCATAATCTGGATGTGATCGTAGCGCCGTCCAACAGTCCGGCTTTCATGATTGATGCCATTTACGGTGATCATTCGCCGGTGGGCTTTATCGGTATAGGCTATCTGGCAGCTGTTGCCGGCTACCCGCATCTCACCGTGCCGGTGGCCGAGGTGAAAGGGTTACCTGTAGGACTTAGCTTTATTGGCGGGCAGTGGCAGGATATGCAGGTACTGCGCGCCGGGTATTTGTTCGAGCAAGCGCACACGTTTACGCCGGAAGTGCAAATGGCGGAAAGCCGGCTGCAGGAGCCTGGTCTGAAAGCGTTATTTCAACCGCTGTCATCTTCTGCTGACAACTAGCGGAGATACCAGGATGAGGCGTGAGCCTTATCCTGGTTTTTTCACCCACGCACTGCACCAGCCTTCGGCATTGACCAGTTTGCCCGGGAAAATAGCGCAGGGACGGTGTTGCTCTCCATCGCTGCCCTGAATGTACATGCAATTGGCGCAGTTCGACCCTTCCGTAGTGGAGGACGGCGTGTAATTCAGCGCTTTGGCCGTGGGGTCATCCGCTTGTAATTGCTCCTGTGCATTTGCACGCAAGGCGGTGCCACCAAGAGTCAGACCAATCACTGACGTGCTGGCCAGCTTCAGAAAATGTCGACGGTTTACGGGTTTCATTCAGTGCTCCCTGGTAGTGAAACGATAATGATTCTTTTTTCTTACCGCTTTAAAAGAACAAAACCCGCCAACAAGCGGGTTAATCATTACCTTATACTTATACCCGTTTTTCACGGATCGCGCAAAGCTGTGTCTTATTTAAACATACCGGGTAATGCCATGTAGCAGTTAGAGCTGATCAGCGGCGAAAGGTTCCCTGCGTCACTTGACCGCTACCGGTGTATCGGGTTTGGCATATTCAAAGCGCGCCAAACGGGTAGTGCTATGATAGCTGTCCAGCCCGGTGATCGCAGCGCTGCCCAGCGCCTCAATATCCACATAACCGTCCTCCGCTACGGTATTGTTGGCCAGGATCACTTCCTGAATATGGCCAATCACCAACACCGTTTTGTTTTCCAGGGTCAGATGCTGAGACAGACGTAAGCCTATCTTCACCCGGCTTTCCTGTACGTAGGGCGCCGCATGTGACTCACTGTACCAGGAGGTCAGGCCGCATTGTGCGAACTCGCTCACATCTGCATCGAAGCGGGCTGAAGTGTGGTGCGCTTTATCCACCCACTCGCTGCCCACATGGTTGATCGTATAAACGCCACTTTGCAGAATGTTTTCCAGCGTGTCGCGGACTACCGTATGCGGGCGCATGAGCATGCCCAGTAACGGTGGGTTCGCCCCCACATGGAACACTGAACTGATGATGGCCAGGTTTTCTGCTGCCTCGCTACGGGTGCCAATGACATTAGCGGCTTTCACGCCGGATAAACTGTTGATGAAATTAGCGCGAAACCGTTGCGGCATAGCGTCAAAATTTTCGGGCATAAATCGTGACGATGCCACGTCAGTCGTTTTCCCGCTCAGCCATGACCTGCAAATCGTCACCACTGCCGGTCACCGTCAGTTCAATAGGCTGACAGCATATCTGACAGTCCAGCACCTGGGTCTGGTTAACGTCATTTACTTCATCGACTTCCACATCATTGGGTGCCATGCAGTAGGGGCACGAAAAGCCCATCGGCCGTGTTAAGCTCATTACTCACCTGAATTGTTGATAGGGTTTACACTCCTTTACGCAGCTGCGCCGTAAACAGTTTGAAAGTCACCCGGAACCACTGAGGTTATGCAGCAGTCACCCAAAGTAGGGATATGCCCGTGTTGCCACCGCCGCACCCGGCTCACGGTTCATCATTTGATTCCTAAAAAAATGCATCGTCGCAAGCGGTTTAAAAAGCAGTACAGTAAGGCTGCCCTGAACGAAGGCATCGCGGTGTGCCGACAGTGCCACAATGGGATCCATCGGTTCTATTCTGAAATGGAGCTGGCGCAACGCTTCGGTAGTCTGTCAGCATTGAAAAACGATCCGACACTGGCAAATTACTTTGCATGGGTGGCTAAACAACGGATCAGGGTTGAATAAAGGCGCTGTATAAATATACACTATATGGGTAAATAGGAATATGAGCCACGCATGCGAAAAACCCTGCCGGAAAAATACTACCTCAGCCACTTTCATGAGTTTTTGCGCTTTTTTGAGGGGCAGAGCAAACACCTTCTGCACGCCCGAAGTCAGCAATTTATCGGCGATTTCAAAGCGCTGCCGGAAGATCAGCAATGCATTGTAGCCCGCGCCGCTAACCGTAAGTACGCGGTAGTCAACCGTGCCCACTTCACCTATGAAGAAATTCATCAGCCGCAGCAGCAACTGGATGCGCTGGTGGATACCGGGTGGTTTGGCCCTTTGTCACGGGCCCCCCTGCACGATGTGGCCGCTGTACTCACGAAAGCCGATATCATTGAGCTGCTTGGCTGTTATCACTCTACCCGGGGGCTGGCCTCCGCTACCAAGCCCGCCCTGGCCAGTCAGCTAAATAGCTATATTGCCGAGCAGGGCTGGCCAGCCAGCTGGTCTTGCGACCATTATTTGTATTGTGAGTTTGACGAGCACCTGCGTTTCTTGTTGTTTCTGTACTTCGGCAATACCCGTGGCCGCCTTAATCAGTTTTCGATGCGCGACCTCGGGATCATGCGCACCCGCGACGATTCCGCCAGCGGCGAGGCAGTCGCACGATTTGATGATGCCGATGAAGCCAGTGCGGCCTGGTATTATGCAAAGGAGCTGCAGGCACTCCCGTACGCGACACCAGCGCACCGACAGGCGTTGGCCGGAGCCTGGTTCCCGCCGGTAAACAGTGCGGTAGGCCAGCAACTTCAGGATAAATACTGCCTGAAGCTGGGACAGTCGCTACTGGACGAAGCGCCCGGGTTAGCGCTGGACGTACTGGCGCAGGGGGAAGGTGATAATGCCCGTGAGAAATGGCTGCGAGAGCTGTATAAGAGCGGCGATAAAGATACCGTGAAAGCGGAGCTTGAAAGCATTATAGACAACCCCGCGTCTGACACACTGCTGGCGTTCGCGGAAGATTTCTATGCCCGCAAATACCATAAAAAGCGCACCAGCGCAGTTACCGACATGTTGCGCAATGCCAGCCGGGTGTTAGCGCTCGATGAGAGTCAGAACCAGCAAGTAGAGCGGGGCGTTATCGCCTGGTATAAGCGCCGTGGAATAGCTGCGTGGCGCACCGAAAACCGGTTGTGGCGGGTGTTATTCGGACTCACTTTCTGGGAGTTGCTATACAACCAGGGGGCGCTGGTTAATGAATTTGATCGCCGGCCTCAGCCGCTGCGGCACAACGACTTTTATGCCCGTTATGGTGATGAAATTGAAGCGTTGCTGGCGAAGCTCGCCACGCCCGCGGATATGTTGCGGCACGTGACGCAACAGGCTGCCGCCCACTTTGGTAAAGTAAACAGCCTGTTTATGTGGAGCCAGCAGCTGCTGGAAACACCCAAAGTGCTGCTCCAGCAAGGCGACTACCCGGCCACCCAACAACTGCTGCGGATGATGTGTAAAGATTTTGCGTCACTGCGGGATGGCTTTCCGGATATTATGGTCGCCGACAACGGCCTGCGCTTCGAAGAGATTAAAGCCCCCGGCGATCAATTGCGGCGCAACCAGCTGATTTCTATTCAACGTCTGCAGCAAGCCGGATTCGATGTCACGATCACGCAGGTGAACTGGGTGCGCGACCCGCAGCAGCCCTATGCAGTAGTGGATATTGAAACCACCGGCGGCAATGCCAGCTACCATCGTATTACTGAAGTGGGCATTGCCAAGGTGGTGAATGGCGAAATTGTCGACCGCTGGGAGTCGCTGATAAACCCGCAACGGCGTATTCCGTCATCCATAACCCGCCTTACGGGCATTTCCGATGACATGGTGGCCGATGCCCCGTTGTTTGCCGAGGTGGCTGACAGCATCGCGGCCTTCACCGAAGACTGTGTATTTGTGGCGCATAACGTAAATTTTGATTACGGGTTTATTAAGCAGGAGTTTGCCAGGCTGGAACAGCCTTACCGGCGACCCAAACTCTGCACGGTCAGAGAGATGCGAAAGGCCTTCCCTGGGCTGCCCTCCTATTCTCTTGCTGCGCTCACTCAGCACTTTGGGATTGGAATGGATCGCCATCACCGCGCCTTGTCCGATGCCAATGCTGCCGCCGCACTATTGCTTATGACGCAGGAGGCCACGCCGGCAGACGTTAACTGAACGGGTGGCCGCAACACTAAGCATGTGGCACGTCATCCGAACGATTTACTACGTGGTTAATGTCCGTCTCATTACGCCCCCGGCGGCGCCAAAAAAAAATCACCCGCTACTTGTCGCTGGGTAAAGTAATGGCCGGTAACAACAGGCCAGTCAGTTGCTTACGCAGTGGGCTGGGAAAAACGCTAGTGTTGTCAGAGGCAATAATCTTCTGCGCCTGGGTAATGTTTGGCATTAACGACAGAAAGCGTGGGTCTTGAGTGTGAATGTGATGCACCTGCGTCATGATATCGTCAATCACCTCCATCGCCGGGCGGTGTTGATTGTTCGACAATTGTTTAGCAAGTGCACGTTTTACGAAGGCTTCCCACTCCGCGCGATAGCTGCCTTGCAGCCGCTCGGGGAAATCAGCCAGTTCGGCAATGTCCTTACCGATATCCTGATCTGGCTCAGTTTCGTCATACAACAGGCGAAGTGCAAACAGCACGTCAATGGTAAGCCGGGATACAGGTAAATGTTGGGTCAGTAAATGCACCCGCGAAGTCATGCTTCCTCCGTTACATCAGTGAGTGGCTTGCGCGATCACCTGTTAATTATAGCGAAAGTTGCTGTTTTTTTCAGCGGGATTAAAAAAACGTAATCTGCCTAGCCTGAACTGGGGCGGGGCTTGGGGCGTATATCACTACGCACTGTTAAAGTGTGTACGCGTTCTTGCTGTTTGGCCCGTCTTTTTTGGCGGGCCTTTTTTTGTTCGCAGCAAAACAGCCCCGTGGCTTCAGGGGTAATCCAGTGAGATGGCCACCCCGGTAAGTAGCCGGGTGGTGCTGTCTACGACGTCGAGGCGTACAAACCACTCCGCATCGTCGTGAACCGGCAGTCCGCCGCTGAGTTCAGCCGATATCCCGTGGCCGGTGCCCAGAAAGTCTTCAGTAAGCTCGGCGCGCGGACCAAACCCCTCACTGACGTAATTGTAATGGGCAAAGTATTCTAAAGGGTGTGTGCCTAACGTGAATTCGCCTGACAATCCGGCGATGGTTTTGGTGTTAGGATCGTCCAGCCGCTGCACCAGCTCCAGAAACAGCGTTTGTGAGTCGCGAAACTTCCAGCGGTACTCGCCCCGCAGAAAGTTACCTTCTCTGATGCGCTCCACACTGACTTCATAACTATGCCGCTCATCCAGGCGCGCGGAATATTCCAGCTCACCATAATTCAGTTCATCAGGGGCATCCAGTGCGTGGGCCGGATCGGTATTGTCCAGTTGGCCTGCCACCCATTCCAGCGCTGCGTTATTTTCTAATTCGAAGACCTGCCGTACGCCTTTAATCCAACCGTCTTTCGATAACCCTGACGACGACACCCGACCCTTGTAGGTAGGGATAACGCCCACCTCGGTTTTGCCGTGATCGCCCTGATAGCGCACAAATGCACGGCGCACATAAATATGTTCGCTGCTGCCATCGGCCAGCGTGTTGTGGGAAGAGCCAAAGTCGTCACCGGTCACCACAAAACTATTGATGCTCCAGCGCTCGGCACTGTCAAAGGTCCAGCTGGGATAGTAGCGCAGACGATACTGGTTGCGGTGGTCGCGGTCGGAACGGTCATCAAACCGGGCCTGAAGATCGAGATCATGGGAATACCCGGTGTTTGCCCATACCGCGGTGGCGGGCAGAAAAAGCGAAACCAGGGAGCAAATAGCCGTTAAAGACCAAAAACGTTGCATGCAGTGATAAACCTTCCTTGAGACTATTCCTGCATTATACGCAAATTATTTAAAAATCGATGAAAAAAGCCGGTGCACAGGCACCGGCACAAGGGTGGAATGTCCACCTGAGAGGGATAAACCAGGGAGGCTTACACATGAAAAACTTACCGGTAGCTGCCGCTACCCCAGTGACAGGAATATTACGCGAGCCTGCGGCACAGGGATATCCGTTAAAACTGATAGGCTTAATCAGGTTTTTTGAATCTGCTTCGGGCTACTGCCAGTTACCTAAATAACCGCCGACCACGTAAAAACTGTCTATAGTTTGGATAGACATAAATCCACACTGATAGCTGCTGATAGCGGCGGAGAGTATGTATGACTACCCAACAAGCCCGGCATGAACAAACCTGTGAGCAGGTTCTTTCGAGTCTGGAGGTCACCCCGAGCACCGGGTTGTCGGCTACAGAAGTCAGTGCCCGCCAGGCGCAATACGGGCCAAACCGGCTGGAGCCGGCTAAACAGACTACGGCGCTGATGCGGTTTTTACTGCAGTTTCACCAGCCGCTGGTGTATATCCTGTTGGGCGCCTGTGCCGTAACCCTGGTATTGCAGGAGTGGGTAGATTCTGCCGTTATCTTTGGTGTGGTGATTGTGAATGCCATCGTGGGTTACGTGCAGGAAGCAAAAGCGCTGAATGCGCTAAATGCCTTACAGGGGAGTTTGAGTCAGCACGCACAGGTCCTGCGAGAGGGTAAAAAAGCCACCATTGCCGCCGAAGATCTGGTGCCCGGCGACATTGTCTTACTGACGGCGGGAGAGCGGGTGCCGGCTGATCTGCGGTTACTGAAAAGCAAAGATCTGAAAATAGACGAGTCGGCCCTGACCGGTGAGTCACTGCCGGTAGAAAAAACCACGGCCCCGCTGTCCGGGGACATCGGGTTGGGTGACCGGATCAACATGGGCTATAGCAGCAGTCTGGTAACCTACGGCTCCGGTATGGGTGTGGTGACCAGTACCGGCACCCACACTGAAATCGGCAAAATCTCCACCCTGTTGAACGAAACCGAGACGCTGGATACGCCGCTCACCCAGCGTATAAAAGAATTCAGTCATCTGCTGTTGTACGCGGTGCTGGCACTGGCCGCAGTAACATTTATTGCGGGCTGGCTGCATGGTAACCCGTTGGTCGACTCCTTTATGGCCGCCGTGGCGCTGGCAGTGGGCGCCATTCCGGAAGGGTTGCCCGCCGCAGTAACCATTATGCTGGCCATTGGTGTGTCCAGAATGGCCAAACGTCACGCTATTATTCGGCAGTTGCCGGCGGTAGAGACCCTGGGCAGTACCACGGTGATCTGCTCGGATAAAACCGGCACACTGACAAAAAATGAAATGACGGTCACTACGCTGTGGTGCCCCGGTCAGCAGGCGAGAGTCAGTGGTACAGGCTATGCCCCTATCGGAAAATTTACCGCCGACGGTAACTCCATCAGTGTGGAGGACTATGCGCAGCTGAATGAATTGCTCATTGCCGGGGCGGCCTGTAACGACGCCAGTCTGAACGCGCCGGAAGAGCCGGGTGGTGTGTGGAGTATTATTGGCGATCCTACTGAGGCGGCCCTGTTAGCCTCCGCCCGTAAAGCAGGTATCACCGAGGATACTCTGCCCCCACGCATTGATGAAATCCCGTTTCGGTCAGAAACCAAGTATATGGCCACGCTGCACCACAACGAGGCAGGCACCTGTGCGTATGTGAAAGGCAGTGTGGAAGCCGTCACCGCGCGCTGTACGTTCCCTGAGCACAGCACGCTGACCGCAGAGGCGGTGGTGGCCGCGGCGGAGTCACTAGCGCGGGAAGGGTTGCGGGTACTGGCATTCGGACGCAAGCGTCTGGCGCAGGATAAGGGTGAGCTGACCACCGTTGATATTGATACCGGTCTGACATTTGTGGGCTTGCAGGGAATGATCGACCCGCCCCGGGACGAAGCCATCGAAGCCGTCGCCCATTGCCGCGCGGCAGGTGTAGAAGTGAAAATGATCACCGGCGACCACGCCATTACGGCCAGTGTTATTGGACAGAGTCTGGGGATTACCCACGCTGATGAAAAGGGCGTCACTCACACCGGCACGCAGCTGGATAATTACAATGAAGAAGAGCTGGATCATGCGGCGCTTACCGGCAAAATCTTCGCCCGGGTCAGCCCGGAGAATAAACTGGCACTGGTAACCAGTTTGCAAAAGCAAAATCAGGTGGTGGCTATGACCGGCGACGGAGTGAACGATGCACCGGCACTGCGCCGGGCGGACGTGGGCGTGGCAATGGCCCTCACCGGCACTGATGTGGCCCGGGATGCGGCCGATATGATGCTGACCGATGATAACTTCGCCTCCGTAACGGCAGCCGTGGAAGAAGGCCGCGGGGTGTACGACAACCTCAAGAAATTTATGGTGTGGACCTTGCCCACTAATGGTGGCGAAGCGCTGGTTATCATGACAGCAGTGCTGCTGGGGGTCGCGTTACCGTTATTGCCGGTTCACATTCTGTGGGTGAATATGACCACGGCAGTGTGTCTGGGGTTGATGCTGGCCTTTGAGCCTAAAGAGCAGGGCATTATGGCCCGGCCACCCCATGCGCCCAACTCGCCGATGCTGGATGGGGTGCTGCTGGTGCGTATTCTGCTGGTGTCATGCCTGCTGACGCTGGCAGCGTTTGGCTTATACCGCTACGAACTGATGCTCGGGGCTGCCGAAACAGCAGCCCGGACTGTGGCGGTCACCATGTTCGTGGTGGGTGAAGCATTTTACCTGTTTAACTGCCGCTCGTTACGGGTGTCGGTGTTCAAGGTGGGGCTGTTTTCCAATCGCTGGATTTGGATAGGCATGGCCACCATGCTGGTGTTACAGCTGATTTTTATTTATGTGCCCTGGATGCAGAGCGCGTTTCAGACTACCGGTATTGGTGTGATGGCGTGGTTGCGTATTCTGGCCGCCGGATTTGCGTTGTCGTTGGTGGTGGGGCTTGAGAAAAAGTGGCGGCAGACCCAGCGCCGGACCGCGGTATCCAACCCCCAGCCGTCACCGTCTGAGGAAATGCACTAATAGTATTGCAATAAAAAAACAGGCGCCATAAGGCGCCTGTTTTACATGTATCGGAACGTGGCGATTATGCCAGGCCGAGTTTCTTTTCCAGATAGTGGATATTGGTACCACCGGCAAAGAAGTTTTCGTCGGCCATGATCTTGCGTTGCAACGGAATATTGGTCTTAATCCCGTCAATAACCAGCTCGTCCAGTGCGTGACGCATTCTGGCAATGGCTTCATCACGGCTTTCACCGTAGGTGATCAGTTTGCCAATCATAGAGTCATAGTAAGGGGGTACGGTGTAACCCGCATACACGTGTGACTCCCAGCGTACACCCAGGCCGCCTGGCGCATGGAACATATTAATTTTACCCGGGCTGGGCACGAAGGTCTCAGGATCTTCGGCATTAATACGACACTCAATGGCGTGGCCGCGGATTTGCACCTGCGATTGCTCAATAGACAAGGGCTGGCCGGCGGCAATGCGTAATTGCTCTTTGATCAGGTCCACATTGGTAATCATTTCAGAGACCGGGTGTTCAACCTGGATACGGGTGTTCATTTCAATGAAATAAAACTCGCCGTTTTCATACAGGAATTCAAACGTTCCGGCACCGCGGTAACCCAGTTCAATACAGGCGCGGCGGCAGCGGTCACCAATTTTTTCACGCATTTGCTCGGACACGCCTGGCGCCGGAGCTTCTTCCACCACTTTTTGGTGACGACGCTGCATCGAGCAGTCCCGCTCACCCAGGTGGATAGCGTTGCCCTGGCCATCGGCCAGCACCTGGATTTCCACATGACGAGGGTTTTCCAGGAACTTTTCCATGTACACGGTAGCGTTACCAAACGCCGCGCCGGCTTCTGCCTGCGTGGTTTGAATGGCTTTAACCAGCTCGGCTTCGCTGCGTACCACCCGCATTCCGCGACCACCACCGCCACCGGCGGCTTTAACGATAATCGGGTAGCCAATGCGCTTGGCAATGGCTTTGTTACGCTCTTCGTCATCGGTCAGCGGGCCATCAGAGCCAGGTACACAAGGTACGCCGGCTTTTTTCATGGCATTGATGGCAGACACTTTGTCACCCATCAGGTTGATGGTCTCAGCAGTCGGACCGATGAAAATGAAACCGCTTTTTTCTACAGCTTCGGCAAAGTCAGCATTTTCGGCCAGAAACCCGTAACCCGGGTGAATGGCAATAGAATTAGTGACTTCGGCTGCCGCAATAATGCGCGGAATGTTAAGGTAACTTTCCGTGGCCGACGCTTTGCCGATACAAATCGACTCGTCTGCCAACAACACATGTTTAAGATTCTGATCCGCGGTGGAATGAACCGCTACGGTTTTGATGCCCAGTTCTTTACAGGCACGCAAAATACGCAGGGCAATTTCGCCGCGGTTAGCAATGAGTACTTTATCTAACATGATAATGCGCCCACTTACTCAATGATGAACATAGGTTGATCGAATTCTACCGGTTCCTGGTTTTCAACCAGAATTTCCTTCACCACACCGGCTTTGTCAGTTTCGATCTGGTTCATCATTTTCATGGCTTCGACGATGCACAGGGTGTCGCCAACTTTTACGCTTTGGCCCACTTCCACAAATGATTTCGCGGTGGGAGAGGACGCGCGATAGAACGTACCTACCATCGGAGATTTCACAACGTGACCGGTAGGGGCCGGTGCTTCAGCAGGCGCTTCAGGTGCCGAAGCAGCCGGAGCCTGAGGTGCCGCTTGCTGCTGCGGGGCAGCCGGTGGCGCGAAGCTGTAGTTGACTGGTGCGGCGCCGCCAGTGGGGCCACGGTGAATGCGCACTGATTCTTCGCCTTCGGTGATCTCCAGTTCGGCCACGCCGGACTCTTCAACCAGTTCGATAAGCTTTTTAATTTTTCTAATATCCATGATCGGTCTCTGTCTACTTTGTATTAGTCGGTAAATTTATTGCGGCTGTCAGTGCCAGTGAATATCCAATGGGACCAAGTCCCAGGATGACGCCGGCAGCCACATCTGAAAAATAGGAATGATGACGAAACGATTCGCGGGCGTGCACATTAGACAGGTGCACTTCAATGAACGGGATAGTCACACTCAGTAAGGCATCGCGCAGCGCAATGCTGGTGTGCGTGAAGGCACCCGGATTAATGATGATAGCGTCGGTGTTACCCAGGGCAGCATGAATGCGGTCTATGAGCGCATGTTCGGCATTTGACTGAAAATGCTCAAGACTGACGCCCGCAGACTCGGCCTGCGCCGTCAGATCATCCACCAGCGTTTGCAGGTTTTGATGACCATACTGGTCTGGTTCGCGTTGGCCCAACATATTCAGGTTCGGCCCGTTGAGTAACAAAATATTCATTAAAAATGCTGCTATCTTTCGAAAAGTCTATGGATTATTGCCATCTCAACAAATAATGCCGCTTATTGCACGAAAAAAAGCCACTGATCGACTCGTCATTTACAATTAACGGTTGATTATAGTCGGACTCGCAGATTTAGCAGCAAAATACTGGTCTAATCAGGGGATATCGGCGCAAAGTTACCGCTCTGTTCAGCGGGGATCAGTCGGTCAGTCTGCGCTGAAGCTGGGATGGCTGAAAAGTAATCGGCACCGACTGGTACTTGCCATGGGGTTTGGCCACGTAGACGCCAAAATGGAGGTGGGGCATGGACGAAAACCCCGTGTTGCCGGAGTAGCCGATAAGTTGACCGCGGGCCACACTGTCACCCCGGCTAACCTCAACGCCCTGATATTTAAGATGATAGTACTCACCGGTAGTCCCGTCCTCATGCAAAATAGCCACATAGTTGGCATGTTTAGCAAGTTTACGGGACGGCCCGCCCTTACGGCCATCGGCCTTGGTGGCAATCACCACGCCGCCCCGAGCGGCGAAGACCGGCGTTCCCACCGGCGCAGCAAAATCCACCGCATACCGGGATGCGCCGCTGTGGCTGTAGTTTCCGTTAAACCCCTGCACAATCTTGTAGTCTCCGACAGGTTGTAGCGGACTGGCATAGTGCACGTCCGGGTTGTGCCGGGCGTCCAGCCGACCCGGTGTCCAGCGCACACGCATCGAGTTCCAGAATTTGTCCGCGTGAGTGACCGGCCCCAGGACCTGACTGGCTTTGCCGTGAAGCGCCGCCGTGACATGGTGGCCCTCGGCGAGTTTGTCTGAATATACGGTAAGTACCACCGGCAACGTACTGGTGTTGGTGACCTTCAGCTGCGGACGGTCGCTGTCGTTACTGACAGACAGACAAAAGCGGTTATCGAAGCAGCCTTCTGCTGCCACGCGGGGGCTTAATATAAGCAGTACGACTAACAGTGGGTGACGCACCGCAGACAATAGTGAGGTAAGTATCGTCATAGTGAATTACCTGTTGCTTCAGACCGAACCCGGATAACCGGAATATGCCGGTGGCAGCATCGTCAGGCAGGCAAACGACACCGGCACACTCTTTATTACGTGCGCCGGTGGGTTTGGGTTACTTAAGGCTGGTTAAGAAACTGGTTCACATGGTCGGCAAAAGGGCCGGCGCGCATAAAGCCGGTTACCCGCGAGCGGGGTATTTCTTCGCCCTCGGTATTGAAGAACAAGATAGTGGGTAACCCCAGCACGTTGAATTCACGCTGAAATGCCAGATTCGAGGCGGTGTTGTCGGTAAGATCGATTTGCATCCATACCGTGTTGTCCAGTGCGGTGACCACTTCAGGGGACGGGAAGGTGTATTTTTCAAACTCCTTACAGGCCACGCACCAGTCGGCGTAAAGATCGACCATCACGGTTTTTCCTTCCGCATTGGCCGTCGCGATCTTGCTTTCCAGATCGGCAAGGTTTTTCACGACCACAAACGGCGGATGGCTATTGGTTTGTTCACCGGCACCGTTTGGCCGGCTGTCAGATGTGGCCGGTTGCGCGGATGTCAGCGCCGCCTGGCGCTGCTGGTGGCCACTGAACAGCGTTTGATAGCCCACCATGGCGCTGGCAAATAACCCTAAAAAGATAATCAGTGTGCGCACCCCTTTGGCGATAGAGGGCGCGGTACTCTGATTCATCACGCTGAAATAGGTGAAAGCGGCCAGTCCCAGCACCGCCCACAGCAGGTTGGTATACGCACTGCTCCACAACCGCTCGATAAATAACACGGCCACCGCCAGCATCATAAAGCCAAAGGTGACTTTGATGATGTTCATCCAGTTGCCCGCTTTGGGCAGTAGCTTACCGCCGGTCATACCAAAGAGGATTAGCGGGATACCCATCCCCAGACTCAGCACATACAAAGACACAAAGCCCAGCGTCATGTCGCCGGTCTGTGCGATAAAGAGCAGAATGCCGGTCAGTGGCGCAGTGGTGCAGGGCGAGGCCACCAGTCCGGACAATACACCCATGGTGAAGACGCCAGCCACATTGCCGCGTTTTTGGTCATTACTGAGCTGGTTGAGCCGGGATTGCCATGAGCTGGGCAGCTGTAACTCGTAGGCACCGAACATGGCCAGGGCCAGCAACCCAAATACCACGATAAAGGCGATAAGAATGGCGGGGTGCTGCAGCGCCGCCTGGAACTGCATACCCGCAGAGGCGACAATAAGCCCTAGCAGGGAGTAGGTGATAGCCATTCCCTGTACATAAATAAAGGATAACCGGAACGCCCGCGAGAGCTTTATCGACTTACCCTGACCAATGACAATGCCGGATAAAATCGGGTACATAGGAAACACACAGGGCGTGAACGCCAGCCCTATCCCCAGCGCCAGAAACAGCAGCAGGGTCAGCGGCAGGTTGTCACCATCGATGAGCCGGTCGGCCAGCGAATACTGCTGTGACTGGGGGGCGGGGTTCTCTCCCTGGCTGTCTGCGTCAGCGGCGGCTTCAGCCGCGCTGCTCACCGCACTTAAATACACCACTTTGGTGGTGGGCGGGTAACACAGCCCGGCATCGGCGCAGCCCTGATAGCGTACCTTTACCATGCCATCGGCCACGGCCTCTTCAATGGGCACGGTAAACGTCACGGAGTCGTAAAACACTTGAGTGACCCCGAAGAATTCATCTTCGTGTTCCACGCCCGGCGGGTAAACCGGGTCGCCCAGGGTGACGTTCTTGGTGGCCAGCTTAAACTGCTTTTTATACAGGTAATAACCGTCGGCAATATCGAAGGTGACCGTCAGCGTGTTGTCCTGCTGGGTGAAGTCGAATTCAAAGGCCTGATCGACAGGCAGAAATTCGGGTTCATCACTGAATAAATCGCCGAATTCGCCGTTGCCGACCTGTGCATTACCCGGTGCCGGCAAGGCCAGGCACATCAGGGTAAATAGCAGCACAATAAAATGTGGCTTCATGGATTGCGTTCCTGTTTACTGCGTGGGGGTGACAGTCTGGTTTATCCACGTCAGGTATTCCTGACTGCCGTTCACCTCGTTAATAACCAGCCATTCCGGTACGTCATAGGGGTGCAGTTCGCACACACAGGCGTAAGCATCGTCCACTCGCTGCGCGGTGGTTTTGATGATCAGCTGGTACTCTTCATCTTCCTGCATTTTGCCGTCCCATAAATAATACGAGGACACCGGCCCGCCCATATTGGCGCACGCGGCAATTTGCGAGGTAATCAGTTTAGCGGCGATGGCCGCGCCGGTTTTTTTGTCCGGCACCGTACACAAAATAATTGTTGCAGTCATACTTGCTCCTACAGACCTGACAGTCCTACGTATTCTTTCAAAAAAGAGTGTATCACGATAACCATTTATCGATGCGATAGGCCTGTTGATCCTGTTCACACGTACGTATGATTGTGATTAGCGAATTCTCCCCCATGTATTGAGGGGAATAAGACACAGCGAGGTATCAGGTTGCGCGTACTATTTTTACTGTTTGCCATATTGCCCATTATCGAGATCGCTCTGCTGGTGCAGGTGGGCGGGCTGATTGGTGGCTGGAACACTATTGGCCTGGTGATCATCACCGCATTTGTGGGGGCATATCTGGTGCGCCGTGAGGGCTTTCAGACGCTCCAGGCCGCCCAAAGCAAAATGCAGCAACACGAACTGCCCGGCAAAGAGATGGTAGAAGGGTTGTTGTTGGTGATTGCCGGAGTGCTGCTGGTGACCCCCGGGTTTGTCACCGACATCATTGGCTTTTTATTTGTGGTTCCCGGCAGCCGGCATCTGTTGGCGGCGCAATTATCGAAACACCTGAAAATGCGGGTGGTCACTCCCGGACAGTTTGGTCAGACCGGTGGCTTCGGCCAAGGCCCCTCAGATCCCTTCGGGCAGCGTCACCAACCCGACGACGGCGACGTCTTTGAAGGCGAATATGATGATAAAACTCAGCAGGACGACCCAAACAAGCGGCTGAAATAGGTTACGGCGGGCGCCGATGCGCGCCCGGACTGCCAGCCCCCGCCTGCAACGATATTTATCTTTCAAATACTTACCCGCGATTGAAAAATTTTTTCATTTTTTTCACTAAAAACCCTTGAGTTTGTCAGGCCACTCCCCCATTTATCCTCGCAGAACAATTTAACGTCCGGCAACGGACATTCCTAGGTATTCGGCGAACAATATTGTGCGTCGACAAACACAACGAAACTTGACTTGAGTAGTTGAATTTTCAGGAGATTTGAAAATGGCAATTCGTCCTTTACACGATCGCGTCATCATTAAGCGCGCAGAGCAAGAAAGCAAGTCTGCTGGTGGAATCGTACTGACCGGTTCTGCTGCAGAAAAATCTACGCGCGGTGAGGTTATTGCTGTAGGTAATGGTCGCATCCTTGAAAACGGCGAAGTTAAAGCTCTGGATGTAAAAGTAGGCGACACCGTTATTTTCAACGACGGTTACGGCGTGAAAACAGAAAAGCTGGACGATCAGGAAGTACTCATCCTGAGCGAGAGCGACATTCTGGCGATTGTTGAATAATCCACCCCTTATCCGTTTAACGCATTTAGAGGAATATTAAAGATGGCAGCTAAAGAAGTACGTTTTGGTGACGACGCTCGCACAAAGATGCTGAAAGGCGTGAACACCCTTGCTAATGCAGTAAAAGTTACTCTTGGTCCTAAAGGCCGTAACGTGGTTCTGGACAAGTCGTTCGGCGCCCCTACTATCACTAAAGACGGTGTATCTGTAGCCAAAGAAATCGAGCTGGAAGACAAGTTCGAGAACATGGGCGCGCAGATGGTTAAAGAAGTAGCGTCTAAAGCAAACGACGAAGCCGGTGACGGTACCACGACTGCTACAGTACTGGCGCAGTCTATCGTAACTGAAGGTCTGAAGTCTGTTGCGGCAGGCATGAACCCAATGGATCTGAAGCGCGGTATCGACAAAGCAGTTATCGCTGCAGTTGAGCAACTGAAAGCCTTGTCTACTGACTGTGCAGACAGCAAGTCAATTGCCCAGGTAGGTACTATCTCCGCTAACTCTGACTCAGAAGTGGGTGAGATCATTGCGCAGGCAATGGAAAAAGTAGGCAAAGAAGGTGTTATCACTGTTGAAGAAGGCCAGGCCCTGCAAAACGAGCTGGACGTGGTTGAAGGTATGCAGTTCGACCGTGGTTACCTGTCTCCTTACTTCATCAACAACCAGGAAAACGGCACTGTAGAACTGGACAACCCGTTCATCCTGCTGGTTGATAAGAAGATCTCTAACATCCGCGAATTGCTGCCTACTCTGGAAAACGTAGCGAAAGCCGGTAAGCCTCTGCTTATCATGGCTGAAGACGTTGAAGGTGAAGCACTGGCAACGCTGGTTGTGAACAACATGCGTGGCATCGTGAAAGTAGCTGCGGTTAAAGCACCTGGTTTCGGCGACCGTCGTAAAGCCATGCTGCAGGACATCGCTACCCTGACTGGCGGTACTGTGATTTCTGAAGAAATCGGTCTGGAGCTGGAAAAAGTTCAGCTGGAAGACCTAGGTTCTGCTAAGCGCGTTGTCATCAACAAAGACAACACTACTGTGGTTGACGGTGTGGGCGACCAGCAAGCGATTGAAGGCCGTTGTGCACAAATCCGTGGCCAAATTGAAGAATCAACGTCTGACTACGATAAAGAGAAGCTTCAGGAGCGTCTGGCGAAACTGTCTGGCGGTGTAGCGGTTATTAAAGTAGGCGCTGCCACTGAAGTTGAAATGAAAGAGAAGAAAGACCGCGTAGAAGACGCGCTGCACGCGACCCGTGCTGCCGTTGAAGAAGGTGTAGTACCTGGTGGTGGTGTTGCGCTGGTACGTGCTGCCTCGAAACTGGCAGACCTGACCGGTGACAACGAAGATCAGACTGTAGGTATTAAGCTGGCTCTGCGTGCAATGGAATCTCCACTGCGTCAAATCTCTATCAACTCAGGTGCAGAAGCGTCTGTGGTAGTTAACGAAGTGAAGAACGGCGACGGCAACTACGGTTACAACGCAGCTAATGACACGTACGGCGACATGCTGGAAATGGGTATCCTTGACCCAACTAAAGTAACTCGCTCTGCGCTGCAATTCGCTGCCTCTATCGCTTCTCTGATGATCACCACAGAAGCTATGGTAGCTGAACTGCCAAAGGAAGAAGCAGCCCCGGCAATGCCTGATATGGGCGGCATGGGCGGCATGGGCGGCATGATGTAAGCCACCCAGGCATTTGCTTGAACGAAAAGGCGCTCTTAGGAGCGCCTTTTTTTGGTTCACTCGCCGCAGCAGCGTACTGTCATTTACCTTGCACTATTCAGTGCTCAGCAGCCGCACCAACAAACTAGGTGTCGTAACAATTATGCACTGCAGCAAGCCTGTCTGTTTACTAATCCATACGGTAGTCTGTCGCAGTGGTAACATATTAAAAGACTTATTCTTCCCATCGCTCATTGCAATATTCTTAATGTAAGTAATACTCTTACTTCCACCCACTATTAGCTCTTCGCAAAACGAAAAGTGTTGTGTAGGGGAGTATGCCGTCCTAGTACCTTTAATTGTGAATTGCCCATGCACGCTAGGAAGGAATAATCATGAAAAGCTTGTCTATAGTGCTGCCACTCGTCGTCACTGCTGTCTTGCCGGTATCCTCTATTGCTGACGAATCGAAACAAACAAAAATTGAACGCGCCATGTCTGCGGCGCCCTCATCAATAAGCGAAAACGCTACGATAATTGACACCGATGGTACGTTATTGAAACAAGGTACCAACGATTGGACCTGTCTACCCGATACCATGCCAGGTGATAAAGCACCCCTGTGCAACGATGAAACCTGGATGAAGATGATGCAAGCCATTGGCAGTAAGAGTGATTTTGTGGCTGACCGAATTGGTATTTCGTATATGTTGCAGGGGGAGCCTAAGGGCTCTGGCGTGAGTAATGCCACACCGCATCATGCAAACCATAAGCATGCCGAAGACTATGTGGAAACGGGGCCGCATCTCATGATTATTGTGCCGAAAAATTTGTTGCAAGGCATCCCTACCGACCCCAACTCCGGCGGACCTTATGTAATGTGGGGTGACACCCCCTACGCGCACATTATGTTGCCGGTGTCTTTAAAAGGAAAGCAGGTGGTTACCAATAAGTAGCGCTCTGATGCTATCTCTGTATTGCGTAAAGTAAACAATAATCAGGGCTAATTTGGCAGTCGGCTACGGCGCGCGACCAATCGCTTGCTGCCAACGCCCCGGTTTTTCCGAAAGCCCCCTTTTTCAATTCACAGGTAACAAGCTTACAAGGTCTATCGCCCGAGAATACTTTTTAACAACGATTTCAGCGAGTCTCTGATAGCTGTTTTACAATTTTATCCGGGGTGATGGGAAAATCTCTTACCCGTACGCCTACCGCGTCAAACACTGCATTGGCGATGGCGGCACCGGAACCCGTGATCCCCAGTTCACCAATGCCTTTGCTGCCCAGTTTACAGGCCTTGTAATCTGGCTCTTCAATCAACTGTAAAGTGATGTCACCGATATCCCGGTTAACCGCGATATGGTATTCGGCAAAATCACAGTTAACAAAGCTGCCGTCGCGGGGATCCTGTTGTAAATCTTCCAGCAAGGCATAGCTGGCGCCCCATATCATGCCGCCTTTTAGCTGCGATCCGGCGGTTTTACGGTTAAGTATCCTTCCGGCGGAAAAGGCACCATGCTGACGCAGGATCCTGACCTCGCCAGTAATGGTATCCACCTCCACCTCGGCAAAATGGGCGGCGCTGCTGTACTGGACATATTCGTCGTTACCTTCATCCGGCGCGACTGAGCCGGTGACTGTTAACGGGGAGTCACTGTTCAGTAAGTGGGGGACAGCATGCTGCTGTTGGGTTTGTCCCTCACCGAATATCACGTTGTCACCCGCCAGCTGCACCAGCGAATTACCCCGCGCGAGGCCGGCCAGTTCGCACAGTTTTTCTGATAAGGCTTCACAGGCATTGAGCACCGCCGTACCCGCACTGGAGGCGCCGAACGATCCCCCTGATCCGCTGGAGGTCGGCGAGTTACTGTCACCTAAATCAATGGTGATCCGGTTGGCGTCCACCTTTAAATGTTCCGCCACAATTTGGGTAAGAATGGTGTAGGTGCCGGTGCCAATATCCGTCATGTCAGTATGCACCACCAGCTCACCATTCGGATGCAGGGTGAGACTGGCTTCGCTTGGCACAATCATGTTCATACGCATTCCCAGCGCGACACCAAAGCCGTTCTTTCGGGTGCCGCGGGTACGGTAGGTGCGTTCGTCCCAGCCAAATTGTGCCGCGCCTTCCTGCAGGCAACGGTCAAGATTGTTGGTTGAGAAATCTGCACCGGTAATAGGGTGTACCGGTGCAATGTTATTGCGCCGGAAGGTCACCGGGTCGATATCCAGGGTGCGGGCCAGCTCGTCTACGGCTGATTCAAAGGCCAGCGAACCAATGGCGTCTCCCGGCGCCCGGACAGAATCAATCATGGGCGAGTCGACTACTTTTACCCGGTGCTGGCTGTCGATGGCGGCGGCCTGATAATTGATCCGTGCTGCGACACCTGTGCCTTCGGCGAACGCATAATCTTTGGCCATGGGCATGGCACTGTGATGTCGGACGCCGGCCAGTTGTCCCTCATCCGTAACGCTCAGCGCCATGTGCTGAATACTCTTGCCCCGGTGAGGCGCGTTATGAAACACCTGACGCCGGGTCATGGCGACTTTTACCGGCCGTTGCAGCTGCAAGGCGCCAATGCAGGCCAGAATCGCATCGTTATGTAGCCCCAGCTTCGAGCCAAAGCCACCACCCACGTACGGGCTTTTTATGCGAATTTTGTCAGCCGGCAACTTAAATGTGGAGGCCAGACAGTCTACGGCACTGGCCAGGATCTGAACGCTGGCCTGCACCTCAAGCTGCTCGCCATCATAACTGGCAATACAGGTATGCGGTTCCATTGCTGCCGACACCTGATTCGGCGTGGTATAGGTCATATCAAAACGCTGATGATCGGCCAGCGCGGCGTCAATATTGCCAATCCCTGCATCGGGGTCGTAACCGCCATCATCATCCTCAGGCACAACCTGGGCTTCCTGGTGCTCACTTAGCAGGCTAATGGGCGCCGGTGTGATGGTAAATTCTATAAGTTGTGCGGCGTAGCGGGCCTGCTCCAGGGTGTCTGCCACCACCATCGCTATTGGAAAACCTGCATAGCGTATGGTGGTGTCGTTGAGCATAGCCCGGCTCTGACCGAACCGGCCCATGTCCTCGGGGCTGCCAAACGGAGCCTGCTCAACAGAATTAAGGTGGGTGATGACGGCGTGCACACCTTCCTGAGATTCTGCCCCCGAGGTATCCAGGTGGGTCAGCGTGCCACTGGCAACGTCAGCGCCCACCACCCAACCAATTAATGGCGGGCTGGCAAACTGACTGTCGCCGGCATAATTCGCTTTGCCTGTTACTTTCAGCCGCCCATCGACCCGGTTCATTGCGGCACCTATTCCCTGTGACTTGTGTGTGACGTTAGCGGGCATACATAGCTCCTTCGTGACTGGGGTGGGCGCGCTGATGGTCGCTGGCCTGGTTTAGTACATGAGTCAGGGTGCGTCTGAGCACAGGAACTTTATAGTCGTTACCGCCATAGCTCCGGGCGTCTTTCAGTTCAGCCTCCGCGGCCTGAGCAAACAATTCGGGTGAGGGCGGATTGCCAAGCAGACACGCTTCCGCCTGGTGCGCATGCCAGGGGCGGGGGGCCACGCCGCCCAGTGCCAGGCTTACTTCGTCAATCACGCCCTCATTCACACGCAGGGTGCAGGCAACGGAAACCAGCGCAAACGCATACGAAGAACGGTCCCGCACCTTCTGATAAATATGTGTGCCGCGGGGGACGGTATCAATACTGACTGCGGTGATCAGGTCGTCGTCTGCCAATTGGGTTTCCACATGGGGCGTGTCGCCGGGCAACGTGTATAACTCACGCACCGGCAGTTCCCGGCGCACACCGGCGGCGTTACAGATATGCACCCGAGCATCCAGCGCGACCATGGCGGTGGCCATGTCCGACGGGTGGGTGGCAATACAGTGTTCAGAGGTGCCTAAAATGGCATGAATGCGGTTAAAGCCCTCTTTGGCGGCACAGCCACTGCCCGGCTCACGCTTGTTGCAGGCTTTGCTGGTGTCATAAAAGTAGTAGCAGCGGGTGCGCTGCAGCAGATTACCCGCCGTGGAAGCGCGGTTACGCAACTGCACGGTAGCCCCGGCCAGCAGCGCCTGGGCCAGCAGAGATAAACGGGGATGCTTATACGCATAATCGGCCAGCGCGGTGTTGGTCACCATGGCACCAATCACTACCCGTCCGTCATCCTCGGTAATCTGGTTGGCTTCATCAAAGCCGGATAAGTCGATAATGTGGTCAGGCCGCTCGATCTGATGTTTCATCAAATCTACCAGGTTGGTGCCACCCGCCAGAAACCGGCTATGTTTGAACGAAGCGACCTGGCTTAGATCCTCAGCGTGCTGTAAGGAAAATACACTAAACGGTTTCATCAGGCCTCCGGCGTGCTATCGGTACTGGTGACAGCCTCTATAATGTGTGGGTAAGCGCCGCAGCGACATAAATTGCCACTTAGTCGTTCTTTTACATCTTCCAGCCGGGTGTAGTAGGCATCAAACCATACCGCCGACGGACGCTGCTCCTGAAGTTCGCGCTGGGCGGCAATACCCGCACATATCTGCCCGCTGGTACAGAATCCGCACTGAAACGCATCATTATCAATGAAGGCCTGTTGTAACGGGTGGAGGTCATCGTTGTCTGCCACCCCTTCAATGGTCACCACGGCTTTGCCGGCTAACTGGAAAGTGAGTAACAAACACGCATTCATGCGCTCCCCGTCGACCAGCACCGTGCAGGCACCACACTGGCCGTGGTCACATCCCTTGCGGGCGCCGAACAATTGTAAATTTTGATGCAGAAAGTCGAGTAGCGTCGTGCGCGGATCGCTGGGGAGCGCGTACTCCTGCTGGTTGATCGTGATGCTGGACATGCTGAATTCCTTAATTCATGTCAGCCCCTTGCGTCAGCGCAGTGCACCGGCACCCAGAGGCAGTAGAAAACAAACATCAAATTAAACAGGAGTACTGCACTGCTCTTCTGTTGCGGTGCGCCGATAGCGATGAATACCCGGCGCAGGGTGATGTGTTGCTTTTACGCGCTCCGGCCCGATTGGTTTACCCTGATAAGTAAAAGTGCCCACTAAGGCGTAGTGGCAGGCCACAGCATGGGTGGTCATGGCATTGTATGTTGACCGGGTTGCATGATCCGGTGCCGGCGGTGGCAGGTACATACCTGCTGTGATTATTCCCGGAGGCGTGCCACACTGTGGAAAGCCTTTTACATGGAGCGGTAACCTATGCTTGCCAACATCAAATTATTTGCTGCCAGCATCATTACGGCGATGCTGGCTATATTGCTGTGTTTTGGCGTAATGGATTTACTCTGGCTTGGCTGGATTGCCGATGCCTGGTACACCTCCGAACTGGACGGCATGTTGCGTGAACATTTCATCACCTGGCCGTGGCTGGTGTTTTACTTACTCTATGGCGGCGTGGTGTTTGTGCTGGCTGTGGTGGCCAACCGCGATAAGCCGTGGCATTACGCCGGTATTGATGGCGCCTTACTGGGGCTGGCCAGTTATGGCGCCTACAACCTGACCTGCTACAGCATACTGGAGGGGTTCACCCTGTTTATTATGTTGGTTGACTGGGTCTGGGGGACATTTCTGACCGCCTGCAGCGCCATGGCAGGCTGGTTTGGTTTTCAGGCCGCGCGCCGACACGCCAATAACTGATCATTCCTGACAAAGTTGCACTATGCTGAATAGGCACTCATTCGAAGGAGCCTGTGATGCAACGTTCAACTCTGGCAGTTCTGCTTTTTATTGTAGCCGCGCCCTGCGTGGCGCACCCCGATGATGTCAGCCGGGCCAATGACGACAACCGGCTGGCGTTCCCCGGCCACGACACCCATATACTGGTCACCAGTGTCGCGTCTGAGTCGGCCACCGCAGTACTGGAACTGGCGGTTCCGGCCAAAAGCGTAGGCGCGCCACCCCACCGGCACGCCAAAGAAGATGAGTTCTTTTATGTGCTGGAAGGCGAGGTCGCATTTTTTACTGCTGACACCACCCACACGCTGAATGCCGGTGAAATGATCACCTTGCCCCGGGGCAACCTGCACGGCTTTTATAACAACACCGACGCCCCGGCGCGGCTGCTGCTGGTGGTCTCCCCCGGCCAGTTTGCCTCTTTCTTCGACGCCGTGGTGATGACATTACGGGACGAGGGTAAGACTGCGGATGTGGGCGCCGTGATTGCCGAACAGGCCGCGAAATTTGATGTGACCATTGAGATGCAGGCATTGCCGGAGGAAGCCAAAAAGCTGCTTAAAACACCCTAAATCAGATACAATAGCTGCCTTAGTCTCTGTTGGAAAAGACCATGCCTACTGCAGCCGCCATACATATTCTGGTAAAAACCGAGCGGGAAGCGAAAGACCTGCTCGTTCAGTTAAATAAAGGGAAAAACTTCGCGACACTGGCGAAAAAGCACTCGTTGTGCCCCTCTGGCAAGCGGGGTGGCGAACTGGGCGAGTTTCGTCGCGGGCAAATGGTAAAAGCCTTTGACGATGTGGTATTTAAAAAGCCGCTGTTACAGGTGCATGGGCCGGTTAAGACCCGGTTCGGCTACCATCTGATTAAAACCCTGTATCGTAATTAAGCTCGGGGCCACTTCTCTCCGCACACGCCATCCTGCGTGAACTGTGCGTACGGGCTGCCCTGCTCGTGAATAGCACGGGTAAGCGCCGCCCGGTGGTCTACTTCAATAAACGGCTCCGTCGCCGGCTGCCCGGCCTGATCCAGCTTATAATACTGTGACGAAAAGTCGGCCAGGTACAGCCGCTGAGGCTGGCCCAACTCGGTCAGTCGCACCCGGGTGACCGCTTTAAAGGTGTGGCTGCCGTGGGGCAGGGTCAGAAGCTGGCGATAAAAATACCCCTGGGCAGTCTGACGCTGAGAAAACACATTCAAGGTACGAATAAGCTCGGCTAAGTCGATGGCTTCCCGCTGCAACATGAAATCGTGGTGGGTATGATCGGTATTCGCGTCAGTCCCTGCGGTATAGGCTTGTCTGACGGCCAAATCAGTTAAGTATTCCTGACCTTCGGGTGCGTAGTCCCGCAACGCTTCGGTATTCATTTTAACGTAGTAATCGCTGATCCCGGCTGGCACCACATCGAACAAACGCAGGTCCGGGGTGACCTTGTCCCGCTCTTCAGGATCCTCGGGGCCTCGCATCTCGCAGCGTTCAGCAATTATGTAGTAATACTCGCCGGCGTCCATAGCCGCCGCGCTCTGGCCCAGGGTGATGGTTACCAGTAACGCCGTGATTAGCAGGTGATAGTGACGCACATGTTACTCCGGAGATTATCTGTGCGCGCAGTGTAACCTGTTTAGACCGGTGCATGCGAGTGGATAAAACGCCCACTGACACTGAACTTTTCAGGGCTTATCAGGCTACCAACAAGGCAGTAGCGCGACACCGGCCGCGCAGAATTTTATGCATCGGGCCGGTGAAATTGTAGGCCGTGGGTATGAGAGTGAAACCACCGTCAGACAGCCAAAAATATCTGCGTAAAAAGCGCCGATTTTCATAGCGTCTGTGCATGGCTTGACTATAATACGCGGCATTATTGGTACCAGGGCACAGCACGCTATCAGGCGGTAACAGACTGTGCTAACAGAGGTGAATACATTGTCAGAATGGAACATTGAAGAAGCCGAACGCGTGTATGGCGTTTCTCAGTGGGGCGGCGGTTATTTTCGCATTGGCGAAAAGGGCAACGTTGAAGTTACCCCCGTCCCGGAAGACACCAGTATCAGCATTGACTTCAAGGCCGTAATTGACGAGATTCGTGAAGAGGGCGTGCAATTTCCGGTAGTGGTGCGGTTTCACGATGTGCTGCGCTCGCAAGTCGCCAGCCTTAATACTATTTTTCGCACCACCATTACTGAAGCCGGCTACAACGGCCAGTATCAGGGCGTATACCCGGTTAAAGTGAACCAGATGCGTGAAGTGGTGGAAGAAATTGTTGAGGCCGGTGCGCCCTTCAATTACGGGCTGGAAGCCGGCTCGAAAGCCGAGTTGCTCACCGTTCTGGCGATGAACACCAATGAAGACTCCCTCACCATTCTGAATGGCTACAAAGACGATGAATTCATGCGTCTGGCGCTATTAGGGCGCAAACTGGGCCGCAAAATTGTGGTGGTGGTAGAGAAATATTCGGAACTGCTGTTGCTGGTGAAAATCGCCAAAGAGCTGAATATCGATCCTATCATTGGCGTACGCGCCAAAATGACCGTAAAGGGTCGGGGCAAATGGGAAAGCTCTGGCGGAGAGCGGGCGAAATTCGGCCTGACCATCACTGAAATTATTAAAACCGCCCGGTACCTGGAAGAGCAGGGTATGGCGCACTGCCTGAAACTGCTGCACTTCCATATTGGCAGTCAGCTGACCGATATTCGCGCCGTTAAAGAAGCCATGACCGAAGGAGCCCGCATTTATGCTGATCTGCATAAGATGGGCTTCCCGCTGGATTATGTGGATGTAGGGGGTGGTCTGGGTATCGATTACGACGGCAGTAACTCCACCAATGAGTCGTCGCGCAACTACAGCATGCAGGAATATGTGGCTGACGTAGTGTATGGCATGAAAGAAATGTGCGACCTGGAAGACGTGCCCCATCCTACGCTGGTCAGCGAAAGTGGCCGCGCCATCACGGCCCATCACAGCTGCGTGGTGACCGAAATTGTCGGTGAAATTAAGTCTAACAGCGCCTCCATCGATACCGAAGTCAAAGACGGCGAACACTTCTTTGTGAAGAATATGCGTGAGCTGGCCGAGACCCTCGACCAGCAGGACAACATGCAGGAAGTGTATAACGATGCGTCGCAGTACAAAGAGCAGGCCCTGGATGCCTTTAAGCTGCGGGTGCTTACACTGGAAGAGCTGGCCAAAATTGAAACCCTGTACTGGCACATCATGAGTCATTTGCATGCCTACTATGCCAATGAAGAGTACGTGCCCGAAGAACTGCAGGAACTGGATTACAGCCTGTCGTCACAATACCTGTGTAATTTCTCGGTATTTCAGTCGGCGGCCGACACCTGGGCCATTGACCAGTTGCTGCCGGTGGTGCCGCTCACCCGCATGAATGAGCGCCCTGAGGTGAACTGCTCGCTGGTGGATATTACCTGTGACAGTGACGGTAAAATTGATCAGTTCACGGTAGGCCGGGAAATTACTGATGTGCTGCCCATGCACAAGCTTAAAAAAGACGATCCTTATTACGTGGGGCTATTTCTGACAGGTGCGTATCAGGATGTGATGGGTGACATGCATAACCTGTTCGGACGTCTGAACGAAGTGCATATCTACAGCTATGATGACGATCCGCAGGATTTCTACATTGAAGAAGTGGTAAAAGGCTCTTCGGTGGAAGACGTCTTGTCGATTATGCAGTACAACCCGAAGGCCATGGCCTCGGATATGAAGCGCATGATTGATAGGCAGATTTCTAACGGCACATTCAATCCCCGTGAAGCGGTGCGCTGGAACGATTTCTACGAAAACTGCCTGAGTGGCTATACCTATCTGAAGCCCTAATCGGGGTCTGGCGGGGGCTTCGTCCCCCCCGAATGCTGAGTGGCTATATCTGTTTGCAGTGCAGGATTATTGCTTCCGGTTAGCGAAATAACGCTTCCAGAACTCGGCAGTCGTGGTGTTGATCATGTTCGATTCGGCATTCATCAGCATCACGTAACCGGCACCGGTTTCCGGCGCAAACGCCACATCGGCCCGATACCCTTTCACCCAGCCGCCGTGATAGTTAATGCGGTGACCGTCGAAGTCATAAATACGCCAGCCCAGCCCGTAGTGGGCATTATCTAAGTGGCCCCGCCAGCCCCGGCGATAGGTCTCACGCTGGGTTTTCACCCGCGGCGTGGTTACTGTGTCGATAATTTCCGGGGTGATCACCGTGGGGAACTCCCCCAGCAACGCCTGCAAATACACCGACATATCACGAATACTGGCATTTACCCCGGCGGCCGGAGTGAACCGGTAATAGTTGCTTTCTACCAGTCCTTCACGCCAGCGGTTGCGGGCAATGGCAATGTGGGGGCGAGCCCATTCTTCAGACGCCAGCAGTGCCCCTTTACCGGCGCTGGCAGTATTCATGCCCAGCGGAATAAACAACTGAGTTTGCAACTGGCGGTGATACGAGGTGTTTTGGTTCGTCAGGTAATACTCAATGGCGCCAAATAAGGCGTTCTGGTAGGTGTAGCAGTTGCCCGGTGCGCACAATGGCTCCAGCCCGCCCAGCTGGGTCAGTACCCGGTGTAGCGGGTAGTCGGCTTCAATCAGGTTGTCATAGGCGTTGGGCATAAAGCCTGACGATTGGCCAATGATATGCTGCAACTGCAACGTGTCCATGCCTTCACCGGTAAATTCGATAGAGGGGGTCAGCTCGCTGATGGGCGTGGTAAGGGGCAGGCGATCCTGCTCGTGTAATTTCGCCATCAGCAGCCCGGTAAAGGTTTTTGAGACCGACGCTAACCGGAACACGGTGGTCTCGGTAATGGCCTTGCCGCCACTGTGGGTTTTGCCATATGTGTAGACGCGGGGGGATTCACCCTGCAGGTAATAGACAAAGGTGTACCCGGGCACCCGGTATTTTACCGCCTGGCGTTTGACGTAGTCCGCATAGTTGTCAACCCAGTCGGCTGCAGCGGGTGCGGTACTGACCACGCACCACAGACTCAGCATCGCGAACAGGGCGCGCACTCGGGGGGCAATTCTGACACACGGCGTAGGCAAACTGGCTCCTGAATTATTATTATAACCGTCTGTGAACAGCGCGGCGTAATGGGCGACTGCGCTATTATGCGTAGCAGGCCTGTTATAATCAACTTAAGCGCGCGAATGCCCGGTTTGGCCACACCTTGCCAGAAAAGTTCCCAGTGAGTGCCGATTTTGTCGCATACATGAGGGGTAAACGGGTTATCATTAGGTTATGTACAATCACGTGGATAGCTTATGACCTCTGCCCTGCCCGCCACTGTCGAACAGCAATATGCCCGCGCCCGTCTCAGCCGTGACCGGCGGTTTGACGGGGTATTTTTTGTGGCAGTGACCTCCACCGGTATTTTTTGCCGGCCGGTGTGTCCGGCGCGTCTGCCGGCAGAGCGAAATGTACGCTATTTCACCCATGCCACCCACGCCCTGCGCGAGGGGTTCAGGCCCTGCCTGCGCTGTCGTCCTGACAGCGCCCCGCAATCATACGCTTGGCTGGGTGTTACGACCACGGTGCGCCGGGCCGCGGCATTACTCAGCGAGATCCCGGCCGCCCCGGTGGCGGATATTGCCGCACGACTGGGTATTTCAACCCGCTACCTGCATGTGCTGATGCAACGCCATTTCGGGGTGGCACCCAAAACGTTTCAGATCATGCAGCGGGTGCTGTTTGCCAAACAGTTACTTCAGCAAACCGAACTGGGCATGGATGACGTGGCCGTCAGTGCCGGCTTTGCCAGTACCCGGCAGTTACAACGGGCAATAAAGCAGTACTGTCAGCTAACCCCTGGTGACTTGCGACGCGGGCAGCCGCAAACTGGCGGCGGACCGTCACTGACCGTTTTGCTGCGTTACCGGCCCCCGTATAACTGGCCGCAGGTGCGCGACTTTCTGAAAGCCCGCGCCATTGAGCAGGTTGAACACGTGGGTGAGCAGCATTACCGGCGAAACCTTGGCAGTGCGGACGGCGACGGTACTCTCACCGCAGAGCATCTGCCTGACATGCACGGGTTTCGTGTGACCTTACAGCTGGCTAACCTGTCTGCCGCGCACCGGGTATTGAATACCCTGCGCAGGGTGTTAGATTTAGACGCCGAGCCGGGGCTCATTGACACCGCACTCAACCAGGCCGGCCTGCCCACCGCAGCCCGTACCGAGGGGCTGCGGCTGCCCGGCTGCTGGAGCGAGTTTGAGGCCGGCTGCCGGGCGATTGTCGGACAACAGGTGAGTGTGAAAGCGGCTATCGGACAGGTAACGGCGCTTACTCACGCGCTACAGAGCGATGATAAAGCACCGATGACCTTCCCCACTCCAGAAGCCGTAGCGGGCGCTGATTTAGCCTTTCTGAAAATGCCCGGGGCACGGAAACGCGCATTGTCAGCCTTTGCTGAGTATGCGGCAGCCACGTCAGCAGAGTTTGACGCTGAGGCGTTACTGGCCATTAAGGGGGTAGGCCCCTGGACGGTCAATTATGTACGCATGCGCGGGGCTTCCGAACCAGACATTTACTTACACGGCGACCTGGTGGTACGCAAGGTGGCCAGCCGCTTCGCGCTGCGCCCTGACGAGGCGGCACCGTGGCGCAGTTATTTAACCTTACAGTTATGGCATCTGGCATGATGGCCATCAGGACAGACTCTATGTATACCCAACATTTTCGATCCGCGTGCGGCAATGTTACCGTCAGTGCCAATGATGACGGCATTACCGCGGTGGCGTTTACCGGTAACCAAGCGCCGGCAGCCCGACCAAGCCCGCTGACTCAGCAGGCGTGCGAACAACTCACCGCTTATTTTGCCGGGCAGCGCAATACCTTCGATATGCCACTGGCGATGCAGGGCACCGACTTCCAGCGCCAGGTATGGCAGGCACTGCTGACTCTGAATTACGGGGAAACCGCCAGTTACCGGGATATTGCCGAGCGCATTGGCAACCCCAAAGCGGTACGGGCAGTGGGGCTGGCCAACAGTAAAAACCCCATTGCCATCGTAGTGCCCTGCCACCGGGTAATTGGTGCCAGCGGTAAACTGACCGGCTATGCCGGGGGACTGGAGCGCAAGCGGTACTTACTCAATCTTGAAGGGGTGGCGGTATAATATGGCAGTAAAACACGTGGCAGCATTGCTGTTGCTGGGGGCCATCTGGGGTGCCTCATTTATTTTTATGCGGGTAGCCGCCCCTGAATTTGGCATTTACGTGCTGGTGGAAGTGCGCACCGTGCTGGCCTCTCTGGTGTTGTTACCGGTACTGCTGATCGCCGGTGGCTGGCGGGATATGTTTGCCCAGTGGAAAGCTATCGCGCTGGTGGGCGCAATTAATACTGCTATTCCGTTTGTGTTGTTTAACTATTCCAGCCTTCATCTGGAAGCTGGGGTAAACGCCATCCTGAATGCCACAGCCCCCATGTTCGGTGCGTTGGTAGCGTATGTGTGGCTGGGCGACAAACTGCGCCGCTCGGCCATCTTCGGGCTGGTTATCGGGTTTGTGGGCGTGGCGGTGATCAGTCAGCAGAAAGTCGGCACTGGCGGAGTCAGCCTGTTACCCATTCTCACCGCGTTACTGGCGACAACCTGTTATGGCCTGGCGGCCAGTATGATGAAAAAATGGCTGAGCGGGGCCCGCCCGCTGACAGTCGCCACCGGCAGTCAGCTGGTGGCCTCGGTAGTCTTGCTGCCCTTCGCCCTCACCACATTACCCGAAGCGATGCCGTCGAATACGGCGTGGCTGAATGCCGTGGCGCTGGCCGTCTTCGGCACCGGCATTGCGTATATTCTGTATTTTTATCTGATTGCCAGCATCGGCCCGGCGCAGGCGATTACCGTGGCCTATCTGGTGCCTCTGTTCGGGATTGTGTGGGGACTGATCTTTCTGGCTGAACGACTGTCGTGGCAGGCTATGGTCGGCGGCGTGCTTATCTTAACCGGTGTGGCGCTGACCACCGGCGTGGTACGGCATGTGCGCCAACGCCGACAGCTGCGGGCTAATCAATAAGCTGCACCCGCACCAGATTACAGCCATCGCGCCGCGCCTGATACAGGGCATCTTCTGCGTGGGCGGTGACCTCATTCATGGGGCGTTTGCTGGCGGTGAACGATACGCCGAACGAGCCGGTGATTTGCAGTTGCGGATGACTGCTCAGTGGCGGTGACGTGGCTAGTCCGTGACGCAGGTTCTGGGCAATCTCGGTCGCTTCATGGGGGCCGGTACCAGGCAGAAACACGATGAACTCTTCACTGCTCCAGCGCCCGACAATATCGTTCTCACGGGTACTGCTGGTAAGGAATGTCGCTACCTTATCCAGCACTTCATCTCCCACATTGCGGCCGTAGGTGTCGTTAATCACCCCGAAATTATCAATGTCTACCAGGATCACACTTACCGACTCGTGGTGGGTGATGATGTCCTGGTACATGGGCGCCAGATTATTGCGATCCGGCAGGCGGTTGGCGTTGCGTACAATCAGCTCTGGCTGCATGTCCTGACGGAAATAATAGAGCAGGTTATAAATGAGCAGGAACAGCGAAAACACCACTATCAGCAGCGTAACCACACTGAATATAAAGGCCTGGGAGATTTCTGCCTGGCGCTCATCCAGTGGGCTTAACAGGTAGACGGTCCAGTCAAACTGGTTCAGTTTAACTTCGGCAATCAGGTATTCTTCCTGATCGATGCTCACCAGCTTATTGTTGAGCGCCTGTAAATTCTGAACGTCCAGCGGCAGGCTGGCATACCAGGGCAGTTCGGTAAGGTTGGTAAACTCGGAGTAAGAGGCCACTAAGTCGGGGTCAGAGGACAGCATGATGTCGCCGGCTTTATCTACAAACAGAAAGTCGTAGCCGTATTGCTGCTTGTAGGTTTCAAACACGCTTATAAAGCTTTTCAGGCTTTTGCCAATTCCAAAGAAGCCCAGAAACCGGCCGTTGTCGTTAAACAGTTTGATATCAATATAAAAGTGGGTGTCTTCCCACTTACCAATGTCGGCTACCGCCGGGGCATCCACGTCTTTGTATTTGAAATACCAGCTGACTTCGCCTTCTTTCAGTGCCAGCGAGGTGCCGTCGGAGTTGTATTGCATGCGGGCATCTTCGCTGGCCAGGAAGAAGGTCATGCCGAACTCATCTTCCAGCCGCGCAAGGGTCTCGTAAACTTCGTCTTCGTTCAGCGTGGGCGCTTCCAGTAAACTTACCAGTTGCCGGGATTTCCCAAGCGCTTCAGAAATATGCAGGGGTTTGAGAAGCTGTTCAACAATTAATGAGATGGCGGGCGACAGCGACTGCTGCTGAGCACGACTTTGCTCTGCAACAATTTTTGAAATGCTGAAATGCACCAGGGTAACAATGGCTATCACCACTACCGCAAAGAGCAACAGAATACTTCTGTGGAGAGTCCTGAAAGCGTTCACTAAATTGCGCACTCCTTGGCATTTCTGAACGAAATTTTTTTGTTATACGCAAAAGTATACCTGCACAAATCCCGAACTACCAGCTATCCAATAGTCGCACGGAGAAGGGCAATTCACGGCGCACAGCGGATGCCCGCTGACATTGCTGACGGCCTCATATACACTACCGGCAATGTTTATCTCGCAAGCGACAAAGTAAGGATTTCGCATGGCATTTTCAGTGGTTATTCTGGCGGCCGGTAAAGGCACCCGTATGAAATCGGCGTTGCCTAAAGTGCTGCACCCCATCGGGGGGCTGCCAATGGTGCAGCGTATTATTAACACTACTCAGGCAATGGATGCCGACCGGATTCACCTGGTGTACGGGCACGGCGGCGATCAACTTAAAGCCACCCTCACCGGCGACAACCTGAACTGGTGTCTGCAGGCCGAACAGCTGGGTACCGGTCATGCCGTGCAACAAGCGGCTACCCACCTGCGCGATGACGAAGATGTACTGATCCTGGTGGGCGATGCACCCCTTATTCAGCAAGCCACGCTGGAACGCCTGCGGGCAGTGAAAGCCAACTGCGACCTGGCGTTACTGACCGTGGAACTGGATGATCCTACCGGTATGGGCCGGATTGTACGTGACAATGACAACATCACCGCCATTGTGGAGCACAAAGATGCCACTGAGGCGCAGCGGGCCATTCGTGAAATTAATACCGGCATGATGCTGATGAACGGCGCCGATCTGAAACGCTGGCTGGGTGAACTGAGCAACGACAACGCTCAGGGCGAATACTACCTGACCGACGTGATTGCGATGGCGGCGGCCGAAGGCAAGAAAATTCAGGCCGCACATCCTGACACGCCGGTAGAAGTAGAAGGCGTAAATAACCGCGCTCAGCTGGCAAATCTAGAGCGCGCATTGCAGGCCCGTCAGGCACACGAGCTGATGATGAATGGCGCGACACTGGCGGATCCGGCGCGGGTCGACATTCGGGGCTCGGTGACCACCGGTCAGGATGTGAGTGTTGACGTAAACGTGGTGTTTCAGGGCACCGTCACGCTGGGTAACAACGTGGTGATTGGTCCTAACTGTGTGCTGACAAACTGTGACATTGGCGACAACACCGTGATTGAAGCGCACTCGCTGGTAGAAGATGCCCGGGTTGCAGCGCGCTGTTCAGTAGGGCCGTTTGCCCGTCTGCGCCCCGGTGCAGTCATGAAAGACGGCAGCAAAGTGGGTAACTTTGTGGAAATGAAAAAAGCCGTGCTGGGTGAAGGTGCCAAGGCCAATCACCTGACTTACCTCGGCGATGCTGAAGTGGGCCCCAATGCCAACATTGGTGCCGGCACCATCACCTGTAATTATGACGGTGTGAATAAGTCGAAAACCCTTATTGGCGAAAACGCGTTTATTGGCTCTAACTCCTCACTGGTAGCGCCGGTCTCCATTGGTAGTGGTGCCACGGTAGGCGCGGGTTCTACTATTACCGGCGAAGTGGAAGCAGACGCCCTGGCAGTCGCCCGCGGCAAACAACGTAATATTCCCAACTGGCCCCGTCCTCCTAAAAAGAACTGATCTTCAGCTGTTCTTCCGTACCGGGCGCTTCCGCGCCCGGTCTGCTACTGGCCGGTAGGGCACTGGTCAGCTATTCTCTGTTAAATCGACCCCGGAGCACCTATGGCACTTTCAACTCTGCTGGTGGGCTTTGGCTTTTCTGCCACCACCTTTCATCTCCCCTTTCTGTCCAGTTTAAATGAATACACAGTCACCGGCGTGGTGTCTTCCCGCCCACAAAACGTGGCCGACCAGCTCAGCGATACACCGGTTTATGCCAGCCTTGATGAAGCGCTTGACGCCGCTTCGTTCGACCTGGTGATTATTACCACCCCAAATCACCTGCACGCAGAGCAGGCCCGGTTAGCCCTCCAACACCGCTGTCACGTGCTGGTAGAAAAGCCCTTTACGCTGACCGTAGCCGATGCGCAAGCGCTGGTGGCGCTGGCTGAAGACGCGGGGACCTCGCTGAATGTGTATCAGAACCGCCGCTTCGATGACGACTTTCTGACTATCTCGGCCCTGTTGGAGCAACAGCGGTTAGGCGAAATAAAACAACTGGTTAGCCGGTTTGACCGCTTTCGTCCGACCCCGCGGGATCGCTGGCGGGAAAATGCCGGGCCGGGCAGCGGTATACTGTGGGACTTAGGCCCGCACCTGGTAGATCAGGCACTCCAATGGTTTGGCGTGCCGGACGCGCTCTACGCCGATGTAGATATTCTGCGTGACGGTGGGCAGAGTACCGACAGTTTCGATATTACTCTGTATTACCCGACCCATCAGGTGCGGCTGGGCAGTTCACCATTTCAGGCGGCTGAAACGCTACGCTTTGATGTGCAGGGCACTGCTGGCAGCTTTCGCAGTATGGGTATGGATCCACAGGAAAATCAGTTGCGCAGCGGCATGCTGCCCGGCCACGCTGACTTTGGTAAACGCCCGCCCGGTGGCTTCGGGCAGATTTGTAATGCGCAGGGTTGCGCGCCCGAAACCTTCGAGTCCGGTAATTATACCGGGTTTTACCGCCAGCTGGCCGCCGCAATTAATCAGGGTAAGCCTGGTCCAGCGCCTGCCATCACTGTGGTAGACGTCATCAACCTGTTGCAGATGGCCGAACAGTCAGCGATGGCCGGCAAGAAAATTAATGTTTCATAAGCACCGCAAAGGTTGCTTTTTGAAAGATGTTACAGTTTAATATATTTCATATCGCAATAAATGATGTTTCGAAATGAAAGTTAGCAGCGCAGCGGCCCGCCGTCAGGCCATTGTCGACAAAGTGAATCAAAGTGGTTTCGTGGCAGTAGATGCACTGGCTGCGAGCTTCGCTACCTCGGAAGTGACTATTCGAAAAGATCTCACCGTGCTGGCTGAACAGGGCGCCGTGGTACGCCAGCTTGGCGGCGCCGCCCCGGTGCCGCAGGTTGGAACAGCCAGTCCGGCGCCGGTGGATGCTAAGCAGCATTTGGGTGAAGCCGCGGCGGCGCTGGTTGCCCCGCATCAGAAGCTGGTGGTTGATTGTGGGACCACCGTGTTTTCAGTAGTGCCGCAGCTGGCCCGGCATGCCGGGCTAATTGTAATGACCAACTCGCTGGCAGTGGCCAATGTGCTTACCGACAGTGAAGCGGAGCCCACCGTATTAATGACCGGCGGCACCTGGGATGCGCATTCGCAGTCATTTCAGGGCGCCATGGCGGAACAGCTGGTCAGCGCCTACAGTTTTGATATTGCCTTCATTGGTGCTTCTGGCATCGACGTCGCCCGGGGCACCACCACCTTTAATGAATTAACCGGGCTCACCCGCGCGATGGCTGACGCGGCCGACAAGGTGGTGGTAATGGCGGAGTCGTCGAAGTTACGCAATAAAATGCCGAATGTAGAGCTGGCCTGGGATAGGGTCTCTGTATTAATTAGTGATGACGGTTTGCCTGATGCCGATCGTCAAAGAATCGAACAGCAAGGCGTGGACGTGATTATTGCCGCGCCAAAAGGAGTATAGATATGTGTGGAATTGTTGGCGCCGTTGCTGAACGTAACGTAGTAGAAATTTTACTGGAAGGGTTAAAACGTTTGGAATACCGCGGCTATGACTCAGCCGGTGTCGCCTTGCTTCAGCAGGACGGCACTCTGACCCGTCTACGTCGTACCGGCAAGGTACAGGAACTGGCGGATGCAGTAAGCAGTAATGACGCGCTGGGCACCACCGGTATCGCGCATACCCGTTGGGCCACGCATGGCGGTGTGACTGAAGAAAATGCTCACCCGCATTTTTCCAGCGACCGGGTGGCCGTGGTGCACAACGGCATCATTGAAAACTACATGGCATTGCGTAAATCGTTGAGTGAGAAAGGCTATACCTTTACCAGCGACACCGACACCGAAACCATCGCCCACACAGTAAACGAAGAGCTGAAGGCCGGTCATTCCCTGCTGGCCTCGGTACAGAACGCTGTCCAGCAGTTTCACGGTGCCTATGGCACAGTGATTATGGATAAAGAAGATCCATCACGGGTTGTGGTAGCCCGTTCAGGCAGTCCGCTGGTAATTGGTCTGGGACTGGGCGAGAACTTCATTGCCTCAGACCAGATGGCGCTGTTGCCAGTAACCCGTCGCTTCATTTTCCTGGAAGAAGGCGATGTGGCCGAGATCACACGCCGCGAAGTGATGGTGTTTGATAAGCATGGCGACCCGGTTGAGCGTGAAGTGGTGGAGTCTAACATCGAGCACGATGCCGGAGACAAAGCCGGTTACCGTCACTATATGCTCAAAGAAATCCACGAGCAGCCTACCGTGGTACGCAACACCCTGCAGGGTCGGGTTGACGATCAGGGCCTGGCTGCGGATATTTTCGGCCACGGCGCCGATGAAATCCTCAGTAAAGTGCAGCATGTACAAATTATTGCCTGCGGCACCAGCTACCATGCTGGTATGACCGCCCGTTACTGGCTGGAGCAATACGCCAATGTGTCGTGCGGGGTAGAGATTGCCTCTGAGTTCCGTTATCGCAAATCGGTAGTGCATGAAAACAGCCTGTTGGTGACCATTTCCCAATCAGGCGAAACAGCCGATACGCTGGCCGCGTTGCGGCTGGCAAAAGAGCTGGGATATATGGCCAGTTTGACCATCTGTAATGTGCCCGGCTCCTCATTGGTACGAGAGTCTGACCTGGCCTTTATGACCCGCGCAGGGGCAGAAATTGGCGTCGCGTCGACCAAGGCGTTCACCACCCAGCTGACGGCATTCTTGATGCTGACACTGGCGCTGGGCGAGCACCACGGCCTGAGCCTGGACGACAAAGCGTCTATTATCAGTGCGCTGCACAGCCTGCCAGCCAAGCTGGAAGAAACGCTGGCGATCACCCAGGGCATTGAAGACCTTGCCGAAGAATTCGCCGACCGGAACCACAGCCTGTTCTTAGGACGGGGCGAGCAATACCCGATTGCCATGGAAGGGGCTTTAAAGCTTAAAGAAATTTCTTATATTCACGCTGAGGCTTATGCCTCCGGTGAACTCAAGCACGGTCCGCTGGCGCTGATTGACGAAGAGATGCCGGTAATTGTGGTGGCGCCGAACAACGAACTGCTGGAAAAACTGAAATCCAATGTGGAAGAAGTGCGTGCCCGGGGTGGCCTGATGTACGTGTTCGCCGACAAAGATGCGGCGTTTGTCAGCGATGAAACCATGCGCGTCATTAATGTGCCGCATTGCGAAGGGCCTATCGCGCCGATCATCTACACCATTCCGCTCCAGCTGCTGTCGTATTACGTAGCGCTGATTAAGGGCACGGATGTGGACCAGCCCCGGAACCTGGCGAAATCGGTTACGGTGGAATAAGGCAGCGGCGTAAGGTAAAGCCTGTTTTGGTTTAACGCCTTCACAAATGAAGAAGCTCCCGGTTTGAAGGGAGCTTTTTTGTATGCACCGTACCGCGCTGAAATAAATCGTTATTCACCCCGTGCCCGCGTCAGGTGAAAAGGTACGAGTTTGATTATTACACCTACACCGCGGCGAAGTGCCGGATAAGGTTGTGATAAACGTGATGCAGCTCATCGAGCTCCTGGCGATCTGCATTGCCACTGTTTATCAGTGACTGAATGCTTTGATCGAGCTGATAAAGGGTTTCGCGAATGTGTGGGTCCGCCACCATACTCTGCATCCAGGTGATGGCCGCAATGCGTTCGCCGCGGGTGACCGGCATCACTTTATGCAGACTGGACGAGGGGTACAAGACTGCACTGCCGGCCGCGCATTTAACCCGTTGCTCACCAAATCCGGTTTGTATTACCAGCTCGCCCCCGTCGTAAGTCTCCGGCTCAGTCAGAAACACGGTCATGGACATGTCGCTTCTGAGTACCTCAGGGCTGTGGGGAATGCGCATTATCGCTGCATCAACGTGATCCCCGTAGGTTTGCGACTGGGTGTAGCGATTAAAGCAGGGCGGGAAGATACGTTGGGGCAGCGCTGCAGACACCACCTGCGGATGATTACCCAACTTGGCCAGCAATGCATTGGCTAACTGCTGGACCTGGTTGTGCTGCGCGTCTGCCTGACCGTTATTTTTAACCCCGGCAGCCATGCCCATGGCGGTGTTTTTACCATCCTGAAAGGGGACGCTGGCCAGTGCATCACGGAAGTACTGCACCTCGTCAAGGGTGAGCAGGTTATCAATAACAATCATCTTTTCACGTCTCTCTTTTCGCAGTGCGTTAAAACTGGTAATTCACAGTCGCTGTGAGATTACGTCCATCGCCGATATACATAAACGCCCCCGACCGGTAGGCCGCGGTCCAGTACTCTTCATCAAGGGCATTGCCCACATTCACGCGGAAAGTCAGGGAGTCTGAGTGATAGTAGTTGGCAAACAGGTTTACGACCCGGTAATCCGGTACGCGAATGCTATAGTCACCGGCACTGGCATCGTAGCCTGCCGCAGTGTCTGGCTGGCCACCATACATTTCAGACTGGTAACTGTAATCGCCGCCGAAAGCGAACTTGTCATTGAGCTGGTAGCGCAGTTGCAGGTAGAAGCTCTTATCCGCAAAGTTACTCAGTGCCAGGCCGATATTGTCAGGGTCGTAGGAGTCGAGCACCTCTGAGTCCATGATAGCGGCCGACGCCTGGATGCTGAACTTGTCGGTCACATCGCCACTCACGCCAAACTCAACGCCTTCAACGCGGTTTTCGCCGGTGTTCAGCGTACCTAAGGTGGAATAGGCATCGCCAACGCTTTCGTGTACCTCGCTTTTCGTGATCCGGAAAATGGCCGCATTGGCGCTGAGTTTTTCATTAAAGAGCAACCACTTGGTACCCAGCTCAATGTTTTCAACCTGCTCAGGATCGGCTTGTGCGGCTTGCTCGGGGGTGCCGCACAGGCCGCCATAACCACAGTTGGCGCCCAAATCTGACTCGCCGCCGTTAATGTTGGTGGCGGTGGCATAGGAGGCATAAATATTTCCGAGGTCGGACAGCGCATATACCAGTCCTAAGTGACCGTTGTATAACTCGTCAGCAAATGTATAAAGCTCGGCTGAGGTCTGGTTGCTGTAATCGTAGCTATCCACGCGCAGGCCAAAGAACACGTCCAGCGCCTCGGTTACCGCAAAGGTATCCATGGAATACAGCGAGTAGGTTTCAATGTCGTACTGCGCATCGGTATCGCCCCGGCTAATTACTTTACCCATCAGGCTGGTTATATCTTTCACCAGATCACCGTTGGCATCGGTAATACAATAGCTTTCCGCGACACCCCGACGGCCACGGGTTAAACAGTTTGCTTGGTTGGCATAGCCGACATTAAATACGCCGTTATCGACTGCCTCATCGGTATATTCAAAACCGAAGACGAGCTGGTGGTCGAACCCGGCAAAGGTAGTATCCCAGAACAGATTAAACTGTGTGGTGAGGTAGCCTACATCCTGCCAACCATGATGGTTACTGATACGGAGCGTATCCGCACCCGGCGCCAGCGGATCGCTGTCGGCCCTGGTAGTGCCACTCATCCCGGTAGTTACATAGGCATTCTCGGTATTGCCGATGCGGGTGGCATTGTAAAAGCGGACGTTATCGCTGATGTCATATTCAGTGCGCAGGGTAAACGTGGTGACTTCAGACTCCATGAAATCTTCTTTCTGCGCATAGACCGGAATATCTTCCAGCGGCTGGCCTGCGTCACGGTCAAAATAACTGCCCAAATCTGGTTTGTCTTTCGCGTTGAGGTAATACACATCGCCGGTAAACGATAAATCATCGGTGGGGTGATTCACATAGGAGAGTTGCAGCCCGTCGCGGTCGCGCTCAATGCCCTCACGGCCCGGCTTGTCTTCTGATGCCAGAAGCCCGTTTAAGCGGATAGCGCTGTTGTCAGTCAGCGTCTTGTTCAGATCCAGTGTCAGACGGGTGTGTTCATCGGTGCCTGCCGCCGCATCGATGCGGCCGAAGCTATAGCTGGTGGACGCCTGCTTGGTTATGGAGTTCACCGCGCCGCCGGAAGAGCCGCGCCCGGCGAAGGTCGCACTCGGCCCCTTAGTAATTTCCACCCGCTCGGTGGCGAAACTTTCCCGGGTAGTCATGCCCGGGTCACGCAGCCCATCGACGAACACATCACTGCGTGCCTCATGGCCACGGATAATGTAGCGATCACCAAAAGCATTACCATTCTCGCCGGTTCCCAAGGTCACACCGGCCTGGGCCGCCAAGATGTCTTTAAGGTCAGTTTTGCCACTTTCCTGAATTTGATCCTGGGTAAGAACACTAATGGTTTGGGGGGTATCGACGAGATCGGCTAAGCGACGGGGATCACCCGACTTACTGTAACGGTAAACAGATTGCTGAACACCGTGAATACGAATAAGCTCAATGGCCTCGTTATTCTCTGTGACACATTCTGTTGCGCTGGTATCGGTGCACGCAATATCACGTTCCTGTGCAACACTGACGCCGTGACCAAAGGTAAGCGCGGCGGCGATGGTCGATGCGCCCATCGACAAGTTTTTATTCTTCATTAGAGGGTCCTGTGCTGGTGAGTGTGGAGGGAAGTATAATTAGCAGAACCCATCAAGTAAATACAAATGAGAATTATTATCAGTTGCATTTCTTCAAAGAGTGTTAAGTAATTTGCGAAGTACGGTGGCTGGGGGAGCGTGTCTGGATGTTACCGCTTATGCCAAACGCGGGCAGATTATTTTTTAAACGGCAGCATCTATTAGTCCGCAGATAGTCTATGCTGTAACTGCGCAGCATGGTGCGTGATGTAAGTCCCTGCCCAGCGTAGGTTAATTTATTAAACATTAAACGGAGTTATACAGATGATGATTAAAAAACAAATAGCACTTACGCTGTTATTAACACTGCTTGGTGTTAGCGGGTGCACTGAATCTCAGCAAGAATCCAACGAAGAAATGAAGCAGGAAATGGAAGAGCAAATGGAAGAGGCCAAGGAGGCCACTGAAGATGCTTATGACGATTCCATGGAAGCAGGTTCTGACGGTTGGGAAGAAACCAAAGACAATACCAGCGAAATGTATGAAGATGCTAAGGACCTCACCACAGAAAAATATGAAGAGGGCAAGGGAAAAGCTTCTGAAATGATGGAAGACGGTAAGCGTAAAATGGAAGACATGAAAAAGTCAGCCGCCGAGAAAAAGCGCGAAGCCTGTATTAAGATGAAAGAAGAGATGGGTGGTGATGTGGACGACTGCTAGGTGATTTTGTACATCTTGGGTTATCGTGACAGCCTGCACGGATAATATTCTCAAAGGAATACTTGCAGCGCACTATTAGCTGCGATGGCCGAATGGGTTGTTGAGATTAAAAAAGGGAGCCGCAGGCTCCCTTTTGTTGTTTAGAAACGTTCTGCCATAACGCGGCTGGTTAATGAGTTAATTACACAGCCCGGTGCTGTTAGCTTCATCCAGTGGCAGGCTCCCCGAAGCCGAGGTTACACAGAATGTAGCCGACACGTTCCCTGACAGGGTGGTACTGGTGTTAAGAGTAACTGTACCATCCGCGCCTGTCGTGCCGCTGGCTGTTTCATTCCAGTTGCCACTGAACTGGCCTGATACATTGGCCCCTGCTACGGCCGCGCCGGTATTATCCAGCACAGTGACTACCGCCTGAGCCCGCTTATTACCTTTCCCTGCGCTAACTACGCTGGTGGCTACGTCACTGATCACCATGGTGGTGGCCGTCTCGCCACCGCTGTCGCTTCCATACAGAGCCAGGTTATCCAGATAGTAGGTGTCTGCGTTGTTACTGTTAGGTGCAATCAGAATGACCATATCCGTCACATCCGTTGCTGACGTACCGCCATCTATTCTGTCCTCCAGGGTAAATTTCAAACGCTGCCAACCGGTAACGGCCTGCGTATGCGCGATAAACTTTGAATGTCTGCCGGTAGGGTAGTTATCAGGCGTGGCCTGTGAGCCGTCTTCAAGCTGAATGAGGATCTCCTGCTTACTGGGGTTAGGCATATAAACATCAAGGTAGAAGGCTTCGTTTCCTGCTATCAACGCAGTGGCGTCGGTAATCACCGTGGTACTGCCGGCAATGACATCATAGGCCGCTGTGCCGTTTCTTACATATTCCAGTACGGTGGGCGAACTGTTAGTTGTATCGTTCAATGGGTTGGGCACTTCGGTAAATTGCCCGTCCCAGTAGGTGTAGGTGATGGCGCCCTCGGTTTCAAAATCATCAATGTTGGATTTAATACTCAGTTGCGGTAGTACGTGTACGTCCATGGCCACATCGAAATTCCCGCAACTGTTACTAATGGAAGCGCTTACAGTGCCGCCCTGAGTAGTCCAGTTTACATTCAGAGACTGGCTGCTGCCGGTCTCTCCGGTGGGCGCATTCCAGTTATAGCTGCTGCCGGTACCCGCTTCATCCACAATCGTATAGGTAGCCTGGGAGTTGGCATCGACAATATGTGGGCCCTTCAGCGAGGGTTGCGCAAAGTCATACACCCGTACGTAATCAACTTCCATGGTTTGCGGTAGCTGACTGTCATCCACCACACCGCCTATACTTCCGCCCACGGCCATATTCAGCAGGAAGTGATAGGAATAATTATCAAAGGTCCAGAACGCCGGGTTGCTGAGGTCGTCAGGGGTTTTCACTGAATACAAAATGTCATTCACATACCAGCGGATCTCACCCGGTTCCCATTCTACTGCGTATTCATGGAATCCATCTGACCAGCGATCGGGCTGCTTAATAATACGTCCGCTGGTCCATTCGTTATTCGGGTACGGGTCACCATAGTGAATAGTGCCAAACGCGATCATGTCTGCTTGCCCGGTGGCTTCTAAAATGTCGATCTCACCGCTCTGGGGCCAGCCCACGTCCGGGTTGGTAGGCAACATCCAGAATGCCGGCCACATGCCCGTGCCATCGGGTAATTTGATACTTGCCTCAAAACGACCGTGGGTCCACTCGCCACCATTTGGCATGTTGGCGGTGCGGATCCGGCCGGAGGTATACTGACTGCCTTTTACCCGCTGTTTTTTGGCAGTAATAGTCAGTTTTCCGTTAGCTACGCTGATATTTTCAGCCTGATAACTTTGTAATTCATTGTTACCCCAGCCGCAGATCCCGTAACTACAGCCGTCGCCCAGCATAATTTCCCATTTAGAAGTATCCAGTGTGGTGCCGTCAAACTCGTCCTGCCATACAGGAACCGGGTTCTGACAAGCCGCCGCGATGGCGGTCTGGGTGAACAGAGTGCTACTTGCTAACAACAGCGAAACACTCGTTCGCTTGAAGGTGATGTGCATGATGCGTCCTCATTTTTATTAATACTAAAGTTCAACTTCGCGTGCTCTCGGATTAAATGTAAGCGCTTCCAGTGATTATGTAAAACCATTGTTTAATAAATGTTAATAATTGAGTGGTGGTAGGAGGAGTTGAGGGGGGCGTTTGGATTGGCGAAGCGGGTGGAAAGCGAAACCAGCGGGCACAAAAAAGGGAGCCTTAGGCTCCCGGATATCGACTGGTTACGTGAAGATTAATTCCCCCAGATCTCCGTGACCAGTTCGGGGTGATCCACAAACGGGTTGCGGTTGCCCTGAAAGCCGTATGCCGCCTCATTGCGGTCAATTTCTTTCTGGCTTACCGGATCCTGAACGTGCCAGCTTTTCAGCATGGCCAGCAGCCAGTTTTCAAATACCTGGTTACTGGTGCCATTGAGTGATGCATCGCCGTACGTACTGTGACTTTCCCATCCGGCTATCACGTTTTCATAACGGGTGGCCATGTAGAAATACGCCCGGGCAATATCGCCTTTAAACTCATCAATCGGTTCAAATACCGTGCCTGAATAACCCAGTCCACTCGTCGCACTGCCCAGTTTCGAGCCATTCGCTGACGTGAACGTGGCGCTGGCCACTTCACCATAGGGGTAGCTGCTACGTTTAGAGTTCACGTAACCATCAGTGGGGAAGATATGATGAATATCGGTATTCATAGGCGCCACTGCACCACCAAACCAGCTGCGCGGAAACCCGTGTTCGCGGTTGTAGCAGTCGCTTTCGCCGCTATAGTTACCACACTGGTCGGTACCGGCAGTAAAGATGTACGGATCGGCCCCGCCAGGTTGCTCCGAGTAGATATCCAGAATACTGCCGTCATTCTCGTAATAGCTGTCGCGGCCATAGGACAGATAAAAATCCCACAACGCCGAGTAGCTCTGGGTGGTGTGGTTATCAATAATGTTGTGCAGTTCGGTTTTTAGCGCATAGCCGGTCAGACCGTCTGCCGTGGCGTAATAACCTGACAGGTTAGCACCGCTGCCGCCGCTGCCTCCTCCGGTACTGCCAAGGGTGAAGTTAGTCACATCAGCACTGCCGAAGCTGCCGCCGGAGGCCAGCGTATCGCCGGCAATGGTCAGGCTGTAGCTGCCATTGCCGTATGAACAGCAAATACCGTCGCCATAACTGTCAGACACTGTCAGGGTGTAATCACCGTCGGCCAGACACACATCTTCGCTGTAACTGGTGTTACTGCTGTAACCGCTGCCTGATGCTACTACCTGACTGCCTGAGTCGGTAATTTGCCAGCTGGTCTCGCTGCCGTAATCGTCGGTGGTGAGGGCAAATTCGCCGGCATTGTTGCTGCATGTGCCGCCCCCGCCGCCGGTGGTGCTGGTGGGTTCAAATAAATCTACGTACACCAGTTCGTTGCCATCGAAGCCGGAGACATCATAAAAGCGCAGCCCCACTTCGATGGTGCCAGTGCTGGCAGGGGTATAGCTGTAGCTAATTTGCTGCCACTGGCCGGTTAACGTGGGCTCTGAGTAATTCTGGTAGCCGTCCACGTACAGCCGTGCGCGGATGCCGCCTTCGGTATGATATACCCAGGTACTGAATGTATAGTTCTCACCGCCAGTAACACTGACAGACTGACGGAAGTCAGTACTGCTTTGCGACCCGGTGGTGACTGTGATTGCGGCGGCGCTGTTGCCTTCATAGCTGGTGGCCGACTGGCTTACGCTGATACCACTGTCGATGGTGGTCCAGCTGTCAGGGGAGTTCCCACTCCAATTTTCGAAAGTTCCATTCTCTACCTGGGCGCTCACCTGCGCACTGAGGGTGACAGCGGTAAGCGCACTTAACATTGTTATGGTTTTTTTCATGTTAATTCCTGTGGTTAGAGGCTTGGTAGGTCAAGCGCCGATAAGGTGCCACAGAAATATGACGGTTGCATGACTATTTCCTGAACAACTGGTCAGGTATTACGCTGTGCGTTAAATTATAATCTATTGATTTTATGGGTTTTTTAATTTAACTGGGGTTGGTTTGTAACATGTTGAAAAAATAGCGCCAGTGTCTCAGAGCGAGCCGGCCCGATACGGCAAAGTAAGTCAGCTCAGCAACCGACTTGGTTACGCGTGTAACTACTGTCGTTTCTCCTGGAATAAAAAAACGGCACCAGAGGTGCCGTTTTAATCGTTATATAACAAGCTTTATTTGAGCTTCAACACATTATCGCCACTGTCCCGGTCAATCAGTTTAATAAACGGATCGATACCCGCAAACACCGGCTTTTTGTCCAGCGTCAGGGTGATAATATTTTCACCGGACTCCAGCTTGTGCTTCTCGTTATAGAGCACTTCGGTGTCACCACTGAGGTCTTCCGGATCGCCGGTGAACAGCGCCACGTCTACCCATTCGTTCAGCGTCCCTTCCTGTTCGCGGCCATCGCCGTCGGCCTCGAAGCGGGCTGCTGATACGGTCAGGCTGACCTGATACCGGCCATTGTCAGTCTCCACGGCCTGCGCGGCCAGCATTTTCAGGTCGTACAGGGTAATCCGCTCGAACAGGTCACTGATGAAGGCCTGTTCATCGGCTGTGGCCTGGGCATTGAGTGCTGCCTGCAGGTCCAGCGTAGTGGGGTACGGGTTATTGCGGTACTGAAAATCGTTAAGCAGATTTTGCAGCGCCAGATTAACCCGTTCCTCGCCCAGCCTGTCAAGAATGGCCATCATCACTATCGAGCCTTTGCGGTAGTGAATGTACTGCTGACTTTCGCTGCGCATAAAGGGCATTTCAGCCAGCAATTCGCCGCCGCGGTCGCGCAGGTAACGATCTAGCTCGTACTTCAGGAACTTACGCATTTTTTCTTCGCCGTAGCGCTCCCGCAGTACCATGATGGCACTGTACTGAGACAGGCTTTCGATAATAATCGACTGGCCCTGTACGTTGGCAGCGCCCACCTGGTGTCCCCACCACTGATGAGCGACTTCATGCGCTGTGACATAGTACACATAGTCAATGTCTTCTGGGTCGCGCAGGTCCGCCACAAAACCGATGTCTTCTGAGTAGGGCACGGTGTTGGCAAAGCTCTGCGCAAAGTCGCGGTAACCCGGGAACTCGATAATGCGCATTTGCCGGTGCTGATACGGGCCAAAGGCGTCGGTGAAGTAATCCAGCGAGTCTTTCACGCTCTCGATCATCACGTCCACATTCCAGTGGTGCTCGGGGTGGTGATACACCTCAATATTCACACCGTGGTGGGTATCCTTCTTCACTGCATGACGGGCAGACAGGTAAGAAAAGAAGTTCACTATGGGTGCATCCATTTTGTAATGGAAGTAGTTACGCCCGTTTTCCTGCCATTCCCGCTGCAGGTAACCCGGTGCGATGGCAATCTGATCGCCAGAGGTGGACACGGTGGTTTCGAAGTCGATAAAGGTGACACCTTTGCCGAATCCGCTTTCTGCATAGTGTTCACTGTCCTCGAGTTTGTGCGCACGAGGACGGTCGGGTAGCTCCCGCTTACGCCGCTCATGCCGGTCGCTGATGAGGTACTGAGTATTAAAACCAAACGCCGGGAACAGCGAGTAGTTATTAATAAAGGTGCCGTTTTCCGCCACTTCAAAGTCGAAGCTGTTGTCTTTAAAGCCCTGATGCGCACGGGTCACGCTAAGGACGCCGTCGCGGGTTTCACCGGGTTGCAGAGGATCTTCGAACGTAAGCCAGGCGCTGTTGAGGCGCTCAACCCGCTCTGTCACTTTAGCGCCGGGCACAGTGAAATCCCACGCTGACGTGTGCGGCGGCACGGATATCAGCGCACGGGTGATGGCCGTATCCGATGGGTTGCTAAGCGTGACATCGGCTTCAGCCTCTATCCGTCGCTCCTCCGGATAAATATCCACCGCGGCGTTCACCCGGGTGATCACCGGAATTTCATCGTTTTCATACTGGGCAAACTGACGCTCGTACTCTGCCTGTAACTCATAGCGCTCGTCGCTGGTCAGGTAAGTATTCAGCACCTGGGTGTTATAGTGAATGTAGCCACCGGTAGCCACAAACACTAACAGACTGGCGGCCAGCGCGGTTTTACCTGCCCCACCCAGCTGGTAACCCAGCAGCCGGAAACGGTGCTTCAGCGACACTTCCGGGCCCCGTTGCCACAATGCATAGCCCAGGGTGAACAGCGCCACAGACAGCGCGCTCCAGTACAACATGTACCAACCGAAAGGCGCCAGGAACCAGCCGTAACCGTTCAGATCCGAATAAGGCACACTGGGTGTATCGGCAAAGCTCCACATGTTGTGCTCAAGACCCAGCTCGGCAAACACCAGACTGACAATAAAATACGCAACGAACAGCAGCATCCCGACAAACTTGTTGGGGCTGAGTACCTGAATAAAGAACGCCAGCACCGCCATTAATGCCCACGGCAGCCATTGCAGCACATAAATACCCACAGCATAGGTGCCGAACTCAAAATTGAAGTAGCCCTGAGTGATTTGATAAACCACCGTAAAGAAGATACCAATAGTAAACAGCACCGCCAGTACGGCCCACATAGCCAGCAATTTAGATACCCAGAACACCAGGTTAAACGCAGGCGTGGAATCCACGATATCGCCCATACCCGAGCCGCGCTCGCGCCAGACAATTTCACCGCTGTAATACGTCACCACAATAATCAGCATTAAACCGTAGCTTTCGGTGATGACTTCTACCATTTGCTGGGTCAGGGGCCAGTCGGGGGTACCATAGAGCCCGCCAATGGGGACAAAATACAGCGCGCTAAGGTTAAACAGGCTGAAAATCATCAGTACGATCAATGCCGGGCTGAACAACACCTGCCCCATTTCAAAGCCAATGCGGGTGAACAGCTTATTTAGCTGACCGCCAGCCCGGGACTGAACCTTGAGGTTAAGGCGCTCGGGCGGTGCCATGAGTGCGGCTTTGCTGGGTTTTTCCTTGCGGGCTTGTTGCTGCCAGCGCAGGCTGAAAATATTGCCAAATACAGTAAGGATAAGAGTCCCTACAGCCAGCCAGAGCAGGCGGTTTTGGAGCAACACGCCTTCCATGGCTGCCATCTGGGTGTTTTTATCAAATACGGTCCAGTAGCGGCTCACCTCAGCAAAGGTGCGCAGACCGAAGGGGTCGCTTAGCGCGCCGAACATTCGGTATTCCGGATCAGAAGTGAGAACCCCGCCAATTACATAAAAGATAAACAGGCCCATGGCGACCAGATAGGCCCCCATCATGGAGCGTAAGCGTTGCGCCACGGCGTAGAAGATCATCCCCAGTGCCAGCATGCTGGGCACGGAAAAGTACACAAAGGTGGTGACATAGAAGCTCAGATTCGTCGGCCCGAGCCGTTCCTGATCGACCCAGGGCATTAACGACCCCAGTAAAATGCCCAGCGGCACCATGGCAAAGACCAGCAGGCTTACCAGATAGGCACCGCCAAAGCGGCCAAGGTGGTAGGACAGCGGGGTGATGGGCCGGGTATACACCAGCTCACCCATGTTGCTGGAATGATTGCGGGTCGCGGTACCCGCCACAAAATTAACCAGCAGAAACATGGCAAAAATGCCCATGATCAGTGTGGTCTGGGTAATGGCGTACGAGCCGTTGTAAAGCACGTTGCCCCCGCCGCCAATGCGCACGCTGTCGGTGGCAGTGGCGAGAAACGGCAGCAAAAAGAACACCATCAGGGTGACATAAAAAGAGGGCTGGCGAGGGTAATATCGCCATTCAAAGGTCAGACTGTTAACAAACATGGTTACTGCTCCTTAGGCTGCGGCCGCCGCTGCACGCTTGTTATGCAGCGTAGAGAAGTAAACATCTTCCAGGTTAGCCGGCGCCTGCTCGAAGCCGTCTGGCGGGGTGTCGGCCATGACATGGATCACATGCTGACCGGCAATCAGACGGGAAGAAATGATACTGTGTGCCTGCTCCAGCTCCTGATATTCCTCTTTGCCCACCTGTTTGCGCCAGATCCGGCCGGTGAGCCCATGAGTCAGGCTGATGGGATTGCCTTCCAGCAGAATTTCACCATGACCTAATACTGCCATTGACGGGCACAGCTCAGATACATCTTCCACGATATGGGTAGACAGAATAATGACTTTTTCTTCCCCCAGACTGACCAGCAGGTTGTGGAAGCGGTTGCGTTCCTCAGGGTCAAGGCCGGCGGTGGGCTCATCCACGATAATCAGGTCCGGATCCCCTAACAGCGCCTGGGCGATGCCGAAGCGCTGTCGCATGCCACCGGAGTAGCCACTTACGGCTTTATCGCGGTGTTGCCACAGGTTGGTGTGAACCAGTAAGCTTTCCACGGCGTCTTTACGTTCGCCTTTATTATTCAGCCCCTTTAATACCGCCAGATGATCCAGCAGTTTTTCGGCACTGATGCGCGGGTAAACACCAAAATCCTGGGGCAGATAGCCAAGCCGCTGACGCAGCGCATTCGGATCGGCCAAAACGTCAATGTCGTCAAACCGGATACTGCCGGTATCCGGGGTTTGCAACGTGGCAATGGTACGCATAAGTGAAGATTTGCCGGCGCCGTTAGGGCCAAGCAGGCCGAACATTCCTTTTGGAATAGACAGGTTAATCCCGTTCAGAGCTTTTACCCCGTTCGGATAGGTTTTAGTCAGGCTGGAAATGTTTAGCATGAGCAGTCCTTTGTTTCGTTATCGTTATTGTACAAGGTCTAGCCTACTCGCCCTGTGGCTTATGCAGTAGCACGTAGTTGTAACAAAGTGCAAAAAACGCCCTGTATACATCCCTGATAAATTACAATTCGTTGAAATTTTGCGCTTAAATGTTGCGATAATGTCAAATATGGAGGTTAAATCTTCATTTTTGTTAATGAGGCAATTGAAATGTTGCTGGTCTGTCCTTTAGAATGGCCGGCCGTTTTTTCTGGTCGGTGCCATGCATCCTTTGGGAGGCAGCAAGGACACCGTAAATGCTTTTTGCGTGCCCCGGCGCACGTCTTTAACAACAAGTGGTCTATGAATAAATCAGTCTTATTATCCTCTTCTCTATGTTTGGCGCTGGGCAGTGTTTCGTTCACCGCACTGGCGGCAGGTTTTCAGGTTAACGAACACAGTGCCAATGGCCTGGGCCGGGCCTTTGCCGGTCAGGCTGCCATGCCCGAAAATGCCTCCGTGCTGGCAACCAACCCTGCCGCTATCGGGCAGTTCGATGCGCCTCAGTTAAGTGGTGCCCTGAACCTCATCTTGCCTAATGTGGACATTAACGGTGAACTGGAAACCCAGGTGGGCGAAGCCCGCATTCCGCAAACCGCCAACGAAGATGACATCGCCGAGAGCGCTGTTATTCCTTCGCTGTTTTACGTGAGCCCGGTGAACGATAAAGTCTCTGCAGGCATTGGTTTGTTTGCAAACTATGGCCTGGCGTCCGACTACAGCGACGATTTCAATGCGCTGCACTTTGCCGATCGGGCGGAAATCATTACGTTTACTATTAACCCGGCCATGTCTTACAGCCTTACTGAGTCGCTGGATATTGGTCTGGGACTGAGCGCCACCTATTCGGAAGCGGAAATCAGCACTGCCACGCCCAAGGCTATTGAAGCAGTCAGTCAGGGAGCGATTCTGGGTAACGCAGAAATCCTCAAGCTGGAAGGTGATGACTGGGGCTACGGCTGGAATGTAGGCCTGTTCTGGCAGGCAACTGACGCCACTGACATTGCTCTGAGCTACCGGGCTGAAACCAAGCTGGAGCTGGAAGGAGAAGTCAGCTCTGATCTGTTCCCGGCCCTGAATCAACCTGGCTCACTGGATTTAAACCTGGCCGCCATTGCGGAACTGGCAGTGAATCATACGCTGAACGACCAGTGGTCGGTACAGGCGAGCCTCAATCACACCGAGTGGAGCACTTTCGATAAGCTGGAAGCCGAACTTGAAAGCGGCATGGTACTGCCTATCAAAGAAGAAGACTTTGAGAATACCTGGCGCGCCAGTGTGGGTGCTACTTATCGGTACAGCGATACCCTGACCTTACGTGCCGGCTATGCGTACGATGATGGGGCGGTCTCTTACGCCCACCGGTCACTGAGCATTCCGGATACCGACCGTCACTGGGTGTCTGCGGGCGCCACCTGGCAGGTCACCGACATGACAACCCTGGACGCTGGGTATGCTTACATTAAAGGCCGTGAAGCCGATGTAAAGCAACAGCGTACTCTGTCCACGGAAACCCTGGGCAACGTGGTTAGCGACCTGACGGCTACAGAACACGCGTCAGCACACATACTGAGCGTGCAGGTCAACACCCGCTTCTAAGCGTCTTCGGTCATCAATAATTGTTGATAAAGCCCTGCTCACGCGGGGCTTTTTTATGCGTACGAATTAGTGGTGTCAGGCTTTGTCGTTTCGTCTGATAGCCGCTGCCAGAAGACGTACAATGCAGGTTAAGACAGTCTCTGCGCCATCTTGGTGTAGCTACGCAACTGGCCATACCCCCGCAGCGATAAACCTGAACCAGCCGGCCGTACGTATGCAAGCTAAACTCACCGTTATGAGGCCGTCATGGACGCACTTTCCCGTCGCCGCTTTTTGCAGCTGGCCGGCGCCACGCCCCTTATCGCCCACCCTTTTTTGAGTCACGGGGCATCGACCCGCAAAGTAGGGGTGGCCTTGCTTGGGCTGGGCGGCTACAGCAGTGGCCAGCTGGCGCCTGCGTTACAGTTTACCCGGTACTGCGAACTGCGCGGCGTCATTACCGGCAGTCCCGATAAAATCCCGCGCTGGCAGCGGCAGTACAACATTCCCGACCGCAATGTATACACCTATGACACCATGGCCGAAATAGCCAATAACCCGGATATTGATGTGATTTACGTGGTGACCCCCACCGGCACCCACAAGGATTTTGTGGTGCGCGCAGCCAATACCGGTAAACATGTGTGGTGTGAAAAGCCCATGGCAATGAATGTGCAGGAGTGCGATGCCATGATCGCCGCCTGCCGCAACAATGGTGTGATGTTGTCGATTGGCTACCGGATGCAACATGAACCTAACACAAGGCGAATGGCGAGCTATGCCTCATTGCAGCCATACGGGCCAATGACAGGGCTGGAAAGCTTTGCCGGTTACGGCGGTAACGGGCGGGCACAGAGTAACTGGCGCATGCAGGCGGACATGGGCGGCGGCGCGCTGTACGACATGGGTGTGTATGCTATAAACGGCGCCCGGTTTATTACCCGCCAGGAGCCGGTAGCGGTCACCGGCCGCCTATTCAAAGAGCATCCGGCGTTCATTGAGGTGGACGACACCACGCTGTTTACGCTGGACTTCGGAAACGGACTGGTCGCGGATTGCGGCACCAGTGTAGTGAAGTCGTTCAATTATCTGAAAGCCAGCTGTGCGTCAGGCAGCTACCAGCTTAAGCCCATGCAGTCTTATTCCGGGGTGGAGGCGACCACCAGCGATGGCAAACACTTTCCGGCCATTCCGGGTAAACAACAAACCCTGCAAATGGATAATGATACGCTGGCCATTCTCGGACGGGGGCCTGCGCTGGTTTCTGCCCGCGAGGGCCGGCAAGATATTCATATTGTAAATGCTATTTTTACGGCCGCCCGCACGGGCAAAGCCGTGTCGCTATAACAGGAGGCGGGCGGGTTCGCTGAGAAGATTAAATTTTTCAGCTCAGGACCCTGCCGGCAATCTGCCAGCCAGCAAGCTGCGTAAAAAGTGACAGGTAAGTTATTGAGGTCGCATCATGCAAAGCTTGAGTTTCCGAAAACCGAAGTCCCGTTTCCGACGACGTCGCCATGTGGATGTACGCCGTCCCTACCCTCAGCCTGCTTCCGATAACGCCGCTACTGAAGAGCGCGCGTCCCCCCGTAAAGTCTATTTATACAAACCCAGAGGCCGCCGCACCAGCCCACTGGTAAACAAAGTGTCGAAATCATTCAGTTGGCATACCGTGGGTGTGAACTAACCGGCATATTATGGCTGGGTTCATCCCGCTCATCTGCCAGGACCTGTGGAAAAGTCGCTGCCCATCCACGGCACCGTAAAGCACCCACAGTACGATAGTACTAAAGTAATTTTCATACAAATAGTCAACACTGAGTTTACGTTAACTTAACAATTGGAGGCGTAAATGAAGTGGGAAACACGTTTGCTTGGGCTACTTTGTATGGCCTGTACGATGCTGCCCGCATATGCCGGTAGCTGGCAGAATAATCAGTCGGTAGGCGGCTTTAACCGGGTGCACATTTACACCCCTGACGGGCAGTCTGCGATAGGCAATGGACGGGCGTTGCTGGTGGTGTTGCATGGGTGTACTCACTCTATCGATGCGTACCTGACCGCGAATCTGGAAGCCGCAGCCGAGACCTATGGCATGGTAGTGGCAGTGCCTGATGCCATGAACAAAGCCGGGTTCGGTTGCTGGTCATACTGGCAGGGCGCCAAGTCGCGTAGCGCAGGGGATTACAAAAATCTTATTTCACTGGCCAATACCTTAAGCGCAGATGGCAATTACGGCATTGATGCCAACCAGATTTACATTGCCGGGTTGTCCTCCGGTGCCGCGTTCGCTAACACCACTGCCTGCATCGCACCGGATGTCTTTGCCGGTATGGGGGTAAGCGCCGGACCCAGTATCGGCACCAGTTCAGGGGGCGCTATCGGTAGCTGCGAACAAGCCAACGTGGCGTTGCGCTGTGAGCAATACGCAGGGAGTTACAGCAGTTACTTAGAGACACAGGTCGCCTCTATTGCCCATGGTGATGCCGACACTACGGTAGATCAATGCTATAACCGCCAGAATGCCGAAGGCATGGCACAGGTTTATGGGGTATCTGAGTTACCGGGCACCAACGTCATTGGCAGTGGCGGGCGCACGGCGGATGAGCATGTCTGGCAGGATGGCCGGGTGTCGATGCTGTGGCTGAACGGCGTCGATCATGCCTGGTCCGGTGGCGCGGGTGCGTCTGGATCCTATGTAAACGGCCAGGGTATCAACTACGCCCTGTATCTGGGTGAGTATTTCCTGCACAACAATGCCAGGGTAGATCGTAACCAGCCGCCGGAAATTCAAAGCCTTGTGGTCACAGAGTCAGACCGCCGGGTCACTGTCGCCGGGCAGGCCAGCGACGCCGAAGGCACAGTTGCTGCGGTGTTTGTACAATTGCGTGATGATGCCGACAACCTCTACAGCTATGAGTCGCAGAGTGTCACGAATGGTGATTTCTCTGTCACCACGCCGGTTTTACCGGATGCTTTGTACTTTGTCAGCGTGAATGCCGCCGACAATGACGGCGCGGTTTCTGACACCATCACCGACAGTATTCGGGTAGGACCGCCCCCGCCGCCGACTGCCCCTGAACTCCGTAACGTACAGCTGGTGACAGATGGGCAGTGCGCGACGGTCAGCGGAGAAGCTGTGGATATCAATCAGGATCTGGCCACCGTCACTGCCGCCTTTGAAACAGTCACGGTGAATGCACAGCTGAACGGGCCCGCATTTACCGCCAGTGCCTGTGAATTACCCGGTAAAGAGCAACAGGTCACAGTCACCGCCACGGATAGCAGCGGGCGTACCGATGCCACGGTAATTACTTTTCAGATAGACGCAGGTGTGGTGGCCACCCTGGACACCCACATCGCCGATGGCCGCCTGGACTATACCAACTACGCGAATTGTTACCTGGAGTACGGCAGCGCACCCTTCAAGCTAGATGAGATCGCCAGTGGCGCACAGCAATGTCGCTGGGAAGACGATGATAGCAGCTGTACGGGCCCGGTGCAGGCGTGTCGCAACGGCGGCGCTGATGGTGACCCGGGTGCAGGAGATGGTGATACTGTTACCTGTGCCACCTATACTACCGCTAATTACTACCACAAGGTGGCCGGGCGGGCGTACAGCACAGGGTATTACTATGCTCCGGACTATTTTGCGACAGGCTCTGATGATCCGCTAAGCGGCTCAACATGGGGCAACAGCACCTTATCGTCAGTGGATGGTGAAACCTGGGTAAGTGGCAGTTGCCCATAAGGCAGCTGGTTAAGTAGCGTTGTGGGTGGGTGTCTCAATCACCGGGACACCCACCGCGCAACCGCCTTATCGAACGGTTAATTTGATGTGCTATTTGCTTACTTGCCTGCCACTACTAAGCATTAAATAATGCTGGTAAGTACTCACTTAATTGGTCAACACCGCAAGCGTGCTAGAACGTTGAGAACCAGTTTTGCAGACACGCCCGGGCCGCTTCAATTTTAGGGGGCACGGCATCATGCTTGGGCGCCACGGCATACACACTGTAATCGGGCAATTGCCAGTCTGGCAGAATGCGCTTCAGTGAGCCTTCCTGTAAGCAGTGGCGCACTTCGGGCTCTGGCAACACTGCATACCCTATCCCGTCTTTCGTCAGCTGAATCAGCGTTTGCATGGAGTTCACATCCAGCGGCGACGCCGGTAGTGGGTACGTACGTCCGTCGCTGTGTTTGGCTACGTACTGCTCAAGATGACGGTGCACAATATGGCAGTGCGAGGCGAGCTCGTCCGGGCTGGTCAGGTCTGAGCTGGCCAGTGGGTGGTTCCCCGCGACACATAAAATCCGGTCCCAGGTCGCCAGGTGCCAGTTCGTAAAATTACTGTCGGGCATCGGCGCAAAGCACAGCAGTAAGTCCCCACCGGATGCAATCATGTCAGTAGGCTCGTCGGTAAGGGTGAGCGAAATGGACAATTTGGGAAAATCACGACTCAGCATGTGTAAGGGCTGGCTAAGCAGGCCCCCGCCGAACCCTTCCGGGGCGATAATCTTCAGCTCGCCGGTAGGCACCTGCTGCAACTGCTCAATTTCCCGGTGTGCCTGGGCTGCCGTCGCCAGTAATTCCTGGCTGGTGCGATAGTAAATCCGGCCGGCCTCGGTGAGATTCATGTTACGGGTGTTGCGGTTGAACAGGCTCATTCCGATATCCTGCTCAAGCTTTCTGAGCTGTTGGGAAATGGCCGACACGGTCATATGCAGTGATTTTGCGGCGGTGCTCATGTTGCCGGTGTCAGCCACTTTCACGAAGACCTGAAGCGAGCGGAGAAGTTTGACATTCATATTGATTCATTCCCTTAAAACAAATTTGGTTGCCTGTGGCAGAGGAACGCTTTGTTGGACACTCACCAGCGCAAATCGTTGACCACCCGGCTGAGAAAACCGGATTATTTTCAGCAAATAGCCAGGCTTACCGATGCCGCACGCCATTAACTACTGCATGCTCTGAAAAGGCGGCGTGGACCGGGTGAACTTTCCTGTTGTCGACGGGCTACGCCAGCCTGGATCGGCGGTGGTGTACCCGGTCTCCCGGCTCAGACTGACGTCTGTTGTTTAGCAGGTATTACTTTAAATCAGCTGCAGAAAAATCACAGGACACCCATCGCGAAAGTCAGTCGGTTGGTAGCTGTAAAGATGGTCAAAAGCCACGTACCATGCGTAGAAGGGCCATAAACAAACAATACGGTGCTAATTACAGTGGATTATCATTACTACGAACCTGCGACGGGGCATCAGCTGCCTCATGATCCGTTCAACGCCATCATCGCGCCCCGGCCAATAGGCTGGATTTCTTCACAGGACAGCTCCGGGACACTCAATCTGGCCCCTTACAGTTTTTTTAATGCGTTCAATTACACGCCCCCCATCATTGGCTTTTCCAGCGTGTGCGATAAAGACAGCCTGAATAATATCGCTGAAACAGGCGAGTTTTGCTGGAATCTGGCGACTACCGAGCTGGCTGCCGCTATGAATGAAAGCAGCGCATCGTTGCCGGCGGACGAAAGTGAGTTTACCCACGCCAACCTGACCGCGCGGGCCTCCAAAAAAGTACAGGTGCCACATGTGGCGCAGTGTCGGGTAGTGATGGAGTGTCGAAAAACGCAGATCCTGCAGCTTACCGACGCCGAAGGAAGTGCGTGTAATACCTGGATGGTGTTTGGTGAAGTTGTGGCGGTGCACATCGACAAGCAGCTGCTGCAGGACGGCATCTATCAGACAACCCGGGCCCGGCCGCTGCTTCGCGGGGGCGGCAGCGGCGATTACTTTACCATTAATGACGACAATAAGTTTGTGATGCCGCGACCCGGGTAACATCACGACAACGTGCCGGGCGCAGTGATGCATCGCCCGTTAACGCAAAAAATTTACGTGGTTTAGCGAATGGTTCTAACTATATTGATGGTTTTGGTGGCCAGGCGGACTTCCACCAGAAACACGACCAGAGACGAAATCAACAGCCCCATCGCTAATACAAACAAGGTAACGACCAGCAAGCGCAGATTGATATTCCACAGCTCACCGGCGAACAGGCTCATGATGACGCTACACACCATCAGGCCAGAGGCCACACACAAACCAATTGCCCAGTTAATAACTGTTACCCGGCGCCACAGCACCAGTATTTCGTGGCGGCGTACGCTGCGTACCTGGTCGTCTGCCGTGAGGGTATGCACGTGGCGCTCTGCAACCCGCACGCGGTCAGAAATGCGCCCCAGCCGTCCTGACATGACGTTCAGAAAGCCGGCAATGCCGGCCAGCAGGAAGACGGGTGCGACGGACAGTTCAATAAGCGCTGACAGGGACGTAATGAGTGTGGGCATAAGTTCGTTGAGCTGGTGACCATGAATGTAGTCAGCTTAATTGATTGTGTGTGAGAACGCATCCGCAAATAACGACAGCGGGCCTTGCCTGAGCCCTTTTGATGGTCAGGGGGGGACGCGCCGTGCTTCATCCAGTCAGGCAGTCTGTTTGTCGTAGTAATCCATAATGGGAGAGGAAATTAGGTACAGTGACACATGGGTACGCAGTAGATGCGCGGGTGACCGCGACGTCGGGATGAGATTTTCAGAATAAAGGTTTAACTATGAGTAAGCAGAAAGGCGTGTTCAGGTGGCAAAGCTTCAACGCGCTGAGCAGGGTGCAGGCAGGAAGCATCTGTCTGTTGGTCAGTGTGATGTGGCCGGCCAGTGCAGCTGACGTGCCCGACGATATTGAGCGGGTGACCACCACCGGCTCGCGATTTGCGCAGCCCTCAGGTAGCCAGCCGGTGGTGATCAGCGATGTGAATAGTGCTGAGCTTGCGCTCACCTCGCCTGTCCACATTGAGCAGGTGCTGAAATATATTGCCGGGGCGGGTGTGCAGCGCGGCAATGGTCAGGAGTATTTGCCTGCGCTGCGCTCTCAGGTTTTCACCGGGGCGGGCGCCTGTGGCGGGCTGTTGACAGCAGAAGACGGGATCCCACTGCGGGCAGCAGGGTTTTGTAATATCAATGAATTGTTTGAAGCACACACCGAGATGGCGCAGCGTGTTGAGGTGCTTAAAGGGCCGGGCTCGCCATTGTACGGCAGCAACGCGGTGCACGGGGTGATTAATGTGATCACGCCGGACACCACACAGGACGCCGGCTTACTGGGCGTCGATTATGGCTCGTATGGATATACCCGGGCAAAGTTTCGGCAAGGCAAAGATTTTGGCCGCAGCGGCGTGGGCATAAACGCCAGCGTCACCCGTAATAGCGGCTACCGCGAAGAAGAAAGCGTGCATCAGGAGAAAGTTAATCTGCGTCATCGCTTCGACGGGCAACAGATTTCACTGACCAGCGGACTTACCTATACCAATCTGGATCAGGAAACCGCAGGCTATATCACCGGTTTTGAAAGCTATAAAGACTCAGCTATCGCCAGCAGTAACGAGAACCCCGAAGCATTCAGAAAAAACCGGTCGCTGCGGGTATGGACCAATGCCGAGTGGGCGTTAGGCGAGGACAGACGCGTGTCGGTCACGCCGTACGTGCGGGATCAGGACATGGCCTTTCGCATGCACTTTCTGCCCGGTACACCGCTGGAAGAAAATGCCCAGCGGGGCATGGGTATCCAGTCATTATACGAACAGTCTTTAAGTGAAACCTGGGGGCTGAGTATGGGTGTGGATGCCGAATATACCGACGGTAGTCTTACCCAGTTTCAGGATACGCCCACCCAGGGCTCAGACTTTCTGCAGGCCACTGTGCCGGAGGGGCAGCACTATGATTATGACGTCGAGGCCACGCTGTGGGCGCCGTTTGCATCATTGCGCTGGCAGCATGAGGCCTGGCAGGTCACCGCAGGGGCACGCTATGAAACCATGCATTACGACTACACCAATAACATGCTGGCGGGGCGTACCCGGGACGATGGCAGCACCTGCGGGTTTGGCGGCTGCCGGTACTCTCGTCCGCCCAGCGGCACCGATACATATCACAACCTGAGCCCTAAATTTGGCGTGAGTTATCAGCTTTCTGCACACACGCAGCTCTACGCCAACCTGTCGCGCGGCTATCGGGCTCCGCAGGCTACCGAACTGTATCGCTTGCAGCGTGACCAGCAGGTCGCAGAGTTAGACAGTGAAACCGCCACTAACGCGGAGTTTGGGGTAAAAGGCCGGGTCCAGGCGTTCACGTATACCTTATCTGCCTATCACATGCGCAAAGACAATGTGATTTTCAGGGACAGCGACTTTTTCAACGTCAGTGATGGCGAAAGCCGCCACCGGGGCATCGAAATAGAGCTGGACTACAGGTTTTCCACCCAGTGGGACCTGGCACTGGCGGCCAGTCATGCGCGCCATACCTATGCCCACGATCAGCTCTCCGGCGGGGTGAATATTAACGGTAATGATATTGATACTGCGCCACGCAACCTGGTCAACGCCCGTCTTGGCTGGAACCCGTTACCTGATACCCGGGTGGTACTGGAGTGGCAGCACATGGATGACTACTACACCGATCCGGAAAATCAGCATAGTTACGCCGGTCATGATCTGCTTCACGTCAGAGCCAGCGCCAGTCTGACCGATGGGCTTACCGCCTATGTCAGAGTACTTAACCTTACTGACGAGGCCTACGCAGAACGGGCCGACTTCTCCGGTTTCAGTGGCGATCGCTATTTCCCGGGCCTGCCCCGTCACGGCATGGTAAGCCTGGAGTATCGGTGGTAATCTAACCTGGCGTGTCAGGGGGACGCCCTCCTGACACCAGTCATCTCAGCCATGCTGTGATCTCAGGCCACCGTATGGCTGAAATGATTGACGTCTGTGCCAGTTACTACAGGTAAGCCATCGCAATGGCTTGCGTCACCTTTTTGTCTGTCAGTCATCGGCAATTGCCACCTACTGTGGCGATGCGTTACCTGTACTAATTGGCAAATGGAATGACGCATGAAAAAAATTATTGTAGTGGGCGGAGGTGCCGGCGGTTTAGAGCTGGTTACCCGGCTTAGCCGCACATTGGGCAAGCGCGGTGACGCCGATATTACGCTGGTAGATAAAAACCGTACCCATATCTGGAAGCCGTTGCTTCACGAAGTAGCAGCCGGCGTCATTGATAAACATTCCGATGGCGTTGATTACGCGATGCATGCGGCCCGTCACCATTATCAGTTTATGCCGGGTACCCTCACCGGGATTAATCCTGACGCACGCACCATTGAACTGGCGGCTTTGTGCGACGAAGACGGTGACGAGATCCTGCCACCACGTACTCTGGAATACGACGAGCTGGTGCTGGCAATAGGCAGTGTGTGCAATGACTTTGGCACGCCCGGCGTGGCGGAACATTGTTATTCATTAGACTCATTGCAGGGCGCCGAAAAATTTCACCGTGCCCTGCTCAATCAGCTGCTGCGTATTAATCAGGGCAGTACCGATAAATCGTCTCTGCATGTGGCTATTGTAGGGGGCGGTGCCACGGGTACCGAGCTGGCGGCCCAGCTGCATCACATCGCTAATTTGGCGAAAACCTATGGCATGCCTGCGATGTCGGCTGAACGTCTGAAAGTGTCGATTATTGAAGCCGGTGACCGGATCCTGCCCGCCTTGCCTGAACGCATTGCCGACTCGGCCAGACAGGCGCTGCTCAAACTAGGGATTGAGGTACTGGAAGGCACCATGGTGGCCCAGGCCGATGCGAATGGCTTTACGACCAAAGCTGATACCCGTATTGATGCCGACATGATGGTGTGGGCGGCGGGCGTCAAAGCCCCTGACTTTCTGACCTCAATGGATATTTTTGAAACCAACCGCGGCAACCAGATCCTGGTAACACCTACGCTGCAAAGTACGGTCCACGATAACATCTTTGTGATTGGTGACTGTTGTGGTATCAAACAGGAAAACGGCCAGTGGGTGCCCCCGCGGGCGCAGTCTGCCCACCAGATGGCCTCGGTCGCGGCTACGAACCTGATCCGTCTGTATGACGGCAAGCCGCTTGGCCATTTCCAATATAAGGATTACGGCTCGCTGGTACACCTGAGCAAGTACAGCACGGTGGGCAGTCTGATGGGCTCGCTGGCCAATTCCAGCATGTTTATCGAAGGGCGGCTGGCCCGGCTGGTCTATGTGTCGCTGTACAATATGCATCAGTTAGCTGTGCACGGCAAAGTGCGCGGCGTGCTGAATATTCTGGTGCGCAAACTAAGCAGTGCGCTTAGCCCGCGACTTAAGTTACATTAATCAGCGTAATGCGTCGGTAGAATTGTTAGGGCAGGAGGACAATAGCATGGTGTACTGGATTTATCTGGCCGTGGCCATTGTGGCGGAGGTGGCCGCCACTTCTGCACTTAAACTCAGCGACGGTATGACCAGACTCTGGCCGAGTTTGTGGGTGATCGCGGGCTACAGTGTGGCTTTCTATTGCCTGGCCCAGGCCATTAAAGTGATTCCGGTGGGAATAAGCTACGCGGTCTGGGCCGGTACCGGTATTGTGCTTATTGCCCTGATAGGTTGGGCGCTGTTCGGCCAGAAGCTCGATCTACCCGCCATCGCCGGTATCGGCCTGATCCTGGCCGGCGTGGTGATGGTCACGCTGGTGTCAGACAGCGTGCATTAGGTAACAGCGGTGCCAGTACTGTGATGCCCGTCATCGGCCAGGTGTTCACCCAGCAGCGACATTATTGCATCAAATCGCGCGGGTAACTGCCGGTTCTTGCGATACACCAAATACAAGGTTTCGGCAATCAGCGGGATATTACTCATGACGCTTAATCGGTCCCGGTAAGGGCTTGCCACCAACACGCTGTAAGGTAACACGGCAAAGCCCAACCCCTGTGAAACGGGTAACAGGATATCGTGGATCTGATTGACAAACCCGCGGGTGGGCAGAGTTTGAAAAGCCACGCTACGCAGGGTATCGGACTCACTATGATCCAGATAAAGCCGGGTGTAATAGTCGCTGTCGGGATGGCGAATGATCCCCAACTGTTGCAGGTAGTCCGGTAACAGTTGCGCGCCCTGAGGACGATTTGCCGGCACAATGATGGCAATGGACTCGCGACCAATTTTTTTGGCAGTAAACTGCAGCGCATCCGGTTTTTCGGTCACCACCCCTAAATCAATATCACCCTGCGCGATGGCACTAAGAATAGACTGGTACGGTGCCGCCTGCAGCTGCATGGTCAACCCAGGATGCTCAGCCTGGTGCCCCAGCAAGTGCCGGTATATTCTCAGCGCCGTGGAGCCGGAGCAGGCAATGCGACAGTCGCCACTCACCGGATCATCTTCCCCTAACGCCTGCAACAGCTTCTTTTCTTCTTCAGCCACCGCCAGTGCATGGCGGTACAGCAAATCCCCCTGTCGGGTTAAATCGAACCGTTTGCCATAACGGTTAAGCAGGGAATAGCCACACACTTCCTCCAGCTTCTTAATATGCTGACTCACCCCGGGCTGAGTCATAAACAGGGTGGTAGCGGTTTTAGTAAAGCTACCGGTATCGGCCAGTACCCGGAACGTCTGCAACCAGACTGGATTAATCTTCATAAAATTACATTATCAAATTTAAAAATATTGATAATTTATCATTTTGTTTCTCTTGGCGTAAGGTACCCGTATACAAAATTCGAACTGTAACCAAAGGGGGTTATTCATGACACCGTACCCAAGAACGTTTTCACATATCGGCTTGTCTGTTCCAGATGTAGAAGCTGCCGTAAAATTCTATACCGAGGTGCTGGGCTGGTATCTCATTATGAAGCCCACCGTCATTGAAGAAGACGACAGCGCCATTGGTGAAATGTGCACTGACGTATTCGGAGCAGGTTGGGGCTCGTTTAAGATCGCCCATCTGTCCACCGGCGACCGTATCGGGGTAGAAATATTCCAGTTTAACGGTCAGGAAGATCCGGAAAATAACTTTGAATACTGGAAAACCGGTATTTTTCATTTCTGTGTACAGGATCCCGATTTGGAAGGCCTTGCCGAGAAAATTGAAGCGGCCGGCGGTAAGCGTCGCATGAAAGAGCCACGTTACTATTACCCAGATGAGAAGCCATACCGCATGATTTACATGGAAGACCCGTTTGGTAATATTCTGGAAATCTACAGCCACAGCTATGAATTAACCTATTCCAGTGGCGCTTACGAGTAATATCGGTGAATGGCACGGGTAACCGTGCCATGCATTTTCTGTTTGGTTAGCCAATCTTTACACGCAGGCGCGTAACAGGATTACTGGCTGGTTTGGCAGGCTATGGATCGCAGACGATTATTCAATATCTGCTGGTACTGAGAAACCCGGTTGGCTACTGACTGTTACTGCTATAAGTCTCTTCTGAAACGATGAAATTTATCCACGGTGAATATAATCTGACCCTGTGCGGCGAACATCTGATAACGCACGCGTATGGTCCGTGGAATCTGGAGTGCGTGTACGCCTACACCCGGGATTATGTGCAGGAGGTGGCGCCTGTTTACGGTGCCCGCTGGGCAGACATTACAATTCTCGAAGGTGAAAGCCTGATGGTGCCGGCGGCTGAGGCGCGCTTGCGTCACGGCATTGCCATTGCTGCAGAACATGGTCTGGCATCAGTCGCGCTGGTGTTGGAAAACTCCTCGGTGCGTAACAGCACCCGCGCGCAATTAGATAATATCTATGAAGCGCATTCGCTGCCTCACCGGTTCTTTGATCACTATCAGGACGCACTACAATGGAGCCTGCAAGCCGGCTACGCACTGGATAGGCGCGCTGAACGGGTTCATTTTCAGAAGAACCGCTAATTTTTCTCGGCTGGCTCAGTAACTGCTCATCACTAACCCATTGTGGTCGCATCCAATTACTAACCAAAACACCCGAATAACGCCTTATTAACAATTGTGGAATGTATTTCGCAAGGGATAGGCGGTGTTACGTTGTTTTATCTGCAAAGCAAGGGGAAATTCTATGACCGTCGCTGCCACACAACCCGCTGTCGTCATGAAAGCATTCACCTGGGCTTATGAAGAACTGGGCTGGAATAACGTGCAAGCTGCTGATTTTTTAGGCATATCAGAAACCGCACTGGCGCAGACCTCGCTGGTGGGGTTTGATACCGATGCTCACGAGGCGGCGCTGCAACTCGCCTTCATCCGCATGTATCATTTACTCTATGCTATGTCAGATGGTGACACCGAAGAGATGCGAGCCTGGCTGGTTCGCTATAATCCGCATCTGGGCACTCACCCGGAAGCACTGTGCTCCTCGCTGGCAGGAATAGACAGCATCAATGACTATCTGGAGTCTTCACACACCAGCACGCCCCCGCCGGCCATGGAGTTTGCCTTGCCCCGTCGCAAGACGGAAAAAGAGGATGAATTCATCCATCGCTAGGCGCTGCTTCAACCCATCTGTAATCTCAAAATGAGGGTCGTCTCCCCGACAGGGCGACCTTACGCTCATACTAAAGTACCTGATCAAAATTTAAGTAAAGTTATTGTTAAATATTTTTTCCTCCGCTATATTTGGTTAACAAGTTGTAAGCGCTTACAGAATTTTTAACGAGATTTTGTAAGCGCTTTCAGTGGTGGGTGCTTTTTAACAAAGTGTGCAGATTACATTTCGGGGCTGAAAAAAATGAAATACACAGCAACTCAACTTTCCCGGCTGGTGACCGCTATTGCAGCGGCAACGCTTGTCGGGTGTGGTGGTGGAAGTGCGGAGACTGAGTCCGACTTTACCGCCGTGGATGCTACCGCACCGGTTTCTGACTGGGAACTGGTTTGGAGTGACGAATTCGATGGGGACACCATCGATGACAATAAATGGACGCATGAAGTCAACTGCGAGGGAGGCGGTAACAATGAGAAGCAGTGTTACACCGATGATCCGGCCAACTCTTATGTCGCTGATGGCAATCTGCACATCGTGGCCCTACCTTCTGAGGAAGGTGCTCCTAAACCCTACACATCAGCGCGACTGAATACCCGGTATAAAGCAGACTTTAAATATGGGCGCTTTGAAATGCGGGCCAAGTTGCCGTCAGGTCAGGGCAGCTGGCCGGCATTCTGGATGTTACCGACTGATTACGTGTATGGTGGCTGGCCAAAATCTGGCGAGATCGACATCGTTGAGTCAGTCAACTTAAAGGCGGCCCGGGAAGACGGCACGCCTGAAGATTTTGTATACGGCACCCTGCATTACGGTCAGGACTGGCCAAACAATGTCAATTCAGGCAAAGCCTATGAGCTGCCCAATGATATGAATCCGGCAGATGGCTTCCATACCTATGCAATCGAATGGCAGGAAGGCGAAATTCGCTGGTATGTCGATGGTTACCTGTATCAGACTCAGCGCCAGTCAGAAGTGCGTTACAACAGCAAAGGTGAGGCTGTTGGTCTGGCCCATCGTGGCTGGTTCGCCGAATACTTTGACCAGGGCAGTGGTGAGTTAACCACCCACTGGGACAGCGCACCATTCGACCAGGAGTTCCACTTACTGCTGAATCTGGCCGTAGGCGGGAACTGGCCTGAAAACGTCAATGAACTGGGTATTGATGCTGACGCCTTCGCTGAAGGACAAACCTACGAAATTGATTATGTACGGGTGTATCAGTGCGCCTCTGATTTTGACACAGGCAGAGGGTGCGAAACGGTGCGTCCGGGCTACGAAAGCCTTGACGATGCACTGGTAGAAGGCAAAGCGCCAATCCCTACCCCGCCCTCAAGCGGCATCCCACAAAACCTGACTATTTTTGATGGCACCCCAAATCCAAACTGGGCGGCCTGGGATTGCTGTGGCGGTTCTACGCCTATGCTGGTAGACGATGCCGACCGTGGGGATGTGTATGAATTTTATGTAAACGATGCACCCACCGTTAACGGTTTCATTACCCGCAGCGAGTTTTTGACTGATCCGGAAGGGCAAGCCAGCCCGTTTGATGCGTCACCCATTGCTGAGAACGGCAGTATCAGCTTCGACATGAAGGTGGTAAGCGCGCCCACAAATCCGGATTCTACCTGGATGTTCAAGGTAGAAAGTAATAACAATACCACGGCCGTGGAAATGCCTTTGGCTAACAACCCGGCTGGCACGACGCCAGTGGTAGGCGAGTGGGTAACCTTTGAGTTTCCACTGCAAATGCTGGCCGATGCCGGGCTGGACCTGTCCGCTATTGATGTGATTATGGTGTTCCCTGCCTGGGACACGGGCTCGGGTGCAGTTTATCAGCTGGATGATGTGCAAATTGCGCAGGACGGCGTCAGCTTCCCTGAGCTGGTGATCTTCGAAGACGAAGAAAATCTCGACTGGCCCATGTGGGATTGCTGTGGCGGTTCTACCCCCACCGAAGAAATGGATGAGGATCCCGATCACGGCATGGTTGCCCAATTCATGGTAGGTGCCGATCCTACTGTAAATGGCTTTATCACCCGTCCGGACGCCGGTGGCGGTAACAAACCATTTGATGCCACCAGTATCATTGAAGAAGGCGTTATCCAGTTTGATTTGAAAGTCGTGGATGCGCCGGCTAACCCGGATTCAACCTGGTTGTTTAAAGTTGAGGCGGATAATGCTGCGACGGCGGTGGAACTACCCCTGACCGAAAGTCAGGAAGGTGTGGCACCGACTACCGGTGAATGGCAAACCTACACCTTCGCGATCAGCGACCTGGTAGCAGCCGGTCTGGACGCGTCAGCTATTGACGTGCTGATGATCTTCCCTGCCTGGGGAACGGGCGAAGGTGCATTGTACCGGGTTGATAACGTTAAAATTTACTACCCTGATGCGCCCTCACCGTCAGTACCTGGTTCGCTGACATTGTTTGCCGACAGCGCTGCTGACCAATGGTCTATCTGGGATTGCTGTGGCGGCAGTACGCCTACCGAAGAGCAGGATGACGATGCCCACGGCACAGTGGCGCAATTCATGATTGGTGCAGCACCGACCGTTATGGGATTCCTGGCCGATGATGGGGTGTATCACGATGCATCAGCGCTGCTGGAAAACGGCGTGGTACAGTTTGAAATGAAGGTTGTCTCAGCACCGAATAATCCGGACGCAGAATGGTTCTTCAAGATTGAGTCGGGCGATGCGGCGACCGCAGTGGAGTTACCGCTGAGCGCGAGCGTCGAAGGGCACACCCCGCTGGTAGGCCAGTGGCAGACCTATACCTTTACTTTGCAAACACTGTTTGATGCCGGTCTTGATATCAGCAGCATCGACGTGGTGATGGTGTTCCCTGGCTGGGGTACAGGTGAAGGTGCGGTGTATCGTATCGATAACGCGATTATCGGTGTGCCTGCGCCGCCTCCGGAAGGCGAGATCACCCTATTTGCCAATACCGCTGCCGAGCAGTGGTCAATCTGGGATTGCTGTGGCGGCTCTAAACCTACCGAAGAGCAGGATGATGAAGCCCACGGCACTGTTGCAGAATTTGTGATTGGCTCAGCACCTACCGTGATGGGTTTCCTGGCTGACGATGGCGTATATCACGACGCTTCAGCCATTCTGAACGGCGGTGTGGTTCAGTTTGAAATGAAAATCGTAGATGCCCCTGTTAACCCTGATGCCGAGTGGTTCTTTAAAATTGAGTCTGGCGACACGGCCACGGCAGTGGAGCTGCCATTAACGGCCAGCGTCGAGGGTGAAGCACCGGTGGTCGGCGAGTGGCAAACCTATACCTTTACCTTACAGACGTTGTTTGATGCCGGCCTGGACATCAGTGCTATCGACGTAGTGATGGTATTCCCTGGCTGGGGAACCGGCGAGGGGGCCGTGTACCGCATCGATAACGCAATAATCGCCGCACCATAGCCGGACGGCAAGGACTGCAGCGGGGTGATGTGCCCTGCTGCAAGAACTGAATGCTTATATGAGAATGATAAACATGACACAGCATACATTTACCAAAACCCGTCTGGCGGCGACCCTGGCGGTGGTGCTCAGCACCGGTGTCCACTCTGCGGTGGCACAGGAAAGCACCGACAGTGATAACCTTAACGATAATGCCCAACCTGTCGAGGTGATTGAAGTACAAGGCATTCGTGGCAGTTTAATTAAAGCCATGGATATTAAACGTTCTAACAACGGTGTGATGGACGCTATTTCTGCTGAAGAAATGGGGCGCTTTCCAGACACTAATCTGGCCGAGTCCCTACAGCGTATTACCGGTGTGTCGGTAAGCCGTTCAAACGGTGAAGGCAGTCAGATTACCGTGCGGGGCTTTGGACCAGAGTTCAACCTGATTACCCTGAACGGACGTCAGATGCCGGGTACCGGTTATACCCGTTCATTTAATCTGGAAAACTTATCTTCTGAAGGGGTTTCAACCCTGGAAGTGTTTAAGACCGCACGGGCTGCGACGCCCAGTGGTGGCTTAGGTGCTAACGTGAATATCGTTACCACCAAGCCTTTGAATAACCCGGGTCAGCGTTTTTCTGTAATGGGTAAAGCCATTCATGACAGTTCAGTGGAAGAGGGTGACGAGGTAACGCCAGAAGTGGCCGCGGTGTACAGCAACACGTTTGCTGATGACACCCTGGGCTTGGCCGTTTCATTTTCTCACCATCAGCGGGATTTCCAGCGTCAGCAGGCCAACGTCCAGGGCTGGCAGGCGAACGTAGCACTGCCGGACTCACCGAGTGGCACAGTGATCGACCCGCGTGCCGTGGACGATGAAGGCAACCGTATTGGTAACCACTTCTTCCCCAAAGACATGAACTACGGCATCGACAATGTGGAGCGTGAGCGTACTAACGCGCAGGTCACCCTGCAGTATGCGCCCACGGATGCACTGACCTTTACCGCAGATTACACCGCCAGTAACGCCGTGACCGGTGTCAACAGCATTGGCTGGGGGATCTGGAATGAGTTTGGCGGTAACATCAACGGCTATGAGCTGGACGAAAACGGCACCGCCGTTTATGCCGATATTGCCGGTAACGACGGTTCATTTACTGCCGCAAAGAACACTACAGAAGTGGATGCGGAATCTATTGGCTTTAACGTGGAGTGGATGGTCAGTGACGACTTAACTTTTTCACTGGATTACCACGATTCCAGCAACGAAGCTGACAATGGCGCAGATCCGGGCAGCGGTAATGCCGGTCAGGTGATCCTGGGTTCTGATCAGCTTATCAGTAAAGTTTATGATTATCGCAACGGCGAAATTCCACACGCGTACATCAACTGGGCGAACGGCACGACGGTGCTGCAACCGGGTGAAATTGATTCCAACTTCAGTCAGTTTATTCATTCACCGGGTAAGTCTGAAATAGAACAGCTGCAGCTGGACGGTCAGTGGTATAACTCGGCGTTCGATATTCCCATGGTAGAAGTGAAGTTCGGGGCGGCCCGCACGGAACAAACCATGGGTGGTACGACGGCGTGGAGTGGTCTGCGCGGTGGCCCGGGCTTTAATCCCTCGTTTACCGAAATATTCCCGGACAGCATGTTCACGCTTAACAGCACGGCGGGTCTGCTTGATCAATTTGCCGGTGGTGGCGCTGACTTACTGCCCTCTTATTATTACACCTATGACTTCGACGAGGCCGTGGCGCGTCAGATGGCGTTCCTGACTGAGGCATTGATGGGCGACAACGTGTATGTGCCAGATGCTTACTTTGATGGCATCGACAGCGAAAGCTATGTGGAAGAGGTGACTAACAGCATCTATGTGCAGACTGACTGGGAATTTGAAGTGGCTGACTTCCCGGTAACCCTGAATGTGGGTGTGCGGTATGAAGAAACGGAAGTTACCAGTACGGTGCGCCAGCGGGTAGAACAGCAGGTGAACTGGGTGAGCCCGTCAGAATGGATCATGCAGTATGAAACCGGTGGCAGTGACAACTTCCTGGTGTCGGAAGGCGATTATGACGTATTCCTGCCTATGTTCGACGTGCGCGTAGACATTACCGATGATCTGATTGGTCGTGCTTCCTGGGGTAAAACTATCTCACGTGCACCACTGGGCGCACTGGCCGGTGGCCGGGCGTTGAGCGGCAGTCCCAAGCCAGGTTCACGGACCGGTGGTCAGGGGAATACTAATCTGCTGCCGTTCGAGTCTACAAACCTCGATTTCGCGCTGGAATATTATTACGACGAAGGCAGCTATGCCTCGGTTGGTTACTTCCGCAAAGACGTAGACAACTTTATCCAGACCCAAATCACCGAAACCACTATTGAAGGCTTGCACGATATCTTTAATGGCCCACGCTACCAGCAGGCCATTGCCGATATTGAGGCACGTGGTGATCAGGCAGACAGCAATGCGATTTATGAGCAGATGCTGGCGAACGGTCATGGCAATGCCGATGGCGTGATCATGCCTGATGGCTCGGACCCGTTGATTGTGTGGAACATCAGTCAGCCTACCAACACCGACAGTAAAATGGTGGACGGTTTTGAAGTAGCGGTGCAGCACCTGTTCGGTGAGTCTGGCTTTGGTATCGGTGCTAATGCCACCTTTGTGGATGGGGATGTCGAGTTTGATGTAGACAGCCTCACTCAGCAGGCACCGCTAAATGGCCTGAGTGACTCGGCTAACGTGCAGCTGTATTACGAAAAGCATGGCTGGTCGGCGAAAGTGACGTACGCATGGCGCGACTCCTATCTAATAGGTGTCGGTCAATCGCAGGGCTCTTCGGATGCCCCACCGCAGTTCGCACGCACTTATGGCCAGTGGGACGTAAGCGTTCACTACGATATTACAGAAGATCTGACGGTGTTCTTTGAAGGAATTAACCTGAATAACGAGACCGAGCAGGGATACGGCCGTTATGAAGAGCAGTTCCTGTTTGCCCGTCAGTATGGTCCGCGTTATGCGCTGGGCTTGCGGTATATCTTCGAATAACACGTTGTAATGCCGGTGGGTGTCCTCACCGGCTTGTGTACCCTGGGGGTTATTGCCAGAGCTTTTGCTCTGGCTTTTTTATATATGGGACAAACATTGCTGGTCATGAGGGAGAATGTCCCTGCAGGGGTTTGTGACCTTAAAAGTACAGCGTCAGAGACTGGTGGTATGAGTCACAACATAAAAAAAAGCCCGCCAAAGCGGGCTTATTAGTTAGAGTTACATGTCGTTACTGCGCGGTAGTGATATCCGTCGTAATTTCAAACGGGGTTGCGACGCTAATGTATCCGGTAACGCGCAATTGATAAGTACCCGGTTGATCAGTGAAGTATTGAATGACTTCAGGGTTTTCCAGCGATGCGCTTGAGGCAACTTCTTCACCAGCGGGATTAACCAGATAGAAATCTAAATCAGCAACGCCTGACCAGCTCAGTGTGGTTGTGAGGCTTACATCATTTTCTGTGATTTCAAGCGGGAACTCCTGAACTTCCAGGTTCTCAGCTGACGCACCCATGGTGCCGTTATCTACCTGTTGGCGCTCAGAGTAAGTCAGGTCGCTGTCTACGGCTGTACCGTCCACATCCATTCGATCAAAGTACATATATTTATTCAGCATTCTGACTTCCAGGTCGTGTAGACCTTCACCTAATCCATCGAATACTACTGCAACATCTTCCGGTGAATTTTTCGAGGCTGAGGCACTGTATACGGTGGCTACACCCATAGACTGGCCATCCGAAATAAGCTCTACCGATGCAGGTTCGTCGTCTTTAACCAGGAAGTGCAAACGGACCCGATCACCCCGGACAGTAGCAGTGAACGATGAATTCGCACGCTTGGTTTTATGCACCGTGTTTTCAAATGCATGCTCATTATCTTTGTCGTACCACTTTCCGATATAGGTCAGGAACTCACTGGTATCATCAACGCTGGTCCATTTACCCTGACTTGCCCACAACGTATTGCCATTAAGGAAGTCGACGCGATTACCAATTACAGAGTCAGCTTTTTCTACCGCGGCACGGACATTTATATATCCTGCACCCACTTCATGTGGGGCATAATCCATCGGATCCGCTGTTTCTTTAATAATTTGCTCAATCTGATCAGGCGACAGCTGCGGATTTACTTCTAGTAAGAGCGCGGCTACCCCTGCCACAAACGGCGTCGCCATGGAGGTACCACTGATAGTATGGTAGTACGCATAGTATTCAGGATGATCCGGATCGGCAACCGGACCTAATGCGCCTATTGCGGTATTTGGTGCGCGGGTAGAGGTAATATTCTGCCCAGGCGCAGTAATATCAGGGAGTTTGTATTCACTGCCTGCGACGCCGCGGCTGGAGAAATCAGCCAGTGTTTTATCGCTGGTGCCGGCCGCCACGTTTATTACCCATGGGGCTATTGCATACTGGTTCAGCGTGTCTTCTTCCGGTCCTGAGTTAGAGGCTGCAAAGCTGACCACCATGCCATTTTTATAGGCTTCAAAAGAAGCTTTATTAATAGGGTTATTAGGATCGAACGATGCGCCATCACCGCCACCCCAGCTATTGGTAATAATATCGATGTCCAGGCGATCCTGGTTCGCGATGGCGTAATCAAACCCGAGCAGGGCGTAAAGAATTGACACGCCTTCTCCCGCACCAAGGCCAACCAGGCTTGAATCCGGGGCAATACCTGCATGGTAATTAGGGCGACGCTCATCATCGGCTGATACAGCCCCAGTACCACCCACTGTGCCGGCAACATGGGTGCCGTGGCCTGAACTGGTATCACTGTTAGGCACACCTTCAATAAATGCGTTGCGGCCGCCTGCTAAGTCCAGGTCGCCGACAATTTTTACGTTTTCTACCGTTTTACTACCTAATTCAAGATCGGGGTGCGTGGCATCCACTCCGGAGTCAAGGACAGCAATCGTCACGCCTAATCCCGTAACGTTATAGACATCCTGGACATAGTGACCGCCAGTAATCTGGCCCGAAGTATAGTTTTTATATTCCAGTTGCGCGTCAGCATAAATGCTTTCTACTGACGGATTGTCAGCAAGCGCTTCAATCTGCGATTTTGTGAGCGTAGTGCCGGCCATGGGCATTGATTGCAGCGCAAGGTAAGGTACGTTCAGGGATTGCAGTACTGAGTTTACGTCTTGTTTATCGTTCATCGAAACGATGACATTAAACGGACCTGCTTGTGTTTCTAATGATTTAGATAGTTCTGGACCGATGAGGGCATCGGCACTTGCAAGGCCTGAACATAGCAGTCCTGACGCAATGAGGCTGAGTGATAAAGTAGGGTTTTTCATTTTCTTACTCCAAGAGAGTCGGGATGACCCGTTAAAACTGACAAACTATGGAGCATAAAAAAATGGGGGGTTACCCCCAGACTACTATTTAATCAGATTGTAGACCTTTTTCACTTGTTGCTGATTAGGCGCTGCTCACTGATTTAAGCTTCACCGACAGCGAATTAACTGACCAGGTGTGAATAGATGACCCTTAATGTTTTTTGTAAGTTTTGTCTGGCGATAGGCCAGAATATGGAAATGTTGTCGACATTTTTGGCTTCACAGTCGGCCTGCAATCGCGTGGCCATATCATTGAGCGGTTCAGCCGGAACGGTATTCAGCACGGTAGTCAGTTTGCGGGTAGCTAATAGCATACTTTTTGTGTCACCGTCGTTCACAGCCTGGTCGGTTTGGGCTACTGCGGCTGACAAGTTTTCCATAAGTGATGTCAACGACTGTGCCAGCGAGCCAACTTGCTGCTGTTGCTGTAAATAAGGCAATAAATCAAACCACACGTTGGCGTCTGCGGGCATGGGTAAATTAGCGAACTCGGGCACGTCTCGCTGCGGTTCGCGTTCACCAGCTTCTTGATGAAGCTGGGCTTTTTGAGCATCTACCAGGACTTTTTCCTGTTCAGCCAGTTTACTCTTGCTGTCGTTAAGCTGGGTTTGCGCCTGAGATAATGCGGCTTCTTTGCTAGAGAGCTGTGATTTACTTTCTTGCAGTTGTTGTTCCAGCGCCTGTAGCTGAGAATTCAGCTCGCTTTGACTGGAGTCCTGTTCCTTCAGCGACGCCCGGGTTTTGGCGTAGTCGGCTTCCACGGCGGCAAGCTTTTCGGTTAACTCACGCTGTTGCTTGCTCAAATCCTCAATATGCTGCTCGCGGGCGTGCAGCGTGGCCTGTTGCGCGGCTACTTGTTCCTGCAATTGCTGCTCGTGTGCCTCGCGCTGGCCTAGCTGCTCATTAAGTGCGGCTGCTTCCTGGCGAGCAGATTCCAGAGCTGCCTGCAGCTTATTTTCTTCTTCGCGCGTCAGTGAAACTTTGCCCTCGGCATCACTTAACGCCTCGCGGCTCTGCGAGAGTTGCGACTGCATAGCGGCATTCTGTGATTCAGCTTGCTGCAGTGCTGCCTGCAATTGTTTTTTCTGCGCCTCAATTTCTTCGTGATGCTCACGCCATTGGGCGTCATTGCCAGACATCATTTCCTGTTGTTTGGCAGCGCGTTGGGCCACATCCGCGAGTTCGGCCTGCAGTTGCTCGAGTTTGTCCTGCTGGGCTTGTCGGCTTAACTTTTCTGCTTCCATCTGCGCTTCACGATCCTGAAGAGCCTGATGAGCAGCTTCCAGTTCGGCCTGCTTATTGGCTAATTCTTCAGCCAGTCTTTGCTGCTCTCGGCTCCGCTCAGCCTCGCTGGCCGACATGGCTTGCGTCTGTTCCGTTGCCCGCGCTTGCATAGCAGACATTTCTGCCTCAAGTGAGGCCAGTTTTTCCTCCTGCGCCAGCCGCGCCTGCTTTTCCTCTTCCATCAGACGCTGACTGGCGTGTAGTGCTTGTTGTGCTTCGTCCAGCTGTTGTTGTCGGCTTTGCAGGGCTTTTTCCAACTCGGCTTGTTCGGCGCGCCGGGCCTCATCGGTATCCTGAATAGCCTGTTGCTGCGCTGCTGAGGCGCTCTCCAGGTTTTGCAGTTCTTGTTGCAGGTTATCGAAGATAGCTTGCTGGCGCGCTTTTTCGGCTTTTTCCGCTTGGGTTTGTTGCTTGGCATCCTGCAAGAACGTCTGAGTATCCTGAAGTTGCTGTTGCTTTCGTTTCAGTTCTGCCTGTAGGCGGGCATGCTCTTGCCGATGCTCTTCGTTAAGTGCCGCCAGTTTTTGCTGCTGCAGCTCTGCATTGGCTCTGGCCGACTGCATTTCCTCTTCCAGCTGGTCCAATATTTTCTGCTGGCGGGCTTGTTCATCTGTGGCGGTTTGGTTCTGCTCGATAGCGGCCTGAAGATTCTCAGTAGTTTCTGCTAACTGAGTCTGTTTTTCCTGCAGTGCACGCTGTAGCTCTTCATGCTCGGCCTGACGCTGCGCTTCCCTTTCTGCCATTTCTGCTTGCTGCGTGGCCGCACGTTGCTGCGCTTCTAGCATTTCCCGCTGCAGTCTCTCCAGGGTTTGTTGATGACTGGCCTTCTCTTGTTTGTCCTGTTCCGCTTGTTCGCGAATAGCAGTCAGGGCAGACGCTGTTTCTTCCAGCTGGGTTTGTTTAGCGGTCAGCTCTTTTTGCAGTTGTTCGGCGTGCGCCTGCATGTCGCCTTTTTCCTGTTGCGACATGGCTTCGAGCATTTCCATCTCATGCTGTAAATGCTCAATATTACGGGCTTTAGCTGATAATTCTGCTTCTGCTTGGCGACACGCCAGCTCGATTTCACGACGCTGACGCTCTGCTTCAGCACTGGCTTTGCGCTGATTGTCCAGCTGCGTTTTGAGTTTGTCTGAGGTATCTTGCGAACTGGTCAGTTGCAATTGCAGCGCGTTAATTTGTTCGCTGACGTCGGCTAACTGAGTGTCTTTGTCGGCAATAGATGACCTTAGCTCGTCTATTTTATCCCGGTAGCTGTCCACTTCTGTTTGCTGTTGCTGCTGAGCGTCTTTTAACCGCGCTGTTTCGCGGCGACTTTGGCTTAGCTGATCCTGCGCCTGTCGGTATTGTTTCTCACTGTATTGAAGCTTGTTGGCTATTTGATGGCGCTGAGCCTCCAGGCGGCCAACCTTGGCGCTGGATTGCGCTAATTGTTCCTCCAGCTGGCTATTGGCGCGCTGAGATTCAGCCAACAAGGCTTGGTTCTCCTGATACTCTCCCTGCAAACTCGCTAAATGCGCGCTTACATCCTCATGGGCCTGCTGCAGGTGGGTAATAGTCGCCAGCTTTTCCGATAAATCATCTTCTGCGGCATTGAGCTTTTGTTCGGCGCTGGCCAGGCTCTGCTCTGTTTTCGCCAGTACGGCCGCCCGCGCGGATAGCTCGTGCTGACTTGACACCAACTGCTGCTGGGTTTCAGCGACCTCAAGTTGCGCAGCATCCCGTAACTGTACCGCTTCCTGGCGCGCCGCGTTCGCTTGTTCCAGTGCGCGCAAATCCACCCACAGGCAGATAATCGACTCCAGTTCTCCGTCACGCACTAACGGTATCAAGGTTAGCTCACTGGGCAATGTCTGATTCTGATAACGGTGCTGCCAGGTAAAGGTTTGCACCTGGCCGTGGGTGCGGGCAATAGTCAGTTTACTGGTTAAGGCGCTGACATCCTGTTCAGGCGCATTGAGTAGTGGTGCATCTGGGCCAACTCCCAGTAATTCATCTTCATCCTGAACCCCGAAAAAGGCACAGGCGGCGGCATTGAGGTGTGAAAACCCGGTTTCGGTCAGCACCGCTACCGGGATGCTTGCATACTTCAGTAATCGTTCGAAGCGGTTATTTAAGTAGTCCTGCTCATCCCGGTCTGCTACCCAACACACGAACTGTTCCGGGATCTCACTGATTTTGCTGGCATACATGGTGGCTGACACGGACCCATTTGCTCCCTGCACGGCAACGGGCAGTTCCGCAAACCTATCCTGACGCTGTAATTTACGCAGCGCATCACCGGCCTCATTATCTTTCGCAAACAGATCTTCGAAATGCTGTTGGCACAGGGTGCTGGGAGAGGTGTCGAGCTGGTTAGACAGCGTCTGATTTACTTCCACAATGGCATGTTCGGCATCGAAAATCGCCACGCCCATGGGGGCGTGGTCGATAAACGCGCGCAGGCGTTGCTGTGATAACTGATGTTGCTTGTCTAACCTGACCTGCTCAGAAATATCTTCAGCAATGACTAACAGGCCAGACTGGATGCCGTCCTCAAATATCCCTTGAGTATGAACTCGCAGTGTTTTTTGCTGTTCGCCAACGGTGATAGGCAGGGTTGTAGTAGAGGAGGCCATATTGGCTGGCCGTGTGTGCAAGGCGGTGAAAGCGTCATCAAAGCAGGGTAATTCATCGATTGCTTTGCCCTTAATGCGCATGGGATCCAGCCCGAATGTACTGGCGAACTGTCGGTTACACTCCTGCACGCGATGATCAGCATCTATCAGGTAGCAAGCGTGAGGAAGTGTGGAGGTGACAGCCTGAAACCGCTGAGTGGCCTGGCGCGCCTGAGTCTGTTGCGCTTGTTCACCAGCTTTACTGGTCACAGTCAGATGTATTAGCTGACGGCTGTCGTGCGGGCCGGTATACGGATATGCAGACAGCCTCACAGGAATGAGACACCCACGTCCCTGCAAGGAAATTTCAGCCGCATCGTGTCGACCTTCCCGGGCGGCATCCAGAACCCGGAGCAGTGTTGATTTGTGCCCTTCGGTAGAGATGAGTACAAGTTGGTCGGCCGCAGTCACGGGCGACTTAAGCTGATTGCTGAGCCAGCGACTGACAGTGACGGTATTGTCATGGTCACAAACCGTGATCACGCCAATATGCTCATCGTCCCAGAGTGTCATCAGGTGCTGATGAAGCGCGTGGCTATCGTCAATACTTTGCTGCAGCCTGTGAATGTCGTCAAAAATTAACTGCCCGGTGCAGCCAGTAAGTTCCGGCAATTTGGGTATAACTCGCACCCGGTACTCACGGTTGCGGGCAGGCAAACAAGTATGCAGACTTTGCTCTTTAGCACCGCGAAGCGCTTTATGAAGTGGCTCGGAAAGTGTCTCAGGAAGGTAGTTGTCAACAGACTTTCCTGCAAGCGACTCTGCTTTCTGCCCGAGTATATAAGCCGCCATCCGGTTGGCGTACAGGATACGATAGTCCTGATCGTAGAGTACGATGCCGCTGGCTAGGCTATCAAATTGGGCCTGGGCTTGAGTGAGTTGTTGCTGGTGCTTTGACAACGACCGTTGCAGGTGACGGTTTCTCAGCCAGTTGCTAATACAAAGAATCAAAAGCGTGACCAGGGTTGCTGATGCCGCCCAAAAAACCGCAGAAAATAACCAGCCAGGTAATGACTGTACTTTAGCCGTCACCGCGATCGCGGGCATTGGGGCGAGCATAAGCCATCCACACAGCGCGGTGTATATCAGCGGAGTGGAAAGGCGGCCGGAAAGCGTCATGAAAGGTCCGTATCTTTACAGTTACAACTGAATACCAGTCTAACCCTATACCGCACCATGCGGGGATGTTGGGCTAAGCGAAAACGTATAATATTTAATTCCTTTTGTCGGGGGAGTGAGACTGGTCACGGGGGCTCTCCGGGCCTTAAATAAATAGGTGGGTGTCCTGGTGAAGAGTGAGTGTCCTGACATGAGGTGGGTGTCTGTTAGTCCGCAGGGTGGCTGGATGGGAATGCACGGCGGGCAATGTCATTGATAAATTCCACGCATTGCGTTGGCGCTGTCATCGGGATCATGTGCCCCCGGTCGGTCAGATGCTCGGTAATAAGGTTGGGGAGTGCCCGGGCCAGACACTGGGTGTGGTAACCGGGGTTTAAAATGCGGTCCTTTGCGCCGAATAGCACCCCGGTCGGGCACCGAATAGTGTGATACAGGCGACTCTGCTGACGCAAACTTCCTTGCATAACAGCCACATCGTTAATGGCTTCATAGCAGGCATTCGAATGCATAGACAGCGCGCCGCCATATTTTAGGGCGAAGTCTGCTGGCACCGTGTCAGGGGCAAATATGGCGTCCAGATTGCGCTTTGCGTTACGTAACCGGTAAGGGGTGGCCAGGGTCGCACTGAGTAAGCGGCGGGTAGGCGGCCCGGGGATGTACAGCCTGCGCATAGCCCCGGAAGCGTCGGGTAAAGGGGCTGTCAGCGGGCATAATAACGCTAATCCGGCACACTTCTCAGGAGCCAGTAGTGCCATTCGCAGTGCCACGGCACCGCCCATGGAGTGGCCTACAATCAGTGCCCGGTTCACCTTTATATGCGACATCCATTCGAGCAACATGGTAGCCTGAACCGCAAAGTCGGCATCTGTTGCCGAGAGACGGGTGGCATGACCCGAGCCCGGCCGGTCTACCGCATAGACCCGGTAATGTTTGGCAAGGGCGTCTTCTATGCCAGAAAAATTGTGTAAGTTGCCAGACAGACCATGAATAAGCACCACAGGAGGGCCGCTGCCGGATTCCTGCCAGTGAATAGTGCCGCCTGTTACCGGTAATAATTGTCCGGACGGGGGAAAGTGCTGGCGGATCTTATCGTCAACTTTGCGGGTATAAAGCCAGGCTGATACGATTGCTGCCAGTATCAGGGCTAACGCCCCGAGGATAATTACCATAACACGCTCCATGATGATGCGCTGTATACGTGCGCCCCGCTGCTAAAGATTGCCGGCAGTATGGGCGAGCGGTTTTAAAAACCAAGCAGGAGTACTCCATGATCCAAATCACCGCCGCGCTGCAGTTAGATGAGCGAGAGGTTGAAATGACAGCCATTCGCGCCCAGGGCGCAGGCGGGCAGAATGTGAATAAAGTCAGTAGCGCAATTCATCTGCGTTTTGATGTGCAGGGTTCGTCTTTACCTGATCAGGTAAAAGAACGCTTACTGCGCTCCAGAGATACCCGGCTTACCACGGATGGGGTATTTGTGCTCAAAGCTCAGTCTTACCGTACCCAGGAGCAAAATCGGCTGGATGCCATTCAGCGACTGGCTCACTGGATAGCGGAAGCGACGAAAGTGAAGAAGAAGCGCAAACCCACCCGTATCAGTAAAGGGGCGAAGATCCGGCGCAAAGATGCAAAGCAAAAACAAAGCCGGCAAAAAGCACTTCGCAAAAATCCGGATGTTTAACTACACTTTCGCCACAGTTTTCAGCGACCTATTTCACTTAACAGTTTAAATCACTGCCCTGTCATACCCAGGTATTAATCGAAAGTATAAAAAAGTCTGGGTAGCTAATTGCAGTGAGTGGTTGCTTACTGGTACAATTTGCGGCGAATAATTTAGCGCCAGGATGGTGCTGACCGGCAAGGACAAAGGAAACATGACACGCGCTAATCTAATCCCCTCGGTGTTGTTCGGAGCAATTCTCGCTTCTATCATCATTACTTCACCGGAGGCACAAGACATACAACTACCACAGATTGATCAGCAAAGGCTGGAGTTTAGCGATACCCCCCGCTATCCGGAGCCTCATCATGGTCGTCTTAAGTCGCCATTATATGCACCTGCAGATGTCACGGTGCCGTATCGTCATGCCCGCGCCACACTGCACAATGTCCCTCCTACCCTGGCGGTTTCACCGCGGCCCGACTCTGCGCTGCAAGCCGGTTAAACAAAAAATTTAAAAAAGTTTGGAATAAACCCGGACGCTGATCCGTTACCTGAATGTCTGATTTGACAAACAGGAGACGAATCATGAAAAAACTAACACTTTCAATTCTAATAGCTTCAACACTTGGCGCAGCTAATGTATCAGCGCAATCTGTAACGCTGTCGGCTGAGACAAGCGCACAAACAACTACTACCGCTTCCACCTCTGCTAATGAGTCGTCGGCCGGTATGACTGCCAGTAACTCGGCCAGCGCCGAGGCGCAGGGTACTACAGAGACTGGTGGTGAGACGGCCTCTGAGACCAACACCGCCACATCCACCGACACATTGCTCAGCAGCAACTCTGACACTTCAGGTGAAGGGGAGCTGGCAGGTGACGCGTCACAAAACCTGACAGCCAGTGCATCATCGCTACTGAATGTTGCCGGAAACCAGAACGCGGAAGCGCCGGATACCCCGGATGCAGAAGCAGCGACGGAAAACGGGCAGGCAGCGTTAACCCAGCAGGCCAGCAGCTCAGCTGAAGTGGCTACCCAGACGGCCTCGTCGCTCAGTGCGAATGCCAGTGGCATGGCCGCAGGGGCGCTAGAGGTTGCCGGCGATGCGTCTGCAACAGTAAGCGGCAGTGCGCAGGCGCTGACCAGCGTAGCGGCCGACACTGCAGCACAAACTGCCACTGATGCGGTAAGTAATGCCAGCATCGATGGGGCCGCCTCAGGTGCCGTCAACGAGGTGGTGGGCGCTACGGTGTCCTCAGCAGTGGAAGCGACCGCATCACAGGAAGTTGCGTCCAGCGTGGATGGTCAGGTTACCGAGCAGGTGGCTACCACCGTCAATAGTGCAGTCGATAACTCAGTAAGCGGCAGCATCAGCGGTCTGATTGGCCAGTAACACCACCTTGCGGGTTGCGCTTTCTTGACCCGCTCTTTCTGTCTTGTGAGCACCGCCCCCATGCGGTGCCCTTTCTCTTTAAGTAGTGGGTGTCACCCTACACAGTTACGCACCCGGGAGTTTGCTATGCGTAAATCCATTGTATGTTCATTATCCTTGTTGGCAGCGGCCGGCGTAGCGCCTTTATCAGCCAATGAAACATTGTCGTTTTCCGGTGAGGTATTTGGTGGTTATGGTTACGATGATAACGTCAGCGTCAACGAACTGGAAACCAGCACGCGCGAGGGGGATTCCGCCTGGCATTATGGCGCCGCAGGCAAGGCAACGTTCACCCCTGCCAAAAAGTGGCAATTTACAGCTGGCGCCAAACATCAGGCCACACGCTATCAGCAACAGGAAGACTTTGACCTGGCCATAACTACGCTGTCAGCCACCGGCAGTTACCAGGCTGACGGGGCGAAAGTGGGCGCCCACCATTATTATGCCGATGCGCAGTTAGGCGATTCCGGTTTTATGACCTATAGCCAGTCAGGCATGTCACTGGGAAGAGGTTTTGCAGAGGGTAGCGGATACTGGCGCACCAGCCTGGATCATATCAATAAGACCTTTGATACACTATCAGAGCGGGATGCCACGGCTAAGGCATTACGTACCGATGCATTCTGGTTTTTCGATGCGTCGCAATTCATCCAGTTGGGGGTAGTACTGCATGATGAGGATGCTGAGGACGAGCAGTTCAGCTATCAAAGCCCCACCCTCAGTGTAGCGTATCAGCACCCGGTCAGCATCTTCAGCAAACAGGCTAAGATTGATGTGTCTTATTCCTATTCTCACCGTCAGTATACGGCTACCGAGCTGCAACCTGAGCGTGAGGATCACCGGCGTAAAACTGAGCTGACGTTCACACTGCCCCTGGCCTCGTCACTGGATATTTCACTGGCCGCCTCCCACGGCAACTACCAGTCCACCAATGTTAGTGCCGATTATCAGGAAACCAAAACCGAGCTGGAAATGCGCTGGGCGTTCTAATGAACCCCGGCGTCGATTACCCCAAAGCCAAACACGGGGTCTCGCCCCGGCTCACCAAGATCCCGTGCTCTCTGCTGTAACTGCGAACGCGCCTGAGCCGGCGACAGCCCTTCTGTACGCAGGCAGGCCAGTCTGGCTGCCACGACCGGAGCGGCCATTGACGTGCCGGTTTCGCTGCCTAGCTGGCCGTCCGCGCGCGCCGTTTTAACAGATACGCCCGGCGCTGCGAGTTCGACATATTCCCCCTGATTTGCCCAGCGATAAATAGTGTCATTGCTGTCGACTGCGGTGACGGCAATCGTCTCGTCATAGGCGGCCGGGTAGCGGGGTAACGCGGCCGGGCCTTCATTTCCCGCTGCTGCGGCTATCTGAATACCGTTTTGACTTAGCTGGCCGACGGCTTGCGCCAGCAGCGCGTTAGCCGGACCGGTAAGTGACATATTGATGACCTCCACCCCCGACTCTGCCAAATAGTTTAATCCTTCCAACAGTGCCATTAGTGTGGCCCCCTGACTTACCGACGAGCGCGAATAAAATACATTGGCGGCAATCAACTGACTCTCGGCGGGCATAGCCGCTGCCGCCAGGCCCGCGACTGCTGTGCCATGAGCCACGCTATGTGGGACTTCGTCAGGCAAAAAACTGCGCTGGGTTACTGCAAGATGGGATAGCTGTGGATGATTCTCGGCCAGGGCGGTGTCCACCAGCCCCAGACGAACCGGCCGTGCACAGCGAGCCCTCTCAGCTGGCTTCGCGGCCGCAGATGTTTCTTCACCGGCCTGGGTCAGATAGATATGGTGTTTTACCGGGGTCACTTCCACGCTATCGGGCAACACATTCTGCAAGGCTTTCAGCGAGGTCAGTGAGGCACTGACCCGGATGCGCAGTACGGTGAGCGACAGGGCGGGCAGGTAACGGCTTGAAAGGGTATGGATGTCCGGGTGTTGAAGCCGGGGGTGCTGCTCACCCGGGGCGTACAACAACCACTCACGGGCCACCACTAGTTCACCATTGGTGTCCCGGGCCTCATTGATAATGACATCCCCGGCCAGATCAGTAATTTGTACAAGTTCTGGCACGTTTATAATCTTTTCCGGAATTTCTCTGAGGGTGTCAGTCACGTCGTCAGGTTTGGGCAGTCTCCGCTCCGCTATATCCGGAATGGAGCGGCTAACCGCGTCCACAGGCGAGATGACCTGCTGGGGCAGGCGCAACTGCGCGCCGGCGTGAAGTGATAATGTGAGAGCAATAATTAACAATAATGATTTCATAATGACCATGCTACGCTAGCTTGAATGCAGGGGTAACGGGTGGGCATAAAAAAAATTCCCCTTGCGCGGGAATAAATCGCTGGCTGGCCCGTTATCGTTAAAACAGTCAGGAAAAGACAGTATGAAAGATACACTAAAAGAGATTTTGCCGTCATTGCGAAAATTTGCTTTTTCGCTGACCGGTAATCTGCATGACGCGGATGATCTATTGCAAAATACGGTTGAGAAACTGCTGCAGAAGCCCGTACCTGATGATGTACCCGTACTGGCGTGGAGTTTTCGTGTTTGCCGTAATTTGTGGATTGATGAATATCGAGCCAACAAAGTGCGTCAGGCTGCGGTCAATAAACCAGAGCTGCAGGAGCCGGTACAGCATGATGCCGAGAAAATTACCGCCAGCCTTACGCTGCGTCAGGTGACGGATGCCATGGAAGAATTGCCTGATGACCACCGTGACGTGTTGTCCCTCGTGGCGGTGCAGGGCATGAGCTATCGTGAGGCTTCGGAAGTCTTATCGGTTCCCAGTGGCACAATAATGAGCCGTCTGGCCCGTGCCAGAGCACGTCTGGCGGATGTCCTTAAACTTACCCCGGAGGCCTTTTCATGAGCGTAGATGATGCAATGTTATCCGCATTTTTAGATGCGGAACTGGTGGAAGCCGAAATGGAACAGGTTCGGCAAGCGCTCGCGGAAGACCTGACCGTGGCCGACCGGCTCGCCGCCCTGGCTAACGTCGATATGGTAGTACGTCAGGCCGCGGAAAAGGCTACCGAGGCACCGATGCCGGCCGCTGTGCTGGCGTTACTGGACACCCACACCACGGCACCTACAGAAAAGTCAGCCGATGTGGTGGAGTTGAGCACCTGGCAACGACTGCGTAAGCAGGTGTCGGTACCGGTCTCGCTGGCTGCAGGCATAGCGCTGATGGTGGGTCTGAGTGTATTTAACACCGCTCAGCATTCACCGGACGTCACTTGGGAGAATGTCGCACAGGTCATGGATACTAACCTTACCGGGGAGACATATCAATCAGACAGAGGGGCACAGATTACCCCTCAGCTGTCGTTTCAGAATGGTGACGGTGAGTTCTGTCGACAGGTAGAGGCACAATCTGAAGCTGAACTAAATCAATGGATTGGATGTAAAAACAATCGGGGAGACTGGGTTCAGGTAGCCCATATCACCTTGCCAGCTACCAGTCAGCAAGGGGAATATCGCACCGCCAGTGCCACGAAGGCCCTGGACGATGTACTGGATACCCTGATGGCATCATCGCCGATGAACCGTAGTCAGGAACAGCAAGCAATACGTAATCACTGGCTGGCATCGCCAGCAAAGGAGTAGAAAGATGAGTAAATGGTTTACATTGATGGTAGTGATGGTGGGTCTGACAGCCTGCGCCAGCCAGCCGGACTACCGGGAAGCAAAGCGGGGCGGTTATGGCTATTCTGAGAGTAAGCTTAGCGACTCCCAGTATCGTATTCATTTTAAAGCCCGCGGCAGTGACAAGTCCCGCGCGATGGATTACGCCATGCTACGGGCGGCAGAAGTCACCCTGGAGAATGGCTACGACTGGTTTGTAGTGACGGACCGCGAAACACTGGTGGACAAAGAGACAGTGCAGTCGAGCCCACAGGTAGGCTTCAGTCAGCGGTATACCCAGGTACGGGAATGTGGGCTGGTAACGTGCCGCACCACGTCATACCCGTCTACGCAGTTCTCCACCGGCATTTTTGTGGGCGGTTCGGAGAAAAGCGAAATTGAGAGTATTCTGAGTATTGAAACCGGTAAAGGGACACGTCCTGACGGCGGCTCAAGCTTTGATGCCCGCGATGTCCAGGAAAACCTGGCACCGCTGGTGGAAGAAGAGTAAGACACAAAAAAAGGTTGCCCACGGGCAACCTTTTCTATTCAGAGTGACGGATAAAACTTATTTCAGAAAGCCATCTACGTCACGTTCGGCTTCATCCCGGCTCTTACCGTAATTCTGCTGAATTTTACCTACCAGCTCTTCACGACGGCCGTCGATTTGATCCAAATCATCATCGGTAAGCTTGCCCCATTTCTGTTGCACCTTACCTTTCATTTCCTTCCAGTTACCTTCGATACGATCGTTATTCATAGTTCCTCCTATGCGTTCAATGGCTGCATGTACGTCCTATGCCATATAAATGCAGCAACCTGCATACCACAACGCGATTTTAAAATTAAAACAGCCTAAGTTGTTGAAAATACATAATTCTTTTTCGGTGCGGTGTGGAAATCTTTGATGTTTGGCCGTAGGAATAACCTGCACTTTTTACAGGTTCGTCTGAAAAACTACAGGCTGCTATTAGTCGCAGGTCAAGGTAAAGAGAAGAAGGGTAACTGCTGTGGGTGTCTTTGACGCGGGTGGGTGTCCTGCAAGAATGTGGGTGTCCCGTTGTCAGTGTGGGTGTCCTGGAAATAGCGGGGTGTCGGGGGGAACGAAAAAGCAGGGGCCGGAACCCCTGTGGGGATAAACACTAGGAAAAACACTTTGGAGACGTAAGTTCACTCATCAGAGTGGCTTAGCTGAATAAAAATTAGCAGCAGTCTGTGTTGCTTTCCGCAGCTGGTTTTATATTCGGGTGTCGCCGGTCATACTTATTACCCGATCTTCCGGGCTATCACCGGCATATGCGTAAAGTTTTATATCAAGGGGACAAATTCGAGCTGTACAGATTAAAAAACACCCAACTGACCGCAGCCGGCTTTACTTCGGTGGATCATTTAAAACGTGTTTGGCATCATGAGCGGCGTAAGAAAGACGGGGGAGTGATAGCATGCTGCGAACCACACTCATATTGCTAAGCGCTGCGGCGGTTATGTCGTGTTCACCACGGCCATCATATGAAGATGTCATCAGTACGTTTCGAGACAATAAAGCCACCTTCACTATGATTGCGTCAAAAGCCTGCGATATTGCCAAGGAAGAAGGCAAAGCAAAGTATGAAGTTTCACGTGCAAAAGAAAAAGAAACCGCATTACTGGATATGGCTCAGTCAGTCTCAGTGAATGCTATTCATGTGGAACATAAAGAAGAGCGTTGTTACTTGTCGATGCCCGTGTGGGAGACGCAAAAAGATAACGTGGAAAGCCAGTTTGCGTATCGCTACAACGTAACGTCACCTTCTCCTTACCTGCAACAACAGCATGATTATCAGAATGTAGTGCAGGCGGTTGAGCAAAAGAAGCCGAACAACCTGCAATTCGACATGCAGCTGTCCAGTAAATGGTTCTTTACCGTCAGTGCGCGGCATCAGTCAGAGTAGTTGCTCTCCAATAACTAACGATAGCGCAACGTCGGGCCATCTTCACGGGCACCTGCATCAATCAACAATGCGCGCATCGTCTGGCTGTTAGCCTGGTTTAGTGGTGTGCGCCACACTTTACCGCCGGTTGTCTCAGCATTCACACCAAGGTTAATATCTGCCCCCGCCGCTATGAGCTGACGCGCGATACTCACCCGGTCAAGACGACTGGCGGTGATAAGCGCCGTTTCATCCCCGGCAACCACCTGGTTTACCTCCGCGCCCTTTGCCAGTAAAAAGCCGATCATCGCCGGATGATCACTCTTAGTTGCCACAATAAGGGCACTGCCCTCCAATGGAACGGGCTGATTGATATCCGCCCCCTGAGCGAGCAGCGCCGCTGCTAGTTCAGTATTACCCAATGCTACCGCGCGGGTGAGCGGTGTGCCATCGCCGGGTGTAATCGTTTGGCTCCCGCTGACTGTGTGTGTTGTAGGCGCGGTATGATTAGCCCGCACATGGTCGGTGGTTATAGTAAGCGCAAATGTCGCCAAGCAAATTCCGATGAAAAAGCTATGACCCAGCGTACCGGGGCTTTTGCTGTAAGAATGTCGAGTCTTTGGCATGAGCGTGCTATCCGTTTGTGAGATAACAGGTATGTCGCTCGCCAACTGAGATTAGTTTAAACGGGTAAAATTTTTTACGCTGACCGAAAGGCCTGTAGCTTCAGTGAGGCCAGCAGGGTAAACAATAACACCATAGCCGCGGCCACCATAAAGGGATATCGTTCATCGACGCCATAAAACAAGGCGGCCACCGGTGGGCCTACAATGTAGCCCATGGCCGGGGTGGCGGTAATCATGCCGGTAACCGTGGCCTGGCGGTCGGGATGACACCGGCTGGTAGCCGCAGCTGCAATGGACGGATACGCCATACCCATGGCCAGACCCATAATAACCATGGCGGCGTACAATGCCCATAAAGACTGGTGGAAATACATAAGCAAGTACGCACTACACAACAGTGGCATGGCTATCTGAATCAGTTTTTCCGGTGCCACGTGAGTGCGTTGGACCACAGCTAACTGGATACCCAACGACGATATGGCACTGAGCATCATAGCCAGCCCCACGCCCTGAGCGGCTTCCACGGTTGATGCCTGATAAATATCGATAAGGAAAAACCCCAGCGTTTGTTGCAGCATGGCCATGGCGCAAAAAACGCTGGCACATAACGCAATCAGCAGTGCGGTGAGTGGTCGAAGCGAGGCATTGCGTACCTGATGATGCCGATCCCGGTCGCTGGTGGCTGGCGAAGGAGGACTAGCGGGCAGCTTTTTATACACCAACGTCAGCGCGATTACTGTGAGCAGCAACACGGCATACAAGGGAGTGAGCAAGCCAAAGCCCACCAATGCGCCGGCAAAGGTTGGCCCCAGGATCTGCCCTAAATTATTGGCTGAGGTCACTTTACTGATAGATTTAACACGTTCAGACGCAGGGCTGATGGCAATGGTATAGCCCACAGCAGATGGCGGAGTGGCAGACATCACACTTGACTGCAGGCTGCGGGAAAGCAGCAGTGCAAGAAAAAGTGCGGTACCGGCAAAGTAGCCGTTTAATCCCAGTGTCCATACGACGGCAAACAGCAGGGTGCCCAGGGTGTATCCGGTTAAGCCGAGCATCAGCAAGCGGCGATGCCCGCGGCGTTTCGCCACTCTGCTCCACACGGTCGTGCCCAGCGCAAAAATACAGGCTGAGCTGGACATAATCACCGATACCTGAAATTCCGACAAACCTGTTTCCCGGCCCAGGGACGGCAAGGTAGTCAGCACCACACTTTGTCCTATGGCGGTGGCCAGCAACGCAAAAAACAGGATTTTGAAGGGCACGTTACACAGGCTCCGTCAGAACAGGGGAAAAATTCGTCGCTATTCTACACCGTCCCACAGAAAAGCCTATGCCAGTGAGCCGGCGAATGACAGACAAAAAAATGCCCGCTAAGGAAGCGGGCCAATATCAGAGGTAATGATAAGGCCCCGAACAGGCCTTGAGGGGAGTGGTTAGCCGTCTATTGACAGCTCACTTACTACGTCATCGACGTCATCAGTGTTCTTTGCAATGGCAATCGCCAGATCCCGTTCACTGTTGGATCTCACGGTGCCGGAAAGGGTAACAATCCCTTGTTTCGCTTGGACTTCAATGTCAGTGCCAGAGAGCTGATCTTCCAGTAGCAAGCGAGTCTTAATTACTGTTACTACTTTTGCATCCTGTAAATCTCGTGTGAACGCGTCCCAATCTCCATCAAAATCATCTGGCGTTATTACAGACAAACGGTTATCAACCGATTTAACACCTTCTAGCGACTTGACCAGTTCCGTGGCAAGCGCTTTATCGACTTCACTGTCGACCTTTCCTGTAAGGATTACTATTCCGTCCCTGACATCCGTGTTTATGTCGAAGGTATTGAGTTGACCGTTGAACAGGAGCGTTGCTTCCGCTTTCCCATCAATCCATGCATCCCTGGCTGACGCTTTCCATTTATTTCCTTGGCTGTCAGCTAGTACTGGCGAAGACAATGCCAATGCTGCAATCGTTGCAGATACGCTTAAAAAACGTGTCATTGCTGTCTCCTGTTCGTCGTCTGTACTTATATGTATGCCAACTCCATGCCAACGGGGTGAAGTTAATTTAAGTTACTGATAATTAATAATTATATATTTTAAATGATTGAATTGTTCACACTGTGAAAAAGGTAGTGAGTAGAATTTTCTCAATAGTATGTCGTTTCTTACAGACACGACTTAGACAAAAGTAGTGGGTGGTTGGGTGTTTGCCACACCGGATAGAGAAAGCCGCCAGCGACACGAATTTTTACGAATATTTTTCATAAGCTGCGCGGCTTTAGGCCATACTTGTTGTAGGGCGCGGCTGCCTGCTGCCATCCTAGTAACAAGCGAAGTCTGCGAGTAATTAAGATGGTCCGGCAGTACGACAGCGTGCCCGGCAATCGACTGGAGGGAAATTATGGTGTCGAGAATAGCTGTAATTGTGCTGTGTTTACTGGCTGCTATTGGTTGTTACGTGGTCGGCCTGCGGGCAGGTATAGTGGTATTTGTGTTACTGGGCGTGGTGTTTGAACTGATATTCTGGCTACGGTTGGCCAGTCGCGACCGCCTGGAAGGCAAACCTGCTCACAAAGAGCGCTCCTGAATTTTGATTCCACCTCTTCATAACACCAGGTAGTCGTGTTTTTTATTCTGCTACAAAACTGCATATTATGTATGACACTCTGCTGACGCTGTTTACTGCCGGCCATCAAATCAGTGGGCTGGTGGCGGCCGGCCTTATATTGCTGGCAGCATTGACCTCGCTGATGACTGCCAGCCTGGGTATTGGTGGGGGCGTGTTACTGCTTGGGGTGATGGCCACCGTGATGCCGGTAGCGGCGCTCATTCCTGTGCACGGGTTGGTTCAGTTTGGCTCTAATGCCAATCGGGCGGCGCTTACCCGGCGCCATACCGACTGGCGGATGGTGGGCTGGTTCTGCCTGGGAGCAGTGGTGGGCGCCAGCGTGGCGACGCTGCTGGTGATTCAGTTACCTTTGCAAGTTATTCAGCTGGCTGTCGCCCTGTTCATCCTGTTTCTGGTATGGGGGAGCAAGCCTAAAACACGTGAAATGCGTCCGCTGGGGCGGAGTCTGGCGGGTGCTATTACGACATTTTTGAGCATGTTCGTCGGGGCAACCGGACCACTCGTGGCGGCATTTGTGCATCGGAACGGCTATCACAAGCTGCAAATTACCGCCACGTTCGCCAGCTGCATGACCTTCCAGCATTTACTCAAGCTGGGTGTTTTCAGTGCTGTGGGGTTTCACTTTCTGCACTGGTTGCCGTTACTTGTAGCTATGATAGCAAGTGGTTTTGCAGGTACCTGGCTAGGCCTCAAATTATTAAACCGAATATCTACTGCCGGTTTTGTGAGAGTGTTTAAGTGGTTACTGACGTTGCTGGCGCTGCGCTTGCTATGGTACGCGCTGGTCGGCTGATATTCTGTTACAACGCCTTTATTCATTACACGCCCGGTAGTGCCTCTGCTATGGTGTAAGAAGATACCAGTTAAGATTACGGGGCTATTCTTCATGCATGGCCATCATCAACATGATCACACAGAACACCGCGATACGCAGCGGATTGGCTTTGCGTTCTGGCTGAATGCCTGCTTTACCATGATTGAATTTATTGGCGGCTGGCTGACCAACAGTGTGGCGATCATGGCGGATGCCGTCCATGATTTGGGTGATACCCTGTCACTGGGTCTGGCCTGGTTACTCGCGCGGCTGGGCCATCAGCCAGCTACCCACCGCTATACGTACGGCTTTAAAAGGTTGAGTTTGCTGGGCGCATGGATAAACAGCATCATTCTTGTCGCCGGTTCGGTGTGGATTTTATCTGAGGCGATCCCACGGCTGATTGACCCGCCTATGCCCCACACAGAGGGCATGATTGGCTTAGCCGTTCTCGGCATTATTGTTAACGGCATAGCGGCGTACCGCTTACATGGCGGTCATTCCATGAATGAAAAAGTGCTGAACTGGCACCTCATTGAGGATGTTATGGGCTGGGTCGCGGTGCTGATTGTCTCGATTGTACTGCACTTTTATCGCTGGCCCATACTTGATCCGCTGCTGTCCATTGGGTTCACGGTGTTTATTCTGATCAATGTGGCGCGCTACCTGGTGCAAACCTTGCGGTTATTTTTGCAGGGCGTACCTGATGATATAGAACAGCAGGCACTGACGAATGCTTTGCTTGACGTTGAACATGTGGACGAAATACACCACCTTCACTTATGGTCACTGGATGGTGAACAGCATGTGTTGACCGCACATCTGGTGCTTAACGTAAATGCCGACGGCTCCTTACTCAGAGAACTCAAAAGTCAGGTCAACGCTCAGTTGGCGCCGTATAATTTGTCACATACCACCATTGAGTTCGAGTTGCCGGGCGAGCCATGCCGGGACGACAGTGACGCGCTGCATACGCATTCTCACAACCGTCCTCATGTGCATCAGAACATTGAGCCTACAGAATAAAAAAAGGGAGCCAATGGCTCCCCTTTGTACCTCTTATTAACTAAACGACTACTGACAATCTGGCAGTGTGTCTTTCGCCACATTGGCTTCCAAGCGGATATCCGAAACCACGATGTGCGCGCCCTTGGAGGCAGTCAGCGCGAACGGGGAGAAGGTTTCTGCGAAGCTCGCTCCTTTCTCCGTCAGACAGCGGGTAGGCACCGTCACAGTCTGCCAGTCTCTCGTATTTTCCATATAGGCTGACAACTTCAGCGCCATGTCACAGCTTTCTGTGCAGCCTGCGGCCAGCATGATGTCATTAGTATTAGCCAGCGCTTTCACTTCCATAACCAGCGCCGAAGCGTCGGCAGTATAATCCCGCAGATCTTCCGGGAACGGTGCGTAGAAACCGATAGTCGCCCGCTGTTGCCAGCGCATATCCAGTGAGTCTTCTTGCACATTACGGTCGGTGGTACGCACGCTTGCGCTTTCTGTTTCTACCAGATTGCTTTGCATCACAGTATCACCGCTGGCATCTTTAATGGTCAGTTGCCAGGGCTTCTGGGTGCTAAGTACATAAATATCGTGACTCGCCGGCCCGGTATTGCCTAATTCACCACGATCTTCACTCAGCGGATAGCTGGTCTTGTCGGCGTCACCGTATTCCAGTCCATAGCCATAGGCAAACAAAGGCGTTTTACCATCACCACGATTCACGGTGGCCTGCGTCGGCAGCGCCGGCCAGGAGAACGACAGTTTGCCACTCATTGGGTAGGCAACGTCGCCGTCGGCGTCGGTGAACAAGACATCCGCTACGCCCTGACCTTCTGAACCAGGCAGCCAGGCTACCACAAAGGCATCGCTGGCATTCAGTTCAGGGTTAACCCACAGTGGGCGACCGGTGATGAACACAGACACCACAGGGATCCCTTGTTCTTTCAGAGATTTCAGCAGTGCCAAATCAGATTTCTCGCCCCGCTGAAACTCGACATTCGACAGGTCGCCATTTCCTTCCGCGTACGGGTTTTCACCAAATACCACAATGGCAACATCTGGTTTGTTGTCAAAGCTGCCATCTTCTGACAGTACGGCAGTACCACCTGCCGCATTCACCGCCGCTTCGATACCCTGATAAATAGAGGTCGCACCCGGGAAGTCGCTGTTTTCGTTACCGGTGCCCTGCCAGGTGATAGTCCAGCCACCTGACTGCTTGCCAATATTATGTGCAGCATCACCCGCCACCAGCACATTGGTGTCTGGGGACAGCGGCAATAAATTATCCTGGTTTTTCAGCATAACCAGTGATTTACGTACTGCTTCCCGTGCCACTGCGCGGTGTTCGTCTGCGCCGATCAGCTCGGCGTTAGCAGACAGCGAACGGTTGGCAGGTGAAGGTAAGTCGAACAAGCCTACACGCACTTTCACGCGCAGCACCCGGCGCACTGCATCATCAAGCCGCTCTTGTGGGATCTCACCGCTTTTCACCTGCGCGATGGTATTTTCGTAAAGCGGTTTCCAGGCACCGGTCGGCACCATGAAAATGTCCAGACCAGCGTTAATAGCCTGCGGGCAGCTTTCGTTCGTACAGCCTTTTATCTGGCCGTGACCGTTCCAGTCGCCAACCACAAAGCCGTCAAAGCCCATTTTGTCTTTAAGGACATTAGTAAGCAGATACTTACTACCGTGGATCTTTTTACCATGCCAACTGTTAAATGAAGCCATCACTGACTGAGCGCCGGCATTAAGGCCTTCTACATAGCCCTGAGCATGAATGCGGTAAAGGGTTTCTTCATCGGCAATGTTATTGCCCTGGTCGTCGCCACCTTCGGTGCCGCCGTCGCCCACAAAGTGCTTAACCGTGGAAATAACGTGAGCATCGTCAATGTTGCCGTCACGGATATCACCCTGTAAGCCAGACACGATCGCACGGGCATACTTACCTACAATTTCCGGATCTTCGGAGTAACTCTCGTAGGTCCGGCCCCAGCGATCATCACGAGCGGTGGCCACCGTAGGGGCAAATATCCAGTCAATGCCTGTGGCCCGCACTTCCTTGGCAGTAACCGTTGCAATCTTATGGATAAGCTCGGGGTCGTTCATCGCACCCAGGCCGATATTGTGCGGAAACAGAGTCGCGCCCACGACATTATTGTGGCCGTGTACCGCATCGGTGCCCCACATGGTAGGAATGCTGATCCCGTCCAGGCTATCGTCTACCGACGCCTGATACATAGATTCAGCCAGCGCCACCCAATCTTCCATGGTGGCGTGTTTGTCATTGTTCGGAAACGCACCGCCGCCGTTCAGATAGGAGCCGAAGCCATACTTGCGCATGTCTTCTACTGTTACATCACGAATTTCAGGCTGAATGATTTGCGCCACTTTTTGTTCCAGCGTCATGCTGCTAAGCAGCTCGTCTACGCGGGCTTCTACGGCGTCGCTGTTTTCGGTTGAAAAAGCGACCTCGGGCCAGTAGTCCGGTACCTTGGCATCCGGGCTTGGCGGCAATGTGCGCGCGGTATCAGTCTGGCTTTGCGCAGTCTGCTGATTTGACGATTGGGTCGCGGTGGACGCCGACTCGGGCTGACAGGCCGCGACCAGCAAGGTCGCAGTCATTGCAGCTACTGAGCGTTTCCATGTAAATGTCATGCGTTTGTCTCCTGATTTACTACAGGTTTTGAGCCTACAAGGCCGTAAAAAGCAATATAGATATAACAAAGTAGTGGCAACAGGAACGACACCTGCAGACCGACAGTGTCGGCCAACACACCCTGTAGCAGCGGAATAATGGCGCCACCAACAATAGCCAGGCACAGCATGCCAGACCCGTTTGCGGTTTGCTTGCCCAGTCCCTTCAGTGCCAGGCTGAAAATGGTAGGGAACATAATCGAGTTGCACAGGCCCACAGCAAGGATAGACCACATTGCCACTTCACCTGAACTGGATACTGAAATTGCGATAAGAATGCACGACATTGCACAGTTGAACGCCAGCAACAGCCCCGGCTTAACTTTCTGCATTACCACCGCACCGATAAAGCGGCCAACCATAGCTCCGCCCCAGTAATAGGCAAGATACCGCGAGGCCTGCCCTTCGGTCATGCCCATCACGTCATTCGACACGAAATAGTTAACCAGGAAGCTGCCGATAGACACTTCAGCGCCCACATATAAGAAGATTGCCAGAACGCCCAACGCCAGATGGCGAATTTTCAGCACGCTTTGGTCGGCGGTAGTGGGGAGGTCGGCTTCATCAGCCTTGGTGGACGGCAACGCAACCTTCACCATCACAATGGCCATTACAATAAGCACCGCGGCCATTGACAGGTAAGGCGCAATAACCGAACTGGCCTCGACCTGGGTTTCAACCCCTTCATGAGCAGAGAACAATAATGCCCCCCCGATGATGGGTGCCACTGTGGTGCCCAGTGAATTAAATGCCTGTGTCATGGTAAGACGGCTGGAGGCGGTTTCAGGGTCGCCCATAATGGTAACCAGCGGGTTGGCAGCCACCTGCAGAATAGTTACGCCGGAAGCCAGTACAAACAACGCCAGCAGGAACATCCAGTACTGCTCGAAGTACGCTGAAGGAATAAACATCACACAACCGATAGCCGCAGTTAGCAGACCAATACCAATGCCCTTCTGGTAACCCACTTTACTTACCAGCTTACCGCCGGGTACAGAAATCAGGAAATAGGCACCAAAGAAGCACGACTGAACCAGCATGGCTTTAGTGTAGGTTAAATCGAATAATGCTTTGAGATGCGGAATTAACACGTCGTTCATCGCCGTGATAAAACCCCACATGAAGAACAGGGAGGTGAGTGTCCACAAAACAAAATGCGATGTTTTGGGGTGGTTCTGCGAAACAGCCTCAGCAGTTTGAGTCATAGTAATTATCTACCTAAGTGTTGGGCATGGGGGCAATGAATGCTTACCGCCAGCTCATATGCTGTGTGAGACGATATGAGGCATGCACATGCAGTTGTTAACGACTTGTTGGCTAGTATAGGCACGAGCATGTAAAATGCAAGCGCTTACATTTAATTTTGAATGCGCTTACAAAATGCCGGCCTGTCATTTCCCACCCCGTGCAACATATCAGTGGGATAAGCGTGCAACCCGACGCCTAACTTAAAATTTAAGTTTTTATTAAGCTACTTCCTGTCGAAATCACGCAGAGCAACTATGCTGTACAGGCTACAGCTGAAATTTGTACAAAGAAAACACAATTTTTATCAGTGTAAAAAAGAGGGTTAATGTATTGGTTGTACAAAATTTAACAATTAACAAGTTCAAAACACTTGCATTACAAACGGATCCTACGTATTTTGTAATGAAAGCGCTTACAGGTATCTAGTGGTAAATTGTAAGCGCTTTCATAGCATTCAGAGTTATGCCAACTGGTGGCATAAATCAACGTAAACCAAAGTGAAACAAGTCGCCGGTTACGAGCAACACACCGCCATCACGTGATAACAGCGTGCCAGAAAGAGCGGAGCTGCAACTAACCCATTACTTATCGCACGGCTGGGGTAACACATGAAATCAAAAACATTTAATAAAACGCGACTGGCAAGCAGTCTGTCGCTTATTTTAGGCGCCATGGCAACTATGCCTGCGCTGGCTCAGGACAATGATGACGGTGAAGTTACCGCCGGTAACTTTGAAGTTATCGAAGTAAGTGGTATCCGCGAAAGTTTAACCAAATCCATGCTGACGAAAAAAGCTGCATCGGGCGTGGTTGATGCTATTTCGGCAGAGGACATCGGTAAGTTCCCCGATACCAACCTGGCCGAGTCGCTGCAGCGTATTACCGGTGTGTCTATTGACCGCTCAAACGGTGAAGGCAGTAAAATTACCGTGCGTGGCTTTGGTCCTGACTACAACCTGGTTACGCTGAACGGCCGTCAAATGCCTGCCGCGAACCTGGAAGCAACCGGCGCTTCATCATCGCGCTCGTTCGACTTTGCGAACCTGGCTTCGGAAGGCGTGTCTGCCATTGAAGTATATAAAACCAGTCGTGCGGCACAGCCAACCGGTGGTATCGGTTCTACCGTTAACCTGGTTACTGCGAAGCCACTGAGCAACCCTGGCCTGAAAGCCAGCGTGGGTGTGAAGGGCGTAATCGACCAGTCTACTGAAACAGGCAGCTCGGTGACGCCTGAGCTGTCGGGTATTTACAGCCAGACATTCAATGACGATACCTTCGGTATTCAGCTTATTGGTTCTTATCAGGAACGTGATGCCGGCGTAAACAGTGCGGAAACCGGCAACGGTTGGTACACCATTAAAGGTGACGGCGGCGACTGGGGTTCACTGCCTCGCGACGGTAGCTTTGAAAATATTCCGGGTCCAAACGACGTGTACTCCGTACCACGTAACCTGGCGTACAACGTGGATGAATTCCGCCGTACCCGTATGAACGGTCAGCTGACTCTGCAATACGCACCTACCGACGACATCACTACCACCCTGGATTACACCTACTCAGAGCTGGAAACGCAGACCATGCGTCAGCAGATCTCTACCTGGTTTAATGGTGTGCCTGCTTACGGTGAATACACCCCGGGTACCAATGAAGAAGGTTCGGTGATGGGGCCGGTGATCTATGCAGACAATACCTGCTGCGATATCGGTCTGGGCACCAGCGACTATGGCGCGGTGAATGAAAACAAATCACTGGGCTTTAACGTTGAGTGGATTGCCAGCGACAACCTGACACTGGAACTGGATTACCATGACTCGCAAGCTGAAGCCGGTCCTAAAAATGATCTGGGCAGCAACAACGTAATCAGCGGCGTACAATTCGACCGTGTACAAACCGAAGTGGACTATTCTCAGGACTTCCCGGTCATGAGCATTGTGTATGCTGATGGCGTAAACGGGTTAGATCCAAGCCGTATGCTTACCTCGGGCACGTCGTTCCGTAACAGCTACATGAAATCAGACATCAACCAGCTGCAATTCCGGGGTAACTACTACTTAGACAGCGGCATTGTCACCAGCATTGATTTCGGTCTGGCCGGCACGGAAGTTGAAAACCGTTCAGCTTACTCAGTTGCACAGCGCGATACGTGGGGCGGCTACGGTGCGCCGGAAGATTATCCGGATGATATTTTCATGCAGCGCGATCTGCCTGGCCTGTTCGATGACACACTGGGCAGCAATGGGGGCGATCTTGAACCCTTCTACTACGCAACCAGCATGCAGGATTTCCTGAGCGCGATTTCAGCGGTTGCTGTTGCCAATGGCGATACACTGGGCCCGTGTGGCACAGAGCTGTGTATGGATCCTAACTACCAGGTTGACCGCCGCACTAAAGAAACTATGTGGGCTGTATACGGCCAGGCGAATCTGGAATTTGAAATTGGTCAAATGCCAAGCTGGTTAACTGTAGGTCTGCGTTACGAAGATACCGAGGTAGAATCTGCAGCTCAGGTACCTGACATCACCGGTCTTGCGTGGGTCGGTGCCAACGAATTCAGTGTGCTGGACGACGGTTTCACCTTCACGAACCTGGATGGTGGCTACGACCACTTCCTGCCTTCTGTAGACTTTAAGATGGAAGTCGTTCAGGACTGGTTTGTACGTGCGTCTTACAGCAAAACTATTACCCGTCCCGGCTATTCTGATATTCAGGGTGGTCTGACAGTGAATCAGCTGGCCCGTGCCCAGGAAGGTTCTGGTACTGCCGGTAACCCTAACCTGCTGCCGTTCGAGTCGACTAACATCGACCTGGCTACCGAATTCTACTACGGCGAAGGCAGCTACGTGTCAGTGGCTTACTTCGACAAAGAAGTAGAAAACTTCATCGGCACCAATACTTACACAGATACCTTGTTTGATATTGCTACACCAATTGGTGGCCCGCGTTATCAGGAAGCGGTAGAGGCTTTAGGCACTGATGATGCTGCTGAGGTTCGCCAATACTTCTTCGACCAGGGTTACGTCAATGCAGATGGCCAGATTGTCGGCATCGACGGTGAAGATCCGTTGTTACCTATTCGGGTAACCCAGGCGGTGAACTCTGACGATTCCCGTTCGGTTGACGGTTGGGAATTTGCCGTACAACATCTGTTCAGCGACACCGGTTTCGGGGTCATCCTGAACTACACCATGGTAGACGGCGATGTTGAATATGATAACTACAGCCTGGCTACACAGTTTGTGTTGCTTGGTCTGAGTGATACAGCGAACGCGGTACTCTTCTATGAGAACGATGACTGGGAAGTACGTGCGGCGTGGAACTGGCGTGATAAGTTCCTGACCAGCACCACAGACGGTAATGGTCTGGCGAACCCCATCTATACCGAAGAGTACGACCAGCTTGACCTGAATGTGCGTTATCAGGTGAATGAAGATCTGGAAGTGTTCGTTGAAGGCATTAACGTTACGGGTGAGTACCAGCGTACGCATGGTCGTCATCCAAATATGCTGGTTGGCATATATGACGTGGAACCACGTTATAACGTAGGTGTGCGCTACAGCTTCTAGTCCCGGAAGTTGTAGGTCAGGAAGGCGCTGCCGTAAGGATACGGCAGCGCAGTCCGCTTTTATCCGTTACACTGAGTAGCAAACGGGATTTCGACCGTCGCCAGACGTGTCGGAAATCTGCCCTGACCACCATAGGTTCAGCGCAGACGACGGGGCAACGCTATGAACTCGCAAAATAATCCAGAATTACAACGTCATGTTGTGGTAGTGGGCGGAGGCGCAGCCGGATGGCTGACAGCTGCCATCATTGCTGCCGAACATAATGTAAAATCCAACCCCCATGTTTCTGTTACCCTGGTAGAATCGCCTGATGTGAAGATCCTCGGCGTGGGTGAAGGAACCTGGCCTACCATGCGCGACACCCTGCGCAAGATTGGTATTGCCGAAGACGATTTCTTATTGCAGTGCGATGCGTCTTTTAAACAAGGCACCTGCTTTCGCCAGTGGGTGACTAATACGGACGACGACTGCTACTACCATCCTTTTGATTTGCCAGCCGGTTTTTTCGATGCTGACATCGTGCCCTGGTGGCAAAGTACCCAGCCGAAAGCCCGCTTCGCCGAATTGTTTTCCACTCAGCCCGCGTTATGCGCTCAGCATAAAGCGCCCAAGCAAGCGCAAACACCGCCCTATGCGGCCGTGGCAAATTACGGCTATCATCTGGATGCCAATAAGTTTGCTGAGTTGCTTAAAACCCACAGTATAGAAGCGCTTGGCGTTCGTTATGTGCGCGACCATATTGATATTGTCCATACCGATGCCACCGGCGTCATTACTGAATTACAGGGGCGTGAGGGCGCAATAGCAGGTTCGCTGTTTATTGATTGCAGCGGCTTTGCGGCACGCCTGATTGGCCAGCATTACAAGGTCGATTTAGAGCCTGTTACAGCACTGAAAAACAACAGTGCCATGGCGGTTCAGGCACCCTACGCGGACAGTACCACGCCTATTCAGTCAGCCACCGTATCTACCGCGCGACAGGCCGGCTGGATATGGGATATTGGTCTGCCTACCCGCAAAGGGGTAGGCTATGTGTATAGTAGCGAACACACGGACGATGAGATTGCCCGCGCGACGCTGCTAGAGTATCTAAAGGCAGATGCCGCCAGCGCCCCGGTCCACGAAGATGCTATTCGCAAAATTAGCTTCACGCCGGGTTACCGCACTACGCCCTGGTTACACAATTGTGTAGCCGTGGGGACGTCGGCGGGATTCCTTGAGCCGCTTGAGGCTTCTGCACTGGTGATGATTGAACTGGCAGCCAACGACATTGCCAGGCTGCTGCCAGCCCCCGGCGCGCATATGACGCTGGCGGCCGAACAGTTTAACCAGAAAATGAATGCCCGCTGGGCACGCATAGTCGATTTTCTGAAGCTACATTATGTGCTCAGTGAACGCCGGGATACGTCGTACTGGCAGGCCATGACAGATATTGAGTCGGCCTCCCCCCAGTTACAGGCCTGGCTCACACTGTGGCAAACCCGTCCGCCACACGCGGATGACTTTATTTACAACAACGAAATTTTTCCGGTTGCCAGCTATCTCTATATTCTATTCGGAATGGGGTATAAAGGGCAGGTAGACGAGGGTCGGTTCAACCAGGCGCGCCTGCGTGCGGCAGAATCGGCTATCCGTCATTCGCATCAGCGGCAACAGCAACAGTTGACCGGGCTGCCGGACAACCGTGCACTGCTCGATCAGCTAACAGCCCGGGCAACTCACCAAGCCAGTTAATAGGAGTGAACATGGCCAACCATGCGCTACTGAACAATGTTCAACACAAAGATTTAAAAGTCATTACCACGCACTCGGCCGACTACGGTGACAACATGATGTGCGTGCCCGTGTATCCGGTGGAACTGCGCCACGCACAGGCGCATTACCCGCTGATGTTTGCCAAAGATGCCAATAACCAGTTCCAGTTGGTTGCCCTGCTTGGCCTTGAACAGAATGAAAATTTGTTTCTGGACGACGATGGCTGGAAGGCTAATTATAAGCCGCTGTTAATTGAGAAAGGCCCGTTTTTAATTGGCCGCAACGAGCGGGACGGCGAACAAACGTTATCTATCCATATCAACTTGGATGATCCCCGGGTAAACGAGAGCGAAGGACAGCCTATATTTTTGCCCCACGGCGGGAACACCGATTACATCGACAATATCGCCAACGTACTCAGTACTATTCATCAGAGTCAGGACGAAGTGGCGGAGTTTATTGCTACCCTCAACGAACTGTCACTGATTGAAAGTTTTGTGGTTGATATAGACCTGGACGGCTCGGGCACCCATCGTCTCTCCGGCTTTTCTACGCTGAACGAAGAAAAGCTGAAAACACTGGATGCCGACACCCTTGGCCGACTGCACAGTAAAGGCTATGTGGCGCTGATATATATGATTATTGCCTCTATGTCACAGCTGCGGAATCTGGTTGAACGAAAAAAGGCACGCGTGGCCAAGTGATGAACCAACCCGTACTTGCAGAGCACGTTGGCAACCGGGATGAGCTGACTGCTGCATTGTCCGGCTGGACGACGCCCCGCGCGTTGCCTGGTCTGGTGGCCGACTGGCCGGTAGTGCAGGCGGCCCAGGAAAGCGATGACGCGCTGGTGCAGTATCTGGCACAGTTTGACCGGGGCGTCACGGTAGACTGTCTGGCATTGCCCCATCAGGAAGACGGGCGAATGTTCTATAACGACGACATGTCGGGGTTTAATTTCACCCGCAACCGTCAGCCTTTCCAGTCTGCTTTGCAACAGATGCTGGCGCTGGCAGAGCAATCCGAACCGGACTCGCTATATGTGGGCTCCACTACGCTGGACACTTGCCTGCCGGGCTTTGCTGAGGCGAACCCCATGCCGCTGGATGCATTAGCGCCACTGGCGACCTTGTGGATTGGCAATAAGAGTCGTATTGCCGCCCATTATGATGTGCCGGATAACCTTATTTGCGTAACAGCGGGTAAGCGTAAGGTGACACTGTTTCCGCCTGAGCAGGTAGAAAATCTGTATGTGGGACCTTTGCATTTTACACCGGCAGGACAGGCCATCAGTCTGGTGGACTTCAAACACCCCGATTATGACCGGTTTCCGAAGTTTGCCAAGGCGCTGGAACAGGCCCTGGTGATAGAGCTGGAACCCGGCGACGCGCTGTATATACCTTCAATGTGGTGGCATCACATTGAAGGGCAGCAAACCATGAATATGCTGGTGAATTACTGGTGGCGACAAACGCCCGCTTATCTGGGGCGCAGTGAAAATGCCCTGTATCACGCCCTGCTGGCACTGAACAATTTGCCAGACAGCCAGCGTCAGGCCTGGAAGGCCCTGTTTAATTATTATGTATTTGGTGAGTCGTCGCGCCGTTTTGACCATATTCCAGAAAACCGGCAAGGCCCGTTAGGTGATGTCGACGAGCCTACGTTGCGCCAGTTCAAAGCCTGGCTGGCGAATAACCTCAAGCAGTAACAACTATCAGGTAGCAGTGATGACTGAGACGAAAAGACAACGTGTAGTAATTGCCGGCGGTGGCACCGCAGGCTGGATGGCCGCCGCCGCATTTACCCGCACGCTGGGCCGACAAGTGGATGTGACCCTCATAGAAAGCTCTGAAATTGGCACAGTGGGGGTAGGCGAAGCCACCATCCCCACGCTGGTATTTTTTCATAAGCTGCTGAAAGTGAATGAACAGGAGTTCATGGCAGCCACGAATGCCACCTTCAAGCTGGGTATTAACTTCGAAAACTGGAAAGATCTTGAACACGCCTACCTGCATGCCTTTGGGGTGACGGGGAAAGATTGCTGGGCCGCCGGCTTTCAGCACTTTTGGATGCGCGGCCTCAAAGAAGGGCTGAGCAGTGATTTTGGTGATTACTGCCTGGAGCGCAAAGCGGCGGAAGCCGGCCGGTTTGCACACCTGCCCAACAATGGGCTTAACTATGCGTACCACATTGACGCCACTCGCTATGCTGCCTTTTTGCGCGAACTGGCCGAGAAAGAAGGGCTGACCCGCATCGATGCCAAAATTGAGGATGTGACGGTGCGCGAGCAGGATGGCTTCATTGAGAGTCTGACGCTGGATAATGGTCAGGTGGTAGAAGGGGATATCTTTTTAGACTGCACCGGCTTCCGCGGTTTACTGATTGAAAAGGCACTGCATACCGGTTATGAAGACTGGTCACACTGGCTACCCAATGACAGCGCCGTCGCGGTGCAAACCGAGTCGGTGGATGACCCTATTCCTTACACTCGCTGTATCGCTCATGATGCTGGCTGGCAATGGCGTATCCCGTTGCAGCACCGGGTAGGCAATGGCCTGGTGTACTGCAGCAATTACCTGAGCGATGAGGCAGCCATTGATAAGCTGCTGTCGAATATCGAGGGTAAACCGTTGAACGAGCCTCGCGTGATCCACTTCCGCACTGGCCGCAGGCGCAAACAATGGAACCGTAACTGTATTGCGCTGGGCCTGGCCAGTGGCTTCCTTGAGCCGTTGGAGTCCACCAGTATTCATCTTATTCAGCAGGGGATCGTGAGGTTACTGCGCATGTTCCCAGTTGACGGGGTAATAGAAGAGGACGTGAACGAGTTCAACGCCCAGGCAGACTTCGACATAGAGCACATCCGCGACTTTATTATTCTGCACTATCATGTCACCAACCGCACTGATACACCGTTCTGGCGGCACTGCCGGCAGATGGATGTACCGGCGTCACTACGCCACCGTATCGATCTGTTTAAGAAAACCGGACGGGTATTCAGAGAAGGCAGTGAGTTGTTTGACGACTCCTGGCAGCAGGTGATGATTGGCCAGGGGCTGATGCCGGAGTCTTACCACCCTATTGTGGACAGTATGAGCCGGGAAGAGCTGGAAGGCCTACTCACGCAAATTCGCACACAAATAGACCGCACGGTGGATAAACTGCCCAAGCATCAGGATTACCTGAGCCGCTTTGGTCAGTAAGCATCGCTTGCCCGTCAGTCACTGCCGGGCAGTTTGTGATAAAAATGTTAAAGGCTTTCATGGGAGCGCTTACATTTTATGTTATACTCCCTCTTATATTTACGTACGCCGGCTTATTTCCGAGGCGCTTTGTAAGCGCTTCCATGTCCCGGCAGAGTGTGCTGCGACGCGCTGCACCTTGTCATTAATCCGTTTACCTGTAGGAATGCCTGACACTCATGGATATTACTGCGAAACCCGGAACCCCTTTTGCTGACCCGTCTTTCACCATGGGTGTGGCAACCTCATCGTTTCAGATTGAAGGCGGTGCAGACAGTCGCGAACCCTGTATATGGGACACGTTCTGTCAGCAGCCCGGTAAAATTGCCGATAAAAGCGATGGTCTGGTAGCCTGCGATCACATAAATCGCTGGCGTGAAGACATCGACATGATCGCGTCGCTGAACGTGGACGCTTACCGGTTTTCCATAAGCTGGCCGCGTATTATCCGTGCCGACGGCTCAGTAAATCAGGAAGGCCTGGATTTTTATATCGCCATACTGGATGCCCTGGCGGAGCGTGATATTAAAGCATATGTCACCCTTTACCACTGGGACCTCCCTCAGTATCTGGAAGACGAAGGTGGCTGGCTAAACCGTGACACCGCCTATGCTTTTGCTACCTACGTTGATGTTGTGACCAAAGCGTTTGGCGACAAGGTGTTTTCCTACGCCACCCTGAACGAACCGTTTTGTAGTGCTTATCTGGGCTATGAAGTCGGTATTCATGCGCCGGGCAAAGTGGGCAAAGAATATGGCAAGAAAGCCATTCACCACTTACTGCTGGCACACGGCCTGGGTATGCAGGTGTTGCGCAAAAACGCGCCCCAGACAGAAAGCGGTATTGTGCTAAACTTCACGCCGTTTTATCCGGCCAGTGACAGCGAACAAGACAAAGCTGCCACCCAGCTAGCGCACGTACATTTTAACGACTGGTACATTCGTCCTATCATCGAAGGCGAGTACCCGGCATTGCTGAACGAGCTGCCAGAGGCTCATCGCCCCGTTATCGAAGACGGCGATTTAGAGATTATTGCGCAGCCTATCGATTTCCTGGGTGTTAACTACTATACCCGTGCCAAGGTAGAAGATAACGGCGGGGAAGATCCTCACCAGCTGGAGCCACCGGCCGATTGTGAAAAAACCGCGATGGGCTGGGAAGTCTATCCGCAGGGACTCACCGACTTATTGTTGCAGTTGCACCGTGACTTCACGCTGCCCCCGCTGATCATTACCGAAAACGGCCTGGCCAGTGACGATCATATGGTTGATGGCGTGGTGGATGATCAGCAGCGTTTACGCTACCTGCAAACCCATATGGACGCAGTAACAGAAGCGGTTCGTCAGGGTGTGAACATCACCGGCTACTTCGTGTGGAGCCTGATGGACAACTTTGAATGGGCACTGGGCTATGAAAAACGTTTCGGTATCGTGTATGTTGATTATGCAACGCAAACACGCACGCTGAAAAACAGCGCCTTGTCGTTGCGTCGTATGTTAGCTCCCCGCAAACAAGCAAAATAACAAACAGGCGTAGTGGGTATGGTTAGTTCACGGGAAAAAATTGCCTACGGGCTGGGCGACACCGCCAGCAACTTTATTTTTCAGACGGTGATGCTGTTTCTCACCTTCTACTACACCGATATTGTCGGCCTGTCGCCCGCCGCGGTGGGCAGCATGTTCCTGATTGTCAGAGTATTCGATGCTGTCACCGACCCCATGATGGGAGCGCTTGCCGACCGTACGCGCACCCGCTGGGGCAGTTACCGGCCCTATCTGTTATGGCTGGCACTACCGTTTGCGATATGCAGCGTGATTGCTTTTACGTCCCCGCCATTGCCGGAAACCGGTAAATTTATCTATGCTTTTGCCACGTATGCGCTGCTGATGCTTATGTATACGGCCATTAATATTCCGTACTCGGCGCTGGGCGGCGTAATGAGCGCCGAGGCCAATGAACGGGTGTCTATTCAGTCGTACCGGTTCGTATTCGCCATGGGCGGCGGTTTGGTGGTCACCCTGTGTATGCTGCCGCTGGTGGAATACTTTGGGCAGGGCGATGATGCGCTGGGCTATCAGCGCGCGATGATGCTGATGAGTCTGGTTGGCATGGGGCTGTTTCTGGTGTGTTTTGCCGGTACCCGGGAGCGAGTGAAGCCGTCGAACGAAGATGCTGTGCCCTATAAACAGCAGATGAAAGCGCTGTGGAAAAACGACCAGTGCCGGGTCCTGTGTGTGGTGGCCGTGCTGCTGCTTACCGGCATGGTGCTGCGTAATACTCTGGCCATTTACTATGTGAAATACGTCCTGCAACGCCCCGACGACGTCACCCTGTTCGTCACAGCAGGCATGATCGGCAGTATTATTGGTTGTGCGCTGGCAAATCCGCTGGCCCGCCGTTACTGCAAAATAAAAATGTACACCTTATTGCAAGTCCTCAGTGCGGGCATTTGTGTGGCGAACTATTTTGTGGCGGCTGATGCCTGGGTGTTGGCGGTGAGTCTGCACTTTATGTGGGGCCTTATCCTGCAAATGGCCACCCCCCTGTTATGGGCGAAAATTGCCGATGTGGTGGATTATGGCGAGTATAAAACCAAAGTCCGCATGACCGGTGTTACCTACTCCACCGTGGTATTTTTTATTAAGGTGGGCCTCGCTATGGGCGGCGCGATGGCTGGCTGGTTGCTGGCTTACTACGATTATCAGGCTAATGTGTACGATCCCAGCGTAGCGCAGGGTATCGTAGTGTCGTTCTGTATATTACCGGCCGTGGCATCATTAGCGGTTGCGATAATCATGCGCTGGTATACATTAGACCACCATAAAGTGGCGGCAATTCAGCAACAACTGACATTAGAACGCCAGTAACGACCCAACGGTGGGCAGACGTATCGTGAGGCAGGCGATACCAGCAGGAACACGGAATACATGGTAACAATAAAACAGGTCAGCGAAGCAGCGGGCGTCTCCTCTGCCACTGTTTCGCGGGTAATCAATAATACCGATACAGTCAAAGAAAAAACCCGTCAGCAGGTGCTGGCCGCCATGGAAAAGCTTGGCTACCGGCACAACGTCATTGCCGCATCGCTGGCGTCTAATAAAACACATACCATTGGTTATGTCGTACCTGAGCTGCACGGCTCTTTTTTCGGCACCATGGTAGCCGGCTCAGAAAAAGTCTTACGCAGAGCCAACAAACACATGTTTGTGGTGACCGGCCACTCCGACGAAGCGCTGGAGAAAAAGGAAATTGAAGCCTTGCTCAGCCGTCGCTGCGATGCACTTATTTTGCATGTGGAAGCGGTGAGCGATGCGTATCTGGTGGAACTGGCCAGCCAGGATGTCCCGCTGGTGGTGGTTAACCGTTATATAGAAGCCATTGGCGACCGGTGCATCAGCCTGGACAATGTGACCGGCGGTTATATTGCTACTAAGCACTTACTTGATTTAGGCCACCGTGATATCGGCTACCTGTCGGGCGCGTTGTTTAAAGCTGATGGTATCAACCGTCTGGAAGGGCACAAGCGTGCGCTGGCCGAGGCGGGTATTAATTACAACCCTAATCTGACCTACGAAGGTAACTTCCAGGCGCACTCTGGTGAAGCAGGCATCGAGGCGCTCGAAGCGTCCGGCTGCCATTACACTGCCGTGGCCTGTGCCAACGACGAGATGGCGTCAGGTGCCATCAATGCGCTACGTAGCCACGGTAAACGGGTGCCGGAAGATGTCTCAGTAATCGGCTTCGATAACATCGACTTTGCCAGTTATCTCACGCCTAAACTCACCACCGTTGATTACCCGGTGAGGGAAATCGGCGCCATGGCGGCTAACTGGATCCTGGACCAGGTGTATGGCAATCATAAGGTGGTACTGGAACACATTCTCACGCCGAAACTGATCGAAAGAGGCACTACCCGGGCCTGTGACTAGTATTTAATTACTATTGGCTAATAGCCATAGCAGGCTATTACCTGCTAAAGTGAATTTTCGAAAATAATAATTCTACTGGAGACACTATGCTGGTCCTCAAGTCTACTTTTGAGTCTAAGGCAAATGCCTTAACCGACCTGCAACAGGAGCACACCCGCACGCTAGAGCGCTTGGCACAACTGGAAGCTGAAAACGCTGCCCTGCAGGAAGAAAACGCAGCCCTCATTGAGGCAAGCCAGCAATACCAGGCCAATTCGCTGAATAACGGTATGCTGGATGCATTGGGCCAGGTAAGTGGGATCCGCGAGTCGGTATTGTCTGCTTATCAACAGATTCAGGACGAAAGTACCTCTATTGCAGATATTCAGAGTTTATTCGACACCTCGTCGACCTCTCTGAAAGACATTATCAGTGCTATGAACGCCCTGAGCGAACGCATGACACAAATGAGTGATCGCATTTCCGGGTTGTCGGATACCGCCGATAATATCAATAAGTTCGTCTCCACCATCACCAGTATTTCCGACCAGACCAATTTGCTGGCCCTTAACGCGGCCATTGAAGCGGCCCGTGCCGGTGACGCCGGTCGCGGTTTTAGCGTGGTGGCCGACGAAGTCCGTGCACTGGCCAATGAAACCAACAAATCAGCGAACGAAGTGGCTGAGCTGGTGCAAGGGATTATTCAATCTACCCGTGCCGCGGTGGGATCAGTGTCGGAGCTACAGGAAAACAACGCGCACCTGTCAGAGGGCGTGAATACCCTGAATACGTCCTACGATAAAATGGTACAGCACTGCGACAGCATGAGCACCACCATCAAAAATGGCTCGCAGGAAACCTTTATTCAGACGCTGAAGCTGGATCACGTCGTGTGGAAAAGTGACGTGTACGCTGTGCTGTGCGGTAAGAGCAACAAGTCAGCTGGCGAGTTCGCCGATCATACCTCTTGCCGGTTAGGCAGATGGTATAACGAGAATCAGCACGACAGCATGGGTAAGACAGACGCCTTCCGCCGTCTTGAGAAGCCCCATGCAGAAGTGCACCGTGCCGGCATTCAGGCTATTGAAGCCGCCAATGCAGGCGACACGGTTAAGCGCGATACCCTGATTAAACAGATGGAAACCGCCAGCCGTGATGTAATGAATCTGCTGGATTCACTGGTCAACGCACACTAACAACTTATCCGGTCGGCAGCCCGGTAGTGGCTGTTGACTCACTCCGATTACTCTTCTATTAGCCCATGCCCGGCTCACGGCAGGTGCCTGTTCAGCCACGCGCCTTGTTTCGCTCACGCTCATTAGCCGTGGATGTGGTTGCAAACCGCGTTAGCCAACAGCACATGTCTGTACCCATTCCCTTAAATAACCCGCTCAACCTGATGGCTCTATCTGCAATACCAGCTACATACCGTCTACATCAGCCGCCACTTAGCGGGTACTCAACCCCGCGTGCAGCGCGCTCCGATAGGCCGCGATAGCGGGAATAAAGCTACACACCCAGGTTGCAGCCAGCACACACCCCACCACTATGGCACTTTGCAGCGTGAACAAACTGCCCGTGACCACCAGGCCATAACTGGCGTTCAGCCAGTCGGCAAACACCACCAGTCCCAGCGATACCGCTGCAAAGGATACCGCGCAGCCTACCGCAGTAATCAGCAGGGCTTCTGCCTGAATTAACCATAAGATTGTGCCCGGCCCGGCGCCTATTGCGCGCAGTACGGCAATCTCCTGACGGCGTTCTCGCATGGTTGCCAGTAATAAGGTGATAAGGCCAATCAACGATGAAATTAAAATGAGCACGGAAATTCCTAACAGCAACTTTTCCACGTTACTCATCAGGCCCCACAACTGCTTCAGGGCCACGCCGGGCAAAATAGCCAGCAGGGCGGCATTGCCGTAATTGTTGATCTGATGCTGTACCTGTAGGGCGGCGACGCGACTGGACAGGCCTAAAAACAGCGCACTGATCGACGACGGCGGCGCCTGCGACAGGCTCTCGCCGTGTGTGTCCTCCGCGCTATGGTCGTGCTCATCATGGTGAGCGTGATCATCGTCAGCTGCCTTGCTACCGGCATCAGGCTTTTTAAACGGTGAGCGGCGTAGCGTATTCTGCGTTGGTGAACTGCCGTGTACCGACTCCATGCCCTGCAGTGTCACATAGACCCCCTTATCCGCCGGTGTGCCTGTGGGGTTAAGGATCCCGCTAATGGTAAAGGGGTGTGACTCGTGGTGCTGAAAACTGACTTCACCCAGGCCATGGGATATTACAATTTTATCGCCCACCTGATAGTTCAATTGCTCGGCTACCTCGGCGCCGATAACGGCATGGCGATCGCTGGTAAACCCGTTGCCGGTAGAGAAACTCAGCGACTGTTTGTCACCGTATTTGAAATGCTCAAAGTACGCATTTGACGTACCCACCACCCGATAGCCTTTATGTGCATCACCCAGCGCGATGGGCACTAACCAGTCTACCTGCGGATGGTCTTCTAGCCAGGCCACGTCCTGCCAGTCGACCCCCTGGGTGGGATTGCCCATTCGAAACACAGAGTACAGCAACAGATTAAGCTGGCCGGTGGGTGCGCCAACTATAATATCTACCCCGGAGACGGTGCGGGTGAAGCTGTCTCGTACCTGACCGCGCACATACTCTACGCTTAGCAACAGGCTTACACTGATCACTATGGTGAACAGGGTGAGCAATACCGAGGTTTTGCGGTGCTTCAGGCTGGCGGCGGCCAGTTGCAGGATCATACTTTCCCCTTAGCCTGATTCAGCGAGGCCATGTCGATATGCGATTCAAAGTGGTGTTTCAGGCTGGTGTCGTGACTTACAAACAGCACGGCGCTTTCGCGGGCGTTGTCTATCAGCAAGTTCATAAAGCGGTCGCGGGCGTTGGCGTCTAACGCCGACGTGGGCTCGTCCACTACCAGCACTTCAGGCTGGTTCACCAGCGCGCGGGCAATAGCCACCCGCTGCTGCTGACCCACACTCAGGGTTTCTGCTCTGGCTTGCAGCACGGAGTCAGGTAACTGTAGGGCATCTACCAGTTCGGCAATACGCTGGTTCAGGTCGGGGCGTTTATTTTTGGCAAAGTACGCCGCCGCGGCAATGTTCTGCTGCACGGTTAAATAGCCAATTAAATTGAATTGCTGAAATACCACGCCAATGTGAGTGGCGCGCAAATGGTCACGTTGACGGGCCGGAGCGGAAGAAAAGGGCTGGCCGGCCAGGGTGATGGTGCCGGTGTTGGGCACCAGCGTACCGGTAACCAAATTCAGCAGGGTACTCTTGCCACTGCCCGACGCCCCGCTCACGAAGGCATGCTCGCCGGCCGCTACCGACCAGGCCGGAATATCAATAATGTCAGGGCCGTCAGCCGTATAGGCGAAGGTCACCCCGTCCAGAACAATAACCGGGGGTGCAGAGGTTGGGTGTGGGGAGGCCAAAGGTATTCCTTATTTCCGCTACAAAAACAGGGCAGAGTACTGCAATGCCCGTAACACTGGTTACGCGATGAGCAGCTTTGCTGTTCACCTTACGCGCCGGCTAGTGTTATAGCAGGAGAAAGGGCGGCATATCAAATAGGTAACACGCACGCGCAGCCGCACAATGGCGACGCGCGTGGCGCGAAGACGTACCTACCGGGGTGTTAGCCGTTGGCCTGCAGCTTTACCACTTCGGCCTGCTCGTCCTCAAGCACGCTATCTGCAGTGGCGCCCTTCAGTACCTTGGCGACCTTGTCTTTATTTTTCGCCAGCATGATCGACAGTTCTTCAGCTACACCGGCATCTAATTTAATGCCCTTTGCCTGGATAAAGGTGGCCAGATTATCGGCCGCGTCCAGCATCTTATCGTATTGATCAGCCTCTTTTTTATCGGTAGTCACCAGCTTCTCTACCCCTTTATGTGTTACTACGTATTGCGTGGTAATTGCCATGGAGCGTCTCCGTCTCTGCGAATTTCATTTTTACTGTACAGTAAATTACTGTATAAATAAACAGTGTCTTTCATGTAGTGAAGAAAGTGAGGTTTACCATGCTGCAAGTCATACCGGTGCGGGCGCAAGCCGGCATCAGCGGGTTCGAGTCGCCGGCAGCAGAATACCGACAACTTGGGCTGGATTTAGACGAGCTGTTAATAGAGCACCCCAGCGCAACCTTTATTGGGCAGGCCCAGGGTGATTCCATGACCGGGGTGGGGATTTTCGATGGCGACCTGCTTATAGTGGATCGCGCAGCCAGTACCACCAGTCTGGATGTGGTGGTTGCCAATTTGAACGGCGGGTTTGTGTGTAAGCTGTTCGACCGTAAGGCCATGGTGTTGTTGTCGCCGGGGCAGGATCACCAGCCCTATGTGCTCAGCGAGGGCGATATATTCGAAGAGGAAGGCATTGTAGTACGCTCGGTGCGGATGCACCGGTATGTGAAGTGGTTAAGCCAATGTACGCGCTAGTCGATGCCAACAGTTTCTATGCCTCGGCAGAGAAAGTGTTCGACCCCGCCATACGCAACCGTCCGGTGGTGGTGCTGACCAATAACGACGGGTGTATTTGCGCGTTATGCGATCGGGCGAAGCAACTGGGCGTGAAGAAGTTCGGCCCCTATTACAAGGTGCAAAAGTTTTTACAGCAACACGGTGCCGTGGTGCGCTCGTCCAACTATGAACTGTACGATGATTTGTCGAATAAAATGATGTGTATTGTTGGCGCCTTCGCACCCGATATGCACGTGTATTCTATAGACGAGTGCTTTCTGAACTTTGGTAACTGGCAGCCCTCTGCGGGCTGGATGCACTATGCCAACGACATCAAGCAGGCAGTATGGCAGCAATTACGGTTACCAGTGGGGGTGGGGCTGGGCACCACTCCCACGCTGGCGAAAGCCGCCAGCCATGCCGGTAAGCGGCTGGGGAATAAAAACGGCCTGGCGGTACTCGACACTCCACAGCGTATTCAGTCTATACTTTCGCAAATGCACGTAAGCGATATATGGGGCGTGGGTAAGCGCATTAGTGCCCGGCTGGAAGCCCAGGGCATAAGCACTGCCTGGCAACTGGCGCAGTGCGACCCTAAGAGTATTCGCAAACAGTTCTCGGTAGAAACCGAGCGCACAGTGCGAGAGCTTAACGGCACGCCCTGCATTGCCTGGGATACAGAACGCGCCAACAAAAAACAAATTTACTCTACCCGCGCGTTTGGCGAAAAGGTCACTAGCCACAACGCATTGCGAGAGGCGCTGTGCTGGCACGCCGAAAAGGTGGCCGAGAAGCTACGCCGCCAGCAAAGCAGTGCCGTTACGCTTACCTTATTTGCACATGCCAACCCATTTGCCAGTGAAGGGCATTACCACAAGGCTATTCAGCATAAATTTGCCCATCCCACCAGTGACACCCGTGCGCTGGTACAGGTCGCCAGTCAGGCCAGTGTTACTTTATTTAAAGCCGGTGTGTTGTTTCATAAATGCGGGTTAGGGGCCATAGAGATTGTTGATGACGACTTGGTGCAACCCGATATGTTTTCGCAACTTTCCCATAATCCAAAGTTAATGGCCTGCATGAATTCGATAAACAGAAAATATGGAAATTCGGCCATTGGCTCAGCTGCAACTGGCATTCAGCGCAGCTGGAGTATGAAACGTAACCATTTATCACCCCAGTTCACCACCAACTGGCAACACTTACCAAAAATTCACTGTAACTGAGGCCGCCTTGCTGGCACAGTCACCAAAGACGAAAATTTGAACCGGGTGACGTGTGGATCTTACCAACATTAAAGGCGTTATTTTTGATTTGGATGGCACGTTGGTGGAGTCCAGACTTAACTTTACCAGAATGCGCGACGATGTCGGCTGTCCTCAGGATCAGGATATTCTGGAATTTGTTGAGGCGATCACCTGCGCAACCACCAAACAACAGGCACAAGAGCGCATTCTTCAGCACGAACTGGAAGACGCTGACACCGCCAAATGGTTGCCACTGGGCAGAGAGATGGTAGAAAATATACTGCAACATCAGTTGCCTATGGCCATAGTGACCCGCAACTGTCGGCAAGCCACCACCATTAAATTGCAGAACAACCAGGTGCCCATAAGCCTGGTGCTCACCCGGGAAGATGCCCCACCCAAACCGGACCCCACTGCCCTGCTACAGATAGCCAGCCAGTGGCAATTACCGCCTGCCCATTGTTTGTATGTGGGAGATTTTATCTACGACCGCATGGCGGCAGAGAATGCCGGCATGCGGTGGTGGTTGGTTTAGATCTTAACCGCGGGATCCTTTGGATTCTTGGGATAAGGACCTTTATAAAAATACTCATCATATTTCAGATTGCAGCAGCTTGACCCGGCTCCAGTTACCAACAAGATTTCCTCCTCATCTAAAACTTTGGTTGAATTTTGTTCTTTATTATCTTCCATTTTATGCTCTCATAGTTGTATATTTTATATAAATGCCGTGGCGCTTGTTTCCGCGCATGGTTAATTGAACACGTTGAATGCTCACCTTCATTCAAAATAAGGACCGGAGATTAAACTAATGAGACATGGACTGTTTATATTGCTGGTCTTTGTTACGACAGGCTTTGCTTCTAAAGTGTGCGGAAGCATCTCAGACTTTATCAAATATCAGAACAGCATAGACGGGCACTCGCTTGGGATAGTGAGAGCTATCCATGTAGATGAATCAAAAATTTGGATTGGTGGTGAAAACGGGCTCTATGAAAAGGTCGGTGCAAATGCAAAAAAAGTGGGCAAGGAGGGAAGTGTCATACGTAACGGTTACATTACAGATATTGATAACTTTAACGAGTCACAATTACTTATTGCTGTCTTTGGGAAAGGTCTTTATCTCTTAAATAAGTATAGCTACCAAGAAACGCCATTCATTAATGGGAAATCTGAAATTTTAAACGCAGCTTGGACGTCTGTTGTTTTTCCTGACAAAGTAGCGGTGAGCACCGTTACGAACATATTCCTAATTGAGAAAAGCTCTGCAAAGATCATTAGAAACTTTAGGAAAGAGGGGATAGTAAATCAGGATAAAATTTTAAATTTATCAGGAAATTATGACGGCTCAATTTTGTGGTGGTCTGATAAGAAAAAGGGACTATTTCAGTACGATACTACCAAGGATACGTGGAAACATCTTCCCCTATCAAGTTTTTCAGATGAAGTAAGAAGAATTTCATCTCTAAAAATGCTTGATGACAAAGTATATGTAGGAACAAATAGAGGACTTTTTTTAGTGGATAGAAGCATGACAGTTGAGCGTTATTATCCACTGAAAATTGAAAGTGAAAATAGTAGCAAAAAGTATGAGTATTCGGTTGAAGATATAGAAATATCTTCAACCGGTGAAGTTTGGGTTGTAGGAAATAAAATATTAAAGCTTGATAAATTCGGTAATAGTGTGCTACCTCCCTTAAGCCTCCCTAATTACCTTAGGAGTAGAGGAGACTTAAATCTAAGTCAAGTGGATTTTGATAGAGACGGAAATGTTTTAATTTATGATTGGCAGAAAGGTTTAGCAGTAGTTGCACGGAGATCAGAGGTTATAGATCTTTTATACGTAAAAAATGAGGTCTTCAACGAATATATAAATGATGTTTATGTAACTAAAGAAAAAGGTTTTTTGTTCACATCTTCGTCGTCGTTATATTCGTTTTCTTCAAGCGGAGAATTATTAAAAAAATATGAATTAGATACAGACTATGACTTATATGTAATGGGCGAAAATGAATACGAATACAAAATCATAGACGAAGTTGGAAATAAATTTAAAATTAACCCATTAACTGGCGGTATTCTTAGAGTTATCGATAAAACAACTTACAGTGGAAAAGTTATTGATGCAACAGTGGTTGGGGAAAATATAGAGTACGTTATATCAGAATCAATTGAGGGAGAAGATTTATTAATAACATCTGGAAGAGAGACCACTATAAAGAGCTTTAAAAAGGCATCAGTAGTTTTAGGGTCTGATGACCAGCAAGCGTTTATCGGTGTTGATGGGGACGGTATCTATAAGTTGTATACTAATGGTGATCTAGTAAAAATATCCCCGAATCATGATTTTAGCCTGCAGAATATTATTTGTCTTACACAAATAAACAATAATTTGCTCATTGCTTGCACTTCTGGTGGCGGATTGGTAGAGATCGATCTTAATAGCGGAAGGTCAGAACGTCTAGAATATTTTACAGAACCTAATATTAGAGGTGTAGCGCAAGTTTCAAAAGATATACTTGTTGTAACGACGAGCAACGGTCTTTTCATAATCGACAAGGAACTTAAGTTACATAGAGAATTAGGTCCAGATTTTTCTATATTTAATTCTGACTACGAATATGACGGTGTAGCGAGTAACGGGGAGATTACTTTAATAAGAGGGGACGAGTTTAATTATATTTTGAATAACACAGAGCTACAAAATTTTTTAAGAACAAATAGTTTTAATAAGTCCGCAGCATATTTTCAGGAAATGCGTACGTTTGACGAAAATAGACGAATGCTCACGCCAGTGGTTGATAGATTTTCTAAAGCAATAGCATCGGGCACAGCAATCCAACTTAGCAGAGAGGAGTTTTTATTCGAGGTCGATATAGTTAACCCAGCACAACTGCTTAACGGACAGGAGAGACTTCAATATAGACTTCTTGGTTTATCAGAAGAGTGGAATGATACGGAAGGTCCTAATGATACAGTGACTTACTCTACCTTAGATGCTGGAAGTTATGAGCTTCAACTACGGGTGAACTCTCCATGGAAAGGGTCTCTAGCCAAGTCAGCTTCATTGCATATAGTGGTGCCACCGCCGATATGGTTGACCTGGTATGCATTTTTTACTTATGCCCTTTTGGCTTTAACTATGGTGTTACTGTGGAAAACTAAGTTAAGGTCAAAGCTAATATTTATCAGCGATTTATTTTCAGTGATAGTTAACAACAAAGAGTTTGTTTTTCAGAGAAAAGATAATTCTATGATGAATACTATTAATGAAAAACAAAAACTACTTAGCAATATTTCTCACGAGATGCGCACACCGGTAATGCTTATCAAAGGGCCACTTGAGTTGGCGTTAAAAGATGCCAAAAGTAATAAGGCTGTTTGTGAAAAAATAAACCGAGCACTTAGCCAGACGGAGCGGCTTGAGTGTCTGATAAACCAGGTAATCCATATTGAAAAGCTAAGTGACTTTTCTAATATGCCAGTTGCTAAATGCGTTGTGAAGAATGCTATAAATAGCACCGTAATTCAGTTGCAACCATTCGTGGAGAAAAAGCGCCAAGTTATTGATGCTACAGTAGAGGGCAACATTAAAATTATGTTGCGGGGGGATTCACTGGAGAAAATTCTTTCCAATCTGATAACGAATGCCAGTAAATACTCTTCAGAGGGGTCGTTAATTAAGATTCGTGCCCGACGCTCGCGAAATGATTTGGTCATTAGGGTCACGGATGAAGGGGTAGGTATCGCCCCTGAAGATACCGAGAGTATCTTCACTCGTTTTACACGAGTCGGTAGCAACGAAGAGTGTGGCTCTGGAGTTGGTCTAGCGATGGTACGAGAAATAGTGAAAGCAAACGGTGGTCACATTGTAGTTAAGAGTAAACTTGGGGAGGGCAGCGTGTTTGAGGTAACGATTCCTTTCAAAGGACTCGTGGGATGGAACCTACTGGGAGTTGACTGGATAAACATCAACGATGCATCACAAACGGGTCAGGGAAATGAACCGGCCAATGTTGATGAAGAAAATGCCCTTATTGAGAATAGTGCGGTCATACTAGTAATAGAAGACAACCGTGATATGCGGGCACACTTGTTTGATATTTTTAAGCAACACTATCGGTGCGTTACTGCCAGAAATGCCACTAATGCTAGGGATTTGATGGCAGTATACAAACCTGACTTAATCGTAACAGACCATGTAATGCCCGACACGAACGGCGTAGATTTTATTACAGCAATCCGTGCAGAAAAGAGTAATTTCGTAATACCTACAATCTTGTTGACGGCAAAAGCAGAAGTTAAAATGCGTGCATTAAAAGCGGGAATTGATGATGTTATCGAAAAGCCTTTCGACCGACGTGAATTGCTAGTGCGTGTTGAAAACCTGCTGGCTTCCAAAGAAAAAGTACAGCAGTATTTTGAAAAAAATGTGGAGAAAGAACAAAACTCTACAGAGGTACCCGTCTTCCTCAGTCGCAAAAATCTGGAGTTTCATACAAACTTCATGGCGGTAATTGAGAAAAATTACTCTAACGATAAGTTCGGACGTGCTGACGCGGCCGCGGCCCTATTAATAAGTGAGCGGCAATTAAATCGCAAAGTCTCCGAATTGTTCGATTGTCCGTTCACGGAATACCTGCGAAATTACCGCCTTGATAAAGCCACTATTTTACTTGCCGAGGGCGAGGTCATTACAGAGGTAGCGTTTGCGGTAGGCTTTGGCACCCCATCTTACTTCAGTAGCAGCTTTCGAAATAAATTCAACAAGTCTCCCACCCAATACCAGGTAGAGGCCCGTGCGGCGATGGTGGCGGAGAAAACCTAGCCGTGATGCGACTGGCTAAGTATTCTGCAATCGCTGTGCATTACGCGCGACTTCTTCCTGAAACTAAAACCAGGTTACCTTGTGATGGAAATCCGAGCATTGTAATGAAAAATGTGAATCACGAGCCATTCTGCGTATATGGACAAGCGCTTTAGAAATAGAAATTTGTACACCAGCAGCACTCAACAAACAGGTATCTAGTCGTACCCAATCAATATAAAGTGTGTGATGGTTACCTCGCCGGGTATAGGCAGTTTTCTTTCCTACTAACGTAACAGAAGAATAAATTTAACGCGTATCGACATTTATTTTTATTGAGCAAATTTGCGCGTTAGGTATTCAATTATTCTCAGAGAAATTAACGCTTTGAAATCTAAACTTTAGTAGCTCATACTTACTTTTAAATTTCTATTTTAGGAGCAAAGTGTGTTGGTCTAAAATTGGCAATATTCTCTTTTATATCGGTCGAAATAGCCCTCAGTATTGTGTAATTCAAGCCTCTTACACTGTTTTTTTATCGAAAAACAGCCTACAGCTCAGCTTTTTTTTGCTTCGCTTAAAAGCTGATCCCAATCATTGGGAGGGTTTCCTGACGCAATCATTTGAGCAAACACCTTATACGCATCACTTTTACTTCCGTATGCTCGTCTACATTTTTCATCATTGACCCAAGCGTATACGATCAACTTAGATTTGACATGATACCTGAAAAAAAGACGGTACTGCTGAAAGAACTTCGCCCTAAACCAATGCTTATTCTGAGCGCCTAAAGTTTTACCCTGCCTGTATTCGGGCAGCGTCGGATCTTGCGGTATAGTTTCGAAGATAATCTTGTAAATGGCTGCTAACCGCTTTGTAGCGTTCTTGTTTTTATATCCATGGGGATCTTTTGCTTTCAGTGCCTCTACTTTCTCACGAAGCGATTGGACTTGTTCCACAAATAAAGGATGTGTATACAAAGTCCACCCGTTGACGACTATGGGCATGCTTGCAGGCAAGTTTATTCATCCTCGTCTGATAACGGCGTATCCAAATCAAATTCAACACCTGCTACCAAGTCGCTTACACTATTGCGCAAATCTTCCCCCAGTGGCTGCAAATTTGAGGGGTTTTTCTTAATATCATGTTCTAAAAAGGCAAGAAATTCGCCCAATACTGGGTCGACTTCTTCTTCTGCGAGTTTAGTAATTAAAACACTGCCATCAGCCTGAATTGAATACTTTATTTTGTCTTTTTTCTTCAGGTGTAAAGCTTTACGAACAGGGCTGGGTACAGTTGTTTGAAAACGCTCTGTAAGCGTTGATTCAGTCTCTAATGTTACGTTAGCCACAAGCCACCTCCGAGTGAAAGGATGGTCACATCTATACCGGTTGCTATTAAATATAATACGCTATGCACGACAATGCAAATGCATTGCCTGCTATTTGAATAGCCAGTATCGTTCAATGCGGACGGATGTGTAATGTGGTACACACCGTGAAGCTTGAACAACGTTTAGATTTGCGTGCAAGGAATAATACCAAAACCTGATATCTCCCGAACCTGCAGAATACAAGCGCCGTTATCGAGCATAATACGCCGTTGCATGTTGGAACAGAGAAACAGGAGTACTACCAATTAAAGCCTAAAGGAAGATGCCCGTGCCGCAATGATGGCGGAGAAAACCTAAGCGCAAATCAACTCACCTGATCAATAAAGTGCCCCAGCCGTGAGGCGGCTGGCTGGGTATTCTGCAATCGCCGTGCATTACGTTCCACTTCTTCCTGCAGGCTTTCACGTACTTCGTTCAGTTCTGCATCCAGTTGCTGGTCGGGCAGCAGTTCACTGGCGGCCTGCTGGCGTAATAACGCTTCTAAGGCCTCGGCTTCTTCCCGCAGTGTTTCAATTAGCTCTTCCGTGCTTAGCGTTGCCTGTTCGTCGTCAGCTTGCTCTATCAGGCTTTGCGTTTGTTCAGAATATAACGCCTCCAGGGCGTCTTTTTCAGCAACTACCTCACTGGCTGCCAGTTCGCTCTGGGGGCCGGGCTGGGTAGCAGGGTTAATTTCTGGTTGTGCCTCGGTGTCAGGTGCAGCCTGTGGTTGTTGTTGCAGCTGGATATTTTGCTGTTCAGCATCTAGCGCGTCTCGTTGCAGTTGCAAGGCTTCTGCGCGGGCTTCCTCAACGATACGCCGGGTGGTAAGCAACTGGCGCTGCTCGCGGTTTTCAACCTGAGTGAATATGGTTTCCCGCTGACGCTGTTCCCGTTCGCCAACGTCTTTCTGTATACGACGGGCCAGTTCTTCGTCTGCCAGATCGGCTTCATTAGCAATGCGCTGCTGGCGCTCTTCCCGCTGGCTTACTTCCTGTTGAACCCGGGCCTGCACCTGCTGTTCACGCTGTGTAGTGTCGGTTCTATCGGCGCGCTGGGTAGCAGCTATTGCACTTGCCGGTTCGCCGGGAAGTATATCGCGCTGGGTTTGCTGCGCCTGCTGTAGTTCATTCTGCTGTACGGTAGCGGTGCGAACCTGTTGCTGATCACGCGGAGGAAACTGGGGTTGATCCGCAGGAGGTTGCTGCGGCTGTGGCTGCACTGTATTACCGGTAAGCTGATTCAGTTGCTCACGACGTTGCTGGGCGCGGTTTTCGGCTTGCTGCTGGGCAGCTTCACGGCGTTCACGCTGGGCACGCAGGGCCTCCAGGCGGGCTTCCAGTTCTGCAATTTGCAATCGCTCGTTGGGCGCAGCCGCTTCGTCCCGGGCATTGTTATTGCCGTTTGGGGTAGTATCAATTTCACTGGTTGGCTGAACGCGATTACGCTCTTCTTCGTTCGCCATTTGCTGCACCTGAATAATCACATCAGTGGGTAATGCACTAACCGTCATGTTAACCTCCAACCTGCCCCACACGCTGACGCGTGTAGTGTGGTTTTCGCAGTTTGCCTCATCCTCTCTCGTGGTTTACGCACGCATATTTGATGCCAAAACGAGCACTCGCCCTCATGCCAACATGGGGTGAAGGAAATTTGTATAAAAAAGAATCAGCTGGAAATTGGAATAGAGACTGCAAATAGCGCTGAATGCGTTATGCTGCCAGACACACGCTCGTAGTGGGCTAGTAGATCGTGTAAAATTTACACAGTGTTATAAGGAGCCGTGGTGAAATTCTCAATTATTGGCGTCATACTGGGCGCAGCCCTCAGTACTTCTGCCCAGGCGAAAGCGCCGCAATCTGTACCTTATACCCCGTCGTCATTAACCATCGATGGCGCAGCTGAGGAGCCTGCCTGGCAGCAGGCTGACTGGCACGAACTCAGTCATCATATTGTGGGCGAAACACCCACCCCCGCCGACTTCTCAGGACGTTACAAGCTGCTGTGGGATGAGCAGTACCTGTATGTCCTCGTGGAGGTCATCGACGACGTATTGTACGACCGTTATCCCAATCCGCGGATCCAGTACTGGGATGATGATTGTTTGGAAATTTTTGTGGATGAAGATGCCTCCGGCGGAAAGCACTTGTATAGCCATAATGCGTTTGCCTATCACATCGCGCTTGACGGCAACGTGGCGGATATCGGCGACACGGCGAACGACAACCGAGGCGTCATTCTGCTGAACGATCATCTTGATAGCGCGTGGCAACGGGCTGACAGCACGCCGTATGCGGTGACCTGGGAAGTCGCGCTGAAGTTATATCCGGACTCGTTCACCACCGCCACACCCGGCGAACCGGTAACGCTGACAGCAGGGAAAGAAGTGGGCTTTATGCTGGCCTATTGCGATAACGACAACAGTGAAACCCGTGAACACTTTATGGGTTCCCATGCTATCGCGCCGGTGGACGGCGACAAGAACCTGGGCTATATCGACGCATCCGTGTTTGGGCGGCTAAAGTTAGTGAAACCCTGATCGGGAAGGGCAGATTGTTGGCCGCTAGTCGCCGCCAACAATTTGTACCTGTGCGATGTCGGTATCGCCTTTCAGTACTTTATAAATAGCATCTTGAATAAGGGTACGCATGCCATCGCTCATGGCTTGCGCTTTCATTTCAGCCACGCTGGCTTCCTTGTATATCATGGAGCGCAATTCCGGCGTCATCCCCAGTAGCTCGTGAACGCCGGTCCGGCCCCGGTAACCGGTATCACCACATTCATCACAGCCTGCCGCTTTATACAGCTGTAAGGGCTGAGGCAAATTCAGTTCAGCCAGAAAATCTTCGCCGTACTGGCGCTTAATAAACGCAAGGTCGTGCTCGGTGGCGGTATATTTCTCTTTGCAGTTGCCGCACAGGGTACGGATAAGCCGCTGAGCCAGGATCCCTACACAGGCGTCGGAGAAATTTACCGGATCCAGCCCTAAGTCGAGCAGACGGGTAATAGTTTCCGGCGCTGAGTTGGTGTGCAGCGTGGATAGCACCATGTGACCGGTCAGCGACGCTTCAATACCCGCGTGAGCGGTTTCTTTGTCCCGCATCTCACCAATCAGAATAATGTCGGGGTCGGCCCGCAGAAAGGCGCGCAGGGCGTTGGCAAAGGTAAAGCCAATTTTCGGACTAACCTGTACCTGTTGCAGCCCTGGCTGGGTGATTTCCACCGGATCTTCTGCCGTCCAGATTTTCTTCTCCGGGGTGTTCAGATACCCCAGAATGGCGTGCAGGGTGGTGGTTTTACCCGAACCGGTGGGACCCACAACCAGCAGGATACCGTGAGGCTTTTTAATCATTTCTTCCAGGCGTTGCATATTGCCCAGCGCCAGGTTCATTTTGCCGATAGGCATGGCACCACCCGAGGCAAGAATACGCATGACCACGCCTTCGCCGGCCACGGTGGGAATAGTGGCTACCCGCACTTCTACCAGCTGGCCGCTCATGCGAAACGCCAGTTTACCGTCTTGAGGTACCCGCTTTTCGGCAATGTTGAGGTTGGCCATAATCTTAATACGGGCAATCACGGCGTTATGGTGTGAGTTGGGGACCTGACTCATGTCACGGCAAACCCCATCAACACGCATGCGCACCCGGGTAGGGGCGTTTTTTTCCGGGTCGATGTGGATATCTGAGGCATTCAGACGTTTGGCGTCGTGCAATACCCGGCTAACCAGACGCACAACCGCCGGCGCGTCGTCCGACAGTTCGTCTACCTGATCATCATTGTCTTCCGAGGTAGAGCCAATTTCATCCAGAATTTCGCTCATTTCACCCGGCGCGTTGCCGCCACCGCCTTCACCTAAGTATTGCATTACATGGTTAGGCAGTCCTACGGCAATATCATAGCTGTCGATACCCAGCGCGCTCTCAATCTCCATCAGCAATGCGGCATTGTTGGGCTCGGCCATCAGCACAATGGGTTTATCGCGGACATCGGCAATCACGGCCACAAAGTTACGCTTCAGGTATGACAGGTTCAGCCGGCTGTCACTTTGGTACAGGTGATACTTGTCCGGCAAGTAAGATAAAAACGGCACCTGGTAATGAATAGACAGCGAGTTACCAATTTTATCTTCGGAAATACGGTGCTCAGAGGTAAGGCGCTGAATGACCTGACGCAAATCGCTGGAAGACTCTACCAGCTCTTTCAGGGCCTTTTCACTGATGGCATTTTCATGTAGCAGTAAATCGAAGGGGTTGTTGGTGCCACCCAGTTCAAAGCGGAATTTTGCACCAAGAATGTTGGCCAGCTCCTGCGCCAGTTGCAGATCATCGTCGTTAAAGCTGCCCTGCTGCTTATTAATGATTTGCATAACGCCCATCATGACACCGGCGTTCAGAATAGGAACACAGAGAATATTGGTGGTCTTAAAGTCACTGGTTTTGTCGAACTTGTCTGCAAAACGCAGACGCGGGTGAATTTCTTTAAGCTCGGCAGCGTTGTACGGGTCGGCTATCATTAACGGCAGCTGCGCCAGCGCCACATACCCGGCAATCGACATCGGGCTGATGGGCACCTTTATTTCGAGGGTTTCTTTGCCGGTTTTAAAGCGGGCAACCAGATCCTGATGCTGACGACGGCGCTGGAAAATACTCATGCGCTTGGCGCCAAACATTTTCAGAATGATGGGTTCCAGTTTGCCGTACGCATCCATTAACGAAGAATGGTTGCTGAGAATACTTTTTATTTGGTCCAGTGAGTGCTGACTGCTTGTGTCTAACATGCTTATCCGACTAACGCTGCCTTAATTGCTTCGAAGTATCATACTGTGATCATACGTTTTTTAAACGACTTTCCCTGCGTATGCACATAATTAAGTAACTCAAACGCGTTTGGATTAGTCAGTTGTTCTGTGACCATAACCCTTTCATTCGCGAAGTACCAGTGACGGGTCGGGAAACTGTGCCCGAAGACAGGAGCCATTAATGAAACGCTTGCGTACTGTTTAAGCGTAAAGCAGCGAGCCATACCCGCTGCTTGGTTTCGGTGGTTGAATTTATTCACGGCCAGCTGAAGCGGTTAACGGGTTTTGTAGCCGCGCAGCTGCTCGTTAATAGCTTCGGCCAATTCGGCCACCCGGTGGGCCGATGTATTGGTGCTTTCTACAAACTGCGCGTTTTGCTGCGATGATTCACGGATGGTCTCTACATTCATGCTCAGCTGCTCGGTTACCTGGCTTTGTTCCTCAGCCACGCTGGCCATTTCCACGTTGGTGCTGCGAATTTTATCAATCTTCTCAGTCAGACTGGTGATGCCGCTGGCCGTTTCAGCGCTCTGGGTGGCCACCTCTTCGGACTGCTGCGCGCATTCCAGAACTGAATCATCAACTTGCTCCACGGCTTGCTGTACCTTGGCAATGTTCGACTGAATTTCTTTAATCGACTCCTGGGTGCGCACAGCAAGCTGACGCACTTCATCAGACACCACCGCAAAACCCCGACCATGCTCACCGGCACGGGCCGATTCAATGGCTGCGTTTAAAGCCAACAGGTTGGTTTGCTCTGCAATGCTTTCTATTACTGACAGCACATTGTCTATGTTGCCGGACAGAACAGTCAGCTCTTTCGAGCGCAGGCTGGTGTCGGTCAGCGCCCGGCGCTGTTGCTCGGCCAGCGATGTAGTTTTGGTTACCAGTTCGCGGGTGGCGGCGGCTAAATCAGCAATGTCTACTGACATGGTTTCGGCTTCAGCTGCACTTTGCGCCACTGAATGGGCGGTGGCGTTAAGCTCGTTGATGGCGGTAGCCACCTGTTCGGTTTCTTCAGCCTGTCTCTCGGCGACATCGTGAGACTGTGCAGCAGTGGCTGTTAATTGCTCACAACTGGTAGCAATAGAATGAGATGCATCAGAACTTTGCGCTATGGTATTGCGCAGCTTTTCCAGCAGGGCATTAAACTCCAGAGATATCTCGTTTACTTCCCGTATATTACCGCGCTCAAAGCGCTGGGTGAGATCGCCTTCCGCACTGGCTAAGGCATGGATACGGTTACTGAGTTTCTTAAGCGGCGCCGACACTGATTTGCGCACCAGGACCACCAATATGGCAATCAATACCAGGGCGCCAATTAACAGCATAATCACCAGGCGACTGAGTTCGCCTGCCACAATACTGTTTACTTCATCTTCGGAATAAGCCACGTCGATGGTATAGCGCCATGGGGTAAAGGGGTAGGTTTGGTTTTGCCAGTGTGACGAGTCATCCAGATTGATACGGGATAATTCGTTATCGGTGAGGTTATCGCTGTGTGCGCGCACACGACCTTTGTCATCGCGTAGCACAACAATACCATCGTTCAACACCCGGGAGCTTTGTACCGTGTCTTTAAGCCCGGCAATGTCGGCGTTATAGCCCACATACCAGATACCAATTACGGTATTCGTGGCGTCGAGAATAGGTTTATAAGCGGTAATATAGGGCTTGCCTAATATATCAACCTGCCCGATGAAGGTGTCTTTATTACGGATACTGGCTATTGCCAGGCCGTTCGGGTCTAGTCGGGTACCGGTCGCACGCTTACCATCTTTAATGACATTGGTTGCCACCCGAACGTAGTCATTACCCTGACGTACAAAGAGCGTCGCGGTGCCGCCCAGCAGCTGAGTCACGCTATCCACAATTTGGGTATTACCGTTCATGGGCGTATTGCCGAAATACAATACCGGTGGGTTACTGCCGGATTGCAGGCGGGGGGCGCCGAGTTGGGTGGTCTTTTCTACCAGGGTATTAAGCGATGCCTGTACCTGCTGGGTCATCAGTGAGTTAGTGGTAGTAAGAATACTGATCAGTTCGTCTTTGATGTCTTGTTGTTCTTCGCCAGCCCTTTGTTCAATCTCGCTGTTGGTACTGCTGACCAGATAAATAGTGGCAATGATGCCAAGTAATAAAATGACTGCACTGACTGATAATATAAGTATACCGCGTATGGAATATTGTCTTTCTGCGGTGTTTGACATGCTTGCCCCCCATCTGATGAATACACTGACAGGTAACCTGCTTGGCCGTTACCGGCACTTACCTTTTAAACGATACTTTATTAATGTTAACTAACGGCTGATCGTTAGCTATAGACCAATCTAAATAGGTCGGACGTGTAAAGGCTCACGCTTTATAAGGTGATGAAGGCAGCAGGTAACTTCACACACAGGTTGCGCTTATTGCTTTTACAGCCCGGTTAACGGGAGATTCTGAGAAAACTTAATAGTAAATTGAACAACCTGAAAAGAATGGTGTTGCGGATACGCTGACAGAAGTGTGGAGAACTTAGGAATAAGCGGGCTGAGGGGCGGGAATAAAGGCAGACTGACATTAACACTATAGTTTTAGTGACCATAAAGTGCGCAAACCAAAACAGATCATAATTTACGCAGCAAACAGCTTGCGTTACCCCTGAATCTCTGTATAATCCGCGCTCACTGCTCAATACGAGCAAGAAATTTTTAGCCGCGACCTCACTGCTTTTAGGGTGGTTGCCAATGTAACGGAAGCCGTCTCTAAGACTTAAACCTGTTGCTGGCGTGCTAGAAAAAAGAACAGGGTTCCGATTGGGAACCACCGGTTTACGCACATCTTTTCTTCCCAACTACAAAAAGGGAGAGAAAAGGTGAATTTTTTTGTTCTTTCGATTGGAGCTTAATCGATGCCAAATCAAAGAATTCGTATTCGTTTAAAAGCGTTTGATCACAAGTTGATCGATCAGTCTACGGCTGAAATCGTTGAAACGGCGAAACGTACTGGTGCTCAGGTCAGCGGTCCAATTCCTCTGCCTACTCGCAAAGAACGCTATACAGTGTTGACATCTCCTCACGTGAATAAAGACGCACGTGACCAATATGAGATTCGTACTCACAAGCGTTTGGTAGACATCATTGAGCCAACTGATAAAACAGTTGACGCGCTGATGCGTTTGGACTTGGCTGCCGGCGTTGATGTTCAAATCAGCCTGGGCTAACAAGAGAGGGTTATAACAATGGCGATTGGTCTAGTCGGTCGTAAAGTGGGTATGACTCGCATCTTCACTGAAGATGGCACGTCTATCCCTGTGACTGTTATCGAAGCGACCCCAAACCGTATCACTCAGTTACGTACTGAGGACACAGACGGTTATCGCGCTCTTCAGGTTACTGCTGGAACCAAGAAAGCGAACCGCGTTAACAAAGCTGAAGCAGGTCATTTTGCTAAAGCAGGCGTTGAAGCTGGTCGTGGTCTGGTAGAATTCCGCCTGGAAGACAACGAAGGTGCCGATTTTGAAGTTGGCGGTGAAATCACCGTAGAAATCTTCAACGACACTAAGAAAATTGATGTCACCGGTACATCCAAGGGTAAAGGTTTCGCGGGTGCAATTAAGCGTTGGAATTTCACAGCGCAACGTGCAACTCACGGTAACTCTTTGTCGCACCGTGCGCCTGGTTCAATTGGTCAAAACCAATCACCAGGTAAAGTATTCAAAGGCAAGAAAATGGCTGGTCAGCTTGGTAACAAGCAAGTGACTACGCAGTCTTTGGAACTGGTTCGTGTTGACTTAGAAAACAACCTTATCCTGGTTAAAGGTGCCGTACCTGGCGCAACAGGCGGCGATGTAATCGTTAAGCCTGCTGTTAAAGCGTAACGTCTGGGGAGTGAACTGATGGAATTAACATTGAAAGATGCGCAAAGCGCTCTTGAAGTATCCGAAGCGACCTTTGGACGTGATTTCAACGAAGCCCTGGTACACCAGGTAGTCGTTGCTTACGGTGCAGGTGCTCGTCAGGGTACAAAAGCGCAGAAAACGCGTTCAGAAGTACGTGGCGGTGGTAAGAAGCCATGGCGTCAGAAGGGTACTGGTCGTGCCCGTGCCGGTACAATCCGCAGCCCAATCTGGGTTGGTGGTGGCCGTGCATTTGCCGCTAAACCACGTGACTTTGACCAAAAAGTTAACAAGAAAATGTATCGTGGTGCGATTAAGAGCATCTTGTCTGAACTGATTCGCCAAGACCGTCTGGTTGTGGTTGAGAAGTTCGGTGTTGACGCACCTAAGACAAAATCTCTGATTGCTAAGCTTAACGAATATGAACTGAACGATGTTCTTATCGTTACGCCTGAAGTTGATGAGAATCTGTTCCTGGCCGCGCGCAACCTGTACAAGGTTGACGTACGTGACGTAGCAGGCATCGACCCAGTAAGCCTTATCGCATTCGAAAAAGTGCTGATGACTGCTGATGCAGTTAAACAACTTGAGGAGGCGTTAGCATGAACGAAGAACGTCTACTGAAGGTGCTTCGCGCACCACACGTTTCAGAAAAGTCGACTATGGCTGCTGAAGCAGGAAATACAGTTGTATTTAAAGTGGCGAAAGATGCGAACAAGGCGGAAATCAAAGCAGCAGTTGAGAAACTGTTCGAGGTTGAAGTTAATTCAGTTCGTACTGTGAACGTTAAAGGTAAAACCAAGCGTCACGGTATGTCTTTCGGTAAACGCAGCGACTGGAAAAAAGCGTACGTTTCGCTTAAAGAAGGTCAGGACATCGACTTTGTCGGTGGCGCTGAGTAAGAAGGGGATTAGAAATGCCATTAATGAAAGCTAAGCCAACTTCTGCCGGTCGTCGTCACGTTGTTAAGGTTGTTAATCATGACCTTCACAAAGGTGCACCTTATGCACCCCTGCTGGAAAAAAACAGCAAATCTGGCGGTCGTAACAACAATGGTCGTATAACAACTCGTCACATCGGCGGTGGTCACAAGCACCACTACCGTGTGATTGACTTTAAACGCAACAAAGATGGCGTTCCTGCCAAAGTTGAGCGTTTAGAATATGATCCAAACCGTTCTGCTAACATTGCACTTGTACTGTATGCAGACGGTGAGCGTCGTTACATTCTGGCACCTAAAGGTATTAAAGCTGGCGCAGAAATCCAGTCTGGCACACAGTCGCCAATCAAAGCTGGTAACGCTATGCCTATGCGCAACATGCCGGTAGGTACCGTTGTACACGCTATCGAAATGAAGCCTGGCAAAGGTGCACAAATTGCACGTTCTGCTGGCGCTTACGCTCAGATCCTGGCGCGTGACGGAAACTACGTCACTCTGCGTCTGCGCTCTGGCGAAATGCGTAAAGTATTGTCTGATTGCCGCGCCACTATTGGTGAAGTCGGTAATGCAGAGCACATGCTGCGCTCACTGGGTAAAGCCGGTGCCACACGCTGGCGTGGTGTTCGTCCTACAGTTCGTGGTGTTGCCATGAACCCGGTAGACCACCCACACGGTGGTGGTGAAGGACGCACTTCAGGTGGCCGTCACCCAGTTTCACCTTGGGGTACTCCTACTAAAGGTAAGAAGACCCGAAGCAACAAGCGTACTGATAAACTTATCGTACGTCGTCGTAACAAGTAAAAGCGAGGATTCACCATGCCACGTTCTCTCAAGAAAGGTCCATTTATCGACCTTCACTTGCTGAAGAAGGTAGAGGCTGCAGTGGAAAAGAACGAGCGTAAACCAATTAAAACCTGGTCACGCCGTTCTATGATCATCCCAGATATGATTGGGTTGACCATTGCGGTCCATAACGGTCGCCAGCACGTTCCTGTAATTATCAGTGACGAAATGGTAGGCCACAAGTTGGGCGAATTCGCGCCAACGCGTACTTACCGCGGCCATGTCGCGGATAAGAAAAGCAAACGTTAAGGGATAGGAAAATGGAAGCATTAGCTAAACATCGTTTCGCCCGCACGTCGGCTCAAAAAGCACGCTTGGTTGCGGATCAGGTTCGCGGTATGCACGTAGAGAAAGCCATCGAGCTTCTGACGTACAGCCCGAAGAAAAGCGCAGCGCTGATTAAGAAAGTTTTGGAATCTGCTATTGCAAATGCAGAGCACAACGAAGGTGCGGACATCGACGAATTAGTTGTTGCCAAAATCTTTGTTGATGAAGGCCCAACTATGAAGCGAATCAAGCCACGTGCGAAAGGACGTGCTGATCGTATCTTTAAGCGTAGCAGTCACATCACTGTGGTTGTAGCGGATAACTAGGAGTAGATAATGGGACAGAAGGTACATCCTACAGGTATACGCCTGGGTATCAGCAAACCATGGACTTCTACCTGGTACGCTAATACCTCAGACTATGCAGATAACCTGTATAACGATCATCAGGTACGTCAGTATCTGACAAAACAACTCAAGAACGCTTCACTGTCGAAAATCGTTATTGAGCGCCCTGCGAAGAGCATCCGTGTAACTATTCACACTGCTCGTCCTGGCGTTGTAATCGGTAAGAAAGGTGAAGACGTAGAAAAGCTGCGTAACCATGTATCTAAGCTGGCCGGCGTGCCTGCTCAGATCAACATTGCTGAAGTACGCAAGCCGGAACTGGACGGTCAGTTAGTAGCTGACAGCATCTCCAGCCAGCTGGAGCGTCGTGTTATGTTCCGTCGTGCTATGAAGCGTGCGGTACAAAACGCAATGCGTCTTGGTGCTAAAGGTATCAAAGTTGAAGTTAGCGGTCGTTTAGGCGGTGCAGAGATTGCCCGTACTGAATGGTATCGTGAAGGTCGCGTTCCGCTGCACACTTTCCGTGCAGACATCGATTACGCAACCTCAGAAGCGTCAACTACCTACGGTATCATCGGCGTTAAAGTATGGATCTTCAAAGGTGAGGTTCTGGGCGGACTGCCTACAAACCAAGAGCAGCCTCCTGCTCAACCTAAGAAGAAAGGCCGCAGCGCTAAGCGAGAGGGCTAATCATGTTACAACCTAAGCGTACGAAATTTCGTAAACAGCATAAAGGTCGTAACCGTGGTCTTGCTGTTGCTGGTAGCAAAGTAAGCTTCGGTACATATGGCCTTAAGGCAACTGGCCGTGGTCGCATGACTGCGCGTCAAATCGAAGCAGCGCGTCGTGCTATGACTCGTCACGTTAAGCGTCAAGGTAAAATCTGGATTCGGGTTTTCCCTGACAAGCCAATTACTGAGAAGCCTCTTGAGGTTCGTCAAGGTAAAGGTAAAGGTAACGTTGAGTACTGGGTATGCCAAATTCAACCTGGTCGTGTTCTGTATGAGATGGAAGGTGTTCCTGAAGAACTGGCACGCGAGGCGTTTGAACTGGCAGCGGCAAAACTGCCATTTAAAACAACCTTTGTAACTCGGACGGTGATGTAATGAAAGCGACTGAACTGAAAGAAAAAAGCGTAGAAGAGCTGAACGCAGAGTTGTTAAACCTGCTACGCGAACAGTTCAACTTGCGCATGCAGCACACAACCGGTCAGCTTGAAAAAACTGACCAGTTGAGAAAAGTGCGTCGTAACATCGCGCGTGTTAAAACCATTCTGACTCAAAAGGCTGATGCGTAATGACTGATCAAAAAATTCGTACAGTACAAGGTCGTGTGGTTAGCAACAAGATGGATAAAACCATCACTGTTATGGTTGAACGATTCGTTAAACACCCTATCTATGGGAAGTTCATCAAGCGTTCTACTAAGCTTCACGCCCACGACGAAAATAACGTAGCCAACAAGGGCGATACTGTCACTATTCGTGAGTGTCGTCCAATGTCTAAGAGCAAATCTTGGGCCCTGGTTGACGTTATTGAGAAAGCCGGCGTTTAATCGCTAGCTTTATCGAATGAGAAAAGGCGCTGTCCGTAAGGTCAGCGCCTTTTTTATTGCTTGCAATGAAGTACTGTAGTTGAGACAGCAAATCGTCCTTCAGATAGCTACTGGTGTGCTATCAGGGTAAACTGAGGTGATGGGGGAGCCGCTTGCCATGCTTTACTATTTTAGCTCTTATCTGGCATGCACGTGATGTAGAACGTTTGCCGGCCTCGGTGTTTCGCCTCATACAAGTTTTTGTCGGCCTGACTAATCAGTGCCTGTAAGCTGGTTTTCACATCCGGTTTGCTGACTACCGCGCCTATCGAGCAACCCATAACGGGGTGAGATGCACCGTGCGCATGTGGCAGAGCACGCTCCTGCCACAAATTCAGAACGGCTTCACACTGCTGAGTCACTTCCTGCTCGTTCAGGCCGCTGACCATCACCATAAACTCCTCACCACCATAGCGGCCCACTACATCACTCTTGCGCTGAAAAACCTCATTCAGAATGCCAGCCTGCATCATTATCGCCTCGTCGCCTTGCTGGTGACCAAAGGCATCGTTGTACTTTTTAAAGTCATCTAAGTCGGCCATGATCACGCCAGTGGTCAGCTTCTCTCGTTTGCACAACGACAACAGGTACTCGGCACCTTCCATAAGTGCGCGGCGATTGAGCAAGCCAGTGAGTTCATCCCGGGTACTGAGAACAACTAGCCTGGCATTGGTCGATTTTAACAGTGCCATGGCGTGATCCAGCCGGTACCTTGCATAACACCCTACAAACAACGAACTGGCTACAAAGCCAACTGCCAGCATCACTCGTTCGCCGTAAACCGGGCTCATGTACATTAACAGGATAAAGCCAACCACATTAATTACTGCGGCAATCAGCGAGAGCCGGAAGGGCACCCCTAACGCAAAAATGCAGTAGAAGGTGTATAAAATGGTGCCTTCATAGGCGAAGGAAAATCGCTCGGTTACCCACGCATAGTGCAGGAAGCCGTAATTTACGTAGGTAAACATGACCAAAATTACGGCGAATAATGTTTCTTTTATCTGATTAAATTTATGCCACCATGTTAACGCTAAGGCGAACACTACCAACGGCAGCTGGAGTCCGAAGCGGTTAATTAGATAGGCGGTGTATAAGGACTCCGGCAACAGGATAAGATCGGCAAACACGAAAATAGAAACAAGCACCCCGCCAATCAGCAAGGCGCCTCTTAACCGGGTTATTTCATAAGGTGATGTCACACTGGGGGTGGTACTAAACATGTGTACCCACCTGTTTTGGGATTGTGGGGCAGCTTGCAACGCGGACAGGCATTACTTCATCACAGCAATCATTTAAAACGTCGTATGTGGCCAATACATCAAAACACATTTAGGGGCTGGAACTTACAGCCTATGCTACGAATCGTCCCTTGGCAATATGCGGTGATTAAAGAGTGTTAAGGTTCATAACATGTGCTAATCACTCTCGCGTTCCTGGTTGGTCAGCACCTGTTTATACAGAGCATAGTAGGCCTCTGCCATAGCCTTCGGGGTAAAGTGTTCCGCTACCCGCTGGTACAGATTCTCTCCCAGTTGCTGGCGGCGGTTCGGGTTTTCCAGCGCCAGGATAATCTGTTCACCAAGTGTATCGGGGGCGCCGACATCGACATGCACGCCGGTTTCGCCGTCTTCTATCACCTCAGGAATACCTCCGGTGGGGCAGGCAATAACCATGCGCCGGCAGGCTCCTGCCTGGAGCAATATGGTGCCTAGGCCTTCGGCGTAAGCTGGGTGTACCACTACATCTACGTTTGGCAATATCCGTGGCACCAGGTCAGAGAACCCACATAATTTCACATGCTCATTAAGCTCATACCGGTCAATAAGCGACTGGTAACTATCCCGCTGGGGACCTTCACCAAAAAGTAAGCACGTTACCTTGTCGGCCGAGGCCAGCACATTGCGCATACTTAAAATGAGGTCACCCTGCCCCTTGCGATCCACCAACTGAGCAAAGTTGGCTACAACCTGGTGATCACCGGGTACGTCGAATGTTTTGTTCAGCCACTCCCGGTCGGCCTCGTAGGGAAAATCCTCAATATCCACGGCAGAGTGGATAACCGGCTGCAAAACGTCATCTGGACAGCGCTTGGTAACTGCAGCTTTTACACCTTCAGATATGCTGACAACTGCTTCAAACTGGGAATACTTAATATTGGACAACGCCGATTCGGTGGTATCGATGCGCCGGGTACAAATTGCGGGAACCTGTGTAATTTTGGAGGCTATGGCCCCCCAGACATCGCTGCCGTGCCGGCTGTGGATATGCAGCAGATCCGGTTCAATATCACGAATGAGTTTAGTGAGGTGCTGCACAACCCGGGCGTCGATATCGGATGAGTAGGGCACGGGATGAACCTTGCACCGGCCTTTCATTTCGCGCCCAATGGCGCTGTCTTCCGGGCACGCAAGATGCTGCTCGATATCGTCATACTGGTCGAGTGCCGAAATCAGGTAATCGACCTGTTTGGCACCGCCATACAGATAACGCCCAAACTCCAGGTGTAAAATCCGTGTCGTCACAGTGTCTCCGCCAGTTGCTCGGCTCAGTTGCCGTTGTGAGTTGTTTGCATTTTCCCTGCCATTGCCACTGGCAATAGCGTAAATAATAGGAAGGGGACCTGCGCGGCGCGCTGCCCCACGCTAATAACTACGTAGCAGCGGACAGGCAGATCCCCTTTTCCGTTGAATAACGTGCCGCAAACACAAAACAGTTGTAGTCCACAGCGGCGGTATTAATCTACAGAAGAGGCGGAACAGCGGGGCACAACCGTGCGCTAACTGCTAGTCTGACGCTGGCCCACACAGTTTCGGTTGGCGAGTCTGCCCCACACCATTACAATGACAGCAACAATTGAGCCTTTAACTACCAATGATGAGGTACAGTGTGGTCTGTGTCAGTGTAGATCAATACAGTTCACCCGGACGAGACGCCTCTCGCACCCAACAGCTTTCGTGCTTCTGGGTAACATCAAGAAGTGACCTTTATGACGCAGCCTGAATCGCATTTTCGTCCCACCCTGTTGCAGTCGCTCAGCCGGTGGCTGTATACCGGCGCCCTGACGGTAGCGTTGCCGCTGGTATTCATTCATTTGCTGATACGGGGGGCGTTAACCCACGGCCAACAACGGTTTGAACGCTTAGGGCTGGTCGCCCGTCCCCCTAAGCCGGGCGGCTATTTGTTTCACTGTGTCTCCGTCGGTGAGGTGGTAGCGGCATCGTGCCTCATCAAACGCATCATGGAACGGGAACCCGAGGTAGTGATTACCGTAACTACCACCACGGCCACCGGCTCGGCACGGGTGAAAGCTATTTTCGGTGACAGCGTGCACCATTTTTACCTGCCGTACGATTTACCGGTGTGTATGTCTGCCATGCTAAGACGGGTAAAGCCCCGTGCGGTACTGATCACCGAAGTTGAGTTATGGCCCAACTTCATACACACCTGCTGGCGACGCAGCATTCCGGTGATGGTGATTAATGCGAGGATGACCGACCGCTCCGCAGTGCGGTACGGCAAAATACGCGGGCTGTTCAACCCCATGCTGCATAAAGTGGCGCACGTCTGCGCCCAGGGCGAGCGAGACTACATCAATTATAAGGCGTTGGGTATGCCCGACGACCGTCTGACACTAACCAATAATATCAAGTTCGATCAGGCGGTAGGTAACGTAACCAACGCGGGGCGTTTTCTTAATTTACACAAAGGAACACGGCCTGTGCTGGTAGCGGGCAGTACCCATGATCCGGAAGAGCAATTGCTGCTGGAAGTGCTGCCCGCGTTACAGCAACACAGTCCTAACGCCTTGCTCATTATTGTGCCACGGCATCCGGAGCGATTCGACACGGTAGCCAGGCTGCTGGATCAAGCCGGGGTGAGCTACTGCCGTAGTTCTGTGACAGAACACATTGATGATAACTGCGAAGTGGTGCTAGTCGATGAGATGGGTAAATTGCATCAGGCGTACGAAGTGGCTACGTTTGCATTTGTGGGCGGCTCGGTGGCGCCCCGTGGGGGTCACAATGCCCTGGAGCCGGCCTCAGCCAGTGTCCCGGTCATAATGGGTCCCCACACCTACAATAACCCGGTAATTTGTGAGTATTTGCAACACACCGGCGCATTGACGATTATCGAAGATGCCGCACAGATGGCCCGGGTATGTACGGCCTGGCTTAACGACCCGGAGCAGGCCAGGCAGGCAGGACAGGCCGGGCGGCAGGTGCTGCAAAGTAATCGCGGTGCACTGGATGCGACGCTCAGCTGTTTCGATGCGGTGATGCAAGGCCGGCGCTAAGGCGTTGTTAACTATAATAATTGTTCGAAAAACGAACCCCTCAGTGGTGCAGAAGAAGTAGGGTTGCACCGAAATGAGGTGGGGTAGTTGAACCTCTGTGAGTTGAGAAATGGTTAATTCATTGATATATATGGTTTTATCAATAGTGGCCTGACCGTTGCAATATCTTCTGTGACGCTGTGGTGATCGCAAAATCCCAACAATAAAGCCGGCTAACCGGCGCGACATTACACGTTCTCCAGGGAGAGGCACCCTGTCGATAATGGCAGGGTGCTGTTTTCCTTCAGCCTCAGACCGGCTCTTCTTCCGGTACAATTAAACTGATAATCCGCCAGCCGGCTTCCGGTTGCAGTTCGTCATCGGTCAGAAACGTGTGTATTCGGTTGTCCTGATCCAGCCCAATGAGCGGGGTAACGCGCGCGCCATACGTTTCAAGATAATCCTCGTAGGTAAACTCCTCAGTTATACGGGTGGTTTTGACGGTGCCCCCCTGAGAAACAGCGCTCGCCAGGTAACCGTAGGTCACCCCCTCATCAAACAGGGTGAGCTTCTTGGCGTAATGCTCGCCTACCTGATGACTGGGACGGGCAGCCTGTTCATTACTCGACAGCCCCCATACCTTATTTTTACCCATGGTGTACTCAAAGTGATACGCAATCATGGGGTTGAGCTGTTTATAAGGCGACATGATCAGCACCGTGCCGAACGTACTGAGCTCTAGATGGCGGGCGGCATGATCTGACATCGGGTTACCAAAATACACCGGAATATCCATCATCCGTGCGGCACGAATAGCATCCCAGTTGGTGTCAGCAATGCACACCGAGATCTCCTGCTGCATCATTTCTTTGGCCATCATGCGGCTAAACTTGCTGCCACCAAAAATCAGGAAGCCGGTTGGCGCAGGCGCCCGCATGTTAAGTAACTTCGCTACCGACCGCGCTGACAGGCTTTGGACAACCACCGTAGAAATAATCACCAGAAAAACGATGGGCACGATAATTCCGGCACCCTCGTATCCCAATTCCTCCAGCTTGAGAGAAAATAATGCGGAAACGGCTGCAGCCACAATGCCCCGCGGTGCAATCCAGCTGAGCAGGGCCAGCTCCCGCCAGTTAAGGCCGGTACCAAAGCTTGAGGCAAGCACTGACAAGGGGCGTGCAATAAACATAATGGCAGCCAGCACAATCAGTACACCCCAACCAATTTCCGCCACACTGTTTAAATTAAGGCGACTGGCCAGCAATATAAACAAGCCAGAGATAAGCAGTACCGACAGGGTTTCTTTAAACTCCAGGATGTCTTCTACATCCACGTTTTTCATATTGGCCAGCACCATGCCGGTAATAGTGACGGCTAACAGTCCCGACTCGTGAGCCACGTAGTTCGAGGCGGCGAAGACCCCCAGAATAATAGTGAGTACGGCGGTATTAAGCAGGTAATGCGGGATCCAGTTTTTCCGTATACACAGGCCCAGCAGGTAGCCACTCAGGAAACCCAGAAATACCCCAATGCCGATGGTTTTGCCGAAGGTAAACAGGGTATGGGAAATGGCCGAGCCTTGCGACGCCACAATAAACTCAAAGGTGAGTACCGCCAGCAACGCACCAATGGGGTCGATAATGATGCCTTCCCAGCGCAGAATGTTGGCCACATTAGTCTTCGGGCGTACGGTGCGTAACATAGGCACAATCACAGTAGGACCGGTGACGGTGACTATCGCGCCGAACAGGAAGGACAGTTGCCAGGAAAGTTCCAGGGTGTAGTGGGCGGCTACAGCCGCGACCAGCCAGGTAACTACCACCCCCACCGAACACAGGTTACGTACCATATTGCCGTGTCCGGCGATGTCATTAAATTTAAGGGTCAGCGATCCTTCAAATAAAATAATTGCTACCGACAAGGAAACGACCGGGAAGAAAAGATCGCCAAACAGGGCATCGGGGTCAAGAACACCGAAGACCGGGCCAACCAGAATACCGACGATGAGCAGCGGCAGAATAGCAGGCAACCGTATGCGGTATGCCAGGTACTGACAACCAATGGAGAGCAGTCCTACCATGACCAGAGAAACGAGCGGATCAGACAACTGGGAATTCCTTTTTGTAAACGATAATGACAGCTAACCAGTACAGATAAGCGTACCGCAATCTGTTGCCAACGTGGTTAGATTTTATTCTTTATACTCATTAAACACTTAGCAATTCGATTAAGATCAACGCAGATGCCTTGCTGTTTGATTTATAAACAACGATAATGAGCCCAAGAACATAAATTAACAACATCGTTATCTCTCGACGCCATAGCTTTCCCTAAGCAGATGTCTGTCGGTAGTAGAGGCATTGTAGTATGAAAAATCTTATTTCGTTGGTTATTGTGACATTGCTGGCGGTGTGGTCCGCGAAGGCTGACGCGGCCTTAATTCAGTCTGATATCGTCATCTTTATGGATGAATCGGGCTCAATGGGTAACGATGACGATGGTGGCAATTACACCAACCGGCTTACTTCCAATATATTTTCTAACCTTAATTTCTTTAATAGTTCGCTTACCGAAAGAGACATCGAGGCACATTACGCAATCGTAGGCTTCGGTGGTGCCAGTGGCATCCGCTTACTGACTGATAATTTCGTAAGTGCTGCCACTGCAATGAATGACGCCAAGGCAATTGAGAATACCGGCAATGAAGAGAATGCTTTTGACGCCGTGGGTGTGGCTCTGGATGAAATCTGGCTGTTTAATGATCCTCTTTTAACATTTACCCAAGGTGCGCTGAAAAACTTTATTTTGTTTACTGATGAAGTTGATAACTCGCAATTTGCCTCTCAGGGTGACGTGAGTGGATGGCTAGACCAGCACGAGACATTTTTTAATACCGTATTACCCGGTGGCGAGAACTCGCTGTTGACCGAATTTACCACCCTTGCAAATACCACCGGCGGCAATGCTTTTGATCTCAATAGTTTGCTTACTGACAGTCAACAGGCAGCCCAAGCCTTCATGAGCAACTTAGGGCAGGTCAAGGCGAACGAACTGGTCTGTCAGAATAACCCCAACGCATGCATGGTCACAGTGAGTAGTCCTGCGACCAGTGGATTGCTGTTATCAGCATTCGCTGCAGTCCTGTTCTTCGGCAGGCGAAAGGTGGCGGATACCCGCTTTGTATGCCGCTAGCACCAGCATGAGAGGAGTGGGCTTTACACTATCTAAAGTCCGCTTTCTGAAATTAACAGTCCTTTGGATTTCTGGTTTACTGCTATTCACCGGCTGTGCTTACTCTATTCCCGAATCACAACCTCCCTTAACCATAGCTAAGCAACACGTTTTACCAGCAGAGTTAGCTGAGTCGTCGGGGCTATATTGTTTGTCGGAACGGGCATACAGCATTAACGACTCCGGTAACGCGGCTACGGTGTTTACCGTGGATGCCAGCGCCCGGATTGTGGACACCCACACATTAGCAGAGGGCAATTACGACTGGGAGAGCATCACTGCCAGTCCGCAACACCTGTATATCGGCGATATAGGCAACAACAAGGGCACCCGCAAACGGCTGACCATAGAGAAGCTCAACCGTGAAAGCTTTGACCATGAAGCTACCCTCCACATCCGGTATGCCAGGAATACGCCGTCACATAATGTGCCTTATGCTCACGACTATGACGCCGAAGCGATGGTGTGGCATGACAATAGGTTACGGATATTTTCGAAAAGCTGGGCAACGCGTAAGGCGCATGTGTACGAAGTGAACACTGACTTACTTCAGCAAGAGCTAACGGCAGTGGCAACCATAGAAGGCTTGCCCGGGGTCATTACTGGCGCTGACTGGGATGACGGTCGGCAGCACTACGTGGTAGTGGGGTATGCCAGCGACCCGTTCGGTAACTTCGATACGTTTCTGGCCGAAGTGAGCGCGCAGTTTAACGTCCTGAATGTGTGGTCCCTACCCGACTATGATCAGGTCGAAGGCGTGTGTGCGGCCGCCGATGGCAGCTACTGGGTCACTCAGGAGGCCACCGAAAATCAACCCGCTTTGTTATTTACCGTCCACAGTCCTACACCAATTACAAAAAAGTAATAATTAATCCACAGGCATTAATCCGAATACGCTATTAACGCCGTACCCTGATTATACTTTGCACAACATTAGGTTTTTCGTGCAAGGAATGCATAGTGGAAGTGGTGATCAAATGGGACAACGTTACTGTGGAATTTTCGGCTTACTGATGATGGTAAGCCCTTTAACCAACGCAGACGAGCTGGCAGACAGAGCAACCGCCTGGATGTCCGACATATTTAACAGCCAGCATGTGCTGGAAGTTGATCTCACAAAACAAAAAATCCGCTTTAACGGCTGCAAACAAAAAGCTTATCAGCTTGCCTTCTCGCAACAACTCACCAAACAATTCTCTGTTGAAGCGAACCTCCATTATGACAAGGGCGAACTCAGGTTCGGCGTGCTGCGCCAGAAAGTGTCATCAAAAGCGGTGGAAGTCATATCCTGGTGGCACACCGACACTCTGCGCCTCGGGCTGGGACATAAGGTCATTACCTCCCACAAAATGAGCTCACCAATGACCGAATCGCTGTCGTTACCCACCAGTCAGGCACTGGGCGTGCATCTGGAAATGCCAGGCATGCGCGCCTCTCATAATCTGGCGTTATCACTGCAACGGGAAGTCTGGGAGGTGGCCGATTTTGCTGGTGCGGCAAACGGCACATCGTTGCGCGACAACCAGCTCAATCTTCAATACGCCATTGCCTTTTAGAGGCAAGGTTCATCGGCGAGGCTTTAAAGCCTGAACTGCTCCACCTGACGGGCTAAATCACGCGCCAGTACATCCAGCTGCTCACTGACGGTAACTAATGCCGATGCACGGGCCAGAGTGTCTTTGCTGTTATCACTGATTTCATGCACTGTTTCGCTGACATTATTAACCACTTCAGACTGCTGCTCGGTGGCAGCCGCCACCTGGGTGTTCATGTCATTGATATCCGCGATACTGGCGGCCACGTCCTGCAGTAGTTCGTCAATGCGGCTGGCAGCGGCCACCACATCGTCGGTTTGCTGCCGGCTGGTTTGCATCTGTTGAACTGCAGCTTGTGAGTCCTGCTGAAATTTATCCATTTTGGTCTGGATCTCATCGGTGGCGTCGGCGGCCCGTTGTGCTAATGACCGCACTTCATCGGCCACAACCGAAAACCCGCGGCCATGATCGCCGGCGCGGGCGGCCTCAATCGCGGCATTCAGCGCCAGCAAATTGGTCTGTTCGGAGATACCGCGGATCGTATCCAGAATACCGCCTATAGCCGTGGTGTGATCGTCCAGTGACTGTATGACGTTGGCCACCCGGCTGATTTGTTCTGACAGTGACGAAATTGCCGCTACCGCATTGCCGGTGATCTGGCGGCCTTCCTGCGACGTGCTGGTTGCAGTACTGGCCTGTTGGGCAGCCTGGGTGGCGGAGCCTGCGACATCGCTTACCGTGGTACCTAATTCGGTGAGCGCAGAGGCCACATGAATTGTACGATCATGTTGCTGTTGACTGATTTGTTCAGTATGACGGGACTGACTGGCCACTTCTCCGGCTGATTCGCGCAGACTTTTGCTGGTCTCCGCCACATGGCTAATCGTTCCATGCAGATGGTCGGTGAACGCGTTGAAGCCCTCTACCAATTTTGCGGTTTCTTTCTGCTCCGGCACCGGCAGCCGGGTACTGAGATCCCCTTGACCCTTGCCTAACGCCTGGAAGGCGTCAGCAAGTCGCTCAAGAGGCCGGGTGATACTGCCCGCCAGCCAGATGCCAAGCAGGGCAAACAAAACTGCTACCAGCACTGACCACAACACAATATGGCGGCTGGCGGTTTCCAGCTCATCATAGAGCTCTGCCTGGGGTACCTCCGCCACGACATACCAGCCTGCACTGGCAATGTAGGTGCTGGCAAACAGGGTGTCTTCACCGGGTTCGGTGCTGTGTTCCAGGGTGAACGATTGCTTACTTAGCAGGCTGCTGGTGGCAGGACGTCCCGCCAATTCATCGAGAGTGGTATCTCCTACCAGGCTGTCATCGGGGTGAGCGATGATTCGGCCCTGACCGTCGACCATAAAAATAACGCCGGAGGTGGCCAGCCGCACATCGTTAAGAATGCCCACCAGTTCGTCTACTGACTTAGCGACCCCCGACATACCGCGGCCGTTAACCTGTTGATAGTTAGCGAACAACCGGTAACCGACGCCGGGTTCGTTGTACAGACTTAGCGACACAGGTTCGCCACTGTCTTTATAAGCAAAAAACCAGCCGTCGGCTTTATCGTTCTTCAATACTCTTAGAAAGCCGTCCTGATTCCAGTATTTATACGTTTGACGGTCCACAAACGAGGCCACGGTGAGGTCGTTAAACGCCACCAGATCGCCCAGGTACTGCACCAGCTGACGCTCACCGGCGGGGTTGGCACCGGCCGCAGACCAGGCCACCACATCCGGGTTGGTGGCAATACTGTGTGCCACGGTTTTCATCACACTGACTTCTTTGTCAATGCGGTTACCCACCTGCTTTACCATGGCCGGGAGCTGCATTTCCTCCAGATTTTCGGTGATGAGGTCGCGGGCAATCCACTGACTGATAGAGCCCACCAGAACGGTAGACGCAATCACCGCCACAATCAGGGCCGAAATAAGTTTTTGTTTTATGCTGAGTGAGCGGAAGTTCATATTTTTACACCATAACTGCCAGGGTTATTGCCGGAAACGCGATACCCGTATCCTCAGGGAATAGTTGAGTATTGTTGGCTTTTCTGGATTTCGCGACATCTTGCTTTGCTTATCGGCGTACGCGGCCATTTCTTGACAATTAGCGAGGTGGATTTGTCAGATGCAGGCCGGGCAACGGGTGATGGAATAATGCCACCCGGGTACGGGTAAGTAAATACGTGCTAACCGGTAAGCGGGTTGCCATGCATTGACGGTGAGGATGGGCAGGGATAAAAAAAGCCGCCTGATTAGGCGGCTTTCATACGTTTATCAAAACGGCAGCGTTTATTCGCTGTCAGAGTCGCTCTGACTTTCTTCTGGTAACGGGAAGCCCCGGTCACGCATTAACGCTTCTACTTTGGCATCACGGCCGCGGAACTTACGGTACGCTTCGGCCGGATCCATCGCATTCCGCACGGAGAACAGATATTTCACCAGGCGATCGCCCACTTCCTCGTCGTAAAAACCACCCGGCGCTTCTGCAAAGGCTTCTGAGGCATCAGCTGTTAATACTTCTGCCCACATATAACCGTAGTACGCCGCTGCATAACCCTCGCCGGAGAATACGTGACCAAAGTGCGGACTGCGGTGACGCATCACAACCTCTTCCGGCATATCCAGCTTCTTCAACTCTTCACGTTCAAAGGTGTCAGGGTCAATTTTGGCAGGATCGGTGGTGTGATATTTTAAGTCCATGATGGCCGAGGCCAGGTATTCAGTGGTCTTAAAGCCTTCGTTGAAGGTCGAGGCTTTTTTGATCTTCTTCACCAGCTCGTCCGGGATAGGCTCACCGGTTTCGTAATGGACCAGGTACTGGTCGATGACTTCGTCGGTGGTTAACCAACGCTCAAGTAGCTGTGACTGAAACTCGGTGTAGTCACGTACGCCTGAGTGGGAAGTGGGATACTCTACGTCAGAAGCCAGGAAATGCAGCGCGTGGCCGAATTCATGGAAATACGTTTCGGCGTCATCCCAGGAGATCAGGGTAGGCTCGCCTTCTGCGCCTTTCACAAAGTTCGAGTTGTTAGAAGACAACACGGTTTTCTTGCCATCAAAGGTAGTGTACGAACGGTAGGTAGTGGCCCACGCACCAGAGCGCTTACCCTGACGGGCGAACGGGTCGAGATACCACAGACCTATGTGTTCACCGGTGGCTTTGTCGGTTACTTCCCACACTTTTACGTCGGGGTGGAAAACCGGTACCTTGCCTTCTTCAACCGGCGTAAAGTTGAAGTCGAACAGACGCCCGGCTACGTAAAACATAGCCTCACGCAACTTATCCAGTTGCAGGTACTGTTTCACTTCATTGGAATCAAGGTCGTACTTCGCTTTACGCACTTTTTCCGCATAGAAGCGATAATCCCAGGGCTGGATAGTAATGTCCGCGCCTTCCTTATCGGCAATGGCTTGCATGTCAGCCACTTCTTCCTCTACCCGGGCGATGGCGGCTGGCCACACCTTCATCATCAGGTCCATGGCATTTTCTGGTGTCTTCGCCATACGATCTTCCAGACGCCAGGTCGCATAGTCTTCGTAACCCAGCAGCTCAACGCGTTCGTCGCGCAGAGTAAGAATTTGCTTGATCAGCTCATTGTTGTCGAACTCATCGGCATTGTCGCCACGGTTATAGTAGGTGCTCCAGACTTTTTCACGTAACTCGCGGTTAGTAGAGTATGTCAGGAACGGATCCATAGACGAGCGGGTGTTCGCAATGGCGTATTTACCGTCATCGGTTTTTATCGCATTGATAAACGATTGCGGCAGGCCATCCAGCTGGTCTTCAGTGATGTACGTCACATAGTTTTCTTCGTCGGCCAACACATTGTTGGCAAACTTGGTGTGCAGGGTAGCCAGCTCATTATTAATTTCTGCGTAACGCTTTTTGGCTTCGCCGTCCAGCGTGGCACCGTTACGGGCAAAGTTGTTGTAGATCATCCATGTAATGCGCTGTTCTTCGTCGGTCAGTGACTTCAGCGCATCACTTTCGTACACGCTTTTCACGCGTTCGAACAATTTCTCGTTTTGGGTGATTTTGGTAAAGAAAGCTGACAGCTTGGGCGACATCTCTGCCTGAATTTTACGGAACTCAGGGCTTGATTTATTTGAACTCCAGATACCGTAATAGGTAAACACGCGATCCAGCTCTGCACCGGCCCGCTCCATTTCGACAATGGTGTTTTCGAAGGTCGGAGCGTCCGGGTTGTTTGCGATGGCCTCAATTTCTTCGAGTTGCAGTGCCATGGCTTTTTCCAGCGCCGGCTTAAGGTCTTCCAGCTGCATTTGGTCAAATGCGGGAACGCCGCCATAGGGGCCTTTAAATTCTTGTAGCAGCACATTCTCGTACTTGGCCGACTGCGCTGATGCCACCGGGGTTTCCGCCATGGTCTGCGACTCTGAAGAAGGTTGTCCGGAACACGCGCCCAGGGCCATGACTACCGCCACGGCTGTCACCGAGGTTTTAAACTTTCCCATGTTATTTCCTGTCATCGTTATCGTTGTAATAAGGGTCGTCGTTATACTAGAGGATGGGCGGCACGAAAGAAATGCGTTTTACCGTACAAAAAAGCTAAATACCGTGAGAATTTGGTTCTGAACCCGTTCTGCCCGGCGCCTGAAAATTCATCAAATTGTCATGCTTTGTCACTTGCCCACAACCCCTATGGAAGCTAGACTGCGCGCACTTTTTAGCTGGCCCGGGAGGCACCATGCACGAGCTTATTTTTCATACGCTCCCCGTTATTCTGGCAGTATTGTCTTTCTGGTCAAATACTGAACGTAAACTGTTGCTTATCAACCTGGGATTGTGCCTGACAATCGGCACCCTGCTGGGCGTCCAAGAGGCCTGGGGCGGTGTACTTGTGATGACGGTAGCCGGGATGAGTACCAGTTACCGCCTGATCACCCATAAACTGGTATCCGGCCGGCTGACATTGGGCTTAATTGTGCTGATGTCGGCAATGATTGGCATGATTAACCAATACACCGGAAACACCGGCATGCTGGAAATTCTGCCGCTGCTCACCTTTATCTTTTACCGCTACGGTGAGCTGCACTGTCGGGAAGGAGGTTTACGGCTGTGTATGGTGGCGGGCTCCGGCATCTTTACCGTGTACGCGCTGATTAACCATACCTGGGGGGTGGCGATTACCGAATCGTTGTTTGCTGCATCCAACTTATGGTTTTACCTGCAGCTACGGCGGCGGGTACGGCACGCCGCCATTTGAATACGCCGTTAAGTCTCAGGCAAACACCACGGTCTTGTTGCGGTGTATTATCACCCGGTCTTCCAGGTGATAGCGCACGCCATGGGCCAGCGCGGTAACTTCACAGTCCTTACCTTTGCGTACCATGTCCGTGGCTGTGTCGCTGTGACTGATACGCTTGACACTTTGTTCAATGATGGGCCCTTCGTCGAGATCTGCGGTGACATAATGACACGTGGCACCAATGAGTTTTACCCCCCGGTCGTACGCCTGCTGATAGGGCCGGGCGCCAGCGAAGCTGGGCAGGAAACTGTGGTGAATATTAATGGCCTTGCCTGCCAGTTGCTGACACAGTGAATCAGGCAATATCTGCATGAAGCGGGCAAGCACCGTAAGATCAATGTTGTATTCGTTCAGCAAGGTCGCAATTTGTTCGAAGGCGGCGTCTTTTCCCTGCCCTTTAAAATCTATCCAGTGGAAGGGCACTTTATACCAGTCGGCAAATTGCTGCATTTGCGGATGATTCGAAATAATGCAGGGAATGTCACAGTGCAGCTCGCCGGTATGCCAGCGATGCAGTAAATCAACTAGACAGTGGGATTCCAGGCTGCCCAGCAGTGCAACACGCTGGCGGTGACGGCTGTCGGCCAGTTTCCATTGCATCTGGTATTCATTCGCAAGGGGCGCAAATTCGCTGAGAAAGCTGGGATAATCAAGCTTGAGTGAGTCCGCCCCAATTTCATGGCGCATGAAAAAGCGACCGGTTTGTTGGTCGGTATGATGACTGGCTTCCACGATGGTGGCGCCGTGATCGGCCAGAAATTGTGACACACTGGCCACCAGGCCAACTTTGTCGGGGCAGTCGATAACGAGGCGATAGGTTTGTTGCATGATGGTCTTTACTTAACGGGCAGACTGGTTGTTTTAGCGGGGTTCAATGCAAATGTAAAGCGCCATGCCCCCGCGGCTGGTCGTCGTTTAACAGGCCGCTGACGGCAGCGGATTAAATCAGACCCCGGCGAAGTTTTTCCCGTACCGACAACTGATGGCGTAACTGCCAGGTGTGCCGGATAGGGTAGGTCACCCCGGTTGGCGTAGAGACCGACTCAAACAGATGAAAGTCGGCGAAGTGGCACTGAATGTCCGGAGTCATCAGCGGTATGGGCAACGTGGGACCGGCTTTGCGTACCAGGGTCACATGTGGCTTGTATTCTTTGCCCTCCACATGCAGTCCTGCGGCCCGCGCAGCTTTACGTACGCCCCGCGCCAACTCGAGTAATTCCTGAGGGGGCTCGGTGGGCGCGGCAAACAGAATTTTTGGGCCGTTCCACACTCCGGCAGTGTCCAGGTGCAAATCAAACGGCTGATAGGTCAGGGCATCCATTTCGGCGATTAAGGCCTCATGCTGACGGGGGGTAATAGCACCCAGAAAGCACAGGGTCATGTGTAAATTTACCGTAGGCACCGCGTAAGGTTGCGCAGTGACGGGCGGGGTGTTTTTGCCGCCGCGACGCTTTTTGGCTGGCTGCTGAACCAGTGCTTCCCGACGGGGCACGTCAGGCAGCGCCTGTTCACGCCAGCTCTCCAGTGCCATTTTGGTGTTGCCGGCAAGATCCAGTCCGATAAAACTGCGCATGGGAATTCTCCTGTTACTCTGAACCTGGCTCGATACAGCGACGCCTGCCCGGTGCATCATTACTACGGTGAGAGTACGTGTCAGCACGTCAAATGGAGCAGACGGGTGACGCCTGCCACAGCGACCGGTACAATATGCTATACGATGTACATCAATGGCTGTCCATGCTACCTGAAACCCTGACCCGACTACCAGCGGCTAGCTTAGTTACGCCCCTGCAAGATGCGCTGGTGCGTAACCACGTGATTATTGGCGCGCCGCCGGGGGCGGGGAAGTCTACCGTGTTGCCGTTGTCGCTGCTGCAGAATAAATCCGGCGGCAAAATACTGCTGATGCAGCCGCGCCGTGTGGTGGTGCGAAATCTGGCCGGGTATCTGGCCTCTTTATGTGGTGAAGAACCCGGCGGCAAAGTGGGCTACCGCATTCGCGGTGAAAGTCAGGTAGGCCCGAATACTCAGCTGGAAGTGATTACCGAAGGTATTCTGGCCCGGATGATCCAGTCAGACCCTGAACTCACCGGGGTCAGTACCGTCATTTTCGATGAGTTTCACGAACGCAGTATTCATAGCGATTTTGGTCTGGCGCTGGCACTGGAAGTTCAGCAGGGGCTACGGGAAGACCTGCGCCTGCTGGTAATGTCAGCCACGCTGGAAACCGACGCCGTACGCAGTCTCATTCCTGAGGCTACGGTGTTATCTACGGAAGGTCGTACCCACCCGGTAGAACTGCGCTATTGCGGAAACGTGCAGGCTGCTGCCCTGCATGATCAGGTAGCCAGACAGGTGCGTCAGGCTGTAACCGAACATGACGGCGATGTGCTGGTATTCCTGTCGGGACGCGGCGCTATCGGCCGGGTGTCCTCACAAATTAGCGATCTGGCCGAGCGGTACAACATAGTAGTGCACACACTGTCAGGCAGCATGGATAAAGCTGGTCAACAGGCCGCTATATTGCCCGACCCGCAACAGCGTCAGAAGGTGATCCTAGCCACCAATATTGCCGAAACCAGCCTGACCATTGAGGGAGTCACGGTGGTTATTGACAGCGGGATGGAAAACGAAGCCCGCTTTCATCCCGGCAGCGGCCTGACCACGCTTTCGGAGCAACGAATATCGCAGGCTTCGGCGGTTCAGCGAGCCGGGCGTGCGGGGCGGCTGCAGCCAGGTGTATGCTATCGGATGTGGGCTGAAACTACCCAACATCGGCTGGCCCGGCATCCGGCACCCCAAATTCTACGCGAAGACGTTACTGGACTACTGCTGGATGCCTTGTGCTGGGGCAGTCCGTTGACTGACCTGCCGTTACTCACCCAGCCCACCGAGGCCCAGCTGACCGTAGCGATGGATAGCCTTACCGAACTGGGTGCGGTGGATGATAATGGTACGGTAACCCGCTATGGCCGCGCATTGTCGGCACTGCCTTGTCATCCTCGGCTGGCTCACATGTTGTTACAGGCACTTAATCAAGCCCCCTCACTCAATGTACCCACTCTGCCCGCAGCGGCCGCATGGGTGGCTGCCGCCTCAGATGAGGGCTTGTCGGGCTCCTCTGCGCGTCTGTCAGATTCCCTTATTAAAGCCCCACCGCCGGTCATAAAGCGCTTACGCCGCCAGGCTGAGCGTTACTGTAAACAGGCAGGCATTCCAAAACATGATTTGGATGCGGCGCGCCAGGACAGCAACGCGCTGGCAATGGCCACGGCACTGGCGTATCCACAGCGGGTAGCTTACCGGCGTGGCAGCAGCTATAAGCTTGCTTCTGGCAAAGGGGCAACCCTGACCGGACATCCGCAGGCTGACTGGCTGGCGGTACTGGATGGTCAGCAAATAGGCAGCGAATTTCGTATCCGGCTGGCAGAACCCATTGGCGAAGTACAGTTGCGCAGCCTTTATCCTGAGGCCTTTTCGCAGCGTAAGGTGGTGCGTTTTAATGACGAACGTCAGTGTATGGAAGCCCGTGAGGTAACCGGGTTTGGCAATATCGATATCACCAGTGAACCCACAGGCAAGGTACCGGCTCAGGCCTGGCGGAAGGCCTGGTTGTCATGGCTAAGTCAGCGGGAGGAGTCTGCCTGGCCATTGGGCGAGGCATTCTGGCAATGGTGGCACCGCGTACAACTGGCGGCCAGCATTGAGTTGCCGCAGCCGCAAGCTTATCAGTCGCCAGATCCCTGGCCAGTCGCGCTGGATCTGCTGTTACCGGCTATTACTGAACACCTTGCCGGGCGTCTGGGGTCTTGCCGGACCAAGGATGATTTAGCGGCTTTACCCTGGGCACAGGCTGCCCATCAGACCCTCAGCTGGCCTCAGCAACAGGCACTGGATTCGTTATTGCCGGAATCGCTGACGGTCCCCAGTGGACAACAGCACCGTTGTCGGTACACCGCAGATGGCACGGTGGTGCTGGCGGTACGGATGGGCGAAATGTATGGGCAGACTGCGCCGCTGACCGTAGCCGGTGGGCGGGTGAAGGTGATATTGGAATTATTGTCGCCAGCCCGAAGGCCATTACAGACCACCTCCAATCTGGAAGCGTTCTGGCAGGGCAGCTACCGGGAAATTCAGAAGGAAATGAAGGGGCGTTATCCAAAGCACTTCTGGCCGGATGATCCGGGCTCGGCAACCCCGACCACCCGGACCAAAAAAGCCATGGGCCGATAATGACAGAGATGTCTGGCTGGCAGAACCAGCCAGGCAAGGCGTTAGCTGTCTGCTTCGGTTTGACTGGTTTTCACGCCCAGCGATTGCATCACCTGCATGCTCGGGAAGCCATCGGCAATCAGCGACTGCTGTAACTGGTATTCGCGGATCCCTGCACGGGTGGCCGGCCCGATAATGCCGTCGGGTTTGCCCACATCGTGGCCGGCGGCGTTCAAAGCCTGTTGTAGCGCTATGATATCGTCACGGGAATAGGCCGGTAACTCAGGCAGTGGCGCGATAAGCGGTGCCGCCCCGGAGATACGATCAGCCAAATGACCTACCGCAATGGCGTAAAATTCAGAATTGTTCCACCGCATAATGGTACGGAAATTCTGGTAGGCCAGAAAAGCGGGCCCGTTGTGCCCGGCAGGCACGACGACGTAGGCGGTCATATCGGTTCTGCTCAGCGGCGAGCCATCAGCCCGGGTCAGCCCCAGCGCCTGCCATTCTGCAAGGCTGCGACGATTTTTGTAGCCTGATAAGCGATAATCGAATCCCTCCGGTAGCTGCACTTCACGCCCCCAGCGATAGCCAGGCTGCCAGCCCAGTTCGGCCAGAAAATTCGCCGCCGACGACAGCGCGTCGACTTCGCTGTCCCATAAATTAGCCTGCCCGTCTCCGTCGCCATCTACCGCGTAATGGGTATAGGCTGAGGGCATAAACTGGGTGTGGCCCATGGCGCCGGCCCACGACCCCACCATGTCTTCCTGTTTCAAGGCTTCACGCTGCATGAGCTTAACGGCAACCAGCAGTTCCTGGGTAAAGTACTTAGAACGGCGCTGATCGCAGGCCAGCGTGGCCAGCGAGTCCAGAACCGGCATCTTGCCTTTATACGAGCCGAAGTTTGTTTCCAGCCCCCAGAACGCCAGCAGATAATGGGGCGGGATCCCATATTTTGTATGCAGCTGATGCAACAGCACCTCGTGCTTGTCAAACATCTCACGACCTTTGTTTACCCGCCAGTCGGTGACCCGTTTGCTGAAATAGCCGGGGAATGTCTGCACGAACTCTGGCTGGCTGCGATCCAGCTCAATGACTCTGGGCTGATACTCCAGCTGACTGAAAATAGTTTCGGCGGCCTGGGGATCGACGCCTTCGCTTATGGCTTGTTTAGCCAGTCGGGTCGTACACTCGGAAAAGGTTTCAGCACTGGTGGCGGAAAAAGAAAACGCGGCAGCGAGTAATGGAATAACAGCTGCACGGTGTCCGCCTGAAAACATATGACGCATAAAATTCATCCTGATAGCAGAGAACCTCATGCTAACGCAAACGCGGCGGGCCTGGCGAGTTAATTCGGCGCAAAACACAGCGCTGTTGCGCCGACCTCTTAAGTGACCAGCCGCAAACCAATAACCCCTGCTGGCCGTATACTGGTGCCAATGGGAACACAGACGCGGTAGCTTTTTTGCGACACTGGTAATGTAGCGCAGAAACCCGCAGAATCAGGCCTGCGAATAATCATCATGGGACGGTAAGTGGCTAAGAAGCAATCTAAAGCGAAAACGAAGCAAAAACAGCAGCCAACGAAAAAACGCTCTGTTTGGTTCAGTCTGGGAGTGCGGCTGTTTATAGTGGGCACCGTGCTGATGGCGGCATATGTGCTGTATCTCGACGCACAAATAAAGCATTCGTTTACCGGCAATAAGTGGGAAGTGCCGGCGCAGATCTATGCCCGCCCGCTGGTGCTGCAGACATCACAGGAAATCACCCCGAAAGAAATCATTGATGAACTGGAATTGCTCGGTTACCGCAAAGTATCCCGTGCCGATAGCAGTGGTGAATACAGCTACCGGAACGGGGTGCTGACTGTTCAGCGCCGGGCGTTTCAGTTTCCGGATGGCGCGGAGCCACTGCGTCACGTGCGTATAACCTGGGATGACCGGCGTATCAAGGCACTCACTGACCTGAGCGCCGATCGGGGGATAGGGGAAATTCGCCTGGAACCCTGGTTGGTCACTCGCTTGGTCAGCAGCCGTCGTGAAGACCGTATGCTGGTCAGCTTAGATACCGTGCCGGAAATGCTCCCCAAAGCCCTCACGCTGGTAGAGGATCAGGACTTTTATGATCACCACGGACTGGCGCCGCTGTCGATTCTACGCGCGTTAATGGCTAATATTGCCGCTGGCCGCACGGTGCAGGGTGGCAGCACCCTGACGCAGCAACTGGTTAAAAACTTGTACCTGACCCGTGAACAGTCGCTGGTGCGTAAGGCCAAAGAAGCGGTGATGGCCATTATTATTGATGCCCGTTACAGCAAAAGCGAAATTCTGCAGGCCTATCTGAATGAAGTGTTTCTTGGTCAGAACGGTAAGATGGCGGTCCATGGCTTCGGTCTGGCCAGCTATTTCTATTTTGACCGTCCCGCCAATGAACTAAACACCCCCGAGATTGCCACGCTGGTGGCCATGATAAAAGGGCCGTCTTACTATAACCCGAAACGCTATCCGGAGCGGGTGAAAGAGCGCCGGGATCTGGTACTACGCATTTTGTTTGATGAGAACGAAATCAGTCGCCAACAGTACGAACAATATATAAACCAGCCCCTGCAACTGGCCAGCGGCGCCAGTCTGGCCAGCGGTAAGCATCCGGCGTTTATGAGTCAGGTGCGTCGTGAACTCAGTGACATTCTGGCCGATCCCACCCTTCAGGATTCCGGCCTCAAAGTATTTACTACGCTGGATATCCACGCCCAGCGCCGCGCTGAACGCGCCGTAAAACAAACCCTCAGTGGCTTGCAGCAAGATCGCAAAGCCGAGTTGCAGGCGGCCATGGTGGTGACCGATATCAGCTCAGGCGAAGTCAGGGCTATTGTGGGTGGTAAAGACGCAGAGTATGCGGGGTTTAACCGCGCGCTGGAAGCCCGCCGGCAAATAGGTTCGCTGGTGAAGCCAGCGGTGTATCTCACCGCACTGGAAGATCCTACCCAGTTTAATCTGGCTACCCCTATTAAAGATGAGCCCATCACACTGAAAAGCCGTGAAGGGAAAATGTGGTCGCCGCAGAACATCGATAAAGAGTTCCGGGGGCAGGTGCCGTTAATTGAGGCTTTAACCCGCTCGCTGAACGTGCCCACGGTCAACCTGGGCATGGCACTGGGGCTGGAGAATGTGGCCAACACTATTGAACGGCTGGGCGTTACCTCCCCTATCCAGACGGTGCCTTCGCTAACCCTTGGGGCAGTGTCGCTGACACCCTTTGAGACTAACCAGATGTACCAGACGTTGTCGAACAATGGCCGCTATATCCCGCTTCATACGGTGACCGATGTGGTGACCTCAAAAAATGAACTGCTGTGGAAGAAAGCCGAGTTTTTTGCCCAGCGTACGGACGAGGCGGCCACCTACCTGTTGAACTATGCCCTGTACAAGGTAACGACAGAGGGCACGGCCACCCGTATCACCCGGCAGTTCCCCCGCGTCAATATGGCAGGCAAAACCGGTACCACCGATGATTACCGTGACAGCTGGTTCAGTGGTTTCGATCGTAACAATGTAATTACGGTGTGGGTTGGCAATGACGACAACAAGCCTGTGAACCTTACCGGTGCAGGCGGTGCTCTACCCGTGTTTGTGAATTATCAGCAGTTACAGGAGCCTAAATCGTTGTCCCGCCGGTTCCCCAACGGGCTGGGCATTGCACACTTTGACCCGGAAACCGGCGCGGTGGTGGTGGCGGGCTGTCCGGGCAGCATGAGTGTACCAGCCATCCTTGACGTGTTGCCGCCTGCGGAACAAGACTGCGAAGGTAAACCTGTGAAAGATAAAAGCTGGTGGGAGAAGCTGTTCGGCGCTCGCTAGCAACAGTGATGAGCGGGTAAAAAAACCAGTGCGACAAATTGCGTACGCACTGGCACCCATGAAGAAGAGGCCGGGCTGGCGACTCGCTGATACTGTGTTATATCAGCGTGAAATGCGCTAGCCCGAAGGTAAGGCCTTACGGGAGTAAGGTTGATGCGTAGCGATGCGGTGCGCCAGCGCGCGCACCCCATTGATAATAAGTACCCCTGCCACATACGCCGCTACCGGGGCCAGTGCCATCAGTAAGACGGCGGTGGAACTGATCATGACAGTAACCTTTATGCGTCGTTGTTGTCGTTCAGCTCGCTTTCTTTAATATCCTGGATAGTGACATCAGCCACCAGTTCAGCGGCGTTCGCTTGCGGATCAAAGTGATGGCTAACGGTAAGGACGTCACGGATAACCCCCACATTTAACTCCTGGGTGGTTTCAGATACCGACTGGGCCACCAGGTTATGGGTAACAGTCTCCAGTCCGGTAGGTGCCTTCTGGGCAGCCATAGTCGTGGTCGCGGCAGCAGACAGGACCAGTGCAGTTAGTAATTTGCGGTAAGTAAACATAATTTTCTCCTGAGTTGGTGTTAAAAACTGCACTATTTGAATACTGCGTGACAGTTATCATTTAAGTCGCAGTCACTATTGCGATAGTTGTGCCAGTCAGGAATAAAATTTTATCTATTTGATTTTATTGGGTTATTTTATTTCGGGTGTCAAAGGCGTGTAGGCAGGGAATAATTGAAAAACTAAAATTTAGCGATTTTCACACCGGTATTAGTGAAAATCGCAAATTAGGATAAGTTGTCTGTATACTTACTGGCGAAACCGGTTAACGGCCGACATTACGCCAACAATAAGGGAGCCGGCGAGAAACCCTGCAAGGCCATCAAACACAATACTGCCGAGCAGCGGCCATACCGGCACCCAGGCCAACACGACTTCGCTGATATGGTGGATGACCCCAAGGTTGTGGCTAAGAATGCCGCCGCCTACCAGAAACATGGCCACCGTGCCCACAATGGCCAAAAACTTCATCAGCAGCGGAGCCGTAATGAGTAAACCCCGGCCCATGAAACGCTGGGTACCGCTGTAACTGCCATTCAGCGACTCGCGTAGTAAATACAGGCCCACGTCATCCATTTTAACGATGCCGGCAACCAGCCCGTATACCCCTACGGTAATGGCTACGCTGAGTGCACACAGCACGCCCACCTGAGTCGCGAAGTCGGCGCCTGCAATACTGCCCAGCGCAATCACAATGATTTCGGCAGAAAGAATAAAATCGGTGCGGATAGCGCCTTTTATTTTATCTTTTTCCAGCGCCACCAGATCGATGCTCTCGTCGGCAAGCTGGGCCAGGGTGGCGTCACGTTCGGCCTGGGTATGAGAAGGAAACAACCGGTGCAGTACTTTCTCTGCACCTTCAAAACACAAATACAGCCCGCCCAATACCAGCAACACCGTGATAAGCACCGGTACAAAGGCACTGATCAGTAAGGCGGCGGGAACTAAAATTACCTTATTCAGAAATGAGCCTTTCGCGACGGCCCACACCACCGGGAGCTCCCGGTCGGCCTTTACCCCGCGTACCTGATCAGCGTTCAGCGCCAGATCGTCACCCAGCACACCGGCGGTTTTCTTCGCCGCCACTTTCGACATGGCTGCCACATCGTCCAGCATAGTGGCAATATCATCGAGTAGGGCAAGTAAGTTGGCAGCGGCCATAGGAAATCCGTAAATTAGGTTTTTGCCAGAATAAACAGCCCGTTGTGTGTTGGCAACAGAATTGACTCTGCTTCTGGTAGTGGCCGGTGTTTTACTTAAATACCTCAGATGAGGTAAACACGATCCATTGCATAGACTGGCTATGTGTTTGCCTTTTTAGTAACACTGACTCGGGCCCTGAATCTTACCCTCATGCGGTATTTTTTAGCGTATCAATCCTGCGTACTCTACATGGTATCTGAGACGTTATTTAGATTTACGCTTGTCTATTACATACTGCACCGCCATTCTAGCTAGTCCGGCCCCGATGCCTGACACAACTGCCCATGTTACGGCCTCTTTCAGATCAGTATTTTCGCTTTCTTTGTCTTTTGGTGCTGGTTCGTTGGTAACTTTTTCCCACGATTTCTGTAACGTTTTCCTCGCTAGAATGCCCGCCGATGCAGCGGCAAGACCTACGCCTACAGTCGTAATTAGTTGTTTATCACTCATAATCTTCTCCATTGTTCACTGATGGCTGAGTTGTTTTCTGGTAACGTTGTAAATCCACACAGGGCTAACCGTAAGCTATGCAGCAACTAATGTACCGATAAGGCGCTGTCTGACTCGAACAGAATAATAAAACACAGTGGTATAGCTGCCCAGCCCGGTGACCGGTCTGATGGCAGCTTAGTGACCGGCTTGTCGACAAACGCTTCAAAATCACTCCGCTCACGACATTGCAGGGTGCCTCCGGTAATCCCGCTGAGCAGCGTCAGTATCTGATTGGTGTTCGAATCACAATTCACTATCACGGGCTTCGTCTGTCGGGCATTCATCCCGGCGTCGATTGCGGGTCTGGACAAGTCATTGGTTGTGTGACACTGGTCAGACGGACTCACCCTCATCTCGGTCACATATCACCAGGAGAGTTTATTCCTTTGGCCGAGCGCAATGACCTCATCATGGATCTGACTTGCTGGGTGTTGAGACAAGTTTGCGTTGATCAACAAACAATGCAAGATGTTGGGCTAACTGAAAAAGTAGCCATTAACTTGTCGCCTCTGCTCCTGTATCGGGATAATAGGGCTGAACACATACTGGCTTAGCCGCCAATAAGCAAAGTGCCTGGACAATACTTTCCATAAACTTCAGCTAAACTTAGGAGAGATGGTTTTATCAACCCTAATCCGAGTGACACTCACCATGAAAAGCTTATTGTTAACGGTTGCCCTGCAAACTTTTTTCTGCGCAGCGGTATTTGCTCAACAGGCCACTACGGCCCTGGTTCCTTTACCTTCGGTTGAGGATTTTACTAACGGAGAAGATGGCTGGAGTCTTGGACTCGGCCTGGGAGTGGAATACGAATCTGCCTACGAAGGGTCGGATGAATTTGGGGTAGAAGTCGACCCTGCGGGTGCGCTGCAGTGGCGTAAAGGTGACAATATTTTCTATTGGGCAGGTGAGGCGCTGGGGTGGCGAGGTCTGCGTGATGATAAGTGGTTATTCGATGCCGCCGTTGCTTTCGAGGAGGGACGTGAAGAAAGCGATTCCGATGATGGTCGCTTAAATGGCCTCGGCGATGGTGATGAGGGGGTCGAAGTTGTGCTACAAGCGCGTCGGGCGCTGGCTGCTGACTGGCGTTACTGGTTAGATGGCCGCGTGGTAACGGGTGAAAATGGCAGTTTAGGACTGTTTGGGTTGGGGTATCGCTTCGGTGAGCAAAATGACGGCTCTGGCTCTGAAGTCGCGTTAGTAGCGGTTTATCATGACAGTGACTACGCCAACAAAGATTTTGGTATAAACGAACAGCAGGCTGCTGCCTCAGGACTGAATGAAACGCAACTGAGTGGCGGATTCCGCTCAATTGGTTTCAACTATAACTACCGTAATTTCATCAATCAGCATTGGCAGGTATTCGGTGAAATAGTGTATGAGCGCTACAGCAGCGACATTGCAGATAGCCCAATTACCCGCAATAACTATGAAGCCGAAATAGGCGTCGGGTTCATCTATGTGTTTTAGGCTTTGCGCCAAATAATAATGTTGTCTTTCAAGTTGGTATTTTATCAGGGGAGCTTAACGGGCAATGTGATCGAAAATCCGCCCAGCGAAGACTGGGCGGGCTTACGAGAATGGTCTACTGTGAGTATACGCTAATTTTCTCTAGCTTAGATTGCGTGTCCTTTTCCTCATCATCTGGTCCAAGTTTAAAGTCAAGCTGAACCAGCAGGCCGCTTTGTCGCTGTGGCTGCCCTCCCTGTATGCGGGGCTTATATTGCCACTGCGACAAGGCTTCTTCGGCACTGCTATCGAACACGCCTGCAGGGTGTGATTTCACGATGTGAATATTGTCGGTGTGCCCGCTCTCTGTTATGTCAAACTGCAACACGACGGATCCTTCCTGATTGCGGGTGAGCGCCCCATCGGGGTAAACCGGAGAGACCCGCTTAACTGGAGCGGCCTTGTTTATTTTTGCAGCGTCAATGTGCTGGGTAGGTAAGTTCGCCAGTGCTGCACTTGCTGTCACTGTTCCTAATATCAGAAGTGAGGCGAAGGCAACGGCTTTATTGGTAACGCCAGGTCGTTTAATTAAATTGAGTCTTTTCAGCATTGTGCTTTTTTCTCCAAAAGTAGGGTAGAAACCCACAGGGGCGGATGAATGCTCGGCACACTGCACAAGAGCCTTTGCATACAGTAATTTGTCGGCGTCAGGTTTTGTCGCTAATACTTGCTGGTCGCACGCAAGCTCCTGATTTATTCTGAAAGAGCGAAGGGCAAGCCACACCAAGGGGTTGAACCAAAATAACGTGGCCACGCATAGCGCTAAGAAATTCCACAGGCGATCGAACCGGCGCGCATGTACCCGCTCGTGTTCAATAATTAATTGTTGTTGGCGAGGGCTGTATTGGGTGCTGAAATTCTCCGGCAGTAAAATTTTTGGTTGTACAAAACCAAATAATAACGGGGAAGAGATGGCCTTACAGTAATACGTGGCCCGGTGGTCACCCTGAGAGACGCCCACAGCGCGGGCCAGTCTCACGTAATGCACAGCAACAAAGGACAAGACACTAACCGCCCCAAGCCCCCAAATTGTGCCAAACAGGTTTAGTTGCGTCACCGAAGCCTGCGGCGTGACGCCTACCACGTAGCGACTGAAGGTACCTGAGACTGCCGGCATATCGGGGAGCGGTAAGTTGCCAGCCAGAAGTGTTAAGGGGACCGCAAGCCATAGCACATAAGCTAAACGGGCGCCGAGTTTGGGTGTGCCGATGTGCTCCAGTACCATGAGCACAATCAGCGTGACGCTCAGCAGCGCTTGTTGCTGCACTAGCCAGTCAGTCATTGTCTTGCTCCCATTTTTCAATGAGCGCTTTTAGCTCATCCACATCCTGCTTGGACAGCGCATTTTGTTTGGCGAATCCGGCTACCATAGGTGCAACTTTCCCTTTGAACACGCGACTGACAAAGTTTTCAGCTTCTTTTTTGGTGTACTCTTCACGAGCAATCAGCGGGCTGTAAAGATACTGGCGCTGTTGCTTTTGATAGCTAAGTACCTGCTTCTTAACCAGGCGCCCTAAGAGGGTTTTAACGGTTTTTTCATGCCAGTCTTTACGGGTATTCAGTCGCTCTACTACTTGATTAGACGTGGCCGGATAGTCGTCCCACAACACATCCAGTACATCAAATTCTGCGGGTGAGATGTCGGGTTTCTTGCTGTTGCTGGTCATGCACTTTCTCATCGATTACAAGTGTAGTCTGTATTTAAAATTACACGTGTAATCTGAATGCGCAAGTTTTTTAATCAACTTTTTCGATCTGGCAGAGTGACATGAGTGAGATGAAAGGCTGGCGAGACAAATAGACACTGACTAATGGACCGCGCTCTAGCTCCGTAGATCGTTTATCTGTCTGATGGCAGCTTGGTAACCCGCTTGTCGACAAACGCTTCAAAATCACTCCGCTCACTACATTGCAGGGTGCCTCCGGTAATACCGCTGAGCAGTGTCAGTACCTGATTGATGTTCGAATCACAATTCACTATCACGGGCTTCGTCTGCCGGGCATTCATCCCGGCAATGCCCTCGCGACTGTCGTTTAATACTGGCTGCGTTTGAAGCCGTCGCCGGGTGTCACCTGCCTGTGCCGCATCCTGCTGGAGTGCTTGCTGGTATTGCTGATTAATGACTGCCCGGGCAGCGTCCAATGATGACAACCTGGGGCGTGTTGCGGCCTGTGAGTCCGCTGGTGGCGCTGCAGCAGGTTTGTTTGCGGGAACTTCTGTAGGAACAGGCTCGGATACATTCTCTGTGTGCTGGGTCGCCGCCGGTGTCTCGTCGGTATTGATCGTGGCTGCCGGCGGTGTCACTGGTTGATTAACCGCCTTGGAAGCTTCGGGTTCAGTTTTTTGCGGAGCAGGTTGGGGGGCAGGCGGCACAAACACTAACCTGGCGCGGATCGGCTCAGATTTCACGGGCGGGGGCTGGGGCGCAGAATGAAAAAGCGCAATTGCAACCACCAGGGCGCAATGAGCCAGCAGCGAACAGATGAGCAGTCTGGTCGCTGGTCTGGTCGGCGAGGTGGGCCTTTGCAGGTACTCAGGTGCCTGAAATTCGGTGCTTATTGTTTCATCCATGGTGAATAAAAGACTCGTTTGACTGGCGAAAGGTTCCCTCGGTTATCCGGTCACTTCTGCAAATGAAGGGGGGATGCATCAAAACGGTGCGACAAACCCCTCATGCACGGCAGTGGTGCAAAAAAACATCGGGTTTGCTCGGTGATTTCAAATAAATGCATGATTTAAATGGCTATTTATTTGTGGCACAGGTCTTGTGTTAGTGGTTGATAAGTCACGTCACGTGCAACATAACCATTATTACTGGGAGCAACTCATGAAACTAGTCACAGCAATCATCAAGCCGTTCAAGCTGGATGATGTTCGTGAAGCCATCTCTGAAATCGGTATTGACGGGCTGACCGTCACCGAGGTGAAGGGCTTCGGACGTCAGAAAGGACATACTGAGCTCTATCGTGGAGCAGAATATCAGGTGGACTTCCTACCGAAAGTGAAGCTGGAAATTGCGGTACTGGATGATCAGGTTGAACGCCTGGTAGAGAGCATCGTGAACGCGGCCAAAACCGGCAAAATTGGTGACGGTAAGGTGTTCGTTTACGACCTTGAGCATGCGGTACGAATTCGTACCGGTGAATCTGACAGCGACGCTTTGTAAGCCACCTCACACACGCGGAGTATACAATGGAAATCACGTTTGAACTTGGGTATGCCTTAGATACCTTTTACTTTTTGATTTGCGGTGCGTTAGTCATGTGGATGGCAGCCGGTTTTGCCATGCTGGAAGCGGGTCTGGTTCGCGCCAAAAACACCACAGAAATATTAACCAAAAACATCGCGCTGTTTGCTATTGCCTGCACCATGTACATGGTGTGCGGTTACGGCATCATGTATGGCGGTAGTGACTGGGTACCTTTCTTAGGCGGTATTACCGGCGACGGCGCCACCGGCGTGGCGGAAGATCCGGCTACCTACGCTCCGTCAGCAGACTTCTTCTTCCAGGTGGTGTTTGTAGCCACTGCTATGTCGATTGTGTCTGGCGCAGTTGCGGAGCGCATGAAGCTGTGGGCATTCCTGGCCTTTGCCGTGGTCATGACTGGCTTCATTTATCCCATGGAAGGGGCCTGGACCTGGGGCGGCGAAGCCGTATTTGGCTTGTACTCACTGGGTGATCTTGGATTCTCTGATTTTGCCGGCTCAGGTATTGTCCATATGGCAGGGGCCGCAGCGGCTTTGGCCGGGGTATTAATTCTGGGCGCTCGTAAGGGTAAGTATACTGCGGACGGTAAAATTAACGCCATTCCGGGTGCCAATCTGCCTCTGGCCACGCTGGGTACCTTTATCCTGTGGATGGGTTGGTTTGGCTTCAACGGAGGCTCGGTATTAGCCACCGCCACCGTAGAAAGTGCCAACGCTGTTGCTATCGTCTTCATGAACACTAACGCGGCCGCCGCAGGTGGTACGGTAGCGGCACTGGTGGTAGCGCGGATCCTGTTTGGTAAAGCCGACCTGACAATGGCACTTAACGGCGCGCTTGCCGGTCTGGTTGCCATCACGGCGGAGCCATCCACTCCTACGCCCCTGCAGGCGACACTGTTTGGTGCCCTGGGCGGGATCTTAGTGGTATTCAGTATTGTTACGCTGGATAAACTGAAAATTGATGATCCGGTAGGTGCCATTTCGGTGCATGGTGTGGTTGGCTTGTTGGGCCTTATTTTGGTGCCGTTCACCAATGACGGCTCAACTATGGTCGGACAGCTGGTGGGCGCGTTGACCATCTTCCTGTGGGTATTTGTGGTGAGCCTGGTCGTATGGCTGGCGCTGAAAGCCATCATCGGCATACGGGTTTCTGACGAGGAAGAGTTCGACGGCGTGGATGTCAGCGAATGTGGCCTGGAAGCGTACCCTGATTTTACCGGCGGACGCAGCTAAGCAGAAGGGTCATACCTGCATTTATAAAGTTTGTTATAAGCCCCGTTTAATACGGGGCTTTTTATTATATGAAGCCCTTAGGGTACATAGCTGCAGCATACGGTTTTACCTGCCTGGGCACGGAATAAATCCTTAATCTAAAAAAGCGGGCAGGCTTAATAGAGAAAAAGAATTAATCGAATGTAATCTGCCGTCTGTATGAGACCCAGACACCATAGTGGAGTAGGTGTCTGTGTTTTCAATTTTAAGGATCACCCAATGACTGAATCATTTAAATATGGCGACGGTAAAGGCCATGGCGGGGAGCTACATCAGAAACCAGGCAGCGACAAGGAAGTCATGACCACGGCCCAGGGGTGCCCGGTCAGCGACGACCAAAATTCTCTTAAAGGGGGCAAGCGTGGGCCCACACTAATGGAAGACCACGTACTAAGGGAAAAATTATTCCACTTCGACCACGAACGCATTCCTGAGCGGGTGGTACATGCCAGAGGCTACGGCGCGCATGGTTACTTTGAAACCTACGACCCCATTCCTGAATTAACCTGCGCAGATATGTTCCAGCGTAAAGGCGAAAAAACACCGCTGTTTGCGCGTTTCTCCACGGTGGCCGGAAACAAAGGGTCTCCGGATCTGGCCCGGGACGTGCGCGGATTCGCGGTTAAGTTTTATACCCAGGAAGGTAACTGGGATTTAGTAGGTAACAATATTCCGGTGTTCTTTATTCAGGATGCCATGAAGTTTCCTGATCTCATCCACTCAGCCAAGCAAGAACCGGATCGGGGGTTCCCGCAGGCGCAAACGGCCCATGATAATTTCTGGGACTTTATCAGTCTGTCACCCGAATCCATCCATATGATCATGTGGGCCATGTCAGACCGGGCTATCCCACGCTCACTGCGGTTTATGGAAGGCTTTGGCGTGCATACGTTTAAGTTTGTAAACGCCAGTGGCGAAGAAAAATTCGTTAAATTCCACTGGAAGCCAAAACAGGGCATGCAATCGGTGGTGTGGAACGAAGCCCTGAAAATTAACGGTGCGGATCCGGATTTTCACCGGCGCGACCTGTGGGATGCGATTAACGCAGGCGATTACCCCGAGTGGGAGCTGGGCGTTCAGGTGTTTGACCGTGAGTTTGCGGATAACTTTGAATTTGACGTACTCGACTCGACCAAGCTGATCCCGGAAGAGCAGGTGCCGGTTCAGAAAATTGGCAAAATGGTGCTCGATCGGGTGGTTGATAACTTCTTTGCCGAAACCGAGCAGGTGGCGTTCTGTACGCAGAATATCGTGCCGGGCATCGACTTCACAGAAGATCCGCTACTGCAAGGACGTAATTTCTCCTATCTGGATACCCAGCTTAAACGCCTGGGCGGACCGAACTTTACCCACATTCCGGTGAATGCACCGAAATGCCCTATGCGGCATTTTCAGCAGGATGGCCACATGGCCATGCATAACCCGAAAGGCCGGGCGAACTACGAGCCCAATTCCTGGCCCCGGGGGGAAGACAACCCACGGGCGTGCCCTGAGCATGGCTATAAGAGCACTGAGGAACCGGTGTCTGGCAGCAAGTTACGCTACCGTTCGGAAACGTTTGCTGACCACTACAGTCAAGCCATTCAGTTCTACCAGAGTCAGACCAGCGTGGAGCAGCAGCATATGCAAAATGCATTTGTGTTTGAGTTGTCCAAGGTAGAGCACAAGCCTATTCGAGAACGGGTGGTGTCACATCTGTTAAATGTCGACAAGCAACTGGCGAAAGGCGTGGCCGAAGGACTGGGGTTACCGGAAATGCCGGCACCCGCAGAAGCGGCAATGTCACCGCGCACCGACCTGCCGGTGTCTGATGCCCTGAGTATTCTTAAAAATGCTCCTGATAGTTTCAAAGGCCGCAAGCTGGGTATTCTGGCCACCGATGGCATTGAGGACGGGATCCTTGATGGCGTTCTCAAGGCACTAAAACAGGAAGGCGCCATGCATGAAGTGGTCGCGCCAACGGTGAATGGCGTCACCACCTCAGGGGGCAAGCATATTGAAGGTGATCAGGTGGTTAACGGCGGCCCCTCGGTGCTGTATGACGCGGTACTGGTACTGACCACTGAAGACGGTGCTAAAATGCTGGCAGAGATCCCCGAAGCCAAGGATTTTGTCATGGATGCATTTGCGCACCAGAAATTCATTGGTTATGTGGACGACGCCAAGCCGCTGTTTGAAGAAACTAACCTGCTTAAGCAGTTAGACGATGGGTTTATCAAACTTTCCGCCTCGGGTGCAGATGAGTTTATAAAAACACTACGCCAACTGCGTTACTGGCAGCGTAATCCATAATTGCTGTAAGGCGAGCACAAAGCCGGCGCTTAACACGCCGGCTTTTTTATTCGCGAACGAATTTGTCAGCCTGGGTTCAATACGGGCTCCACCTCACCGCTGACCGGTTAACAGACGGCGGCGCTAACGAACTGCTGCATTTCTTTCGCGGTAGGCACCCGGCATATTCGTAATCCCGTCTCGCTGAAGTCAGCATTTATCCAGCCAGCCTGCGCGAACTTTTCCAATTGATGCTGCATGGGGTAACTGCCCCAGCGCGCCCGGTAAGACGCGGCGTTGTTTACAATGTCGAATAAGTGATTTACCGGCGGATCGAAACGCTCATGGTACTGATGCAACACACCCTGTGGTACCTGTAAAAATACCAGCTTGTGCTGTTCACACCGGGTGGCAAAGTCAGCGTCGCTGACACCGTATCCAATATATTGCTCATCGAACCCGCCGACCGCCTGAAAGTCATCCAGTTGCATGGCAAAGGCCCGGGTGGAGAAGTTGCGCCCGGTGGCGGCGCCCAGCCCGGCGGGCGAGGCCTGGCGGGCAAGGTCGGCATAATTCACCTGAGTCGGTACACAGGGCAAATACGCCACCGGTGTGGATACCAGCGAGCCTGGTTCGCATACTGCCAGCATGTGTTCAAACAAGGTGGGCGCCACCAGGCAATCCACATCTACATACACAAAGGTGGAGTTGGAGCAGGCGGTGATGCCGCGGTTACGTGCTTTGGCTATAGGTAGTGTCTCACCACTTACAAATTTGTGTATCAGGGTAAAACGGGTACTGGTGAGCAGGGAAGCTTTACAGGGCGGGCGCATCCACACCACAATCACTTCACTGGGCTGGTAGCTGGACTGTTCAATACTGGCAATCAGATTCGCAAGTTGTGGCACCCTGTCTTTAACAATGGTGACTACACTGAAGGTCGGTTGCATTTCTAAATTCCTCCCGGGGGACACCGGCATAACCACAGCGTTCTCTGTGTTAGCGGTGGTGTTTACAAACCGTGATGAATATAAGCGAATTTCAGGCCACCGTAAGAGATGTAGCAGGGCAAGGTGCACTTTCCAAAAGTAAGGTTTAAAATCAACACCTTAAGAGGATGAGTTGCAGCAAGGGTAGGGGCATGAAAAAGAATGTTTCAGGGCGGATTGCACTATTTTGGCGCAATGCGGTCATTGGCGAGGCGAGGGAGTGCTTCTCTGTGTGCCGGTGCCGCGCTATGCTGTAACAAATAATAAAGTAAGGTGGGAATGATGGGGTTTCGAGTAATCACACTGGTGGCACTGCTGTGGGCGGGTGGTGCAGCAGCTTACGACCGGATCACCGGTGAAATGTTCGCCAGTCGCGCGGAAGTGCTGGCTCAGCATGGCATGGCAGCAACCAGTCAACCGCTGGCCACGCAAGCGGCGCTGAACATATTACGGCAGGGCGGAAATGCCATCGATGCTGCGATAGCAGCGAATGCCGTGCTGGGGGTGGTTGAGCCCACAGGCAGCGGTATTGGTGGCGACTTATTTGCCATTGTATGGGATGCCGAAAAACAGGCGCTGACGGGTTTGAACGCCTCGGGTCGCTCCCCGAAGTCCCTGAAGAAAGCGCATTTTGCTGAGCAGGGCATGAATAAAATCCCTTCGTTTGGCCCATTGCCGGTATCAGTCCCCGGTGCCGTTGATGGCTGGTTTGAGCTGCATGAAAAGTACGGCTCGCTGCCCATGACCACCATTCTTACCCCGGCTATCGAATATGCCCGCAACGGCCACCCGGTGAGCGAAATGGTGGCGTATTACTGGCAAATGAACGTGGATAGAATTGGTGAGTACGACGGGTTCGCTGATGTCTTTATGCCCCATGGGCGGGCACCGCGCAAAGGTGAAGTGTTCAAAAATCCCGCGCTGGCAGCCACTTATGAAAAAATTGCCACCGGTGGCCGGGATGCGTTTTACAAAGGGGACATTGCCCGCACCATGGCCGCCTATGTGCAGGAGCAGGGCGGCTTCTTAAGCTATGACGACCTGGCCTCCCATACTTCAGAATGGGTGGAGCCGGTCTCCGCCAATTATCGGGGGTATCAGGTGTACGAGTTACCCCCTAACGGCCAGGGGATCGCAGCGCTGCAAATTCTGAATATTCTGGAACGTTACGACATTGAAGGTATGGGATTTGGATCGGCCGACTACATTCACACTTTTGTGGAAGCAAAAAAGCTGGCCTTTGAAGATCGTGCAAAATTCTATGCCGATCCGGCATTTAACGATATCCCGGTAGACTGGTTAATTTCCAAAGAGTACGCCGCCAAGCGCCAGCAGTTAATCGACCCGAACAAAGCCGCTACCCGGGTGGACGCCGGCGTTTACGAAGGTGACACTATCTACCTTACAGTGGCGGATGAAGCGGGCAACATGGTCTCGCTCATCCAGAGTAACTATCGCGGGATGGGATCAGGGATGACCCCGCCGGGGCTGGGTTTCGTCCTGCAAAACCGGGGCGAATTATTTACTCTGCAGGATAACCACTTTAATGAATATGCACCGGGTAAGCGGCCCTTTCATACCATTATTCCGGCGTTTGTTACCCGTAACAGTAAACCCTTTTTAAGTTTCGGCGTCATGGGCGGCGCTACCCAGCCGCAAATGCATGCGCAAATTCTGGTTAACGTGATTGATTTTGGGATGAATCTGCAAGAAGCGGGCGACGCGCCACGCATTCTGCACGCCGGCTCAAGCAGCCCCACCGGGGCGCTGATGCTGGACGGGGGCGTGGTTACCATGGAATCGGGAATCGACGAGAAGGTTCGCCGTGAGTTGCTGGAGCGTGGGCACACGCTGGAGAATCGCCTGGGAGTATATGGCGGTTATCAGGCGATTGGCTGGGATCCGAAACAAAAAGTCTATATTGGCGCCTCAGAAAGCCGAAAAGATGGACAAGCAGCAGGCTATTAAGCCACACTTACTTGTAGGCAAACCGTTTACCGCATGACGCCCGCCAACCGGGCGGGCAGTCAGGTGTGATGACGGTACGCTGAACCTGGGAATTACCATAACAACAGCCCACCGGGCATACACGGAAACGGATGACGCAACCACAAAAAGGCGTTTGCGCTGAGCCCAACCTGCATGCGCAATATTTACTGCTTAACGTCATTGACGATGACAGCCAGGCGGTGCGAGCGAAATTAGCGCGGGTCCTGGAAATATTCGATCATTACGAAAACGAGCATTACGAAGCCATGGTCACCGGCATGATTGCCGTGGGAGCCAATTACTGGCCTGAGTTATACCCGGGGCTCATTCCCACAGAGCTGACCCCGTTTCCTGATATGCAGTGTGAAGATCGCAGTGCACCAGTGATGCCCTGTGACCTGTTTATTCAGATCCGTGCCGACCGGCTGGACATTTGTCATGCTATTGGCATTGAAGTGACAGAGCTGCTGCGCATTCATACTGAGCTGGTGGAACAGGTACGCGGCTTCCGGTATCTGGATGGCCGGGATCTCAATGGCTTTCTGTATGGCGCCGATAACCCCAGGGGCATGCAGCGGCGTGCAGTCGCCATTATCGGAGAGCAGGACAGTGACTTTGCGGGTGGAAGCTACATTCACGTGCAGCGCTACCGCCATGACTTACGTCGCTGGCACGCGTTGTCGTCCCGTCAGCAGGAACAGATTATGGGCATGACCCAGGAACATAATCTGCCCAGCCCGGAACAAAACCCCTCCTCGCATTGTGTGCGAGCCAGTGCTAAAGCACCGGAGGATAAACTACCCGGTCTTCTGAAACAGGGCATGCCGTATGGTGACATGGCGGAGCAGGGGTTATTCTTTGTCAGCTGCGGGGCGAGTTCCCAGCCGTTTAAAGCCATGCTGCACAGTCAGATATACGGCCCCGGTGACGGTGATTATGATCGCTGGCTGGATTATACCAGTGCCGAAACCGGCGCTGCATTCTTTGCGCCATCGGTGAGTTTTATTAAGAAACAAGCGAAGATCTAGAAGGCCGCCAGCCCCTCTAAATCTGGAGAAAAACGGGTCTAACCGTGATGAGACATCCCGGCGGTTAAGTCTGCTGACAGCGCACCATCCCAGTCTGTCGGTAAGTCCAGATGCCGGTATATTTCACACATCGCCAGATGATGAGCAGTCACTACGTCGTTGGGAAAAGCCGCTTGCGCGGCATTGAAATGTTCGATGGCACTATCCCATTGCTGCAGTTTACGACAGCGCACCCCGGCGGCAATATGTTCACTGCTGGCCAGACGCTGTTCGCGCTCTGACGGCGGTAAATGATCCAACACTTCATAAATTTCGATAGGCGCCTGGCGACCCTTGACCCGCACCCAGTCCAGTAAGCGCGTAGTAAAGCCTGTACTGCTCTGCACGGTACTGAGCAGCTGGGCACTCACCACAATATCCGCATTGTAGCGCGGCGCCAGTGACTCCAGACGATAGGCGATATTCACACTGTCACCGATCACCGTGGTATCCATTCTGTCGTCTGAGCCTACGGTGCCCAGGATCACCGGACCGAAGTGAATGCCCACTCCCACGTTAATGGCAGAGTACCCGCTGTTGTTGCGATGCTGATTATATATTGCGAGGGCTTTGCGCAAATCGATTGCCGCATGCAGCGCGTCTCTGGCTTTATCCTGAGGCATGCCGCCGGGATGATCGAATAACGCCATAATTGCGTCACCGATGAACTTGTCGATAAAGCCACGGTTTTGGTGAATGGGGCCATTCATGCGCAGAAAATAGGAGTTCAGGAAGTTCATCAATTCCTGTGGAGTCATCTGTTCTGATAAGCCGGTAAAGCCCCGAATATCGCAAAACAGAATAGCCACCTCATCTTCGTCAGCATGACCCAGCTCGAGGTGCTGTGACCCCTGTTTGGCAAGGTGATCCACAAACTGGCGGGGCACGAACTTCTGAAACGTGTGACTGAGACGCATGGCTTCATCGGCCTGCTGCTGGTAATGCCGGGCTTTTTCTTCTGCCGACAGCTGGGCAGAGCGGCATACCAGCCTGTCTGCACATTGCTGTGACGAAGAGGAGCCACGCCGGCCCACCAAAATAGCGGTGACCACTACACTGTACGCTGCCAGCAGCAGTCCTGCTGACAGTAATACCCAGGTGGTGAGGGTCACGTTATTGCGCTCTGCTGACAGTTATAAACGGGCAAAGGCCTTGTCAGCGGCTTCCAGCGTGCGAGCGACAATACTTTCATCATGCATTTTCGACATGAAGCCTGCCTCATAGGATGCCGGGGCCAGATACACACCTTCATCCAGCATGGCGTGGTAGAACTTTTTAAACTGCTCGCCGTTGCAGTTGATAGCCTGCTGATAGTTGGTGACATGCTCTACCTCAGTGAAGAAAATACCGAACATGCTGCCGGCGATATTCGTCGATAAGGGCACACCATGTTTTTTAGCCTTCTCTGCCATGCCGTCTAGCAATGCCTGGGTATTGGCAAAAATAGACGGATACATGTCTTCAGCTTGAAGCTGCTCCAGGGCCGCCAGACCGGCCGCCATTGCCACCGGGTTACCCGACAGCGTACCGGCCTGATATACCGGGCCGGTGGGTGAAATGTGGGTGATAATTTCACGACGACCACCAAAGGCGCCTACCGGCATACCGCCGCCGATGACCTTACCCAGACAGGTTAGATCAGGCATCACATTATAGCGCTCCTGCGCGCCGCCCCGGGAGACCCGGAAACCGGTCATGACTTCATCAAAAATCAGTACACTGCCGTATTCGTCACAGATCGCGCGCAGACCTTGCAGGAAGCCTTCCACCGGCGGGATGCAGTTCATGTTACCGGCCACCGGCTCGGTAATAATGCAGGCAATATCGTCGCCATGCTGTTCAAACACTTCCCGCACGCTGTCCAGGTTATTAAACTCTACCGTCAGTGTGTGGTGTGCCACGTCAGCGGGGACGCCGGGGGAGCTGGGCACGCCCAGGGTCAGTGCACCTGAGCCGGCCTTTACCAGCAGAGAGTCGGCATGACCATGGTAGCAACCTTCAAACTTTACAATTTTGTTCCGGTTGGTGTAGCCCCGCGCCAGGCGGATAGCACTCATAGTTGCTTCCGTGCCACTGTTGACCATTCTTACCATTTCCATGGAAGGCACCATGGCGCTGACCTTTTCAGCCATGTACACCTCGGCTTCGGTAGGAGCACCGAACGACAGGCCAGAGTGCGCAGCTTTAATGACTGCCTCACGGATGGCGTCGTTATTGTGACCCAAAACCATCGGGCCCCACGACTGAATGTAGTCGATGTACTGCTTGCCGTCGGCATCCCAGATATAGGGACCGTCGGCCTTTTCAATAAAGCGTGGGGTTCCACCTACGGCTTTAAATGCACGGACCGGTGAATTTACGCCGCCAGGAATGGTTTTCTGTGCGCGTGCGAAGAGGGCTTCAGATTTCTGCATGGTTTAACTGCTCTTGTTGCTGTGCCAAACGACATCACGTTCGTATTTTGAGACGAGATCTTCCACCCCAAGCGTAAGCGCAAACAGCGCCATGCGTACCAGCACGCCGTTGTCGGTTTGCCGGAATATCGCCAGGTTAGGATTCACATTGAGATCGATGTCTAATTCGTTGGCTTCCATACGGCTGTCCCGGGGAAGCGGATGCATGATGACGGTCTTTGACTGAAAATGACGGGTGTAAATTGCCTGATTCAGGCGAAACTTACCTCGGTAACGGTTGGCTTCTTCCTGCGAAGGAAACCGCTCTTCCTGAATGCGGGTCTGGTAGCAGATATCCGCATCCATATTGCCTTCCAGCTGATCGGTGATGGTCAGCTGGTGTCCGGCATCTTTAATGGCGTCCACAATGGGTTGTGGCATGGCCAGTTCGGCAGGTGAAATCAGTGTAAAGCGAATATTTTTAAACAGACAAAGCAGACGAGACAGGGAATGCACGGTCCGCCCGTAGCGTAAGTCGCCGATCATGGCGATGTGCAGGCCGTCTATTCCTGCGCCGTGGTAATTCAGCTCACGCTTAATGGTGAACAGGTCGAGAAGCGCCTGTGTCGGGTGCTCATTGGCCCCGTCACCGCCGTTAATGACCGGTACCCGGCTGCCTTCTGCAAATTCGCTGACCGACCCGGCTGCCGGGTGGCGCATGGCAATGATGTCAGAGTAGCCGCTTAGCACCCGGGCGGTATCAAACAGCGACTCACCTTTGGCCAGCGCCGAGTTATCCATGCCGGTGGTTTCGCGGACTTCCCCGCCCAGCAGGTTAAAGGCCGTACCGAAGCTTACCCGGGTTCGGGTACTTGGTTCGAAAAACAGGTTGCCCAGGATCGCGCCATTGAGCACCGTGGTACGCTTTTCACGTCGGGCGTAAGGCTCCATGGAGTGCGCCACAGAGAACACTTTTTCTATTGCATCACGATCGAACTGATTAACCGAAAGAATATGGTTGCCGGTAAATTCTGTCATGACCTTCTCATTGCCAACTGAAATCGCCGCATAGTTTAGCAAAAAGGCCGGATACTGTAATGCGTTATGGCTGTGGCGGCGCAATTAATGTGTGCGGCACAAACGGTGCTGCGCCCGCGGGTAAACATCCGGTAATGCCGTAAACCGTTATGTGGCCGACGGCAAAGCGGCCTCATACAGCCGCAGCGTTTTGCGTACCGCCTGGCGGACATGCTGGGTTATCCCGGTTTCGCTCATGGGGGAGGCCAGCGCAAACAGGGAGCGAATGTGAAACTCCCCCTTCAGTAAGCCGAAATAATCAATGGCCAGCTGACGGGCCTCTGCCGGCGGCAGAGTCTGGTCACTGGCTTTTTCGAATACCCGGGCGAGAACGTCAATACTGGCTTTGGGTCCTGCTTCGTAAAACAGCTCCGCCACATGTGGGTTGTTGGTGGCCTCAGTAATGACTACCCGATACATAGCGATAACCTGAGGATCATGAAACAGGCGCATAAACTGCACGCCGACCTGTTGCAGACATTCACTCAGCGGTAACTCACAGGTATTACTGTCTGCCAGACGTGACGGGTCCAGCTCATACGTGCGGCACTTGGCTTCAATGGCCGCCACATATAGGGCGTCCTTGCTGTCAAAATGCGAGTATACGGTTTGTTTAGACACCCCGGAGTGACGCGCGACCTTATCCATCGACGTGCCTGAAAAGCCCTCCTGCAGAAACAATTCACTGGCAGCCGTTAAAATCTGCTGGCGTTTCTGCTCGCTTTTGGGGCGCCCGACCCGGGGCGTAATGACTTTTGACACAACAAACACCTGCTGAAACTTTAATTATCAAACTAGACGGTCTAGTATTTATAATTTAGCATACTGGCCCAACCACACAATGTACAGAAGCTGCTGTGCATATGATGAATAATTAACGTGCGACATGCCGCCTGCCCTCAGCTGGCTGGGGTGGGTGTCGTTCAGGACAACAATACATGGTAAAACTCGCTATCTCTTCCCAGCGCTTCTGGCCGGTACAGAAAATGGGGCAGCTCTGGCTGGGCCTGGCAGGCACGTTCGTGGCGCTCGTGGTGCTGCTGATGTCAGCCGGGAACGGGCAGGCGGTCACTGACAACCTCGGCGAGAAAACTGCTCAGGTAACCACTCAGTCGTTGCACCTGCAGGAGGGGTTCGCCATGCCGGTGCCGGTATACGGATTGGTTGAGTCGCCCCAGCGCACCGATATTGCCTTTGAACGCAGCGGCCTGCTGGCCAGCATGAATGTTGAGGAAGGTGACGAAGTCACTGCCGGTCAGCCCTTGGCGACACTGGATTTAGCGCGATTGAACGCCCGGGAAGCCGAGTTGCAGGCTACCCTGGCCCGCGCCGAAGCAGATGCCCGACTGGCAGAGCTGACGGTGGAGCGGCTACGCACGCTAACAGCGCAACAGGTTGAGTCCGCACAACGTCTGGACGAGGCCAAGGCACGATTGGCTGCCAGCAACGCCCAGCTTGCAGAGGTGGCCGCGGCCTTGGAGTCGTTGCAGGTAGAACGGAATAAGTCGCGTCTGGAAGCGCCGTTCGCAGGCACCATTACCGCCCGCTATGTGGACCGTGGGACGGTGGTCGATGCGGGGACGCCGGTCGTCAGGTTGAGTAGCCGGGAGGCGCTACAGGTGCGCTTTGCGCTACCTGCGGACACTGCGCTGGCAGCTACGCCGGGCACCACCTTGCGGGTAAAGGTAAACGAGTCGGTGGTAGATGCCACTGTTACCCAACGTCTGGCAACCCGGGCCCGCGCCACCCGCACAATTGATATTCTCGTAGCCTTACCGGCGGATGCCGGTGCCATGCCCGGTGATATGGTCAGTATGTTGGCCACCACTGAGCGTAGCGAACGTGGTGCCTGGGTGCCGGTCAGCGCACTCAGTAACGGTTTGCGCGGCTTGTGGCGGCTGTTCGTGGTCAGTCAGGATGACCAGCAACCATTGCAGCTGGAAGCCAGAACCGTGGAAGTGATTTATACCGACGGAGAGCGTGCCTTTATTCGCGGTGCGGTGGCGGACGGTGACGAGTTTGTCACCCAGGGCACCCACCGGCTGGCCCCCGGTCAGTCAGTGTCGGTGACCAAGCGCCCGACACCGGTAGCAGGTCTCTGATATGACCGAACCACACCACAGCGCCGCTGGCCCCTGGTACACGGTATTCTACCGGCGCGGACACTTACTGGCGCTCAGCTTAATAATTGTGCTGGTGGCCGGGTTGTCGGCCCTGTCTACTCTCCCCCGGCTTGAAGATCCCCGTATCGATACCCGCAATGCGCTGGTGATCACCCAGTACCCGGGCGCATCCGCGGAGCGCGTGGAGGCGCTGGTCACTGATGTACTGGAAGACCGACTGCGTGAAATTTACGAGATTAAAGAAATACGCTCTACGTCGAGGGCGGGGATCTCCATTATTACCCTGGAGACCCAGGACTGGATAGAGAACTCCCACAACGATGCGTTGTTCAGTGAGATCCGCGATACATTGAATGCCGCCGCCAGCGCGTTTCCGGCCGGGGTAGCAGCGCCTGTCTTTGATGAAAAGCGGGGCGCAACCGCGTTTACGTTATTGTTGTCGCTTACCCCTGTATATCCTGATACTACACCCATCACGGTCACCGCACGGCTGGCTGATGAACTGGCTGATCGTATTCGTAGCGTACCCGGCACCGAGTTGGTGCGTATTTATGGCGCGCCGCAGGAAGAGATTGCTGTCACTGTTGCTCCGGCCAGACTGGCCGCCACCGGCCTCAGCATTCTGCAAGTCAGCCAGGCCATCGCCGCCGCCGACCCTAAATTACCGGCAGGCACCTTATACACCGAGGCGCAGCAACTGCGTCTGGATATGCGCGGCGCCCTGGATGGGGTGAGCATGGTAGGACACGTGCCCCTGCAAAATGACGATGGCCGTTATCTGCGGGTAAGTGACGTGGCCAGCGTAGCGCGAAGCTGGCGCACGCCGGTTCAGGATATGGCGTTGCATAACGGTCAGCAAACCGTGTTTGTGGCGGCCAGAATGCAAACCACCGTGCGAGTCGATGCATGGACAGAACAGGCGCTGGAGGCGGTGTCGGCATTTAATGCTGAATTCGCCGGCTCCATGACCGCCAATGTGGTGTTTGAGCAGAACAAGTATACCAATGAGCGGCTATCCGGCCTCACCGAAAACCTGGTCATGGGGTGTATGGTGGTCATGCTGGTGATTCTGGTATTTATGGGCCTGCGGGCATCGTGGATAGTGGGTCTGGCATTGCCGCTGTGTGCGTCGTTTGCGCTGTTTTCACTGAGTTTTTACAACGAACAAATTCATCAGATGTCTATTTTCGGGATGATCATTGCTATCGGCCTGTTAATAGACAACGCCATCGTGATCACCGATGAAATTCGTATTAAGTTACAGAACCCTGATAACAGCCGCTTACAGGCACTTACGCTCAGCGTGCGGCATTTGTTCGCGCCCTTGCTGGCCTCTACACTCACCACCATCCTGGGCTTTATGCCTATCTTTTTACTGAACGGCAACATCGGTGATTTCGTCAGTCCCATTGCCATCAGTGTGGTGATGGCGCTGATAGGCTCACTATTTTTATCCCTGACATTAATTGCTGCGCTGGCCGCCCGTTATCTGCCACGTAACGGTGAAACATCGACGCGCTGGTGGGCGCAGGGCATCCAGACCCCCGCGCTGTCAGCGGCATTTAATGCGGTACTGGCTGGCTGGATAAAGCGGCCGGCGCTGGTGCTGCCGGTAATTATCCTGGTGTGCCTGAGTGGGTTCTGGCTGTCATCCACACTGCCGAACGTGTTCTTCCCCAGCGCCGATCGCGACCAGTTTGAAGTTTACGTATGGACAGGCGACGGCAGCAATATTCAGCATACCGCAAAGGTGGTCAGCCACATTGATGAAGCAATACGAGCCCGCGCGGAAGTGAAGCAGGTGACGTGGCTGGTGGGCGGTTCCGCGCCGTCGGTGTATTACAACCAGATTATGAAACGGGATAACACCCCCAACTTTGCCAATGCTGTGGTGACTGCAACCTCCGTCGGGGCCGCGTCACAGCTTATAGCCTCGCTGCAGGCGGAACTGGAGTCTGACTATCCTGAGGCGCAGATTGTGGTTCGGGCGTTCGGTCAGGGGCCTCCCATCGACGCGCCACTGGAAGTCAAAGTGATTGGTACTGATCTGGCGCAGCTTAATGCGCTGGGGCAGCAAGTGCGCGGTCTGATGGCACAGGTGCCGGGTGTGACTCAGTCTAGGGCATCCATTACCCTTGGGGAGCCGGAGCTGGCCGTGCGCACCGACAGTGAAACTACGACCTTATCCTCGTTGTCACTGGCGCAGCTGGCCGGTCAGCTGCAGGAAAGTCTGGCTGGCCGCACCGGTGGCTCGGTACTGGAAGGCACCGAAGATATTCCGGTGCGTGTACGCTTCGAAGATTCCGTACGCAACGGAATATCTGGAGTGGCAGGCATGCCGGTCATGAGTCAGGACGGAACGGGCACCCCCCGCTGGGTGCCGTTACATGCCATTGGCGACCTGGCACTGATGCCCAGTCTGAGCGGCATTACGCGGCTGGAAGGTGAGCGGGTGAACCGGGTGCAGGGCTATCTGCTGCCCGGGATCCCTGCCGTGGATGCCAGTAACGCGCTGCGGGACCTTATTGATAAGCATATTCAGTTGCCCGCCGGCTACCGTATTCAAATGGCGGGCGATGCTGATGAGCAAAAACAGGCGCTGGGACAGCTGGCCACCTATGCGCCGGTGCTGCTGGTACTCATGCTTACCACACTGATACTTACCTTTCAGAGTGTGCGCATGGCGTCGGTCATTGGCATGGTGGCGGTGCTCTCGGTGGGATTAGGCATGGCCAGTTTGTGGATTTCTGGGTTGCCGGTAGGCTTTAACCCCTTACTGGGGTCGGCCGGTTTGATTGGCGTGGCTATAAATGGCTCAATTGTGGTGATCGCCGCAATTAATGCGAATCCTGCTGCCCGGCAAGGCGCAACCCGGGCGATTGTTGAAGAAACCATGGGCTGTAGCCGGCACATACTGTCGACCACCTTCACCACCGTCGGCGGGCTTATCCCACTACTGCTGTTTAGCGAAGGCAGTTTCTGGCCGCCGCTGGCTGTGGTTCTGGCTGGGGGAGTGGGTTTTTCAGTCATGCTGTCACTGGTATTTACGCCCACCCTGGTAGCATTGTTTCATCGCCAACGCCAGCGCCGCCAACCACAGCGTATGCCGGGGCTGGCAACGCCCGGCACTCTCGCTGGCTGAGTTTTATCATGGCCACCGGCTGGTACATGCCGGCGCAGCAGTATAATCTATGCGGTCTGTCTGCTCGTACTAGTGATTAAGATGCGAAGCAATAATTCCAAGCCCAGGCGCGACCAGCGATGGTGGCAAACCTCCTGCCCGTTTTGTAATCGGGTGCGGCTGTACGTGCTGTGGGCAGTAATCATGTTGGTGGTGTATTTGTATGTCTGGAACTGAGTCTGAGCCTATTTTTATTCGCGCCAGCGCGAAGCGCAATGGCATCACCAGCGTGGTGATAGGCCTGGCTGGTTTGTTAGTGTCCGCGATGTGGCTGGCCCTGGCCCCCGACTGGCTGTTTCTGGCCGGGGTGTTTCTTACCAGTGCCTCTATTGTAGCGTTGCTGATAGGCTGGTTTAAGTTACGTGAACCTGACCACAGTATTGAAATCTCCCCGCAGGCTATTCATTACCATCACCGGCTGGGCAACTGGCACCTCGACTGGGACAATGTGCAGCGCATTGACTGCCCGCGGGTGCGCAAAGGGCTGGACCATGTCGACTTAGAAGCGATTGGTTTTCGCATAAAAGATTATGCGCCGTTTCTGCGCAGCGTGTCACCGCGACTCGCCACCCACCTGCTAATGGAGCAGCGGCCACTGTTGTTTCAGAATGACGACGCCAACTGTCCCTCGGGCAGTTGCTACAGCGAGACCATGTTTGATGACAAACAGTTTACCCTGAGTGATGGCGAGGTGTTGACTGGCATCAAGGCCATGCTGGCTAATCGCATGACTCAGTTGCGCAGCCGATTAGGATTCGATGTGTTCGTGTCAGCATCAGAACTGGATCGTACGCCAGCCGAGTTTTCCTCCCTGATGCGGCAGTGTCAGGAAGCGCGAATGAACGCCGTGTCAGCCGAATGAGGTAGTGATTGATTCCAGATGGTCACTGGCGGCGACCAGTACGGACTCCGCCTCTACCATAAAGCCGGGTAGCTGTTCGGCAACCAGGAAGTGCTGCCCCAGTTTCAGGGCGGTCTCCAGTTCACTGGTTAAATGTTGAAGTTTGGGCAAGCCGGTGTAACAACACGCCCCATGCAGGCGGTGCACTTCGGCTTTCAGGCTGGTGTAATTGCGGTCGTCCCAGGCATGTTTAATCACATCAACGGAGGCCGGCAGTAGATTGGTGAAGTCCCGCAATAACTCTTCCGCTGCATTGGCATTCTGATTGGCGCGTTTTAATGCCAGTTGCCAGTCCAGCGTAGGCAACGCCATGGCCGGTGCCGACACCGGCTGACACCAGCGCCGGATAAGATCCAGCAAGGTGCCCAGTTCTATGGGTTTGGGCAAATAGTCGTCCATCCCGGATGCCAGTAATTTTTCCTGCTCTTCTTTAAACGCGTGAGCGGTGACCGCAATAATAGGAGTGCCCAGGTTCAGCGCTGTCTGACGGATAGCCCGTGAGGCCTGCAACCCGTCCATACCCGGCATTTGTACGTCCATCAGAATCAAATCATATTCGTGGGTCTGGCAGCAGTTCACCGCATCCTGGCCACTCATTGACGTGGTGAGGGTGATGGGCGAGTCACTTAGCCAGGTATCCAACAGCTTGAGGTTCATGTCCATGTCGTCCACCGCCAGGATCCGTGCCCGCGGGAGCGCGTCAATCTTATCCTGCATGGGATTACGCTGTGGCTTCATCTTGTGGTTAACCAAGTCATCCAGTTTCGACAGTGACATAGGCATACGCAGTTGCGAATGGAAATACTGCGTCAGGCTGGGGTACTGATTAAAAGGCTCACCGCCGGAGTACCACAGAATGCGTTTCTTAGCCGAAAACTGCACCAGTTCACTCAGGTACTCATCCCGTTTATCAGTTTTGGTAACCGGCGTGACGGCCATCAGGTAATCGGCGTTCATATCCAGCGTGCGCAGGTAGGCCAGTGATTCCACCGACGTGGTGCTGGCACCTAAATGCTGCATCAAACGGGCGCTGGCCATGCGGGTAGCGGGAACAGGGTCGAAAATGACCACTTGCTTGCCGATCCAGTCAGGATGCGGACCCAGTGAATACTTCTGGCTAAGCTGGTTGGTTCGCAAAGTCACTTCGAATGTGCTGCCCACGTTGGGGGTACTTTTCAAAGTGAGGTTACCGCGCATCAGTCGCACCAGTTCACGACAAATCACCAGCCCCAGCCCGGTACCCTGATAACTGCGGTTCAGCGCATCATCCACCTGCGAGAAGGCATTGAAAAGTTTCTTCTGATCCTGACGGCTGATCCCAATCCCGGTGTCTTTCACCTTGATATTCAGCTCATGGATGCCGTGAGGCAGGGCGCGGCCACTGACGGCCAGTGTGATGGTGCCAGACGAGGTGAATTTAAGCGCGTTACTGAGCAGGTTATTGAGTACCTGCTTAATACGATAGATATCGCCAATCAGCTTTTCGGGCAGCGGCTGCAATTCAAATACAAACTCCAGACGTTTACCGTGCGCGGTTTTCGACATGATTGTCACCATCTCTTCCAGCAACTGGTTGGGCGAGAACGGCTGGTTGTTGATTTGTAACTTGCCGGCTTCAATTTTAGAAAAGTCGAGTACGTCGTTCACAATGCTCAGCAGGTTATCTGCCGCGGTACTGATAATGCGCACTTGTTCCTGCTGATCAGTAGGCAGTGCAGACAGGGTCAGTTCACGGCTGAAGCCCAGAATGGCATTGAGTGGCGTGCGGATTTCATGACTCATATTGGCCAGGAATTGCGATTTGACGTTACTGGCTTTAATGGCATCCTTACGGGCAATATCCAGACGCGCATTCTGCTCCTCAATGAGCTCCATGTTGTTGCGCAGATCATTGGTGGCCTGTTCCACTTCGCTTTGCAGCTGACTGCGGCTTTTCTCCATTAACGCCAGTGAAAACAGCCCCGCTTCCAAAAACACCCCGACCTGGAAACAGTAGGCAGTGAAGGCATTGGACGGCAGCACCCCCACCAGACTCAGCATACCAATGATGGCGCCCCCGGCCAGCATGGTCCAGGCGAAGATAAAATAGCGGGCGGGCTGAAAACGGTTAGCGTATGCCTCAAAACCTGCATAAATATAACTGCAGATAGCGAGCATGCCGACACCATACACCAGGTTATTCTTCCACACCGGCGGAAGCAGGCCGGTCAGACAAATCAGTGCTACACCGATCTGCGCCACCAGCATGCCTACCACAATCGGGTGGGCATGGCGCGCATGCACCCGCGTATCAAGGAAGGTCATGGTGAATATACCGGATGACAGGCCGATAATTATGAAGATAAGCTCGGTATGGCCCACGAACCACAGGGGCAAGCCGTCATCGACCAGTAAGTGGACATGCCCACCCCATATGAACTGCCACAAAATGACCGCCAGAATATATCCAACGTAGGCAACCAGGCTGGGCTCACGCACATTCAGGTACAACACCAGATTGTATATGGCTAAAATAACCAGGCCGCCGTAAAACAGCCCCCACAGAATGCTGTCCCATTGTACATAGGCACTGTGCATGCTTTCTGGCTGCAGGGTGAGCGGCACAATTAAGCTGGACGAATTGCTTTTCACTCGTACGAAGACGTCTACCGGCGTTGACTCCGGTAGCTGGATCCGCATGGTGGGAATACGAAATAACTGTTCTTTTTGCGCTTTACCCTGATGGCTCTGGGTCACCTTATTGCCTGCCACCACATAGAAATCGACGTTATCCAGCTGGCTAAAGCCAACGGTAAGCACCCAGTCGTCTATACCACTGACATTTTTCAGCGGCACATACAGCCACAAGGCTTCCTCCTGAAAACCGAAGTTGGGGTTGTCGTCAGGGTAGGGGATAAAGTCGCTTTTGCGCCGTTGTACGTCACTGATGGTATACGGGCTGCCCGTCTCGGGCAGGTAGCGGAAGTTTTCGTACAGGCTGATTTCCTGCTGACCGCTGTACAGGGTTAGCGGGGTGGCCGCGCAGGCAGGTGCGGCCATGAATAGCAGCAAAATACTCACCAGGATAATTCGGATAGCAGGCATCGGGTGGTTGTCGGTATACAAATCAGTCAGGACGAATTGCTATTAAACCACCCCTTTGCCGGAATGTACAAAGGTGTAGGGGCGAGGGCGAATGAGCCGTATTGCACTAACGCAGGGATTGCCCCACAATAGCAAGCAGGTCAGCGCCACGGGCGTGCCTTCTCAGGGGGGGCATACCGCTTGGCAGACCACCGCGCACGCAGTCAATATACCCGGTTTTTTCCGGGGCAGACAATCTGCTGGCATTGGTAGTAGCAAATAACAATATGAACAGACTCCATGAGCGATCAGATAACAATTAATCGAGACGGCATCGAGCAGTTGCCGCTACGCCGGTTTACCGAAGACGCGTATCTCAACTATTCGATGTACGTGATTATGGACCGGGCGCTACCGAATATCGCGGACGGCCTTAAGCCGGTACAGCGGCGGATCATTTACGCTATGTCTGACCTGGGCCTGAGCGCCAGTGCCAAGTACAAGAAATCGGCACGGACGGTGGGTGATGTGTTAGGTAAGTTCCATCCCCACGGCGATTCCGCCTGCTATGAAGCTATGGTATTGATGGCGCAGCCGTTTTCTTACCGCTATCCGCTGGTGGATGGGCAGGGGAACTGGGGGGCACCGGATGATCCCAAGTCATTTGCTGCCATGCGTTATACCGAAGCCAGGCTGTCGCGCTTTTCTGAAGTATTGCTAAATGAAGTGGCCCAGGGCACGGTGGATTGGATCCCGAACTTTGACGGTACCTTGCAGGAGCCCAGCGTACTGCCAGCCCGTCTGCCGCACATTTTGTTAAACGGCGTAACCGGCATTGCCGTGGGCATGGCCACCGATATTCCGCCGCATAACGTGCGTGAACTGGCCAATGCCTGTGCCATGCTTCTGGATAACAGTCGCACTGAACTTGGTGAGCTGCTGGAAATCGTCCAGGGCCCGGATTACCCCACCGACGCGGAAATCATTACGCCCCGCGAAGATATTGCCAAACTCTATGAAACCGGCCGTGGTTCATTGAAAATGCGGGCGGTGTATATGGAAGAGGCCGGTGACATCATTGTTACCGCACTGCCTCATCAGGCGTCAGGCGCGAAAGTGCTGGAGCAGATTGCCAGCCAGATGCAGGCTAAGAAACTGCCTATGGTCAGCGACTTACGGGATGAGTCAGATCATGAAAACCCCACCCGACTGGTGATCACCCCCCGTTCCAACCGGGTGGATACTGAACAGCTTATGCAACATCTGTTCGCCACCACTGATTTGGAAAAGAACTACCGGGTGAACCTGAACATGATTGGCCTGGATGGCCGTCCCAAGGTAAAAGACCTGAAAACCATCCTCTCTGAATGGCTGGTTTACCGAAAAGATACCGTCACCCGCCGGTTGCAGTACCGCCTTGATAAGGTGTTGGCGCGATTGCACATTCTTGAAGGTTTGATGATTGCGTTTTTGAATATAGACGAAGTCATTGAAATCATCCGTACTTACGATAAACCCAAACCTGAATTAATGCAGCGCTTCAGCCTGACTGACACGCAGGCAGAAGCCATTCTGGAACTGAAACTGCGTCACCTGGCTAAACTGGAAGAAATGAAGATCCGCGGTGAGCAGGACGAGCTGGCTGCAGAGCGGGATAAATTACAACAACTGCTGGGTTCAGAACGTCGCCTGAAAACCCTGATTAAAAAAGAAATTCTGGCCGACGCGGAAAAGTATGGCGATGATCGTCGCTCGCCGCTGGTGGCGCGCAGTGAGGCGAAAGCCCTTTCCGAAAAAGAGCTGGTGCCCTCCGAGCCAGTCACTGTGGTGTTGTCAGAAAAAGGCTGGGCGCGGTGTGCCAAAGGCCATGACGTGGATGCCGAGGCACTGAACTACAAAGCCGGTGACAACTATTGCTCCAGTGCCACCGGACGAAGCAATCAGCCCGCCGTATTTATGGACTCGTCCGGACGCACCTTTGCCTGCGATGCCCACGGGCTGCCGTCGGCACGAAGCCAGGGTGAACCGCTTACCGGCCGCTTCAGCGTCGTAGCCGGCGAGCGTTTCGAGCATGTGTTAATGGGCGCAGACGAACAACGCTTTTTAATGGCTTCCGACGCGGGCTATGGTTTTGTGGGTAAGTTCAGCGATATGGTCAGCAAGAACAAGGCCGGTAAAGCCTATCTGTCATTACCAACTGCAGCAAAAATATTAAAGCCAGTGCCGGTTATGCACATTGAAACCGATTGGTGTCTGGCGGTGTCCAATGAAGGACGCATGCTGTTGTTCCCGCTGAGGGATCTGCCGAGTCTGGGCAAGGGCAAAGGGAATAAACTTATTAATATTCCGTCGGCGAAATCCCAGTCTCGGGAGGAATACGTCAAAGCCCTGGCTGTGGTGCCGGCGGACAGCTCGGTGAAAATTGTCGCCGGCAAACGCAGTATGACGCTCAGTCCGGCCGATCTGGAGCATTATCAGGGTGAACGGGGACGACGTGGTAATAAACTGCCCCGAGGCCTGCAGCGGGTTGACAGTGTCCAGGTGGCCGCCCCGGCCAACAAAGACCCAGAGCCAGCCGGCACCAGTGACTAACTAATCGGCGTGGCGGGTACCGTGGGCCCGTCACTGCAACAGGAGCAAACCTATGCTAGGTATGGTATTCAGATCCATGGCCCATATGCTGGAAAAAAAAGTCTCTGACGATTACGCGAAGGAGATTTTTGCCGCGGCCGGTGTCGGCAGCCCCGGTTCGTTTGAAGCTGACAAATCATATCCTTTCACTGACATGCAGAAGGTGCTTAGTGCCCTTGAAGACAACACCGGGAAAAGCAGTGAGGAGCTGTTGCATGACTTTGGGTACTATTTGTTTAACCGGCTGGTAGAAGTGCACGGACAGGTGCTGTCCGGGCGCAATTCCTTGCTGGAGGTGCTGGAGTACCTGGATACCGATATTCACAGCCAGGTGCGCGAGCTTTACCCGGATGCTGACTTACCTAAAGTAACGGTCCTTTCCCGCACTGATAACGCCATGCGGCTGCGTTATTGTTCCAAATACGACCTGTACGCACTGGCAGAGGGGTTTCTGGATGCCGCAGCTGACCATTACAGCACTGCCATTGAACGCGAGACTATCGCCTGTTCAGAGCCTCACACCTACCAGTTCAGTCTGACGGTGGTGTGTCGCTGACGTTTTAGCGTACTGGCGCTTCTCAACCATAAAAAAAGCCGCATATGAATGCGGCTTTTTGATGACTGCTTATCCGGGGTTACTTGGCATTGGTGCTTTCAAAAATTTTGTCGGCAGAGGCCGCCACGAATCCCTGATAAAGTTTGCCGTTGGGCATTTCATAGCGCTGGGCAAACTCATAGAAACAACTGGGAATAGCCAGCGTTTCTTCACCAAATGCGACATCTGCGCGGTCGGCCATGGTCGATGATTGCGCCAGATGAACATCCGGACCGCCTTTAATTTCACCGCCCGATGTATTCAGCACAAAGCCTGCTTCTTTCAGCAGGGTGTTCACGTCAGTCAGCGAATGGGTTTGCGTAAGATGATTAACGCTAACCGTAAAGTGGTTAGCGCGGAAGCCCCACGCTGCCAGCCAGGCCGCATACTCTGACTCATTTAACAGAGTATCGTAGTCGGCTTTGGTGATGTCCCAGTGACGGCCGGAGTACAGAAAGTTATCTTCCTCGACCACCTCAGGGTTCATCTGCCCTACGAGCTTATGAATAATTTCCTGAGCCTGTTCAGACAGCTCATCTACCCGTAGCTCGCTGATAAACACTTTAGGCTGGGTGTCATCCGGATGCTCAAAGTGCTTAGCATCCAGTTTCTTCGCTTCAAAGTCGTACTGGCCTTTCTCTTCATAGCCCAGGGCAAGAAAGTGCGCGGCCAGCTTGTCTAACCGGGTTTTATCCAGCTTGAAGGTACGAAACGCCACGTGGTCGTTAACAATTTCGTCGCCTGACTCTTCGCCCAGCAATAATTTGTGGATCTTGTGCGCAGACGGCGTAATAGTCACGTAGTCGTCCCACATATGGGAAAATAAAGTGTCAATGTTGCTATGCATAAACAAACTCCTTGTGCTGCTTACAGCGTCAAACCAGGCGTCAGTGAGCCAGGCAGGGTGACCTTATCTAACTCTACAGACGCTACCGGGTAGGCGCAGTAGTCGGCTGCGTAGTAAGCGCTGGCGCGGTGGTTACCGCTGTCGCCGATGCCGCCGAATGGCGCTGCACTGCTGGCACCTGTAATAGGACGGTTCCAGTTCACAATGCCGGCACGGATACGCTGGAAGAAGTAACGGTAATCTTCTTCATTGTCGCCAATAAACCCTGCTGACAAACCGAAACTGGTGTTATTGGCTTCAGCGATAGCAGCATCGAAGTCATCGTAACGAATGACTTTAACCATAGGGCCAAAGTGCTCTTCATCCGGTAATGACGCCAGTATGTCGGTGACGTCAATAATACCCGGGGTCGCGAAGCCCTTATTTTCGTCTGGCTGTTCGAGGCGAACCAGTACATTGGCACCAGCCTTTTCAAGCTCCGCCTGGGCATCGACCATCAACTTCGCAGCGTGAGCAGAAATCATGGCACCCATGAACGGCTGATCTTCTGCGTCGTAGTCACCGACTTTGATGTTGCGGGTCACTTCGATGAAGCGCGCCAGCAGTGCATCGCCTTTGTCCCCTTTCGGGATAAACAAACGGCGGGCACAGGTGCAGCGCTGACCAGAGGTCACAAAGGCTGACTGTACGATGTCGTGCACCGCGGCGTCAGTGTCTTCCACATCTTTCACAATCAGGGGGTTATTACCGCCCATTTCCAGTGCCAGGATTTTGCCCGGATGACCAGCAAACTGCTCGTGCAGGATCTTGCCGGTGCGTGAACTGCCGGTAAAGAACAGGCCGTCAATTCCCTGATGTGATGCCAGCGCTTTGCCGGTTTCTACTTCGCCCTGAATCAGGTTCAGAACACCGGCTGGTAAGCCAGCTTCATGCCAAAGCTTCACCATTTCCTGGGCCACCATCGGGGTCAGGTCACTGGGTTTGTATACCACGGTGTTACCCGCCAACAGGGCAGGGATGATGTGGCCGTTAGGCAGGTGGCCGGGGAAGTTGTAAGGGCCAAATACGGCAACCACACCATGGGGCTTATGACGAATAAACGCCTGACCTACTGGCATGGGGTTTTCTACGGTGCCGGTACGCTCGAAGTAAGCCCGCTCTGAAATGCCGACTTTGCCCATCATGGCAGCCACTTCGGTAGCAGTTTCCCACTCAGGTTTACCGGTTTCACGGGCAATCACTTTGGCCAGTGCCGGTTTGTTTTCTTCCAGCAGCTTGCCGTAGTGTTTAATGATTTCAAGCCGCGCTTCTACGGTTTTCGCAGCCCATTCTGGCGCTGCATCGCGTGCCGCGCTGATAGCCGCATCCACCTGGTCCGGAGACGCTGAAACGCCTTCCCAGATAACCTCGTTTTTAGCGGGGTCGACTGAAGTGAGTGGGTGGCCTTTACCGGCTTGCCATTCACCATTGATATAATGTGTAGTTTGCATGTAGGGCTCCTGTTATTAGTTACTGTATTTCACCGGAGCGAACCGGACCGCGTCACCTTCCTTAATATTCAGTGCCGCAGCTGCCTGACGCGACAATACCGCGACTTGCTGCTCTTCACTGACCGTCATTTCGGTGGCGACGGCTCTGAAGTCTTTCACCGAGGTATTGATGATATAGCATGTCTGCCCCTGGGCAGCGGTCTGGTCATCAATCACCACGGGTAACTTGCGGCTGGCCTGTGCGGTACGCACATGGCTAAGATTCGCTTCCACCGTCGGGCCGGCGTCAAAAATATCGACGTAGCCACGGCAGCTAAACCCTTCTTCCTGCAATAATCGCAGGGCTGGACGGGTTTTATCGTGCACCTGACCAATAACGGCCTGAGCTTGCTGGCTTAACAGGTTTACGTAAATGGGGTATTTAGGCATCAGTTCGGCAATAAATACTTTATTACCAATGCCTGATAAATAGTCAGCGGTAGGGAAATCCATGGAGAAGAAATGTTCTTCCAACCACTCCCAGAACGGCGATTTGCCATTGTCGTCGCTGACGCCGCGCATCTCTGCAATGACGGTTTCTGAAAAGCGCTCACGGTGTTCCATCATAAACAGAAAGCGGACTTTCGACAGGAGTCTGCCGTTCAGACCGCCTCGCGCACGTTCACGTAAGAACAAGGTACAAATTTCCGTCACCCCGGTGTAGTCATTACAGAAGGTGAGGATCTCTGCGGTATTGTGTACCTTCAGCTCCCGGGAAGAGTGCACCACTTTGCCCAGGTGATAGTGATAGAAGGCGTCATCCAGGCCTACTGCCGCCTCGATACCACTGGTTCCCACCACCTCACCGGTGGCGGTATCTTCCATAACAAAAAGGTACGACTCGTTACCCGGCTGTGTGACCGCTTTATTAAACGACGCTTCGGCACGGTCAATCTTATTGTGCAGCAGGGTGTCGTTGACCGGCAATGACGTAAAGCCAATGCCGGACTCTTCAGCAATGTCATACAGCGATGCGTAATCCGCATTCGTGATTGGGCGAATTATATTCATGTTCGCTGACTCAACAGTTAGAGAATTACTTGGCGTTTACAACACGCGCCACGGCACGTTCAAAGCGGGCAAGCCCTTCTTTGATGTCTTCGTCTGGAATGATCAGTGACGGCGCAAACCGCACTACGTTCGCACCGGCAATAAGACACATCAGATTTTCTTCGGCTGAAGCCATCAGGAAATCACGGGCGCGGCCCTGGTAGTCATCGCTTAATGCACAACCCAGCAGCATGCCTTTACCACGTACTTCACTGAATACATGGTATTTGTTGTTGATCTCTTCCAGTAGTTCACGGAACAGCGCTTCTTTTTTCAGTACGCCTTCCATCACTTCGGGGGTATTTACGATATCCAACGCTTTCTCGGCCACGGCACAGGCCAGCGGGTTACCGCCGTAAGTGCTGCCGTGCGTGCCAGGCTTCAGATGCGCAGCGATTTCTGTGGTGGTTAGCATGGCGCCAATGGGGAAGCCGCCGCCCAATGATTTCGCGGTAGTCAGAATATCTGGCGTTACGCCCAGACCCATATATGCATACAGATGACCAGTGCGGCCTACACCTGACTGAACTTCATCAAAAATAAGCAGCGCATTGTGCTTGTCACACAATTCACGGACGCCACGGACAAAGTCTGCGTCGGGTGGAATGATGCCGCCTTCACCCTGCAACGGCTCCATCATTACGGCACAGGTTTTGTCAGAAATCAGGGCTTCAAAAGCCGCCAGATCATTGTAATCGCAATGGTCTACTGCGCCAGGCTTAGGGCCAAAGCCGTCTGAGTATGCTGCCTGGCCACCTACTGTAACCGTAAAGAAGGTACGGCCATGGAAGCCTTTGTTAAACGCAATGATTTGATTTTTATCTTCACCGTGCTTATCCAGCGCAAAGCGACGGGCCAGCTTGAGGGCGGCTTCGTTGGCTTCGGCGCCGGAATTAGCGAAATACACTTTATCGGCGAAAGTCGCGTCGGTGAGCTTGGCGGCCAGACGCATGGCGGGTTCGTTGGTGAACACATTAGACAAGTGCCAGAGCTTGCTGCCCTGATCCTGTAGTACACCTACCAGCTCGGGGTGACAATGACCCAGTACGTTTACGGCAATACCGCCGGCAAAATCGATGTACTCTGCACCGTCCTGGTCCCATACACGAGACCCTTCACCCCGGACTGGCACCATGCCGGCAGGGTTGTAGTTGGGTACCATGACTTCATCAAATGTTGCGCGAGTTACCTTCATCTTTTTTACCTCTATGTGAGCGCGAGCCGATATGTATTTAATACCTGCACCACGCGTACAGTGATCGGATTAGCTCAATATTATGCCATTTATTAACCAGTTTGTCTCCCCAGTGCATGGCCGAAGCCCTTGATATTCAAGGGTTCTGGCTTAATTTGCAGGAAAAGTGAATAACTATTTAAGAAAGGCAGGTTAGCAGCGAATGGTGGTATTGGCGTTACAGGCGATCGACTCAGCAACGGACAGGACGTTGGGGGGAGCGGGTCGCTGTCTGCATGAATATCCACAAAAAATTAAGCGTCTTCGGTATTCGAGGTGACCGGTAACTGGAAAATGTTTACACCTCTGAGTACTTCCAGTGACCCGGAGGGATATTTGGGCTGCTGGCGAATTGCGTCTTTGATTTCGTCTTTTTCCAGCACTTTCGAGCGATGGGCCATGCGCACCTGAGTATACAGCCGGGACTGACGAAGCAACTCTACCAGCGAGCCTGGTGTGCTTTCCCCATCAGTGGCAATGGTCCGCATAGCTTCTGCAATACCCAGCCGCTTAAAGTGCATGTGCTCAAAGATATCTGCTGTCACTTTCTCTGCGTATTCATTTTGTAGCGCTATCAGATAGTTGGCAGAGGGACGCAGCTTTAGTAGCGCATCGTGGAGGTCCCGTTGACGGTTGCTCTGCGCCTCTTCGAGCATGCGCCGCTGGACCTGGTCAAACAGTCGAAAATACAGCCGGATGATGGCACAGCGTCCTAGATTAGACAGCATGCCCAGAGTGTAGGCCTCGGTAGGACGAATACTGCCAAAGCGACTCAACTCACGGGCGGTGACCGCCGTGCCGTACGCATAGTTCAACAACTGGTGCTTGATGAGGGGGTACGGGTCGGTGATTTGTGGAATAGCCCGGCGTAACACCAGGGCGGGCAATAAAACCCGTAAATTCTCAATGCCCAGGAAGCTCAGTGCGGTGCGCATGGACTCCACCACAATGACCCGTCCTTTAGAGTCACGTCGGCGGTGGGTCGGGGAGTTAACAACCTGCATGAGTTCGTCATACAGCCACGGCTGGGCGGCCGCAAAGGGTTCTATTTTTGATACCGAGGTGGCTTTTACCGACATGACATCAAGCATTGCCGGTGTGTCTTCCGACAGCGACAAGGTGCGGCGGTATACGTTTTCGGAGTTTTCCAGTTCAGCGTGTAAATCGGTAAGGAGCTGCTCGTGGAGGTCGTAGCGTACGCTATCCAGGTAGGAGGCATCATGCTTTGCCTGTAACTCTTTGTTCTTTATCGCCACCTTTTCGACATTGAGTAACTGACGGCGGGCGTCACCCTGCTCAGACTCTTCGAACAGCACTTCACCGGGGCCTCGTTTGCCAATCATCTTCATTACGCGAGCCGGCGCAATTAACAAATTGTCGAAGCGTTCATTAAAGGAAGGCTGCGATGGCGATTCCGTCATCGTATACGGGCTCCTGCTCGTCAATGCCGCCAACTCTTCTGGTCAACGTGCATAATTTTCATCCTGTTTTTTTAAATACTACTCTGTTTTATCGGAAAAGGTGAACAGACCTGAACATTTTACGCAATTTTTTGTGTAATACGGGCGTGATGCAGGAAATTATCCAGAATTTGATGGCCGTATTCTGTCAATAAAGACTCTGGATGGAACTGCACGCCCCAGATGGGGAGCGTACGATGGGACAGCGCCATAATTTCCCGGTAGCCGTCGGCGTCTTCGCACCACGCGTCTACCCGCAGGCAGTCAGGAAGGGTGTGCGGCTCCAGCACCAGCGAATGATAGCGAGTAGCAGTGAAGGGAGAAGCCAACTGCTGGCACAGCCCCTGGCCGCGGTGATAAACCGGCGAGGTTTTACCGTGACGGATTTCCCTGGCGCCGGTGACTCTGGCCCCGAATACCTGACCAATGGCTTGATGGCCCAGACACACACCCAGCATGGGGATGTGTCCCTTGAACCGTTCAATGGCTGCCAGGCTGATGCCAGCATCATCCGGCGTACAGGGGCCGGGCGACAGCACCAGCTGGTCCGGCGCCAGTGAGGCGATGTCCGGCAGCGATATTGCGTTATTGCGCACCACTTCCACCTCACTGCCCAGCTCACGGAAATACCGCGCCAGATTGTGGGTGAAAGAGTCAAAATTATCGATGAGCAATAACATGCGGAGTTACCGTGTCAGCTTAAGGCTTGGTGATAAAGCCAACGGCATCATAGACCCGCTGCAATGTCTCTGTAGCGCGGGCTGAGGCTTTATAAGCACCGGCTTTCATGACGCTGTCCAGGTAGGCGCGATCTTCCCGCAGGGCAGTGAAGCGCTGTTGAATAGGCTCTACCAGCGCGACCACCGCGTCAGCGATATCGCCTTTCAGGTGCCCATACATTTTATCTTCGTATTCGGGCACCAGCGCTTCTACCGACTTGCCGGTGGCCAGTGACAACAGCGTGAGTAAGTTGGACACGCCGGCTTTTTCTTCAGGATCAAAATAAATACGCGCCTGCTCGTCAGAGTCAGTGACGGCGCGTTTTATTTTCTTGGTCAGTTTTTTCGGCTCTTCCAACAGGCCAATAAAATTATTGGGGTTGGTGTCCGATTTGGACATTTTGCGTTCTGGCTCTTGCAGGCTCATGATGCGGGCCCCGAATTCTGGAATATAAGGCTCCGGAAGCGTCAGCACATCGCCGTACAGATTGTTAAACCGGGTGGCGATATCGCGGGTAAGCTCAAGATGCTGTTTTTGATCTTCGCCCACCGGTACCTTGTGCGCACCGTAAACCAGAATGTCAGCCGCCTGCAGCACCGGATAACTGTACAGGCCCACATTGATATTGTTGACGTTCTTGGCAGACTTGTCTTTAAACTGAGTCATGCGGTTCAGTTCGCCCATCTGCGTATAGCAGTTCAGTACCCACGCCAGCTGTGCATGCTCCGGGACATGGGATTGCACGAACAGGGTGCTGCGTTGCGGATCGATGCCGCATGCCAGATACAGCGCCAGGCCATCCAGGCAGGCGTTATACAACGCTTCTCTGTCCTGGCGAACGGTAATGGCGTGCAAGTCTACCAGCATATACAGGCAATCGTGATCATCCTGCATGGCAACCCACTGCTTCAAGGCACCCATGTAATTACCGAGGGTAAGTTGACCTGAAGGCTGACAGCCGCTTAATACAATGGGTTTGGTGCTCATGGTGATAAATACCTGCTGATAACTGAGTTACAAATTAATTAGGCTTGTGATACGGCGGCAATTTCACGGCGCATGGCGTCGATAACCTCGCCGTAATCGTCGGCGTTGAAAATGGCGGATCCCGCGACGAACATATCGGCTCCGGCCTCGGCAATCTCGCGAATGTTATCGACTTTTACGCCGCCGTCAATTTCTATTCGAATATCTCTGCCACTGGCCACAACCCGCTGCTTCACCTGACGGAGCTTATCCAGGGTGGAAGGTATAAACGCCTGGCCGCCGAATCCCGGGTTTACCGACATCACCAAAATATGATGTAGCTTATCCATAACATGGTCGAGATAGTGCAACGGGGTGGCGGGGTTCAGTACCAGCCCCGGTTCACAGCCGGCATCCTCGATGAGCTGGAGAGACCGGTCGACGTGCTGTGACGCCTCAGGATGAAAACTGATATAGCTGGCACCGGCTTCGGCAAATTGTTCGATCAGGTCGTCCACCGGACTTACCATCAGGTGCACATCAATCGGCGCGGTAATGCCATGCTTACGTAACGCTTCACAAATCATCGGGCCGAATGACAAGTTCGGCACATAATGGTTGTCCATTACGTCAAAATGAATAACGTCAGCGCCGGCCTCCAGCACCGCTTCGACTTCATCGCCCAGTCGTGCAAAGTCTGCCGACAGGATAGAGGGTGCAATCATACACTTGTTCATGAATCATCCTTTTTAAGTCAGTCAGTGCAGGGGCACTGACGGGAGGCACACTGCCAGAATAGTAGCGCACCCGCGATGTGGATCGGTTTTGGGTAGAAAAATGCACGAAAATTGTACCTAAATCTGGCGGTGTACTAAAGTGAAAACCGTGCACCGAAAAAGGGCTTGTGCCTTTTGCTGGTGCAAATTTAAGCAGGGAGATGGACAGGCAGATTTCAACGCGAAATTTTTAATGGGCAAAAAAGTTAGCATAATCAGTTGCTTATGGGGTTTGTTCTGGCTGTGAAAATTGTGGCAAGCGTGGGCATTAGATTTGCGTAGTTCGGTTATAAAAAGACAGAAACTTTACGAACAGCAAGTTAGTTAATCCAACGGAGAGCACACATGAAAACAGTTAGATTGTCAGCGCTGGCGCTGGTTATTGCGTCGACGGCAGGTTTGGGACAGGCACAGGCTGCCGTAGAAGCTAATATTGGGGTCACCAGTAATTACCTTTGGCGCGGAGTCACACAAAGCATGAACGATCCGTCTGTCTCTGGTGGCTTAGATTACTCTCACGAGAGCGGCTTTTATGCCGGCACCTGGATTGGCACAATCGATTGGGGCAACGGTAGTGGTACGGAGAACGATTACTACCTGGGCTATAGCGGAATGTCGGGCGATTTCGGCTATGACGTCGGGTATATCCATTACGTCTATCCCGCCACCGGTTATGAAAATTCCGACTTCGGCGAAGTATATTTCAATGGTAGTTACATGGGGCTGGGCTTTGGTGTGGCTTACACGGTGGCCTCCGATGTCGCTGACGGCTCATTGTACGACAGTGGCGACATTTATTATAACGTATCCTATGGCTGGGACTTACCAGAGGAATTTGGTCTGAGTATGACCTACGGTTATTATGATTTTGATGCCGGTGATGACTCTGACTACGGACACTTCCAGGCGGATCTGTCGAAAGGCGACTTCACACTGACTGTGTCCAAAGCACAGCAAGAGTCCGGCGACGATGACACTAAATTCGTTGTAAGCTGGGGTACCACATTTTAATGTAAACTGAATGCCCGATTGTGCCCCCGGCGGTAAGCAGTACCGGGGCGTGCTGTCGTCGTGCCACTGTAGCAAATAACGGGTTCGCGGCGTGCAGAGGGTACAGTTTTTCAGTTTCTCTTAAAGAAGTGGTTGTTGTTCGCAAAGTTAGTATTATAATGAGGTTAAATTTTAAGCGGTATTGGTGTGTTCAGGATGACGATTAAAACCAGCATGACAATGATGGCATGTGTAGCTGGCCTCGGCTTAGCTGGCGCTGTTACGGTGACAGAGCCCGAAACCGTGTGTGAGTTTCAACCCGAGCAGCAGTTCGATGCCCGCTTACCCGCCAGCCACATTCAAAACCAGTGCAGCCGTGTCAATATGGGTGAAGTCAGCTGGTTATCCTGGGTGGCCGGACGTTCCCTTTCCTACGATTTCCATTATCTGGATTTACTGGAGTTACTGCACGATGACAGTAACGACGGTGACTTATCTTCTCCGCAAGGTGAGTAGTGTCAGGCTCGACTAAGCCCGGCCTGATCGCGGTTATTCTGAGTGTATTGGCCAGCGCTTTTGGGGTGCAGAGCCAGCAAAATTACCAACGAGATTTTAATCAAGCTTCCCCGCTGACGTATATCATTGTAGGGGTAGTGTTTGTGGCGCTGTTTGTCGTGAGCTTGTTACTGTTCGTGCGCTGGCTGGTGCAGTAGTGACGGCAGCCCGTATCTGACCCCCGCCAGTGGTGAGTAAGCGGACTCGTGCAGTGCTTCCCTTATTGAAACGGCAACGCAGTCACCGACTTTCCAGACTCAGTGGCCGCTTAGGTCAGCGTAATGCGAGCCGCATTGGCCGCTACAGTTTTCGGTTTTTTCTTGCGACGACGAGGTTTCACCGGGTTTTCGGTAGGTGGGAAGAACGCCAGAATTTCAGCCGCCGGCTTCCGTTTGGCGCCATTTTGACTGATTGAACGTTTTACCGACAGCATACTGAAGTCGGCACCCTGGTAAAGTTCCCGGGTCACCGGCAAGTCATGGTTTGATATCAACACCGGAATACCACGCACTGCAGATGCGCGATGGGCCAGCGTGGCCAGCTTGTGTTGGGCGTCGTGGCCGAAACTGCGGGCCGCATAACTGGTAAAGGCGGCAGTTTTGCTGATGGGGGCGTAAGGTGGGTCGCAATACACCACATTGCCACGGCGGGCGCGGCTAAAGACTTTCTCAAAAGGTAAGCAGGTAAAAGTCGCCCGTTGCGATTTTTCTGCAAAAAACAGCATTTCGTCTTCGGGGAAGTATGGCTTTTTATAGCGCCCGAAAGGGACATTGAATTTGCCACTCAGACTGTATCTGCACAGTCCGTTGTAGCCATGCCGGTTAAGGTACAAAAACAGTACCGCCCGATAATAATCATCAGCAGTGCCGTTAAATTCTTCCCGTAAACTGTAGTAGCGGTTTTCTTCGTTGTTGCGCGCAGTGAAAAACTGCCGGGCATCATGAATGACGGCGTCTGGCTGTTCTTTGAGAAAATTGTACAGATTGATGAGATCGGCATTGATGTCGTTCAGCAGGTACTTTTTGTACTGGGTATTCAGAAATACCGAGCCGGCCCCGACAAACGGCTCAATCAGTTTGTTGGCCTGAGGTAATCTGGCTTCAATGTGTTCTACCAGACTGTACTTGCCACCGGCCCACTTAAGGAAGGCCCGGTTTTTCTTATGCATCATGCTCTATTAACACTACCCGCGCGGAATGGAAGCGGTGGCTTTCTGAAGTACCAGAAGGTGCTGAAGCTTGTCATGCCAATTGCGACAACCAAGACAGGCACGACCTAACCACTCTTATGAATCAGGATTGTATCTGGCATCGGAGATCGCGACAACCTACAAACTCCGGATGCTGGTTTTTTTTGTGTTCCAGCGGGGAAAATACGGTGAATACGCGCCCAGTGCATGAGTGTATGTAACGCCTATGCCACACTAAGGGTCTTTTGCGCAGTACGAATACAGTTTTTACCGGCGGCTTTGGCGGCGTACAGGGCTTTATCAGCCTGTTTTAATAACGTGCTGCTGCGGGTGCGGGACTTCGGTACCACAGTAGTGACCCCTATGCTGGCGGACACATAGACGTCGCTTCCATCATCAAGCTGCACACTGGTTTCGGCAATACGGTGACGGATACGTTCCGCAATTGTCTGGGCATCGTTACTGTCAGAGCCAGGCAACACCACCGCAAATTCCTCGCCGCCTACACGGGCCGGAAAGTCGGTTTCTCTGCTCAGCGTAGTGGTGAGTGTTTTGCCAATATGACGAATGCAATGGTCACCATTATTATGACCATGACGGTCGTTAAACTGTTTAAAGTTATCTACGTCCAGCAGGATCAGGCTAAGGGGGGATTTGCTGCGTTTACTGCGTCTGAGCTCTTCGTTAAGCCGCAGGTCAAACGCCCGGCGGTTGGCCAGGCCGGAAAGGCTGTCAGTGGAGGCCAGCTCATACAGGGTTTCATTTTGCTGCATAATCTTGTGGTACAGCTGAATGGTTTCTACCAGCAGCGCGAAAAATACCGCAGAGGATGAAATCAGGCTCAGGATGCGGGCGGCATACCACCCCAAACTAAAGCGGGAGCCAGAATAAATCGCTACCATTCCTTCACAGGTGGCCGCCAGTAAGGCAATGACCAGCCACGCGTAAATACCGGTATTGAACCTGCCTTTAATGACAATGATAGCCAGTGCAGTGAGACACAAGCCAATATTAAGGGGACCTATAACATCCAGCAGCGTGGCGGAAAAAGCGGTCGTGTCCTGCAGCAGAGAAGGAAATTCGAACCAGCCGAACAGGGTAGGCACAATGGCTAAAAATGCCAGCACCAGCGTACCGCCCAGCAGTAAAGCTGACCAGCTGCCAAATTCACTGATGACTACCGGCGCTCTGCCATTCAGCAACATCGCAAGGGCAATGAATATGGGAAACCCAAGGTGCCAGAAGGTCCAGAGCCAGGCAGCCGTGGACGGGGAAGTGGCAATCATAGCGACATCGTTAAAGGCACCGGCCAGTAAAGCCACCTGAAAAGGCGCAATCAGGGCAACCCATAAATACGCCATTGCCAACAAACCAAAGGTAAGGTGACCGGTCTTTCTGAATTGTGCAAACAGCAAAATTGCACTGAATGTTTCCAGCATGACCACTGCAGTGCCATACGCCCCTAAGAAGGCGCCCGATGGCTCCCCAGGTAACTGTCCGTAGATCACAGAGAGGACGCTGATAGCAATGATAACCAGCGCGCTGGCGGCCACAGTAAGATACTGACCCCGGCCAGGCTGAATGTTCAGATTGTCGCGGTATCCCGATTGATTACGATGACGCGTCATGGTGTGCTGGTGAGTTCTTTTATTGTAAATATTAAAAAAACTTTACGTTAACCATCACCCAGACGATCATCTTTTTTGGAGGGCTGCTACTGCTGTGTCAGGCGTATTTCGGACAGAACCTGGTCGGCACGTTTCACAAACGCCTCCCCTCGCCCCGGATACTGGGGGAGAGCGCTTAATGCGCCTTTTGCTTCGGCCAACGAACCAAACGGCTGGTGAAAAACCAGTACGTACCAGTCGCCGCCATACCGCCGGGTCTGATATACATGGGTAAGCTTGCCAAGCTGATTATCAGTGACAAAGTCGTTCAACAGCTGGCGATCCTGCAACCCGGCCAGTTGCAGCAAAAAGTCATCCGAACGCAGCTTGCTCACCAACAATGCATTATCCGAGGTTGTCGTCTGAGCGACAGTCTCAGCCGGCGCTGCTTCTGTGTCAGCCTTTGTGGCTGCCGACGACGCCTTAGCTGTGAGGGTGTCCACGGCGGGTTTTTCGCGGACAGGGCTGTCATTTTGCGGCGTGACTGGCTCCGTTGAAGCGTCCGTCGGCACTGTTTGCGGTTGGCTGGCGAGGACGTCTTGTTGTGCATCTGGCGTTGCGGGAGCGTCTTGTACCGCGGGGGCCGGAAGTGCAGCGACGGCTTGCTGCCAGTCGGTGACCAGTTCGCCATCGTTCCCGGTGCCACTATCTGTAGCAGCGGTCTCAGTGACCGGCTCACTGGCAGGGATTATCTGAGGTAGCGCAGGTTCGGCAACTGTGTTGCGCGGCTCGTTGGCCAGCGATGAAAAGGCTGAGCCGGGAACGACGCTGTCAGTGGATGCCGGGGGAGCGGCTGACTCCAGCGGCGCGAAGAGTGTGCTGATGTCCTTGCCATACTGCCAGGCAATGAGGCCTGCAAAAACGCTCACGAACAAACAGCTTACAGCTACCCAGAACCATGTTGAGCGCAAGGTCGCGGATCCTGGTGAGCCTGACTTCCCGTACCGGGCAGCCATATGCTGCTGGTAGCCTTCGCGCTGACGCGCCAGCAGTTTGTCCAGATCTGAATCAACCGGATCGCTGTGCACGGACTGGCTGGAAATGAGCAGCGGGGTGTCGGTGTTTTTGGCGGGCAGCCATTGCTTGGCTTTTTCTGCCCACAGGGTTTCGCCAAACAGTAACACATTCAGGTGCTGCTTATTGCCCCCAAACCGGCTCTGGAGTACGAGATCCCACAACTCCTGCAGCAGACTGTCAGGTATAAACTGTGCCTGGGTGATGGTAACGAGGATTGGGCCTTCATGCTGGTTCAGAGAGGCCAACAATTCATTCAACGGGCGGACATAGCTGCCCACGACCTGCCCCAACAGCTGACGGCACAGTTGCCGACGATAATCGGTAATGTCCATCGCCTCATCGGCACTCACAAAGGCAATTTCGGTGTCTTCGTGTTGCTGAAACACAAAGGCTTCCAGCGTGCGTTGTTGCTGCGAAATAGAGTCACCGCTTACAAAAATAAGCTGCGATGAATAATTTACCAGATATTCTAATCTATCATGCAATTCAGAGTGCATGAGCGTGTCCTCAGAAAGCGCGTCATGGTCGCCGGGAAAAACCCGTGTCGTAAGATAACTGCAGCCGGGCTGGGATCAGGCGAGAATGGCAGTCAGAATGTCGTCACTAACGTCTTTAGTGACAACTGCATGGCCAATATGCCGGGGTAAGACGAAACGAATATTACCGGCTTCAACTTTTTTGTCCCGCCGCATATGCTTCATGTAGTCAGCTTTGGTCATGGACGTCGGGCCGCTTACTGGCAGCGCAAACGCCTCAAAGAGCTCGCTGACCCGCCGGGTTTCCGACGCGGTGAACCAGTCCAGGTGCATTGCTGCATTACAAGCAATTATAGTACCAGCGGCGACAGCTTCGCCGTGTAACCAGTTACCATAGCCTTGCTCTGCTTCAATAGCGTGACCAAAGGTATGGCCAAGGTTGAGTATGGCACGCAGACCGCCTTCCCGTTCGTCTTTTGCCACTACATCGGCTTTTATTTCGCAGCAGCGCCGGATTGCTGACACCAAGGTGTCATTGTCCAGGGCTTTCAGTGCGTCAGTGTTGTTCTCCAGCCACGCAAAAAAGTCACTGTCATAAATAATGCCGTATTTGATCACTTCCGCCATGCCGGCAGCAAACTCACGGTCGGGCAGGGTGTTTAAAGAGTGGGTGTCGATGGCCACTAACACCGGCTGATAAAACGACCCAATCATGTTTTTACCCAGCGGATGGTTGACCGCAGTTTTACCGCCTACTGAGGAATCGACCTGGGAGAGCAGAGTGGTGGGCACCTGTATAAACGGCACGCCACGCTGGTAGGTGGCGGCGACGAATCCGCATAAATCACCAATGACTCCGCCCCCTAATGCAATCAGGGTAGTATCCCGGGCAGCATTCATTTCCAGCAACCGGGTCATCACCACCGCAAACTGATCCAGCGACTTATACTGTTCGCCATCGGGCAGGATAATTGTTTCTACCTGTTTGCCGTCACAGCCGGCGATGACCTGCTCAAGATAAAGGGGAGCCACAGTCTCGTTGGTCACAATGACCGCCAGCGGGCCTTTTATATAGGACGTAAAAAAGCCGGGCTGCGTAAGCAGTCCGGCCTCGATAACGATAGGGTAGCTACGCTCTCCAAGTTCCACAGTTAAGGTTGACATGGGCGTAGTTCCTTATGCGTTAGTTATAAACCAATTTTACCAATGATTTGATTTGCGACCGCGCGTGCCGACTGGTCGTCAGTGTCAACAATGTAATCGGCCACTTCTTCGTACATGGGGTTACGTTCTTCCGCCAGGTCTTTTAACACCTGCTCCGGATTGCCATTTTGCAGAAGCGGACGACGCTTGTCCCGTTGTGTCCGGGCAACTTGTTTGTCGATGGTGGTTTGCAGATACACCACGATACCGCGCGCAGACAGCCGGTTACGGACTGATTTGTTCACGACTGAACCGCCACCGGTAGCAAGCACAATACCCTGCTTGTCCGTCAGATCGTAGATGACGTTTTCTTCGCGCTTGCGGAAACCATCTTCACCTTCAAGGTCGAAAATCCAGGCGATATCAGCACCGGTTCGACGCTCAATTTCCTGGTCGGAGTCATAAAAATCTAGGTGAAGCTCATCTGCCAGGTGTCTGCCTATCGTGCTTTTACCCGCACCCATAGGACCAACCAAAAAGATATTACGTTTTTCAGCCATATTTGCTTATATCACAACTTTTCTAGTGTTAGGGGTGGTGTGCTATGAAAACTCGGTCTGGCCACCCATTCTTGCGTGCTTATTTATCTGTCCAATAAGCACCATGCCTTAACCTCGCTTTATTTTCGAGGCGGGGATTATCTCAGTTTCCTGCAAGGGCTTGCAAGTTTTGTTATCGTCAAATTTAAAAGCACGAATTATCAGCAGCTTACAAATGTAATTTGCTGTAAAAAGGGCGCTTAATAGCGCCCTTTTGTTAAATCCGTATTATTAGCGGAAGTCTGGCTGTCTGTCAGAGCGTTTCAGCCACAATTTTTGGCGTAACAAATATCAACAGTTCCCGCTTCTGATAAATTTTGGCGGTGTTCTTAAACAGGTTCCCCACTACCGGCAGATCACCAAATAACGGCACCTTGGTTACGTCGTCGGTATTAATTTGCTGAAAGATCCCGCCAAGCACCACAGTTTCGCCGTTCTCTACCAGCACCTGGGTTTTGATTTCCTGCGTATCAATAGCCACCGCCGGACCGGTTGAGGTCGACACGGTTTCGCCGCGGGTATCCTGCGTCACTACCAAGTCTAGTATAATTCGGTTATCAGGGGTAATGTGCGGCGTTACTTTCAGGCTCAGTACCGCTTTTTTGAATTCCACCGAGGTGGCGCCGCTGGATGTGGCCTGCACATAGGGAATTTCCGTGCCCTGCTCAATGTAGGCTTCCTGCTGATTTGCCACGGTAATTCTTGGGCTGGCAATGATTTCCCCCTTATTTTCAGACTCCAGAGCAGAAAGTTCCAAATCCAAAATAGTGCCATCCACCAGGCTGGCAACCTGGAAACCAATCCGGCCGGCCGGACTAATCACTGGCAAATCTACATTCAGGCGGTCGCCAATCGCGGGCACGATACCACTATTGATGGTATCTGCACCTTGCAACGAACCGGACACCCCGTTGTCATCCTGACGGTCACTGAACCCCCAGCGAACCCCCAGCTGCTCGTCGGCATTGTCACGCACGGTGACCATCCGGCTTTCAATCAGCACCTGTTTTACCGGTATATCCAGAGAATTCACCATAGCCCGGGCTTCGTCTATCGACTCCTGGGTATCACGAACCAAAATCGTATTGGTACGCTCATCCACTGTCACCGAGCCGCGCTCAGACAAAATCCCCCCTTCTGAGGATTTCAGAATGGTCGCTAAATTAGCCGCTTTGGCGTAGTTCACCGTGATGCTGCCCGACTTCAGCGGAGTCAGGTCTGAGACCTGCTTTTTAGACTGCAGTTGTTGGGCTTCACGGGCGGCCAGTTCCTCGGAAGGCGCAATTAACAGAATGTTGCCTTCCAGGCGCTTGTCCAGTCCTTTCACTTTCAGGATCATGTCCAACGCCTGATCCCAAGGCACGCCGGATAAGCTGATGGTGACATTGCCGGACACGGTATCGGTCGTCACCAGATTAAAGCCGTTTACCTGGGCAATGATTTGCAGCACTTTACGGACCGGCACATCCTGGAAGTCCAGTGACAGCGGTTCGCCGGTATATTTGCTGGTTTGGTTCAGCTCGGCAATTTGCTCATCACTCATCGGCTCAATTTCGATGCGCAGTGTGGTGTCTTCGATGCTGTGACGCGCAAAAACCTGACCGTCGTATTTTAATTCTACCCGGCTGGCTTCATCGTCTTCAAAGGTTTCAATGGTTGACACGGCGGTGCCAAACTGAGACACGTCCAGTTCAACCAGTTGATCGCCTGCTAAGGTAACACCGGGCAAGGTTACTGTGAGCTTACCCTGTGATTCAATCAGCTGCGGGACGGCACCTGTGGTATCAAAGGTGATTAACGTGACAGCGGTGTCGTTCCCAGTGCGGGTAAAGTCGATGTCCGTCAGCGTGGCGCTGGCATTGGTGGCGGCTTTATAGGGGTCAAGCAGCGGGGTGTCTTCCTGTGCGCTCACCGGTTCGGCAAACACCTGAAATAACAACATGGCAATGGTGGCGCCGCCCAGCCAGGTCCACCTGCTGCGGCGTCTGTTCAGTTTCTTATTAAAAATATAGCGTTCAGACATTACCATTTTCTCCTGCTGTCGCAGTTTGCGTCAGCGTCGTTTCTTTGCGTTGCCAGCATCCAGCGCCGTCTGGCAACAATTGTTCAATGACCACTTCATTGGCTTTGACGGCTTTGACTTCGCCGTGAAACAGGCCCACATGGCTGCCAACGGAAGCTTTATAAAGACCGCCGTCGTTGGTTTTAAACAATGCCCAGCGCTTACCCTGTGAGGTAAAATTGCCGGCCAGGGCCAGTGCGTCGAGGCCGTATTCTTCGAGTTTTTCTTTCTGGCGACCAAAGTCTGGTTGCAGACAGTTGGCTTTTTGTACAACTTCGGTTTGGGTGGCCTTATTCCGTGGCCGCACAAACGGACTGCGTAAGTCCTGTGCGGCATAGACAAAGGCCGGTTGTTCAGCAAACTCAGGGTAGGGCTCAATGGAGACCTGCGTGGTTTGTTTGACCTGTTGGGTGTATGTCACCAGGTCGTTAAGCTGGGGCGAGCAACCGGCTACCAGACCAATGGTACCGGCGACTATTAGCAGCCGCGTTAGTGCGGTCATTGGGCACCTCCGGCTGTATCGGTATCATTTGCCGTGCGATAGGTCTTCGCCTGTAACTGCAGTCGTAACTCACCCTGCTGATTTTCAATCGTGAAATCATGCAGGGTAACAATACGCGGTAAATCAGCAATTTTCGACACAAACTCGCCAAAATTGTGATAACGGCCAGTTACTTCCATCTCAATTGGCAGCTCGGTATAAAACTCTTTGGGAATTTCCTGTTGCCAGTTGAGCATTTTAAAATTCAGCCCGGACGTGGTGCCCACGTAGGTAATATCATCGAGCAGCCCCGGCGTTTCGTTGCTGGTCGGTAACGACTTCAGCATCGACGAAAAATCTTCTTCGATACGGGCCAGCTGATCCTTGTAAGCTTCCAGGTTTACGGCAATGCGGTACTTTGCCTCAAACTGCAGTTTCAGCTCCTGCTCTTTCGCCTCGGCGGCCTCAAGCACAGGCAGTTTAGGGCTAATCAGTAAATAATAGCTGAGGGCGCCGATCACGATAGCGACGAACGCCGACACCACAATTTTGATTTCCCGTGGCCATACTGCAATTTGCTCGAAATCCAGCTCGTTCAGCTCTTTGAGTTTCGCGACATCAAATTTCATGTTAGTTAGCCCCTTGCGTGCCGGTGGGTTCTAAAGGGGCAACAGCCGGACTAATAGTAAAACGTAGCGTGAAGTCACTTACCGCGTCGCTGGCTGTGGTATCAGCCACAATTGAAGACAGGTCGCCGCCGGTAAATACGGCCGAGGCCTCCAGCTTACGCATAAAGTCAGATAACCGGTTATTCGACTCACTGATGCCTTCTATTTCAATCATATTGCCCGCCCGGCGCATTGACTTAAAAGACACCCCGGGTGGCACCACACGGGCCAGCTCGTCGAACACAGAGGGCGCAATATTACGGCTGGCCTGTAACTGCTCAATCAGCGCCATACGTTGCTCAATGGCACTTTTACTTTCTTTTATTTTCTGAATGGCGGCAATTTGTGCATCGAGCACGGCAATTTCAGACTGCAGAAACGTGTTCCGGGCGTTCTGGTTGCTGATTTGCTGATCGATAGCCTGACCGATGAACCAGAACAGTAATCCTACAATTGCCGCCACGGCCACCAGGCCCGCCAGATATTGTTGTTTTTGATGCTGGCGCTGTTGTTCCCGCCAGGGCAGCAGGTTTATATGTGCCATGGTGTAAAGCTCCGGCTTGCCAGTCCCGCGGCAATTGCCAGCTGCGGAGCGATTGTCGTCAGGTGTTCAGCATCCAGTTTCGGATTAATTGTCATATTGGCGAAGGGATTAAAAATTTCCAGCTCCATGTCCAGATCGTGTTGCAGCGTTTCTACCAGCGGCGGCAATACGGCCGCACCGCCGCTCAATAAGAGCTTCTGCGGGCGCTCAGCCTGCAACGTGGTCATATACATCTGCAATGCACGGTTAATATTCTGCAATAAGTTTGCGGCGAACAGCGGCAGGGTATCCTCTACCCACGAAGCCGGCAGGCTGTGGTCTAACAGCTGTCGCTCCGCTTCATCGCGCTCCAGCATATGAATGGCCGCCAGGTCGCTGATTAATGCGTTAAGGCCAAAGTTATGTTCTTTGCTGTACACAATATTGCCATTATCCCACACACATACCTGCAGTAACGAGGCGCCCACATTAATGCAGCATACCCGTGAACCTTCATCCACCCCCGGATGGAAAAAGTCGATAGCATTACCCAGTGCGTAACCTTCTACATCCACCACTTTGGGCTCATAGTTGGCTTCACGTATCAGCAGTAGGCGCGCATCAACCTGGTCTTTATGTGCGGCGGTAAGCAGCACATCAACTTTGCCTGTATGGGTGGCACTTTCGCCCAGTTCTTCAAAGTCCAGGTAGACTTCTTCAAGGGGATAGGGGATCAGGCTGTCAGCTTCGATTTCTATCTGACTTTCCATTTCGAAGTCGTTTTGCTCTGGTGCCATATAAACCACTTTACTGATCACCGAGCTGCCGGCTACCGCCACCGCAGCCTGTTTGGCTTTGGCATTAAGCACCTTCTTCACTTTCTTAAGGGCCACGCTTAACGGCTCATAATCCTTTATTTCGCGCTCCTGAAACGCACTTTTCATAATAGGTTCGCAGGCGTAGGCCTGCAGGACATAACCGTCGCCGGACTGCTCAAGTATCACAGCTTTTATTTGACGCGTGCCTATGTCTACGCCCACAATGGGGGGCATTTTTTTCTTAAACAGCGATTTCATGTGCTGGTGTCCGAATTCACAGATTACTTCTCTACGTTAGGATATTACGCAATTTTTTCGTTTTTTATGGTTCTATTAACGACACATACGTATAAAAATATAAGTCATGTTGGCTAACTCGCCTTGGTATCATTAATTCGTGAAGTACATTAAGCCCCTCTTTTTTATAACAATCATCCTTGGCATTCTAGGTACCGCAACGCTGGTTGGTATTTATTTTTATATCAAACCAGACCTGCCCAGTGTCACTGTCCTGAAGGATGTGCGTTTGCAAACGCCTATGCGTATCTATACGCAGGATGGTCGCCTGATCTCCCAGTATGGCGTAAAACGGCGCATTCCGGTGGAACTGGACAACGTACCACAGCAACTCATTGACGCGGTGCTGGCCACAGAAGACAGCAGGTTCTATGAACACAAAGGTATAGATCCTATCGGCATCGTGCGGGCAGCCATTAATTTAGCTGTTACCGGCGAGAAGCAACAAGGTGCCAGTACCCTCACCATGCAGCTGGCCCGGGGCTTTTTCTTAACCCGCGAAAAAACCTATATACGGAAAATAAAAGAAATATTTATTGCGCTGCACATGGAGCAGGTGCTGACCAAAGATGAAATTCTGGCGCTGTATCTGAACAAGATTGAGCTGGGACATCGCGCATTTGGATTCGGCGCGGCCGCGCAGGTGTATTATGGCAAGCCGTTATCAGAACTGAGTCTGGCCCAGCTAGCCACCATTGCCGGGCTGCCTCAGGCACCGTCGGTGCTGAACCCAATCAGCAGGCCGGACCGCTCAGTGGAACGACGTCGTATTGTGTTGATGCGAATGCTGGACGAAGGGTTTATCACCCGCCAGGAGTTCGAAGAAGCGGCCAATGCGCCTGTGACGGCGCGTAAACATGGCGCCGAAATTGAGGTGGACGCGCCGTATCTGGCCGATTTAATTTATTCCGAAATGGTTGAAGTGTACGGTAAGGAAGAAGCGGAAACCGGTGGCTATCAGGTTTACGCCACCGCCCCTTCAGATTTGCAGCGCGCCGCCCAGCAGGCAGTATTACGTAACCTGCACGACTACGACGAACGTCACGGTTACCGCGGGCCGCTCATGCATTTGTGGGGCGACCAGCAGGAGGCTACCGATGCGGAAGCGGAGGAAGCCAAGCTGACTGACGGGCCAACGCCCCGCAACCGCAAAACAGACTGGGATGAAGCGAGTCTGGTGGAAGCACTGAAGAAAATAGAACGCATTTATCCGCTGGTACCTGCGGTGGTGATGACGGTAGACGAACAGTCAGTAACCACGCTCACCGTGGACGGTGAGAAGATTACCGTAGCCTGGGAAGGGCTGGACTGGGCCCGCGAATACATTACGGACAGCCGTCAGGGCAACGAGCCGGAGACGGCCAGTGACATATTGCGCGAAGGGGCGGTGATATATCTTCGTCAGCAAGAGGGCGACTGGCGCCTGGCACAAATGCCGGAAGTCAGTGGCGCCTTTGTGGCCATGGATCCCGATAACGGTGCGGTGCGAGCCGTGGTCGGAGGATACAGTTTTTATAAGAGTCAGTTTAACCGTGCCACGCAGGCAAAGCGTCAGGTAGGTTCGAACATTAAACCCTTCGTATATTCTGCCGCCATAGAAAAAGGGTATACCCTGGCCTCAATTATTAATGATGCCCCCATTAACCAATGGAATGCCGCTACCGGTGTGGCCTGGCGGCCGGAGAACTCGCCCGCTGAATATGATGGGCCGATCCGCATGCGAAAAGCACTGGGCAAGTCGAAAAACGTGGTCTCCGTGCGCCTGTTGCGGGGCGTGGGATTACGTGAAACCGCCGAGCACATCGCCAAGTTCGGGTTCGAAAAAGATGATATTCCGCTAGATGAAACCCTGTCGTTGGGATCCGGCTCGCATACCCCGCTGGAAGTGGTGCGGGGCATGTCGGTGATTGCCAATGGCGGCTTTCTGGTGCGTCCCCACTTTATCGACCGCGTACTCGATGAAGAAGGCGAACTCCTGTGGCAAACGCAGCCGCTGTGGGCGTGTGACCCCTGCACCGACAACGATGGCGAAGAAGGCGGTCTGCCAGAAGATGATGTAGAGGCCATGCTGGCCGCCCAGCTCAATCAGAATGGCGTGACCACAGATAAGAAAGAAGCCGAACAGAAGGTGCCGGCACCCCAGGTGATTTCTGCCCAGAATGCCTTTCTGGTGGCCGACATGATGCGGACCGGGGTGCGCGCAAATGGCAGCTGGAACAAGAAAACCTACTGGCTGGGTACAGGCTGGCGCGCCCGCAACCTGCTCCAGCGCACTGACATTGCCGGTAAAACCGGTACTACCAACGACTCCCGGGATACCTGGTTCAGCGGTTTCCACCCCGATCTGGTAGCCACCGCGTGGGTGGGTTTTGATAACCCTAACCGTCAGTTGGGGCGGGCAACCCGTAACCAGAACCTGATAAACCGCAATCCGGAGAAATTTAACTGGATAGGCAACGCGCTGATCGGCACCGAAGATGGTGCCAAAGCAGCCGGCCCGGCTTGGATCCGCTTTATGCAGGAAGCCCTGGCCGATACGCCGCATACACCCATGCCCATTCCGGAAAATATTGTGCGTGTACGGATTGATCGTACCAGTGGAAAGTTGACCCGCCGCACAGACCATACGACACTATTCGAATACTTCATTCAGGGTACTGAGCCGAGCGTGTACGTACGCGACGACGAAGTGATAGATCCTGCAGTAGAAGATGAAAACGAAACGCCCGAGCCAGAAGAAATATTCTAAAACACACGTGCAGGCCCGGGCACCACAATTTGCCTGAAAACACACTCGGAAATTCCATGTCAGAAGAGTCAAATCGCTATCTGTATATCCCTCACTCCGGGCCGTCTCTGCTTGAGACTCCCCTGCTGAACAAAGGCAGTGCCTTCACCGCCCGTGAGCGTACCGCTTTTAACCTTACCGGTTTGCTGCCACCCCGTTACGAAAGTATTGAAGAACAGGTTGAGCGGGCGTACATGCAGTACCGCAGCTTCGACGACGCGCTGAACAAGCACATTTACCTGCGGGCTATTCAGGATAACAACGAAACCCTGTTCTATCGTCTCATTCAAAAACATATTGAAGAGATGATGCCGATTATCTATACGCCCACCGTGGGCGATGCCTGTGAACAGTTCTCAGATATTTACCGCAGTTCCCGCGGGCTGTTCCTGTCTTGGGAAGAGCGTCATCAGCTGGATGACATCGTGCGTAACGCAACCAAACGCAAGGTAAAGGTCATTGTCGTTACTGACGGCGAACGCATTCTGGGGCTGGGCGATCAGGGCATCGGCGGGATGGGGATCCCCATTGGTAAGTTGTCGCTGTATACCGCCTGTGGCGGCATCAGTCCAGCGTATACACTGCCGGTAATGCTGGATGTAGGTACTAACAACGAAAAACTGTTAAACGATCCTATGTATATGGGCGCCCGTCACCCGCGCATCAGTCAGGATGACTACGACGAGTTTATTGATCTGTTTATCAAGGCAGCCAAAAGCCGCTGGCCTGAAGTCATGATTCAGTTTGAAGACTTTGCGCAGCCCAATGCCATGCCCATCCTGAACCGCTATCGCGACAGTATCTGTTGCTTTAACGATGATATTCAGGGCACAGCGGCGGTAACGCTTGGCACCATTCTGGCTGCCTCCCGTACTACCTCACGCAAGCTTTCTGATATGAAAGTGGTCTTCGTGGGCGCAGGGTCTGCCGGATGCGGGATTGCAGAAATGCTGGTGCAGCAAATGCGACAGGAAGGGTTAAGCGACGCCGAGGCCCGCAAACAGGTCTTTATGGTGGACCGCTACGGCCTGCTAACTGAAGGCATGGAAGGGTTGCGTGACTTTCAGCAGAAATTGCAACAGAGCAAGGCTGACCTGGCTGACTGGACCTACAGTGGCGACTATGCCTCGCTGTTGGATGTGGTGCATTGTGCCAAGCCTGACATCCTGATTGGGGTATCCGGGCAACCGGGCCTATTCACCGAACAGGTTGTACGGGCAATGAAGCAGGCCAATGACCTGCCGGTGATATTCCCGTTGAGTAACCCGTCACGGCATGTGGAAGCGCGGCCTGAGCAGGTTATCGAATGGACTAAGGGCGAGGTGATTATCGCCACCGGCAGTCCCTTTGAACCCGTGGAGTATGAAGGGCGCACGTTCCCGATAGCGCAATGTAATAACAGCTACATATTCCCGGGCATCGGCCTGGGTGTGATAGCGTCAAAGGCGCGCCTGATCAGTGATGAAATGTTGATGGCAGCCAGTAATGCGCTGGCCGATGCGTCTCCGCTGGCCAATACCGGCAGCGGTGCACTGCTGCCGCCACTCACCGAGATTGCTGAGCTAAGCAAGAAAATTGCATTCGCCGTGGCAAAAGTGGCCATGCAGCAGGATCTGGCGCTGGAGATGACCGACGAAGCACTGCAGGCCACCATCGAGAAAAACTTCTGGGAAGCAGAATACCGCCCTTATAAGCGGGTTAGTATCTGATTCTTTTCACCCAGGCTGTCCGGCACTGCCGGGCAGCACCGTGTATTCTGCGCGTACGCGTACCGAGCTCCCCACATTCACCTCTCTCGCCACTGTCGACAAATTGCGTCAGTGACAGCTTGTTCTGTTGATTGCACGATTTACTCCCGAGCCCTTTTATTCACACACGTTGCTCAGGGCGTTCCTGCGAATTAAAAATTCTGTTTTTTCAGCAAATTGGACTCTCCATTTACTTCTGAAACAGACACCGTGAAAAAAGTGTAGGCAGTGTGCAACATTTTCTTACTTAGCCAAAAGTCTATAGTAGGTTAAATTTATTTAACTTACTGAAATTACATTGAAAATAGGGTTTGGCACACAGCTTGATAGGTATAAGGTGTCAACGCGGAAGCGTTTCAGATTCAGCCCGAATCTGTGTAGCAGTTTAGTATAACCACTGGCCCAAGGCGGGTGGTATCGGCGGCACATGCAGCCGACAGGAACAACGGCAGGGCAGGAGGCCCGGCTCAGGAATATGCCCACTTTACATTGCGGCAATGAAGCTCTCACATTGTTGCGTGAAAGCTGGGCATCTACATTAAAGCCAGTGGTCTGAGCCACTGGTTACAGTTTGCGGACAATGGATTGCCCGCCTTTTATTACCGAAAAGCAGATGCTCTGGCATCTGCTTTTTTTGTGTCTGCGGTCTGGCTGCGCAGCAATCTGTTTTCCCTGACTGGCGTATAACTGTGAACATTGTTTAGCAGGGAGTTATCATGACGAAGAAACAACAGTACACGCCGCCTAAGGTGTGGAGCCAGGATGATGACGATGGCAGTAAGTTCGCCAAAACGAATCGCCCGGTCTCAGGCCCCACCCATGAGCAACAACTGCCGGTAGGCAAACATGACCTGCAGCTTTACTCCATGGCCACCCCTAATGGCCAGAAAGTCTCCATCATGCTGGAAGAGTTACTGCACGCCGGTGAGGCAGACGCTGAATACGATGCCTGGATGATCCATATCGGCGAGGCCGATCAGTTTTCCAGTGGCTTTGTGGACATCAACCCAAATTCTAAAATACCGGCGCTGGTGGATCGCAGCCAGAACCCGCCGGTGCGGGTGTTTGAGTCTGGTTCAATTCTGCAATATCTGGCGGCGAAATTTGACCGTTTCGTTCCCGCCGATCCCATAGAACGCACGGAATGCCAAAACTGGCTGTTCTGGCAGGTCGGTTCGGCGCCCTACGTGGGGGGCGGCTTCGGCCATTTCTACAGTTATGCTCCCTACCCAATGGAGTACCCCATTAACCGCTTCACCATGGAAACCAAACGACAGCTTGACGTTTTAGACAAACATCTGTCGTTTAACGAATATATGGCGGGGACCGAGTACTCCATTGCCGATATGGCTATCTGGCCATGGTACGGATTACTGGCTCTGGGGAAGTTATACGACGCGGCCACGTTTCTGCAGGTAGATGATTACACCCACCTGCAACGCTGGGCCAAACAGGTGGCCGAGCGCCCTGCTGTCAAACGGGGTGGCATTGTGAATAAAACCTGGGGGGATGACGGTCAGCTGAAAGAGCGCCACCAGGCCGAAGATATTGATAAGGCACTGAAAGGGGCCTGAATCATCTGACATGCCTCGCCATGGGCATGCCAGAACCTGTTTAACCGGCCAGTCTGGCCGGTGGCAGGTGTTGTTCGAAAAAGTCTGCTGCCAGTGACCATAGGGGCTTACACTGGCGGGAGAAAAACCGCATGTGGCCAATCTGATCGACACCGTGTGTCTGCGGGTCAATGATTTTCAGCGTAGCGGGCATGTTGCGGTAAACGCGCAGCATGTCGCGGGCATTCTTTTCACAGGCGATCGGATCATCTTTTGCCAGCACCCAGAAAGCCGGACACGTAATACTGTAGTAGTGATGACGAGTCACTTCCTGCCCAAATGCGGTTTCTACGTAGCCCTTACCATTACACCATTGTTGCCACTGACGTGCCACGCCCGCCGGTAACGGCTCGCCCATGCCCACCCAGTGTGATTTAGTATGCCCGAACAGCCGGTTGGTCAATGGGATAAACAGATTCATGAAAAAGTGGGCTTTCGGACGGTAGTGCCAGCGCATATTAGCGAGCCGGCCAGACGAGCTGCCGAACGTAAATATCGCGGACAAATCACAGGCGCCCGGCATCAGGCCAGCTAACTGCCCGCCTGCACTGTGACCGGCCAGAAAATGAGGTAGCCCGGGAAAAGCCTGTTGCAAAGTTTGTAAAACAGCCTGCATATCCAGCTGACCCCACTGGACCAGCGTCGCCTTACTGTGTTGAACCGGCCCGTTAAGGGAATCGCCGATACCGCGATTATCGAAGGTCATAACCGTAAAGCCCAGCGCGCAAAGATAACTGGCGAAATGGGTATAAAACTGGCGCCGGATGCCGGTGGCCGGGGCGATCATCACAGTGGCTCTGGGGCGCGGTGGCGTGAACAGCGTGGCAGCCAGTGGGGTGCCATCCTCACACTCGATAAACAAATTCTTTTGCATATAACTCGGTCAACCTGTCTTGGTCAGACCAGTTAACCGTATTTCAGCGCGCATGACAAGACGGGCGCGGCGGGTTGCACACCCTGCCGATGACTGACACTCAGAGACTGAGGGTAAATATTTTTGAGTTGCGCTGATAGTTATACAGTTCTTTTTTAACGGCCGGCAATGCCGCCACATCCGCTTCAACGAATCCCTGCTCCAGAAACCAGTGCGCCGTGACGGTGGTCAGTACAAACAGCCGGCTGATACCGGCTTCGGTGGCGCGCTCACGCACGGCCTCCATAATACGCTCGCCACGGTTTTTGCCGCGGTAATCCTGATGGGTGGCCACACAGGCCAGCTCGGCACAGTCATCATCGGGGTACAAATACAGGGCGGCGCAGCCAATAATCATGCCGTCGCGTTCAATGACAATGAACTGATCAATTTCATTTTCCAGCCGCTCCCGTGAACGCTTGACCAGCACCCCGCTTTCTTCCAGTGGCTTGATCAAATTCAGGATCCCGCCCACATCGTCAATGGTTGCCACCCGCAACTGTTCGTAATGATGTTCCATGACCAGTGAGCCCTCACCGTCGCGGGTGAACAGCTCCTGTAACAAAGCGCCGTCTTTTTCATAACTGATACAGTGGGCACGGGGAATACCAGCGGCCACGCTGGTGGTAAGCGCCCGCAGTACCGAGGGCTCGGTAGTAATATCACCGCTGGCAATGAGCTGCTCCAGTTGCGGCCTTTCTATGGTGCGCAGCAATTTGCCCTGCCGGTTGAAGATGCCGTCATAGTTGGAAAACACGATCAGTTTGTCAGCTTTCAGTGCCAGCGCTGCTTGCGTGGCCACGTCTTCATGGGACAGGTTAAACACCTCACCGGTGGAGGAATAGCCCATCGGCGATAGCAGCACAATAGAGCCATCATTAAGGTGGTCAGTAATGCCGGTGGTATCAATACGCCGCACCTGGCCGGTGTTCTCAAAGTCTACTCCACCGCGTACGCCCATCGGCTTCGCGACTACCAGATTGCCCGAACACACCCGAATCTGGGAGCCATGCATGGGCGAATTTGGCAGTCCCATGGTCAGCAGCGCTTCAATTTGCGAGCGCACTGAGCCGGCAGCATCTTTCACACATTCGAGCGTGAGTTTATCGGTCACCCGCACGCCTTCGGCAAAGCGGCCTTGCATGCCACGCAGCGCCACCCGCTGATCGATTTGCGGTCGCGCGCCATGCACTACCACTACCCGTACCCCTAAGCTGTTCAGCAGGGCAATGTCGTGAATAATGTTGGCAAAGTTAGCATGCTCAATAGCTTCGCCACCCAGCATGAGCACAAAGGTCTTGCCCTGATGGGCATTGATGTAAGGCAGCGAGCTTCTGAACAGCTTTATGCCATCGTGATGGGCCAGCACCATAACCTGAGTTATCCCCGCTTATCCAGCTGTTCAAGTTCCTGATAGAGTGCCTTGGTAACCGTTTCGGCACTGGTTCCGCCGAGGATATTGCGCTGGTTCACACCATACTCCAGTTGCAGAACCGGATAGACATCCTCGTCGATGTGCTCACACACAGACTGCAAGTCAGTAAGCGGTAAGTCTTCAATCGCACAGCCTTTATCGATAGCCAGCAGAACCACCCGGCCGGCAATATCATGGCCAGTTCGAAACGGGATCCCTTTACCCACCAGATAGTCGGCCAGCTCCGTCGCATTGGCAAAGCCCTGCGCGGCGGCCTGCCGGCAGCGCGCTTCATTCAGCGCCGTGGAATCCAGCACTTCGCTGGCAATGCACAGACAACAATGCCACTGACTGACAGTGTCGATAGCCCCCTCTTTGTCTTCCTGCATGTCTTTGTTGTAAGCCAGTGGCAACCCTTTCATGGTAACCAGCAAGGCTTGCAGGGCACCGAACACCCGCCCGCATTTACCCCGCATTAGCTCCAGTGCATCCGGGTTTTTCTTCTGCGGCATTAAGGATGATCCCGATGTCACGGTGTCACCCAGTTGCAGAAAGCCGGCTTCTCCGGAGTTATAAAAAATCATGTCTTCGGCCAAACGTGACAGGTGCATCATGCTGGTAGATGCACAAAACAACAGCTCCAGTACGAAATCACGGTCTGAGACGGCGTCCAGGCTGTTCAGGCAGGGTCCGTCGAAGCCCAGTTCTTCAGCAATGGCGTAGCGGTCTACCGGGTAGGTGGTGCCGGCCAGCGCACCACTGCCCAGGGGGCATTGGTTGAGGCGGCCTGACAAATCACTGAGACGGCTCAGGTCCCGTTTAAACATTTCCACATAGGCCAGACACCAGTGTGCAAAATGAATGGGCTGGGCCCGCTGCAGGTGGGTGTAACCGGGGATAATGGCCTGTTGATGCCGGGAGGCCACACTCAGCAGTGAGCGGATCACGCCGTTAAGATCCTGTTTCAGAGAAGCAACATGCTCTCGTACCCACAGCCGGAAGTCGGTGGCCACCTGATCGTTGCGGCTGCGACCCGTGTGCAGCTTACGCGCCGTATCGCCAAGGCGGTCGATAAGGGCCGCCTCAACGAAGCTGTGGATGTCTTCCTCACCGCTGGCGGCGAAGTCGAGCTCACCGGCGCGGGCCTGCGCCTGCATTTCGGTGAGTGCCGTCTCCAGTGCCTGCTGTTCGTCCTGACTCAGGACTCCGGCTTTGGCCAGCGCCCGCGACCAGCTGATAGAACCTTGCATATCCTGCACAGCCATCACCTGATCAAAGGGCAGGGAGTCGTTGACCTGCTTAAACATACTGCTGCTGTCGCCGGCGAACCGGCCGCCCCAAAGTGCCATGGTGTGCTCCTTACTGCTGTTTTTTCAGTGCATCGATACGGCTGGAAAGACTGAACAACCGGATAAAGCCTTCGGCGTGTTTCTGGTCATAAACGTCATCGGCACCAAAGGTGGCGAAGTCTTCTGAGTACAGGCTGTTGGGCGAGCGGCGCTGGGTGACGGTGGCCTGACCTTTATAAAGCTTCACCACAATCTCGCCGGTAACTTTCTGTGCGAATGAGGCAGCGCCTGCCAGCAGGGCATCGTTGAGCGCGGTGAACCAGCGACCGTCATACATGACATGCGCAAATTCCAGTCCCAGCTGTTCCCGGTATTTGAGGGCGGCCTTGTCGAGCACCATGGTTTCCAACGCTTTATAGGCTTTCATTAATACCGTGCCGCCGGGAGTTTCGTAGCAGCCACGGGATTTCATGCCCACCAGGCGGTTTTCTACGATGTCGATGCGGCCCACACCATGGGCACCCGCCACCGTATTTAGCTTTACCAGTGCCTGATACGGCGACAGCGGCTCGTTATTAACATGCGTCAGCTGGCCTTCGTTAAAGGTCAGGGTAACCCGCTCCGGTGTATCCGGTGCATCTTCCGGATCCACGGTCATGGTCCAGACCTGCTTGGAAGGCTCCTGCCAGGGATCTTCCAGCTCACCACCTTCATGGGAGATATGCCAGGCATTGGCGTCCCGACTGTAAATTTTCGTCGCTGAAGCGGTGGTTGGGATGTCCCGCTCGGCCAGGTACGCCAGCAGGTCTTCACGGGAAACCATGTCCCATTCCCGCCAGGGTGCAATCACGGTCAGGTCGGGGGCTAAGGCCGCAAAGGCACTTTCAAAGCGCACCTGATCATTGCCTTTGCCGGTACAACCGTGGCTGAGTGCGTCGGCGCCCACTTTGCGGGCGACTTCTACCTGGGCTTTGGCAATCACCGGTCGCGCCATGGAGGTACCTAACAGGTATTCACCTTCGTACACGGCCCCGGTTGTCAGGGTCGGGTAAATGTAGTCGCGAACGAACTCTTCTTTGAGGTCGACGATGTGACATTCGCTGGCGCCGGAAGCGAGGGCTTTTTCATGCAGCCCTTCCAGCTCTTCATCGCCTTGTCCGACATCGGCGGCAAACGCCACTACTTCACAGTTATAGTTTTCTTTCAGCCACGGAATAATGGCTGAGGTATCCAGGCCACCGGAATAGGCCAGTACAATCTTGTTCACGTTTTGCATTACGCGCGGTCCTCTCAGGAGCTCAGTAAGTGAGTTAATATGGCATTCTGGCCATGCATTCTGTTTTCGGCTTGCTGCATGAGCAACGAGCAGTCGCTGTCAATCAGTGAGCCGGTAATTTCCAAATCCCGATGCGCAGGCTGGCAGTGCATGACATGACTGGCACCGGTGGCCGCCATCAGGGCTTCGTTGACCTGATAGGGCATAAAGGTTTCTTTAATCGCCGACAAAGGAGTGTCATCGCCCATCGACAACCAGGTGTCAGTGTAGATGACATCTGCACCTTCTGCCGCGCTCAGATCATTGCTGGTGGTCACCGTGGCGCCGGTTTGTGCTGCCAGCGTGCGGGCGTGAGCAACAATGCCTGCGTCAGCTTCATGCCCCGGCGGAGTCACCACAACCTGATTGCAGCCCAGCAAGGCACCTACGATCAGCAGTGAATGAGTCACATTATTGCCATCGCCAATATAGGCCATGGTCCGTCCCGTGGTGTTGCCGAACTGTTCGAATACGGTGAGGTAGTCTGCCAGCCCCTGACAGGGGTGGTAACGATCGCACAGGGCATTCACCACTGGTACCCGGGCGGCTTCACTAAATTGCAGTAAGGTATCGTGGGAGTAGACTCTGGCCACGATTGCGTCGGCCCAGCACGCCAGGTTTGCCGCCATATCCTGGGCATCTTCACGGCCTACCAGTTTGCCGGCCTGACTGTCCAGGTACACCATATGGCCACCCAGCTTATTAATGCCGATTTCAAAACTGACCCGGGTACGCAAAGACGGTTTTTCAAACAACCCCACTACCGACTTCCCTGCCAGCACCTGGCTGTAACTTGCCGGAGAGTGTTTAATTTCTGATGCCAGTGCCAGCAGCCGGGTCGTTGCCTCGGGTGTCCAGTCGGCAAAGGTGAGCAGATCCTTTTTCATAATGTGTCTCCTGACGGCAGTGGCGAAGGGAAGACTTGCGTGCCGGTCGCGTGGTTAAGTATTTCAGGAATGGCGGCGTTCCAGCTGGCAATGGTCACCGGCCGCCCCAGTGTGGTAGCAGCCAGCAGAGCGGCGTTTACTTTCACCAGCATGCCATCGGTGATCACCCCCTGGTCTGCATAGGTTTCAATGCCCGCCGCATCCAGTGTGCTGATGAGCTGCTTATCGCCATCCAGCACCCCGGTGACGTTTGACAGCAGTAGTAATTCGCCCTGTACCAACTCAGCAATTACCGTAGCGGCCTGGTCAGCGTTAATATTCAGGAGCCGGCCCTCGGGGCTGCTGCCGATAGAACTCACTACAGGTAACAGGCCCTGAGCCAGCACGGATTTAAGCAGGGCCGGATCGGCAGCAGACGGGACACCCACCGCACCGAAGCGCGCATCGAGGGGCTCACATGTCACCATATTGCCGTCCAGCAGCGACAGGCCCACTGGCGTGCAGCCCGCCTGCAGTGCAGCGGCACACAGAGTTTTGTTGGCGCTACCTGCCAGTGCGCCACAGATGTAGGGCATATGTTCATCAGGGGTAACCCGCAAGCCGTCAATTTTGCTGCTACTAAGCCCCAGACTGGCCATGAGGGTTTCGACCAGCGGACCACCGCCATGCACCAGTATGACCGGGCGGGTGGCCAGTACTGTCTGAATGCTGGTCAGCAAGCGGCTCATGGCTGCCTGATCGTCCAGCAAGGCACCACCTACTTTAATGACTATCGGGGTACGTTTCATGAGTGCGTCAGTCCTGTCTGAATAGAAAAGTTACACATAAGATTAGCGCACTGAACGGCTTGTGCAGCCGCCCCTTTCATGACGTTATCAATGGCCGTACCGATGACCGCATAGCCGGCGGTCTCGTCCACCGTCCAGTGGACGTCAGCGAACGGTGTGTTGGCCAGGTCGTCTACTTTAGGCATGCGGTCGCGTAAACGTATCAGCGGCTTTTCTGCATAGGCATCCACATAGGCCTGACTGACCTGGTCCGCAGTGACACCTGCTGCCAGTTTGACCGTGACAGTGGCCAGAATGCCCCGTTTAAAATTACCCAGATGCGGGGTGAAGATGACAGGCGTACCCAGATACGCTTCGATTTCTGGGGTATGCCGGTGACCCAGTACACCGTAAGCCTGCAGACTCACTTCACAGAAGCTGTTGGTCAGGCTGGCTTTGCGACCGGCACCGCTGACCCCGGAGACGGCATTGATCACCGGGCGCACCTGCGGATCCAGTAAGGTCTGTTCGGCGAGAGGCTTCAGCGCCGTTAATGACGCAGTCGGATAACAACCGGGCACGGCTACAATGTGCGCATTTCGAATTTCGGCGGGATACCATTCCGCCAGTCCGTACACGGCTTTATCCAGACTACTGCGGGCGGTATGCGCAAACCCGTAATACTGCGCAAACACTGCGGTATCCTGCAGACGAAACGCCCCGGAGAGATCCAGTACTTTTGCCTTGCCCGATGCCAGCGTCTCCATCCAGTCGTGGCTGGCTTCGTGGGGCGTGGCCAGGAAGATAATATCCATTTGCTCACTGAGGGTGACCAGCCACTCGTCTGACAAAGGCTGCAGCTGATAAGGCAAATGTGCATAGCTGCCGTGCAGTGCGGCAATCGGTTGATGGGCATCGGCGCTATGCTGAGACACAAACGTGTGCGCCAATTGCATACCAGGATGCTGATGGATCAGTTGAACGAGTTGTGCGCCGGTATAGCCACTGGCGCCAATAATGGCAACATTAATCATAATTTTGACTGACGAATAGGAAGTAAAAAAATCACCTTTTACCTGAAGTTTTGAGTTAAGCCGGTAAGACCGGTATTAACTACTGCATCAAAACCCAGGTAAAAAGTGCGCTACGGTACGGCAAACGCACGCTAGTAAATTCGTCGCGGGCACTGCACAGTGTAGCCAGCCAGGGGAGAGTTATCTTGTATTGGGAGATCAGCCTGCCAAAAGTCGGCGGTTGATTGCTTCATTCCATCTGTCCTGTAGTGCATTTCAAGGGTGGCTTCGCTACCCGTCGAAATATTTAATCTGCTAAGAGAGTGACAGTGTAGCTTTATGGAATATTTATGCAATAAAAATGTATAATTATTTTACCTGGTCGGGGCAGTGTTGTTTCGCGACAGGACAGCCTTGTCAGTTGACAAGCGTATTGCAACGGGTAATGATGCCCTCAGACTATAATCGGCCAGTATGCAGGCAGAAAAGGGCACATCTGCTCTTTGAGACGCATCGGCCAGAGTGGATGTGAGACGCGTCGCATGGAAAAATCAACCATAGCCCTGGTGGCACATGATCACAAAAAAAGTGAATTGCTGGAATGGGTAAATACGCACATTGAGATCATGAAGCGCTGCAATATTGTCGCCACCGGCACCACCGGTGGGATGATTGCGGATAATACCGGACTGGCAGTTACCCGCTACCAAAGCGGTCCCTTGGGCGGCGATCAGCAAATCGGCGCCCTGATTGCCGAAGGTAATCTGGACGCGTTGTTTTTCTTCTGGGATCCGTTGAATCCGGCGCCCCATGATCCGGACGTAAAGGCGTTGCTGCGGCTTTGTTCGGTGTGGAATGTGCCGGTAGCCTGTACCCCGGCTACCGCGGATTTAATGGTCACCTCGCCCCGCTTCTTATCGGCGGAGCATGTGCCGCATAAACCCACTTACTAATATAACGGTGACAGGCCATGGCGGCCTGTCAACAAATGCAGATTCGCCGCTACCCTCTTCTGGGGTGATGGCGGTGCTTCTTCTTGGCGCCGCGTAACACCTCCAGTTCCTGTCGCTGGGCGTCAGTTAAAACTGCCAATAGCCCGGCCCGATGGCTGGCACGTGCAACCGCGGCCTCAATAAACGCCAGCTGATAGCTTTCAGCCAGCGTGTACCAGGCAGCTTCACTAAAGTCTGCGCTGCGTACGAGGGCTTTTTCCTGGGCTTTGAACTGGCGCATACGGCTTCGAATTAATTCAGCCTGGCTGAGGAAAGCCGACTGCAACTCCGCCACCTGCTGCTCCTGTTGCTCGCTCAGAGCCAATAACCCAAACGGCCGGGGCAACGCGCTGCCATGTTGTGACTTGATGCGCTGGGCCCGCTTGCTGTGCCGCTCAATGTCAGCCTGCTCCAGCGTGTTCTGTTGGTCAGGCGTCAGCAACTGATAAATGTTGTGACGAAGCTGTGCCTGCTGAAATTTCTTTTGCTTCCAGTTGTCTGCGTTGTCGAGCAATTTTGCTCTGAGTGTTTCTGCATCCGGCGTGTCATCTGAAAGTCGCCGGGCGTGCTCAGCGTGCATATTGCCGTGCTGAGAGTGATTGTCAGCACGGACGGCCTTCAGCAATGCGCGCACTTCCTGTTTTTGCTCAGCACTGAGATCCAGTTGCTGGACCGCTTTAACGAGCGCCCGCTGTGTATCATGAGGGCTGTGTAGGCGCGCCTGGGTGGCAGTACTTACAGTGATACCGGCAATAGTAAGGGCGAGTAGTAAAGGTTTCATCATCATTCTCCTGAAAAGGTGAGTAAATATCACGGTGGTTATCTTAGGCCGGATCAACGCAAAGAAGGGTCAGCAGTGTGTAAAGCTTGTGTAAAGGCTGAGCCGGGGTTTTGCCAGCACAGTGAAGTCGTCGTATTCTGTCTTCCATGAATCACTATCCAGGCGGCAGGAAATTAATCGCCGGTACAGGAATGTATGCACAGCAGTAATGATCAGGCAATTTTAATTATTGATGACGACCACGAGCTGAGTCAGATGCTGCAGGCATATCTGCAGGGCATGGGCTACACAGTAAGTGTGGCACAGGATGGAAAAGCCGGCTTACAGGCGGCGACCACAGAGCATTTTGATCTTATCTTACTGGATGTGATGATGCCGGAGATGGACGGGTTTGATGTGCTGAAACATCTGCGGGTTACCCACACCACACCCGTGCTGATGCTAACCGCCCGGGGCGATGACTACGATCGCATTCTGGGACTGGAGCTGGGAGCTGACGACTATCTGCCCAAGCCATTTAATCACCGCGAGCTGGCGGCTCGTATCAAAGCCATCTTTCGGCGCCTCGCGCTGACTCAGCATACCCAGACCCAGCAGGATTTGCAGGTAAACGGTATATTGCTCAGCAGCGCCCGTCAGCAAGTCGAGGTGAACGGCACCCCACTGACCCTGACCGGCACCGAGTTCGCAATTCTACAACTGATGATGACCCAACCGGGGCAACTGGTCTCGAAGCAGGAAATCAGTCAGCGGGCGCTGGGCAAAAAACTCATGGCGTTTGACCGTAGTATCGACATGCACGTCAGCAATCTGCGCAAAAAAATGGCCGCCGTTGCAAGCGACGACAAAATTAAAACTATCCGCGGCAGCGGGTATCTGTTGCGCACCGCATCATGAGCTGGCTGGCGCGGTTAAATCCAGCCCAGCGGGTAGTGGGGCGGGTATTTCTGTGGTTCTGGGCGACCTTTCTCGTTACGGCCATGCTGGCGCTCTGGGTGGGGCGCACCTTTATGGACGACGTCAGGGTGGGCACACCCACGACGCAGGAGATCAGTGACCTGAGCACTGCGGCCGAACGGCTCAGCACCATGCGCAGGGCACCGTCATTACCACTGGCGCTGGTTCGCGCCGGCAAACTCTCCCGGACATTACTGGTGGCAGTGGCGCGGGACAGCGGACGAATAGTGCAGGGGAATGGCAGGCCGCTACGACAGGAATTACGGGACGATCTTGAGCGGCTAGCCGGGCAAAGTAACGCTATTGCTCTTAGTCGCCGTGGCCATCAAATCGTAGGGCCACAGCTATTCAACTATCGAGGCCGGCAATTCGCTTTGTATTCGGTCACGGCGCAGCCGCCACCTGCGCCGGGCCGTATGCTGACAGGGTTAATTGCCATCGCAGTGGTGATGACGGTGCTGCTGTCGTATCTGTTTGCCCGTCATCTGGTCAGGCCCGTGCTGCAGGTGCAACGGGCGGCCCGGGACCTGGCGGAAGGTCACTGGGACGTCAGGGTGTCGGGTGCCGACAGCCGTCAGGACGAAATAGGGCAACTGGCCAGAGACTTCAACCTCATGGCGGCGCAGTTACAAAAAATGTGGGCCGGGCAGCAGCGGTTGCTGGCCGACATCTCTCATGAGCTGCGTTCACCCCTTGCCCGGTTGCAGATGGCGCTGGGACTAGCCTGGCAACAACAGGAAGACAGCGAAACGCTGCAACGGGTGGAGCGGGAAAGCAACCGTATGGAAGCGCTCATCGGCCAGCTACTGGCGCTGTCCCGGGCAGAAAGCAATCGCGGTGAACGCGAGTCTGTCGCCATCAGTGCATTACTGGAAAACGTCATCGCCGATGCTGGCTATGAAGCTCAAAACCTTAACAAGTCGCTGGACGTGGCGCCCTTGCCCGACCAACCGGTCACAGTAGACCGGGAGATGGTATGCCGGGCAGTAGAAAATATTCTGCGTAATGCCCTGCACTACAGTGCCCATGAGGTGAAGGTGAAAATCGAAACCAGTCCGGATAGCTGGGCGGTAATAGTGGCAGATGATGGCCCGGGGCTGCCGGCCAGCGAACGTGAGCAAATATTTGCACCGTTTTACCGCACCTCCACGGCCCGTGACCGGCAGTCGGGCGGTGTCGGGCTGGGACTGGCAATTGCAAAGGCGGCAGTTCAAATGCATGATGGGCACATAGTGGCAGACCCGTCTAGCACAGGGGGGCTGCAAGTTACCTTAACATTTCCCCGCAGCGGATAGGCAGTATGGACTGGACACTCACACCGGAAACAGCCCTGGCAGACCGAAATGCCACCACCATTAATCCATTCTGGAAGAGTCAGGTCACCACCGGCGAGTTTACCGGTCTGGGAGGCGTCACGGTACACTATGCCTGGTGTTGCCCGGCGAACGCCCACACCACTGTGGTCATCAGCTCAGGTCGGATAGAGTCATTACTCAAATATAAAGAGCTTATTTACGACCTGTGGCACAACGGGTTCGCGGTGTTTATTCCTGATCACCGTGGCCAGGGGCTGTCCGGCCGAATGACGTCCGATCCGCAACACGGCTTTGTGCATAAGTTTGATGATTACGTAGACGATCTGCTGCAATTTATTGATGACATTGTCATGCCCCACGCACCCGCGCCGCTCACCCTGTTGTGTCATTCTATGGGCGGTGCGATTGGTACGCTGACAATGCTACGTGAACCCGAGCGGTTTGAGCGGGCCGTGCTGGCCTCACCGATGTTCGGTGTGCGCCCCGCACTGCCGGACTGGGTCGCCAAAGGTTTGATTAACGCGGGCCTGACACTTAACCGGTTGCGGCGCAAGGATGCTGGCTACTTTTTCGGTCAGACCCCTTACGTCGCGTATCCCTATGCGCTCAATAAGCTCACTCACAGTGAAGTGCGTTACCGGCTCTTTCGTGAGCTATACGATGAAGATAAACGCATTCAGCTTGGTGGCGTCACCACCGAATGGCTCAGCGCGGCACAGCAGGCGATGGACACCATCGAAGCGCAGGCGGAAAAAATGACGACCCCCACCCTGTTATTCAGCGCCGACGATGACAAGATAATCGATAATGACCGCCAGCGCAGTGTGGCGAAGCGTATGCCCAACCTGCATCTGGAGGTGGTTGCCGAGGCTTATCATGAGCTGTTTACCGAGGCCGATGAATACCGTACACCGGTGCTGAATAAGACCTTGTCATTCTTACAGGGTGGGTCAATACTTAAGTAACGCGGCGCGGCCAGGGATAGTTAATGGCTTGCCGCCACCATTCGGCTAACTGGCTGAATGGCGGCCACAATTTTCAGTTACGCCTGGTGCCCCCGCCCATACGCATGTCATGCAGGTATGCGATATGCATTGATGAAAGGGAGTTCACGCGCTCCGGCAGGAGACCAAAAACCAGGAAGTGCTATGAAAATGACGAATTTGGACACATCACGCAACACCACCGAGCCCGCAATGCAACGTGCCGCCGCGCCGTCGCAAGCCAATCGCACCGGACAACAGGTGCCACAGCAGAAAGCCAAAACCCGGCCGACGACCCATTTCGCCTCGCCGACCGGCGCTGCCCGCTAGGATTAACTGACGCCATTTACAGACACTGCCATCCACCGATGGCAGTGCTTGCCCTCGCTGCAGCGAGCCACTATGCTTGGCGCCACGCAATTTCTAGTGGAACCCTGCATGCTGGACATCATTTTATATCAGCCCGAAATCCCGCCGAATACCGGCAACATTATTCGCCTGTGCGCCAATACAGGTTTTGCTCTGCACTTAATAGAACCGTTAGGGTTTGAGTGGGACGACAAGCGGGTACGCCGCGCCGGACTGGACTATCATGAGTTCGCCCACGTCAAACGGCATGCGTCACTGGATGCCTATCTGGACAGCGAACAGCCGACCCGGTTATTTGCCTGCACCACAAAGGGGAAAGCGTTCCATTCAGACGTGCAATATCAAAAGGGTGATGCCTTATTGTTTGGTCCCGAAACCCGCGGGTTACCCGATGAAGTAATAGACGCGCTGCCGCCAGGTCAGCGGGTGCGTATTCCGATGTTGCCAGATAGCCGAAGTATGAACCTCTCGAATGCCGTGTCGGTGTTTGTGTATGAAAGCTGGCGCCAGCTTGGTTACGACGGCGCCCGTTAACCCCGGATAAAAGTGGCATAAATAGTCGTAATCGTGGCATTCTGCCATTCTGGTACGTGTATATACTGACTGCTAAATATGCAACGTATGGACAGAATGATGAAAACGACAACACAATACTGGTTACGCAGACTCACCGTATGCACGATGCTGATGATGACTACCGGGGTGGCTGCAAAGCCGCCAATTACTGTGGCCATTTTATTATTTGATGATGTACAGATCATCGACTTTGCCGCCCCTTATGAAGTATTCGGGCACGCCGGCTATGACATATTCACGGTATCGCCGGATGGTCAGCCTGTAGTGACAGCAATGGGGCTCCACGTTAGCCCTGACTACGGGTTTGCCGATATGCCCGCGGCTGAGGCCGTACTTATTCCCGGCGGCGATGTCAGAAAGGTAAAGCAGCAGTCCGCCGTGAAGCAGTGGCTGGCGCGAATGCAAACAGGGGCCGAGCATATTGTGTCGGTGTGCACTGGCGCCCATATACTGGCAGAAGCAGGCTTGTTGAATGGCCAGCGCGCGACCACGTTTAAGGGCGCGCTGGACAACTTTGCCACCGATTATCCCAACGTCACCCTGGCTCCCCATGAGCGCTTTGTGGATAACGGCCAGATTATCACCTCTGCGGGCCTGTCTTCGGGGATCGATGCCGCGCTGCATCTGGTGCAAAAGGTCAGCGGACTGGCCACTGCCCGCACAGTCGCGTTGCATATCGAATATGACTGGGATCCAGACGGGGGTTTTGTGCGAGCGCTGATGGCCGACAGGTACTATCCGGATAACCAGTATGACTGGCCGCAGCCCATTGCATTTGATCGCGAATACTCTTATGGCGACAAAACCACATGGACAAAAGCTTTCCACGTGAAGAGTCCAGCCGCCGCCACCGCACTCCTGGCCAGTTACCGTAAAGCCATGGCAGTGCATGAAGACTGGCAGGCGGTGACAACCGAGGCCGAGGACCAGTTACGCTGGCATAGTGTCAGGGACGGTAATACTGTGCGCCACGATGTTACAGTGACCCGGGCTGGGCAGGCCGGTCAGTACCGGCTGACACTAGACATTGCGGTGGTATCTGCCACATCAGGAGACGCCTCGTCATGATTCGTCGCACCGTGGGGTTTCTGCTTTTTGAGGGCGTGAACAGTCAGGATGTAGCGGGCCCGCTGGAAGCTTTTCATAGTGTAAGCAGTGTGGCGACCTCGCCGTATGATTTTGCCTTCATTGGCGAGTCGCGGGAGCCGGTTTGCAGTGAGTCTGGTTTACCGCTGGTGGCAACGCACACGCTGCAGGACATTCCCCCACTCGATATGCTGGTGGTGCCGGGTGGCGCCGGCGCGCGATCAGCGCATAATCTTCAGGTGCTGTGTCCCTGGCTACAACACGTGGCACCAGTAACCAAAAGGGTTGTCAGCGTGTGTACCGGCGCGTTTTTGCTGGCTCACGCCGGCTTACTGAAGGGACTGACGGTGACCACACACTGGCAGTATGCCGACCAGTTGGCGCAGGAATTTCCTGATTTGCAGGTACAGGCACAGCGTTTATTTGTTGATCACGGCCACATTGCCACCTCGGCGGGGATCACAGCCGGTATTGATCTGACGCTGGCGCTGATTGAACAGGAGTTAGGGGCCGATACTGCCGCGGCAGTGGCCCGTCACCTGGTGGTGCACTTCCGCCGGGCCGGCGATCAGGCACAGTTTTCAGCGCCGCTGGCGTTTCAGCAGCGTGCAGACCAGCGCTTTGCTTCTCTGACAGGTTATGTACTTGAAAACCTTGGGCGGTCACTGGGGGTAGCTGATTTGGCCGACTACTGCGGCATGAGTGAGCGCAGCTTTTATCGTCAGTTCACTCGGAGCATGGGGCAGACTCCGGCGCGCTACGTGGCGGAACTACGGCTGGATTATGCCCGTCAGTTGCTGGTTTCCCGGCAATGGTCGCTGGACCGCATTGCACAAGCGTGCGGCTATGACAGCCCGGACGTATTCCGGCGTGCTTTTATGCGTTCCTTTTCGGTTTCGCCAGCAGAATACCGACACCGTTTTGCAGGACAGGATATAACTCGCGGGCACAACGTGCCCGCAGTTAATTAATTAGCGGTCTCGCTTTTCAGGTCACGGCCCAGCAATGCCAGCGCCGCTTCTTTCGGGGACTTGCCGTTATAAAGTACTTCGTAGATTTGCTCGCAAATAGGCATTTCTACCTGCATACGTGCTGCCAGAATGTGTACTTCATCGGTATTCCGATAGCCTTCCACCACCTGACCGATTTCTTCAATAGCAGTATCCACCCCTTTGCCCTGACCAAGCGCCAGACCAAAACGGCGGTTACGAGACTGATTGTCCGTACAGGTGAGTACCAGGTCGCCGAGCCCGGCCATGCCCATAAAGGTTTCTGGCTGAGCGCCCAGGGCCACACCCAGACGGCGCATCTCAGCCAGACCCCGGGTGATCAGGGCTGTTCGCGCATTGGCACCAAAGCCGAGACCGTCTGCCAGACCCGCGCCAATAGCAATGACATTTTTCACCGCACCGCCTAGCTGCACGCCGATAATGTCGGGGTTGGTATACACCCGAAAAGAGCGGGCACAGTGGAGTTTCGCCGCAAACTCATTGTTCAGCGCATCGTCTGCCGAGGACAGCGAAATGGCGGTGGGTAGTCCGGCGACCATTTCTTTGGCAAAAGTCGGGCCTGATAACACGGCGAGCGGGTAATCGTCACCCAGAACATCCACCGCCACTTCGCGGAGCAGCCGCCCGGTGCCGGGTTCCAGCCCTTTGGTGGCCCAGATCAATCGCTGCCCTGGCTGTAGAAACGGTTTAATCGTTTCCAGCGTCAGCCGAAACGCATGGCTGGGCACTACGACCAGAATGTCACGACTGGCTGCCACGGCAGTATCAAGATTAGCCTCTATGCGCAACGCTTCGGGAAGCGTTGCGCCTGGCAAGTAGCGACGGTTCTCACGGTGTTCAGCCAGGTCGGCCATGTGCGCCCGATCGCGCCCCCACAACAAGGTGGGTGTATTATTTCTGGCCAGACAAAAAGCAAGGGCGGTGCCATACGACCCCGCCCCCAATACTGAAACCGATGACGGATCCATAGCCACGGGTGCTATGCGTCCATTTTCGGCGCTTCGCCGCCGTCTTGTGCCTGTTGTGCACGTTTTTGCATATAGGCTGCAAAAATAGCGTCGAAGTTTACCGGTGCCAGGTTCAGTGGTGGGAAGGTGCCACGGTTGACCAGGTTAGAAATCGCTTCACGGGCATACGGGAACAGCATGTTCGGGCAGAACGAGCCCAGTGTGTGTGCTTTGTTCTGGTCTGGCATATCGCCAATTGCGAAGATGCCGGCTTGCTGTACTTCGCACAGGAACGCAGTTTCTTCGCCAAGAGTGGCGGTAACGGTGACTGACAGCACTACCTCATAGGCGTTTTCGTCCAGCTTGTTGGTCGCTGTGTCTAAGTCCAGTTTAATTTCTGGCTTCCACTCTTTAGTGAAAATTTTGGGGGCATTTGGCGACTCAAAAGAAATGTCTTTGGTGTAAATGCGTTGAATATTAAATTGAGGAGCCTGGGCTTGCTGGTCCGCAGCGGCGCCATTATTTGTTTGATTTTCGTCAGCCATGTTACTTCCTAATCTGTTGTTGTGTAGCGTTAAAGGCGCCGGAAGGGCGGCTTAATTCGCCAGCATTGCATCAAGTTCTTGTTGTTGCTCCAGCGCAAGCAAATCATCACAACCGCCAACATGTTGGTCGGCAATAAAAATCTGCGGGACAGTCCACCCGCCATTCGCTCGCTGAATCATTTCATCGCGCAGTTCAGGTTGTACGTCTATGGCGTATTCCTGAAATTCGACGCCTTTTTTGGTCAACAGCGCCTTGGCGTGATGACAATAAGGGCAGTGCCCTTTGGTATAAATTTCGACTTTGCTCATCGGGACACCCCTTACTTCGAAACCGGCAGGCTCGCACTTTGCCAGGCGTTCATGCCGCCCTTCAGCACGTAAACATCTTCAAAACCTGCTTTTTTCATAGACGACGCCACGGAACGTGACGAATTGCCCATTGCACAGACAACAATAATGGGTTTGTCCTTATTTTTTTCAAGCTTGCTGAAATTTTTCTCTCGGATCTCTTCCGGCTTGATTTGGCGGGCACTCAATATATGACCGGCTTTAAACTCTTTTACCGCGCGGATATCCAGTACCATCGCATCCTGTTTATTGATAAGCAGGGTGGCTTCGTGTGTGTTGACTTCTTTTACCGGCGATGTCCATGCAGACACATAGCTGAATATCAGCATTGCAACCAATGCTACCCAGATACCGGCCAGCAGCATGTTATTGCCTGCAAACTCTATAAGCTGATCCATTTACCTCTAACCTTTGCCTTTCAGACCACAAAAAAGAGTGCAAAGTATATAGAAAACTGGCTCAGAAACCAGCCTGCATTGCGTTGCTGCATGCAGATTACTGGCATCGTGTTATGCGCTGGCACTGACAGTAATAGCTAAGTGGTCACTGCGACTAACCGGTACCCTTAGTCTGCGGTGTTGGAATTTTGCACTGGGCAAGCCGTAAGCGCTTCGCTACACTGGCATGACAACAATAACAGGGAACGCAGAAATGGAATTATCACAACAAGAACTGGACGCCAAACAACACGCACAAATTGCCTATGTGCTCATGCTGCTGGGGTTATTTACCGGCCTGCTGTGGTTTGTGGGCGCCATCTGGGCCATGCTCAAAATTGGTGATGCCCGGGGGACCCGCTTCGAGGATCATTATTCCAATATTATTCGGGTATTTATAATTGGCATAATCCTGACCGTGGTAGGCGGCATTCTTACCATTGTACTGGTGGGCTGGTTTATCTTGCTCGGGGTGTTTATCTGGTCGGTATTCAAGCTGGTTAAAGGCTTGTTGCGGGTATCAGAAAATCAGTCTTACAAAGCCATTGTGGGATAAGTTGTATAACCTGGTAAAACCTGCTGAAATGCCGTGAAACAAGAACGGGTTGTAGTAGGTTCATGAATCAGCAGTTTACCAGGTGGCCGCGGCTCGGCGCGATAATTGTCTGCGCCGGGCTACTGATAGCCGGTGGCGCCAGCGCGCAGGAAAAAGAAAAAGCCCAGTTGGCAGAACTGCAAGCCGAACTGAAGGCGCGTCAGCAAAAGCTGGCGGCCAGTCAGGCCAGTGCCGAAGAATTGCAGGCGGTACTGAAAGAGTCTGAAGTGCAGATTGGTCGGGTGGCCAGTAAGTTAAACCGTACCGAAGAGCAGCTCAGTACCAATCGCGCCGAACAAAAGTCACTGCAAGCAGAGCAGGCCACCCTGCGCGAAGCCATCCTTAAACAGCAGTCGCTGTTGTCTAAACAACTTCGCAGTGCGTTTATGGCGGGTCACTATGATTATGCCAAAATGATGTTCTATCAGGATGATGCCCGGACCTTCGAGCGGGTGCTCACCTATTACCAGTATGTAAGTAAAGCCCGGCAACAAGCCATTACCGAGTTCCGCAGTAATGTCGACAGGCTGGAAGCGGTCACCGCCCAGTTAGCGGAGAAAGCCAGTGCTCTGGAGCAGTTGCTGGCCGAGCAACGTCAGCAACGTGCCGCGCTGGTCGCCCGTCAGGACGATCGTAAACAAACTCTTGCCAGATTAAATGCCACTATTCGTTCTGAAGCCGCGCGGGTTGAAGAATTGCAGGCTAGCGAACAATCACTTATGGCCGCTATCGAAGAAGCCCAGCGCCGTGCCGAGCAGGCCACGGCCACCATGGATGGCCTGTCAGGTCGGCAGGGCAAGCTGTTACTCCCGGCGGAAGGCAGAGTGCGCAAGTTGTTCGGTAACCGGCGGCAGGGCCAGGTACGGTGGAAAGGCATTGTGATAGAAGGCGACGAAGGCAGCGCGGTAAAAGCGGTGTCAGGCGGGCGTATTCTCTACGCAGACTGGTTAAAAGGCTTCGGGCTGGTCACCATTATCGATCATGGTAAGGGCTATATGAGTGTGTACGGACACAATCAGGCATTGCTGCGGCAGGCTGGCGATACCGTTGGCGCAGGCGACACCATTGCGCTGGTGGGCCAGAGCGGGGGCCAGAGCTACCCCAACTTGTATTTTGAAATTCGCCATAAGGGTAAAGCACTGAACCCCAGCCGCTGGTTAAATTTGTAAGGCTAGCTTTACCCCGTTAGCATCTCTTTTAATATGTCGGTGGCTATATTGCGACCGCATAGCACCACGGCCACATTTTTACCGGCCAGTTGTTCTTCACACTGTGCCAGCGCGGCTAATGGCACCGCAGCGGCGCCTTCAATAATCATGCGTTCTTCTATCAGCGTGTCGTGCAGGGCATGGGCGATTGCCGCTTCGCTCACCCGTACCTGGTGGTCAATAACCGCCTGACAAACATCGAAGGTGATTGCGCCCGGCTCTACGCCGCCGGCGGTGCCGTCTGACAACGTAGGCTGCTCATCCACTTCAATCACGCTCCCGGCTTTCAGGCATTCGGCCATCGCCGGCGCGTTTTCTGGCCAGCAGCCAAAGATTTCTATGTGCGGATGATGTGCTTTCAGCCACGCGCCTGTACCGCCTATCAGTCCGCCACCGCCGACCGCAATAAATACCGCGTCCAGGGACGGTAACTGATTAAACATCTCCAGCCCAACGGTACCTTGCCCGGCCATAACCATATGGTCGTTGTACGGTGAAATATAAGTCTGGCCTTCGGTATTTGCCATATCGGCAGCAGTGAGTTCCGCCACCAGACAATCGCCGGGGGCGTGGCGCACTTCAGCGCCCAGCGCACGAATTTTTTTAACTTTTAACGGCGAGGCGTTTTCGGGCACAAATACGGTCAGCGGGACCTGACTTTCCCGGGCAGCCATCGCACAGGCCATGCCGTGATTACCCGAACTGGCCGTGACCACGCCACGCTCGCGGCTATTGGGATCGAGAGATAAAATGCGGTTCAGTGCACCGCGGTACTTGAACGACCCGGTATGCTGCATATGCTCGTGCTTCAGGTATACATTCATGCCATGCTGCTCTGACAACCGCAGGTTGTATTCCAGCGCGGTAGTGTAGGGGGGCGTCGCAGCTGTAGTCAGTTGCTGGTGAGCCTGGTCCACCCGGTTGGCGGCCTGATGGATAAGCGCTGATGCAGAGCTATTCATGGTTGTATCCTTGCTGATTGGTACCTGATTGCTGGCAGCCAGCACGTTGAAAGATCGCTGCGGCATGGGCAACCGGTTTTATCGTATGTTGCTTTATACACAAAGCGGGCGCGAAACTTTTCCCGCCGTCGCCGGACTGCTATTCTAAGTGCCAGTTGCTACCTGGCCGTGGCAAATACAATAACAATTATTGCGGGAAAGCGCTTGCGTAGTCTTTGGGTACTTATTTCTGAATTAGCAACAAAACGGCATCGTCGCCTGACAGCACTGATGACGTTGTGGCTTTGTTGTGTCCTGTTAATCCCTGCGCCAGCCATAGCGAAGTCGCAGGTGCTGATTATCATTGACGATGTGGGCTACCGCCCATCCGACACACAAACGCTGACGTTACCTACCCCAGTTACCTTGTCGATTCTGCCAGACACGCCGCTGGCCTCTGCGGTGGCCGCCCAGGCTGCCAGGCAGGGACGGGATGTGATGTTGCATTTGCCAATGGAAGCCGACAGTGGTTACAAATTAGGGCCGCTGGCGCTGACGGCGGACATGTATCCCCACACCATTGCCGACACCCTGCGTCAGGCGCTGCGCAGCGTACCCAATGCCAGGGGGATCAACAACCATATGGGCAGCCGTCTTACCCGAGAACGTTTACCTATGCAGGCCCTCATGCAGGCAGTGAAAAAAGAAGGGCTGTTTTTTATTGACAGTCGCACTACACCTGACTCGGTTGCCGCCACTATTGCCGAGAATACCGGCATTCCCACCGCTATCCGCGATGTGTTTCTGGATCATGAACACAGTGAAGCCTTTTTGCAGCAGCAAATGGCATTGCTGGTAAGGATCGCTAAAAAACATGGACTGGGTATTGGCATTGCTCACCCGCACCCGCTCTCTGTGGACTTTTTACGCCGCACCTTGCCGCAGTTAAAGCACCAGGGGGTGGAGCTCATCTCTGTTTCGGACCTGTTTGCACCGGCAACACCATCCCGTTGGGAGCCCGAACCTAAACGTCGTCTGACGCTCGCGCCCCAATAAATACATTAAATTTAATCCAGTCGTTTTGCATTTGAGTATTGATGTTATATTATAACGTTCTGAATTCAACATCGTGCGAGACGCAATGAAAGATATCGAGAACAATCCGGCTACACTCGACCGACTGGGCATATGGATGTCCGGGTTGTGTGCGCTGCATTGTCTGGCATTGCCGGTACTCATTCCGCTGCTGCCAGTAATTAGCTCGGCATTTTTCGCGCAGGTGTGGTTTGAGCGTCTGATCCTCAGCGCTTCATTGCTAATGGGCGCTATCGCGCTATTTTACGGTGCCAGTCGTTATCACGGCCGCTTCTACCCTATGGGACTGTTGGCTCTGGGTGGTGTGATTTACTGGTTCAAGGACATTTTCGGCCATCATTACGAACCGTTCACCATTGCCGTAGGCGCCTTTCTGATTATTGCCGGGCACTGGGTTAATATGCGGCTGTGCCGGCGTTGTAAATGTTGCAGCAGCACGGTGCTGGCCACGCACATTCCGGTGGGCTCAAGCGAGTAGGGCAGTCAGATATATTCACCCAGTGTGGCCCGGGCGATGGCCGGCACATTGGTAAAGATCCCGTCTACGCCCCAGCTTTTCAGCATTAACATGTCTTCGGGCATATCCACGGTATAGACCATCACTTTCAGCCCGGCCTGATGGGCTTCCCTGACATACTCTTCTTCAATCATATCCAGTGTCACATGCAGTGAATAGGCACCCAGTTCGACGGCAAACTGTGGGCCACTAAGCGCATAGTTTGCGGTCAGCGCGCCAATACGCATGGCTGGACGTTGTTGTTTTATCTCGTGCAGCCAACGGTGATTAAACGATGAAATAATAATGTCATCGGTAGTCAGCACACTGTGATGCAGACCTTCGTCGAATTCGCCGAGCCAGCTGGGGACATCATGCAGGTGCTTAATTTCGATATTCATTACGCTGCGGGCGGGAGCCATGGCCAGCACATCACGCAAAAACGGGATGCGCTCGCCCCAGCCTGCGTCCAGGGTACGTAACATTGCCACGGTCTGGTCAGCGACCCGGCCGGTGCCATTCGTGGTGCGGTGCAGCCAGCGATCGTGGAACACCATGATGTCGCGGGCCACCTGATAGGTATCCAGCTCCAGCCCGTGTGCATGTTGGGCAAACGCTTCGTTAAAAGCGCGCAGGGTATTTTCCGGGGCGTCTCTACTCGCTCCGCGGTGCGCCAGAATCAACATCTTCCGCGTCCTTTTTATGCAGTTTTTGGGTATTCATGGTTTCGTAAATCGATGCCGAGGTGACCAGTATGCCGCCGAGCAACGTGCGCCACCCGGGTTGTTCACCCAATAATAGCACTGCCAGCACAACACCGTAGAAAGGTTGCATACAGGCAATCAGTGAAAACGTTTTTGCCCGCAGGTGGGTGAGACAAGCGGCAATCAGGGCGTGGGGTAGCGCGGTAAAGATGCTGCCCAGCAATAACAGCAGCCACCAGGCACTGGGCGGCGCTGATACTAACGCCTCGCTAGCCAGCGGTAACACACAGATACACACAACCAGAATCTGCCAGGCCATGGCTTTGGCACCGGAGTAGTGAGAAAAGTGCTGACGATGTAGGAGGTTACGAAAGGCATACAGGATGGCCGAGATGATGCCGATTATCACGCCCAGGGTAACGTCGTTCGCCAGTGACACTTCCGGCACAATGAAGTAAATGCCCACTAACACCGCGATGGCCGACAGGAAGTCTTGCCACACCAGCCGGATGCGCTCAAAAAACGGCTCGATGAGCACCGTGATCACCGGAAAGGTGAATAGCGCAATCATGCCTACCGACACGCCGGCATACTGCATTGCAGCAAAGTAGGTGACCCAGTGCGCCGCCATCAACACACCCAGCGTAACAGCAATTTTATAGTCGCGGGCCGAGTTCAGCCGCAGTGATGTGCGACTGACGCCCAGAAACAGCAATAACGCTAACAACGCAAACACCGACCGACCCAGCGTGATATCAGTCGCGTTTAACGGAATTATTCTGGAAAATAAGGCCGTTCCGCCCAGCAGAACGACCGTCAGATGGAGCGAAATCAGGCTGCGTTTGACAGGATCCATTTAGGCCTGGTCAGCGCCTGACTTCAGGGTTGCCATGGGCGTGCCCAGGCGGGTCACCTGACCTGGCTCCAGCGGACCAAAGTCCATTAGGTCTTTCTCAAAGCACACTACAATGGTGGAGCCCAGCTTAAAGCGGCCCATTTCTTCGCCTTTCGCCAGCGACACACTGGCTTCGCTGTCTTTTTCATAGCTCCAGTGCTGCACGTTTTTCCCTGCCGGCGGTGTCACCGTGCCAGACCACACGGTTTCGATGCTGGCGACGATTGTCGCACCCACCAATACCATCGCCATACGGCCAACCGGAGTGTCGAAGAACGCCACCACCCGTTCGTTGCGGGCAAACAAACCGGGCACATTTGCGGCGGTTAGCGGATTTACTGAAAACAATTCGCCGGGCACATACACCATGTCCGTCAGAGTGCCGTCTATCGGCATATGAATACGGTGGTAGTCGCGGGGGGCCAGATACACGGTGGCAAAGCGCCCGTCTTTGAAGGGTGCAGCCATTTCAGGTTTGCCGCCCAGCAGGGTGGTCAGGCTGTAGTCGTGGCCTTTAGCCTGAAAAATACTGTCGTGACGAATATCGCCAAACTGGCTCACAGCGCCGTCCACCGCATGCACCAGCACAGACTCATCACTGTCCACTGGTCGCGCTTCGGGCTTCAGGGGGCGGGTAAAAAACTCATTGAACGTGCGGTAGTGTCCCGGATCGGGATACAAGGCTTCATCCATGTTCACATTGTAGTGATGAATAAACCGCTTAATTAGCCAGGTGGTGAAGCTGCCCATTTCTGCCGCAGCCAGCTTTCCAGCCAGACGTGAAATCAAATGCTTGGGTAAAATATATTGTAGGTTTATCTTTAACCAATCCAGCACAAACTATCTCCATTAATCAGACCGGTGAATTGTAACCTATCTCTGACCTTATCCTAGGATTTTCCCATTATGATCAAGCAGAGAATGGCATAAGTGGAATTTGTACGGCTACTGGCGGCGATGCGATTGATCGCCACCTTGTCGTAGACTCAGGGGTGCGGTTGCGCGTGACTGGGACGTTGCTCGTCCATGGCGGCCAGTATTTTGTGGTAACTGGCAAAGCGGGCCGCGCTGATTTTTCCTTCCTCTACCGCTTCACGTAGCAGGCAGCCGGGATCATTAAGGTGTTTACAGTCGCGGAATTTGCAGCCGCCCAGGTAGTCCCGGAATTCGATGAACCCCCAGGTAATGCGTTCGGTGGGCAAATGCCAGAGGGCAAATTCGCGCACCCCCGGCGAGTCAATTAAGTCACCGCCCGCGGGTAAGTGCAGCAATTTTGCCGCCGTTGTGGTGTGCTGACCCAGCCCGGAATTATTGGAAATATCACCAACCTGTTCGTTGGCTTCCGGTAGCACCTGATTAATCAGACTGGACTTGCCTACCCCTGACTGGCCTACAAATACGCTGACTTTGTCATTCAGCTGCGCATTTAAGTCGTCCAGGCCAGTGGCGGTTTTACAGCTGGTGTACAGCACCGTGTAGCCAAGCTTGCGGTAAATGGCCAGCTGCTGGTCCGTGGTGGCCCATTCTTCTGCTGACAATAACTCCACTTTGTTCAGCACAATAATGGGCTGAATGTCGATATCTTCGCAGGCAACCAGATAGCGGTCGATAATATCGAGTGACAGCGCCGGCAACACAGAACTGACAATGATAATCTGGTCGATATTGGCAGCAATGGGTTTTACCCCGTCGTAGAAATCGGGACGGGTCAGCACTGACCGGCGATCGTTTACCACTTCAATAACCCCTGACACGCCGGATTCAGTGTCCTCTCCCCGGCTAAAGAGCACGTCATCGCCACACACTACCGAGTCGATAGTGCGCCGGATATGACAGCGGAAGACCTGCTGATTGTCATCTTCTACATCGGCATGTTTGCCAAAGCGACCGGTTACCCGGCCAGACTCCAGGGCCGACAGGTCAGGGCCCGCGTTAGTCTGGTCCCGCTGCTTTAACCGTTTACTCCGGTTGGCAGCAACCTGGCGCTTCTGGCGGTGGGTTAATTTTGGTTTTTTGGCCACGATTCTCACGAACTTTCACGTATACTGGCGCCATGATACCGTTTGTCAGGCATGCATGCCATGCCTCAATGTGAGGAAGCCCTATGACGAAACACGATTCAAACCTGGTCTGGATAGATATGGAGATGACCGGCCTCGATCCTGAAACCTGTAAAGTGCTGGAAATTGCCACCATAGTGACCGATGCACAGCTCAACGTACTGGCCGAAGGCCCGGTGATTGCCGTACATCAGCCCGATGCCATTCTGGACGGTATGGATGAGTGGTGCACCCGGGTACACGGAGAAAGTGGTCTGACTGCCCGCTGTCGTGAAAGCAACATTGATGAAGCGGAAGCAGCCCGGCTAACCATGGCGTTTCTGGAAAACTACGTGGACGCCGGCAAGTCACCACTGTGCGGCAATACCATCGGCCAGGATCGCCGGTTTATGGTGAAGTACATGCCCGAACTGGAAGCCTACTTCCACTATAGAAGTATTGATGTCAGCACCGTTAAAGAGTTGGTAAAACGCTGGAAGCCCGAAGTTCTGGACGGCTTTACCAAGCAAGGCGTCCATCTTGCCCTGGATGACATCCGGGAATCCATAGCCGAAATGCGCTTCTATCGTGAGAAGGTGTTCACGATTTAGTCGGTCAGGCCAGCATTCATAAAAAAACAGCCGGAAGTGGTTGCGTTACGCCAAGATTTTTGTAAAATGCGCACCACTTCACACGAAGTGCCTTTTTTGCGGGAATAGCTCAGCTGGTAGTGTGCATACCTCGTCACGAAGTGATTGCCAATTTGGCAAGGGTGACGAAAAGCATAACAACCACTGGTGTGAAACCAATAAATTACGCGGGAATAGCTCAGCTGGTAGAGCACAACCTTGCCAAGGTTGGGGTCGCGAGTTCGAATCTCGTTTCCCGCTCCAAATTCTTTTTTGCTTGTTGAAGTATAACAAGTGAAAACAAGGCGAAAGCCTCTCTTCTTATGCGGGAATAGCTCAGCTGGTAGAGCACAACCTTGCCAAGGTTGGGGTCGCGAGTTCGAATCTCGTTTCCCGCTCCAAATTCTCTTTTGTTCGTTGAATAGCAAAAAATGAAAGCATGGCGAAAGCCTCTTTTCTTATGCGTGAATAGCTCAGCTGTTAGTGCACATACCTCGTCACGAAGTGCTGGGTAAGGTTAGACTTCAACCCTTACCCTATGCAGACACTCGCTAGAACAGCAGGGCTTTTAATTCCTGTGCGCCAAACATCACAATTTCGATAGCGATCAGCCATATGATGATCCACTCCAGAAATGAGGAGTGCTTGTGTTTAAGCTCATCAGCAAGCATGTCGAACAGTTCGTGGATCACATTGAGCTTATTCGACAGCAACTCTACCCGTGAACGCATATCCAAATACTTCGCGGTGGCGTTGTAAGCGGACTCAAATTTCGGGTATTCCCAGAAAAACTCCGGCGTATCCAGCAGACCATAATGTAGAAAGATATCACTCTTGGTGCTGAACAAATGGCCACGGATACTGGCAATCTGGCTACGGCGCAAATCAATTTTACCACTGGCTGCCAGCGCTTTTGGTAAATAGGCATACATGGCGATAGTGTCCTGCGCCCGTTGCTCGTAGTCGTTCAGCTTAACCGACTGCGCCAGCGCATGACTGACAGCCAGCCGCTGCAGGCTGGAATTACTCCCGATATCAATCATATCGGTGTGCAAGGTCAGTTCTTTGGCCTCACAGGAAAACCGAAAATGCTCCTGGTGCTGATCTGCAAGGATCGCAGCATTAAGTGTCAGGCGATGTAGCAACGCCAACCGTTCATCTTCATCCACACCCCAGAATACCAGTACACCGTAATCGAACACCCAAGCCTCACCGCCCGGGCAGGGAATGAGCAGGGCATCACGGTAGCGCGTCGCCGTATCGACTGACAGTTGACTATAACTGTCAGACTCTGGCAGAGAGTAGGCCGACAAGCGATTGTTCGAAAATTCCATGGGGGTTCCAGATAAAGAGATCGCGCAGAGTATGCGCTCAGGAATGCAAACCGACTATTGTTTTCAGCGCGAAATAAATTGCTCGTAATGACAATAAAAGCTGATGTATGACAGCCCTCCACACCTGTTTAAACCTAGCCCCGGGGAGAGCTCCGGCGCACTATTTTAGTGCTACTGAACTGCATTGGTTGCAACAACAATGGACGTTTGCTGTCTTCGCAAGCGCGTTAGCAGAGCTGTGAAGGTGGTGGCTTGATGCTGGACAAGACTGAAGTGTGGCGGGTTAAGTGACGGATTACCGTTGAGTTTATTTCAAGCCAGACTATAAACTTACTCTAAAGTCGAATGCGCATGCGGCACAGAAAGTGCTGTACTAGGAAATGCTGACGCGTCACGACTTTACACCGTCTACGCCCTTTAAGCTCGTGCAGCGGTATAATGGCCATGGGGATAGCAGCGAGCCCAACACCAATTACGTAGTCACTGCTCAGAGCGAGGAATACTTTGTCATCGACGTCATATCAGGCAAAGCAATGAGACGCTATCAGGCTTATGCAATATGTATCAGCTAAAGGTTAGTCTGCTGAAGACTAGCTGTTAACACTGTATATTGACAACATACCAGGAATGGAAACGTCAGCATGAAATCAAGGGAAGATTTGCTTACACAAGCCAGGCAGGCCATCAACCAGCGTAACTTTATTGGTGCTCACAAAGCCTGCGTCATGCTCATTCAACACTACGGTGACGATGCTCACGCGTATTTTTTGCTGGGCATTGTGCACATCGAACTGGGCCATATTAACAAAGCTATCCGGCTGCTACAGAAATCCATTAGCCTTGCGCGACGACCCCGAACCTTTGTCTACCTGGCTAAATCCTACGCGCTGAAGGGCGATATGCTGTCTGTGCTGGAGGCGGCTGGCGAGGCACCAGTTGAGCAACTGGATCGCAGTCTCGACCTGGATACCCTGGGGGGAGCATTGAGTCGCGTAGGCGATCACACCCGGGCGCGACCCTATCTCGAAAAAGCCCTTGGCCTGTCTGCGGATAACCCCGCATTTTATTATAACTATGCAGTGTCTTGTAAGTGTGCCGGTGATTTCGAGGCAGCCCGACGCAGTTTTGAGCGGGCCATTGCTCTGAAACCAGACTACTATCAGGCGCACTTTGCGCTGTCAGACCTTGCCGCAGGCCAGTGCGGCGATGCCCGTATTGCCCAGCTTTGCGCGCTGCAAGATACCTTACGCGATCACGTCGAGGCGGGGCTTCACCTTGGACATGCACTGGCGAAAGAATATGAAGCACAAGGCGACTACGGGGCCGCATTCGCTGCCCTTGAACAGGCGAAAGCTCGTAAGCGTAAGCAATTTGCCGGAGCGGGGGCACGTTTCCAGGCGCTCTTTGATTATCTTGAGAAGCCCGCTGCCCCGCGACATTTCAACAGAACAGGCGTAACCAGTGACCGGCCTATATTTGTAGTGGGTATGCCCCGTTCGGGTACTACGCTGGTAGAGCGGATCCTCAGTAGCCACAGCGAGGTGGGATCGGCCGGTGAAATTGAGGATTTTGGCGTGGCCGTGAAAGAGCTGTGTAAAACGTCCTCAAATCAGGTGCTGGATTTAGCAACGCTCACCGCTGCCGAAGCAATCAACCCTGCGCACCTGGGGGAGCGTTATCTGGAACGTACCAGCTACCTGTGCCCGAACAATGCACGGGTGGTCGATAAACTGCCCTTCAATTTTTTCTATATCGGCCTTATTCGTCAGGCATTCCCCAACGCCCGTATTGTATGCATGATGCGTCATCCCATGGATACCTGCATGGGTAACTACCGGCAGCTCTTTTCAGTGAACAGCCCCTATTATGCCTATGCTTACGATCTACGGGAGATTGGTTTGTTCTATCAACGGTTTGCTGGTTTGATGCAAGCCTTGGCGGCACAACATTCTGACCATGTTCGTCTGCAATCATACGAAGCACTGGTCACTCAGCCTGAAAGCGAAGTGCAGGACTTGCTGAATTTCTGCAATCTGAGCTGGCAGCCTCAGTGTTTGCAGGTGGAGAAGAATCCTGCACCTGTGTCTACCGCCAGTAAGGTGCAGGTGAGAGAGCCGATTAACACCCGCTCAATAGGTCGCTGGAAGCACTATGCGCCTTACACACCCGACCTTCAACAGCTGTTGACCAGTGACGAATAAAACTTGCATCGATGCGCGAGCCGCCGTAGGCTAACTGGTCAAACCAGATAGTGGAGTTATTATGTCAACCGCCAACCCGCTGCGCCAGTTCGCACAAAAAGCGCTCTCGTACCCCGACTGGCTAAGCAGCAAATTACTTACCTGGATGTTTCGCTGGAAAGTGAAACTGACGCGTACCGTGGGCCTGGAAATTCTGCATACCGACCTGAAATCGGTGACCTTCCGGCAGAAAAACTATACCCGGGTGCAAAATCATATTGGCAGTGTACATGCAGCAGGTATGGCACTGATGGCTGAATCGGCGACCGGCTTTGTGGTGGGAGTAAATTTGCCTGGCGACAAGTTGCCGTTGATAAAAAGTATGAACCTGCAATATGTTAAGCGGGCTCAGGGAGATATGCAGGCCCATGCCTGGCTGACTGATGAGCAAATTGCCATGATGCAGCAGCAGGACAAAGGCGAGGTTATCGTGCCAGTGACTGTAACAGATGCCCAGCAAATTGAACCTGTGGTATGTGAGATGGTGTGGGCCTGGGTGCCGAAAAAACGGCGCACGTGAGCCGCAAGGCTTACCCACAGCACTCAAAAAGAAGGCCATAGACTGGTCAGGAGTGAAAATAGATCATGAAAACGCGGCCTGATGGCCGTGTTTTTGTTTGACAGATTTTTTAACAGCAACTAAACCCTTTTTGTACGCTCCCGTTTTGGTAGGGAGAGGGTTGTCTGGCGACGTTAATTCCCACCGTCACGGGCAATGGCAAACAAGGAGATACTGTAATGAGTAAGCTCACCCGTGACAGCCTGGTAACCCGGCAATTCAGCGATCCCAAACATTACCCTTATGGCTTTTCGCGCTCTGGCGATTTTTCGATTTCAGAAAGTAAATTGTTACAGCAGTACGGTAGTCTGATTGCTGCTCTGGTAGATGGCAAACTGGCTCCCGAAACCGAGGACGACCATGGCTATCTGGCGGCGGCATTTGGTCAACGGGAACCCCGGAACCCTGTGGAGCGAGTCTGGGTAAAATATCAGCATCGTATTAACCGGCCCAAGATGGCCAGTATTCACGGTTTTAGTAAACCGATAACAACGGAGGATGATGACGTCGAGATGCAAGAGACCGGCGTTGAGATCGATATTGATACCGATTAAGTGTTAATGGCGTGTAAATGAATTTTACGTTTTAAGGTGCTGACTGCCTCAAAATGATATCGCCATCCTAATATTTCAATATATTGGGATATATATCTCACTTTTCTAAGATTTGCTGTTTTATCTTCCTATTTCCTTCGATATAGTCCGATTAAGGTTAAGAGCCGCCAATCCCCCTCAGAAACAGGAGATTTGACTGTGAAGATGATGTCAGGCGCCGCCATGGTGGTTGAGGCGTTGAAAGATGTAGGAGTGACCCATGTGTTCGGCTACCCGGGTGGTGCCGTACTGGACATTTATGATGCGTTGTTTGCGCAGGATGATGTCAAGCATGTCCTCGTACGTCACGAACAGGCGGCTGCACACATGGCAGACGGGTACGCACGTTCAACTGGCAAAACCGGCACAGTACTTGTTACCTCGGGCCCGGGTGCGACCAACACCATTACTGGCATTGCCACAGCTTACATGGATTCAATCCCGATGGTGGTGCTCTCCGGGCAGGTGCCGTCGATGCACATTGGCGAAGATGCGTTTCAGGAAACCGATATGGTGGGGTGCTCGCGGCCCATCGTAAAACACAGCTTTCTGGTTAAGCGCGCGGTAGACATTCCGGAAGCCATTGCTAAAGCCTATTATATCGCCAATACCGGCCGGCCAGGCCCGGTGGTGGTCGACTTGCCTAAAGACTTAGTCAATGTGGCTGACGAACATCCGTATGTGTTCCCGGCGGATGTTACTATGCGCTCTTACAACCCCACTCAGAAAGGGCACCCCAAGCAAATCAAAAAAGCCGTGGATGCGCTGATGCGTGCCGAACGGCCGGTATTGTATGTCGGCGGGGGAGCCATTGCCTGTGATGCTTCAGCGAAAGTCATCGAACTGGCCGAAGCCTTGTTTTCGCCAGTGACCTGCACGCTGATGGGGCTGGGGGCGTTCCCGGGCACCCATGACCAGTTTGTCGGCATGCTGGGCATGCACGGCACCCTGGAAGCCAACAAAACCATGCATAACGCCGACTGTATTCTGGCGTTGGGCGCCCGTTTTGATGATCGGGTGACCAATAATGTAGATAAATTCTGTCCTCACGCGGACATTATTCATGTGGATATCGATCCTGCCTCCATTTCGAAAACCGTCAACGCGCATATTCCGGTGGTAGGCTCGGTGGATAAAGTGCTGGACCAGCTGCTGGGACAGGTGAAGAAGCACGATCTCAGTCGGCAGCAGCAGAAGTTAGACGACTGGTGGCAGCAAATTGGTCAGTGGCGGGCGGTGAAATGTCTCAACTATGAACAGGGCGATACAGTAATTAAGCCCCAGCGGGTAATTCAGGCGCTGTACCAACACACCCGCGGTGAGGCCTTTGTCAGCTCAGATGTGGGGCAGCACCAGATGTTTGCCGCCTTGTATTATCCGTATGCTAAGCCTCGCCAATGGATCAATTCCGGTGGCCTGGGTACTATGGGTTTCGGCTTACCTGCGGCAATGGGCGTGCAGGTGGCCCATCCTGAGGCCACCTCGGTAGTAGTAACCGGTGATGGCAGTATTCAAATGAATATTCAGGAGTTGTCCACCTGCCTGCAATACAACTTGCCGGTGAAAATTATTTCTCTGAATAACCGCGCGCTGGGCATGGTTCGCCAGTGGCAGGATATGATCTACAAAGGCCGTCACTCCCACTCCTATATGGAATCGATGCCCGACTTCGTTAAACTGGCCGAGGCCTACGGTCACATTGGCATACGTGTCGACTCCCTCGACCAGCTGGATGACGCCATGGCGGAATGCTTTAGCCACAAAGACCGGCTGGTATTTATGGATGTCCGCATCGACCAGAACGAACATGTTTACCCTATGCAAATTAAATACGGTGCCATGGACGACATGCGCCTGAGTAAGACGGAGCGAACCTGATGAAACGTATTATTTCAGTATTGATGGAAAACGCCCCCGGTGCCCTGTCTCGCATAGTAGGCGTATTCTCCCAGCGCGGCTATAACGTCGACTCGTTGTGCGTGGCTCCCACGGATGATCCCAGCCTGTCACGGCTTACCATTATTACTCACGGTAACGACAAAATTATTGAGCAAATCACCAAGCAGGTAAATAAGCTCATAGATGTACTGAAAATCGTGGATTTAACGGAAGGGGCGCATGTTGAGCGTGAACTGATGTTGATTAAAGTGGCGACCCGCAGTGAAGCCATCCGCTCTGAAGTAAAGCGCAATTCGGACATCTTTCGGGCGCGGATCGTGGATGTGAATGCGGCCAATTATACCATTGAAATCACCGGCACCTCCGACAAACTCGACGCCTTTGCCACCACTATGGCGCAGTGCGCGGAAATTATTGAGTCATCCCGGACCGGCGTATGTGGTCTGGCACGTGGTGAGCGGGCGTTACGCCCCTGATACACGCACAGGGGCGGGCTCCCGCCCCTTTATTTTGTCATCGCGGTAACCTTCGCGACGGCGCTAGCCGGGCATGCTAAGTATGTTTTTCCCCAACTGAGTATCCATGTACGTAGCAGTGACAAAGATCAAAAGTACGATCAGGTATTGTCACCATAGAAAGCTTCTACCCGCAGCGCCACGCCATAAGAGGGCTTAAAGCCTTCATCGCGTAGCCACAGTACGAAGGGCTCTACTTCGAAATACAGCCAGTCGCGGGTGGGGTTGGTGCGCCAGCGCATGCTGGTGTATACCTCTTCGACACGATAATTAGGTTGGCTATAACCTTCTACCAGCACGCTGTACACCAGCGCATTATGGGTATCAATGGGCTGCAGTTGCTGTAACTCGTGGCGCCACAACCAGTCGTTACTTTCATCACGAAAGTAAAACCTGTGGTTAAACCGCATGACGTGGTCCTCAGGGCTAATATACTGCAGCGAGGAACCCAGTTCGGCGCCGAGTCTGTCCCGGGTGTAGTAATACAGCTCGGTGTCGTAGCGCAACGCCCACCGCGAACTGATCCCCCACACGTTTTCATACTGGCTTTTTACGTACAATTGGTCGCGGCGACCAGCACCTATGCGGTGGGAAAAGTGAGAGTCGATATCCCGTCGGAAACGTAACGACAGAGTGGTCGAATCGCCACCCCGAAAAGCCGGGTCACGGGCCGCTTTAATATTGTTGTCCCGTTGATAGTCTTCGTTATCGCTCAGCATAAGGTCTACACGGTTTTTAAGCGACGGCAGCTTAACCCGAATCCGGAAGCGCAGGTCGGTATCTGCGATGTCACGGCTGCGGGGTTCCCAGCTTAACCGGATACGGCCTTCGGCCCTGGCATCCTCATACATAGTGCTGTTATCCAGCGCAAAAAAACTGTCCAATTGCTGGACGGTATAGTCCATAGAGTCGGTGAGATTATCCTGCCAGCGATCAAGCCAGTGGCCCTTGGGTTGGGTAGATTCCACAGGCGGGCGAACCACAGCATGCAGCGGCGAGTCTGAGGGACTGAGGAATGGCGAGTGAGGCGCCATCAAGCCCGTACAAAAAACCAGATACAGACACGACATAATGTAGTGTTACCACCTATCCTTGTTCGCTGATTTCGCGTGCGTCATCCAAGCTGGCGACACGCCCTTGTAAGAATGGCATTACCATAGCATGGCGGCACAGACTTGCCACACTAATCTGCCAAGCAAGATGTTTGCCGCCTTGTGTCCCGCAGCCCACGGTTGCTACGTTTGCCAGGGCGTCACGTTTATACACAGATTATGGCAATATCTACAATATTGTGGTGAAAGCTGTCAGTCGCGGTGGCATACTGGGGCTATTGAAGTAAGGGAGAGTTTTTATGGGTGGCATAAGCATTTGGCAGCTGCTGATTATTTTGGTTATTGTAGTTTTGCTGTTCGGCACCAAGCGCCTGAAAAGTATTGGTTCTGACTTAGGTGGCGCAGTAAAAGGCTTTAAGAAAGCCGTGACTGACGAAGAACAGGATGCTGATTTCAAAGACCCTAAAAAGGTAGAAGAAAAGCAAACTGCTGAGCCCGTCAACGCTGACACCAAGAGCGAAACAAAAGATAAATCCTGATGTTTGACATTGGCTTCTGGGAGCTACTGGTCATCGGCGTGCTGGCACTGTTAATTCTGGGGCCGGAGCGCCTGCCTGGTGCAATGCGCTCCACAATCAAAACCATTCGCAGCGTGCGCAACACGGCGTCCGGCTTCAAGCAGGAAATGGAACACCAGCTGCGTGTTCACGAGTTGCATGAAAACCTGAAAAAAGCTGAGCAGCAGGGGCTGACGGATCTGTCACCCGAGCTTAAAGAGAGCGTAGACGAGCTCAAGGATGCCGCCAAATCTGTTCAGCAACCCTATAAAAAAGATTAAATGTCCGATCCAAACAGCCTGATATCTCATCTGATAGAACTTCGTAGCCGCATCCTCAAGGCGCTGGCCAGTGTGCTGGTGGTGTTTGCTTGCCTGGCGTATTTCGCTAACGACCTGTACCAGCTTCTGGCGATGCCGTTACTGCGTTCGTTGCCCGAGAATGCCACCATGATCGCCACGGATGTGGCGTCGCCGTTTTTCGCACCGTTTAAACTCACGTTAGTGTTGTCGTTCTTCCTTGCCATCCCTTATGTGCTGTACCAGGTGTGGGGTTTTATTGCCCCGGGCTTATACCGCAATGAGAAAAAGCTGGTGGCGCCGTTACTGTTATCCAGCACACTGTTATTTTATGCCGGCATGGCCTTCGCTTACTTTGTGGTATTCCCTATAGCCTTTGCATTTTTCAATAGTGTGGCGCCGGAAGGGGTGACGGTGAGCACCGATATCTCCAGTTACCTGAACTTTGTACTGAAACTGTTTTTTGCTTTTGGTGTCTCATTTGAAATCCCGATTGCCATCATTCTGTTGTGCTGGACCGGGGTGACCGACGCTAAAACGCTGCGCCAGAAACGTCCCTATGTGGTGGTGGGCGCGTTTGTGGTGGGAATGTTACTTACGCCGCCAGATGTGATTTCGCAAACTCTGTTAGCGATCCCCATGTGGCTGTTATTTGAAGTAGGCGTCATCGTGGGCGGCTTGTATGCCGGTACCCGGGATGAAGACCTGGATGAAGACGAGCCAGAGCCGTCTTCGCCCGGCTCCACGCCTGATAAGAAATAAAAAAGGACAATTCATGAAGTACCGTGTTGCTATTCTGTGTGCCGGAATGATGGGGCTGGCCGCACTGCCGGCGCAAGCTGAAACCCTGGCCGGTGCGTTAAAGAAATGCAAGGCCGAGGACAACAGTCTCCAACGCCTGGTATGTTACGACCGCGTAGTCAAAAACATGCAACAATACAGCGGCCTGGATGAGGCGGTTAAGCAAGGTTACACCGTTCCTTCGGCCAGCAGTAACGCCACGACGGCGTCAAAGGCTGCGCCGGTGCCGGCGAAGCCTGCACAGAACGCGTCAGCGCCAAAGGACACCGAATTTGGTCTGGAACATAAAGAAAACCAAGAAGCTTTGCCGCAAACAATGACTGCCAGCGTCAGCAAAGCGGAGAAAACCGCCCGTGGTCAGTACCTCATCACATTGGATAACGGCACGGTATGGCGGCAAACGGATAATGAGCGCTACCGCATTAAAACCGGTGAAACGGTCACCATTGAGCGCGGTATGCTGGGCGCGTTTTATCTGTCCAAAGCAGAGGCTAACCGCCGTATCAAGGTAAGGCGTGTGGATTAAATGCAGTGGTTCGACGCCGGTGTAAACCTGCTGGACAGGCGCTTTGACGCCGACGCAGTGCTTGCCGAAGCTCGCGAAGCGGGCGTGAAGCGGATTTGCATGATCACCACACATCCGGACGAGTGGGAAGCGGCAGCGAGCTTGTATGCTGCACACCCGCAGCAGCTTTGCTATACCGTGGGGGTTCATCCGCATAATGCCAAAGACGTCCGGCCCGAACACTATACACAGCTGCGCAGCGTTGCTGCTGCCCCCGGGGTGGTGGCCATTGGCGAATGCGGGCTCGACTTTAACCGCAATTTCTCGCCGCCCAATGTTCAGCGCGAGGTATTTCGGGAACAACTGAAGCTGGCGGTGGCGCTGGGATTGCCTGTGTACCTGCATGAACGTGATGCATTTGCTGACCAGCAGACGATACTGAATGAATTTGCAGCCGACCTTTCCGGCGGCCTTGCCCATTGTTTTACCGGTGACCAGGCTACTATGCAAGCCTACCTTGATATGGGCCTGCACATCGGGATCACGGGCTGGGTATGCGATCCCAAGCGCGGTGAGTCGTTACGTGAAGCGGTGAAAGCCCTGCCACTAGACCGATTAATTCTGGAAACCGATGCCCCTTACCTGTTTCCCAAGAGCTTGCGCCCCCGTAAACGCAACAATACCCCGGCTACGTTGCCACACATTGCTACGCAACTTGCTGAATTACTCGAAAGTTCCACTGCAGAACTCAGTAACACCAGTTATGCTAATAGCTGTGACTTATTCGGATTGAAGCGATAGAGACTGCATGCAGTTACACTCCCACACGGTGCGTCGGTATGACATTTGGCTGGTAGCCTCCACTTGCCTGGCTGTGGCGTTCTTTCTGGCAGTAACCTTCCGGATGGCGCCAGTGACCACCCCGATGGACCGTATCGGAGAAATTTCGTATTTCAGCGACCTTAACGAATCGGTCACTTACGACACCTGGCAGGATGTATCTGCAGATAAGTGGCAAAGGGTGACCAACCCGGTGAACTTTGGCATGCAGCACATGCCTTTCTGGTTTCGCTTTACCTTACCGCCACCCCCCGGCAACGCAGATGAACGTCTGCTGGAAGTGCGTTACCCGCTGTTAGATAACATTGCTATAGCCTATTATCTGCCCGGCAGTAGCGAACCGCTGGTAAGCTACACCGGCGGGGATATCAAAGCATTTGCCACCCGGCCAGTATCCCATGAGTCATTGCTTTTTCCAGTTCCTGCCAGTGAGCAGACACTGACTGCGGTAGTGCGTGTGAAAACCTCCGGGACAGTACGGTTACCACTGCGACTCTGGCAGGAAAAAGAGTTTATTGAATACACCTCTAAGCAGAATTTGTTTATGGGGGTATTTTTTGGCTTCCTGCTGGCCATGGGTATCAGTAACTTGTTCTTGTTTATAACTACCCGCAACCGCACGTTTTTGATGTATTCAGGCTATGTCTTTTCACTGACCCTGACGCTGGGCTCGTTGCATGGTTTTGCCTACGCTCATCTGTGGCCTGAATTGGTGTGGTTCCAGGGGCGTGCGGTCGCCATTTTCGCTAACGCGACCATCATGTTTGCACTTATTTTCTCCCGCATGCTGCTGCGCATAGCCAATTATAGTCGCCGGGCAGACTTGCTGGTGAAAGTGCTCAGCATTCTGTTCGCCGTCAATATTCTTGTCAGCTTACTGCTGCCATATGCGTATTTGATTAAGATATTCCTGGTACTCCTGAGTTTGGTCGTGCTGATTACACTGGCGGTGGGGGTCTGGCTGGCGCTGCGTGGCGTGGTCGTAGCGCGATACTACTCCATTGCCTGGGCATTTTTGTTAGTCAGTGGCTTTACCGCCAGTCTGGATAACCTCAATTTACTGCCTTTCGAGGTGCCGTCGAATTACCTGCTCATGCTCGGGGCAGTGGTTGAAACCTTAATCCTCGCGCTGGTGCTCGCCATAAGCTATAGCCATAACCGTGAAGAAATGTTCGATGCCAAAGAAAAGGCGTTGGCGCAGGAAAAAGCGGCACTGACTGCCAGGCAGGATCTGTTCGATGTGCAAACCCGTTACCAGGAAGATCTGGAATACCAGGTTCAAGAACGCACGTTGGAAGTGGAAATCGCTCTGCGGGAACTTTCTGAAGCAAACCGGGAACTGGAAAAGCTCAATTCCATCGATTCGCTCACCGGCATCCACAACCGCAGACATTTCGATAAACGGCTATTAGCCGAGGGGCGGCGCAGCAGACGCGAACAAACGCCACTGAGCCTGGCGATGATTGATGTCGATTATTTCAAACGAATCAATGATGAATACGGCCACGCTGGTGGCGATGCATGTATTCAGCACGTGGCGACGTTGTTACAGTCATTGCTGCGCCGTCCCACCGATGATGTTTGCCGCTATGGTGGCGAGGAGTTTGCCATCATTTTGCCTAATACCGACCTTCAGGGCGCCCGCCGGGTGATTGAGACTATGCGTCAGCAGGTGGCGGCGAATCCGGTACAGGTAGACGATAGAACCATTAATATGACCATCAGCGCAGGCATTGCAACCACGGTGGTGACGTACGAAGAACACGAACTGGCATTACTTAAACATGCCGACAAACAATTATATGCCGCCAAAGAGGCTGGCAGAAACCAAGTAATTGCAGAACATTTACCGGACTAAACTATGACAAATTCTCGTTTTCCCGCCCGTCGCATGCGCCGGTTGCGGGCCCAGGATGCTTTGCGCGACATGGTGCGTGAAAATCAGCTTACTGTTAAAGATCTTATTTATCCGGTGTTTGTGCTACCGGGCGAAGGGCAACGGGAAACCGTGCCTTCCATGCCAGGCGTCGAGCGTCTTTCCATTGATGAGCTGATTAAAGATGCCGCTGAGTGGGTGGCACTCGGGATCCCGGCGCTGGCCCTGTTCCCGGTGACGCCGATGGAACTAAAAACCGAATGTGCCAGCGAAGCGTTTAATGCCGACGGCCTGGCACAGCGCGCCATGCGTGCGGTCAAAGAAGCCTTTCCCGACTTACTGTTGATGTCAGATGTAGCGCTGGACCCTTTTACCTCTCATGGGCAGGATGGTCTGGTAAACGACGCCGGCTATGTCATGAACGATGAAACGGTGACGGTGCTGGTTAAGCAGGCGCTGTCTCATGCAGAGGCAGGTGCCGATATTGTTGCGCCTTCCGACATGATGGATGGTCGTATCGGCGCTATTCGCAACGCGCTGGAAGAGGCCGGGCACACGAATACCTGTATTATGGCGTATTCCGCCAAATACGCGTCCAGCTACTATGGGCCCTTCAGAGATGCAGTCGGGTCGGCGGCTAACATCAAAGGGGGTAACAAAAATACCTACCAGATGGATCCGGCCAACAGCGATGAAGCATTGCACGAAATTGCTCTGGACCTGGAAGAAGGTGCCGACATGGTGATGGTGAAGCCGGGGATGCCCTACCTGGATATCGTCAGACGCTGTAAGCAGGAACTGGAAGTGCCTACTTTCGCCTACCAGGTGAGTGGCGAATACGCTATGCATCAGGCCGCATTTGCCAATGGCTGGCTGGCCGCTGACAGTGTGATTCTGGAGTCGTTACTGGCGTTTAAGCGGGCCGGTGCGGATGGCATTCTGACTTATTTTGCGCCGCAGGCAGCCCGCTTGCTGAATAAATAATAATAATAAGCCGCGCGCACCGGCGGGTGCGCGCGGCTATGGTGCGGTTATTTGCCCAGGGTAAAGCGGGTATCGGCATCCCGTAATAGGTACAGTGCGAAACAAGCGCCCCACATTGGCCATGCGGCAAAGAACAGCAAATTATTGAATGCATCAATGTATTGCGGGAACGAAGAGAGCGTAGACAGACCATGCAGGATGAACACCAGTCCGTATGTCCAGCGCTTAGCCAGTCCGGCGACAAATGCCAATACCAGTACCATTTGCAGGGCGCCGACAATATACAGCGCCGTTTCCGGCACACCGCCAATTCCGTAAAAAGCATCCAGCACTTTGGCGCCGTGAGCGGGATTAACGAATTTATCCAGGGTCCACACGAACATAACGATAAAAATGGTCAGACGCAGTGCCAGTAATGACCAGCTAAGACGGGACCCAAGGTCGGCTTGAGTGGCCTGAGTGTGAGATTGCATATCAGCTCCTATAGTTGTTGTAGTCAGTATAGAACAGGGAAAAAGGATTTATATTTCAATAATTACCCTACTAACAGCAAAGTTTGCAGCTGACGGCGTAATAATAAAAAATTGAAATATCCTCCACTAAGTCAGGGTCTTATCCTGCAATACAAAGAGTAGGCGAACATAATCATGAAAAATACCTTGGCGCTGGCCCTGGGCACACTTACCTATACCGTCTCGTGCGCGGGCTTTTCACAGGAGCTTGCCGATATTGAGGTAGTGGAAGTGATGGGCGATGAGCAGGCTGCCGCTACCCTTAACCCTGGTGACAATACCCTGTCCGGACTGTTCGGCGACGGGCTGTCGGCCGCTGAAACGCCCCGTGCCGTCACGTCCCTGTCCGCAGAATTGATGGCGGCGCTGAATATTGATGACCTGCATGACATCGTCAAAGCGGCACCAAATGCTTACGCCTCCAGTGGTTTTGGTACCCCCAGTCTGCCCAGCATCCGTGGCCAGCTAGGGGAATTATTTCAGGATGGCCTTCGCCGCCAGGCCGGTAATAATGGCTTCGGCCTGCCGCTGTCGTTCAACAGTGTCAGCCAGATTGACGTGGTAAAAGGGCCCTCGCCGGTCATGTTCGGCAGCACGCAGCGCAACGGCGGGTTTGTTAATTTGCAAACCAAGCGCGCTACCACCCAGGGCAGTCGCGGCAACATCACGCTGCGTGCGGGGCGCTGGGGTCAGTATTCCGCGCAGCTGGATTACACCACCGCCATTGAACCGGGCAAGCAAGGTGTGCAGGTAAGTGCGGAGTGGCTGGAGCATGGCAGTTTCTACGACTATGCTGAACGCCAGAGTGAAAACCTGTTTGTTGCCTATCGTGCAACACCCTCCGAGGACATTACCTGGGATGTGAGCGGTGAATATTACAACGCCGAATACCCGGATATTGCCGGCATTAACCGGCCCACACAAAACCTTATCGACCACGGCCTGTACATTACCGGTCAGGGCGTCCAGCCCAGTGGCAGTCTTGTGCCGGGGGCTGGGGCGATCATCTCGCCCACCGGCGAGGTGCGCATTCCCCGCAACCGGGTGTTTACCCACCCGGATGATATTAATGGTGCGCAAACGACCGTGTTGCGAAGCCGTTACGAGCAACGCCTTTCACATAGCCTGGTGTTACGCAACCATACCTATTACCAGCACCTTACCCGGGAAGAAATCGCCGCAAACAGCTTTGTGGAAATCATCGATGATGCAAATACCGTGGAGAATCGCACCGAGCTGGACATACATACCAGCGATGCGCAGCTAACCACTCTGGGCGTCGCCCTGCGTTACAATGCGGTATTGGGCTACAGTCAGTTCACCACCGAGGCCGATAATCCGGTGGATCTTACCGGCCCCTTACGCAACCGGGAAATTCCGCTTACCAACAGCCAGCGCGCCCGGTTGATTGAATTGCGGTCTGGCGTATTCGTGTCGCCAGGCGCGCAGTATGACGTGGACGGGGATGGCAATGGTGATTACAACCTGTCTGACACCACCGACTCCACCAGCTGGCAGACCGGGGTCATCGTACAGCAGCGCTCGCAATGGAATGACCGGCTCTCCACCATTGCCGGGGTACGCTGGGATTATTACGATGTCGATGCCCGTGATCCGCTGGCCCCAGCGGGTCAGCAGGCAGCATCCGACAGCCATTCAGACACGCTCGCCAGTTATCAGCTCAGCGCCACCTATAAGCTAACCGGTGACATCAACCTGTACGCCGTGTTTGCCGACAACGACGCCACGTCCAACAGCATGGGCGGCGGCACTACGCTTGGTGCCGATGGCACCATTAATCCGCTGAACTTTGCCACTGAAAACCAGCTGTACGAAGTTGGCGTGAAATACGCTCCTGATGACTACTGGTATGCCGAAGCCGCGGTGTTCGACCAGACCCGTAGCCTGCGTAACCGGGATGGCAGTAACAGTGGGGTGGCTACCCGCGGCGCGGAAGTGCAGGTATTTTATGAAGGCAGCGGTTACTGGCTGAATGCCAGCTACAGTTATCTGGATGCCCGGTTCGATAATTCAGCGGCATTTCAGGACACCGCGCAGGTGAGTGATGCCTTCGACGACAGCCGGCCGGATATTATTAACGGGACCGGCGTAGGTTCGCCTTCATTTACGGCATTCGCACCCTCAGATAATCGCGTGCAGGGTATTCCGCCGCAAATCGTCACCCTTAATGGCGGCTGGTTCATCACTGATGCACTTCAGCTGGGCGCCTCGGTGGTATATACCAAGTCTTTCCCGCTGGACTTCCTGTCCACCGTGAAAATTCGCGACCAGGTGTCAGTAGACGTGAGTGCGGATTATCGTGTTACCGACAGCCTCACTGCCCGGCTGGACATCATAAACGCGACCGACGAAGAAAACTGGCAACCGGTTTTTGAAGGCGGCTATTTCGGCGCCACACTGGCAATGCCAAACACCCCACGCCATGCTCAGGTGAGCCTGCGTTATGCGTTTTAGGCGCAGGAAGGAGTTACTATCATGGTAAAAAAAGTCGCATTACTGGCGGTTATCGTCGCAGCGATATTCAGTTTTTTCTTCTTCGATCTTAATTCGTACCTGACGTTATCAGGGCTGAAGGCGGAGCTGGATGCGTTCAAAGCTACTATTAATGCTCAGCCCTGGTTGAGTGGGGCCATTTTCTTTGCACTGTATGTAGTAGTCACTGCGCTGTCGTTGCCCGGTGCCGCCATTCTGACTCTGGCCGCAGGGGCGTTATTCGGACTGGTGACGGGTCTGCTCATCGTCTCATTCGCCTCATCAATAGGCGCCACCCTGGCCTTTCTGGTGGCACGCTTTATTCTGCGCGACACCGTGCGCAGCCGGTTTAAAGACAAGTTTAACAAAATTGATGCCGGGGTAGAGAAGCAAGGGGCGTTTTATCTGTTCACCCTGCGACTGGTGCCGGTCTTCCCGTTTTTCCTCATCAACCTGCTGATGGGTCTCACCAGTATTCGGACCTGGACCTTCTACTGGGTAAGTCAGGTGGGGATGCTGGCAGGCACCATTGTTTACGTGAACGCTGGTACCCAGCTTGCGCAGCTGGACAGTGTTTCGGGAATATTGTCCGCCGAACTGATTATCTCGTTTGTCTTGTTAGGGATTTTCCCGTGGATAGCTAAGGCGATCGTTGCCATCGTGAACCGGCGCCGGGTGTACAAAGGCTACACCAAGCCTAAGTCCTTTGACCGCAATCTCGTTGTGATTGGGGCCGGCGCCGGCGGCCTGGTGACCAGCTATATCGCAGCGGCGGTAAAAGCGCGGGTGACGCTCGTTGAAGCCGGCGAAATGGGCGGCGATTGCCTGAATTACGGGTGTGTTCCCAGCAAGGCGATTATCAAGACTGCCAAAGTGGCGAACCAGATGCGCCAGGCCCACAATTATGGGCTCGAAGATGTCACCCCCGTTGTGCCATTTAGTCAGGTGATGCAACGGGTACATAACATCATCGCGGCCATTGCGCCAAACGACAGCGTAGAGCGTTACACTAAGCTGGGTGTGGACGTGGTGAAGGGCTATGCCCGGCTACGAGACCCGTGGACGGTAGAGATCACCAAAGACAATGGTGAGGTGCAGACCCTGACCACCCGCAGTATCGTGATTGCCACCGGTGCAGCGCCGTTTGTACCTCAGCTACCTGGCATCGAAGACAGCGGATATGTGACTTCAGATACGCTGTGGACGAAGTTTGCTCAGCGCGAGACCGTGCCCTCCCGGCTTATTGTGCTCGGTGGCGGACCCATAGGCTGTGAACTGGCTCAGGCGTTTGCGCGGCTGGGGAGCGAGGTTACTCAGGTGGAGCGGGAACAGCAAATTATGGGGCGTGAGGATGCCGATGTGGCGAACTATGCCCGTGAAGTACTGACTGACAGTGGCGTCACTGTGCTGACCGAACACGATGCCCTGCGCTTCGAGCACCATGCTGACGATCGTCAGTTGGTGGTTAGCCACAACGGCGAAGAAAAAGCCTTAGCCTACGACGAAATCATTGTTGCGGTTGGCCGAAAGGCCCGGCTGGAAGGGTTTGGTTTAGACGAACTGGGGATCCGGTACGAGCGCACTCTGGACACCGATGGCTACCTGCAAACCCGGTTTCCGAATATCCTCGCCGCCGGTGATGTTGCCGGGCCGTACCAGTTTACGCATGTGGCCGCGCATCAGGCCTGGTACGCGGCGGTTAACGGGCTGTTTGGCACCTTTAAAAAATTTAAGGTGGACTACCGTGTCATCCCCTGGACAACCTTTCTGGACCCCGAAATTGCCCGGGTGGGATTAAGCGAAGCTGACGCCAAAGACCAGGACATAGATGTTGAGGTAACCCGGTATGAGTTTGCTGAACTGGACCGTGCGGTAACCGAAAGTGCTACCAAAGGCTTTATAAAAGTGCTGACCCCGCCCGGCAAAGACACCATTCTTGGGGTGACCATAGTGGCCGAGCATGCTGGCGACCTGATGGCAGAGTTTGTGCTGGCGATGAAGCACGGATTAGGGCTGAATAAAATTCTTGGCACCATTCACGCGTACCCCACCTGGGCGGAAGGCGCTAAATATACTGCGGGGAACTGGAAGCGGGCGAATGCACCAGAAAAACTGTTGCACTGGGTGGAGAAATACCATGACTGGCGTCGCTAACCGGCAGTGTGCTGCCAAGCGATATAAACCAGCAAGGTTTACCGCTGTGCTTTGGCTGCTGGTTGGCAGTCTGGTAAGTGCAGCAGTAAGCGCAGAGGGCACGCTGCATGACGACTGGACCCGGTTATTACAGGCGCACGTCGTGGCTACACCAAACGGTCACAGCACTCAGGTGGACTACGCAGGCATGGCTGCCGAAAGTGCCCGCCTGGCCGCTTATCTTAAGCAACTGGCCGCGGTGACGCCGAGTCAGTATCAGCAGTGGAATGAGTCCCGTCAGCTGGCATTTTTAATTAATGCCTATAACGCGCATACGGTGGCGCTGGTGTTGCAACACTACCCGGATATTGACTCGATTCGGGATATTGGCGGCTGGTTTTCCTCGCCCTGGTCGCAGGGAATTGCCCCCTTGCTGGGCGCTACCCGCAGTCTTGATGAAATAGAACATAAGATGATTCGTGGTGAGAAGGGATTCGGCGAGCCGCGCATTCATTTTGCAGTCAACTGTGCCAGTATCGGGTGTCCGGCGTTACGCCGGGAAGCTTATACCGGGGCCGGGCTGGACATCCAGCTCGAGGACCAGACGCAGCGGTTTCTGGCCGACAGCAGTCGCAACCGGTTTACCGACGGCACGCTGCAGGTCTCGGAAATATTCAAATGGTACCGGCAAGACTTCACGCAGGGCTGGCGTGGCTTGAATTCGTTAGCTGCATTCCTGGCCCATTACGCCGAAGCATTGTCGCTCACCCCAGAACAGACCCAACAGTTGCAGAATAGGGCGGTGAAAATTGAGTATCTGGACTATAACTGGACCCTCAATGACACGCAGTAAGGTGGCAGGCTGGCTGTTGATTGTCGCGGGAATGCTGGGGGGGATGCCAGCCACAGCTGTCACCCTGCAGTTTCATGCCTGGGGTGGCAGTGCGCAGGTGAACGATTATCTGCAATGGGTAGCCGGCCAGGTTGAAGCCCGTCACGGCATTACCCTCAAACATGTGAAGCTGGCCGATACCAGTGATGCGGTAGCCCGGGTACTGGCAGAGAAAGCAGCCGGTAATCATGATCAGGGCGCCGTAGACCTCATCTGGATCAACGGGGAAAATTTCGCTGCCATGCAGCGTAACAATCTGTTGCTGAAAAACTGGGTAAGCGACTTGCCTAACTTCAAGCTCACCAACCCGGCGCAAAACCCGGCCATGACCACTGATTTCGGGTTGCCTACGCGGGGTCAGGAAGCCCCGTGGGGCAAAGCAGCGCTGGTATTCTACTACAACCAGCGTTACCTGAGCGCCCCCCCTCAGAACGTGCAGGCGTTGCTGAGCTTTGCCCACACTAATCCCGGCCGCTTTACCTATCCGCTACCCAATGATTACCTGGGCATTAGTTTTCTGAAATATGTCCTGCTGGCATTGAACGCGGACAACCCCGACCTGCTTTATGCACCGGTGAACGCCGACAGTTTTGCTCAGGTTACCCGGCCGTTATGGGCCTATCTGGATAAGCTGCACCCGGTAATGTGGCGGCAGGGTGACTACATGGTGCGGCAGGCTTCGCATTTGCAACAGCTCATGGGCAGTGGCGAGTTGCTGCTGGCGTTTTCGTTCACGGCCGCCGAAATTCCCGGCGCCGTCACCCGCTACGACTTACCTGAGACAGTGCGGACCTATGCCATGCAGGAGGGCAGTCTGGCTAACGTGCACTTCGTGGGAATTAGCTACAACACCGCCCATCCGGACGCCGCCAGGCAGGTCGTGAATTTCCTGCTGTCGCCCGAGGCACAGGCCAGAAAGCAGCAACTTGCCGTGTGGGGGGACGAAACCGTCCTCGATTTATCGTTATTACCCAAGGCCGCTCGCCAGCGTTTTGTCAGCCAGAGTTCTCATCCTGCTGCGTTACCCGCAGGCGCAATCAACCGGCTACTGCCAGAACCTCACAGCAGCTGGACTGATGCCCTGCGCGAAGCCTGGTTTGAACGCTATGGAGCGCGCTGGTAATGCTCCGGTTTCCGGTAATAGCCCTAGCGGTACGCTGGATATTTATCAGTGTATTAAGCCTGCCGATCATCGCCGGGGTGGTGGGGGTAATGTTGCCGGCATTCGGGTATTTCCCCGCGCTGGGCCAAGATACGTTCAGTCTGAGCGTGTTTGCTGAGCTGTGGCAGGTAGAAGGGATAGGACGGATGGCGTGGCTCTCTTTCTTTACTGGGGTGACGGCTACAGGCCTGGCTGCCTTGCTGGCAATAGCCCTGCTAGCCACATTTTATCAACACAGCGGGCTGCACACATTACAACGCTTATTAAGCCCATTGCTGGTATTACCCCACGCCGCCGCGGCCATTGCGCTGTTATTTATTCTTGCCCCGTCCGGCTGGGCGGCGCGCATCGGAGCGATGATCACCGGCGACGTCCTGACTCCTCAGTGGGCGCTGCCTTACGATCCCCACGGTGTGGCGGTGATACTCGCTCTGGCGCTTAAAGAGCTGCCGTTTATTTTCCTGATGGCGCTGAGTGTGCTAACACAGCCACAACTGCAAACCCGTCTGCACAAACATATAAAGTGTGCGCAGGCCATGGGCTATGCGACGGTTACCGCCTTCATCAAAGTGGCACTACCCATAATTTATCCTCACCTGCGCCTGCCGGTGCTGGCGGTACTGGCATACGCGACCGCCAACGTGGAAATTCCGCTGTTGCTGGGGCCGAATAACCCACCGACGCTGGCGGTGGTGGTGCTGCAATGGTTTAACCATGTTGATTTAAGCATGCGCTTTCAGGCCTCCGCCGCGGCTGTATTGCAGTTACTGGTGACTTTAGCCGCTCTCGCAAGCTGGTGGCTAGCCGAACAAATCGTTGCAAGCTGGGCCAAGCGAATGCGTCTGAGCGGCCAGCGCAACCAGTTGAGCAGTGTTATCCAGGTCTTTGCCTGGACGGGCGCGCTGCTGTTTGTTATCACCGGTGTCCTGATGCTGACCAGTCTGGTGGTGTGGTCTGTGGCCACGTACTGGACGTTTCCCGCCCTGTTACCCGAGGGCGTAACCCTGTTACACTGGCAAACCGCACTGACGGCATTAACGCAACCGCTTATTACTACTCTGGTATTAGGAATTGCCGTCAGTCTGGTGGCGGTGACAGTGGCCTTGCTGGCGCTGGAAGCCGAGGCCGGATTTATGTCTAAGCGCACTGCTCGCTGGCAACAGTGGGACAAAATAGCGGTTAATATTACCCTGTATCTGCCACTGTTAGTGCCGGGCGTAGCGTTTCTGTTTGGGTTGGTGTGGTTTCAGCAACGCTGGTTGGCTGGCAGTGTAATCACCCACGTTTTTGTCAGCCATTTAATCTACGTGCTGCCTTATGTGTTCATTTCGCTGGCGGTAGCCTATCGTCGCCTTGATCCTCGCTATATGAAGGTCGCCTCCGGACTGAGTAAATCACCTTGGCAGGTATTTTGGCAGGTGAAGTTACCCATGTTGTTCGGGCCTGTTTTGATTGCAATGGCATTGGGGATGGCGATCAGCTTCAGTCAGTATTTACCCACCCTTCTTAGTGGCGGGGGCAGAATAACCACCGTGACCACCGAAGCCGTGGCAGTAGCCGCGGGGAGCAGTCAGCGTCTCAGCGCCGTATACGTGCTGGTGCAGGTAATGTTACCGCTCAGTGGGTTTGCACTGGCCTGGTACCTGCCGGGGCGTTTTTTCAACCCTGCCGCACGGGCAAAGCGGCGGCAAAAAAGGATAGCAGCGAATGACACTGGCACTTAATAATCTGACCATCTACCGTCACGGTGAGCCTCTGCTGAGCATTGATGTCACTGTACCGCCCGGGCAGGTAGTCGCAGTCATGGGGCCGTCGGGGGCTGGCAAATCGACGCTGCTGGATGCCATTTGCGGGCAACTCAGTGACCCGTTCAGCTACAGCGGTGATATTATTCTTAACGATCAGCGTATGAATACGGTCGCGGCACACCGGCGCAATATGGGCATTCTGTACCAGGATGCGCTGCTGTTTGAGCACATGACTGTGGGGGAAAACATTGCTTTTGCGCTGCCCAGGCACGTGCATGCTAAAACCACTGCGGCAGAACGTCATGAACAGATTGCTGAACAACTCAGTAGTGTGGGTCTGGCTGACTTGCAGGACCGCGCGGTACAAACCTTGTCTGGCGGCCAACAGGCCCGGGTGGCGCTGCTGCGCACATTGGCAGCCCAGCCAGCTGCGGTATTACTGGATGAACCGTTTGCGAGACTGGACGCCGCGCGTAAAGATCAATTGCGTCATTGGGTGTTCGACACTATTGTCCAACGCGGTTTACCGGCCCTCATGGTCACTCATGATCCCAATGATGCGCAGGCCGCCGGCGGCCCTGTCATAGAGGTATAGTATGTTAGACGCAAAACTGACCCCCTTAATTAAGCCCCTGTTGCGGCCTTTGGTTGTGCGGCTGGACAAGCGGGGAGTGACGCCCAACCAGGTCACCTTAGCCGGGTTTGCAGTGGGATTGCTGGCCGTGCCCATGATCATTGTGCAGTGGTGGGCGATGGCGCTGGTGTTTATTGCCTGCAACCGTATTGCCGATGGCATCGACGGTGAGCTGGCACGTTATCAGAAAAGCAGTTCCAGTGCGGGGGGATATCTGGATATTTGCCTGGATTTTCTGTTTTACGCGGCTATTCCACTGGCCTTTGGCATTGCCAATCCTCTGGAGTGGGGGATCCCGGCCATGGTGCTGTTAACCGCGTTTATCGGCACCGGCAGCAGCTTCCTGGCATTTGCGGTGGCGGCTGAAAAATACTCTATTGCCCGTCCGCAGTTCAGCCACAAGAGCTTTTATTATATGCAAGGTCTCACCGAGGGCACTGAAACAATTTTGGCGTTCGTGGCATTTTGCATCTGGCCTTACTGGTTTCCGGAACTGGCCTACACCTTTGCGCTGGCATGTGCGATTACTATTGTGACGCGTATCGCAGGTGGCTTTAATACGCTACAAAGAGTGACCTGATGGACGCAAACTTTGTCAGATTGCCGGTTTTTCTGGCCGTATTCGCCATTATGGCGCTGCTGGAAGCCTGGTTGCCGGCACGGCAGGCACCGTTAAACCGCTGGCTACGCTGGCGGGGCAACCTGTTGTTACTGGTGACCGGCGCTCTGGCGGGCCGACTGGTACTACCGGCCACGTTAATTGGCGTAGCCTTATGGGCACAGGATGCCGGTATCGGGCTGTTCCACTTGTTTGATGTGCCCGGGTGGGTTGTCATGGCTGTGAGCATTCTGTTGTTGGATTTAGCCATTTACTGGCAGCACCGTCTGTTTCACCGTATCCCCTGGCTATGGCGGCTACACCAGGTGCACCATGCTGACAGCCATGTGGATACCACCACCGGATTGCGGTTTCATCCCTTTGAAATTGTGGTGAGCCTGTTTATTAAAGGCAGTGTTATTGTCCTGCTGGGCGCGCCAGTGCTGGCCGTGGTCATTTTTGAAGTGGCCTTGAATGCATTCTCGTTGTTTAACCATACCAATATCCGCTTACCCCAAAAGTGGGATGACCGGCTGGCATATCTGTTCATAACCCAGCGCCTCCATCGCATCCACCATTCCCAGTATGCCCGCGAAACCAATACCAACTTTGGTTTCAGCGTGAGCTGGTGGGACAGGCTATTTAACAGTTACCGGTCCCGCGCCCAGCAAACCGACGAAACGCTGGATATCGGGCAACGTGAGTACCCACCCACTGCTGATAATGCCAGTGTATTCAGATTATTAGCTATGCCCTTTACACGGGCCCACGCCAAACACCGCTAGCATAAGTCATCTATATTGGTGCAGTTTCGTACAAACTGTCACCACGGACAGCCGCCAGTTGGGCTGTCAGGCTATCAACCTTCCAACCAAGGAGTGACGGCATGAATGTACAGGGAGACGCCAATGTGCGCCCGGATTACGACGATGTAATTCAGGATATCGCCGACTACGTTATTAACTATGAGATTGACTCTGCAGAGGCACTGGATACTGCCCGTAACTGTTTGATGGACACGCTTGGCTGTGGCCTGTTTGCGTTGCGCTTTCCGGAGTGTACCAAACATCTGGGGCCACTGGTGGCAGGCACGCAGGTTCCGCAGGGGGCGCGGGTGCCGGGCACCCAGTTTGTGCTCGACCCGGTCAAGGCGGCCTGGGATATTGGCTGCATCATTCGCTGGCTGGATTATAACGACACCTGGCTGGCCGCGGAGTGGGGGCACCCCTCTGATAATCTGGGGGCGATACTGGCGGTAGCCGACCACCTCTCACAAGTCCGTGAAGCACACAACGAGCCACCCCTGACGATGAAAGACGTGCTGCATGCAATGATAAAAGCGCACGAAATACAGGGCGTTATTGCACTGGAGAACAGCTTTAACCGGGTGGGCCTGTGTCATGTCTTGCTGGTAAGGGTCGCCAGTGCGGCGGTGGCCACCCATATGCTGGGCGGCACCCGCGAGCAAATCATGGCCAGTATTTCACAGGCCTGGGTAGACGGTTCTGCTTTACGTACCTATCGTCATGCCCCCAATGCCGGATCCAGAAAATCATGGGCGGCCGGTGATGCCACCTCGCGTGCGGTGCGGCTGGCGGATATGTCCATGCGCGGCGAAATGGGGATCCCCGGCGCACTCACCGCCCCCCAGTGGGGCTTTTACGATGTGTCGTTCAGCCACACTAACAAAGACTTGGCGAAGAAGCCGGATGAGGCCCGGCAACTGCAGTTTAGTCAGGACTATGGCACCTATGTCATGGAAAATATTCTGTTTAAGCTGAACTTCCCGGCGGAGTTTCATGCGCAGACCGCCTGCGAGGCAGCGGTACTGCTGCATCCCGAGGTGGTCAATCGCATTGCTGAAATAGACAAAATAGTGATCACTACCCATGAGTCAGCCATTCGAATAATTTCCAAGCACGGGGCGTTGGCGAACCCGGCCGACCGTGATCACTGTCTGCAATACATGACAGCCGTCCCCTTGTTGCTGGGTGAGCTGAACGCCGAACATTACGAAGACAGTTTCCATGCAGAACACCCGGAAATTGACCAGCTGCGGGAAAAAATGGAAGTGGTGGAAGATCCGGCCTACAGTCAGGACTACCTTGACCCGTCCCAACGTTCTATTGCTAATGCCGTGCAGGTGTTTTTCAGTGACGGCAGCGCCACTGAAAAAGTAGAAGTAGCGTATCCTATTGGTCATCGTCGCCGCCGTAAAGAGGGGATCCCGGTTCTTGAAAGCAAATTTCGCAGGCATCTGGCCAGTCGCTTTCCGGCCGGTCGCTGTGAGAAAATCTTCGCCCTGTGCAAAGATCAGGCTGCCCTGGAAGCCACGCCGGTCAACCGGTTTATGGATTTACTGGTGATATAACCGCAAGCCTGACATTACCCAGCGTGTCGGATCCGGTTGCGGCGCGCTGTGTTAGTGTTTACTCTTTAAAATTCAAATTGTTAATGAGAGCGTAGTAATGAAAATACTTGTTGCCCTGTTAAGTGTTATTAGTTTCCTGATGGTGGTGTTGCCGGGGCTGCTATATCAGTTCGCCGGGCTTAGCCTGGGGCTGGCGTTTACCTCAATCCGCTATGGCTTGTATGTGGGCGCGGCGGCGCTGGTGCTGATAATTGTGCAAGTACTGATTGCCCGCAAGTCAGTGCAGTGGGGCAGCACAGTAGCCTTTGCGGTACTGGCTTTAATTGCGGTGGCTATGCCTCTGCGTATGATGAGTCAGGCGTCCTCGGTACCGCCTATTCATGACATCAGCACCGATGTGACTAATCCGCCGGAGTTTGTGGCCATTGCCCCGTTACGCAAAGACGCACCGAATCCGGTGACTTATGAAGGGGGCGAAGTTACCCGTCAGCAACTGGATGCCTATCCGCACATTAAAACCCAGCTGTTTCCACAGCCCATTGAGCAGGTCTATACCGCCGCTGAAGCGACTGTAGAGCAGCTGGGCTGGAAGCGCACGAACGAAAATGCGGCAGAGAATACTATAGAGGCAACAGACACTACCCTGTGGTGGGGCTTCAAAGACGATGTGGTTATCCGACTGACCGCCAAAGGTGACGATACGCTGGTAGACGTGCGCAGCAAATCCAGGGTGGGCAAAAGTGATTTAGGCAAAAATGCCGAACGTATTAACAGCTTCTACAGTGCATTGCGGGAACAGTTGGCGGCACAGGCCACCAACTAGATTAGCCACATAACGGGGTCAGTCTGCCGGCAGTATGCGGCAGGCTATCCCGCTAATCACAAATCAGTTCCCAGCCTGCACGATGCTGCAGCCAGACTTCATTGGCCATTTCAGCATTAATCAGGGGGTGGGCTTTCAGCCAGCCAGCAGGGAAAGTAAGTGTCCACTTACTGTTGTCCACGGTGAGTTTCACTTCGGGGATGTGTTTGTTCTGCCTGCGTAAACACAGCACCACGGCAATCCGCAGAATTCGCAGCAGCCCTTCCAGCATGGGTTTCACATCATCGTGATAATTATCAAAGCAACCGGGCTCGATAGTTAACCGGTGCAGGCCAACCAGATCACGGATCGCCGTGCGTTGCAGGCGGGTGAAGCCGGGCAGGTCGATGTGCGATAGAATATAAGCACCATGGTCGTGGTACTTTTTGTATTCGATGTGCAGACCGATCTCATGCAGCATAGCTGCCGCACCCAATACCGCCTCGGTGTCCAGATGACAGATATTCTGCTGGGCACACAACTGATGACACAATGAAATTGCCAGCCCGCGCACCGCTTCGGCGTGGGGCTTGTCGATATGATACCGGCTGACCGTCTGATTCAGGGTCTGCTTTCGGCGGTCATTTTCCTGCAGATTATCCAGCATGCCATAAATTAACCCTTCCCGCAGCGCACCACCGGAAATGTTCATATGGCGGATATGTAACCGCTCAAACAGGCTGATAAGAATCGCTAATCCACTGGGAAAGATAGGCTTGCGGTTTGCTTCCAGGCCGGTAATGTCGAGGGCGCTTACGTTTCCACAAGCAATGCACTGGGCTTCAAGGTCGTGCAGGTAATCCAGTCGGATGGCATCACTGATCCCCTGGGCTACCAGGATCTCGGTGATGGCCTGCGGCGTGCCGGAGGCACCCAAACAGTTATGCCAGTCGAAACATAAAAAAGTTTCAGCCACTTCATCCAGCATTTCACGCGCCGCCTGTTTGGCCTGCGCAAAATTTTGCTGGGTAATAGTCCCGCCGGGGAAGTAACGTTCCATAAAGGTCACACAGCCCATATCCAGACTTTTCAGGTGAATGGGCTGCATGTCGTTACCAATAATAATTTCGGTGCTGGCACCACCAATATCAATCACCAGAGTATTGCCCTGGTTGGCCGACGTATAGGCTACCCCAAGGTAAATTTGCCGGGCTTCTTCTTCACCACTGATGACATCCAGCTTATGTTGCAGGATTTCCTCAGCGCGCTGAATAAAAACATGTGCATTGGTAGCCAGCCGCAAGGTTGCAGTAGCCACCACCTTGATATTAGAAGGGGGGATATCCTGTAGTCGCTCTGAAAACGTCTGTAGGCACTGCCAGCCTCGTTCCATGCTGACATCATCCAGCGCCATGGTGTCGTCGAGACCGGCGGCAAGACGCACCTTTTGCTTAACCTTGCCGATAATCTGCACGCTACCATTGACGACATGCACCACCACCATGTGGAAGCTGTTGGAACCTAAATCTACGGCGGCGTAATACTCGCCGTAGGTTTGGGTGTCATGCATAATTTCAGGCTGCATAGGCTTAACTGTTGCGATTAGACGGCTTGCCCCGGCCACGTCCGCGACGTTGCGAGTTGCGGTTGTTTGGTGGGCGACGGCGACGGGGTTTGGGCGGCTTGATGTCGTCAAGCAGTGCCGTCTTATCGTAGTCGGTAACCGGTATCGCGTGCTGAATATACTGTTCGATATCCGGCAGATTCAGCGCATACTTTTCGCATGCGAAGCTGATGGCGTGACCGCTGCGACCGGCACGGCCGGTTCGGCCAATACGGTGTACGTAGTCTTCCGCATCGTCCGGCAGATCAAAGTTAAATACATGAGTTACCTGGTCGATGTGCAGCCCACGTGCGGCCACATCGGTGGCTACCAACACATCAAGGGTGCCTTTGGTGAAGTCATCCAGAATAGCCAGACGCTTCTTCTGAGGGACATCGCCGCTTAGCATTCCCACCCGGTGACCATCGGCGGCCAACCAGTCGTTAACCCGTTCACATCCGGACTTGGTATTGGCAAAAACAATGGCTTTATCCGGCCATTCTTCTTCCATCAGGGTCAGTAATAAGGCCATTTTGTCATCATCTGACGGGTAGAAAAGTTCTTCTACTACCCGACTGGCCGTTTTCTGTTCAGGCTCTACCTGAACATGGGTGGGGTTGTTCATATGCTCGTACGCCAGCTCCTGGACACGGTAGCTCAGCGTCGCCGAGAACAGCATGCTCAACCGCTCAGATGCAGGGGGCATACGACGTAATAAATACCGGATATCTTTTATAAAGCCTAAATCGAACATGCGATCGGCTTCGTCCAGTACCGCCACCTGGATGTGTTCCAGTGTGAAAATATTCTGTTTATAATAGTCCAGAATGCGGCCTGTCGTACCGATGATGATGTCCACCCCTTCTTCCAGCGTTTCCCGTTGACTTTGGTAGCCTTCGCCCCCATAAATCAACCCAAGCGATATGCCGGTGTGCTGACTGAGTAGTTTTGCATCATTGTATATTTGCACGGCAAGCTCGCGGGTCGGCGCCATAATGATAGCGCGGGGCCCTTTTGGTTTGCCGCCATCATTATTTTCTGCTTTGCTTAGCAGGTAATGGAAAGTGGCCACCAAAAATGCGATGGTTTTGCCTGTGCCCGTTTGTGCCTGCCCTGCGATATCCAGGCCATCCAACAGAGGCGGCAAAGACAGCGCCTGAATGGGCGTGCAATGAGTGAAGTTAGCTGCCTTTAGGGCATCGAGAACCTTCGGGTTTACCGGCAGGTCGGAAAAGTGAGTATCAGTTAAATGAGTTGTTTGCATAGCTTATAGCTTATCAGTGCTTGCATTAAAAAACAGTTTCTATATAACACTTATGGTAAAGCTGAGACAAATCAGCGACAGACCAATTATGGAGAAAAGAATGAGCGACAAAATTATCCAGTTAACTGACGATAAGTTCGAAGCAGATGTTATCAATGCCGACGGTCCTGTGCTGGTTGACTTCTGGGCTGAGTGGTGCGGCCCGTGTAAAATGATCGCGCCAATTCTCGAAGAAATTGCCAGCGAATATGAAGGCAAGTTAACAGTTGGTAAGTTGAATGTCGATGAAAATAACGAGACGCCGCCTAAATACGGTATCCGCGGCATTCCTACGCTGCTGCTGTTTAAAGGCGGTAACGTGGCAGCCACAAAAGTTGGCGCACTTTCCAAAACTCAGCTGACTGAGTTCCTGAACGAAAACCTGTAATTCAGGCGTTCTTCAAAAAAACCCGGTGACACTAGGTGAACCGGGTTTTTTTATATCCGTACAACGGAAAAAGCCCCCGGCGACAGCGTTGGCTGTCACATTTAAGTTTTTTTAACATATTGACTTAAAAGGCTGGACGAGACTGGGTTATGGTGCTAACGTTCTGGTAGCTCTCATCTGAGCAGCGTTCTGCTTAGCCCACATCCGGGCATATTTTAACTCTATTCTAATGACAACGTCGTGACTAATAGTCCTGTAAGCGAAGTTCAAGCACAAAGACCCACCAGTATGAATTTAACCGAACTCAAGAACAAACCAATCAGTGAATTGGTCAACCTGGCCGAGGAAATGGGCCTGGAAAACATGGCGCGAGCCAGAAAACAAGACATCATTTTCTCGATTCTGAAAGCTCACGCTAAAAGCGGTGAAGATATTTTCGGAGACGGGGTACTGGAGATCCTTCAGGATGGTTTTGGCTTTCTTCGCTCAGCTGACTCGTCTTATCTGGCCGGCCCTGACGATATTTACGTCTCGCCCAGCCAAATCCGACGTTTCAACTTGCGCACCGGTGATACCATTGCCGGCAAGATCCGCCCGCCGAAAGACAGTGAGCGCTATTTCGCATTGCTGAAAATCCGCGAAGTAAACTTCGATAAGCCGGAAAACTCCCGTAACAAAATCCTGTTCGAAAACCTGACACCGCTACATGCACAGTCTCGTTTGCGGATGGAGCGGGGCAATGGCTCTACCGAAGACATCACTGCTCGCGTACTTGATTTGGCCTCGCCAATCGGCCGTGGACAGCGTGGCCTCATCGTGGCACCGCCGAAAGCGGGTAAAACGCTGTTGCTGCAAAACATTGCCCAGTCAATTGCAGCCAACCACCCGGAGTGTGAACTGATGGTGTTGTTGATTGACGAGCGACCGGAAGAAGTGACCGAAATGCACCGTCTGGTGCAAGGTGAAGTAGTTGCGTCCACGTTCGACGAGCCTGCCAGCCGTCACGTGCAGGTCGCTGAAATGGTAATTGAAAAAGCCAAGCGCCTGGTTGAACACAAGAAAGACGTGGTTATCCTGCTGGATTCTATCACCCGTCTGGCCCGTGCCTATAATACGGTTATCCCGTCGTCAGGTAAGGTACTTACCGGTGGTGTGGATGCCAACGCCCTGCACAAGCCTAAGCGTTTCTTCGGTGCGGCGCGAAATGTTGAAGAAGGCGGCAGCCTGACCATCATCGCCACGGCACTGGTTGATACCGGCTCGAAAATGGACGAAGTCATTTACGAAGAGTTCAAGGGCACCGGTAACATGGAATTACACCTGCATCGTAAGATCGCAGAAAAACGTGTATTCCCGGCTATCGACTTCAATCGCTCAGGGACTCGCCGTGAAGAACTGCTGACTAATCAGGAAGAGCTCCAGAAGATGTGGATCCTGCGCAAAATTGTGCATGAGATGTCAGAAATTGACGCCATAGAGTTCCTCATCAACAAGCTGTCTATGACCAAAACGAATGACGAATTCTTCGACGCCATGAAGCGTCAGAAAAGCTAGCCACCGGTTATGGTAACAGACATAAAAAACGCGCTTTTGGCGCGTTTTTTTGTATCTGCGATGAGGCTACCGACAGTGACTGGTTTAGTTCGCGCGCGACAAAACCGGTACCCGCCTCGCAAAGCCACTTTTCAATCACCCGGGATTAGGCTAGGGTAAAAGTCTGACCGTGCCAATTCCGGCGCGACCTCCAATGACCTGGCGCTACGCAAAATGTGTCGTGTGCCAGCCTGCAGTTTTGAAAGGATGAACTATGTATCGAATGCTCGCCTGTGCCGCGCTTGGCTTATGGACCACGCTTTCTGCCGCTCAGACCAGGGTCGATGAAATGGCCGATGCGGTGGAAAATGACGTGATTGAATGGCGCCACCACCTGCATGAATTCCCCGAGCTCTCCAACCGTGAATACGATACTGCCAAGTATGTCGCTGAACACCTCCGTGGACTCGGACTGGAAGTAACTACGGGCGTAGCGAAAACCGGCGTGGTGGCGATTTTGGATAGTGGCAAACCAGGTCCAACCGTCGCGCTGCGAGCTGACATGGATGGCTTGCCAGTCAAAGAACAAAACGATTTGCCCTATAAGTCGACGCAGACCGGCGAATTCAATGGCCAGACCGTCCCGGTGATGCATGCCTGTGGGCATGATACGCACATGGCCATGCTGATGGGCGCGGCAAAAATTCTGACCGACATGAAATCCGAGCTGAACGGTAAAGTGAAGTTTATTTTTCAGCCTGCCGAAGAAGGCGCCCCAGCCGGTGAGAAAGGCGGTGCTGAAGTCATGGTAAAAGAAGGCGTGCTGAAAAATCCCGATGTGGATGTGATTTTCGGATTACATATCAGTGCCAATTCTGATGTCGGCACGGTGAGTTATAACCCCGGCGGCACGATGGCCGCGGTCGACCCGTTCAAAATTGTCGTGAAAGGCAAACAGGCTCACGGCGCATACCCCTGGAAGAGCGTGGATCCGGTCGTTACCGCGGCGCAGATTGTCATGGGTCTGCAAACCATAGTAAGCCGTGAAATAAAACTTATCGACAGTGCGGCGGTGGTCTCCGTGGGTTCTATTCATGGTGGCAACCGTTCGAACATCATCCCTGAGGAAGTTGAGATGGTGGGCACCATTCGTACCCTCAGTAAAGAAGCCCGTGAACATATTTACGAGTCGCTGCCCAGAAAAGTCAAAGGCATTGCTGAGAGCATGGGCGCCGAGGCAGAACTGACCCTGCCACTGGATTATTATTACCCTATTACCTATAACGATCCTGAGCTGACTGCAGCCATGTTACCCACGTTAAAACGCACCGCCGGTGAAAAGAACACCATTTTGGCTAAACCGGTCACTGGCGCGGAAGACTTCTCATTCTATCAGGAGAAAATCCCCGGTCTGTACATGTGGGTAGGCGGCAAACCTGTGGATGTGCCGGAAGAAGAGTCTCCGGCTCACCACACCCCTGAATTTTATGTCGATGATGCAGGTATGAAACTTGGCGTGAAGTTACTGACTAATCTGACACTGGATTATATGCAGCAAAATCGTTAAGCAGAAATACCATGACCTTGTCTGCCACCCCGCCCCGGCTATTCGGGATCCGGCCTGTACTGTGGCTGTTGTTGCTGACCGCCTTGGGCGCAGCACTCAATAGTCTGCCTGCCGGGTTTGAGTCGCAAGGGCTGGTGGCCTTCGGCTTTGCCCCCGCGGTGTGCATTGCCCTGGCCGGACGCTTGCGCTATTTGTTGCCGGCTTTGGTCATTATCAGCTTGCCATTGGTTTGGCGTGCTGCGCCGCTGTTGGATGTACTGGGGCTAATTGGTCTGCCCATCCTGGTCTCCCTTTTTTGTTTCCGCAAGCCTGTCTTCAGCCAGCTACGCACAGGCATGGGGTTGTGGTCGCTGTTACTCATCCCCATGCTGCTGGTACAGTATTATCTGCAGTTTCCGGGGCAGCCGGTGACAATGGTCACTGCTATTATGGTGACCTGGTTGAGCGGGGCGTTTGCCTTCCTGCTCGGCCACTTTCTTTATATTGGCTTTCATTTATACCTGCCTCACGAGCCGTCTGAGCGCCTGCCAGGTATACGTACTCAAACGCTGTTCAGCTATTTTTTTGCCGGCACCTTCTTCATGACCCTGCTCCTGGTCATCTATTTTTATGTGGGTGCGTTTCAGGCACAGTTAATGGGCCGTCTCACGCAATATATGGATCAGCGTACGTTGGTACTGTCCCAGCAACTGGACACCTTTCTCTCGGCTCATCATGATGCCATTGTTGCCACAGCAGCGAATTTAAGCACCGCCTACCAGTTAGGTGAACCGCTGGCAGGGCCATTCAGTCAACAGGCGCTGGCCTCACTGGCGAATAACAAGCCTCAGTATCTGACCTTTTTAGTTGCAGAGGAAAACGGGGCAATTGTGCTTGCTTATCCTCAGAAATTGCTCGAAAAGGCCCGCCAGGCGGGTGTGGTGAATGTGTCAGGCCGAGGATACTTTCAGCAGCCCATGGCTACCGGCATGCCCTTTGTGTCTGACGCCTTTATGGGGCAGGGGTTTGGGAACGACCCAATTGTCGCGCAGTCCGCGCCTATCCTCGATAGTACCGGCAAGCCGGTGGGAATAGTAGAAGGCTCTTTATCTATGGACGCTTTTGCCGACTTCAATGAGCAGAATATGCCGGGCTTCTACCTGTTAATAGAAGACTCGCAGCAGAATGTGGTGTTCGCCGCCAGCGCGCTCAACCTGGCCCTGCTAAGCCGTCACAATCCTGCGCCCTGCGGTAAGGGGTGTGCGCAGCGTGTCATAGTGAGTAACAAAGAGTGGGTCGCCCGGCGCGCTGAGATAGAGAGCGTGCCCTGGAAAGTCAGTCTGTATTATGACTATGCCCGCTTTGAGGGAATAATCAGCAATTATTTGCTCATTGCCCTTGGCGTACTCATGTTGCTGGCGCTGGTCGGTGTGGCCGTAGGCACGATGGTGGCGAAACTGGTGGACACGCCGTTAAGGCGGCTTATTCGCGACATTGCAGCCTTTCATCCGGGACAGCCTGTGGCTGCAGCGCAAGAAAAAGTGCACGCCGTGCAGCTGAGTGAAATCGCTGCCCTGGAAGAAGAGTTTAAGGGCCTGCAGCTGCGTCTTAACCAGGCCTTTCAGGCGCTTGATGATGCCGGTCAGGAGCAGCAGCGCCTGAACACCCAGCTAGGGGTGTTGAACGAGTCTCTGGAAGCGCGAATAGAAGAGAAAACCCACTCCCTCCAAGCCGCCCTGCGCAGCGCAGAAGATGCGAGTGTGGCCAAAACCCAGTTTCTCGCCACCATGTCCCATGAAATTCGTACCCCCATGAACGGCATTATCGGTACCTGTGAAAACCTGCTGAGTGAGCAACTTGATCAGCCGGTAGCCTACCGGGTCGGGGTCATTGCCCAGTCGGCGAATAACCTGTTACTGATCCTCAACAGCATACTCGACTGGTCGAAAATAGAAGCAGGCAAAATGACTGTGGAGCAGCAAACATTGTCGCCGCGCACGGTGATAGAAGCCTGTTGCCAGTTACACCGGCAATCGGCCACTCGTAAGGGGCTGCACTTTGAGTTGCAACTGGACGACAGTTTGCCTGTTGGCATCGTCAGCGATGGCGGCAAAATCAGTCAGATAGTCAATAACTTACTCAGTAATGCTATCAAGTTCACCGACAGTGGCAGCATCAGCCTGACAGCATCCTATGAAAGTGAAGTGCTGCGCATATCTGTGACAGACACCGGTATTGGCATACCTCAGACCAAACAACAGGCGGTGTTTGGTCACTTTGAGCAGGCCGACGCCTCTACTACCCGATTATATGGCGGTACCGGTCTCGGGCTGGCCATTACCCGCGGGCTCGTAGAGTTAATGCACGGTGCCGTGCACCTGCAAAGCGAAGAAGGAAGGGGAACCACGTTTACCGTAACGCTGCCTTGCAAAGAAGCTGAATTAACTATGTCCGGCGACGCCGATAAGCACTCGGTGTTACCTGAGGGCACGACAGTGCTGGTGGTGGAAGACAATGACATTAATGCCGAGATTGTGCTGGATATGCTGCGCTCAGAAGACGTACGTTGCGTGCGCACCAGTAACGGCCAGCAGGCTCTGGACGCGCTGGAACGAAATCATTTCGACGTTATTCTGATGGATTGTCAGATGCCGGTGATGGATGGGTTTGCCGCCGCGCAAGCCATCCGTCAGCGCGGAGATACACGTGCCGGCGTACCGATTATTGCATTGACCGCCAACGCGTTCAGCGAGGATCAGCAAGCGTGTCTGGCTGCCGGAATGAACTCGCACCTCAGTAAACCTGTTACCAAGGTGCGGTTATTCAATACAATTGCCCGCTTTATTAATGGCAATACCGATGTGTAGTTAGTCGTTACTGCCCGGCGCCGGACCGGTTTCCACCTGTTCTTCCTGGATGGTTTTCTGTGGTTTTCCTACCCAGTAAAGCACCCCGTACCCCAGCAATGCCGAGACCAGTGAGCCGGCCAGGATCCCCACCCGTTCATCAAATATCTGATTGATACCGGTTTCCTGAAACGCCAGACCACCAATAAACAAACTCATGGTAAAGCCGACGCCACACAGCAAAGAACAGCCGTATATATGACGCAATTTGAGGTCTCGGGGCAGCGAGGCCAGTTTAAGCTTGAGTATCAGGTAACAGAAGCCAAATACACCAATTTGTTTACCCACCACCAGGCCCAGGAATATTCCAAACGTTACCGGATGGAATATGCCCTCAGGACTAATATTGCCAAAACTGATGCCAGCGTTAGCGAAGGCGAATAGCGGTAAAATAACAAAACTGACGGAAGGGTTTAGCCCATGTTCCAGGCGTGTGACCGGCGAATAGCTGCTGTCCCGGCGATCCCGCATAGGAATAAACGCAGCCAGCACCACCCCGGCTAAGGTGGCGTGCACCCCGGACTTGAGCATCGCTACCCACAGGACGATACCTACTAACACGTAGGACGGAATATCCACCACATTTCGACGGTTCATGCGCCATAAAATGAACAGGCACACTGCTGCAATCACTAACGCGGTTTCAGTAATATTGTTGGTGTAGAACAGCGCAATGATCACGATGGCGCCGATGTCGTCAATAATTGCCAGCGTTACCAGAAATACCTTCAGGCTGGCAGGTACACGGCTACCGAGTAAGGCCAGGATCCCCAGCGCAAACGCAATGTCGGTGGCCGCCGGTATTGCCCAGCCCGCCATCGCCAAAGGGTTGCCCCAGTTAATGAAAACATAGATCAGCGCGGGTATGGCCATCCCGCCAACGGCACCGCCGGCCGGTAAGATAATGTCTTTCGGGTTGGACAGTTCCCCTTCACAAACTTCCCGTTTGAGTTCCAGCCCCACATGAAAGAAGAACACCGCCATCAGGCCATCGTTTATCCATAACAGTAAGGGTTTATCAATCGCCCAGGTACCGGCGGAAATCTGGACCGGAATGGCAACCAGCTGATCGTAAAATTTATCCAGTGGCGAATTGGCGACAATCAGTGCCAGGACAGTGGCTGCCATCAATAATATGCCAGGTGCGGCCTCACGCCGCAGGAAGTCGGTTACGACATCAGTTACTTCTTCCAGAACATGATGTTCTTCCTGGTTATTGGACATTCATACCTCCTGTGATAGTGGCCGGACCGGGCGTGAGTTGATCCAGAAACGCCCTGGTGGCCAGACTCATGGGCCGAGACTTTACGGTGACAGCCTGCCATTGGTTTCGCAAGGGAAAATCGTTAACGTTGAGTACCTTCACCTGTTCATCAGGGCCGTGGGCCAGTGTATGCTCAGATAATATCGCTAAGCCGAGACCGGAGGCCACCGCCAGCCGAATAGCTTCATTGCTTTCCACTATCATTGTCCGTGACAGTTCAATGTCGTGTTTCACACAGTACTCCTCGATGGCACGTCGGGTGCCACTACCGGCTTCTCTTAATAAAAACTTACAAGACGCCAACGCCGCCAGTGAACAGTGCTCCGGCCCGGTATAATCCGGTGGCGCAATCACCTGTAGCCGGTTCTGCGCGATGGGCAGGCACTGCAGCTCATCACTGGCCGGCGGATAACTGAAAATATACAAGTCATCCTTATTGTGGCGCAAGCGGTTCGCAATACGATCGCGGTTACCCACGGTAAAATGGATATCAATATTGGGGTGAGCCTGACAATACGGTGTTAAAAGAGGCGGGATGATGTACTTGGCAGAGGTGACCACTGCCAGTTTTAAGGTGCCAACTTCCAACCCCTGGATAGCATGAACCTGACTGTTCAGCTTACGCTGGGAAGACAGCACTTCCTGCGCACAGCAGTATACCGCCTCGCCGGCCGTGGTCATCGTTGCCTTGCCATGGACATACTCCAGCAGTGGCATGCCAACGATCTTGCTAAGCTTTTTCAGCTGCAAAGACACTGTTGGTTGTGACAGCGATAACGCATTGGATGCCGCCGTTACCGAACCGGCATCGACCACGTGCTGGAACACTTCCAACAGCCGAAACGTAATCGTGTTCATGCCGTAATTGTAGTATTTACCCCAGTAAATTCAATTTTGTACTGTTTTATTTTAATAAAAGTTCAGCGCCATAGTGCCGGGGTAAGCCACGGCCAGACTATAGGCTTTGCACGGATTTTGCGCTACAATCGCCGGCTTTCCAAAGTACCGCTGCCAGCAACGGGTCACAGGCTTGCTGACAGGCGGAGATACAACATATTAATCGTTGAGGATATGCAGATGGCGAAAGTTGCGATTGTCATGGGATCTACCTCTGACTGGCCGACCATGCAAGAGGCAGCCAAGATGCTGAAGGCATTGGGAGTGGAATTTGACGCTCGGGTGGTGTCTGCTCACCGCACCCCCAACTTGCTGGTTGAATTTGCCGAGAGCGCTGCTGAAAACGGCTTTAGTGCCATCATCGCCGGCGCCGGCGGCGCTGCGCATTTGCCTGGCATGATCGCCGCACATACTCACCTGCCTGTATTCGGTTGTCCGGTCAAATCCCGGGCACTGAACGGTCTGGACTCGCTGCTCTCCATTGTGCAAATGCCAAAAGGCGTTGCCGTGGGCACCCTGGCAATCGGTGAAGCCGGCGCTGCCAACGCCGGGTTATTAGCGGCCCAGGTCGTGGCATTACAGGATGAGCAGGTACGTGACGCCGTGATTGCTTTCCGTCAGCAACAAACCGATACCGTGCTGGCCAACGACCAGCTGGAGCTGGACTAATGCAGGTACTGGTGTATGGCGCCGGACAGCTGGCGCAAATGATGTACCTGGCCGGTGTGCCGTTGGGTATTGATGTACAGGCCGTGGATGTGGGGTCAGAGACCGTCGTTCATCCAGTGAGCAAACAACCACTGGATATGTCGCTGATGCAGGCTATCGAGGCCGCCGACGCCCTGACCGTAGAGTTTGAGCATGTGCCTGAGCACCTGCTTGAGGAGGCGGCGAAAAGCGGTAAGCTCATGCCCGGTATTGAAACCATCCTGGTGGGCGCCGACCGGGTGCGTGAAAAGCATTTGCTGGATACTCTCAAAGTGGCGAATTGCCCGCACCAGGTAGTGACCGACCTGGCGCAACTGGATGACTGCGTAGCTACCTTGGGCGAACGTCTGATCATCAAAGCCAGCCGTGATGGCTATGACGGCTACGGACAATGGCGTTTAACCGATGCCAGCGCACTGGAAGCGCTGAAAGCGCAGTTGAGTTCGTTAGATCTCACAGCCGTGCCGCTGGTGGTGGAGCAGATGCTGGACTTCGATCGGGAACTGTCCATTATTGGCATTCGCAGTAAGTCGGGTGAAATCAAAGTCTATCCACTGGCTGAAAACCTGCATCATCAGGGTCAGCTGCACGTTTCCGTGGCGCCGGCTACCGATATCAGCGATGAATTGACTGAGCAGGCTCAGCAAATTTTTACGACCCTGGCAGAAGGCATGGACTATGTCGGCGTACTGGCAGTGGAACTGTTCCAGTGCGGCGATAAACTGCTCGTGAATGAGCTGGCTCCCCGGGTACACAATTCAGGGCACTGGACCCTTACCGGCGCTATTACCAGTCAGTTTGATAATCACCTGCGGGCAGTATGTGGCTTACCACTGGGGGATACTGTAGAACTGGGTCCCAGCGCCATGGTAAATGTAATTGGTTGCACCGGCTTCTCCCGGGACCTGCTGAGCATACCAGGCTGCCATTTGCACTGGTACGGTAAAACTGTGCGCGGGAAACGCAAGATGGGGCACATCAACGTGACCGCAGACAGTTATCAGGAGCTGGGTAACAAGCTGGCGGAGCTGGCGCAGACCCTACCGGAAGAGGCGTTTCCCAAGCTGGCGAAAGAAGCCAAGCGTTTACAACGCGTATAATCCTTGACAAGCCAGCCGCGCTGGCTACAATACGCCGCGATTACGTAGCTGCACACGGCCGTAATCGCGCGTTTCTTGTGTGCCGACTTAGCTCAGTTGGTAGAGCAACTGACTTGTAATCAGTAGGTCGCCAGTTCGATTCCGGCAGTCGGCACCATTTTCCCCTATGTTTGTAAGCTAACCTTCTCCACTTTTTTCAGTGTTCCCACGAACTGCAACCTACTGATAAATCAGTAGCTACATAGCAGAGCAGGCAGTTCGATTCCGGCAGTCGGCACCATTTTCCCCTATGTTTGTAAGCTAACCTTCTCCACTTTTTTCAGTGTTCCCAC
>NZ_JAOTJC010000004.1:0-52379 GCF_025628895.1 Alteromonas salexigens | reverse complement strand
GCAGTTCGATTCCGGCAGTCGGCACCATTTTCCCCTATGTTTGTAAGCTAACCTTCTCCACTTTTTTCAGTGTTCCCACGAACTGCAACCTACTGATAAATCAGTAGCTACATAGCAGAGCGGGCAGTCCGATTCCGGCAGTCGGCACCATTTTTCCCCTATATTTGTAAGCTAACCTTCTCCACTTCTCACAGCCTTTTTAGAATCTTTCACAGCACCGTCAGCACGCCGCTGATACACCTATGCATTTTCTGCTTTGTTCCGTTCTTTAGCTACCGTACACTGGTTGTAATTACATTCCAGAGAAGCATAAAACCTATGATTATCCGTACCTTGCTAACCATTGCCGGATTAGTGCTGGCTACGCAGAGCTTTGCGGCATCTGTGACCGTTCATGATGCCCATGCCCGTGCCACATTTCCCATGGCTCAGTCGGGCGCGGTCTACCTTGCGCTGACGAACACCTCCGATAAACCTGTCACCGTGACTGGGGTCACGGTAGATGCTGCTGTGGCTGACGATGCACAAATTCACACCACCGACATGCAGGGTGACGTAATGCAGATGCGGGAAGTGACCGACGGTGTCACCCTGGCGCCAGGCCAGAAGGTCGCATTTGCACCAGGTGGCTATCACATTATGTTACTGGGGCTTAAGAACGGGCTGGACGAAGGTAACTCAGTGGATCTGACGCTACAATTAACCAGCGGTGAGACTGTTGACGTCACTGCTGCGATCAAAGCCATTGATAAGCAGACCGGGCACCACCATCATCATTAATGTATTCGCATTCCGTTTACGCTTCGTATTTTAGCACTTGTGCCGGGTGATATAAGTCCAAGTGCCGCAGTTTGGCGTATAGCAGTAATCCAAAACGGATGTGTTTTGGTATTGAAAAATAGATTACAAAATTAGTTTTTAATCTGTTTTTATATTGCACAAGGAGTAAGCTATGACAAAGATTGATATTGGTATTTCTGAAGGTGATCGTACCGAAGTGGCGGAAGGCCTGAAAAAGCTGCTGGCAGATTCTTATACGCTATATTTGCAAACGCATAACTTTCACTGGAATGTAACCGGTCCGCAGTTTCGCGAGTTGCATCTGATGTTTGAAGAGCACTATACCGAACTCGCGGTAGCCGTAGATGAAATTGCTGAACGTATCCGGACATTGGGTATTTACGCGCCCGGCACATACAAAGCGTTTTCAGAACTGAGCTCTATTGCTGAAGTTGACGGCGTGCCCGCAGCCTCAGAAATGGTTGGGCTGCTAACCCACGGTCATGAGCAGGTAGTTAAGACCTGTCGCCAGGCGTTGAAACTCGCTGAGCAGGCCGACGATGAATCGTCTGCAGCCCTAATTTCCGACCGCATGCGTGTTCACGAGAAAACTGCGTGGATGCTTCGTGCGACCTTGCCAAACTAAGAGTAATTAAATGAAGAACTTGCAAAAAGCAGTGGCTTTCGCCACTGCTTCGTTATGTCTGAGTGCCCCCGCAGTGGCAAATGATCATGAAAACCTGACTGTGGAAACCCTTGCCGACGGTCTAACGCATCCGTGGGGTATGGCATTTATGCCCGAAGGTGAGATGATTATTACTGAACGGGCCGGCGGAATTCGGGTGTATTCACCCCAAACCGGGCTGGGCGAACGTCTGACCAATGTGCCTGAGGTGGCGGCGAATAATCAGGGCGGCATGCTGGATATTACCCTGGACCCGGATTTCACCAACAATAACACCGTGTATTTCTGCTACAGCAAGCCTGGCGATGGTGGCAGCAGCACCAGTGTTACCAAAGCGGTGCTGGGCGACGGCGAGCTGACTAACCTGAATACGATATTCTCCGCCGAACCACTGGTTAACAACGGCTTCCATTTTGGTTGCCGGCTGGCGTTTGACGATGCCGGGATGTTATTCGTGACACTGGGCGACCGCTATAAGTACATGGATGAAGCACAAAATACTGACAACCATTTCGGTAAGATTGTGCGCATTCATGCCGATGGCAGTGTGCCGGAAGGCAACCCGTTTGTTGATGGCGATGCACCTGAGGTATATACCTATGGCCACCGTAATGTGCAGGGCTTGACGATTCACCCGGAAACCGGCGATGTGTGGGCCATGGAGCACGGGCCAAAAGGCGGTGATGAAATTAATCAGCTTGAATCGGGCGCCAATTATGGCTGGCCGAAAATTACCTACGGCATCGATTACTCGGGTGACATTATCTCAGACAAAACCGAGATGGAAGGCATGGAACAGCCCTGGCTTTACTGGGACCCGTCTATCGCGCCCAGTGGCATGGAGTTTTATCAGGGCCAACCGTTCGCCGAGTGGCAGGGTGACCTGCTGGTGGGCTCGCTAAAATTCACTCACCTGCGCCGCATTGAAATGAACGACGGCCAGCCGGGAGAACAACATGAGTATCTGCGCGCTCGTGGCGAGCGTATTCGTGATGTAGAGGTTGGGCCGGATGGCTTTATCTACCTGTTAACCGATGCACCCAACGGTAAACTACTGAAAGTATCGCCTGCACAGTAAACCGGGCACCTACAGTATTAAACGCGGACCCGGGTCCGCGTTACTGTTTCTCTGCCTGCAACATTAATTCTCCCGCATTTGCCTGCCTGTGATCTCAAGGTGTCACCCAACCGTTACCATTGCTGAACTCAGCCAGCAAGGAGCATGATCCATGAAAGCAGTTCTTACAGGTCTCATGATGGCCACCGCGGCCTTAAGCGCATCGGCCACCACCATTGATATGATGGACGCCCGCACCGGTGAACCGGCGGGAACGGTAGTCATTGAAAACAGTAGCTACGGACTGGTATTTACGCCCTCACTGACCGGCTTACAGCCCGGTGGCCATGGCTTCCACGTGCACGAAAATCCCTCATGTGAAAGTGCCGTGAAGAACGGCGATACCGTGCCGGCCGGCGCGGCTGGCAGTCACTACGATCCCCAGCAAACTGATAACCACGGTTATCCCTGGAGCGACGATGCGCACCTGGGTGATTTACCCCTGCTGTATGTCAATGAAGAAGGCGACGCCAGACATTCCGTGCTCGCCCCGCGCCTGACGGTAGAAAAAGTCACCGGTCGTGCATTGATGGTTCATGAAGAGGGTGATAACTATTCTGATGAGCCGGCCAAACTCGGTGGCGGCGGCCCGCGGGTACTGTGCGGCATTATTCGCTAGGCTTCTGAGTAGCACCACGTTTCGTCAGTCAATAAAAAACGCCGGCTTCACAGCCGGCGTTTTGCTTATCCACTTAACGCTAAACGGTTACTCTTCTGACTCACCGTCGTGGCGGTAGCGCTCAAACCAGGCCACGATATTGCCCACTTTCTGGATCAGGCGTGACGGCTTGCCAGCAATGCCGTGTGGCGCGCCTGGAATACGCACCATCGCAGACTCCACGCCCTGCAGACGCAACGCCTGATAGAACTGCTCCGATTCACTGATAGGCGTACGGTAATCCGCTTCACCCGTCAGCAACAGTGTAGGCGTGGTCACATTGCCTACCAGTGACAGTGGGGAGCGATCCCATAGCTTGTCCGCCACTTCCCAGGGCATGGCTTCCATCCAGTACTGGCTGAAATACGGGTACGCGTCCGCCGTCAGGGCGAAACTCACCCAGTTAATCACGGGCTTGGCCACGACGGCTGCAGCAAAACGATCCGTTTTACCAATCGACCAGGCCGTGAGCACACCGCCACCGGAACCGCCGGTAATAAACAGGTTTTTGCTGTCTACAAACCCTTTCGCCACCGCAGCATCGACCACATCCATCAGATCGTTGTAGTCCTCAGACGGGTAGTTGTGATGGATAAGGTTACCGAAGTCTTCCCCGTACGAGGAGCTGCCCCGCGGGTTAGACCACACCACCACATAGCCCTGTGCCGCCATTAGCTGCACTTCCATAGAAAAGTGCGGACCGTAAGCGGCATGTGGGCCACCGTGAATTTCCAAAATCATCGGGTAAGATTTGCTGGCATCAAAATCCGGCGGCAGGGCCATCCACGCATCAATCTTCCGGTCATCGACACTGGAGGTCACTGGCAGAGTTTCGACTTTCGCCAGCTTAAGGTGATCCAGTGCGTCGCTGTTTAAATCTGTCAGGGTGGTGGTATTCCCCCGGCGTGAGTACAGTGCCAAATCTGCCGGGCGCATGGTTTCAGCCGTCGTAAAGGCAATATCCCCTTTGCTGCTTACTGCGAAGCTGCCCGAGGTATACGGTCTGCCCATCGACTGGCCACCAATAGTCACATCCAGTTTGTCGATATCACCGTCCAGATCGACTCGCGCCAGACGGTTATTACCTTCATCCAGGTAGGAGAAAATCAGTTCATCGCTGTCATCATTCCACACGAAGCGGCCGATGCCACGGTCAAGGGACCCGGTTAAGCGGGTGGTGTTACCATTGTTCAGGTTCATCACCACAATATCGCCGGTCTGGTAGGACAGTTTGCGGTCATCAAGCTGCGAGAAGGCCAGCCATCTGCCGTCCGGGCTGATGAGCGGGGACGACTCCGGCCCTTTCATGTCCGTGACCTGCTCCACTTTGGCAGTGGTGGTGCTGACCCGGTATATGTCACTGCCCAACGGACGCAACGCATAGCCGTCCTGTTTGTCAGCGGTGAAATAAATCCAGTCGTCTTTTTTACTGAAGGTCAGGCTGCCACCGTGAGGATATTCCGCCGTCGTCAGCTGGCGGGGGGTGCCGCCGGTCACCGGCAAAACGTAAATTTGTGAATAACCATCAGGCAGGTAGCCGGCGCCGTCTGCGCGGTAGCGGGTTTTCTCAATATACTTAGCGGGTTCCGCCCACTTGGCGCCATCAGGTTTTTTTGGCATGCCGGTGAACAGCGAGTCGGGTTTAACCGGTGTAAACATGGTAAATGCCAGGTGCTGACCGTCATTGGACCAGGTCAGATTTCCCGGCGCGTACGACACATTGGTCAGTCTGGCGGTCTGGCCGCTGTCCATGTAGCGCACATACAGCTGGGCACTGCCCGACGCGTTGGAAATATAGGCCAGCATACTGCCGTCTTTGGATAACACGGCGTTGCGCACACTGTCATCGCCGGCCAGTAACGGGCGGTGCTGCTTTGATTTAATATCTATCTGCCAGAGACTGCTGTGGGTACTGTCAGACATAATATCCATGCTGCGACGCTCGTACACCAGTTTGTCGCCGTCTGGCAGGAAGAAGGGGGCCGCCGGGTATTCCAGGTTAAACGTATCCTTATACGTCAGTTTGTCAGGCAACGGGGCAGACTCTGCCTGTGCGCCGGCGCTGAGTACACCAAACGCTGCCGCGAGTGACGCAATTCGTAGTCGTAACATGGTCATCCTTACTTGTTGATTATTCGATTAACGCCGCCCGCCGTGCTGCGAAAACCCGGGCGGTCAGTTACTGTTTCCGGACCGTAAGCCGACCCAGTAAAATATCTTTGAACATAACCCAGTCGCCCATCAGACTGTACAGCGGGTGACTGAATGTGGCCGGCCGGTTTTTTTCAAATATAAAATGTCCCAGCCAGGCAAAACCATAGCCAATGACCGGCAGTAACCACAACAGTACCCACATTTGCAGTACTACCGACAGCCCTAATACGGCGAGTACCAGCCAGGAGCCGATAAAGTGTAGTAACCGGCAAGTGGGGTCAGCGTGTTCATTAAGGTAATACGGATAAAATTCTTTAAAGCTGCGGAAATGCACAGGTTTATCCTGTGTGGGAGGGGTGGTGTCCGGGGCCATGGCAATCTCCTGAAATGATGGGTTAACATTAACATTATATTAACCGGGCGCCAATTGAGTGCCCGGCAGATTGCGAACAGGGGGATGAACCACCACGACTTGTTTTCTCGCACAAGTCCCCCATATCACTTTGCAAATACGTTTTAACAGGCCAACGCTATGGATAATTTAGTCGCGAACACCGGCGCCACCATCGTCGATATCACCACGCAGAACTTTCAACAGGTGATCCTGCAAGACTCACAGGAAAAGCTGGTACTGGTTGATTTCTGGGCTGACTGGTGTGAACCCTGCAAAGACCTTATGCCTATTCTGGAAAAGCTCGCCAATGAGTACTCTGAACACCTGATCCTGGCGAAAGTCGACTGCGACGCCCAGCAAGAGGTGGCGGGTCAGTTTGGGATCCGCAGTTTGCCCACGGTGATGCTGGTAAAAGACGGCCAGCCCGTCGATGGCTTTGCCGGCGTGCAGCCCGAAGCGCAAATTCGTGAGATGCTGGCGAAATACCTGCCCAATCCAGAAGATGAAGCCTTACAGGAAGCCGCAAAACTGGCCGCAAGCGGCGATTATCAGGCCGCCTTTCCGCTGGTAAAGCAGGCATTTGATATTAATCCGGACAATCTGGACGCTAAGTATCTGTATATAGACTGCCTGCTGGAAACCGGTTCGGTTAGCCAGGCCAAAGAGCTATTGGAAACCATTAAAATGGTGGATCAGGACTCCCGCTACCAGGCGTTAACCGGCAAGGTTGAACTGGCTGAACAGGCGGCGGAATCACCGGAAATTAAACAATTGCAGGAGGCAGTGGCGGCCGAGCCTGACAATTTACAGCTGAAAGTGGATTTGGCCGTGCAGCTGCAACAGGCGCATAAACCTGATGAAGCGCTGGCGTTGTTATATACCGTGCTGAAAACCGAATTAAGTTTTGGTGAGGCGCGCAAAATCATGTTGGATATGATTAATGCCCTGGCCGACGGCGACCCGCTGAAATCCGAGTACCGTCGTAAGGTCTACGGCCTGCTGTACTAACGTTCAGGCTGTGAGGGAAGGGGAGAGTACCCTTCCTCATGCAGCCACTTAAGGGCATCGAAATAACTGGTGAAATATTCGCGCTGGTAGTCGGGCTCATAAGCCGCATCATCCTGATGCGGATGGGTGCGTTCCAGCTGCGCTTTTTTCACCATGCTGTTTTCCATCACATAGGCTGAACGCCGCAGGCCGTGACGAATATTGAATTTGATTTGTTCGCTGAGCGCTTGCTGGCAGTCCGGCGTGGACAATACCCAGCGACGGCCGTCCATTAGCGCCGCCCAGGGTGTATCACCAATACGATGCACCAGTTCCTGCATGTCAGAACTCAGGCTCTGCACCGTGTGCAGGTTCCAGCTACCGGTAGCAAATACCTCCATCACGTTGCCTGAAAAATCCAACGCGTAGTGGCCATATTTAGGAAATTTCACTGCTGACTCCTTGCGGTATCGGCTGTATTCGTAGTCCATGTATAGCAGATAAAGACCGCCAGGGGGAATATAAACGGTCAGTGTCCTGCTCAGTGCGCTAACGGCCTCAGTGAAGCGCCGTCAGCCCTGTTTCGCCCCGGCAGCTGACAACAAAGCACCGCGGCAGTACAGCTTCGCTGCCACTTCAGCGGAGGTAAATTATCGTGCTTGGCTCCCATCCGCCCGGGTTTTTGGTACAGTCAGCATTCTTTCAGCGTCTGTGGATTGAAACATGTACCAGCAGTATTACCAGCGGTTCCTGAAGGCCAATGCCGGCAAACAGCACTTTTCCCCGCACAGCCACTACTACTGGCCTGATGTGACCCGCCAGGCCATGCTCGACTACTGGGACGACAGCGCCAGACTGGCTGATCAAAAATGGGCGTACTTCTTTGAAGATTGCGTGCCCGGCTTGCAGCAGCACATCAGTCGCCTGCTGGGCACCCAAGACCCTGAGCAAATTGTATTTGCACCGAATACCCACGAATTATTGTTTCGCATTCTTAGCTGCAAGGACTGGACGCAGTCATTGCGCATTTTGTCTACCGACGCCGAGTTTCACAGTTTCTACAGGCAGGCGAACCGACTCGCTGAAATGGACACGGTTAGCCTGAACAAAGTGCCCGCGCAACCCTTCCAGAGCTTCAGCGACCGGTTTATAGAAGCTATTCAGGGCGGCCAATATGACGTGATTTTTCTGAGCCATGTGTTTTTCAATTCCGGTTTTGTGGTCAGCGACATCGAACGTATCGTCGATGCAGTCGCTGATCAGGAGACCCTGGTGGTGATTGACGGGTATCACCACTTTATGGCCCGGCCAACCGACATCAGCGCCATTCAGGACCGGGTGTTTTATTTGGCAGGCGGCTATAAGTACGCCCAGGGCGGGGAAGGGGCGTGTTTTGTCCATGTGCCTAAGCCCTGCAAGCAGCGGCCTTTGTATACCGGCTGGTATGCCGAATTCGGGCAACTTGACCAGCCCCGTGACGGACAGGTGCAGTATAGTGAAGACGGCATGCGCTTCGCCGGCGCAACCATGGATTTCTCGCCCCTGTACCGGTTGCGGGCCGTGCTCGACCTGTTTTCAAGGGAAGACATTACGCCCGCCAACATTAATGCCCATGTGATGAAGGTGCAGGAGGCATTTTTAAGTCAGCTCGACACACTCGCCCATCCAATGGTAAATCGCCAGGCGCTGTTGGTTGAGGATGCTACGGAGCGCGGGCACTTTCTCACCTTCGAACTACCCGATGCGCAAACTACCGCGACCATTGCCCAGAACCTGGAACGTCATCACATTATGACTGACTATCGCGGTAACCGGCTGCGCTTCGGGTTTGCCTTGTATCACAGCCCTGACCAGCTGGATATCTCTGCGCTGAGTTCATGTTAGACTGACCCGGTATCGGCAACTAAGGACACGGTATGGATTGGCTTTGGCAGGCGCTGGCACTGGTGTTAATCATTGAGGGGATCGGGCCATTATTGTTCCCGAATCGGTGGCGCCTCTATTTGCAGCAGGTCAGCCAACACCCCTCCAACAAATTACGCCAGTTAGGCGGCGTACTCGTGGTCACCGGTCTGGTCAGTTTATTCTATCTTGCCCGCTGACACCCGGTGTGACGTTCTGGGTGGTTATGAAGATGAAATATCCGCACTGCTGACTTTTTACGCATAAAAGAGGTGATCCCCGGGGTCACTTTTTGATAGAATCCACGCCTAATTTTTTTACGCATTTGATTCATGGCAAAGAACGTTGTGGTTCTCGGCACCCAGTGGGGTGACGAGGGAAAAGGTAAGGTAGTAGATCTTCTCACTGATCGCGCAAAATATGTGGTCCGTTATCAGGGTGGCCATAATGCCGGTCACACTCTGGTTATCGACGGCGAGAAAACCGTCCTGCATTTAATTCCCTCAGGCATTCTGCGTGATAACGTCACCTGCATTATCGGTAACGGCGTGGTACTTAGCCCTGACGCGCTTATGACCGAAATTACCATGCTGGAAGAGCGTGGTGTGCCGGTGAAAGAACGTCTGAAAATCAGCGAAGCCTGCCCGCTTATTCTGCCTTATCACATCGCCCTGGATGTGGCGCGTGAAAAAGCCCGCGGTAAAAAAGCAATTGGTACCACCGGACGTGGCATCGGGCCGGCATACGAAGACAAAGTATCCCGTCGCGGCCTGCGGGTAGGTGACCTGTTCAACGCAGAAGATTTCGCGGCCAAACTTAAAGAAGTGCTGGATATTCACAACTTCACGCTGACCCAGTACTACAACGAGCCTGCAGTCGATTACGAAGAAACGTTGCAAGGCGCACTGGCCGTGGCGGATATACTGAAAGCCATGGTGGTCGATGTAACTGACGAGCTGGATAAAGCCCACCATGCTGGCTTGCCTATCATGTTTGAAGGCGCGCAGGGCACGTTGCTGGATATCGATCACGGGACTTATCCTTATGTGACCTCTTCCAACACCACCGTAGGCGGCGTAGCCACCGGTGCCGGCTTCGGGCCGCTTAAGCTCGACTACGTGTTGGGGATAGTGAAAGCCTACACTACACGGGTGGGTTCAGGCCCGTTCCCTACGGAGCTGGATTGCGATGTGGGCCAGCACCTGGGAGTCAAAGGGCATGAGTTTGGTGCCACCACCGGGCGTAAACGCCGGACAGGCTGGTTTGATGCCGTGGCAATGAAACGGGCGGTGCAAATTAATTCTATCACCGGTTTCTGTTTAACCAAGCTGGATGTACTGGACGGTCTGGATACGCTGCAAATCTGTGTGGGCTATAAAGACGCCGACGGCAACGTGAAAGATGTGCCGCCCATGGCGGCAGACGGTTACGACCTGGTAACGCCAGTTTACGAAGAAATGCCTGGCTGGTCAGAAAAAACCTTCGGAGTAACCCGTTACGAAGAGCTTCCCCAGGCTGCCAAGAATTATATACAGCGGCTGGAGCGGATTACCGGCGTGCCTGTGGATATTATCTCTACCGGCCCGGACCGAAACGAAACCATTGTCCTACGGCATCCGTACGACGCGTAAGACATCGTTTATCCAAACGTTATCCACAGCCTGCGTCATGCAGGCTGTGTTGTTTATGGCCCCGGAAAAAGGACGTTAATTCCTGCTTGCCAGGGTGGCAGTGAGATTCCAGACCCGCTATCGTAGGGCCTGGCTAACAAGAGCAGAGAGACATGCAGCAGGCGCCTGACGCTCGTTCAAACATGCACTGGAAAAAATACCTTAGCGCGTTAGTACTGACGGCGCTGGGCTATTTCCTGTTGGGGCTGGTGGGCAAAAGCGCGGCGATGCCACCGGAGCATGTTGCGATTTTCTGGCCGGCTGCCGGCCTGGCGCTGGCCGCGGTACTGGTGTACGGCAGTGCGGGCTTGATCGGGGTCTTCATCGGCTCCCTTGCCGTCACGTTCTATACCACCTCGGTGTTTATCGCTTCGCCCAACGATCTGGTGCTGCCGGTGGTGCTGGGCATTGGCGCCACCTTACAGGCGGCCGTGGGTTGTTGGTTAGTTTGCCGTACCTGTGGCTTTCCGTTTGCCTACCACCGGGCCTCTAAAGTCGTCACATTCTTAACCTTTGGTGCGTTACTGAGCGCGCTGGTTAATGCTACCCTCAGCACGCTAACCATTTGGTTCGCCGGCTATCTGCCCACTGAATCTTTACTGGTGGTGTGGATGAACTGGTGGGCCGGCGATGCGGTAGGCATCATTTTTCTGTTGCCCTGGCTGGTGGTGTCTTTCCCGCGAGTCATGCACGCACCGGCACAAAAATCCCGCCTGGTTCTGTTGTCGCTAACCGGCATTACCGCGGGAATTGTGGTGTTGTCGCTACTGGCCACCCAGATGGAACAGAACCGTCAGGAACAGGCGTTCGCGAATAACGCCGAGCGGATCGCCAGTACTCTGGACGGCGAACTGGGCAATATTATTGATATTCTGCACGGTCTGGCTGGCTTTGTAGCCTCTCATGAGACACTGATACCGGAAGAATTCGAAGAGTACACCGCCACAATTATGTTGCGTAACCCGTTACTCAACGGACTGTCGTGGAACGCCCGGGTGGCAGGCAGTGACTTGCGTGAATTCGAAGCCTTTATGCAACAGCGTTATCGCGACAGTGGCTATGAGCCGGGCTTTACGGTCAGCCAGCGCAATAGCGCCGGGCAGGTGGAGCCGGTCACCCTGCGTGATAATCATGTGGTGATCAGTTATCTGGCGCCATTCGCAATCAACAAAGATGTGCTGGGACTGGACGTTGCCTCGCAGACGTCACGCAAGGAGACGCTGGAAGCTGCATGGGTCGCCAAAAACGCTATTCCCACTCCGCCTATTACGCTGTCCCACGGTGGTGAAACACAGCTTGGCGTATTGCTTTTTTTACCGTATTCAGCAGGAAACTATGGCACCAGCGGGCTCTTGTCAGACGGCTATGCGACAGCCGTCATTCGCTTACAGGAGCTGGCCGAAATTGCCCTGAGCGGGGAAATGCTTAGCAATACCCACCTGGCCCTCATCGACCCGGATGCCGGGACCGAGCCTGCGGTGCTTTATCACACGCCTATGGCGGACGACACGCTTCGCTCACTGGTGGCTTCCCGCCAGTCAATGCTGAGCGATGATGCAGCCCTGTTTCCGATGCAAGCCCGCCACGTGCTGAGAGTAGGTGGCCGGGCGTGGGAGCTTATTCAGGTCAGCGACCATGAATTCCTCAGTCAGCCATGGGGCGTACACTTGCTGCTCATCGCCGGACTGTTGTTTACCGGCCTGCTTGGCTGGTTCATCATCATTCTTGCCGGTCATACCCGGGAAGTAGAATATCAGGTGGAAAACCGTACCCGTGAACTGACCAATGCCAATGCGCGGTTGCAGGAGTCGGAAAAGGAACTGCAGGAAGCCCGCGACATTGCCGTGCAGTCGGATCAGGCGAAAAGTGATTTTCTGGCCAATATGAGCCACGAGATCCGCACCCCTATGAACGCCATCATCGGACTCAGTAGTCTGGGGATCCAGCAACATGGTAACCCTGACAGCTATGAAAAGTTTTATCGCATTAATCAGTCTGGCGAGATGTTGCTGGGAATCATCAATACCATTCTGGATTTTTCCAAAATAGAAGCGGGTAAACTGGAGCTTGAATCTGAGGTCTTTTCGTTACCCGATATCCTGCGGCGCCTCGACAGCATGTTCCGCACCCAGGCACAGGAAAAAGAGCTGTCGCTGGTGTTTAAGTTTGCCGGTAAGTGTGACAAATATTATGTGGGTGATGCGCTGCGACTGACCCAGGTGCTGGTGAATCTGATTGGAAATGCCATTAAGTTCACCCCCCAGGGCGAGGTGGAGGTCACTGTGGGCGCGCAAAACCTCGATGAAAATGAAGCCCGGCTGACCTGGTCAGTTAAGGACACCGGTATTGGTATGTCCGAAAATCAGCTGGAACATCTGTTCGATGCCTTCTCTCAGGCTGATACGTCTACCAGCCGGGAGTATGGCGGTACGGGTCTGGGAATGACTATCAGTCAGCGACTGGTGGAAGCCATGCAGGGCTGTTTCTCTGTACACAGCGAGCTTGGGAAGGGCACCGTCATGTCGTTCACGGTGCCGTTGCAACGGGCCAGTAACGCTCAGAAATCCGCCGCCAAGGCGCAGCAGCACATTGACTCGCTCCATCCGGTGGGCGAAAAAGTGCAGCTGGCGGGTCGGGTGCTGCTGGTTGAAGATAACCCCATTAATCAGACTGTGATTGAAGAGCAACTCAGGCACCTTGGCGTGTCAGTTGACGTGGTTGAGAACGGCCAGCAGGCGGTGGAGGCTGTCGCGGCACACGATTACGTGCTGGTGCTGATGGATGTGCAGATGCCGGTGATGGACGGTTATCAGGCCACCCGTGAAATTCGTCGCACCGGCAACACCATTCCTATTATCGCGCTCACTGCGGCGGCGATGGTTGAAGATAAACAGAAAGCCCGGGCGGCAGGTATGGACGACCACCTCGGTAAGCCCTTCCGGGAAAGGGAGATGCGCCATCTGCTGGCGAAGTGGGGGCAGCGCCAGCACGCGGACCGAGATTAGATTGCCAGCGGTGCACTCACTTGCCTATACTGCTCCTATCCCCCGCAGATAATCGCAAGGTATTATGGGCATGGCAGATCAGCAGGACGCGTCACTCACCGCACACCAGCAACAGGCAACACAGGTGCAGCAGGCCTTAAGGGCCACCTTTGCAGCGGGGAAAACCCGTGATCTGAGCTGGCGGCGCCAGCAATTACGCGCCTTGCAAGCCTTACTGAATGAGCATGAGAGTGAGATTACCGAGGCCCTGCATGCAGATTTAGGTAAGTGTCGTTCAGAAAGTATTGTCGCCGAGGTGGGGTTTCTGCAGGCCGACATTAAACATACCCTGAAGCACCTGGAGCGCTGGAATAAACCCCGCCGGGTAAGCACGCCCATGGTGGCCTGGCCCGGCAAGAGTTACCAGTACCCCGAGCCGCTGGGGACCGTGCTTATCATCGGCGCCTGGAATTATCCTCTGCAATTACTACTGGCCCCTTTTATTGCCGCTGTGGCCGCGGGTAACTGTGCCGTACTGAAGCCCTCAGAGCTGGCAGCAGCCACCTCTGCCCTCGTAGCCAGACTTATTCCGGCGTATCTCGACAACGATGCGGTGCAGGTGGTGGAAGGCGGTAAAGACGAAACCAGTGCTCTGCTGGCCATGCCCTGGGATCATGTGTTTTATACCGGCGGTGAAACCGTAGGTAAAATAGTGATGGCCGCAGCAGCCAAACACCTCACCCCGGTGACCCTGGAGTTGGGCGGTAAAAGTCCCTGTGTGGTTGATACCAGTACCCATCTGGCGGTGGCTGCGCGGCGTATAGTGTGGGGAAAATGGATGAACGCAGGCCAAACCTGCATTGCCCCTGACTATGTGCTGGTGGAAGCCGGCTTATTACCGGCATTGGTGGCGGCAATCAAAAGTGAAATTATTGCTCAGTACGGTGAGTCAGCACTTACTAATAACGATTATGGCAGCATTATCAACGCCCGGCATTTGCAGCGCTTACAAAGTTATCTGGCAGAACAAACTCTGGAGTACGGTGGAGAAGTGGACGTAAGTGCCTGCAGGATGGCCCCTACCCTGGTGGTGAACCCCGCGCCGGACAGTGCATTAATGCGTGAGGAAATCTTTGGCCCAATCCTGCCTATTGTTGCAGTGGATACCATGGAAGAAGCCATGGGCTTCATAAATGCCCGTCCTAAGCCGCTGGCGCTGTATTTATTTACCGACGACAAACACCTGGAAGAACGGGTACTGGCCAATACCAGTGCCGGCAGCGTGTGTATTAACGATACGATGATGTTTATGACCAACCCGAACCTGCCTTTTGGCGGTGTCGGCAGCAGCGGCATGGGCAGTTACCACGGTCAGGCCGGCTTCGATACGTTCAGTCACCTCAAAACGGTAATGCGGCGGGCATTTGCCTTTGATGTGCCGTTCCGGTATCCGCCTTATACTGATCTTAAGCTGAAAATTCTCAGGAAATTGCTATAGTGCCCGCTCGCTAGTCACTGAGCCGAGAGGTAATCCCTATGCCAAATCCATTTCATCTGGCCATTCCGGTCACCTGCCTGACCAAGGCGAGAGCCTTTTACGGTGAGCTGCTGGGGTGCCGTCAGGGGCGCAGTGCCAGTCAGTGGATTGACTGGGACTTCTTTGGCCACCAACTGGTTACCCACTGCGTAGCCGCAATGCCTTCGGCTCCCTCTTACAACGCGGTGGATGCCCAGGCCGTGCCCGTCCCCCACTTTGGCGTGGTGCTGGATATGGCTGACTGGCAACAACTGGCAGACCGGCTGGAGAGCAAAGGAACTGAATTCATAATCAAACCCTATGTGCGGTTTGCCGGTCAGCCGGGAGAACAAGCCACCCTCTTCTTTGCTGACCCGTTTGGAAATGCGCTGGAGTTTAAAGCGTTTGCCGATATGGCACAGTTGTTCGCCACCTGATCACAGGCGGCGACAATACCCTAGCCGAGCATCATAAAACTGGCAATCAGGTAAGCCACCAGCGTCGCGCCGCCGGCAATTAGTGCATACGGGAACTGGGTCTTCACATGGGTGAGGACATCACATCCCGCCGCCAGTGAGGACACTGCAGTGGTGTCAGAAATCGGTGAGCAATGGTCACCGAAGATCCCGCCGCCAAGGATAGCCGCGACCACCAGTGACGGGGGCAAGCCCAGTGACTGAATAAGCGGCACGCCGATGGGGATGAGAATAGCGAAGGTGCCCCACGAAGTGCCGGTCGTAAACGACATCACCGCACCGGCCAGAAATAACATGGGCACAATCAGTACCAGCGGCAGATATTCACCCACCAGGCTGGCGACGAATACGCCAGTGCCCAGGACCTTTAAGCTGTTACCCAGGGTCAGCGACAACAGCACAATCGTCACCAGTGGCAGCAGCTCGCCCATACCCCGAAAGCCTACCTCTACCGCCTGATGGTGCGTAAAGCGGCGATGACCAATGAGCAGCAGATACGCCACGGCGGTAGCCAGTACGGTGGCGTACAGTACCGACTTGCTGCCACTGCCGTCAGCCAGTGAGCCGTTGCCGGTCCACAGCATAAAGCCCACCATGCTCACCACCATCACAATTAATGGCAGCAGCATAAAGCGGGCGCGGGTGGCCGGCTCGGTCGCCAGCACAGTGTCGCTTTTGCGGCTCAGTGCCTCTTCATCGGCCATGGGGCCGTGTACTTTGTCGGTAACAATGGTATACAGCACAATGGCCAGCGTGAACAACGCATAGAAGTTCAGGGGCACGCTGCCCCATAAGATAGCCGCCGAACTGCTGTTAAGTTCGTACGTATCCAGCAGCCCCAGCACGAACGCGCCCCAGCCGTTCAGCAAAATGAGGATACACACGGGCGCACTGGTACTGTCGATGATGTAGGCCAGCCGGGCCCGGCTCATGCCGAATTTATCAAACAAACCACGGGCAAAAATACCTGAAGTCAACACACTCAGATTCGACTCGATGAATACCGCGATACCGGTAAACATGGTGAGTCCGCCCACCTGCTTGCGGCCGCGCGCCACGCCTTTGCCCACCAACCAGTTAACCGTGGCGGTGACGCCCCCGGAATCTCTGATGAAAGCCAGCAAGGCACCCACCAGCACACTGAATATCAGCACCCGGGTATTGCCCGGACTGGCGGCAGTATCAATAACCCGCTCAATGGCGGTGATGGGGGTCATGATCACACTGCTGTCGGCATGTTGTAATAACAGCAGGGCTTCGGCGCACAATACCGCCAACAGCAGCGCCAGAATGACTTCCTTTTTCCAGAATACAACAATGATTGCCACCAGTGGCGGGAGGATGGACAGCCAATCCATAAATGCTTCCTGTGTTTTATTCGTTATTCTTAATCAGAGGTGGCCAGAGGGACCGGAAGGCCAGTGCGGCACAACGGCCTAAGCGTACCGCAATGTGACCCCGCGGCGCCAGTTTAATTGCCTTGACGGCACGCTGTGTCTACCGATAAATACGACCACCATGATGTAACTTCGTGGGCTTATTCTGTAGCATGCTGGTATTCGTCGGCTTACCCGTTTCAGGATTTTTATGCATTACAGAATGTTCAGCCGTGCCTGGCGATGGGCGCTGGCAGGCCTGCTGCTCCCCGCCTTTGTCAGTGTTGCTGACACGCCGTCTCCCCTCATGCGCCAGCTGGGCCAGAAAGTCATGCTGGATTTGCGCTATTTCTGCGCCGATGGCACGACATCGAAACGTTGCCGGACGCCGGTGCGCACACTCCCGCCAGCGCTGGCAGACATGCTGGTGAGTCAGCAGGTGGGCGGGGTGATCTTATTTGCTGAAAACCTGACCGACCTCGAACAGGTGGTCACGCTTAACTATCAGTTGCAAACGCTGATGCGCAAGCATGGGTTACCGCCGCTGTTCATCGCGGTTGATCAGGAAGGCGGTCGGGTCGCACGGCTTAATGATCATCTGGCCACCCGCTTTGTGGGTAACATGGCCATTGGGGCTACCTTTCCTCGTCACGGGACGGCATTTGCGAGTCAGGTCGGCAAGGGCATTGCCCGGGAATTAAAGTTGCTGGGTTTTAATGTGAATTTTGCCCCCTCGGTAGACGTCAATAACAACCCTGATAATCCGGTTATTAATGTGCGCAGTTACGGGGAAGATCCGCGGCTGGTCACGACACTGGGCCAGGCTACCGTGACAGCCATGCAGCAGGAAGGGGTACTGAGCGCCATTAAGCACTTTCCCGGTCATGGAGATACGCACACCGACAGTCATGTGGGCTTACCCCGTGTAACGCACAACCGCGCGACCATCGACAAGCTGGATCTGTTTCCGTTTACCCGCATCATTACCAGCGACACACCGCCTGCCATGGTAATGAGTGCCCATATTCAGTATCCGCAACTGGACAGTACCGAATTACCCACCCGGGATGGAACTCCGGCAGTGGTGCCGGCAACGCTGTCTAAAAAAATTCTTAGTGGCCTGTTGCGGGGCGAACTCGGCTATGAGGGGCTCATCGTCACGGATGCGCTGGACATGGCGGGTATCGCGCACTTTTTCACCCCGCGCCAGGCGCTGATCCACACCTTTAATGCCGGCGCGGATATCGCGTTGATGCCGGTGCCGGTGCGCACGCCGCAGGATATTGCGGCGTTCAGACAGCTGATGGCTTCACTGGCAGATGCCGCCACCGAAGGTGAGCTGGATCGGCGACAACTGGCTATGTCTGCCGCCCGCATTGCCAATACCAAAGCGGTATTCGGGCTGGGACAGTATCTGGAGACGCCCCTCGCATCACGAGTATCGCAGGCCACCGCCAAACTGCCGCTGGCAACCAACAAACAGGTTGAGCAGGCGCTGGCCAGGGCGGCCATCACCCGCATCCATGGCAAGTTGCCATTGCCAGAGGCACCAAGCGGCGGCTGGCATTTCGTGATGCCGGATAAGGCCCGCTGTCTGGCGATGCTGTCGGCCATGGCCAGAGAAGTGGCTGGTACACCCGCCTCCTGTCAGTCGCTGGCAACCTTGCCTGCACTCCCCCCGTCGGGGTTATTGCGGGGGCTGGGGGCATTGATTGTGACCGACATCACTCCACAATATAGTGTGGCGGAAATGGGGGGGCTGGATAATCTCAGCAGTGTATCCGCACGCAGCGACAAAGCCGCCCAGCATGTCTGGCTGGAACGTGCGATGAGCGCGGCCAGGCAAGCGGGGGTACCGGTAGTCATGGTGGCATTACGGGCACCTTATGTGCTCACACAGTTTGACCGGTTAGCGGATGTGAGTCTGGCAACCTACGGGTACAACGTTACGGTACATGCCGATGGCAGTGCCAGCGGTGCGGTCTATGATGCGCTGGCGGAAGTATTGAGTGGACAGGAGCCGGCGCAGGGCAGCTTGCCGGTAAGTCTGCCAAAGACGTCACGCTGAATGTTTACAGGCTGCGCGCAGGGTATATCCGTGGCTGGTTTAGTACGCTAGTATGCTATTACTACCTAAATACAAAACCTTAGCATGACTGACGACGCGTTGACTCTGATTACTGCTTTTTATCCGCTGGTGGCCGCCATTGCGGGGGCTGCACTGATACTGGGGTTATCTCATTATCTGCTGATAGGACGTCATGAATTCCTGTCCGGCGATAAAAAGCTGCCCCGCCAGGCAACTATGCTGGTACTCACGCTGGTGGCGTTGCTGGTTATTGTCTTATCCCTGCCGGTACCAGAAAGCACCCGTAATCAAATCATTGCGCTCATTGGCGTGTTGTTGTCCGGGGTGATTGCCTTCTCCTCCACCACCGTGGTCACGAATATCATGTCAGGGCTGACCTTACGGGTGAACAAACCGTTTCGGGTGGGAGATTTTATCCGGGTAAACGGTTTTACCGGCCGGGTGACCCAGATGGGGCTGCTGGACACGGAAATTCAGAATGAAACCCGCGAGCTGATCGCCTTTTCCAACAGTCAGCTGGTGAATTCGCCGGTCAGCGTGGTGCGAGCCTCCGGCGCGATTATTTCCGTCGATCTCAGTTTAGGCTATGAACTGCATCACAGTACCGTGGAAACACATCTGCTGGAGGCAGCGGCGCGCTGCGAATTGCAGGAGCCGTTTGTTCAGGTGATTACGCTGGGCGACTATTCTGTTACCTACCGGATCGCCGGTTTGCTTACCGAAGTAAAAAGCATGATTTCAGCCCGTTCTAACCTGCATAAGGCGGTGATGGACAGTCTTCACGAAAATGGTATAGAAATAGTGTCGCCTGCCTTTATGAATCAGCGGCCACAGGCGGAGGGCGTGCAGATGATCCCGGCAGGACGCCAACAGGCGGAAAGCCAGCCCCGGCCTGCCAGCGCCCCAGAGGATATCCTGTTCGATAAGGCAGAAGAAGCCGAGTCGGAACTGAAATCCCGGGAGGCAATGGAGAAGCAGCTTGCACAGCTTAAAGAGCAACTGGCCAATGCCTCGGGCGAGCAGAAGGATAAGCTGGAGATGCGTATAGACAAGCTGGCCGAGCGCCTGGCTGCGTCAGAAGCCAGTCAACAGGACGCCAGTTCTTAACGGCCCTTACAGGCGCTGCCAGTGCGACCCCAGTATTGCCGCCAGTCGGCCGCTGTCATAGCGTAGCAACATCACTGCGGCATCGCCCGGCTGAACACAGGGTGGAGGGTGTTTTCCTGTAGTGACTACCACATTTACCGGCAAGCAGGTCTCTATAGTGAGCAGCCCGTCTGGATCATAAAAGCTCGTAACGCCCAGGCGTAACCAATTAAGATAGCGGGCATCTGTCAGCGTAAACGCAGTAGTGATACACACCTGTTTGCCACTCAGCGCCGTCCAGTCGTTACATTGGTGAGAATAAAAGGCGCCCAGCCCGGTTAAGTCGCCAATAGCCACGATCTGACCAGGTTTGCCGGCGTCAGCGTTAATCCCAATGTCGCAGCGAAACGGCGCGCCGTGTTCCGGATGCTGGGTTACACCTTTAAGCAAAAAGTCATACAGCCCGTTTTCACGATTGACGGGAATAGCCTGATACTGCGCGGCGCTGTAGCGGTCGGCAGCATTGGCCAGAAGCGTGCACAGTGCGGTATGTAATGCCACCACTGTCAGCGAGCGCGCCTGCTGGCGATGGGGATCTTTTCTTGCCGCACCACTTTCAATCAATATGGTACTCACGCCCCGGGCAGCTACACTGTCACCGAAACAGCGGGCGCTGAACGAATCTTCATAGCGGCTCACGTGGCCGGGCACACAGGCATTCACTGCCTGAAACATGGCCGTAATTAACTGCATGGCTTGCAGCCGGCTGGGGTTAATATCATCCCCGGCATTGAAAGGCGGTGCCAGAAACGCCAGCGTGGCCGGTAGACCACTGTTGCCCGCCGCATAGTAGCGACTCTGATCATGCAAATTAAACGCAATGTCCGGCGACAGTGCCGTGACCTGTGCATGCAGTAGCTGCCCCTCGGGTGACTGCAACGCCCGCGCGTCCCGGTTGATGTCAATGCCCTGCGCATTAACCCGGGTGCGCCGCTGGGCCCCATCCGGGTTCAGCATGGGAATAATGTGTAGCGTAACCTGCGAGGCCCAGCCCGCAGGTAACCCCGGCCCGCCGGTAGTGCTCAGCATATTCAGCCAGTCCAGTACCGCTGCGGTGGTGGTGGGTTCATCGCCGTGCATCTGTGTCCATGCCAGCACCGTAAGGGGGCCGTGGCCCACCGTGATGCGATGAATGGGCTTGCCTTCATAGCTATTGCCAATGTGCTGTACCCCGACCCCTGCCTGCTCCTCGAACTGAGCAATGAGTGGCGCGATATCAGCGTAATAAAGGTGGGGTTGGTCGAGCGTCGGCCACTGATAGTGGGGCAGGGCGTCGGTAATCAGGTAGGCCAGCGAAACGGGCAGCATCATGGCTTTGTCACCTGTGACAATGGCTGACTGACAGCATCCAGTAGGTACGCAACATGCTGAAAGGTCACGCCACTGTGCTCACTCAGACCTATTTCACAGCCCCGGCTATTGGAGATGCCCCAGGTGCACTGTACTGGCACATATCGCTTGAGGGAGGCCAGCGCGCTGGCGTTGAGGCCGGGCTCAAACAGCCCTTTATCGCCGGCAAAGCCGCAACAGGCAATATCGTCTGCTTCCACAACCTGACGGCTGCACACCCTGGCAAGCGTTCTTAGTGCCTGACCGTTATCCAGTTTAGTAGAGGCGCAGGTCACATGCAGCAGTACCGGTTCCTCCAGCGGAGTGATACTCAACCGCGGCACTACATGCGAAAGTAAATACTCACTTAGCTCGATAGTGCTAATGGGGTTATCGCCTGCAGAAGATAATGCAGCGCAGGGACTGGCATCGGTGACCACCGGCCAGCGTCCGTGCTCAGAGGTGTGGGCTATGGCCTGCTGCCAGCTCCTCTGTTGGGTATGTGCATGATGAGGGTAGCCTTTGCTCAGCATAGACTGCCCGCAACACAGGGTGTTGGCGTTAGCGGGGGTGATAATTTCTATGTCTGCTTTCTGGCATAACCTGGCGATGACCTCCTGCAACGCCGGGCGGTTTGCCGGCGCACCGAATACCCGGTTCGGACAGGCGGGCACGTAAACCATTTTATCTTGTAACGGTGGGGTGCGAGGCACCGCTGTTTTGGCCCCGGCGGGCAATGACGGATACCACACCGGAAACCGCTTACCTGAGGTGGTATGCAAGTGCTTACTTATTTTAGTGAAGCGGGCTTCACCAAACCGCTTACCCAGCGCATGACTGACCGTAAGTCCGCCTCGCAGCACCGCTGACAGCGCCGGCCAGCTGGCTAGCGCGGCCTTGGCCAGCAACGGGTGAGAGGCGTTGCGCGCGCGCAGGGTGGTTACCCATTTACCGGTATCAATGCCCACCGGGCACGTGGTGGCACACATGCCGGTGGCAGCGCAGGAGTCGATACCCAGGTGTGCAAAGGCCGTATCAATCTCGGTGCGTTCAGGTAGCGTCACGTCCTGCTGCCGGCGACGCAGTGCGATTCGCTGGCGGGGCGTGAGTGTGTAATGCCTGGACGGGCATTGGGGTTCGCAGAAACCGCATTCAATACACTTATCTACTTCTGCATCTACCGTCGGCAACGATTTGAGGTGGGCCAGGTGCGCGTCACCATGCGGGTTTATGATAACACCGGGGTTGAGGATCCCGGCAGGATCGATCAGGCTCTTTATTTGCTGCATTACCGCGACCCCGGCGTCACCCCACTGGTCGCGCAGGAACGGGGCCATGTTCCGACCGGTACCGTGCTCAGCTTTCAGCGTCCCGTCGAATTGCACGGTTACCAGCCGGACGATGTCACGCATAAAGTTGTCGTAGCGGGCAATGGCTTCCGGGGTATCGAAGCGTTGGGAAAACACAAAGTGCACGTTACCATCCAGCGCATGGCCAAAAATAATCGCGTCGGCATAACCGTGTTTTACGAAGCTGGCACGGAGACTATCCAGCCCGTCAGCCAGTTGCCCGAGGGGAAAGGCCACATCTTCAATGATGACCGTGGTTCCACCAGGCCGGTTTGCCCCTACCGCAGGAAACAGCCCCTTACGGATTTGCCAGAGCTGTTCAATCACTACCGGATCAGCGGTAAAAGGCTGCATGGGCGTCATACTGTCTTCACCGGCTAACTGCTGCGTCACCGTCTCCAGCCGGGTGGCGAGCGCCGCGGAGTTATCGGCACTGACGTCTACCAACAGGGCTACCGCGCCATCGGGAATGGGCAGGGCATAGAAGGGTAGTAATAAGTCGGTGACACTGTGCAGCGCACGGGTGTCCATTAACTCGACGGCATCAACATTGAGGGCGGCCAATGCAGGAATGCATTCACAGGCATGGCGCGCAGAAGGAAATAAAAACAGCCCGCTTTGCCTGGCTGTGGGGACTGGCAGCGTGCGGTAGGTGATATCGGCAATAAAACCCAGCGTACCCTCAGAGCCAATCATGAGGTGGGTGAGCATATCCAGCGGATCATCAAAATCGAGCAGGGCGTTGATCCCATACCCCATGGTATTTTTGAGCCGGTACAAGTGGCGAATTCGCTCTGCCAGCACTGTATCTGCATGCACTTCGGCCGCTAACGCAGATAACTGGTCAAGTAGAGGCGCCTGCTGCTCCCGAAACCACTTTACGCTGTCGGGGTCAGCGGTATTCACCTCGCTGCCATCTGCCAGCAACAGATGCATATGGGTCAGGGTGTGGTAGCTGTTATGGGCAATGCCGCAGCACATACCCGACGCATTATTGGCCGCAATGCCGCCGACTTTACAGGTATTGATCGAGGCCGGATCCGGACCTATCTTTCGCTGATAGGGTGCCAGCATCCGGTTGGCATGCGCGCCGATTATGCCCGGCTGCAGGCGAATATAGTTGCCGTCTTCCAGTATCTCGCTGGCCGTCCAGTCACGGGTCAGCATGACCAGCACCGAATCAGAAATGGCTTGTCCGGATAAACTGGTGCCGGCGGCACGGAACGTCACCGCAATGCCATGTCGATGGGCCAGAGTGAGCAGGGCGCGCATGGCGGCCACGTGGGGTACGGTAACTACCAGCCGGGGTGTTTGCGTATAGCAGCTGGCATCGGTACCCAGAGCCACCCGCCGGGGCAGGTCGGCGATAATCTGTTCAGCACTGAGAAATGCGGTCAGGCCATCGGAAAACGCCTGCCATTGGGCGTCTGACGGTGAGTCTGTAGGGGAAATAGCCGGTTCCGGCAAGGCGTCCGTCATCACAGCTCCGCAGGTGGACGATAAGGGTATTTAACGGGTTTTTATTAATCTTATCAACTGGTTTATAGTAGACGAACCTTTTCCCTGCGCGCTGTTATATTGCATGTCTGTGTTCGATTCGCTTCGCCGGTTACGCCCTGAACTGTCTGCCAGTCACGCAAAGCTGGCTGCATTTACGCTGGATCGCCCGGCTGCACTGCGGGACTTGTCTTCCCAGGCGCTGGCTGAGGCGGCGGGTGTGGGCCAGTCCAGCGTAGTGAAATTTGCTCAGAAACTGGGCTTTGCCGGTTATCCTGCATTCCGTCAGGCGGTAACCGATGCGCTGGCGCAAACCGTCAATGATGTCAGTCTCGGCGCCGATATCAGGGCGTTCGATGCACTGCCACCGGTAGGCGACAAATGGCTGACTGCCTGTACACAGGCGCTTAACGCTACTCATCAGGCTAATTCGCCGGTGGCGCTGGAACGGGCGGTAGTGTTACTTAAAGGGGCCCGGCAGGTGGTATTAGTCAGCCCGGGTGCCTGCCTGCCGGTGATCAACGATTTCGCCCGGCATTTACAGCGTGTCGGCATTATTACTCAGACCAGTGCCGATACGTATCAGCAGCAACATCTGCTGGCAGGATTAGGTGAGGGAGACGTGCTGGTGGCGGTCAGTGACGCCGATGACGCAGAGAACGTGCGGCAATGGTGCTCGCAAGCTCACACGGCGGGCGCGCAATGTGTCAGTCTAACCCTGAACAACGCACAGACTGCTACCCTGCCGGCTGACGTAAAGTTATTCTGTGTGGGCGAGGAGCCTGCACTGCCGCTCGCCCCGCTGCTGTTACACACCTCTCAGCAGTTCGTCCTGCAGTGGGTGTTAGCCGGGCTTGCTCAGGCCAGCGTTAACCGGGCTGGCAGTACCGGTCTGGCGTAAGCTACGGCGTCTGGTCGTTATCGGGATATAACAGGTAGGGCTGGCGCTGCTTGCGAAACGCCACCAGCCCAGGTTGCCATCCGGCGCGGATCTGCGCTTCGCTTTCCCCCCGTAAAATTGCCTGGCGCAATGCATCAGTCCCGGCCAGTTTGTCGAAAAAGTCCGGCCGGGTGAAGAAAGGCTGTTGCGCTTCGGCGAAGGCCCGGTAGGCCGACAGCAGGTAGGCTAAGTCCAGCCCTGTCTCAGGCGGTTGAGTCAGACGCGTAGCGAAAAGCTGTTCGCCGGCCAGTTTCGGGGAGGGGGCTGCGGGCACAGATTCCGGTACTACCCGGGTGTCACCCAGCGGTACCCGGTGATGGCCGATGAGCTGAAAAGGCCAGGCCGTACCCCGCCCAATACTCACGGCCGTGCCTTCAAAGAAACACAACGATGGGTACAGCCGGATGGCTAAATCATTGGGCAGGTTGGGGCTGGGTGGCACAGGAAGTGACCAGGTCGCATTGCGGTGGTAGTTGGCCACGGGCACTACCTGAAGGTCCAGCTTATCGGCGCTGCTAATCCACCCTTCCCCTTTCATCATCTTCGCCAGTTCGCCCACCGTCATCCCGTGTAACACCGGCAGGGGATCAACGCCGACAAAGCTGGCAAAGTCAGGCGCCCGCACCGGGCCATCCACGGATGCAATATGTGGGTTGGGACGGTCGAGCACAATCACCGGCACAGCCTGTTCGGCCGCGGCTTCAAGTACATAATGCAGTGTGCTGATGTAGGTATAAAAGCGTGCGCCCACATCCTGTATGTCGAAGATAAGCATATCCACATTGGCCAGCATGGCCGCCGTGGGCTTCTTGTTCGCGCCGTATATGGACAACACCGGGATTCCGGTGTCTGGATCTACCCCATCATCGATAACTTCACCGGCGCCGCGGTTACCGCGAAAGCCATGTTCAGGTGCCATCACTGACACCACGTTAATGTTTTTTTCCAGCAGATAATCGACCAGGTGGGTCCGGCCCACCCGGGACGTCTGGTTCACCACCAATGAAACCCGCTGTTGTTTCAACGCCGGTAAATAGTGGCCGGGTCGCTCCGCGCCGACGGTAATGGTGTCTGCAGCCCGTAACGGTAACGCAACCCCCTGCACGACCAGCACTACCAGTGAAAGCCACAGTTTCATGAAGGGGTCGCCGCCCGGCGCAGAAAGCCATCATTAGCGGCCAGTCGCGACCGGGCTTCGTCAGCGTCGATGTCGGTGAGCAGCATAAGGATCGCTACCTTGGCTTGTTGATTTGCCTGTGCCAGTGCGTGCTCTGCACTCGCTTCATCGCACTCTGTGGCTTGCATCACAATGCGTTTGGCGCGGGCGCGAAGTTTATGGTTACTGGCGTTAACGTCGACCATGAGATTTTGGTAGGTTTTGCCTAACTTGATCATGGTGGCGGTGCTAAGCATATTCAGCACCAGTTTTTGCGCCGTGCCGGCTTTCATTCGCGTGGAGCCGGTCAGGCATTCGGGACCGACCTCGGGGCAAATCGCCATGCTGGCTTCACGCAGCACCGGGGCCTGGGGGGTACAGGCGACGCCTACGGTGGCGCACCCGATGCTGTTAGCATAACGCAGCGCACCCAGAACGTAGGGGGTGCGACCGCTGGCCGACAGACCGACGACAACGTCGCTGGCTTTGAGATCCAGCTGCTCAAGGTCACGCTGGCCCTGCGCTTCGTCATCTTCAGCCCCTTCAACCGCCTGGGTAATTGCAGTATCGCCACCGGCGATGACGCCACGGACCAGGGTGTCGGGGACACTGAAGGTAGGGCGGCATTCCACTGCATCCAGGATGCCGAGGCGCCCGCTGGTGCCGGCGCCGGTATAAATGAGTCGTCCGCCCTGCTGCAATTTACTGACAATAGTATCTACCGCCTCGGCAATAGCCGGTAACTCGCTGGCTACGGCTGGTGCCACTCTGGCGTCTTCGTGATTTATACAGGCCAGGATCCCTTCGGTCGACAGCACGTCGATGTCCATGGTTTCCGGGTTGCGGCCTTCGGAGACAATACGGTCCAGTTCTGCCAGCAGAGAGTGAGCGTCGGGTGTAGTCATAGGTTACCTGTGGTTGCTCCCGCGGCCGGGCAGGCGTGCCTTAATGCGTCGCAGGAAAAGGGCTGCTGTGGCCGAGAATAGGGGATCTGCGGAGAATTGTATAGCCTGGAATTTTATAATTATACGGGCGTGGTACACTTGCCCGAAACTCGTTGCACAGACAGGACGCCTTGCCAGGTGAGCAGACAAACTCAGGCTATCATTCACGCCGATGCCATCGTAAACAACTTTAAAACGCTGCAGGCACTGGCCCCGCAGAGTCAGAGTATGGCCGTCATCAAAGCGGATGCGTACGGCCACGGGGCAGTCAATGTCGCGCGGTTGCTGCGTGATCTCAGCCCCCGGTTTGCTGTGGCCATCATGGAAGAAGCCATGGCGCTGCGGGACGCAGGGGTCACAGTACCGCTGGTGGTGCTGGAAGGCCCGCATCAGATGCGGGAATGTGCCCTGGCTCACGCAAATCAGTGCATTTTAGTGGTGCATCACCGCCAGCAGCTGGAATGGCTCATGGCCACACCACCGGCGCGTCGTCCGCACATCTGGCTGAAAGTAGACTCCGGCATGCACCGGCTGGGCTTTGCCGTAGAGGAGGTGCCGGATTTATTACATGAGTTTGCCGCCCTGATGACCGGCGAGACCGTGCTGGCTACCCACCTGGCCTGTGCAGATGATACCGCCAACCCTTTTACCCGCCAGCAACTGCATGCCTTTGCTCAGTTAACCCGCCAGACAGACTTGCCAGTGAGTATTGCCAATTCACCGGCTACGTTAGTCTGGCCACAGAGTCACGCGAACTGGAACCGGCTCGGTGTGGTGGTGTTTGGCAGTGCCCCTGAGGCCGTAAGCGACACGGTAACGCTGGCTGCAGCCATGACCCTGCGTTCTACTGTTATGGCAGTACGCACGGTGGAGGCGGGCGAATGGGTAGGCTACGGACAGGGCTGGCAGGCAGCACGTCGTTCCCGCATTGCCACCGTAGGGATAGGGTATGCTGACGGTTACCCCCGCCATTGCCCCAATGGGACCCCGGTAGCGGTAAACGGACGCCTGGCGCCGTTAGCCGGGCGGGTCTCTATGGATATGATTACTGTGGATGTCACGGAGCTCCCCAGTGTGACGCCGGGCGATCGGGTGGAACTGTGGGGCGAGCAGGTGTCAATTGACACGGTCGCTCACCATGCCGGTACTATAGCGTATGAATTGATGACCCGTGTGTCCGCCAGAGTACCAAGGATAGTCCGCCACCGGTAGCCTGCGCGGTGCTTCGCAAACTGACCGAAAACCGGTGGCCTACGGTATCAATCTGAATAGTAAACCGCAGGAGTCGTTATGGAGCCATCGCAGGTAGTCTTGATGGGCGTTGTGGCCAGTGGGTGCGCGAGTCTGGGCACGGCTGCCGGTAGTCTGGGTGTGTTCGCTATTCGTAAATTATCCCGGCGCATGGAAGACGGTTTACTCAGCCTTGCCGCAGGGATCATGCTGGCCGCCACCTTCTTCTCACTGTTGTTGCCAGCGCTGGAATACGCTACTGAAAGCTATGGGTCTGAATATACCAGTGCGGTGGCCATTGCTCTGGGTGTGTTGGTGGGGGCAGGTACATTATTGATCATTCATCAGCATGCACCACACGAGCATTTTACCAGTGGCCGTGAAAGTGCCGACAATACTAAGCTCGGACAAATCTGGTTGTTTGTGATTGCGATTACCCTGCACAATTTCCCGGAAGGGCTGGCCGTCGGCGTGGGATTTGCGGGCGGTGAAATATCCAACGGAGTCAGTCTGGCATTAGGCATTGGCCTGCAAAATATCCCCGAAGGGCTGGCAGTGGCGGTGGCGCTGCTCTCAGTCGGCTATACGCCCTTACGGTGCGCGCTGATAGGTATTGCTTCGGGCCTGGTGGAGCCGGTGGGCGGTTTGGTAGGCGCCCTGGCGGTGTCCAGCGCGGCCATGCTGATGCCCCTGGCGCTGGCCTTTGCCGCCGGTGCCATGCTGTTTATTATCAGTGATGAAATTATTCCCGAAACCCATCAGGGCGGAAATCAGAACCTGGCTACATTCACCCTGTTGATCGGCTTCGTGATCATGATGATTTTAGATGTGGTGGTGGGCTGACTCAGGCTGTGCAGCTGACATTGCGGCCTGTTTGCTTGGCACGGTAGAGGGCAGCATCTGCACGCCCCAGCCATTGATAGCTGGACTCACCGGGGCTGTACTCGGCCACCCCCAATGAAATTGTCAGATTCACGCCGTCGTGAACGCTACTCTGCTCAATCGCCAAACGCAGGGTTTCGGCCAGGTGATGCGCTTCTTTCAGCGAGGTATGTTCTGCAATAACAACAAACTCCTCACCCCCAAAACGGTACAGCCCATCTGAGGCCCGGATACGGCTTTGAATGGTTTCAGAGAAGCTTTTGAGCACCGCATCACCCACGCCGTGACCAAAGGTATCGTTAATAGTTTTAAACTCGTCCAAATCAATCATCAGAACTGAGGCTCGCTGTTCCGGATAGCGTGACAGCCGCCCGGTGACAGACAACAAGGCTTCTTCCAGGGCCCGCCGGTTTTCCGCGCCGGTAAGGGCATCTACTGTGGCCAGACTACTTAACTCCTGCTGCTGTTTGCGCGCCCGGTACGAAAATGCAAAGCAAAATAACAACAGGCTGATAGTGGTGACCAGAAACTGCGCCAGCACCGCTGGGGTAACCTGGGGCCACACCATAATGGTGACTATCAGCAGAAATACGCTGCCAATTGCCAGCGCCACATTAGGGATAAGCAGGAAAAACAGTGCGGCCAGGCCTGGGTAAATCCACATCAGGTTCTCTATACCTTTGATATGAACGGTCAGAAACATGACCACCACGCACAGAATAGCCACCAACCAACGGGCGACAGCCGTCTTACGGGTAACGTATACGTATAGAAATAGCGTCAGGGTAGCGAAAAATGCGCCAGCATCTAATGCGAAGATCAACCACTCTCGTGAAAGGTAGCGTATGATCAGAAAGGGCACCATCCCCAGACTCATAGCACCACTTAAAATAAGGACGACCAGTACATCGGTGTCATCTTTAATAGTTTTCATGGATTAATCGTATTACCGCCACACGTTAATCAAAGGAAAATGGCAACACTGGAGGTGCGCCAGTCCAGCGGCAAACTTTGCCAACACCGGCACGGATAAGTGATGTCCTGCGTATAGTTAACTTTATGCACAAACCGGCGATTACGCCTGAGTAATTACCTCTGGTCTTACCAGTGGGTGGCGTGACTCGGGGCGCTCATGAACCGCATCGATTTAGTCATGCAGATCTCATCCCTATTTTGTACACTGACGGGCAAGCAACGCAGTAACCGAATAGTCACGGGATCCAGCAGCATGGAAAAACTTATCGTAGGCGTGGATGGCGGGGGGACCAGCTGTAAAGCGCAGGTCTTTACGGCCGATGGAAAGCTGGTGGCCGCTGCGCACGCCGGCCCTGCTAATGCGGCGCAAAACTTCGCGTTAGCCTGCCAGTCGCTGGTGGACGCGGTAAGTGCCGCGCTCCGCCAGGCCGGGTATCCGTCCGCCAGTGCCTTATCACACGCCACCGTGTGCGCCGGGCTGGCGGGTGCCAACGTGCCGTCGGTGCTTCAACGCCTGGTTGGCTGGAAACATCCGTTTGCAGACTTTCACTGTATTTCTGACTTGCAGGCTGCCGTTACCGGCGCTCACCAGGGTAGCAACGGTGCTACTCTGGTAGTCGGTACGGGTTCATGCGCCGCATCGCTACACAACGGCCAGTTCAGCCAGTTTGGTGGCCACGGGTTGTTGCTGGGGGATAAGGGCAGCGGGGCCTGGATAGGCCAACAAGCTGTGGCTTACACCCTGCGTGCCCTTGACGGCCTGGAAGAGAAATCAGACGTTGAAAGAATAGTGTGTACTCACTATGAATGTAGCAGTGCGGTTGAGCTAGTGGACAAGCTGCATGTTAGTACACCGGGCAGACTGGCCGAACTCGCACCTGCAATTATAAAGGCGGCTACTGCGCAAGACCCGGCAGCCGTTAGCATCGTCAAAGACGGTACAGCTTATCTGTCGGCGCTGGCCAGACAGGCTACGTACAATGAGCTGCCGCGGACACTCATGGGGGGCGTCGCCTCGGCACTGTTACCCTGGCTCGATAAAGACATTCAGCAGGGCGTGGTCGAGGCTGCCCAATCGGCGCAGTGGGGGGCGTGCTATCACTTTGGGCAGATACATAAGCATGCACCGTCCGATAATCCGCTCTGAAGCTCTCAATATGAAGGTAATTTATTCATGCAAATAATCACTGGTAAGCAGGTGCTTACTGACGGGAACGTGTACAGAAATACCAGTATTGAAATCCAAGATGGCAGGATTGCGCAGGTGCGCGAGGCGACCGAGGCTGAACTGGCCAATGCCCATTCCGCCCTTATTCCCGGGTTTATTGACGTACAGGTGAACGGGGGCGGGGGTAAATTATTTAATCAGGACCCCAGTGCGGCATCGCTAACCACAATTCTCCACGCTCACCGCCAGCACGGCACCACCGCCATGCTGCCTACACTCATTACCGACTCATTTGAGACCATGAACCAGGCTGCCACTACCATCGCGCAGGCGCGCCGTGCACAGATGCCAGGTGTCCTGGGCGTCCATTTCGAAGGGCCGTGGCTGAGTACGGCGAAAAAAGGTGTACACAGTGAAGCGTATATCCGTGCACCAAGTGACAATGAACTGGCCGTACTCGAGACGGCGGATCTCGGCGAGGTGATGATTACCGTTGCTCCGGAAACAGTATCCCCGGCATTAATTCGTGACCTGACCGCGCGGGGCGTACGGGTCTTTCTGGGTCACTCCAACGCTACCGCAACCCAGGCCCAGGCCGCATTGGACGCCGGGGCAGTGGGCTTTACGCACTTATTTAACGCTATGTCTGCCATGGCCTCCCGGGCGCCGGGGATGGTGGGGGTGGCGCTGGCCGATGCCGATAGCTACGCCGGTATAATAGTCGATGGTTACCATGTCGATCCCATCGCCTGCCGCGCCGCATTTCGCGCCAAAGGTAGCCAGCGGATGATGTTGGTAACGGACGCTATGGCCTTGGCGGCCACGACGCTCACCGACGTGCCTTTCTTCGATACCCGTATTCAGCGCGAGGGACACCGCCTGACCACACCGGACGGCACACTGGCGGGATCCTGTCTGACTATGATTGAGGCCGTACGCAATACCGTAGCACTGTGTGGTATGTCGTTAGCCGATGCTGTGGCCATGGCCACCTGTACACCCGCTTCGATGCTGGGCCTACAAAATCAATGGGGAAGTTTGCAAAGCGGGGCGGTAGCCGATGTACTGGCGTTAGACGATAACCTTGCGCTTACCCATGTGTGGCAGGCAGGAGCACTGGTGGAGAGTTAAAGGTGGCGGGCTGCACGGGCAGCCCGTCCGGCTTCAGCTGATAGTTAGCTGTTCTGCGGGTGCATGGAGTCTGATAATTCCGGCTCACTGGATTTTGTGACTCCCCGTGGCGGCGAATAACGCTCCGGGCGATGATTCAGTGATATCACCATATTCAGACAAAACGCCGCTAGCACAGAAATAATCACCAGAGGCACGGCAATGTAAGCCAATGCAGTTAGCAGAATAAGGCTGTCCACGGCCAGCTGGAACGAGCCCGCGCGAATATTGAAACGCGCTTGCAGGTAGAACGCAAGAATACCCACACCGCCCAGGCTGGAGGAATGCCGGAACATAATTAACATGCCCATGCCAATAAGCAGACCGCCAAATACCGCGGCAAACACCGGGTTCACATGGCTGATATCGACAACGCGGTGCACTTGTTCGCTTAGTACCGACACGGTAGTCACCGAAATAAAGGTATTAAACGTAAAGCGTTTACTGATTTGCGTCCAGGCCAGCGCGTAAAAGGGCAGGTTAATAACAAAAAACAGCACCCCGAAGTCCACGTCAAACGCGTGGGTGCCCAGCAGCGCCAGACCGGCGGCACCACCTACCATCAGGTCCTGAGACTGAAACAAATAAACCCCGAACGCAACGAATAAGCCTGCGCAGAGCAACGCAAACATGTCTTCTATGACACTGTGATTGGTTTTTTGCATAGGTAATAAAGTGTGTTAGGGAATTAGAGCCGTATTATACGGTTGCTGGCGGGGGATAGCAGTGCGGTGGGGAGGATGCAAATCTGCCATTCAGGGTAAGAAGGTATGCGCCGCTTTACGACTTTTGTCACTGTGGTGAACACGCTGTTGCCAGCGTGTAAACGTTGCACCACAATGGTTAGCCGATGAGGTAATTCAGAGCGCCGGCCACGGAGTTTCCTTCTCGCCGGGCTGAAGCCGCTTGTGACCTATAGGACGATTGGTGTGTGCCACGATCATCATTAGCGATAAAAACAGTACCGTGTCGGGGGCGTCATCGGCAATTTCTACCTGATATTTATCTGGCAGACATAACGCAGGGTTAGCTGCAGTCGCCAGCATTTCCCCGCCCTTCAGAACCTGGAATGTGCGGTCGGCCACATTGCCACTCATTTCTGTGCCGCAAAAAGGCCCGCCTTCAATATGAAACCGTTTGTTGAATGGATTCAGGTTCTGCTTTATCAGGTAATCCTGCATATTGCCGGACACATGCCAGGCCGTCCGTGGTGACAACAGACTGTTACGCAACGTCAGCACCGGGCAATGCTCCCGACAAACGTGCCAGACAAGACGCCAGTTTTCCATTTCTGCAAACGACTCGTACCGTAACTTCTTATGGTAGTCGTGAATTTGCATCCGGAATTGAAAACTCAGCCTGTGCCTGCGAATAGTGAGGTATTTCATAACGGCCTGCGGTCCTTAAAAGATCAGTTTGCGGTGGCCTCCGCCACCCGCCCCTGCCGGGTAAATTCCACCGTGCACGTAAATACACCCAGGTGCAGATAGCTACTGGCTACCAGCTTGCTGCCAGTGGCATAAAATTCGGTGTCATGCTGCAACAGATTACTGGTGTTAAGCTGACGGACTACCTGTTCCCGGGTGTCCCCTTGCATAAAGTTGCCACACAGGTAAAGGATGTCTTTACGGGCCTCGTTCCAGTAGATCCCCCACGTGACCAGCGCCGCCACCGCTAGTACGGCTGCGATATCGCGATAAATTGCTTGTTTCATAAAGTTAACCTGATTTTATTCGGTTACTGATACAAAACATTTTACCCTACTGGCGAATCTCCATCATAGCGAGTAAAAATTACTGAACAAACTGGTCGCGGGTACAGGTTTGCGACGCCTATTAGCCTTTTGCATGTTCTGCGCATCGTAAATAAAAGTGTGGCAAATAAGCAACAGCCGTAATCCTGAATGAGTCACGTAGCCCTGCTATGGCAAGGGTTTACGCATGACCCGGTCAGGCAGGAACCGCAGTGCGAAGAAAGACGTTCACTGTGCAGTGACCGTAATTTACCGCCCTCAGTTTGGAGAAAGTAGGAAATCTGGCATGGCATCTGCTTCACTATTATCGACATAAGCGACAATCAGGAGAGAGAAAATGCTGAAGCTAGGTAAATTATTCGCTATATCGAGTGTCGCGTTGGCACTGGGTGCATGTGATGTAGATAAAACAGAACAAGGCGATATGCCCGATGTAGAAGTCGAGGGCGGTGAAGTACCTGAGTACGAAGTAGTGAAGAAAGAAGACGGCGAAATGCCGGACGTTGATGTGGAAGGCGGCGAGATGCCTGAATACGACGTAGACACTGCTGACGTTGAAGTAGGTACTGAGAAGAAAGTCGTAGAAGTGCCTGAAGTTGACGTTGAAATGCCGGAAGATGATGACGAGCGAGATTTAGACGATAACTAATCCCGTGAGTTTATCGAACAGCCCCATAAGGGGCTGTTTTTGTTTGTGCATCATTACAGAGCATCTTGGGAAAATCTCAGTGACAAGAATTACTTGCCTGTAAGAATTTCAGTACGATGTAATATGCTCACATTATAGACACTCAGCAATCAGCTTTACCGGGACTGACCACCGCAGGGGCTAATCAATATATTCGTCATCCTCAAACAGAAACTCGTAATCGTCCAGGTTAATTGCCTGTAATCGATCATAAGTGCGCTTCAGGACAAACCATTTCACACAGGCATAACCACAGCCAAGCGCGATAAACATCAGTACGTATTCTACCAGATCCTCGTCCAGAGGAAGGATCCCGAACCAGTCGAAAATAAACTTACCGGCGATACCTACAGGCAGGCTCCAGCTCAGGATGCCGGCAGTTAACATAAACCGCCATAGCCCACCATTTACACTGTCTTCCATGTAATCCACTCTGTCGAACGGGTGCATTTGTTATCCTTATTCGTTAACCCCTTCGCATCATACTGCGCCGGCTTGCGGCCGGTAAAGATGAACCAAGGTACAGGTTGGTGGCTTGTTCCCTCTTTATTGCGCTAAAGGCGTGGCGGTGATCTATATTCATTAAGAGTTAGTAACTTATTGTCAGACAACAATTAACCTTCTTTTGGCGGTAGCGCCCGCGTAATGCAGGCAATTCACCACGAAAGAGTAGGCAAGGACTGCGGTATGAAAAAAACAGCCTGTACCCTGTTAACCCTCGCGCTACCAGCCACGCTGGTCGCTCCAGCGGGTGCTGACGAGTTGCCTTTCGAGCTTGGCGGTCACGTCCGGCTCAACTACGGGCATGTTGACTGGGGCGAAGAAGAACTGCGTGATGGTCTGGAGTTTGAGTCATTTCGACTCAACATCTCCGGAGAGTACGAGAAATTCAGCTATAAAGCAGAATATCGCTGGTACGAAAATATCGATTTCACCACTGTGCGCTATGCGGATATCACCTACACCCACGATGAATACTGGAAGCTGACTGCGGGCGTCACCAAGGTTCCGTTTGGTTTGCTCCCCTTCACGTCAAACAGCTTTTGGTTTTCGGCGAACTATTACATAGGCTTCGAAGACGACTATGACGCGGGAGCCGTGTTGCACTACGAACGGGGCGACTGGGATGTGCAGGCCGGCTACTTCATGAATGACGAGTATAACGATGCATCACGTTTTGGCCGTTATACCTTTGATGTGGCCGATGACGGAGAGTTCCGGAATCAGGAAGATGGCCAGTACAACCTGCGCGTGAATTATACCGGCAAGTTTATTCGCCGGGCGATCACCGAAGTGGGCGCGTCATATCAGCATGGTAAGATACTGAATTTAGATACCCTGGATGAGGGAGATATGCACGCGTATGCTGTGCACCTGCGCCATACCCAGGATCCCATTAAAATCGACTTGCAGTATACCGAGTTCGACTACGATCTGGCTGCGCCCGAGGGCCAGGCCACCGACAGAATGGCAATGTCCTCCTTTACCTTTCCGTTTTTGGCCACCACCAAAGGAAACAGTGTAATAGCGAATTTGGTGTACACCCTGCCGTTTAAATTTAAGGCGCTTTCACCCATTAAATGCTACACCGAATATAGTCGTGTTAATCCGGATGATGACGCCGCACTGGCGTCCTCGCAATGGGTGAATGGCTGTAGTTTCGGCTGGTCGAAACTGTACGTATACGTAGACAGTATCCGCGGCGAGAACATGTGGTTCTCAGGCGGTCCCGGTGTGGGGCTAGACCTGGGCGGCCGTCAGGATACTACCCACCGTTTCAATGTGAGCTTAGGCGTTTACTTTTAGAGGATGACTATGAGATTTTTTACCCTGATACTGAGCCTCACCTTACTCATCCTGCCCGGCTATAGCGAAGCCCATGCCTGGCTGAAGGTGAAAATTGCCACCACCGAGTATGCCCCGTATACCTCCACCGACATGGAGCATGGTGGCTATATTAACCATGTTATATCCCGGGCGTTTCTGGAAACAGGGGTGATTGTAGAATACACCTCCATGCCATGGGACGAAGCGCTGGAGCGCACCCAAGCCGGAGAGTTCGATGCAATTTCCTACGGTAACTTTGTGCGCTCCAGAGAGGACGAATTTTGGCACAGCGATCCTATCTCTGTGGAAAACCTGGTGTTCTACACCAACAAAGAAAGTGGTATCGATAGCTGGTCAGAGCTGGAAGGTCTGAAATCCCATAAAATGGGGGTTACCAAAGGCTACCTGTATACCGATGAGCTGTCGGCTTACATCAAAAAGTCAGACAACATCGTGACCAAAGAAGATGACCATGCCAACTTCAATGCGTTGGTTGATGGCGAAATTGATGTATTTCCGATTGATGAGCTGACCGGCTGGTACATCCTGCAAAGCGAGTTCAGTGAGGCAGAGCGCAACGATTTACGTCAGATGTCCCCGTTCATCTCCACGGTAACCACCCACTTGCTGGTGCCAAAGGGGAAAAACAACGCCAAGCTGGTGCTGGCCCTGTTTAACAAGGGGCTGGAAGAACTTACCCTGCAAGGTGAAATGAAACGCTTCAAGCGCCTGCTCAAACAAGGCTTTTACCAGCATCCTGAAAAGCCGGTTAATTACGACCGCCGATAGTCAAGGGGCGGGTTGTTACACACGTTACAACCCGCCAGGCGCTCCAATAAAGCTAACCGTGGCGTAAGCGATATAGCCAAGTAACAGAATACCGCCTTCCACACGGCTGAGCCGTTTACCGGTCAGTAGCATCACCAATAACAGCAGAGAGGCCAGTAGCATTACCCATTGGTCAAAGGCGGCAATACGGGCGGTTACCGGTAATGGCTGCAACAGTGCGGAGACGCCCAGAATACCTAACGCATTAAAAATATTACTGCCCAGTACGTTACCTACCGCCACATCAGCCTGACGGCGCAAGGTGGCAATAACCGAGATCGACAGTTCAGGTAATGAGGTGCCTACGGCTACCAACGTGAGGCCAATCACCGCTTCAGAAACGCCCCATTGCGTAGCCAGACCTACCGCGCCGGCTAACAGTACCTGGGAGCCCGCTATCAATAGCAGCAATCCCGCCAGTGTAGCCAGACAATTCACCCAGGTGCTGGTGGGCAGGCGGCCGGTGACGGTGGCCTCCTGCTTATGCATATCAGTGATAGGTGACGTGTGCGCGCGCTCCGTGATCACGGCAAAAACTAGATAAGCTGTCAGCGCCAGTAAGAGTAATAACCCATCATAACGGCCCAGTACTCCATTCGCGGCCAGCCCTATAAACAATACACTGGCGGCAATCACCACTACGGTATCCCGGCGCAGCGCTAGCGGCCGTACAGCCAGAGGGTGCACGAGGGCGCATACGCCCAGGATCAACAGAATATTGCCAATATTGCTGCCGACCACATTGCCAATGGCAATATCCGGCCTCGCGTGAATGGCCGCGTCTACCGACACCACCAGTTCCGGTGCTGAGGTGCCGAACCCCACAATGACAAGCCCGCTCAGCAGGGGCGAAACACGAAATTTAGCTGCCGCCCCCAACGAGCCACGAATAAGTGCCTCCCCACCACCGGTAAGCAGGGCAATGCCGGTGAGAATAAGCAGCGCGTCTGTCATAGTGGGCCTGCGATTGTGGTGTTAACGGGTTAACCTGCCGGCGATGAGCATGCCAAGGATCATAGTGGCTACGAACACGAAAATACCGGTAAGTCCGCCGCTTAAGTTACTTAACGCCGGGCCCGGACAAATGCCGCTTAGTCCCCAACCCAGGCCGAACAATACCGAACCGCCGAGTAACTTGCTGTCTACCTTAGTCGCAGAGGGCAGATCGCAGGACTCACCAAATACGGTGGTTTTACGGGGCTTCACAACAAAGTGGAAGATTGGCAGGTATACGGCCAGACCGCCGCCCATGACAAACGCCAGAGTAGGGTCCCAATCACCAAAAATATCCAGGAAATCGAGCACTCGTTCCGGATCTACCATCATGGAAATAGTCAGACCGGCACCGAATAAAAGGCCGGCAATCAAAGCAGTAAGTAATTGCTTCATGAATTGCTCCTTACAGCAGATGACGGGTAACGGTCACGGTCGCAATTGCCGTGGCCATGAAAGTGAGGGTGGCAACAATAGAGCGTTTTGATAACCGCCCAATACCACAGATCCCGTGGCCGCTGGTACAACCCGAGCCCACCCGGGTACCAATGCCAACCAGCAGGCCACCTGCTGCCAGCACCCACATGCTGCCTGGAATGGCATCAGGCAGAGTAAGGCCAAACGGAGCCACCAGTAACGGTGCGACGATTAAACCTACCAAGAAACACCAGCGCCAGCCGCTGGGGCTGCTTGTCAGCGAACGGAGCGCCTGGTGAGTAATACCGGATATACCGGCAATTTTGCCGTTAGCGAGCATCAGCAAACTGGCGCCGAGACCCAGTAGCATCCCGCCCAGCAGTGCCTGTAAATAGGTGTCTGTCATAATGTGTCCTCATTCTGTGTGAACATGGATAAGAGTACTGCGCCGTGCAACACGGCAAGCTTTGCATAACTACAGAATAATACGCGCTTTTTTAACTACTGAAAGAAAATTCAGTGGCTGTGACAATGCATACGAGCGGGCTCAAGCAAGGCTCAGTTGGATTAGTGGCAAGAGCTTCTCACACCGCAAACGGACGCCGTTGCAGGTAATCCACCTCTACTTCCATCTCATGCAGAATTTCGGTTGATTCCAGGTTCAGCGCAGCACGCATATCTTCACGGGACTGCTCGTAATCCTCAGACATCTCGATTGACGCAGCCGCCTGCCAGGTTGCTTCATCAGGCCACTGCGCATACGCAATAAACTCCCCGTTTTTATTGCGATGCAGACGCGACCCCAGACTGCCTTTAAACAGGTAAATACCCTGAGTGGTGGTTGGCCATGCAGCAAGAAACTGGGCTTCTTTTCCCGGCTTCACCACAAATCTGAACATCACGATATACATAGGCTGCTTTTTCCCTGTCATTAGTGCACCCGGTAGTCATTCGGTGCGTCCCTTCGAAAAGATAAGAATAATGATTCTTCTGGCTGTCTGGCAAGCAATAAAAAACGGCTGTCTTGGATATTGTGGAAAAAGCGCAGATCGCGCTAGCGGGCGCTGGCTGATTCAGCATCATCCATATGCTCGGCCAGTGACAACTCCTTTACCATATAAAAGAAGCGGTCGTCCTGGCGTTCGGTCACAAAGCCATTACGAAGGTATAACGCAGCAGCCGGGCTGCTCTGAAACACTTTGAGTTTCAGTTCACTCGAGTTTGCTGTTAACGCCAGCTGGCTAATCGCGTGGAGGGTTTGCGTACCTAAGCCGGTATTCTGAAACGCCGGTTTTATTTGTAAGTCGCGCAAGTGGCAAACCGAATCCTCAAAGCTCAGTCTGACCACGCCCACACGTTGCCCGTCGCTAATAATGTCTAAGTTGTTCAGGCCAGCGGTCATGGCAGCAATTTGCCCGGCATCCCAGCTAACAGAATAGCGCTGGTAATAGGACTGCATGTTGGCAAACGTCAGCTCGGCGGCCGCAATTTCATCGGCAGTAGGCTGAAAGGTGATCACAGAGCGGCTCCTTTGTTTTTAAATAAGTGGTCACGCGCCCAAAAAACGGTTGCGCAGGCACGCCAGTTAAAACTTTCCTCTTCGCTGAATGAACTCAGGGCCACAAGCCTAGTACCAGCCCATACACCACAAACTGGACAGTGTGATACCCGCCATCAATGGCCAGTAGGGTCATACTGCGCTGGGCAAACTGGTAGTTAATACCAAAGCTGGCAGCCACAAAGCACAGCCCGACCATCAACCCCGCGCTTACCGCGTGGCCTAATTCGGGCGCAGGCCCTAAATACACAGCAAAGGCGGTGGCAGAAACCAGGCAAAACAGAAAACTGAGCCCGAATACCTTACCGGGGTGACCTGGCTGAGACGGCGCGCCACTTTCACGCAACCAGGCCTGCTCGAACAACAGTTTGGAGTACCATAGGCCACCCAGTACAAAGCTGGAGATGGCCGCGACAATCACGGCGAAAATATTAACGTCACCCATTTTCTTATCCTTATTATTCTTGTAGCAGTGATCTCATGGGCAATACGTACCCTTAAAACCATCACCCTGTAGTTTTAAGTAAACGCGCAAACCTATGATCTTGCAACTATTAAACGTAAGTGTAGGGAGAGGGCCGCTAAGTTGAAGAAGTCATACGGCGTGGGCTAGAAGAAATATGTAATATCAGGGTGCTTTTGAACGTAATATTTCAGTCTTACTGTGTTTTTCAATCAGCTTTTCATCTTTCGACGGGCGCAACAGCGGGTTTATCAGCATCCAGTGGATACGGGAATGCTTGGGGGCGTGATAACTTTTCAGTCCGCATTGTTGCTGCTGTGCCTGCGCCAGCGACTGTGACTGAAACGAACCAAATAGCTTGTCCCAGCATACCCAGAAACCACCTAAATTCATAAGATAGTTTTGCGATTGCGCGTCGTGATGGACGGCATGCAGGCGTGGCGTGAATATAAAACGGCCGAGCCGGCGCTCCCACTTATCCCCTAAGTTGATATTGCTGTGATTAAAATTGTTTATGCTGATCGCCACCACATCGTACGCAAATACAATGAGTACCGGGATCCCCAACGCGTATATGGCAGTAGCATTCAATGCCGCGGCGCATACTAATTCAATGGGGTGAAACCGCAAGGCAGTGAACACATCCAAATTCTGGTCGGTATGATGAATGCGGTGTATGCGCCACAGAAAGGGCACACGATGACATAAGTAGTGCCAATACCAACGAATGAAATCCAGCAGCAATATGCTTACTACCAACACCAGCAGCCATTGCCAGCCTTCGACCTGACTTAGCCCTCTGTTTTGTGACTCCGCCAGATATGCCGCTGTGAGACAGGTAAAGGGAAATACAAACTGATACAGACTCAGACCAATAAAATACAGCAGGCCGGTATGGCCCCAGCGTCTGCCAATGGCGTGGTCTTCCCGTCTTAACTCCCGGCCACTTTCCAGCAGCAATAACAGCGCAACGCTGATAAACAGTGTCAGGGAATAATATTCAGCAAGTGAATAGGTCATAGAAAGGGCCCGAACACATACAACAGTCCGGGCTAACCCATGTTATTTTTTGAAAAAGCGTTTAGCAATAATAACGGCTAATACGCCGGCACCAATTAGTGAAATGCTGCCCGGTTCAGGGACAGGTATTACACTGGCAGATGCCGCGCCGGATGCCAGCACCATGGTTGTCGCTAGTACTACTTTCGTTGTTTTTTTCATTACCCCAATCCTTCTTTTTATGATCATGGGAACCAAGCATAAAATAAGCCATAACATCATATGCTTAAAAAACATACAGTTGTGGTGCAAAGTTTTTAACTATGTAAAGAAAGCCGACATTAAGAAGGTGTTATTCGGGGAAAAGAGACTGTACGGTTTCAGCCGTGAGCCAGTTTTAAACCGGCGATGCCCGCACAAATCAGGCCTAGGCTGACCAGTTTCAGCGTATCGGCAGACTCCTCAAACAGGAAAATCCCCAACACTGCGGTGCCGACCGCGCCTATTCCGACCCAGATTGCGTAGGCGGTGCCGACAGGCAGGGATTTAACCGCAAGCCCAAGCAGCACAAAACTGGCCACCAGGGAAATAATGGTTCCCACCGACGGCCAAAGTTTCGTGAAGCCGTCGGTGTATTTCAGCCCAATGGCCCAGCCCACTTCCAGCAGACCGGCAATAAACAACATCACCCAACTCATATTTTTTATACTCTTCGCTGTGGCATGCTTATTTGTTTATACCGCCAGTAATTTTTAACCCGCTCCCTTGCTCAGTCAGGGAGACGGAGCAGAAGCATGCTGTAGCTACGAGAAACAAGCGCGCAATTCTATGGGTATCGGCGTCTATTTAGAAACAGGCGCAAATACCAGCTGATCTTGCTCTATTCGCAGCTCAACCGGTAACTCCGAAAGGTAACGAATAAGCTGCTTGCTGGTGTCGAGTTCATACACGGGGGTGCGCTGAAGGTAGCTATTAACCAGCATCATCAGCCTGTCACTGACGGGCGCCAGATTACCCCGGTAACCGTTGGCTTCAATTTCACTGTCCAGCAGCGCCAGGTTATGGACATATACCGCTTTCTTCTCAGCGTTATACACCGGTTTGCCTTCCAACATTAAGCGCACGGTAGCGGGATATTCAATGCCGAACACATTCACAGACGCGGTAGCTGATGTGCCCAGCTGAATGACATCGCGACCTTCCGGGCCAATGTCCACCTGCATTGAGTCCACATTCAGGGTCATCGGGATCCCCGACACCGACACTTTCTCCTGTAACTGGGTGATGCTGCCGGCCAACTGGCGTTGAATATCTTCTTCGCTCACCGTATAGCGCGATAACTCCGCGATATTGCTACAGCCTATCAGGGTGAGCGTCATCAGCGCGCAGCACCCGAACCTCAATAACGTCATTAGATGTGTGTGCAAGTCAGCCTCCCTTGGCGGATACGTGATAAATACAATTACCTTAATAGTACGGCAAACCTCAGAAAAGGTGCGGGTCAAATGCTGCTAACCGACAGATAAAGAGGGGTCTTTGAATACCACGGTAAACTGATGGCACACTATAGGCATATCGTGTTGCGGCGCAAAGGCGGTGCCTGTCAGTTCGCGGTGGTAATAATCCCAGTGTACCTGCTTCCAGTACGTCAGGCTTTTATCACCTTCCCCTTCCAGTGCAGCATACTCGTCTGAAATTTCGTTAAAAGGGACAATTGATACCTGCGTAGTTTCGATGATGCACACGGCTTCCCCCTGCCAATTGGTCACCACATTCAGTTCGCCCACCTCGGGTAATGGTTCGTTGTGCGCCTGATGCCACCACAGCGAGGGGGAGGTAGCCTGTTTAATATTACGTAAAACGAGCTCTGCACATTCATTGGCGTCGTGTTCGTTATCGCAGAAATGCCAGTACGTCAGCGGCCGTGCGGGCTGGGCACTGGCCTGGAAATACGCGTTACTCATTTTGAGTACGGAAGGATGCATGTGTGGTGAACCCCAGAAGTTCGTTGCGCAGCACGTCCTATTACTTACTGCGCCATTATATTAACTACCTGACTGTAAAGGTGAAACTGGAAAAATAACTTTCGTAATCGGCCTGCTGATTGTTACGCAGTGCCACCCCCCAGATCACGTTGAGCTTCACAGGGCCTTTGCCGGTAAGCCTGAACGTGGCCTTGCCCTCATTATCAGTGGTCAGGGCCTGCTCTTTATGATCTGCCCCCGCCAGCGGCGTGGCGTCAATCAGTGCATTGGCCAGCGGCTCGCCTTTAAACAACACCTGAACGGGTAGCGTGTCACCGGGCTCAATGGCAGCAGGATGCTGCAGCGGCACAATTTCCAGGGTATGGCCAATGGGAGTGGTGGCGATATCTGAAAGCGCGTCACCAACCTGTATCATGGTTTTTGCTTTGCGTGAAAACAGCTCAGTGCCAGGGGTGGTGGTCAGGCCTTTCTTCTCACGGTAGGCGATGATTTCAGCCAGGCCTTCTTCTTCCGCGTAACTATTAAATTTCTCGGCTTCCAGGCTGCTGAAACTGTGGTAGCTTTCAAAACCAATGAGATGGGTACCAGATTTGAGCTTAGCCGTTTTCGCCACCCCCGGCATAAATTCCGAGCGGGGAATGATGCTGGCCGCCATATCAGCGATACCACCCTCGCTGTAAGTGCGCAGTGCTACAATTTTATCCCAGCTGAGGTTCCAGTTGGCCGCATCTTCTTCATGACCCACTTTAAACTGCACCGACACGGCGGCAGGCTCATCAGAGTAATACTGACCGGGCGCCAGCCAGAAATCGTGGGCTACAGCGGTCGGGATAAAACCCAGTAACAGCCCTAAGCAGGCTAGCTTTTGTAATAATGTCATGCGGTGATTCACTCTTCATTTATCTGTTTTACTCTAAAGCTATTACAGAAAATTCAGTAATTTAGACTAACTCGACAGGAGATAAATAGTACTTCGATTTGTGCGAGGTGCAATGGGGGTCTACCCCCGTTTGCCTGCGTGGTGTTTGGCTATTTAACAAACATGGAAGAATACATCGTCGTAAATTGGCTTTCGTGAGCCGCTATTTCGCTTGCTCGCATCGCGTGCAGCGCGCTCAGCGGTTTGGTTTCGAAGAGGAAACAAGTGGCTTAAACCCACCATATGCCATCCGGCTGGCATCAAACTCAGCATCCGATGCATCTACCAGTGCCGCCATCCGCGGATCATTGGCCACCCTGTGGTTTGCCTGATCCCTAGCCTCACGGGAGGCAAATTCCACCCAGCCAAACACGATGGTTTCCTCATCCATGGCTGCTACGGCATCGGTAAATGAGCGTGTACCCTGTAAAGACAAATCGTCTCCGATGAATTCCTGGTAGCTGAGTGCCCCATGTTCCAGCCAAATTTCGGCCACCTCAGCAGCGAACTCTTTGTATTCTGCTATGCAACTGCGCTTAATGGGAAAAGCGAATCCATCGATGTAACTGGCCATAGTCTCTTCCTGATATTCATACTAAGTTTAGCTGTTTAGTGCCGGCACTCGCTTGTGTGTTCAAACGTGTGTTTCCCAGCCTGGTCTGCACTTCCGCTACACACGAAGTCTTTAAGTCAGGAGAGCCCATAGCCGGGTGTTGGTTAGTGGGCCTCATAACCATTTGTACATCACCAGTGCGTCGACGAAGCCCTTATGCGGATGATTAAACGCCTTTGGAAGCCGCCCGACGATATCGTAACCGAGCTTTTCCCACAGCCTGACAGCCCCGTCATTGGTCGAGGCGACATAATTAAACTGCATGGCTTTATATCCAAGCGCTTTCGCTGTTTGCTGCGAGTGCTCGCACATTGCGGTCGCCAAGCCCTTTCCCCTGGCATGGGCAGATACCATATAACCGCAGTTGCACACATGCTTACCGGGTCCGGCTTGGTTCGTTTTCAGATAGTAGGTGCCTAAGCACTGCCCGTCTTTTTCGGCGATAAACGTTTTGCGCGGGATGGTAAGCCAAACCTGTTCAGCGGCTTCTTTGGTTATGTCCGGTTCAAATGCATAGGTTTCTCCGGCACGGGCGATCTCTTTGAATAAAGGCCAAATTAGATCAAAGTCAGAAGCCGTTGCCTCCCTGATACGCATGCAATAATTCCTCTTATAAAAACTGACATTCGCACAACGCGCTGCGATACTCAGGCCAAGATACATGCCTAAGTGACGGCAGCCTGCGAAATCTGGCAATCAGGTTACATCAGGCGCCTTTACAACTGCAAAAAGTAGTAACTCACGAGCAGTGCTATCACAATGCAAATGCCGAACAAGGCACGGTTGTTAACCGGCTTAGGGGCAGGGTCCGCCGTTTTCATGCAGACTTCTACCCATTCGGTGCTATCCGTGATTATCTTTCCGTTTTTAAATGGAACAAACAGCTTATCACCATAAAATCCTTTTCTAAGCTCCAGCCAAAAATCACCTTTTAATATTTCATGTACTTCATCTGGCTCACTGGGAACAGGGCTAAGGGGGTATTCAAATTTAACCAGCTGTATCTCGCCGGCAGGTGTCAGTTCATAGTTAGCAACAAACCCTCGCCAGCAAGCCGTACAGTCTGAATACTTTGCACTGTCGGGCGTATGTTTAAGCGGGTAGCCCTGGTATTTGGTTAAACCCTTAGGGTCGTTAATACCAATAGCAAAAAGCGCGTAATCGTCGAATGATACTTCGCGCATATTGTTGGTAAGCTTTTCTGGGATTTGTGCAGTCATAGTAAATAATCCTGAGCAAGCGCAGCGAATAGCGAGCTGTATTACCAGTCAGCGCTGTATGTCTTGTTGGCTTGTGACGCTTCCACTTCTAACGGGGCTTTATCGTATCCGAATTCTGCCATATCAGAAAAATGCTGAGTTACAACGCTAGCTAAGCTGGCTCGTTCAACCTGCAGCACATGCACCAACTCGTGGGCCAGTTTCGGCCGGTCTAACTCAAATCCATTGCGAACGTAGATTGAGTACCCAAAAACCTGAGCATTATTAACGATCCCTTCACCCACTAGTCCCACTGCTTCGCCAAAGGTTTTTAACGCAAAGTTTTCATAGGGAAAAGGCACTTCATCGACGTGCACCACCCTTATTTTTCCGGGTGGGTAATACCAATTGTCCGCCAATCGCCGACTGCGGATCTGATGCGCTACCCAGGAAAACTAAAGCACTAGTGAAAATGACAAAGGCCAACAGGATCGCATTGGCCACAAGCAGATCCAAGGTCTTATGCTTTACATAATGCATGAGCGAAAAAACGACGAGGCAGGGAAAGCAAAGTAAAGCCAATCTACGAGGCTGGCTGAATCAAGCGCGAGGGAAGGCTGAAGCAGCGCTATAGTCACCAGGGGGCTATCCAACTCGTTCTTTTAATTAACGTTTCCAAATTATTATTCATAGAATTTCGTCTCGTAGCGCATATAACGTCTGGATAAGGGACGCAGGCACGTAGCGCATAATAGCGAAGCGACGCAGCCCACCTGTTAGTTTCCTAGCGAGCGAAGCAAGAGCTTTTAGTGGCTTGTGAAACGCAACTTCATACCATTATGAAAATGTATCTATGTACAACTTCTCTACTTTATCCCTAGCCCATTGTGTTTTTCGTAAAAATTTTAATGATGACTTAATTGAAGGGTCATTACTAAAGCAATTTACCCTTACCCGTTGATATAAACCATCCCAACCGTAGTGCTCTTGTAACCGAGTTAGAATCGTTTGCAACGTAAGCCCATGCAAAGGATTATTGAGTTGTTCCTGACTCATCAAATACCTTGGAAGTTAAATTAGATAAAGCAGTTTAACAAAGTAGAGGACTACAACCACTAAAGAAAACCAGACTGACAACTGTAGAGCTTTGCGCAGCAGCATAGTGATGCCATTCAGAGGCGGCCGAGCATTGTCTGTTGTAACGGCTTGTTAGGCCGCCGCGCATCACTTCTTGGACTGCAATGCTATGTAGACACCCACCGGGTCCCGAATGACGGCGTCTCCAGCTCCAGTTACTTCCTTGACGATCTCACCTCCGCCCGCGCGAACTTGTCGAAGGCTCTCGTCGAAGTCATCGACGGGCAGACTAAGTATCCAGACGGAAGGGATCCCCTCATTGACGTCATTCATTGTGCAGATTTCCGCCACGGCGACACCATCAGGTCGCCGCATTTCGAACCTACCTTCTGTATCGGCCGAGGCCGACGACCATCCAACGACCTGCTCGTAGAATTCACACATCATCGAAACGTCCGAGACCACGAGTGAGAGCCAGGAAATGCAACCAATACTGTCGAGATGACTTGCATCGTTCGATTCGTCTTCTACTACGGGGATTACACCGAATGCTGCGCCAGCGGGGTCAACTAAAACTGCCCACTGACGTTTCCCGTTGTCGCCTTTGGCGTGAAACAGCTCCTGACCTCCTAGCTCGAGCGTACGCGCCGCGCTCGCGTCGACATCGGAAACCTGGATGTGCGGCATCCACTGCAGTGGGAGGGCTTTGTACTCAGGTGTACGTACCCCTAGGCCGATGACCGGCGTGCCTTTGTTGTTGGTCAAATCGTCTCGCCACAGCGGAGCTGGCCCCGTCGTAAGAACCTGCGAGTAGAAACCGAGTTCCCGCTCGTGATCCGGCACCGCAATATCTGCGCTTAAAACTCCGCCAACGCCGTGGAAGAATGGATTTCGCATGACCACCTCATCTGGTTTGAGTTCGCGAGAGTCAAAATTGGGCCGTGTTTAGAACCACAACTTAGACATACCAACGCCGCCATAAGCGGCACAAAAGGCTTGGCTAAACTTAGCGACGAAGGAGCACAAGCCAAGCTTTTTGTGACCTTATGCTTAATGGCTTTGTTAGGCTTTCTTAAGCGCCAAACACGACTGCTCAAGCAAGTAACCACGAACTAATAAATTAATTTTATCTTTTAACCAGTCGGGGCCGTAATCCGAAATATCATTATGCCGAGAATCTGGAATTTTAACTACGCAAATGTTGCCTTGCGCTGATTCTGAAGGCAAAACACCTTTATCTGCTGGAAAGTCGCTAGCCCGAATAGACAATACTTTTAAATCTGTATCTCTAGGCAAAGGAACACGCCTATGATCTAAAGTAATTAATGATTTAATGTAAGGCTTATTTTCATTCCCTAACCAGGAAGAAATATCACCACCGTTTGAGTGGCCAACTAAGAGCAAATTATCAAAGTCATAATTAGCTAAACGTTTACTCAAAATTGACTTAACAAAATCCAGAGTTTGAGCGCCTCTACTGTAGTGGTCAATAAAACCCGGACACCATTTTAGCTAACTCTTCCGCCTTTGCGGGTGGTAGCCCATCGTTGAATTGATGCGGTCTTTCCCAGTTGTAGTAATTCATCAGGTAATAACCCACATCTCGTTTTGCTTCATTAGGCGAACGGTAGCCGGTTGATGGCATCCATTCAGATTTCAGGCTTCTAAACACTCGTTCCATTGGGCGATTGTCCCAACAGTTTCCTCGGCGACTCATACTTTGGCTCATCTTATACCGCCACAGCCTTTGTCTGAACTTACGAGCACCGTACTGGGAGCCCTGGTCGCTATGGAACATCACTCCTTTTGGCTTACCCCTCAGTTCATACGCCATATCCAAGGCTCTGGCAGCAAGTTCTGCATCTGGTCGATGTGACATGCTCCAGCCAATAACCCTGCGCCTGTGCAGGTCAATCACAACGGCGGCATAATGCCATGCCGAACCTGTCCAGATGTAGGTGATATCGCCACACCAAACCTGATTGGGCAGTGCGACATCGAACTGCCTGTCCAGTAAGTTAGGGATATCTGGCCGCTCAACCTGCACATTTTTATAAGCGTGCTTACCTGGCTGTTTGCTCATCAGGCCTTGCTCTTTCATTAGCCGACCCACTTTGAATCGGCCCATGATGATGCCCTCATCACGAAGCATATCAACAAGCGTTCGTGTGCCAGCGGATTGACGGCTCTTATCGAACAGGCGCTTCACTCTGGCGCGAAGAATACGCCGCTTAGCACCAATCAGCCGTTGACGCTTTCGCCGTTCGTAATAACTACTGACACCAACACCTAAAGCTGAACAGACCAATTCTGTTGATTCATGCACCCTCAACCGGTCTATCAGCGCGTGGACTTCAGGTCGTCGGACATTAAGAGTGCGGTAGCCTTTTTTAGAATGGTCTTTTCTCGTTCCAGGCGGTTCACACGAGCCTCCAACTCCTGAATACGCTGCTGCTCTTGTGAGAGCGCTTTGGACTTCGGCGTGCTACCGCTACGTTCAGACTCAAGCTGCCGAACCCACTTGCGCAAAGTATTTTCGTGAACGTCTACTGCGCGTCCGGCTTCGGAAGCACTATACCCCTGATCGAGTACCAGGCTGGCTGCATCATGTTTAAATTCCGGACTGAATGACCGTCTTTGTCTTCTCATTGAACACCTCGTAATTAAGTGTAATGCTACCACTTAAAACGGTGTTCGGGTTTAGTCTGCCACTACAAGAGGCAATAAGATAGCTGGCTGAAATTAGCGAGGCACTAGAAAAAGCCAGCTGTTTTTTGTCCGTTTGAAGGTCTTGTTAGGCTTTGTTCAACTATGCTTTAGGATTATCAGATATTTCCTGAATGTTAGCGTTAATTTTGAATAAGACAATCATTAACTCACACCAAATTCTTGCGCCTACAGCGCCACCTGCACCGATAAATAAACCGGACATAAATGTTGCAAAAGTTAAACCGCCATACCCACTGAACATCGTGCCGATTCCAGAAACTACAGCAGCTAACAATAATAACCAATATACAAAAGTTATTATTTTAGGGGTTAGCATTGATTCAAAGAAAAACATATTTTTCATTTTAATTCCTTTTTATTATTAATTGCTCCAATTTTAGTTAGAGTTAAGCTCGGAGCAGAAAAGCCTAACTTCCCACCAAGGGGCTAAAATTAGGAACGAAGTGACGCAGCCCATGTATTAGCGTCCCAGCGAGCAGCGCGAGCGCCTTTAGTGTTTTGTTAGTTGCCACTGTCAAATCATCTATAGAATGAGAAATAATAAAACACGAACAGCATCAAAAGAAAAGATGGTATTAGGAAAAATATTTTGAGTAGTTTATTTGCTCTCTGCATTGGCCATACGAAATAGTAAATTAGCGGAGGAATGAAGAAAGGACTTATAAAGACCGCAGGAGCTAAAAAATACCCACCCTCATAAGCAAAAAAGCCTCCAAAGTGAAGCCAATAAATCCCGAAAGTTCCTAATGTACAAACTAGCGTTGATATGAATGAAACAACGATAAGCACAAGAGGCTTGTGTTCAACACTTTGTCTAACTTCTTTGATGTTCAAACCTTCCATTGGCAACTAACGCTCCAATAACGGGCGCAAACGCGTAGGGCAAAATAGTGATGCGGCCCTGCGTGTTTGTGTCCCAGCGAGCGGAGCAAGTGAGTTTATTGGGTTGTTAGGCGACAACTGTGCTGAATTCCCTGTTTCGCAACTGAGTAATCTGTTGCTTCGAAATACCCTCTAGCCCAACAATATTTTCCGGCTCAACAAACATGATAAACGTTCTTTTATCCTTAGCGACCCAGCCGTAGCAGATGAACGATTTATCTTTTATAAAATCCTGCTCCTTCTCAATGAATCCGCCTGTTACGAGCGAAGCATTTGGGTCATTCGAAGATGTAGTAGTTAAGTGAATTGTTCCAATGTCACTTTTAACCAGCACTCTATCAGTGTGACCTGCTGAGTTTGATTGGTTGAATGCTAATTCAGCATTTTTCCCCAATTTCTTCAAATGGTCCTTCACTATTTCAGCTAGCGATAATTTTCTTTCGTGAACGGTGTCACCTTTAATCATAAGACATCCTTGTTATTGTCCCACTTACATGGTTTGTTATATTTTCAAATTACCATGAAATTATAGTTTTTTGGTAATAAATGAGATGATGGTTCATCTTCTGGTACTGCATATACAACCTCTCGATATTCCTTCGAATAATAGGTTGTACTTAGACATTGCCCATAACCCTCATGTGACACAATAAAGGTTACTTCTTCTGGAGCAATTTTTAGACGTTCAGACTCAATGCGCCACTCTCTCTCCCATGTAAAATCAATTTTCGGTGGTTCGAATGTGACATGTCTCCATTTTAGAGAGTTAGAAAGCTTTTCGTAGTCGCATTATGGTTCTTAGTATCAACTCCCAAGTGCAACATTGATCACGCATAATCATTCTTCATCTCCCAAGGTGTTTTAAATCCATACC
>NZ_JAOTJC010000008.1:500812-561221 GCF_025628895.1 Alteromonas salexigens | reverse complement strand
ATGTTCGGCCACATAGCTCATTGGATTACTTACCGCCTGTTGAGTATGCAAAGCGGGCAGCATAATATGAATAATCTCATCGAAGCAGTGGTGCTAGTTCAGGGGAAAGGTCACGCGAAACCCGGGACCCAGTACAGGTATTCACAAAGCCGGTGGGGGAAGGCACCTATCCGCCAGGCCCTTTAAAGTTACATTCCATTCATATTATATGCTCCGATAGCTCAATCTCACGCTTATAATTCATTTTAATCCAGCCTGCGTGACGGAGCTCCCTCACCAAAGCCTCCTGGAATGGTATTTAGCTGGACCTTAACTACAAGAATAAATTTCGGAAAGTAAAAACTTTTGGCCACAGAACTTCGCTGGAGTGCAGTACTAATGTGGCAATATGAACGAGAAACCTTCTGAGGATCAGCATATTAAGTAGTGTCATGTTAGATTAAAGTGATCGCAGCTAAAAAATATAAATTTCTCTTTGTTTTTCTAAAACAACCCGCTAATCTCAATAAATGCAGAATATAAATTGTACTTGTTTCACCATAAGTGAACTTTACACAACTTCATAATAGTCAACTGCTTAAAAGTGTATCACTGGCAACTCCCCTAACGTGCGAGGGGAAGTATTACAAAAGGAAGCACCATGAAAAAGTTTGTAATTTTAACCACACAGAGAAGTGGCTCGACTCTACTCTGGCGTTATTTGAACCAACACCCATCAATAAAAGGGCATGGTGAGATATTTTTGCGAAATACGGATCGTGAAGACAGCTACCGCATGTACCTGAAAACACGCCGGTTAGGACTAATTCAGAACAGGCTGGCCAGAGGCAGAATGATTGACTCGTTCATGAAAACACTTATTCCGGATGACAGAGAGACTAAATCGTTCGGTTTCAAACTTATGTATACACAGCGAAACCGAGACCTTACGCGTTATTTAAAAGCAAATGACTTTCATATAATTCACCTCATCCGGCAAAATGTACTTAAAACGTACATTTCAAGAGTTACCGCACAAGCTCGTAATACATATCACGCTGAACCTGGTGAGAAAGTAGAGAAGGTAACAATAACTCTGCAAACCGACACCCTTATTAATGAACTTCGAACAATTAAGAACGAAATTGAGTATCACCGAAAGCTATTCAGCGACTCTCCATATATGGAAGTGTTCTATGAAGAGCTTATAGATGATAAAAAAGGAGTGACTCAATCGATTCTGGAGCACCTTAGTTTGGATACCGAGAAAGTGCCGAAAATGGAATTTCCATTAAAGAAAATTAACCCTGACAACCTCGCGGAGCTCATTGAAAATTACGATGAAGTGGAGCGATTGCTGAGACAGTCAGAGTTTGGAAATTTGCTCGATAACCGTAAAGAGGAAATGCTAACAAGTACAATTGAGCCTCAGCCGGCTTAAAGTAATGACGTTTGGTTGTAGATAAAAACAGATTGCGCGCTCAGCCTTTTGTGAACGCTAAATAATATCGCTGACAGGTGGAATACGAGGTCAGTGTTTATGAACCCTAGCCGCAAAATTAACCAACACCAACATTCGCTTTACCGTTGAGCCTGGTCCCGCTAAGTAGTAACAGGGCAACTCTGTTGCCCTGTTAGCTGTATTTACTGCTACCTTTGCAACGGTGTAGACGTTAAGTGTATGGCTGTTCACCGCCCAGGGACCGGAGCTTCTTGCCTCGTTAACCTAACAGGTTTGTACATCTTTTCTATTGTTCTGCGAAACTCGTGGCGTACTGCCGGTATTCACAAAGCCGGTAGTAAATGCACCTGTCCGCCGGGCGTTTTTTGACTATATTCTATCTATAGTCGATACCACGTATATTTATACGCACGCCTACCGTTTACTGTAATGCTGGCAGCAGCATACCCGGGGGATAGCGTTATGCAAACCACACGACATGGGCTTGCCATTGGAATAGAAAGAACCGGCGAACAATTCTTTCTCACCATGAAAATCCAGGGCAAGCTCACCCATGAAGATTACACCGTAATCACGCCCATGCTTGACGCCGCATTAGCTCAGGTGAAAAAGCCCAGTATCAATGCCTTTATCGATGCAACCGAGGTGGACGGCTGGGAAGCAAGAGCCGCCTGGGATGACTTCAAGCTGGGCTTAAGCCACGGTAATGAATTTCGAAAAATAGCAATTTGTGGCAACAATGACTGGCTGGAAAGTCTGACAAGAGTGGCCAATTGGTTTGTGTCAGGCGATATTCAGTATTTCGAGAGTACCCGTGAAGCACTCATCTGGTTGCATATGTAGCGCAACTAACGTGTATTAATGTAGATTAAGGAGTCCGCCCTATGGAGTTACACTATCTTGAAATCGTCAGCACGGATGTTGAGAAAGCCTGCCGCAATTACGAACAACTGCATGGTGTCACGCTGTCAAAACCCGACGAGGTGCTCGGCGGAGCCAGAACATGCGAGGTTGCCGGAGGCTACATGCTGGGTATTCGCGCGCCGCTGCATACCGATGAGCAGCCGGTGGTGCGGCCCTACTGGCGCGTAACAGATATCGAACAGGCCGTGGCTGACTTACAGTCGCACGGCGCCACGCTGGCACTCCCGCCCACCGAATTACCCGGCAAAGGTCACATCGCTATTTACCTGTTGGGCGGGAATGAGCACGGTGTGTGGCAGCCTGCCTGATACCACGCATACCCGGCTGTGTCTGCAGTGGCCTGACCGTTCATTCCCTGTCCGCAGATAAACTGCTTAATCCTCAACATACTGGTCTGATAAACTTGTCAGCGCGTATATGCGTGTAACCGACGCCGCAGGGACGCGCGCTCAGAAATAGCGAGCGGCGTCTGGCAAATCACGCTATTCTTGAAGCAACCACGGAACCCAAAGAGCAGCAATGGCAGCGCAACAACCGCTTTCTGTACAGCAAAACCTTACAATCCGGTTACTCCGCGTACTTCGTTATAATAAGGCCCGGATAGAGCGTGCGCTGGTGCTTATGCCTGCTGAACACCAGCCGTTATTTCATGTACTGCCGTTTTTGCTCCACGTAAACCATCCCGAGTTACCGGGCTTCGTCGATGACGACGCCGTGCCTTTCGGTATTAACAATTATTCGTTGCGCAAAGACGTCGAAATTGCCCTGGCAGAAAGTTTTGCCGACCAGCAACACCTGTTTGACGATATCAAACAAATCTGGCCCCGCCAGCGGGCCATCGATGCGTTGGTGTTAATGGGCAGTATTGGCACAATAGCCCAGTCCCGCGGTTCTGATTTTGACTACTGGGTGTGTGTGGACGGAAACCGTTTCTCTGCGCAGGCGCTGGCCTTGCTACAGCAAAAGTTAACTGCGGTTGAAAAATGGGCCGACGATAAATTTGGTATCGAAGTCCACTTTTTCCTGTCCGAGGTCGATAAGGTACGCCAGAACGATTTTGGTGTCGCCGACGGCGAAAGTGCGGGCTCCGCTCAGGCGGTATTCCTGAAAGCCGAGTTTTATACCACCAACATAGTGGTCGCCGGCAAGGCGCCCTTCTGGTGGCTCACCCCCGAAGCCACTACCGACCAACAATATTATGCTCTGCTGAATAGCCTGGAGGGAGGCGGTTCCCCTGATCCCACCTGGTTTATGGATTTAGGCAACCTGGAAAAACTGGAGCCCAGAGAGCTGTTTGGCGCAGCTATCTGGCAACTCGGCAAGGCAATGGAGTCACCGTTTAAATCGGTACTGAAGATGGCCAAGCTGGAAGTGTTCCTGGGTAATATTGAACAGGAGCAGCCGCTGTGTAACCTGTTGAAGAAGCGGGTTCATCATGGAGCCGAAGCCCCCGGGCAAGTGGCCACTATCGACCCGTACGCACTGATGTTCGACCAGCTTATTGCGCATTATCGGGCGAAAGGGCAGGACGAAGATGTCTTGTTGCTGCAGCAGTGCTTATACATTAAGTGTGGCTGTGCTTTGAGTGTGCCACTGGCAAAAGGCGAGACGGCCACCTTCAAACGCAAAATTATGGCGGCTTATGCTAAAAGCTGGGGCTGGGGCCGCACCGACCTGCAACACCTGGACACACAGAGCGAATGGACTTTCCATGAGCGGGTTCAGTTAAGCCGCCGCATTCATCGCTTTTTAATCCAGTGTTATCGCCGCATCTCCGCCCAGCTCAGTGCGGGCAAGCAGGCGATGAGCAAAGAAGACATGACTGTGCTGGGCCGCCGTCTGAGCACCTTTTACGGTAAAAAGCCCAATAAAATTGAGTTTTTGCGCTGTGCATTTGATGACGGACTGTATTGCGACAGTATCACGGTAAAGCTACAACGGCGTAAGAATGGCAGTGAAGTTTGGTCGGCCTTCGCCGGTGATCAACTCAGTAAGTCAGGTAAGGTGGATGCGGGGCAGCGCATTGCCCACGCGCCCAACCCGGTCGAGCTGATGGTGTGGTGTGTTGCCAGCCGGATTATTGATGCCAAAACCAATGTCCTGATTGATTACAATGCCGGAGAAATTAACGAAACGGATCTTAAGGATCTGGTTCGGCACCTAAGCCTGTATTTCCCGCCAGTGAAAGTGACCGCCCTGCCCCGGGAAGACTTGCTGGCCAGTGAACGGGTCACTACCTGTCTGGCTATCATCAACTTTCCCACTCTGCGACAAAAAGCGTCGGTAGAACACCTGATGGTGCTGTACGCCACGACCTGGGGGCAAAGCTTTCTGGTGCACGGCACCGATGCGCTGGATAAACTATGGTTTGAACTTCAGGAAACCACTCCGGCCCCAGCCTGCTACGCCTTAGTCCCCCGCGGCTCTCAGCAAAAACGCATTTATGCAGAATTTGCCGAAAGCACCGATATTCCCTTCGGATTACTCAGCTAACCGGATTGCGCGCTGCACGGAAACCTTTCACTGCTTAACCCCTTCCCTTTTATCAGCCTTTCCCTGACGCTCTGGGTAGCTGACTGGCAGACCCGACCGTTGGTTTTTTCGCTGTTATTCTCGCTGAAATTCAAGTAGCTTATTTGCGGACAAAAATCACATAATAATAAGAGAACCTGTTATGGAACAATCGCGCACGTCGCTGGTTCAGCGACTATTACACAAGGTAGAGGTTTGGGGTAACAAATTGCCCGACCCTGCCGTGCTTTTTCTCATTTTGCTGGCGGTGGTCTGGGTTTTATCCTGGGCGCTGTCGGGTGTCGATTTTAATGTAGTTGACCCCAGAAATGGCGAGCCATTGGTCATTAGTAATCAGCTTTCCGGCAGTGCTATTACCCAGCTGATGTCCACCATGGTGACTAACTTTGCCCACTTTCACCCGGTGGGAGTGGTGCTGGTGGCCATGCTGGGCATTGGTATTGCCGAGTATTCCGGATTTATTAACGCCGGGCTGCGGGCGCTGTTATCGGTGACTGCGAACTGGCTGCTCACGCCCATGATCATTCTTATTGGTATTGTCAGTCACTCGGCCGTCGATGCCGGTTATGTGCTGGTAATCCCCCTTGGCGGCGTCATTTTTTATGCGGCAGGTCGCCATCCTCTGGCCGGTATAGCCGCGGCCTTTGCGGGTGTATCAGGCGGGTTTTCGGCAAACTTTGTGCCCTCAGCTCTCGACCCCATGCTACAGGGCATTTCACAAGCAGGTGCGCAATTGCTGGACCCTACCGTGACGCTGAACCCGTTGAACAATTACTATTTCACCACCGCGTCAGCGCTGGTGGTCACGCTGTTGGGCTGGTTTATTACCGATAAACTGGTGGAGCCAAAGCTAAAAGACAATCCCGTCGACGGTGACATGTCAGATCTTCCCTCTATGGAGCCGCTCAAAGACGATGAGCGTACCGCACTGCGCTGGGCGCTGGCGGCGGTTGTGCTGGGCATTATTATTCTGGCCGTGACCGCATCTTATGAAGGCTCGCCCTGGCGCGGTGACGACGGCTCACTGACGTCTTTCACAGCCCCGCTGATGAAGTCTATTGTACCGCTGATCTTTCTGCTGTTTCTTATTCCCGGCTTAGTCTATGGCCTGATTATTGGCACTATCCGTAACTCTAAACAGTTTGTGGAAGGCATGACCAAGGCCATGCAGGGCATGGGTTACTATCTGGTGATCATGTTCTGTATTGCGCAGTTTATTTACACCTTTGGCCAGTCAAATCTGGGCATATTACTGGCGGTAAAAGGCGCAGACTTTCTGCAGTCTATGGCCTTGCCCGGTGGCATTACCATTACCGGCATTATCCTGCTTACCGGCCTGATTAACCTGTTCGTGGGTTCGGCCTCGGCCAAATGGGCGTTGCTGGCACCTATATTTATTCCCATGCTGATGCAGCTTGGCATCTCACCGGATCTAGCACAGGCGGCCTACCGCATTGGTGACTCCAGCACGAATATCATCACGCCACTGATGCCCTACTTCCCGCTGGTGGTCGTATTCTGTCAGCGTTACGTCACAACGACGGGCATTGGAACCCTCACCTCGATGATGCTGCCGTTCTCCGTGTGTTTCCTGATCGTATGGACCATCTTCCTGATGATTTACTGGAGCCTCGGCATTCCGCTGGGAATTCAGGCGTCTTACGACTACGTCATGCCGTAACGAGGAGCGCTTAGGCGCCGGCTGCTCTGCCGGTGCCTGATCTCTTCTTTCCTGCTTCATACCCATGGAATTTCTCGCCGATTACGGCCTGCCAGGCTTATTTCTGGCGGCCTTTCTGGCCGCCACTATTCTACCGCTCAGTTCGGAGCTGGTACTCAGCGTGCTGTTGCTCAATGGCTTGCCGCCACCTGCAGTCGTGGCTGTGGCTACGGTGGGTAACGTGCTGGGGTCGCTGACCAACTACGCCATTGGCAAGTACGCCGCAAAAACCGCGCTGCAACGCTGGTTACGTATCAGTGACGAGCAGTACCTGAATGCTGAACAACGCTTTCGCCGATATGGGCTGGTTTCGCTGTGCTTTGCGTGGGTACCGGTGATTGGCGACCCGTTAACGGTAATCGCAGGTGCCTTGCGCATTCCTCTGCGCTGGTTTCTGCCGCTGGTCACGGCCGGTAAACTTGCCCGCTACTGGGTATTGGCCTGGCTGATTAGCGATGTATACTAAACCCGACTATTCACCGATTACTATGAATGTGCCATGCCTCTGTCACTGGTCCGGGCCACCCGCGCGGATATCCCCTATCTGGTAAACCTGCGTGTGCAGACTATGCACAGCCATCTGGTGCGTGATGGTATTCACTATTCCTATCATAACCATCTGCAGCGGGTACTGTTTCGCTTCGATCTGGCGCACCTTATTTACGATACCGCGATAAATAAACCAGTCGGGTTCATCAAGTTTGATACTCGCAGCCGGCCGGTCAGTATTCTGCAATTACAGATATCGCCTGACTACCAGAATAAGGGGTATGGACGTATGCTCTTAACCTCGCTGCTTGACCGGCACGCAGCTGCGGGTGTCACACTGTCGGTTCTCAGGCAGAATCCCGCGCTGGCGCTGTATTTACGGTTAGGCTTTGTTATTTATGACGAGGATGAGCACGAGTACCACCTGTGCAGCAGAGAACAGGCCACGTTTTTCCGCCCGTAGGGCTGGCCCGACAGCAAGTAACTATGCTAAAAAAGAGTTAAAACAACCATGTATATTATGAGGATGTGAATGAGCACCACCGCCCCCCTTAAGTTTACCCGCGCCAGCTTTTTCTGGCTGGTACTGGCCGTTATCTGGGCGATAATTGGTGTGGTGTATCTCGACCTGGGCGCGGCACTGTTGTCAGCCGGTATGGTCTGTATGAGCTTATACAGCATGGCAATCCCTGCTCGCAGCAGCCTGTTTAAAAGCCTCCGTGAGCCTCAGCAACAAGTAAAACCGCCGCGGCTGCTGACCTGGATCAGAAATATCGGGTTAATGCTGGCGCTGGCAGGTGTGATAGTAAACTTTTACTACGGATGGCAGGTGTAACTATTTAGTCGGCGTGCCACTCCACCGCCTTACTCACTGTCCATTACCTGACGGAAGATCATTCCCGCTTTGGTGCGGTTAATCACATCCAGCTTACGCAATACCGCTGACACATGTTGTTTTACTGTCGACTCTGAAATGGCCAGCTCATAAGCAATCTGCTTGTTCAGCATGCCATCGGCCATCATTTTTAACACAGTAAACTGGTGTGGTGTGAGGAGTGCCAGCTTCTCAGCAAATTGCAGATGCTGTGCATTTCCGTGACCTGCCAACGCCGCATCCAAACCGGCGGGTAACCACTGCTCGCCTTCGAGGATCTGAGTCACCGCATCCGCCATGACGTCCAGCGAGGTCGATTTCGGAATGTAACCGCTGGAACCCAGTGCCATCGCATTACGAATAACGGTAGGATCTTCTTCAGCAGACACTATCACCACTAACACATTCGGAAAGCGGGTGCGCAATTCACTCAGACCAGTCAGCCCCTGATTGCCAGGCATATTCAAGTCAAGAAATATTAGTTCAATATCGTCATCTTTAGCCAGTTGTTCCCGGGTTTGAGACAAACTGGAGGCTTCCACAATATCCTTTCCCACCATATCGCCCAGCGCCTGTTTCATGGCAGCGCGAAACAAGGGGTGATCATCGGCAATTAACACTTTTGCTTGCATAAGCGGTTTTCAGGAATGAGTAATTATTGTTATGCAGGCATCATAGCCTGTTGGGTGACAACACGCAAAAAGGCAGCCTGCGCCGCCTGGATGGTTACTGTAAGCCGCGCCGAAGTGCGGTTTGTGGCATATTTACACCTAGGCAGTGGTTGTGCTCCGGGAACACACAAACCTGACGCCAACCACTGCTCAGATGAAGGCGGCGATGCCGCCTGAACCACTATCAGAAGCGATAGCCTACCGTCAGATGTACGGTGCGCGGCGCGCCGTAGTAACCAATCAGTGTGGTATCACCGCCCAGACCCGGGCCAAAACTGCCGTCTTCACCAATGGTAACGAAATCGTATCCGCCCACCAGGTATTCCTCGTCAGTCAGGTTCTTGCCATGCAGGCCGGCATACCAGTCGCCATCCATGCTTTCCCAGCTTACCGACATGTTCACCATGCCGTAACCGTCCTGCGCAATCAAATCGCTGGTTTCAAACAACAGGTAGTCATCACGGTAGTAATAATTGGCATTAAAGACCAAATCACCAAAGTCGGTTTCCATTAGGTAATTGGCCGCCAGATTTAACGTGTTTTCCGGCGTGCTGGCCAAGCCGATAAGCGGCGGGATAGCATTGTTTTCTTTAATTTCGAAGTCGATATAACCGTATGCCACATCAAACTGCAGGTTGTCGGTGGCCACCCACGTCATTTCTACTTCAGCACCTTTAGCGGCCGTTTCTGCTGCATTACGCAAGCGTTGATCCAGTGCCGTCGGGTCCGACAGGTCCCCTTCGATACCAATATACTGACGATCTTTGTGATCATAGGTAAACAGCGTCACGTTAAGGCGAAGCGAATCTGTTAAATCGCTCTTCATACCAATTTCATAACTGTCTACAATTTCCGGATCCACACCAGGCTCGTTGGTTTGCGCACGAGGGTTGAAAGTACCTGATTTGAAGCCCTGCGAGTAACTGGCGAAGAACATCATGTCGCTGTTCACCTGGTATTCCACACCCAGGCGGGGCGTAAACCGCGACCAGCTCTCGACTGCCGGCGCATCTAATACTCCATCGCCGTCCGTGTCAGTGCCCAGTACCTGTGGGATTAGTTCGCCGTCCGGGCGAACATAACCGTCAAACCAACCGGTGAACGGATAAACATTGTCGAAAATCAGGCCGTTTTTCACCAATGCTTGTTTTTCTTCGTCGGTGTAACGGGCACCCAGTGAGAAGGACAGCTGCTCGGTAAGATCGTAATTAAGCTGTGCATAGGCAGCCCAGCTTTCGGAGTTGTTACAGCCACTGACTTCACGGGTCAGTCCGGGTGCGCCCAGCGCCTGCCCCAATACGCCAAGTACCGCATCAAAGTTACCGCACGACTCGCCATCGTAGTAGTAAAGACCTGACACCAGAGTGTAGTGTTCGCCCAGCAGGTTTGCCTGAATTTCATGGGTATCGTTGGAGTCTTCATATTCCGCCGGTACATCGAAGATGGGGAGCTGGGTATTATCGAAATCGATGTTAGTAGGCGAGTAACCTTCGCGGTGAGAACCTACATATTTCAGTTCCAGCGCCTCTGAGACGTCGTAACGAACCAGCCAGTTATAGCCTTCCAGCTCGACTTTGTTCCAGGTAGGCAGACTGGTATAGGAGTCATACTTTGAATCCGGAACCGGTGCGTCGGTCAGAATACTTGGCAGCAGACGGTAACCTCCTTTTGCATTGGAGGTGTCTTCGGTTTTATCCCAGCCGATGCGAAAAAACAGATCATCCGAGGGGTGCACTTCCAGGCTGACCCGGGCGGCCCATAAATCTTTGTTGTAGTTTTCGTTATCCTGGCCATCCAGCGCGGAGGTCAGAAATTCGCCATAGCCGTCCCGGTTCAGGTTGGCATAGCCCACACCCAGATACACGGTGTCTTCTACCAGCGGGTACTGTCCGGTAATCTTAACATCACGCTGGTTATAGCTGCCTATAGTCGCCTCGGCCGTGAATTGCGGGTCTCCCGCCATTTCTTTGGTTACATATTTAACCGCGCCACCAATGGTGTTTTTACCATACAGTGTGCCCTGTGGGCCGCGTAATACTTCAATACGCTGAACGTCCAGCAAGTCCAGCACCGCGCCTTGCGGACGGGCAATATAGACATCATCAATATAGATACCCACCCCTGGCTCGTACCCCCACAGTGGGTCCTGCTGACCCAGACCACGGATAAAGGCGGTTAATGTGGAGTTGGTGCCCCGGCTGGTTTGCATGGTGGTGTTTGGCGAAAACTGCTGAATTTCGGTAAGTACCTCTATCCCTTTTTCACTGAGCTCCATGGCGCCGATGGAGGTGATAGCGACCGGAGTTTCCTGCAACGATTCAACGGTTTTCCGTGCCGTAACTTCAATGCGTTCCAGTTTACCCTTAGTTTCTTCCGTGTTGTCGTCTTCCTGTGCCAGTGCTGCGGGGGCAGACAGACAGGCTGCGGTAACAGCTGCAGCGCACAGCGAGCGGGCAAAGCCTTGCTTGTTCAATTGTGTGTATGACATAACGTGTCCCTATTGTTCTATATTATCAATGTCAGTATCTGAAGGGTGCGGTCGTCAGTTACTGTATGTCAGTTCACCGATTGCGTATGTAGTACCATCGTACTATGGGCAATTTTTCCTGCTACAGTCACACTTTACCTCGTTCCTGAAGATCTGCGGTCACAGATTTTTTTAAAGGATAATAATTATGCTAAGTTTGATCGGCCTGGTTGGCGGGTTGCTGTTACTGATAGTGCTAACCATTCGGGGAATGAATCTGTTTATTGCGGCACCACTGTGTGCGCTGATTGTGGCACTGACGAATAATATTCCCATGTTTATGGGCGACACGAACTTTGTCGAAACCTATATGAGCGGGTTCACCGGGTTTATCGCCGCCTGGTTCTTCATGTTTTTGCTGGGTGCATTATTTGGCAAATTTATGGAAGACACCGGCGCAGCGGATTCGGTGGCGCGCTGGATTATCACCAAACTGGGTTACAAACAGGCGGTGCTGGCGGTAGTGATGGCCTGCGCCATTCTGACCTACGGTGGCGTAAGCGTGTTTGTGGTGGCCTTTTCGGTTTACCCCATGGCGATCAGTCTGTTTAAAGATGCCAATTTACCCCGCCGGTTTATACCGGCCACCATGGCCTTCGGCTCGGTTACCTTTACCATGACCTCGGCCGGCTCACCGGAAATTCAGAACTGGATCCCGATTAAATATTTAGGCACCTCGCCCTTCGCAGCCTGGGAAGTGAGCCTGGTGGTGGCCGTGTTCATGGCAGTGTTCGGGTACTGGTGGCTAAAACGCATGATCAACAAGGCGCTGGCTAACGGCGAGCGATTTGAAACCCGCGAGTCCGATCCGGAAATTCCTGAGCGTGACTACCCTCACCCCATCACCGGCATTATCCCGTTGTTAGTGGTACTGGTATTGTCCTTCCTGCTGCACGATACATTAGCGCAAATGGCGTTAATAGTGGCGCTCAGTGGCGGCGTGCTGGCACTGATGCTGATTAATTTCCGGCACTTTCACAACCTGGGTAACGCAATTAATCTGGGCACCACCGGCGCCCTGGTGGCTATTGGTAATACAGCAGCCGTGGTCGGCTTCGGTTCCATCGCCAAAAATACCGAGGCGTTTCAGCAAACTGTGGCCATTATGACCCAAATTCCCGGCAACGAGCTGATTGGTGCTGCCATTGCCGTGAGTGTCATCGCCGGTCTCACCGGCTCGGCATCCGGCGGTCAGGCCATCGCCCTGCCGCTGGTTGGCCCGCATTATCTTGACCAGGGGGTGGAGCCCGAGCAGCTGCACCGGATTGTCTCTATTTCATCCGGCGCACTGGACTCATTGCCGCACAATGGTTACGTGGTGACGACCATCCGCGCTATCTGTAACGAAACGCATAAGGCCGCATATGGTGCCGTGGGTGCGCTCACCGTGGTGGTGCCGCTGATTGGCCTGACAATGGCCATAGCGCTGTTCAGCATTTTCTAGGGATTCGCTTATGTTACGTAAACTTTCTGTAGTGTGGCTGCTGACGAGTGTGTGGCTGGTGTCCGGTTGTGCTGCGGCGCAGCCGGCCGCTGACAGCGCTCCCATGCTGGTAGAAAAGCAAACCTTCACGTTACCGGTTTTCACCACCTTTGGTGGCCAGAAAATTGAGAACGTAAAAGTGGGCTGGGAGAGCTATGGCACCTTGTCACCGGCGAAAGACAACGCGATCCTCATCACCCACTACTTTTCTGGCACCTCTCATGCTGCGGGCCGCTATCACCCTGATGACGCCGCACCCGGTTACTGGGACGCGCTTATTGGCCCCGGTAAAGCTATCGACACCAATAAGTACTTTGTGGTTAGTGCAGATACGCTGGTCAATCTGAATGCGTACGACGACAAGGTAATTACGACGGGTCCGGCCACGATCAACCCGCTTACCGGCAAACCCTACGGGCTGGATTTTCCGGTGGTGACTATCCGCGACTTCGTCAATGTCCAAAAAGCGCTGCTGGAAAGTCTGGGCATAACCCGTCTGCATGCGGTGGTAGGCCCGTCGATGGGCTCCATGCAGGCACTGGACTGGGCGGCCGCCTACCCGGACTGGGTTGAGCGTGTTATTTCCGTGATTGGTTCAGGGGAGAGCGATGCCTGGACCACCGCCGCGCTGGAACAGTGGACCATGCCCATCCGGCTGGATCCTAACTGGCAGGATGGTAATTACACCCGGGAGTCAGCACCAGTTGCCGGCCTGGCTGCCGCCCTTGCGCTGATTACCCAGCATGCCCTGCACCCGGGGTATTTTGAGAGTCAGGGTAACAAACTGGGCTATCAGCCACTGGAAAAAGGGCCGCTTGAGGACATCCGGACCAGACACACTATTGTGGACTGGTTGTTTAACCGCGCAAAGTCCCGGGCTACTCACATGGATGCAAACCACCTTCTGTATCTGGTCCGGGCATGTCAGTTGTATGTGGCCGGGCATCAACAGTCGTTATCGCAGGGGCTGGCTGACGTCAGCGCCAAAACCCTGTTTTTGCCTGCCAGTAGTGATCTCTTGCTGATGCCTTACCTGGCAGAGTCAGCCCACGACACACTCACTGACCAGGGTGTTAACAGTGAATTAATTACTCTACACGGACCATTAGGACACCTGGAAGGGGTGGCCGATGTGCAGGAACAAGCCAGCGCCATTCAGGCCTTTCTGGAAAAATAACAAGGAATAATGACATGAACATGACGCTACCCAAGCTATTCACACTGTCGGCCGGGCTGAGTCTGGCAGTGACGGCTGCTGTTAACGCGAAGGATCAACCGGTACCGCCACTGAATCTGGACACCAGCCAAATTACCGTTTCGGGTCTGTCCTCTGGCGGCTATATGGCTAACCAAATGCACATTGCTTACAGCGACTGGGTAAAAGGCGCCGGAATTATTGCTGCCGGGCCGTATTACTGCGGCCAGAATGATATCACCACGGCGCTCAGTCAGTGCGTGAATAAGATGGACTCGCCGGTGGATCTCCCTGCCCTGTCAGCACAAATGCAGGACTGGGCGAAAGCCGGCAAGGTAGCTGCGCTGGACAACCTGAAAGACAGTAAAGTGTGGTTACTGCACGGCACCGCAGATGCGCGCATTATCAGCGAGGTGTCCGACTTACTGCATGAGCAGTACCAGTCACTGCTGACTGCTGACAACCTGACTTATGTAAACGATAAGCCTTTTGCCCACCTGTTCCCCACCCTGGAAAATGGTGGCAGCTGTACTACCTCGGAAGCGCCTTTTATTGGTAACTGCGAGTATGATGCGGCCGGTAACATGCTTCAATTTATCGCTGGCGATCTGCAACAACCCGATGACAACCTGAGCGGAAAGGTATACGCCTTTAACCAGCACCAGCTGGCCGGTGATCATGCCAAGACCCTTGCCGACAACGGATTCGTTTATGTACCGAAAAGCTGTGAAGACGGCGAGAACTGTGAGGTACACGTAAGCTTTCACGGGTGTAACCAGTATGCCGACGCGGTAGACGACGCTTATATTACCGGCACCGGTCTGAACCGGTGGGCAGACGATAACCACATGGTAGTGGTATACCCGCAAACCCGTAAGTCGCTGTTTATGCCTCTAAACCCACAAGGGTGCTGGGACTGGTGGGGTTACACCTCAGATGATTATGCCACCCGGGACGGCCACCAGCTTCAGGCCGTAAAAGCCATTGTGGAAGGATTAGATACGCAGGAGAGTACGCAGTGAACTCATTAAACATTTTTATTACCGGCGGTGCCAGTGGTATTGGCCTGGGTATCGCACAGGCGCTGGCAGCCGACGGTCATCACATAATTGTGGCTGACATTAATCAGGATGCCGCCACTACGGCTGCCCGGCAGATTGAAGCCAGCGGTGGCAGCGCTCAGGCGATGGCGGTAGATGTGTGTAACGTCCAGCAAGTCGCCGCACTTGCCGATGACCTCGCTGATACGCCGGTGGACGTGTTAATTAACAACGCCGGCATTCAGCATGTCTCCCGACTGGAGGATTTCCCGGCGGAAAAATGGCAGCAGCTCATCAACATCATGCTGGTAGGCCCTGCCCTGCTTACCCAGGCGTTTTTACCCGGTATGCGCCAGCGTAATTTCGGCCGCATTGTGAATGTAGGCTCAATTCACTCGGTAATCGCGTCACCCTACAAATCAGCGTACGTAGCGGCTAAACACGGCCTGCTGGGCTTCGCGAAAACGGTGGCGCTGGAGACCGGCGACTGTGATGTGACCATCAATACCTTGTGCCCGGCCTACGTAAAAACCCCGCTGGTAGAACAGCAAATTGCCGCGCAGGCTAAAGAGAATAATCTCACCGAAGAAGAAGTGGTCAGCAAAATCATGCTCGAACCGATGCCGAAAAAGCAGTTTATCAGCGTCGAGGAACTGGCGGATACTGCCCGCTTCCTGATCAGCCACAGTGCGCGGAATATTACCGGCCAGACCATGATCCTGGATGGCGGCTGGACCGCTCGCTAACACTTTCTTTTCTCAAACAAACTGTGCTAATGTCCAGACCATACCCGTGGAAAGGACATTAGCATTTCATGCCCTACGCAACCGTTGGCCTTATTGGCAAACCTCAGCACGACGGCACTCATGACAGCCTGAATATTCTCGCCAAGTATCTACTGGATCGCGGCTGTAAACTGTTGGTTGAAGAAACCATCAGCCGGGAAATTGAAGGCCATGCCCACGAAGCCTGTGATCTGGTTTGCATTGGTAAACAAGCCGACCTGGCTGTGGTGGTAGGTGGCGATGGCAGTATGCTGGGTGCAGCCCGGGTGCTGGCCAGATTCGATATCCATGTGGTGGGCGTAAACCGCGGCAATCTGGGGTTTCTCACCGACATCAATCCCGATGACATTGCAGAACAGCTGGATTTGATTTTTGACGGTGAGTGCCTGGTAGAGCAACGGTTCCTGCTGGAAGTTGGTGTATACCGCCATGAAAAGCTGAAAAGCAATAACTCCGCCGTGAACGAGGTAGTTCTTCACCACGGTAAAGTGGCGCATATGATGGAGTTTGAAATCTACATCGACGGCCAGTTTGTATTCAGTCAGCGCTCTGATGGGTTGATTGTTTCTACCCCCACCGGCTCCACGGCCTATTCCCTTTCCGGCGGCGGCCCTATTATTATGCCGAAACTTGATGCGCTGAATCTGGTGCCCATGTTTCCTCACACCCTCAGCAGCAGACCCATTGTGGTCGATGCCAACAGTTGTGTGTCTATGCGTGTTTCTAAAGTTAACAGCGACTCACTGCAGGTAAGCTGTGACAGTCATATTGTGCTGCCAGTGTTACCCGGCGATGAAATTCGCATTAATAAAAGTCAGGATAAACTGAGCCTGGTTCACCCGAAAGGCTACAATTATTTCACCGTGCTGCGGAATAAACTGGGCTGGGGCAGCAAACTGTACTGATCTCGCTGTGTTCGATACGCAGCATTCAGCTTAACGGAAAAACAGGTTAGCAACGACGGCCACACCTGCGCAGTAAAACACCATTGGCCAGAGTGTATAGCGGATGATGTCGCCCTCTCTGCCATTGAGGCCAACCACACTGGCCGCGGCTACCACGTTCACCACACAAATCATATTTCCGGCATTGGCGCCCAGCATTTGCAGCGCCAGTACCACATTATCGTCCAGCCCGCCTTGCGCGGCCATCGCCTGCTGAAAACTGCCGAACATTAAATTGGAAAACGTCGCGGAGCCGGCGATAAAGGAGCCCAGCGCGCCTACCCAAGGTGCCAGCCACAACCAGCCTTCCGTTACACTTTGGCCAACCCATTGTGCCAGGGCCATTGGCATGGCAGGTAACCCTGCCAGATTCACGTGAGAATGCAGAAATATTCTGACCATAGGGACCGCTGTACCCAGTGCGATGAGCGATGGCAGAAGCATTCGTCCACTCCGGCTAAGTGCGCCGGACAGTAACTGCGCGCGTGCTTTGACAAACAGACATGCCAGTAAAGCACAGACCACAAACACACTGCCGGGCAGGTAAAGCGGGGCCACACTGACGTGAAGATCGGAGCCCAATATCTCTGACCACTGCCAGTTTATCGTTTGCAGCCAGTTTTTAACGGGCAAGTCGGGAAGGCGTGTCATAACCAGTAAGAACGCCACGAGCAAGTAAGGCAGCCAGGCTACCCATAAACGTGGCGCTACGGCATGTTGCAACGGTTCCGGATGTATATTGTGTACCGGCGCGGATACGACGTTGTTTGGTAACAGAAAGCCGTGTTTTGCCGCAACGCAAACAATGGCCAGCCCGGTCAACGCGCCTAATACAGAAGGAAATTCGGGGCCGAGTAACGCCGCTACTCCGTATGCCGGCAGCGTAAAGGCTAACCCGGACAGCAAAGCGAATGGCAACATTACCCACCCGTCTCGCCAACTGCGCTGCCCGCTAAAGAAACGGGTGTAAAGCACACACATGATCAACGGCAGCCAGGAGGCGACCAGCACGTCCATTGCAATGGCTGTTAATGCCACCTGTTGTAGTTCAATGACGCTGATCCCCGGAACGCCTTGGGCAAGCCCCACCAGCACCGGGGTGCCTATTGCACCAAACGACACTGCACTGGAATCTGCTACCAGCGCCAGTACCACTGCCGCCAGTGGTGAAAAGCCCAATGTCACCAGCAGCGGCGCGACAATTGCCGCCGGCGTTCCGAAGCCCGCCGCGCCCTCGAGAAAGCTGCCAAATAACCAGGCAATAATGATTAACTGTACTCGTGGGTCGGGGGAGACTGTAGCGAAGCCATCTTTAATGACGGCCATGGCCCCGCTCATCTTCAGCACGTTAAGCAGCAATATTGCGCCAAATACAATCCATGCGATAGTTGCCGCAATGACGGTCCCTTCCAGCATCGACGCAGCTAACTGCAGAGCTGGCACGCGCCAGACAAAATACGCCAGCAACGCACTGAGTAGCAAGCTTAGCGGCATAGCCTGCCTGGCCGGAAAACGCAGTACTACCAATAAGAAAAAGACACTGAGCATAGGCATTGCGGCAGTCAGTATTTGCCATACAGTCATCCTACACTCCTGGTGAATTGCCTATTGATATGCTGTTTTTTGGTTAAGTAACACCTCACTACTCTCTACCTATAGCACAGAACCTGATAACCTGAATGCATATACTCGCGAGAGGCAATTAATCTACACGCTACCCGTGCCGGCAAGCTGCTGGTGCCGCATGTATACCATGCTTTGCAGATCGTTACCGTAATGATGACGGGGGTAGCATGTGCAAGACACCCACTGGCTGAAGAACTTCTGACGTGTAAGCGGTGCCGCTACCAATTTTCAGGTGCCGGCTTTACATTCGTCGACGCAACACCGATTATCTTACGACTTCACTTTACATCGCAAAAATACTGTATATATTTACACGTACTGTATAGATATCGAGTATTTCTATGTTAGCACATCTCTCTGTTAAAAATTTCGCAGTTGTAAAGCAACTCACGGTGAATTTGGAAGATGGCATGACTGCCATTACCGGGGAAACCGGTGCCGGTAAATCCATAGCCATTGATGCCCTGAGCCTGTGTCTGGGCGAGCGCGCCGACGCCGGTGCAGTGCGCCGCGACGCCGCCAAAGCAGAGATTGTGGCACATTTTTCGCTGGACGATAACCCGGCCGCAAAGCGCTGGCTGCAAGACAACGAGCTGGACGACGAAGACGAACAGAGTTGTTTCATTCGGCGGGTTATTTCGAAAGAGGGTCGCTCGAAAGCATTTATTAACGGCACACCGGTGTCGCTACAGCAACTGAAAAGCTTTGGTCAGTTTCTTATCGCTATTCACGGTCAAAACACTCATCTTCAGTTGCTCAAAGAAGATTACCAGCGACAGTTGCTCGACAGCTTTGGTAACCATGCCACCCAGCTCAGTGAAGTCAGCAGTGCCTATCGCAACTGGCGCAACCTGCAAACCGAATTACAGGATCTCCAGCAACAGGCACAAACCCGCGAAGACCGCCAGCAACTGTTGCAATATCAGGTGGAAGAGTTGAATGACTTCGCGCTGGAAGACGGCGAATTCAGTGTCCTGGAAACGGAACACCGCCGGCTCAGTAACGGGCAGAATCTGTTAGAACAGGCCCAGACCAGCTTTTATCACCTGTACGAAAGTGATGACGGTAATGCCTTATCCGTCATCCAAACTAGTATTGAACGGTTGGGTGAACTGGAAGTGCACGATGCCACCCTCACACCGATTATTGCCATGCTGAATGATGCGGCTATTCAGGTAGAAGAGGCCTCAGGCGAATTACGCAGTTACTGTGACCAGCTGGAAATCGATCCGCTGCGCTTACAACAGGTAGAAGCCCGCTTCAGCAAAGCCATGGAGCTGGCAAGAAAGCATGCCGTCGCGCCGGAAGACCTGTATGCGCTTCACCAGCGACTGGCGGCTGAATATAAGGCGCTTGGTGAACAGGAAAGCCGTCTTGACGACTTAGTGGCCGCCGTAGAACAGGCGCAGGCACATTATCTGGAGGCCGCTGGTGCCTTGTCTGAAATGCGTCAGCAAAGTGCTACTGCACTGGCAAGTGCAATAGAAGCAGAAATTAAACAAATGAACATGCCCCACGCCGCCATGGAAATTGCCGTGGAGTTTGACGCCAGCCGCAAACCAGTGGCATCGGGGCTGGATGCCGTGCAAATGCGCGTATCCACAAACCCCGGACAACCGAAAGACCGGCTCGACAAAGTGGTATCGGGAGGCGAGCTTTCCCGTATTGGCCTGGCTATACAGGTCATTGCCAGCGATAAACATGCCACGCCCACCATGATATTTGACGAAGTCGACACGGGGATCAGTGGCCCTACCGCCTCTATTGTAGGAAGTCTGTTGCGGAAGCTGGGTAAACGCAGCCAGGTTATGTGTGTAACACACTTACCGCAAGTGGCGGCACAAGCGCATAACCAACTGTTTGTTACTAAAATTACCGATGGTGAAAGTACGGAAACCCGTATGTTGCCGCTTACCCAGCAAGACCGGGTAGACGAGCTGGCGCGCTTACTGGCCGGTGATAAAGTGACGGCATCGGCCATGGCGAACGCCAAAGAGTTATTGGAAAGCGTGGAATAGAACTAATAACCGGTTGATTGGTCATAGTTGTCGAGGTAGCATGCCATCGCGCTGCACAAACTGCGTCACCGCCGCCTGTAAAACGTGTATCTTGCACAGCGGCGCTACGCAACGAACAAAAAAGCAATGACTGGATTAACTCACGCATGAAGTTGTATCAATTAATTTTCCTGCTCGGATTTGCCGCCACTTCGGTAGGTTGTGCAGATTGGATTTACCGTATTGATGTGCCCCAGGGTAATTTTCTGGATGAACGGGATGTGAAGAAACTTCGCATCGGCATGACAAAAGAACAGGTGGTGTATGTACTGGGTCGCCCGGTCGTTCAAGACTCGTTTGATCATGACACCTGGTATTACGTTTACGATATGAAGCGTGGTATGGAAAAGCGCGGCAAAGATTTTCAGAAGCGCCTGATTATCGATTTTGAAGGCGACAAGGTAGCCAGCGTTGAAGGTGACTTTGAACTCTCTGAAGACTTCAACACCCCGCTGGACGAGTAAACCAAACGCACGATCCCGGTAGCCCATTTCACGACTATTTTGCGTAATGGGCTACATTGTGTGATTTCTCATTATCCAATCCTATTTAACCCGTTGATAAACAATCAGTTTTTCAATGGCACGCGACCTGCTACGTTCTGCCAAAGCAAAACCACACCAGCAGAGAACGCACAATGAAACTTCCTTATATACTTCTATTAGGCTCCCTGACCATCCCAGCCCTGTCTGGCTGTGTTATTCACATTAACGGTGATGACAGCGCCCGGCATACGGGCAGCATGAGCAGCGTATTCGGTAGCTTTGATATCAGCGAAGGCCGGCAGGTTCGCAATATCTCCACGGTGAATGGCGGTGTTGAACTGGCCGACAATGTGACGGCTGAAGACGTGGAAACTGTGAATGGCGGTATCGAGATAGGCCACAATGTGGCTATTCGTAACGCCGAAGTGGTCAATGGCGACATTGAAGCCGGGAACAATCTGACGGTGGAAAAAGACGTGGAAACCGTAAATGGTGATGTCACGTTGGGTGCACATGCCCTTATTAAAGACACGGTGGGCACCGTCAATGGCGACATATCGCTTCGACAAGCCAGTGTGGGCGGCAATGTGGAAACGGTCAACGGGAATATTGATTTACGGGAGCACACGGTAATTACCGGCAATATTGTGTATGCAGAAAGCCGCAGCGACTGGGACTGGGGCACCTCTATCCCTACCCTTCGTATTGATGATACCTCACAGGTACATGGACAAATTATTCTGCACCGGGATGTAAAACTGCTTCTCAGCAATCCAGAGTTAGAAAACAAAGTGATTCGCCAGTACCCGGGAGCCTGATTTACGGTGGTGCAGTCACGATGCGCTCAGGTATAGTAGTCATCTGCGCGCATAATGAGGAGACTGCGATGGATCACGCCTTCTGGCACAGCAAGTGGCAAAATAACCATATTGCGTTTCATGAACCACAGGGCAGCCCGCTGCTGGTGGCTCACCACCCTGTATTAACCGCGCCCCCCTCTCCCAGGGTGCTGGTGCCTCTGTGCGGGAAAACCCGCGATATTGGTTATCTGCTGTCGAAAGGGTGTGAGGTGGTTGGCGTAGAGCTTAGCGAACTGGCAATTAACCAACTGTTCGACGAGCTTGGGGAATCCCCGGAAATTACTCAGACCCAAACACATAAGCGCTACAGCATTCCTGGTTTGACTGTATTTGAGGGTGATTTTTTTGCCTTGCAGCGAGATGACATTGGCGCTGTGACCGGCGTTTACGACCGCGCAGCCCTGATTGCCCTGCCGGCCTCGATGCGCGGGCAGTATGCACAGCAGGTGAATAAACTGAGCGGGGGCGCCGAGCAATTACTGATTTGTGTAGATTATAAGCAGGCTGACATGCCCGGGCCGCCTTTCGCCGTGAGTACTGATGAGGTGACCGCATTATATGCGCCGCACTACTCAATTACCCTGCTCGCCAGCGAAGACGTTGCTGGCAAACTGAAAGGTAAAGTGCCAGCTTGTAATCAGGTATACCGGCTCAGTAGTCAGACAGAGTAATCGCCAGGGTTAGCCGACAACTCCTTTTCCCAGCCAACCTATGCCACGCTCAATGATAAACAGTAATGCGCCAATTAGCCCGCCCACCAGCGTGCCGTTGATACGCACCTTCTGCAGATCTTTACCAATGTTCAGCTCAATCTGCGCTGCCATATCGTCTTCGTCCCAACTGTTTATCGTGGTTCTGATGTGCCCGGTTAAGAAGTCAGCCAGTTCAGGGGCCATGTAGCGTCCTGCCTCGGCGATATGTTTATCGAGTGCCGCAGCCAGGGCGTCATCATTGAGAATGGCAGTGCCTATTTCCTGTAGTGCACCGGCGACTGCCTGTTGGCTGCGGCCATCCGGCTTAGCCAGATCGGCAACCAGCCAGCCGTGGACATCCTGCCAGATCTTGCCCACGTAGGTGTGCAGGGTTTCATTTTCCAGCAGACCGGTACGCAGTTCTTCCAGCTTATGCAGATAAGCAGGGTCGCTTTCCAGTTGCGCAATGAAATGCTGCAGTTGCTCATCGAAGGCACGGCGAAGGGGATGGTCGGGATCATTATCAATATCGGCGAGAATGCCGGCCATGGCACTAACTGCCACCTGCGCACCCTGTTCACTCAGCCATTGCGACGGTAACAGCTTCTCCAGCCGGCGATGCTCGGTTTTCAGCCACTGATTAAGCTTTTCCGCAATCAGCGCCTGAGTGGCATCAGTTTGCGCCATGGTAGCCAGCTTATGCAGCACCCCGTCCAATACTTTCTGGTGGCGCCCCTTGCGGGTAAGCACGGTGAGCGTGCCCGCTGCCAGCGGCCCAAGCTCCACCTTATTAATACCGCGTTTGATGGCTTGCAAAATAAACTTCTGTACCGGGGCATCGTCAATAATGTGAATAAATCCCGTGAAAGTATCGCACAGATAGCGCGCCAGCCGTTGCGCATTAGCCGGTTGTTGCAACCAACGTCCCGCCCCCACCGCGGGCTGACTGGAACTGATCAACGCTTCAATGGCTGCGGGGTTGAAAAATTTCTCACGCACAAAATTGGCTAAGTTATCAGCAATGGCCTGTTTATTGGACGCGACAATGTTGGTGTGTGGAATGGGATAACGTGCAGGGATGGGCTTAAATAAGGCCGTTACTGCAAACCAGTCAGCCAGCCCGCCAATTAGCGCGGCCTCGGCCGCCATTTTAATCAGCCCGACCCAAAAACTCCCCTGCAACCCGGGTTGGTAGGTTTGCACCACGCTGAGACAAATAAACAGCAGTGCGGCACCGCATAACCACCACAGCGCATGACGCTTCGCTCTTGCCAGTTGTAATTGCTTATCCACCCTCTCTCCCTGATTCGTTAATACTGCTGTGGGGTACACCGTTAGTGTACTACCCACTTATACCTGCCGGTAAGCAATTCTGATCGCCCTGCCGATGAGTCTTTACTGGCTTTTCGTGACAAGACCGCAAACTGAACTAGCATAAGAAGAAAGGCCATGCGGTCAGCCTTACTACACGGAGAATATATGCAACGGCACTGGGTGTACGCATTAATGTTAAGCAGCCTGCTCTATAACCCGGCTTTAGCCATTGTGATTCGCCATGATGTAGCCGATGAGCGTTATCACGCCAGTATGGCGGAATTCCCGGCGCTCGCCACCTTCTACACTAACGGCGGCCATGGTGTGCTTATCGCACCTCGCTGGGTACTGACCGCCGCCCATGCCACATATTGCCTGCAGCGTGGCAGCATGATTAGGGTAAGGCATCAGCCGGTCACGGTATCCGGTATTTACATTCATCCCGACTATCGCCCGAATGACTCTCATGATATCGCGCTGGTGCGCCTGCGCGCTGCGGTTGCAGATACCCAGCCCGCGTCGCTCTATCGGTTAGCCGATGAAGAGGGAATGAATGTATGGCTGACGGGCATTGGCGGAACCGGCAACGGAAAAACGGGTCAGATGCAGGCGAATATAGCCAGTCAGGGCGAACTACGCAAAGCGCAAAATCAGATCACCGATACCCGACCGAATCTGCTGATGGCGCTATTTGATGAAGGCCAGCGAGCATTACCGCTGGAAGGCGTCACTGGCAGCGGTGACGGTGGCGGACCTGTGTATGTTTCTGACGGTGACCGTTTTCAGGTCGTGGGCATCAGTTCACGGTTCAAGGGAGAAGCGCCAGGCTTGTATGGTGTGCGTGACATTTACACTCGGGTTTCCGCATTTGCGCCCTGGATTGAATCAGTCGTGCAGGCACGCCCCGAAGTCATTGAAGAACTGGCCGACACACGACTGCATTCATTACCCGGCGGGCTCAAGCGTAGAGAACTGGCTGCGGTCTGCACTGATATAAGTCTGGCCGAGCGGTACTAACAAAAGAGGGCGCGCAGCGCCCTATTCATTTCATTTAATCCCAGTCCGGCGCAAAGTCCGGATCGACAATGCGTTCGCCATTATCCAGGTTATCAATCAGCGCTATCTGCTCGTCTGACAAGGTGACCTTGGTGTAATCGAAATTGCCCTGCAAATGGTCTTTGTTAGTGGAGGATGGAATAGCGTGAATGCCTTTTTTGTCCATCCAGGCCAACACCACCTGCGCCGGGGTTGCGTTATGCTCAGAAGCGATATTTTTAAGCACCTCGTTCTGCATGACTTTGCCCACCGCAAACGGCATATAAGCGGTCACGCTGACGCCCAGTTCATGGCACACCTCAACCACCTGACGGTTTTGCATAAACGGATGCAATTCAATTTGGTTGGTGAGAATTTCACCCTTGCCAAGAATCGATACCGCTTGACGCAGTTGCGGAATGGTAAAGTTACTGACGCCGATGTGCCGGGTTAACCCCTCGTCCTTCGCCTGCGCCAGTTGTTCCAGATATTCTTTCATCGGGATATCATCGCCAGGGTATGGCCAGTGGATCAGCAACAGATCGAGATGTTCCAGCTTAAGTTTCGACAAACTTTCATGCACACTGGGTATGAAGTCACTGGCTCCCAGCGATTCCCACCAGACCTTGGTGGTTACGAATACATCCGCCCGATCCACGCCGGAGGTTTGTAAGGCATCGCCGACATGTTCTTCGTTGCCATAAAACTGTGCCGTATCAATATGAGTAAAGCCGATATCCAGTGCGTCGCGCACAGACTGACGGGCCGTTTTGCCTTCCAGTCTGAATGTACCGACGCCAAGCTGTGGCATATCCTTCATGAGTCACTCCTTCTGTTAGATGAAAAATGGGCGATGCCAGCAAAGCTGGCTTTAAAGTAATGCATACGGGGCGTCAGAGGATAAGATCGGCGCTGTTCGCAGCAGAATTTGCTGGCATTTCTGGTCGTTGACGCTATGCTAAAAAGACGACTTGTAGTATGACTAGGTATTGCAGTGAACAAATGCCTGTTATGTAGTGTCCTGCTTGGCTGCTGGCTGATATCGTTGACGGTGTCCGCCTCAGCTGAACGTGTTTACCGCGTTGGCGTGGAAGATGTGGACTATTATCCGGTACTGGATTTTGTGCACTCTCCCCCACGTGGCGTAGTAAAGAACGTGCTGGACAGTTTTGCTGAACAAACCGGCGTAAAGTTTGAGTATATCCCGCTGCCTATCCAGCGCTTCAATAGCTGGTACGACACTGGCCGCATTGATTTCCGTGTACCCGATAATCCGCGCTGGTCACTTACCAGCCAGCCCTCACTGATATATTCCGTCCCGTTTTTAAATTTATGCGAAGTGTTAGTTGTTAAAGCAGAAAACCGAAAGATGTCGCCAGACAATGTTACACGCATTGGCACGCTTATGGGATTCACGCCGTCTACATACTGGAATCAGAAAATGGAGTCCGGGGCAGTCAGGCTGGTGCCGGATCGCTCCCTGAAAGTCCTCACGCGCATGTTGCTGAACGATATGGTGAGCGGGCTGGATTTGGATCTGGCCAGTATTCACTATCAGCTAAAAACCCTTTCTCTGCCGCCAGATCTAGTGGCCCCTCTGGAAACCGTGGAAAATCCCACGATCAGTTATCGCATGTCGACGTTAAACCATCCGGAGATCATCCGGCAGTTCAATCAGTTTATGGCACGGAATAAAGACAAACTCACAGCACAAACCTACGCAGAATATCCTCACATAGGCGCGCCGTGCTATTAGCAGAAACGCCATCAAGGGAAGTGGCGTAAGTACGTCCGCACGGGCGGCGGACGTGGTATTTAGAGGGTTACTTACGGGGAGACTTTTGACCCTTGCGCACCCGGTGTTTTTTCACCGACCGACGCATGCGGCTCAAACGGGCGTGATCAAGTTTTGACTGACGGGCATCCACCAGTGACTGGGTCTCTTCATCCAGTTGCACCAGCTCACGGAGTTCGTTTACCTGCTCCAGCGGCAACTCTACCCAGGCACCCTGTGGCAAGCGCTTTTGCAGTTCGATTGGTCCGTAACGTAACCGGATAAGACGACTAACCTGCACCTCCTGTGACTCCCACAAACGACGAACCTCACGGTTGCGCCCTTCTTCAAGTGTCACATTGAACCAGCGGTTCATACTGTCTTCGTCATTGGGTCTGGGCGAGATAGACGTGAACCTGGCTGGGCCGTCCTCAAGCTCTACCCCTTTACGCAATTTATTCATGGTTTGCGGAGAGACTTCCCCAAACACACGCACCGAATATTCGCGTTCTACCTGACATTTTGGGTGCATCAGGCGGTTCGCCAGCTCACCGTCATTGGTAAACAGCAGCAGGCCCGAGGTATTGATATCCAATCGTCCGACAGAAATCCAGCGTCCCAGCCGGATGGCCGGCAGACGTTCAAACACCGTGGGACGCCCATCCGGGTCGTTACGGCTACATAATTCGCCCTCAGGCTTGTTGTACATCAGCACCCGGCACACGGGCTTTTCAGTCTGACGGGAAAGCAGGTGACCATCCACCCGAATTTGTGCGTTACCATCTACCCGGTCACCCAGGGTGGCAATAGCACCATTAACAGAGACTCTGCCCTGCTCAATCCAACGTTCCATTTCGCGGCGTGAGCCCAGTCCCTGGTTAGCCAACACCTTCTGTAACTTTTCAGTCATTAGTCGTTACACTCTTTGTTTCGTTGTGTTTACTGGCGGCAGGAGCCGAAGCCGGTGCCGCCGCTTGTGATTCTGTCGTGCTGTCAGTCTGATCGATGTCTTCCAACATGGTGTCGAAAGCGTCAGCACTGGGCAGCTCGCCCAGAGAAGTTAGTGAGAAGTAGTCCAGGAAAGCCTTGGTTGTTGCATACAACGCTGGTCTGCCGGGGACTTCTTTATGCCCCACTACCCTTATCCATTCCCGCTCAGTAAGGGTTTTAATAATATTGCTGCTTACCGCCACGCCGCGAACCTGTTCAATTTCGCCGCGGGTGATAGGCTGACGATAGGCAATTAACGCCAGGGTTTCCAGCATGGCTCTTGAATAGCGGGGCGCCGTTTCCTGCCACAAATTGCTCAGCCATGGACTCAGGCTGTCCAGCGACTGAAAACGGTAACCACTGGCCACCTCGGTGAGCTGTATGCCCCGCGGCTGGTAATCGAGAACCAGTTCGTTGAGCACACCACGTAATGCGCGATCAGAAACCGTAAAGTCTGACAACACGGTGGCTTTAAGCTGTTGCATTGACAGCGGTTTATCGGCCACAAATAACGCGGCCTCAACCAGCTGTTTGAGCTGCGTCTTGTTGATCTTCTTCATGACTGCCTAATTTAACATGGATGCGGGCGTACGGGCCGGCCTGAACGCACAACAACAGATGTTCTTTTACCAGTTCCAGAATGGCCAGAAACGATACAATGACTCCGGCTTTCCCTTCTTCGGCGGCGAACAACGCCTCCAGGGGTGTATACTCATGCTGGGAAACCGTGGCCAGGATCAGGCTCATCCGCTCCCGCGTACTCAATGCCTCTTTTTCTATTGTATGATGTTCAAAGGCTTCCGCCCGCTTCATGGCCTGACTGAATGCCAGCACCAGTTCCTGCATACTGACTTCCGGTTCGATACGAATAGCGGACACCGACTCCGCCTTGCTCACATTGACGGTAAATATATCCCGGTCCAGCCTTGGCTGGGCATCAAGATCTTCGGCGGCCTGTTTTACTAACTCATATTCCCGCAAACGGCGGATCAGTTCGGCCCGGGGATCGTCTTCGTCATCCTCATCGTGGCTGCGCTTGGGCAGCAGCAAACGGGATTTTATCTCTGCCAGAATCGCGGCCATCAGCAAGTATTCCGCCGCCAGCTCAAGCCGGAGTTCCCGCATCAGCTCCACGTATTCCATGTACTGACGGGTAATATCGGCAACAGGCAGCGTGGTAATATCAAACTTTTGCTTACGGATCAGATACAGCAGCAGATCCAGCGGCCCTTCAAAGCTTTCCAGGATAACTTCCAGCGCATCAGGGGGGATGTACAGGTCCTGCGGTTTTTCAATAACCGCTTCCCCGTTGATAAACGCGAGTGGCAGCGGTTGCTGTACCGGCTGCATGACGTCAGTCGTGGGCTCGCTGTTAAGCTCCCGGGTTGATTCACTCATAGGAACACAGACGGGTCTCCGGCGCCTTCTCTGACAATGGTGGCCGCACCTTCTGACAAGTCCACGACGGTGGTGGGTTGCTCACCCAGGTAGCCGCCATGAATAATTAACCCTACCTGCTTTTCCAGCCGGTCACGGATGGCATCCGGATCAGACTCGGCCAGCTTACTGTCTGGCAAAATCAACGAAGTAGACATTATCGGCTCACCCAGCGTTTCAAGTAGTTTCAGGGCAATGATGTTGTCAGGTACCCGTATGCCGATAGTTTTACGTTTCGGGTTCTGTAAGCGGCGCGGCACCTCGCGGGTAGCCTTCAACACGAAGGTGTAAGGCCCCGGCGTATTGTTTTTGATTTGCCGGAATGCCACGTTATCGACTTTCGCGTACACGGACAATTCGGACATATCCCGGCACATCAACGTGAAGTTGTGATCTTTACCAATCTGACGCACCCGGCATAGCTGGTCGAGGGCTTTCTTGTCTTCCATCTGGCAGCCAATGGCATACCCGGAATCGGTCGGATACACCACCACCTCGCCCTGTCGAATGAGTTCGCAGGCCTGTTTCAGCAGGCGCGGTTGGGGATTGTCAGGATGAATATAAAAGAACTGGCTCATACGCCTTCCCGTTGTTGCGTTGCGTCTAGTTGCGACCAATTATGCCATATCGGCGTCAGGGATGAGGAAATACCGAGATTTTTCCCTAATTCCGTCCAGCGAGACGGGAAGTGGAAATCGGACCCTGCCGATGCCAGCAGGTTATGTTCGTCCGCCAGCTGCTGAATTATCAATTGTTTGTCTTTTGCCATCCCAGGAAACGCCGTTTCAATGCCATCGCCTTTGGCGTCGGCGAAATCTGCCACCAGCCGGCGTAGCCATTTGGTGGTCATGTCATAGTGCGCAGGATGCGCCAGTACAGCCTGACCACCCGCGGCCTGGATCCAGGCAATGGCGTCGTGCATTTCTGGCCACTGGGCTTTTACCATGGCCCTTTTTCCCTTACCGAGATACTTTTTGAACACGGTATTCATATTGGCCACACCATACTGTTCTACCAGCACCCGGGCAAAATGTGCACGGGTGACCTGACCGACGCCTGCCAGTGACAGGGCTTTTGGCAACACACCCTCAAACCCACACTTCTCCAGCTTTTCAGCAATTTTTTCTGCACGTTCACTGCGTATTTGCGCCTGATTGCTCAGGTTTTCGAGCAGGCCAGGATGTGTCCGGTCAACATTTAATCCCACCACATGAATATCAAAACCGTGCCAGCGGGTAGAGATTTCCACCCCGTCGATAATAGTTAACTGGCGGCTTTCTTTCGCCTGAGCAGCGTGAGCGGGGTCGAGACCGGCCAGCGTGTCGTGGTCGGTGATGGCCAGTACGTCCACTTGCATGGTGTGCGCGCGCAGGATCAGTTCCTGGGGCGTCAGGTGGCCGTCAGAGAATCGGGTGTGGCTATGTAGATCAATTTTCAATGAGTTATGCAAATTATTGGTTGACAGTATGTTGAATTTGTTTTCTCCTAGTAGGCGAATTATACGGACTAACGGCTTCGATGCCTATCGAAGTTTTTTAGCAACGAAGAGATTTTATCCATGCGCACATTTAACTTTACCGGCAACATGATGGTTGCAAACTGGTGGTGGCACTCCCTGAATTAACGGGCGGTGCGCGCAGTGGTGCGTGTGAATTACGAAAAGGCCCGTTTTTACGGGCCTTTTTTTTTACCTTTTCGCAGTGGGAGAAAATGCGACCATGAGTCTAGCTGAACTGGGTACCGACCCGGGTAAAGTCGAAACTATCGAGCAAGTGGGTCATTACATTGACGACCCTCTGGCAGCGTTTTCGCATCTGAGCCAGGACCGGCCCCATGCGCTGCTACTGGAGTCGGCGGAGATTGAGTCGAAAGACAACCTGCAAAGTCTGTTAATGGTGGACGCGGCGCTGCGGTTTGAATGCCGCGAAAATACCGTTACGGTGACAGCGATCACTGACAATGGCCGGGCAGTCTTACCTCTCTTTCACACGCACTGCCCACCCGGTATCAGCGTGGCAGATGGCGAGCAGGGTGTGACGCTGACCTGTGAACCTGCCGATAGCACCCTGGACGAAGACGCCCGACTGAAAGCCGCCAGCGTATTTGATGCGCTGCGGGTTATTGTTAATCACATCACGCCCATCCGTCAGCATCCTCATGCCGTGTTTCTTGGCGGCGTATTCGCGTATGACTTGCTGGCCACCTTTGAGTCTTTACCGTCGGTGACAGAAGGGGACAATGACTGCGCCGATTACGTGTTTTATCTGGCCGAGACCCTGCTTACCGTCGATCACCAAACCCGGGAAACCCATCTGCTGGGCAGCGTGTTCAGCGGGGCAGATGTGGCCACCCAGTATTTTCGTATTGCCCAGCGTCTTGAGGCATTGCAGCAGGCGCTACATAACGTACCGGTCAGTAGCAAGGTCACCTCGGCCGGACACGATACCCTGGATGTAACAGTAGACAAAAGCGATGCGGCGTTTTGTGAGGATGTTAACCGTCTGAAGTCAAATATTCTCAGTGGTGATATCTTCCAGGTCGTGCCCTCGCGCACGTTCTCCCTGGCCTGCCCTTCTCCGCTCGCCGCTTACGCTCAACTGAAACAACAAAACCCCAGCCCTTACATGTTCTTCATGAAAGATGAAGACTTCAGTATTTTTGGGGCGTCACCGGAGTCTGCGCTGAAATATGAGCATGCGACCAATCAGGTGGAGATTTATCCGATTGCCGGCACGCGGCCGCGGGGCAAACGGGCAGATGGCAGTATAAACTATGATCAGGACTCCCGCATTGAACTGAATTTGCGGGAAGATACCAAGGAAAAAGCCGAGCACATTATGCTGGTTGACCTGGCTCGCAATGATGTGGCGAAGGTAAGCCGCCCAGGCAGCCGGTATGTGAAAGACTTGCTGAAAGTTGACCGCTACTCCCATGTGATGCACCTGGTATCCCGGGTGGTGGGTCAGCTGCGTGATGATTTGGATGCGCTACATGCCTATCAGGCCTGTATGAACATGGGCACGCTGGTAGGCGCGCCAAAAGTCAGCGCAGCATCGCTGATCCGCCAGGTAGAGGGCAAACGCCGGGGCAGTTACGGCGGCGCGGTGGGCTATATTAATGGCAACGGTGATATGGATACCTGTATTGTCATCCGTTCGGCCTTCGTGAAAAACAATCACGCTTACATTCAGGCCGGCGCGGGCGTGGTCTATGACTCGGATCCCCAGTCAGAAGCCGATGAAACCCGCACTAAGGCCCAGGCCGTGATTAACGCAGTCAGCAGTGCGCTGGCAGCGCAGGAGAGCCAGTCATGAAAACACCGGTTACTGTATTTCTGCTTGATAACGTAGACTCGTTCACCTACAACCTGGTAGACGAACTGCGCGCCATGAACTTATCCATTGTGGTATATCGCAACACCGTGGATGCGGATGTTTTGCTTAACCGAATGCACGAGCAGGCCAGCAAAGGTCCGGTGTTACTGATGCTGTCTCCCGGCCCCGGGGCGCCCCAGGATGCCGGCTGCATGCCCGAGGTATTGCGCCGGGTTGCGGGTCAGTACCCGGTGCTGGGGATTTGTCTGGGTCATCAGGCCATCGTCGCACACTATGGCGGTAAAATTGGCCGGGCTGATGCGGTGATGCACGGTAAGTCATCGGCTATTGAACATAACGGAGCGGCCATGTTTGAAGGTTTGCCACAGCCACTGCCAGTGGCCCGGTATCATTCGCTGGTTGCACAGACTTTACCGGACACACTGCATGCCTGTGCGTCTTTTGATGATATCGTGATGGCCGTACACCACCCTCACGACCGGATGCTTGGTTTTCAGTTTCACCCGGAGTCTATTCTCACTGCCGACGGCAGTCGCTTGCTGATGCAAAGCATTACTTATTTAACACAGGAGAGCCCCGCGCATGTTTGATGCTTCCCCTTCGCTTGAAACTCTGTTCGCCGGCTCACACCTGAGCCAGACCCAGTCGTTTTCGCTGTTCAACAGTATCATGCGCGGCGAGCAGCATGAGGCTGTGCTGGCCGCGGTACTCACCGCCTTTAAAATAAATGGCGAGGCACCGGAAGAGATCGCCGGCGCGGCCGGCGCGATGTACACCAATGCCAAGCCGTTCCCCACCCCTGACTACCCGTTCGCGGATATCGTCGGCACCGGGGGTGACGGTCACAACACCATCAATATCAGCAGTGCGGCCGGCGTGGTCGCCGCTGCCTGTGGCGTCAAAGTCGCCAAACACGGCAGTCGCAGCGTGACCAGTAAAACCGGGTCGTCAGACTTGTTTACCCAGTTTGGTGTGGAACTGGATATTACACCGCAAACTGCGCGCAAATGTCTGGATGAAGCCGGGTTTTGTTTCCTGTTCGCACCGGTCTACCATCCCGGCATGCGCTACGCTACGCCGGTACGGGCCGCGTTAAAAACCCGCACGCTGTTTAACGTACTGGGTCCGCTGGCCAATCCTGCCGGCCCTACCCACAGCTTGTTCGGCGTATACTCGCCCAAACTGCTGGACGCCTATGCCAAAACCCTCATGCTGCTGGGTCAGCATCGCGCCATGGTAGTGCATGGCGACGGACTGGATGAGCTGGCCTTACACGGCGAATCAATTATTTTTGACCTGGAACACGGAGATATCCGTAAACGCACCGTGAATGCCGATGATTTTGGTCTGCCTTACTATCCGTTGTCTGCCATTAAGGGCGGTGAGCCGGAAGAGAACCGGAAACTGGTAGAGGCGGCGCTTGGCGGCGAAGGGCAAGAAGCTCACCGCGCCGCCATAGCAATGAATTGCGCGGCATTACTGAAGTTAACCGATACCGTAAGCAGTTTTAAAGACGGTGCCGAGATGGCAATGAACGCCATGGACAACGCTCTGCCACTGAAAATACTGAATCAGGTAGCCACTATCAGTCAGGAGGAGAGCTAACATGGCAAATGTGCTTGAAAAAATTGTGGCCGATAAACGCGTAGAGCTTACCCTGCGTGAAGAGGTATTGCCGTTAAGCGCGTTTAAAGATGCGCTCACACCCTCTACGAAAAGTCTGTTTGCAGCGCTTAGCCAGCCTAACGCGGGGTATATCCTGGAGTGCAAAAAAGCCTCTCCGTCGAAAGGACTTATCCGCGAAAACTTCGATTTAGATGAAATCCTGGCTGCGTATACACCCCATGCGGCAGGCATCTCTGTGCTTACCGACGAAAAATATTTCCAGGGCAATTATGACTACCTGCAGTACGTCACCGAGCGAGTGCAACAACCGGTGCTGAACAAAGATTTTTTCGTGACAACTTATCAGGTGTACCTGGCCCGCCATTACAACGCCGACGCGATATTACTGATGCTCAGCGTGCTCGATGATGACAGTTATCGTGAACTGGCTGTGGTTGCTGACAGTCTCGGCCTGGATATTCTCACCGAAGTGAGCAATGAAGAAGAAATGACCCGGGCGATCAATCTCAAGGCCAGCATCATCGGCATTAATAACCGAAACCTGCGGGACCTGTCCACTGACCTGGCCGCCACGGAACGCCTGGTCCCTATGCTGGATGCGGCCACCCACGAGCATGTGGTTATTTCGGAGTCAGGTATTTACACTCATCAGGACGTGCGCCGGCTGGCCCCATTGTGTGATGGCTTTCTGGTAGGCAGTGCGCTGATGGCGCAGGACGATTTAGCCCGCGCGGTGCACGAACTCGTGGTTGGGCGGGTGAAAGTCTGCGGGCTGACATCTGCAGACGGTGCGGCAGCTGCATTCAGCAGTGGCGCCAGCTTCGGCGGCCTGATATTCGCCGACAAGTCGCCCCGCTGCGTATCTACTGCGCAGGCACGGGATATTGTCACCACGGTGCCCGGTCGCTATGTGGGTGTGTTCGTTAATGCACCGGTAGATGAAGTGGCCAGCCTCGCCGGCACCTTATCTCTGCATGTGGTACAGCTTCACGGCAATGAAGATGATGATTACCGTACCGCATTGCGCAACGTATTACCGCAAGCGTGCGAAATCTGGCAAGCACTGGGCGTTACCGACGCGCTGCCGGCTAATCTGCCGTCGCTGCTAGACTCAGCGATAATCGATCGGGTGCTGCTTGACTGCAAGGTAGGCAACCAGACCGGCGGTACCGGCCAGCAATTTGACTGGTCATTACTTGCCCCCATCGAGCACAAACACAAACTGGTGCTCGCCGGCGGTATTGGTGTTGAGACTGTAGGCACGGCACTGGCGACAGGTGCCGGTATTATTGATGTGAACTCTGGTGTCGAAACGACGCCAGGTAACAAATCTTCTGACAAGCTGCGGGCATTGTTTGCTGCCTGCAGATGTTATTAACGACGTAACAACAGGATTATCTATGAATCAGCTAGATCCTAAGTTCGGTGAGTTCGGCGGAATGTTTGTCCCCGAGCTACTGATCCCCGCGCTTGAGCAACTTGAGCAGGAATTTGTGAAAGCCCAGGACGATCCGAGCTTTAAAGACGAGTTTATGGCCCTGTTAAAGGATTACGCCGGCCGTCCTACGGCGATGACACTAACGCGTAACCTTACCAGCAACCCTAATGTAAAACTGTACCTGAAACGCGAAGATCTGCTGCATGGCGGCGCGCATAAAACCAACCAGGTGCTGGGTCAGGCGCTGCTGACGAAACGGATGGGTAAAACCGAAGTTATTGCCGAAACCGGCGCCGGGCAGCATGGCGTGGCCACTGCCCTGGCCTGTGCGCTACTGGGGCTAAAAGCCCGCATCTACATGGGTGCGAAGGACGTGGAGCGGCAGTCCCCCAATGTGTTTCGGATGCGCCTGATGGGCGCCGAAGTCATCCCCGTCACGGCCGGCTCAGGCACATTAAAAGACGCGGTAAATGAAGCCATGCGCGACTGGTCAGCCAACTACGATAAAGCCCACTACTTGCTGGGTACGGCCGCCGGTCCACACCCGTTCCCCACTATCGTACGTGAATATCACCGTATGATTGGCGAGGAAACCCGGGCGCAGATTATGGAAAAAGAAGGCCGTCTGCCTGATGCGGTGGTCGCCTGTGTAGGTGGCGGCTCGAACGCAATCGGCATGTTTGCTGACTTTATTGACGAGCCGTCTGTGAAGCTTATTGGCGTAGAGCCCGCCGGCAAGGGAGTACACACCAAAGAGCACGGCGCCACGATTTGTACCGGCACTAAGGGTATTCTTCACGGGTCACTCACCTACATTATGCAGGACGAAGAAGGTCAAATTGAGGAAAGCTATTCCGTTTCTGCCGGTTTAGATTACCCGGCTGTGGGTCCGCAACATGCCCATCTGGCACAAACCGGAAGGGCAGAATATGTGGCTGCCACCGATGAAGAAGCCCTGAATGCCTTCCAGTTACTGGCCAAAAAAGAGGGCATCATTCCGGCGCTGGAGTCTTCCCATGCGCTGGCCCACGCACTGAATATGGCGGACGAGGCAGAAGAAGAAACCATTATAGTGGTTAACTTGTCTGGCCGCGGCGACAAAGACCTGGCTCACGTTATCAGTATTCTGGGAGAAAATTTCGATGGATAGATATGCAAGTATGTTCAGCCGCCTTGAGCAGGACAATGCCGGTGCGTTTGTGCCATTTGTCATGATTGGCGACCCGGATATTGAAACCTCTGAGAAAATTATTACTCAGCTCATTGAGTCAGGGGCAGATGCGCTGGAACTGGGTATCCCCTATTCCGACCCTATTGCTGACGGCCCAACCATTCAGGCGGCAGCGCTGCGGGCGCTGGACAGCAAAGTTACCCCAGGAGCGTGCCTGGCTATGCTGGAGCGCATTCGTGAAAAGTATGCCGACATTCCCATTGGCTTGCTGCTGTACAGTAACCTGGTGTGGTCTAAAGGGGTTGAGGCCTTCTATCAGAAGGTCAGGGTGGCCGGGGTTGATTCTGTTCTGATCGCGGATGTGCCCTTGCGTGAAAGTGCGCCCTATTTGGCTGCTGCCCAAAACGAGGGTGTGCATCAGATCCTCATCGCGCCACCGAATGCGTCCGATGAGACCTTAAAGCGTATCGGTGAACATTCCAGTGGCTATACTTACCTGCTTGGACGGGCGGGTGTGACTGGCACCGAAACAGCCGCGCAGGTACCAGCCGATACGCTGATTAACAAATTGCGCGACTTTAAGTGTGCCCCACCGCTGCTTGGGTTTGGGATCTCCACCCCCGAGCAGGTCAGAACGGCCATCCAGGCTGGTGCGGCGGGCGCCATTTCCGGTTCAGCGACGGTCAACCTGATCGCAGAAAACCTGGAAAATGAAACCGCCATGCTAAGCGCATTGGATACATTTGTTCGCAGGATGAAGGCCGCGACGGTGAAAGGATAACCTGATGCTGTATATGATTTGTGCCACCGATCATCCCGATAGCCTGGAAGCCAGACTTGCGGCCCGGCCTGACCATCTCGCGAGACTGGTGGCATTAAAAGAAGAAGGCCGGTTGATAATGGCAGGGCCTTTCCCGGCTATCGACAGTGAGGATCCCGGCCCGGCCGGGTTTACCGGCTCGCTGGTAGTGGCAGAATTTGCGTCACTGGAGGCCGCCCGGGAGTGGGCTGACGCCGACCCTTACGTGGCCGCCGGCGTTTATCAGCATGTAGACATCCGCCCTTACAAACGGGTACTACCGTAATTTAACGGGCAATCAGTTACGAGCCGGTATCGCTGCCGGCTCTTTATAATTACCTTTGATGTGCGCGGATTACAGGTTTACCTGCTTGTGATCCCCCATTTCATCCGGCTCCACGTTTTTACCTGTCATCAGTTTAAACATTCCCTTGATGGTTGGATCGACTTCCCAAATTTCTGCGTCGTCCAGTTCGAACCGCATCATCAGCAGAGAATCATCTGACTTACCGTCTTCATACCAGGCACTGACCTGTTTCGACCAGTATTTGTCAATGATTTCGTCCCGCTCTTCTTTCACTAACGTGCCGCGGATACAGGCAAATACTTCATGATCTTTATCCGCGAACTGGACCATGGCCGGGCCACCCTCGGCAATACGGTTATCCTTGGTGGTGTAAAACCAAAACTCACTGTCTGCATCTTTGTCGAGCTGGGCATGCATAGGTTCTGCATGAGAACGTGACGCGATCAGACTTACCATCACATTCGGGCTGTCGGCCATCGCTTTCCACATAGTTGTTCGAATATCTGAAGACATAACAGTTTGCTCCTTCGCGTTGCGTTCATCCGCCGCGTAAGGCGGTGAAATAAATGTCTGTGATTGATGCAGCACACTCTGTGCCATATTCATTGCCCTCTCCGATGGCCTGTATCTGCTGGCATATAACGCTTTCCTTCATATCATGGCCTGCTGGATACCCTGCCCCGGGCAGTAAAGACTTCACAGGCCTCTCACTAAATTACAATGTGGCTTCAGCACCATTTAAATCAGGACACCCACATTTATCGGTGCAGACGTGGGAAATCACATTATCCTTAGGTAAGATGCTAAGACAGCTATGCGGACCTGCAGGTACGCGGCCACCACACCGTTACCTCAAACTAACAGCCTGATTCAGCAAAGGTTCAGACGACACCGCTACTCTGGTGACGTATGATTAGGCAGTCTCCTTTATGCACCGGTAAAGGTTGACCTTGCCATTTAATGTTCGGCGACAGGTAGTGTTACAACACATGAAACAACATTGGCTCACACTTATGTTATTGCTTTTGCTGACCCTCGGGTCGGCCAGCCCCGCTATGGGCTGGCAGGGCAACAGTGAGCAAGCGGTCGTGAGTAAAGCACAGGCTGCCGCCAGAGCCAGAACCGAGGTCAATGGCCGGGTATTACGGGTTGAACAAACCCGCAACAGTTACCGGGTAAAGGTCCTTAAAAAGTCCGGGCGTGTGGTGTCAGTGGATGTCGATAAACGCTCAGGACAGGTAAAACCCTCCAACCGAAGGAATGCAGAGCGGTAATGCGTATTTTAATTGCCGAGGACGATAGTCGCCTCCTCACCCAGCTTGATACTCTTTTACAGCAAAATGGTTACAGTGTTGATTTAGCCGACAACGGCGAACATGCCCTGTTCCAGTTAACCGAGTACCCCTATGACCTGGCCATTATCGATATTGGCCTACCTAAGCTCGATGGCTTTGACGTTATCCGCCGTGCCCGTCAGGCCGATGTACGCAGTCCGGTTTTGATCCTGACCGCCCGTGATCGCTGGCAGGAGAAGGTAGAGGGGCTGGATGCCGGCGCTGACGACTACCTGACCAAACCCTTTCATAACGAAGAGTTACTGGCGAGGGTAAAAGCTTTGATCCGTCGGGCGTCGGGTCAGGCGAACCCGGTGGTGCAGTTTGGGCCGCTGGCACTGGATACGGTCAGTGAAGAAATTCGTGTGCACGATAACGCACTCGAACTCACTGCCTACGAATACAAGGTAATGGAATACCTCATGTTGAATCCACAGAAGGTAATATCGAAAACAGAGCTGACCGAACATATTTACGATCAGGACTTTGATTTAGACAGCAACGTAATAGAAGTGTTTGTCGGGCGACTGCGCAAAAAAATTGACCCTGATGGCAGTATGAAGCCAATTGAAACATTGCGCGGACGGGGTTACCGGATCAACCGCAATCTATGAAGGGCTTGTCGCTGCGCCTGCGTAGCTTACTGGTTGCCATTATTGCACTGGGGCTGTTCATTCCGGCCACTGTGCTTACCCTTGAGCGGGCCTATACCACCAGCCTGACTCAGGCCAAGCTGAATGAGCTTAAGCTCATGAGCCTGGCGTTGGTGTCGGCGTTCGAGCTGGACGGTGACATTCCCTATATGCCGGAGCTGCTCTACGAAGAGCAACTGAACCTGCCAGACTCGGGTTACGTGGGTATGATTGCCTTTCGCGATAAAGTGGTCTGGCAATCAGCCTCAGCGCTTAACTTTACCATCACCTCGCCTCCCCCGGCGCCGCCGGTAGGTGAGGTTCAGTTCACGGACGATTATCGGGCCTCATTTGACGACGCCCAGCAGTATTTCGCCTACACATTTTCTGCAGAGTTTGCCGCCTCCAACGACTTTGAACCGGTACGGTTTTATATTTTTAACGACAAACAGGAGTTTAATGCCGAGCGGGATGCGTTTGTCGATACCGTCTGGCAATGGATGTTGCTCCTGTCGCTGGGTTTACTGGTACTGATTGTGGTTGGCATTAATGTGGTGCTGGCCCCGGTGCGCAAGTTAATCAGCGAAATTCACCTGACCGCCCGGGGCGAGCAGCGACAGCTGGCGGCCAGTTACCCGTCTGAATTCGACAGCCTGAAACGCTCTATTAATCATCTTCTGCAAGCCGAAGCAGAACAGCGGGCGCGCTATAAGAACAGTCTCGGCGATCTGGCGCACAGCCTGAAAACGCCGCTGGCGGTCGCCCTGGGTGCCCGGCCACTGCCCGGTGAGGCCGAAGAAGCGCTGGGGCAGATAAACCAGCTTATTCAGCGGCAGCTTAAACGGGCATCGGCCGGGAAGTCGGGGTGGCAAACACCGATAGCCATTGCACCGCTGGTAAACAAGCTGTTTAACGCGATGAAAAAAGTGCACCGTGACAAACAACTCAGTTTCAGGCTGAACGCCGACAATAATGCGACATTCGCCGGTGATCATACCGATTTGATGGAAGTACTGGGCAACCTGATTGATAACGCCAGCAAAGCGGCCCGCAGTGGTGTCTGGGTAACCGTGAAGCGGGAAGGCCACTGGCTGACCTTACTGGTAGACGACGACGGTCCGGGTATTCCTCCGGCACAGAAAGAGCGTTTATTGCTGCGGGGAGAACGGTTAGATGCTTATCAGGACGGCCAGGGAATTGGTATGGCGGTGGTGTCTGATCTGGTGGCCATTTACGAAGGCCAGTTATCTATTCAGGATGCGCCACAGGGTGGCGCCCGCATACAGCTTCGGTTTCCCCGCTAACCGCTCATCAGGCTAGTTTGCCTGGTGGCTTTTCATCACCGGCGCTGGAGAGCAACACTGCCAGCCACTTGCTTTCCTCCCGGGATTCCAGGGCAATTTTCACCACCATGGTGAGCGGCACCGATAACAACATGCCCACAGTGCCCAGCAACCAGCCCCAGAAGATCAAAGACAGAAACACCACCAGCGTGGACAGGCCCATGCCCCGCCCCATTAGCCGTGGCTCCACCATGTTGCCCATAATGGTGTTAACCAGCATAAAGGCAAGGGCCACCAGCCCGGCCGACGCAGGCCCAAACTGGACAAAGCCAATCAGCACCGCAGGCACCGCCGCAATAATGGAGCCGATGTTGGGAATATAGTTAAGCATAAAAGCCAGCACCGCCCACAACATAAAGTGGTCAATGCCCATTATCCAGAGCCAGCAGCCGATAATAAGCCCGGTGCCCAGACTGACCACCGTCTTTATCGCCAGGTAGCTGTTCACCGAACGAATAAAGCGGTCAATGTGCTGCATTTTCATTTGCGGATCGGCCAGCGCTATATGCAACCGACGGGGAATGCTGTTGGCTTCAAACAGCATAAAGATAACGGTCAGCAGAATCAGAAACATGTTTGACAGCACGCCTCCCATGCCACTGAGAAAGTTTGTCGCCACTGACATGGCCACACCGGGATCAAAGTGGGCTGTCACTAATTCACGATTTATGTGAATGTTGTAGGCGGCCAGCTGGGTCACCACCCATGAAAATTCCGAGTCGAGTTGCTCTCGGTACTGAGGCAGGTTTTCTTTAAATTCTGTTAATGATTGACCTACCAGCCCTGCCAGAAGGAAACCGAACACCACAATCAGCAGTATAACCAGGGTGACAGAAATGGCTCGGGGGATTCCGTGTCGCGACGACCAGTTAATTAACGGACTACAGGCAATCGCGATAAATACTGATAAGAAAAACGGAACCATGATTGCGCTGGCGGCTTTAATACCAGCGAGGACAACGACCAGACTCGCAAGAACAATTAAGCCTTTCGCGGTGGGAGAGCGTAATTCCATCATAGTTTTGTGCTACATTCCTGAGTGTGACGACTGACACTTTACCCCGTGAAACTAACAACTACAAACACGAGAGAGATCATGACCTTAAATCAGGCCACCATCCGCATAAAAAACCTGCGGTTGCGCACTTACATCGGCATTAATGAAGACGAAATTAAAAATAAACAGGATGTCGTTGTTAACGTTAAAATTCATTATGACGCTGCCCAGGCGACCGACTCTGACAACATGAATGATGCGCTAAACTATAAAACGGTCACCAAGGCCATAATTAAACTGGTGGAAGACAACCGCTTTTCGTTGTTGGAAAAGCTGACTGCGGAGGTACTGGCAGTCGCGGCAGAACACCCTACCGTCACTTATGCAGAAGCCGAAGTAGACAAACCCCATGCATTACGGTTTTCTGACTCGGTGTCACTGACACTGTCTTGCACCAAATAGCTCTGGAGTTTACATGCAGGTATTAATCACCGGCGGTACCGGTCTGATTGGCAGACACCTTATTGCAGCCCTTCCCGATGCCCGCATCACAGTGCTGACCCGCGACACTGCGCGAGCCGGTGAGATCCTGCCCGAGCGCGTAACGCTGGCGTCATCGCTGTCGGCCATTGATGACTTTGATAAATTTGACGCCGTGGTCAACCTGGCAGGAGAGCCCATTGCCGATAAGCGGTGGACAGCCACTCAGAAGCAACGAATTTGCGACAGCCGATGGGACATCACGGCGCAACTGGTGAGCAGGATCAATGACTGCTCCTCGCCGCCTGATGTATTTCTGTCCGGCTCGGCCATTGGCTATTACGGCAGACAGGGCGACAAGGTGGTGACGGAAGCGTTCACCGATGTTCACGACGAGTTCACCCATGAGGTGTGTGCGAAGTGGGAAAGTCTGGCAAACGGTGTCACCCAGGAGCATACCCGGGTCTGTACCCTGCGCACCGGTGTGGTTTTATCCGCTGAAGGCGGCGCGCTGCCCCGCATGGCCCTGCCCTTCAAGCTGGGCGTGGGCGGCAAAGTGGGTGATGGCAGCCAGTACCTGTCGTGGATCCACATTGACGACATGGTTAACGCAATTGTATTTTTGCTTAACGACAGCCATGCCCGCGGGCCATTTAATATGACCGCGCCGCAACCGCAAACCAATGCCGCGTTCTCTCAGACGCTGGCAAGCACGCTACACCGCCCTAACCTGTTCTTTGTGCCGGCGTTTGTGATGAAACTGATAATGGGTGAGGCTGCTGAGATTATTTTAACCGGCCAGCAGGTATTACCTGACAAACTTACCAAAGCCGGCTTCACGTTTGCTTACCCTACCCTGGATAAGGCATTACAGAATATCTATCAGGACTGAGGCCGCGCCGGGGCACGGAACTAGTCAAGCAGCCCCAACTCAATCGCTTTCAGCACTGCCCGGGTGCGATCACGCACGGCCAGTTTTGCCAGAATTGCGGAGACCTGATTTTTCACCGTGCCCACTGACTTACAGGTTGCGGTGGCAATGTCATTGTTCGACAAGCCTGCCGCCATTAACCTGAGCACCTCCCGTTCTTTTGCTGACACCGGCTCTACCACAGGAGCGGTATCTGCTCCGGTGCTTTGATGACGAAGGCTCTCTACCAGGGTCTGGCTGAGCGCGGGCTGAAAGAGCGTGTCTCCGGCGGCCAGAGTTTGGATCCCCGCCACTAAGGTGTCCAGCGAGACATCTTTTAGCAAATAACCTTTTGCACCTGCCTGCAGGGCGGCCAGAATAGTGTTGTGATCATCAAACGTTGTGAGCATTAATACCGGCACCGTGCTGCGCATGGCATTCAGAGCCTGCAATGTGGCTATGCCATCCATAACCGGCATACGAATGTCCAGCAGCAACACATCGGGCTGCACACCGGCAATTTGTTGTAGTACCTGCTCGCCGTTGGCCGCCTCAGCCACCACCTCAACCTCCTCAGATAACGACAGCAGGCTTTCAATGCCCTGTCGAACCAGCGCCTGGTCGTCGGCCAGCATTACCCTGATCATACTGGCTCCCGGGGCAACACCACCTGCGTGCATAGCCCGCCGTTGCGAATATCCAATGTTAACGTACCCCCCAGCGCCATTATGCGCTCCTGCATACCCCGCAACCCATTTCCGGCCGGCGGTACGTCAGACAAGGTACCGTTATCCATCACAGTGAGCTGAACACCTGTATCATCCGCTTCCAACGAGACGCTGGCTTCGGTGGCCTGACTGTGACGCATGATGTTCGTCAGGGTTTCCTGCACGGTTTTCAACAGCGTATCGGCTTGTTCTACCGTCAGCTCAGCGTCCTTGTTGAGTGACAGCGCCACCGCCAGGCCGGGCAAGTCGCGGGTCAATAGCGTGAGCGCTGCGTGTAAATCCAGCCCTTCTTCGGCACGCATATCCGCAACAGCCGCTCGCACATCACTTAACAGCAATCGCGAAATTTGCTGACATTTAGCTACCTTTTGCTGCATATCGCCGCTAAGTTGTCGCTCCACCACTTGTAAATGAATGGTCAGTGCCGTGAGATGATGCCCCAGCAAATCGTGAATATTGCGGGCGATGCGTGTGCGTTCGCTGTCCCGGGCCGCCGCTTCCAGCAATGCTTGTGTGGCCAGCAGCTCCCGGTTTAACGCCTGGGCCCGCTCATTCGACTCGCTGGCGCGTTTCTGTGCATTTACCATCACCAGCGCGAACAGATTAAAGGTCCAGAACAGCAGCGCAGTAAGCCAGGCGCCCCCCTGGCCCCAGTAGAATTCTAATGTAAGCCACAGGGGCATCGACCATAGTGGCGACAGCATAATGGCAGTGCGAAAAGACAGCAGGTACATGATTTGCGCAGACCAGATGACCATCAAGATGACGTTGTACGCAAAGGGTAGACATACAAAGAGCCCACACACTACACCGAATTGCACGCCTGCCAGGATCCAGCGCGTACGGGCATCGTGGGTATACGGCCGGTCACGCACTGCGGCCAAAAACGTGACATAGAAGCTCAGATACAGTGCCACGGCCACTAGCCACTGTCGGTGAGACACAGCGTCGGCACCGTAAGACAACGCCAGCGCACTCACCGCCACTAACAGCCATGTTAAGCTGGCAGACAGTTTTTCCATGTCCAGCGTGACGTTCCGTGTAGATAGTAGTGAAAGCATGTTCCTGCCCGCTTGCTGCTTATCCTTATCCTGATTAAAAACTCACGAAAGCGCAATAGGCCAAAAGTCACTTTTATCTCAGTGACTTCTGGCACTACTGCCCTTCACAAGGAGCTGCCACACTTTACTTAACTTACCCAACATGGACTTCTAACATGACTATATTCAACGACGGATTACTTTCATTTTACCAACTGCTGGTGTGGCTGCATGTGGCTGCCGGGGGGATTGCGCTGGTACTGTTCTGGGTACCAATTTTTTATACCAAGGGCAGCCCCAGGCATATTCAATCAGGACGGCTGTACGCTAATTGCATGCTATTTTTGTCGCTGTCCGGGGCAGTATCTGCACTGATGGTCATCGCTGCGCCGGCGTACTTTAAAGCAGGTTTGTTTGACGAAGGGGCAGATAAAGCCGCGGTTGCAGCTGCTATTCGCCAGTTCATGGCGTTCCTGTTCTACCTCTGTATTCTGGTTTTAACCAATGTGGTATACGCAACTGTGGTACTTAAAGTAAAGGCCAATGTGCGCCAACTGCGTCAGTGGCGCTACCAGATATTACCGGCAATGTTACTGCTGAGTGCGCTGGGTGTATTGATCACCGGCGTCATCCATTCTCACATCATGTTTATGATTTTCTCACTGATTGGCCTGATGTCCACCGTGGATATCTTCCGCTATTGCTGGCGTGAAACGGCAAGCAGAAACGACTGGATGCGTGCTCATATCGGTAATATCTGCGGCTCTGGCATTGGTGTGTACACGGCATTTATGGCATTTGGGGGCCGCTCACTTTTTTCCGACCTAGGTCAGTGGCAGTGGGTTTTCTGGATCGCGCCCGCCGTGGTGGGCTCTGTGCTTATCTCCAGGGCAGTAAAGCACTATTGTGTTCCCGCACCCAAGAACGTGACGAACCCTGCCCAGTCACCTGCCGCTTCAGACCAGATACCGGTGTAGGTACGCAAATAAAAAAGCCGCGAATATCGCGGCTTCTGTGTCTCAGTAAGTATGGCTCTATACCATACGTCGCAGTAACGCGGTGGTGTTAAGTGATAATAACCGCCAGCACCCCACTGCGCCGAGCAGACCGACTACGACTGCACCGGCAAGTGGCGCAATCAGCCAGTAGGCGAAGTGCCAGCTGCCTTCCATCTGGAAGACCTGTGTTTGCAACAAATACAAACTGAGCTCGTTGGCCAGTGCGGCCATAAAGCCCGCCACCACGCCAATAATGACAAATTCCAGTACTACACTGGCGCGGATCACTTTGCCCCTGGCGCCAAGCGTGCGCAGAATAGCCAGCTCTTCCTGACGTTCATCCATACTGGCCTGGACCTGGGCAATCAACACCAGCGAACCGGCTGCCAACACCAGAATAAGAATAAATTCTACCGCCAGCGAGACCTGCTCAACGATCTCACGCAACTGATTAATGCGGGCGTCCACATCAAACAGCGTGACTGAGGAGAACGGCTGTAACAGACCGGTTAGTTCAGCTTTGCGTTCGGTATCCAGGTAAAAGCTGGTGATATAGGTCGGCTTGAAGGCCTCCATGGCAGCAGGGTCTATCACGAAGAAGAAGTTCGGCTGCATGGTCTGCCAGTTCACCTCACGGAAACTGGTCACCTCAGTTGTCACCACCTCACTGCCTATATTAAAGGTCAGGCTATCGCCTAATTCGATATCCAGCCGATCGGCCACATCTGCTTCTACGGACACCGCAAAGGTGCCGTCGGGCAGTGCCAGCATACTGTCACCGTGCCATTGTCCGGCGGCGATGCGGTTTTCACTCTGCAGGGTGTTACTCCAGGTGAGGTTAGCCTCGCGGCCCAGGCCTTCACGCCCTTCCCGCGGAGCATTTTCCTCTTCTTTAGTAACTTCGGTGTTAACCCGCTCACCGTTGACCGCCACGAAGCGCCCGCGTACCACCGGATAGAACTCATCTACCTCGACATTGTTTTCTTCAAAATGTGACGAGAGGGCCGGTTTTTGCTCCTGGGTGATATTAATTAAGAAATAATTGGGGGTGCCCTCAGGCAGTTGGGCTCGCCACTGCGCCACCATGTCGTTGCGCATAACCAGCACCACCAGCAACAGCATAATGGTGACGGAAAAGCTTATTAACTGCACACTGTTGTCCATGGCCCGTCGACGAATACGGGCCCATGCCAGTTGCCACGGCCCCATGCTGCCACTGCCGAGTTTCCGGCCCAGCAGGATGAGGCCGTATGTCATAACCAGCAGGCCCGCCACCAGCACCACACCGGAAGCAAATAAAATGGCACTGATGGTCAAATCCTGGCTGTAGGCCCACATCAGCAAAAATACCGCACTGCCGGAGGCACCGAACTGTAAGGTGCGGCTGCTGACAGTGGAGTCAATGTCCCGGCGCAGTACCCGTAATGGAGGTACCGAAAATAATCGCAACAACGGGTACAAAGAGAACAAAAATGCACAAATGGCGCCGGTAAATACGGCAATGATTACCGGCCGCCAGTGCCACACGGACAAGGTAACGTCGACCTTGTCGGCTAACGCCCAGACTACGACCTGCTGAATAACCACTCCGATGATCAGCCCCAGGGCGATGCCCAGTAAGGTGATAAACAAAATTTGCAGTACATAGATTTTACGGATCATAGGGCCGGACGCGCCCAGTGTCTTCATAATGGCCACAGGGTCGAAATGGCGCTGGCTGTAGCGCTGCGCCGCAACCGCAATGGATACCGCGGCCAAAATGATGGCCAGTAAACTGGCTAACAGGAAATACCGCTCCGCTCTGGCCACCGAACGACCGATGGGCGAATCATCATCAGACACTGCACGCCAGCGATGCACCTCGTCATTCAGCTGCGGGCGCAACCAGTCGTAATAGGCGGCCAGTTGCGCCTCCTCGCCGGCAAAATAATGGACGTAATTGACCCGGCTCCCCGGTCCTGCCACATTGGTGGCGGGTAAGTCTTCCAGTCGCATCAGCACAATCGGCTCGGTAGAAAATAGGCTAAAGCCGGCATCGGGGATTTCAGAAACCACCCCGGCAATGGTCAGGCTGGCGTCGCCAATATAGACCTGGTCTCCCAAAGCCACATTCAGGGTCTGAAACAACCGTGAGTCCAGCCAGGCCTCGCCGGGTTGGGGCAAGGTGTCAGTCACTGACTCGGTGCCAAACGGCGCATCGGCAATGGTGACCTGGCCTTTTAACGGGTATGCATCATTGACCGCGCGCAAATCCACCAGCGACATTTTTTGCTCGCCAAATGCCATCGACCGGGTACTCACTCGCTTGGCAGTAGTTAAATCAAACTCTGCGGCTTTCTCAAGCCAGGCGGCGTCAGCCGGATCCCGCGAGCGCAATTGGGTATCGGCCGCCAAAAAGCTCGCTGAGCGTTCCTGCAGTGCACCCTGCAAGCGTTCGCTGAACAATGACAACGACAACACCGCCCCCACTGATAACACAATGGCCAGCAGTATGATGGTGAGTTCGCCCCGTCGCGCTTCGTGACGAAATAATCGCCACGCCAGACTGAACACGGTGGACATTACCCAGCCTCCCGCGACTGTGCGTCACCGGTGCGTTCGGGCTCAGACAAGGCACCGCCCTGCATCACCAGTTGCCGATCACATTTTTTAGCCAGCGCCGTATCATGGGTGACCAGCACCAGCGTTGTGCCCACGTCACGATTCAGTTTGAACAGCAGTGCTTCCACTTTATGGCTGTTCGCTTCATCCAGATTACCGGTGGGCTCATCGGCAAACAATATTTTAGGCTGACCGATGAACGCCCGGGCAATGGCCACCCGTTGCTGTTCACCACCAGACAATTGATTGGGGTAGTGATGCGCACGGTGCGCCAGTCCTACATCATCCAGGATCGCTTGAGCGCGCTTGCGGGCATCTGGCAGTCCGGCTATCTCAGCTGGCAACATAATATTTTCCAGCGCAGTGAGACTCTGCACCAGCATGAAACTCTGGAAGATAAAGCCAACTTTGGCACCTCGCAACTGCGCACGAGCCTCTTCATCCAGACTGTGTAAGGGTTCATCGTCCAGGAATATTTCACCGCTGGTTACCTGATCCAGCCCAGCCAGCAGGCTGAGCAAGGTGGATTTACCTGACCCTGACGCACCGACAATGGCAATCGACTCACCGTCCTTGACTTGAAATGAAATTGGCTGAAGGATCTGCAACTGACCTTCACTCGTAGTTACGGTTTTGGTTATTTTTTTCGTAGTAATCATAAAGGAGTCGATACTCTCGTGTCTGTTTTCCAACGTCGCCGTCACGTTTTCGTGGCTTTGGTTTTCTTATTAATACCATGGTCAGCCCTTTCAGATCAGGGCCAGCCCCCGTCCTCACAGGCAGACACCGCAGCTTACCGGCTACTGGTCTTAGGGGATAGCCTAAGCGCAGCATATGGTCTTAAGCAACACCAGGGTTGGGTTAGTTTGTTACAAAATATCTGGCGTGACGACAAGGTTCCGATCGACGTAGTGAATGCTGCGATAAGCGGGGAGACAACCGATGGCGGTCTGGCTCGCCTGCCCCGTCTGCTGGAGCAGCATAACCCCAGTCATGTGCTGATAGAACTGGGTGGTAATGACGGGCTGCAAGGACATCCGGTAGACAAACTCAAAGCGAACCTGACACAAATGATTACCCTCGCCAAAGCCTCAGATGCGACGGTGTTGTTGCAGGACATGCAAATACCGACTAACTATGGCAAACGCTATACCGACATGTTTTCGCAGGCGTTTGATGATGTAGCGGCGGAGCAGAATGTGGTTCTGGTGCCATTTTTCTTAGAGTCGATAGCGCTGGACCCGTCGTTGATGCAACGGGATAAAATTCACCCTAACGCGGACGCGCAACCTCAAATAGCTGAGTGGATGAACACCACCCTCAAACCACTGATCCTTCCCGCGGGGTAATTGCCTTTTAGTGAAGCTCTTCTACACTTAATGAGTTTAGTCTGGAGGAAATACATGGAAATATCTGGTAATACCCCGTTTCCGCCTGCCACCACGCAGGTAAACTCGTCGCCGCAGCAATCCCGCGAAACCGCTGAATTATCCTCGCCACCGCCGGATACCAGCAGTACGCCGGCGCAGGCGCAGGCTGCTCAGGCACCGGATCCTAGCTCACGTATCGGTGGCCAGGTAGACACGTTTGTATAACTATGATCGGCAGTAAAACCAGCGGTATTACGGTGTAGTGATGGTAACGGAAACAAAAAAACCGGCGGGGAATACCCCGCCGGTTTTTCTATTTATACCCTGCCGCTTTCAGCGCAAAGTACCGCTTCTCGGCTTAATCCGGCCGCACATAATGTGTCGGTCGGCGGGCCTGCTCTTCCTGTACCGCCAGGTAGCGGTCACGTAAGCGGGTTTGTCGTGAACGCATTTCTATCGCTTCACCGTTAATGAAGACCTGCTCGGCGACCTGTGTCACTTCCAGCGGATCCCCGCTCCAAATCACAACATCGGCTCGCTTGCCGGGTGCCAGTGAACCTAACTGGTCATCTATACCGAGGATGGCCGCCGGTGCACTGGTAAGGCTTGCCAGCCCGCCTTCATAAGACAGGCCGTTGGCCACCGCGTTGCCGGCATGTTGGGTGGCCAGGCGAATATTATGCGTGTCCATACCCACGGCTACCGTTACCCCGGCAGCTTCCAGACGCGCAGCATTAGCCAGCGTTGCCCCCATCTGGTCGAAGCCGCCCGGCAGGTTGTACTCAGGGTCGAGGATGACCGGAATGTCCGCGTCAGCCAGTTCACTGGCGACCCGCCAGGCTTCTACGCCATGCATCAGAACCACATTAATGTTGTTGTGACGCTTTTTAAACGCAATAACCTGACGGATATCGGCGGCGCGATCCGCTTCCATGATTAATGGCATATCTCCGGACAGTACCGCCTTAAGTGCCTTCACATCAGCGCGGGTATTTAAGCCGTGCCAGTCCTGAGTAGGTGACAGGTCAGAATCCGCCGCCGCGGCTTCAGCCAGCGCATTTTCAAGTGTTACCCATAACGCAGCGCGGGTGCCGCCCGTATCATTGGCGCCACTTTCGCCCACATTTACGACCATAAAAGCCCGTGGCTTAAGTACCGGGGCATCGCCGCTAAGGGTTATCACCGCACCTTGGCCGTAAAACAGGTTGTCGGTGTAAGTTACCGAAGTTGCTGCCGATGTCATACCTTCAATGCGAGTTACCCCAAGCAGGGAGGAATCCGGGTTCACTGCATAGGAAACATCCAGCGCCGCGCCTGTACGGGTAATGGGGGTGCTCTCTACAGACGAGTCAACCACGCCAGCAGAGGATGACACTTCCACCAGCCCCAGTGACGTCATGGAGCCAACCAGACCAGGCGTAACCACCTTGCCACTGGCATCAATCACCCGGTACCCCTGCGGTACCTCTGTGCCTGTAATAACCCGGTCAATCCTGCCGTCGGTCATTAAGACTGTGCCTGAGTCCAGCGTGCCCTGCTCTGCAAGGGTAAATATTTTACCGCCGGTAATAGCCACTTTTTCTGCCAGCACGGGGGCTGACAGCAGACTGGCAGTGATCAGTAATGCTAATTTTTTCATTTTACGTCTCCTTCACCTACCTGTCCTAACTCAAAATCACTCACCGGCCAGCTGTCGTCGTCATCCAGCGAATACGCCAGACCACCGTCAATATAAACCCGAGCGGCTTTCGTATAGGTAGAGAACGGGTTGCCATTCCACAGCACCAGGTCGGCTTGTTTGCCCGCTTCCAGTGAACCGGTTTTATCAAACACGCCTAACGACTTCGCGGGGTTAGCAGACAACCACTGCCAGGCTTCGGCCATAGGGATATCCAGACCGGCACGTTTACCGTCTGACCAGGCTTTCGCGGCTTCCTGATTCAGGCGCTGAATGCCAAGATCGCTGTCGGAGTGCACAATGGCGCAGGCACCGGCTTCATGCACCGCCGGAATATTTTCCCGAATACCGTCATAGGCTTCCAGTTTGAACCCCCACCAGTCAGCCCACATCGCCGAGCAGACGTTATTCTCTTTCAGCTTATCGGCAATTTTGTACGACTCTACCGCGTGATGGAAGGTGCCAATCTGGTAATCAAACTCCTGCATTACATCCATCATTACCGTCATTTCATCAGCGCGGTAACAGTGCATGTGTACCAGAATGTCACCCTTTAACACCCCGGCCAGGGTTTCCAGTTGCAGATCCCGCTTTGGCGCTTTTGGATTTTTACCGTCAGCATACTCTTTTTCGTAGCGTTCCCATTTCCGCATATAGTCCTGCGCATCAGACCACGCCTGACGATAACCGGCCACGTTACCCATACGGGTAGAAGGTCCGCCTTTTTCACCATAAACCCGCTTAGGGTTTTCACCGCACGCCATCTTCATGCCATAGGGCGCATCAGGGAATTTCATGTCCTGCATGGTGCGGTCTGGTACGTTCTTCAGTACCACTGACCGACCGCCAAACAAGTTGGCAGATCCCGGCAGAATTTGCAGTGTGGTTACACCACCGGCCAGCGCGCGGCCAAAGCCCGGATCCTGCGGCCAAACAGAGTGTTCAGCCCAGACTTCCGCGGTTACCGGGTCAGTAATTTCATTACCATCGTTGTGTGAGCGGGTTGCGGGCGAAGGATACACCCCCAGATGGCTGTGGTTATCAATAATGCCTGGCGTGACCCACTGGCCCTTTGCATCGATGACCTTCGCGTTCTCTGGGATCTCAAGATCCTCGCCCACTGCCACAATTTTGCCATCGGCAAAATGCACCATGGCGTTTTCGTATTTATTGCCCACGCCATCGAGCACCGTAGCATTAGTGATTACCGTGGTTTCACCGGCAATGGGGGTATAAGTACTGGGATAGGGATTAGGATCGACAGAGACTTTAGCTGCCTGCTCTTCTTTGCTGCCCTGACTGCTTGCGCAACCTGTCAGTGCCACAGAAAACAGACACGCCAACGCCAGCGATAAGCGTGAAGTTGAGTGATTCATGGAAATACCGTTACGTTAGTTATCGATATAGCACCGGCGACACCGGTGCAATGTTTTACGTCAAAGGACTATCGGGATAAAACTAACGAAATACTCTGCGCTCCACAAGCGCAGGTGAGGTTAAGCAACGTGGTTCTGCGAGGACTGGCGGGCAAGTACGTCTACTATGGCCTGCGCATCAGTTAAGCGCCGGATATCATTAAATAATATTTCTGCCTGCGGGTACTGACGACGCAGATATCCACACCATTGTTTAATACGGTTAGGGTAATAGCGGCCTTTATCACCAAAGATCTCATATCCTGAATACCGGATCAGCAAATCTGCCACTTCAGCCCACGGCATGGGCGCTTCACCGTAACGTATACAGCGTGCCAGATTTGGTAACGCCAGCGCCCCACGCCCAATCATAAGATCTGTACATTCTGACACCTGCTGACACCGTTTGCTGTCAGCTTCGCTCCAGATTTCCCCATTGGCGATAACCGGAATATCAATATGCTGGCGTATTCTGGCAATGTAATCCCAGTAGGCAGGTGGCTTGTAACCCTCTGTTTTGGTACGCGCATGCACCACCAGTTCATCGGCGCCGGCGTCCGCAATAGCCAGCCCGTTATCAATGGCCAGCGACTTGTCTTCAAAGCCCAGACGAATTTTTGCACTCACCGGAATGTCGGCGGGCACAGCTTCGCGTACGGCGCGGACTATGCGGTAAAGGGTATCGGTTTCCTTCAGCAGGACTGCCCCGCCCTTGCTTTTATTCACCGTTTTGGCCGGGCAGCCAAAGTTAAGATCAATACCCGGCGAGCCAAGCTCTACTGCCGTCATAGCATTTTCTGCCAGCCACTCAGGATGTTGCCCTAACAACTGTACGCGCACCGGGACGCCCGCTGCAGTTTTCCCGCCCTGCTGCAGCTCCGGACACAAGCGATAGAATGTCCGCTTCGGCAGCTTCTGATCGACCACACGCACAAACTCGGTCACACAGCGATCGAAACCGCCGACCTGAGTCAGCATATCGCGCATCAGGTAGTCCACCACGCCTTCCATCGGCGCCAGCATAATTTTACTCATCAGGGGTCGTTTCCGCGTGTCAGAGGGGTTGTATAAATGGCGCGCAAGTGTAGCAAAACTGGGGGGCAGCGACCAACTACTTATGCGAAAACACGGGTGGGTTCAGGGCAGATTTGCACTGCTCAATGCGCGCTACAGCCTCCCGGCGTTGTAAGTCAGAATAACTGCGCCACTGGATGATGTCGTGGATGGTTCGGTAACAACCGGTGCAGACATCACGTTCGTTTAACTGACACCGTCCGATGCAGGGCGACTGTTCAGTTAACGGCATGCTGAGCCTGTTTGTCAGACTTAACAGATTGGATACCACCAGCCGCCGGTTGCATGTCATACCACAGGCAAACATACACACCATGTGTGGCTTGTAGCCGGGCAAAAAACGCGTCTTCAGACTCACAGCTCTGGTGTATCAGCTGCTGACGGTTACCAGTATAAATTAACGCTTGAACATCGAACATAGGGCCTCCTGGACAGAGACCCAATATACATTTAGACGTCTATACGTTCAAGCGTCTGTTTTGCATGTTACTGCTGACATACATAGTCGATAGCGGCTGTCACGGCGGCTACCTGTGCATCATTGCAATTTTCTGGCGTGGCGTTAGCAGAATCTGGATAAACCTCGGTAGTTGAAACATACTGCGCACCAGTCATGCCGCCACACAGATGCAAAGAGGACTTGTCGTAACAAATCACGCCTTCACTGATCACATCGGCACCAATGATCTTGCCGTTATCATCTGGCGGGGCAATGTGGGTGATGGCTCTGACCTTCTCGATAATGGCTTCCTGAAAGGCTATCGCAGGCTTTGGCGTATCAGCGACCAGATAGAAGCCATCAGGGATATTCCAATTGTCATGGGTGACGCCATCGCGCGCCGCCAGGGCCGGACGGAATTCTGAATTGTCAGTGTCTGTGGTCTCATGTAAATCAATATGCATATCGAAAGTGATACCCAGAGATTGCACAAAAGACATAATTTGTGCCGATTCCGGTGCCGGTGAGTCGGCAAAGAACGACCGGTTCGGATCCATCGCCATGGGGTTCCAGCGGTTAATGGTTTCATAACCCCATGGACTTACACACGGCACCACCACCACATTGGCTTTTTGCTGATAGCCTGCCAGTGCCGTATTGATGAACTTCAGTGCCCCCTGCACACCACTGGTTTCATAGCCATGCACTCCGCCGGTGACCAGAATATTTGGCACGTTATCGGTGAAAGACACTGGCACCACAGCGTTCAACGGATAGCGACTCTCATCGTAAGGCAATGCCCCATACTGTTTGAGTTCAAAGCCGGCCGGAATAGTCGTCAGCTTTGACAGCACTTCCTCCTGATAACTGCGCACAACTTTCTGTTGCGCCAGCCACTGCGCTTTTTCTGTTTCGCCCCATGGGGTGCCGGGTGTACCAATTGGATATGTAGACATGCCTGCCCTCCGGTGTCATAGAATAAAATTTCGCGCGTATCTTATCATGACCAGCCAGGCAGGTAATTGGTTGACGCGGTGGATCAGGCGTAATGGAAGTATTACACGGCGGGTAACCGGATAACGGCGCGGCTGGGCAGCCACACCGGTGTCTTTGATATGGTCAGCGAAGTGATTTGCTGCTTATTCAGCGGCCACTACATGGCCGCTGAAAACGTAAACGCCGTTTGTTCAGCACTGGACTGCACATCCAGTTTCCCCCGGTGCGCCTGCGCAATTTGCGAAGCGATAAATAACCCCAGCCCCAGTCCGTTCTTTTCTTCACTGCTTTCTTTGCGCCAGAATGGCTGGAAAAGTTTGTCCTGCACGTTTTGAGGAATCGCTTTACCGCCGTTGGCAACCTGAATAAACAGCTCCGTGCTACTTGCTCTGGCTCTTACGTATACCGGCTTGCTGTTTTCACCATGCAGTAAGGCATTCACTAGCAAATTGGATAACAATTGGCATAAGCGATCCGGATCGCAGTACTGGGTACCGTCAATGTGAATGTCAGCGCAGATATCGTTATCGGGATGAAGCTCGGCCAGTTCGGCCACGGTGTGATTAAGTAACGCTTCCAGGTTCGTTACATTTTTAAGATGCAGTGGTATCCCTTTACCCATTTTTCCATGTGTAAAGTCCATCACATCGCTTAATAAACGGGCCATACGATGGCTGCTACGATCCATTCGCTCCAGTACGGTTAGGGCTGTCTGCTCAGTGATGTCGCTTTTGAGAAAATCTATACCCATTTTCAACGAGGATAGCGGCGTACGCAGATCATGCCCTAAAATAGCAATATACTGTTCACGCAATTTTGCTGCGGCCTGCTCATCACCCAATGCCGACTCGACGTTCTGTAAGCGATCATGCGTTACCAACTGACGGGATATAAGCTCTGCAAAAGAAGCAATTTGATTCTGAATGGCCGGCGTTTTCAAGGTCATTGGACGAGGGTCTAACCCACAAAGTGTGCCGAAAAACTCGCCATTCTCATTATAAATCGGATAAGAGAAATAGCTCTCAAACCCATACATCCCTGGGATTTCGCTTAAGCTGTAGACTTCATCGGAAGAGGCTTCTTCAATGATAACAGGTTCAGATGTGCGCATTACCTTACTACAAAAGGTGGTTTTGATATCCAGCTCATCGCCAACTTCCAGGTTAAAATCTGCTTCATCCTGCACAGCGCACATGGTCCAGTTATCTTCTGTCACCCTGGCAACACAGAGAAAGCGCAAGCCTGTGGCATCAGAGAGCATTTTCATTATGTGGGGAATGACATCAATAGACTGAATCGTCCGGATATCGTTTTCTACTGACCTTGTCATAGGTTTTCCTGCACGGGTCTTACTTTTAAGAAAAATAACGTTACCTTTTAGAAAGGTGAATGGGTTGCACGCAGGATAAGTAATGCAAGGAAATAAGTGCGTGCCAACACGATGCAGTCAGCCTAACAGATTTAATTCAGTTTGCACGAAAAGACTGGTTTAACAGACGTAGCAGCCCCATTCGGGGGGGCCGATAGCTTACCGCCCCGTTATACAGTTCTGCACAGCCTGAAGCCGTTTCAGGCTGATATTAGCGTGTTTGACTAATCAGGCCAACTGACTGGTGAGCGCACTATTTGAACGAGCCGGGTCGGCTACCTGAGAGATCACCGGTTCGGCATAGCCTTGTTGCGCCAGTAATGTTTGTAATTCGTCCGCAGAGGCGGAAGGATGGCGTTTGGCCAAAGCGATGGCTTCAATACAGCAGGCAAGAGATTCGGGGGAGTCACTATGGATCATATACTTCTCCAATAATTACAACTAATTCCATGTGTTGTCACTGATTCGCGATACCTTTTCAGCGCCCGATAAAGACTACGGCCTGATTGCGACAGTGGCATGACAGTCTCATTACAGCAAAGTTAAAAGAAGTGATCAGTTTTTCGTACACCGAATTCATAATGTGGTGGGTATTGGCTTCCAGGCAATAATAAGGGCTTCTCATCCCGGCGGGCACGCAAAAAAAAAACCAGCCTTTCGGCTGGTTTTTTCTGTATGGCGTCCCCTAGGGGATTATCAGGCGCGTCCTGCGCCTGACCCTGCGGGCCGTGCTGCGCACGTTCTGTCTGGCTCCCGGCCAGACAGTCGAACCCCGCTGAATTAGCTACCCCGATTTCGGGGGCTTCAGCATACTGAATAAGGGCTTCTCATCCCGGCGAGCACGCAAAAAAAAACCAGCCTTTCGGCTGGTTTTTTCTATATGGCGTCCCCTAGGGGATTCGAACCCCTGTTACCGCCGTGAAAGGGCGGTGTCCTAGGCCTCTAGACGAAGGGGACTAAAATCTTTCATCAAAAGCAAATCTTTTGAATAGCTAACTAAGCGTGTAGGCTCTGTTAACCCAGACTTTCAGTCCGAAGCACGAGATTGCTCTCTACTCCAGCCTATGCACAGTTTAGGTCTGTGACTCCGTAAAATGGCGTCCCCTAGGGGATTCGAACCCCTGTTACCGCCGTGAAAGGGCGGTGTCCTAGGCCTCTAGACGAAGGGGACTAAAATCTTTCATCAAAAGCAACGCTTCTGAATAGCTAACTAAGCGTGTAAGCTCTGTTAACCCAGACTTTCAGTCCGAAGTATAAGATTTCTCTCTACTTCAGCCTATGCACAAGTTAGGCTTGTGACTCCATAAAATGGCGTCCCCTAGGGGATTCGAACCCCTGTTACCGCCGTGAAAGGGCGGTGTCCTAGGCCTCTAGACGAAGGGGACAATAAATCTTTTGAAAAGCTAAGCTTCTCAGTTGTAGCGTATGGTGACATGTATTCAGTAAACTGAATAACTGATACTTACTACGAAGATTTTTTGTCCGAAGGTTTGCAACCTTCAGCCTAAGCAATTCGTTAACACGCATTGCCAGAATTTGGTGGAGCCAGGCGGGATCGAACCGCCGACCTCTTGCATGCCATGCAAGCGCTCTCCCAGCTGAGCTATGGCCCCATCACGTTACACATTTCTGTGTGACTGTTCCGTGACAGCGGGGCGCATTCTAGGCACCCCCCCTTTTTATGTCAACGGTTTTTTTATGAATTTTCTCTGTTTGCTATAAAAGTGAGCGCTTTGTCTATTCTCTCACCGACTTTATCTCTGGACAGCAGATTCAGCGTGACGTCCAGCGATGGTGAGTTGCCGCCACCGGTCACTGCAACGCGTAATGGCATGCCCACTTTGCCCATGCCGACTTCCAGTTCTTCAGCGGTGTCGTTGATAGCGCCCTGAATAGCTTCTGGTGTCCAGTTTTCCAGAGCCATCAGTTTTTCTTTTACTGTTTCCAGTGGCTGTCTGGCCACTGGTCGTAAGTGCTTCTTCGCCGCTTTCTCATCAAAGCTGTCAAAATCCTGATAGAAATAGGTGCTGATTTCTGCCAGTTCCTTTAACGTTTTCACCCGGTCGGCCTGAATGGCAATCACTGACTCCAGGGCCGGACCGGCATGTAAATCAATCCCCAGGTCGGTGAAATGCATACGGGCATGCGCCGCCACTTCACTGGCCGGCAAGCTTTTAATATAGTGCTGGTTCAACCAAATCAGTTTTTCGGTATTAAAAGCAGAGGCTGATTGGCCAATGGCGTCAACGCTAAATAGCTCAATCATTTCTGACACCGAAAATACTTCCTGGTCGCCGTGGGACCAACCCAGTCTGACCAGATAGTTCAGCAATGCCTGTGGCAGGAAGCCATCATCGCGGTACTGGGTAACACTGACAGCGCCATGGCGCTTGGACAGTTTTTTACCGTCATCACCCAAGATCATCGACACATGCGCATATTCGGGTACCGGTGCACCCAGCGCCTGCAGAATATTAATCTGGCGGGGAGTATTATTAATATGGTCTTCACCACGCACCACATGGGTAATGCCCATATCCCAGTCATCTACCACCACGCAGAAGTTATAAGTAGGCGTGCCGTCGGTACGCTGGATGATTAAGTCGTCCAGTTCCGAATTTTTAAACTCAATTCGTCCGCGCACGTGATCGTCAAATACCACACTGCCCTCTTGGGGACTCTTAAAGCGGATCACGAAGGGTTCACCTTCAGGGTGGTCGGTACGGTCACGCCAGGTGCCCGGATAACGGGGCTTTTCACCTTTGGCTTTTTGTTCTTCACGGATGGCATCAAGCTCTTCTGCACTCATAAAGCACTTATAGGCCTGACCGTTATCCAGTAACTGCTGGATCAGCGTTTTATAACGATCGAAACGATCGGTTTGATAAACCGGGCCGGTGTCCCAGTTCAGTCCTAACCACTGCATCCCATCCAGAATAGCCTGTTTGGCTTCTTCAGTTGACCGCTCTACATCAGTATCTTCAACCCGAAGCACGAACTGACCACCGTGACGCTTGGCCAGCAGCCAGGAATATAATGCGGTACGTGCGCCCCCTACATGTAAGTAACCTGTAGGGCTAGGCGCAAATCTGGTAACAACCGACATGGAATCTCTCTGTAAGTAGTGAATCAAAAGTTGCGGGCATTCTACCAGTGTAATGGCCGCCAAAAAAGCACGTTACATGACTTACGTAACAGCAGTAAGGCCTGATATCTGGTGATTGCTTACGCAAAAACAGGCATTCTGATCGCTTTTCATGCAAACAGTAAATAATCTCAAATTTTGTTGTTGACAGTGACGGCCGCAACTCTATAATACCGCCCCACTTGCGAAGTACAGCAAGAAACACAAATTGATGGACGCTTAGCTCAGTTGGGAGAGCATCGCCCTTACAAGGCGAGGGTCACTGGTTCAAGCCCAGTAGCGTCCACCA
>NZ_JAOTJC010000008.1:0-500804 GCF_025628895.1 Alteromonas salexigens | reverse complement strand
TATGGACGCTTAGCTCAGTTGGGAGAGCATCGCCCTTACAAGGCGAGGGTCACTGGTTCAAGCCCAGTAGCGTCCACCACTCCCCCCTATGTCGTTATCTATCAGAATCGGTTTCCCGACTCAGTTTTTTATTTGATATTCCAGCATTAGTCCGCTTATTGCGCAGACTGAGATTTGCCTATGATCCTCTCTTCCCCTAGTCCCTTATAGAGATACGTTAGTCTCACGACCTTTTAGGTCAAAGTTTACTCATTATTTTCTATAAATTTAAGGAACGAGTTATGGACAAGGGTGCAAAAGTCTTAACGAAATTATGCGAGCTCGACTTCGATGCTATTGAAGCCTACGAAGAAGCAATCCAGCGGCTGGAAGATAAAGGTGTAGCGGATAAGCTTGCGGAGTTTCGGGCAGATCATTTATCTCATACAGATGCATTAAATAAGCTGATAACCGCGCGCAACGAAGAACCTGTTAGCGGACCAGATGCGAAACGGCTGCTTACCGAAGGTAAAGTGGTTATCGCCGATTTACTGGGTGACAAAGCAATTCTTAAAGCCATGGTAGCCAATGAAAAAGTGACGAAAAAAGCCTATGATGAAGCGCGGGATTCTGACTCGCTGAGCCCCGAAGAGAAAGCGCAGGTCACCAAACATTTCGAAGACGAGAAACGTCATCATGACTGGATATCGTCTACCAGCGAGAAGATGTAGCAGTATATCCACGTGACCTATAAGTAAACGCTAAGCAGGCTTATGATACGCATTGTCATCAGTGTATTGCTGCGGGCCTGCTTGCTCCGGGTATTCCCCTAAGCTCACATCCTCCAGTCAAGCGCTTCCGAGTGCGGCCGAATACTACCCGTTAACACGTGTGCCCTTCCCTTCACCGTGCATATAACTTTCACCGCCACCGAACATTTTACCAGATATCGATAATCTTTTACTTCTGGCGGACGATAAACCATTATAACGTTAATGACAGCCACCACGCAGTGACTTAAAAAACCTATGAATATCAAGCTGGCTCGCCAGATGAAAGTTCTGATCGTTGATGATCAGGTACTGGCAAAAGGATACCTGAAATACTCGATGGAAGAGCTCGGCTTTCAGGATATTGAGTACGTTGACCGGGCCAGCCTTGCATTGTCGGCCATACGGCGTGAAAAGTACGACCTTATTCTTTGTGCCTATGATTTGAAACAGGAACAGGAAGGCTATTTTCTTTACGACCAGCTGAAAGAGCAGAATGAACTCCCCCCCAGCACGGCCTTTGTCTTTATCAGTGCGGATACCACCGCAGATATAGTTCACTCTATCGTGGAACTGCAACCCGACGAATTCTTGGCGAAGCCTTTCACCGTGAAGGATCTGGACCGCCGGCTGTCTCGGGTATTGCAGCGCAAGCAGGCCCTGAAGCCTGTTTACGACCTGCTCGAGCACGATCAGTTTGATCCTGCGCTTAATGAAATTGAGCAGTTTCTTACTGAGCCCAAAAATGCCGAGTTTTTCCCGCTGGCTCTGAAAATAAAGGGCGAGTTGCTGCAGGCGTGCAATTACATCGAGCAGGCAAAAGAGTTTTATCAGGCCATCTTAAATGTGCAGAACTTTACCTGGGCTCAGCTGGGTCTGGTCCGTTGCTACATCCAGCTGAATCAGGATGAAGACGCAGAGAAACTCATTCTGAAGCTGGCGTTTGAAAAAGATTCGATGCTGGCTGCCTATGACCTGCTCTCGGCACTGCAAATTAAACTACAGGAGTTTGATGACGCCCTGGAATGCGTTTCTCTGGCGGGGGAAATCTCGCCCCGCAATATCCATCGACATCGTCAGGCTGTTGAATTGTCACGCCTGACCCACGACTACGAAACCCAGTTTGAAGCAGCCAAGAAAGTGGTGAAGTTTGCGAAAAACTCTATCCATGACAAACCCGATATTTACCTGAATGTGGCACGGGCGGGCATCGACTTCGCCATGACTGCCGATGAGGGTCAGACGTCTAAACTTATCAAACAGTCGAACGAATACTTACGGCAGTTAAAAGCCAGCTTCCCGAAAGCCGATATTGAAGAACAGATTAAAGTTATCGATGCCCGCTTGCTGTATTTACAAGATGAGAGCGAGAACGCCAGAGAGTTGCTCGGCCAGTTAAACGACGACACCTGGATAACAGAAAGTATTGAAGCACTGCTCGATAAAGCCAAAGCTTTTCATGAAGTGGGGCTACAGGAGCATGCGCTTAACATTCTGGATATCATTGAAACCCGCTGCAAGAATGATCCTGCCCAGAGTACCTTGTTTCTGCACTATATTCGTCAGGAGCGCAGCGAGAAGGCCGAAATTCAGATGAGCCCGAAAGCCCTGAACAACTCTGCGGTGATTCAGTATCAGCAGGGTGACCTGGCCGAAGCCCTGAAAACCTTTCGTCAGGCCTTTACGCTGATGCCTAAAAACCCGTCTATCGCGCTTAACCTGTTGCAGGCAACGGCACTGGAAATGCGCGACTCGCCCTACAGAGATGATAATATTCAGGCCCTGCTTCACAATTGTATGAAGACAATTGAGTCTGCCAAACTCAATCAGGAGCAGGAACGGCGTTATCAACGTGTAAAATCCGTACTCAGAGACCTGTCCTGAGGCGTTGGTCAGAAGCTTACAATACGGCTGAGGTCCTGGTTGTAAACGACCAGTCGCCCTTGAAATACTTCGTCCTCGTAATCAATTTCATGGCTGTATTCCATGCCCAGCTTTTTCATCACTGCAATGGACGCGGTGTTGTCGGGCGTGGCAGTGGCAGAGAACTTCTCCACCCCCATATCAAATAACGCATCACGCACCGTGCGGGCAGCTTCGGTAGCCAAACCCCGGCCCCAGGTGTGACGTTTGAATCGCCAGCCCAGCTCCAGATTATCGGTTTGCGGGGTCGCGGTGAAGAACAACATAGGACGAACCAGGATCCAGCCGACATCTTCGCTGGTGGCCTTTTCGGTTACCCGCCATACGCCCCATCCCAGTGCCGGGTTACTGAAGGCCTTTATACGGGGAATAAATACCCCGGTAACTTCCTCACGGGTGGTTTTCTTGCCGCCGTTGAGAAAACGCATAACCTCTTCATCCTGGTCGATGGACCACAAAAACTCGGCATCTTTTTCAGACACCGGCTCAAAAGACAGCCGCTCGCTGTCATCAATGTACATCAGGTAACCTCATTTAGCCTCCTAGCATGGCCAGATTACTGGTTGCGCCTGTCATGCCCTCATGCAGATGGTGGGTCGCTTCTTTAGAGACTAGCAGCTGCTGTAAATATTGCTGCAGCCCGGCGACATCGCCTTCCTTCAGATACGGTTGTAAACTCACGCCATGGTCGCTGAACAGACACAAATGTATCTTGCCATTGGCTGCAACTCGCAGCCTGTTACAGGTCTTACAAAAATCTTTACTGTACGGCAGAATTAGCCCTACCCTGCCCGCATAATCCGGATGGTAAAACTCTTCGGCAGGCCCGGCGGCTTTGTGGCGCAACAGTGGCGTCCACCCCCGCTCTGTCAGCCAGCGTCTTACCGGCACCCCGCTTTGGTGCTGGTTGTCAAAAAAGCTGCCCTGATCACCGGTTTGCATTAACTCGATAAACCGCAGCGTGACTGGCGTTTCTTTTAGCCATTCGAGAAACCGCGTCAGCCGGCCTTCTGAAAACTGGCTCATGAGGACCGTGTTCACTTTTACATTGAGTCCGGCATCTATGGCGGTGTTGAGCCCGGCCAACACCTGCTTAAGGCTGTCGTGGCCGGTAATGGCGGCGAACTGATGGGGATCCAGACTATCAATACTGACATTCACTTTATCCAGACCCGCCGCTTTCCATTCACTGGCAAATTTTTGCAGGCGGCCGCCATGGGTGGTCATAGCCACTTCGTCGATACCCGGTGTGCTGGCTGTGGCACGGATAATGTCGGTGAAATCGCGCCGTAAGGATGGCTCGCCGCCGGTCAGGCGCACTTTACTGGTGCCCAAACCCGCAAACGCTGTCAATACAGTGTGTATTTCGCTCAGGTTTAAAAACTGATCAGCCGAAGGGCCCTGATAACCGTTGGGTAAACAATACTGACAACGAAAATTGCAGGCCTCGGTTACCGAAAGCCGCAAATAATGAAATTGTCTGCCGTGGTTATCCTGAAGCAAGCAGCCTCCGTTCATAAAGTTTTTGTTATCGCCGGATTTATCAGCCTGTGGCGCCGATCTCCCCACTCATTGGTAAAGGGGCCGGGTTACCTGATGTAATGCATACATAACCTTCCGGCCCATTTGTGCACAGACTAACCATGCCATAGAATACGCCGCCGATAAATGCTGTACAACGTATCACGCATGTATCTTCATACTTTTTACTACGTAAGCAGAGCTAAAAGGTTACACTGCCACTGAATTAGAACGCCGCTACCGGCAATTAATTAAAGGTTTTTAATACTTATTATGCGACGTCATCACGCCTCCCCCAATGCCGACGCGCCAATTCGCTGGGACGTATTTAAGCAGTTGTGGCCGTATCTCATGGAGTTTCGGCAGCGGGTCGCACTGGCACTGCTGTGCCTGATTGGTGCGAAGGTGGCGAGCATCGGATTGCCCTATGTCCTGAAGTATGCGGTAGACAGCCTGAACGAAGCCGATACCACCACTATGGTGCTGGCGGTGCCCCTCGCACTGGTCGCCGCGTATGGCACGCTACGCTTACTGAATGTGTTGCTGGGCGAGGTACGGGATACCCTGTTCGGGCGCGTCACCGAGCGCGCTATGCGAAGACTTGGCCTGTCTGTATTCCGACACCTGCATAAACTGGATCTCGGCTTTCACCTGTCTCGCCAGACCGGTGGTTTGTCACGCGATATCGAGCGTGGCACAAGTGGCGTCAGCTTTCTGATGCGTTTTATGGTATTTAATATTGGTCCCACCCTGTTCGAAATCGCCGTGGTGGTGGTTCTGCTGCTTACCCAGTACGGGCCGTCTTTCGCGCTAATTATCCTGATATCAGTCATTCTTTACGTGGGCTTTACCATGAAAGCCACCCACTGGCGCACGCGCTACGTCACGCTGATGAATCAGGCCGATTCGTCCACCAACTCTCGCGCCGTGGACAGCCTGCTTAACTTTGAAACGGTTAAATATTTCAATAACGAAGATTTTGAAGCGCGCCGGTATGATGAAGATCTTGCCAGCTGGGAACAGGCCCGGCGCAAGAACAGGCTGTCGTTATTTGCTCTAAACGGTGGTCAGGCATTTATTATTGCCGTGGCGATGACGGCCATGATGGGCAATGCGGCATTGGGTGTGGCCCGGGGAGAAATGACCATCGGTGATTTCGTGCTAATTAATGCCTTCACGATGCAGATTTTCATGCCCCTGAATTTTCTGGGTTTTGTGTACCGGGAGATTCGTGGTTCACTGGCCAATATTGATAACCTGTTTCAGTTGCTGGATAAAACCCCGAAAGTGAAAGACGGTGAGCAGGCTACCCAGCTTACGGTGAGCCGGGGCGAAGTGCGCTTTAATAACGTCAGTTTTGCTTACTCACCCGCCCGCCCTATCCTGCGGGATATCAGCTTTACCGTGAAGCCCGGCCAGAAGATAGCCATTGTCGGTGAAAGTGGCGCCGGGAAAAGTACGTTAATGAAGCTCTTGTATCGCTTTTACGACCCGGACGGTGGCAGTATCACCATTGACCAGCAGGACATTCGTGAGGTTACCCAGCATTCACTGCGGCGCCACTTAGGTATTGTCCCGCAGGACACGGTGCTGTTTAACGACAGTCTGATTGAAAATATCCGCTACGGTCAGCCGGACGCCAGCGACGCCGAGGTGCATGAGGTGGTGGCACTGGCCCACCTTAGCGACTTTGTGGCCTCCTTGCCGGATAAACTCGACACCCAGGTAGGAGAACGGGGACTTAAACTCTCCGGTGGCGAAAAACAGCGGGTTGCGATTGCCCGCGCATTGCTGAAAAGACCGGAAATTTTGATTTTCGATGAGGCCACTTCTTCCCTCGACAGTCAGTCGGAAGCTGCCATCCTACACGCCTTGCGCGACGCAGCGAAAAATCACACCAGTCTGGTGATTGCGCACCGGCTATCTACCGTTGTCGATGCCGATGCCATCCTGGTGATGCATCAGGGCCATATAGTGGAAACCGGCACCCACCAGCAACTGCTGGCACAGGGCGGCAGGTATGCCAGTCTCTGGACTGCGCAACAGAAGCAACAACACAAGGAGTCTGTATGAATCCGGAAGTCGTGAAAGCCGCGGTGAACCAGACCATGCCGTTTGGTAAATACGCCGGCCGTAAATTATTCCATTTGCCCGAACCCTATCTGGTCTGGTTTCATGGGCAGGGCTTTCCTCCTGGCAAACTGGGCGAGCAACTGGCGTTACTCTATGAGATAAAACTCAACGGTCTGGAGTCGGTGGTGGCGCCGCTGCTGGATGACTAGCGGTATCTCCAGCGAAGACGGAGCCCCGGCCCGAAGGGGTTAACGGTAATCCAGATCCTAATTACACCTATAGTAAGAGTACCGTCAGGTCGTCGGTAATACAGTCAGGTTATTATGTACGCCAGAGCAAAAAAGCAACGAGAACAGGAAATAGACAGCCGCATCCATATTATTCATCAGGCAATTGCGAACAAAGTGCTGGCTGCGCCCCATTATCTGAAACAGGCTCGCGATACGCTGGAGAAGCGATATGCAGAAGGGTTAATCCGTTATGGCAGCTACCTGTTATGGGACAGCATTTTGCTGCAGGCAGAGAGTTCGCCGGAAACGTTTAAGGCGTTACTGTTAGCGCAGGACAAGCGCACCGCCAGTTTGCGTCGGCATACTATATTTACCGGTGTGCTGACCGAGTCAGAGCGGGAACACGCGCTGGCAGCGAACGCCACCAGCGGTAACGATTAACCCTTACGCAGGTGATCGGCCACCAGAAAGGCCATTTCCAGTACCTGATCGGCGTTCAGGCGCGGGTCGCACTGGGTTTTATAGGCTTCGGCCAGATCATCATCACTAATCTGATAGGCGCCGCCGGTACACTCGGTAACATGCTGCCCGGTCATCTCCAGATGAATGCCGCCCGCGTGGGTGCCTTCCGCTTCATGGGCAGCGAAGAACTGCCGAATTTCGCTGAGGATGGCGTCAAAGTTACGGGTTTTAAAGCCACTTGAGGCTTTAAACGTATTGCCGTGCATGGGGTCGGAGCTCCACACCACATGTCGTCCTTCCTGCTTCACGCGGCGCAACAGCCGGGGCAGATTCTGCTCCAGTTTGTCGGCGCCCATCCGGGTGATCAGCGTCAGCCGGCCCGGATCGTTGTCCGGATTCAGGGCGTCGATAAGCCAGATAAGCTCATCTTCTTCCATGCCCGGCCCCACTTTAACGCCGACCGGATTATGGATTCCCCGGAAAAACTCAATGTGGGCATGGTCAAGCTGGCGGGTGCGCTCGCCAATCCATACCATGTGCGCAGAGCAGTTGTAGGGTTTGCCGGTCAGCGTATCGGTGCGGGTAAGTGCCTGTTCATAGTTCAGCAATAACGCTTCATGGGACGTAAACAACGAAGTTTCATGCAGCACCGGCGTATTGCCGGCATTAATGCCAAGTACGTCCATAAACTCCAGGGTGTCCTGGATCCGGCGCGCCATGTCGTGATAGCGCTCTTTCAGGGGATTGTTCTCAACGAACGCCATGTTCCAGCGGTTCACCTGATGCAGATCGGCCAGCCCGCCCTGGGCAAACGCGCGCAGTAAGTTCAGCGTAGACGCACTGCGGTGGTAGGCATCCAGCATACGGTTCGGATCCGGACGACGTGACTCAGGCGTAAACTCAAAACTATTGATAATGTCACCGCGGTAGCTGGGTAACGCCACCCCATCGATGGTTTCAAAATCTGACGAGCGGGGTTTCGCGTACTGTCCGGCCATACGGGCAACTTTGGTCACCGGGCAGCGGCCTGCAAAAGTCAGCACAATGGCCATTTGCAACAGGACTTTAAAGGTGTCGCGGATCTTGGGGGCATTGAATTCGTCGAATGACTCAGCGCAATCGCCGCCCTGCAATAAAAACCCTTTGCCCATACTGACATCGCTAAGTTGCCGGCGCAGCTCGCGGGTTTCCTCAGCAAATACCAGCGGCGGGTACTGACTTAACGTTTGTTCTACCTGAGCCAGTTGTTCTTTATCTTCATACGCAGGTTGCTGGAGGATAGGTTTCGCTCTCCAGCTGTCGGGTTGCCAGTTTTGCACGAATTCTCCTTGGGTGTATTCGGGATCAGCGACACGCTTTAATTAAACGTAACTTTACCACAACTAGGGCAAGACAATAGGGTCACAAACGTGAATTTGCAGAAAGTTTCGTTGCTCAGTTACAGCGAAATGGCAATCGAAGGTGGCGTACAGATTTGCTTCAGTGAGAACCTCACGGGGGGCGCCCTGACAGACAAGCTGCCCCTGTTTCAGCAACCACACACAATCAGCATGATTAGCACTCAGGCCGATATCATGACAGGACAGTACCACCGTATTGCCCCACCCACTGAGCTTTCGGCTAAGCGCCAGAAAACCGAACTGATGTTTAACATCGAGCCCCTGCAACGGCTCATCGAGGAGTATGATGCCCTGCCCGTCACAAATAGCAGGCCACACCTGCAGCAACGACCGGGTTAGTTCCACCCGCTGGCGCTCGCCGCCAGACAGCGCGGTGATTGGCCGCGACAGCAAGTGCCGCACTTCCAGCGTCTGCTCCAGCAAGTCTGGCACCGTGGGCTGGGCGGGTGCAGCATAGAAGCGCAGATAGTCGCTTACCGGGATCGCAAACGCGGCATAGCTATGCTGACCCAAATAGCTACGAAAACCGGCCAGTTGGGTAAGCGACAGACGGGCAAGGTCCTCATTGCCAATACTGCAGCGTCCGGAATCCGGTGTGCTGATCCCTGCCAGGATCTCCAGCAGCGATGATTTACCTGCGCCATTCGCGCCCAGCAAATGAGTACAGCTGCCGGCAGCAAACGCCCCGGTTATCGGTGTTATTCGCTCGCTGAGCGAAGCAGAGTACACCCCAAGCGTCTGACTCATCGCCACTGCCCCCGGTAAATCGCCCACAGCAACAGCGGCCCGCCCAACGTGGCGGTAATCATGGAGACCGGCAAGGTGATCACGCCTAACCATTCTGTTGCTGCGCCGACAGTGAGTAAAAACAGCGCCCCGCACAAGGCGGATGCCGGCAATATTAAGCGGTTATCAAACCCCAGTGCGAGGCGCAGCAGGTGCGGCACCAGTAACCCCAAAAAGGCAATGGAACCGGCCACAGACACGGCTGCACCTACCCCGACGGAGGCGGCAAGCAGGCTCCGCTGAATAATTTTCTGAGGGCTCACCCCGGCGGCGATAGCGGCATGGTCGCCGGCATACAGCCAGTTCAGGGCTTTTGCCGCACGAATTTGCACAACACAACTGACCAGCATAATGGGGCCGGCCACCACCAGAATGGTGCCGTCGGCCTGATATAAACTCCCCATCAGCCAGAAGGTGAGGTTGCGCAATGACTGGGCATCGCTGAACAGATAAAGCCAGGCGATGACCGCGCCAGAGAGTGTTGCAATAGCAATACCGGCAAGAATAACCGCCACTGTGGCCTGTTGCAGTTTGCGGGCCAGCCTATAAATAAACCAGGTACTCGCCATCGCGCCAACAAAGCAGCCCAGTGGCAGCAGATAATAGAAGTGTTCAGCCATGACAACCGGCGCGGTGAGAATTAACACCGCAGCCACCAGACTGGCGCCACTGGTTACCCCGATAATGCCCGGGTCGGCCAGCGGGTTACGTAACACCACCTGCAGGGTCGCGGCACTGACAGTCAGTACCGCGCCGGTCAGGGCCGCTGTGAGAATAAGCGGCAACTGCAACGAGGTAAATATATGCCATTTGAGGTCGTGTGCCAGATCGCTGGCAAGCGTAGAAGCGGCGATGAGGGCAACCATCCCCGCACACCCCAGCCCTAAGCCTCCCAGCACACCACCACGGCCGGGCATACTAGCGGCTTAACTCACGAATCAGGCCTGCGGAGGCTGCCTCAATTAAATCGAGCACCAGTTCAAAGCCCTGCTTGCCCCCGTAGTAGGGGTCGGGAACCTCGGTATGCTCACTGTCAGCAAACGACAAAAACAGCCGGATTTTGTCATGGTACTCCGCCGGGGCCATGGCTTTGAGGTTTTCCAGATTGCTGTTGTCCATTGCCAGAATATAATCGTAAGTGGCAAAGTCCCGGTCTTCCACCCGGCGGCATTTCAGTCCTTTGAACGAGTAGCCCCGCGCAGATCCGGCTGTCTGCGAGCGTTTATCTGGCTGTTTGCCAATGTGATATCCATGGGTCCCGGCGGAGTCGATAGTGATATCGAGTTTCGCCTGGGCCGCCATGTGACGAAACACGGCTTCTGCAGTAGGCGAACGACAGATATTGCCCAGGCAGACAAACAAAACGGACGGCTTTTTAGACATAATATAACCCTATCGAATGCGGCCAAAGAAAATGAAAAATACCGGCGTTTCCAGTGAGCGGCTAAACTTACCGCTCGCTTTAAAGTATGATTACGCCAGTTTAATTACACGGAGCCATTATGACTGCACATGTACTGATGTTAAGCAGCTCCCGGCAGGGTGACGAGGGCTACCTCGAACACGCCAGGGCGCATATTCTGGCACACTTGGGCGAGCGGCGCGAGCTACTGTTTGTACCTTACGCCGCAGTAACGAAGAGCTACGACGCCTACGTCGAGGCCGTTCAGGCTGCGCTGCCTGAGTGTCAGGTCACAGGGTTACACCGCGCCGACGATCCGGTAGCGGCTATTCGTCAGGCCCGGGCTCAGGGGCAGGCAATTCTGACCGGCGGTGGCAATACGTTCCACCTGTTACACACGCTGTACGAACAGCAGCTTATTACTCCGTTACAGGAGGCGATTGCAGAGGGCACCCCCTATATTGGCTGGAGTGCCGGCTCTAATATCTGTGGGGTAAGTATTCGGACCACCAATGATATGCCGATTATTGCGCCGCCCAGTTTTGATGCGCTGGGCGTGGTGCCATTTCAGCTCAACCCCCACTACACCGATTACCAGCCCCCCGGCTTCAATGGTGAAACCCGTGATCAGCGTCTGGCCGAGTTTTCTGTGCTCAACCCAACCATGCCGGTGGTAGGTATCCGCGAGGGTACCGCGTTGCTGCTGACCGACGGAAAACTAAGTTTGGTGGGCGAACAAGGCGGCTTCATCTTTACCGGTAACGGTAAGTGGCCTATAGCCCCGGGAGAGGACTTAACAGAGCTGCTTAATTAAAGCTGCCATGGCTGCCTCGTCCGGCGCCCCCTGATACGGCACTTCTGCCAGCAGGGGCGCGGGCATCAACTGTTCGAGGGTGGCCAGATTCTGCGCATAGCGCGCCATGTCTGGCTGTACCTGATTGGCAATCCACCCGGTTATAGTCAGACCGTCCCTTTGTACCGCCTCGGCAGTAAGTAATGCATGATTAAGACAACCCAGTCGCATGCCTACCACAATAATCACCGGTAACTTAAGCGCGGCGACCACATCCGACAAATAGCGACCGTCGCCAATGGGCAATCGCCAGCCGCCCGCGCCTTCCATAATCAGTAAATCCGGTGTCTGACGGGCAATGTGTTGCAACCCTGACTCAATGGTCGCGGTACTGATCACCGTGCCTGCCTCTTCAGCAGCGATATGCGGCGCGACAGGGGGCGTAAATGCAATAGGATTTACGGTGGACAGTGGCAGCGCCAGCGAGCCGGCGCGTTGCAGCTGCACGGCGTCGTCGTTGACCAACTCGCCGTCAATCACGTCACACCCCGCCGACACCGGCTTATAACCCGCCGACCGTTTGCCCAGCTGCGCCGCTGCCTGTAACAGTAATGAAGACACATAGGTTTTACCGACGTCAGTATCGGTCCCGGTCACGAAATATGCTGCCATACTATTTTTCCAGAATCAGATGAGAGACACGGTAAGTAAGAGGAAAGCCGGTAGCCTTCGCGTTCAGCGCCCGGTACGTCATAGCCAGTTTTTGCAGATCCTGGCGGGTGAGTGACTTCCCAGGCGAGGCGGTCACCCCCGCGCCGGTATTACGGATAGAGCGCAGTAAATCAAGCAGCGTGGGGTGCGTATCCGTGTAGGCAGTCTGCGTGGCGTCGCGTACAGTAAACCCGGCTTGCAACGCGGCTTGCCGCCAATGTTCATGACTGGCCTGCGGGTTACTGCGACGACCCAGTCCGGCCACCCGGCGAGCCTGCTCAAGCTCAGCGAATGACCCAGCTACCATAATTGCCAGCACTGCCTGACCACCTGGTTTCAGGACCCGGCGGCACTCGCTCAGCGCTTGTAACGGTGAGGCGCACCATTGCAATGCCATGGAGGAAAAAAGCCAGTCGAATGTTTCGGTTTGAAAAGGCATAGCCTCGGCCTCGCCCACCTGAAACGCAATGTCAGGGTAGCGGCGGGCAGCCAGCGCAACCATGCCATCTGCCATATCCAATCCGTGAACCTTAGCCCCCCGTGCCGCCAGGGCTGCGGTATGAATACCCGTACCGCAGCCCACATCCAGCACCTTGTCGGCCGGTTTGCAGGTTAATGACCTCAGGGCGTGGCTGGCAACTCGCTGCTGTACCCGCGCATGGGCTTCATAGGTCGTGGCAGAGCGGCTAAACGACTCGGCCACTCTATCCAGGCGCACTGCCGGTGTTGCCGTCGAAGGTGTCGAAGGCGCGGTCATGGGGAGACCTCCCCGGCGCTTAGCATCAGCGCGTCGCAGAGCACATCAATATCCTGTGTCTGATGCAGGGCGCTCAGTGTAATACGCAGGCGGTCTGTGCCTTTCGGTACCGTAGGGTGGCGCATCGCGGTGACCCAGATACCCCGGCGACGCACGGCTTCACTCATCGCCACCGCCCGTTTGGGATCGCCGATAACTATAGGCTGTATGGCGCTGTCTGAGTCCATCAGCGAAAGACCACACTCTTGTGCCCGTTGCCGGAAGTAACGAATATTTTCATGCAGCGCTGCGCGGGCACTGCCGTCTTCAAGACAGGTCAGTGACGACAGGGTGGCAATGGCCTGTGCCGGTGGCATTGCCGTGGAATAAATATAATGGCGGGCGTGGTTTATCAGATAATCAATAAGCACCTGACTGCCGGCAATGAACGCGCCGCCGGTACCAATCGCCTTGCCGAATGTGGCCATGAGTACCGGCACGTCGGTATGAGCGAGCCCGGCGGCTTCTGCCGTGCCCAGACCGTTTTCCCCCAGCACCCCAAAGCCGTGGGCATCATCCAGCATAAACCAGGCATCATGTCTGGCCGCGAGCTGGCTGAGTTCGGCCACCGGCGCAGTATCGCCGTCCATGCTGAATACCCCTTCGCTGGCCAGTAGCTTATCTGCGTGGGAGGCAGCATGAAGACGCTTATCGGCATGGGTCACATCATTATGGCTAAAACGGGTCAGAGTAGCATCAGAACTTAGCGCGCCGTCAATAAACGAGGCGTGCATCAGTTTATCGGCCACAATGTCTCCCCCACTGGCAAACAGCGCCTGACAAATGGCCTGATTAGCCGCAAACCCGGAATTAAACAACAAAACCGCTTCACGCTGCAGTTTATCCGCCAGCCAGGCTTCCAGTGCCAGATGTGCCTGGCTGTACCCGGTCACCAGCGGTGAGCCGCCACTGCCGCCGCCAAACTGGGCCAGCCCTTCTACCCAGGCCTGCAGGACACTTTGGTTCTGGCGCATTCCTAAATAGTCATTGCTGGCAAAGTTCAGATAATGGTCACCATCAATATTAATGACTGCATCTTTCTCATAATGCTGACAATGCCGTGTGCGCAGGTAGCCTTCCTGCGCACGGTCACGCAGCGAACGCCCCAGCCAGTCGAATGCCATGCGCCGGGCTACCCGTTGCTGCGCGTCACCGCGCTGGCATCGTAAAACAGGTTGTCGGCAGTTTGACCGGATATTTCATCGGCCAGCGCCTGTTCGTGCGCTTCGTCGGAATAATCGCGGATACGCTCAGTATTAATGCCCAGCTTTTTGAACAGCAGCACATCTTCGTGGGTATCCGGGTTGGACGTGGTCAGCAGTTTGCAGCCGTAAAAGATAGAGTTTGCGCCGGCCATAAAACACAGCGCTTGCATTTGCTCGTTCATTGCCTCGCGGCCCGCCGACAAGCGGACATGGGAAGCTGGCATCATGATCCGCGCCACGGCGATGGTACGGATGAATTCAAACGGCTCTAAATCTTCGACCTCATCCAGCGGGGTGCCCTTCACTTTCACCAGCATGTTAATAGGCACACTCTGTGGCTGTTCAGGCAGGTTGGCCAGCTGAATAAGCAGGCTGGCGCGGTCACCGGCGCTTTCGCCCATCCCCACTATGCCCCCCGAGCATACGTTCATGCCCGCTTCCCGGACATTTTGCAGCGTATCCAGACGATCCTGATAAGTACGGGTAGTAATGATATCGCCGTAATACTCAGGTGAGGTGTCCAGGTTATGATTATAGTAGTCGAGACCAGCCTGTTTCAGCGCCAACGCCTGATCCCGGTTCAACATGCCCAATGTCATGCAGGTTTCCAGTCCCAGCTTTTTGACTTCCTCAACCATCTTGATGACATAGGGCATATCCCTTTCTTTGGGATTACGCCATGCTGCGCCCATGCAGAACCGGGTTGAGCCGGTGCGCTTGGCGTCTTTGGCGCGCTCAATAACCTTTTCGATTTCCAGTAGGCGCTCTTTTTCCAGTCCGGTATCATAACGGGCACTTTGCGGACAATATTTACAGTCTTCCGGGCACGCGCCGGTCTTAATCGACAAAAGCGTGCTCACCTGCACTTCATTGGGATCAAAATACTGGCGGTGAATTGACTGCGCTTTGAACAGCAGATCATTAAACGGCATGGTAAACAGTGCTTCGACTTCCTCTGGGGTCCAGTCGTGGCGAATGTCGTTCGGTGTTGCGGGGCGCATGGCGGCGGTCATAGCCTGTCCTTTACTAATTCAGAATGCTGGCTTAGTCTATGCGCGTCGTGAAAGTTGTCAACTCTGACCAATTGGAAACCTTAACTAATGATTAAATTTTGAACAGTATAGATTTCGATAAACAACATATCTGGCATCCGTATACCTCAGCTGTGAACCCGCTGCCCTGCTATGAAGTCACCGGCGCACAAGGGGCCGAGTTGACCCTGGCTTCCGGCGAAACCGTCGTTGACGGCATGTCCAGTTGGTGGGCAGCTATTCACGGGTATAACCACCCTGAGCTGAACGCGGCGGCGCACCAACAGATTGATGCCTTCTCTCATGTGATGTTCGGCGGGCTGACCCATGCGCCGGCCGTGTCACTATGCCGTCGCTTACTGGAGATGGTGCCAGCCGGACTGCAGCGGGTCTTTCTGGCTGACTCCGGCTCCGTATCGGTGGAGGTGGCCATTAAAATGGCGATCCAGTACTGGGCCTGCCAGGGACGATCTGAGAAACACCGTATAGTGTCGCCGCGCAATGGCTATCACGGCGACACCTTTGCCGCCATGTCGGTATGCGATCCGGTAAACGGTATGCACAGCTTATTTTCCAGTGTGCTGAGTAAGCAAATTTTCGCCCCTGCCCCCCAGACCCGGTTCGGACAAACCTTCAGCGAAGACGACATATTGCCATTACAGGAGTTGTTTGAGCAGCACCACCACGAGATGGCCGCGCTGATCTTAGAACCCATTGTGCAGGGTGCCGGCGGGATGCGTATGTATCATCCCGAGTATTTACGCCGGTGTCGCCAGCTGTGTGATACCTACGACGTGCTGCTTATTTGTGACGAAATTGCCACCGGGTTTGGCCGCACCGGAAAGCTGTTCGCCTGTGAGCATGCTGATATCAGCCCGGATATCCTGTGTCTCGGCAAAGCACTGACCGGGGGCTACATGACTCTGGCTGCCACCCTGTGCACAGAAGACGTGGCTCAGGGGGTGTGTCAGGGTGAACCCGGGGTATTTATGCACGGGCCAACCTATATGGGCAATCCGTTGGCATGTGCCGTTGCCGGCGCCAGTCTGGCGATTATCCAGACCGGCGCCTGGCAACAGCAGGTCGCTCGCATTGAACGTCAGTTACAGGCCACTTTGCCTGCCTGTCTGAATTTACCGGCGGTGGCCGATGTGCGAATTTTAGGCGCTATCGGGGTGGTGGAAACCCGCCAGCCCGTCGATGTCGCGCGCATCCAGAAGCACTTTATAAAAGCCGGCGTGTGGATCCGACCGTTTGGGAAACTGGTATATATCATGCCTCCCTATATTATTAGTGAGGCTCAGCTGCAGCAGCTGACCGATGCCATATACCGGGCACTTAGCTAACCTGCCCGGTGGCTTAACGCAGGAGGAACAGCATGGGCATGATGATTCGGGTTCTGGATAAAATTGTATTTACTGCCCTGTTCCTTACTGCCTTGCAGGTGCCTATTCTGGCCGATCACTACCGTCAGTATCTGAGCGGTTTTTATGATGCTACCGACCAGCAGGTGTCGCAGTACCGCGCGCTCGCAGATCAATTCGGCTATGACTCGGTCCGGACACTGATTGAAACGTTGCGGCAGAACCCCGATCCGGTGGTGCAGCAGGATGCCAGCAACAAAGCAGAAACTGTAGCCAGCCTGGATGCCCTCCAGGAAGGGCTGCAAGTATTATCGGAAGGCCACTATTATGAACAGGCCTGGTATATGTTGCATCCGAGTCAGAATGCGACGCTCAACCGGGTGCTGGACAACTTCGCGCCGTCCGTGCCGTTAAACCCCAACGCCGTGTTATTCAGCCTCATCACGGCCATCGCCCTGAATATGTTCATTTGGGCGCCGTTCTGGTGCGCAGGTAAAGTACGTCACTGGCATCGTCACCGCCATCATCATCACCACCCCGCTCAACACTAACCGTGAAAGGCCTGCACGGTGCGTGCAGGGCTTACAACCCGGCCCGAAAACTCTGTTAGCGGCATACCTGCGCTTTTGCATGGCGTCTCAGACCGTCCATCTACCACTATGGCCTGCCTATAGAGCTGCGGCTACACGCAGAATTCTCTCGCCGCTGCCAGATAGGTATTGATTTTGCTACCTATGGTGTTAAGGACGCACCTTATGGCCTGTAATTCTGCTCTATGTTTATAGACAGGCGAGGCAGCACAGGTGCTGTAAGCGAGATAGCAGTTGTAAAAAGGTGGTTACCATGAAAAATGAAAATACCCAATTGATTGGCCAGGCGTTGCAAATAAGAGACAAGATTTTTGCCAAACGCCACAGTATTCCCAATAACCTTCAGGGAGAGTGGCAAAAGCTGGCTGAGAAGACCGCGTGTTTTGATTCCACCCGCTTGTTCAATGGCGCGGTAAAAGGTTCCCCGGCCAAAAAACCCTGCGTATTTCGTGGCAGCGCCAGCGAACTCAGCAAGCTGATTTCAAAGCTTAAAGCATTCAACGTGAAACTGACGCAAAGCCAGTTTCACCACTAAACCGCAGCTTCCCCTAACAGGTTAGCTGGCCCGTGTTGGCGAACGCTGTAATACCAGCAGCGTTCGCACTTTACGGCTCCCGTAACTGGCCTGACGCAGAAAATCTTCCTGAGCCACCGGTATATGCTGAAATTCCATAGGCGGTTGCCCGTCGGCGTCGGGATCATGCAGATAAAAACAATGCGCATCGGCCCCGGTCAGTGTTACCCAGTGCGGCGCCTTGCGTTTATCAAACGCATAAGTACTGACCAGACACACCACCGTGGCCCCTTCGGCCAGTACCTTCTTAAGGCCTTCCAGAGTCCAGTCATGGTATAGCACTTCCAGGCCCAGAGCTTCGGCTTCCTGGGCAAACTGAGTTTCGACGGTTTGAATAATGGCCTTTTTGTGGGCGCTGCGCACCCCATCAGCAAATAACGGCAAGGGGCGGTTCAGCCATACCTGGGCAGTAAACCCGGCATCACTGGCAGCCAGTGCCAGCCCGATAGGATGACAACCGCCATGACCTGAGGTCATAAAAATAGTGGTGGCCCGCCGCCAAATTGCTAACTCCTGCTGCTGGCTCATGGTGTATTGTGGATCCAGATGATGCAGCGCCATCATCAGAGACGCCGGTCCGCAGGTAAACTCGGTGGTCTGTTCATACCAGGGATAAGTAGTGGACAGTCGTGTGGTCACCGACTGGCTCAGTACTTTTTGCATGCGGATAGCATCAGTATTGTCGTCGTAGTAGTGACTGTAAACGCCAAACTGCTGAAAACCTAAGCGACTGTACAGGCGTCTGGCGCCGTGATTTTGCTCAGACACCTCCAGCCGCATAAAGCGCTTTCCCCGTGCTAAGGCACTGTCCTCCAGCTTTTTAATAATATTTTCTGCCACGCCTAGCCCCCGGGCTTCTGGCAATACCGCCAGTGAATACAGGCGGGTCAGTTGCGTCCCCCGGCGCATCAGTAGCAACCCATACGCCACCAGCGTACCAGCCTGTTCCGCCACCACCAGCTCCGCATGAGGCGCATCAATATAAAACCGCATGCGCCGGCGACTCAGGCGATCGCTGTCAAAGCAGCGGTGCTCAATCGCCAGCAAAGCGACGAGGTCCTGGTGGGTAGCATCACGCAGGGTGACAGCAGGAATAGCCACGTTCATCGTCCTCGCAGCTCCAGGCGATCGGCAAACGACTGCATAATTTGTTCGTACAGAACCGGGCCGAGGTACTTGTCTTCTACCCCGGCATCGATGCTGGGGTTGTCATTCACCTCAATCACATACACACCGTTTTCGTTTTGTTTAATGTCCACCCCGTACAGCCCTTCACCTACGACTTTGGCCGCCTTAATAGCGGCATTAAGCACCGCCTTGGGCACTTCAAAGGTAGGCATAGTGGTAAATCCGCCAGAACTGAACCTATCCCCCTTATGATGATAGATTTGCCAGTGATTGCGGGCCATAAAATACTGACAGGCGAAGATGGGCTTCCCGCCCAGCATACCGATACGCCAGTCATACTCGGTATAAATATATTCCTGCACCAGTACCAGCGCTGACACCGCCAACATCTCATCAAGCTTAGCGACCAGTGCAGTACGATCTTCGGCCTTCTTGACGCCCCGCGAGAACGCACTTTCTGGTAATTTCAGAACCATCGGGTAGCCAAACGTGGTTTCCAGCTCGTTCAGCATCTCGTCGTCAATATGCGACACAAAGCGGGCGTTCGGCGCCGGCACCTGTTGGTAAGTAAACGCATCCTGTAAAAACACCTTATTGCAGCAGCGTAAGATTGACTGCGTGTCGTCCATAACCACGACCCCTTCCCGCTCCGCGGCCCGCGACAGCCGGTAAGTACGGTGGTCAATAGCGGTGGTTTCACGAATGAATAATGCGTCGTAATGACCCACTTCCTGTTCACTCAGCTCGGTGACCACATCCACCTGAAAACCACACCGCTCGGCCGCCTTGGTAAACATGCGGATAGCTTTATTGTTACTTGGCGGAGTAGACTCACTGGGGTCGACCAGTATCGCCATATCCCAGCGCATTTGTTTATCCGGCCGTGACTGAAACCACTGGCGTTGGGTGTAGCGTTCAAGCGCGGCAATACAGCGGCTTTGCTCCGCTGCCGGTAACTGCACAAAACTCGACGCGTCGCAGGTTGCCGCCAATGCGGGTGTACCCACTGCACTGAGGTTATTGGTACTGACCTCGGCGGCCGGTTGTAAGGTCAGCGTAATGACCGGAAACGGGAATAACTCAAAAGCTTTCTTCGCCACCGCTGTCAGGCGGTGATCTTCGGTTTCCCCGAACAGTACAAAAACAGATGATGGCAACGCGTCTGCGTCTGCCGGTTTTATCTGCACCGGTAAAGAAACCCGCTTGGAACTGCCGTCAGCGGCCAGCCGCACGTCATTGATCGTTTTTACAGTAGGCAATACCAGGTGGTTACGGGCCTGCGCCAACAGCGAACAGTAGTAGCCCTGGCTCAGATACCGTGAAGTATCACAAAGATTGATTACCCGGGTTTTCGGTTCATCCAGTTTTGGAAAGTCCGCCAGGTAGGCCTCAAAGGTCATAACAGGTAACGACAATGACGAAAACGGAGCTACGTCATCTACAACAATCAGGGTGTTGTGCATGGTAAACGCTTCTAAAAAAATTCTGCTGAGGTAAACTTTAGCAGCTCAGCTTTGATTTGCAGGCTGTGAAAGAGACCGCCAGTGTAGTTCATGCGTAGTTTTTGCATAGCAATTTACGCACGGAATATTTTCATCGTCACGATGCGTTTTTTCGATAGCGAGACAACAGCGACCTGTGCGGTTGTCCTAACAAAAAGAAACAAGGAGAGGATATGTTATTAGCGAGTCTTGCCATCATTATCGGATTGCCGGTGTTGCTGTGGAGTGCCGGTAAATTTGTTGGCGGCTCAGCGGCGGTAGCCAACCACTTTGGGGTGTCGCCGTTACTCATCGGCATGCTGATTATTGGTTTTGGCACGTCAGCGCCGGAGATTATTGTTTCTATTTTTGCCGCAATTCAGGGCAATTCGGGCATTGCACTGGGTAATGCCTTTGGTTCAAACATCGCTAATATCTTGCTGATCCTGGGGTTAACTGCATTAATCAGCCCTATTGCGGTGCGCTCCGAGATCATCCGCAAAGAGATCCCGGTGATGCTGGGGATCACATTCTTTGCGGCCTGGCAGCTACTGGATTTCACCTTATCGAAAGATGACGCGTTCTCACTGATGGGGCTATTTATCCTGCTTATCTCCTGGAGTATCTGGACAGCCATAAAAGGCGACAAAGACGCCCTGGCCGACGAATACTCAGACGAAATCAATTCCACCGAGGGCACCGTAAAAACCCATGTTATGTGGCTGCTGGCCGGCTTGTTACTGCTGATTGCCAGCTCGCGTATTCTGGTGTGGGGCGCGGTTGAAATAGCCACCTTCTTCGGGGTCAGCGATACCGTAATTGGCCTGACAATCATTGCTATCGGCACGTCTCTGCCCGAGCTGGCCTCAGCCCTTATGGCGGTGCGCAAAGGGGAACATGATCTGGCGCTGGGTAACGTGATTGGCTCAAACATGTTCAATACCCTGGCGGTAGTAGGTATTGCCGGCATGATTGCCCCCATGACCGTAGAGCCGTCGTTCTTGTACCGGGACGTGGCCGTGATGCTGGCCGCCACTGTGGCGTTATTCGTATTCTGTATTGGTATTAAGCGCCAGGGCAGACTGAATAGACTGGAAGGGGGCGCGTTTCTGCTAGCGTATATCGTGTATACCTTCGTACTGGTGAACAGCGCCTTTATTAATTAGTTTACCTGAATGGTTACGGTGAGCAGGCTGATAAGAGAGATACCGGCCAAAATAAACAGGTTCACCCCAAAGCTGTCATCCTGGCGCCGGTTGCGCCGGGATCGCAGCAGCATGGTTACCAGGCTCATGCCTAAGCATATTTGCAGCAGCGTTAACATGGCCTCCACATACCCCTGAGACCATTCCCGCTCCACTCCCATTCCCCAATACTGCTGTACGCCGGACACAAAATCCGGGCGGGCGAAATGAAACAGGATCAGTGCCGCGACCAACAGTAACCACGCCAGACTATTTACCGCCACCACCAGCCGGAAAAACGTATCCCTTGAACGCGGTATCTGTCGTCTGTCTGCAGGTCGCCCTGTCCCGGTTTTCTTGCCCATTTGTCATCCTTATGTGTGGAAACAACTAACAGGTTGAGTATACTACCCGTCTGTTGGAATATTGATGCATACCTCCCTGCTAACACAGCTACCCGGTATCTCACCCTGAACTGAGAACGTTCATAAGATTGTATACGCGCCTGACCGGTGTTTCTGTTCAGTCAGTAACACTCGCCGAGCATGGCAATTCCAGCAGCTTCTGGCCACCGTCACTGTATTTATGCAGCCCGGTGGCAGATGCATGAATGACATTTGTGTGCGAAAATATCGCCCAGCAACAGTGACCAGAACACGGAGAAAATAACATGACGCATGCGCCCGTTGTCGACGTACTGAAAGGACAGTACGCGGAAGGCGAAACAGTGACAGTAAAAGGCTGGGTTCGTACCCGCCGTGACTCGAAAGCCGGGTTGTCTTTTATCGCCCTGCACGATGGTAGCTGCTTCGACCCTATTCAGGTTGTCGCGCTCAGCTCACTGGATAATTATGCTGATGTTCAGCGGTTAACAGCCGGGTGTTCGCTGGCTGTCACCGGCACCGTAAAAGCGTCTCAGGGGAAAGGCCAGGCGCTGGAACTGGAAGCACAGAGCATTGACATTGTAGGCTGGGTGGAAAATCCGGACACCTACCCGATGGCCGCCAAACGCCACAGCATTGAATATTTGCGGGAGTACGCTCACCTGCGTCCACGGACCAATGTCATTGGCGCGGTGACCCGGGTAAGAAACTGCCTGTCGCAGGCTATCCACCGTTTCTTTCACGAACGTGGCTACTACTGGATCAGCACCCCTATCCTCACCGCCAGTGATACGGAAGGTGCCGGTGAGATGTTTCGGGTCTCGACACTGGATATGATGAACCTGCCCCGGGATGACAAGGGTCAGGTTGATTACGCAGAAGACTTCTTCGGCAAGGAAACCTACCTGACCGTATCCGGTCAGCTGAACGTAGAAACCTATGCTAATGCCATGTCTAAAGTGTATACCTTCGGCCCCACCTTCCGGGCTGAAAACAGCAATACTTCACGCCATCTGGCCGAGTTCTGGATGATTGAGCCGGAAGTGGCGTTTGCTGACTTGTCTGACATTGCTCAGTTGTCTGAAGATATGCTCAAGTACGTCTGCAAAGCCGTGCTGGAAGAACGTGCCGACGATATGGCGTTCTTTGAACAGCGCATCAACAAAGACGTCGTGCGTCGCCTGCAGGCGCTGGTTGAATCAGATTTTGTGCGTATGGATTACACCGACGCCATTAACATTCTGCAAGCCAGCGGCAAGCAGTTTGAATTCCCCGTAGAGTGGGGTGTCGATCTGTCTTCTGAGCATGAGCGCTATCTGGCTGAAGAGCATGTGGGTGCGCCTATTATCATGCAGAATTATCCGAAAGACATAAAAGCCTTCTACATGCGCCTGAACGACGACAACAAAACTGTCGCGGCTATGGACGTACTTGCACCGGGTATTGGTGAGATTATTGGTGGCTCGCAGCGTGAAGAACGCCTGGATGTCTTCGACGCCAGACTGGAAGAAATGGGACTTTCGCAGGAAGATTACGCCTGGTACCGCGATTTACGTCGTTATGGCACCGTGCCCCACGCTGGCTTCGGTCTGGGCTTTGAGCGTCTGGTCGCCTACGTGACCGGGATGCAGAATGTCCGTGATGTGATTCCGTTCCCGCGTACACCGGGCAACGCCAGCTTCTAGCAGCGTAAAAACAAAGGCGTAGCGCTTCGGCTCTACGCCTTTTTTGTGTCTGTAATAATCTCAGCAGGGCCGGCTGCACTGGCCCGACAATGTTCACTCACGCAGTGATTGGCGCGTAAAGCGGAATACGGTATTCTGCTGAATAACAGAATAATAACAAGGCACTCCGACTGTGCAGGCCAGAACCTAATGACATCCTCGCAAATCACCTGTGAACAGTGCGAATGCTCAGTTTCCTTGCCGTCATTGGCGCACCGGCAGCGGGCAGTATGTCCCCGTTGCGGGCATACCCTGCTTACCCACCGGCGTAATGATGCCCAGGCGCTATTAGCTTACGCCTGTTCGGCGTTTGTATTTCTGTTACTCTCGCTGCCGTTTAACTTCCTCTCTTTCAGGGCCAGTGGCCAGCAACACAACATTGATTTGCCTGCCGGACTCACCGTCCTTATCGAGAACGACTATTTGTCGCTGGCCATCATTACCGGCCTGGCCACGCTTCTGTTACCGGGGATGGTACTGCTGGGCTGCATGGTGTTAAGTGTCGCCCGGCTGCGCAACACTCCTACCCTGTTTGTTCGACGCACCTACCGCATGGTGGTATTGCTCATGCCGTGGAGTATGGCGGAAATATTTCTGGTGGGGACCCTGGTCAGCCTGATTAAGATAACCGAGCTGGCTGATGTATCAGTGGGTATGTCTTTTTATGCGTTTATCGGCTTCACTCTGGGCACGACCATGGCCATGCTTTATTTTGATAAAAACCGCTATGCCATGTGGCTGAATAACGGCAGTATACCCCAGCCAGCTCCGCTTACCGGCCTGCGCGCATCACACAGTATGCAGCGTACCTGGGCGCTGCTGATTACCGCCAGTCTGTTGTATATCCCAGCCAATGTATTACCTATTATGCACACCGAGCTGTTCGGCAGAAGCGACCCTAACACCATCATAGGTGGCGTAATTACGCTTTGGGAATCAGGCTCTTATCCTGTAGCATTAATAATTCTTATTGCCAGCGTCATCGTCCCGGTAGCTAAAATTGCTATTCTTGCCTGGCTCAATTACAGCGTGCAAACCGGTCAGCTACGCAGTAAAAAGCTGCGTATTCGCTACTACCGGTTTACTGAGGTAATTGGCCGCTGGTCAATGATCGACGTGTTTGTCGTGGCCGTGTTGGTAGCATTAATTCAGTTAGGCAACTCATTGTCCATTTACCCCGGTCCCGCTGCCCTGGCGTTCTGCGCGGTGGTATTTGTGACGATGATTGCCGCCATGACTTTTGATTCACGACTCATCTGGCAAGAAGGCCAGGAGCAACAGGAAGCCGTACATGAGTGAAGAAGCCCAAGTAAAACCCACCTCACGCGTATCAAAAGTGTGGTTGATCCCTATTGTTGCCATTATTGTGGGTGCCTGGATGGTCTTCTATCAATGGCAAAACCAGGGCCCGCTTATCACCATTGAAATGTCATCAGCCGCGGGGGTCGAAATAAATAAAACCCCGGTGAAAGCCCGCGACCTTGAGGTCGGTGTGGTAAAGAAAATTGAGTTAAAACCAGATTTAGAGGGCGTGCTTGTGACCGCCCGCATTGATGCCAGCGCCGAACATCTGCTTACCGAAAATACAGAGTTCTGGATGGTGTCACCGCGCATCAGCTTTTCAGAGGTCTCTGGTCTGAATACCCTGTTATCGGGCAGCTATATCGCCATGAGCGCAGATGACTCAGGTAAAGAGCAACACCATTTTGTGGCCCTGGACCGGCCCCCCGTCACCCCGCCCGGCACGCCCGGTTTGCACCTGACCCTGAACAGTGACGACGAATTTGCTTATAAAGCTGGGGATCCCATCATTTATAAAGGCTTTAAAGTGGGAGAGTTTGAAGATGCATATTTCAATATTGAAGAACGGGTGGTGTACTACGATGCGTTTATTGAGGCGCCCTACCACAAACTGATCACCCAAAATACGCGCTTCTGGAATGTCAGCGGTGTGAAATTCCAACTTGCTTCAAGTGGTTTAACATTTGAAACCGGCAGTCTGGAAACCCTGCTAGCCAACGGAATCACCTTTGGTATCCCGGAGGGGATCCCGCCGGGTGAGCAAGTGGTGGAAAGTGCGTTTTTTACTATTTACCCGGACAGCGATGCCGCGTCTGACGCCCGTTATAAACTGGCCGCTGAATACCTGTTGTTAATTGATGAAAGTGTGCGTGGATTGACCGTAGGCGCGCCGGTGGAATACCGCGGGATTGAGATTGGTGAAGTGCTGGCCATAAATACCTCGTCATTTATTGACGGCAATATTCTGGAAGAAGACTATTCCATTCCGGTTCTTATCAGCATTTATCCCGGCAAAGTCCGGCGTCAGGATACCCAGGAAGGCCTGGCTTTCGTAAAAGAGACCATGAAGCGGTGGCTGAAGCAGGATTTACGAGCCACGTTGCGCATGGGTAACGTCCTTTCCGGCGGACTGTATGTGGATTTACAGCACGTAAAGAATGCCGACCCGGCGCCGTTACAAACCGTTAATGGCATTGATGTGATCCCCACCGTCTCCAATGAGTTCACGCAGATTACTCAGAAGGCTGATGCTATTCTGGATAAAATCAATCAGCTGCCTCTGGAGGGCATGGTGGAAGATGTGCGTACTGCCCTGCTGGAGATGAAAGACGCTGCTGCCTCGGTGGAAGCCACCAGCGACGATTTTGATACGCTGGTAACCAGTATTGATGCCCAGGCGATTAATGATAATCTGAACAACGTGCTGGTCAGCATGGAGGCACTGTTGAAAAACTATTCACAGGGTGGGCTGAGTCAGAGCGAAATTAAAGAAACCGTAGACGCGATGCAGGAAACCCTGCGTAATGTTCAGCCATTACTGCTGCAATTAAACCAGTCACCCAATAGTCTGATTTTTTCAGGCGACAGGGGTGAGGATATCCAGCCAAAAGCATCAGGGAAGGAGTAACACATGAGAAGAATGCGAATACTTGGCTATATAACCCTGTTAGGATTGCTGGGAGGCTGCGCCAGTCAGGCGCCCCAGCTGCAGTATTATGTGCTGCACTCACCTGCCGAGAAGCCTGCCGTCAGCGCCCCACCTGCGTCGGCGGTAACCCTCGATCAACTAATTTTACCGGAGTACCTTAAGCAGCGTAGTCTGACTATGCAAACCAGCTCGACCACCCTGCATTACTCCCCCACCCATGTGTGGGCCGAGCCTGTTCAGCATGGGGTGGTGCAAACTCTGACCAGTGCATTACTGGAGCGCGGTGTGACAGTTCTGCCTACCGGCCGGCACCGGGGTGAAGTAATGCCTGCCACGCTGAGCATTCAGATTGACGACATGATTGCTACCTGGCAAGGCGAAGTGATTCTAAAAGGTCACTTCTGGCTGGATGCAGCAGATAAACAAGGTGCCAGACAGGGCTTTGATTACCGTGCCGCGCTGTCGGATGACGGGTTCTCTCATTCTATTTCACAACTACGCGGTTTAATCGCGCAACTGGCAGATGACATTGCCGCCACAGCAACGCGGTAGTACAGCCATCATGATGTTTTCAAAAGGAATTACCAAATTTATTGCGCAGGGCTGCAGCGATCATCTCGACGAAGAAACCAATCGCAAAGTGCGGGTGATCAACCTGTTCGCATTGGTGGGCGTGTGCCTTACGCTGGTGTTGGGGTTGAGGGCCATTGTCGATGGCAACGTGCCACTGGCACTAATTCTGCTGGTGGCTACCGCCCTATTCGGTGCCTCCCAGCGCATTCATGTGAAAGTGGGCGGAACGATGGGCCGGGTACTTTCCATGAATTTACTGCTTACTTGCCTGATGGGTTTGATGGCGGTGCTGGTGGTGACCGGCGGTAATGGCAATACCGGGCCGTTATGGATTTATATCGTCCCTCCGGTCGCTATGTTTTTCGGCGGATTCCGGCGGGGATTGCAGTCTAACTTTGGTTTTATTCTGCTCATCGCCCTGCTGCTATTCTTCCCCGATGAACGGTTACTCTTGACCAGTTACAGTGTGGAACTTAAAACCCGCTTAATTTATTCATTTCTGACCGTGACCTTCCTGTCGGCATTTTATGAATATAGCCGGCAAAAAACCTTTGAAACTGTACAGCAGCTCAGCGAACGCTTCGAACAGCAAGCCCGCCAGGATCCACTCACCCGGCTGCCAAACCGGCGCGGCGTGCAGCAGTATATTGATTACGAACTGACTCGTATGGCCCGCAGTGGACGTCCGATGACCGTGATCCTCGCCGACGTAGACAGATTTAAGGCAATAAACGATACCTACGGGCACGATAATGGCGACCAGATTCTGATGCGCATTGCCCAGACCTTTCGCGCCCGCATCCGCCGGCAGGATATAGTGGCCCGCTGGGGCGGTGAAGAGTTTCTGTTTGTGTTGCCGGAAACCCCGGAGAGTAATGCCATGATCCTGGCAAATGATATTCGGGAGGCGCTGGCTCAGCTCCCGGTTAACATAGATGGGGAGCGTATTGAAGTGACGGCCAGTTTTGGCGTGTGCGAAGTGAACGCCGATGTGACATTAAACCGCGCCTTATCCCTTGCGGATAAAGCGCTTTACCGGGCTAAGGACAAAGGCAGAAACCGTGTCTGTGCTGCCAGTCAGCTGGACGACTAAGAGCTACAAGCGTTAACGAATTACTAAAAAGCGGCCGATAATCCCGCTTAACTCTCATAGTTAGTTACAATTACCTTACATACTCTGTCGTAAGAGAGAGTATGATAGTGATGTTTTTGGTGTAAAAGACGTATTCCTCATGAAAATAACCAAAGTACTTTTCCCGATAGCCGCACTGGCTGCCGGATATCTGGGTATGCTCGCCATTGAAGCTACTGCCTCTGACGACATTATCAATGAGCAGGTAGATACCCGTCCTACTGTTACGGTAGACAAGGTTGAGCCCATCGATTTCACCGTGCAGCTGACTTCCTACGGCGAAGTAACCCCTCTGGAGTCCACCAATGTAGCCGCCCAGGTCAGTGGCGAAGTGGAAAGCTGGAATCCCAATTTCATTGCCGGCGGCGTGGTAAAGCGCGGCGATGTATTATTCACCATCGAAAAAGACGCGTACGAAGCCGCATTACTGCAAGCGCAGGCCAATTTATCTAATGCTCAGGCACAGCTTATTCAGGAACAGGCACAGGCCGACGTGGCCGCCCGCGAAGCGAAGACCCTGCCTGACAGCCGGGTGACCGATCTGTACCTGCGAAAGCCTCAGGTCATGAGTGCCGAAGCTGCAGTGAAATCGGCGCAGGCACAGCTAAGACTGGCCCAGCGCGACCTGGACAATACTACGGTGCGCGCACCCTACGATGCCCTCATTGTGTCTCGCAATATCGGCAAGGGCGACTATGTCAACACGGGCACTCCGGCGGCGGTAATTAATAACATTGAGACTGCCGAAGTGGTCTTTCCTGTGGCCGGCTTTGATAACAGTTTCCTGCCCGGTGATATGACCGGCAAGCAGGCTGTGATAAGCGTAGAAGGCAGGCAGTCCGCCGAGCGGCAGGCCGTCATTCACCGCGACCTCGGGGTAGTGGACGAAGCTACGCGGATGACGCATTTTGTGGCACGGCTGGACGATCCCTACGCCTTACACTCAGACAAACCGGTCATTAAATTCGGCAGCTATGCCACAGTCACTTTCAACGGCCGCACGCTAAGCGATGTTTTCCGTTTACCTCAGGAACTGGTGACGAACAATAAGCTATGGACTCTGGATGAAGACAACAAACTGCAGTCTCATCAGGTAACCGTAGTTCGTGAGGAAGGCGGGTATTTCTTAATTCGCGGACAATTCGACCCCAGTAAAGTGGTAGTCACGTTACCGGAATATCCCCGCAATGGCATGGCGGTGAAAGTCATTGAGAGTAACCGTGACCTGATGGCCCAGCGCCAGCAGGACTCACTGTAACCGGAATCTCACTATGACCGACAAATACGATACGCAAACAGGATTAATTGCCTGGTTTACCCGCAACTCCGTGGCCTCCAACCTGCTGATGGTGTTCATCATAATAATGGGTATTGCCGGCTACATGACAATCCAGCGGCAGATGTTTCCCAATATTGAGCTTAACTACATCAATATTTCTGCCCAGTACCCGGGCGCCTCGCCACAGGAAATTGAAGAAAGCATCCTGATAAAAATCGAAGAATCGCTGAAGGATGTGACCGAGATAAAGAAAGTCATCTCCCGCGCCTATCGCAATTCCGGGCGGGTGAGCCTGGAAATTGATCAGGGCGAAGAGCTGACCGATGTTCTGGATAAGGTGAAATTGCGGGTAGACGGTATCGCCACTTTCCCTGCCGGCATGGAGCCGGTAAACATTTCGCAGGATGAGTTTCGCCAACAGGTAATTGAAATGCCGTTGGTGGGCGACGTTCCGCTGGATGAGCTAAAGGCGCTGGCCAAAGAAGTCGAGGATGAATTGCTGCAACTGGGCAATATCTCGCTGGTTCGGGTGGTGGCGCCCGACGATGAAATTGCCGTTGAGATAAAGCCCGATATGTTGAGGCGTTATCAGCTCACTATCAACGATGTGACGACTGCCATTAGCGCCTATTCTGCCAACATTTCCGCCGGCCAGTTACGCACCGATGCCGGCATTATCTCGGTACGGGTCGAAAATCAGTATTACAACGGTGACGAGTTTGCTTCGATCCCGGTAAAAGTAGGTGATAACGGTGCCCGGGTGTTGCTGGCAGATGTGGCCACCATCCGCGACGGGTTCACTGAGGGCGAACGGTATTTCCGATACAGCGGCAAAAATGCCCTGTTTATAGGCGTGAATGCTACCCGACACCAGAACATTATTCCGGTCGCCGATACGGTAAAAGCCTACATTGAGCAAAAGAATCAGACACTGCCCAAAGGCGTGAGTCTCGAAGTGCTGGTGGATATGACGTATTACCTGGATGCTCGCCTCAACATGATGCTGAGTAACCTCTTTCAGGGCTCGATTCTGGTCGCCCTGATGCTCACGCTGTTTTTACGGTTCCGGCTGGCGTTCTGGGTAATGCTGGGGTTACCTATCTGCTTCTTAGGGGCAGTTATGCTAATGCCCCTGTTCGGCATCAGCATTAATATTCTCTCACTGTTCGCATTCATTATGGTGCTGGGGATTGTGGTAGACGATGCCATCGTCATCGGTGAAAGTGCGTACACCGAAATAGAAAGCAAAGGCGGCGGCGTGGACAACGTCATCCGCGGTGCCAAGCGCGTGGCGACCCCGGCAACGTTCGGCGTACTCACCACCATCGCCGTATTTGCCCCATTCACCCTCAGTAGTGGGCCTGATGGTGCGTTTTTCTACAACATTGCCGTGGTAGTGATCCTGTGTCTGTTCTTCTCGCTCATTGAATCAAAGCTGATATTACCGGCACATATCGCCCATACCCGTTTCTCACCGGTTAAGGAAAACAGCTGGCGTGCCAGGTTCAATCGTGGTTATCAGGGTATGATTAACGGGCCATATAAACGCACGGTGGAAAAAGCGCTGGAGTGGCGCTGGCTGGTACTGGCGCTGTTTGTTGCCATGCTCATGCTGAGCTGGGGTCTGATTAGCGCCAATTACGTGCGTATGGTGCCCAATCCTAAAGTGCCCCATGACTTCCCCAGCATCAATATAGAAATGAATGAGAATGTGTCTGACCAGGCCACTATTCGCGCACTGCAAATTATCGAAGATACCGTCATGCAGGTTGAACGGGACATTGAGCGTGAACATGGTCAGGGCATGGTGCGGGATCTGCTGGCGTTTAATCAGGGGCGCACCGAGGGGCGTCTGGTGATACCGCTGGTCCATGAAGATGAGCGCCCGTTCGATACCTTTGAGCTGGCCCGCCGCTGGCGCGAAGCGATACCGGAAATTCCCGGCATGAAGTCGTTTATTGTACAGGATGATGTTAACGGCGGCCGGGAAGGCGGAGAATTCGGGTATATGCTGTTTGGTTCTGATATAGCCACCCTCAATGCAGCAGGACTGAAATTCATCGATATGTTGCAACAGCAACCGGGACTGCACGATATCAGTTCGACGATTGACCCTGCCAGTAAAGAACTGCAGATGACGCTTCGCCCCGTGGCCTACGATCTGCGGCTGACGTTGTCTGACATTGCCAGGCAGGTTGGTGCAGGCTTTTACGGCGGCGAGGCGCAGCGGGTGATCCGGGACGGCGAAGAAGTCAAAGTCATGGTGCGCTACCCTGAGCTGACCCGGGAACGGTTTGCTGACCTGAAATATACTGTTATTACCACGCCGGCTGGCCGTGAAGTTATGCTTGGTGATGTGGTGCAGCTTAAAGAGCAACCGGGGATCAGCTATATCCGCCGGGAAGGTGGGTATCGTAGCGTCTATGTCTGGGGCAGTATCGATGAGGAAACGGTAGAGCCTAACGAGGTGGTGGCACAAATTGATGAAAAGCTGCTGCCGCAGCTAAAAGTAAGTTACCCTGCGGTTATGACAGAACTGGGCGGCGATATCGAAGAGCAGCAAGCACAGCAAAACGAGCAGTTGCTGTTCTTTGTCGCCGCCATGATCATGGTTTACATACTGCTGGCGGTGCCGCTGAAAAGTTATGGGCAGCCACTTATCATCATGTCGGTGATCCCGTTCAGCCTGACAGGCGCGATCTGGGGCCACTTCCTGATGGGACTGGACTTAAGCATGATGTCCACGTTTGGCCTCATAGCCGCCGCGGGGGTAGTCATCAACGACTCGCTGGTGATGACGGACTTTGTTAATCAACGCCGTGCCCAGGGGTATGCGCTGAGAGAGGCGGTATCTGAGGCAGGCCGGGCCCGTTTCAGAGCCATTACGCTTACCTCAATAACTACCTTTGCCGGAGTATTGCCGATTATGTTTGAAACCAGTCTGCAGGCGGCCTTCGTTATACCCATGGCCGTGGCACTGGGATTTGCGGTGCTGTACGCCACACTGGTCACACTTATTCTGGTGCCCTGCTTCTATCTCATTCTGATTGACCTTGGCCTGCCCTTCCGCTGGCTGATGAGCAGGATACGGCGCCCCCGCGAAGAAGAAACCCACCTGGTTTCTCCTCCCCCACAACCCTGACATTCACTGACCGGCAATTGCCGGTCAGTTTTTTTATCAGGCAAATGCTATCCTAAGCCAGTCCTAATAAACTGGAGTTATTCATGAGCAGTGCTTTTCATATCCGCCCGGCCACCGTAGACGATTGTTCGCAGATCCTGGCTTTTATCACCGAACTCGCCATTTACGAAAAAGCTGAACACGAAGTGGAATCCACAGAGACCGATTTGTCACAAACATTATTTTCAGATGACGCTACGGCACACTGTGTTATAGGCGAATATCAGGGCAAGCCTTCGGGATTCGCAGTGTATTTTTATAATTACTCGACCTGGCAGGGACGCAATGGGCTGTACCTGGAAGATCTCTATGTCTCACCGGAGTTTCGCGGTAAAGGGCTGGGTAAAGCACTACTGAAGCATCTCGCCGGGCAAGCGGTGGCCAAAAACTGTGGCCGGTTTGAGTGGAGTGTGCTTGACTGGAACACCCCGGCTATCGACTTCTACGAGTCACTTGGCGCTAAGCCGAAAAGTGAGTGGGTAGGTTATCGTCTCGATGGCGACGCGCTGACCAGCTTTGCGGCAGACGCGTAACAAGAACTCTCGCTGTTGCGCAACTACTGCCGCTTCCTTAGATTGACCAGGTCTTCTGCATAACGAAGGATGTCGCGCCAGGAAATGATCCCGACGGGTCGCTGGTGCGCATCTACCACCGGCAGACAAGAAATTTTGTGCTGATTAAATGCCCGTATGGCTGACACAATAGTGTCTTCCGGTCGCACGGTAAGTACCTTGCGGGTCATAATTTGGTGTGCTTTGCGTGACAGCGTCGCCCGATCTTTGTCGCGTTCATTATACGTGCCGATAAACGGACTGATGGCTTTCAGCAGATCCCTATCCGAGATAATGCCTCTGATTTCGTGTTGCTCCACCACAATTAAATGATGAAAACCGGTAGTGTGAAACAGCTCTTGAAGAGTGGCGAGGCTATCGTCCATGCTGACGCTCACCACCCGGGAAGTCATGATCTGAGCCACGCTCATTACCGCACTCCAGCGAAAAGTATCCCTTAGAGCGTAGGCCAGAACGGCTGAAAGGCAAAGTACACCGCAGCGGTATTCACTTCACTAAAAATGGCACATTGGCCGTCGCCACTTTCCCGGCGCGATTTTCAATGTACACAAATAACCGGTAGGCGCCAGCCTTCGCTGGCGCGGCAAACTCCATCATCCCTGCCCGGTCATCGTTTATTATCCGGCCGGTAACGGCCTGTGGCCGGGATTCCGGATCGCCGCCCGCTTTTATATCGGTGCTTTCTGGCAAGATTTCCCAGCGAACGCTGGCCGGCTCACTGCTGTTAGCCGTAAAGACAACCCTGGCAGTTGCTGTTTCACTTTCTCCCAGCACCGGCCCCTCATGTGCTGACTGACCGTTGACGGTAAATTCACTCACGGAGGGGGCGCGGACGGTGGGCCAGTTACCGGTCCACACATAAGACAGGGTGTCGACTACTTCATTCGGTTGTCCTGCTTCAGTAAACACGCCGTACCAGGTAGGCGTTGTTTCCTGCTTTTGCCCCCACAGGAACGCATAAGAACCCAGCGACTGACCGCGTGCCGCTGCAATACCCTGTTCGTACCTGAATTGGTAACTGGCTGCTTTTTCAGTACTGGTCTGCTCTATGGGTGCCCCCCACGGGGTTTTCTCGACTTCCCAGTGCCCGGTCGGCCCCCATTCGGTGACCACGAACGGGCCAGTGTAGCCTATGTCTGCCAGTTTCGCGGGTAACTCCTCGAGTCCGCCGTACATGTTAATACTCAGAAAGTCGATAGCCGGAACCTTTTCGGCAATCAGCGCAGCCTTTTGTGCATCGATTCCCGCCGTAACGGTAGTGACTAAATGATGCGGATCCTCTTGCTGGATCATGGCCGCAATACGTTGCACGGCATCCCATACTGCGGTGTTGGTATAGAACAAATCAAGTTCATTCCCCACTCCCCATGCCAGCAGTGCGGGATGGCTTTTGAACCGTTGTACCGTTTTACGTACCCGTTCAAATTGCGCGTCTACCGCCGCCTGATTGTCATAATCGAAGCCGTGGCGCTCCTTACCCAAGCTCAGGCCCAGCATAACGGTTAGGCCGTGTTGGTGAGCCGTGTTGAGAATACGCTCAGCGTCATCGGCACTCCAGGTGCGCACTGAGTTGGCACCGCTGGCGGCCAGCAGCGATAATTGTGAAGTACCCCCGGCCCCTTTTATAAAATAGCGCTCACCTTCACGCTGCAGATGATACTCTCCCTCATTCTCCACCAGCGTGACGGGTATCGGTTGCCAGCGGGAGGTTTGCGGCGTGGTTGCACAGGCAGTAATCAATGTTACCAGCGCTAAACAGGTGGGTCGTAGCAGCGTCAATACGGTCATATGTCAGGGTCCTTGCGATATCGCGTAGTATGAGGCTACACCGCATTCCTGTCAGCAGGCAAGCGCAATGCGCCGCACGCTTTTCAACGACTACTTAGATGGCGATACAGATTTTACCAAAATGCTGTCCGGAGGCTTCATACTCAAACGCCTCTGCCAACTGCCGGAGCGGAAACGTTTTATCGATGACAGGCTTCACATTCATCGTTTCCAGGCCTCGTACAAATTCCTGTTGGTGGCGGTGACTGCCCACGATGATGCCGGTCAGGCGAATTTGCTTACTCATTAGTTTCGCCGTGGGGATGTCACCCTGAAACCCCGTAAGCACACCTATCAGCACGATATTGCCGCCGATGCGACAGGCATCAATGCTGTTGGCCAGTGTTGCCGGGCCACCGACTTCAACGACATGATCGACCCCCGTACCGCCGGCCCACGCCTGCACGGTTTCGCCCCATTTTTCATCGGATTTGTAGTTAACTGTAAAGTCTGCCCCCAGCTCAATAGCCTTTTTCAGTTTGTCATCTGACGATGACGTAATAGCGACCTGGGCACCACAGCCTTTTGCTATTTGCAGCGCGTACACTGACACCCCGCCCGTCCCCAGTAATAAGACCTTATCGCCGGGTTTTATCTGCGCTTCTACCACCAGCGCCCGCCAGGCGGTTAACCCGGCTGTAGTGATAGTCGCAGCCTCTTCATGGGTCCACCCTCGTGGTGCTTTAGTAAACCAGCTTGCCGGCGTCACCACATATTCCCGGGCGTAGCCGTCGATACCATCACCGGGAGTGCGACTGAAGTCGGCCACGGCCGGCGGGCCATCCTGCCAGTCAGGGAAAAACAGCGATACCGCATGATCGCCGGGCGCAAAATCAGTAACGCCCTCGCCTACTGCTTCTACGACACCTGCGCCATCAGACATTGGAATACGACCCGGCACTGAGCGCATGGCCCCGCTGGCCACGCCGTAATCATGATAATTCAGTGAACTTGCATACAGGCGGACTTTAATTTCACCGGCTTGAGGCGCGGCAGGCGTCTCTGCCTCGGCAGCGGATATGCCCTTCAGGCCGTCTTCGGGTTGCCCCAGCTTCATTAGTTTCATGGTCACTTTCACTCTTTGCTAATCATTAGTGAGATTGGTACTCGCCGGCTTGGTTTGCGGATTAGCTTTGGTGGTATTTGTTAGTGGGCACAGATACGTCTTGCTTACCACCGTGCCCCTGCCCGGGTCAACGTCTAGCCTGACCGGGGCGGGTTTACATTGAGATGCCTGTGTCAGCAGTGATGAGTGCCAGGTTATCAGTGATCGTGATAGTTCTTTCCATCACGTAACTGACGGGTAATGTGGTTTGCGCTCATCGGTCGGTCGAAATGATAACCCTGAATGTAATCGCAGTGCATCGCTTTCACCCTATCTGCCTGTGCCTGTGTTTCAACGCCTTCGGCTACGGTTTTCATGCCGGTGGCCTGGCCTAATGTAATAATGGTGCTGACCAGGGCGTTACTGGTTTTATCGGTATCCAGGCGATCGATGAACGACTTATCAATTTTCAGGGTATCGGCGGGAATTTGGTGCAAATAGCTCAGGCTGGAAAAGCCGGTACCGAAGTCATCGATAGAAAACGATACCCCCAACGCTTTAGCTTCAAGAATATTGTCAACACAACGCGCCAGGTTCTTAATTATTCCGCTTTCTAACAATTCAAACTCAATGTAATGCCCCGCGACGTCATATTCAGCCAGTAAACGTTCAACGAGACGGGGAAATAAAGGGGATGACAGCTCTTTTGCAGACACATTAATCGACACGGTGAGGTTTTGCAGAATGTGTTGCCGCTTCCAGCTGGCGACTTGTTCCAGTACCCGTTCGAGCGTGTATTTGAAAAGCTGTTGCTCTATGCCTAAATCTTCGCTGGCCTCCACAATTTTGTTGGGTGCTATCCGTCCAATTTCCGGATGGTGCCAGCGCATGAGCGCTTCGAAACCTGCGGTTTCCATGCTTATCGCGTCAATCTTAGGTTGAAACTCGAAGAATACCTGCTGCGTCTCCAGTGCTACTGGCAGCGCTTTTCTCACCGCTTCCTGACGGATCAGATCATCAAGGATTTCACGACCATAAATAACCAGCCGCTGCTTGGCTGCGTAGTTACCGGATGTTTCTGTTAACTCACTGATTAACGCCATCACATGCTGCGTGTTGTTGATGCCGTCCAGAGATTTGGTCCATAACAAATGCGGCTGAATATCTATTTCCGTGCCATCGATAATAAGTGGCCGATGAAGTGCCGCTTCCAGCTTCTGCTCGTTCAAACGGGTATCCGCCATACTGGCGTAATTTCTTGCGACCAGACAGAAACGGTCGAAGCCTACCCGGGTAATCGCTAACGTAATGGGAGCCAGACGGTTTAAAACAACGAAGGTTTCCTTGCAGGCGCGTTCGCAGAAATCAAACCCCCGGGTTTTGCGTAAGCGGCGCAGCCCTTTTAACTGCACAATACCCAGCCCCAGGTCGTTCTTATTTTCGTTCTCAAGCAATGTATGAACCCGGGAAAGAAACTTGCCGGGGCTAAGCATCATGCGGTGCTCGTCGTTTGCTGCGTCTGTTTCCTTTTCACTGCCTGGCTGAATAATCGTAGTTATCAGTGACGCTAATGACTGTAATACCGCGCGCTCCTGCCTATTCAGTTGTCGCGGCGCGGTGTCAATAATACACAAGGTACCGAGAGGCAAACGATCCTGACCATAGACCTGAGCACCGGCATAAAAGCATATGTTTGGCGAGGAAGTGACCAGCGGATTATCTTTAAACCTGACATCCTTGCGGGCATCCGGAATTTCAAAAATATCATCCTGGGCGATGGCATGGGCGCAAAAAGAATATTCGCGCACAGTGTCGCTGATTTCTAACCCCACCTTCGCTTTGAACCATTGGCGGCTCTGATCGACCAGCGAAAATAACGCTATTGGAACATTAAAGACTTCCGTGGCTAAGTGGGCAATATGGTTAAGGCGCGGATCGGCCTGGCTGTCTAATAAACCAGTGCGTCTTAGTGCATTCAGCCGGCTGGTTTCATATACCTGATTTGGCGTAATGCAGGCTGCGTGTGGTATTGATTGTCCCATGGCTTTCATTCCCTGTGCTTACACTTCAAATATACTCCGTTTCGTGGGTGTAAGTATTGGACTTTAGGTTGAATTATAGCCAAATTTTGATGGAACTTAGTTTTTTGCCCTGCTTGCGTGAAACTTTATGGGCCAGGTACAGCAAGACTGCCGCGAAGTGAGAGGATAAAAGATGGATTAAAGGCGCCTCATATCAGGCTAAACAGGTAACTCAGAGTCAGAACGGTAGTGTGGCCAGGACGACCTTATTACGGCCTTCCTGCTTGGCCTCGTAGGCGGCTTTATCCGCGGCTTTAAGCATTTCCTGAGCCGACAAGTAATTTTCGTAGTAAATACTGGCTCCAATACTGACTGTCATAGAGACATGTTCGCCGTCGTAGGTAAAGAGGTTCGATTCGGTCGTCGCACGGATGCGCTCCGCAATTCGCTCGCACTGATCCACATCGGTATCGGGCAGGAACAACACAAATTCTTCGCCGCCGTAACGCGCAAAGCAATCGTACTGCCGGATCTGTTGCTGTACCAGCTCGCAGAATTGCTTTAGCACCTGATCGCCCGCTATGTGCCCAAACTTGTCGTTTATCTGTTTGAAGTGATCAATGTCCAGCATGAGGATGGCAAAAGGTTGTTTCTGGCGTTTGGTTAACGCCCAGATTTTATCCAGTTCAAGCAAAAACGCTTTGCGGTTAAGAATACCGGTTAACGGATCTGATTCAGCTGCATGGATAAGCTGGTTTTCTTTTTTCAGGATACGCGCACCAACCTGCAACCTTACCCGTAACTCCTCGGGGACGAATGGCTTTGAAATGAAATCATCGGCGCCCTTGTCGAGCGCTTCTATCATGAAGGAGGCTTTGTGTTTTGAGGTAAGGATGATGATGTAAAAGCTGCCGGAACGGTCAATCTCCCGCAGGCGGCTGCATAATTCCAACCCATCTATCTCGGGCATTTCCCAGTCAAGAATACATAACTGAATGTCCGGCTGGCGCTCGATGGTTTCAATGACCTCCTTGCCGTTTTCCACCTCAATGACGTTATACCCCCAGCTTTTCAGCTTTTCACTGGTGAGCAGGCGGGAAATAGGTTCATCTTCAGCAATTAGTACTTTCATTGAGCAGGTTCGCTGTCCATTTCAGAAATCACCTCTTCCAGTTCGCATTGTAGCTGCGCAAAGCCGTTCTTTACACTCTCGATAGCTTTGCTGGTAACTGCTTCAGCATGAGTATCCAGTTGCTCGATGATTGACTCGAGCTCCTGCTGAAACGTCGGCTGGCAAAAGGTGGTAACCATGCCTTTCGCTTTGTGGATACGTCGTGCCAGCTGATGCCACTTTTGCTCTTGATATAATGTGTCAATGTCTGAATTTACCTCAGGTATGTACTGATAAGCAAGGCTCAGTACTTTATGCAACAGCCCGGCATCGGCACCGCAATACATCAGCGCGCGAGATGCATCTAATACTTTTTTACCTGTATCCAGCGGTTGATATCCCTGTGGCGGTGTCTTCACAGCAGACGCTTTCTGAATTCGCTCTCCCAGCTCAATCGTCCTGACCAACAATTCAGGGTCGACGGGTTTAGTTAAAAACTTATCCATGCCGGCTTCGAGACACTGCTGCTCATCTTCTTTAAAAGCTTTCGCCGTTAGCCCGATAATAAATACATCGTTATGTTCTGGCAGTTGTCTGATTGCTTCAGTGGCATCCACGCCATCCATCACTGGCATCTGTACGTCCATCATTACCGCGTCGAAGTAGCTGGCTTTTACTGCTTCCACCCCTTCCCGGCCATTTTCCGCTATCTGTACCGTGTGTCCGCGGTTCTCCAGTAACTCCCGTATCAGTAACTGGTTCACCTGGTTATCTTCCACTAACAATAACTTCAGGGCTTTTTTCGCTGGCCCTAACCCACTCATGGCGCTGCCATTGGTTACCGATGGATTACCTTCAAATAAGGCTACCAGGGCGTTATACAGCTCAGACTGTTTAATCGGCTTTACCAGATAGGTGGCATTACTGAATGCCTGGACTTCTTCCAGGTTAGTGTCGAGCTGTCTGGTACTGAGGAAAAACAGTAACTGCAAATTGCTATTATGCGCTTCTTTATAGAGGTCACTCTTAGCGCTACTTTTATTAAAGTCATCGTCGATAATGACCGCATCAAAAGGTTTACCCCGGCCTTTGGCCCGCTGCACCTCGTATACGGCGTGTTCAACTGAGGCGCAGGAAGCCACATTGCAATTCCACGAATGTAATATTTTTATCAGCCACCTGCGGCTTCGCTCATGATCCTCTATTACCAGAATTCGTCGATTGGCTACTTTGGCAAAGTCACTATGTAAATAGTTTTCGTAATCTTTGGACGCCGGGATAGTCGCGTTTTTCTGCTCGCCTTCACGGACGGGCACGGTCACCTCGATAGTGGTACCTTTGCCAATTTCACTGTCTACCTCAATTTTTCCATCAAACAAGGCCACTAACTGTTTGATGATTGACAGCCCCAACCCCGTCCCGCCATAGCGGCGTGTCGTACTGTCGTCGGCCTGGCTGAAAGGTTTGAAAAGATTGTCTACAAAAGCGGGAGACATGCCGATACCGGTATCAGAGACCCGAATACAAATAGAAAGGGCCTGTCCGGACTCCAGATCGTCGCCGTGAAGCACCTCTACACTGACTTCACCGCGTTCGGTAAATTTAATCGCATTTGAAACCAGATTATTGACAATTTGCCCCAGCCTGACAGGATCAGACTCTACCCATTTGGGCAGTTCAGAAGAGAAAAAGTAATAGTAGTCCAGCCCTTTCATATGTGCCTGGTTGGCCTGTGACTTCACTGCTTTGCCAATCACTTCTTCAATGGGAAAGCACACAGTTTCAATACTGAGCTGTCCCGCTTCAATTTTCGATAAATCTAGAATATCGTTGAGCAAGTCCAGCAGCTGATTGGCTGAGTTCATGACCAGCGACATGTATTCGGTTTGCTTTGCCGATAACCGGGTTTGCTGAAGTAATTCACCGATCCCCAATATGGCATTCATAGGGGTGCGAATTTCATGACTCATATTGGCAAGGAACCGGCTTTTGGCCACGCTGCTTTGTTCGGCCAGCGCGGTCTGCACCTTAAGGTCGTGAACAAGCTGACGCTCTTTGGTAATGTCTAAATTACCGCCCACCACAATGGCCTCGCCAGTTTGTTCATCTATGGTTTGCGTGGCTGTGGCCTGAACATATTTAATGCGCCCACCCGGCAATAACAGTCTGAAAACCGTTGTCCATTTAGTGTTGTTCTCAACGGCATAATTCAGTGAGCCTGCTGCATCACTGCGGTCTTCGGGGTGCACGCACTCATACCAATAATCGTAATACAGACCGCTTTCCCGGATTTCTTCAGGTACCTCGTATATTTCAATCATACGCTCGTTCCACTCAAGCGCACCGGTGCTCCTGTTCCACGTCCAGATACCCAGTAAGGCAGTGTCAGAAGCCAGTGAAATCGATAGGTTTGATTTTTTTAGTTCTTGCTCAATGGCCTTTCTGGTTTCAATTTCTTTGTTAAGCACTGCCGACTTGTATCTGGCCTTCTGGAAATACCAGCTCAGAGCCACGAGCACCAGACTGAATATAATGCCGCTGAGAAAGACCACATGAGGGAGGTTAGACCGTGTTGCCAGCGGTCCCTCAAGATATTCCACCGCAACCGATAAATACGGCAATGCGATTACGTGTTCCATTGCCCGGGCGGACTGCCCCGGCCTTAGCGCTCGAGCCCGTGCTTCATTGTTTAAGGCGTTGTCGATATAAGCACTCACCCATTTGTCGTAGCTGAGCACTATAACGAGCCCGCGAGAGATCCCAAGTGCTTCGGGTACCGGCAGGCGCATGGCAAGAAAAGGGCTCCCGGCACTGTCATTAAAGCTGGCATACTGCACGTTGAGCATGCGTGAAATTTTACTGTTTTCCAGTAGACGGAACGACTGAGCTGGGATACGGGTTAACAGTTCGTCATGACGCCTTGTTCTGGCAAGCACTTTCAGCGGAGCACCGCCTGCTTCCAATATCACCATATCAGCAATACCCGCCAGCTCCGTTTGCCCAATATGCGTACTCGTGTCAGACAATAAATCCTGATAAACACTTCTCGACAGTGCCAGCAAGTCCCCCTTCCAGGCCAGTAAAGCTTCAGCTTTGATATTTCGGATGCTTGCCTCACGCTCCCGCTCCAGGCTCTGCTGCTGGTGACTGTTGATGACATGTGTGAGTAACAGTGTGGTGCTGAAACACAAGGCTCCCACCAACACCGGAAGGTGGTACTTCTGGGCATCTAATAACGCAGTTTTCTGCCGCAACAATGCCAATAACCCGATGCTAAAAAGTAATATTCCCAGGGCTGTATGCACTGCCATATGCGTAAGGCCACCCCAGCTGTAACTGGCTTCAATATCAAAGATGTAACCGCCCAGAGAGACCAGGCTCAGTGCAAGTGTGCTACTGATAAGGGCTGAAGCCAGATTAACGCGCTTGCCCCGCACACGTTTAGCGCTTAGTGATATAAGCGCTACCGTAATCGCAAGAAAGCTCACTGCTGTATTGGGCGCCATTCTGCCGGGGTGAGAAGTATTGGTGACAATCGAATGAGACTGAAAAAGCTCATCAATATTGAGATTAACCCCGGCTATATATTGTATGAGGGTTAACGCGGCCAGTCCGCCGATGAATGCCGCGATGCTTGTTGCCAGCTTGAATCGTGCCATTTGCAGACTTACGCCGGCAATACAGATGCCGACAAACGCCAGCGCGGTGTTAAACTGCATGGGAACGAATTGCTGATTGATTTGTACCAGTGCAGGTATTTGCAGCCGCCAGCCGGCAATGACTGTCACGCCGATGATGCCCGCTACTAAAAAGCACATGCCTATATTCAGGTCGTCATGAAACCTGTGCTTACGCTCCCGCACTGGGCGCCACATGCCGGTGGGAATCTTTCCCGTTTGTTCGTCCATAGTGTTACCTCATGTGTACGTCGCGAAAGCGCCTCATCAATTGTTTAGCAGGACCTTCCGGAATACTCATTTCATCTTGCGACGAATACGGAGCCAAAAAGTCTGAACTTCCACCCTGCACAGACTCATCCAGCATTCGGTAGGCCATGGCCCAGTTGCTAAAATCACGAGAACTAACAGCGTGCTTAAGTAAGACCTGAAGGTGGGAATGGCGCGGGTCTTTTTTTATTTTTCCAAGCGTGCGCTCTACATCTTCGGCAGCCCCTTCCAGGACCTGCAGAAAAGCACCCTGAGTATATAACAGCAGACCGGTTACCCCGTGCAGGATATTATTACGACGTGAGATAGCCAGGATATCGTCGACCACAGCGGGTGATATTTCTCCCCGGGCGGTACTGGTATATAAAAGCTGAACGACTTCCCGACTGTCAGCGCTCTTAACCGGCGCTGTATTTTTTTGCTGAACAATCATAGTTTCAACAACGTATTCAGACACTTAAACTCTGATAAAATTAGCTGTGATATGGCCAAACTGCAAGGCAGCCGGCAGAGTTATTTTTTCTGCTGCCAGAAATCACGTGGGAGGTCAGAGTCTCATGTGTACTGCTTTCGCCCTCTTAGTTGTACTAATTCACCATAAAGGCGAGTGTTTTGAACTGGATAGCCAGTACATCTGTAAGAATAGTAGCGGTAACGTACGTCATCGTCTAGGTTAATCAGATATGATAATTTCGAGGAAATAACAATGAGAAAATTAGCAAGCACAGGAGTTGCGTTGTTAACCATGCTGGTTTGTCTGTCAGGACAAGCACACGCTGAAGCGATAAGCTCGGCGTCGGTCATGCAAGCGCAAACCCAACAGTTTACTAAGCAGCAACTTGTTACTATGGTCAACCGGGAAGATGTTCAGGAAAGACTGATAAGTCTCGGCGTAGATAAACAGCACGCTATAGCCCGCATTAACGCTATGACCCCTAGCGAGCTCAATCAACTTAACGAACAACTTAACGATGCGCCTGCCGGCGGTGTTGTTGGCGCTATTATCACTGTATTTGCCATTATCGCTGTGCTGGATTTACTGGGTGTAACTGACGTGTACTCGTTTATTCGCCCGATAAACAGCTGATATGCTCAAAAAGACGTATCAAGCCTGCCTGTTGGCAGGCTTTTTTCTTATTCTGACTGGGTGTCAGGCCACACCACAGACCGATCGCCTGACTAAGCAGCCCCCTGCAGATATTCCAGCAGCTTATTATATCCAACATGTGCCGTTTACCGCCCAGCAACAGTATTATTGCGGCCCAACCACGCTGTCGGAAGTATTTGGCTACCATGGCTATCCAGTGGCTCCTGAGGCTATAGCACCCCGCATTTTTATACCGGAACGGGAAGGCAGTCTGCAATTAGAAATGGTCAGTGCCACCCGTCAGTTTGGGTTTCTGCCCTATACCGAGCAAGGTACTCTGAACAAGCTACTGCAGCTTGTCAGTGCTGATATCCCGGTCATAGTGTTGCAAAACTTATCCGTGGAATGGCTGCCGCAATGGCACTATGCCGTGGTCATTGGGTATGATTTATCCACTGAAACGCTAACCCTACATACCGGCGTAACCCCTGATTACACCATGGCGCTAACGGTATTTGAGCGCACCTGGGCCAGAGGAAATCACTGGATGCTTGCGCCGTTGCCCCACAATAAAGTCAGCGAGCACTTAAATGCCTTTACTTATGTGAGTGCCGCCTACGATATGTTAACCACCGGACAAGCCAGCAAAGCGCTGCCGTTTTTGGAAGCGGCCACGTCATACTGGCCTGATGACTGGCTGGCGTATTTTCTGTTAGGAAACCATTATCTATCCACTCACCCCGAGCAGGCAATAGACTGGTTCGCAAAAGGCTTTCACGCTGGTCAGCACCACCCCGCCTATCTGAACAACTTCGCCCATGTACTTGCCCAGGAGGGCTGTAAAGAGCAGGCACTTGAGCTATTACGAATGGGGCGAGACGCGTTTCCTGACGAGAAAATGCTGGTTGTTACCGAGCAGCAGGTAACACAGATAGACAGTAATATGCGTTGCCCGGGAGGCGAGGGTATTGACATGCGTTAACAAAAAGCTCTCTTAAAAGTTGAGAAGCACGTAACTGCGCCCCCCCTTCGAACGCACCCTGGTTTTGCACACAGAGTAACGCCAGCGATGTGTAAGCCGTTTAAAAGCAAGCTTTTCCAGCTTGAACATGCCCTCAGCGTCAATTTTAATTATGACTATCGATCCATTGCTGAACATTTTTCTCCAAAACATGTAGTGGAATAGAGCCTGAGCCAAGTACCACATCATGAAACTTACGGATATCGAACTCTTCGCCCAGCGTCTGAGTGGCACGTTCACGGAGCTCCAATATTTTCAGCTGGCCTATCTTATACGCCAACGCCTGGCCAGGATTAGAAATATACCGATCTATTTCATTTATAATGTCTTCTTCACTTTTAGCGGCGTTTGCCAAGAAGTAGTCAATAGCTTCCTGCCGGGTCCACCCCATGGCGTGCATACCCGTATCAACAACTAACCTAATTGATCGCCACATATCATAAGTAAGCTGGCCGAACCGGGAGTAAGGGTCTTGATAAAGCCCCATATCGTAACCAAGACGCTCGCTGTACAGTCCCCACCCCTCAATGAAAACAGTGAATCCATTATAACGACGGAAGTATGGCAGCTCGCCAAGTTCCATTTGCAATGCAAGCTGCAAGTGATGGCCCGGTACTGCTTCGTGTACGCTCAGCACTTCTATCTCATATTTCGGACGCGTATGGGGTTCATGCAAATTGACATAATAGTATCCGGCCCTGCGCCCATCGGCTGAAGGTCGAGAATAGTAAGCGGTCGTGGTATCTGGTGCGATATTATCCGGAATGGCCTTCACGCCGTAGGGCATGCGGGGTAGCTTACTGAATAATTTTGTCATCTCAGGATCGAGACGCTTACTTGTTGCCAGGTAAGCGTTAAAGAGCGCTTCGGGGGAGTCGTAGAAAAATTGAGGGTCACTTCGTAAAAACTTAATAAATTCACCAAAAGTACCTTCGAAAGCGACTTCTTTGATAATTTTATCCATCTCCTTTCTGTTTTTAGCGACTTCCTGTAAACCCAACTGATGTATATCTTCAGGGGTCATATCAGTGGTTGTAAAGTAACTAATATGTAATTGGTAAAGGTCATCACCATTAGGTAAGTGACTTAAACCCACCGTATCTCTGCTTGCAGGTAAATATTCTTCTACGAAAAATTTGTGGAACTGACGATAAGCTGGTAGCACATTGTCCCGAATAATATGTCGGGCATGTTGCTGAATGAGTTTCGTTTCATCATCACTGAAATGCTCCGGTAGTGTTTCGAATTTTGCATAGAAACGACTTTCAGTGGGTTCATCGGCAAGTAAGCTTTCGAGTTGTGACGGAATGCGATTCATGGTGGCTTTAGGTGGCACCATCCCTTTTCGCATACCTAATTTCATTGTCTCTGTGGTTTGTTCTAATAAAGCAGGAATACGCTGAAGGCGGCTTAACCAATGCTGATAATTCTCGACAGTATCAAGTTGCATATAGTTAGCAAAATCATCCAAAGTTTGCACTCCGCCCCTCTGACTCATCGGCATAAGGTAAGCCTCTGATTCAATGTACCTTTTCATCATTTCGTGTTGCCACGTTAACAAATCATAGTTGATTCTGTTCTGACTGGATAAGTTGGCGTAGTCAATTTTGTTAAGTTGAGCGAGTATTTCGTTTTGCGTGGCTAGTTGCCGCTGCCACCCCTGCGGAGAGCCATCGTACCACTGACTATGTAAGTCACTATTGCCCATCCCCAGGTAGGTTGCCTTCTCTGGATTGAACTCAAGCTCCAATTGCCAGCTTTTGTCCATCACCGCCTCAAATTCAATATCAGCCTCGCTGATATCTGGATTTGTGCTGTTTAAATTCTGAGATGACGAGAAAAGAGGCTTTGCATTCGCAGAGTCCCATCCACTGAGTAAAACAGCCATTGATAGCCCACAAATGAGCGAGATGAGTTTATACGTCATGCAACCTCCTTATTGGTAAACCCCGCTTCCCAACGATGGTCGGAGGCTATCAGGAGTGTAGTTGGCCATTTTGAAAAAACCAATATTGTGCAAAATTTAAACCGCCCACTGTAATTAATGCTGATAGCTCACGACAGTGGTGATGTGCGATGTATGAGAAGTAAGGATGCTAGCGCTGGGGGGAGTTGGCTGTACTCTACCCAACCCCAACGGGGGCGTTGGATGCAAAATAGTTATTTGCTTTGACAAATAACAGCATCGTAAAGGTATTGCGATATTTGGGTATTCAGCGAAGGGCGTTGAAAAATTTCGACAGGTGGGGATGAGTTAAAAACACTGTCCAGCAAGTTTCTTAAAGTCTTAAACGACAAAACCCCGCATTCTGCGGGGCTTTGAAATAATCTGGCGGAGAGAGAGGGATTCGAACCCTCGATACGCTATAAACGTATACACACTTTCCAGGCGTGCGCCTTCAGCCACTCAGCCATCTCTCCGGTTTGTCCGCTCACGCAACCTTATCGGTTAATAATGCGAAGAGCGCGCGTATAGTAGGTAAACTCGCGCGCTGAATCAAGACAAAGTGCGTAAAAAGCGTGTAACTGTCGATAAATTAGGCGTTACCTACTGCTTTCATCTTCAGTTGCGCTGAGAAGTCGAGCATACGGTCAAGCGGAATCAACGCTTTTGTACGCAGCATGTCATCCACAAAGATCTCATGCCCTTCGCTGCTGCTTGCGCTTAGTGACTGTTTGATGGCTTCAAGGCCATTCATAGCCATCCAGGGACAGTGTGCGCAGCTTTTACAGGTTGCACCATTGCCACCAGTAGGAGCTTCGATAAACGTCTTATCAGGCGTCAGCTGCTGCATCTTGTAAAAGATACCGCGGTCGGTTGCCACGATGAACGTATCGTTACTCATAGTTTGCGAGGCTTTGATAAGCTGACTGGTTGAGCCCACGGCGTCGGCCAGCTCTACCACACTGGCTGGCGACTCTGGGTGCACCAGAATGGCTGCATCCGGATACACCGCTTTCATGTCTTTCAGCTTCTGCGCAGAAAATTCATCGTGGACAATACACTCTCCCTGCCACATCAGCATATCCGCGCCGGTTTGTTTGGAGATATAAGCACCCAGGTGACGGTCAGGCCCCCAGATGATTTTTTTACCCTGAGCGTCGAGGTGTTCAACGATTTCCAATGCAATACTGGAGGTGACGACCCAGTCTGCCCGGGCTTTAACAGCGGCAGATGTATTGGCATACACCACCACCGTGTGGTCTGGGTGCTGGTCGCAGAAAGCACTGAACTCTTCAACCGGGCAACCCAGGTCCAAGGAACAGGTGGCCTCAAGGGTAGGCATAAGTACCGTTTTTTCAGGGCTCAGAATTTTGGCCGTCTCACCCATGAAGCGCACGCCGGCCACGATTAGCATTTGCTCTTCAGCATCACGCCCGAAGCGGGCCATTTCCAACGAATCAGCCACACAGCCACCGGTTTCCTCGGCCAGCGCCTGAATTTCAGGGTCGGTATAATAGTGCGCCACCATTACCGCATTACGGGCTTTAAGTAAGGCTTTGATCTCTGCCTTAAGCTCTGCTTTGCGTGCTGCTGACAACGGTTCTGGTTTGCTTGGGAATGGATACTCTATCTCATCCACCCGAAACGCTACTGACATGATGTAAACCTGCATGTGTGTTACGACAAGGCCGGGGATTATACCCGACTGTCATATAAATTTCATACTTCTTAGGTTGTAGCGCGAGCGACAAATTCAACCATTGTTTAGATTAATTTTAAGCTGATATTTGATGCTCGATGTCCGCGGCTATTTACGCTCCGGTTTAATATTGCCAAATGGCGTCTGGTAAGCGTCAATAAACTAATGAAAAAATATATAGAGTGTGTGATTGAGTTTCTTTAGAGAGGAAGGTTTGGTGTCTTGATGATGGGTCGTGCTGGATTACTGCGGCGCTATGCGCCTTGCCCTTCGGGCCGCACTGAAGTGCGTTCGCCTCGCGTTGCTCGGACGTCGAACCGCTTCGCTGGTTCAAATCCTGCGCGGGCTAATAATGCTTGATTGAGTTTCTTTAGAGAGGAAGCTTTGTGTCTTGATGGTGGGTCGTGCTGGATTCGAACCAGCGACCAATTGATTAAAAGTCAACTGCTCTACCAACTGAGCTAACGACCCATCAAGAGACTTGGAAATGCGATTCACCTTCGTGGCGAAAGTGGTGGGTCGTGCTGGATTCGAACCAGCGACCAATTGATTAAAAGTCAACTGCTCTACCAACTGAGCTAACGACCCTTCGCTTTCCGTTTGTTGCCTTGCCTTGGCAACGGGCGCATATAATACTGAATTCCTGAGCCTGTGCAACCCTATTTCTGCTTTTTAGTACACTTTTCTTATAAATAACGTTTAAACGGTCAAAATGAGATCAAATCGCCTAAAAGTCATACTCTTTAGCGCACTATCCGGATTCATTCTCTATAGTAAAGGCATAAAAAAACCTCTCAATAGAGAGGCTTTTTTTATAAACCGGAGAGTCGCGACTCAGCTAATTTACGTGCGGAGGAGTTCGGATATTGCGACACCACCTGCTCGAAATATTCTCTGGCGGAACCTTTGTTACCCTGGCGCTCGGCAATTACGCCTAACTTCAGGATAGCATCCGGACGTTTCGTCGAATCGCTGAAGCGATTAGCGACTATCTGGAATTGCTCTTCTGCGTCACCCCACGCTTGTTTATTAAATAACAGCTGTCCTAACCAATAATGTGCATTAGGCGCGAATTCGCTGTTCGGGAAGCGTTGAATGAACGACTGGAAGGCCGGAATAGCTTTATCGTATTCCCGCGACTTCAGAATAAGGTTGACCGCGTTGTCGTACGCTGCAGATTCATCCTGAGAAGCCGGCGAACTGGTTTGCTGGCTTTGGGCTGGTTGTGATACCTGAGAAGAGGACTGGGAAGAACTGCTGGTAATGCCGTTCTGTTTCAGTGCTTCTACCCGCTTGTCTATTTCCAGATACAACTCACGTTGCCGCTCCAGGACCTTTTCAAGCTTGTTGGTATTCACTTCCAGTGCACCACGCAGCTGATCGACCTCATTTTGCATAGTATCGATCTGTTCCTGCAGCCGATGCTGCATTTCAGTCCGGCTGTCTACCATGCGTTCGAGTACCGCAATTCGCTTTTCAAGCTCGCGGTCGCTACCGTTCACATCATAAACAGGAGCCTGTGCTGCGGCACCTGCAGAAACCGCAAGGGCGACACATACTGTGACGCCCCGCTTTATGGTATGTCTGATAATGGAGTTAGCCATTATTGATATACAACCACTCCGCGACGGTTTTGCGCCATAGCGTATTCAGTAGAGCCCATTACTGCCGGTTTCTCTTCACCGTAAGACACTACCGAAATCTGACCGCTGCTTACGCCTGCGTTCATCAGATAAGTTTGTACGGCTTTTCCACGACGCTCACCCAGTGCAATATTGTACTCTGGCGTGCCACGGCTATCTGTGTGACCTTCAATTACTACGTTTTGATCCGGGTTTTCAACCAGGAACTTAGCATGCTTGTCCAGCAGTGAACGGAATTCCGCTTTAATGCTAGAGCGGTCAAAGTCAAAGTAAACAGTCTGTTCGTTCTTCAGAGATTCCAGCTCTTGCTGCGCCATCTCCTCTTCACGTTCCATGCGCTGAGCCGCTTCAGCTTTAACGCGTGCTTCTTGAGCAGCTTTTGCTTCGCGTTCAGCCTGTGCCTGCTCTTGCGCCTGACGGTTACGTTCTGCGGCTAACTCTTCTTCACTCGGACCTGACGAACAGGCCATCATAGTCACCACTGGCAAGGCGATAATGAAACTTTTCATTACTTTATTCATTTGCATCCTCTTAATCCTTATATTTATCAATATCTGAGTTTGTTAAAATAAAAATGGTGACCAACTCGGCGACTTAACTTGTCCATTGGCTGCTGGTAACCTAGCCTTAAAACGTCCATCAAGCGATACCAGGGACAATACCTGCATACCATCATGTAACGTACTATAAATAATCATGCTTCCATTCGGTGCGACACTCGGCGACTCATCCAGGTACGTACGGGTAAGGACCTGAGGTGCGCCATCATCAAGCGCCTGCTTGGCAATATGGTAATTCCCGTTGGTGCGATTCACCAATACCATTTGCTTGCCGTCCGGGGTTATTGTCCCCCCAAGGTTTTGCTCACCAACAAACGTGCGCCGTCTCACTTTTCCTGATGATAAATTTACGCTATAAATCTGAGGTTTACCACCCCGTTCCGAGCTAAAAATCAGGTTCTGGCCGTCTGGTGTCCAGCTTGGCTCGGTGTCGATGGCACGATTGCGGGTGATGCGGCGCAGTTTTCTGCTAGCCAAATCCATCACATATATCTCGGGGTTACCGTCTTTAGACAGCACCATGGCTAATTTTTTGCCGTCAGGTGAAAACACCGGACTACCGTTAATGCCCGGGAAATCAGTGATTTGCTCGCGCTTTGCGGAATAAATATCCTGAATATATATTTGTGGGCGACGGTTCTCGAAACTTACGTACGCAATCTTTTCACCCTCAGGCCCCCAGGACGGCGACATCAATGGCTCTGGCGATGACAGCAGGCGAATTTCATTTTCGCCATCATAGTCTGCGATCATAAGCTGATAGGGTAATTCATGGGTTTCTCTGTCCCGCACAATTACGTAGGCAATGCGGGTAAGAAAAGCACCGCGTATACCAGTGAGTTTTTCATACACTACATCGGAGATACGGTGTGCGTGGGTGCGAAAATCCCGCCCTGAAATCACCGAGCGTCCACGGGCAATAATATGATCCTGGCTGGATACTAACTTGCCGTTCTTCAGCGCTTTATTCTGCCCTTTTGAAACCTGCCCGCGCAGCACATCAATGAGTTCGTAGGTGACCATGTAACGGTCCGGCGACTCTTCTTCAACCGTTCCGACCAAAATAGTATCTGCGCCAGTGCTGGCCCAACTTGAGTAGTCAACCTGTGAGTCGGTTTCCGGGTACTGAGGTAAATCCGACACGGCGAGTGGGTTAAATTTACCGCTTCGCATCAGGTCAGCACGAATAACTTTGGTCAGCTCGCCCGGCATGCTGCCCTGCCCTTTCCATTTAAATGGCACTACCCCAATCGGGCGCGCACCATCCACCCCTTCAGTAATGACAATTTCCAGTGTGGCCTGGGCGGCCGAACTGATCATGGCGAACAACAGTGCCAGTCCAATTCCTAATTTTCTCATTATCGTTACATTTCCACTTTTAGAGTAATATCTTTTAGCTGCTCATAAACATCCGGTGATTCTGACACCGGCAGCTCCTCAGCGCGTCTTACCGCACTTTCCGCGGCACGGCACAGCGCCGTGTCACCGCCTAACACCCGAATACTCGTCACATAACCGGTGGTCGCCAGCCGTATATTCAGCCGACAGGTTTTACCGTCATAACTGTCATCATCAATCAGGTAGCGCTTGATGGTCTGCTGAATAAGCGCCTGGTAGCGCTCGACCTCGGACAATACCTGCTGACGACGACGTTGTTGCTGAGCAGCCTGCTCTTCCGCCAGCTGCTCTTGCATAATTCTTTCCATTTCTGCTTTTTGTTCCGCTTCGCGCTTTTTCCGGGCCGCTTCGGCTTTCTCCCGCGCCTCTCTTTCCTTGCGTGCTTTTTCTTTTTGCGCGGCGATGCGCTTCAGCTCCTGCTGACGTTTTCGCTCTGCTTCCTGCGCTTCGCGCTTTTCACGGGCACGGCGCTCAGCAAGGGTTTGCTGACGCTTTTTCTCTGCTGCCGCTTGTGCCTGTCGCTGCCGTTCACGTTCTTCGGCACGTGCCTGAGCTTCAGCCTGCGCCTGTGCACGCTGCTTGTCGGCAATTGCCTGAGCATCAATAAATGTGGCTTGTATTACCGGGGCGGAAGCAGGCGGGGCCGGTAGCGGGTCCGGGGAGAAACTGACGCTAATTAGCAACAGTGCGGCGATAACCGCATGCACACCCAACGATTTATAAACGGCAATCGCATCAGGGGATAAATTAGCAAACAGCGACTTTTTCTTGCTCAAGGTTCCACCGGATCTGTCATCAGCCCCACCGAGGGTACGCCAGCCTGTTGCAGCAATACCATCAGTGAAATCACTTCGTTATAAGCCACCTGGCCGTCCCCTTTTACTACCACCGGGGTCTGTGGCTCTTTCTGCAACTGCGCCTGCACCAGCGCAGCCAGCTCATCTGCGGCGATCGGGCTATCCTGACTGTCGCCCACATTCAGAAAGTAGCGCCCTTTTACATCTACCGACGCAATCAACGGCGGCGTGTCTTCCTGTTCGATGGGGTTCGCACTTGCTTTAGGCAGATCGACTTTCACCCCCTGCGATACCAGCGGGGCGGTTACCATGAAAATAATCAGCAGCACCAGCATCACATCGATATACGGTACCACGTTAATTTCAGAAACCGGGCGACGGCGTTTACGTACATACATAATCTATCCTCCTAGCAGGATCAGTGCCTGACACCAGGCTACTGCTGCGCTTGCTGTGCAACCGCCTGACGATGAAGGATGGCGGAAAACTCTTCCATAAAGTTGCCGTAGCTGTTTTCCAGCTTTTCCACCTGGTGGCTGAACCGGTTATACGCGATAACTGCCGGGATTGCCGCAAACAGACCGATCGCAGTAGCAATCAATGCTTCCGCAATGCCGGGGGCTACCATCGCCAGCGTGGCTTGCTGAACTTCACCCAGGGCGATAAAGGCATTCATAATGCCCCATACTGTGCCAAACAAACCAATGTAAGGACTGATTGAACCTGCAGTCGCAAGAAACGGCAGGCGACTTTCCAGTGAATCAACTTCCCGTGACATGGACACCCGCATGGCGCGATAGGTGCCGTCCACAATACCGGTGGTTGGGGTAGTGCTTTTACGCAGGCGGATGAATTCTTTGAAGCCGGCGCAAAAGATGCTGGCCAACCCGGTTACGTTAGGACGGGCCGATAATTCCTGATACAGACGGTTAAGGTCAGCACCTGACCAGAACTTGTCTTCAAACTGGCGCATCTCGTTGCGCGCGGCACTCAATGCTTTACTACGCTGAAAAATAAAGGCCCAGGAAGCGACCGACACCCCCAGCAGCAGCAACATCACCAGCTGTACAATGAAACTGGCTTGTAAGAATAATCCAATAAAAGTGAGATCAGATTCCACGCGATATATCCCCTAGCAATGTGCGTGGCAGGCGACGGGCTTTCATCTTCGCCAAGTCCACACAGGCAACCTGTATTTCAGCCGTGACCAGCAGGTCATGCTGTGCATTTTTTATTTCTTGTCTGAACGTAATACTTGCGCCGCCCAATTCTACAATCTGCGTCTCAATACTCAACATCTGATTGAACCGGGCCGGCGCGTGATTATGCATTTCAACCCGTTTGACGACGAAGGCCACTGATTGTTCCAGCAATGTATCCTGTTCATAGCCCAGTGAGCGCAACCATTCTGTGCGGGCCCGCTCAAAAAACTTAAGATAATTGGCGTAATAAACGATGCCACCTGCGTCGGTATCCTCGTAATACACCCGTATCTGGCACTCATGCATAGTTATGCTTCCCACACTACTAAAATTCATACCCAGGCTCATTATGCATCAGTTAAAATGCATAAAAAACCAGATACCACATCTTCCTACAGGCCGTTACAGCCGTACATTTAATGAATAATTTAACGCAAATCAACACTGCGTTAACACATTAGATATTCTTATTAGAAAACCTAATTTTCCTCAATTGAGCGAAATAAAAATCGCTCTATAATGCACCGCATCAGTCGCACAGAGCGTGATGGCGAAAGCGGTCATGCAAGAGATTTTCTCCTGTTAGACATGAGTTCCCTGGATTTATTTCCTTCAACACTTGTTGTTTTGCCCGTTCATTTGAGCGGGCTTTTTTATGCCTGTTAATCAGGCAGAAGAGCAAAAAGCCTGCCCCTCAGCTATCAGGTGTGAAGCCAAAATGCAGGTACGCCCGTTGCGATACGATTCGTCCCCGCGGTGTCCGCTGCAGAAAGCCTTGCTGAATAAGGTAAGGCTCAATGACATCCTCGATGGTTTCCTTTTCTTCACCGATTGCTGCCGCGAGGTTATCCAGGCCCACTGGCCCGCCATCAAATTTTTCGATAATGGCAGTAAGCAATTTACGATCCATGTAGTCGAAGCCCTGCTTATCCACATCCAGCATATCGAGTGCTTGCGCCGCAACACCCGCGCCGACCGTACCGTTCGATTTTATTTCTGCGTAGTCTCGTACCCGTCTTAGTAGCCGGTTAGCTATGCGAGGTGTTCCTCGTGAGCGACGGGCCACTTCTTCTGCCCCGCTGCTATCCATGCTGAGGTTGAGGTATTCTGCACTGCGGGTGACGATTTTGGTCAGGTCAGCCACCGAATAAAACTCCAGCCGCTGTACAATGCCGAACCGGTCGCGTAGCGGTGAGGTGAGCGAGCCCGCCCGGGTAGTGGCACCTACCAGCGTAAATGGCGGCAAATCCAGTTTAATGGAACGGGCCGCCGGGCCTTCACCAATCATAATATCCAGCTGATAGTCTTCCATGGCCGGATACAGAATTTCTTCCACCACCGGGCTCAGGCGGTGTATTTCATCAATAAACAGCACATCGTTTTTTTCAAGATTGGTCAGCAAGGCCGCCAAATCGCCGGCTTTTTCCAGTACCGGCCCTGAGGTGGTTTTAATATTGACGTCCATTTCATTGGCCACGATATTGGCCAGGGTTGTTTTACCCAGTCCCGGCGGGCCGAAAATCAATAAATGATCCAGTGCATCGTCCCGGTTGCGGGCCGCCTGGATAAATATCTCCATTTGTTCGCATACATGAGGCTGGCCGGTATAATCGGCAAGCATCTTGGGGCGAATGGCGCGGTCGATAACCTCGTCTTCACTGTTTGATGCGGGCGTAATCAGGCGATCTGCTTCAATCATAATTATCTCTGTATTAAATGGCCGCTTTCAGCGCATCGCGGATAACGGTTTCGCTTTCCATGCCGTCTTTATACACGCCACTCACCAGTTTACTGGCCTGCGCAGGTTTGTAGCCCAGAGCCACAAGTGCACTCAGGGCTTCTTCCCTGGCATCGTTCACCGCCACAATGGTTTCTCCCGGGCGTTCTCCGGTATTTGCCGGTAACGTAATATTTTCGGTTTTACCGAAATTCGCCAGCCGGTCTTTTAACTCTACCACCAGCCGCTCTGCGGTTTTCTTGCCAATACCCGGTAAGCTTACCAGTGCAGTGACATCTTCATTCTGCACACTACTGAGAAATTGCGGTGCCGACATGCCCGACAGTATGGTTAGCCCCAGCTTGGGCCCTACGCCGTTTGCTTTAATCAGTTCTCGAAACAGCCCGCGCTCCATTTTGTCGGCGAAGCCGAACAACAATTGCGCATCTTCCCGTACCACAAAGTGCGTGAATACAGTGACGTTCTCACCCACCGCAGGCAGCTGATAAAAACTGGTCATGGGCATCTGAATTTCATAGCCCACGCCATTTACGTCTATTAAAACTCCTGGTGGTTGTTTCTCTATCAGGAGACCCTGAATTCTTCCGATCATATACCCTCTATTAACGCAGTCTTCCGCGTACGGTTTTACTGGCTTGTCCTGCCATTTTAATCAGGCTTTGTTCTGTGTGGGCATGACATAATGCCACGGCCAGTGCATCGGCAGCATCGGCCTGGGGCGTACCGGGCAGTTGCAGCAGGTGTTTAACCATGTGCTGAACCTGGGTTTTATCTGCCCCACCTTTGCCTACCACGGCTTGCTTAATTTGCCTGGCCGAGTATTCCGCTACCGGCAAGGCTGCCTGCGAGGCAGCAACAATCGCAGCGCCTCTGGCTTGCCCTAACTTAAGTGCAGAGTCCGGGTTTTTGGCCATGAAAACCTGCTCAATGGCAAATTGCTGTGGCTTAAACTGCCGAATAATATCGCCTATTCCTATGAAGATATTATTCAGACGCTCTGGCAATTCGTTCGTCCCTACCCGAATGCAGCCACTGGCTACATAGCACAGTTTGCCTTGTTTTCGGGCAATCAGGCCATAGCCGGTGATACGGGAACCTGGATCTATACCCAGTATTATCATTAAATGCCTCCGGGCACAAACTGGCTGACGGCTTCCCGGCTCGAGGGTGACCATAGTCTGGTTAGCGCGTCCTGCTTAGACACCCAGGCATAATCAGTGTGCTCAGTCAGTATTAGAGGTTGCGTACTGTCGACACAGGCATAAAACACATGCTCAGTGTTATAACGGGTGCCGGGTGGGTAGCGATACCGCCATTGCGGACGTATTTCAAAGCGGTTAGTCATGTGGCAATCGGTTAATGGCGTCGTAGCATCACTCAGCACCAGACCGGTTTCTTCCCGGACCTCCCGATAAGCGGCCGCCTTTGGTGTTTCATTCGCTTCGATAGTACCGGTTACCGACTGCCAGAACGTGGGATCATCGTCACGTTGCATGATGAGTACCTGGTGGTGCTTATCGAAAAGCACCACCAATACTGACTCCGGTCGCTTATACGCCATGCTTCAGGATGACTTTTTCACCGTTGCAATGGCCAGATCTTCAAGCTGCTGCGGATTCGCAGGGCTGGGGGCGCTGGTCAGTGGGCAGGCCGCAGTGGTAGTTTTCGGGAATGCCATGACATCGCGAATAGAGCTGGCGCCAGTCATCAGCATCACCAAACGATCCAGACCAAATGCCAGACCGGCATGGGGTGGCGCACCAAAACGCAATGCATCCAGCAGGAAGCCAAATTTATTTTCAGCTTCTTCTTCGTTAATACCCAGAATACTGAATACTGCTGACTGCATGGCCTGGTCGTGAATACGTACCGAGCCCCCGCCCAGTTCCACACCGTTCAGCACCATGTCGTAAGCGTCGGACAGTGCATTCACCGGGTCGGCTTTCAGTTCTTCTGCGGTCATATCACGGGGCGCAGTAAACGGGTGGTGTAACGCATGCAACGCACCGTCCGCTTCTTCGAACATGGGGAAGTCTACAACCCACAATGGCTTCCACTCACCTTCCAGCAGGTCGAAGTCTTCGCCCACTTTCAGTCTCAATGCACCTAAAGCTTCGGTTACGACATTGGCATTATCAGCGCCGAATAACAGAATATCCCCGTCCTGGGCACCACTGCGCTCCAGTAGCGCGTCGGTGATGTCGGCGCTCAGGAATTTCAGGATGGGCGATTGCAGTCCGTCCTGCCCCGCTGCCGTGTCGTTCACTTTCAGCCAGGCCATGCCTTTGGCACCATAAATACCCACGAACTTCGTGTATTCATCCAGTTGCTTACGGGACAGGCTGGCACCGCCAGGCACACGGATTACGGCAACCCGACCTTTGTCGTCATTCGCCGGGCCACTGAATACTTTAAACTCAACGTCTTTAAGCAGGTCGGCAACATCCACCAGCTCTAACGGGTTACGCAAATCCGGCTTGTCGCTGCCATAGCGACGCATTGCATCGGCATAGGTCATACGGGGGAAATCCCCCAGGTCGACATCCAGCATGGTTTTGAACAGATTGCGGATCATGCCTTCCGTGATAGCCATGACACCGTCGGCATCCAGGAAAGTGGTTTCCAGGTCGATCTGAGTAAATTCTGGCTGACGGTCAGCGCGTAAATCTTCATCCCGGAAGCATTTTACAATTTGATAATAGCGGTCCATGCCCGACATCATCAGCAACTGCTTAAACAATTGCGGAGATTGCGGCAGAGCGAAAAACTCCCCTTTGTGAGTCCGGCTCGGAACCAGGTAATCACGGGCGCCTTCCGGCGTTGCCTTGGTAAGAATGGGGGTTTCGATATCCAGAAAACCATCGTCTTCCAGATAGCGGCGAACGGCAGCAGTGACTTTGGCACGGAACTGCAAACGCTGGCTCATTACCGGACGACGTAAGTCCAGGTAGCGGTAACGCAGACGTTGCTCTTCCGAGTTTTCCTGGTTCCAGTCCAGCGGCAGCACGTCGCTTTTGTTGATGACTTCCAGCGCGGTACCGAAAATTTCGATTTCGCCGGTGCGCATGTCCTTATTAATTTGGCCTTCGGGGCGCGCCCGAACTTTACCCGACAGCTTGACACAAAACTCGCTTCTCAAGGTGTTTGCCACTTCCAGCACGTCTGGCAGATCCGGGTCGAATACAACCTGGACAATGCCCTCACGATCGCGCAAATCGATAAAAATTACGCCACCTAAATCGCGACGTTTGTTCACCCAGCCACACAGTGTGACTTCCTGGCCGACATATGATGAATCGATATTCCCACAGTAATCTGTGCGCATGGTCCTTGACCCCTGATATTTTTGTACAATGATGATGCCAGTCACTTGCGCTGCTGTGGGCCCGATGGTGCAATCGTCGTCTCGATGTATGACGACGGGCCGACATTCAGCCAATTTCACATGCGGTCTGCAAGTCTGCTGCATTGCGATAAATTAAAGGCCGCATAGTATAAACAAATGCTTCGTAAAGCCCAATGACTAAAACAACGAATGAGTGTGAAGTGAATCAACAAGCGTTACCACCAATTTTTCTGGGCTTACCCGTGTGGCAGGATCCTAGCTGGCCTGTACACTGGTTTCAGTCATCTTCGACCCGCCAGCAACAATTGCGCACCTATGCAAACAAACTCAATAGTGTAGAAGGCAACACAACCTTTTATTCATTACCCCACGCCGATGCGGTTGCCCGCTGGGCAGGGGAAACCGGTGACGGGTTTTCGTTTACTTTTAAATTTCATCAACACATTTCCCATAGCGAGGCACTGGATGCGCAATTACCGGCTGCCGTTGAGCAGCTAACGTTATTGTCTGCACTGGGAAACAAGCTGGGAAGTATCATGCTGCAACTCCCCGCCAGCTTCAGCCCGGCCAGGCTACCCTCACTGTCAGCGTTTCTGGAAGGCTTACCAAAAACGTACCGGGTGGCTGTGGAAGTGCGCCATCCGGCGTTTTTTCAAAAAGGTGAGGCAGAGCAACGACTGAACCGGTTACTCATGGAGCATCAGGCGGATCGCATTATTATGGATACCCGCGCGTTGTTCACCGGGCCGTCTACCAGTGCCCTGGTGGCCGATGTCCGCACCAAGAAACCGCGGGTACCAGTGAATGTGATTGCCACCGGGCGGGCGCCGATCGTGCGCTTTGTTGGCAACGACAATGAACAGGATAACCTGCGCTGCCTGATCCCGTGGTTCAGCAAAGTGCATCAGTGGCGGGAAGAAGGGCGCACCCCGTATGTGTTCTTACACCGTCCGGATAATAAAGATGCTCCCTGGCTGGCGCAGTTGTTTATTACTCATTATAACCAGCGTTATCCTGAGTTTGCGCTGCCCGACATCGGCCTGGCAGCGCAGCCCAGCCAGGATGCGCTGTTTTAGCTAGCTGGCGGAGTTCTCAGGAGCGAAAATCACTGGCGTCCAGCTCGTGTTTTTTCATCAGTTTATGCATGTCCGTGCGGTTACGCCCCGCCAGCTCCGCCGCGCGGGTCACGTTGCCATCGGTCATTTTTAATAGTTTAAACAGGTACTTTTGCTCAAACGCATCCCGCGCTTCTGTGAGCGTTGGCCAGCTCTGGCGTGTCGCTGACAGTGCCTGCTCAACGAGGTGCAGCGGCACGACGGGGGTCTGAGTCAGTGCCACACACTGCTCAACCACATTCACCAGTTGCCGCACGTTGCCCGGCCAGTCTGATTTTACCAACAACTGCATGGCATCATCGGAGAACTGGCTGACTGACACCTGATGGCGCTGTGCACTCTGACGTAACAGGGAACGGGCCAGTAAGGGAATGTCTTCACTGCGCTCTTTCAGTGCCGGTAACTTCAGGTTCACCACGTTCAGGCGGTAATAAAGGTCTTCCCGGAAACTGCCCTCTTCCATTTCCTTGTGTAAATCTTTGTGTGTGGCTGAGATTATGCGCACATCGATATCCACATGCTTGCTGCTGCCTACCGGGCGGATCTGGCGCTCTTGCAGCGCTCGCAGTAACTTCACCTGCAATGTCATTGGCATGTCACCAATTTCATCCAGAAACAGCGTACCACCGTCCGCTTCGCGGAAGAGCCCGCCGTTGGCCTGCACGGCGCCGGTAAAGGCGCCTTTAGCATGGCCGAATAGTTCCGATTCCAGCAGGTTCTCGGGTAACGCACCACAGTTTATTGCCACAAACGGTTTGTCCCGCCGGTTGCTGGCCTGATGGATCGCATTGGCCAACAGCTCTTTACCGGTACCGCTGGCGCCACTGATAAGCACACTCACTTCCCGTTGGGCAATGCGATAAGCCTGATCCAGTACATTGAGCATTTCTGGGGACCGGGTAATTATTTCTTTGGCCCACTCGCCGGGCTGGGCCGCGACAGACTGACTGAGCGCCTTTTGCAGCAAACTACGCAGTTCCTCGTGATCTACCGGCTTGGTCAGAAACCCGAACACGCCGCGCTGGGTCGCCGCCACGGCATCAGAAATGGTACCGTGCGCTGTCATCAGGATAACCGGAATATCTTTGCGCACGCCCATGATTTCTTCAAATAAGCTGAGGCCGTCCAGCCCCGGCATGCGTAAATCACTCAGCACCACATCAAACGACTCATTGTTGATTTTTTTCAGTGCTGCCTGGCCGTCCTCGACTGCCGTGACCTGATAGCCTTCGCCTTCCAGGCGTATGGTCAGCAGGCGCAGCAGACTTTGATCATCATCTACCAACAATAATTGTGGTTTAACGTCTTTTTTATCACTCATTGTTGATTACTCCGGTTCTTATCCATCATAGTCGCTTCTATTTGCAGCAACTCCTGCAGCTTTTTATGCTGCGCTTCCAGCTCCGCGTTCAGGCTGCGTATGGTTACTGCGCGCTGGGTATTGAGTTTGTTCAGTACACTAATGGCAGACTCGTACTCCAGCATCTGGTTATTTGGCGACGCCAGCACAGTGACGGCCACTTGCTGCATCTGCGGCGTGAAGTGGGGGATCAGTTCGTCCAGCCAGTGCTTGGCTCGCAACCTGTCCTGATAGGGCGTGTCCGTGGGCAACGACAACAACACTTTGTGCAATTTATCGGACGCACTGGTGCCCAGCTCCGTAATAGCGGCTTTGCGCTCTGGCCAGGCAGTGTTGTCTGCCCCCACCCAGACGCCGGCCCAGTAGGTCAGCTCACAATTGTGTTTGCTGATATCAACCTCGTCATTGAACACACACACATCTGGTTTAAGCGGTAAAATGCTGTCATGTTGAAATTCTGGCGGCGTTGCCACCACCGGCTTGTCCGACACTGGTTGCAAAGCTGCACATCCGGCCAGCCCGGCCAGAGTAAGCAGTAACCACATTGCTCTCATTGTTCTTGTTCCTGTTGAGGGATAGTGACCCGGAAACACACATCAGCGTAATCTACTTCAACCACGGCTACATCGCCATGCATGAGGCGGGCACAGTCGGAAACGATGGACAGGCCCAGCCCGGTACCAATGACATTGTCGTTGCGTGGATCATCACCGCGGATAAAAGGTTCAAACAAGGTCGCTACCTTGTCTGCCGGGATCCGCTTGCCTCGGTTCGCCACATCCAGGATCACGGTGTCATCAGCACAGTAAATTTGCACGTCTATAGGTCGCCCTACCGCCCCGTGCGCCACCGCGTTAGACACCAAATTATCAAGGATTCGACGATACAGTTCTTCATCTACCCAAACCGTATCGGTCTGAATAGACACGCGCACTTCCCGCTCCTGCAATGCTAACGCATAATCTTCCAGACAATCCTGCACCAGCTGATTGGGATCAGCGCGGGTAAACTTCGGCTGAGCCTGTTGTAACAGTAAATTATAATCCAATAGTTTTTCGATGAGGGTGCTCAGTCGCTGGGTACTGGAAGTCAGTAAGGATAACACTTCTTGCTGCTGGGTGTTCAGTTCCCCCACCACGTTGTCTGACAGCAAGCTACACCCTTCTTTGATGCTCGCCAGTGGGGTTTTCAGTTCGTGGGCTGCGTGACGGAGTAACGCGGTGCGGATATGCTCAAGTTGTTGCAGACGGTCTGATAACCAGTGCAAATCCTGCTCGACACCAATTAGCTCGCGAGGCGCCTGGGTTGAAATGGGGGGTAACTGGCCTTGTTGCTGGGCCAGGATCCGGATAATTTGCTTAAGCTTTTTCACCGGATTCACAATCAACTGGCTACCCAGCAATATCAGTAATAACGAAATGCTGACCAGCATCGCGGTGGACCAGGCTTGTTTCGCCTGCATGGCGCTGAGATCAGCCTGTTGCAGATTTAACCGCTCCTGAATGGCATCGTCAACGTCGCCGCGTAAAGCTGACACGCTGTTGTTCATGGAAGCAAGATACGCATTCAGCAGAAGCTGATCGTTAACCTCGCGGTAAGTACTAAGCTGCTGGAGCTGTTTGTCCAGCCTTGCGCACGGCGCGGGTCGCTGGAGCACCTTGCAAAGGCTGCTTTTGGCGGCGGTAAATTGCGTGAGAGCATTGTCTGACAACTGTGCCACGGCATCACTTTGCAGCACTGCATACTGGCGAATACTGCGTTCGAGGTCGATCACCGCGCCATCTAAGGTTTGCATCAGGCCCACCACGTTAACCACGTAGCGGGTCTCGATACTGGTCATCTGGCCCACTCTGGCCAAATCACTCTGACTTTGCCATAACAGGGCGATAAGCGGGATCAGAGCAACTAAAAAGCTGCCCAAGGTAAGCTGTCTTAGCGATCCTAACTGCACTAATTTTTCACTAAAAGAAATTCGGTCACTCAGAATGGCATACCCCATTACCACTAGCAAGACTGGCCGGCTGGGTAGCCCTGGCCGGGTAGGTAACAGCGCTCGTTGTGGTTAATCCCACGAGCGCCTGTTTGTCAAATTCGTTAGTTATGATTCCATGCGTTGACCACTTGGCGTCAACTCGCTGGCCAGTAATTCATCCATTGACAGCAAACCATCTTCATTCTGGTCAATCAGCCCGAAATTGCGCAATAACTCAGTATTTCGCACCGCTTCTTTCAGCGAGATCAAGCCGTCCTGATCACTGTCTAACTGGGTCATCAACTCACCATGTTCGTCAGCATGAGCACTGGCGACGGACACAGCCTGAATGGCCGCTACAGTTAATAAAATAAGAAACATTTTTTCCATACGCTTCATGATAGCCTCCGCGCGTCTGTCACAGGTCAGGGCAACCAATTACCCATTGCCCGGGTCATCGACCGCACTTCTGTCGATACACCAGTTAGATTGCGCGAATCATGCCAACATGAAAAAACACTTAATTTTTATGGCTTTAGAAATATATACCTACTGAGTAGCCGCTTGATTGTTGCAAATTAGCAACAATCAAGCGGCAGAATATGGGTAGTTCATGGGCGGGGGGATTGACGCGCTAAGCGTTGGCAGCTTCCCGTAAACGTTCGAAGCGCATCGGCAGTGAATGAAACTGAGACAGCGGGATGGGCTTGCTAAACAGGAACCCCTGAACATGATCACAGCCATGCTCTAGCAGATATTCCCATTGCCGATGATTTTCAATGCCTTCGGCGCAGATAGTCAGTGATAAACGCTTGGCCAGATCAATGATGGTGCCGGTCACCAGTCGACTGCGTTCGGAGGTTTCCAGTTCACGAATAAACTGGCGATCAATTTTGAGCGTGTCGATGCTGATTTGTGTCAGATAACTGAGCGAGGAATACCCGGTACCAAAATCGTCCAACGCAATGGCACAGCCCATATTACTGACCCGACGGAAAAATTTATTCGATAAGGCAAAGTTTTCCAAATATGCCGACTCAGTTACCTCAAACTCGATGTATTCCGGGTTCGTTCGATGGCGGGTAAACAGACTGTGGATGGCATCAAACAGGCCGCCATGACGTAAATCATGGCCAGACAGGTTAATAGACACCCGGAAGCGCTGCGCAATTTTTTCCTGCAGCATCGGCAACTCGATACACACCTGTTCGATAACCCACTGGGTAATAGCAGATATTTTCCCGCCCTGTTCGGCAATGGGTATGAACTCGCCCGGCATCACCATACCAAACTCAGGGTGCAGCCACCGGATGAGTGCTTCAAGGCCAATAATACGCCCGTCCCGGGCGATTTTAGGCTGATAATACAGCTGAAACTCATTGTTGGTGATCGCCTGGTCGATACTGTTGGCAATAGACAATTTTCGTTTATGGGATTCCACCATATCGGGAGTGAATACTGTGAACGTCCCACGCCCTCGTGCTTTAGAGCGGTACATGGCAAGATCTGCATTACTCATAAGCTGGCTCAGGTCATAGTCGGCTTCAGAAGCTTTGGCAATGCCCAGGCTGACACCTACCGTGAGGGCCAGACCGCGTAGTTGAAAGGGTTCTGAAAACGCCGTGATTACCCGGTTAGCCATGTTGGCAATACTGGCCTCTGAGGTATCCCGGTCCGGTAAGATAATAAACTCGTCTCCGCCCAGCCGGGCAATCAAGTCCCCTTCCCGCAACAGACTGGTTACCCGGTCTGCCACTTCAATCAGAATTAAGTCACCGGTTTCGTGACCCAGCGAGTCATTAATACCTTTAAACCCATCCAGGTCGAAGAACATCAATACTCTGTCGTCGCCGGCCCGGCGTGCCCGCGCCAGCTCCAGGCGCAGGTTATCCATCACAAACTGGCGGTTCGGCAGGCCCGTCAGACTGTCGTAATTCGCCAGACGCGTCATGGTTTGCTGCTGCTCGGTGAGGATCTGATTCTGCTCCTGATTAATTGTCAGTTCTGCTTCAATCATTTCCAGCAGGCTGTTGATACTGGTGCCCAGCTTACTGATTTCATTGTTATCGCCGGTACGAAAACGCATGGCATAGTCTTTACTGTCACTGACAGACTGGGTAAAGCGGGACAGTGCATACAGCGGATGTAATAGCCGGTTGAGAAAGAACAGGCCACTGCCAATAGTCAGGATAAGCACGGCCAGCACCAACGGCGAGGTTTGAAAGAGCAGTGTCCGCTTACTACGGGACACTGGCGTAGCGACATCGGTAACGACACGCAAATAACCACGTGCGAATACGGGATCACCAATGATATGTAAACTGACCAAGTTTCCGTCCTCGGCCATAAAACCCGCTGTCACCGGTTGTGACAGCGCAGATGGATTAATATTATTGTCTTGTCGCGCAGAATTGCCTGCCACACTGGTTAGCATGTTGCCATGGCGGTCATGCACGCTGGCGCTGACAATATTATCGTAAGCCTGTAACTGTCGCAGTACTAACTGCAACTCAGCCACCTTGCTCCCTTCGCCGATAACTTCCGACAGCTCTTCAGAAAGATTCGACGCCACCGCGTCGATATTGCTGCGCACCGCGTCAGTGTACAGATCTTCATGCTCGGATATCGTCAGCCACAGCACCATGGCGGTAGCAAAAACAACGGCTCCGCCCACCAGCATGCCTAACGGACTTTTAATTGATCGAAACACTGCTCTAACCCATTGTTATTATTTTTGTATTTAGAGCACGACCTGTTAATGATCAGGTATTCGTGACATCCAGTTTAGTCTTTATAAACTGACTGTGCGGCATATGCAACAGGTCAGCAATGCGCCGAATGGTATGTTCTTCAATCGGCGCTATGTCTTTGTCAGCATAAGCGACTTCCCACAGGCTCTTGAGAATAGCGCGCTTTTCATCGTTATCGCACTGCTCATTTACCACCTGGGTAAACTGCACCATATCCACCGCTTCTTCTGCGGTTTCACGGCCATCTTCCATCAGCGCACTTAACTCCTGCTCGGACAGCGAAAAGCGCGCTTCGAGCATGGCTTTATACGCCGCCAGCTCACGTTCGTCGGCGTGACGGTCGGCACGAATGATTTCACTCAGCAGCGCTGCAGTAGCCAGTTCAACCGACAGTTTGGGCTCCTGCTGAGACTTAGACTCAGTAAATAAATCGAGTACTTTCTTTAGCATGTTGATACCTGTGTATATTCAGCAATACTGATTGATAGCGCTGGTGAGAGAATTCGGATTAGCCGGATACGATTAACCCGCGATATTGCCGGCTTGATGGTAGGGTCAATTCAGGTGTTCTTACACTGTAAGAACCGCGCAGGTTTTGCGTCCGTTGTTCTCATGCCAGACACGGTCGCACAGCGCATCAATCAATAACAACCCACGCCCGTAAGCATCGTCTTGCTGATTCTTACGCACCGCGTCAACCTCGAACCCGTTTCCGGTGTCATCAACACACAACGAAAGCGTTTGTTGTTGCGGACAGAAGGCTATCGAGATTTGCACCTCACCGTCCTGCAACTCCGCCAGTCGGCTTTCCCGCAGGGCGTAATATTTAACAAAACCGTCCGGCGAGTTTTTCAGTGTGGAGTCAAGCTCAAGTAACCCGTGTTCGACCGCATTACTTAACATTTCAGTCAGAACCGTAAACAGGTCAGACCGTAGTCTGCCCAACCCTTGCTGGCTGTTTACCATTTCCAGCATGGGCGCAACGACATTATCGGCTTTAAGATCCTCAGCGGATAACGTGCAGCTAATAGCAAACGGCAGTGCACTGACATTGGCCGAGTGACGTAACCCGTCCAGCGATTGGCACCGATAGATGGCCAACGTCATGTCATCGTCAGGTGCGCGCCCCTGTAAATAATCTCTGGCCTGGGAGTACAGGGTGTGGGCACTCACGTCCGGCGCTTGCGTAAACCACGCGGCAACGCCTTCCTCGTTCAGCTGGTTGCCCTGGTTATCAGTGATCTCGATGATCCCGTCTGAATAGGCCATAAGCTGATCACCTTCTTCAGCTTCAAAAACATCGCAATGACTATCGAATTCATGTTCCTGAAGCACCCCAAGCGCCATATGCCGGGAGACAAAGCGGCGGATCTGACGCCCGCTGCGATTTTTCAGTACCAGCGCCGGCAAGCCACCGTTCCAGATAGTAAAGCGCTTGCCGCTTTCGCTGATTTCCACAATGCTGGCCGCGAAAAACATGTCGGCGGGGAGCAAGCTATACAGAGTTTGATTTAGCGTAAAAGCCATCTCTGATACGGCCAGACCTTTTGACGACATTGTTTGGAAGGCCCGGGTTACGGGCAACGCACCTATCGCAGAGGCCAGCCCGTGACCGGTAAAGTCGCCCAATAAAAAATATAGCCCCCCTTTCGGGCTTCTTTCACACAAAAACACATCACCGTTGAAGTCGGTGGCAGGCGCGACCACCACATCGAAATAGGCCTGTATTTCCGGTTTATTGACTATCGCATTGCCAAAGATATGTTCCACAATGGCGTGCTCACGCTCTACTTTTTGCTGGTGAACCCGCAGTTGCTGATTTTGTTCATCAATGCGTTTACTTAAGGTGCGGATGCGGTCGTGGGCGCGAATTTTTGCAGCAAGAATATGCCGGTCGAAGGGCTTGAGCATGAAATCATCCCCGCCGACTTCCAGACAGCGGATAATGCTGCGTTTATCATCCAGAGAGGTAATGAAAATTACCGGTAAATAGCCGCCCTCAGCCATCATTTTTAGTTTCGGAGCTACCTCGTAGCCATTCAGGCCCGGCATCATCACATCCAGCAACACCAGATCCGGCGGGTTTTCTTTCGCTAAACGCAGCGCCTGCTCCCCGCTCTCCGCTGACATGCAATCCCGGTAGCCTTCCTGCTCCAGCATGTTTACCAGTAACGTCCGGTTTATTGACTCATCGTCTACTACAAGAATACGCATGATTTATTTCTTAGCTAATATCAAATTTCTTGTCGAAGCGTGCAATCTTCAGCACCCGTGCGACCTGCATGCGACAGTGGGAAATACTATAGGTAAGATTGCGGTGACTGAGCGACTTTTGCATATTCAACAACATGCCAAGAGCCGAACTGTCCATATAATCGGTCGCCGCCAGATTTATCTCAACATGATGGACAGTCTCAGGCAGGCCATCGTAAGCGGCACGAAAATCCTGCGCTTTCACGTAGTCGAATTTGTCATCCATAATAATCACAAGCTTGTTACCGTCGTCACTGACGTTGGTGGAAATACTCATTGTGCGTCCTCGCGTGTAGTTGGTGGCTCTAAAGCTGTGTCCGATAACCGGCATGGCTAGTGTGAATCTATAACGGTGTTAATTTCAATGGCTTTCTTCTACTATAGGCAAAATATGCAGTAAAAGGCGGTCCTCTTGCCGTCTTGTTAAAAGGTGATAATGTCTATGCAAAATTCTCATCTTGTTTATACCACCGACAGTGGCAAAGTACAGCAGGACAAAGCCCCTGCCGCCCGCTCTGTAAGTGCCGATGGCGTGGTGCGTATTCATCGCGAAACCAAAGGCCGCAAGGGCAAAGGCGTGTCTATCATAGTCGGCCTTGATCTCGACCCCAAAGCCCTGAAAGCCCTCTGTACCACCCTGAAGAAAAAATGTGGCTGCGGCGGCGCGGTAAAAAACGGCACCCTGGAAATCCAAACTGATGACCGGGAAAAGCTTAAAGGGTTACTGGAAAGTGCAGGCTATATGGCCAAAATTGCCGGTGGCTGATTTATTTTCCCCGCCGAAGGGAAATGTTTAAACTACTACATTGAGTTATTGAAATGGAAAAGCTGTCAATTTCCGATCTGCACATTGTGCTTATCGAACCTTCAGATACCCAAAGAAAAATTATTACAACCTTGCTACTGAAGGAAAAAGTCAAAGAAATTGACCCGGTCAGTACGGTAGCAGAAGCTAAAGCTGCCCTACGTTCTCATGGTGCCGACCTGGTAGTCAGTGCTATGTATTTCGAAGACGGTACCGCACTGGATTTACTGAAATACATCAAGCAGTCACCAGACTTCGAAACCATTCCTTTTATGTTGGTTTCCAGTGAAAACCGGCTGGCCAAGCTTGAGGAATTCAAACAGGCCGGTGTAGCCGCCATTCTGCCCAAGCCCTTCGCCCCGTTACACTTGTCCCGAGCGCTTAACGCCAGTTTGGATTTAATAAACCATGACGAACTTGAACTGGAGCTGTTTGATGTTCAGGACGTACGTGTACTACTGGTGGACGACAGTAAACTGGCACGGAATCATATACGGCGGGTGCTGGAAGGCATGGGACTCAAGCGCATCAGAGAAGCCGAGAACGGTGCTATGGCGCTGACCTTTATTAAAGATGAACAGTTCGATCTGGTCGTCACTGACTATAATATGCCGGAAATGGATGGCCGTGAGTTGTCTGAATTTATCCGCTTCAATCCGGAAACCACCCATATTCCTATCATCATGGTAACGTCTGAGTCCGCGGACAGTGCGCACATGGCAAACATCCAGCAAACGGGTGTTAACGCACTGTGTGACAAGCCGTTCGAGCCTACTGAAGTCCGCGTGATGCTGGCTGCGCTGCTGGGCGAATAGCAGATTTGAGTATGCTTGCAATAGTGCCCCCTAAAAAGTTTCACATCAGCTGTAATAAAGAGTTGACACTATTACGGGCTAAGCATACAGTCGGATGCATGATGAAAAATATTCTGCGTGCACAGTTTACTTTTTTTACGCTCGTTAGCGACGCGTAGGGAGAGACGTTGTGTACGAAAAGCCTCCCACCGGGAGGTTTTTTTTTGCTGATTACCGGAGCGACACCCTATGCCTGATGATGCACTGGCCCAGGTCAGAGACCAAATTACCAAATTAGACAGTGAATTATTGCGCCTGCTGGCTGAACGACGCAAGCTGACCAATGAAGTAGCTGAAACCAAGATCCGGCATCACATTCCGGTCCGCGATGTTAAACGGGAAGAACAACTGCTGGTTAAGCTCATTAAGGAAGGCCAGAAAGCAGGCCTGGACGCACATTACGTCACTCAGCTTTTTCATGTGATTATTGAAGATTCGGTTTTGAATCAGCAAGCCATGCTGGCGGAACGGGCTAATCCCGGTAGTGCTCTGCCCCTCAACCGGGTAGCGTTTTTGGGCGATAAGGGCTCTTATTCTTATCTGGCCACACAGAAATACTTTTCCCGGCGACCGGGTGAGTTACTGGAGGTTGGCTGTCAGAGCTTCAGTGAAATCATCCATAAAGTGGAACACACCGAGGCAGATTATGCGGTGCTGCCTATCGAAAACACCACCTCAGGCAGTATCAACGAAGTTTATGATCAGCTGCAGCATACGCAGTTAAGTATTATCGGCGAGCTGACTCACCCCATTCGCCACACGTTATTAGTCGCAAAAGATACCAGTATCAGTAAAATCAGAACCCTGTACGCCCACCCTCAGGTATTTACTCAGTGCAGTCACTTTCTGGCCGAACTGGGCAATGTGGAAGTAAAAACCATCGACAGCACTTCATCGGCCATGCTCAAAGTCAGTGAGCTACAGCGGGATGATGTCGCCGCCATTGGCAGCGAGGCCGGCGGCAGCCTGTACGGACTCCTTGCTATCAAGTCTAACCTGGCAAACCAGAAAGAAAATCACAGCCGCTTTATTGTGGTCGCCCGGGATCCGGTGGTCGTACCGTTGCAGGTACCTGCCAAAACTACCCTGGTCATGTCTACCGTACAAAAACCCGGCGCCTTGGTTGAAGCCTTGATGGTATTGCGGGATAACCGCATCAATATGACCAAGCTTGAGTCCCGCCCAATCCCGGGGAATCCATGGGAAGAAATGTTCTATATTGATATGGAAGGGAACGTGCAGGACGGCCCTGTGCAAAAAGCGCTGGATGCCTTGCGCGCCATCACCCGGTACGTAAAAGTATTAGGATGCTACCCCAGTGAGGAAATCAGCCCCACCAAAGTGGCCGCGGCTAACGCCCTGTCAGAATAGTACGTAAAGCAGCGGGAGGTGGCAGAACGCCACCTCCTCAGCACTACACGCTGATGACCACCTTGCCCATCGCCTTGCCGCTTTCCAGTCGAGCATGCGCATCCCCTGCCTGTGCCAGCGTAAAACGTTTCTCGTCCAGTACCGGGGTCAGCTGCCCGGCTTCCACAATATCAGTAAGAGTGTTCAGGATGTCACCGTGTACGTCCCGCTGCACATTATGCAGCATGGGTATAAGCATAAACACGACATGCAGCGACAAGCCTTTAAAGTGCGCTTCTGACAGGTCCAGATCCACCATCGCCACCGTAGAGGCCACCTGCCCGTTAAGAGCTGCAGCTGCAAATGAATTGGCCATGTTCGCGCCACCGACTGAATCAAAGACCACATCAAAGCCCGCACCTTGCGTGTATTGCTCTACATAGTCCGACACTGAGTCTGTTTTGTAATTGATGGCAGTAGCCCCCAGCCTGTCAATCAGAGCAAGCTGCGCTTCCCCGCCGCCGGTAGAGTAAACGTCGGCGCCAAAGTGTTTGGCAAGTTGTAAAGCCACGTGCCCTACGCCGCCTGAGCCGCCATGCACTAATACCTTTTGCCCGGCTTTAATGCCAGCGCGAGTCAATCCCTCGTAGGCGGTGATCCCCACCAAAGGTAGGGCAGCGGCTTCTTCCATACTCAGATTAGCTGGCTTGCGTGCCACCAGTCGCGCATCTGCCGCGATGTACTCGGTGAGTGTGCCAGGCAAGTCGCCGAGCCCACCTGCACAACCATACACTTCATCGCCGGGCTTAAAGCCAGACACATTTTCACCCACTTCTTCTACCACTCCTGCGAAATCCATTCCGAGCAGCGCGGGCGCAGCCGGAGCCAGCGGTAATTCCGGCCCCATGCTGCGGATCATGGTGTCCACCGTATTCACGCTGGTAGCTTTAATCCGTACCAGTATATGACCGCTGGTGAGCGCTGGTTTCGAAATGTCTGACTGGGTAAAAACGTCAGGGCCGCCAAATTCATTAACTATCATTGCTTTCATACTGTTCTCCTCAATTACACTGCACACAGTATAACTACTTTCTTTTTGATGATAATGTAAGCTTATATAGAATCAGTTTTTACTTTTTATTGAAAATGAATCTAGAATACCTTGCGTTGTTTACCCGGGTAGCCAGTACTCACAATATCAGTCAGGCTGGTAAAGAACTGGGATTGTCACCGGCCGTGGCCAGCGCCCATTTGAATAAGCTGGAGCAGCAACTTGGTGTGCGGTTGATCCACCGAACCACACGCCGGGTGTCCCTGACGGAAGACGGACAGGCGTTCCTCCCCCATGCTTTAGATGTGCTGACCAGCGCTGAAACAGCGCGCGCCGCAGTGGGTGCGGGTAACCTTTCCCCACAGGGCAATTTACGCGTTACTGCGCCGGCGTCGTTTGGCAGAATGCACCTGATGTCGGCGCTGCCCGGATTTATGCAGCGCTACCCGGATCTGACCATTGAACTGCGTTTAAGCGACAGTATTGTGAACCTGGTAGAAGGCGGCTTTGATGTGGCCATTCGTGATGCGGCGCTGGAGGATTCCACGATGGTAGCCAGAAAACTGGCCAGTGATACACGGTTGCTGGTCGCGTCGCCAGGTTATCTTGAACAATGGGGAGAACCGGCGACACCGGCGTCCCTCAGCGAGCACCGCTGCGTGACCCTGGTGGGGATGGACACCTGGCAATTCAGGGACCGTACCGGCAACTACAGTGTTCAGGTGAATAGTCCGCTGCGCGCCGATAATGGTGAGGCGGTGCGCGACGCCTGCGCGGCAGGCCTGGGCATTACTGTCAGCTCACTGTGGTGCGCCTACCGCCACTTGCAACGGGGCGAGCTAGTACCGGTATTACAGGATCACTCGTTGGTGTCTGACACGGCAATTTGGGCGGTCTATCCCAGCTCGCGCTTGCTGGCGCCCAAAGTGCGTGTATTTATCGACTATCTGGCTGACTATTTTGGCGATACACCTTACTGGGAACAGCTTGCCCGGCAATAAATGGGAAATTATTTACGCAGTAACTTACCGTCGTCAGCTTTTAGCAGCAGCTGCTTGCTGTCACTTAAGCACATTTTTGCATAATCACCGAACCAGTCGCCAATTTCCTTAAACTGCTCAATAAAGGCTGTTTTATCGGCGGCTTCCAGCATATCAAGTGCCAGTCCAAAGCGCTGATGGAAACGGCGTAACAGCGCCACGTTTTGCGGGTTATTGAAAATAATATCGGCGTACAGTTCCGGGGGTTGCGCAAACAGGCGTCCCACCATGGCCAGCTCCAGCCGGTAAATGGGTGAGCTGAATACCGTCAGGGTATCCAGATCCGGGTCTTCCCCCTGCAGGTGTGCGCCATATACAAAGGTATTGAAGTGCCGCATCACCTGAATATAAGCCATAGCCTGATCGTGCTCTTCGGCACTGCTTTCATGCAAAGTAGCACCCCAAATTTGCATCTGGTCGAGTAGCCACTGGTAGTGGGGTTGCTGACGTCCATGGCAAACCACCACCACCTGCTTAATCATACCGGGCGCATCCGGTCCAAACATAGGGTGAAGACCAACCACCGGGCCACTGTGCACGTCGAGCATGGCGGTCAGCGGGCGGCTTTTGATACTGGTAATATCGGCCAGTATGCAGTGCTCCGGCAAAGTGGAAAGCTGTCCAATCACAGCTTCGGTCAGGTTAATCGGCACGGCCACAATAACCAGTGCGGCGCGCTTCAACATGTTTTCTGCGTGCCCGTTGCCCCAGTCCGCCTGCTCTACCACGTCAACGGCATAGCCACTGCGTTGAAACAAGCTTACAAAGACCTGGCCCAGCGCACCGCCCCCACCTACTACCACCACTCTGCCCGCGTCAGGGTTCACACACTGATAGCGGTTATTCTGGGTATGATAGGAGTCGCGCATGATACGGCGCATAAGATCTTCTGCCAGCTCCGGAGATACCCCGGCCTGTGTGGCCAGATCGCGAAGCTTGTTAATAAGCGCCGCTTCCCGCTCCGGTACGTAGACCGGCATACCGGTTTTCGCTTTTAATTCGCCAACCTGCCGGGTCAGTTCCGCCCGTTTCGCCAGAATATCGATCAGCCGGGCATCCAGCTGATCGATACCCGAGCGCAGCCCGTCCAGGTTTGTTGACTCAGTCGTCATAACGTATCGAGGTTCCTGTTGAGGCAACCAAAATCAGGCGACGTCAGAGCGTTTATCCTGACGCAAGGGTAACACAGTAATCAGTTTGTCCCGGGTCTGGGTGATCAGATTTTCCGTGGTCGTCCAGTCAATGCAGCCGTCTGTGACAGAGACGCCATATTCCAGCTCCTGCGGGGTCTTACCGTCGGCTTTCTGATTCCCCGATTTTAAATGGCTTTCCAGCATAATACCGATGATTGACTGGTTACCTTCGAGGATCTGGTTTACCACATTTTGTGCCACCAGCGGCTGACGGCGATAATCCTTACTGGAGTTGGCATGACTGCAATCTACTACCAGTCCTGCAGACAGTCCTGCCTGCGCCATTTCCTGCTCACTCTCAGAGACACACACAGAGTCGTAATTCGGCTGTTTGCCACCCCGCAGGATGATGTGACCATCCGGATTGCCACTGGTGGCAATGATACTTACCTGCCCTTGTTTGTTGATGCCCATGAAGCGGTGGCCCGAAGCTGCGGATTGCAACGCATTAATAGCGATGCCAAGGCTGCCGTCGGTGCCGTTTTTGAAGCCCACCGGCATTGACAGACCACTGGCCATTTCACGGTGAGTCTGTGATTCAGAGGTACGCGCACCAATGGCACTCCAGCTGAACAGCTCTGCCAGATACTGCGGGCTGATCGGATCCAGGGCTTCGGTTGCCACCGGTAGTTCCAGTTCAGCCAGCCAGATCAGCAGCTCCCGGGCTTTGCGTAGTCCGGTTTCAATATCGAAAGAGCCATCCAGATGCGGATCGTTAATCAACCCTTTCCAGCCGGTGGTGGTGCGTGGTTTTTCAAAATACACCCGCATAACAATAAACAGGGTATCTTTGCATGACTCGTGAAGCTCTTTTAAGCGTAACGCATACTCTTTCGCGGCATCCACATCATGAATTGAACACGGGCCACACACCACCAGCATCCGGTGGTCACGGCGATGAATAATATCGGAAATAATTGTGCGCGAGTCAGAGATGGCCTGTAAGGCCTTATCAGAAACCGGCAGCTCATTGGCGAGGGCTTCCGGCGTAACCAGCACATCTTCGGCGCTGATATGAATATTGTTAACGGTGTCCTTGATCATAATGCTCTCATTATTTGCAAACAGAGAAACTGACGCCTACCCAAAGCTACGCCAATATGTAAAAAAAAAGATACAACAAAGAAAACGGCCAAAGCCTGATAACTATTGACTTTTTAACAATAGGCTGGAGATCAGGCAAGACATTGTGAAGAATACTTTGTTCTAACACATGCTTAAAGGGTCTGCGCACGACAATTGGTTAAATGACACTGAAAATTCTGCTGTAGCTGGATACTTTTTGTTCGCCAGTTCACCTTGCAATCCCGGGGTTGACGATTAAACTTTCTTCACACACAACTAAAGTTGAATACTTTTCATGCACTTACTTACAGACTTTTATTCCGGAGTTTGCTAGCTTCAATGTCAGGCACTCTTGATCGTGTTTTAGCTATGTCACTTTATTTCATTTGCAACGGTTTGCCAGCATCCGGCGTCGGTACGTCGTGCATGGCCATTAGTATCGACTGATGTCAGCCACAGCAACTAACCAACGCCAGGTGGCGAAACGGACTTCTCATGGTTCTTCAGCGTAAATTCGCGCCCCGATTTCGCCAGTGCGCGCTGGCTCTGATAGTCTGGCTATGCAGTTTTTCGGTGCTGGCAGATGTAAGCCGACAGCTGGAGAGTTTTGAGCAGCGACTTGCCAGTGAAACCCCCATGCCCATCGGACAAATTACCGAAACATTGGCGATGTGGCTGGGTGATCCCGCCTACAGTCGCAATGAAAAAGCACAGATTGCAGCCGACTATGCCTGGTATATGATTACTCTAAACCAGGCTGCTGAGCCCGCATTAATTGAGCAACTAAGCCGCCTGGCCAGCCCCCCCGAATACGGACCGGCGATTAAAATGGGCCTGGCCCGTATGCACAGTATTAATGCGAATTACGAACAATCCTACAGCCTGTTTGAACAGGTGTTGGCCAATAAGAATATCAGTCCACGGTTACGGGCAGTGACTATTTCTTACCTGATGGTGACCAACAGTGAGAACCAGGCGTTCGCAACGAATGGCCAGCTCATCGACACGTTAAACGACTTATTGCGCAGTGAGGGGCTCACCGACCTCTGGCCACTTTATTACAACAAGGTGGCTGATTATTATCACTCTATCCAGCAACTGGATATTGCGCTGGAACATTATGCCGAGTCACTGGAGGGCGCCCGGGAAAATAAAGACTGGGTTTTGGTAAGTGACAACCTGTATGCCTCGGGCATCCTGTATCGCAACAAAGAGAATTATGGCGAGGCAATCCGCTATTTTGAGCAAGCACTGGATAACGACCGCAATATAGACATCAACTATTCTGAATACCTCGCACTGTATGGCATGGCCACCACTTACTTCCGTGCCGGGCAGCTTGATAAAGCCCTGACATTGTCTGACCGGGTGACCAGCCACCCCCTGACCTCGCCATTTTTTGATAGTGAAATTTACAAATGGAAAGCCAAAGCGTACCTTGAGCTCGGCGACCCTGATAAGGCCCGGGAAGCATTACAGGTTTCACGTCAGATGTTTGATCAGGACCGGCCCGAAGAGCAAACTACCTGGCGGGCTGAGCTTGAACAAATCGCAGCGTTTATTGCGGCCAGTGAAGGCAACTATAAAACCGCCTACGAGCAGTACACGCAATTTCATCAGGCTTACCTGGACGCCAAAAAGTACGACGATTTGGAGCTTATAGAAAGTTCACAACTGGTCTACCAGATTGAGCAGGAAAAAGCCAAAGCGAACATGCTTGAAGAAGAAAACCGGGCCATTTCCGAGTTGCTGGCAGCACAGGATGATGCCCGGGAGACTGAGCGGCAATTTAATCAGTGGCTGATTATTCTGGTAGCGCTGACCCTGGTGACGCTGGCAATTATTCTGATTCTCCTTAAGAAGTCCCGCCAGACAATGGCATTGAATGCCAAAGCACGTGATCAGGCACAGCTGCATAATCGTCTGAAATCAGAATTTATATCCAACATCAGTCATGAGATTCGCACACCGCTGAATGCCATTATTGGCTTTGGTCAGGTGCTTACCGAACAACTTCAAGACGCCCGGCACAAAAAACTCATTTATCAGGTCACCAATTCATCGGAAATGCTGCTGCAACTGATTAACGATCTGCTGGACTTCTCTAAAATTGAAGCCGGTAAGCTGGCACTGGACCCGGGCCCATACAACATTAAACGCAGCCTGAAAAAGCTCGGTGACATCTTCAGTGCTCAGGCCCAGGCCAAAGAGTTAAGCCTGGTATTTAAAATTGACCCGGAAACACCCAAATTATTGATTTTCGATGAGCTCAGGTTTAAGCAGGTGCTGGCTAATTTAATGAGCAACGCCATTAAATTCTCCGAACGCGGCAAAGTGGAAATAGGTGTGGTGACGGCCGGTATGACAGATACACACTGTCGCTTAAAAGTCTGGGTGAAAGACACAGGAATTGGGATCTCCGAAGAACAACAGCAGCGCCTCTTTCAGCCGTTCACACAGGCAGAAAGCTCTACTGCCCGGAAATTTGGCGGCTCCGGGCTTGGGCTACATATTTGTAATCAGCTGTTAGCCCTGATGGGCAGCGATATGCAGCTGGAAAGCGAGCCGGGCGTAGGCACTACCTTTTCATTTGAAGTTAACCTGCCCCGCACCCGGCAACAGGAAAAGTCGGCCCTGGAAGCTGACTACAGCACAGAGTTTTTATATACCCGGGTACTGCTGGTAGAAGATAACGACATTAACGTGGAAGTCTTGCAGGCAATGCTGAATACCACCAATCTGGATATCACCCGGGTTGAAAACGGTAAGCAAGCGTTGGATACGTTGGCCAACCATGAATTCGACATAATTTTAATGGATATTCAGATGCCGGAAATGGATGGCTATGAGGCGTCCCGCCGGATCCGGGAACAGCTGGCGCTGGATACGCCCATTCTGGCGCTGACTGCCAATGCCATGCAACAGGATATTGATGCCTGCCTCCAGGTGGGTATGGACGGTCACATCAGCAAGCCGATTCAGAAAAGTCATTTACTGGGAAGTCTGCAGCCCTTTCTTAACCCGCCGCAGAAAACTGCCAGCGTGCAAGGTGCTTAGCGCCTTATCCTCTCACCAACTCACAGACACAAAAAAGCCCGCAGATGCGGGCTTTTTCGAAGTTAACGATAACGCAAGTATTAGTAATCTTAGTTAAGCTTCTCTTTGATACGTGCAGATTTACCTGAACGCTCGCGAAGATAGTAAAGCTTAGCACGACGAACCGCACCACGACGTTTCACTTCAATAGAAGAGATGGCCGGGCTGTGTGTTTGGAAAACACGCTCAACGCCTTCGCCGCTAGAGATTTTACGAACTGTAAAAGACGAGTGAAGACCACGGTTACGCTTAGCGATAACAACACCTTCATAGGCCTGAAGACGCTCTTTGTCACCTTCGGTAACGCGAACTTTTACACTCACTGTGTCCCCTGGACCAAACTCAGGAACATCAGTTTTTAACTGTGCTTGTTCAATTTTTTTGATGATATCTTGACTGACTTTGCTCATCATTTCCTCTCATCTAGTTAACTGTCATCTTGCCGCAACTGTAACCTGAACTTATCAAGTAACTGCTGTTGCTCCTCAGTCAGAGCTAGGTGGTTAAATAACTCAGGGCGACGCTGCCAGGTTCTTCCCAGCGATTGCATGAGTCGCCACTGCCTGATTTTCTCGTGATCACCGCTTAATAACACCTCAGGAACCGCCTGACCCTCGAGCACTTCTGGTCGCGTATAATGCGGACAATCCAGAAGTCCGTCAGTAAAGGAATCTTCCACTGCGGAGGCTTTGTGACCCAGTACACCGGGCACTAACCGGGAAACGGCATCCATTAACACCATTGCCGGTAGCTCACCACCACTGAGAACGTAATCACCAATGGAGACTTCTTCGTCTACATGGGCATCGATTACACGCTCATCAATTCCTTCATAACGGCCGCAGATTAAAATCGTGCGGTCTGTCTCTGACAAGCGTTTAACGCCTGCCTGGTCCAGGGGCTTACCCTGTGGTGACAGATAAATCACCTTACTGTTTTCCCCGCCAACCTGTTTGGCTGCGGTTATGGCGTCAGTTAAAGGCTTAACCATCATTAACATGCCGGGACCGCCCCCATAGGGACGATCATCAACCGTGCGATGACGATCATGGGTAAAGTCTCGTGGGTTAAACGTATCTACACTGAGCAGCCCTGATTTCACAGCCCGCCCCGTTACACCCTGCTGGGTAAACGGCGCAAACATTTCCGGAAACAGGCTGACAATGCCAAACCATTTTTCCGCGGTCACTTAGAACCCCGGATCCCAGTCAACTGTTATGACCTTGCCTTCTTTATCGACCTCATGTACGACTTCGTCGAACACGAACGGCAATAATCTTTCTTTTTGACCAAACGCATCGCCCACATTTGCCCGTACCTGAAGTACGTCATTGGCACCTGTGTTAAATACGTCTTTCACCACACCGAGGTCGTAACCTTGCGTTGTTACCACCTTCATGCCGGTGAGCTCCCGCCAGTAATAACCTTCGTCACCTAAATCAGGTAACTGGTCGGCCAGAATACAGATATCCAGATTTTTGATGCGCTCGGCATCTTCTCTGGACTCAACACCCGTAATCTTTGCTACCAGGTTTTTACCGTTTGGTCGCCATTGGTCAATGCGGTATTCGGTATCGCCACTGATAAACCAGGGCTTATAATCGAAAATACCGGCCGGTGTTTCGGTATAGCTGTTTATCTTGACCCAACCTTTAACGCCATAAGGCGCACCGATTTTGCCAATTACTACCATGTCAGACGCTTGACTCATCTATACCCACCAGTTGCACGCTGCATTATGCAGCTGCTTTTTTAGCTTCTTTTACCAAGCTAGATACGCGATCAGAAAGTGTCGCGCCAACACCAACCCAGTGTTCAATACGCTCAAGGTCGATGCGCAGACGTTCTGCCTGACCTTGTGCTGTTGGGTTGAAGAAACCAACGTTTTCAATAAAACGACCGTTTCTTGCGCGACGGCTATCTGCCACCACTAGTTGATAAAATGGACGCTTTTTCGCGCCACCACGCTGTAAACGAATAGTAACCATGTATGCCTCAAACTCGTTGTAGCGTTACCGTTAACTTACCTTTCAGCCTGCCCACAACTTTTGCGGACGAGGAGAAAGGCCGCGGAATTATACGGAAATGACAGCCGAATGCAAGGAGAATCCACTGTTAGCGGCAACAATAAAGGGCGGGGAAACAGGCTTAACGTTTTGCTACTCTAGGTTATCGCAAAGCCGGGGCTTTTTACGGGTTTTCACCGTAAACTACCCCCTCTGAATTCATCGCTTCATTTTAGGAGTCTCATGTCGTCACCGCTTCAGGATACCGTCACCACCCGCCAGGTCATTCACTGGCTGGGCGGGTACCTCTCGCCCTACCGCTGGCGGGTAGCCGGTGCAGTGGCCGCGCTGCTCATTGCTGCAGGCGCCTGGCTGTTATTAGGCCAGGGCGTGCGGTTCGCCGTCGATAAAGGGTTTATGGCAGAAAACCCCGGCACCCTGAATACTGCCATTGTCGCGGTGCTGGTGATTTGTTTAGTTGCCAGTCTGGCCACCTACTGCCGGTTTTACCTGATGACATGGTTGGGTGAGCGGGTTAGCGCCGACATCCGCCAGCAAGTGTTTACCCATTTGTTGACGCTACCGCCCACGTTCTATGCGCAAACCCGTACCGGCGAGGTCATATCCCGATTTACCAGCGACAGCACCGTATTACAGACGGTCATCGGTATGAGCTTATCAATGGCCATCCGCTCCGCCATTACCTTTATCGGCTCCCTTGTGCTGATGGGGATCACCAGTCCGTTACTGACGCTCTGCGTCCTCCTTGCCGTACCCGCGGTGCTGTTACCTATCCGGCTGCTGGCGCCCCGCGTTCGGCGATACGCTAAATTATCACAGGACAAGGTGGCGGACATTGGGGCCAACGTCGATCAAAGCCTCCACGAAATCCGCACGGTGCAGGCCTACACGGCAGAAAGCCTCGAAGCCGACGCCTTTGGTCAGCGGGTTGAAGCAGCCATGGATACGGCTCGGCAACGTATCCACTACCGTTCCCTGCTTATCGGCACCATCATGGCGTTTAGTTTATCTGCCATTATTGTGATTGCCTGGGTAGGTGCCCGGCAGGTATTCGCGGGCAGCATGAGCATGGGCGAGCTCTCGGCATTTTTGTTCTATGCGGTGATGGCCGGGGGCAGTATTGCCACTATTTCAGAAGTGATTGGTGAGGTACAGCGTGGTGTAGGTGCCAGTGAGCGGTTACTGCAACTGCTGGCCAGCCGCTCAGATATAAGCGCGGGTTCGCAGGTGCTACCCGTGACCAACCAGCCTCCCACCATTGATTTCGCTGACATATTGTTTCACTACCCCGACAGTGCGCCCCTGTTTACCAATCTTAACCTGCATGTCGCGGCCGGTGAAACTGTGGCGCTGGTGGGCCCAAGCGGCGCCGGTAAATCGACACTGTTCCACTTATTACTGCGCTTTTATCAGCCACAGCAGGGGCAGATCACGCTCAACGGTGAGCCTATCGACCGCTTTACGCTGAACTCCTTACGCCAACAGATTGCCATTGTTACTCAGGAGCCGGTGGTCTTTGCCACTACAGTGATGGAAAACATCCGCTACGGGAATAGCCATGCCAGTGATGACGATATCTGTCAGGCGGCGAAGGCGGCCTTTGCCCATGAATTTATCGACCAGTTACCGCAACGTTACCATACTGAATTAGGTGAACGGGGCGTTCGCTTGTCCGGCGGGCAACGCCAGCGGATTGCCATCGCCCGGGCGATCCTCGCCGACCGTCCGGTTTTGCTGCTGGATGAAGCGACCTCGGCGCTGGACGCCAATAGTGAAAGGCGTGTTCAGCAAGCCCTGAACCGTCTGATGCACGGCCGCACCACCATTGTCATAGCCCACCGCCTGGCCACGGTCCAGCACGCCGACCGCATAGTGGTAATGGACAAAGGTAAAATTACCAGCACCGGCACTCACGACGAACTGATTGAAAACGATATGCTGTACAGAGAATACGCCGAACTGCAATTGCTCAGCTGAGCTAAGCGTGTTGCCATACGTATACACTTTGACTTCTTTAATTTACTCCCCCGCCGCTGCACGGTGCTCCGTGACGGCGGCGTTGTTTGTATGGACAATTCATGAAAGCACAGATTTTCCGACTGCTGGCTACGGTAACCGCCACGGTCCTTTTAAGCGTGCCAGCCACCCCAGCCCTGGCGCAGTTCAGAGGCGACAAAGAAGCTAAACTGGTGGTCACTGAACCCGTGCAGTTTCAAAATGAGACGCGGCGGGTAGAAGCGGTAGGCACGGCGGAAGCGGTGCGTTCGGTGGTGCTGTACCCGGCGGTGGCGGAAGAAGTCATGGAAGTGAATTTTGTGCCCGGCCAGCAAGTTGAGGCAGGAAAAGTGCTGGTACGTCTGGATGACAGAAAGCAACTCACTGCCCTTAAGCGGGCAAAACTGCAATTGAAAGACGCCGAACGCACCTATCAGCGTTTGCTCAATAGTCAGCAGCAGGGTGCGGTGGCACAAAATGAACTGGACCTTGCCCAGACCGCCCGTGACCTGGCGGAAGTCAACGTAGCCGATGCCCAGGCCGATCTGGACGACCGCCATATCCGCGCGCCTTTCACGGGCGTTGTCGGCCTGACTGAAATTGAAGTGGGCGACCGGATCACCACCTCAACAGCCATCACCACACTGGATGATCGCAGTAAGCTGTATATCAATTTCCGCGCCCCGGAAGCCTCGCTGCCGGTGTTGATGAATGCCCCAAAAGTGACACTGGAACCGTGGGCCAACCGCAATACAGAATTACAGGCTGAGGTTGCCCAGCTTGATTCTCGTATTAACGAGTCTGACCGCACCTTGCGGGTCCGCGCCATTCTCGACAACAGCCAGGATCGCTTTCGCCCGGGAATGAGCTTTCGGGTGAAGCTGGCTATTGACGGTAATCGCTACGCGGCGATCCCTGAAGCCTCGTTACTGTGGGGCGCAACCGGCGCCTATCTGTGGACTGCAGAAAATGGTAAAGCCAGGCGGGTCGACGTGGAAGTGCATCAGCGCTTACGTGGCACCATATTGGTGTCGGGTAAACTGAGCGATGGCGATACCCTTATTAGCGAAGGCATTCAACGGCTGCGCAATGGCCAGGAAATTACCACCGAGCTAGCCAGAGGACCCGGCGATGAGTAAGCCAACCGTGGCCACCAGCGACCTGCCCTCGCTGGCCATCCGCCGGCCGGTGCTGATTGTGGTACTGAACCTGCTGATTGCAATTGCCGGCCTCGCGGCCCTGTATGGCCTGGAAGTACGGGAGCTGCCAGATGTGGATACTCCCACCATAACGGTCACCGCCAGCTACCCCGGCGCCTCTCCGGAAACGGTGGATGCTGAGGTGACCAGTCGCCTTGAAGGCGCCGTGGCCCGGGTCAGCGGGGTAAAAAATATTTATGCCCAGAGTGAAGAAAACTCGGCGCGGATCCGCGTCGAATTTATGCCCAATATTAATCTGGAAGATGCGGCCAATGAAACCCGCGAGTCGGTTGACCGGGTACGCCGTCAGTTGCCGGATGACATTGAACAACTGGCCATCATCCGCGCCGACAACGACGCGCAGGCGGTAGTAAGCCTGGCGGTATCCAGCACCACCCTGGATATGGAAACCATGACCGAGCGGGTGGAAACCGACTTAGCGCCGCTATTTCTCGCTATTCCCGGCGTAGCGGACGTGAACTTGCGGGGTGATCGTGAACGGGTGCTACGGGTGTCAGTCGATCCGCTCAGGTTAACCAGCTTCGGGCTGTCGATGACCGATGTGGCCGATGCACTGGCGCTGGCGCCCTTTGATGTACCAGCAGGCAGTATTCAGTCTGCGGATCAGGCTCTCATTGTGCGCGCGGATGCCACCTCCGTCACGGCGCAGGATGTTCAGGATATTGTGATCAACGGCGATATTCGCGTGGGCGATGTTGCCAGTGTGTTTTTTGGCCCTGCCGATACCACCAGCATGGTGCGGTTGGACGGGCAGCCGGTTATCGGCTTAGGGGTGATTCGTCAGGCCAGTTCCAACACCATTGAAATATCAGATCAGGTGATCGCAATGGTGGAAAACCTCAATAAACGCTTCACCGATATGAATATTGTGGTGACCTCCGATGATGCGGAATTCATCCGCGACTCAGTGAAAGAGGTGGTGATCTCGCTGAGCCTGACTATCTTGCTGGTTATTTTCACCTTACTGGTCTTTATAGGCTCGTGGCGGGCCACCATTGTCCCTGCCCTGTCTATTCCGGTATCCCTGGTGGGCGCACTCGCTATTATCTACGCCCTGGGCTTCTCGGTGAATATCCTGACCTTACTGGCATTGGTGCTGGCCACGGGCATGATTGTCGATGACGCCATTGTGGTTTCAGAGAATATTCAGCGACGCCGGGCCATGGGACTGGGTGCCCGGGCCGCCGCCGTGATTGGTACCCGGGAAGTATTTTTTGCGGTCGTTGCCACAACGGCGGTGTTAGCCTCGGTGTTCATACCAATCGCCTTTCTGCCGTCTACCGCTGGCCGTCTGTTCCGTGAATTCGGCGGGGTGCTGGCTGGTGCGGTGATAATCTCATCGTTTGTGGCGCTGTCTCTGGTGCCGGCCTTAACCGCCAAGCTGCCGCTTAAAAAGCGTCAGGGTGAAGGTAAGTTTAGCCGCACACTGGGCGCGGCGGGTAACAAATGCCTGCACTTTTACCAGCGCACGCTGCGCTGGAGCCTGAAGTTCGGCTGGATCATCGTCACGCTCAGTTTACTGGCCGGTGTCGGAGCTTACTTCACTGCACAAAATATCGATAACGAATTGTTGCCCAGTGAGGACCGGGGGACTATCCGGATCTTCGCCCGCGGGCCGGATGGTGCTGGTCTTAATTTTATGGATCGTCAGGCAGAAAAAATGGAAGCAGTGCTGATGCCCTATGTGGACAACGGCACTATCGACTCCATTTACACCGTGGTTGGCCAGTGGGATCCGAATATCGTCTTTATTACCGCGCCGCTCAAGCACTGGGACGACCGGGATCAGTCCCTGCAGGATGTGGTTGAGGAAATTCGTCCGCGTCTGCAGGCGGTGCCCGGTGCTCCGGGTAACGCATTTGGGGGCAATAGTCTGAACCTGCGCGGTCAGGGCGGCGGCCTGGAACTGGCGCTGACGGGCGATACCTATGCCCGCATCTTCGATGTAGCGCAGAACTTCGCCGTTAAAATTGAAGAGGCACTGCCCGAGCTGGGTCGCCCGCGCATCAGCTACGAGCCTACTCAGCCGCAGCTGCGGGTAAATATAGACCGACGCCGGGCCGAAGAGCTTGGCGTTCCGCTAAATGATATTGCCAGTACCTTGCGGGCAGCCGTAGCCGGCTATGATATTGCCGATTTAAATGTGGGCGATCAGGCCATTCCGATTATGCTGCAAACGAATAACCGTAGTGAAAGTAACCCCTCTGATCTTACCAACCTGTACGTGAAGTCCACATCGGGTAACCTGGTCCCGCTGTCCAGTGTGGCCTATATCAGCGAAGAAGGGGTCGCGGCAGAGCTGGAGCGGCAGGCGCAGCGCCGTGCTATTGAGATGGAAATGGAGCTCCCCGAAGACGTGGCGCTCAGTGACGTGGTCGACACCCTGCGGGCGCTGGGCGACGAAACACTGCCCGAGGGCATTGGTCTGGTTTTTCTCGGCGAGGCACAGACCTTTGAAGAAACTTCCCAGCAGGTAGCGGTAACCTACGTGCTGGCCTTCATTATTGTACTGCTGGTGCTGGCTGCACAGTTCGAAAGCGTGAACAGCGCGGTGGTCGTCATGTTGACGGTGCCCTTTGGTATTGCTGCGGCTATCTATGCCTTGTACCTCACTAATACCACCATCAACGTGTATTCACAGATAGGCCTGGTCATGCTGATTGGCCTGCTGGCTAAAAACGCCATCCTGCTGATTGAATTTGCCGATCAGCTGCGCGATAAGGGTCACAGTATTTATGATGCAATCGTGGAAGCCGGTACGGTGCGCCTGCGCCCCATCATGATGACCCTGGTCTCTACCATCCTGGGTGGCCTGCCGCTGATTTTGTCATCCGGCGCCGGTGCTGAATCCCGTAACGCCATTGGCTGGGTGGTGTTCGGTGGTCTGGGTATTGCGGTGGTATTCACGCTGTACCTTACGCCTGTGCTGTACCTTGCCCTAGCACGCTTTACCCAGCCCCGCGCGGACGAAACCAAGCGTCTTGCGCGTGAAATGGAACTGGCGGAAGAGCAGCACTGACACTACAGCCGGCAGCGCTGCTGCCGGCTATTATCTCCCAAAAGTCAGACAGTGGCGCCCTGCCCGGGTCGTTGATTAAACTTTTCCCACTTACCGCTTATGACTAAACTATTTCCTGCCCCCTGTCTTATAAGCAGATGAACCGCAAGAAAAGGAGTTATCATGTTAGGTAAATCTTATCTCGTTGTTGCTAATCAGAATCAGGCAAAAATTCTGCTCGAAAAGGAGGGTGCTTCCTCTCTTGAGCTGGTAACCACGTTGAGTAACGACGATGGTCGTGCTTCTGACAGCGACCTTGTCACCGACCGCCCGGGGGCAACCCACTCACCCAGTGGTGCCGTTCAGGGAGTAGATTCCATGAGCCGCAAAGACGCTGCCGAAACCGAAGCAGAGCGATTCGCGCATACGGTAGCCGAATGGCTGGACGACCGCCGCTGCAGCGAAAAAGTCGAACACATTGATATTATTGCCGAACCTGGCTTTCTGGGGAAACTGCGCAATAACTTCAATAAGCAACTGGAGAAACTGGTGGGTTACACCGTCAATAAAGACGTGGTGAAAGCCGATGAAGCGCGCTGGCTGGAAGACATCAAAAGTGCCGGTCGAGGGTCAAACATAGTCTAGGGACATCGGAACGCGGCGGCGCTGCCGCCGTGTTTGTTGCCTGGCTCACTGATCGGTATGCTGCGCCACGACCTGTTTGAGAAACCCTTGTATCTGGCTGAGCATGGTCGGGTAATACGGGTTATACGTTAACCGGGCAAACACTTTATCCTCTTCGGTATATCCCCAAGGCCCGTACCAGACCACCTCTCCCCGTTTGCAGGCTTCCGTTTTGCTGTCTGACTGACCGTTATCACAAATCCGTAAGCTGCCTTTGGTGCCATACAGCACATTGCCGGGGTCGAACAGCACCGCCATGTGCGAGGCAGCCCCTATACGTTGCTGGGGCAATTGCATGGTATAGCCGGTAACGCCCGGATACGAAGGGGGTTGTTCACCCAGCCACATCATCGTTTTCGGTTTGCCAGTGAATCTGGAGTGAAAAGCGTCGGCCACCTTATCGACGTTTACCACACTGTCCTTTTCTGCCACCACCATAAACACCGGCACAGACAGGCGCCTTGCTTCCAGGGTGTCGCTCAGCGCGGTTACACTCTGCTGATAGGCAGAAAAGCCTTGCATGGCAATGGAGTTGTACCGGGTAGGGTTATCTTCATCTTCCAGATTCGGCCAGGGATACAGCGCGGTAGCATAAGGCGCCAGACGGGTAACAAAAAAATCGGGCTGGAATGCCGGTGAAAATAACACTAGCCCGGCGATATCATCTCGATTTGCGGCGGTCAGCGTGACCAGATTGGCGCCGGTAGAAAAACCACCCAGCACCAGCGTGTCTACGTCCCGGGCAAATTGCGCCACCTGATAATTAGTCACCTCTTGCCAGGTAGCATAGTCGGCCTGCAGCATATCCCCCGGTTTAGATCCGTGACCGGGCAGTAAAATAGTGCGCACCTGATATCCGGCCTGACACAAGTCACGGGCCACATCATGGAAAAAATACGGCGAGTCGCCTAATCCATGAACCAGCATAACGCCTTTGTTGAATTGCTCCCCACAACTAAACGGCGTATTGAGTGTTACCTCCCAGTCAGCATTGCGGGTAACCGGCAGCCGGTGCTGCTGTAACCAGTCAGCGGTCGCCTGGCGATAGTCGGCAAACTTTGCAAACTGATAGGGGGGCAGGCTGGCCGACGGCGCGTAACGTGGTGACTGCACCTGCTGGCAGGCAGAAAGCAAGTAGACCAATAAGGCAATGAAGATTTTTTTCATGTCACTCCGGTTTACGCCCGGGCAGGTTGTTTACACTGCCGCCATCCAGTGTGAACTATGATGCCGGACTCGCGGCCAGGATGCTACTTCCCGTGACATGTTGCTCACCTGAGCAGAGGAATAGCCTATACGTCAGGTGAACAAGGGCAACTATTGTCCACCGCTCAGATACTTACCGGCGCGGTGCCGCCCGGCCCGTTAGGCTGTCCGCAGCTGACCAGCGCCTTGGCAAGCAATTTATGGGTCAGCAGGGTCAGCAACTCTGCTTCTTCGTCGCACCGTTCGCCGTCTGCGCCGGTGATGGCCATTGCCACTTCCATAGCCTTATCGGCATCAAACAATAAATCCTGCTGAAGCGCTTTGAGGTATTTTTCACCATCCCCGACATCCAGCGCTTTACGGGTTTCGTAAATGGCATTATTCAGGAACGCACTCTCGCTGATCGGACTCTGCCAGTCGAGGGAATCGATAAACTCGTCAAGGTAATCCTGTTCGGTGAGGGTGACCATACCGTCAGCCTGATAAAGCAATACTGACATTCTGATAAGTGCCTCGTTAAAGGCTTGCTGCGGTGTTACGTACATAAGCGTTTCTCCTTACGCGTCGCGCTTTCGACGCTACAACTATCTGACCGGCTCGCAACAGGTCAAAACAACGGTGTCCATACGCGGATTGTGCATATAAGCCACCGTAGTACGGCAGACATTTTTTTAAGGTTCACTCTTAAATGCCCAAATTAATTATAGGCGCGGCGGCTAAATAGCCAAGGCTGGCCGCTAGACTTTTTAGGTATAAAAAAAGGGAGTGTTAACCCCCTTTTCCTGTGCTGTCTTAGCGTAAACCCAGCGTAATATCATTGATGTAAAAGTTACCATCAAAGGTGCGGTCTACCCGGCCGTGGGGCTCCAGCGCAAAGTATTGCTTGTCGGTATCGTTTAACGCCTGGAAGCCTCCGATAACCTGATAAATCCAGACTTCCGGATCGAAGCTGAGGCCTTGTTCGGCATAATAGGTGAGGGCCGATCGGGGCTGGCCAGTGTCGATCACCGCGCAGAAGAAGCTGTCCACCTCACGGTGGATAGGATCTTTAGTCAGTGACACCGTATCCTGCTCGCTGACATCTATGTCGCTGTCGGGGGACGACGCATGTTGTTCAGGCTGGCGTTTATGCAACTGGGTAAGTGACCCCACCACTTCCTGCAGTTGTGCTTCATGGCTGACGTTATTAACGTCGGCAAATGCCGGTTTCAGCATGCTCGCGGCCTGATTGAACAACACCGGTACCTGACTGAGCCTGGTATAATTACCGGGCACAAAATCAGGCTGTTGCTCCATGTGTAATAAGTAGCCTTTCAACAGACGGGTGCGGCCCTGAAATTCACGGAACCGCCCCAGTAAGTCGAGCAACCGGGCCTGCACGACTGACAGTTCCTGCGCTGCCCGTGAGAAGCTCTTTTGCAGTGAGACCACCAGCAGATGGCGTAACTCGCGGTTAGATCCGGCGATTTCACTTAACTCATCGAACCGGAAACACTCCAGCTGATACAACAGCTCAGTAACCTGCCCCTGTGCCAGTTCATTCTCGCGAATTTTCGCCTCTACCGAGGCCACATAGCCGAATTCGTTAGCAATGCGGCTGAACATTACCCGTACGCTGTTACTGAGCGACTCGGTAAGCTGATATACGTGTTCCGTGAGATCGCCCATGTGAGCCGTGGCATCATTGTAGCGGCCGTAATGCAATGCTTCTTTGTAGTGCTCGGCGAGGGTTTTCAGGCTCGCCAGCGAGGCGCCGATATTGGCATTTATAGTGCGGCTACGCTCGTCCTGCAAGCTGCCCTCCAGCAATGTACGTACGGCACTTTTCAGTCGCAATTCGCTGTCTGGATCCGGGCGCCATAGCACCCCCAGCTGCACCAGTTGCTCGAGCACTTTGGGGCTGTGATCCCGTTCGGTTACCGTGCCGTTCACATAGGCCTGCATAATCAATTCACTGTGACGCCCCAGGGCATTCAGCAGCCGGTTGCCCGCCTGAATCAACACCTGGCTCATAGCAGACTACCCTGTTGAATGGCCGCCTCCGCCTGTTCCGAGAGTGACAGCGACTCCGTTTCATCGATAAAGCGGATCATCTCATATAAATGTTCCACTTTGCCGGTCGCCAGATAGATCTGCTTTTCAGAATTGGGCTTTAACAGATAACCCAGCTCGGTCAGGCGTTTAAATACCTGTTTCAGCTGCCCGTCCAAATTCACACTGGTGGAACCGAACAAACGGTAGCGGGAAATTTTTTCCAGTTGCTCAGCATAGGCCGGGGTATCTTCGATGGTGCTCTGCAGCTCGTTCAGGCGTATCGCATTACCCATGGTAACGGGCATATCTGACTCACTGGCCTGCTGAACCAGCAACAGCCACTCTACCAGCGGTACCAGACTGGTGGCGGTTTCCTGAAACTGCTGATGAAGTACTTTACGCTCATCATCACCTAAAGTGAGGTAGCCGGCAAAAAACACCTCACCTTCCGCGGTGCTGGCCAGCGTGCGGTTCAGCAAATTCAAATGGGGTTCAATCTGCTCGGCACTGTCCCGGCGCTTCAGATACCGCCAGCCTTCTTCATCACTGACCTGACAAATAAATTCTCCCTGCAGTAACTTGCTTACTACACGCCCCTGTTCAGTCATCATGCTGATACCTCCTGTTGCTCGCGACGGGCTTTCAGCCGATCGGCAATAATACTTGCCTGAGGCTGCACCACCTGTAACTTGCGGGTCACCTTGTCAATCAGATAACGGTTTTCAAACAATGTGAGTACATCCGACTCCGGATTAGGGAAAGCGCCGACCACACTGATGTTATTGTTCTGACAGGCGTCAAAAATCTTCTTCACATTGCTTTGGTGCAAGGTACCCAGTTCATCGATTGGCCAGTGGATCACCGCGTCGGCATCGCCTCGCAGTAAGCGGGTAAATGCCAGCAGGAATTTACATAATATGAGGTAAGCCATACCGTGACTGGAGGACTCATTTAGCTGTCGGTCGGTACGGATCACCAAATCACTGTTGCCCTCTCGCAGGTGCAGCTCAATATCCAGCAGCTTACTGATGCCCCCTGTCAGTGCAGCACGGCCAAGGATATCCAGCACCCGGCGCATACTTTGCCCGTATTCTTCCTCTGGTAACTCGTTCGCGCCCTGCTCCATCCACGCATCATAGTGCTTGCGGAACTGCTCCAGCTCCGGCCAGAACTCAAGTTCACTGATCCGGGAACGAATTTTCACGGCTGAATCAGATACCCCGTCGAGGAATAACTCGCCGTCGACTTCTTTGGTAATCCGGCGGCTCTGCGACACGATACGTTTATCGATATCCGCCAGCACATAATAGTACTGACTCAGATCCGCCCCGAATATACGGCCCTGCTCCCGCAGTCCCTGCAGCTTCTGCGGAACAATGACATTCAGCAGCTGCGCCAGGTGCGCCACCATGCGCCGGTGATCAATACCTTTCACGCCGTGGGCGTTGATGACCGCACACTCTTCACGGGCCCGTTCCCAGGTATCGGACAACCCGGTTCCCGCCTGCGCGGCAATAAGCTGATCGAAACGCTCCACATAGCTTCGGACATCACTGAGCAGGTTTTCCCGCTCCTGCAGCAGGCTCTGTGCTTCTGACAACCGCTGGCCAATGGTATTGTCATCGGCATCTACCGCGCTGTCTTCGGCAGGCCGCAGGGTGAGTTTGGCCAGCGCCCGGGATAAACTGTTCACTTGCTCTAAATGCTCAGTGACCGTCTTGTGTTCCCGTTCCAGCGTGATCTGCTGATCTTTTAGCTGTTCGCGGGTTTCTTTATAGGCACTTTGCTTCTGCGCCAGACTGCGCTCCGCTTCGCCCAGCACTTTACGGGCTTTGGCCAGCGACTGCTGCCAGCTGACTTTATGGCCGTTGAACACGGTGTCATACCAGCGGGCATAATCGCTGACTTTATGACGGTGTGATTCGGTGCGGTAGATGTCGTCTTTCAACGTCTTCATCCGCTTTTTCAGCTGGCCGATTTCATCTACATCGACACCCCGGTTATTCAGTTCATCTTCCAGCCACTGCTCCATATCTTTGCGGTCACTGGCGGTAGCGTCGCGGGCTTTTTTCATATCCGCGTCCAGCTGCGCGATACGGGCGTCGGTGTCGGCAATGAGCTGCTGCCAGTGGAAACTATGCTCGGTCTCCGACTCACGCTGCTGGTCTTTCATCTCGTCCCGGTCCAGCTCGTACTGGGCACGGCATTGTTTCTGAGCCTGCTGGTTAGATTCCAGGCGGCTCTTGGCTTTTTGTTTGCGTCCCGCCAGTGCCTGCTGGTATTCGCTGAGCACGGTATCGCGGTCCTGCTGGGCGCGTTTACGGCTGGCTTCGGCAGATTTAACCGCATTATCCTTCTGCGTCATGGACAGCTCGGCGTTACGGACTTCTTCATTGGCCTGGGCCAGCTCCGTTTCACGGCTGTTCTGGATACTCAGAGCCTCAGCCTGAGCCGCTTGAGCATCAGCAAGCCGCTGTTTAAGCGACTGCTCAGTGGCCGCATATTCCGGTGTTTCCAATGCCGCCAGGGCCAGTGTCACACCATACAGGCTATCGCCTGTTGCGGTGCCAGGGGCAAGATCGGTGCGTTCAAGCAGTTCCGGGCGCAGTACTTTCCCCAGCGAGGCTTCCCAGTTTTCCACGTTCGCGCGTAAATATTCCAGTAGCGAGCCCTTACCGGGATACAATAGCGCATTCACGCTGGCCACTGCCTTTTCTTCCCGCTGGTAGGTTTGGCGCGCTTTGTCGAGGGCTGACGAGGCTTCCTGGCGCTGCTGCACAGCCTTGCTGTGTTGCTGCTGCGCATGGCGGAGTTCTTGTCGCGCCGCATCCTCAGACACCGACGCCTCTTTAATGGCCGCGTCCAGTAAGTCCAGCTGGGACTGTTCGAATTCGTTATAACCCGCATTGGCCAGCGACGCTTTCAGTTCCGCCTCGGTGACTTTCAAATCACTGAGCTGGGCCTGATAACTGTCACTGAGCGCCTGCAGTTGCTGGGAAAAATCATCGCGGATGGCTTGCAGCGCGTCCCGTTCTCCCTGCTGTTGCTCACTGCGTTTGTCTGCGGCTTCCTGACGTGAGGCTGACAATTGCTCCAGGGTCAGACTCAGCTTATCACCCAGTTCAGCGAGACGACGGTTAAATGCAGACTCGATATCCTGGTGCTTTTCGGTCAGTAACTGATAGCGACTGGACACCAGCTCCAGTTCATTTTGCCATTGTGGCAGGTTGGCCACGTCTTCTTTCAGTTGTTCTATATTCTGTTCCTGCCAGTGATCGAACTCCCGTTCGACGGCGTCGAGTTCACTGGTGAACTTCTCGACATCCGCTCTGGCCGAAGACACCACCTGATTAAGTTCATCACGGCTGTCATGCCACTGGGCGTCACTCTGCTTACGCTGGAACTGGTTCTCCTGAAGCTGGTTCTGTAACGTTTCGGCTTTTGCCGACAGCCGGGTTTTATCCAGCTCAAAGGACTTCTTCAGCGTAGAGAGTGTCTGTTCGGTGCTGGTAAGGGCCATGTTGGCCTGTTCCAGTTTTGAAAACTCCGGGCGGATTTTGTCAAACTGCTTAATCAGATGGCATTCTTTTATCCAGTCGTCTACCCGGTTGCGGCTCAGGTTGGAGGACGGTGGCTGTACACCATCCTCTTCCAGAATAGCGGCAATCATGGCCTTGATGGTTTCCATCTTGCCTTCTTTGGAATGCACTGCCTTCGCCAGCTTCTCAATGTGGCGCATATGCAGGCCCGGTGTGCACAGGCTGAAGATTTTGGCATAGCCCAGCAACTCCCGGCCATTGGCGCTCTGATTCAACACGCCCTGATCGTTTTGCATGATGGCCCGGAAGTCTTTGGTCGTGAGCAAGCTACTGACCAGTACATTGTTGCGCTTCATAGCCCGGGCCAGTTCCGCACTGGTGGTACTGGTATATTTGCCGTTTTTCTGCTTAATCAGGTAATCGTCACTCTCGAACGGTTTACCAATGAGTCGGTAGTTGACGCCAGTACCGTTTGACGAGAGCACCGCCTGGCACAGATCGCCCTCTGCCCGGGCATATTCATAAATAATGAAACTTGACTGGCGGGGCAGATACCAGCGCTCGAAACTGTCACGGGTGGCCGGTACCACGCGGCTGGGATACTCCCCATAGAATACCGGAATAAGACGTTGCAGGGTGGTTTTCCCCGAGGCGTTGGTACCGCAGATGTTGGTATGTCCATCCAGCTTGAGTTCGACCACCCCTGGCAGGTGTGTATCGATAAGAATAATGCGTTTTAAGCCGGCCATAGTAATCCTGTAAACATTCATCAAATGAAGAAGCCGTGCGGGCGGAACACCCGTAAGTAGGCTACTGCTTTGGGCTGCGGGTGATGTTGTAAGGCAGGCTAAATCGGCTGCGCATGAGACCCGCATTGTGTAGCCGGACAGTGTATTATGAAATGCCTGCGCTGCCCAGTGGCAGGCTTACCCAGGGCGGATTCCTGGGGTTCGACCGCACATTTTTTGTACTGCACATACCAAAGTGGTCAGTGTGGTGCCCGCCCTGCCCCCGGCGCCAGGTGGGCGCTGTCAATGCTACCCAGGATCTCAGGGTTGGCCAGCGCCAGTTGGCATCCCTGCCCGGTTATTTGCGCGCCTGGCGAACAGTCTACCTGCCAGTATCGCAACAAATACGCGGCCAGCGCCGCGCGGATGGTGACCTCTTTGCGGCCGTCCTGCATGGCGTAATCCAGTGCGATCGCACGGCTGTTCGGCAAGCCCGGATGGGGAATAAGCGTGAGGCAAACCTGCTGCTGCCAGAGTGCATCCTGTTCTGCCCGCTCACGGTTCGCCAGCGCTCGGTCTACGGCGGTCACGCGAATAAACCGGGTACACACAAAGTCGCGAAAACTCTGTGAGTCGCAGTCATAGGCACGGACATGCCAGCGATGCCCGTTGTTTACAATGGCATGGGGCACCAGCAGCCGCTTTTTCTGGCCGGATGTGACGCTGACATACTCCGCCTCTACCGGATATTGGTTATGGATGGCCCGGGTGAGCCCGGCAATAATATCCGGCTGCGGATGGATCAGGTTAACCGCGTTCACACAGTGCGCCGATGGCGTGACTGCGGTAGCGATGCCGTCTCCGAACCCTAAACTCAGGCTATTCAGAATCACCTGCGGATCATGAGAGAAGAGTGCCGCAAACCGGTCGGTGCGCCGGTATCGTTTAAACTGGTGATCCAGTAGCAGGTTATCTGGTGCCAGTTCACGGTAGGTAGCAAAATCACGGGTACTGGCCGCCAGACCGGTGGCAAAGCGTTGGATAAGTTCCTGTCGGCTGATATGCCCGAAGTACTGTAAGCTGAAATCAATAAAGGCCAGACGCTCACGCTGCGCATGGGGAAGTTCAGCGATAGCGGAAGTATTTGAGGGCATAAGTACATCCATCGGTTAATATGGACTCATAATGATGCCATCTTTATGATGCTGTCAAGGTGTTTTATTCAGTGGTGTTGCAGGAGAAGGTGTGGGTGCTGCGGAGAATTACGGCACTTGCCGTGAGCGGGCAGACTGGCACTGCGAGTATAACGAACGGCCACCCACACGCGTGGGTGGCCGGTAAAATCAGACGCAGGTTAGCGAGGCGGGAACATACCGCCCATACCGCCGCCCATTCCGCCCGGGCCGCCCGGACCACCGCCACCCGGCGGCATCATGCCTTTCATCTGGCGCATCATTTTCTTCATGCCGCCACCGGACATTTTTTTCATCATTTTCTGCATCTGGGTAAACTGCTTCAGCAACCGGTTCACATCCTGGATCTGGGTACCTGAACCCGCAGCAATACGGCGCTTGCGTGAGCCTTTGATAATCTCAGGACGCGAGCGTTCACCCGGCGTCATGGAGTTGATGATGGCTTCCATCTGCACAAACTGTTTGTCGTTGGCCTGATCTTTAATTTTGTCAGACATGCCGCCCATACCAGGCAGCTTGTCCAGCATCCCCATCATGCCACCCATGTTTTTCATCTGCTCAAGCTGATCTTTAAAGTCCTGTAGATCGAAGCCTTTGCCTTTCTGCACTTTCTTGGCCAGTTGCTGGGCTTTATTTTTGTCTACCTTGCGCTCGACTTCTTCAATCAGACTCAGTACATCTCCCATGCCAAGGATACGCGAGGCAATACGCTCAGGATGGAAGGGTTCAAGGGCATCGACCTTTTCACCCATACCGATGAACTTAATGGGTTTGCCGGTGATATGACGTACAGACAAGGCAGCACCACCACGGGCGTCCCCGTCGGCTTTGGTGAGGATGACACCGGTCAGCGGCAACGCGTCGTTAAACGCTTTGGCGGTATTGGCGGCGTCCTGACCGGTCATAGCATCAACCACAAACAGGGTTTCTACTGGCTTAACCGCATTATGCAGGGCCTGAATCTCGCCCATCATGTCGTTGTCCACATGCAGACGGCCGGCGGTATCTACCAGCAGGACATCGTAGAATTGCTTTTTGGCCGCATCGATGGCGCCATTAACAATGTCTACCGGCTTTTGAAATTCGGTGGAGGGATGGAAGCCCACGTTGACTTCGTCAGCCAGGGTTTCAAGTTGTTTGATCGCTGCCGGACGATAGACGTCGGCACTGACCACCATCACTTTTTTCTTCTCACGTTCAGTGAGGTATTTAGCCAGTTTGCCCACACTGGTGGTTTTACCCGCCCCTTGCAGACCTGCCATGAGCACTACCGCCGGGGGCTGAGTCGCCAGGTTCAGCTTTTCATTCGCCTCCCCCATGACTGCTTCCAGTTCAGACTGAACAATTTTAATGAACACCTGACCGGGCTTAAGGCTCTTACTGACTTCGGCGCCCACTGCGCGTTCTTTAACCTGCGCCACAAACGACTTCACCACCGGCAGGGCCACATCGGCTTCCAGCAGCGCCATGCGCACTTCACGCAGTGTTTCTTTGATATTGTCTTCTGTTAGACGCCCTTTTCCGCTGACATTGCGTAACGTCTGGCCGAGGCGTTCAGATAAATTTTCAAACATAATTGAGAAACTTCTGTCTTTTTAAAAGGTATTGCGGCGTATTGTATCGCAAAAGCAGACGTGAACGTACCACTGTCTAAAGCCAATATGCACAATAACTCGCCAGCTTGTCTGGGTTAAATAAGTACAAAATGCTTAAATACAACGCATATGGTTGAATTTAGCAGGCAGTTCCAGTATCAATAGCGCCTGATGACCGCGCACGTTGTCGGTTTTGTCTACGGGAAGATTATGAACACGATGTTTGCCATGGTAGCCGCCGGATTGTATTTTCTGGCCGCATTTATACTGATGGGCCGCTTTGTCCATAAAGAAGGACCTAACCAGCGCCTCGGGTATGTGCTGGCCGTCATAGCTGTACTGGCTCACGCAATCTTTTTGAGCGGCGCAATTATGCAGGTGCCGGGACAGAACATGAGTATCACCAACGTACTCTCATTGGTAGCGTGGTTAATTACCATTTCTATGCTGTTGTCGGCCCGGGTGCTACCCAACACTATTTTGTTGCCGGTGGTGTATGGCTTTGCCGGGCTTACGGTACTGGCGTCACTGTTTATACCCGTGGCGTATATCATGCAGATCCAGCTCGAACCGGGCCTCATCATTCATATCACTCTGTCACTGATTGCCTATGGTTTGCTGGCAATCGCGTTTTTGTACGCGTTGCAGATGTCCTTCATTACCCACAAACTCAAGCAAAAAGGGGCCTCGTTATTACATTCCTCGTTGCCGCCACTGATGCTGGTAGAAGGGATCCTGTTTAAATTATTGTTAGCCGGGACGCTGTTTCTGGTAGTTTCCCTTATCAGCGGGTTTGTCTTTTTAGACGATATGTTCAGTCGCACCGCCGCACATAAAACGGTATTGTCATTGATTGCCTTACTGGTCTACGTATTTTTACTTGCCGGCCAGCGTGTATGGGGTTGGCGGGGAAAACAGGTTATTGCGTTAACCACTACCGGGCTGGTGTTGTTGTCACTGGCCTACTTTGGCAGCCGGGTAGTCCGGGAATGGCTGCTATAAAAACCATTTAGCTGGTAGTATTACAATCCGATATTTTTCTTGAATCCGGTTGCCCGAATTACTACATTGGGCAGCCTGGCAGGCACAAGGGCCCTTTTAGTTGGACGACATAGCAACCAGTACGCTCGTAATCGCATTGAGCGTGCTTATTTTACTCTCTGCGTATTTTTCAAGTTCCGAAACAGGCATGATGTCGATAAACCGATATCGCCTGAAACACCTTCAGAATGAAGGCAACCGCTCAGCAAAGCGGGTTCAGAAACTCCTCGACCGCCCTGACCGCCTGATTGGTTTAATCCTGATTGGTAATAATCTGGTCAATATTGCGGCCTCCTCTATCGCCACCGTGATTTGTATTCGCCTGTTCGGGGATTATTGGGGCTTTATTGCGACGACTTTCGGCCTGACGTTTATTCTGCTCATTTTTGCCGAAGTTACGCCGAAAACGCTGGCTGCGCTTTACCCGGAGAAGATTGCCTTTCCCAGTTCACTCATTCTGTTACCACTGCTTACAGTACTGTATCCGTTTGTGACCTTTATCAATGGAATTACTAATGGCATCCTGTCGCTACTGCGCATTAGTCCGCTAAACGGCAATGATGACTCATTGAGCCGGGAGGAATTGCGTACGGTAGTGTATGAAGCCGGTGCCATGATCCCCAAAAAGCACCAGGACATGTTGGTGGGTATTTTAGATTTAGAAAGTGTGACTGCCGAAGATGTCATGGTGCCGCGAGCGGAAATCGTCGCCATTGACATTAACGACGACTGGAAGAAAATTCAAAAGCACCTCACTCAGGCACAACACACCCGCGTCCTTTTATACCGCGATAGTATCGACGACGCAGTAGGATTTGTGCATGCCCGGGATGCGCTGCGGCTGTTATCGAAAGACCAGTTTACCAAGGCCAGCTTGCTACGTGCCGTAAGAGAGATTTATTTCACGCCCGAGTCGACTCCGCTGCATACCCTTATGTATAAATTCCAGTCCGAAAAAGAGCGTATAGCTCTGGTGGTGGATGAATACGGCGATATCATGGGCTTGGTCACGCTGGAAGATATACTCGAAGAAATTATCGGTGACTTCACCACCAGCATGGTCCCCAATCACAGCAAAGAGGCATATGTGCAACAGGATGGCAGTGTACTGGTCGACGGCAGTGCCAACGTACGGGATCTCAATAAAGAGATGCAGTGGAATTTGCCTACCGAAGGCCCGAAAACGCTCAATGGCCTGATTCTGGAATATTTGCAAGAGATCCCGGAATATAAAGTGAGTATACGGCTGGCGGGCTACCCCATTGAAATCGTCGATATCTCAGAAAACATGATTAAAACTGTTCGGATCCTGCCGGAATACTATCGGGAAGTGTCAGAACCGGCATCAGATTAGTGACCCGCTGGCCGGACTAATTTTTCTTGTTTGCCCGGCGAGCCATCACCTGAGCTTTAGCCGCCGCCACTTTTGCCGACAGGGTGTTTAACTTCCCCATCAGGGCCTGCATCTCTGCATCGTCACGAAGGTCAGCTTCCTCCATGTGTGACTGCAAAGAACGCTTGAGCAGTTCAGGTATCGATTTTGAAGTCATCGCTGGGCGACTCCCCCCGCTTCAGGTTAATCCATAGGTAAAAACCGGTAGCTGGTGAGCAATTGACTCTGGATGCAACTGGATTGGGCCTGCCGCCAGTTATTCCGGCACACAGGCAACACGCGCATGCCCAATGGCTGCTACGTAATGTGGAGTATTGCGGTTAGCCTCTCTCACTACCCAACCCGTACGGTTTATCACCAGCCGGTTATCTTAGGTATCGGTCAGGGGACACAACTTCTGAAGTAATTTTTAGAAAAAGTGTCAATTTTTTGCCGCTTTGAGGCGCGGCGAGTCAGTTACCCTGAAAGTGGGTTTCCAGGTGCCCCCGCTGAGACGTAGGCTGGTAGCGGATAACTGCAATAGAGGCTGTGGCGAACAAACTGGTGGTATAAGATTGACACACGGTATCAACCAGGTAACTCACCAGCGGCATATGACTCACCAGCAGGATACTGTTGAGTGACTGTTTACGCGCCTGCGCCGTGGCCACCCTGGCATCCAGATAATCATGTACCAGCTGGGGATTACCCGCGGGTGTGATATCTTCGAAGACTTCCATTTTCCCGGGCCGTATGTCCAGTGACATCACATCGTAGGTTTGTCTGGCCCGGCGGTAAGGACTTACCAGTGCCAGATCAACCTTGCCCTCCGGACACCAGTGGGCAGTCAGCCATTGCGTTGCATCAGCGACCTGACGCCGCCCTACCCCGGTTAGCTGGCGACTTTTATCATCCAGTTGTAACGGCTCCGCTTCACCATGTCGCATGATAAAGAACAAAATGTCGTCGTTGCTGCTTTGACCTGACATAACTTAACGCATAGTATGAAATGAGACACGGTAACGATAGCAGACCCATTACGTTGCGCCTAGCTGAAAGATAAAGATTAGGTATAAAGTCGTAAAGCCGCCTGGATCAGGGGAGCAGTTGTCTTATTTCATCCTGAGAAAATGCATCCAACCACCCTACTGAGAGCATTTTGACAACATCATTAGCACTTGAAAACGCGCAGTTCATCACCTTAGAAAACGGTCTGAAGGTCATGCTGTGTCCGCAACCTGACGGCGAGGCCAGCTATGTCTCAATGGCTGTGCGGGCCGGCCATTTTTATGACCCCGAAAATTGTCACGGGCTGGCGCATTTACTTGAGCATATGCTGTTTATGGGCAGTCGCCACCTGCCCGCGCCGAACGCCATCAACTCATTAATGGAAAAACATGGCGGTACACTTAACGCCTGGACTGGCACAGAGTACGCCAATTACCACTTTCATTGTAATGGCGAGGCCTTGCCTGCAGTACTGCCAGCGTTTGCAGATATGCTGCGACGGCCGTTGCTCAACAAGCAAGCCATCGAGAATGAAATTCAGTCTATCGATGCTGAATTTCAGTTTAAGCGTAAGGACGATTTACGCAGGTTGTATCAGGTGCATAAAGAAACCTGTAACCCGCACCACCCGTTCAGCAAATTCTCAGTAGGCACCGCCGCACTGTTTCAGCAACATCATATTGATGAACTGCACAGCATGCTGCAGCTCTATCACCGCCAGTATTACTGTGCCGCCAATATGGCACTGTGTATTATCACCCCACAGCCGCCGGAAGAGGTGCTACCGGCTGTAGAGCGTGCGTTTAATCCGCTGCCTGCGGGACAACTGGCGGCCAACGACTGGCCTGACTTATATACCCGGGACCAACTCGGTATCGAAATTAATATCCGGCCCTTACAGGAAGCGCGCCGGATGATAGTCACGTTTGCTATGCCCGGGCTGCACAACGATTTCCAAACCAAACCCCTGAATTATATTAGTCATCTGCTGGGGGACGAGGGTGAAGGCAGCTTACTGGCCGCCCTCAAAGCGCGAAACTGGGTAACTAATCTGATTGCCGGTTCCGGCATTGAAGGCGATGACTTTAAAGACTTTAATGTCAGCTTTCAGCTGACAAAAGCGGGGCTGGCGCATAAAGGTGAAATATTGCGGGCACTGTTTGGCTGCCTGGCGCTGGTAAAGGAATCAGTGGGCTCGGCGTGGCGATTTCAGGAGAAAGCACAACTCACCGCGCTGGCACAACAATACGACGAAAGTGCGCGGCCATTATCAGTGGCGTGCGACTATGCACACCACCTGTTTTTATATTCACCAGAAGAGATTGTGCAGCTGCACTGCACCATCGACAGTTATGACGAGACGTTACTGCAACAAGCACTCAGCTATTTTGTACCAGACCGGCTACGGGTGAAAGTGATTGCGCCAGAGGTGATCACGGATAAACAGTGCGCGTATTACGATGCCGAATATCGGGTTACTCCGCTCTCCCCTGCCCTGCTCGACGATTTAGCCAAGTCCCGACCGGTACAAGACATTGCGCTCCCGGGGCCAAACCCTTACCTTGCCGATGATTACCACTTGGTACTCCCGGAAGAAGGTAAGGACACGCCGCACGCCGTAGCAGATGAGCCTGGTATGTGTATTTGGTATGCACAGGATCATCAGTTTCACAGCCCGAAGGGCGATATTTATTTGTCATTTGAAATACCGGCGTTTGCTGACCCGCTGGCTGCTGTGGCTGCTAAGCGAATCTGGATTGGCGCACTTAACGACTACTTACAATCCCGGTATTATCGCGCTGAAATTGCTGGCCTTCACTATCGCATTTATGGCCACCAGGCTGGCCTGACACTGCATACACGAGGGTTCACTAACCAGCAAATGTTGCTGGCAGAGCAGTTAATTGATGCGATTCTGACATACCGGCTAAGCGAACGGGCGTTTGAGAACAGTAAGAGTATGCAGCAGCAAGCGTTACAAAACTCTTTGCTAAATAAGCCCACTAACCGTCTGTTTTCACGTTTAAGTGTGTTAGTGCAGCGCAATACCCAGGCACCCGCAGAGTTACTGAATGCTGTTAACGCCTGTACTTTTTCGGAGATGGAATGCTTACGTGAAGCCGCTTTCAGCGAGTATTTCGTTGAAGGGTTCATGCATGGGAACTGGGGCAGCGAACAGGCACGGGAGCTTACCGAGCTGGTACGCAATCGATGCCCGAATGCCACCGGTGACGCTATTTCACGTGCTGTTTCCCAATTGCCGGTAGGCCGAACTCTCTATCATCAGGTGCCGAGCGAGCACAGTGATGCTGCGGTGGTACTGTACCTGCAGTCGCCCAGCGCCAGTTTGCCGGACAGTGCCATGTGCATGGTCCTGGAGCAGATGCTGGCCGCGCCGTTTTTCAATGCATTGCGCACTGAACAGCAACTTGGGTATGTGGTAGGGACCGGCTACGTTCCCCACAACCAGCATCCCGGTGTGGCCTTTTATGTACAAAGTCCCACCCACGGTCCTGAGCAACTACTCTCTGCCATGACTGAATTTCTGTACCAGCAATTAAAAGAAATAGATTTTTATCGGTACTACTGGCCCACCATCAAACAAAACCTGTTGAAGCAGCTTGATGAACGGGACATGTCGCTGGCGATGAAGTCGCAACGTTTATGGGTGAGCCTGGGGACTAAGGACCTCGAGTTTAACCGCAACGTCAGGCTGGCAGAATGTATCAATAACATTACCTTTGAAGCAATTCAGGACTTTGCCGCTCGCCTGGCAGACCGAACGCTGTACGGTGAGCTGGTGCTTTACGCCCATGGCAAGTTCTCTGGTCTAGATACTCCGCCTGAAGACACAATAACGGATATTGCTGAATTTAAACGCAGTTCGCCGTATTTTAGCTAAACTTTTTCGGTTTTCAGCCGATTTTCCCCATAGGTCTAATGTGTTTCGACACGTTAGCCATGTACAGTGACATCCTGTTTACCCGTAACATAGTACACGATAAATTTGTGCTGATTTTACGTGCTAGCAGAACCAAAAAGTCCTTGTGGCAGTCGCGTGAATTGGGCATATTGGTGCATCCGGTCTGAAAGGATGCAGCCGATAAAAACAAATTATAAAAACAAGGCGTTTATGCCAAAGGTGTATTGGTGCGCACAACACTCTTTTTTTCGTTCATAGTAGTTCTTTTTGCTAGCAGTAGTTTAGGGTCAGTTTCTGGCTATGCTGCAGAAATCACAGATTATCAGTTCAGTGAAGTCAGCCAACGTGGCGGCCTGTCAGACGGACTGGTGTTTGATATTGCCGAAGACCCTAAAGGCTACATCTGGATAGCCACCATGAATGGTCTGAACCGCTATTCCGGTTACGACATGGTGCAATATCATCCCTCAGACACTGACAGTAATTCACTTCCCTCCGGCCTGATTAAATCATTACATGTGGATAACGGTGGCAACCTCTGGGTGGGCACCTATTCCGGCCTCGCCCGCTATATTCCCGAAACGGATAACTTTAAGGTATTTAACGAATCCAATTCGGCACTGCGCTCCGGTTTTATATTTGCTATTAGCAACACCCACGACGGAGACGTGTTGATAGCGGACAGTAACAACACCATTTACCGGGTTGACGTGGCTACCAACGCCATTCAAGTGCTGAACAACAATATCCGTGTCGCCGAAGGCACCCGCACCTTGCTGGATGAACCTAACCGCACCTGGATAGGCTCCATAGACCATGTGGGTTATCTGTACTCAAAAACGGACAAGACCTTATATCCGCTGGATAAAGTCAACCCCTGGGGCATCAGTCTCGAATCGTCAGCCATGTATGATATTGCTGTGATTAACGGAGAATACTGGCTGGGTACCGATCAGGGCATTACCGTGCTGGGTGCCAATGGAGCGACAATAGCCCGCTTTGATAAAACCTCACTGGGTCTGTCAGACACAGTTAAAATATATGCAATAAAGGAATATAACGATAAAGTCTGGCTGGGTACCGACAGCGGGCTGTTCGTGCTTACTACGACCACCGGCGAACAAGGGCCGGTAATCGCTGAGCTGGACCATATAGGTCCTGATCTCGCTGATATTACAGGCTTAACTGAACGTACAATCTCAACGTTAGTACCTGATTCAGCAGGCGGACTATGGTTAGGGTCATTAAACGGCGCATTTCGCTATCACCCGGAACAAAGAAACCAAAAGCTCATCTCGAATATCGGCGATTTTCAGAATACCGCCAAAAATGCCACCGTGTGGGGGTTGGATAAGGATACTGAAGGCAATATCTGGTTCGTTACCCAGGAGCAAGGCCTGGGCAGCTACAATAAACAAACCGGTGATATCCAATATTATCTAACTTCACTGGCCGACAGTGGCGTCAGTTTCTGGGACGTTATTATTGACGAATATGGTGTGTTTTGGATTGCCTCCTCGAATGGTTTACTTGCTTATGAGTTTCACGACAACACCATCAAGCGTCTGGCAACTTTCTATAAAGACGAGCTTTTCGATCGACTCTATTTTGGCAACAAGCGTTTATGGCTGGTCAGGGATGATAACCAACTGGCATCCGTAAGAACGAATTTGTTAAAAGACTACCTGGCGACCGGCGGCGACGACCCTTTCTTCAAAATATATAACCTTAGCCAGACAAAAGGCCTTGAAAGTGGTGAGTATTTAATTCCTATTTTTCTGGACGGCAATAACCGCTTGTGGCTGACCAGCGCTAACGGGATTCATCTTCTGAGCCTGGCTACCGGGCAGATCGTCAAGAGCCTGAACGCCAGAGACGGCTTTATGTCCCGGGCGATAGGTGTGTATGAAACCAGCAGCAACTACTGGGTTACCACCCGGTCTGACGGCGTCCTAAAACTGGATAAACGTACCCTGCAGATCCTCCACAAGCAACAGCGCAATGAAGGTGGGTTTATCTTCTCAACGATAGGGGTGGATAATTTTATCTGGTACGCCGACAGTCAGGGGGTCCATACGGTTGACCTGAATACCCTGAATGTGGTGGATACCATCAGCAACGTTCAGCTGAACTTCAATCCGCTGAATGAAGATGCGGTGTTAAAAGCGAACGACAGCGAACTGATTTTTGGTGGCGAACTGGGTTTTAACAGTATCATCATCGATCGGCAGCTTAATGGGAATGATGCTCAGGCTGAACCTACCCGCCCTCCCCAGTTACTCGACTTCAAAGTATTTGGCAGAAACAGAGACAACAGCGGCTCACCAGACACGAGCTCTATTACTGTTGACAAGGAAACGCAACAGGCCGCTGATGCCATCACCAACATCACCTATAAAAACAACCTCAGTCTGGCCTATGAAGAGTCAAAATTCAGCGTGACTTTTGGCCTTATCAACCCACTGTCGCCGGAATCGGTACAGTACCGCTACCGGTTATCCGGCTACGACGACGAATGGACCAACGCGGAAAATAACCGCACCGCACAGTTCAACAATGTGTCATTCGGCCAGCATGTGTTCGAAGTGCAGGCCAGAGAGTCGGGAAAACAATGGTCTGACAGCCGTCAGTTGGCCATTAAGGTGGCCCGTCCGCCATGGCTGCACTCGGTAGCGCTGGGCTTTTATGCGCTTATCTTAACCGTTGTGCTGGTATTTATTATTCGCCAGTATCAAATTCGTAAGGCTAATCAACAGGCCATTTATGAATCTGAAGAACGGTTGAAACTCACTCTGTGGAGCTCCGGTGACGAATTGTGGGACTGGGATGTGTATCGCGGTCAGGTTTACCGCGCAAACACCTGGGGAACCCTGGATTTTCCGCAGGATGATATTCGCACCCACTCGTCTTACGATGCCAATATCCACCCGAACGACATGGTAAGAGTAAAGGAAGCGCTGCAGGCGCACCTTGACGGTAAGTCAGAGTTCTTCGAGCTGGCCTATCGTGCCCGTACGTTTAAGAATAAATGGATATGGATCCTTGACCGCGGCAAAGTGGTACAGCGTGATCACAATAATCAGCCTGTACGGATGACCGGCACCCTTAAGAATATCCATCACCTGAAAGAAGCCGAGGAGCAACTAAATCTGTTTAAGCGCTCTATCGAAAATATTTCAGAGGGCGTGTTTATTACCGATACCCAGTTCCGGTTTATTTCTATTAACAATGCATATTGTAAATATACCGGTGAGACCCGTGACCAGGCGCTGGCTTCGTACCTGTACTTCCACCAGTACCCGGAAGCATTTACCGAAGAAATTAAGAAAACTTTACGCTCGAAAGGCAACTGGTCAGGTGAAGTTGAGTCGACCCGGATCAATGGTGAGCGGTATGAGATGGAGCTGAATATTGACGCGGTTCACGATGAGGACGGCAAGATAAGCCACTTCGTGGGCGTTTTCTCTGATATCACCTCCCGTAAGAGCACTGAAAAAGAACTGCTGAAACTGGCCAATACCGACCCGCTGACTGAGTTACCAAACCGGTCATTTTTCCAGGCCAGTCACCGCAACCTGGTGCGCAAGGCAGTGCCCCATACCCTGATTTGTCTGGATATGGATAACTTCAAAAAGATTAATGACTCCCTTGGTCACCAGACCGGCGATATTCTGATAAAACAAATTGCCAAGCGCCTGCAACGAATTACCGGCAAGGATGCAACCTGTTACCGCCTGGGCGGCGATGAGTTCAGTGTACTGATGGAAGATCACACTGACATTCATACCGTCACCCATTACGCCCAAAGTGTGCTTGATAATCTTTCGCGGCCATTCATTATTAATAAGCAGGAATTTGTACTGGGCGCCAGTGTCGGTATCGCTTTCTATCCTGATGACGGCACTACCCCTCAGGAGATGCTGAAAAACGCCGACACGGCCATGTACTTCGCTAAAAACAACGGTGGTAACAGCTACCAGTTCTTTAGCGGTGAGATGAACCAGAATGCGGTACGCCAACTGCAAATTGAAAACCTGATCCGCCAGGGCATAAAAGACGACCTGTTTACGGTGTATTACCAGCCAAAGGTAGACATTGCCTCCGGCCGGCTGGTGAGTATGGAAGCGCTGGTGCGTTTCGAACACCCGCATAAAGGCATTGTCAGCCCCGGCCAGTTTATTCCGCTGGCGGAACAAACTGGCCAGATCATTGAAATTGGTGAGCAGGTACTACGGAAGTCGCTGGCCGACACCAAACGATGGGTAAACGAAGGGCTCTTCAGCGGCCGGGTAGCCGTGAACATTTCAGTGAAGCAGTTTGAATTACCTGACCTGGACGACCGCATAGATAAAATTCTGAACGATGTGGGACTTTCTCCCCTTCATTTGGAATGTGAAATTACCGAAGGCACCCTGATGGAAAACCCGGAAGCCGGCCTGCGGATGATGGAACGCCTCCGTGAGCGCGGGATCCATCTGGCTCTGGATGACTTTGGTACGGGTTATTCCTCGCTGGCTTATCTGAAACGCTTCCCACTCAACACGCTGAAAATTGATAAAGCGTTTATAGATGATATTGCCAAGAGCAGTGTAGACCGGCATATGGCTGCCGCCATCATCAGCATTGCCCATAACCTGGGACTAAAAGTGGTCGCAGAAGGGGTGGAAGAAGAAAGTCAGCTAAGTATTCTGCGTCGCTACGACTGTGAAATGCTGCAGGGCTACTTGTACAGTAAGCCCTTGAATGCAGAACGGTTTGAAAAGCTGTTACGCGAAAACCAGAAACTGCACCATTTAATTAGTCACTCCAACGCGTGACGGTTTTTTGACGTAAAAATATAACCACTTGTAAAATAAAGGATTTATAAAACTGGCACAACTCTCGCATTAATCTGATTGACCGGCAACTACCTTGACAGTCGGTTTTGTTTGTTTTGTTCACAAAAATAATGAATCAGAGGAATGAGTTATGTTGAAAGCATACGCAGTTGCAGTTGCCCTATCTACAACAACACCGGTTGCTACGGAAAAGCAGGAAAGTGCCGACAAAGCACCTTCTAACCAGAAGGAAGTGGTTACCCAGCCGCAAACTTACCGTCCTAAAACAGGTAATGGACTTGGCGCAGGGCTATAAGAAGCTTGCTTAAGAATTGCTACAAAAAGAGAGCCTCTGCTCTCTTTTTTTATATCTGAAAAACCAGTCCAGGCCCCTTCAGGCTTTCAGGTACAGGTTATTAAACCCACTGTCCCGACGCCACAGGATATGTCGCTGGATAGTAAACAGGGGCAGCAGAGCCGGACCCAGAGCGCACGCAGCCAGCCCCCATACACGGGCGTTCATACCGCACTTCAATGCCTCAATATAGAAAAACACACTGCTTAATAGCGTAACCGCAAAATACACCAGCACAATCCGCCTCCCTCACCTACGTAGTAATACTTTTTGTCAATAAATTGACCGCTCTGGAATTTTCGACCAGCGATTGTACGGATCTATGCTTATTAAACCAGCAGCAATTTGTTTTTTATACAAAAAAGCCGGCGCAAGCCGGCTCTTTTACATAGTCCTTACAGTTTAATAAAACGACTGATCATTTTCTGCCATCTTAATTAACACATCAGCAGGAGCAAACTTCTCACCTACTTCCTGTTCATAATGGCGCAGACGCTCGACTACGTGACTCACACCTAGGGTATCCATATAACGGAACGGACCACCCAAGAACGGCGGGAAGCCAATGCCAAAGATAGCGCCAATATCTCCGTCGCGGGCACTTCGAATCACCCCTTCATCCAGGCAGCGTGCGGCTTCATTCAGCATCATCAGTACGCAACGCTCAGCGATGTCGCGCTCACTTCGCGACACCGACGGGGTTAACCCCAATAGCGCGTAAATCGTGTCATCCACTTCTTTGCCCGGATTTTTACTTTCGTAGAGGTAGAAGCCTTTCTTGTTTTTCTTACCCTTACGCCCGTCGGCCAGAACTTTGTCAAATGCCGGTGGCGCGGTAAAGCGCTCCCCAAACTCATCCACCAGGAACGGAATGATTTTCGTGCCTACATCAATGCCCACCTCATCCAGCAACTTCACCGGTCCCACCGGGAAGCCAAACTTCACCAGTGACTTATCGATATGATCCACAGGCTCGCCGGCAAGGATAAGGTTAGCCGCTTCATTCATGTAAGGCGCTAATATACGGTTAACATAGAAACCCGCCCCGTCTTTTACCACCACCGGCGTTTTACCTTGCTTCTTGGCAAACTCCACAGTGGTTGAGATAGTGCTGTCAGAGGTCTCTGCATGGGCGATGACTTCCGCCAGCGGCATTTTGTCTACGGGCGAGAAATAGTGCAGACCAATGACCTGCTCAGGACGATTGGCTTTCGCAGCAATCTGGGTAATAGGTATCGATGAGGTGTTGGACGCAAAGATGGTCCCCTCATGACAGTGGCTTTCAATGTCTGCCACCATGCGCTGCTTTAAATCAACATCTTCGAACACCGCTTCCACCACAATGTCAGCATCCTGGAAACCGTTATAGTCCAGTGAGCCGGTAAGCAACGACATCTGCTTTTGCATTTCAGTTTTGCGCATGAAACGCTTTTTCACTTTCTTGTTCAGCAGGTCATAGCTGTACTTCATGGCATTGGCGATGCCCTCAGGACGGACGTCTTTGATACGCACCGGTTTGCCAGCTTTGGTGGCAGTAACATAGGCGATCCCGCCGCCCATCAGACCACCACCCAGGACGCCCACCTTGTTCACTGACTGAGGGGCGACACCTTCCACACCGTTTTCTTTTTTCATCTGCGTGGTCGCAAAGAAAATCTGACGTAGCTGGTAGGACTCGGGCGTCATCACCAGTTTACCAAACGCATCTGCCTCAGCCCGTAATCCGGCTTGCATGCCTTCGTTCATGCCGGTTTCAATAACATCAATGATATAGCCTGGAGCCGGATAATTGCCTTTGGTTTTAGACAGCGTTTGTTCCCGCGCCTTTTTAAACAGCATCTTCTTGCCCGGTCCGGTCAGCTCCAGGGCTTTATTCATCAGACTACGCTGCGGTTTTTCGCGGGCAGGCTTGCCTTTTAACGCATAGGTTTCAGCAACTTCCATCAGCACACTTTGTGGCACCATATCATCGACAATGCCATACTTTTTCGCTTGCTTTGCCCGTGCCGGGGAGCCGGTCAGCATCATTTTCATAGCCTGCTGAATGCCAATCAGGCGTGGCAGACGCTGGGTGCCGCCACTTCCCGGTAACAACCCGAGTTGTACTTCAGGAAGACCTAACTGCGTGGACTGGTCGTCCGTACACACTCGGTAATGACACGCCAGCGCCAGCTCCAGTCCGCCACCTAACGCAGCACCATGGATAGCGGCAACAAAGGTAGGGCGCATACGCTCGATACGATCAAACACTTCCTGGCCACCGGTGGCCAACGCACGCGCGTCAGCTTCGGTTTCACAGGCTGCAAGCATGCTGATATCCGCACCGGCAACAAACGATGAAGGTTTGCCACTGGCCAGCACCACACCTTTAATACCTGGATCCGCTTCGATCTCATCCAGCATGGCCGAAATTTCGTCACCAAATTCGGCTTTCAGCGTATTCATGGACTCATTCGGTACGTCCATAGTCAGAATGGCCACACCGTTATCCTGGCGGGTCAGCGTAAAGGCGCCTGAGTCAGCGGCGCCATTGTCTGTCGTTACGTCCTGCGTCATTATTCTGTCTCCACTATCATTGCTGCGCCCAGTCCACCCGCCGCACAGGCAGTGACCAGTCCGGTACCACCGCCACGGCGATTCAGTTCATTGAGCATCTGCGTGATCATGCGTGTGCCGGTCGCCGCGAACGGATGACCATACGCAATTGAGCTGCCCATAACATTAAACTTATCCATATCGATTTCACCGGTGGCTTTATCACGGCCGAGCTTTTCTCTGGCGAATTTATCGCTGGCAAACATTTTAACGTTTGCCAGTGTCTGCGCCGCAAACGCCTCATGCATTTCAATCAGGGTCAGGTCATTCAGGGTCATCCCTGCTCTGTCCAGGGCAACAGGTGTCGCGTACGACGGCCCCATCAGCATATCTTCCCATACATCAATGGCCGAGAACGCATAGCTCTTGATGTAACCTAAAGGCGTATAACCCAGTGCTTTCGCCCGGCTTTCCGTCATCATAAGTACTGCCGACGCGCCGTCGGTGAGCGGTGTTGCATTGGCCGCGGTCACCGACCCGTATTTTTTGTCAAATACCGGCCGCAGCTTGGCGTAGCCTTCCAGCTTAGAATCAAACCGGATGTTGTTGTCCCGCTCCAGGGCACCTTTAAATGGTTCCGGATAGGCGGTCATCACTTCGCCGTCCAGTTTTCCTTCTTCCCAGCTTTGCGCAGCTAAGGAATGCGAGCGATGAGCAAGCTTGTCCTGCTCGCTTCGGTCGATATGGTGTGTTTTTGCCATCTGCTCGGCCGTCTGGCCCATAGACAGACCAGTAGAATATTCTGCCACCGCAGGGGGAACCGGCAACAAGTCTTTGAAACGAAGCTTTTTAAATACGTTCCATTTCTGACCCATGGTTTTCGTTTTCTGCAGATCCACCAGCGCCCGGGCGAGGTTTTTCGATACCCCAATGGGCGAAACCGACGTGGAGTCTGCTCCACCGGCTACCCCTACCTGTACGGTGCCAGCCATCATGCTTTCGGCAATGTTTACGGTGGACTGGAAGCTGGTTGCACAGGCCCGGGACACACTGTACGCATCGGTATGCACATTCATGCCAGTGCCCAGCACAATTTCACGGGCGATGTTTGGTGCTTCCGGCATTTGTACAACCTGGCCGTAAACCACCTGGTCGACCCACTCTGGCTTAACGCCGTGTCGAATCAACATCTCGTTGACGACCATCTTTCCTAAGTCCACGGCGGGCACGCCGTGGAAATTTGTCGCCATTTTTGCGAATGGCGTTCTGAGTCCCGCCACTATCGCGATGCGATCACCTTCGCGAGTGGTTACTGATTGTTTTGCTGCCATTAGTGCACCTGTGTGTTTTGCCACCTAAGTGGTCTGACCTGTAATGGTTGCTGATTTTTACAAACAATGAACAAAATAGCAAATATCACCTCATGCTGCGCAGCTTCCTGTTATAACAGCGGGCTGTTTCAAGGCGTGTATCTGTTAATTGTATGCTGTAGCATGGCAAACCCAGCACGGGATTGCCGGGGACTGGTCGTAAAAAACAATCATTCCAACGACTTGAAGATTACGGACGGAACCATATATGAGTTTGATAGTCTGTAATGCAATTATGTTGGCTGGGCTAAATTCGCCACTCAACAACAACCTCACAACGGGATTTTGGTATATGGCAGCAGAGCAATTCAGGCAATTGCAAACGTATCTGGACTCGCAGATCATTGGGCAGCAGGCGCTGACGCGCAGCTTATTAATCGCACTTCTCGCCGACGGTCATTTGTTAGTCGAGGGCCCGCCGGGCCTGGCCAAGACCCGGGCCATAAATGCATTAGCCAACGGCATGGACGGTAACTTTCACCGGGTCCAGTTTACTCCCGATTTGTTGCCGGCCGACCTGACCGGCACCGACATTTACCGCCCGGAGACAGGTGAGTTTGTGTTTCAGCAAGGCCCGTTGTTCCATAATCTGATGCTGGCCGATGAAATAAACCGGGCGCCGGCGAAAGTGCAGTCCGCTTTACTGGAAGCCATGGCCGAACGGCAAATCACTGTGGGGAATAAAACCTATCCCTTACCTGAACTGTTCTTGGTAATGGCCACTCAGAACCCCTTAGAGCAGGAAGGCACCTACCCGCTTCCTGAGGCGCAGCTCGACCGCTTTCTGATGCATGTTGAAATAGATTATCCGGAAGCCGCGACTGAGCTGGACATTCTTCGACTCACCCGCAGCGAAGAACTGCAAACCAATACTGTGGTGCCATCCGCATTGTCACAAACAGATATTTTCGCTGCCCGCAAGGCCTCGCTGGCACTGCACATGGCACCCGAGCTTGAAGAATATCTGGTTCAGCTTATCGTGGCGACCCGCACACCCGGCCGTTACGATGCCAATATGGCCGACTGGATTGAGTTCGGAGCAAGCCCGCGGGCCACGATTTCACTGGATCGGTGCGCCCGGGCGCACGCCTGGCTGGCTGGTCGTGACTTCGTCGGACCGGATGACATTCAGGCAGTAGCCCACAACGTATTACGCCACCGGATTATTCTCTCTTATCAGGCTGAAGCAGAAGGGATCACCGTCAATCACGTGCTGGATAAAATACTTGAAACTGTACCTGTACCCTGATGAGAGCAACTTCAACTGATCATACACTGACCGCACTGGGTTCAGATGGCGTGCATTTAAGCGTCTCTGAGCTGGTGCGGTACCAGCAATTTACCCGGCTGCTGGATTTAACCCCTCAGCGTATGCCTCAGGCGCGGTTATCAGGGGGTTACCTGACCCGGCATAAAGGCCGTGGTATGGAATTTGATGAAGCCCGCCATTACCAGCCTGGCGACGATATCCGGGCCATTGACTGGCGCGTCACAGCTCGCACCGGAAAGACCCACACGAAGATTTACCGGGAAGAACGGGAACGGCCGGTATTTATTTTGTGCGATCTGTCCACCTCGATGCAGTTTGGTACCCAACTGCTTACCAAGGCTGTTCAGGCCGCCCATGTTACCGCGCTGGTGAGCTGGGCAGCCGCGAGTCGGGGTGACAAGGTCGGGGCATTGTTATTTGCCGGCCAGCAACACCGGGAATGTAAGCCCTTATCCCGCAAGCGGGCGGTGCTGGCCATTTGTCATGAGTTAATTACACTACAAGGATTCAGCCTGAATCAGCAGAGTGACGAGCAGTCCCAGGCTGAGGGATTTACCGATGTGTGCGCCCGCGCCCGGCGCCTGGCAAGACCGGGCAGTCTGGTTTACCTGATTTCCGACTTCCATCATCTTACTGCTAACGCGCAACAACATATCAGCCAGCTTGCCCGCCATTGTGAAGTAAATGCGGTGACCATTACCGATCCAATGGAGCACGCTCTCCCTGACACAGGAATAACCCAGTCGGTCAATGTCACAGATGGCAGTAACCTACAAACCTGGTTACTGGGCGACAAAAAAGAACAGCAGCAATACCGGCAATGGCGCGCCCAACACAACCAGCGGCTGACTGATTTCTTTGCCCGCGCCAAAGTAAGTCAGAACCATGTAAGTGCCGGCGCCTCACTGGATGAACAGCTGGCAGAACTGCGCAGGAGGCCATTATGATGCAGGGTATGCCAACCCAGGATCCGCTGGCTCAACTGCGGGACATCCACACGCCCGACCCGGTAAGCGCATGGCCACTTGCATGGGGATGGTGGTGTGTCATTGCGCTGGTGTTAATGTTGGTCAGTTTCGGTGTATACCGCTATGTAAAGCACCGGCGCCGGCAGCGACCCCGTCGCGAAGCTCTGCGTCAGCTGTCCGCCGTCTCTGCCCGGGATGACGACTGGCCCACTCAGCTGAACGGTTTAATGAAGCGGGTGGCACTGGTTTATTATCCTTCGTCTGAAGTTGCAGCCTTATATGGTGAGCAATGGCAGCAGTTTCTGTTAAAAACCTTGCCTGCCCGAAAGGCCTCACAGGCACAAGGGGGCTTACAACAACTGAATGCGCAGCGCTATCAGCCCACCACCGCTGATGCCACCGCGTTTGATGACGCTGTAGCGGGGGTCAGGGTATGGTTGAGACATGCACGGCTGCCTAAGCAACAGGAGCGAGACAATGTTTGAGTTCGCCTGGTGGTGGGTATGGCTGGCACTCCCTTTGCCGTTGCTTGTCTGGATGTTACCAGCCCGCGCCTATTCACAAAACGCCGCACTGAAAGTGCCCGCGCTACGTCCCGGGTATACTGCTGCGCCGCTCAAAGCCGGTGTCAGCCGCTGGCGTAGTGTGCTGACGGTGCTGGTGTGGATATGTTTGCTGGGCGCCGCTGCCCGTCCCCAGTGGCTGGGTGAGCCCGTGAGTATCCCCGATCAGGGACGGGAGATGATGCTGGCCGTGGATCTCTCCGGCAGCATGAAAATAGATGATATGCAGGTAAATGGCCGCCAGGTAAATCGCCTGGCAATGACCAAATCGGTGCTGGACGATTTCATAAAGCGTCGGGTCGGCGACCGCCTTGGCCTTATCCTGTTTGCTGATACGGCCTACTTGCAAGCTCCCTTAACCTTTGACCGCGAAACCGTCGCCACCCTGCTCAACGAATCGGTAATCGGTCTGGTGGGTGAACAAACCGCCATCGGAGATGCAATCGGACTGGCCGTGAAACGGTTCGACGAAAAAGACGAGTCGAATAAGGTTCTGATTTTGCTCACCGACGGACAAAATACGGCAGGCAATATTTCGCCGGAGCAAGCGCTGGAACTTGCAGTCAATAAAGATGTGACCATTTACACCATCGGAGTCGGTGCGGATCGCATGCTAATCCAAAGCTTCTTTGGCAGCCGCCAGGTTAATCCTTCTCAGGAGCTGGATGAGCGGATGCTCACCGAGCTTGCCAAACAAACCGGTGGCCAGTACTTTCGCGCACGGGACGCCCAGGAACTGGAAGCCATATACCAGACCCTGGATGCCCTTGAGCCCATCGAAGGCGAAAGCCGCAAAATGCGTCCGCTCACCGCCCTGTTCTACTACCCGCTCATGCTGGGGCTAGTGCTGTCAGTACTTCCGCTGCTGGTGTATATCTGCCGGGCTGCCTGGCGCAAAGTGTCCGTTGGTCGTCGTCTGCATAGTGAGGGACGTTAATGGATATACCGTTTGCCCAGTTTCATTTTCTTCGCCCCGAATGGTTTCTGGCGTTGTTGCCACTGCTGGCACTGTTGTTTGCGGTTCGGCAACTCCGCCATAAACAGTCTGGCTGGCAGCAGGTGGTGGCCAATCACCTGTATCAACACATGGTGGCCGGGAAAGCGGGACGGGGGCAGCGCCCGCCATTCTGGCTATTGGCCGCTGGCTGGCTACTGGCCGTAGTGGCCCTGGCGGGCCCTACCTGGGAACGTCTGCCCCAACCGGTTTATCAGTTAAATACCGGCCACGTGGTGGTGATTGATATGTCACTTTCTATGCGGGCCACCGATGTGTCGCCAGATCGTCTTACTCGTGCCAAGTACAAAGCCATCGATTTGGTGAATCAAATTGGTGAAGGGGAAATGGGCCTGGTGGCCTACGCGGGGGATGCGTTTGTAATCAGCCCGCTTACCAGTGATGCCAGTAACCTCACTACCCTGCTGCCCAGCCTGAGTCCTGAGATTATGCCAGTAACCGGCTCGGATCCCTTACTGGGGATCCGGACTGCCGCCGATTTACTGGAGCAGGCTGGCTACACGCAAGGCAGCATCTACTGGATCACCGATGGGATTGAGCGGGACCAGCAAAGCGAATTACAGTCATATATCCGCAAATTACCCTACACCGTCAGCGTGCTGGGGGTGGGCACCCGCGAGGGCGCGCCTATTCGCCAGCTGGATGGTGAGTTGCTAAAACAAACCAGTGGCGCCATCGTCATTCCTAAAATGGACAGTGGGCTGCTGAAGGGCATCAGTCAGGCCGGCGGCGGCCGCTTTACAACCCTGACAGCGGACGACAGGGATATTAAATATTTGGCCGAACTCACACTCAGTCAGCGTCAGTCTGGCAGTGACAGTACCGACGAACGCCGCGCCGGCGACCAGTGGCAGGAACTTGGTCCGTATCTGCTGCTTCTGCTTATCCCTCTGGCAGCTTACGGCTTTCGCCGCGGGATAATCCTGTTTTTGCTGTTGCCCGCACTGGTCCCCCTTTCGCCGCCGGCGCACGCCCAAGAGGCGCCAGCAGACCCGGTACCAGGCTGGCAGCGTCCGTTTTTAAATGATAATCAGGAAGCGGCTGCTGCCTTTGATGCGCAGCAATTTGAGCAGGCCGCCAGCCAGTTTGAGAACCCGGCCTGGCGTGGCGCGGCGCACTACAAAGCCGGGAACTACGCTGCCGCAGCACAGGCTTATAGTCAGCTTAATACCCCTCAGGCCACTTATAATCAGGCCAACGCACTGGCGAAGATGGGGGAGCTGGATGCCGCTATTAAAAAATATGCAGAAGTGCTTGAAGCCAATCCGGATCACGAAGATGCAGCGACGAATAAGGCACTACTGGAGTCGCTGAAAGATCAGCAAAAACAGCAGCAACAGCAAGACTCGCAATCATCGGACAGCGAGTCTTCTGACAGCCAGCAAGGCGACAATGGCGAGTCTTCAGACAGCAGCAGCGACAACGGGGATCAATCACAGGGAGAGTCCGGCGAGGGGGAAGATCAGCCCCAGGAGGGTGAGTCACCGGACTCCGGTGACCAGAGCCAACAGGGCGGTGCTGACTCGGCGCCACAGAACGAAGATGACCAACCTGCCCCGTCTGCGGAGGATAGCGAGCCTCAGCCCGGCGACACAACCGCCGATGAACAAGCGGCTCAGGAAGACCAGACGCCAATTCAAAATAGCCAGTCAGAACAAGCCGAAGGTGAACCTGAGGGCAATGCAGGGGTCGCCGGCGAAATGACCGAAGAACAAAAAGAAGCTCAGCAGCGACTGGATAACCTGTTGCGCCGGGTGCCGGATGATCCGGCGTATCTGCTTAAACGCAAAATGCAGTTAGAGGCACAACAGCGTCGCCGCCAACGTATGCCAACCAACCGGAGTGAGTGGTAATGAGAACACTGGTATTTATATTAATTTCTGTTTTGGGATGGCATCTGCCTGCCCTTGCTGAGGTTGAGGCGGTGGAGGCCAGTGTCGACAATAACCCTGTAATGCTGGACGAGGCCATACGCCTGACGGTCACCGCGCATGGCGATGCTGATCGCGACGCGTTTGACAGCTCTGTGCTGCTCGATGACTTTGTGGTTGGCCGTACCTCGGTAAGTAGCCGGACGTCGATGGTGAATTTTAACACCACCCGCACGACAGTGTGGACCACCACCCTGTTTCCCCGCGCAGTGGGCACCTTCACCATTCCGGCCATTACTATTGAGGGTAAACAGTCCGCGCCTATTGAAATAGAAGTTATTCCGGTTGCTCAGGGCAGCACTCAGGCGACCCGGGATTATTTTGTCACCACCCAGGCTGACACCCGCGAGGTGTACCTGAATCAACAAATTCTGTATACCGCGAAACTTCATCTGGCTACCCGCATTGAGCAAGGGTCGTTACAGGCGCCTGAACTGGCGAATGCAGAGATTCGGCAGGTGGGCGAAGATAAGCAGTACACTGATATTGTGAACGGCAAGCGGTATCAGGTGATTGAGCGAAACTTTGCTGTGGTACCGCAGAAATCCGGGACCTTTACACTGCGCGGTCCGGTTTTCCAGGGCGAGGTTATTGCCGCGGACAGCAACCAGCGATTTGGTTTTTTCAACCGTACGCAACAGGTCAACCGGGTGGGGGCGGATATTACCATTGAAGTAAAACCCGTACCCACCGACATTGATTACCACTGGCTTCCCAGTGAATTTGTCGGACTCGACGAGGAATGGCCGGACCAGGAATCATTCACTGTGGGTGAGCCGATGACCCGGGTCCTGACATTCACGGCCATGGGTGTGGTGGAGGAGCAGCTTCCGGAATTGCCCAGCCATTATCCGCCCGGATTCAAGCTTTACCCCGACCAGGCCTCCACGGCCACAGTAGAAAAAGATAACCTGCTGATAGCACAACGGGTAGAATCACTGGCCATTATTCCCACCAAGGCCGGGGATTTTGTGTTGCCTGAAGTTACCGTACCTTGGTTTAACGTACTCACGGGCGAAACGGAGTATGCCACCCTGCCCGCACGTACCATCACTGTGGCGCCTGCCGCGGCAGACACTTCAGCACCACCTCAGACTCAACCGCAAAGCCCGGCAGAGACACCACCCGCTTCGCCATTACCAGGTGCCGACAGTGCGCCGGTCCGGTCCCCCACGTACTCCTTTGATCTGTACTTAGCGGGAGCGTTAGCGATCGCCCTGGCTGGCTGGCTATTTACCTGGCTTTATTATCGTCGACGCACGGGCACAGCGCCCGCGCCGGTCGGGGTGAATCAGCCTGTGTCAGTAAACGAAAAACACGCGTTTTCTGCCCTGCTGCGCGCGGTAGACAGCGGCGAATCTGCTAACATTCAGGCGCGGTTACGCGACTGGCTGGGCACGCTGCTACCCCATCATCGCCCTGCTGTGGTGTTGTCCACTCACCCCACATTCAGCGAAGTACAGCAGCAACTCAATCAATTGCTGGCAGCCCGCTATGGCGCGCAACCACAAGCCTGGCAGGCCAGCGAGATGCGCAGCGCGCTGGAACGGGCCAGAAATTCGTTAAAAAGACAGCAAAACAGCGCGAGTTCGCGGTTGCCAGATCTGTACCCTGATGTTAAATAAACCATGACCTGTTGGTTAGCAACGGGGTCACAACTGAGCGCCGGGGCTACCCCCCCATGCTCCACGGCCAAACCCACTTTGATAATTGCATATTAGGGAGACCCCCATGCTCACACCTCGCTGGCGACTCACACCTTTAGCGTTAACCCTGTCTGCACTGGTGGCCTGTTCGCCTGCCGAGCAAGCGCCCCCGCAGCAGGAGTCTGCGACCGTTACGTCTGACGAACCCACTGACACGGTGGCAGACAAAACCGAATCGGAACGTTTACAGGATTTTTTCGAGCGTACCTTTGAGGAAGACTTGCGGCAGTCACCGGTATTCCAGAGTTATCTGGGCATTAAATGGGATTACGGTAAGTGGGACGACATGTCAGAAGAGCACCAGGAGCGACAGATTGCTGTAGCCAAAAACCGGCTTGAAACACTGGCAATGTTCGACACTGAGCAACTGTCAGAGCAGGAGAAGCTAAGTCTGCGGCTATACCGGCTGGGGCTGGAGCGGGATATCGAAAATGATCGTTTCCGTCATCATACCTATGTTATGCACCAGTACCGCGCCCCACATACTATGGTCCCAAGTTTTCTTATTAATATTCACCGGGTGACCAATAAGGCGGATGCAGAAGCGTATATCAGTCGTCTGGACAGTGTGGATACCTTGTTTGATCAGGTTATAGAACAACTGAAACTGCGCGAAGAAGCGGGAGTATTCCCGCCGGCCTGGGCTTATGAACAGATGATCAGTGCCTCAAAAAACGTTATTTCCGGCGCCCCTTTTGATATCAGTGATACGCCTTCCACGCTGTGGGCTGACGTGCAGAAAAAAATAGACAGTCTGGACATCAGTGACGTGGAAAAGCAAAACCTGAAAGGGGAAGCCAAGTCAGCGCTGCTCACGTCAGTAAAATCCGGGTATGAAGCGCTGATAGAGGCGCTGGCCAGTCAACAGTCACTAAGTCCTGAAGGCGATGGTGTCTGGCGCTTACCTGACGGCGATGCGTGGTATCAGAACCGTCTTAAGCACTTCACCACCACAGCAATGACCGCCGATGAAGTCCACCAGGTAGGCCTTGAGAACGTTGAGCGAATTCATACCGCCATGCGCGGAATAATGAAGCGGGTGGGCTTTGAGGGAAGCCTGCAGGAGTTCTTCACGTTTATGCGTGAGGATGATCAGTTTTATTATGCCAATACCTCTGAAGGCCGTCAGCAATACCTGGCTGACGCTAAACAGGCTATCGACAATATGCGGGAAGCGATTCCAGAATATTTCGGTATTTTGCCAGAAGCCGCTGTGGTGGTTAAACGGGTAGAAGCGTTCCGCGAGCAGTCAGCCGGTAAGGCGTTTTATCAGAACCCCGCTCAGGATGGCAGCCGCCCGGGTATTTACTATGCCAACCTGTACGATATGAAATCTATGCCCAGCTATCAGCTGGAAGCGCTGGCCTATCACGAGGGGATCCCGGGCCACCATATGCAACGCGCTATCGCCCAGGAGCTAGACGGGATCCCGCAGTTTCAGAAATTTCAGAGTTTTACCGCGTATACCGAGGGCTGGGGCCTGTACTCTGAGGAACTGGCGAAGGACATGGGCTTCTATGAGGATCCCTACTCTGATTTCGGGCGTCTGGCGATGGAGTTGTGGCGCGCGTGCCGGCTGGTCGTCGACACCGGCATTCACGCTAAGCAATGGAGCCGTGAAAAAGCCGTGCAGTATTTAATTGAAAATACCCCCAACCCGGAATACGACGCGCAAAAGGCCATTGAGCGGTATATCGCCATGCCGGGCCAGGCTACCGCCTATATGATCGGAAAACTGGAAATCATGGCCTTACGGGAGCGGGCGAAGTCGGAACTGGGTGATAAATTCACCTACGCTGGCTTTCACGATGAAGTTTTAAAAGACGGCACCGTACCCTTATCCATTCTGGAAGAAAAAATCACCCAGTGGATTGCCACTGTGAAAGCACAGGATTAACGCGTTTTAACTGAATACCCACAGCCCGGCCGCGATGCCGGGCTTTTATCTGGCCTGTCCGCATTGTTCGCAGTAAGGCATATCCTGCCCCCAATTCCTTCTGCGTGCCCACCACAGAATAGGATATACTTGTCTGGCAACCCCCTACTCTTGCCGTCACCGGCCAGCTGCAGAGATTTTTTATGTTCCGGCGAAATAATTCATCCGACAAGCAGGTCTTATCGGATATGAAACAAAAACAACAACGTTACGAAGCCCTGGTGCACGCGTTTCATGCCGACATTTACCGTTATGCGTTCTGGCTGGTTAAAGATAAAAGCGTCGCCGAAGACATTGTCCAGGAGACGTTTCTGCGCGCCTGGCGCTCCCTGGATTCACTGAAGGATGAGCAGGCCGCTAAAGCATGGCTGATCACAATTTTGCGGCGCGAAAATGCCCGGCGGTTTGAGCGCAAACAGCTGGACACCACCGAGCTGGATAATGAGCTGGTGGCAGATGACACGGCCAGTTCTGATGCCTCACTTCGAGAACGTGATTTACACCGGCTGCTCGGAGGGCTAAGTGAAGAGTATCGTGAGCCACTGGTCATGCAACTCATTTTCGGTTTTACCGGCGAAGAAATCGCCACCCAACTTCAGCTTAATAAAAATACTGTAATGACCCGCCTGTTCAGAGCCAGAAATCAGATCCGGGATGCATTGCAAAGACAAGATAACCAACGAGGTCGTCAAAATGGATGAGTTAGAATTCAGGCGTCGTGTCTACGCCAATCCAGACACGACAGACCAGGACGTAGTAGCGGCAGCAACAGCCGATCCTGCCAAAATGGCTTTCTGGCAGGAACAAAAACAACTTAACCGTGCGTTAGCTGATACTGCGCGGATAGATGTGCCGCCTGATCTGGCGCATCGTTTAATCTGGCAGCAATCGGCCAATGAATTTGTCAGACAGCGTAAACGCAACAAGTGGTATGTGGCCCTGGCCGCCTCAGTCGCGTTCGCAATAGGGTTGAGTATTACCTTACTGCCGCAGCAGTCGGTCAGTCTCGGTAATGAAGCGCTGGTACACATGCAGTATGCAGAAACGGAACAAGCGCACTCCGTACTGCCGGTCGATTTGGCGCAGATTAATGCCAAACTGGCAGGCTTTGGCGCCTCCTTCACCGATATGATTGGTGATGTGAAAGTAGCAAACTACTGCCATTTGCAGTCGGTAAGGAGCCTGCATCTGATCATGCGAACCAGCCAGGGCACAGTCTCGGTATTCATTGTCCCACCACGGGATGATGTCGACCTGCCAGCCCAGTTTGCTGACGAGCGTTACCATGGCCAGGCTGTTAATATGCAACGGGCAAACATCATGGTGGTGGGAGATAAGCACGCCGACCTCGCGCCGGTCATGGAAAAAGTTCGCCGGTCTATGCGGTTTTCCGCGTAGTTACCGGCTGTGAAAATAACGTCGCGGCCCGGCAACATCGTTACCGGGCTCCCTTGCCCCAGCCGGGTTATCCTGACTGGCTCTTCAGCCATAACCACACGCTCAAATGTATACTTTTTGATGAGCCATCCGGCCACCAGCATTTTTCCCCGTCTGTCATCTGAATGACCCCGAAGCGCGTATTCATTAGTTGTTGATGTTCCTGAGTGCATCTTGGGAAGCCTTTGTATTTGAAAAAGAAAGCGATTGACTGGCATGGCGAGTCTGTCGGCTTCCTGTTAGCATGAAAGAAAAAAGGATAACTTATGGCTACAGGCACGATAATTTCACTGGGTTTATATTTTGTTGTAATGCTGGGAATTGGCATCTTTGCCTACCGGCAAACCAACACTGACGTTGAAGGTTACATGCTTGGTGGCAGACAACTGGGGCCCGCGGTCACCGCCCTGTCTGCCGGCGCATCTGACATGAGCGGCTGGATGCTGATGGGTCTGCCCGGCGCCATGTATGTGCAGGGTATATCAGCCGGCTGGATCGCCATCGGACTGGTGATTGGCGCACTGGCCAACTACCTGTTGGTCGCACCACGCCTGCGGGTGTTTACAGAGGTGGCAAAGAATTCTATTACCCTTCCTGACTATTTTGAAAACCGCTTTGCAGACGACACCCGGGTACTTCGCGTCATCGCATCGGTGGTCATCGTGGTATTTTTCACCCTGTATACGTCATCCGGCGTGGTCGCGGGGGGAAAATTATTTGAAAGCTCGTTCGGCCTAAGCTATGAAGTTGGCCTGTATGTTACCGCCGGTGTGGTAGTGACCTATACACTGATTGGCGGCTTTATGGCGGTCAGTATGACCGACTTCGTCCAGGGCTGTATTATGTTTATCTCGCTGGTGATGGTGCCCGTGGTGGTAGTGATGGAACTGGGTGGACTGGGCGCGTCGGTGACGGCACTGAAAGATATCGACCCGGCCCTGTTTGACCCCTTCATGAATGCAGAGTCCGGCGCGGCCATTTCCTTTATCGGTATTATTTCGCTGGCATCCTGGGGCCTGGGCTATTTTGGACAGCCACATATTATTGTGCGCTTTATGGCTATCCGTTCAGTGAACGACGTGCCTGCAGCCCGCAATATCGGTATGGGATGGATGATTGTTTCTATTATTGGTGCGTTGATGACCGGCCTGTTCGGACTGGCGTATGTCACAGGTAACAACAACACTATCGATCCTGAAACGGTATTTATTTACCTGTCACAAATTCTATTCCACCCATTGATTGGCGGCTTCTTACTGGCAGCTATTCTGGCGGCGATCATGAGTACCATCTCATCCCAGCTGCTGGTAACGTCCAGTTCACTCACGGAAGATTTCTACAAAGCGTTCCTGCGTCGTGAGGCATCTGATACTGAGCTGGTGATTGCCGGGCGGATTTCAGTGGTAGTAGTAGCCGCGGTAGCAATTTACCTGGCCTATGACCGCGACAGCACGATTCTGACGCTGGTCAGTAACGCCTGGGCAGGCTTCGGTGCAGCGTTCGGACCATTAGTGTTGTTCAGCCTGTTTAAGCGCCAGATGACACGTCGGGCCGCACTGGGTGGAATGATCGTCGGCGCCGTCACCGTATTGTTCTGGATTTACTTCCCGGTAGAAATTCAGGGCCAGCGCTTAAGCGACTGGATGTATGAGATTGTCCCGGGCTTCATCCTGTCTACGCTGACAATTATTATACTCAGCCGGACCAACGAGCCCCGTGACGGTGTCACAGAAATGTTCGATCAGTTTGATCGAAAAATGAAAGAATACTTATAAGTTTCATCTCAGTAAGAACGCCGCCTATAAGCGGCGTTTTTTATAGTGCGACACTAAATCGTACTGGGTAATAACAAGAGTATTTTAAATAGCAAAATCGCATAGCACTTTTTTGCACAAATGTGTTAGTGTTCTATGCATATAATCTTTTAGCATATAACCCATAACCATCGGACTCGACTAATGACAGCAAGTATCCCGTCTATTACGCATTTAAAACAACTCGAAGCCGAGAGTATCCATATCTTCAGAGAAGTAGCAGCCGAATTTGATAATCCGGTCATGCTCTACTCAGTAGGTAAAGACTCCTCGGTTCTCTTGCATCTTGCCCGTAAGGCCTTCGCGCCTGGCAAAATTCCTTTCCCCCTGCTGCACGTTGATACCACGTGGAAATTCCGGGAAATGATTGAGTTTCGGGATCGTCAGGCAGAAAAATACGGTTTCGACCTGCTGGTCCACATTAACAAGGAAGGCGTCGAGCAAGGCGTAGGGCCGTTCACTCATGGCAGTGCTAAACACACCGATATCATGAAGACCGCGTCCCTGAAACAGGCGCTGAACAAGTATCAGTTTGACGCGGCCTTTGGTGGCGCACGCCGTGATGAAGAAAAGTCACGTGCCAAAGAACGGGTATACTCGTTCCGTGACAGCAACCACCGCTGGGATCCAAAGAACCAGCGTCCTGAACTGTGGAATATCTATAACTCAGAAGTGAACAAAGGCGAAAGCATTCGGGTATTCCCGATGTCTAACTGGACTGAGCTGGATATCTGGCAATATATCTACCTGGAAAACATCGACATTCCTTCATTGTATCTGGCCAAGCCCCGTCCGGTAGTAGAGCGTGATGGCGTATTGATCATGGTTGACGATGACCGTATGCCACTGGAAGAAGGCGAAGAACCAGAAATGCGTTCGGTGCGTTTCCGGACGCTAGGCTGCTACCCGCTGACCGGTGCCGTGGAGTCTACCGCAGACACCTTGCCTGAGGTTATTCAGGAAATGCTGCTGACGAAAACGTCAGAGCGCCAGGGCCGGGTCATTGACCACGACAGCGCCGGGTCGATGGAGAAGAAGAAAATGGAAGGATATTTCTAATGACCACCAATATTGTCTGGCATAAGCATGAGGTAAATAAACAGACCCGTGCCGAAAGTCTTGGACAAACCCCACGTGTGGTCTGGTTGACTGGCTTATCCGGGTCGGGCAAATCGACGCTGGCAAACTTGCTGGAAAAGAAATTACACGACGAAGGTAAACACACCTACCTGCTGGACGGAGACAATATCCGTCATGGGTTGTGTGGCGACCTTGGCTTTTCTGATACTGATCGGGTGGAGAACATCCGTCGCATCAGCGAAGTGGCCAAATTGTTTGTCGACTCAGGTGTCATCGTTTTGACCGCCTTCATTTCGCCATTTAAGGCTGACCGCAGCTTTTGCCGCAATCTGCTTGGCGAGAACGAGTTTGTGGAAGTGTTTGTCGATACGCCACTGGAAGTTTGTGAACAACGTGACCCTAAGGGTTTGTACAAGAAAGCCCGCAACGGGGATATTAAAGACTTCACGGGAATTGATTCTGCGTATGAAGCGCCGGTAAACCCAGAAATTCATCTTGAATATCGCGATGAGTCGGCAGAAGACACCGCCGAACGTTTGTACCACCTCTTAGCAGAAAAAGGACTTGTATAATGGGATTACCCGATCCACTTGCCCAGCAGGTGTTACACATCACCAAGCTGGCCGGTGATAAGATCATGGCGATTTATGAAAAAGACTTCGCCATTTATGAAAAGCAGGATACCAGTCCGCTAACTGAGGCTGACCTTGCTGCCCACCACGTTATCGTGGATGAGCTTAAAAGCATATCTGAGCTGCCCATCTTGTCTGAAGAATCTGCCGATATCGACTGGCAGGAGCGTCAGACATGGCAGCAGTACTGGCTGGTTGACCCGCTTGACGGAACCAAAGAATTCATCAAGAAAAATGGTGAGTTTACCGTCAATATCGCGCTGATTGACGGCGGCAAACCAGTCATGGGCGTAGTGTACGCTCCCGCGCTGAACAAAGCCTATGTAGGCATTGAGGGCAAAGGTGCCTGGACCGAACAGGACGGTGAACTTACCGCCATTTCGGCAAAAGTGCACAGCGCCGGCGAAACCTGGAAGATCGTCGGTAGCCGCTCGCATCAGAGCCCCGAAATCCAGAACCTGATGGCACAGCTGGATGGTGGAACCGAACTGGTCGCCATGGGCAGCTCACTGAAGCTGTGTCTGGTCGCCGAAGGTGAAGCTCACCTGTACCCGCGTCTGGGGCCAACCTCAGAATGGGACACTGGCGCCGCCCACGCCGTGGCAACTGCCGCCGGCGCAAAAGTCACCGTGCTGGATCCTGAAAACCCACTTGATCCCGATGCAGAGGCTCTGACCTACAATCAGAAAGAGTCTGTTTTGAACCCCTTCTTCCTTGTGAGTGCATAAGCATGAATAACGAAAACAGTTTATTGAAAGAAGACGTACTGTCTTACCTTGAACAACATGAAAAGAAAGACCTGCTACGCTTTTTAACCTGCGGTAGTGTGGACGATGGCAAAAGCACCCTTATCGGTCGCTTACTGCATGACTCAAAAATGATTTATGAAGATCAGCTGGCAGCCATCACTAAAGACAGCAAAAAAATGGGCACCACCGGCGAAAAAGTCGATCTGGCCCTGCTGGTCGATGGCCTGCAGTCTGAGCGTGAACAAGGCATCACCATTGATGTGGCGTATCGTTATTTCTCAACCGAAAAACGTAAGTTCATTATTTCTGACACGCCGGGACACGAACAGTATACCCGCAACATGGTTACCGGTGCTTCCACCTGTGATCTGGCAATTATACTGGTAGATGCCCGTGGTGGAGTGAAGGTACAGACTAAACGTCACTCCTTCCTGGTGTCCTTGCTGGGCATTAAGCACGTGATCGTGGCCGTCAACAAGATGGACCTGATGGATTACAGTGAAGACGTCTACAACGAGATCCGTGAAGACTACCTGAAGTTTGCCGAGCAGCTGGACATTCCGGATATCCGCTTTGTGCCTATTTCAGCGCTGGAAGGCGACAACGTAGTAAACCAGAGCCCGAGTACACCGTGGTTCGACGGCACCCCGCTGATGCAACTGCTGGAAAACATTGAAATTGGCGAAGACGCCAACCATGACGACTTCCGCTTCCCGGTGCAGTATGTGAACCGTCCGAACCTGGATTTCCGTGGCTTTGCCGGCACCGTGGTGTCTGGCCAGATCGCCCCGGGTGACGCAGTGACGGCCCTGCCCTCAGGTAAAACGTCCAAAGTGAAATCTGTGGTCACCTTTGATGGCGAGCAGGAACGTGCCTATGTGCCACAAGCCGTGACACTGACGCTGGAAGATGAAATTGATATTTCCCGTGGCGACATGATTGTAAAATCAGACAACCTGCCGCTGCTGTCCACGCAGTTTAAGTCGCACCTGGTGTGGATGAGCGAAGAACCGATGATGCCGAACAAGCAATACGCGTTCAAATTCGCTACCAAGACCACCACCGGCTCTGTGGCCCATATCGACTGCCAGATTGATGTGAATACGTTACAGAAAAAAGATGCGCTGCATCTGAACCTGAATGAAATCGGTGTGGTTGACCTGAAGTTCCAGCAAGCGGTAGCGTGCGACCCGTACACCCGCAACCAGCCTACCGGCTCGTTTATTGTGATTGACCGCATGACCAACGGCACCGTTGGCGCAGGCATGATCATTGACGAACTGAGTCAGGATGAACAACACGAGAGCCCACAGTTCTCTGAGTTCGAGCAAGAGTTTAACGCCCTGGTTCGTAAGCATTTCCCACACTGGAATGCACTGGATATTACTAAGCTGTAACCACAGGACAGGACAACATGGAGTTAAACCAGTTAATGGTACTGGGGATTTTCTTCGGTACCATTGCTGCGCTGATTTTTACGAAACGGCGCCCTGCTTCGATTTTCGCACTGGCCGTGCTCAGTTTACTGGTCACCCAGCAAATCACGTTTGACGATGTCCTGCACAACCTGACCAATAAGGGCCTGATTACGCTGATACTGCTGCTTATCGTCAGTAGTGCCATCGACAAGACGGCCCTCATTAAGCGCCTTGGCAGAAAGCTGGTTACGGCCAGCTATACTGCCTCCTACTGGCGTCTGTTTGGGCTGACATTCTTTTCTTCTGCTTTGCTGAACAACACGGCTATTGTGGCCAGTCTGATTGGTCCGGTGAAGCAAAACCAACACTTTCACGCCTCACGGCTGCTTATCCCGTTGTCGTATGCGGCTATTCTGGGCGGCACCGTCACCCTGATAGGGACATCCACCAACCTGATTGTTGACAGTTTCCTGCAGGAACAGGGGCACCCGGGGTTTAAATTCTGGGACTTTACCCTGTACGGCATGATAGCCGGGCTGACCTGTGGGGTGTTTATGTTTTTTCTTACCCCCTTGCTGCCCACCATTGCGCATAAAGGCGGCGACTACCGGGAATATTTACTGGAAGCTGAAGTTGAACCCGACTCTGAACTGGTAGGCAAAACCGTAGAAGACAATCACCTGCGGAATTTACCGGAGCTGTTTTTAGTAGAGGTGGTCCGCGAAGGCCAGCTCATCTCGCCGATATCACCGGAACTGGTTATCCTGGAAGGGGATAAACTGATCTTTTCCGGTAATGTGCAAAAGCTCGATAATCTCAGTCATATTCGTGGCCTTACCACCTTCGCCGAGGCGGATGGGATCCTGCGGGAAAACCTGACCGAAGTGATTATTGCCAACCGCGCACAAATCATCGGGCAGACTATCAAAGCACTGGGCTTTCGGGCACTGTTTGACGCCGCCGTCGTGGCCATACGACGCGATGGCGAGCAACTCTCCGGCAAGCTGGGCGACATCAAGTTACGCGCCGGTGATTTTTTACTGCTGGCGACCGGACCGGACTTTCATACCCGGCATAACCTGTCGAAAAACTTCTTTATTCTGTCAGAGCAGAAAATAGCCCGGCCACTCAGCTCGAAGCAGGAGTGGGTGACGCTGGGAGGCTTCTTGCTCACCGTGGCACTCGCCGCCATGGATATGCTGTCGCTGGCACTGGGGCTGTTGTTCTTTGCAGCGGTCTTGCTGGCCGCGAGAGTAGCCACCAACGGCGAGATTAAGCGTAATTTACCCCTCAACCTTATTGTGGTGATCGTCGGCGCGTTAAGCCTGGCCACGGCACTCGAGGGAACTGGGGTCATTGCCCTGGCAACGACTCAGCTAATGCCCTACCTGGCGGATACAGACTGGTTTATCGCGCTTATCATCGTCTATGTCGTGACCTTGCTGCTCACCGAGTTTGTGACCAATAACGCGGCGGCAGCACTGATGTTTCCGTTTGCCTATGGCCTGGTGGAGATTATCGGCGCACCGCTGATGCCGTTTGCACTGGCCGTGGCATTTGCTGCCAGCGCCAGTTTCATCTCCCCCTACGGCTACCAGACTAACCTGTTGGTGTTTAATGCTGCCAATTACCGGTTTAAACACTTTATCAAGGTAGGGGTGCCCATTTCCCTGCTTTACAGCAGTGTGGTGCTGATGTTGCTGAATGTCACCTATCTGGCGGGTTAACCGGGCAGGCCGCTGCGTGCGGCCTGTTTGCCGACACATTTGGTAACTATCTCTGTTACCGCAATATGGCATTCGGGCTTTCGCTGGAAGGTGAACACGGTATAGACTATCCAGTGGGCTTGCCCCTTCATCACATTCAACCAGAACGATAATAAGACGGAGCACCGGATGCACACTGTGACCAATCCTATCCAGGCATGTAATGATATATTTTTCCGACCAAATGGCGTGTTTAAAGCAGTAAACGAGCATAATAACTGGTCGTGGATCCCGTTTATCATCGTGGTGTTGATGGGCTTGTTGCCTCAATATCTGTACCTTAATGCGGTGGACTTCAGCTGGTATCAGAATACCATCATTGATGCGCAGTATGGCGACCTGAGCCCAGCCGAGCAGGACACCTACCGTCAGAACATGACGAAAACCTCGATTACCGCCTTTGCCGTAGTCGGCACTATCATCGGCATGATTGTTATTAATGCCATAGTCGCTACCTACCTCAACCTGGCTACCCGTTCAGACGAAAGTAACGCCAACGGGTTTACCGACTGGTATGGATTCACCTGGTGGGCTGGCATGCCCATCGTATTCAGTGCACTGATCAGCATTGTTCTGCTCTTGCTGAACAGTGACCCGCAGATAAGCCCGGCGATTAGCATGCCGCTGTCACTGGCATACTGGTTTAGTGTGCCGATGACCTCAGACTGGTTTGCGTTTTTGCAGTCGGTTCGGCTGGACTCGATCTGGAGTATTTATCTGACCATGGTTGGTGTTAGCCAGTGGACGTCATTTTCAGTAAGAAAATCAGCGGTGATTGCGATCGCCCCGTTTGCCATTATTTGGACGATCTGGCTGGTTGTGGTGCTACTGTAATTACAATGGCAATTGTACCGTTCGCGGCGTGTTGGCACGCTGCGGGCGGAAGTAACTGGTATCATGATAAAAGCTTTTCGACTGCCCCGGCCACCAGCCAGGCACACCCAATAGCGGCAAGGGTCTGAGGATCTCCGGCTGCTGAAAATTATCCAGCGCCGTAATTCTTGCTGACACCGCACTGTCTATCACTGCCCACTGCTGGGCTTGCGATAACTCACGAAACCCGTCAGGCACGGTAACTGCCAGCCACTTACCAGTCAGGCCGGTAAACGGCGCCAGCATCATTTCCAGATTGGCATGCCCAAACATAAACGGCGTCACCGTATCCAGCCAGGTCTGACGATGGTGCCATAAGACCTCCAGCCACGCGTGCTCTGCCAGCCCGGCTAGCAAGGCATTACCTGCGTTCAGATGCCGCTGCTCTACCGCGAGTACCACACCGCATTCATCAAAATGGGTCAGCCGGTTACGCCGGGGAGTGCGCGGATGTACGCCATGCCGCTGGATGTCATCAACATGCAGCTGATTCAGATGCAACTTGGTTTGCGGAAACTGCATCCAGATACAGGCATTAAACAAATCATGCCAGCTGTGTTCCCGGGTGGGAATGCGATTATCGCTGCCGATAATCTCCTCGTAATAACGGGCATCGTCTTCCGCCAAGGCTGACTGGGCGACAAACACTGGCCCCTGCCATGCCGGATGCAGCATTTTCATTTTTTCACTGAGGAATCCGGCAGTGGGGAACGCGGTGCAGCCGGTTAACTGTAAAGTGTCAAAAAGCGCTCTCACAGGCGCGGCTGCCGCGGTCAGAAATGTGTCAGGTTGCCAGTTTATATCGGTAGATGTCATAGTCAGCAGTTGGTTAGCGCTCTGGATTTCTCTATACTGGCTGTCTATTGTAGAGCAAACAGAGACTAACAATGAAAAAAATTCTTTTGCCACTGGCAGCCACGCTCTCCGTGGCACTTACCGGATGCTCGCCTGCCGAAGATCCTGAAAACCAGGGAAATGTAGCGCAGGACATCAATAACTTCGAAGAAATTTACGCCAATATCACCGCAGATGATATTCGCCCGCCGTTAAAAACTCTTGCCTCCGACGAATTTGAAGGTCGCCTGCCCACCACGGCCGGAGAAAAGAAAACCCTCGACTTCCTTATCAGCGAGTTTAAAGCTGCCGGCCTCAAGCCCGGCAACGGAGATAGCTTCCTGCAAGAAGTCGCGCTAATGGAAATTAACGCCGACCCCAATATGGTCATGACCATTGGCGACAACACTTTTAATTACAAAGAAGACATGGTCGCCTCCTCTAAACGTGAGCAGGCGGAAGTCGCGCTGTCCGACTCTGAGCTGGTGTTCGTGGGATACGGGGTGAATGCGCCTGAATACGATTGGAACGATTACGACGGGCTGGATGTTGAAGGCAAAACCGTGGTCATACTGATTAATGATCCCGGCTTTGAAAATCCGGGCAGCGGCAAATTCCAGGGAACTACCATGACCTATTACGGCCGCTGGAGCTACAAATATGAAGAAGCCAGCCGTCAGGGTGCCGCGGGCGCACTGATTGTGCATGAAACAGCCCCCGCCAGTTACCCCTGGTCGGTGGTGGCAAACAGTTGGAGTGGGCCTCAATATGGCCTGGTCACTGAAGACGGTGGTGCCAGCCGGGTGGCCATGGAAGGCTGGCTGACCGTAGACGCCGCACAGAAAGTGTTTGCCGATGCTGGCCTGGACTACTTTGAAGAAAAAGCCAAAGCCATGCAGGGCCCCTACTCCAAACCTATGGATGTGACTGCATCAGTAACGGTAAAAAACACCTTCAAGAAGTCGAAAAGCTACAACGTGCTTGCCACCGTTCCCGGTGCCGAGCTGCCTGATGAGCACGTGATCTATACCTCGCACTGGGATCACCTGGGTAAAGATACCTCTAAAGAGGGCGATCAGATATACAACGGTGCCCATGATAACGCCACCGGCACCGCAGCCACACTTGTTATGGCCCGCGCCTTCGCAAAGTTAAGCCCTGCCCCACAGCGCTCCGTCAGCTTTTTGGTGGTTACCGCCGAAGAGCAAGGGTTACTGGGCTCTAAGTTTTACGCCAACAATCCTGTCATCCCGATTGAAAACACCATCGCCAATATCAACATGGATGCTATGAATGTGCTGGGTAAAACCAAAGACGTCGCCGTGGTGGGAATGGGTAAGTCTGACCTGGAAGACAACCTGAAAGTGGCTGCCGAACGTCAGGGCCGCACGCTGACCCAGGAAGATAAACCAGAAGCAGGCTATTACTATCGTTCTGATCACTTCAGTTTTGCCAAGCAAGGGGTGCCGGCATTGTACGCAAAAGGTGGCAGCGAACCCGCTGACGAGGAAACGGCCGCATACCGCAAGCGCATGAACGTGATTGTAAACGGTTGTTATCACCAGGTATGTGACCATTATCGCGACAACTGGGATCTGAGCGGCATCGCCCAGGACACCCAACTGCTATTTGATGTAGGCTACCAGATAGCCAATGCCGAAGACTGGCCACAATGGAAAGACAGCAGCGAATTCCAGCGTCAGTAACAACGCGTTGTAGTATTTAAGTTAAGCCAGCCACCGAGACTGGCTTTTTTATTTGTGCGGCAAAATAAAGCACGCCATTTCACCCACCCGCCTGCCTGCGCTCCCCACCCGGTCTTCGTACATGATTCCAAAATGGCACGAGATTCCGCTTGCAATTTTTCCTCATGCTGGCACATTCAAAGACACGCGTGTGACGCAACATAAAACAATAACAACACCACCGCTATCTCCCCGCGAGATCCGACAGAAAATCGCCTGAATTTTTCAACAAGTGACAAGAGAGAACTCGTTTTATGTGTGGTATTTTCGGTATCCTGGATATCAAGACCGACGTGTCTGAACTAAGAACACAAGCTCTGGATTTAACCAAACTGCTGCGCCATCGCGGCCCCGACTGGTCAGGTATCTGGAATAATGACAATACAATTCTGTGTCACGAGCGCCTTGCGATTGTAGATGTCGACACCGGCGCGCAGCCGCTGATCAGTCAGGATGGCAATGGAATTCTGGCCGTTAATGGTGAGATTTATAACCATAAGCACCTGGCTGCCGATCTGACCAACGATTATCAGTTTAAAACACGCTCCGACTGTGAGGTCATTCTCCCACTGTTTCAGGAGCGCGGCATAGACTTTATCGATCAGCTGGAAGGCATGTTTGCATTTGTTCTTTATGATGCCAAAGAAGACGCCTACCTGATTGCCCGGGATCATATGGGCATTATCCCGCTGTACACCGGCTACGATGAACACGGCAACTTCTACGTAGCGTCGGAAATGAAAGCACTGGCGCCGGTGTGCAAAACCATTAAGGAGTTCCCTCCTGGCCATTACCTGTGGAGCAAACACGGCAAGCTGACCCGCTATTATCAGCGTGACTGGATGGATTACGACAATGTGGCGAACAATAAAACTGACTTAACGGAATTGCGTGAAGCATTCGAAAAGTCAGTAAAATCGCACCTGATGTCGGATGTACCCTATGCGGTTCTGTTATCCGGTGGCCTGGACTCGTCGCTGGTCTCTGCGGTAGCCGCACAGTATGTAGCCAAACGCATCGAAGATGAAGATAAATCCGATGCCTGGTGGCCGCGCCTGCACAGCTTTTCTGTCGGCCTTGAAGGCGCGCCGGACCTCAAAGCCGCTAAGCAGGTCGCGGAGATGATTGGCACCGTGCACCATGAGATCCATTTCACTGTTCAGGAAGGCCTGGACGCCATACGTGACGTTATCTTCCACCTTGAAACCTACGACACCACCACCATCCGTGCCGCCACGCCTATGTACCTGATGAGCCGGAAGATTAAAGCGATGGGGATTAAAATGGTGCTCAGTGGCGAAGGTGCTGATGAAATATTCGGTGGCTACCTGTATTTCCACAAAGCCCCCAACGCCAGAGAGTTTCACGAAGAGACCGTTCGCAAACTGGAGCGGCTGCATATGTTCGACTGTGCCCGCGCCAACAAAGCGACATCAGCCTGGGGGGTAGAAGCCCGGGTACCGTTCTTGGATAAAAACTTTATTGACGTGGCTATGCGGTTAAACCCGGACGATAAAATGTGTCTCAACGGCCGGATGGAAAAATGGATCCTGCGCAAAGCCTTCGACAATGGTGAAACCCTGCCAGAAGAAGTTTTATGGCGTCAGAAAGAACAATTTGGTGACGGGGTTGGATACTCCTGGATTGACTCCATTCGGGATTTTGTGGACAGCGAAGTGACTGACCAGCAACTGGCCACCGCGGAGTTCCGTTTTTCGGTTAACACCCCGGATACCAAAGAAGGGTATTACTACCGGACTATCTTCGAGGCCTACTTCCCACAGGAAAGCGCTGCCCATTGTGTGCCTGGGGGTAAATCTATTGCCTGCAGTACCGCGGAGGCACTGGAGTGGGATGAGAGCTTTAAATCGAACGCCGATCCGTCAGGCCGTTCAATGAAAGGGGTACACGCTGGTAACAGCCACTAGTACTCAGCAGCAGCGCTGCGGTGCTGCTGCCCTTCCCTGCCTATCACTCGTTTTCGCTCAGGTCGCTTACTTTCAGCCATAATTTCGAATCACCCAATGGGGTCTGCGGTGGCATCAGTGGGTTTTCCATTGTGAAAATCTGGCGTTGCGGCAGGTTCAGCGAGTTGAGAATTTCTTCATGAGTTGACATAAACAGGGCGTCGAACGAGCCGTCATCGAGGGCTCGCCTGAGCCCGGTTTCAATCAGCCGTGCTAACGTGGGATTACCCCGGTTCACAAAGAAGTACATTGCCGAGGGATAGTGAATAGCCAGTCGCGGCTCCAGAACTATATCAGGATCACGTCCGGCCTCCTCCAGTTCATTATTCACTTCAATCACCGAACGGGGAAAAAAGTCACCGCGGTTGCTGGCCAGTAGCTCCATAGCTTCCGGGTAGTCCGGTACCGTAATAACGTTAAAGCCATTGGCCTGCAGGATTTTCGTGTCGGGCCACTCCTCCCCCTGAATAGGCGCCAGCCCTACCAGTTCGCGGGCTGAATCAACCGAACGGAACGTACCACTGCGCTGCCGGTTAATCAAAAATATACGTAAGCCGATCAAGCCTTTTGCAATAGGAATACGAATAGGCAGCAGATCCTTTTCGCGCTGACTGTCCGTCATACTCCAGACCACGTTGACTTCGCGGTTCTCCCGTAACTGGCGGAGTGCCTTGCCTTGCAACAAGATACGCTCCGAGGGTTTGAGTTCGTATTTAACTCCGGTTTTTTCCAGTGCCAGAGTCAGCAGTGCGCGGGGGTATTCATCCCGCAAGTCAGCCTCAGATAAAGGCCGAGGGTAGGTGATGGTCCACAGCGCAGCCGCCGTGCTGCCGCTCCAGATAAGTATAAACAGTAACAACAGGGTAAGACGCATCAGGAAGCCACCTTCTCGCTGTTTACCAGCTGGGGCTTATCCACCACGCAGACCACTACGCTCAACGCGCCGGCTTGTTGATGCAACGTGAAGGAACTGACCCGTTGCCTGATCACCTCCTGCTTGGCATTTTTCCACTGCCAGTTTAGCTGGGCGAAGTAGGTATCGTCGGCCAGCTTCATTAACTGTATCAGCTCAATGTGTAAACTAAGCCCCAGGTGTTCTCTGGCAATATGAATGAATCCCGACAGCTTGTCACGAATGGCCCCTGCCGACAGGCAGGCTTCTTTTTCGCCGTCAGTCACAAATACCGTAGGGCGCCCAAACATGGTTTCCAGAGCCCCGATATCGCCCTGCTGCAGTGCATCGGCCATGTGGCGGAAAAACGCCCGGACTTCTGCTGTCATATTAATCCCTTACCGGTTATTCAATACCAATGTACTTGTGTGTCTGTAACGATAGACGCCAGTTTCGCTGGATACAAGTCTTCACCGCCAATGCTGTGGCTCTGGCCTGCTGACTGATAGGTTGCAGACACACCTGAACCTGACTGATGTCATCCAGGCGCGCCAGCAAAGTATCGAGTTCTTCGATGTGTTTCTCCATCGCCACCGGATGCTTAATTTCATTGGCACGCTGTAAAGCGGATGTCAGCACCTCGTAGCCACCTTTCATTTCCACTTTGGGTGATACGGTGACCCACGTATCGGCGTGGCACAGCACTTCATACGTGCCACTGGTTTCTATTTGAGTAGTATAGCCCCGTGCGTGCAGCCGCGTCGTCAGATCGCGTAAATCGTACATACAGGGCTCTCCGCCAGTAATGACAATGTGTTTTGCCACGTACCCTTCCTGTTCGAACAGCGCCAGTAGCCCCTTTGCATCAGTTGCGAAATGGGTTTCACTTTCCGCATCTTTTTTAAGCACATTATCCGCGGTGGTTACCAGCGCGTCATCCAGCGTCCAGGTATGCTTGGTATCACACCATGGGCATCCTACCGGGCAGCCCTGCAGGCGGACGAACACCGCAGGCACGCCGGTATGGGCGCCTTCGCCTTGAATGGTTTCGAACATTTCGTTGATTTTTAGGGTGGAGAAATGGCTCACAGGGTTATCCAATCGCAATATCATGTTGGGATTTTACCAAGGATCACATAAAATTCCGGGATAATTTCCTCACTTTTACTCACTATGTCTGAAAAAGTTGTTGTTATCTATTCCGGTGGAATGGATTCATTTACCGTTTTGCACCGCGCGTTACGCGAGGGCAAAGCCCCGTATGCGCTCACGTTCGATTATGGCCAACGCCATAAGAAAGAAATTGATTATGCCGCCCGGGTGTGTGAATCACTTAACGTGCCCCACAAGGTGGTGGATATTTCTGCCATTAATCAGTTGATTGGCGGGTCTGCATTAACGTCAGATATTGAGGTACCAGCAGGCCATTACGAAGAGCCCAGCATGAAGCAGACGGTGGTTCCGAACCGCAACATGATTTTACTTTCGATGGCGGTGGGCTATGCGGTTAGCCTGGAGGCAGAGAAGGTGTATTACGGCGCCCATTCCGGTGACCACGCTATTTACCCGGATTGCCGCCCGGAGTTTGTGCAGCGCATGAACGACGTGTGTGGCATTGCCAATTACACGCCGGTAGAAATTGTCACGCCTTACCTGAAAGACAGTAAGACAGCCATACTTACCGATGGCCTGAACATGGGCCTGGATTACAGCCAGACCTGGACCTGCTACAACGGCAGAGAGAAGGCCTGCGGTAGTTGCGGAGCCTGTCAGGAGCGGCTGGAAGCATTTCGCGATAACCAGGCCAACGACCCCCTCGAATACGAAAGTTAATGCCTCCGCCGCCGCTCCCCGGCGGTGGACACTCACACAACTCACTGGACAGTCACAGCTAGATTTGGACAGCCACAGTTATACGGCGACTTTGGTTAGCGCCTATGAAATGGACAGTCATTTATAGTAGGACAGTCACAGCTGCTGGTAGGGATAGTTAGCCTGGCGGGCTGGTTTAGGCCTTAATGAAGTGGGAAGAAGTATCCTGTGGAACTAAGGTAACACTGTGCGCTATATGTGAGAGCGCGACGCCGGGTCGTGCTCTCACAATGCATATTGTTAGTTACTTTTGGCTTTCTGAAATGAAGTAGGATAATTCTTTAATGCAATGCCGAAGTACGGGGTTGAGGCGCGTGTTTTTACCGTTCATGACAAACAGTTCATGCTGAAACGTAAACAAACTTCCCTGCGCAATAGGCACCAAGCCCAGGCTTGCACCTTGCTCTTTGGCCATGTAGTCCGGCAACAAAGCTACATACTCACCGGTCATCATCGCGGACATTGCTGCATCGTAAGAGTCTGAAAACGTTTGAATAGCCAGTCGACGATCACCTTCAATGTAATTGGCTGACGACAGTCCCGATATACCAATAGCCGGGTAATCTTCTATTTTGACCTCTGCAGGCAGATCGGTGTCGCGGTATTTGGCCAGTGGATGGGAAGGCGCACAGTATAAGCGCCCCTCACACTCAATACCGATAGGATGAAACGTTACAGATTCGGGCTTCACCATATCGTAGGTGGACACTACCAGGTGACATTCTCCCGAAAGTGCCACGTGCTCCACTTCGTTATACAGTCGGGTCTGTATATTTACATGGATATCGTCAAACTTTTTCATCGTACTCTTCACCGCTTTACTCACGGCCAGATGAACAGATAATGGCAACCCCGCCATCATCACTAACGTGATATGTCCGGAGTAATCGTCGTGGAGAGACTTGAGGTTGAAAACGAAGTTATCAAAGGCGTTGAAGATGCGCTTAGTTTCCTGGAAAACCACTTCACCTTCTTTTGTCATCTGGAAGCCACCCCTGCCCCGGTGACATAGCACCAGATCCAAGCGCTCTTCGAGTTTCTTAATCGCCGCACTGATATTTGGCCGTTGCATCCGTAATACAGGTTCAGCAGCCGTGAAGCCATTGCAACTTGCCACCGCGTAAAATACGCGAAGTAATTTGATATCGGATTCTTGCAGTCGGTTCAACATGGAGGCACCAGTTATAGGTATAGTTATGGATACTCAAGCTAGCATAATAGGCAACTGTGTTTGCGATTACAATCACAAATTTCAAGATTATACGCGTGTCACAACTGAAGAAGTGGGTGGCCACTCAGCTTTTGGGTTATCACTTACTATACCGAACGTGATGCACCTGCCATACTACGTAGTGTTTGGATACATCTGCGGCAGGTGCTGAGTCTAGCCTGTGCGTCGAAGCTCACCGGTCGTTAAACGTCTAAATGCAATGGTACGACTCACTGCTGTACCAAAATGGGTCTCTATAGCAGTGAGCCACGCGCACCAAAGCTCAGTAGAGACTCCAAGACGATCCAGTAAGTTTACCTCCGCAAAGCGCCTAGCACCCGACGCTATCGAAGGTTGCTGGGGAAGTGATTGTTCAACCAGAGCCAGATATTCCTCGAATGCAAACGGCAAAGTTGTTCTGACAGAGGGTTTGGTGTGTTCAAAGAACTGCATAAGTGGCAATACCTTTCCTTGGAGAGGATCATTTGCCATACGAAGACGCAAGCTGGTATGCGATGACGTTTTTATCGATGAGGCGATGCCGGCTCTAACAGGATTCAGGTCCACATATGCCATACAGGCAGCCAGAGCGGATTCGTCAAGCAGGGCCTGTGATTTAAAGCGGCCCTCCCAAAATCGCCCCGTACACTCATCCTCCTGGTTCGCTTGTCGGGCGATAGGCTCATTTAACAACCGCATAAACCAGCTGATGCATTGTAAGCGAGACCGGTATATGGCGATGCAGCTTTTTACCGTTTGCTGCTCTGCTTCCGATAATGATTGTCGCAATCTGTTGTCTATAAAATTGTGGCAGCAAGGTAACCCTTTATGCAGCTTGTGCCAGCGGCGCAAAACCTCTGTCTCTGTCCAACTTTCTGCGTGCCGAGTGTTCACATGAAGAACCACATGGGTATGGTTGCTCATGACCGCATAAGCACACACATCGATGGCAAACACCCGGGCCAAAAATAAGAGCCTGTCTTCTACCCACTTCCTGCGGTGTTCATAGCTTTTGCCTGTAATGGTGTCCTGCCCACACAAAAATGCCCGGCGCACGCACCTGGATATGCAGTGATAATAAGGTGTGGCAGATAAATCTATCAGGCTCTTTCTGGGTCTGGGCATAACGAACTTCATCGAAATAAAATTAGATTTTGCGCCCGAAAGGACTGCACGTCAGCTGTACTAAGTAAGGTAATCAAAGGTAGGACAGTCACAACTTTTATCACGCGTACTGCCTTTCGGTCGCTACCATGCCTATACACATGCGAGGGTGAATGACTGTATATCGCAGGTGGGTGTCTCGGTTTTAACTCATGCTGCCGCGCTGTGGGAGATTCATAGAATGTAGTGTACGGCCGGTGAGTATCCCGGCCGTAAACTACAGCTGAAAAAGGTGGGTGTCCTGAGTTACTGCTGAATTACTGATGGCACATCATGACAGTGCCACTACCTGCTTACGCAGCTCCTCAATATCGTCTCGCAGTGATGCTGCTTTTTCGAAATCAAGCTCTCGCGCATGTTCAAACATCTGTTTTTCCAGAGTAGTGATTCGTTCCATAAGGTCTGTGGCGCTGGCAGTTTGTTGCTGTTTTTTCTTCTCTGCCACCTTCCGCATGCGCACCTTACCGGAGGCTGGGTGAGCAGAGTCACCGACATCCATAATATCAGTGATAGGTTTATTCAAACGCTGCGGTGTGAGGTTATTGGCCTTATTGTGCTCAATCTGTTTCGCACGACGGCGATCTGTCTCATCGATAGCTTTTTGCATCGACTTGGTCACAACGTCTCCGTACATGATCGCACGCCCGTTCACATGTCGTGCAGCGCGGCCTATCGTTTGGATCAGTGAGCGTTCCGCCCGTAAGAACCCTTCTTTGTCCGCATCTAAGATTGCCACCAGCGATACCTCGGGCATATCCAGCCCTTCCCGCAATAAGTTAATGCCAACCAGAACGTCAAATTTACCCAGTCGCAAATCCCTAATAATTTCAATACGTTCCACTGTATCGATATCGGAATGAAGGTAGCGCACTTTCACGCCATGTTCATTCAAATATTCACTTAGATCCTCAGCCATACGTTTGGTCAGCGTGGTTATTAATACCCGTTCGTCAAGCTCTACACGCTTCTGGATCTCCGATAACACGTCATCCACCTGCGTCGCTACCGGACGGATTTCGATTACCGGATCGAGTAAACCAGTAGGCCGTACTACCTGCTCCACGATATCACCACCACATTTTTCCAGTTCATAGGCGCCCGGCGTCGCAGAGACATACACTGTCTGGGGGCAAATCTGCTCGAACTCTTCGAACTTGAGCGGGCGGTTATCCAGCGCGGAGGGCAACCTGAAACCATATTCAACCAACGTTTCTTTGCGTGAACGGTCGCCTTTATACATGGCGCCTACCTGCGAGACAGTCACATGTGACTCATCAATAAACATCAGCCCGTCAGCTGGAAAATAATCCAGCAGAGTTGGTGGTGGCTCGCCCGGGGCGCGACCGGACAGGTAGCGGGAATAGTTTTCGATGCCTGAGCAATACCCAAGCTCCAGCATCATCTCGATATCATATTGAGTTCGTTGGGTAATACGCTGGTCTTCCAGCAGTTTATTTACAGCCTGGAGCTGATCTTTGCGCTCCTTTAGCTCTTCTTTAATACGCTCTATAGCGTTCAGAATTTTTTCGCGGGGGGTGACATAGTGGGTCTTTGGAAAGACGGTTGTGCGTACGACGGATTTATCCACCGCACCGGTCAGCGGATCGAACAGACTGATTTTATCAATTTCGTCGTCGAACAACTCTACCCGCACCGCTTGCTTTTCTGAATCAGCCGGGAAGATATCAATGACGTCGCCACGCACTCGGAAGGTACCCCGTTCAAACGCCAGGTCATTACGTTTGTACTGTAACTCAGCCAGTCGACGCAGAATGTCCCGCTGATCCATCGTGTCGCCCTGACGCAGATGCAATAGCATTTTCATATAGGACTCAGGATCGCCCAATCCGTATATAGCGGACACACTCGCTACAATGACAACATCTCGCCTTTCCATCAGCGCTTTCGTGGCTGACAGGCGCATTTGTTCGATGTGATCATTGATTGAGGCGTCTTTTTCTATGAAAGTGTCAGTGGTTGGCACGTACGCTTCAGGCTGGTAATAGTCATAATAAGAAACGAAATACTCCACCGCATTGTTAGGAAAGAAATCTTTCATCTCTCCATACAATTGCGCAGCCAGCGTTTTATTGTGTGCAAGAATAAGCGTAGGTCGCTGAACCTGCTTAATTACGTTGGCCATCGTAAAGGTTTTCCCCGATCCGGTTACACCCAACAATGTCTGAGTCGCCAGGCCGCTTTCGAGGCCGTCCACCAACGACTCAATGGCTTTGGGTTGATCGCCCGCAGGTTGATAGTGTGAAACCAGTTCGAAACCTTTACTCATGCTGTTGTTGATCCCTCGTTATATTGTGCGCTTATCGCACGGGTAAAAATCAGATATGACACGGCCGCCATGGCCAGGTTGGCCACTACTGTGCCCCAAAACAGGCCTTTCAGCCCGAACAGCCAACTTCCTGCCACGCTCACTGGTACGTAAAAAACAAACAGGCGGATGACACTGAGGGTTAACGCAGACATCGGCCGGTGCATTGCATTAAGTGATGAGTTGGTGAGAATAATGATCCCCTGCATTCCATAACCCAGCGGCACGATCACTAAAAATAATGCAATCAGTTCTGCTACCGCCTGTTCCTTAGCGAAAGCTGCGGCTATCCAGGTTGATAACAGCCACATCACCACAAAGACGGCCAGTTGCCATATCAGAATAAACTTTAACGTACGGCTATATGCTTCGTGAACACGATTAATATTCCCTGCGCCCACGTTCTGGCTAATGAACGGGGGCAGTGTCATTGATAAGGCCAGGATCACAATGCTGGCGATAGATTCCAAGCGGTTTCCTACTCCCCATGCTGCAACGGCCTCTGCACCATAGCTTGCTACTACCGCGGTCATGACGCCGCCAGCAACAGGCGTGAGCATATTGGCCCCAGCGGCAGGTAACCCAATCCTGAGAATATCCCGGCTGCTTTCCCGCATCTCAGCTAAGGTTAAAAAACGCGGCAGGATGAGTTTTCTGCGCACAGCCAGCAAATAAAGGATCCAGCTTGCCCCCACCAGCCATGCGATAAACGTGGCCAGTGCCGCGCCTTGTATACCCATCGCCGGTACCGGGCCCCAGCCGAAGATTAAAAGAGGATCGAGCAACGCATTCAGTCCCCCCCCGGCCGCCATGATAATACTGGGGGTACGAGTGTCACCACAGGCGCGAAGTACACTGTTACCCACCATTGGGAGAGCCAGAAATATACTCGATAGATACCATATCCCCATATAATCATGGATATAGGGCATCAGGTTGTCGGTGGCATTAAGTGCCCGGAAAATAATGTCGATGCCGAAAAAGCCCAATAAGGCAAGCAGTCCCACTAATAAAAAGGACAAAATAAGTGCCCCTGTGGCGTGCTGCTTTGATTGCGTCATTTCGCCCGCACCACGCAATTTACCAATAATTGCCGAAGTGCCTATCCCAAGCCCTATATTCAGACTTATGACAGTGAAGGTTACCGGAAAAGTAAAACTGATTGCGGCCAGCTGGTCGGTCCCTAACAGACTGACAAAAAACGTATCGATAAGTCCGAAGCTCATCATCATGATCATGCCCAAAATCATGGGTATGGTCATGCGTCGAAGTGTTTGGCTTATGTCACCCTCAGTAAGGTTGGAATTGCGATCAGAAGACTGCGATTTGCTCACTATCACTCACTTTGTTGCGGTTAACCGGGAGCTGTGCAATTGCGCCGTCAACCATGAGGCTATGCATTGAACCCACCATTTCTGATAAGCCCTCATTATCCTGCGAAGGCTACTGAACCAGCTAGTTTAAAGCACCTGCGTCAGCTCTACCATGAAGTAGGTCCAAATATGTGCCGCACAGTGCAAATTAACCCCTACACCTAAAAAAGAATGGACACCCACACAACTTTCACACTGCACGTCTGCCCGGTCAATGTTCATGGCCACCCACCCTCTTTCATGTGCTTTCTATGAAGTTATCCAACTATACATTGGTTACTCAACGGGTTTCCTTGGGGCGTTTGCAAAAGTGTGACTGTCCACTTTTTTATTCAATCACCTGATGAAACTTACCGTCAGTAGTTCCCACACTACGCGTTTACCTGCGAAAGTGGTGCAGTAAACGCTGAGTGACTGTGCAATTAACTTCAATTTGGACCTTTTGGTTGTTACTAAAACAGTGGGTGTCCAGAATTCACGGGGGTGGGTGTCCATGAGTGGAATTGCGCACGATGAACAAACTTGATTGTATGTGGGTGTCCATAGTGTGATAAATACGCCGTAGTGCATATTCATCTAAGTTATCTTTTGAAAATGATTATTGCTGACTACTATTTGACCATGCACGGTTTCTTTCTAACTACCAGCAACGATTCCCTTAGTTAACTAACAGACTGTAGGAAATTGGCGACGCCCGCCTTTAGAGAAAATAGACAACGTAAAGTTGGGTAGCTAACAACCAATCGTTAAATTAATGTTGGACAGCCGTGAATTTGTCGGTTTCCATGGTTAATTATCCCTCAGGGCGGGGAATTAACACACAAGCTATTTATTGTCCAACTGATCGCAAATATGATCATCCCCAGATCTAAAATGATTCAATAAGCAACTGAAAATAATAAACAAAACAGTTAACTTAAAAGTGATCCTTACTGGAGAAGGCGATAGGGAGCTGTATCAGCTGCATTCTTCCGGAGAGCTATCAACATACTTATCCACAGTTTTAGTGGATAAGTGGCTTAAACCCAGCAATGGCGGGAATTACTGGCTCATTCACTAAAAAATATGTAAGTGATGACTAACCGCCTGTCTGACGTGGACAGGTTACACTTTTATGAACAACTGTATTTAAAAACAGTGATCAAAGGTATTTTAATAGCTTTTTGATATAATAATAACGATTAAAAGCATAACCGGTGATATTTATAGAATTCCATTACGCCGCACTAACATTTCTCTTTAATTCTCAGCAATCGCCAATGTGGGCATAAAGTAACCATATATTTTTCGCTGTTGATTTAAAATTAGCCATATAAGCGTCAAAAATACAATTTTTGTTCAGTTGAAATAAAAAAGTCATGTGGGTTGTTGACAGCGATACGGATGCTCTTTAATATTCGCCCTCGTTGAAAAGCAGGTCCCCCTTAGCTCAGTTGGTTAGAGCGACGGACTGTTAATCCGCAGGTCCCCCGTTCGAGTCGGGGAGGGGGAGCCAACTTTTCACACCAAAGGTAAGATTCCCCCTTAGCTCAGTTGGTTAGAGCGACGGACTGTTAATCCGCAGGTCCCCCGTTCGAGTCGGGGAGGGGGAGCCACCTTCCCTACCTTTGGTCTCTCGTAAAATTCTACATCGCTTTAGTTTACATATTTCTTTGAATTTCATTGTAAAGTGGCGGCGCGCAAGTTGTTTCTCGACGCCTAAACAGCGATAATACCGATGTTTACCTGCACCCCGAATGAGGGTAAAGGACGCACGAAGCTAAACCGGGCTCACCCGGTATGCGCATAATGCGCAGCTTACATTAAAAACCTATCGTAATATCACCGCGCAGTAATCGTCCGGGTCTCTCGTAATCTTCTTTTGCAGAGGCCGTATGAGTCAGCAGCATGCAGCGGTGACGACGTTACGGGAAACCAGGCAGTTACATGACAGATTTTCTATTACTGTTAATCGGCACAGTATTGGTAAATAATTTTGTATTGGTAAAGTTTTTAGGACTTTGCCCGTTTATGGGGGTATCCAGCAAGCTGGAGACCGCCATCGGCATGTCTATGGCCACCACGTTTGTGCTCACATTAGCGTCTGTTTCCAGCTACCTGGTAGAAACCTACATGCTGCAGCCTCTTGGTATCGGCTACCTGCGCACGTTAGCCTTTATTCTGGTAATAGCCGTAGTGGTACAATTCACCGAAATGGTGGTGCATAAAACCAGCCCTACCCTTTACCGGTTGCTGGGCATTTTTCTGCCGCTGATCACCACCAATTGTGCTGTGCTAGGCGTAGCACTGCTCAACCTCACCGAGCAACATACCCTGATGGAGAGTCTGATTTACGGGTTTGGTGCTGCTCTGGGCTTCTCCCTCGTGCTTATTTTATTTGCGGCAATGCGAGAGCGCCTGGCCGCGGCAGATGTCCCGGTGGCTTTCCGGGGTGCTTCAATCGCCATGATCACTGCCGGACTGATGTCACTGGCATTCATGGGTTTTAGTGGATTGGTGAAATTCTGATGACGATAACGATGAGTCTGATTGCAATAGGCCTTCTGGCGCTCGCGTTTGGGTTGGCGCTGGGCTATGCGAGTATCCGCTTTCGGGTGGAAAGCGATCCGCTGGTAGACCAAATAGACGAAGTCTTGCCGCAAACTCAGTGTGGCCAGTGCGGCTATCCCGGTTGCCGCCCCTATGCGGAAGCCATCGCCAATGGGGACGAAATTAATAAATGCCCCCCGGGGGGTGAAACCACGATAAAGAAACTGGCAGATCTTATGGGCGTTGAACCCAAGCCGCTGGATGCAGCCCATGGTGAGGAAGATACCAAAAAAGTTGCCTTTATCCGGGAAGATGAGTGTATTGGTTGCACTAAGTGTATTCAGGCGTGCCCGGTGGACGCCATATTAGGTGCAGCAAAACACATGCACACTGTCATTGTTGACGAATGCACAGGCTGCGATCTGTGTGTCGACCCCTGCCCGGTTGACTGTATCGATATGGTTCCCCTGACGCCAACCACAGCGTCCTGGAAATGGGATTTTTCAGACTCGCCCAAAGGCGATATCCCGGTAAAAATGGTGTCGTAATTGATGTATCCAGCCTTTGACGAAATTATAGAAAACCTCAATCGCAATAAGTTGCACCGCTTCCCGGGCGGGGTACATCCCGATGGCCGTAAAGAACTGTCAGCCACTACCCCAACGCAGCGGCTGCCTTTACCTCAGCTTGTTACCGTGCCATTACGGCAGCACGCTGGCACAGATGGTCAATGTGATGTCAGCGTGGGCGACAAGGTATTAAAAGGCCAACCCCTTACTACCAGCCAAAGTCCTTTCGCGGTCCCGGTCCACGCCCCCACGTCCGGTGAAGTTGTGGCCATCGCTCCCCATGTGATAGCGCACCCCAGTGGCTTGTCGGAAATGTGTGTGTCCATTCGCCCGGACGGCGATGATAAGTGGGCGCCGTTAACCCCCCTGGCTAATTATCAGGAGCTCCCCCCGCAGCAGGTAATAGAAGCCATTTGCAATGCCGGGGTTTCGGGAATGGGCGGTGCCGGTTTTCCCACTCATATCAAGACGGCCAGTAGTAAAGACATTGAGTTTCTCATTATTAATGGCGTGGAATGCGAACCCTATATCAGTGCCGACGACCGGCTGATGCGAGAGTTTGCCTGGCAAATTCGTCAGGGCATTGACGTCCTGGACCACCTGCTTTCTCCTAAAGCAGTCGTCATTGCGATTGAAGACAATAAGCCAGAAGCCATTGAGGCCATTAAAATTGCCTGTCAGGATAAGCCGGAATACCGGGTGGTGGTCATTGAAACTGTCTATCCGGCGGGCGGTGAAAAACAGTTAATTCAGGTGGTGACCGGCCGGGAAGTGCCGCGCCATGGGCTGCCCGCTGATGTCGGCGTGCTGATGTTCAATGTCGCGACCTCTTACGCCATTGCCGATGCTATTTTCCATGGTAAACCGCTTATTGAACGTATTGTGACGGTAACGGGAGAAGCCGTGCAGCAGCGCGGTAACTACTGGGCGCTCATCGGCACCCCTGTCAGCCACATGCTGGCTCACACGAATTATTTGCCGAAGAAGCAGCGTCACCCTGAGATAGTCATGGGCGGGCCCATGATGGGCTTCACGCTCACCGACACCGCTATCCCTGTGGTAAAAATTACCAACTGCCTGTTGGTGCCGGCAGCGAAAGAGCTACCCGCTGATGATAACGAACGCCCCTGCATACGCTGCTCTGATTGCGCGCAGGCCTGCCCGGCCTCATTGCTTCCCCAGCAGCTGTTCTGGCACGCCAAGGCCAAGGAGTTGGACAAGGCGGAAGAATACGACCTGTTTGACTGTATAGAGTGTGGTGCGTGCGCCTATGTGTGTCCCAGTGAAATTCCGTTGGTGCATTATTACCGGCAAGCCAAAGCAGAAATTCGTACCCAGCGTGATGAACGCAACAAAGCAGAAAAAGCCAAGGAGCGCTTTGAAGCACGTAAAGCCCGATTAGAGCGGGAAAAATTAGAGCGGGAAGAAAAACACCGTAAGGCCAAAGCTGCCCGGGAAGCCGCAGGACAAAAAACAGACGGCGGAACTAAAGATAAGGTCGCGGCGGCGCTCGCTCGCGCGAAAGCCAAAAAAGCCGCTGCCCAAGAGGTTGAAAAGACGACCGACGACGCACCGGCGGTGGATGATAAAAAAGCCCAGGTGGCCGCCGCCATTGCCCGGGCCAAAGCCAAAAAAGCCGCTGTGCAACAGGCTGACAACAACAAGACAGACACCACTGAGGACAGTCACCCCAACACGGATGACAACACTACGCCTAGTGACCACGGGAAGCCTGAAAAACAACTGCGGGTGGCTGCTGCAGTCGCTAAAGCTAAGGCAAAGAAAGCCGCTGCGCAACAGGCTGACCACAACAATACAGACGCAGGTGAGGACAGTCACTCCAACACGGATGACAACACTACGCCTAATGACCACGGGAAGTCTGAAAAGCAGCAGCGGGTTGCCGCTGCGGTTGCCAAAGCTAAGGCAAAGAAAGCCGCTGCGCAACAGCCTGACCACAACAAGTCAGACACCGCTGAGGACAGTCACTCCAACACGGATGACAACACTACGCCTAATGACAACGCGAAGTCTGAAAAACAACAGCGGGTGGCTGCTGCAGTCGCCAAAGCCAAAGCAAAAAAAGCCGCGGCACAACAGCCTGACCACAACAAGACAGACACCGGTGAGGACAGTCACTCCAACACGGATGACAACACTACGCCTAATGACCACGCGAAGTCTGAAAAGCAGCAGCGGGTTGCCGCTGCGGTTGCCAAAGCTAAGGCGAAAAAAGCCGCCAGGGACCAGGTGCTGCCACAAGATTCTGACACAGCGGACAAGAAAGAACCGGACGCTGACAGTCACCACGCCACTGCCGACGCCCAAACAGAAAAACAGCGCCGGATTGCAGCTGCCGTTGCCAAAGCAAAAGCTAAAAAAGCGGCCAAAGCGAATAATGAAAGTATTGATAAAGACGAGAGCGCCAGCTGATGAAGTTAACCTTATCCAGTTCACCGCACTTACGTACCCGGCGTGACACCGGCCAGGTGATGCGCCTGGTTATTTACGCCATGGTGCCGGGTATCCTGGCTCAGTGGTACTTCTTCGGATGGGGTGTGCTGATCCAGGCCGTACTGGCGGTAATGACGGCCGTACTCGCGGAAGGCACCATCCTGAGCTTGCGCAAGAAAAACGTCGAGCGCGCATTAAGTGACTACTCGGCGGTGTTAACTGCCTTACTGATTGCCGTAAGCATTCCTCCCGCTCTCCCCTGGTGGATGACGGTAGTCGGCACCCTGTTTGCGATCATTATCGTCAAGCAGCTCTATGGCGGGTTAGGCTTCAACATGTTCAACCCGGCCATGGTTGCCTATGTGGTTTTGCTTATCTCTTTTCCGGTCGCAATGACCATGTGGTTGCCCGCCGCCGGCGTATTTGCCGACGCCTTGTCGCTGGCGGATACCGCTAGCCTGATCTTTACCGGTTTCACGCAACACGGCTATGACATCACTCAGGTGCGAGGCGCCATAGATGGCGTCACCGCCGCTACGCCGCTGGATACTGTGAAAACCGGCCTCACCCAGGGCGCGACGTACTCAGAGTTACTGAGCCGCGATATATTTAATACCGCATTTTTCGATGCCATGGGCTATGGCTGGGGATACGTTAGTCTGGCTTACCTGCTGGGCGGTCTGATGCTTATTCGGTTACGGGTAATTACCTGGCACATGCCCGGTAGTATGTTGTTGGCCGTGTTGGTGGTTTCGTTAGTACTGCACCTCACCAATGCCGACTTATATGGCTCGCCGCTGTTTCATCTGACCAATGGCGCTGTCATGATTGGGGCGTTTTTTATTGTTACCGACCCTGTGTCAGGCTCCACTACCCCACGCGGCAGAATCGTGTTCGGAGCCCTCATCGGCTTTTGGGTGGTGATTATCCGCACCTTTGGCGGCTACCCGGATGCTGTGGCCTTCGGGGTAATAATAATGAATATGGCCGTCCCCTTGATTGATTACTATACCCGCCCCAGGACCTATGGCCGGACGCCGCGTAACAGTGCGCGCGGAGGGCAGCAGTAATGTTAAGTACATTATCGAAAAATGGGGGGATGCTGGCAGCCTTTGCGGTGGTAACAACCGCCTTGATTGCGTTTACCTTTGAAGGCACCCGCGAACGCATCGCGTTTCAACAGCAGCAACGGTTGCTAGGTGTACTTAATGAAGTGGTTCCCGCCCGGTACCACGACAACGTGCTGTTTAAAGATTGTGCCACGGTAACGGATCCTGCATTAGGCAATACCCTGCCCCACCTGGTATACCGCGCTCGAAATAACGGCGAGCCCAGTGCGCTGGCCATCGAAACAACCGCGCCCAATGGCTACAGTGGCAATATTGAGCTGGTAGTGGGGGTAAGCGCTACGATGGAAGTGTTGGGGGTGCGTGTGGTCGAACACAAGGAAACCCCAGGTCTGGGCGACAAAATCGAACTGGCGGTAAGTGACTGGATCTTATCCTTTACCGGCAAGCAGTTTAGTGCCGACAGCGTTGAGCGCTGGCAGGTTAAATCTGACGGGGGCGAATTTGATGCCTTCACTGGCGCGACTATTACGCCCCGGGCAGTGGTGAATGCAGTGAAACGTACGCTGGTTTATGTGAATGAAAATCAGCAGGACCTGTTTGCACGCCCTAACCAATGCCAACCCCCCAAGGCAACCGGAGATAAGGTATGACAGATTTTAGAGATCTTTCGTTGCAGGGTATCTGGAAAAACAACCCCGCCTTAGTACAACTACTGGGTCTCTGCCCACTACTGGCAGTTACTGCCACGGTAGTTAACGGGCTGGGGTTAGGGCTGGCTACCTTATTGGTGCTGGTAGGCAGCAATGTGACTGTCTCGCTAATTCGGAATATCGTCAGAAATGAAATTCGGATCCCGGTGTTTGTGATGATCATTGCCGGCTTTGTCACCATCGTGCAGTTACTGATGAACGCATTCACTTATGAACTGTACTTGGCACTGGGTATTTTCATTCCGCTGATTGTGACCAACTGCGCCATTATTGGTCGTGCCGAAGCCTATGCGTCAAAGAACTCTGTGGGCGCTGCCGCGTTTGATGGTCTGATGATGGGCCTGGGCTTTACACTGGTACTGGTGTTACTGGGCGGGCTGCGGGAAGCACTGGGCGGCGGAACGCTGCTGGCAGGCGCAGACCGTCTGTTTGGTCCGGTAGCCAAAGACTGGACACTCACACTGTTCACAACAGAGCATCCGTTCCTGCTGGCCATTTTACCCCCCGGCGCCTTTCTGGGTATGGGCTTATTGATTGCTCTGAAAAACAGTATCGATGCACATATTGCAGCGCGCCAGACCGTCGTTCATCAAAAAGCCACCCGGGCGCGGGTGACGGCAGAAAACTAATATAAAAGTCGCTATCATTTATGAACAATACAAAACGCAAAGAGATCCTGACTCGTCTTCGTGATGCGAATCCGAATCCCACCACCGAGCTTAACTTCACCACGCCTTACGAGCTGTTGGTGGCCGTGACGCTGTCGGCACAGGCTACTGACGTGGGTGTAAATAAAGCCACCGCCAAGTTGTTTCCGGTGGCCAATACCCCGCAGGCCATTTACGATTTGGGCGTAGACGGTCTCAAGGACTATATAAAGACCATCGGCCTGTACAACAGCAAAGCGGTGAATGTCCACAAAATGGCGGAAATTCTGCTCGATAAACATGGTGGTGAGGTGCCGGAAAGCCGTGAGGCATTAGAAGCCTTACCTGGTGTAGGTCGCAAAACCGCCAATGTGGTGCTGAACACTGCGTTTGGCTGGCCTACCATTGCCGTAGACACCCACATTTTCAGGGTGTCTAATCGCACTAAACTGGCCATGGGTAAGAACGTCGATCAAGTAGAACAAAAGCTGTTAAAAGTCGTTCCTGCTGAGTTCAAGGTCGATGTACATCATTGGCTAATACTTCACGGGCGATACACCTGCATCGCCCGTAAGCCGCGCTGTGGTTCCTGTATTATTGAAGACTTATGTGAATATAAAGATAAGACCAGTGATTAATCAGTTCGTTCCAGTAGTTTTGGTGCGAACTGATTAGCAAATCATATAAATCTTGTTTGATGCATCGATGTTTATAATTTCTTCAGCTCACCAAAATAACGCGTGCCGTCCCATCGTTGCATCATTATATCCCCTCTTGAGTTTGCTGGCGATAATGTCTGAAACTTAGACCATGTTCCCGAATAATAGACCGCGTCAATGCCGTCAAATATCAACTCTCTGGGGGCGTCTTCCCATTGAAGTTTCATAAACAGCTTTCCTTCTTCTTCGAAAATTTTGGCACTCCATATATCTTCAAATACATATTCTCCTACCATCTTTGCGCGTAATTTTCGCGGCACGGCAAAGTATGGAGGATCAACTGGTTTTTCCCTTACAACTTGCAAAACTCTAGCGGCTAGATAGTAAAGGCTATCCTGTATGGCGTGAGGATTATTGCTTAAGATTATGAGGTGCACATCATGTTCTGGGAGTATTGCTGCAAAAGTACTAAAGCCTTGTATCCCCCCCTCATGAGATACTGTTTTAGCCCCATCTAGATGTCCGACAAACCAACCAAACCCATAAGTAGATGAAAAACCATCTGCCAAATTTTCAGCGGACCAGGCTTTGTCCAACAAATCTTGATTAATCACTTTGCCACTTAATAAACCACGTTGCCATTTGTACAGATCCATGGTTGTCGAGCGCAAAGCACCAGCCGCATGGGGAGCTGTCATCGACAAATATGGGGCATTAATCAATTTACCTTTTTCAAATTCATAGCCATCGACACGCCCCGGCATAATTTTTCTGTGGGCCCCCATTTGTGTACTGTCCATTTGTAGAGGAGCAAAAAAGGTGTTTTGCAAATACTCTTCATAAGAGTGTCCTGATACATGCTCTATGAGTTTTCCCAGAAGAATAAAATTTGAACTTGAGTATTGCTGGCGGTGATTTGGAGAAAACGCTAACTCTTGGTCACTAAAGTATTCGATAAGTTCATCAAGTGACTTTTCACGCTTTTCTTCAACTTCTTTAAATCCCTCAAAATTCGTGTAATCCGGAATACCTGAGCGATTACTTGCCAAGTGTGCGATAGTAACTCTATCTGCGTGTTGATAGTTCGGAAGATGCTTGCTCAACAGCTCATGGATATTCAACTTACCGTCTTGATGCAGCTTCAAAATCGCTGTAGTCGTAAATTGCTTGGTCAATGACGCAATTCTAAAATGCATATCAACTTTCAATGGAATGTTGTGCTCAACATTAGCCAGGCCATATGCTTTATGTAGAATGATTTGACCTTTTTTAGCAACCAGAACTGTCGCGCCAGGCGAATTAGAAGAAAACTGCTGTTGAAAAATCGTATTCAGCTTATTTTTCGTATCTTGGCTATTATCATTAGCCATTACCGGCCAACACAATATAGTTATTAGCAGCAACGCGTAATTTTTAGTAGACATATCATCTCCTTATCTGGTGCCCATAATCATCATAGCACATTGATGTTATAGAATAATTTGGACATGATCAGAGACTGTAAAGGCATCAAAGGCACGCAATCGTTTACGTCTACTATCAATATTATTTGGCTGGCCCACCATCGCTGTGGACACCCACATTTTCCGGGTAAGCAACCGCACTAAACTGGCCATGGGCAAAAACGTCGACCAGGTCGAACAAAAGCTGCTGAAAGTGGTGCCGAAGGAGTTTAAAGTGGATGTACACCATTGGCTAATTCTGCACGGGCGCTACACCTGCATTGCTCGTAAACCCCGCTGTGGTTCTTGTATTATTGAAGACTTGTGCGAGTTCAAAGATAAAACTGAGTAAGTATAAGGCGGCTTTGGCTCTTTACTCATATCTCGCACCAACTCCCCAGGATCTATTCACTGTGTTCAAGCTGTACTGAGTCGATTCCATTCAGGATTTGCTGCAACCGACCGAAGTCAACGGGCTTCGCCAGGTGGTGATCAAAACCTGCGGCCTTTGATTTCTGGCGATCGCTGGCTTGGTCATAGCCTGTCAGCGTGATGTACGTTGAACAATCCGCAGCCACCTTGAGTTGCCTTGCGAGATCATACCCCGTGATGTCGGGTAGGCCGATGTCCAGGATGAACGCGTCCCAGCGTGGTTCTGCTCGCACTACAGCCAGCGCGCCAGCGCCATCGAAGGCGACTTCCGTTTCATGGCCCAGAGCGTTCAGCAGAATCGCGAGCGTTTCCGCCGCATCCCTATTGTCGTCAACCACCAGTATTTTTAAAGCGGTACTCCCACCAGCGGTGACAGTTGGTGCTTCTACCAGCACCTCATCGGTTGCCGCCAACGGCAACGTTATGGTGAAGGTGCTACCCAAGTTCAGGCCAGGGCTAGTGGCTGTAACACTACCTCCATGCTGCTCCACTATACTGCGTACCAGAGCCAAGCCGATTCCCAGGCCCCCTTGGGAACGGTCCGGGGTGCGCTTACCCTGCGCGAATAGCTCGAACACCGTTGACAACAGTGCGTCATCCATACCAATGCCGCTGTCTGTAACACTCAGCTGCACTTTTTCATTTTTGACCTGTGTCGACATTTGCAGCCGACCGTTAGCTGATGTGTACTTCGCAGCGTTGTTGAGCAGATTCGTCACCACTTGAACCAACCTGTGGTGGTCGCCGATGACCACAGCCGTATCAGGGAATTCCGTGGTCAGGACATGCCCACGCGCGCCGATCAGGGGCTGGGCCTGCTCAACTGCAGCGTTCATTACCGAGCGGATGTCCACTGGCTCACGCGCAAATTCCACGAGACCCCGCGTCACCCGCGAGACGTCCAACAGGTCGTCCACAAGCTCGGTCATATGCGCGACCTGGCGCGTGATGACGCCCCCAATCTCCCTTACGCGCGCTTCATCATCTACAGGAGCCATCTCCAGTAAGCTGGCCGCTGTCCCAATGGGTGCGAGTGGGTTGCGCAGTTCGTGTGCCAGCATGGCGAGAAATTCGTCTTTGCGGCGATCCGCCTGCTCTAGACTCTCGACCATCCGCCGGCGCTCAGTGATATCGAGTACTGTCCCGATCATCGACAACGGTCTGGCATCCGGCACCTCGCCGTCGAACAATACCTGCCCGCGCGCCATCGTCCACACAATCTGACCCTCGGCGTGGATCCATCGAAACTCCTCAGAATAGCTACCACCGCTATCGGACTGAAGTGCGTGGTTCAGGGCAGCCTCAATCCGGGGCCAGTCATCGGGGTGGACGCGCTGAGATAAGACGTCAAACGTCACCACCGCATCATCAGGTCCAACACCGACAATCTGCCTGCACCGCGGGTCCATGCGAATGTCGCCGGTTTGCACTTCCCAAACCCAGGTTCCAAATTGTGCCACGTCCATGGCCAAAGCAAAGCGCTGTTCAGACAGACGTAATGCGTTCTCCATGCGTTTACGATCTGTAATATCGACGGACGAGCCAATCAACCCCAGAATGTTTCCCTGTTCATCACGCCAGGCTTCCTTGGTCGATAACCAGATGGCCGGGGTCCCATCGGATAGCATAACCTCTTCCTCGATTTGCTCACCAACACCGGAGTCCATGATGCGGCGGTCCGTCGCCATGATCGCAGCGCTCTGGGCGCTGTCTGCGAGTACGTCCTCATCCGTTCGACCTAAGAACGCCTCTGGGGGCAGTCCCAGCAGTTCTGAGACGCCGCGGTTGGCAACCATGAAGCGGCCGGCACGATCCTTGGCGTACACCACCCCGGGTACCGCATCGGTAAACATACGCAGTAGCATGCCAGCCTGGTCGCGTTCGGCTTCCATCCGTTGGCGGTCCTCGATGTCCAGCAGTACTCCCGGGAAACGGACCGCCTCACCGTTGGAGTCAAACTCTACTCGGCCGTTAGCTTCGACCCAACGGAAGGTACCGTCCCTGTGCCGGACCCTATATTCGCACCGGTATGCACCACCCCGCCCCATTACCTCCTCGATCGCCGCCGCGACTCGGTCGCGATCCTCGACGCAAATGGATTCCATGGCGATTTCCAAAGGGAGGCCTGACTTACAGAGCGTCTCGTCGAGTCCGAAGGTGGTGGCGAAGCGGGCGTCCGCAATAAAACGATTGTCCGGTATCGTCCATACCCAGGTCCCAACAATGGCGCCCGCATCCAGCGCCAGTTGCACGCGTTCGGCCGCGTCTGCTGCATCTGCAGCCATTTTCTTATGCTCAGTGATATCGCGTACGAACACGGCCAGACCCGCATCGACCATATAGGCGCGAGCTTCGTACCAGCAAAATCCTTGTTCAGTTGAGTCGTGGGAATAATCAATCCGCTCCGGCGTACCACTGGCACTGACGCGTTGGCACATAGCGTGGACTGAAGCCAGTCCGCCTTCCGAGAATAGGACCTCAAACTCCTCCCCGATCAGATCGTCTTTCGTCTTAATCAGGCGCGAAGCGGCATCATTGGCTTCCAATACGCGGAAATCTGGTCCCAGCAACAGGAATGCCTCGTCCATGTTGGTTAGCACACCGCGATGCCGGGCCTCGCTTTCGGCCAACCGTTGCTCGGCCAGAACCTGGCCGGTGATCTCGGTACATGCGCAGAACAATCCCTCGATTTCCGAACCTTCCCCTCGCACTGGAGAATAGAAAAAGGAAAAATGAGTCTGCTCCGGATAGCCGTGCCGGTGTACCACCAACGGGATGTCCTGCATCTGCACTGGCTCGCCCCTAAGAGCAGAAGATACTATCGGCTGGAGTTCCTCCCGGATCTCGTACCAGACGTCTAAGAAGTCCCGGCCAAGCGCATCTGGATGCTTGTTTCCGAGAATTTCTGCATAGGAGTCATTATAGATAAGAGTACGCGTGGCACCCCATGCTACAAACATTGGCTGGTTTGACGCCAACATGATTCCCACCAATGTCTTCAGAGACGAGGGCCAAGTCGTCGCTGCGCCCAGGGGCGTTTGTTCCCAGGCAAAAATCCGCATCCGGGCACCTAGTGCACCGCCGCCAGCCAAAAAGTGTGGTGTTTCTTTATTCAATTGATCCTACCCATAACGCCAGTGAGAACGACTGACGCGCAATGGCGAGACAGTCCAGTGAGCGCAGCGAACGTGTTCAATACACTTTTTGGTCGAATTATTCATCACTCAACCGCTGCTCATTTCTCAGAAATGATAATTATTAAAGAAACCTCTTGTCACTATGTTGTAGTGCTCGATTTCCTCATATGTGATTTTTAATGTACCAGATTCACTAATCTATAAATCTTAGCATTTGGCTAGGAAAGGGAGTTGGTGGATGCGTATTAATGAGGAACTGCGCCTTATCATTAACAAGCTCATGAATTGCAGCAAGAACTGCCAGGCGGCGTGTTGATAAAAGTGCAGCCTTGGTTCATCTCGTATGTATAAACCATTTCCACTCAATTTAACTAAGCGCAATGAAATAAATGATTCACTCTACGCCCTGGCATGAAGTGATTGATTACCAACTCCTACTCGATAACCAACATCATCTATGTAGGATGCAGCATTAAAAACCTTCTGCACGCAAATAATATGGAAGGCTCGCTAACCTGCGCGCGTCTATTAACTTTTAATTTACGCAATCTACCATGTAAACAATAAGGTCGAAAGCACCTTGAAAAGTAAATTATCTTCCCCAGAGGGTATTCCTGAGAAGGCTCAGTAATATACGACTTGGAATTTGATAGGTTTAAACCGCTCAAATATCTTTTTGCATGGGAATTTGACGTTAAATGTCTGCATCAGTTTGTTATTTGAAACTTCGCGGTGTTTTAACCTATAGCCGCTATTGCCCGTAAACCCCGCTGTGACTCTTGTATTATTGAAGACTTGTGTGAGTTTAAAGCAAAACCGACGAATAACTGCGCGACTTACCCTGTGCTCGGGCATCCACAGGGCATTACTTACAAGGCTCGCCGGGCGTCGCGGAAAAAGAATACAATACGGTAGTTAATTACCTAGCTCATTCGAATAACCCGCAATATGGTCTGAGGCAACCTCAAGACAGCGCTCAGTGCGGGCTTGCTCCCGCCGACGACATATTTCATACCGGCCCGGGGTGTCTGTTAGCTTCAGCCAGTCTTCCTGTGAAATGGTCGGTGACTGACGCCCATTTATGCGCGTAATGATGTCACCTTCCTGAAAATCGGTTGTTGCGCCAGCCATGTCTGGCATGACATATCGCACTACAAAATTATCTTGTCGGTTTTTACGCAACTCGAGCCCGAGCAAATTGTACCGGCTCTTAAAACTATGCTTCGGGTAATTTCGCACAATAAGGTGACCGGTATGGTAGTCGAGGATGGTAATAAACTGGCTTAAAGCAGCGCTCCCTATTACCCAGAAGTCATCGGGGTCTTCTGTTTTGATTAAGTTGGTTTTCACATTATTTAGGGCCCAGTCCCCCACCTGTACTTGCGGCAATGTGACCCGCTGATGCACCGCTCGACCGCTCAGGCCAAAATCTGCGCCGGTAACACTACGCTGCGATAAAGAAATATCCTCTTCATCCAGATACGTTTGATTGAGTTTGAAAAAATGACGACTACCGGTGTCTATTAGAATATCGCGCTCGACTGTATGGCGGGGGTTAAGTGTCACCTTGGCCGGCACAGACAACTTACTAAAACTTATATCGAAGGGGATGGCGATATCGTTCTCGTCTGCTGAAAAAGATTGCGGACTTACATCAATGCGGTTGTGCTTTTTGTCAAACCGCCAGGCAAAGTGACGGAGTATGTCATGGCCCAGCACACCGTCGATGATGGCTTCATTGGGACTGGCATAGTATCGGGAGTGAGAAACAGGCAAGTAGGCAACATTCACGTCCTCAAAGAAGGCCTCCTCAAGCGCGAGTGTGGCCACCTGTGACTGATACACCTTTGAGTCCTCCTGACTGCCCCACCCGCCTACCTGTAAATCATAGCCTTGCGGCAGGTTCAGCGCGCGTACCTGGGGGGTGTCCATGAAATAAGTCAGCGACGCGCCGCTATCAATCAGAAAAAGAAAACCTGACTGCCCGTTTACCTCAACATACACGTGCGGCTTTTCACCGATATAGTGCGTCTTCAGTGGAAGGTGCTCCACGTCTGCGGGCCAATTGACCGTCAGGTTGTCATTGGCGTAGCGCATCCTGACGTGACTGGCGACATTGCATGCGGTTATAGAAACAACTACTGCGGTGAGAAGTAATACCCGAAAAACCATTGCCTGTTCTCCATTAAAGGCGTTCAGGCTTTAGCGTAGCGCTGTTTAAGTGCCCAGGTGTATCAATCATCACGAAAAGTGTAACCATTTACGTCATACCTGACTCAGCCTTACCTTTACAACGGTAATTTAAATTGCACCCCGTATTAAGGTTACCGGACGTTAAAAGTAAAACGGTCATTTTCTCACACCCCAGCCTGGGCTATGCTAGACCCAGATAACGGACTACCAGGATGACGCTATGCGCATGTTACACACCATGCTACGGGTGAAAGATCTCGATGCATCACTGCACTTTTATACCAATATTATGGGCATGAAACTGCTCCGTCAGTCTGAAAATGAGGCGTATGAATATACGCTGGCGTTTGTCGGCTACGGAGAAGAAACAGATCAGGCCGTACTTGAGCTGACTTACAACTGGGGCGACCACGATTACGACATGGGGACGGCGTTTGGCCACATTGCATTTGCAGTAAACGATATATACAGCTTTTGTCACACGCTCGAATCCAACGGCGCAGATGTGTACCGCAAACCCGGACCGGTAAAAGGTGGCAATACCCTGATTGCGTTTGTCCGTGACCCGGACGGCTACGCCATTGAATTAATTGAACGCGCGGAGTAAACCATGCCAACCACCTTGCGAACTGCCGTTTGCATCATCCTGCTGGGGCTGCATTCAGTCTCAGTGGCAGCGTTTGATATTATTGCCCACCGCGGCGCTTCAGGCTATCTGCCGGAGCATACTCTGCCTGCCGCCGCTCTGGCACATGCTCAGCGTCCGGACTTTATCGAGCAGGATGTGGTCATAAGCAAAGACAATGTGCCCATTGTCTTGCACGATATTCACTTGGAAACTGTGACCAATGTGGAAACCGTATTTCCACAGCGGGCACGTGAGGACGGTCGCTTCTACGTACGCGATTTTTCTTTATCTGAGTTGCGGCAGCTGCAGGTGCATGAACGTACCAGGCAAAACGGCCAACAGGTATTCCCTGAACGCTACACTGGCCACGTCGCGAATTACCGTATTGCGACTTTGGTTGAACATATGGAGCTGATTAGCGAGCTTAACCGGCAATTAAATACCAATATCGGATTTTATACTGAGATCAAGGCGCCAGCCTGGCATCGTAAGGAAGGTGTGGATATCAGCCAAATTGTGCTCGATACCTTTCGCAAGCACAAACCCGGTGCGGATAACGCCAGTGTATATATCCAGTGTTTCGACTTTGCGGAAATTAAGCGTATCCGTAACGAGCTCGCCTATAGCGGGACGCTGATTTTGCTGGTGGGTGACAATGACTGGCCGGACGTCCGGAACGATGTGAACTGGCTATTATCGCCCGACGGTCTGAAAGCGGTAGCGGCAGTGGCCGATGGTCTTGGTCCGTGGATACCTCAGCTGTTTGACCAGCAGGCATTACGCGCGGGTGAACTTAAGGCGCGTCCCTGGGTGAAAGACGCCCGCCAGGCGAAGTTACTTATTCACCCTTATACTTTTCGGGCTGACGCACCGCCCGTGGGAATGACAGCCGACCAGGTGCTCCCGGCGCTGATAGATGTTATTGAAGCTGATGGGGTGTTTACCGACCAGGTGCCGCCGGTCAGGCAGTTTTTACAGCAGTAGGTCTTAGCCGCACCGGCTCATTAGAAGGCGGTTCAGGTTTAACAGGTTTAGATGTGACTTAGGGTGTAACGTCAGGACTTTGAAAGCCGCACCACTACCCGGCGGTTTTGCGCGCGGGTATCGGCATGAGTATTCGGCGCTACGTGTCGACGTTCGCCGTGCCCGGTAACTTCAATGCGATCTTCAGGCACCCCAAGCGCACTGAGATACTGTTTCACCTGATTAGCCCGGCGGATTGACAGCTGCTCGTTATTCCAGCGACCGCCGTAACTGTCGGTGTAACCGTCCAGCAGCACCAGTTCCAGTTGACTATCTTCTTTCAGGTATTCGCCAATCATAGTGAGCCGCTTTTCTGCGTACTTAGTGAGTTCAGTGCTGTTTTTTTCGTAAGACAATACCGTATAGGCAATATCTTCAAACGCAAACGGCAACAAGTTTGATACACAGTTCACAAATTCGCGATAGCGAGGCGTAAAGTTACTGGCGTTTAGCGCAATGCTGACCTTATCGTAAGGGTTGTACCAGTCTTTATAGTAAATAGTGGGCCAGTAACCCTTTTCGAGTTCCGATAACATGGTCCAGGCGGCTTGTTCCGGCAGATCGCCCGGGTACTGGGTACGCAGCGTCATGTCGGCAATGGGCCTGGGTGCCCTGCCCGGCATCCATTTAGGCGGCACGGAGTAAACGCCCGCTACCTCAAACTTTTTTGGCAGCAGGTGCATATCCAGCTCAAATTCCATATTCAGTTGCTTCGAGGCCACACTGGTAAACTGCGCATCGCCGTAACCCGGAAGATCATGGTTAAGCGTACACTGAAGACGGGAAGCTTCTATTACGCGCCAGTCGGACGACTCAACAGACGCAGCATACTGTCGCATTGCAGCATTACTTACTGTGCTTACCAATAGCAGTCCGAGAACAAACAAAGGCTTCATGTTGTTTTACCTACATCGCATTCTGATCAGAAAACACCGGATAACGGGTATCAATACCACAAAGACAGACTTACAATCCGATATGTTTAGTATCGCCTGTTGTGGCGAAAAGTTTAGCACAGAATAGCGACAATCTTATCGTCGGCACCACAAGGGTAGATAGCTGCCCCCTTTGCTGCGATAATTCCGTTTCAGCCCGCGCCCAGCGGCTGACAGTCTTACTCCGGTGACCCTCGGGGTGGGTTATCTTTTTCGCAGTAATAAAATGAGAGTGTATGTCTGAACAACGTCCTCAATTGTCTTCGCGGTTTCGCGGCTATTTCCCGGTGGTTATTGATGTGGAAACAGCCGGCTTCAATGCCAGTACCGATGCGCTGCTGGAGCTGGCAGCGGTCACCCTACGCATGGACGATGACGGCGTACTGCATCCGGACCAGACCTTTCACCGGCATATAACACCGTTTGAAGGGGCAAACCTGGAACCGGCAGCACTCGAATTCAACGGTATTAACCCTGACTGCGCGCTGCGTGGGGCGGTGGACGAAACTGAAGCCATGAAAGAGCTGTGTAAGTTTATCCGCAAAGCACAGAAAGCCGCGGGCTGCCAACGCTCAGTGATCGTGGCTCATAATGCGGCGTTTGATCAGGGGTTTGTCAATGCGGCCATTACCCGCAGTGGCATTAAGCGCACGCCGTTTCATCCGTTTGTGTCATTTGATACTACCAGTCTGGCCGGCCTGGCTGTCGGTCAGACGGTACTGGTAAAAGCCTGTGAAGCCGCCGGAATTTCGTTTGACCAAAAAGAAGCTCACAGTGCGCTGTATGATACTAACCGTACTGCGGAGCTGTTTTGCTATATTGTGAATCGCTATCACGCGCTGGGTGGCTGGCCTCTGCCTCCTGCCCCGGACACAAAGAATGAAGACGAGAGCACCTCCGCAGACACAGATAATTCCGACGCACCTGACTAACTAAACAGGCAGCCACAAAAAAGCCCCGCTAAAGCGGGGCTTTTGACTAGCTCAGAACCAAATGGTTACAGCGAGTCAGATTCTTCTGACAGATACTTCGCCACGCCTTCAGGCGACGCATCCATACCTGCTTTACCTTCTGTCCAGCCAGCCGGACATACTTCTCCGTGCTCTTCATGGAAGCTAAGCGCATCTACCATACGCAGCATTTCATCGATGTTACGGCCCAGTGGCAGGTCATTAACGACCTGGTGACGTACATCACCTTCGGCGTCAATCAGGAATGAACCACGGAATGCAACACCCGCTTCTGGGTGTTCAACGTCATAGGCCTGACAAATTTCATGCTTGGTGTCGGCAACCAAGGTGTATTTAACCTGACCAATACCGCCTTCGTTTACCGGCGTGTTACGCCACGCGTTGTGCGAGAACTGGGAATCGATTGATACGCCAATCACTTCCACACCGCGCTTCTGGAACTCTTCAAAACGCTTGTCGAACGCGATCAGTTCAGAAGGACATACAAATGTGAAGTCCAGAGGGTAGAAAAACAGAACCGCTTTTTTACCTTTAATGGCTTCGCTTAATGTGAAAGTGTCTACAATTTCTCCGCTGCCCAGGACGGCTGCAGCTGTGAAATCCGGGGCTTTGCGCCCGACTAGTACGCTCATGATTCACCTCATAGTTTACTGGTTATTATAGTGCTGCCTGCTATGAGCAGCTTTGGTGACAACGCCACCTCGCCGCATATATTGGTGCGAATGCGAAAATTACAAGGCACAGTTTCAGATTTATCGGTGAGCGCGTGTGGTATTGGGTAAAGTGACGTCAGTTTCTTCCCCGCCGGCTTCATAAAAGCCGGACCCCCACATTTTTATTCGATCCCTGTCTGGGTCAGCTAAATGTGGACACCCACCTTTTTCAGTCAACCGTCAGCCTCCGTTGCCGGTAAAACTGGACACCCACCTTATAGAGCTCGCCCACCATGTTTGAATACCTACTTTCTATCGACTATCAAACCACGGCACAACCAGGTACACCTTTGCTGGTTCGCTTCCTGTCCGGTTCAGTTAAATCTGGACACTCACACTTCTTCGACAATCGTCAGCCTCTCTTACCAATACACCAGGGGGTGGGAGCTCTTTCCAACTGGTGACGTGGCACGAGTGGATGTCCACTTTTAGATCTTGTGAGTGTCCTTTAAAGACCATGTGGGTGTCCATTAAAGACCAACTGCAAAATGTGGTTGTCCATTAAAGGCCAACTGCAAAGTGTGGGTGTCCACTTTTTATGAGGTGGTAAAGGTTAAAAAACAACATTGGCGGTAAAATTCAGTTGATCTGATCTTGAATAACAACTATTATCATTTGCAACGAGACAAGAGGGTTTACCGATGTACGTATGTATGTGTTACGGGATAACAGACAAAGCTATCCGCAGCGCGGTCGAAGAAGGCGGTGTGGGAAATATGCGTGAACTGCGCCAGCAGCTCGACGTAGGTAGCCAGTGTGGTAAGTGTATCCAGATGGCACAGCAAATCATCGACACCACGATCATCGACGAAACCCTGTTCAGAGACGTTGGCTAGATATTTATCCCGTCCCCACGCTCCCCTGTTTCCACCACTTTCGCAATATAGTCACCACGCCCAGATTGCTGAGGCATAGTAAAAACGCCCATTGATCCCGCTTGGCGAAGTGGGCGGATAAAGCGCACCGACCACCCCCTGATGAGGATTCTCCTCGGGCAGTTCATTAAACAAATTCTGTGCCCCCACCGAGAATGTCAATTTATCGGTAACTTGCCAGGCCGCTTCTGCATCGACGGTAGTCACCGCGCGCCCCTCTATATCCATACCCGCAGATGCATCCAGGTGGTCTTCGTAAAACTTGCCATAGTAATTTATCCGCCAGTTAAGAGCCACAGACTGCCATTTCTGCTCCAGTGACAACGTGGCCCGGTGTGCTGGCAGATTATCTTCCAGCATGCGAATACGCTGCGCCGATAAGTTTGGCAGCATAGCCGTCTCGCCGCTCTCCAGCCGGGTAGGATACAGCGTCACGCGCTCGACCTGCGTATCAGTCCAGTTGTAGGCACCTATAAAGGTATGGGCTACCGATCCGATGTCGAAGGCATAATGCAGTACCATGTCGATCCCCTGAGTCTGGGTATCGAAGTCATTGGTAAAATATTTGGCGGCGTTATATTTGCTGGCATCGGGGCGGCCCTGACTTGCCAGTATGGCTTTATCTTCATCAGTCAGGGGGATGGCTGTGGTGGTACTGATGCGATCCTGAAGTCTGATATTAAAATAATCCAGCGTGAAATACAGTGACTCATCCCAGTACGCCACAATGCCCAGGCTGAGATTTATCGACTCTTCTGGCTCCAGCGGGGTGGCACCAAGCTGCACAGAAATGAGATCGGTAGGCGGCAAGGTGGCCTGATCTTCTAAGCCGTTAGCGCTATAAGCGGTAGTCACATTTATCACATTACTTTGCCCCACTGTGGGGGCTTTGAAACCGGTACTGACAGACCCTCGCAGTGCCAGTAAATCATTTATGGCGTAGCGGCTGGTTAGCTTGCCATCGAAGGTGGAGCCAAAATCAGAAAAGCGCTCAACACGGACCGCCAGCCCCATTTGCCACTCGGGTTGCAAATATAGCTCTAAGTCAGAGTACAGTGCCCAGTTACTGCGACTCCAGTGTCCGGCTGACTGGGGCTGATAGCCCGGGAATCCGTTAGATCCAATACTAAACCCCTGTGCGATCCCCGTCACCGGGTTGAATGCGTAAGGCCCGGCCTGCCATGAGGCAGTATCTCCTGCTCGCTGATGATAGCTCTCTCGCCGCCACTCGGCTCCGGAGGCTATACTGGCCGGTTCTTCCAGGCCGGTGTCGATAAGCTTTACAAGGTCAATATTGAGGGTTCGTTCAACCTGACTGACTGATCCCGGGGAGAATGAGAACGGCGATTCCGGTCCCATTGATGGGTTGACCGTTCCGTCCAGTGTATAACTGATATCCGAATAACCCAGGCTGGCACTCATATCCATCGACCAGCCGGAATTGAAGTCATGGCGGACACCGGCAAACAACGAGCCATCCGTAATGGTACCGCCGAAACTGGGAGTAAAGCCCCCCGGGAACCATTCGTTAAAGGCAAAACAGTTTTGACCCACAGCGGTATCAGGTGCAGCTATTTGCTGATAATTGGGGTCATCCAACAGATTACCCTCATTAATAAGCACCCGGGGACAGGCAACACCCACATCGACCCCATCAAGATCGGCAACCAGCAGTTCACGTTGAGAAGACCGATCCGGGTGGAGGAACACCCCCACCCTGCCTTGCGGATTGCGAAAATAGAAACCGCCGGCGATATCCCGGTAGGCCGCCGTGCCAAACGCATAGCCTTCGGTCTGCGAATTAATTGGCCAGCCCAGGTTGGCGGCAAACTTTATGTCGCGATCCACATCCAGCGTCCCCCATATCTGAGCGGGATCAGCCACGAAACTATTGCCTGCTTCAATCAGCGTAGTTGCATCATCCCGCTGAACGGAACGCGACGTGGCTTGCTGTTGGCGATACTCGGCAGTCAGGTTGATGAACCCTTCATCGCCAAGTGGTAACCCTACATTGCCCTGAACCTGTACCATTTCGCCATCGCCCTGACTGTACTGACCGCCTTTCACTGCCAGGCTGCCGCCCTTAGCATCATTTTTTAGTGCGAAATTTATTACGCCAGCAATGGCATCTGAGCCGTATTGCGCCGCGGCGCCGTCTCTCAGCACTTCCACTTGTTGCAAGGCGTAGGCGGGGATCACTGAGACGTCCGGGCCCTGGGCGCCGTCAGAAAGCCCGCCACCGAGGAAGGTAATTACGGCTGAACGGTGACGGCGCTTTCCGTTGAGCAGTATGAGCGTATGATCTGAGGCCATACCCCGTAAATTTGCAGGGCGGACCAGGCTGGTAGCATCGTTAATCGGCTGGTCATTCACGTTAAGCGAGGGTACCAGTACGCTGAGCATAGATAACACATCGCTACTCCCCTGGCTGGACAGGCTGTCATGCCCAATCACATCCAGCGGCACCGGGGACTCCACCACGGAACGGGCGGAACTGCGTGTACCTACCACCGCAATACGCTCCAGCGGATAATCCTCATCGTCGTTTTCGTGCGTGTCGGTTTCTTCTGCCAGCTGAGTCTCCACGGTGGCCCGGGAGCGTACACTCACCTTTCCCTGCTCGTCCACGACCATCGCCAGTTCTGTTCCTTGCAGCAGAATAGCGAGTGCCTCGGCCACGGTGTAGGTACCGTTCAACGGATTAGTTGTGATTTTTTCAGCCAGTTCTGGCGGGAACAGTAACGTGGTGTTTGCCTGGCGGGCAAATTCAGTCAGGGCGTCGTCTGCCGACTGCGCGGCAATATCAAAAGTGAGCGTGTTGTCGCTGGCCTCAACCCGTTCTGCAAAGACCAGAATCAATGCCAATAGCAGGCGACCACGTGCCCGGTGACCAGCTCGACGCAAGCAATAGCGAGAAAGAACGGAAGGTATCAACACAGTTACTGACAATGGTTAGTTAGTTGTTTTTATTGATTCTTCCATAGTGTCACACTATTTTAATCTCTGCCAGATGCAGACAGGAATAGCTCCTGATGTGGTCAGGAGCTCAGACCACAGTTAACTGTTAGCTGCCTTACTTAAGGTGATGGTGGTTTCGCTGACTTTTTCATGGGAGATACCAAAACTGTTTTCCAGCGCACTCAATAAGCCTTCAATATCGCCCACTTTGAAATAGCCAGCTACGCGCCGCTGTTTGAGTGTCTCGTCAGCGATAGAAAACCGTAATGGTGTATAACGGCCAATCTCAGCTAACACCCTTTCCAGTGATTCGCCTTTAAACACAATCATGCCTTTCTGCCAGGCAAGATCATCTTCGATGGCATCGGCGGTTAAGTTTTGTTTCTTGTCTACGTCACCTTTGATGGTGGCTTTTTCGCCAGAGAACATCAGTAAGCCTTCGCCTGTGACCGGCTTACTTGAAAATAAGGAGGCTTTAGCAGGAGCAGCAAAGCGGTCTTTTACCATCACCCGCCCTTCTGTCACTACCAGCTCAAAGGCGTTGTCGTCGACGAACTGCATATTGAATGCGGTACCTACAGCGGTAACGGTGTTATTGCCTGCCGTTACGGTAAACGGACGTGAGGAGTCATGAGCCACGGTAAAGTGAGCTTCCCCTTTAAGCAGCACAATGTCGCGCTGAGAGTCTGTCAGACTGACCGTCACTACGCTGTTAGTGTTTAGATGAACGATGGACCCATCCGCCAGCGTCAGGTTTTTCTGCTCGCCAATACCGGTGGTCACTTTCTGAGTGGCGTTGACAATTTCAGTGGAAGTGGACAACCAGGTACGGTCGACAATTAGACCAGTCGCCACTGCCATCAATAAAAATCCGGCAGCAATGCTCCAGCGCGCCTGCTTTACAACCCGTTTTACTTTCCCTGACTCTTGCTTGACTTGTTTGCGGGGGAACAGGCCGCTCAGCTCATTGAGTACGCTCATATCATCCCATAAACCGGCGAACTCCAGCAGCGCATTGCGATGCGCACTGCTTTCACCAAGCCATGCTTCAAGCTCAGCACGCTCGGTGTCGCTAAGACCGCGATCCAGTTTACTCACCCACAAGCAGGCCTGCTCCTGAATATCCTCCTTACTGGAGAAACGTCGAATATTAGTCATAATGATTACTACGTGTGTCCTGTTTGCGGGTTGAAGTAAGCCCGCCCTCACTTTTCTGCTGAGGGTTATCAGCCAGATATCTCGAACATAACAGCAAGCCTTTGGCAACATGCTTTTCTACTGTGCTTTCGCTGATCCCGATTAGGTCAGCAATGTCCCGTTGACGCATGTCGTAGACCTTTTTTAATAAGAAAACCCGCTTTACCTCTGGCGACAGGGTATCTGTCGCGCGGCAGAAATGGATAAAACGTTCCTTACTTTCTACATTTTTCTCAAGACTGTAGCCCACCAGCTCCTGAGGCAGATGGTCCATACTTTCCATCGATTGATTTAGCTGGTTAGCGGCCTTAGCTACATGGTTGAGCGCAAGATTCCTTGCTGTTCTCAGCATGTAGGTGCGCTCGTAACTGATTTCCTGTTTGAGCTGCGCCTCGTAACTTTTGATAAACGCTTCCTGTACAATATCCTCGATATCGTCCTGGTTTACGATAGCGCCTACCACCCGCCGCAAACGGGTACGGTATTTTAAATATGTAGCAGCCAGTGTCGACTTATTGGTCATAGTTATTGTCTTTGTAATGTCCGTCGCGCTTTACACTTTTTGCTATATTGCCAGTAACCCGCGTGCGATACCATCAAAGGCTGCGCAGACCACTGGCAATATAGCAGAGGGGCTAGCGCCCCTCTGTACCAGACTTAGCTACCTTAGAAGGTGTAAATTCCCCGCAGGTAGTAGAAGCCACCGTTAATACCAATAGGTGAAGTAGTTGGGTATGCCGACCCGGCTATTTCATTATCCCAGTCCACGTTGCGGTCCGGATATTCATCCAGTGCGTTCTTCGCGCCCACGATGAAGGTGAACTCATCAGTAAAGTCGTAACCCACTTCTAAGTCCAGCGTCAGTTCAGACCCTACGTTATTGATGGGCAGGCCGGAATCCAGGTGGTCCTCGTAAATACTACCGAAGTAGTTTACCCGGGCCAGGAAACGCCAATCGCCATTGGTGTGATTCGCAGTGGCACTGTAGCGTACGGCTGGCAGGTTATCTTCCAGCATGCGGATGCGCTCAGCAGAAATGTTGTCTGACGCTTCATCGACGGTGGTGGATGTCCAGTTATACGCCAGTGAGAATTTGGTGTTCCCGCCCAGCATGTCCATGGCGTAGTTCGCTACTACGTCAACACCTTCCGTTGTGGTATCGAAGTCGTTAGTAAAGAAGCTGATTTCTGAGAAGCTGGACGCGTCTCTGACGCCCTGCTCAACCAGCGTTTCAATGTCTTCCTCGGTCAGCTTGATACCAGACGCCGTGCTCAGACGGTCAGTTACTTCGATGTGGTAGTAATCCACGGTCAGGAACAGCCCGTTGTCAAAGTCGGCAACCATACCGAACGACAAGCTTTCTGACTCTTCTGGTGTTAACTGCTCACCACCTTTTAACTGTGACACAGGATCAGTCGGTGGCAATGTTGCACGGTCAATCAGTTTACCGTCGGTACCAAAGGCCGTAGTTACGTTACGGACATTACTTTGACCCAGTGTGGGCGCCTTGAAGCCGGTAGAGTAAGCACCACGGAAGGCAATACTCTCCATAGCCTGCCAGCGGAAGGCGATTTTGCCTTTGGTGGTATCGCCAAAGTCGGAGAAGTCTTCATAACGCAGCGCACCGGCCAGCATTAACGACTCGGTGACATAGGCTTCAACATCCAGATACAGCGCATGATTATGACGCGACACCTCACCCTGGCTGTTTGCCGCCAGGCCCGGGAAGCCGTTAGACCCTATACCGAAACCTTGCAGTGCCAAAGGTCCGATTTCGTAGGACGCCGGATCCCCTGCAATGCTTTCATATGTTTCATGGCGGTACTGATAACCGGTAGCAACAAACAGCGGCTCATACAGGCCCACATCAAACGGTTTAGTCAGTCCGAAATCGAACGTTTGTTCTGACTGGATATATTTGCCGGGTTTGAATGAAAACGGCGTGTCCGGACCGAGCGAAGGGTTCACCGTGTTATTGATGGCAAAATCAACTTCGTTCTGGCCCAGGTTTGCACTGATGTCGTATGAGACTTCATTAGCCAGCTCACCCCGGGTACCGAATACCAGTGACATATCGGTTACCGTGCCGCCAAATTTTGGTGTGAAACCACCAGGCAGGATTTCATTAAACGCGAAACAGTTAGCCCCAACCGCAGTACTGTTGTCGGCAATCAGGCCATAATCAGCATCGTCCAGCACGTTGCCATCGGTGATGCGTACAGTCGGACACTCTACACCGTTGTCCAGGCCGTCGAGATCGCCCACCAGCAGTAAGGGCGTACCGTCATCGTCGGTGCCACCGTCGTAAACGCCACCGCGGGTGTGCGGGTTACGAAAATAAAAGCCACCCTCAACTTCCCGTTCTGCATAGTTACCAAACAGGTAAGCCTCGGAGTGGTCGGTCAGCTGCAAACCCAGGTTAGCAAACAGCTTAATGTCATCTTTAATTTCCGGGTTACCCCAAATTTGCGCAGGATCTGCCACAAACGAGTTGCCGGCTGCAACCAACCCAGCCGCGTCATCGCGCTGGACACTACGGGATGTGGGATCGGCGGTACGATATTCAGCGGTCAGGTTAATAAAACCGTCTTCGGTGAGCGGCATGCCTACGTTGCCTGATACCTGCACCATGTCGCCGTCGCCCTCATAGTAGGAGCCATACCGGGCTTCCACTACGCCGCCGCTATCATCTTCTTTCAGTACAAAGTTGACCACACCGGCAATGGCATCGGAACCATATTGTGCTGCAGCGCCGTCACGCAGTACTTCTACCTGCTTCAGTGCGAATGCCGGGATAACCGATATATCAGGCCCCTGAGCGCCATCTGACAGACCGCCACCTAAGAAGGTGATGACTGCCGAACGGTGACGGCGCTTACCGTTTACCAGCACCAGGGTATGGTCAGAGGCCATGCCCCGCAAGTTGGCTGGGCGCACCAGCGTAGATGCATCGTTAATGGGCTGGTCGTTTACGTTAAATGAGGGCACTACCGTTTGCATCATCGACACCATGTCGGTGGAACCCTGATTCTTAAATGCTTCGTCAGAAATAATGTCGATAGGCACGGCTGATTCGCCCACTGAACGTGGTGCTGCCCGTGTACCTACTACCGCAATTTGCTCGACGTCTTCTGGAGCTTCCGCTTTCTGCTCTTCCTGAGCAAGGGCAGGACTGACTGCCATAACGGACAATGCTGCAGATGCAGCAAGTATGGTGCGAACATTCCTCGTAAGCAGAGATAATGATGTTTTCATAGTGATTTCCCGGATGTGGACGCGGGTCTGATTTACTGTTCGGCAGATGAACGATCAGCCCGATAATTGTCATTTTTATAAACCTTCAACACTGGCTGAATTTCAGCCAGACAAGGGAGTTATAGAGCGTTAGAATCCGGAAAACAAACACTTTTTAGTAAAACTAAAATATATTTTTAGGACGTAGAGGATTCGCTTTTCTGAGCTGTCTAATAAGAGTTCGGGGGGGGGGAAATAGCGTAATAAAAGGCGTTTCAGGGGCAATATCCGCCGGTGTGATGATTACCACTTCAGGCGTCACCACATGCTAATAAAAAGCCGGCAGGCGCCGGCTATTTATATTTTATTCTGCTGACTTGGTTTTCGCAGCTGATTCTTTTATCAGTGGTTGCAGCTCATTTTGCTGGAACATCTCAATGATGATGTCACAACCACCTACCAGCTCACCGTCTACCCATAATTGTGGGAAGGTTGGCCAGTTGGCATATTTGGGTAATTCCGCGCGGATATCCGGATTTTGCAGAATATCTACGTAAGCGAACTGCTCGCCACATGACATCAGGGCCTGAACCGCCTGTGCAGAGAAACCACAACTGGGAAGTTTCGGCGATCCCTTCATATATAGCAGGATCGGGTTTTCAGCAATTTGCTGTTTAATTTTTTCGACTGTATCTTGAGTCTCAGTATTTTCCATTCTGTCCTCTCGGCAACGTAAATGTACCCTGAATGTGGGCATGAATTGCGGTTTTTCAAGGCTGGCCAGTATATCACACACAACCCGTTGGCGGGAATGCTGGCCGGGGGGGGCAATCCTGCATCAGCCACACACAAGGTTTGACCCGCGGCGGTGATCTGTTTTAGCGTTTTCAGGCTATGATCCTGAATCGAAACAGGTAAAAACCCGCTAATCCGCCTTCCTCAGCGGAGCGGCTCATAAAAATTCATAACTTTGTCATTGGGTTAGAGAAAATCATCCCAATATTCAACGTAGCTGAGACCAATTGTCGGGCATGTAAGCAGGCTTTTTGTAGGCCCGACAGCTAGATTAAACCAACATGGAGACTCGTATGGCTTTTGAATTACCAGCATTACCTTATGAAAAGAACGCTCTGGAACCACATATTTCTTCAGAGACCCTGGACTACCACTATGGTAAGCACCACGCGACCTACGTAACTAAGCTTAACGGCCTGGTTGAAGGTACTGATATGGAGAACAAAAGCCTTGAGGAGATCATCAAATCTTCAGAAGGCGGAGTGTTCAATAACGCGGCGCAAGTCTGGAATCACACCTTCTACTGGCACTGCCTGAGCCCGAATGGCGGCGGCGAACCAACCGGTGAGCTGGCTGATGCAATTAATGCAAAATGGGGCTCTTTCGCGGACTTCCAGGCTGCGTTTAACGACAAAGCGGTAAACAACTTCGGCTCAAGCTGGACGTGGCTGGTGAAAACCGCTGACGGTTCACTGGACATCGTGAATACCAGCAACGCGCACACGCCCGTTTCACAAGACGACGTGACGCCAGTGCTGACTGTCGATCTGTGGGAACACGCGTACTACATTGACTACCGTAATGCCCGTCCTAAGTACCTGGAAGGCTTCTGGGCGCTGGTTAACTGGGAATTTGCGTCAGAAAACTTCGCCAAATAAGGCAGGTTTACACGCTAAAAAATGCCCGCAACCGCGGGCATTTTTCTTTGTCGGCAACGTGTGCATCAGGTATCCAACGCCCTCACTCAGCATGCACTTTCTCGTATCCCTCCGGGCCGGCCTGTTTTTCCACAGCCCGTCTTCCCCCGTTCCACTTTGGTGCAATAGACCAAAGGCTAACCCTTCGTAATTCCTAAAGAAAAGTTCCATTTTTGCTTATACATTTTGCGCGCGCATTATTCCCAAAAACATTATAAATATCTCTCGTTTTTCCAAATACCGACTAAGCTAAAAATACGGGCATCCGTTTTTTTCTAGGGGTATTCATGGGAATTTTCGAACATTATCAAAACCGTTATGAAGAACGAAAGCAGGAAGAATTCACCATTGAGGAATTCTTGGATATCTGTAAAACAGATCCCCTTGCTTACGCGAATTCTGCGGAACGGCTACTGAAAGCCATCGGTGAGCCAGAGATGATAGACACGTCTACCAACCCAGCGCTAAGCCGAATTTTTTCTAACCGTGTGATTGCACGGTATCCCGCCTTCCATGAGTTTTACGGCATGGAAGAGTCCATCGAACAAATTGTTGCTTACCTGCGCCATGCGGCACAGGGGCTGGAAGAGAAGAAGCAAATATTATATCTGCTTGGCCCGGTAGGCGGTGGTAAGTCGTCGCTGGCTGAACGCCTTAAAGAGCTGATGCAGAAAGTGCCCATTTATATTCTTAAAGACTCACCGGTTAATGATCATCCTTTCTGTTTGTTTGATGCAGGGGAAGACGGTCACCTACTGGAAAAAGAGTACGGTATCCCTAAGCGCTACCTGAAAACGATTATGTCGCCCTGGGCCCGCAAGCGCCTGCACGAGTTCAACGGCGATATTACCCGGTTCCGGGTCGTCAAAGTTTATCCCTCAGTACTTGATCAGATTGGTATAGCGAAGACCGAGCCTGGTGATGAAAACAATCAGGACATCTCCTCTCTGGTTGGCAAAGTGGATATCCGTCGCCTTGAGCAATACGCGCAAAACGATCCCGATGCATACAGTTATTCAGGCTCATTGTGTAAGTCTAATCAGGGCATGATGGAATTTGTGGAAATGTTTAAAGCCCCGATTAAAGTTCTGCACCCATTACTTACTGCCACACAGGAAGGCAACTATAACCCCACGGAAGGGTTTTCGGCGCTGCCCTTCGACGGTCTCATTCTGGCCCACTCAAATGAGTCAGAATGGCAAACGTTCCGTAATAATAAGAACAATGAGGCGTTCCTGGATCGGGTGTATATCGTCAAGGTGCCCTACTGTTTACGGGTTAGCGAGGAAATCAGTATATACCGCAAGCTGATTGATAACAGTGAACTGGCAGGCGCGCCCTGCGCCCCTGATACACTGGAGTGTCTTGCGCAATTTACCGTGCTTTCACGCCTCAAAGAGCCTGAAAATTCCAGCATCTATTCTAAGATGCGGGTCTACGACGGTGAAAGCCTGAAAGATACGGACCCGAAAGCCAAGTCGTATCAGGAGTACCGGGATTACGCCGGTGTCGATGAAGGCATGGAAGGTTTATCTACCCGTTTCGCATTTAAAATTTTATCGCGGGTGTTTAACTTCGATCATCAGGAAGTGGCCGCCAACCCGGTCCACCTGTTTTATGTCCTGGAACGGCAGATAGAACGTGAGCAGTTTCCTCAGGAAGTCGCCGACAGCTATCTTGAATATCTGAAAGGGTACCTGATCCCCCGCTATGTGGAGTTTATTGGTAAGGAAATTCAAACGGCGTATCTGGAGTCGTACTCCGAATATGGTCAGAACCTGTTTGACCGCTATGTGACCTATGCGGACTTCTGGATCCAGGATCAGGAGTACCGGGATCCGGAAACCGGCCAGCTGTTTGACCGGGAGTCTCTGAATGCAGAGCTGGAAAAAACCGAGAAACCGGCAGGTATCAGTAATCCTAAAGATTTCCGCAATGAAATCGTGAATTTTGTCCTGCGGGCCCGGGCCAACCACGGTGGTAAGAATCCGGCCTGGACCAGTTACGAAAAACTGCGCACCGTGATTGAGAAGAAAATGTTCTCCAACACCGAAGACCTTCTGCCTGTTATTTCTTTCAATACCAAAGGCTCTACCGAAGACAAGAAAAAGCACGACGATTTTGTCAATCGGATGACCGAAAAAGGGTATACCCAGAAACAAGTGCGGTTGCTGTGCGAGTGGTACTTACGCGTGCGTAAAGCATCGTAAGGAGGCTGTAGCGAAGAAGAAGGTGCTTATGGCGCATTTTATAGACAGACGTTTAAACAGTAAGGGAAAAAGCACCGTTAACCGACAACGCTTTCTGAAGCGATACAAAAGTCAGATCAAGCGTGCGGTGTCGGATGCCGTAGGAAAACGTTCAGTGACCGATTTGGAAACAGGTGAGGAAATTAGTATTCCTACCCGGGATATCTCTGAGCCTGTCTTTCATACCGGTAAAGGGGGCAAACGGGATGTAGTGCACCCGGGCAACGATCAATTTACAGCCGGAGATAAAATTAATCGTCCGCCTTCTGGTCGCGGTCAGGGCGCCGGTGAAGGCGATGCCAGTGACAGTGGTGAGGGCGAGGATGAATTCGTCTTTTCCATTTCAAAAGACGAGTATCTGGACTTGCTGTTCGAAGACCTCGCCCTACCCAATCTGAAGAAGAATCAGTTCGACAAAGTGGTGCAATACGAAACCTACCGGGCAGGTTTCCAGACCGATGGCGTGCCCAGTAACCTGGATATTGTGCGCTCACTGAAAGGATCAGTAGCCCGGCGTATCGCTCTTACCGGCAGCGATCGTAAGAAACTACGTGAGCTGGAAGCTGAACTGCAGGCGCTAAAGGAGGATAAACACGACAATACTCTTAAAATCATCGAGCTGGAAAAAGAAGTAGAGGCCCTGAAAGCTAAGATCGCCAAGGTGCCATTCATTGACACCTTTGATCTGCGCTTTAAAAACTATGACCGGAAGCCGGTACCCACCAGCAAAGCTGTTATGTTTTGCCTGATGGACGTATCCGGTTCAATGGATCAGGCCACCAAGGAAATGGCCAAACGCTTCTACATTTTGCTTTACCTGTTTCTTACCCGCACCTATGAAAACGTGGAGGTGGTCTATATTCGTCACCATACCCAGGCCAAGGAAGTGGACGAGCACGAGTTTTTCTATTCTCAGGAAACCGGCGGCACTATCGTCTCCAGCGCGCTGAAATTAATGGACGAAATTGTTAAAGCACGCTACGACAGCAGTGACTGGAATATTTATGCCGCCCAGGCGTCCGACGGCGATAACTGGGCCGATGACTCCCCGCAGTGTCGTGACCTATTGATGAATCACCTGCTGCCCGTCACCCGCTACTTCGCTTACATCGAAATTACCGAGCGTCAGCACCAGAGCTTGTGGCGGGAATACCAGAAGGTGGAAGACGTGATGGATAACTTTGTGTGTAAGCACATCCAGCAAGTCAGTGATATTTACCCCGTGTTCAGAGAGTTGTTCCGGCAATCTGAACAGAATGCAGCGGCGGGAGGCCACTATGGTAGCTAAACCAGAACGCAAGACACATCAACTTGATGATGGCCCGGACTGGACCTTTGACATGCTTACCCAGTATGAAACGGAAATCGACCGCATTGCGAAAAATTTCCGGCTGGATATTTACCCTAATCAGATTGAAGTGATCACTGCTGAGCAAATGATGGATGCTTACGCCAGTATCGGTATGCCAATTAATTATACGCACTGGTCGTTTGGCAAAAAGTTCATTCAGACCGAGCAGCAGTACCGGCGTGGCCAAATGGGGCTGGCCTACGAAATTGTGATTAACTCTAACCCGTGTATTGCCTACCTGATGGAAGAAAATACCATCACTATGCAAGCCCTGGTAATGGCGCATGCCTGCTATGGGCACAATTCGTTTTTCAAAGGGAATTACCTGTTCCAGACCTGGACAGATGCAGACTCCATTATCGACTACCTGGTCTTTGCCAAAAACTACATTTCCCGCTGTGAACATAAATACGGCACCGAGGAAGTAGAGAACGTACTCGACTCCTGCCATGCGCTTATGAACTATGGCGTAGACCGCTACAAGCGGCCGCAAAAGCTGTCGTTACAGGAAGAGAAGTCGCGCCAGAAACAGCGTGAAAAGTATCTGCAGTCGCAGGTTAATGAACTATGGCGCACCCTGCCCAATGCCAAGGAAGCCGACAAACCCATGCAGCGCCGCTTCCCGGCCGAGCCGCAGGAAAATCTGCTGTATTTTATTGAGAAAAATGCACCCCTTCTGGAATCCTGGCAGCGGGAACTGGTGCGTATTGTGCGTAAAGTATCGCAATATTTTTACCCGCAAAAACAAACCCAGGTCATGAACGAAGGCTGGGCCTGTTTCTGGCACTACCATATTCTTAACCAGATGTACGACGAAGGGCTGGTGAGCGACCGTTTTATCATGGAGTTCTTGCACAGCCACACCAGTGTGGTCATGCAGTCCGAATATAACAGTCCCTACTATTCAGGGATCAACCCGTATGCACTCGGCTTCAACATGTTTATGGACATTAAACGGGTATGCCAGTCGCCTACTGAAGAAGACCGCTACTACCTGCCCGATATCGCTGGCAAGGACTGGCTGGAGACTGTTCACTTTGCTATGCATAACTTTAAGGACGAGAGTTTTATCAGTCAGTTTCTCTCCCCCAAACTTATTCGTGACTTCAAGCTGTTTGCGGTGGAAGATGACAGCGCCAAATCCTATGTCAGTGTGAGCGCAATTCATGATGAACAGGGCTACCTGAAAATACGCGAGAAGCTGTCAGCGCAGTACAACCTGAGTAATTTGGAGCCGAATATTCAGATTTATGATGTGGATGTGCGTGGCGATCGGTCACTTACCCTGCGCTACATACCGCAACACGGGATCCCGCTGGCAGACTCGAAAGACGAGGTAATGCGCCATTTACACAGGCTCTGGAAGTTTGATGTAAAACTGGAGCAAGAAACTGACGATGGCGAAATCGAGGTGCTTTGTCACTGTAAACGACCGCCTAATGCGGCCTAATCAGTTGTCGATATGACAAACCACTGCCAGGTAGCGACTATCGTTACTCATATGTAGTCGTGAGCCGCCATTCGGGCAGTACTGGCTGATATCCAGCCAGGGCTGCCAGCCAAGCTCGGCCGGTAGCCCGCTTTCGCTGACAGAGGCCGCCGCCGGCGTCGTCTCTGTATTATAAATTTCTTCCGGGATCCACCGCCATATTGCCGCGCCTTTCACCACGATAGCCTCCCCTTTCGGAGTCCAGGCATGATAATTCACATTCACCGGCATGCGGGTTAGCACATTGCTGATCCCCGTCGCCGGATCGTACCCCATCAGGGTATCGGGCTGCTTGTCAGGCGCCGGATTTTTGGTATAGGCGAACAAACCGGTATCGGGAACAGGCCACAGGCTGGCGCCAATGTGTTCATCCACCGTGTCCCCTTCACTGTTGAGCGGTAGTCGCTGTAAGATATGCGGCTCTCCGAGCACGAACGCTAATACTGAGTGGCTGTCCAGCCACACATGGTAACCGATAGGCTCAACGTCCAGCAGACGCTCCTGTCGCGCGCCCTGCTCATCCAGCGCCCATAACCATTGCTTTCCTGCTTCATCTACCAGAATAACGGACAGACCGGTGCCGTCAAACCGGGGCGTGGGGGAATACTCAGACGTTGCTGACCGGGTCAGATTCTCATGGAAGTGACGGAACATGTCGTAGCGGAATACATCGGTTTGCGACTGCTCGTTTGCTGTGACCATTTGTGTGTAGTACAGGGCATCACCAGACTGGCTGAAGTGCGGCTGGTTTGTGTAGGCTGCATTGTCGGTGAGCTGACGGGCGTCAGTAATCTGGGTTTCCCCTTGCATCTGGCTCAGTGTAAATAACCACAAATCAGATGACTGGCTCTGCGCTGCGAGCTTTCCTGATACAGCTATCAGGCCCGTCAGAAATATTGTGCGCCATACCGATCTCATCTTATTCCCTGCTGTCTGTGACATTCCTGCCGATACCATACCCTGCCACTATGTCATAGTAAACGTCCGGTTTGCCGGAGAGAAATACAGGTACAGTAACGCACGCTTGCCGACCGTACTGAAATGCTAGCGCGCACCCATTGCCTTACACAGATGGTGTGAGTCGATAAACCCACCTTCTGCCAGCCAGCTACACGCGAGTTCAAGTGTTTCAAAGTGCTGGGTTTGATAACCGGCAGAATGACCGGGCACCATTTTTTGCAACTGGTACTGCTTTATAGCACTATGACGATAAACCAGCGCGGTGCCGGCGATACCATGTTCGTAACACCACTGCCCCAGTTCCCTCACCGGGTCTACAGAGTCTGCGGTAGACAGTTCCCACTCATCGAGCATAAGTAAAAAGCCCCAGCGTACACCCGCAAAGTGCGTAGCGAGGCGTTTTACATCACGAATAAAGTGGACGTTATGTTCGCGGCTCCAGGTACCGGAGATACGGCTGAATAGCGTGTGCTGTATCACGCTCACAGAATAGGACGCATGGGCAAACTTACCGCTTGCATGCAGGTTTGATGACACATTCGGTTGGGACATCACGATCCTTCACCCTCAACTCAATGATAAATTGAGTATAGGTCAGCTTCGCGGTGTGTGCGACTGCAGATTACACATTCAGCCGGGACTTGCTGCACCCCAGCAGCACCAGGGCGCCCGCAAAGGCGGTGGCCGCCGCAAATGCGAAGGTTTCATATGCCTGTGCGCCCTGTTGCCAGAACTGGCCTGCCAGATAGTTACCCACCGCCCCGCCGAGCCCAAAGGCGACACTGATGTACACAGCCTGTCCCCGGCTATGAAAAGTCTGAGGGAAAAAGTGATGAATAAAATGCACTGACGCGGCATGGGTCAATCCAAAGCTTAATGCATGAATCAACTGACTTGCTACTACCACCCAGCCAAGATGGGCATAATCCGCCAGCGCGTACCAGCGCAGTGCGGTAAGGACCATACACAGCATGAGCAAATGCCATACACCAACCCGGGCAATTAAGCGTCCGGCGATGAGGAAGATACCAATTTCGGCCACCACGCCTAAGGCAATGAGCAATCCCGTTTGCTGACCGGAGTAGTCGAGATCCAGCATATATAACGCGAAAAAACCATAATACGCGCCAAAACTTACCTGCAACAGTGTGGCGGAGAGGAGGAATATAATAAAGGGTCTGCGCCTGACCCATTGCCACAGATTTCCCCCATCCGGTTTATGTGTGTCGGGAAGAGGAGGCTGCCTGAGAAGCAGTGACGCCAGCAGCAAACAGGTCAGTACCACGATACTGGCATACACTGGCACATCAGTAGAAAAGTGGTCCAGCGCTTTGCCCAGCGCCACGGTCAGTACAATAAAGCCGATGCTTCCCCACAGGCGGATCTGGCCGTAACTGGCCCGGGTGCCGGCCACCGATTGCATTGTGATCACTTCCAGCTGCGGAAGCACCGCCGTCCAGAACATCATCATGAGGCCGAAGGCCAGCGTCAGCCCCCAGAACCCGGACATAAAGAAGACACTGGCAAAGCAGACTACAGTAAGCAGGCACCCGAGCCGCAAAACCTGCAGACTATTACCAGTTTTGTCAGCAATGTGTGCCCACAAGGCAGGACCGACAATGCGGGCCAGGGTAATCACCGCGAATAACTCGCCAATTTCTGCTGACGAAAACCCCCGGCCATCCAGAAAAATACCGAGGTAGGGCACCAACACACCCAGTTGGCCGAAGTACAGCCAGTAGGTAAGTGCCAGTGCAATTAACTGGGTGGTCGAGGACACCTTCATCGGTTATCCCCGTGCTGTGAGCACACCGCCGAAGAGAACTAGTCGGTGCTGCCGGCAATCACTGGCGTACTCGAATGCGCGTTGGCGTTTTGCGCCCGGTGACGCAGGCAATGATCCATCAGTACAATTGCCAGCATAGCTTCGGCAATGGGAACAGCGCGGATCCCTACGCAAGGGTCATGGCGACCTTTGGTGACAATATCTATTTCCTGACCTTGCTTATCGATGGTTTTGCCCGGTACGGAAATACTGGAGGTGGGTTTCAGGGCCATATGCACCAGCAGATCCTGGCCACTGGATATCCCTCCCAATACGCCGCCCGCATGGTTACTGGCAAAGCCGTCAGGCGTCAGCGCATCACGATGCTCACTGCCCTTTTGTTCGACTACGGCAAACCCATCGCCGACTTCAACGCCCTTCACGGCATTAATGCCCATCATGGCACTGGCAATGTCTGCATCGAGGCGATCAAACACGGGTTCACCCCAGCCTACCGGCATGTTGGTGGCCACCACCGAGACTTTTGCCCCGATACTATCACCGGATTTTTTCAAATCGCGCATGTACTCATCGAGTAACGGCAGCTTATCGGCGTCCGGGCAGAAAAACGGATTGGTGTTGGTCACCGAATGATCTATTGTTTCTGCTTTGATGGGGCCCAATTGAGACAGATAACCATGAATTTCGATACCAAATTCGGTTTTCAGAAATTTTTTGGCAATGCCGCCGGCTGCCACGCGGATAGCGGTTTCCCGGGCCGATGAGCGGCCACCGCCACGATAATCGCGCACGCCATACTTTTGCTCATAAGTATAATCTGCATGACCAGGCCGGAAACGATCGGCAATCGTCGAGTAATCCTGACTACGCTGATCTTTGTTTTTGATTAGCAGGCCAATACTGGTGCCAGTGGTTTTACCTTCAAACACACCAGATAATATTTGCACCTCGTCGTCTTCACGCCGGGCGGTGGTATACCGTGAGGTGCCTGGTTTGCGACGATCCAGATCGCCCTGCAAATCTTCTTCTGACAGCGCCAGGCCGGGAGGACAGCCGTCAACCACGCCGCCAATGGCAACCCCATGACTTTCCCCGAAGGTAGTCACTGAAAAAATCTTACCGAAGCTATTTCCCGCCATGACGAATGGTTACTCCTTGCCTGCAAAATATTGGGTTAACGCGGTTTTCGACACTGCGAAAATACCGTGGCCGCCAAATTCAAATTCTATCCACTCAATATCCAGCTCGGGGAAGCGGTTTGCCATATGGACTTCACTGTTGCCCACTTCAACAAACATCCAGCCGCCATCATTCAGAAAACGCGGGCCGGCAGCGAGCATATCCGCCACCAGATCCAGCCCGTCATTACCCGCTGCCAGTGCCAGCTCGGGTTCATGATGGTATTCCTCAGGTAAGTCAGCCATGTCTTCGGCATCCACATACGGGGGATTGGTCACAATCATGTCGTAGCGTTGCCCTTCCAGCTGACTGAACAAATCGGACTGAATGGGAAATACCCGCTCACTCAGCTGGTGTTCCTGAATATTGATGTCAGCCACTTCCAGTGCTTCACTGCTGATATCCACTGCGTCTACAGTCGCGTCTTCAAACGCGTAAGCCAGGGCAATGGCAATACAGCCGCCCCCGGTACACATATCCAGGATGCTAGCCGGTGGTGAATTCAGATAGGGCTGGAATTGCTTCTTAATCAGCTCGGCGAAGGGCGAACGGGGAATGAGCACCCGCTCATCAACATAAAACGGCAAATCGCAGAACCAGGCTTCATTGGTCATATAAGGCAGTGGCATGCGGGTTTGCACACGCTTTAATACCAGCTCGGCGACTTTCTCCCGCTCACTTTTGGTCAGCCTGGACTGAAACAAGGCATCACCGGTTTGCAGGGTAATGGTGTGGGGTAAATGCACAGCCTGCAACACCAGGCTAACCGCTTCGTCCCAGGCATTGTCGGTTCCGTGCCCAAAATACAACGCGGCATCATTAAAGCGACTGGTTGCCCACCGCACCATGTCCAGCAGCGTGTGTAAATCATCAATGGCTTCTTCGAGGTAAAATTTGTCGGTCATTGGCGCTCAGCTACATCCGCATTATTAAAGCTGCTATCATACCCAAAGATACTTTGCTCGCCCATGCCTAATTGTTGATATCCTGCTGAAATGAAAGATCAGTTACGTAAATTTAAAGCTCACAAGCCGTCCCCAAGCGAAACGCCCGCGCCCGCCGAGAAATCTGACGAGGTGCTGTTCGCTGAGGCCATGCGTGAGGTAAAAAAACTGCCACAGGATAAAATCAATCCGGAACGGCGCCGCAAGGTACAACGGGCGCAGAAGAAACAGGCCGATGGGTATTCCGCGCGTTCAAAACAGGTGGCGGCCGACTTCCACTTTTCCGATATGTTTGAAGCCCGCCTGCCCGATGAAGGACCAGTGCGATACTGCCGCGATGGTGAAGCCACCCACACTCTTAAACGTCTGCGACGGGGCGACTTTTACCCGGAATTAGTGCTGGATTTGCACGGGCTTACCAAAGAGCTGGCAAAGGCAGAGTTGGGGGCACTGTTGCATGCCGCCCGTAAAGAAAATATAGATTGTGTCAGCGTGATGCACGGAATTGGCCAGGGGATCCTCAAGCGTGCCCTGCCCCACTACCTTATTCAGCACCCCCATGTGCGGGCGTTTCATCAGGCGCCCCTCGAATATGGTGGCAACGCCGCATTACTGGTATTGGTGGATACTGGCGAGCCCGGCGATATGAAGCGTTAAATCTATACAAAGAGAAAAAGCAAGAAACCTCACTAAAAGTTATTGCTAATCATTCTCATTTGCAATAATGTAGATCCTGCCTGTTCGACGTTGGGTTTTTTAACGGTCTTAGCTTAGCGTCGCAAGAGGGCAGGCTCTCACACCTGCCCTCTTATTTTTTTCAGGGTTGGGGAATGCTCAGCATAAACGGTAGTTGCGTGGGTCAGTGAGCTGCCGCTATTGAACCTTAACCCTATAATGCCCACGGGTGTTTTCAGTGGGGCGTTGCCCCCCTCTGCCCGCATCAGTCATTGACCACAGGCTTAGGTAAACAGTTTCATAAACCAGTTTTTCTGCAGGTCTTCTTCGCACGTTTTAAGTTGCGTGGCATAGCGTAACGAGCGGGCTTTCACCTTCGCGGCTACTTTTTTAAGCCAGGGCTTACGATTATAACTTTTACTTCGGTAGCCGCCCCAGCCCTCGTGGTAATTCAGGTATTGCGCGTAGGCATCCCATTTTGACACGCCGTTCACCTTTTGTGACTTATAGATGAACCAGCCCATAAAGTCGATGGCGTCCTCGAAGTCTTCCCTATCAGCCCAGGTATTGCCCGTTTCTCGGACGTAGTCGGCCCAGGTGGGGGTTTTCGCCTGTGAATAGCCATACGCTGAGCTCACCCGTCCCCAGGGGATCAAACCAAAAAATACATAATCCCGGGGCGGCAGCGCATCGTGCCGGAACGAACTTTCCTGATACATCATTGCCATCGGCACATGAATGGGAGCGCCCCATTTGTCCCGGGCGTCGGCCGCAGCGTCATACCAGTCGTCTTTTTCGTAAAAGATTTCACAGATATTGCTGCTGTTTTTTGGCGGTGTGGTGGCGCATCCGGCCAGAATAACTGGTACGAGGACTATCAAACCTGAGAAAAAAATGCACAGATTTTTGAACTTTTCGAGCATACCCTGTCCAACTAATTGTTCTAGTAAAGTGTGTGTTTCCCTGGAACCTTTTTAATGCCTGACTCTGTCAGGCATTTTTTTTAGCTGGGGGCTCGCTGAAGTAGTCTCTGATAAAGGTATCAAAGTCTTTATCATCTGCTTCTTCAACGGCTTTCTGCGCGTCTAACGATGCTGCTGCCAGCGTGCGAAAAGCGTCCTCATCCTGATAAGTATACTGCCAGTCTGCAAAGTCAGACTGATACTGACTGGCAAGCTGCATACCCATCGCGCCGTTGTCTTCATTATTTTTCTTCAAACGGTCCATTATCTGGCCGGATAATGTCAGCGCCGGATTTTCTATTCTTTCCCACTCAAGCTTAACGGCAGCTGAATAGCGTTCGGTTTTATGCGCACTGTCAAGCAACGCTGCGACTTCGGTGAAGGTCTCAAACAACTCCCCGGCCCAACTCTGCATAGTTACAGACTGTCCGTCACGTTGCAACTTCACGTCCGGCTTACGCCCTTCCAGCACCATGATATTCATGTTCTCGCCGGCCTCCTCCAGCCCTTCCGGGGTCATTTCATCGCTGGGCAACAGCAGGCAGCTCAACAGGAAAACATCCAGAAACGCGAACTGGCTTTTATCAATGCCCACCGCGGCGAACGGATTCACATCCAGCGCGCGCACCTCAATGTAGTTAATACCCCGGCGCACTAATGCGTCGGTCGGTTTTTCCATCGACTGGGTAGGCTGCTTAGGACGAATTGGCGAATACAGCTCATTTTCAATTTGCAGAATATTGTGGCTGAGCTGCTGCCAGTGCCCTTCTTCACCGGCCGAAAACTTCTCAAATCGGGTAGATTTGGTTTCCATGGCACTGCGCAGTAACCGCACGTAGTTGTCGAGCTGGTTATAACAAATTTGCAGCGCAGACTGCTCGGCGTTGGTATAACCCAGGTCACTCATGCGCAGGGACGTGGCATAAGGCAGGTAGTAGGTGCCTTTGCCCAGCGTTTCAAACGGCAGCTGATGGGATTTGCCATTCAGGAAAGACCCACACAACGCCGGTGACGCGCCATACAAATACGGAATAAGCCAGCACAAGCGCCGATAATTACGGATCATGGAGAAGTAGTCGGCTGAAATCTGATCCTGCGAACACTGGGTACCGTGCAAAGATGCCCAGGCTTCCCAGAAAGAATCGGGTAGCGAGAAATTAAAATGTACGCCGGATATAGCCTGCATCATACTGCCGTAACGGTTCTTCAGGCCTAGCCGGTATACCCGCTTCATTTTGCCGACATTTGACTCGCCAAAGTAAGCCAGTGGAATTTCATCTTCATTCTCAACAAAACACGGCATACTTAACGGCCACAACTTCTCACTGCCGATATTGCTAAGCACATACTTATGAATGTCGTTCAGCTGCGCGAACGTCACGTCTACGTCCGTTTCAGGAGGCGTAATGAATTCCAGCAGCGATTCTGAAAAATCGGTGGTAATGGAGTCGTGCGTCAACGCGGAGCCCAGCGCCTGCGGATGAGGAGTGCTGGCCAGGCTGCCGTTGGGATTGATACGCAGCGCTTCCCGCTCTACACCGCGCCGGATCCCGGTCAGGGCCTGCTGAAAAGAATCTGAAGAAAGCGCCTGCAGGCGTTCACTGAGAGAAATTGCAGATGTGGTCAATGGATCTGTCCGTCTTGTCGTTGTTCCCGTGTTATGGGGAAATCACTGTGTATTTCAAGCCAGTGGTCGAAAATCTACTATCAACCCACTGGCATGTGCGGCGTCTGACTGGCTTAGTTTAACGATTCACGCGTATTAGTCACTACCGAGAACTCAATAATTGGCAACTCCAGGGCTGATAACTGCTCTGCCAGTGTGGCTTTGTCCCCTACGACGATGATCTGCATCTGTCCGGGGGAGAGCTGTTCACGGGCAACATCCCGTAGCTCATCCAGGCCAATATTGCGCAGGATATCGACCTGTTGCCGGCGATAATCATCTGGCAGATTAAAACTCTGCAGCTTTCTTAAAAAGCGCGCTTTGCTGCCTGGTGTCTCATAGTCCAGTGCATCACTCAGCGTAAACGCGTTACGCAAGAACAGCAGCTCTTCCGCTGTCATGCCTTGCTTTCGGTATTGGTTAATTTCGTTAAAAATTTCCTGAATACCGTCGGCAGTATTGGCCCGGGTCAGGTCGGTACTTACCTCAAACCAGCCCAGGGTTTTACCGCCAAGAAAGCTGCTCGACGCGCCGTATGTATAGCCTTTATCTTCCCGTAAATTCAGGTTGATACGACTATTAAACGCGCCACCTAACGGAAAGTTCATCAACCGGGCACGAAAGTAGTCACCGGTGGCGTCGTAACTCAGGCTGCGTTTAACCATATACACCACTGACTGCACGGCACCCGGCTTATCTACCAAAAACACGTGCTGGTCGTTGTATTCCGGGAAAGGCTGATAGTCAGGAATGGTGTATTCCTCACCCTGCCAGTCAGACAGGAATGCTAATCCACGCGCCACGTCCGCCTGAGACAGGTCGCTCACTGCCACCACACTGGCCTGTGACGGGTTATAGTAGCGATGATAAAATGCTTTGATATCCTCCAGCGTGATAGCCTGCACACTGTCCAGCGTGCCGCTATCAGGAAAACTCACCCGGTTTTCATCGCCGAATAAAACTAAATCTCGGGCGCGTTTCGCCAGCACCGAGGGGGTTTTCTGCTGCTGTTGCAGGCCCTGCATCACCCGCTCTTTTAAGCGGTCAAAGTCTTCTTTCCGGAATGCCGGCCGGAACAGCTTTTCTTCCAGCAATGCCAGCGTAGGAGTAATATTTTTTGTTAACGACTGCACATACACCTGGGTATAACGGCCGGCGGCACTGAAGCTGATTGAGCTTCCCAGTTTGGCCAGTTCGTTCGCCAGCGCTTCGTTACTGTAATTCTGGGTAGACTCATTCATCATCAGCGCAGTCAGGTAAGCAGTGCCTGCTTTACCCGGAGGATCCAGTAAGATCCCCCCCTCCATGCTAAGGGACAAGGTTACCGTTGGGGTTTCCTGGCTGGTAATGCCCAGTGCGGTAATCCCCGGTGCCAACGCAGACTGCCAGTATTCAGGCACTTCTACCACGGGGACCGGGCCTGCCTCGGGCATCACGCTGCGGTCGAAAGATGTGGCCAGATCAGCTTCCTGTACCGAGGCCTGCATGGGATCGGCCGGGGGCAGATCCCGCTCATCGAAGGTAAAGTTTTGCGGTGCGGCGGCCAGCCCCGATTGTCCGTCAGGAACTACACTCAGTACCACGGCATTGGCGTCTTTGATGTATTTGCGGTAAACCCGCATTACGTCTTCGGCTGTTACCGCGTTGTAACGGCGAATGTCTTCCGCCACCAGGTCCGGCTCGCCCTCAAAGGTTTCATTGCTGGCCAGTAATGACACTTTGCCTGCCACACTTTGCAGACCAAATACGGTTGAGGCTTCAATGCCTGCTTTGGTACGGGCAAGATCGTCGGCGGTTACGCCACGTTGCTCGAAATCTTTCAGGGTAGCTTCAATTGCCTTGTGTAACGCAGCCAAATCCTGTGTTTTTGCCGGGTTCGCCAGCGCAATCATCTGAAACTCGCAGGCCAGTTCCCGGCACGGGTGCGAGACACCCGCCTGCACCGCGATTCCGGCTTTCACCAGGTGTTTATAAAACAGAGACGCTTTACCGCCGCCCAGAATGTCGGACAACACATCCAGCGGTGCCTCGTCCGGATGCCGGGCATACACAGTAGGCAAGGTGATTTGCAGCAATGGCAAATGCACGTTGTCTTCCAGGGTGACATAACGGGTTTCATCCAGGGTAACTGGCTTTGGTTCAGGTTCAGCCACCGCCGGCCCCGCTGGGATCTCACCAAAATACTTCTGTACCCACTTTTTGGTTTGTTGAATATCGATATCACCACCAATGGTCAAGGTGGCATTATTGGGCCCGTACCAACGGGCAAAAAATGCTTTCAGGTCGTTGACGTTAACGCGGTCAAGATCTTCGGTATAGCCAATGGTAATCCACGAGTAAGGATGACTTGGCGGGTAAAGTGCCTCACTGGTTTTCTCGAAGCGCTGCCCGTACGGCTGGTTGTCCACCCGTTGTGCCCGTTCATTTTTGACCGTTTCACGCTGGTTCTCAAACTTATCCTGGGTCACCGCCGGCAGTAAAAAGCCCATGCGATCAGACTCCAGCCACAATACTTTTTCCAGCTGGTTGGCCGGGACAGTCTGGTAGTAATTGGTCCGGTCGGTATTGGTAGACCCATTCAGGTTACCGCCAGACTCGGTGATCACTTTGAAGTGTTGCTCGTCTGCCACGTGCTGAGAGCCCTGGAACATCATGTGCTCAAAAAAGTGGGCGAAGCCTGACTTACCGACTTCTTCGCGGGCAGACCCTACATGGTATGTCATATCCACATGCACCAGAGGGTCAGAGTCGTCCTGGTGGAGGATCACCGTCAGGCCGTTGTCGAGTGTATACTTCTGATAAGGAATATAACTGCTGTCGGCGCTGACAGAGACTTCTTCTTCAGGCGATTTAGCGTACTGACAGGCACTGGCCAGTGCCAATACTCCGGCAGCAAATACGACCCTGGCGGTCAACTTCAACGACATTGCGCGTCCTTTTTCAAATAAGTACTAAACGAGTCACGACAGAGACGGAACTGCGTGGAAAAATCAGGCAACGGGCACGTATGCCTGCAATCGTGGCAGCGTAGCAGATTTCCCTCCACAATGCCGCTTGCAATGGCCCCGATGATGTATCATTTTATGTTTTTCTGACATAAACTGAGCGAATAAGAAATTAAGGAATGTATCTGCATGACGCAAACACTCACCCTTATCGATCTCGAATTCGGCATCTCCCAGCTTAGCGGAAATCGCGCGCTGTTATTAACACTGCTCAATAAGTTTTCCGACGAATACCGTCAGACAGACGACAAACTGCAACAGTTATGTGCCAGTGATGATTTTGATGCCGCGCGGGCGCACATCCATACACTGAAGGGCGTTGCCGGTAACCTGGGGCTGCGGGCACTGCATGTGGCGTGTAAAGAACAGGAAGATGCGCTGAAAGCAGAAAATACGCTTCCGGAGAACTACGACACCTTCATCGCGGTGCTGAATGACACGCTGGGGGCTATTTCGTTGCTTGACGATAACCCTGACGCGACGGCGCCGTCCGGCGATGCGGATACCGCGGTAGCCAAAGCGGCGCTGCTTAGCGCCCTTAAAGCCAATGAATTTGTGCCAGAGGCGCAACTGCAAGAGTGGCTTACCAGCATTTTCAGTGACGAGGCAGAACGCAACATCATCAGTGAATTCATTGACGAACTGGATTATCAGTCAGCAATTGACCGCATTGAAGGATAACTAATGGCGGCTGTCCGCATCCTGCGAGAGCACCCGGATTTTCTTATCGTGCATAAACCGCCGGGCGTGGAAATGCATGATGCTACCCACGGCATAGTGAGCCAGGTCAGTGCGCTCACGGGTTACACCGGTCTTCATCTGTGCCACCGCCTGGATACCGTGACCTCCGGAGTGATGTGTCTGGCCCGTCACCCTGACGCGGCTGCCAGTATCGGAGAACAGTTCGCCACCCGCCAGGTTCAAAAGTATTATCTTGCGCTGTCCGCTCAAAAACCGAAGAAGAAACAGGGCACCGTCAAAGGCGATATGCGCAACCGCCGTGGCGGTCAGCACATCCTGCTTAAAACGGTGGAAAACCCGGCCATTACTCAGTTTTTTAGTAGCAGTGTGGCCCCCGGGTTGCGAGGATTTCTGATTAAACCCCACACCGGCAAAACTCACCAGATACGGGTGGCCTTAAAGAGCCTGGGCGCAGCTGTATTAGGCGATTCACTTTACGGTGGCGGCAGCGCTGATCGGACTTATTTGCACGCCTGGGCACTGGCATTTTGCCACAATGATGAACAAATACAGTGTGTAAGTGCCCCGCAGCAAGGTCAGCACTTCTTGTCGCCGGAGTTCACTACCTGGCTGGCCGATCAACCGCCCCCGGATAACCTGCCCTGGCCCCACGTTGCACCGTTACCTTCAGCCGCTGCCGGGCGTGGTCATGCGCCTTAATATTGTTGGTCAGGGCGCGATAGGCTCACTGATTGCGGCGCAGGCATATCATACCTCAGTGCCCTGCCGGGTCTTTACCCGGGCTAACGGTCCACGCATAAAGGTCAGCCTGTTTCAGGGAATCAGTATTACCCTGCCAGAGGCATTCGCAGAGTCTGCCAAACTAACTCAGAACGACTGCCTGTTATTGCCACTCAAGGTGCATCAGCTTCACGCTGCCCTGAAGCAATGGCAGCCGTTTTTGCACCCTGACTCACCGGTGGTACTGCTGCATAATGGCATGGGCGGTTATGAGGCAGCCCAGGAACTAGGCATAGTTCAGCCAATATACTCAGTCACTACCCGCCAGGCAGCCATGAAAGTGTCGTCCCGGGAGACTCGACAAACAGGTATGGGCGAGTCACTCATCGGCCGCTGGGCGCGTCCAGGCGAGCCAGACGCCCACGATAAGAGCGTACTGAAATTACTGTCAGCCTGTCTGCCAGAGTTACACTGGCACCCTCAAGTTGCTCAGGCTTTCTGGAATAAGCTGGCCATTAATGCCGTGATTAATCCACTCACTGCGCTCAATGATATTCAGAACGGTGGCTTACTGTCGCCCGCATACCAACAGCTGATTGCCCGTTTAAGCGGGGAAATTGCCCAGGTGATCAGTGCGTGCAGCCACCCGTTATCTGCCAGTGAGCTTCAGGCGCAAATTTATCAGGTAGCCAGGGCCACCGCTGACAACTATTCCAGCATGCACCAGGACGTGGCCCACCAGCGCCCCACCGAAATAGCCGGGATCAACGGCTACCTGATAGCGCAGGCAAAGAAAAAGGGCATTGACGTTCCCGCCAATGCCCTTCTGGTCTCACAAATTCACGCACTTACTCAGCAGTAGGTTTATCCTGCGGCTTCATGTGCGGGAACAGGATCACGTCTTTAATGGTTGGGCTGTCAGTAAACAGCATGGCCAGACGATCAATACCAATTCCTTCACCGGCGGTCGGCGGTAAGCCATACTCCAGCGCACGGATATAGTCTTCATCGAAGTGCATCGCTTCGTCATCACCGGCATCTTTTTCTTCAACCTGCTTGCGGAACCGTTCGGCCTGATCTTCAGGATCGTTCAGCTCCGAGAAGCCGTTGGCAATTTCCCGGCCACCCACAAAGAATTCAAAGCGGTCAGTAATAAACGGGTTATTGTCATTACGACGAGCCAGCGGTGACACTTCCCACGGGTATTCTGTAATGAATGTGGGTTGCTCCAGCTTCTCTTCAGCCGTGGCTTCGAAAATCTCGCACAGGTATTTACCTGCACCCCAGATCCCGTCCACTTCAGGTTCTTTAATATGCAGCTGCTTGGCCATGGCTTTCAGCTCATCCAGATGGGCTTCCGGGTCGCGGATAGCGGCCTCGTTCGCCTCTGGCCAGTATTTCAGGATGGCGTCTCCCATGCTCAGACGCTCGAAAGGCTGACCGAAGTCATACTGTTTCTCTTCAGTCACATTGCCCTCAGCATCCCGCACAGTGTTAACCAGTGTGGTGGTGCCCAGAATATCCTCCGCCAGGGTACGCAGCATATCTTCGGTGAGGTTCATCAGATCATGGTAATCCGCATACGCCTGATAAAACTCAAGCATGGTGAACTCAGGGTTGTGTCGGGTAGACAGGCCTTCGTTACGGAAGTTACGGTTAATTTCGAAGACACGCTCGAAGCCACCCACTACCAGGCGTTTCAGATACAGTTCCGGCGCAATACGCAGGTACATATCGATATCCATGGCATTGTGGTGAGTAGTAAACGGCTTGGCCGTGGCACCACCCGGAATGACCTGTAGCATCGGCGTTTCCACTTCCAGGTAATTGCGGGTTGTCAGATACTGCCGAATACCGCTGATAATACGGCTACGCACCATAAACGTCTGACGGGTTTGCTCACTGGTGATCAGGTCAACATAACGCTGACGGTACTTGGTTTCCTGATCGCTCAGACCATGAAACTTTTCAGGCAGCGGACGCAGAGCTTTGGTCAGCAGCTGGTACTTTTCCATATTTACGTACAAATCGCCTTTGCCCGACTTATGCAGAGCGCCAGACACACCGATAATGTCGCCGATATCCAGCGCGCCATAGGTGGCTTTAATGTCTTTCTGCACGTCTTTCGCTGCGTAGGCCTGGATCCGGCCAGTCATATCCTGCAACAGTAAAAACGGCCCGCGTTTTGCCATGATCCTGCCGGCAATACTTACATGGTGCCCTTTCGCTTCCAGCGTTTCTTTGTCCAGCTCACCGAATTCTGCCTGCAACTCTTCGGCATAATTTTCGCGACGGAAAGCGTTAGGGAAACCGTTGGCACGGCATTGTTCCCGAATTGCGCTCAGTTTTGCCCGGCGCTCAGCAATCAATTTATTTTCGTCTGTTTGTTGGTCGGTCATAACCTGTTCACTTGCTCATGTTCGTTTACAGACCTGATTTCAGGCTCGCTTCGATAAATTTATCCAGGTCGCCGTCCAGCACGGCCTGGGTATTACGGGTTTCTACCCCGGTACGCAGATCTTTAATGCGTGAGTCATCCAGCACGTAAGAGCGTATCTGACTGCCCCACCCGATGTCTGACTTGTTGTCTTCCATGGCTTGTTTTTCAGCGGTTTGCTTTTGCAGCTCAAACTCATACAGCTTGGCTTTTAACTGCTTCATCGCCTGATCTTTATTCTTGTGCTGGGAACGGTCGTTCTGACACTGCACCACTATCCCCGTGGGTTCGTGAGTGATCCGTACAGCAGAATCAGTCCGGTTAACGTGCTGACCACCCGCACCGGATGCCCGGTAGGTGTCTATCCGCAAGTCTGAGGGATTGATATCAATTTCAATATCATCATCAATTTCCGGGTACACAAACGCCGAAGAGAACGAGGTATGACGGCGATTGCCCGAATCGAACGGCGATTTACGCACTAACCGGTGGACCCCGGTTTCGGTACGCAACCAGCCAAAGGCATACTCACCTTCCACGCGAATTGTGGCACTCTTAATACCGGCCACATCCCCATCGGAGACTTCAATCAGCTCGGTTTTAAAGCCATGGGCTTCGCCCCAGCGCAAGTACATACGCAGTAACATGTTTGCCCAATCCTGGGCTTCTGTCCCACCGGAACCGGCTTGTAAGTCGATATAAGCAAAGCAGCTGTCGTTCGGTCCGGAGAACATCCGGCGGAATTCCAGCTTTTCCAGCTGTTCGATCAGGCCCTGCATTTCGGTCTGGGCTTCCTCGAAGGTTTCTTCGTCTTCTGCTTCTACGGCCAGATCCACCAGCCCTTCTACATCTTCCGAGCCCTGCTCCAGGTGTTGAATGGTTTCGACCACCTGCTCCAGGGCGACCTTCTCTTTACCCAGCGCCTGCGCCCGCTCAGGGTCGTTCCAAACATCCGGGTTTTCCAGCTCTCGGTTAACTTCTTCTAATCGCTCTGACTTGGCATCGAAGTCAAAGATACCCCCTAAGCGCTTCGGTACGCTCACGGATGTCTTTTAGCGATTGATAGACAGGATTGGTTTCAAACATAGTCTGTGCATTTACCTTTGATCAAACACGCAGACAGCAGACCGCTATCTTGCGTTACGCATTTCGTACAAGACCGCGGATAGTAACGAATTTACGACAATTTTGATAGCGTGGGCGCGAGAAAGCGCAAAGAAATTGCCGGTGCGTCGCCAGCTGCGAGCACACCGTTTTTTTGACTGTTTAACTGTCTGCGCGCATTTTGCGGGCAAGTTCAGCGGTTTGTTTACCCAGCGCTTTAAGTTGTTTGATGGTTTTTTCGTCGCTAATGGTGCCGTCATCGTTTCTCAGGGTATCGACCTTGGCGACTGCGCGCTGAGTGGGCATTACCATGGTGCCGAGGTTTTCCAACAGCATGCGTAGTACCACCAGCACCCGCAAGCCACCCAGACCGCCGGCCGAGGCCGCCATGATCCCGGCTACCTTGCCGCGAAATGCTGCCAGAATTTTTTCATCTCCGGCGGGGCGGGAAGCCCAGTCGATGGCATTTTTCAGTATCGCCGGGTATGCGGAATTGTATTCCGGTGAGGCAATCAGAAAGCCGTCGTGAGACATCATCAGTTCTTTGAATGCCTGTGCAGAGGCTGGAATGCCGTGTTCGGCTTCCTCATCTTCATTGAACAGTGGCATGTCGAAGTCGGCCAAAGATATTTCAGTCACCTCTGCACCCGCTTCCCGGGCGCCAGCGACGGCCACATCCAGCACAGACTGATTAAATGATTGCTTGCGGGTACTGCCGGCAAAGGCCAGTAATTTCGCCATAGTATGCTCCAGTGTTACTGTCATTGTTATTGTCAGGCGACCTGTTTGTTTGCGCAGGCCGGCTAGCATAATACGTCAGGCACCCCAACTGGGTGTCCACGTTTACTACCAGCAATAAAAAAGGCAGTGTAATCACACTGCCTTTATTTCGCCAGTCTACGCCGACTGTTACATTTTTTCGAGCGTATCGATACCCAGTAGCGCCAGACCCCGTTCCAGGGTTCTGGAAACCAGCGCTGCCAGCGCCAGACGACTCTCGCGCACCGGCTGGGCGGTGTCGTCTTTCAGGATTGGACAGGCCTCATAAAACGACATAAAGGCGCTGGCCACATCATACAGATACGTACACAGTACGTGTGGTGTGGCATCCCGTGAAACCACATTAATCACTTCTTCGAACTGCATTAACAGCACGGCAAGGTGGTGCTCCTGGGGTTCAGTAAGAGTGATTTCACCGGGTAGTGTAGCCAGTGACACGCCAGCCTTACGGAAGATACTTTTCACCCGGGTATAGGCATATTGCAGGTACGGGGCCGTGTTGCCCTCGAAGCTAAGCATGCTGTCCCAGTTAAACATGTAATCAGTGGTACGGTTTTTACTGAGATCCGCATACTTCACTGCGCCAATACCCACTTTGCGCGCCACGTCACTCAGCTCTACCTCACTAAGGTCACTGTCACGCTGGGCAATCAGATTGCCGGCCCGCTCAATGGCTTCATCCAGTAACGCCGCCAGTTTCACCGTGCCGCCACTGCGGGTTTTAAACGGCTTGCCGTCACTTCCCAGCATCATACCGAACGGGCAGTGCTCGTAGGTCTGCTCTGGTTGCATAAAGCCGGCTTTGCGCCCTACCAGCTCGGTTTGCTTAAAGTGTAGCGCCTGGCGGGCATCGGTTAGAATGAGGGTACGATCGGCATTAAGTTTGCCGCTGCGATAACGCATGGCTGCCAGATCGGTAGTGGCATACAGGTAACCGCCACCCGACTTTTGTACAATATACACCGCCGGGTTGCCTTCTTTGTCTGCAAGCTCGGGTAAAAATACCACCTGTGCGCCCTGGTCTTCTACCGCGATGCCCTGAGCTTTAAGCTCAGCGACCACATTGGCCAGGTCGTGGTTATACGCCGACTCGCCCATGATGTCGTCACGGGTCAGGCTGACATTCAGCTTTTCATACACCTCTTCAGAATGTTTGATAGAGATGTCAATGAAACGCTCCCACAACGCGATGCATCGTTCATCACCGCCTTGCAGCTTAACGACGTACTCACGGGCGCGATCAGCAAAACCTTCTTCCTCGTCGAAGCGGATCTTGGCTTCACGGTAGAAATCTTCCAGATCTGACAATGCCGTTTCGGCAACTTCTTCCTGAAGCTTGTCTGACAGATGCGCCAGCAGCATGCCAAACTGGGTACCCCAGTCACCCATGTGATTCTGACGAATAACATTGTGGCCTAAAAATTCCAGTACCTTCACCACGGCATCACCGATGATAGTGGTACGCAGGTGACCCACGTGCATTTCTTTCGCCAGATTCGGTGACGAGTAGTCTACCACCACATTCTGCTGCGGCGCTTTCGCTATGCCCAGGCGGGGATCGTGCAGCGCCAGCTCACACTGATTGGCCAGCCAGGCGTCTTTGAGGTGAATATTGATAAAACCCGGACCGGCAATTTCCAGCTTTTCTGCCACATCATCCAGGGTTACGGCCTCAAGGATACGCTCAGCAATATCGCGGGGCTTCTGTTTAAGCTTTTTGGCCAGCGCCATGGCGCCATTAAACTGGTACTCACCAAACTCGGGACGCGCGCTGCGCGATACCGGAACCGGCGCGTCAGTAACGTCGAGTTTTTCCAGCGCTTCGGCAAACCGGTTTACCAATAATGCATGTATATTCATAGTTGTCTTAATCTTAATGTTCGCGCGTATGCTTAAATTCAATATCCGGGTAGCGTTCCTGCGATAGCTGCAGGTTCACCATGGTCGGCGCAATGTACGTCAGGTTATCGCCGCCATCCAGCGCCAGGTTCTGCTCGGCCTTACGGCGGAACTCATCCAGCTTTTTCTCGTCGTTGCTGTATACCCAGCGGGCCGTACTCACGTTTACGTGTTCATACAGCGCATCTACATTGTATTCCGCTTTCAGGCGGGCAACCACCACGTCAAACTGCAGCACGCCCACCGCCCCGACAATCAGATCGTTATTTGCCATGGGCCGGAACACCTGCACCGCCCCTTCTTCTGATAACTGAATAAGCCCCTTCAGCAGTTGCTTTTGCTTGAGCGGATCGCGCAGACGGATGCGCTTGAACAACTCAGGCGCAAAGTTAGGGATACCGGTAAACCGGAAATTTTCGCCCGCAGTGAAGGTATCACCAATCCGGATGGTGCCGTGGTTATGCAAGCCAATGATGTCACCAGCGTAGGCTTCTTCAAGTAGCTCTCGGTCGCCCGCCAGGAACGTCAGTGCATCGGATATACGGATATCTTTATTGATGCGTGAGTGACGCATCTTCATGCCTTTCTGGTATTTGCCTGACACAATGCGACAAAACGCAATACGGTCACGGTGACGGGGATCCATATTGGCCTGTATTTTAAACACGAAGCCACTGAAAGTGTCACTGCTGGCCTCAATACTGCCGTCTTCGGTTTCCCGACCCTGTGGCGCAGGCGCCCATTCCACCAGCCCGTCAAGCATATGATCCACGCCAAAGTTACCGAGTGCAGTACCGAAGAAAACCGGGGTCAACTGCCCATCCAGAAACAGCTCTTTATCGAACTCATTGGAGGCGCCGCGCACCAGTTCCAGCTCATCGCGTAACGTCTCTGCTAAGTCACTGCCTACCGCCGCCTCGACGTCCGGGTTATCTAACCCGTTAATAATACGCACGTCCTGGATCGTGTGGCCCTGCCCGCTCTGATACAAAATAACTTCATCGCGGTACAGGTGGTAAACACCTTTGAACCCTTTGCCACTGCCAATCGGCCAGGTGATCGGCGCACACAAAATATCCAGCTCGGTTTCTACTTCGTCCAGCAATTCCATAGGATCACGGATATCGCGGTCAAGCTTGTTCATGAACGTCAGAATGGGGGTGTCCCGCAACCGGGTGACTTCCATGAGTTTACGGGTACGTGCCTCGACCCCTTTCGCTGCATCAATCACCATCAGACAGGAATCGACCGCAGTCAGTGTCCGGTAAGTATCTTCCGAGAAGTCTTCGTGCCCCGGGGTATCCAGCAGATTTACCAGATGATCGCTATAGGGAAACTGCATCACGGAGGTAGTCACAGAGATCCCCCGCTCTTTTTCCATTTCCATCCAGTCAGACTTAGCGTGTTGACCAGACTTCTTCCCCTTTACCGTTCCTGCGGTCTGCAGCGCACGGCCGAACAGCAGAACTTTTTCGGTAATGGTCGTTTTACCGGCGTCGGGGTGCGAAATGATCGCAAACGTGCGCCGTTTGGCAATTTCTTGAGCTAATGACATGCAGCATTCTGGGTTGTTGATATTAAGGGCGCGAATTGTACCCGCTTATGGCCTGAATTTGAATGCCTGATGGATGGCCAGGACAGCCGGTTACCTTTCGCCGCTTAGTATTACTTTCGTGTTTGTCTGGTGTAATGCAGTTTTAGCCTTGTTTAATGACCGGTAACCTGTGATTACCCAGGTAAGTTAAGCGCTACAGAAAGTAACTTTCTCTGCCCCTGTTCAATTTTGGTCACGCTGTGACTATGCAGATCAGGCCGAAACAGAAACACCCTGTTAAATAAACTGAATATCAGTTTATCGGCATGAAATACGCCCCCCTTTTCAGGCTTCTGCAGCACTACATTGAGTTTATAGTAGCGGCCACTGCCCATCGGGTCGTTGTGGCGCAACACTTTGTGCCCCTGAGGATACGTCACAAGATTGACCGATAGTCGCCTGGCGGAAAACAACGTCTGGTTGGTTACTTTTGTCATACTGGCTTTCAGGCCTCGTTTGCTGAACACTTGTTCAAGTCTGACATACCATTAATCCGCCGCCTATTGTCAGTCTATACTTCCTCGTTATATGCAAGCGATGCTGAGTCTATTTAAAGTGGTTTTTAACGCGGGAGCGGTACACAGGGCTATCAAAAGTCCCGGCCAATGAGGTAACAAAGTCAGACAGAATCAGTAAATACTCATTCGTTGCTGACCGGCAATAGTATGGTGAAGTGCTCAACCCACTTACAGGAGAAACAATGAGAGTATCATTCGGAAAAGTGATAGGCACGGTGCTAATGGCCTTGTCCGTAGCCCCTGTGCATGCCGCAGAAAAACTGAAAATAGGAGTTGTGGGCCTCACGCATACCCATGTTCACTGGATTTTTGACAGTGAGAAGCAAGGTGAATTCGAGATCGTTGCCATTGTAGAGGAAAACAAAGATCTCGCGCAGCGGTACGCCAGACAACACAACTATTCGATGGATAAAGTGTATGACTCCATGGACGCCATGTTTGCCGCCGAAGACATTGAGGCCATCACCGCATTTGGCACCATTTATGAGCATCTTGAGGTGGTGCAGAAAGCGGCACCAAAAGGTGTGCATGTGATGGTTGAAAAGCCGCTGGCTATCAATATGGAGCATGCACTGCAAATGCAAGAACTTGCGGAGCAGCACAACATACACCTGCTCACAAACTACGAAACGACCTGGTACCCGTCCAATCACAGCGCGTATGAGGCTGTAAAAAGCGGCGAAATCGGCGATATTCGCAAGGTCATTGTGCGTGATGGTCATAAAGGGCCGGCGAAATTAGGGATAAACAGCGAGTTTTTAGACTGGTTAGTGGATCCTGAACAAAACGGCGGCGGTGCTATCGTCGACTTCGGCTGTTATGGAGCAAACTTAATGACCTGGCTGATGGAAGGCAAAAAGCCTGGCAGTGTCACAGCGTTCACGCAGCAGTTACAGCGTGAGAACAACCCCAAAGTTGATGACGAAGCGATCATCATTTTAGGGTACGACAACGCTAACGCGATTGTACAAGGTTCATGGAACTGGCCGATTGGGCGCAAAGACATGGAGATATATGGTGAAACCGGGGCGGTGTACGCTGACAACCGGTATGACTATCGCCTGCGCCACGCAGAAGGTTATGATGACTTTACAGAGACTAAGCAAACGCTGCCCGAACGGAAAGCCCCTTATCATGATCCCTTCCACTACTTTAAAGCCGTTATTAATGGCGACATTTCAGTGGCTCCACACGACTTATCAGCCCTTCAAAACAACATGATAGTGGTGGAAATTCTGGATGCAGCAAGAAAGAGTGCAAAGACAGGGAAAACAGTGCAGCTGAAGTAGCGTTCTGCGCGGTATTGATGCTGCGCAGCGCCACTGACACTTACGTCTGGCGACACGCTTTGTATAACGGGTTTGCCAGGGCTGTTAATAAAGCGCAGTACCGGTGAGCGTCAGCTAGGCTGTAAGTGCCCGGCGCATGATCACGCCATCGATTTTACCTTCGGGCGTGTTGTAATAGCCTTTTCGGGTGTCGATTTGCTCAAAGCCATACTTGCGATATAAACCGATGGCGGCGGGATTATTAGCGCGGACTTCCAGGAACAAGCTGCGCATTCCGCACTGCTGGCAATACTGAATAACGCGACTGAGCAGTGCACTGCCGGTGCCGCTGCGGCGCGCAGATTCGGCCACTGCAATATCCATCAGCGTGGCTTCATCGGCAACACATAAAATAAGTGCATAACCTGCGACCGAATCATTTTCAGCCACCAGGCCGTGGTAGGGAGTATGGGTGCAATCTTCAAAGGTGGCTGGCGACCAGGGGCGAGGCTGAGCCTGCTGGTGAATAGCATAGGCGGCGGGAATATCCGCTGCCTGCATTGTTCTTACGTTACCCATGGTTTAGCCGGGCTGCCAAAGCAGTTGCCATAGCTGACGTTTCTGGGCGGCACTCAACGTGACGGGCGATTGCGGGAAGGTAATGCGGCCAGCGCTTTTCGCCATGGCATCGCCTATTTCAAACTCAAGCGGCGTGTGTTCGCTATTGATACTCTCGGCAGCCAGCTGAATATCTTTCAGCAACGCGGCGGCATGCTGACTCTCTTCTGCTGTCAGCGACCGCGTGGTGCGGGTATCTGACTTCGGTGATGCCGCAGGCTTAGCAACTTTGTCATCACTGGTGGTAACCTGAGCGCGAAGCGCGGCCAGTCTGGCGGCTCCGTCAGCCACCGGGCGTCCACTTCCCGCTGGGCGAGTCTGTGCGGTTTCAGGCTGACCAGTGCTATCACCAGATGTTTTTTCCTGGGGCAACACCTGAGCTTCCCATACCGGAATACCCATTACCTGTAATACAGCACGTTGATAGTCAGACAGCATTATATTTGAGGGAAATTCAGTTAGATGAAAGTGCAGAGAGTGTAGCGCAGTACAAGGGAAAATGGCAGGGGTGGAGGGACTCGAACCCCCAACCATCGGTTTTGGAGACCGCTGTTCTACCAATTCGAACTACACCCCTAGCGCGCTGTGAATTATACGTACGAAATGTAAAAGGTAAAGTACTTTTCTACCCGTTGCGGGACGGTCGCTGAAGCATTAACCAATTCGAACAATTAACAGACGATTTATTCCGGGGTCGCCTCGCAGCGACGCTCACGCTGGCTGTCTAAGGCGGCCTGCCATAACGCGTATGTCACCTCTACCACAGCTTGTTGCTCGGCAAACTGACGCGAAACTTCCGGCACACTCAACATGGCCGCTTCAGCATAGGCTTCGCATAACGTGGCGCAATCGGTGTCGTTCATGTTGTTTATTGCGGCGCAGCCTGCCAAATCAAAAAAGCGGTTCCCCATACCGGCATACTCCCAGTCTACCACCACGGGCGGCTGGGCCGATAACACGTGCCCGAAAGACAGGTCGTTATGGCAAAACGCCAACACATTGTCATCATCATAATCCAAGTGCAGGGTTTCATTCAGCACATTGGCCTGACGTACAAGAGGGCTTGAAGGTGACAGCTGGGCAGACTGGATATAGTGCTGCCAGCGTTTGGTTAACTGTAACGGCCGGGCGGTAATGGGCTGGGCATGAATGGCGGCCAGAACCTCTCCCAGCAACACCACATTATTGGTATTGTGCGTGGTGCCCGGGGGAATGTATTTTTCCACCCACAGGCTTTCGTCGTCGCTCAGCCAAATGGGTTGCGGGGCCAGTTCGCGCTGGGCGAGCTGTTCCTGCAATACATATTGATGAAAGCGGTCGATACCACTGAATGTATCGGCACCGGTCCATTTTACGACCAGTTGCTGCTCACCATCGGTAAGCAGATAGACGTGATTGACCGCCCCGCCATTTAAGGGCTGTAACGCGGCCTCGTCACTCAGCCCCAGCGGAACGCTGAGGGTATTAATGATACTCGCTTGCTGCATGCTGCACTTTCCATTGCTTCCACCACTCCCGGTAGCCGTACACCGAAAACCCCACGTACCCCAGGAATAAACAGGCCGACAGCATCAGTCCGGATTGCGCGAACAGGTAGGCAGATGCGAGGTTTATAACAAACCAGTACAGCCAGTTTTGTAAGATCTTATGTGCAACCATAAAGGTGGTCACGACACTTAGCAAGTGAATACTGGCATCAAGATACAAATGTTCACTCTGAAACTGAGATTCGGCGAGCCCCGCCAGCACCCAGGCCAGCCCCAGCATGCCGGGGATGAGTAGCGCATGCCACCACCACGACAAGGAACGGACCGGTGCTGTATCGCTGCCGCCCCGGTTCCACTGGTAATAGCCATAACCTGCCATGATCATGTAATAGAAGTTCAGCGCTGACTGAAAAGGCAGGGTGACCTGCCAGAACAGCCAGGTATAGATGGCGGTACTGGCAAATGCGCACGCCCAGCACCAGCTGTTTTGCCGGGCCGCCAGCCACACATAGGCGAGGGCCAGCGTCACGGCGATCCATTCGGCCGCTGAAGTGGCCAGGATCTGCTGCACAAATTGCGTTACCGCCTGTTCCATCAGTCGTTTTTCCGGCTTTGCATGGCATCAAAGTTCAGAAACTTCGCCACGAACACAGCCTGCCCCACTTCCTCGTGGGTACGCTGCATTTCATCACCCAGCACCTCCATCACCCGTGCATACTCCCCGGTAATTTGGGTACTGGTAGAGGTTGTCGTTAATGACAGCCCATCGTAGTGGTGCAGGCGTTTAATAAACGCAGATATCGTCGCAATACAGTCGTCCTGCAACGGGTAAAGCGATAATTCAACCATAACTTGCATAGTCCGCTCCTTAAAATGTGTATTGTACCGTGATCCCGTATTGCCGACCGTCGCCTAGCTGATAGTAAGGCTCGTCAAACGCATATAGATCCCGGGGATCGTTGCTGAAGCCGCCAAAGCCACGCACGTAATAGGTCTTTTTGAACAGGTTCTGTACCCAGAAAGTCGTTGTCCAGTCATCCCTCAACAGCACCAGTTCGGTATTCACCAGCGTGGTAGCTGGCGCAGTCACGTCGTGGCCATCGGAAAACCGGTATTCATCTTTAAAGTCGATATCTAACCGCCACAGGGTATCACTGAAGATAGCCACTTCACTGAAGATGTTCGCCGTGAACTCCGGTGCCTGGGCCTGACGCTGCTTATCAACCTGCGTGCCGTCTGCCGTGGTATAACCTTCAAAAGTGGCATCAAGGTACCCCATGCTGGTTTGCAACTGCCAGCTTGGCGTGACCTGCCAGCTTAATTCCAGTTCAGCGCCCTGGTTGGTGCCCAGGTCGGCGTTATCAATAATATCAATAAACTCCGGGGTCCCGTCTTCGCGTATGCGTACGTCGAAATCATTTACCTGGGTATTATCCCGCCGCATATGGAACACGGCTGCACGCATCATGATATCCGTGTTCAGTAACGGTCCTTTCACCCCAACTTCGTAATTCCAGTTATATTCAGCGTCGAAGAAGCGTTTTTCTTCGCTTACCCGTTGGTCAGGGTTAATGCCCGCGCCTTTGTAGCCCCGGGAAATACTGCCGTACCAGAAGTGTTCGCCAGCAATGTATTGAAGTGCAACTTTGCCGCCGACCATAGTGGTCGTCTCGCTACCCACGCTGCCATCACTGTCAGCATAAGAAAAGTCAAAGTTTTCAACCCGCAGACCCAAAGTCAGGCTCAGCGCATCGCTCAGTACTGTTTCGGTTTGTGTGTATACCGAGGTAGTGACGGGCTTGTACTCACTGATAAAGTCAGCATCTGCATAGGTATATTCCCGTAGCAAGTCCTCTTCACTGCCTTTATAGTGAGCACCTACTACCCAACTCATAGCACCACCTAACAGGGCACTGGCTGGCGATGACGTAAACCGCAGCTCCGCAGTCTGGGTATCAATTTCGCGAAAATAGGCGTCAAACGAGGTGTAACCCCACGGGTGAAAGCCCATAAAGGTCCAGTCTTCGTCATAGCCATAGGCAATATTGTGCGAGGCGTGGGTAGCAATGAAGTCCAGGTCGCCAGCGGCAAAGGTCATGGTACTGCGCGCACTGAAAGCATGGGTCTGGTGTTCATCGAAACCGGGGTCATCGGCTCGTGAAAAACGGTCATTGTCCAGTGAGAAGGTATCGTAGCCGTTATCAATGTCATAAAACCGGTAGTTCAGCGATATCCGGGTGATGTCGTCGAGCTGGCTGACCAGCCCGAGGCGGGCAGCAGACTCATTCAGGTTGTTGGTGTTATCTTTATTCAGGAAGGTATTCTCAACAAATCCGTCGCTGCTGTTATGCACCACCGCTGCCCGATACGCAGTGTCGGGGGTAAGCTCATCTCCGTGAGCCAGTTGAAGCCGGTAGCTGTCTTTGTTGGCCACCCGCACCTCCATCAGCGAAGGCGCATCGCTGCCCGGCTGGTGGCTCTGCAATTTCACCGCGCCGGCCAGCGCACCAGTGCCAAACAAGGTGGCCTGGGGACCGCGGAAAACCTCAACCTGCTGCGTGTCGAACAGCAATCCAGACGCAGCCAGCCCGGAAAAATCAAATTCATCAACCAGAAAGCTGACCGACGGGTTTACCGGCTCAGAAAACTGACTTCGCTCACCGATGCCCCGTATTTGAATAAAGCGTCCCCGGGATGCGCCTGAGGCAAAATTAACGTTTGGCGCGGCATTGAGCAGTCCGTCTATGTGTGACGTCTGACGACTGGCGAGGCGCGTGGCATCCAGTATGGTCGCGCTGCTGGCGAGTTGGTCCAGCGACACCTTACGGTAATCACCGGTAACGTTAATCCGTTCAATATCGGCTACGTCTGTCTGAGCTAAGACCGGGAGTGAAAACAGGGAAAACAGTAAAACGGGTTTATTCATTTGGATCTCTTGTTCATCATGAAAAAAAGATCCGGCATGTCGGCAGGTGATAAGGCTATGATAGGTAAACCATCCCTACGCCGGTATTATCCGGATCAGGTAACAGGGTTCCCACAACGGTGTGGATCTCAGCCTATATCGGCACCCCTTGGTGCGCTGCATTGAGCAGCCAGCGGCGAGTCTAACAGTATTCAGTCTGGGGTCAAGGTACAAAAAAAGAAAACGCCCGCTATGAGACAGGGCGGGCGTCGAGGAAGTCAGTACGACTTTACGTGTCGGCATCTTCGGGCGCCGTTACGTTATTTTTGCTGCGAGAAGTCAGGACAAGGTTGGCGGTATGCCCGTTACACCGCAGACTGCCAGTAAACAATTTGCGTCCCTTCTTGCTATCACTGCTCACTGATAGTACAAGTTTACTGTGAACGGTTTGAACACGATAGGACAGCTGGAGGTACAAATAGGACACTTTTGTGCACCGGGCTACCTTCTGTAAGCAGACTTAGCCAGAGAGGAGGAAGGGTGAAGATAAACGGAATATATTGGTCAGCCATAGTCAGATCGTTATTGTCATTGCGCCGGGATGCAGCACATCAGGATCAGGCTGATGAGCGTGCGCTGCTCATGCTCGAAGCGCTGGAACAGGGCGGTATCACCGATGCAGAGCTTTCAGCATTGTTAACCAGCCTCTGCCCTGCCAGCCTGTACAACACGATCAGTCGCTCACTCATTGGCTATCTTGATTTCAATAAAATGGGCACCCTGGCAGTCTACCTGAGCGCAGCAAAAAACATTGATGAGATGCTGATTACCCTTCGTCAGCATCAATTGCGCTGGTTCCATACCCGCTGTGGGCTTGATTTCAGAATGGAAGGTGACGTAGTGCATTTATCCTGGGCCGCAGGTAACTGCGCGCTGACAGATATACTGCACGCCTATGTATTATTGGGCATGTGTCGCCATCTCGCAGGCCGTCATTTTTGTTTTGAGTCTATGCATGCTCCGCAGCCGGCGCTGGCACGTCACTTGTTAGGGGAACTCTCCGACTCCCCTATTCATGAAGATAATCAAATCGCCATGACCTTCGCTACCCACTGGCTCACCACGCCTTCTTATTACTACAATGCCCAGATTAAGCACGCCCTGGCCGGGGCACTGGCGAACGAGCCACTGGTTTCATTAAAAGCCCGGGTGGAAGAAATCTTCGAGCAGGTGGCTAACCCGGCTCGTCTGCGGCTGGAGAGCGTGGCCGGTGCACTGGGCATGAGCGAAGCCGCATTTCGGCGCAAACTTAAACAGGAAGAGCTGACATTCAGTAAGCTGTTACGTCAGTTTATTCATGACAGAGCCTGCCAACACTTGCTGGCAGGGGGCAAAACGGAGGACGTGGCAACGCAATTAGGCTTTGCCGATCGGCGTTCTTTTGATCGCAGCCTGAAAGAATACAGTGGCATTAATGCAGGCCAGCTGCGTAAACTCGGCCACCGGTTACAGTTTCAAAAAGGTAATTCCCATCTGCTTGACGTGGTAGAGCATTTACCCCCGTTGCCGGATACCGTCACCCGCTTGTTGCAACTTGACGACCACACCATGACACTGGCGCAGGTACGCAGCATCGTAGACTCCGACCCTATTTTCCAGGCTCACCTGATGGGCAAAGCCAGTCGAGCCACCTACGGTAAACCACCGGCGACACTGGATGAAGCAATCAGTCGTAACCTGGGACTGGCCAATATAAAACAGCTGGCAGTATTGTTTTCTGCGCAACAGTTGCTGACCACACAAAGTCGGTTCAGCGATCTCGCGCTGCTTATCGACAGTATGGTGATAAGTCACACGTTGTTTCGCCAGTGTATGGATAGCAATTATCAGAATTCAGAACAAACCAAACAGTTACTGTTGTTCGGGCTGTTATCTTTATTGCTGATATTCCACGCCGATTGTTTATTTGTCAGCGGTGCGATTAATCACTGGCAACACAGTGCTTCGTTCGGGGAGTTTGTGCAGGCGCTACGCGCAGACTATGGCCTGTGTGTCTATGGCTCGACGTCACTGATGCTGTTGCGCTGGGGAGTGACCGGAAGTATTAACCAGTCATTGTGGGCATTATGCCATGGTGACACGGAGGAAGCCGACGCGGCCCCGGCCTACCGGGTACGCGCCTGTCACGATATTGCCGTCACCGCAACCTTGTATGGAAAAGAGGCTGCCCGTGAGTCACTGAACACCTATACGCAGCTGTCCGATGATGAGCGCACTCGCTTAACTCACTGGCTGGCCAGCTAAGCGGCCAGCGCTGAAGCCCGCTTACTTTTCGTCGCGCTTCGGCAGCAAATTGAGGCTGCGTACTTCCTCTTCTGTTTGAGTCACCAGGCCTTCCAGCGTTTTGCCATGGGGCACGGGCTGGCGGGTGACCGGATCGACCTTAACAAACACGATATCATCTGCCAGGCAGATCGTTTTCTTAGTGGCTTTGTTGCGTACCAGACAACTGACTTTAATCGAAGTACGCCCCACCGCAGTGGTTTCAAGACCGAACTCAACAATATCGCCCTGCATTGCCGGGGACTCAAAGTTAATTTCACCAATGTGCTTGGTTACCAGACAGTTCGTTTCTAGCTGGCAGATGGCGTAAATCGCCGACTCTTCATCAATCCACTCCAGAGCTCGGCCGCCAAACAGTGAATTGGCATAGTTAAGATCACTGGGCATTACCAGGCGGCGGGACAGAAATCGCATTCGTATTCCTTGTAGTTAGTCGTTAGAATCTTTGCTTTAGTATACCGAATTTCAGCGATTATGGCGTTAGCAAAGCTAAATAACTGGCTTTATAGCTACAAAAGGCAGGACAGCAAGACACAGATTCACCGCCAGTGTCTGTTGATTGCGAGGCACGATGCTCGATGTAGCGCCCGAACCTTACTTGACCAGGCGCCACCCGACACAGTGAGTTGCTGGCTCGGCGAAGCGCCGCCTGCGTCGACAACGTACGCCGTGCCACTGTCTCAGCACAAGAAGCTGCTGGGCAGTGAATATAATATTGCCGTGTTCGATGCTACAGGCCCGTTTCGGCCGTCAGCCCTGCTGGCACTGGCAGGCACCATAAAGCGGAGTGGTCGGCTACTTATCCTGGCTCCCCCGCTGGACGCCTGGCCCACCGACCCGGCAGTGCTGGACACCCACTTTCTTTCCCACGGCTGGACACTCACCAACAGTAAATACCTGCAGTATGTGATCGCCCAGGCGCAACAGGATCCCGACCTCGGTATTTACTCACACAAATTGACGCTGCCCGGCTCGCTTGAAGCGCCAGCACTGATTTCTGCTGACCCGCCGTTTGCCACGTCCGATCAGGCTCGTGCATATGCGCAGTTCTTCGCTGATAAGGAGGGTGCGCACAGCGCTATCATTACTGCACCCAGAGGGCGGGGAAAAAGTGCGCTGCTTGGCCAGCTGGCTGCGCGCCTGATGGCCGAGGGAGCGTCCGTCTTGCTGACCAGTGCAGCAAAGGAGGCCGTAACACCGGTGTTTCGTCATCTGGCGCGGGCGAAGAATGTGCATCTTACCGCTCCACTTATATGCCGACATGAAGAGACTGGTGCCTGCTTGCGCTGGGTAGCGCCGGATAACCCCGAATTGCTTACCCGCAACCCTAACTGGGTATTTGTTGACGAAGCTGCCGCCCTGCCCCTTCCGCAGCTGCGAGCTATTACAGAGCATGCCACTCGCTGTGTACTGACGACCACGCTGGACGGCTATGAAGGTAGCGGGCAGGGCTTTGTACAGCGGTTTGTCCCGGCTTTTCTGAGCGACCGTGCCGATGCCCGCCACTACACCTTAACGCAGCCGGTACGCTGGGCCGACAACGACCCGGTTGAGCGCTTTCTTAATTGCACGCTGCTATTCGATCAGCATTCCCCCGCCCCAACGTGTCCTGCCGATGAACTGACCTACCGTTGGTGCCGGTTTGATCAGTTAGCCCCCTCGTCGTTAGCGCAAGTCATGCAGCTGTTAATGGTGGCACATTACCAGACCACGCCTGACGACCTTATGCGCCTGATTGACGCCCCGGATGTCCTCGTAGCGATTGTCTGCAGCGCAGATGAAAAGCACATCATCGGCGCACTAATCATTAACCGGGAAGGAGGACGACGCCTTCAGGATCTCGCTGCTCACATCGCCACAGGCCAGCGTCGGGTTAAAGGGCACCTGGGTGCACAGCGCTTAACATTACTGATGGCTGACCCTCAGCTCGCCAGACTCCGTTACTGGCGGGTTAACCGTATAGCCGTGCGAACTGAATACCGTCAGCAGAAAGTGGGCAGTAAATTGCTGGCCTTTGTGAGTGAAGAGGCTCGCCATCAGCATATCGACGCAATCACCAGCTCCTTCGGTTTTACATCGCCGTTGATGGCGTTCTGGGCAAGCAATGCATTTATACAGGTGCATCATGGGGTAAAAACAGATAAAGCCAGTGGCCGGCAGAGCGCGCTGGTGGTGAAACCACTCAGCGCAACCTTTTCCAGCTACACAGAGCAATTGCAGACTCACTGCGCATTGGAAGCCGCTGTGCTAGACGGACGCCTGCCGCTGACAGACGAGCACATCGAGACGTCCTTAGCTTCACTGCACCTGCGTAAACTCTGCCAGCTTGCTGACGGTACCCGTGATAGCAGCCAATGCATTGCAAGCTTGGCGTGGCTCGCCTCCCATCCGCCAATTCACGCTAACGAGGACACTTTTCCTTTACTGGCAATACTTCATCACCTGCCCTTACCGGCTGCGGCTCTGCAGCAACGGGCGGGCCTTGCCAGCAAAGCGGCGACCAAGTCTGCATTGCAACAAGAAGTGGCCAACGCGATAGCCATTATTGCGCAGCAATAATTCTTCGTTGTATCTCTGAAAGATTTTTCGGGGATAGATGTCTGTACAAGCGAGGGTACGCGACATCGCTGAGCCTGCGCGTCGCGACGCGCGATGACTGCAACAAATGCTGCTACGTTCAGCGTATAACGAACTGCAAATATTAAACAGCAAAGCATGGGCGTTGTGCGTGACGGGTCACACCCATAAAAAAAAGCCCCTGAAAGGGGCTTTCTATAACGAGCGACCGGGCTTAAATATCAATGCCGCGGTTTTTCGCTTTTTCCTTGATATAAGGTTCCCATGCAGACGCGTTACGACGCATTGCACGGTCTTTTTTGGCTTCCTGTACATGACGGTAAGCAGCTTTGAAATCGCCTTTATAGAAGTTCGCTTCCATTAACGAGAAGTGAATCTTCGCAGGCTCTTCCGCGCCACGCTCTAACGCCTTGTTCAGAGCACGAATCGCACCGTTGTAATCCTCAGCAACCAGCAACAAGGTACCTTGTTTCTGGAAGTGCTCAGGATCGGAGCTCTTCTGTGCCGCTTTGCCGTAATACTCAGCCGCAGTATCGTAGTTTTTGGCCTGGTGATATGAGTTCGCCACACTTGCCAGAATCTCGGCATCGTCGGCGATCAAACCCGTCTCAATGTACTTTTCCATCAACTGGGCAGACTTGAAAGGAATGCCGTTGGTTGCGTAAAGCTGAGCCAGGGTTTTAATTTCGTTTTCTTTTTTCAGAAAACCTTGCTCATAGGCCAGGTCAAATGTAGCCAAACCTTTCTTGAAGTCTTCAACCAACAGGTAGAAGAAGCCAAGCTGTGTCCACCAACGACCGGTTTCAGGGAAGTTCTCAACAAGTTGCTCTGCTACCGCTACCGTTTCCGGGTACATCTTACGTTCATAGAACGATGTAAGCTTAAGCACATAAGGATTCTTGTTGGGTTCTTCGTATAACGCAATGGCTTTATCCGCCGGCTCTACTATTTTGTCGAGTTGTTTAGACTCATAGTAAGCCTGCGCCATACGGGTATAAACGTCTGGGTTTTCTTTACAGGTAAAGTCCATCCATTTCTTATACCACTTAATGGCATCGTTATACTTCTCTTCCTGCATGCTCAGGTCGCCTACTAACTTCAGCGTCTGGGCATGTTCTGTGTCGTTTAGCACTTTGGTCTCTACGGCACTGGTCAGGTAGTTAAGTGCACGAGCACCTTCACCTTCCCGGGCGGCCAGCAAATTACCGATAAAGCGACCGACATAAGCACTGTCAAACTCGTCCGACGTATCAATGTCGAACAAAATCTCAAGCGCTTCGTCTACTTTGTCTTCATTATAGGCTTCAAAGGCGCGCTGCACTTTCTTACCTGTACGTTCGCCCACCAGCGTAGTCTTGCCCTTTTCATAGCCAGGACAAACTACCGCTGCTGTCGACTGAGCCATTGCTGCAGGAGCAGCAATAGCAGCGCCGAAACCCATAACCAAAGCAACAGCTGACATTTTGAATGATTTTTTCATCATGATCATTGCTCCAGTTTAAAGTCTAGCTGAACGAACATGTCGGTTTGCTTAACCGCTTTACCTTCAACGATTTTTGGCTTGTATTTCCATTTACGCAAGGCACGACGTGCTTCGCGGTCGAAAATACGGCGTGGTTCAGAATCGATAACTTCGATATCTTCAACGCCACCTACCTCGTTAATGGTGAAAGACAGTCTTACCCAACCTTCTTTGCCATCACGTGCAGCTTCTGGTGGATATTTAGGGTCGATACGAACGATAGGTGTTGCTTCACCATCTCGTTGCATGGCACCAACGGCACCAATGTTAACCCCAACACCACCGGTGTCGATAGACGGTACGTTCATGCTGAAGCCACTGGCATCCGGCTCTGACGCTTCCGGCTCAACAGGCTGCACTTTAGGCGGCTGCTTAGGCGGCGGAGGCGGTGGAGGCGGAACACGAGTACGCGTTTGCGTATCGTCTTCAGGTGCCTGCATTACAATGTCAATTACGGGCGCTTCCGGTACTTCATCTGCCGGTCTTGACGAGTTCTCAATCAACTTCGCCATTAAGACAAACAAGGCAAATGCAACACCAGCACCTAATAATATAGATACGATAAATCGTGCCATTTTATCCCCTTGCTGCTACCGAAACGCGATTAACGCCTGCAGCTTTAACCTGGTCCATGATTTCCACCACCAGACCATGCTTGGCCTTAACGTCAGCCTGAATAATGACATAGTCAGTAGGCTGTTCCGTCAACAAACGCTCTATATTCGCTCTAACGCTGTCCGGTGATACTTCGCGTTTGTCTAACCAAACGCTGCCATCTTCTGTTACTGCAATGAAGATATTGGCATTTTTATGAAGTACCGCCTGGCTCGCATCGGGCTTATTTACTTCGATACCCGCTTCTTTTACGAAAACGGTGGTAACGATAAAGAAGATGAGCATGATAAACACGATGTCCAACATGGGCGTCATGTCAATTTGCGCGTCTTCTTCCTCGGTTCTGACTTTTCGAGCCATAATCTCTCTCTCTAATGATGTGGCAGGCTGTCAACCAGGCCTTCTCTTGCCATCTTCACTTTCGCTTCAAGACGTGAACTGATGAACAGTCCAGACAGCGCAGCGACCATTCCCGCCATTGTCGGGATAGTTGCCATAGAGATACCAGATGCCATCAAACGGGCGTTACTGGTGCCTTGCGTTGCCATTGTCTCGAACACGCTAATCATACCGGTTACTGTTCCCAGCAGGCCAATTAGCGGACACATTGCAATTAACGTGCGAATGATCAGCATTCTAGCGTTCAGATCGTCTGACGCTTGAGAAATCCACGCGTCACGGATTCTATGCGCATACCATGAAGTGGTATCACTCCGGCTATCCCATTTTTGGATGATGTCTTTTTTCACCTTTGGGAAAACCGAAGTTAAATACCAGTAACGCTCAATCATTAATGCCCACATGAGAAAGAGCGCGGCAGCAACGAAGTACAACACGTCACCGCCGGTAGCGATAAAGTCCCTGACCGATTCCATTAATCCAATCAGGTATACCATATTACGCTTTCTCCGCCTCTGTATGAGCCGCTACGATACCCGCAGTTTGCTCATCCAGAATGTGCACAATAGATTTGCTGCGCGACGCTACGATGCTGTGAGTCAGAATCAGCGGCAGTGCGGCAATAATACCTTGTGCGGTTGTTACCAGTGCCATAGAGATACTACCCGCCATCATACGAGGGTCACCTGTACCGAACAGCGTAATAGTCTGGAACGTTGCAATCATACCCAGTACGGTACCCAGCAGACCCAGCAGCGGTGCGATAGCTGCGAAGATCTTAATAACGTTGATACCACTTTCAATTGAAGGCAGTTCACGCAGGATAGCTTCGTCCAGTTTCAGTTCCAGGTTCTCAGCATCCGCATGTTTGTTTTCCTGATAAACTTTCAGGATGCGGCCCAGAGGGTTGCCTTCTGAAGGGTTACCCGGGTTTTTCAGCTGTGAACGGATTTTGCTGCCAGCGATAGTCAGTGTAATCAGTTTGTAGATACCGATAAGCAGACCGATAACCAGCATTACAGTGATGGTGTAACCAACTGCACCACCTGCATGATAACGCTCTTCCATAGTCGCTTTTTGTTTCAGCAGACCAAGAATTGCACCCTGAGAAGGGTCAGCGTAGAAAGGTGTCAGGCCTGATTCAGCTTCCAGCAGCTCTTCTGCAGAGTTTACCAGGTGGCTGTCAGGTTGACGGCCCAGTGGCTGAACAACTTCGTTTTCAACGTCGTAAGTCAGGTAACCGTCCCGGCCAACCAGGTTGAATGTACCAACACGAACGATTTCCTGTTCAGACGTACCACCGTCCAGGTTAACAACCTGGGTAGTGAAACGCTCAACGTCGCCGCCTTCAGTCATTTCTTTTTGCAGTGCAAACCACAGGTCTTCCAGTTCCTGGATGTTAGGCAGACCTTTAGATTCCTCAGACATTTCTGCCAGGAATTCCGCACGGCCCGGGAACTGAGCACTTACAATTGAAGTCGAAACACGACCATACGCCTCAGATGCCGCCTGACGAACCACACCGAACATTTCGCCCAGTGTACCTGTTGCCTGGTCCAGCTCTGCAGCTTTCTCGTTAAGAGTTACTTCGTTATCAGAAAATTGCTGTTGCAGACGATCGCCACGATCCTGCTCAGCTTGCAGTTCTGATTGTGCTTTACGCAACAGCGCCTGTTTGTCAGCACGGGCAGAACGGAATTCAGCTTCACGCTGTTCGTTAATGCGCGCTTCAGAAACACGGTTCTTCTGAACCTGGTCTAGCAGCTCCTGCAGACTCTTTGCTTCCTGAGCCTGGGCGCCGGTTGCGATAACCGCCATCGTTGCAGCGGCTACAAGAGATTTGAATACAGTTTTCATTAACACTTACTCCGCTGCACTGATTGGTAGTTTGATTAGGTCTGCAGGTATGACGTTATTTGCCATTTTCACTGCGTCTACAACTGAAGCCAGGTACTCATCACCCAGTTGTTCCCATGCGCGGGTTTCGTTATTCCATACCCAAGCTGCACTTTGGTCTAATGAAAGAGCCAGCAGTGCGGTACGGCCAAGGTTAAAGAAGTCAACAGTCACTTCGGTGCCGTCGCTATCAATAGTGCCCTGATAAGAATTGATCTTCGTGCCGTACTCTACTTCTACCAGGTATGCTTCGATAACCTGACGGAATTGCTCAGAAACAGTCACGTTAGAGTTTGCCATTACGTCGCGCAGACGTTCAACGCGCTCTAAACGCTCTTCTAAGTGAATTGGACGATCAAGCTTGATGAACTTTTCCAAGCTGTCGATCATACGGAACATCAAAGGAACGATACCTTGCTTAGTCTCTTCAATGCTGTCTATCTGACGTTGCAAAGAGTCGATGCTGCGCTGTTGATCCGCAACCAGACTAGCAATGTAATCGTTGTAAACTTTCAGGTTTTCAGTTTCATCGACTGTTTGACGATACTCAACCAACAGCTCTTGAGACTGCTCGAACAAGGTGTTGATTTTTTCTTGAGATTTCGCTGCAGCTGCGTGGATCTTAGCTTGTTCTGTCTGAAGCTTATCAAGCGTATCTGCAGAGACTGCGCTACTTGTTAGTGCGAATGCACCCATCACAGTAGAAGCAATAAGAGTTCTCTTGCTCATTTTGGACATAGTTCCCAACCAAATTTCTTATTTGAATCCTCGCCACTATTGAAAGCATCTTTCTGGCAAGGGGCGTATAAACTTTTACAATTTTGTTTCAGGAAGGTAGTGATTACCGGTAAAAAGGTAATACTACGAACTCCTAATACTCACACGGATACACCCGCATAGTCAAGCAACCGAACCTTTTACCACCGGTTCCGCCCACACTTTTGAACATAATGTAAACAATTATGTAAACAGCTACCTACCATTACTTTTTAAACTGTAAATTAATTTCACAATCGCTGAATGGCGCGTCATCACGGGAAAATCCATCAACGATGTTGCCATTACGCAACACGTTACCCGCCTGCATCACTGCCATGGCCGACGAATTTCAGCGTTTTACGCGCCTTTTCCCTTTATCCTAGATTAGACCCTGGTGCTCAATTTTGCCTGTAGTTTCGGTAAAAAAGTCTGTCATGACGTTGAGTTGCGGTCTGACCAGCACGCTTTCGACAGGTATCAGTTTTGCCCCCGCCACGCACGCCCGCGCCGAAAATCTGAGCAGAGAATCGGTGCTATTCGTTGTATAACGCCGTGAACGAGGAGAGAGTCCAGTGGCACATACCTTATACTTTAGGCTAATACACCTTTCGCAATGCGGCACAAAAAGCACACCTCCAACCAGTCCTAATGACCGCAATAAATCTGCACTTCACCGACAAACAGATAAACTGAATTTCAAACTCAATTAAGTATCTCTTTAATTAGTCTAAAAATCGGTCTACCAATTGAAGTAAAAATCAGTAGTATGCAGGTAAGTTAATAAGATTTTCCGAATCTTTTAGCCACAATAACAATCACCACGCGGGATACCGCCGAAGTAATGTGGTCTTAGTATGACAATATCCAAACAACAAGCCTGGGCACAGTTCTGGCAGCAGGGGAACGCCTCCGGTTGTATTCAGAGCCAGGGACATCACGCTTACGGCCGCCCATATGAAGAATACTGGCAGGCTTATTTCGCCCGCCTTTCATCCGATTGTACTTTGCTGGATGTCTGCACCGGCAATGGTGCTATAGCAGCCTTAGCGACAAAGTTTAGCCGCGATAACCACTGCTCTTTTGAAGTACATGGTTTCGATCAGGTGCCGGTTAATGCAGAGGTCATCAAGAACTCGCCGCTACTACAGCAGGTGCACTTTGCCTCAAATGGCACCCTGGAAAACCTGCCTTATGCGAGGCATTGCTTTCACTCCATTATCTGCCAGTTTGGCGTCGAGTACACACACCTCCTGCACAGCCTTAAAGAAATAGGCAGGGTGCTGCGGGTAGGTGGTAATGCCGCTTTTGTAGTGCATAGGGAAAATGGCAAGACCACACTTGCAGCCCGGCAGGGCCTTCAGTTCATTCGAAAGCTGTTTGAAGATATTCGGTATCTGGATGCATTGCGTGCTTTCACCGTTCAGTTTTATAAAGAAAGGCAAGGAGAAGCGCCCAGTCAAACGCTCCGTAATTGCAATGATGAGCTGGTGACAGCAAAAAATAAGCTCAGTGCCTATGCACATCAGTCAGAAGCGGCTCCTCTGGTCCGTGACCTGATAAACGTGACCCGGCATGTTTTATCTCATCATGGCTCGCTGACAATTGATCATGCCCTTGAGCACATCGGCGCGGTGGCTGAAGCAGTAGAAGCACACCGGTTGCGGCTGGCAATGTGTCAGGAAGCAGCGGTAGATGATGACGGGCTGGCTACGCTCATTTCTCTGGCGGGTAATAATGGCTTGCAGTTGGTGAGCCAACGCGCTATCAAAGACGATGACGGATCGCTTTTAGCCAGTGCACTGGAATTTACCAGGCAGTAAAGGTAGCAGGGAATGACAACAGCGCAATTACAACAGGCATGGTCGCAGGCCGTGTCTCTTTATCAGCATAAACAATATGACGCCGCTTTATCGCTGTGTAAGCAACTGGCGACGGCACAGCACGCCCCGCAGGTGCGACTGTTATTGGCGCAGTGTTATCGCAAAACCGGTCAAACTCAGCAAGCACTGCGTGTTTACCAGCAACTTTTGAAATCTGCCCCGAATAACCCGGATGTGCTGTGTGGTCAGGCTGGTGCATACGCAGACAAGGGTGACACATCCAAAGCCAGGCAGTGCTATACCCGCGCACTGCGTGTCAATCCCAAACACTACGATACGAATTTTAACTTCGCCCGGCTCCTCAACGCGGATGGTGAGGCCAGTCAGGCTGCCGAGTATTACGGTCGCGCGGCAAATCTAACCCAACAACCTGTTGCGGCGCTGGTTGCTCAGGCGCAGTGCTGGCTTCAGTGTCGAGAGCATAAAAAGGCAGTATCCCAGTTACTTGCTCTGCAACAAGAGCAGCCTGCCAATTATACCGTTAACGTTACTCTGGCCACTGCCTATAAAACGTGTTCTGACTTTGCCAGTGCGCAGGCGCTACTGACAAAGCTACATGCTGCCGATCCTTCCGATCTCAGAGTGAGCCAGTTATTGGCCGACGTGGCCTTTGAGGCCGGTGACTATCACACGGCGGAACACCAGTATAAGCACTTACTTACAGTAAACCCGCTTAATAGCAAGGCAGTACAGGGACTTGCGCAGACACGTTGGATGTTGTGTGACAGCAACTGGAAAGCCGTATACGAATCAGCCCTGGCTACAGCGCCAGACGATCGCGCTATTCTCACTGTGTATGGGCTGCATCTGATTAAAGCAGAACAGCTGGATGAGGCGTACCAGTTACTATGCCCGCTTGCCGATACAATTCTCTCCCACCCTCCTTTGTCGGCCATGCTTGGGCTACTGGAACGGGAACGCGGAGACATCGCCGGGTCATGCCAGCGTTTGAAGCGTGCTGTTAAATCACATCCGGATGTGAATGAACTGCAAAAGGAACTAGCCATTACTTTAATGTGCAACAACCAGCCCAATGACGCTGGCAAAATCATTAAAGGCCTGATGCGCAAAGAGCCTTGGAACAAGGGATGGATTGCGCACCAAAGCGCATTAGATAAACTTCAAAAGAATGTAACCAGCTATGCCAGGCTGCATGACTACCATGAATTTGTGTTCGCTAACCCTATTACTACGCCCGCAGGCTTTAAAAACAACGCGGCATTCAATGCTGCGCTGGCAGCGGATTTAAATCAGCTGCATCAACGTCTTCACGCACCGCCTGTTGAACAGTCGTTGCGTACGGGTACGCAAACTTTTGGCAACCTGTTTGATCAAAACATTGCTACCGTGCAGGCACTCAAGCAAGCGATTTCCGAACAAGTCAGCCGGTATATCGGGCAGCTACCCAGGATCCCCGGGCACCCGCTGTGTGGTGAAAAGACAAACCAGTTTGATTACTCGGGGTCGTGGTCAGTAAGACTGGCGGGAACCGGGTATCACCGTAATCATTATCACCATGAGGGCTGGATCAGCGCCTGCTATTACGTCAGCTTACCTGAAGCCCTGACACACGATGGCCAGGGCTGGATTAAGTTTGGCCAGCCTGATATCAGTAGCCAGTTGATCTTTGAGCCTGACTTTGTGCTTAAACCTCAAGCCGGTCACGTAGTGCTCTTCCCATCGTATATGTGGCACGGGACTGTGCCTTTTGAATCAGATGAAAACAGGCTGACTGTCGCTTTCGATATTGTACCGACATAAATCAACAACAATAATAAGGAGATTTTTATGTTCTGGGGAAAAATGACGCCTGAAAAAGGCAAAGAGGACGTCACCCGACGCCACCCTGATGTGCTTGAAATGTCCAAAGGTGAAATGTTTCTGGCTGCCTGTATGCAGGTATTCCGTAACGCCTACGGGTTTGTGGAAGCCACCAATGAAGGCCTGGCCAAAGACAGTCAGGGTAATCCCTTGCCCCTATACACCTACCCTGCAATAGAATACCTGCAACAGTTCGATTACCGTGAAAAACGGGTATTTGAATTCGGTTCAGGCGCCTCCACCCTGTTCTGGATGGCCCGCGCGAAACAAGTGGTGAGTATTGAGAACAACCCACAGTGGCATCAATTTGTCAGTCAGCAGACCGCCGATAATGACAATGCATCAGTCTTGTTAGCGCAGGGAGACAGCTTCCCGTTTACGTTGTCTGATCAGGATGGCGAGTTTGATGTCATCGTTGTGGATGGCGGCGGATACCGGTATGACTGTGCCGCGCAGGCGGTGAGCAAGCTGGCTAAAGGTGGCGTGATCATTCTCGACAACGCTGACTGGCATCACCAGACGGCCGCATTCTTAAAGCAGCAAGGATTATTACAGGTGGATATGACCGGGTTTAAACCTTGTGAATCCCATACTTCCACGACATCGTTATTTCTGCACCGCGAATTTGACTTCCCGGTCGCAGGTGACCGACAGCCAGCGTTTGGCATGGGCGCCAAACATTTGCATTCCAGTGACTGGGATAAACCTTACGCGAAAAAACCGTGACCATGAAAAAAGCCTGCAAATGTGCAGGCTTTTTTCGCAGCTTTATCAGCCTTGATACCCGCTTCGGCGTTACTGACCTGTAACTGAGCTCTCGTGGGCCATGCGACGCTGGACGTTTTCCATCTCCTGACGTGCCGCTTCCCGTGCAATTTCACGCTGACGCGGTGTCATGCACACTTTCTTTTTAAGGTTCGAGCCGGTTACCCGGGTATACTCACATACCAGATCATCACGATCCTTGCCCGCCTTGGCAATATGATCGTCAGAGGTAGCACAGCCGGTGAGGGCAGTTAAGCTCGCAAGGGCCGCAATTCCGATTAGTTTTTTCATTTCATACAATCCTTTATTGTGTATTTAAAATCCTGTTAATGGGTTAACAAACCGCTGCACAGAAATAGCACAACTTTTGTTCACACTCCACTAATATGCGATAAGTGACCACCGCACATGCACTGCATTTTGACAACAAATTGTGGCAAGATACCCCCCAACTTGTATTGCTGACGTAAGTCCCGGCAGTGTTTCGGAATTATCATACTCTCAAGCACTGGCCAGTGTATGAATTTAAATGTAAATAGGTATGTATGCCCGCTATCAACTTAAACAATATTTCTACGCTGCTACAGAAAGCTGATTACGGGCAGGCTAACCATTTATTAACGCATTTTTTAAGCGACCATCCTGGCAATCCGCAGGCATTGTGGCTGCAGGTGCAATGCTACTATGCACAGCACGATATACAGGCGATGTGGTCACCGGCAGAGGCTTTACTTCAACAAACTGAAACTCGCGTACCGGTGTTTGAGCGAGTAGCCGACATGCTGACAGCCCACAACGCGCCCCATCTGGTAGTGGAAGTTTACCGTCTGCTGCTTGCCCGTTTACCTGAACATCCGTTGGCTCATTTTAATCTTGCGTATGCGCTGGCCCAGATCCCACAGGTAGATGAATCGGTGCATCATTACAAACAGGCGATTGAACTAGGCATTGATAAGCCTGAAGAGGTGTGGCTGAACCAGTCGTCGGTCCTCGCAAAAGGCCGTCGTAAGGAGGAGGCTATTGCCACCCTTACAGAAGCCTGTGAATTATATCCTGAAGATATTCTTCTGAAGTTCAATCTGGCTACGCTGCTTGAGGAGGTGGCTGATAAGCCTGCTGCGATGGCAGTATATCGCGACATTTTACATCGCCAGCCTGCCACGGAGCACGTATTTGAGCGCTTAGCTAACGCTGACGCAATCAGTAACGATGACCACGCTCTCGTCGACACAGTCACTACATTGGCAGAATCTGGCCGCTGTTCACCAAAGCAGGCTGAAAGTATTTACTACGGGTTAGGAAAGTTTCACGACAGCCAGGGTCACTATACTGCAGCATTTGACTATCTGAGCAAAGCCAACAGATTCGCCAGGCAACGCATGGGCCCCTTCGATAGACAAGCATTTAACCAGTCTGTTAATGATATTGTGGCTGCTTTCCCTCGAAACGTGCACGGTCTCAGTGAGTCTGAAAGTACTGCAGAGCCCATCTTTATCTGCGGGATGTTTCGTTCTGGTACCACGCTGGTAGAGCAAATTCTCAGCCGACACCCCGCCGTAGCTTGCGCGGGAGAACTTCCTTTCTTTGTAAATCTGGCGAACGATACCGGTGGAAACTGGCTGAAGTTATCTCAAGACCCACAGTGGCTGTGTGAAATTAAAAATAATTATGAAAACCAGCTGCGTGAACAGTTTGGTCAGGCGTCCTATGTCACGGATAAGCGTCCGGATAACCTATTGTATATTGGGCTGATAAAAGCCCTGTTTCCCAACGCGCGAATTTTACTCACCCGGCGCCACCCCTTAGATACGTTGTTATCAATATACAGTCAGCATTTGGGTGGAAATCAACAATATGCGAACGGACTGGAAGATATCGCCGCGTACATCGCCGATACTGAAAAGCTTGTCACTCATTGGTGTAAGGTGTTCGGCAACGATATTCATGTAGTCAGTTATGAATCGCTGGTCCATCAGCAGGAGTCGGAAACCCGCGCAATACTGTCGTATATCGATCTTCCCTGGGACCACCGTTGTCTTGAATTTAATCAATCTTCAAATGCGGTAGCGACGGCGAGTGTCTGGCAGGTGAGAAATAAGATGTATACCAGTAGCGTTGGTCGGTGGAAGCATTATGCGAACCAGCTAAAGCCGGCAGCAGATTACTTGTCAGCGCGTGGCTTACTGTAGGGTAGCAGGAGCTACGACAACCAACCTTTAATCCTATGGTCCATACACACCCTATGGTTGTGAACAGCGTTTACAGGCACTGTCAGGCGCTTACATTACACTGTTTGGTCTTAGCCTGTGGCCCCCACTTTGTTATTGGTGCCGTCTCAGACCGGTAATTCATTCTTAGTATCCGCTAATCACCGCATACCGTAATTTCGTTATCGCTACGTATGAGTTGCGGAATTGCTTCAAACTTCAGATTCAGGAAAGCCGGAAATGCTGCCTGTCAGTAATATAAACCTGACACGTGGCTGTCTATTAACTCCCTTTCCGGCGTGAACCCACGCTTCACCGCCCTGTTGCGAACATCCACCACTTACCGGGCTATTTTAAGCAAAAAAAATCCCTCACCGAGGTGAGGGATTTATGTGTAGCTTATTTCTTAGCGTCGATTAGAACTTAGCAGTTACTCGAGCGAAGAAGTAGCGACCAGCAGTGTCATATGAATAGTTGATAGTATTCATGTCACCGTTGTTAGTAGTGTACGGTGGATCTTCATCCAACAGGTTACGCACACCGGCTGTGAACGTGTAGTTGTCCATGTAGTATGAACCGCTCAGGTCGTGGTACCAGATAGCATCTGCTGTCGTAGACAGGTTCTGCTCTGGGTTACCGCCAAACTCGTCTGTTTCAGACATCCAGCGAGATTCCCATGCCACTGAGTAGTCGTCAGCCATGAAGTTAACACCTACGTTAACTTTCCACTCGTTGAATGTTGCCAGCGCACCTTCCCATTGGTCAGTTGCAAATGTACCAGCAATATCAATCTCATCCGCACCAGCGAACGGCGTGTACTTGTATTCGTTCAGCCAGGTACCGTTAACCTTGAACTTGAACTCACCGCCAGCAGCTTCCATTCCGTAACCAAAGTCGAAGTCAACACCAGAGGTCTTGAACACGGCCAGGTTAGCGTTAGTCAGCAGTACGCCAGACGGGTTACCGATAACGTTACGACGAGGTGACGTTGGGTGAGGCGCATCGCCCTGGTACGCAGGACCTTTGATCAGGTCACACAGAGGGCTTGAGAAGCCTTCACTTGCATAACAGCCTGTTACAATGTTGTTCACACCAGCTGTACCGATACCGTTTTCGATTTCGATGTCAAAGTAGTCAAACGCCATTGTGAAGCTTGACTCATGAGACCAAACAACACCCGCTGTGAAGCTTTCTGACTCTTCTGGGCTCAGGTTTTCGTTACCACCGAATTTTGCACTTGCCTGGTTAGAAGACAGTGAGAAGTCTTCTGGCAGGCCGTCAGCCTGACAGTTTGCACGGATAGTCGCGTTATCCTGCGCAGTACCCCAGTTTACACAAGGATCAGCGTAAGATGGGTTAGTGTCTTGCTCTGGCAGGAACAGTTCAGAGATGCTCGGTGCACGGAAACCTTCTGCCCATGTTGCACGAACCAGTAAATCAGTTACCGGTACCCACTCAACACCGAACTTAGTGTTAGTAGTCGCATCGTCAAGGAAGTCGAAGTCTGAACGACGTACCGCAGCGGTAACGTTCAGAGACTCAGCCATTGGCGCGCCATCAAGAATTGGGAAGTTAGCTTCTAAGTAGAATTCTTCTACTTCGTACTGACCTTCTGTCCGGTCTGAAGCTACACCGAAGATTTGACCCAGTGATGCAGCACCATCAGGCTCACTCAGCAGGCTTTCCCAGCGTTTTTCAACACCCGCAGCCCACATGATGCGGCCACCTGGCAGTTCCAGGTCACCCAGGTCGCCCTGCAGGTTCGCCATGAATTGCTTGGTAGTTGTACGCAGTACTGGTGAATGTGTAACGGTTGCGTAGTCGATCATCTCGTCTGTCAGCGTACCGGCTTCAAACGGGTTCCAAACTCCCGGGCAGTCTGCAGTGTCTGCACACAGCTCTGGATCCAGCAGGATATCGAAACGTGGTTCGTTAGCCTGACCATAAACCATACGCGTATCTACGAAACGTGAATAGTTGTAAGACACGTCCCACGTCCAGTCGTTTGACAGGTAACCTTCGAAACCAACAACCATACGGTAGTCAGCAACGTCCTGGGTAAAGCGACGACCACCGGTTTCAGCCAGACGACGTGCTACGTATACGTCTTCACCGAATTGTTGTGCACCTGGGTTTGACTCAGGTACCAACGGGAACCAGAAAGTACCAACTGGGGCCATTAACTGCTCTGACTGACGGTTAGCCATACCGAACTCTGTGAATACTGACAGGCTGTCAGCAATTTCATAGTTCGCGCTACCGTTAGCACTGAATACTTCCTGAGGTGTTACCATGTAGCTGGCAGCAGCATAGTTATAGCCGTGCTGCGCGTTAGAGAAAGGAACGATTTCGCCGTTCTCAACTACAAAGCTTCCGCCAGATACTGGGAATGCGTGACCTTGTGGAATAGTACCTGAACCACCACAGAACGGCTCTGAACCAGGGCCATTATCAAACAGAGGACATGCTGAGAAGTCACGGTCGCCCTGCCAGATAGCGTTACGGTTGGTGTATTCCATTGACAGAACAACGTTGCCCTTGTCAGAAGAAGTACCTGTTGTGAAAGCAATCTTAGTCGTTTCGCCGTCATCTTCGTCAGTCACATCGTACTGCGCAGTAAGCTCAACACCTTCGAAATCTTTCTTTGTAATGAAGTTGATTACACCAGCGATGGCGTCAGAACCATAAACGGTAGATGCACCGTCACGTACGATTTCAACACGCTCGATGATTGATACCGGAATGGCATTCAGATCACCAGAGCTCCAGCGGCGGCCATTGATCAGTACCAGCGTACGACCAGAACCCAGACCACGTAGTGATGCAGTAGCGAAACCACGGTTACCGTTGTTTACTGTGCTACCCAGTTTCGCACCGTTGATTGCCGGTACGTTCTGTACGAAATCTTCCAGTGTGGTTACACCTGATGCTTCGATGTCTGCTGAAGTGAATACGCTGATGGGGCTAGCAGATTCCATATCAGTACGTTTGATACGTGAACCAGTAACCTGGATTTTTTCTACTGGTTCGTCAGCACCTGCTTCTTGCGCGACTACCTGAGTTGTCGTCAGGGCTGCAGACGCAGCACCGAAGGCGCAAGCCAGCTTGACTGACTTAGCCAGTTTCGAGTTTGTAAACATGTAATGTCTCCCTGGACCACTAAACTCTTTAGTGTGTGTTTTTTTAAATCGCTTTATTGAACGACTTATTATTTGTAAGGTCTTAGCCTCGATATTGATAATAACCACATCGAACGATGGGGGTCAACTGGGATCAGACGAGGGAGTTTCAAAAGTTCAATTTTTTTTGCCTGAATCCACCATGACCTGTAAAAATTAACTTACAAATATCACCTTTTTTACCTATTATTAACTCCTTTAACTTTATTCTCCTTTTCAAAAATACTTTTTTTTGCGCGATTCGTGGATAAATATGCAGTGAAGGCTCGCTTCACTGCATATTTTTTCAGTTACGTATTAAAAGCGTAAAGATGCACTTAATCTTACGTAACGTGGTGTTTGCCACGCGGTAGGACGACCGTAATTTGGATCCATGGTCGGTGCGTCCGGAGACGAAGCTTCATCATCGAAGATTTCATATACTTCGGTTACTTCGTCGCCACCCAGTACGTTGAACACATCAGCACGCAACTGCAATGTCGCATCATCAAACACGTCCATAGTGTAAGACGCTGACAAATCTACGTTCATGTAGCTGGAGGTTCTGCCGCCTGAGCCACGGGGCATCAGTTCACCATTTGCGTAGAACGACTCAGAGCCATAGGCCTGTGCAAATACATCAGTGGGGTGATAGCCAAACGAGTTGATAGGACGGCCTGACTGCCACTGCACATTTGCGCCTACATTCAGTTGCTCAGTAATGGCATAGGAACCAAATACCTTGACCTGATGACGACGGTCGTTAGGCAGGTCGCCATACGCGCCATCCAGCAATCCGGGCTGGTCGAACAGGGTTGTCAAACCGGCATCGTCCTGACCATTGTCTGAGCGCACATAACCTTCGTTGTTACCCCAGCTGTGAGACCAGGTGTAAGCCGCATTTAGCAGCCATACGCCGTCCCAGGCTTTTTCAAAGGTGACATCAACGGCGGCGTATTTACGCACTGAATCCGGGTAGCCCAGGTCTTCAGCAGACAAATCCATGAATACCTGTTCGCCCTCTGCACCAGGCAGTTCAGTGGTGGCGATACGCATATCTGAACCCGGATTCGTCAGTACATATGAATGGAAGCCGGTCCAGATATCAGACACATCACCATAACCGTTGTCTGCCGCCCACTCGATTACCGCGGCGTCAATGGCCACATCTTCAATAGTGGTGGACAACTCACGATACGTGCCCTGAACCGCCATGCTCCACTCTTCGCTCAGCTGGAACTGGTAGCCGGCAATAAACTCGTCGGAGTACATAGAGTCCAGATTCTGGTCGACAATTTCCGCTGGAGTGGCGGCGGAGCCATTGGCAAACACTTCATCTTCACGGGTTTTATCACCGGTCAGATTAGGAATGAACAGGTCTGGGTCGGCATACCCTTCAAACTCGTAATATTCCTGAATATAGGTTTCGGCACCGGCAAGGCGAATATTGGTATTCGCAGCCACCGGCAGATAGTAACGGCCGTAGTTTACCCAGGCCTTGGACTCGCCATCACCCATTACGTCCCAGACAGCCCCTAAACGCAGGCCCCACTGGTTCGACAGGTCTACGAAGGTATCGCCGTTAGCATTAAAGTTTTCGAACGAATCATTACGAATACCGGCGTTTATCACCAGATTATCCGTGGCCTGCCACTGATCCTGAACATAAAACGCAAAATTTTCAGATTCAAAGGTCCCACCTACTTCATAGGTTCTGTGACGAACCTGATAAATATCTTCGTTAGCCGGATCGCTGTCATCGACGTAGTACAGGTAATAAGCGCCACCAGAATTCGTTGTCAGCGACTCAGCGGTGAGCTCTTCGTAATCAACACCAAAACGGATGGAGTGGTCGCCTACATACCAGTCCGCGTCAACCCGGAACACTTTACGCTCATCCTTGCCTTGATCGACAGAGAAGTTCGCAAAGGTGGTAGAAGGCACAAACGCGCCCGAACTGTCATACCGGAAATAAACGGCGGGATTCGCGTCCAGCGCACTTTGCGTGGTGCGGTCCTGTTCGTTCACGCCGTACTGTGCTGAAATCGAAAAGTCAGCATTGATAATACTGGTGTATTTAACCGTGTAGTTCAGACCACCTTTATCTTCAGACCCGTAAGTAGGTTCGCTGGCGCGCTCACCATCGAGGGTTCTGTAACGGGTAATGGTAGTGGACTGCTCATCAGAAAATGCGGTGATTTCCAGAATATTATCTTCGGTCATGTACCAGTCAATTTTAGCGCCCCAGAATGCATCGTCGTCATTCTGAACTTCCATAAACTGACTTAGCTGGTCGCCCGAACGGGTCTGGCGAAGTGCGTCGGTCTCTTCCCGATCACGGGGATTAAACAGCACATAATAAAACAGCTCGTCTTCAATGAGCGCGCCGCTGGCCCACAAGTTCGCATCCCACAAGGTTTCTTCGTCTTTGCGGTTGTCTATACGGTACAGACCATCAACTTTGTTGTTAGGGGGATCGTCCCGTAGCGCATCGGGCTCAATGTAATAATTGACGCCCCACTTAAATTCGTTGGTACCGCTTTTCGTCTTAGCGTTTATCACCCCACCGGTGACACGCCCGAATTCGGCAGAATACCCACCGGTTTTAACTTCAAACGTCTCATACATTTCGAAAGGCGGTTGCGAGGAGCCTACACCGGTTCGGAAGTTAGTCAGGTTCAGACCGTTTACAAAGTAGGCGTTTTCACCTACCGATGCGCCGCCAATCGAAGGCAGATCGCCGAACGCTGAGTCACCTTTCGTGGTGCCCGGTGCCAGCAGTGCCACCGAGGTCAGGTTTCTGGGCACCGGCACCTTCTCAAGGGTCACCTGATCAACCACAATGCCGGTACTTGAACTGGTTACATCTACCATGGCTATTGAGCTGCCGGTCACCTCAATGCGTTCCACGTCCATACTGGAGAGGGCCAGATTGATATTGGTTTTTCCGCTAATCCCTACCCGAATATTTTCTTGCAGGTTGCGGCGGTAACCGTCCTTTTCAGCCACAATATTATAGGTACCTGGCGGTAGCAGTGGGAAACGGAACAGACCGTTATCGTTGGTTTCTACGGTACGGGTCAGGCCGGTGTCAACGTTTTCAATAGTGATGGTGGCGCCGGCAATTTTATCGCCGTCTGCTTCGATAGCGTTACCCTGGATATAACCGGTGGTGCCGTCGGCAAGTGCCGGCGTCGCCATACCTAAACCCAAAGCAACAGCGAGCACGGCTGTGCGCTTTTTGAAATTGATCATTTTTTCTCCATGGTTCGCTAATTTGCTTAGCGACAAAATTCCTTAAGAAAGGATTTATTATTATCACGAGATAGTTATCTCAAATTCAGACTAATCAAAATAAAATCCTTTCGTCAAACAGCAAAATTCCTCTTTTTTATGAAAATAACCGTTCCCCATGTAAATAAAATGAAACATCTTTGAAATATTTGAAACACTTAATATATTGCCAGCTTAATAAGGGCGAGGCCTTCGGTTAGACTAAAGTCTATATTCGAGAAATCTTAACTGGTAACAATCTGCTTTTATTAAATTTTTCAGCCGCTCGTCGCATTGTACAATTATTATACATTACAGGTTTTTAAAAACTTTTTGCTACAAACCAGTACTTAAATGTGATTTTAAAAACACTTAAAGGAATATTAATTCACCGGCAAACAGACATAAAAAAAGCGGCAATCGCCGCTTTTTATTTTCCTGTCTGGAAAGAAGTTATTTTGTTTTATCCGCACTGAGATAAAATCCCAGATAGCGTGAAATCTCATCGGGTAACGGCGGTAACATATCTTTCGGTAACAAGAACGTAGCCATATTGAAAAAATCCGAGAATATCCGGTTAGATTCCGTGGTTTTCTTAAGGTACTGGTGGCCTGAAGAGCCTCCTGTGCCAATCTTAGTGCCCAGCATACGTTGTACCATCATCGCGTGGCGATAACGCCAGATAGTTAGCTTTTCATCAATCTCCGTTAAGGCTGTAATAACCTGGAATGGCAGGTTAAAAATGGGCTCTTCTGAGTACTGTTTGATAAATAATGCCGACAACATTGCTTTCTGGTTCAGACGAAACTTACCTTCTGACTGAAGTGCGTCATAGCGCTTGGCATTAAACAACGCATCGAAGTTCTCCCGGGTGGACTGCCAGTCTTTCAGTTCCTGCTGCTTTTCTTTTTCACTGAGGGTGGCGTTTGTCTCGATTGTCTGTTTATCCTGATTCAACAGCTCGTCGGTAGCATTCTGGTAATGCTGCCAGAAATCGAAGTTATCCATTTTTAATAGCGGTAACCGCTCCAGCCAGCGTTCTATCAATTCAAACAAGCTAGGCTTTTCTTCCAGCGCCTCCAGCAGACTTCTGTCATCATCCGTTAAGCGGTTGTAGAAGCTCTGTTTGTCAAAATCAATGCGGTATTCACGCTTCAGACCCAACGAAATTTCGAGGCGCTTAAACTGAATACTCTGGAAGCCAGACGCCGGTACCAGCAGGTCGCGAAATGATAAAAACTGCTGCGGTGTCATGGTTTCCATCACGCTTATCTGATCATTCATCAGTTGCTGGATTTGGATAATACGGTTGAGCCGGTGCACCACACCTATCAGTTGCTGATCTTTGACCTGATCCGGAATAAAGGTATCAATAACGGCGTTGAGTTCATGCAACACCTGCTTGAACCACAGTTCATATACCTGGTGAACAATGATAAATAGCATTTCGTCATGAGCTGGCTCACCGTATTTAGCGCTTTCCAGCGACTGGGCGCCGAGCAACTTATCCAGTTGTAAATAATCGCCATAATAAACAGGGGTAGTATTACGTTTCATGCTGTTCTCTTGTGTGTATATCCAGACTAATAGCAACCTTGATCCGCGTGGTACGGGTGATTCGCCTGTCCCGGCAGGGGTGCCTTGTCTGATTGTCAATTATGTGTGAAATCTTAACACTCACGCCTCGACATCAACAGAGAACCAGCTATAAGGTATAAAGAAACTCTGTAAAGGAATGAAGTATGAAGCTGGACGATGATATCCATAACTATTACGAACATCTGGTATTACAGCGATTGACCGAGCTCGGTCTGGATAAATCCAAAAATGCAGATTATCTGGCAGACTTATGTTGTCTCGCGCTCAATCAGGTGCCACCCCGTTATATTCGCTATGAGGTCGATATGGCTTTCTATTTGCCACAAAGTGAGCGTCAGCAAATGAAGATGAATGTTGATTACGCGGTAGACAAAGCCATCAGGTTTTTGGATCAGGCTGAGGACAGAAAGCGCCAGGAAGCGTAGTAAAAAAGAGGGAATTTGGGTGGCAGGCTCCCAGCCACATCCCGGCACATGAGTCGTTTGCTGCGGCTGCTCCCTTCCAGGCCTGACCGGATTCACAAAGTATCATTGCGGGAGGACCAAGAGCCCACCATAGAACTTTACTCAGTTCGTGGGGCGAATGCCTCGTCGAACTGAGCGGCGCATTATGACGATTTGACTGACAACAATCAACCCTTTGCGGTAAATCGTTCTTCGGCCATCGTATTAGCGATACGGTTTGTCGCCGTGGCTTCTTCCTCGGCGCGCGAGTAAATTGCTTTCAGGGTTGTCCCGATTTGCTCGATATGTTCCCGCATAGCTTCATTAGAGGAGCTCTCTTTACGCTGATGGAAAATATCAATCACACCGCCGGCGTTAATCACATAGTCTGGGGCATATAAGATCCCCCGCTCGCGCAGCAGCTCGCCCATTTCTTCACGCGCCAGCTGGTTATTGGCAGCGCCGGCAATGACCTTGGCTTTGATGGCGGGCAGCGTTTCATCATTGATTGACGCGCCCATGGCGCACGGGGCAATCACATCGACGTCTAAGCCGTAGATCTCTTCCGGCGCGACTGCCGTAGCACCAAGCTCAGCCACGGCCTTGTCTACGCCTTCCGGGTAGATGTCAGTCACAAACAATTGAGCACCGGCTTCATGAAGGTGTTTCGCCAGACGATACCCCACGTGCCCCATGCCCTGAATGGCCACTTTTACGCCTTTCAAATCCGATTTCAGGCCGTATTCTACACTGGCACGCACGCCGACAAACACACCGTAAGCGGTAGATGGCGCCGGGTTTCCGTCGGCTTCTTCGCCATTGTAGTGATAATGCGCTTTTACACCGGCAATGTAATCTGATTCTTCGGCCATGGTAGCCAGGTCACTGACCGCAATCCCTGAGTCTTCAGCTGTAAAGTATTTGCCGCCCAAAGAATCAACAAAGCGTCCCATGGCGCGCATCATTTCCGGCGTTTTGGCTTTACGCGGGTCGCCGATTATTACAGACTTGCCGCCGCCCAGCTCGAGGTTCGCCATTGCCGCTTTGTAGGTCATGCCTTTCGATAAACGCAGCACGTCCGTAAGGGCTTCTGAACTGTTGATATATGGCCACATGCGACACCCGCCCAGAGCTGGTCCCAGGTTGGTATTGTGTACCGCGATAATGGCACTCAAGCCGGCCTCATCATCGTGATAAAACGCCACGTGTTCGTGGTTATCAAATTCAGGATGGTCGAATACAGACATAGTCACTCAATGGTTGGTCAATTTTGCATTATGATACTCGATCCGCCGGAGGACATGCGTTGCGAACTTTGTTAATGGTTTTTACAAACTGAAATGCGGTTTTTATGAACCACATTAAGCTAGGATGTGTATCCTAGAATCATTTTCATTATATAATAGCTATCATAACCACTGTGGGATTGTCGTTAATGAAACTGGATAAATTTGATCGCGAGATACTCCGCGTTTTGCAGCAGGACGCCACCGTCTCTATGGCCGACCTCAGCCAGCAGGTAGGCCTGTCGCATACGCCCTGTTGGCGACGAGTTAAACGTATGGAAGCTGACGGAATTATTCTCCGGAAAGTGACGCTGCTCAATAGCAAGAAACTGAATCTGGGGGTGTCGGTATTTATTTACGTGACATTGAAGAATCACGACGGTGACTCGCTTACCGACTTTGAAAATGCCGTACAGTCTATTGATGAGATTGTTGAGTGCCACACCACCAGCGGCGAAAAAGACTATCTGCTGAAAGTGATTGTTGAAAGCATTGAAGAGTATGAGTATTTACTGAAGCACAAACTGACCCACTTGCCATTGGTCGATCACCTAAGTTCTACCTTTGCACTCAAGCAGGTTAAAAACACCACGGAACTGCCCATAAAAAGTCAGTAAGGTCTGCCTCGGTGGGATAGCTTAATAATAAAAAGGCCGCTCTGAGAGCGGCCTTAGTGTTACTGTGCGTCGGGCTGATTTTCTGGCAGTGCCTGCTCAAACGCAGGCAGCTGGTTACAGTTATCGACAATTTTACTGATCAGCGGAAATTTACTCATTTCCACTCCAAACCGCTTCGCATTGTAGACCTGCGGCACCAGACAAATGTCGGCCAGTGTAACGTCGAAGTCGAAACAGTATTTCCCTGCCTGCGTTTGCAAGCGCTGCTCTATACCTTCAAAACCTCGCTCAATCCAGCACGCCGCCCACTGGGCCACGTCATCCTGCGAAGCCGAAAAGCGAGACTTGAGGGCATTTAACACCCGTAAGTTCCCTAACGGTTGAATATCGCAGGCAATGTCCTGCGCCAGTGCAGTCACTCGGGCTTTTTCAACGGCATGGGCAGGCAACAAAGGAGCCGGCTGAGGATAACGCTCATCCAGATACGTAATAATACTTAACGACTGGTTGAGAATAATATCCTCATCGTCATCCACCAGAGTGGGCAGTAACCGCGCCGGATTCAGCTGCTGGTAATCAGGCAGGTGTTGCTCCCCCCCTTCTTTAACCAGGTGGACCGGCACAATGTCGTAGTCCAGCTGCTTCAGATTCAGGGCTATCCGCACCCGGTAAGATGCCGTCGAACGCCAGTAACTGTATAATTTAAGGCTCATAATTAACTACCTTCTAAACTCAGCCAGCGATATCGTTTAATTAAGCGGCTTTATCTGTTGGTCGATGGTGCCGAAAATAGAATTGCCCTGAGCGTCATTCATTTCAATGCGGATACGATCCCCAAACTGCATGAACGGAGTCGTCGGTTTGCCGTCACGGATGGTTTCGATCATGCGTACTTCGGCGATACACGAGTAACCTACCCCACCTTCACTGATCGCTGAGCCGTGTTCTGTGCCCTGCTTATTCGATACTGTGCCGGAACCCACGATAGCGCCTGCCCCCAGATTACGGGATTTGGCGGCATGGGCAACCAACTGACCGAAATCAAAGGTCATGTCTTCGCCAGCTTCAGGCTTACCAAACAATTCACCGTTGTAGGTAGAACGCAATGGTAAATGTACCTTGTTATCGCGCCACGCTTCGCCCAGCTCATCCGGCGTGACCGCTACCGGTGAAAAGCTGGAAGCAGGTTTAGACTGGAAAAAGCCAAATCCTTTTGCCAGCTCGCCGGGAATTAGTCCGCGCAGCGATACATCATTTACCAGCATGATCAGGCGAATGCGCTCAGCAGCCTGCTCTGGCGTACACGCCATCGGTACGTCGTCAGTAACCACCGCCACTTCACCTTCAAAATCAATGCCCCATTCATCGCTGGGCAGGATCACATCGTCCTTCGGACCTATAAAGTCGTCGGAACCGCCCTGGTACATTAACGGATCGGTCCAGAAGCTTTCCGGCATTTCAGCGCCACGGGCTTTACGCACTAATTCCACGTGGTTTACATAGGCACTGCCGTCGGCCCACTGATAGGCACGGGGTAACGGAGATTCGCAGCGGGTCTCCTGAAACGGCTCACTGTCACCCACATTGTCATTCAAATCCTGATAACGGGCTTCTAACTGCGGCGCCACGGCTTTCCAGTTGTCCAGTGCGAACTGCATAGTAGGTGCAATGTCTGCTACTTTGCAGGCCCGGGTCAGATCCCTGGAAACCAGCATTAACTGGCCGTCACGGGTGTCGTTTTTATACGTTGCAAACTTCATAAATCAGTCCTTATCGTTGTCTTCGGGGCGCCAGCTATACACATAATCGGGGTTTTCAACCCGTCCGGCTGCCTCTGTAAATGTCAGAGCGTCGCGGGTATCCAGCATAACCGCCACCTCATCGGTGAAGGTTTTCTTGTGCGCGCGGCCGGTAGCAAAGGCTTTGGGATGCGGGCCGTGAGTAAACCCGGCCGGGTGGAAAGTCACCATCCCTTTTTCAATATTGTCGCGGCTGAAGAAATCCCCTTCGTGGTAAAACAGCACTTCATCGTAGTCGTCATTGTTGTGATAGAAAGGCACTTTCAGGGCGCCGGGATCACTCTCAATGGGACGGGGCACAAAAGTACACACGACGAACCGCGCAGCCACAAAGGTGGTATGTGCCGAGGGCGGCAGGTGATAGCGGTGGCTCATCAACGGGCGGATATCCCGCCAGTTCAGCCGTACCACACTCAGATCGCCGTGCCAGCCAATGGCGTCCAGCGGGTTAAACGGATAGGTGATCCGCGAGCGGGCCTGATGACGCTTCACTTCTACCTGCCAGGTATTCTCATCTTGCTGTGCCAGGAAGGTGTCGTTTATCTGCGGCGTATCCAATACCGCCGGATCGAAGATGGCGTGACCACCCAGCATGCCCTTATCGGGTAACTGATAGCTGTCGTTGGTAGCCTCGATCATCAGGATCTGCATTGGCTGTGAAGGCTCAAGCCGCCACAGGGTAGACCGTGGAATTACCACATAGTCGCCCTGCACCAGACTCAAATGACCATAGTCACAAAACAGCTCACCCTCGCCTTCGTGAATGAACAACAAATCGTCGCCGTCGGCATTGCGCGCCAGCGTGGTCATAGCGTCATTACATTGCCATAACCGGTACTGACAATGCGCATTGTGCAGAATCACCGGCGCATCGAAGGGGCAGGCAGTGGCCACGGCCGTGCCCTGGCTTTCCAGCTGGTTTAAGTCAAACGCCCGCGGACGCAAATCGCCTTCCCACTCAACCCAGCCTGTTGGCGCATGCTTGTGGTGCATGTGGGTGGCCGGACCGAAGAATCCGCTTCGGCCCAGCTCACGTTCGTAAATGCCTTCCTCGGGAAAATCCGCGTGCGCCTGACGGGAATGGGTACCCTGAGCGGCCGGGAATTTAATCCAGTTACGCATCTTGTTTCTCGTCAATTACGCCACGACGGATTTGGTCTTCTTCGATTGACTCGAACAGGGCTTTGAAGTTGCCTTCACCGAAGCCTTCGTTACCTTTACGCTGGATAATTTCGAAGAATACCGGCCCAATTACTGTGTCGGTAAAGATTTGCAGCAGAATGCCGTCTTTCATTGGCGCACCGTCAATCAGGATCTTCAGTTCCTGAAGCTCATCCAGGTTTTCACCATGTCCTTCTACCCGATTATTTACTTGCTCGTAGTACGTATCAGGCGTATGCATGAAATTCATACCACGGGCTTTCAGGTCACGTACAGTCTGGTAGATATCACTGGTAGACAGCGCGATGTGCTGGATCCCTTCACCATTGTATTCTTTGATAAACTCTTCTATCTGCGACTTATCATCAGACGACTCGTTAATGGGGATACGGATTTTGCCGCACGGTGACGTCATGGCCTTACTTACCAGCCCGGTCAGTTTACCTTCGATGTCAAAATAACGGATTTCACGGAAGTTACCGATACGCTCATAAAAATCAGCCCATACCGCCATATTTCCGCGACGTACGTTGTGAGTCAGGTGGTCAAGTACTTCGAGGCCGGCATTGCTCTGGGCTACTTTATCTTCCCAGTTGTCATAGAACTTGAAGTCGATATCGTAAATACCGCCATCCTGATAACGGTCAACAAAATACAGGGTGCTTTCACCAATGCCGTACACCGCCGGGATGTTCAGTTCCATCGGCCCCAGGTTGCCAACGAATTGCTTCGCGCCGTTTTCCAGCGCATGCTCCAACGCCTTACCCGCGTCTTTAACACGAAAAGCCATACCACATACACTCGGACCACGCAGACGGGCGAACTCTTCTGCCTGGGAAGCTGGTTCAGCATTTACAATAAAGTTGATATCACCCTGGCGATACAGCCATACACGCTTTGATTTGTGCTTCGCTACTTCGGCAAAGCCCAGCGCTGAGAACAGCTCTTTGAGTGCATTAATCCCTTTCTCGTCCGCCGCTGTATATTCAACGAATTCGAAGCCATCAGTACCCAGTGGGTTATAAGAAAAATCAGTTGTTGTCATGTTCTGCACCTGTTGGTTAACAATTTATTTGCATAATAGACAACAAATTTCACACAGAGAGAAGAGCCAGCGGGAAGTTATCAGTCAGCCTCAGGACTTCAGGTTATGTATAGAAAAGTGAACAGCGGCAAGGGAGAATTGGAAGGTACGTAAATTACGCCCCGTGGAGCCACGAGGCGTAAACGCTCAGTTACAACGCGTAATTATAGCTTTACAGTTCCTTTGTTGATGCCATATTCGCGCAATTTGTTGGCAATGGCGGTGTGGCTCAATCCCAGCTTTTTCGCCAGCTGACGGGTACTTGGGTAAGAGGGGTACAAGCGTCGTAACAGATCCTTCTCGAACTTCTTCACTTCCTCATCTAAGGTGCCTTCGAAGTTCTCGTCAATGTAGGTCACGCTGGGGGCGCAACTGGGCAGCTGGATATCTTCCTTGGTAATTTCATTGCCATCCAGCAAAGACAACGCCCGATACAACGCGTTTTGCAGTTGGCGGACATTACCCGGCCACGGATATTGCTGCAGATATTCCACACATGACTTGCTGAGCTTAGCAGGCCGGCGGCCCAGTTTGCCGCTGTGTTGTAAAATAAACGTTTCGGCTAACAGCACAATGTCCGCGCGACGTTCTTTAAGGGACGGCATGACCAGACTCAGAACATTCAGCCGGTAATACAGCTCCTTACGGAATCGTCCCTCTTCCACCATCTGCCCTAAATCCCGGCAGGTAGTACAGATTACCCGCACATCCACTTCTACCGGCTGGTTATCGCCCACGCGACGGAATTCCCCATCTTCGAGCACGCGCAAAAGTTTGGCCTGTAACTGAGTAGACATGTCGGCGATCTCGTCCAACAGCAGGGTGCCACCTTTGGCCAGCTCCAGCAGCCCGGCTTTACCTTCCGGCTGATTAAACGCGCCAGTGCCGTAACCAAATAACTCGGTTTCGGCTACGCTGTCGGGCAAAGACGCACAGTTTAACGCCAGGAACTCGCCGCTGCTTCTGCGACTGGCCTGATGACACGCACGGGCAATCATCTCTTTACCGGTGCCGGTTTCACCGAAGATCAGAATCGGGGCATCCAAATCCGCCACTTGCTTGGCTTCTTTAACAGTTTTGCGCATAGCGGTCGACGAGGTAACGAAGCGGTCGAAGCTGTCAGTATCCTGCTGGTGAAACGCACTAAATTGCTGACCCAGACGCAGTTCTGATTTAAGAATGACCACCGCTCCGGCCAAGATCGGATTGTTGTCACCATCCGGCACCGTAATCGGCAATACATCAGCCAGGTAGTCCTGCTGAATAAACTTCACTTTTGCGGTTTGATGGGTGGTGTTTTTAGACTCCATCCAGCGTACAAAGTTAAAGCCTTTCACCAGGTCGGCAATATCGAGTCCGGTAACTTCGGTAAACGCCATTTCCAGCCCACTGGTTACCGCTTCATTACACATCAGTACCGAGCCACGGATATCAATGGAAAACACAGGATCCGGCAAGGTACGTAGGATGGCCGAGAGCTGATTTTTCTCACGCTCACCAGGCATGAAAGGCGTGGTCTTCACATCATCAATGCCGTCTATCCGGCGGATTTGTGGCATCAGATGCTGAAAATCAGCAAATTCAATATTAGGGAAATTAAGAAAAATTTTTCCGGTAGGGTCAATTTCAATCCCACGTAAATCAATTTCATGGGTAACCAGAATATCTAACACGTCCTGTGTGATGCCCAGGCGATCCTGGCAGGTAATTTCTAAGCGCATAGCCGTTTCTTATGTAAAGTTATTTTTACATCTTATCACAAGATTGTAACAGCGAAATAAGAATTTATTGGAATAGTTACGTGTAGCGGCTATGGCGGTTCAATCAGACAGGGCGCGAATGCGCCCTGCCGGGTAGTGATTAACTGGCTTTTTTCTCTTTCGGTGGGAACAGAGGCTCAAACAAGCCCAGCTTTTTGGCTTTTTCCACCAGCGCCATAATGTCCATTTCGGCGAGCGAGAACAGATCATCGAATTCGTCCAGAATGTAATATAGCGGCTGCATAATATCAATACGGTAGGGTGTACGCAGCGCGTCAATGGGAGTCAGCGGTTTACGTACCGGAGTGTCTGACTCAAGGGCATATACGGTTTCACCCGGTGAGGAAAGAATACCGCCACCATAAATGCGTAAGCCTTCCTGGGTTTTGACCAGCCCGAACTCGACGGTGAACCAATACAGACGGGCCAGATAAACCCGATCTTCCTTATTGGCCGCCAGTCCCAGCTTGCCGTATGTATGCGTAAAGTGAGCAAACGCCGGATTGGTAAGTAACGGACAGTGTCCGAACACTTCGTGGAAAATATCTGGCTCTTGCAGGTAATCAAACTCTTCGCGGGTACGAATAAAGGTCGCAACCGGGAATTGTTTGTTCGCCAGTAACCGGAAGAACTCGGTAAAGTTGATCAGTGCAGGCACCTCAGCCGTTTGCCACCCGGTGGTCTCTGCCAGTACCTTATTGATATCCGGTAGCTGGGGGATGGCATTTTCAGACAAGCCGATCAACTCCAGCCCGTCCAGATATTGCTGACAGGCGCGCCCCTGTATCAGGTCGATCTGGCGTGCGTATAATTCTGACCAAATCTGGTTCTCTTCATCACTCCAGTGAATAATGCCATTTTCGTCAGAGGCACGGGACTTGTACTGCGTCGTTTTACTCATGAAAAACCTTCGGCGTTGCTTAATGCGTGTCTGCTAGTCTAATGAAAATCTGCGGGTGCTAAAGATACCTGACACTTTCCATGTGGAAAAGTTGCGTAACACTATATTTACATCTCACCAACACCACCGCACCCCGACAAACAGAAAAGGCAGCCCAGAGCTGCCTTTGCGAGAGATGTATCAGTTTCGTTACAGCTTGCTTATCTCACGGTTAAGCTGAAATTCGCGGGAGGTAACATACCGTTCCATATGACGAAGACGGTGCTCGGCCTCGGTAAAGCGTTTACTGATATCGATAAAGGCTTTTTTCGGCGGCTCGCCTGCCTGCCATACCTTGGTCTTGACCGACACCTTCTCAGAACTGTCGCCTTCACCCGTGTTATTGCGCCATCCTTTACCGCTATGGTGCACCACGTTTGGCGCCACGCTAACAACAGGCTCACTGCCTTTGGGCTTCTTATCCAGAATGAACCAGCCCGCAATGTATGCTACGAACATGAAAGGCCCGGCCAGTAAAAAGAACCCCGTCACCGCAAGTATGCGTACCAGCCAGCGTTCAATTCCAAAATAGTTGGCAATGCCCGCACAGACCCCGGCAATACGGGCGTGCTCTGCGTCCCGGTATAGTTGACGGCGGGGTCTCATGCGCGATTCCTCCATTCGGGCGCCTCACTATCCAAAATGGCTTCCAGTGTTTTAATACGGTCAGACATTTTTTCTGCTTTATCGGCCAGTTCCTGCAACGATGCATATTCTTCTGTCGTCAGCCCCTGGTTTACCTGCTTCTTACTGCGGTAATGCAGAATTAACCAGATGGGCGCCACAAAAATTAAGAATATAATCAGTGGTGCTGTGACTAAGGCTACAATTCCCTCTTCCATAACCATACCTCCTCTAAGACGGTAATGTGATGTTCCGCATCATCCTGATGCGTGAAATTTGAACTTATTCTTCTGATTTTGCCTTCGCTGGCTTGTTATCGCCGCCTTTTACCTTGGCCTTTAAAGCAGCAAGCTCTTCATCAATTTTATCACCGGCTTCTAATTCGGCAAATTCATCGTGTAACGATTTTTTACCGAGGTCATACGCATCCACCTGCGACTCTAAATCGTCTATCTTGCGTTCGTACTGCTCGAAACGCCCCATGGCATTGTCTACCTTGGTGCTATCCAGCGTGCGTTTTACTTCCAGACGAGAGCTGGCGGTCTTCTGACGCATAATAATGGTTTTCTGACGCGCTTTGGCATCCGCCAGTTTTTCTTGCAACTGACCAATTTCATCTTGCAGCTTGGCGATTTGCTCGTCGACAATGGTCAGTTCCCGGGTCAGCGTTTCAGCCGCCTCGGCACATTTCTTTTTCTCTTGCAGGGCAGCCCGCGCCAGATCGTCACGATCTTTACTCAGAGCCAGCTCAGCTTTGGCCGCCCAGTCACTGGCGTCAGACTCGTGCTTACTGATTTGCGCAGTAATTTCTTTTTTGTTGGCTAACGTTTTAGCGGATGCAGAACGCACCTCTACCAGTGTATCCTCCATTTCCTGAATAATTAGGCGTACCATTTTTTCAGGATCTTCGGCCTTATCCAGCAAGGAGTTTATGTTGGAGTTCACGATATCGGTGAAACGCGAGAAGATACCCATAATCTTTACCTCTAGCTTTAAGAATAGTATGCAAAATACATAACCTGCTTATGCTATTCAATTTGCTTGCCAATTAGTGAAAATCGTTATCTTGCTGTTATCCATGAGTTTTTTTGTGTATAAATAACAGTCGTACCAATCGAAGTTTTAAACTACACTATAATTTGGTCGAAATGACTAACTTTTGAGGGATCTAATGAGTCGCTATCGCCAACAGGATAACTTGCTGGGGCAAGCCAACAGCTTTCTGGAAGTGCTGGAGCAAATTTCACAAATTGCGCCGCTGGATAAGCCCGTGCTGGTTATCGGAGAACGGGGCACGGGTAAGGAGTTGATTGCTGCCCGTCTGCATTACCTGTCTAAGCGCTGGGATCAGAATTACCTGAAGCTGAATTGCGCCGCCCTGAACGAGAGTCTGCTAGAAAGTGAATTGTTCGGTTACGAAGCCGGAGCGTTCACTGGAGCCGCGAAGCGCCGGGAAGGCCGCTTCGAAGTGGCACACAACGGTACCTTGTTTCTTGACGAGCTGGCGAATACCTCCGGGCTTATTCAGGAGAAGTTGTTGCGGGTGATTGAGTACGGTGAATTTGAACGTGTGGGGGGTAATAAATCCCTGAAAGTCGACGTTCGCCTGATTGCTGCCACCAACGAAGATTTACCCGCGCTGGCCGATGCCGGGGAGTTCAGGGCCGACTTGCTGGACAGACTGGCGTTTGACGTCATTACCATCCCGCCGTTACGGGAACGCCGGGAAGACATCATGCTGATGGCGGAGCACTTTGCTATTAATATGGCCCGGGAGCTGGAAATGGAGCTGTTCAGCGGCTTTACCGAACGCGCTAAGCGCACGTTGATGGAATATGACTGGCCAGGCAATATCCGCGAATTAAAGAATGTCGTGGAACGGGCGGTGTACCGTACGAATAACCCGCACCTACCGGTACACGAGATTTTGCTCGACCCGTTTGAGTCACCGTACCGCCCTACCGGCCGCATCAAGACCCAGGACCGGATTACCGCGCCCAGCACCAGCACTATCACGCCGGCCACCGATACGCCGCCGGCAAATGAGCCGGTGATTGCGCCCGCACCCGCCCCGTTAAGCTATCCGCTGGATTTAAAAGAAAGGTCTCAGGAGTTTGAAATAGATATCCTCAAGCAAGCGCTGAAAGACAGTCAGTACAACCAGAAAAAAACCGCTGAAAAGCTCTGTCTGACCTATCATCAGTTGCGAGGCTACCTAAAGAAATATAACCTGTTAGAGTCTTCTGCAGAATCAATGGGATCCTGAACATGCAACCAGGTATAGTCAGACGCTGGGTGGTGATGTTAACCACTGCGCTGTGTGTTGTTGCCTGTTCCGAACGTCCTCAGGACCCTTTTTACGAATCTGGCATTATTTATTGCTCGGAAAGTAACCCGGTGAATTTTAACCCCCAGCTGGACACGTCTGGCACCACCGCTGATGCCACCTCCCATCAGGTGTATGGCCGGTTACTGGATTTCGCAGCCGACAGTGGCCGCATTGTTCCTAGTCTGGCCAGTAGCTGGAAAGTGTCCGCCGATGGTCTCACCTATACGTTTCAGTTGCGTAAAGGCGTCAGCTTCCATACCACTGATTACTTTACGCCCAGCAGGCCCTTTAATGCCGACGATGTACTTTTCAGCATTAATCGCTGGCGATTGCCTACCCATCCTTACCATGGTGTCTCTGGCGGCCGCTACCCCTATTTTGAGAGTTTAGGTCTGGCCGAAAACATCGCGGCTGTGAACCGGGTGAACGGTTACCGCATCGAAATCATTCTGAACCGGCGGGACAGCTCGTTTCTGGCTAACCTGGCCACAGATTTCTCCATAATTTTGTCTGCCGAATACGCGCAACACCTGCAGAATATGGGCACACCGGAACGTATTGATCATTACCCCATTGGCACCGGGCCTTACAAGTTTAACAGCTATCGCAAAGATCATTTTATCCGCTATCAGCGCCACGATGAGCACTGGCAGAACCAGCCCTCGGCGGCCCGCCTGATTTATGACATCACGCCAAAAAGCTCCCTGCGACTGGCAAAGCTCATTACTGGTGAGTGCGATGCCATCGCTTTTCCTGCTCAGACCGAGCTGGACATTATTCGCGAACGGGAGAATCTGTTATTAGCGGAAAAACCGGGCCTGAATATTGGCTTCTGGGCATTTAACACCCAGCGGCCGCCCTTTGATAACCCCGATGTTCGTCGGGCCCTGGCCTTTGCTATCGATAAAAACACCCTGCTGGAAGCGGTGTATTTCGGCAGTGCCAGCCGTGCGAAAACCTTACTCCCGGCGGCCAGCTGGGCCTATCAGGGCGATGCCGACGACACTGCCTATAACCCGGTACTGGCACGTAAGTTATTGGATGATGCGGGTATAGAGCCGGGCTTTACCATGACCATCTGGGCCATGCCGGTTGAGCGTGCCTATAACCCTAACGCAGCTAAAATGGCCGAGCTTATCCAGCGCTACCTGGCCGATGTTGGTATTCGTGCCACTATCGTCTCCTACGACTGGACCACCTTTCGTCGGCATTTGCGTGAAGGACTGCACGATTCCGTGCTGATAGGCTGGTCGGCCGATAATGGCGATCCGGATAACTTCTATCGCCCGCTGCTTAGCTGCGGCGCCATTCCATCGGGTACTAACCGGGCCATGTGGTGCAATGAAGATTATGATGAATTGCTCAACGAGGCCCTGCAAACTGAAGATATCGTGCGGCGCAAGGCTATCTACCAGCAGGTTAACCGTTTACTTTACGAGCGCCTGCCGCTGGTGCCGCTGGCGCACGCGTACCGTTACCGCGCCTACCGGGATGAACTGGATGGCATGCTCATAAACCCCTATGGGGGAGTAAGATTCGGCGGGGTGACCAAAGCACTGTGATTAATGTACTTACCCGCTACTTAACCCTGTTTGTACTTACGCTGCTGGTGTTGGCGGCGCTGTCTTTTTCGCTGGCCTATCTGTTTCCCGGTGATGTACTGACCAACCTGACCGGGCTGACACCGCAGAACGACATGCAGCGTGAAGCGCTAGCACGCCAATATAAACTGGATCAGCCTTATGTGGTGCAGTTTTATCACTACCTGGGCCAGCTACTGAGCGGTAACTGGGGGCACAGCTTTATCTCCGGGCTGCCGTTGCGTGAAGAAATTGGCATTGCGATGCCGGCAACTATCGAACTGGCAACCTACGCCATGCTTATCGCCCTGATCGTGGGCGTACCGGTCGGGTATTACGCAGGTATGCGCAGTTACACCCCCATCGATCACACAATCAATTCGGTAAGCCTGTTCAGCTACTCGTTTCCGGTGTTCTGGCTGGCATTGTTATTTATCCTGGTGTTCAGTCTGGAACTGGGGATCGCGCCGTTGTCTGGCCGGGTGAGCCTGCTGTTTGATATACCCGATGCCACCGGATTTATTCTGCTTGATATCTTGTTGGCCGAGGACATTGATAAAGGCCTGGCGTTGTCGGATGCCTTGCATCATATGGCCCTGCCAACGCTGGCTATTGCCATTATTACCACCGCCGCAATGATACGCATGACCCGCCGTTCGGTCATTGACGTGCTGGGACGGCCGTATATCACTGCCGCGCGTTCCCGGGGCTTATCCCGTTGGCAGATTTTCTCCCGGCACATCGTGCGTAATGCACTGCTGCCCATTTTGCCGCTCATGGCTATTCAAATCACCACGCTTATCACCAACGCGATGATTGTTGAGACCCTGTTTTCCTGGCCCGGCATTGGCAACTGGCTTATCCAGGCTATCTACCAGCGGGACTACCCTGCCCTGCGGGTAGGAATGCTGGCGGTATCTACGCTGGTAATTACCCTGACCATCCTGGTGGATTTATTTAACCGGTTAATCGACCCCAGCAGAGAAAAGTACGAACGTGCCACAGTTTAGTTTATACGAGGAAGAGTACCATCCGTCGCCGCTTAAGCGGACGTGGATTGAATTCCGTAATAGCCACATTGCCGTGGTGGGACTGGTGGTGCTTGCCGGGTTATTATTGTTTTCCCTGTTTGCCCCGTTTCTGGCGCCTTACGATCCGTTGGCGCAGAACATTGACGGGCTGCTTATTCCGCCAAGCTGGACGGTCAATGGCAGCATCAGCCACCTGTTTGGTACCGACGCGCTGGGTCGTGATGTGTTCTCGCGGATAATTTATGGCTGCCGGGTCACGCTGGGTAGCAGTATCCTGCTGGTGCTGCTGGCCATGCTTATAGGGGTGACCATAGGCACTGTGGCTGGTGTCATGCAGGGGGTGCGCTCCAGCGTCATTAACCACCTGCTTGATGCCCTGATGGCCATTCCCACGCTATTAATTGCCATTATCATTGTGGCTATTGTCGGCACCGGCCTGGTTAACAGCATGTGGGCTATTACCCTTGCGCTTATTCCCCAGTTTATTCATCACACCCGCTCCTTTGTGCGTGCGGAAATGAAGAAAGAATATATTCTGGCATCCCGGCTCGATGGCGCCACAAACCGCCAGCTGTTTTTCAACTCTATCCTGCCAAACATGATTGAAATGCTGGTAGTTCAGGGCACGCTGGCGTTGTCTATTGCGGTGATTGATATTTCAGCACTGGGGTTTCTGAACCTGGGGGCGCAACCTCCGCTGCCCGAATTAGGCGCAATTCTGGCTGATGGGCTGGACGTGGCCTATCTGGCTCCCTGGAACGTGGCACTGCCCGGGCTGACGATTTTCGTGATGGTGCTGGCAATTAATATTGTGGGTGATGGCTTGCGTTCAGCGTTACGTAAACGGCTGGTGCGTTAATGCCGGATGGTCTGCAGGAGGCGCACAATTGCGGCCTCCCCGAAACTAGGGCAAACTGCGGTTACTTGACTCGGTAAGCGCACTACAAGAGGCGTTACTGCCTGATACAGGTAAATTCATTTTGCCGCTCGGGGCACCATCCGCCGACATCGATAAGGGTATAGCTCACCAATGGCACTGCTGGACATCAAAAATCTCACGCTGGAAATAGATACCGGTCAGACCCGGGTAAAAGCACTTGATAAAGTGAACCTGACAGTGAGCAGCGGTGAAATCCGGGCCCTGGTGGGAGAATCAGGATCCGGCAAAAGCCTGATTGTTTCTGCCATCTCGGGCGCGCTGCCCCCGCAATGGCGTATGACCGCAGACCGATTGAGCTGGCGGGGCGAGAGCTTACTGAGTATGTCCACGGAACAACGTCGCCAGGTCATGCGCCGCGATATTGCGGTGGTGTTTCAGAACCCTGTGTCAGCGTTGGATCCTTCCGCCACGCTGGGACAACAGCTGGAAGAGAGTATTCCTGATGAACTCGTCAGGGGAAACTGGTTCTGGCAGCGCGGTCAGAACAGACGCAAAATTGCTATTGGGGCTGTGCACAAAGTGGGCATTAAGCACCACCGGCATTATTTAAGTGCGTATCCACATCAGGTTCCCACCGATATATGCCAGAAGTTTATGATTGCCATGGCGCTGGTCTCGCAGCCAAAATTGCTGATAGCAGACGACCCAACCAGAGGAATGGAAACCACCACCAAAACTCAGGTGCTCAAGCTGTTTACGCGCCTCAATCAGACCAAGTCGCTGTCCATTTTGTTTGTCAGTCATGATCTGCTGGCCATTGCCAGCATGTCCCACACCATGACGGTACTGTACGCCGGTCAAACCGTTGAATCAGGCAAGATGAAGCATATTCGCAAGCGACCATTACATCCTTACACCAAAGCCTTGCTGGACAGTGCGCCGAGTTTTCGCAACAACTTGCCACCGAAATCAACGTTACCCACCCTTGAAGGCACTATTCCGCCTTTGCAGCACATGCCCATTGGCTGTCGTCTTGGTCCCCGCTGTCCCCGTGCCCAACGGGACTGCGTGGTCACCCCCGTCCAGCGCCGGATCCATGATCACACGTATAACTGCCACTTCCCGCTGCATATGGAGAAGTTATGACAGATGTAATGCAGGTAAAAGGCTTACTGTTCCGGCACAGCGACGAAAAGCGCTGGCTGAAACGCCCTGAGTTGTTCAGGCTGGGGCCCATAGACCTCAACGTACAGCGCGGCGAAACCATTGCCATCATCGGCGAAAACCGCGCCGGGAAGTCGTTACTGGCCAAGCTACTGGTTGGGGCGCTGGCGGCAGACGAAGGCGAGATTTTTCTGAATAACGAAAAGTACAATGCGCGCTACAAGTCATCGGCCAAAACTCAGTCCCGTACCCACGATATCCGGATGATATTTCAGCACAGCAGTGAAGCGATGAACCCGGCTATACCGGTGGGCCGCATTCTCGACGAACCCTTGCGGCTTAACACGCGACTGCCAGAGAGCAAACGTAAGGCCATTATCGAAGAGACCCTTGCCAAGGTCGGGTTGTTGCGTGAACACTATTACTATTACCGGCACATGCTGTCTGACGGTCAGCAGCAACGGGTGGCGCTGGCCCGGTCTATCATGTTGCAACCGAAAGTGCTGGTCGCTGACGAGCCGTTTGCTGCGCTGGATCCCTCCATACGTTCACAGACCGTGAATCTGATCCTGAAACTGCAGAAAGAAATGGGGCTGGCCTTCGTGTTTATTTCCCACAACCTGGGCATTGTCCGGCATATTGCCGACAAAATTGTGGTGATGGAAAACGGTGAGATTGTCGAAACGGGGAAAACTGAGACCATCTTCCGATGGCCTCAGCATGAACTGACTAAAAAGCTTATTATGGCTTACCAGTCGTTGGTACCGCAGCAAACACTGCGCTAGCCTACCAACGCCAGTAGGATACCGGCAGCCACCGCAGAGCCCAGTACTCCGGCGACGTTAGGCCCCATAGCATGCATCAGCAGAAAGTTATGGGGGTTAGCCTCTAAACCCACTTTATTCACGACCCGGGCGGCCATAGGCACTGCCGATACCCCGGCTGCACCAATGAGCGGATTCACTGCCCCGCCGGTAAGCCGGCTCATCAGCTTGGCCATCAACACGCCGGTTGCGGTACCAATACCAAATGCAACGGCGCCTAATGCCAGAATCCCCAGCGTTTCCACTGTCAGGAATTTATCTGCTGACAATTTTGACCCCACCGCAAGTCCCAAAAAAATGGTCACGATGTTGATCAGTTCATTCTGTGCCGTCTTATTCAGCCGCTCTACTACACCACACTCACGCATTAAGTTGCCCAGGCAGAACATCCCTACCAGGGGGGTGGCAGCGGGTAAGAACAGGATAGTAAGTAATAACACCGCTAACGGAAATATGACCTTTTCGCGGCGCGATACCGGGCGCAACTGGGCCATTTTTATCTGACGCTCTTCTGGAGTGGTCAGCGCCTTCATAATCGGCGGCTGGATAATCGGCACCAGCGCCATATAAGAATAGGCGGCAACCGCGATAGCGCCGAGTAAGTCAGGTGCCAGCCGTGAAGCCAGGAATATAGCGGTTGGCCCGTCAGCCCCACCAATTATGGCAATGGCACTGGCGTCCTGAAGCGAAAATTCAAACCCCGGTACCGCATTGAGCGCAATCGCGCCAAACAAGGTAGCGAAAATGCCAAACTGGGCGGCCGCTCCCAGCAATAACATTTTAGGGTTGGCAATTAAAGCACCAAAGTCGGTCATTGCCCCTACCCCCATAAATATGAGCAGCGGGAACACGCCGGTATCAATGCCTACCGTGTATACGTAATGCAGCAGCCCACCGGCCTCTGAGAAGCCAGCCAGCGGAATGTTGGTAAGCAGCGCACCAAAGCCTATGGGTAACAGCAACAGGGGCTCAAACTTCTTTACAATGGCCAGATAAAGCAACAAACACCCTACTGCCATCATCACTATCTGCCCTAGCTGAAAATGCGCCAGGGCGGTGCTGTCCCACAAAATACTCAGCTTTTCCATCGGTTTACCTCAATGCGATCAGGGGCTGGCCACTGGCTACCGAGTCACCCTCGCTGACCATCACGCTGGCAACGGTACCCGCGTGGGCACTACGAATTTCGGTTTCCATTTTCATCGCTTCCAGGATCATCACTACATCGCCATCCGCTACGCTATCGCCTTCGCTCACCAATACCTTAAACACATTGCCGGATAAAGGTGCGTCAATTTGTTCACCCTCGCCTTCGGCCGTCGGTGCAGGCGCGCTGTCAGCGGTCTGTTGAGGCTGATTATTAGCCGCCGGAGTCACACTGGTAAGGGTGCCTGACTCGCCGACTTCCACCTGGTATACCTTACCGTCGACACTCACGTCGTAACGGCTGCAGCCCGCAGAACTTGTTTTTGCAACATTTTGCTCAGCGGGTTGGGTACTAGCGGCGCTTTCAGCATCGGGCGCCGGTTCGAACGCATCGGGATTGCCGCGGTTTTCAAGAAACTTCAGACCAATCTGTGGGAACAGCGCATAGGTAAGCACATCGTCAATTTTATTGTCTGCCAGCGACAATGTCTTTTCTTTGGCCAGTCCGTCGAGTTCGTCAGACAGTTTATCCATTTCAGGTTCAATATTATCAGCAGGACGACAGGTGATCGGCTCGCCGCCATCCAGAACCCGTGCCTGCAACGATTCGTTCACCGGCGCGGCCGTGGCTCCGTACTCCCCTTTTAGTACCCCTGCTGTTTCTTTGGTAATGCTCTTGTAACGCTCACCGGTCAGCACATTGAGTACTGCCTGGGTGCCTACGATCTGTGATGTCGGCGTAACCAGCGGTATAAAGCCCAGATCTTCACGCACCCGGGGAATTTCTTTTAATACTTCGTCGAATTTGTCCTGAGCGTTTTGCTCTTTGAGCTGACTTTCCATGTTAGTAAGCATGCCGCCGGGCACCTGCGCCAACAGGATCCGCGCATCCACCCCTTTCAGGCTGCCTTCAAACTGGGCGTACTTTTTACGCACCGTGCGGAAGTAGCTGGCAATTTCTTCCAGTTCCGGCAACGAAAGACCGGTATCCCGCTCTGTCCCTTCGACAATGGCCGCAATAGTTTCTGTGGCGGTATGCCCATAGGTCATACTCATAGAAGAAATGGCGGTGTCCAGCATGTCGATACCCGCATCAATGGCCTTCTGATACGTCGCCGTCGACAAGCCGGTAGTCGCATGACACTGCATGGCAATGGGCACCGATACGGTTTCTTTAAGTCCAGAAATTAACTCTTCACACTCATAGGGTTTCAGCAGGCCCGCCATATCTTTAATACAAATGGAATCAACGCCCATGTCTTCCAGCTGTTTAGCCATATCCAGCCACAATGAAAGTGTATGCACCGGACTGACAGTATAAGCAATGGTGCCCTGGGCATGCGCGCCACAGTCCACCGCCGCCTTCACCGCGGTTTGCAGGTTGCGCACATCGTTCATGGCATCAAATATACGGAAAACGTCTACGCCGTTCTCGTGTGCCCGTTCTACAAATCGGGTTACCACATCATCAGCATAGTGACGGTAACCCAGCAGGTTCTGACCACGCAGAAGCATTTGCTGGCGCGTATTCGGCATCGCTGCTTTAAGTTTGCGGATCCGCTCCCAGGGATCTTCGCCCAGATAGCGTATACAACTGTCAAACGTTGCACCGCCCCATGATTCAACAGACCAGAACCCGGCCTTATCGAGTTTTTCTGCAATAGGCAGCATATCTTCAATACGCATACGGGTGGCGAGCAATGACTGATGTGCATCACGTAATACCAGTTCGGTAATTGCCAATGGCTTAGACATGGTCACTCCTGTGCTTATTTGTCGTGATTAGACTTGCGGTGCATATGGATGGCGGCACTGATAGCCGCAATAACATTGCGGTCTTGTGGCTGGCTGTCCGGGGAAGATGCAGTGCGTTTGGAATTTGACTTGGGAGTAGCAACCGGCTCTGGTTCACCGGGAAACGCCTGGCAGAACTTTGCAATAAGCGTAATTGCTCCAATCAGCATAGTGAGAAACGCAAACACAAACACCATTCCGGTAAGCATTAACGTTGCGGCTTCCATTAGCTGACTACTGACTGACTCGGCTCCCATACCATTCCTCCCAATTTAGTGTTGTAGATAAGTATCATGGCGCCTGCCAAAAAACAACATGCACACAAGCCACTTTTGAATATTTAGTCACAAAAATCATGACAAAAGCTTATTTTTAACATTTTTATGCATTGATAATAAATATCCTCGCATTGCACGCTCATGCATGGGACCACCTCCAGCTTGTCGCCAGATCAAGTGTAGGTGAGTACCAACAAAACTCTAGGGGCATTCAGGCGTAATCTGTTTACCGGCTTTCCTATAGTCTGGTTCAAAAACGGATAATTGCTTCTGAATAGCGTCTCAGCATGAAGTTGACCCCAAGCCAGCACAATCCCAGCTTGGCGTCTGGACTTAGCAGTGCGCACAAAGAGCGGCAAGTCACGGTTGGGCAGCCTCGGGACAGGCATTGCCAGTTACCGGGCATAATTCACGACTGGGGGAACCGGAACTTTTTCTATAAGGCCTGTGGGGGTAAACGAAAAAAACTACCGCTAGGTGGGTTTTTCTATATGGCGCGTGTGGCAGGGCGTAGGCGGATACCAGCAAGCCAACAGTTTGGCTTGCGCCGGCTGAGCGACCCGAGCTCTGCGAGGGGCTGGAAATCCGACACACGCTGTAAACGAAAAAAGCCCACCTGGTTAGGTGGGCTTTTGATGTGGCGCGTGTGGAAGGATTACTCGGGCATCCTGCCCTCGCCCCTGCGGGGCCGCGCGTTCGCGCGTTCAATGTTGCTCCCGGCAACATTGTCGAACCTCTTACCGGTTCTCATCCACCATACACATATAAAAAAACCCACCGCAAGGGTGGGTTTTTCTATATGGCGCGTGTGGAAGGATTCGAACCTCCGACCGCCTGGTTCGTAGCCAGGTACTCTATCCAGCTGAGCTACACACGCGTAANNNATATGGCGCGTGTGGAAGGATTCGAACCTCCGACCGCCTGGTTCGTAGCCAGGTACTCTATCCAGCTGAGCTACACACGCGTAAACTGTTTACTTTTGTATGTTACTACAAAAGGTGGCACTTTTAAAAGTAGTGGCGCGTGTGGAAGGATTCGAACCTCCGACCGCCTGGTTCGTAGCCAGGTACTCTATCCAGCTGAGCTACACACGCGCAAAACTTGTTGTTGACTGCCACTATCAACGAATAATGGCGGAGAGGGAGGGATTCGAACCCTCGATACGCGTAATGCGTATGGTTCCTTAGCAGGGAACTGGTTTCAGCCACTCACCCACCTCTCCGTGACTGCGGGGTGCATTTTACGGATCCACTGCGCTTAGTCAAACCATTTTTCCAGAAAATCTACTGCATGACTGGATTTTAAACGAATTGTGCAAAAAACCAGTAAATATACCGTTTTTATACAAAAAAGCCGGTTTACACCGGCCTTTCTGTTACTGATTACTCTTTATCCGGACTACCGGGCTGACCATTCTTTTCAGCCTGGATCCGCATATAAATTTCTTCACGGTGCACCGATACTTCTTTCGGTGCATTCACACCAATTCGTACCTGATTCCCTTTAACGCCCAAGACGGTTACGGTGACGTCATCACCAACCATCAGGGTTTCACCTACACGACGAGTCAAAATAAGCATTCGTTTGCTCCTGTTCCTTATTTACGAACATATCCCTACAAAAAACCACTGTCTGGCACGACCCAGCAACGGTACAGTGATTCCGTGTTCTTGTGTCACTTCAAAAACTCACTGAAAATAAAATGTATTTTGCGATTATAGCTTATCTTCAAGCCACGCGTTAACCGAGTTCAGTGCGGCTTCCAGTTGCGCTGGATTATCACCACCTGCCTGAGCCATGTCAGGACGTCCGCCACCTTTACCACCTACTTGCGCTGCGACGAAGTTAACCAGCTCTCCGGCTTTCACTTTTGAGGTTAACGATTTTGTCACTCCGGCAATTAAATTAACCTTGCCTTCATTAGCAACACCTAATAATACGACGCCATCGCCAATTCGGTTTTTTATATCGTCCATCATGCCCCGCAGCGCCTTTGCTTCAACGCCTTCAAGCTTAGACACCAACACATTTACGCCGTTAATCTGGATTTTATTGGCCAGCATGTCGGCGCCCTGCTGACTTGCCAGCTTCTGCTTCGCCGCACTCAGTGCTTTTTCAAGACTGCGCGCCTGTTCCTGCAGTGCTGTTACCCGGTCAATGACGCCACTGCTGTCAGTTTTAAGCATGCCAGCCACGTGATCCACCAGCTGTTGTTGGTCTTGCACATAACTCAATGCTGCTTCACCAGTAATTGCTTCAATACGGCGTACGCCTGAAGCTATTCCGCCTTCACTGGTAATCTTGAACAGGCCAATGTCACCGGTGCGGTTCACATGAGTGCCACCGCACAGCTCTACTGAGAACGGCCCCATGGTGACTACCCGCACTTTTTCATCGTACTTTTCACCGAACAGCGCCATGGCACCTGACTCTTTGGCCTGATCCAGGTCCATGAGTTCCGTTTGCAAGGCATGATTGGCCCGAATTTCTTCATTGACCCGCGCTTCTATCTGATTCAGCTGGGTTTGCGTAACAGATTCAAAGTGGGAGAAGTCAAAACGCATACGCTCTGCTTCCACCAGCGAGCCTTTTTGCGTGACGTGATCGCCGAGCACTTCACGCAGTGCGGCGTGCAGCAAATGGGTGGCACTGTGATTTTTCTTGATAGCTTCACGGTTTGTGTTGTCGATGATCGCTTCGGCTCGCTCGCCCTTGCGGATGGTACCTCTCGCAATTCCCCGGTGCGCAAACGCATTGCCCATTTTCTGGGTATCGGCGACCACAAATTCGCCGCCAGCCACTTTTAACACGCCGCTGTCGCCACTCTGCCCGCCAGCTTCTGCGTAGAAGGGGGTGCTATCTAAAACAACCACACCTTCCTGGCCGTCAGTGAGCGTGTCAGTAAATGCATTATCGGTAATTAGTTCGACAATATTGGCTTCGCCGTCAATGTCGGTGTAGCCGGTAAATTCGGTTTCATGTTCCACTTTCAACTGGGCGTTGTAATCAGCCCCGAACTGACTGGCTTGCTGCGCACGGGCGCGCTGTGCCTGCATGGCTTCTTCGAAGCCCGCTTCATCAATTTGCATATGGTGCTCACGGGCAACGTCATTGGTCAGATCAACCGGGAACCCGTAAGTATCATAAAGTTTGAATACCACTTCACCGGGTACCGTATCGCCGTCCAGATTCGCCAGTGTATCGTTCAGCATGGCCATGCCCCGGGCCAGTGTTTTGCTGAACTGCTCTTCCTCTACCCGCAAGACTTTCTCAATTACCGGCTGCTGATCGACCAGTTCCGGATAGGCGTCGCCCATCTCTTTAGCCAGCGCTGCGACCAGTTTATAGAAGAAAATGCCATCGGCGCCCAGCTTATAACCATGGCGAACCGCACGGCGGATAACCCGGCGCAGCACATAGCCGCGGCCTTCGTTGCTGGGCATCACCCCATCACAAATAAGAAAGCTGCATGAGCGGATGTGATCGGCGATAACCCGCAGTGATTTGTCTTTTAAGTCATTGCTGCCCACAATTTCAGCGGCCGCTTTAATCAGGCTCTGGAACAGGTCAATTTCATAGTTGCTGTGCACGTCCTGCAGGATAGCGGAAATCCGCTCTAGCCCCATGCCGGTATCGATAGACGGCTTAGGCAGCGGCTCCATAGTACCGTCAGCCTGCTTGTTATACTGCATGAAAACCAGGTTCCAGATTTCAATGAAGCGGTCGCCATCTTCTTCCGGAGTTCCTGGCGGGCCACCCCAGATGTGCTCACCGTGATCGTAAAAGATTTCCGAGCAGGGTCCGCAGGGGCCGGTGTCTCCCATCGACCAGAAGTTGTCAGAGGTGCTGATTCGAATTATTTTTTCCTTGGGTACACCGATATGGTTTTCCCAGATATCAAAGGCTTCGTCATCTTCGGTATAAACCGTCACCAACAGCTTCTCTTTGGGGAGTTTCAGTTCTTCAGTCAGAAACTTCCACGCAAATTCAATTGCCTGCTGTTTGAAATAGTCGCCGAAACTGAAATTTCCCAGCATTTCGAAAAACGTATGGTGGCGGGCGGTGTAGCCCACGTTTTCTAAATCGTTATGTTTGCCACCGGCACGCACACAACGCTGAGAAGACACGGCGCGGGTGTAGCTACGCTTCTCTGTGCCAAGAAACAGGTTCTTGAACTGGTTCATGCCCGCGTTGGTAAATAGAAGGGTTGGATCATCCGCTGGCACCAGAGACGAACTCGACACTGTCTGATGACCGTGGCGTTTGAAATAATCAAAAAATGTTTGGCGAATATCAGCTGTAGATAATGTCATTGAGATCCTAACTTCCTATTCCTAATAAAACGAAACCCGCGGGCCAAGACCTGCGCTGCAGGCGCCCACACACGCGCCTCTGAAGGGCGCAACGATACCACGGAACGCGCCTTCATGTTAAGCAGTTGAACAGCTTTTAGTCGCCCGAAACCGCGTAATTGATATGGCTTTGTGCAAAGCCCCGGTACTGTAGAAATTGCATTTGCTTCATTCGGGCCCGATAGTCCTCGGCCAGTTCAGGCCCGAACTTCTTTTCTTTGACTTCCCGGGCCAGCGTGAACCAGTCCGTTTCTATGGCTGCAATCGCCTCTTCTATCAGCAGTTCACACACCCCATGCTGAGCCAGATCCCCGGCGATCTTGCGGGGGCCGGAGCCTTTCAGCGCCAGGGCCCGCGCGCGGCTTTCTGCATAGCGGCTGTCACTTTGAATACCCGCTTCGCTAAATTCATCCAGTACGGGGGTCACATCCGATTCACTCATTCCTTTTTGCGCCAGCTTGCGCAGGATCTCGTTGCGGGAGTGCTCTCGTCGTGCCAGCATGCGAGTAATCGACTCAATAATGACTTTTCGGTCTGTAGCGGCAATAGTGGCCTCATCATCCTGGGTTAATTCTTCATGCATACACAGTACCTGCTTTTGAAAATAGAAAAACCTGTCTTAGGCTCGCACCATAGAGCGAACCTGGCATATCAGTCAATTACCACTCTCAGGCCGCTGAACTAAAATGGGTCTGCGCGTTCGTTTTATCAACCACATTGGTGAAGTTACTGAAGAGCACTGGCAGCGGCTTAGTAATGGATGTGGGCCCTTTCTGACCTATCAGTTTTTGCGGGCACTGGAAGACAGTCACAGTGTGGGCGGTAAGACCGGCTGGCAGCCTTATCACTTACTGATAGAAAATGAGGCGGCTGAGCTGGTGGCCGCCATGCCGGGTTATCTCAAAAGTCATAGTTATGGAGAATATGTCTTCGATCATGCCTGGGCCGATGCCTATCACCAGCATGGCAGGGCCTATTACCCGAAATGGATCAGTGCCGTGCCTTTTACCCCGGTCACTGGTCCCAGATTACTGCACGCTGACGGCTACCCGCCTGAGGCACTACAGGCAAGTATTGAAGAGGCGATGGCCACACTTGCCGCCGAGGGTTGCTCGTCTGCGCATGTGCTGTTTGCCCCATCTGCGACTTCATCCGTACTGCCGCAACACTTCGCCACCCGTTACAGTGTGCAATTCCAGTGGCATAACTATCAGTACCGTCACAATGATGACTTTCTGGCTGCGCTCACCTCCCGTAAACGCAAATCGGTCAGAAAAGCCTATGCGCAAATTCAGCAGCAGGATGTGGAGCTCACAACCCTGGCCGGTGATGATATCAACGACGAAGACATGGCGTTTTTCTACCAGTGTTATCAGCGCACATATCTCAAGCGCAGTGGCCATACTGGCTATCTGACAAAAACATTCTTTGATTTACTGTATCGACAGTGTCGCTCGTCGCTCATGCTCGTCACTGCAAGGCAGCATGGTGAGCCAGTGGCCAGTGCCCTGTTCCTCCATGACAGTTCGGGTCTGTATGGGCGCTACTGGGGCAGCCTTAAAGACATAGACGGGTTGCACTTTGTATGCTGTTACTTTGAAGGGATATGGTTTGCCATCAAGCATCAACTTCCCCTCTTTAATCCGGGCACCCAAGGCGAACACAAAATATTACGGGGGTTTGAGCCGGTTTTATGTCGCTCTTTTCACCATTTGTTCGCTGCAGAATATCACCATGCCGTGGCAGATTACTTACACCGTGAAACGCCTGCGGTGTTTCACTATTTCAATCAGGCGCTAGATGTTTTACCTTTTAATGCCGATTTTAAAAATGCGCTTAACGCTGTGCCTATCGAGCTAGTAGCCGATGGCAATTATAACAACAATGAGTAACTAACGATGAAACTTAAACTTCTTGCTGCGGTTATTGCAGCCACACTAGGGACGGCTGGTTGCAGTCAGCCCGAGCAATCGAAGGAACAAACCTCCGCTGGAGACAGCCAGACGGCGATGACTGATAACGCCAGTCAGGCCCCGGAGCTGGGCTCCTTTGGTGTCGATTTGTCGGCCCGGGATGAGTCGGTAGACCCAGGTGATGACTTCTTCATGTATGCCAGTGGCAACTGGTACGAAAACTTTGAGCTGCCAGCAGATAAAACCCGTTATGGGGCTTTTACCGCCCTGGCTGATCGCAGCGAAGAACAGGTCAAAACCATTATTGATGACATCATGCAAAAAGACGAGCTGAATGCCGAAGAGCAGCTGGTGCATGATTTCTATAAAGCCTACATGGACACCGAGACAGTCAATAACAAAGGCTTATCGCCTATCGCTGATACGCTGTCTACCATCGACAACATTGACAATCGTCAGGCCCTGGCAGAAGTGTTCGGTAATGCCTGGCTTACCGGTGCAGGCACGCCCATCTGGGCCGGCTTATGGTATAACCGCCTGGATCCGAATGAGTATCAGCTAAGTGTCGGCGTCGGTGGGCTGGGCCTGCCAGATCGCGACTATTATCTGAGCGATGACGAACGTTTCGTTAAGATCCGTAAAGCGTACCTGGCTCACATCGAAAATATGCTGACCCTGGCAGAAGAAGAGCAGCCGGCGCAGAAAGCCGAGACGATTCTTGAACTGGAAACCGCCATTGCACGCGTACAATGGCCCCGTGAGAAGCGTCGTGACCGCGACCTGACACTGAACCAAATCGAGCGTAACGAACTGGCAGATGCCTACCCGGGCTTTGACTGGGACACTTTCTTTGCACAAACTGGCCTGAAAGTGCCCGCCCTGAATATCAGCCAGCCTGAGCCGGTTCGTGACGTGATTAGTATCATTAATGACCGCGACCTGAGTGACTGGAAAGCCTACCTGACCTTCCATACGGTAAGCAATAACGCCACCTTGCTGGCAGAGAATGTCTATCAGGAACATTTTGACTTCTATGGCCGCACTCTGAATGGCCAGCAGGAGCCTCGCCCACGCTGGAAGCGTGCCATTAGCCAGATGTCAGGTACGGAGTCGTTGGGCTTTGCCATTGGCAAAATTTATGTGGACGAATACTTCCCGGAAAGCTCTAAACAAAAAATGTCAGAACTGGTTGAAAACCTGCGTACTGCCCTGGGCAAGCGTATAGACAACCTGGACTGGATGAGCGAAAAAACCAAAGAAAATGCCCGGGCGAAACTGGCAGCATTCCGCCCTAAAATTGGTTACCCCGACAAGTGGCAGGATTTCTCGGGCCTTGAGATTTCCGACGACCAGCTGGTGAAAAACGTGCGCAATCTGCGCAAGTTCTTCCAGGCGCAGGATGTCGAGCGCGAGCTTAAACCGACCGACCGTGAACGTTGGGGAATGACACCGCAGCGCGTGAACGCCTATTACAACAGTTCATTTAATGAAATTGTCTTCCCGGCGGCGATTCTGCAGCCTCCGTTCTTCGATCCGAATGCCGATCCCGCCGTGAACTATGGCGCAATTGGTGCCGTGATTGGTCATGAAATGGGCCACGGCTTTGATGATCAGGGTTCTAAATCGGATGCCCAGGGGATCCAGCGCAACTGGTGGACTGACGAAGACCGTGCAGCCTTTGAAGCTAAAGCTGACAAACTGGCGGCGCAGTACAATGAGTACGAACCTATTGAAGGCAACTTCGTGAATGGCCGCAACAGCCTGGGTGAGAACATTGGTGATGTTGGCGGGCTGGCCATGGCATATGAAGCCTACCAGTTAAGCCTGAATGGCAAGGAAGCGCCGGTTATCGATGGCCTGACAGGCGATCAACGCTTCTTCCTGGCCTGGGCTCAGGTGTGGAAAGAAAAACGTACCGAACAGAGTATGCTGAACCAGCTTCGTGCCGGCACCCATGCACCTGGTCGTTATCGCGCTCTGGCACCCCGTAACCATGATGCCTGGTACAAAGCGTTCGATGTACAGCCTGACGATGAGCTGTATCTGGCGCCGGAAGAGCGTGTACGTATCTGGTAATGATTGGTGCCGGCCATGAGGCCGGCGTCCATAAGTAAAAAAAAGACCAGCAAATGCTGGTCTTTTTTATTGCCGGTTACTCGCAAACTCAGGTCGCCGCTGTTACCGCGCCGGTTTGGGAGCCAGGTGTACCACCTTTAATTTCCTGTTCGGCATACTTAAACGCTTCCAGGCGGGTTTTAAATACCGGAATGTCTGGATGATGTTGATAGAAGTCTGCCAACACACCCTCTACTTCGGGATTAGTTCCGCACAATAGCAAGCGTCGGCCAGCCGCCGTGGCATCTGACGTGACCGTTTCAACGGCCATGGCTGCCGAGACATCCAGGTTGGGCACGCGGGTAAAGTCGAGAATAAGGAATTTACTCTTCGGCTTCACTTTTTCACGCACATGGTGACCTAAATCGGCTGCGGCCCCGAAGCTTAGCGGCCCACCAAAGCTGAATATTGATACATGCTCCTTAATACTCTTGTAATAGCTGTTTTCTTCCTCGCTACCAAAAGACTCAGGAATCTTGTTCAACTCCACCAGCTGTAGCTGCGCAATCTGACGTACATAAGCCAGAGACGCGAAGACCACACCTACTCCTACCGCCGTGATCAGGTCAACGAACACCGTCAGACCCAGCACCAGAAGCATTAATATAAAGTCCCAGCGAGGACCTTTGTGTGCGCGCTTCAGGTAGCTCCAGTCAATAATATCCAAACCTACTTTCACCAGGATACCCGCCAGTACCGCATGCGGAATTTTCGCCGCCAGCGGGCTCAGGCCCAATACCACGGCCAGCAGAACCAGCGCGTGAGTCATGCCCGACAGACGGTATAAACCACCGCTGCGGATATTGACCACGGTACGCATGGTTGCACCGGCACCGGCAATACCACCGATTAAACCCGCTACGGTATTACCAATCCCCTGACCAATGAGCTCACGGCTGCTGTCGTGGCGGGTACGGGTCATGTTATCGGCTACCAGCGAGGTCAACAGGCTGTCAATTGCCCCCAGGATGGCCAGAATAAATGCCGCTTCAATAATTAACAGCGCTTTGCTCTGGTCAAAAACAGGCATGTGCAGGCTAGGCAGGCCAGTAGGAATATCGCCCAGGATAGGTACGGGTAAAAACAGGCTCACCAGGGTGCCAATAATCAGTGCGGCGAGCGCGCCCGGCACATATTTGCCCAGCGACGGTGGCCACTTATAGGCAATGACCAGTGTCCCCAGCCCAAGCGCCAGTGTACTGAAGTTAATATCGGCCAGGGCCGTGGGGATGTAGCTCAGTGCCCCAATCGTTCCACCCGGAGGCTCATGCCCCAGTAGCCGGCCAATTTGCAGAATGATAATGATGGCACCAATGCCGGACATAAACCCGGAAATAACCGGATAGGGCACCAGCCGAATGTACTGGCCGACCCCCAGGAAGCCCAGCACTATCTGGAAGATACCCGCCAGCATGACGGCGGTAAAGATAAGCGCGACGTCGCCGGATAAGCTGGCAAACAAGCCTGCCAGTACCACCACCATTGGCCCGGTAGGCCCGGAGATTTGCGACGGGGTGCCACCGAAGAGGGCCGCGAAGAACCCTACTGCAATAGCACCGTACATACCGGCCATGGGACCAACGCCAGAGGCGACACCCAGAGCCAGTGCGAGCGGCAGCGCCACGATACCGGCGGTAATACCACCGGTTATATCGCCACGCAAGTTGCTTAATTCAAACTTCATGTATAACTCCGTTCAATGAGTGCGTTGCGACCCGCAATTATGCGTACGCTTCCTCAAGAGGTAGAAATGTACCGGAGTCATCCGAGTAGCACTGGATATCGCCTGACTCAATGTCATACACCCAGCCGTGCAACTGAATTTCGCCGGCAGCGATTTTTGCTGCCACAGCAGGATGGGTACGCAAGTGCTGAAGTTGTTGAACCACGTTTTCCTGGGTGATTTCATCCAGGTTGTCCAGCGACAGGCTGTCTTTTCCGTGGCGGGCTTTGACTGCCTCGTTAGCACCTCGGCAGTGGCACAGCCACTCTTTTACGTTTGGAAGTGCATCCAGCGCATCAGGGTTAATGGCACCTTTCATGGCGCCGCAGTCGCTGTGACCACACACTACAATATGGCTCACACCCAGTGCCGCCACACCAAATTCAATTGAGCCGATCATGCCACCGTCCTGTGCACCATGCGGTGGAACGACGTTACCGGCATTGCGGCATACAAACAGATCACCGGGGTCGGTCTGCGTGATCATAGCAGGATCGATGCGCGAATCCGCGCAGGTGACGAACAGCACTTCTGGACTCTGACCTTTTGCCAGCTTCTGAAAAATGTCCTTCTTTTCTGGGTAAACGTCCTGTTGGAACTTTTTAACACCTGAAATTACGTGCTTCATTTTTGCTCCCATTAGTATCGTATTGTTATGAAAATGAAAACGACGAGTGTCCCCTGATAGCTTTATAGAATAATATACCTTGTCGTGATAACCTTTACCTATCAGCATATTTTAAGATGTTTTACCCTGGGTTCTCTTATGCATTTCCAAGGCAAGATTCCGTCACTAAACCAGATCCGCTATTTCGTCACAGTGGCTAAGCAATTGAGTTACCGCCGGGCAGCCTCGGTGTTGGGGATCAGTCAGCCCACTCTGACCACACAAATCAACGCGCTGGAGAACGCCGTGGGCGTGCCTTTGTTTGAACGTTCGCGATCGGGAACCTTACTGTCGCCGCAGGGCAAAGCGTTGCTGGACGCCGCTGAGGATATTTTGCAGGCGGGTCAACGGTTTGCTGAAATCTCCCGGGGCTTGTCGGAAGGCGAAGGGGCGACGTTCCGGCTGGGGATCCCACCCACACTGGGTCCGTACCTGCTGCCCCACGTGCTGCCGGGTCTCCACGCCCAGCACCCTCACCTGAAATTTTATGTGCGGGAAGGCGCCCCTCATGCACTGCACGACGGCCTGCTCAGCGGTGAATATGACCTGATACTATCTCCGGTATTCGAGAAAAATTCGCAGGTGGTGGTCCAGCCCCTGTTTACCGAGCCACTGAAATTTGTAATCCCATCTGACCACCATCTAGCTGGCGTTCCAATGGTTTCACCAGACCAGTTACAAGGCGAAAAAGTACTGACGCTGGAAGATCGTCACCATTTTCATCATCAGGTTCAGGACGTGTGTATGCGTATAGGGGCAAGTTTGCAGCGCGATTACGAAGGCACCAGTCTGGATACTCTCAGACAGATGGTAGTAATGGGCATGGGCGTCGCATTTTTGCCCGGCTTGTATATTCACTCAGAATTACATAAACCGGACGCGCTGCATGTGTGTGAAATTGACGGCATGCCCATTGCCCGTCAGCACTCGCTGGCCTGGCGGAATACAGCGCCTGGGCGTCAGACCTTTCGCGCACTGGCGGCAGACATGCGGGAGATTATTCAGACCCGCTTATCCGACGCGGTCGCTGTCAGTGATGCACTGGGCGAATAATCAAAAAGGCGCCAGAGCGCCTTATTATGTGTGGTTGCTTTGCCTTACACCTTGAACTGATTCACCAGATCACGAAGTTCGGCCGACACCTGACTCAACTGAGTTGCCTCTGCAGCCAGTTCTTCCGCATGCTGGCTGGTACGGTCACCTGAGCCAGAGATGCGCACCAGTGACTGGTTAATCTCTTCTGCTGCCTGCGTTTGCTGCTCAGTTGCCTGGGCTATCTGGCTACTCTGCGCCTGAACGGTGCCAATAGCATTGCTGATTTGCTCAAGAGAGGTCACTACCCGCTCGGTTTTTTCTACTCCCCGTTGCGATTGCTGCTTTCCTTCCTGCATTACAGCGTCAGTGCGTTCTGCCATATTTTGCAGACGTTCTACCATCCGGCGGATATCGTCTGTGGAGTCCTGAGTGCGGCTGGCCAGTGAACGGACTTCGTCTGCTACCACGGCGAAACCACGCCCCTGTTCGCCAGCCCGGGCGGCCTCAATGGCTGCATTAAGGGCCAGCAGGTTGGTCTGCTCCGCTATGCTGTTAATCACATCGATAACGGCGCCAATATTGTCTGACTCTTTGCTCAGGCCACTTACCACATCGACGCCTTCGTTAATGGCGTTCGCCAGTGACTGTATCTCGTGCATGGCGTCTGTGGCCTGCTGGGTGCCGGTTGCCACCAGATTATCGGCATCATCAGCAGCCTGACTCGACTGCGCGGCATTGTTGGAAATTTCTACCACGGTGGCGGCCATTTCGGTAACGGCACTGGTCACACTGTCTACCTGATGGCGTTCCTGCTGAATTTCATGGCTGGAAGAGTGGGATACATCCCGCAGGTGCGCTGCGGCATCGGCTACCGCTTCGGTATGCGAGGCGGTCTGTCGCAACAGGTCACGGAGCGTATCGGTAAAACGGTTAAACTCTGCCGCCAGCGCACCTACCTCGTCATTGCTGGTAATTTCCAGCCGTTTGGTCAGATCGCCATCACCGCTGGCGATTTCCGCCATTGCGTCACGCATCTTGAGAATAGGCCGGGTAATGCGCGCACCCACGGTATAGGTGATCGCGGCAATAATCAGAATGATAACCAATGACAGGATTGCGGCCGAGGTAATCGCTTCGTTGATAGGATCGGTAATCAGCGATGCCGGGATAAGGATCCCCAGGCTCCAGTCCATGGTGGGTGAGTCCAGCTTGGCATGCTCGTACACCGCATAAAAGTCCTGGCCGCGCCAGGTAACCGGCACCATCCCCATCGACTGGCTTCTGATAGCGCCAGCCAGCGCCTCAAAACCAGCGGTGTCTGCAAAGGTGTCATCAAAACTGGCAATGGGAGAACTCAGTGACAGGTCTTTTTCCTGTTTAGGGAAATACACAATGCGTTGATTTTCGTCGAGCAGGAAGGCCGTGCCCTGATCCTGGAAACGAATGCCGTCAATCACGTCACCCACTGTGCTAATCAGAATATCGATTCCGCCCACGCCAAGCAGCGTATCGCCCTGGTAAACAGGCTGCTGAATGACTGCTGACACAGTACCGTCCTGAGAGTCAACAGCCGGCGGCGTAACGTATAACTCGCCGTTTTTTACCGCAGTATTAAACCATGGTCGCTGGGTGGCGAAGTAACCCTTGGCTGGGTCTCCGGCATCCGGGCCTTCTGCCTCAACCCCTACCCGGCCTTCTTCGTAAAAGTATTCACCGGTGCTGGCTGAGCCAAAGAATGCTGACTTAATATTGGGTTCGTCTTCACTGATACTACGAAACAACTGATACATGGTATCAGCTTGTGGCAGTGACCGTTTGGGCGCACCACGGGTTTGGTGCCGGGCAAAAAAGTCCTGCACATACGGACTGCTTAAGAAAGTGCTGGCGACCCCGCCGTAGTGGGAAAAGAAACTCTCCACCGCCTGGGATTCCAGCCTGACCAGGTTGGTCACTTCCTGTTTGATATTTTGTTCAGTCTTATCAGCGATAAAGTTAACTACAAAGACGGCGGTGATAAACAGCATCACGGCAATACTGCCGCCCACGATCAGCATAAATTTCTTCTGGAGAGACATCGATTTCATATAACCACTCATTGTTTGTCATTATTATTTGTTGGCAGCTTAGACATCCAGATATGTCCGTGCTCTTCTTTGTAACTATTGGTTATATCAGACCTGCACACAAATTACACTGTCATCGAACTGGTTGGTGATTTTCCCCGGCCCCACCCACGACAATTTCCTGCGAAAACATAGGTTAACTGTGTTTGTGCCACACCAGCATCAGGTTATTGGCGGGCATGGTGTGCAGCTGCGTAAGGGTAAGCGCTGGCGCCCACTGTTGTAACTCGTCGAGGTCGCGGTAACCACCGTAGCCGCGCGCGATGAGCGATGCATGAAACTCGCGGTTACTGGTGGAGTTGAACTCACCCTGCCGGGTAAACGGTCCATACTGGCAAAAGACCCCACCGGCGGGGAGCGCTGCACTCACCTGCTGCATTAACAGTTTTGCTTCGTGTTTTTGCATGATATGCGCAGTGTTCGCCGTAAAGATCCCGTCGAACTCGGCAGCGGGAATGACGTCCTGACCAATCGTCAGTGCCCGTGGCGGCAGACAGTTATCGGTACCCAGTTCCTGTTGCCAGGCACGGATCCCTTCGTGATAGGCTGGCTGATCACTGGTCTGCCATTGCACATGTGGCAACTGCGCAGCCATATACACTGCATGCTGCCCTGTGCCACTGCCCACTTCCAACACCCGGGTACATGTGGCAAACGCCTCCCTCAGGATCTCCAGAATTGGCCGCTTGTTATTTTCACAGGCCTGACTAAATGGCTTATCAGTCATGTAAATTGGGCCCCAGCCACCGCTCTGCTTCTTCTACCGACCAGTTTTTACGGGTCGCGTAATCGGTAAGCTGATCACGTTGAATTTTCGCTACGGCAAAGTACTTCGCTTGCGGATGCGCAAAATACCAGCCAGAAACTGACGCGCCGGGCCACATGGCATAGCTTTCGGTGAGCTTCATACCGGTATGCTCTTCCACCGACAGCAAATCCCAAATGGTTTGTTTTTCCGTGTGTTCAGGGCAGGCAGCGTAACCCGGTGCAGGACGGATCCCCTGATACTTCTCCCGGATCAGCGCATCGTTGTCCAGCGCTTCATCCGGGGCATAGCCCCAATAGTGCTTGCGTACCTGTTCATGTAAATATTCGGCAAACGCTTCGGCAAGACGGTCAGCCAACGCCTGCGCCATGATGGCGTTATAATCATCGCCGTTCGCTTTAAACTGTGCGGCCAACTCGTCCTCACCAATCCCACCGGTGACAGCAAACGCGCCCACATAGTCAGCAATGCCGGTTTCTTTGGATGCCACAAAGTCGGACAAACAGTAATTTGCGTATCCGGACTTCAGGGTCTGCTGCCGCAGGTGGTGGGCCGTGGCCCGCACCGCGTCGCGTTGTTCGTCATGAAAAATTTCAATATCATCACCCACCCGGTTGGCCGGAAATAGACCAATCACGCCTTTTGCTTCCAGCTGGTTACCGGCAATAATGTCATCAAGCATGGCATTAGCGTCGGCATACAGCTCGCGCGCCTGCTCCCCGACCACCTCATCATCAAGAATGCGGGGAAACTTACCGGCTAGTGACCAGGTAAGAAAGAACGGCGTCCAGTCGATATAGTCTCGCAACGTAGCAAGCGAGGCCGTAACCGGGGTGACGCCAGGCTGGTTAGGTGCTACCGGTAACGTCGTAAAGTCAGGCTTAAAGCCATTATCCCTGGCATCCTGCAGACTCACCGGACGGGAGCGTGGCTGTTTACGGGCGTGCTGATCACGCACTTTGTCGTAATCCTTTTTCAGCGCCTCGGCGAACTCCACCCGGGAGACTTTACCGAGCAATTTCTGACATACACCCACGGCGCGACTGGCATTAGGCACATACACCACCGGCGCATCATAATTCTGTTCTATTTTCACTGCAGTGTGCGCTTTAGACGTGGTGGCGCCACCTATCAGCAGCGGCAAGGAAAACTCCTGGCGTTGCATCTCTTTGGCGACGTGCACCATTTCATCCAGCGACGGCGTAATCAGACCGGACAGGCCAATCATGTCCACTTTTTCGTCTTTCGCGGTTTGCAAAATGGTGGCGCAGGGCACCATCACGCCAAGGTCGATCACCTCAAAGTTATTACATTGCAGTACCACGCCGACAATGTTTTTACCAATGTCATGCACGTCCCCTTTGACTGTGGCCAGCAGGATCTTACCGTTGCTCTGACTGTCTTCGGTTTTCTCCGCCTCTATATAGGGCTGCAGATGGGCCACGGCCTTTTTCATTACCCGCGCAGATTTAACCACCTGGGGAAGAAACATTTTGCCTTCACCAAACAAGTCTCCTACCACATTCATGCCGTCCATCAACGGCCCTTCGATGACGTGCAGGGGACGCTCGGCCGCTTGGCGGGCTTCTTCGGTATCATCAATGATGTAATCGGTGATCCCTTTTACCAGCGCATGCTCCAGTCGCTTATTCACTGGTTGTTCGCGCCAGCTTAAATCTTCTTTCGCTGCAGCTTTGCCGTCACCCTGAAACTGGGGAGCCAGTTCGAGCAAGCGCTCGGTGGCCTCGGCATGGCGATTAAGGATCACATCTTCTACCGCATTGCGTAACACCTCAGGAATTTCGTCGTAGACTTCCAGCTGACCGGCATTAACAATGGCCATATCCATGCCCGCGCGGATAGCGTGGTACAGGAAAACCGAGTGCATGGCCTCACGTACCGGGTTATTACCCCGAAACGAGAATGAAATATTAGACAGCCCACCGGACACATGCACATGGGGACAGGTACGGCGAATCTCCCGGGTGGCCTGAATAAAATCGACGGCATAATTGTCGTGATCTTCTATACCGGTAGCCACGGCAAAAATATTGGGGTCAAAAATGATGTCTTCCGGCGGGAAGCCTACCTGTTCTGTCAGTACCCGGTAGCTGCGCTGACAAATTTCCACTTTACGGGCCTGGGTATCCGCCTGACCGGATTCATCGAACGCCATAACCACGGCGGCAGCCCCGTAGCGCTTGATAAGCGTTGCCTGCTCAATAAACTGGGCTTCACCTTCTTTCAGACTGATGGAGTTTACGATGGCCTTGCCCTGTACACACTTCAGCCCGGCTTCGATGACTTCCCATTTTGACGAGTCAATCATGATAGGCACCCGGCTGATGTCGGGCTCTGAGGCAATTAAATTAAGAAAGGTTTGCATGGCCTGCACAGAATCGAGCATGGCCTCATCCATATTCACATCAATTATCTGCGCGCCGTTTTCCACCTGCTGGCGAGCCACATCCAGGGCTTTTTCATAGTCATCATTCAGGATCAGGCGTTTAAAAACCGCCGATCCGGTCACGTTGGTGCGTTCACCGATATTAATAAAACTAGAAAATTCTGCTGACATAATACTCTCTTAGTGAACGAAGGGTTCCAGACCCGACAGCCGCATTCTGGGTTCAAAGCTGGGCACCTGGCGGGGAGGCACGCCTTCTACTGCACTGGCGATTTCACGGATATGCTCCGGTGTGCTGCCACAACAGCCCCCGACAATATTGACCAGTCCGGCCCGGGCCCATTCGCCAATGTGCGTCGCCATTTCAGGCCCTTCCATATCATACTCGCCGAATTCATTGGGCAGGCCCGCATTGGGATGCGCCGAAACCAGACACTCTGCCACGGCGGCAACTTCGTCAACATACTGACGCAGCAAGTCGGGACCCAGTGCGCAGTTAAGGCCGAATGAAATGGGCGTAACATGCCTCATTGAATAATAAAACGCCTCTGCTGTCTGACCCGACAAGGTGCGTCCTGATGCATCCGTAATGGTGCCAGACACCATCACCGGTAAGCGCTGATTCAGTTCATCAAACACCGTCTCGACCGCGAACACCGCTGCCTTGGCATTCAACGTATCAAAAATTGTCTCCAGCATAATGAGGTCACTTCCGCCTTCAATAAGCGCACGACAAGATGCCGAATAAGCCTCAACCAGCGCGTCAAAGGTAACATTACGCTTGCCCGGATCGTTCACATCCGGAGAAATAGAGGCGGTGCGGTTGGTTGGCCCTAATACGCCGGCAACAAAGCGGGGCCTGTCCGGAGTGCTATACTCCCGGGCCGCTGACTTGGCCAGTCTGGCCGCCTCGCGGTTAATTTCATCAGACAAAGACGACATGTCGTAGTCAGCCATGGCAATACTGGTGGCGTTAAAGGTGTTGGTTTCAATAATGTCGGCACCAGCTGCCAGGTATTCGCAATGAATGTTGTGAATAAGATCGGGCTGAGTAAGTACCAGTAAGTCATTGTTACCCTGTACATCACAGTGCCAGTCGGCAAAGCGTGTGCCCCGGTAATCAGCTTCCTGCAGCTTGTGCTGTTGGATCATGGTGCCCATCGCCCCATCCAGCAATAAAATGCGTGACTGAGCGGCGCGGTATAAAGGATGTTCTGTTGTTGCTACCACGGGTTACCTCGTTGGCTGAGCCTTACTGGCCAGCTGTTCTAAATCGTAAGGAGTAGTCTGGTATACATAGTAGTTCAGCCAGTTTGTTACCAGCAGGCTACCATGTGAGCGCCACCTGACAAGCGGTGGCAGGCTGGGATCGTCGTTCGGATAATAATTCACTGGCACGGCGGGTTGCTGGCCGGCAGCTGTATCCCGTTGATATTCATCATGTAAGGTGAGCGCATCATACTCCGGATGACCGGTAACAAATACTCTGCGTTTGTCTTCAGAGGCGATAACATACGCCCCTGCTTCCGCCGACGCTGCCACCACCCGTAGTCCGGGCACCGATTCGTACACGTCACTGCGAATATGACCGTAGCGGGAATGGGGTGCATAGAACACCGGGTCAAAGCCCCGCAACAATTCATTGTTGGGATCCAGTACCTGATGCTCGTAGACCCCGGACAGTTTGTCTTCCCGAAGCTTTCGCTGCACACCGTGGAAATGATACATGGCGGCGTGCGCTGCCCAGCATAAGTACAGGGTTGATTGCACGTGGCGCTGCGCCCACTCAAGTATGGTGACCATGGTATCCCAGTACTTAACCTTGGTGTACTGCAAATGGGCCAGGGGGGCGCCGGTCACTATCAGACCATCATACTTCTTCTCCGCCACCTGTGAAAAGTCATGATAAAACGCATCCATATGCGACTGCGGGGTATTTTTAGGAGCCTGGTTATCAATGCGGATCAGGTCCACATTGATTTGCAGTGGGGTATTCGACAGCAACCTGAGGATCTGCACCTCGGTTTCTATTTTATTCGGCATCAGATTTAAAATGCCCACTTCCAGTGGACGAATATCCTGATGGGCTGCCCGGTCACTGTCCATCGTGAAGATATTCTCTCCCAGCAAAACATCCTGCGCCGGCAGTTGTTCAGGTATGCGAATGGGCATGGTGGAATTCCCCGTTAACAGATGATGTCTTCATTGTGGCGAAAGCAGTTTATTTGTCAACATCTTTACGTCTAGACGTCTAAATCAATTTGAGCACTTTGGAAGGAAATGATTTGGCCAGGTACTCGGGTCAGAAAGTAAGGAAAATATTTACCGGGGCTGGGGACGTTACAGAAAGGAAACCTGAACCCTGTTCAGGCATGTTTGGTGTGCATGCTTATAAGTAGTTCGGCTTCTGCAGGAGGGATGTCGCAAGCCTGCATAATTTCTTCCAGCGAGGCGCCCTGCCTGGCCATATCGGCGGCGCGCTGATATAACCGCATAGATGGGTCTTGAAGCTTCACATCCCGAAGCTGGTTTTCAAGTTGGGTGTGCTGTTCTTGCAAGCCCTGAATATGGCGAGTCACTACCACCGTGCGGGCCTGATCTTCGTGTTGCTGGTTTACCACCTGTTTTATATCAGTGGTAAGCTGACTTAACTCTGTCTGCTGCTGAGCAAGGGCCGCGCGCAGCTGTGCCAGTTGTCGGCGCTGGAGTAGCACCAGAATGAACAGCACCACAAACGGGACGATAACCAGCGCAGTGATAATTAAATTTTCAGTGGAAAACGCTAACATAGTATTACCCCATCCCTGTGGCGCTGGTGCAGTGTGTCATGATGACATTTTGCGGGCGTTTGCCTGATAGTAACGCCACGATAGTCCGGGCGTATTGGCTGATGAGAATTAGTCAGCTCCGGGTATTTCAGCATTCTGCCGACATTAACGCCAGTCAGCATGATTTCGTCTGGCAACAAGGGCAACCCGGCGCGCACGATAGGCTCCCCGGGCCGAATCAACTGTCTTAAATACTGCTAATTTCATCCCACTCTTCATCACTGAGTAACTTGTTCAGGTCGACCAGAATCAGTAGTTCGCCATCCCGGTTGCTTACGCCCTGAATAAACTTAGCACTTTCTTCCGTACCTACGTTGGGTGCGCTGTCAATATCGGAAGACTTCAGATAAACCACTTCCGCCACGCTGTCTACCAGAATCCCCACTACCTGCTCGTCAGACTCTATGATTACGATGCGGGTGTTGTCAGTGATATCGGTAGGCGGCAGACCGAAACGGGCACGGGTATCAATAACCGTGACCACGTTACCGCGTAAATTGATGATACCCAGAACATAATCGGGTGCGCCTGGTACCGGAGCAATCTCGGTGTGACGAAGCACTTCCTGTACCTGCATAACATTAATGCCATAGGTTTCATCACCCAGGCGATAGGTTACCCACTGGAGGACTTCATCGTTTTTGTCTGCGGCATTATTGTTTGATCTTTCGTCATTCATGAACCTGGCTCCCTCGCTAAGGCGTCTGGTCGTTACTGCCTAAGCCGTTGTTAAGCATTGATATTAACTGATGTACGTCGACTAACGCACACATTTTTTCTTTTACCATGCCAGCCAGCCAGGGACGCTTACCCTGGGCCGCCCGCCATTGCACTTCTGTTTTTGTAAGTGTGACAGTATTGACCAGTTTATCGCTGGCTAGCCCCCATGCGCTGTCACCCAGCATAATAAGATATTGATAGTTTAGCGTCTGCGCTAATTTTTCGTCATATTTTTCGGGCATGACCCACTGCGCCGTATCGACAACATTTAGCTTTTCGTCACGGTGCAGCATAACCCCTTTAAACCACTTCGGTTTTCCAAACAGCGGGCCAATTTTTTCCAGCCGGTGAATGCCGCCAAGCGTGGTCAGCGGTACCGCCAGTGTCAGCCCGGCCACTTCGAAAAACAGCGCCTGAAACTGCTCATCAAGGCTATCACGTAACGCTAGCTGGCTGGCTGTCGGTGCCTGCGCTGCGGTATTATCCGATGCCTCATCCGCAACCGGGGGAGGCTGAACGTTAGCGGCAGGCTCAGTAACTGATTCAGGTTCCACCGATTCGGCCACGGCTGGTTCTTCATCGGCAACGACATCGGGAATACTCGTCACTGCGGCCTGTTCAAGCAACTTTGCGGTGCGCGCGACCACGTCTGCGGGATCCTCTGGCGCCCGCAGCAGATCATTGAGGTAGTCCTCCATCACATCTTCCCGCGCAAACGGCGTGCCCTTGCTCATCGGCTTACTACTGCTCCAATTCTTTAAGTAACTGATCGTAGGCAATCACGCCCCGGGTACGTGGAAAAACCACCGACGCAGGTACTTGCGCCTGACTGGCGTCCCGCAGCCGGGTGTCCACAGGAATCATTCCCTGCCATACTTTGTCGCCATAATCGGTCATCAGACGTCGCTGTGCTTCATTGGCGGCATTGGTTCGCCGGTCGAACATGGTGGGGATAATAATAGTATCGAAGGACTTGTGCAGCGAACGGCTCATAATTTCCAACGTGTGGATCATTCTGTCCAATCCCTTCAGTGCCAGATATTCGGTCTGTGTCGGCACAATGACTTTGTCACAGGCGGCTAGCGCGTTGACCATTAATACACCCAGCACCGGCGGACAGTCCAGCAGCACGTAATCAAACTCATCGGCTACTTTTGACAGCGCTTTTTTTAATACCAGCCCCATCCCCTGCTGACTGCCCATTTGTCTGTCCAGTGTGGCCAGTGCCATGGTGGCGGGCAGCACAAATAAACTGTCCTGCTTAGTGGGACATAAACAATCCAACACTGTATCGGCAGTGACTGGTTCGTTATTAATGAAAATATCATACACAGACGTGGACAGTTCTTCCGAATCGATGCCGAAATAATAGCTCAGCGAGGCATGGGGGTCGGTATCTACCAGTAACACCCGGTTGCCTTGCTGTGCCAGCAATCCACCAAGCGTGACGGTGGTAGTGGTTTTACCCACGCCCCCTTTCTGGTTTGCAATCGTCCAGATTTTCACTGCACTGCTGCCTGTCGTACCTGGATGTGCATATCCGTGCTACTCCATTTCCGATTGTATACACTGCCCCATCGAGTCAATGCCGATGCTTTTTTCTGAAATATTTGCCGCAGTGACTGCCTGGGGCATGCCATACACCACACAGGACTCCTGGTCCTGTGCCCATATGGTGGCACCACGATCTTTCAGTAGCCGGCTACCTTCGCGACCATCCGCGCCCATACCGGTGAGAATAATTCCCAGTACATCTCCGCCAAATACTTTAGCCAATGAGCCAAACGTGATGTCGACACTGGGCTTGTAACTGATTTTATCTGCGGCCCGCGTTTCTGTAATCTGCAGACGGTGTTCACGACCTTGCGTTTCTACCAGCATTTGCATACCGCCCGGCGCAAGATATGCGTGGCCGGGTTTAAGAATATCCCCGGACTCGGCTTCTTTTACTGAAATGGCACAATGGTTATCAAGCCGCTGCGCAAAGGCTTTGGTAAAGGTGCCTGGCATGTGCTGCACCAGCAGTATCGGGTGAGGAAAGTCAGGGGGCAGCGTACTTAATACCTTTTGCAGGGCCACGGGCCCGCCGGTGGACGCGCCAATGGCCAGACACTGATAACGCTTACCCGAGCGGGTAACCGAGCTGACAGTGGGCTGCATCACAGCATCTGAACGCCCGGTTAACGCACTGGATGAACGGAAAAACTTAGGTTTGGGCGCATTCGAGGGCAAGGTTGGGGAAACGCGGCCCTGTGACATAGCCGGACGGCGTATTCCCACCCCACGGCGTGCCAGTAAACGCACCTTGGTGCGTAATAAGCTAGCCGCTTCCTTTCTGTCCTGCGCAATGTCCTCGAACTTCTTAGGTAAAAAATCGAGTGCACCCGCTTCCAGCGCATCAAGGGTGGCCTGGGCGCCGTGGTGGGTCAGCGAGGAAAACATTAAGATTGGCAGTGGCCGTTTGTCCATGATGGCTTTGACGGCGGAAATACCGTCCATTACCGGCATTTCCACATCCATGGTAACCACATCAGGTGACAGGCTGGCAATTTTTTCCAACGCATCCTGGCCATCCCGGGCCTCGCCTACTACTTCTAATTCGCGATCAGCATCCAGAATCTCACGTACTCGTCGACGATAAAACGTAGAGTCGTCAACAACCAGGACTTTAAAGGCCATGGATTAAGGTTTCCTATTTCGTTAAGGCTACTTCAATGCTTTGCGAGCATACCGCTTTAACAGACTGGGAATATCAAGGATCAATGCAATGCCGCCGTCGGACGTAATCGTTGCCCCAGCCATACCAGGCGTTCCCTGTAACAGGGCATCGAGAGGCTTTATCACCACTTCTTCCTGGCCAATCAGAGCGTCGACTACGAAGCCCACTTGCTGGGTACCAATTTGTACCACTACGACATGCCCTTTCTCGCGGTCGATATTCTTCGGTCCACGGATCAGCCATTCGCCCAGGAAAAACAACGGAATTGCTTTGGAGCGTACGATCATTGTCAACTGGCCATCAACCGTATTGGTTTTCTTAATGTCCATGTTGATGATTTCGCTCACTGCCCCTAACGGTAAGGCAAACGTTTGCTTGCCAACAATAATCATCAGCGTGGGCAAAATAGCCAGTGTCAGAGGCACTTTGATATCTAAGCGGGTTCCTTTGCCTAGTTGCGAATCGATGTTCACAGTACCGTTAAGCTGATTAATTTTGGTTTTCACGACGTCCATGCCCACACCCCGACCGGAAATATCACTGATTTCCGTCTTGGTGGAGAAGCCCGGCGCGAATATCAGGTTGAACGCTTCCACGTCTGACATGCGGGCTGCCGCATCGGCATCCAACACGCCACGGCTAATGGCAATGTCTTTGAGCTTTTCCGGGTCCATCCCTTTACCATCATCTTCAATGGTAAGCAGAATGTGATCGCCTTCCTGTGACGCAGACAACTTGACCGTGCCCATGCGCGGTTTGCCCGCGGCCTGGCGGTCATCCGGCATTTCAATGCCATGATCCACCGAGTTGCGAACCAGATGCACCAATGGATCGGCCAATGCCTCTACCAGATTTTTATCCAGATCGGTGTCTTCACCTTCCAGTTCAAGGGTAATTTCTTTTTTCAGCGAACGCGCTAAGTCCCGTACCACCCGGGGGAATCGGCCGAATACCTTTTTAATTGGCTGCATACGGGTTTTCATCACCGCACCCTGCAAATCCCCAGTCACTACGTCCAGGTTGGCAATGGCTTTGGTCATGCTTTCGTCGTTGGTACTGATGCCCAGACTCAGCAGGCGATTACGCACCAATACCAGCTCGCCAACCATATTCATAATCTGGTCCAGGCGTTTGGTATCTACCCGCACGGTGGTCTCCGCCGCAGGCGGGGCCGGGCTCGCTTTTTTGTCGTCTTTTTTCGGTGCCGGTGCCACTGCTGCGGGTTTGCCTGCTGGCTTAGCCGGCTCTGCAGGCGGGGCAACTGACTGCTGTTTGGCCTTCGCTTCGTTAATGGCATCGGTTGCCTGCGAGTCTACTTTAACCCGTGGCTTTTCCGGTTCCCGTGGCGCGGTGGCCGCAGCAGGCTCTTTCTTAGAAGGCCCCTGTCCGCTGCCATGTAGCTGATCGAGTAAGGCTTCAAACTCGTCATCGGTTATCTCGTCATCACTGCTTCCAGTGCTCTGGGCAGATGGAGTCGGCTTACTGGCAGGCGCAACCGGTGCAGCAGCGACAGTATCTTCCCCAAACTGGCCTTTGCCGTGTAATTCATCCAGCAAAGCTTCAAATTCGTCATCGGTAATATCGTCTGAGTCAGACGCAGCGGCTTGCTCAGGCGCGACATTCATAGACTCTGACTTTGCAGCAGCGGTTTCAGGTTTCGCCGGGCGGCCCGGTGCACCGCCGCCGTGAAGTTCGTCTAACAGCGCTTCGAATTCATCTTCAGAAATATCTTCTATGCCGCCGTCGCCCGAGGTTTTATGCATGGCGCCGACTTCTGCAGGTGCGGGCGTTTCCTCAATGGCAAATTCCTGCTCTTCGGCAGATGGGGCTGATGTTTGATGGCCGGTGGTGGTGGCCGGACCGAAAATGTTTTCGTCCGGGGTTTCTGGTTTACTGAGCTTATGCAGTACATCCACCAGTGTGGCATCGGCCGCTTCCAGAGGTTCCCGGGCCTTCACCTTTTCGAACATGTCTACTACCACATCCGTGGCTTGTAGAATCACATCCATTAGCTCAGGTGTGAGGGTGCGCTGGCCATTGCGCATGACATCAAAGACGTTTTCGGCACCGTGGCATATCTCTACCAGTTCGGTGAGCGACAGAAAACCTGCGCCCCCTTTGACCGTGTGATAGCCCCGAAAAATCGCATTGAGTAAATCTGCGTCCTCAGGGTTGTTTTCCAGATCAACGAGTTGTTCTTGTAATTGTTCCAGGATCTCGCCAGCCTCAACCAGAAAGTCCTGTAATATATCCTCGTCTACATCAAACGACATGCGTCGGCTCCCTTAAAAACCCAGGCTAGACAGGAGATCATCAACATCATCCTGGCCCTGAACTACGTCATCACGTTGTTCGGCATCGATTATTGGTCCTTCTGCACCAATCTTATCGGTTTCTTTTTCAGATTGTTTAGCACTAACTTTTGCTTCTGGCTCGCCGAACATGGTTAACATGTTAACCAGGCTGTCTTCCACTTCTTTCACCAGCTCGATAACCCGGCGGATTACCTGCCCGGTTAAGTCCTGATAACCCTGGGCCATAAGAACTTCGGTAAGCAGTCCGGTAAGTTTGGCGGACTCGTCAGAGGCGTCTTCCAGTAACCGATCCAGATCAGTGCACAGCGCTTTAAACTCACCCAGCTCGATTTCCCGGCTCATGAGCTTTTTCCATTCAGGCATGATCTTGTCGATACGCTCGGCCAGGTTCTCAGCAATGGGCATACTGGCTTCAACCGCGTCCATAGTGGTATTGGCGGCCTTTTCCGTTTCTTCCATCACATAGGTCAGTCTTGACTGTGCATCCGGAATGTCTTCATTAGCCAGTCCGGCAATGCGCTCATCCAGTTGGAAGTTGTTGAGAGAATCGTGGAGTTGGCGGGTAAGTTTGCCCACCTCGGCGAAAAGCTCAATAGACTCTTTCATCGAAACAGCTTCCAGAATAGCATTCGCCGATTCGTTGTCTCCTGCCTCCAGACAGGCAACTAGCTGTTTGGCCTCGTCCAGTGTAATAGGGACATTAACATTCGTTGACATCCAGTAACCTCATTTAGCTGGGGAGCGTCTGGATCAACCTAAACGTTCGAAGATTTTGTCGAGTTTTTCTTTCAGAGTGGCTGCAGTAAAGGGTTTCACCACGTAACCGTTAACACCGGCTTGCGCCGCGGCAACGATCTGCTCTTTTTTGGCTTCCGCAGTTACCATCAGCACCGGTAAGTGCTTGAGTTTGTCATCACCGCGGATCGCACGTAACAGGTCGATACCCTGCATTCCCGGCATGTTCCAGTCGGTCACTACAAAATCAAAATCGCCTTGCTGCAGCATAGGCAATGCGGTGTTTCCGTCGTCCGCTTCCTGGATGTTGGAGAACCCCAAATCTTTAAGCAGGTTTTTTATGATTCGTCTCATGGTAGAAAAGTCATCAACCACGAGAATTTTCATATTTTTGTCCAAAATGGCCTCCAGTGAGGGTGTATTCGTTATAGTGTGTTGTTATTCGTCAGCTCGCCACGACTTCATTCGTGATTTGAGTTTTAACATGGCCTGGCTGTGTATCTGGCTGACTCTGGACTCACTGACGTCAAGCACTTCCCCGATTTCTCGCAGGTTCAGTTCTTCGTCGTAGTACAGAGACAATACTATCGCTTCGCGCTCGGGCAGTGTAGTAATAGCATGAGCAAGTGCTTTTTGGAAAGCGCCTTGCATCAAATCTTCCAACGGTGTGTCATTGCCCCGGTTTTGTTCGGTGGCAATCACGTCTTCGGAAACGCCCAAGTCTTCAATACCCACAATTTTACCAGCACTGACTTCATTCAGCATCTGATGGTAATCCTGCAGGCTTACATTCATTTTTGCCGCTACGTCCACATCCCGGGCATCACGGCCAGTTTCACCTTCCACCTGGGAAATGGCTTCGGTAATAGCTCGCCCGTTTTTGTGTACCGAACGAGGTGTCCAGTCGCCCTTGCGAATTTCATCGAGCATGGCACCGCGGATGCGGATCCCCGCAAAGGTTTCGAAACTGGCGCCTTTCGTGCCATCAAAGTTACGTGCCGCTTCCAGCAACCCGATCATACCGGACTGGATAAGGTCGTCCACAATAACACTCGCCGGTAATCGGGCCATCAAGTGGTGGGCGATACGTTTTACCAGCGGTGCGTGTCTTTCGACGAGTTGTGACTTGTCCGTTTGCTGTTGATAAGCAGCGGCCTTACTATTCAACGTTGATTTCCCGCAACTTTGTCAGAGATTAATTGTTCGATGAAAAATTCCAGATGTCCACCGGGCTGATTGGGTATGGGCCATGAGATGGCTTTAGTGGCCAGCTGAGTAATGGCCATCGCCGCCGGTGAAGAGGGAAACGCATCGACAATCGCGGTCTGCTTACGTACAGCGCGACGGATATTTTCGTCGAAGGGTACGGTAGCCACTAATTCCAGTGCCACATCGAGGAACCGGCCGGTGACTTTAGACAGCTTACTGAACAGCTCCTGCCCTTCCCGGACATCGCGGACCATATTAGCAATAATTTTAAATCTGAATACCCCGTGTTCGCGGTTCAGGATTTTAATCAGTGCGTAAGCATCCGTGAGGGAGGTAGGTTCGTCGCAGACTACCACCATGATGTCCTGCGAGGCTTTTGAAAAGCTCAACACCATGTCTGATATGCCGGCAGCGGTATCGACTATTAATACGTCTATCTGCGAGCGCAGCTCACTGAACGCGCGGATAAGCCCGGCATGCTCAGTAGGCGATAACTCTGTCATTGACTGAGTGCCAGAGGATGCCGGTGCTATTTTAATGCCATGGGGGCCGGTGACCAACACCTCGTCTAAGGTGCATTCCCCCGACAGGACGTGGGAGAGGTTTTTCTCTACCCGCAGACCCAGCATCACGTCCACATTGGCAAGACCAAGGTCGGCATCCAGCACCATGACGCGCTTACCCTGCTTGGCCATGGCTATGGCCGTGTTCAGGGTAATGTTTGTTTTCCCGACACCACCTTTACCTCCGGTAACGGCAATGACTTTGATTAATCGTGACTGATTCATCTTCCGTAAGCTACTCGCTTGATCTTCGATCATACTGCTCGTGCTGCATTAACTTCTTGATTGCCACTAGTATGATTCAATCCGTACTTTTTATAAAGCTTTGCAGCAGCCGATACCAGAGATTTCGCTTCAGCTACCTTAATATCTTCAGGAACCTGTTGTCCGTCAGTGACATAACTCACCGGCAACTGGTACTCAACTGCCGCACTGATGACCTCTCCGAGGCTGTAACATTCATCCAGCTTGGTGAAGATGCAGCCATCCAGATTAACTTCACTGTAAGCGCTGATAATACGCTGTAAGGCGGGGTATTGGGTATTCGCCTGTGCCACCAGGTATTTACGCACTGGTTGCATCTGGCCATTATCAAACTGACTCAGCTGCTTAATTAACCGGCTGTCACGCTGACTGAAACCTGCCGTGTCGATGAGGATGAGTCGCTTGTGGCGCAACTGGAACAGATTATCGGCCAGTTCTTCGCTGCTCTGTGCCTTTCGGACAGTACAGCCAATGATTTTGCCATAAGTAGCCAGTTGCTCAAACGCGGCAATCCGGTAGGTATCAATAGTGATCAGGCCGACCTGGTCGGCGCCGTATTTTTGCGCATAACGGGCAGCCAGTTTTGCCACAGTCGTGGTTTTGCCTGTACCGGTGGGGCCTACCAGAGCCACTACTCCGGATTGAGTGAGAATATCGTTGCCGCTGACATTAATACGGTTAGCCAGCAGGTTCAGGGAATATAGCCACGCATCCCGTTCGTTGCTCTGCGCCGGGGTGTAATGAATAAGTTGCTGCGCCAGCCCCTGACTGATCCCCATTTCAACGAGTCGCTGAGTGAGGTAATGGTGTACCGGGCGTTGGCGGCGTTGCTGGTTTTCCATCAGATCGGCCACCTGAAACTGCAGGACATTACGCAACGATGCCAGCTCTTCTTTAATGCTTTGTAACTCATCGCTGTTAGCGGGGTTGGACGCATTGTTAACCTGAGGTGCTTCCGGCAGGACATCGGCAAACATATCGGCAAAGTCTGATGCGCCCTGGGCCTGGCTGACAGGAGCGGAAGGAGTCTGCGCCGGACGTCCAGGAGCGGGTGGCGGCGTGGGTGCGGCCTGCACGTTTTCCTGCGCCTGCACCTTTGCCTGCTGTTGCTTTTCCAGCAGTGCCCGTAACGAGTCAGGACCGTCGTCACCAATGATTTCGCTTAGACTGGGGGTGCCTTTGCGCGGCTGTTTAGCTGCCTGGCCGCTCGTGTTGCCGGCTGCCGGCTGCCTGTTCAGCGATAACTTGGCGTCGGGCTCTTTATCATAGGCTGCCACCAGCTCGATGCCATCAGCAACCTTGCGGTTGGACATAATTACGGCTTCGCTGCCCAGTTCGGCTTTAACCTGATTCAGCGCTTCGCGCATGTCTTTGCCAAAAAAACGTCTGATTTTCATTCCCAACCTCACTACGCAACGGGCGTCAGATTATTGACCCACAGAGCTGACAATTTTTATTTGTTTGTCGTCTGGTACTTCCTGATAAGACAGGACATGTAATCCAGCGACTGAATATTTTAAGAACCGTGACAAGACCGGGCGCAACATGCCGGAGGTCAATAACACCGCCGGCTCGCCTGCCAGCTCTTGTTGCTGACTGGCCTGTTGCAGTGATTGTTGCAGTTTGTCTGCCAACCCTGGCTCGATACCTGCGCCATCTTCACCGCCTGCCTGAAGAGACTGGTGCAACATCTGTTCCAACTCTGGCGCCAAGGTTATGACGGGGATTTCCCGGCTGCCTGAGGTAATCTCCTGCACGATGAGGCGTTTGAGCGCAATACGAACTGCCGACACCAGCACATCCGGATCCTGACTCTTCGGCCCGTATTCACTTAAGGTCTGCACAATCGTGCGCATATCGCGGATGGGAACCCCTTCAAACAACAGGGTTTGCAGTACCTTCACTACCGTACTCAGTTGCAAAATATCCGGCACCAGCCCTTCTACCAGCTTAGGACTGGTTTTCGCCAGCATATCCAGCAGTTGCTGTACTTCTTCATGACCTAACAGCTGATACGCATTATTGGTTAACAACTGACTCAGGTGGGTGGCAACGACGGTGGCTGCATCCACTACGGTGTAGCCAAGGGTTTGGGCATGCTCACGTTTCGCGGGTTTAATCCACACCGCGTCGAGACCAAACGCCGGGTCTTTGGTGGCGGTGCCTTCCAGATTACCGAACACCTGGCCGGGGTTGATGGCCAGCTCCTCATCATGGCTGATTTGTGCGTCGCCGATCGTGACCCCGAGCATAGCGATATGATACGCGTTTGGATCCAGGTCCAGATTGTCCCGGATATGCACTGGGGGAATAAGAAAACCCAGCTCCTGCGATAACTTCTTACGCACGCCTTTAATACGGGTAAGCAGCTCGCCTCCCTGGGATTTGTCCACCAGCGGGATCAACCGGTATCCGACTTCCAGGCCAATGGTATCGACCTGCTGCACATCGTCCCAGCCAAGCTCTTTAACTTCCGGTGCCCCGCCTTCTTCAGCTTGCAGCCCGGTTGCCGGCGCTGGCGCCTCAGCGTCCTGTTTGGCCTGCTTACCGCGAAAGTACGCATACCCTGCGGCCAGGGCAGAGAACCCCAGGAAAGCAAAGTGTGGCATCCCAGGGATAATCCCCATCACAAACAATACCCCGGCCGCAATGTACAGAGCCTGCTGATTGCCCAGCTGAGTCTGGATTTCCTTGCCCATTTCCTGGGTTTCGTTTTCCCGGGTAACAATGATAGCCGTGGCGACCGACAGTAACAGCGAAGGAATTTGCGCCACCAGGCCGTCACCGATAGTCAGGATCGTATAAACTTCAATGGCGTTGCCGAAGCTCAGGTCATGCTGGATCATGCCGATAAACAGTCCGCCGACGATATTGATCAGCATGATAAACAGGCCGGCTACGGCATCACCTTTTACAAATTTTGAGGCACCGTCCATTGAACCGTAGAAGTCCGCCTCGGCGGTAATTTCCTCGCGACGCTCACGGGCCTGGTCCTGATCGATATAGCCAGCGTTAAGGTCGGCATCAATCGCCATCTGCTTACCCGGCATAGCATCCAACGTAAAGCGAGCGCTCACTTCTGAGATACGGCCTGCACCTGCGGTCACTACTTTAAAGTTAATGATCAGCAAGATGGCGAATACCACCACACCTACCGCGTAGTTGCCGCCGATAACCACTTCGCCGAAAGCCTCAATGACTTTTCCGGCGGCGTCACCGCCTTCATGGCCGTACAGCAACACCACCCGGGTAGAAGCCACATTCAGAGCCAGCCGCAATACGGTGGCTATCAACAGCACCAGCGGGAAAATACCGAAGTCCACCGGCCGTTCGGTGAAGACGGCCACCAGGATAATGACCAACGATAAGGCAATATTGAAACTGAACAGAATATCCAGCAGAAAAGGCGGCATGGGCAGTATAACCATGCCCATAATGGCCAGCAGCACCACAGGGGCGCCGAGGCCGGTGGTTAGCTTTTGCAGCTGACTTTTGTCAAACCGTTGCAGGTAGCCTGATAACACCATGGCGAATTGTACTCACTATCAGAAATTTGACACTCGTGTCTCTCTGATGAAGTTAGTACAACTACCATGCCAGCTTGAAGGGCTCCTCAACAAAAGCATTTAAAGCTATGTGTGACAAACACTTAGTGTTACATACATTGGCAAAAGAAGGTGTGATTAGCGCCTTAATTCCGGCGGAATGGGCAAATCCTTTTTCAGTGGTTTCGGTCGCTGCGCTTTGCCTTTGCGGTAGGCTTTTAACTGATACACATACGCCAGTACCTGTGCCACCGCCATAAACAGCTTATGGGGTATTTCCTGCTCAATTTCGGTGGAATAGTAAATGGCCCGTGCCAGCATTGGCGACGGGATCAATGGCACATCGTTGGCGGTGGCAATTTTCCGGATATGCATGGCCAGCTCATCGGCCCCCTTCGCCACCAGAACTGGCGCCCGCCCACCGTTATCATCATATTTAATCGCCACCGAAAAGTGGGTGGGGTTGGTCACTACCACATCGGCATTCGGCACTTCCTGCATCATCCGTTTTGCGGCAGCCTGATACTGCAGGCGTCTTATCCGGCCTTTGACCTGAGGGTCGCCGTCTGCGTTCTTACGCTCATCTTTGACCTCCTGCTTGGTCATTTTCATTTCTTTGTTGTGTTTATATATTTGATAAGGCACATCGATGGCGGCAATCGGCAGCATGCCCAGTACCAGGATAAGAAACGCCCACTCCAGCATGTCCAGCGCGTGGAAAATATTCCCCGGGTACAGCTCTACATCCAGATGCAGGGCTTCATCGCGAAAAATTGTGAGCGCCAGCAGCGCCATGGCAGCAATAACAAAGAACTTGGCAATGGCTTTAATCAGCTCCACCAGACCGTTCATACCGAACATGCGTTTGAAGCCGGCAATGGGGCTCATTTTGTTGCCCTTAAACTTCGCCCCCTCCCAGGTGAAATTAAACCCACCCAGCGCAATCGAGCCGTAGATACCTGCCACCATCGTCACTGTCATGTAAATAAGCACGGGCGAACTGATATTCATAAACGCTTCGCCCCACGCCGAAAACATATGCGTGACGTCGTAGGTTTCATCCCGGGAGAGCGAGAACGACCGGCGGGTAACAATATACAACGCTTGGGCGATTTGGCCGCCCAGCACCAGAAACATGATGGCACTGCCAATCAGCACCAGCGTGGTAGACAACTCGCGGGATCGGGCCAGCTGGCCTTTCTTTTTGGCGTCGTCGAGTTTTTTCCCCGTGGGGTCTTCTGTTTTTTCGTGCGTATCGGCCATGCGCTATACTCCTAGGGCGGACATATCCGCAACAGTTCACACATAAACTGCTGTGCCCGGGTCCACTGCAGCTCAAAGTGAGTAATGAAGTTTTCCATGGTGATCCAAATGATAATAAGCCCGGTGACCTGCGCAATGGGAAAACCGATACTGAAAATATTCAGCTGTGGCGCCGCCTTGGTCATCACCCCAAATGCCAGGTTAACAATAAGCAATGACACAATCGGCGCTAACGACAGCGTGAGGGCTGACACAAACATCCATCCGCCCCAGTGTGCAATCGATCTGAGTTGATCACCACTGAACCATTCCGCGCCAATGGGAAAGGCCTCAAAACTGATAACAATCATATGAATCATCGACAGGTGCCCGTCCATCGCCCAGAACAGCAATGTGGCCAGGATTAGATAGAACTGACCCACCGCGGGTACGTTGATGCCGTTCACCGGGTCAACGATAGAGGCAAAGCCCAGGCCGGTCTGCATTGCAACTACCTGCCCTGCCAGTACGAAGGTATTCAGTACCATCATAGAAACAAAGCCTATCGCAATCCCGATCAACAGCTGCTGAATAGCCAGCACAAAGGTTCCCACATTGACCATATCAGTCACCGGTGACGGCGGCACCACGGGCATAATGACCAGGGTAAGCATGACTGCCAGTAATGCTCTGACCGGCGGCGGAATAGACTTGGCACTCAATCCAATCATGGCTGCGAATAACCCGGATATACGCATAAACGGCAGCAACATATCAGCCAGAAACTGATTGATGGTGCTCAAATCGTATTCCATGGTTAGCCCACCACCTGCGGAATAAGGTCGACCATGTGAAAGAAATAATCCATCAGTTGCTGTACCAGCCAGTTGCCGCCCCAACTCAGGGCCAGCAGGGTCACCAGCAGTCTTGGCAAGAAGCTCATGGTTTGCTCGTTTATGGACGTGGCGGCCTGAAACACCGCCACAATCAGTCCCACGATCAAGCTGGGCACGATAACAGCGGACACCAGCATGATTACCATGAACATGGCTTCGCGGAGAATTTCGACAAATACCTCTGGTGACATGCTGCTCTCCTATACACCCATACCGAAGCTGGTTGCCAGGGTACCGAAAATCAGATTCCAGCCATCCACCAGCACAAACAACATCAGTTTGAACGGCAGCGATACGATCATGGGTGACAGCATCATCATACCCATGGCCATTAGAATGGAGGCCACCACCAAGTCGATGATCAGAAACGGAATGAACAACATAAAGCCAATTTGAAAGGCGGTTTTCAGCTCACTGGTGACAAATGCCGGTATAAGGATTGTCAGCGGTACGTCGGCGGGCTCCTGATACTTATCTTCTTCACCGGCGATGCGCACAAAGGTTTCCAGATCTTTCACCCGGGTTTGCGACAGCATAAATGCGCGCATGGGCCCCTTCGCCTGCTCGAGTGCTTCTTTGGAGCTCATCTCTTCTTCCAGGTAAGGCTGTAAGGCACGCTCGTTAATCTCGTCGAACACCGGCTTCATAATGAACATGGTCAGAAACAGGGTCACACCGATGAGAATTTGGTTAGACGGCGATTGCTGCAAACCAATGGCCTGGCGCAAAATTGACAGTACCACGATGATGCGGGTAAATGAGGTCATCATCATGATGAAGGCAGGAATGAGACTCAGCGCTGTCATAATAAACAGCGCCTGCAGCGTCATAGTGTAATCCTGCGTACCATCCGGATTAGTGCTCACCGTAACCGCAGAAATTCCCTGTTGGGCCATTACCGGTTCGGCGCCGAGCGCCCACACAATTACAGCTGCGGCTATTAGCCCAAAGCAACGACTAACGTTCATGGCCAGGCTCCTTTACCGCCGGATTTAACTTACCTGCCATCGCGGCGACCAGCTTTTGTTTAAACTGATCGGCGGAGGGAGATGAGGCGGGCTTACTTACTTCCAGAGGTTTGTCGAGCTTGCTCAGATGGTTAATGTTATTCGCGGTGACGCCCACTAAATGCTGCTCGTCGCCTACCTGAATAACCATAATTTTTTCTTTTGCTCCGGCCATCATACTGGAAACCACGGTCATTTGGGCGTTACCACTGTGAGTGACATTAAATCGACGCATTACCCAGGCAAGCGCAAAGATAATCCCGACCACCAGCAAAAGTGATAGAAAAATTGACAGTACCGACGTGGGATTAGTGATTGATTGCGTGCTTTGAGCGACAGCAGAAGGGGAAGCAGCAAGAGGGAGCATTGCGCAACCTCCTGCTTTCAAAAGAGTTTTACCTGAGTTTTTTAATTCTCTCGATTTGACTAATAACATCCGTTAACCGAATCCCGAACTTATCGTTGACTACTACTACCTCTCCATGAGCAATCAACGTGCCATTAACCAAAACATCTAATGGCTCGCCCGCCACCCGGTCCAGTTCCACCACCGAGCCCTGGTTCAGCTGCAATAAATTTCGGATACTGATTTGGCTGCGCCCCACTTCCATAGAAATGGTAACCGGGATATCCAGGATAGTATCTAGCTTTTTCTTTTCTTCCTGGGAGATAGGCGCGTCGTCAGACAGTTCATCGAGCTCAGCAACCCTAACGTCATCGCCGTCGTTGCCGCCCTCGCCCTGCTCATCAGCTTCTGAATCGGCCTGCTCTGCCATGGCAGCAGCCCAATCGTCCATGCCGTCTTCTTCACTCATAGGATTGCCTCTTGTCGCAACGACCTGTTACAGGTCTTCTTCGAGTACTTGCAGCTCCGCATCGTTATCGATGATACGACCGCCGCGTGTTAATAACTGTAGTTCAGATTTCACCGACGTTGGCCGCGGGATCTTTTCTGTAATCTTCAGTGCCAAATGGTCACGGGAACGCCCAAGCTTCGCGCGGAAGGTGGGCAGATCCTCAATCAGCACAGTGATATGCTCCGGCATTTCCACCGGAATAATGTCACCCTCTTTAAATTCCATGACATCTTTCAATGGTACATCCACATCCAGCATATGGGTGGTAAGTGCCACTTTCACATCCATAATTTCATCGCGCAGCGCCTTGCTCCAGCGCAAATCAGTGTCTTCTTTATCACTCTGAACGCCGGCATCCAGCAGTTCGCGGATGGGCTCCAGCATGGAATACGGCAGCGATACGTGAAAGTCCCCCCCGCCGCCATCCAGCTCAATATGAAAAGAACTGATCACCACCACTTCGGTGGGGCTCACAATGTTGGCCATGGCCGGGTTTACTTCTGAATCGAGGTATTCAAAAGACACGTCCATTACCGGCGCCCAGGCTTCTTTATAATCTTCAAAGATGATTTTAAGAAGCATTTGGATAATCCGGCGCTCGGTAGGTGTGAACTCCCGGCCTTCAATTTTGGCGTGATAGCGTCCGTCACCACCAAAAAAGTTGTCTACCAGAATAAACACCAGCCGCGCTTCCATGGTAATGAGTCCGGTGCCCTTAAGCGGGCGGAAACGCACCATATTCAGACTGGTAGGTACAAACAGGGTATGTATGTACTCACCAAACTTGATCATCTGAATGCCATTAATGGAGACTTCGGCGGAGCGACGCATCATGTTAAACAGGCTCACCCGCATATGCCGGGCGAATCGCTCATTAACGATTTCCAGGGTGGGCATGCGTCCTCGGACAATTCTGTCCTGTGAGGAGAAATCATACTCCAGCGCAGACGAATCCGAGGGCGAATCGCTGACCTCTTCTTCTTCTACGTCATCGACACCATGTAACAGGGCATCGATTTCGTCTTGGGATAATAAATCACTCACATGGCATTCCTGTTATTGCATGACAAAGCCGGTGAACAACACCCGCTCAACAACTTTGGCACCCGCGATATCCTGCATCGCAGTCTGTACTTCCTGAGCTGCCTTGTCGCGCAGTTCAACTTTTCCCGCTTCGGTCACCAGGTCATCCGCATTAGCGGAACTGAATACCTGGAGCAACTTGCCTTCAATTAACGGGATATGAGACTTGGCTATTTCTTCGTTATCGGACCCGCGAACCAATAACTGTACTTTTATCTGCACCAGCCGGTCACGACCGCTGCCGGGGACATTAAAGACAAACGGCCGTGGCATCGCCACATATAACGCGGTGCCTACCTGGGCGTTTGCTGCCGGTGCCTGCGCTGCTGCGCCATCAGTAGCAGCCAGCTGCGCGGCTGCTGGCGTGTCATCGCCGGTAAACAGGAAGAAATATGCGGCCCCGCCGCCCACAATCAGCACGACGGCAATCATGATGATCATCATCATTTTGCCTTTCTTCTTGCCATCTTCCTCGATTTGTAATTCTTCTTCTGCCATGGGTAACCCTTCTGTGTTTGCTAGGGCGTATTATCGGGCTTCAGCGCTAAATGGCAATGCTGCTAAAGTCAAAGTGCACGCTTTTTTACGCATAGTAATCAATTCCGCCCCGGCTTTCACGGGTGATTGGCTGTTCTATCACCGTATGTTCCTCTTCATCGTCGCTGCGCTGACCCCGGCCAGCAAACTGACCGTCAGTCTCGTCGCCGGTACCCTCCTCGCCACTACCCTGTTGCTGTACGAATGACTCTCCCAGCTCAATACCCTGCTCAGCCAGCATATCCCGTAGACGGGGCGCTGCATCAGCCAGCGCGTCTTTTGCCTGCTGCGACTGCACCACAAAGTTAACGCTGGCGGTATCGCCGTTCACATTAACCCGGACCTGCATACTGCCCAGTTCGGGCGGATCCAGACGAATTTCGGCCATCGGGTTACGGGCGTTCACCATCCAGCGGATTTTTTCGTGAAGCTGCTGTTGCCCCTCAGCTTTAGTAATATTTACCGGTTTATCCAGCCCGTCGGCCTGGGCCTGCGCTTTAGTAGACTCACTGCGAACCTGACTATTCTCCTGAATAACCGCATCGGTTGAAACCAGCTGTGAACTGACTACCTGGGCAGCAGTACTTTGCGCGCTACTCAACATCATATGCAGCTGAGAGACCTGCTGTTCAGCCTGGGACAGCATGTGCGGTGTAACCGGTATATTGGCATCACGAAGGGCATCGGTGACTAACGCTTTCAAATCAATTCCCGGTTCTCGCCCCTGCGCCAGCTGCGACTGTATTTCCTGAATACCACCTATAATAGACTGCTTCACCTGCTGGTGTTGCTGATCGGATGCCGTTGGCGGTAACAATGCCACAACTTTTTCAGCCAGGGCTTCGGTCATTTGCTGCTGACTGGCTTCACTGCCTGCCTGCATACTCTGCATTAAACTTTTTGCCGCATCGGCGGTGGCCATGCCAGCAAGTTGTCCGGTTTGATTATTCGCGCCCACTTCGGGGCCGGGTCCAACCGGTAGCGTTTTGAGCTTTTCGCCCCCGTCTTTTGCCGCTTGCACTACTTCCGACTGCAATACCTGTAACAATAAATCAGCATCGCCTTCAGTCAGATTTGCCAGCGGCGCGTTATTCACAGTTTCGTTACTGCCGGTATTCTGACGCAGTGCCGCCATTAACTCCCCGCGCAGAGCACTCAATGCCTCTTTGTTGCTGCCCGATGCAGGTGCTCCTGTGCCTTCACTAGTCTGCTCACCTAATAGCTCAGCGATACGGGTCATGATAGGCATGATCGGCAAAATTTCCTGCTTCCCGTCGCCTTTGTCTGCCCTGTGTTCAGTGACCTTGCCCGCTGTAATTCCGGTTGCTTCTATCGCGCTGAACTGTGCAGCCTCTGCAGCCGGATCTTCGCCGTGCAGCGCTGCCAGTAATGCAGTCAGAGGATCGGTTGCGGCCTCATCAGAGGCTGCCGGTGCAGGCATGACAGGCAGGGTTTCATACCTGTCCCCGGGCTTTTCCGGAGCGACCGCCTCCCCGCTTGCTTTACGCACTGCATCTACGTAGGCCAGCCAGTCCACCTCGCCTTGCTGATCGTTTAATAAATCCTGAAGCGAGGCTTTCTCCGGCAGCGCTTTCATGTCCACCAGGTTACCGTCATTCGGTTCGTCGGTGACCGGCTCTACCGGAATGGAGGTCATCCGGTCGGCCTTACTTTCCGCAGGTTCGGCGGCACTCACCCCATCGGTTCGCTCCGGTGCATCTGTAACGTACTCAGCGTCCTCGCCGGAGCTGTTAACGCTGGCCTTGTCTGCGGCCTGGCGGGAGCGGTTCAACTCTTGATGTGACTGACGGTCACTGGTCTGGCGACCTTGCTCTGATGTTGATGCAGCTCCGCTGGTAGCAGGGTTTGCCCCCTTGTCTGCCTCGGCCGCCTGCTGAAACAGGGCGCCGAATTCGCTCTCGGTCTGCTGGGCGTCCGTCTCAGTCTGAGCGGATGATTTGCCTAAAGCGGCAATGTCTGAACGCGAAGCGGCAACTTGTTGCATCATAATGAGGTTCCTGTACACCCTGTCTCTTTGCCAGCTACCGGGTTATCTGGCTTCATCCAAGAGAACGAATCAATCGTTATACTCATTGAGCAATTATCGTTCCAATAGGCGAGACAGGGGATGGTAGCGAGGGGAATTATTTCGCGTGGAAGCGCCGGAAGTAAGCCCGGTTAGCGTATTCGTCCAGCATGTTTTGTTCGCGACGGGCTTCAAGATGCTGAGCGGCCTGCCGTTTTTTCTCCAGTAGCAGCTCTACCGCCTTGCAGCGTTGCTGCTGGGCAAGCCATTGCCGTTTGCGCTGATCTGCAGCCAGCGCTGCCTGCGACACGTACTGGGTTTGTTGCTCACAAGCTTTGTCGAGTTTACCCACGAAGGACAAGTGTTGATGGTACTGGCGGGCCTCGACACCCGACTTGCCCGTTTGCTGAATGTTCTTAAGATAATCGGTGCGGTACTGTTCGAGACTGGCCAGCTTCTGACGCTGTTGGTTCACCATGGTCTGAGCTTGCTGAAACAGCTGGGCTGCCTGTTGCTCCCGTTCTCGTTCGAATTCTGCCACCCGGGCGAGTTGTGATGACATTCAGGCTACCCCTGACCTAACCCGGTGGCCAGTGCGGTCATGCCTTCCAGGCTTTCGTCATAGGGCAATACCTGTTTCATGCCCTGTTGCAGGAACGCATTGATGGCCGGCTCGGCCCGGATAGCAAGATCGATACGCGGATCAGAGCCTTTTGCATAGGCCCCAATGGCAATGAGATCCTGATTTTGTTTGTAGTTGGAGTACACCTGTCGGATCCGGCGGGCCTGCATAAGATGTTCATCGCTGACCACCATAGGCATCACACGGCTAATGGACGCTTCGATATCAATAGCCGGATAATGCCCGCTGTCAGCAAGCGAGCGCGAAAGCACTACGTGCCCATCGAGGATTGCCCTTGCCGCATCGGCAATAGGGTCCTGCAGGTCATCCCCTTCTGTTAACACCGTATAGAACGCGGTAATTGAGCCCTGTTTGTCGCTGCCATTACCGGCACGCTCTACCAGCGCCGGCAGCCGGGCAAACACCGAGGGCGGGTAGCCCTTGGTGGCCGGGGGTTCGCCCACTGCTAACGCAATTTCCCGCTGCGCCATGGCGTAACGGGTTAGCGAGTCAATCAGCAACAGTACATTCATACCCTGATCACGGAAATATTCGGCAATGGTGACGGCAGTTTCACAGCCTTTCAGACGCATAAGCGGCGAGGTATCAGCGGGCGCCGCCACAACCACTGCACGCTTACGCTCTTCTTCGGTAAGTATGTCGTGAATAAACTCTTTGACCTCCCGGCCCCGTTCGCCCACCAGACCAACCACGACCACATCGGCTTCACTGCCCCGGGTCATCATCCCAAGCAGGACACTTTTCCCCACGCCACTGCCGGCAAACAGTCCCATTCGCTGACCTATACCTACCGTGTTCATGGCATTGATGGCGCGCACGCCCACATCCATGGGTTTGCTGATAGGTCGGCGGGACAGCGGGTTCATAGGTGGCCGGGAGGTGGGCACCCGGGTGGAGGCATTAATTGCGCCCAGTCCGTCCAGTGGCTGACCGTTGCCATCCACCACCCTGCCGAGCAACCCCATTCCCACCGCCAGACCGCCTTCGCGGTTAAGGGGCAGTACCCGGCTGCCAGGTACAATGCCACGGACCGCTTCAGTGGGCATCAGGTAAGTGATATCTTCACCGAAGCCTACAACCTCGGCTTCTATCTCGCCTTCCACCGTTTGCACCAGGCACTGACTTCCCACTGGCAGCTGGCACCCCACGGCTTCCAGTGTCAGGCCAATACCCCGCACCAGTTTTCCGGCGGCCACTACGGGTGGAACCGCCACTTGTTTAGGCAGACGGTCGAGGTAATCATGCCAGGGACTAGTCATTATCGAGCCCCTGGTTTAACAGAAATTTGTCGAGCACATCTTTGCAGCGCCGTTCAATAGAAACATCCACCGCGTTTTGGGAGGTGGTAATGTCGCATCCGCCTTCCTGCATTCCCGGCGACTCTACCAGCTGCCAGTGCTTTTCATCCAGGGTGGCCTGGCCGAAATGTTCGGTGACCCGGGCGATGTCGTTGGGGTGCATGCGTATCTGATACTGAGCTTCATTGATAGGCAGGGCCTTCAGCCCTTCTGACAGCGCCTGCAGAATAACGGTATCACTGGTGGTTGTTTCGGTTCTGATGACCGCGCGGGCCAGCGTCACCGCCAGTTTCACCAGTTGCTGGCGGGTTTCGTCGTTGGCCTGGCTAAGCGGGGCACTGAGCGCATCCGCCAACAGGGCAAAACGTTCCGTTTGCTCCTGAATTTGTTGTTGGCCCTCTTCGAGCCCCTGATTTTTACCTTCTTCGTGGCCAGCTTCATAACCACTGGCTTTGCCTTCTTCGTAACCGGCCGTGCGCCCCTCTTCAAACCCCTGGGCTTTACCCTCTTCGTAGCCTTCCTCCCGCGCCGCTTCCCGGATAGCCTCAATTTCTTCCAGCGTTGGAGGAAGCACTTCTTCTTCCTCTTCCGGCGGCTCATATTTCCAGTCTGAGCGTCGGTTAAATGCGTTGGTGCGGGAAGGATCGTCCTGCGAAGCAGGCTTCTCTACATACGGTAAGTCCCAGGACTTGGCGACTTCGGCTTCATCTGACGAAAATGGCTTTGGTTTGCTCATGATTCAGGCTGTCCTTACAGGAACTCTTCGCCGCCACCACCGCCAAGCATGATCTCGCCAGAGTCAGCCAGTCGACGGGCCACTGACAGAATTTCTTTCTGTGCGGTTTCCACTTCAGAAATACGCACAGGCCCCAGTGCTTCCAGGTCGTCGGCCAACATTTCTGCGGCACGTTTCGACATGTTTTTCATGATCTTATTCTTCAGCTCGTCATCGGCACCTTTGATGGCTTTAAGCAGCGCATCCTGTTGCACTTCCCTCAAAATAGCCTGAATGCCACGGTCGTCCACGTCCACCAGATTGTCGAAGACAAACATAAGATCCTGGATCTGCTGACTCATCTCTTCGTCCTGCTCGCGGATGGCGTCCATCAACTGGCCTTCGATAGCCGTGTCCAGGTAGTTCATAATATCGGCTGCAGACTTCAGGCCGCCCATCTTGGCTGCCTGTGTACCTGCCTGACCGGCAAACTGTTTTTCCATAATTTCGTTGAGCTCCTGCAGCGCTGCGGGCTGCACTTCTTCCAGGTTGGCGATACGCATTAATAAATCCAGGCGCACTTTTTCCGGGAACTGCGCCAGGATCTCGGCGCTTTGTTCCGGTTCCAGATAGGACAATACAATGGTTTGTATCTGCGGGTGTTCGTTGCGGATGATGCTGGCCACCTGTTTGGAGTCCATCCACTTGAGCGAGTCGAGCCCCTTGGCCCCACTGCCCATCATGATCTGATCAATCAGGTTAGCGGCCTTGTCTTCGCCCAGCGCTGCGGTTAGCGCCCGTTTCACAAAGTCCTGGCTCTGGAAACCAATGGTGCTGTAGTTCTGAATTTCTTCAATAAAATGTTTATGCACGGCAGTGATCTTGGTTTGGGTCATATCATCGACCTTGGCCATTTCACTGCCCAGCTTCTGCACCTGTTTCGGTTCCAGGTGCTTCAGTATCTGCGCGGCGTCTTCTTCGGACAGGCTCAAAAGCAATATCGCGGCTTTTTCTACGCCTTCCAGCTTACTGACGTCATAGCTGATTTCATCTTCAGTGGTTGCTAACTCTTCCGCCATGGGATTAATTCCTACTCATCTTGCATCAGCCAGCCTTTAACGACCTGCGCAGACAGCTCAGGCTCGTTGGCCACCAGGGCCCGTACTGCTTTCAGTACATCTTCATCTTTATGCAGGTCAGGTAACATCAGCGAGCCATCCGCTGCGAACCCTACCTGACCTTCATCGAAGTCCTGAGACAACATACTAATGGTCTCGTCACCCAAATCCAGTCCTTCGTCGGCATCAAAGTCTTCGTTGTCTTTGGTGGAGTCCGGGTTAATCAGTTTACGCAACATCGGACGAATTACGAATACGATAAGTACGATGATAACCAGCCCGCCGACCAGCAATTTCAGGATAGGCAGGAATTCAGGCTGCTCCCACAAAGGCACTTCTACCACTTCCCCGGTATCAACTCGGGTGAAGGGGACGCTCACCACTTCCAGCGAGTCACCCCGGGTCACGTCAAAACCAATGCCGCCCTGTAGCAGACGCCGGATATTCAGTAGCTCTTCCTGACTGCGGGGTGCCATCGTGCTCTCGCCTTCACCGGCTGAGGTTGGCACATAATCCACTGCTACCGACACACTCAGGCGGCGAATAACGCCGGTTTGTTTTTTGGTGTGGCTGATGGTGGTATCCAGCTCGTAGTTACGGGTGGCCTCTTTACTGGTACGGCCGGGCACAGGCTGTTGACTGCCGTCACCGATGGCGTTTTCCGGGATATTTGAGTCCAGTGGCGGCTGGTTAGACAGGGCACCGGGAATGCCTCCCGCGCCAGCGCCCACGCTGTTTTCTTCGACAATCATCTCACTGCGTACGGCAGGGAGATCAGGGTTATAACTACGCTGCGTTTGTTCCATCGACGTAAAGTCCATGGATACATCAGCCTGGGCGGTATAATTACCGATGCCCAACACCGGAATCAGAATTGAATCAATTTTCTTCAGGTACTCGTCTTCCCGCTGGCGCTCAATTTCATATTCTTTGCGGGCCCGGGCGCTCATGGAGTCTTGCGAGCCTGAGTTCAGTAATCGCCCGTTGCTGTCGGTCACCGTCACTTTCGACGGCTCCATGCCTTGTACAGCAGACGCCACGATATCAATAACCGAGTCAACCTCTTCCCCTTTAATCGCCACTCCGCGCTTAGCGGTCAGCACTACAGTGGCAGAGGCTTTCTTCTCCCGGCGGGCAAACACGTTTTCTTTGGGAAGTGCCAGCAACACGCGGGCTTTTTGGATACTGTCCATCGCCTGAATAGTCGACGCAATCTGTTGCTCACGGGCGTGCTTCAGACGCACCATTTCCAGCCGTTGACTGACACCAAAGCCCATGTCCTGCATGATAATGTCAGTGCCGGAGGTCGGTTCCCGGGAGAGGCCCTGGCGGGTCATACCCATGCGGATATTCTGATATTCGTCGACCCGAACCAGTACGGTGTTACCTTCCAGCTGATAATCGATTTGATTAGCATCAAGGTAATCCAGGGTTTCAATAAGCTCCTGGGTTTCCATTTTCGCCAGTGGCCGGTAGTCAGGCTCCTGCGCCCAAATTAGGATAAACACGGCAATAGCCACACAGATAACCAGCACGACGACCAGCGCCATCTGACGCATCATATCGGCACTGCCGAGCGTGTCCATAAAGCCGGATTTATTCTCCGGTTCGTTGTCTGTGCCACCTGCCTGGTCGGCAACGGCCAGGTTAGTACCTGTCGTTTCAGCCATACGTTACTCCACTTAAACCGGCATGTTCATGATTTGCTTATAGGCTTCCAGCACCTTGTTGCGCACCTGGACAGTGGCTTCAAAGGCAATGCCGGCTTTCTCTTTGGTGAGCATGACCTCAGCCAGACTCAGCGAGGGGTCGCCCAACTCAAAACGTTGTTGGGCGTCTTTGGACTGCAGTTGCATGCTGTTCACGCCTTCAACCGCATTTTTCAGCATGTCTGAAAATTCGCTGGCAGAAGGGTTTTGCTTGATCAGTTCCTGGGGTTCGTTCGCCTGCAGACGAGTTTGCCCGATCATGCTTTGCATTTCCTGATACAAACTGTTGGCTTTAACGTCCATAATCTCTCCTGGGGGATACAGTCAGATTCTTGGCTGACCCGATAACTTTGCAAGGGTTACAGCAAATAGCGCACCAACTTTAAAAGTTGTTATTGATCATAAAGTTATGGGTCATGCCAAAAAAATGACAGGAAGGTGTGTTTAAAAAGCAAGCGACCGTATCTGAACCTCGACACGTCATGCCTGAGGTACCGGATTAGATGAGGGTAAGTAAGGGCACGTTAGGCCTGGCAACACCGGGTCGGTAATTGGCGGATACGCTAAGCCCGAAAGCGCTGCACCTGCGGGTGTTGTGACAGGAAACAAAAAATCCGGCAATGCTCAGGCACTGCCGGTTCAGTAACTGCCGGATCAGGCGGGAACGTTGATGCCGTCCTCACGCATTTTGGCCAGCTTATAGCGCAACGTGCGTGGGCTGATCCCCAGCTTTTCGGCGACATCTTTGCGCTTGCCGTTGCACATCTCCAGCGTATCCAGAATAATCTGATGCTCCTGCTGGCGTAGTTCAGAGCCTAACCGGCTGGCATCTTCCGACGAATTGCTGTCCGGCGCATGGCTGGCCAGTGAGGCAGCCATATCAATCATCAGATCTGATGAGTCAATGCAATGATCCTCGCAGAGGATGAGCGCCCGTTGCACCACGTTTTCCAGTTCCCGTACGTTGCCGGGCCAGTCGTACTGGGTAAGCTTATTCCGCGCTGCCGCGCTAAGCCGGATAGTCCCCAGCCCCTGCGCCTGAGCGTGGCGGCTTATCAGATGTTCCGCCAGCGGCACGATATCACCGGGGCGCTGTGACAGCGGACGCCATACCATTGGAAATACGTTCAGCCGGTAGTAGAGATCTTCGCGGAACTCACCGGCGTCAACCGCCTGACGCAAGTCACGGTTACTGGTAGCAATCACCCGCACATTAAGCTGGACCATCTTGCGGCCACCCAGGCGCTCAACCTCACGTTCCTGTAATACCCGCAGCAACTTGGCCTGCAAGCTCAAATCCATCTCGGTAATTTCATCCAGTAACAGGGTACCGTTCTGGGCTTGTTCAAATTTTCCCGGGCAGGCTTGTACCGCGCCGGTAAAGGCCCCCTTCTCATAACCAAACAGCGTTGCTTCAAGCATGTTTTCGGGAATAGCGGCACAGTTGATTGCGACGAATGGCTCCGCGGCGCGCGCCGATTGGTCATGGATATACCGTGACAGCACTTCTTTACCCGAGCCACTGGGGCCCAGGACCATCACGGTGGCCTCCGACCGGGCCACTTTGCGGGCCAGTGTGAGCAACTCAATACTGGACGGATCGGCCACTACCGGTGTGCGACTCTCCACTTTCTGGGCAGGTGCGTAGCGCCCTACCAGATTTAGCAGCACTTCTGGCGCAAACGGTTTAGACAGATAATCTGTGGCGCCATCCCGCATGGCCTGCACCGCATCATTAATAGTGGCAAACGCTGTCATCAGCAGCACCGGCATATTCGGGTACTTACTTTTAATGGTTTTCAACAGTGCCAGGCCACTCATGCCTCCCATCTGAATATCACTGACCACCAAGTCCACCGGCTTGGCTGCCAGCGTGGTAATCGCTTCCTCACCACTGTCGACAGCGAGTACGTTATAGTTTGCCAGTAACAGGGTGTCGATAAGTGCCTCGCGCAGGCCGGCGTCGTCTTCAACGATCAAAATAGTGGTTTTGTTCATGCGTGAACTCCTGAATTCGACTGCAGTTGACGGCTTGGTTCATTATGAGCAGGCAGCGACAAAGTAAAACACGCGCCCTGATTAGCAAGGTTCGTTACGGCCAGCGTCCCTTTATGGGCATTAACCACTGACTTCACCACCGCCAGGCCGAGGCCGGTGCCATGGGTTTTTGTCGTAAAAAACGGCTCGAATATTTTATCCACCAGCTCTGTGGATACGCCCGGACCCTCGTCGCACACCGACAGGGTAATCTGGTTATCAGCGGTGGCGGCCAGGACAGTAATCGTCCCGCCTTTTGCCGTCACCTGGCTGGCGTTATTGATGAGATTCAGCAATGCGCCCTGCAGTGCAGTGAGATTGCCGGTAAATGTGGCGTCGCTGTCAAACCCTACTAAGCGCAGAGTCTGCCCGGCCTGCTGCGCAATGGCCTGGCCATTGGCCGTGATCGCCGCCGCCACATCAGATAAGGACAATGCCGCTACCACCTGCTCTTCACCAGACTTGGCAAACAACAACATGTCATTGACCTGACTTTCCAGGTCCTGCAGTCTGGCGGTAAGCTTGTTGGCAAAGTTGTGGCTGGCCTCTTCGCCCAGCCCCTTCCGGGTAAGGTTAGAGGCATATAACATAGCCGCAGACAGCGGTGTGCGAATTTGATGTGCCAGCGAGGCCACCATCTTACCCAGTGACGACAAGCGCTGCATATGGCTGACGCGAGCCTGCAACTGCCGTGTTTCGGTTAAGTCGGTCAGCACGATAAGCTGTCCAGGCTCTCCTTCTAAAGGCGTAATAGAAAGCTTCACCCGGCGTCCGTCTGTCAACGATACCTCGTGACCATCGTCGGCACGAGGCTTGAAAGAACGTTGAATGATAGTTCGCCAGATTTGCCCTTCCAGCGGTTCACCTAACAGATCCCGGGCCTGATCGTTCGCCTGGCGGACAATGCCCCGTCCATCCAGTACAATGACACCGGCGGGCATCACTTTTAACAGATGTTCAAGACGGCTGGCCTGCTGACGCAGCGACACCAGTTCAGCATCACTGGCATCCGGTACATGGGCATTATCGAATGCCGTGTACATGGACGTATGAGTATCAAATTCAGTGGTGGCGTTAACGCTACTATCGTATGCCATAGGTTCCTCGTCAAAAAGCAGACGGATTGCTTATGGCGTATTGAATTGCATTTGTTGTGCCAAAAATTAACTAGCGTATTTTCAGCATGTTAGGCAGGAATTATGGAATGGGGTAAACGTCAATAACCCGACGCTGGGTTTAGCACTGGGTCTCTCGCTGGATATCGTATTTGCGCATTTTTTCCACCAGCGTGGTTCGCCGCATACCCAGCTTGTCCGCGGCCCGTGCGACCACCCAGTCTTGTTGTTCGAGTGCCTGACGGATGAGATCGATTTCCAGTTCAGACAAATATTCTTTCAGATTGACACCCGTTTCCGGTAGCTGTGAAGGTGCCGTTTGTTCTGGCTCTGGTTCCGGCTCAGACTGATCAGCATCAGACTCTTCCGACGCTGCCGCTTCGGCGAACAAAGCATTAAAGGCGTCCCGCTCCAGCAGCTCTTCCGGATAGTCAGGCTGATAAGCTTCCACATCACCATACTGATATTTAGCCGGAAGATCCTGAACATCCACTACCTGACCGGGATACAGAATGCTCAGACGCTCTACCAGGTTGGACAATTCCCGGACGTTACCCGCCCAGTCGTGTTCCATAAGTGAGCCGATGGCCTGCTCAGTGAACCGCACCCCGTCTACACCATCGCCCTGGATACGGCTGTTCAGTTCTTGTAACAGCAGGGGAATGTCGTCGCGGCGATCTCTCAGGGCCGGGCTGTCAATGGGAAACACGTTCAGGCGATAGAAAAGATCCTCACGGAATTTTTCTTCCTGAATCATGGTTTCCAGATTACGGTGGGTAGCTGCAATAATACGTACATTACATTGCATGGGCTTACTGCCGCCGACCCGTTCGAACATACGCTCCTGCAATACGCGCAGCAGTTTTACCTGCATTTGCATAGGCATATCACCTATTTCATCAAGAAATAAGGTACCGCCTTCGGCAAGTTCAAAACGCCCCTTTCTGGCACTAATCGCGCCGGTGAACGCGCCTTTTTCGTGACCGAACAGCTCACTTTCCAACAGTTCGCCAGGAATAGCCCCACAGTTTACCGGAATAAACGGGCCGTCCTTACGGGCAGAAAGGAAATGCACATTACGGGCAACCACTTCTTTACCCGTCCCTGACTCCCCCAGAATGAGTACGGTGGCATCAGTGGGTGCCACTTGCTCAACCATTCTGCGTACGAACTGAATTTGTTCACTTTTGCCCACCAGGCTTCTGAACAGCCGGGTCTTAGCCCCACCTGAGCGCACGGCCCCGGGCTTCTGCCGGGCATATTCCTGACACCGGTGGATAGACTGAGTAAGCACCGCATAGGTTAACGGCAGCGTGATCACGCTGACCAGATTGCAGTCGGATTTGGCGCGTCCCTCGCCGTCCTGCAATCCTACGAAAGGTACGTGGGGAAACTGATTGATGAGAGCTTGTGCGGCGCGGGCGTTTGCGAAGTCAATAAGCACAGCATCTACCGTATGAGAGCGCAGATAGTCAGCGCAGGCGTCGAACGACGAATGCTGACTAGGCTCCCCTAAGAAAGTAATGATAGTTTCTAAGCTGTGTATTAGGTCGCCGTTATCACTAACGAGCAAAATATCCTTCATCCAGTCCCCGACTACGCGTTTTTATAATTAACAGTCTAGCGCATCTGCAGATTGTAACGGTAAAAGATACTGGCGCAACTGCTGATTCCTGAATTCAGGCAATAAAAAAAGCAGGTTCCCCTGCTTTTCTGTAAACGGCTGGTGATTAATTCAGCAATGCAAGCACCTGGCCCTGTTGCTGATTCGCCTGAGCCTGGACCGTTAGTGCCGCCTGGCCCTGTACATCATTGGCCACACTCGCAGATACAGTTTGTGCGTAATCGGTATCGGCAATCCGGCTGCGTGCGGCTGACGCATTCACATCACTTTGTGACAGGTTACGGGCGGTACTTTCGAACTGGCTTTGGGTTGCCCCGAGGTCGGCACGGGCGCCGCCTACAGTTTCAATAGCGGCATCAGCGGCACTGAGCGCATCGTTTACGCTGGTACCACCGGTCAGATCGATACTTAGTACACCGGCTAGCTGACTACCAATATCCTGAGTGGCCACATCAATTTGCTGGCCATTGTTCGCCCCCACCTGAAAGCTAAGTGCACCATCTTCCGACAGTAATGGCTTGCCGGCAAAATTAGTTTGCTCAATGGTCTGGGAAATGTTGTCTTGTAACTGGGTGATTTCAGACTGAATGGCCTGCTTATCACTGTCACTGAGAATGCCGTTACCGGCCTGAACAGTTAGTTCGCGGATACGGCTGACATCATTATTGATGCCCTCCAGCCCGCCTTCAGCTACCTGCGCCAGTGAAATTCCATCGTAAGCATTACTGATAGCCTGACGATTACCTTCGACCTGTGAAGTAAGGCGATCGATAATTTGCTGCGCCGCCGCGCCATCAGCCGCACTATTCACCTTCTTGCCGCTGGCAAGTTTTTCTATCAGGTTGTTTTGCTTTTCCTGCACTTGTTGCAAGAGTGATGAGCCTGAGCCCGCATCGAAATTGATCATACGCCCTCCTAATGACTGAACTATAGCAAAACAATGGTGAAAAAGTAAGCTGACGAATCACTGACAAAGACATACAAACATACATAGGTATGAACTTAACCACTTAAAGGCTGATTACTGCTTTTGTATTGAAATGTCAGAGTTTACACTAGCAACGCGACGTTTAATGCTCCTACGGGATAACAGTAGCGCGCGGACATGAACTCTTGGGCTCTCTGCTACCAGTTTGCAATTTTTTAAAGCCGTCGCCAAATGCACCGATAACAAATAACAGTAATAATTCGGGTTTATACCACCAATGAGATTCACTTCAGCCGTACTTACCCAATGTGGTAATCCACTAGAGATTATTGACGACATTCAGGTACCCGCATTGGGCCAGGGGCAAGTTCTGGTTAAAATTCATTATTCCGGTGTATGCCACAGCCAGTTAATGGAAGTAGCAGGGGCTCGCGGTGAAGATAAGTATCTCCCCCATATGCTTGGTCACGAGGCCACCGCAACAGTTATCGATACCGGACCTAGTGTAACTACTGTTGCCCCTGATGATAAGGTTGTGCTGGGCTGGATTAAAGGAACAGGACTCGATGCTGGCAGCACTCAGTACTCATCGCCGATCGGAACTATCAACGCTGGCGCTGTTACCACCTTTAGTGAATACAGCGTGGTATCGGAAAACCGGTGTTACCCGCTTCCCACCGGAATTGGGTTGAAAGAAGGGGTACTGTTTGGTTGCGCCCTGCCCACCGGCATGGGGATGGTCCAACACCAGCTTGCATTAGCAGAAGGTGAATCGATTGGCATCGTGGGGTTGGGAGGCATTGGCCTCTCGGCACTACTGGCAGCAGTAAATTGCAACGCCGGGCTTATAGTAGCCATTGATACCAATGAAAGTAAGTTACAGCTTGCTAAACGCCTTGGTGCCCACGTAGTACTTAACCCCAATACAGCAAGTATAGTGAAGGAAGTCGCTGAGATAACGCAGGGAAGTATGCTGGACCACGCAGTTGAAGCAGCTGGAAGCTGCCGTACTATTGAATTAGCGTTTGCGCTTATCCATCCCAGAAATGGCAAATGCGTTTTTGCCTCACATCCCAAACAAGGTGAAAAGATCCAGTTAGATCCCTTCGAATTGATATGTGGGAAGAAGATTGAAGGATCCTGGGGAGGTGGCGCCAGCCCACAAGCATTGCTGGAAGAAGCAGCAACGTCGCCGGACACGATAAAACCACTCAATAATTTTTTGTCAGAAGAGTATTCATTGCAAAACATCAACCTAGCGTTAACTGATTTAAAAAATCAGAAGGTTGTGAGAGCAATTGTCTCGCTGAATGGTAATTAATATGGAAACAAAGCAGCAAACACTAGCAAGGCTCAATGAACTAAAGCAGCAAGGTAATTCATTGTGCTTCGTTTCCGGGAATTTCAACATTTTACATCCCGGCCATCTTCGCTTTCTGCTATTTGCCGCGGAACAAGCCGATGTGCTGGTAGTCGGCCTTTACGATCAGCACGACTCACTAGGCGCTTATTTTGGAAACGAAGAAAGGCTGCTGGCGCTCAAAGCTCTCAGCTGCGTGGATGAGGTCATCGTTGTGAACGGTGATCGGTTGGATGTTTTGGCTACCATAAAGCCTGACGTTATCGTGAAAGGGAAGGAGTTTTCTAACTCCCATAATCCAGAGCAGGAAATTATTGAGACTTATGGCGGCCGACTGGTGTTCAGCTCCGGTGAGAAGTTATTTTCGAGTCGTGAATTAATTCAGCGGCAATTGCGCGAAAACTCCGAGCTGTCCCAGAAATTGCAGCACTATCATGACCGCTACGATATCAGCCGTGAAAAACTACAACAGTTTCTTCAGCGTTTCAGCCACCTCAAAGTTGCAGTGCTAGGTGATATCATCGTGGACGAATATCAGGAGTGTCTCGCTATTGGCATGTCTCAGGAGGATCCAACGATAGCGGTTAGCCCGTTAGAGTCTTTCTGCTATTTGGGCGGCGCAGGCATTGTCGCTGCACATGGAGCCAGCCTGGGTGCTGACGTTACATTTTTCAGTGTATGTGGAGACGATACACACAGCGACTTTGCCAACCACAAACTTGATGAGTACGGAATCAGGTCGGTAATCAAAACAGATTCTTCACGCCCCACGACCCACAAACTCCGCTACCGTGCAAAAGACAAAACTTTACTGCGGGTAAACCAGTATCGCCGCCACGATATCGATGCCTCTCTGGTAGACGACTTCGCTGAGAGCTTTGCGCAACGCGCTGATGAATTTGATATTGTAATATTCGCTGATTTTAATTTTGGCATGTTATGCCCACCGCTGATTTCAAAAATCAGCCAAATATGCCATGACAAAAACATACCTGTTGTGGCCGATAGTCAAACATCATCACAGGCCGGTGATCTTGGGAAATTCAAAAACCTGCTGTTGACTACGCCCACTGAAATAGAAGCCCGGCAGCTAATGCAGGATGATGGTAGCGGGTTAATTGAAGTCTCTAAAGGTGTAGCGGAAAAGCTTAATGCAAAGAATGTTATGGTGACGCTAGGTGCAGAGGGCGTTTTGATACGTCATCTCAATCCGGTCTCCGGCGTGCTGGACACAGATAATCTTCCTGCATTTTCTGATACTGCCATTGATACAGCTGGCGCCGGTGATGCCATGTACGTGACCACTGCGCTGATGCTCGCCAGTGGTGCGAGCATCTGGCAAGCGGCCTTCATGGGCAGTATCAGCTCTGCAATTCAGGTAGATGTACGCGGGAATATTCCGATTTCAAAACAGGCTGTACATAATCGGCTTGCGGAGATTTTGTAATGAAAGCTGTGTTACTGGCAGCAGGAGAAGGTACCCGGCTACGACCGCTTACTTTACACACCCCAAAGTGTTTGGTGCCGATAAACGGTAAGCCATTGCTCGACTATTGGCTTGAAATGCTGTCTTCCTTTTCTTCAATAACCGAAATTTTTGTCAATACTCACTACCTTCACGAACAAGTCGAAAGCCATTTAGACCGGGTCTGGCGACATCTCGACAATCTGAAATGCTGGTATGAGCCACAACTGCTTGGCACAGCAGGCACACTACTAAATAACATGGATGCATTGTCAGAAGGTGATGTATTAGTTGTACACGCTGATAACTTATCAGTTTTTGACTTAGCCGCCTTCATCGAGGCCCATCAGAACAGACCTGCTCATTGCGTCATGACGATGATGCTGTTTAAGTCTGATACACCAACGTCCTGCGGCATTGTAGAGCTTGATGGAACGACGATTATCGACATGCATGAGAAAGTCGCCAATCCACCGGGTAACCTGGCGAATGGGGCAGTTTATATTCTTTCGCTAGAGGCAATTACGTTACTCAGAAACAGCAACATCAGTGATATAAGTACTCAATTAATACCTATGTTACTAGGAAGAATTAATGGCTGGGTTAATCACCGATATCATAGAGACATTGGCACACCTGCTAGCTATAAGCAGGCACTGAGTGATTTTCAAAACGATAGATGAGCTGTGTGTAAGTTGTTGGGAAAGAGGTAAGCTAAGGCATAGCAAACCGCCCCAGGTGCTATTTTAATTAATCTGTCCGGTAATTATATCGGCTCTGCCAAAAAAGCACCTTTGCAAACCCTAACCACAGAATTAAGCTGAGCCCGGCACTATTGTCAAAAGCCGGGCTTAGTAAACTCAGCCCTGTGGGCGCTTGCCTATTCCTACTGCAAATAAATAATGTGCCATCGGCGTAAATCCGGTATGGACCACTTCATCATTCATAGAAAAGACCAGAACATTACTAAAGTATTGTCCCATTGACTCACGAATGCCTTTCTCGTCCTTTAAATTTATATGGGGGCTGTGGCCCGGCTTACTGGCATAAATGTCTGATGTTATATTGGGCATGCCCACGATGAAAATCGCATTATCATCCAATACGCTGGTTACATTTTCAAAGTAATGACCTTCCAATTCAAATGGGATATGTTCCAGGACATCCAGCGAAATTGCGCCATCGAACATACCGTCCGGCGCCGATTGAGTTATGTCGCAGGTCTGATAACGAAGCTTGTCGATATCTTTTAGTCGAACCTTATTTTCTTCAATAAGTCTCTCTTCAATATCAATACCGGTCATCGTTTCGCACTCTTGTGCTACGACTGGCGAACCAAAACTATCACCACAACCGACTTCCAGAATATGTTTTTTCCCAATTAGCATTTTTGCGCAAAACTTATATCGTGCGAGCATGAAGGCTAAGCGGCGAGGGTCATTTAAATAGGCATATGAAGCTCTGGGTCCCAAAGTAAATCCTGGGGTATCGATAATGTGATCAACCCACTCTTCTTTCTCTGCAGTGTTAGTCGCGTCTTTCAAAATAAATCCTCACTTAATCCAGTAGTTACGTCACACAATTGTCAAAATGCTAGTTGTGTAATGCGTAATGCTCGGCTCTGACGAGCGCCCACACAATATCTTCCATATCGGCAGTGCTGTATTTTTCATGAAATAAAATGTTTATGCTTCTTTGACGGTGGCGAGTCGCGTTTGGTGTTTGCACGCCATTCAAATACTTTTCTTTACACCAGTCCCACTCACACACTACGTAGCGATAATCTGCATTAACAGAGGTCCCCTCTGCAGCCAGAGCTTGCTTTAATCGCATAACTTGCTGGTCAGTTAGCTGCTCACTTATGGCCACATTATAGAAAAAGTAGGAGGCCTGTGCGCTGGGAGAAAGTCGCAGAGGGCAGTAGGCGGTGGTCTGCTCCAACAAGCTGTCCAGAGTGTTTACCAGTTGTTGTCGCTTGGTTATAACCTCAGGTAAACAATGCAGCGACTGGGACCCTAGTGCGCACCCTATCTCGTTCGCATTATAATTTAGTCCCGGCCCGAGAAACGTACCTGGATCTTTAGGGTTAAAGGCTGAAGAGGCAAAGGGCTTTTGTCTATCTGCTAACCCGCGAATCATCCAGTAGTCTTTCTCATCAGCACACAGCACCACGCCCCCGGTACTCCCGGTAGTATGGTTTTTTGTAAACATAGTGGAGAATGCGGCAAACCTGCCGAAGGTACCTAGCCTCTTCCCACCCAGCGCTCCACCATGAATCTGCGAGCAGTCTTCTATCAGCTCCACTGCGTGTTCTTCCAGAACCTGTGAAACAGCTACCATATCTACAGGGACTCCTCCCACATGGGTAATTAACGCAGCTTTTATTGAAGGGTGAGCCTGCAATGCAGCACGAACCGCCGCCTCATTAACGTTAAACGACCCTGGCGCTGCGTCTGCAACGACAATTTTATGCCCGGCCAGTAGTACTGCTGACACAGATCCGGGATCGGTGACGGGGGAAATCAGGATCTCCGAGGCGGGAGGCAGTTCAAGTGCCAGAACTGCGAGATGAACCGCTACCGACCCCGAATTCACCGCGTCCGCAAACCCGCCGCCGTAATAGTCAGCAAACTCTTTACAGTACTTTTCTTCAAAGTGCGCCTGATATGGCACATCTTGTTGCTTCTCCCAGTAATACTCAAAGACCTGCTGTACACATTCTAACGCCTGTTTTCCCATCACCTCCCGACAAGGAAATGGCGTCGTCCGGATGGGATCTGCACCTTCAAGGACTGTTTGCAGGCCGTGCTCCTTTTCTTTAGTTTGCCAGAAGCGATTGCTGGTGAATGGATTCATAATTTGAAAATACCTCTAAAACTTCTGGTTGTTCACTGAAAAACTGCGTGTGATCCGTGGTGGTGCGCAACAAAGCATGGTTAGGTTTAATAGTGTCTTTTATCCCTAAAAAATTTCCGAGCTTTAAAAGCGCATCCCTGTCGTTGATTTTGGCATGAGCAACATGGAAATAAGGTAACGAGTGAGCAAGTCTGGCAATCGCTGTGTCGACACTCATCACCTCCCGGCAAAATTTTTCAACCTCTTCGCCGACTTCTTTCGCGTTGTTTGCTGCTTTGGTAGGGACAGGATGGTCAGGCTGAACCCAGTCCGGCACGCTTCTTTTAGCAGAGTGCCACACCTTATTTTTCTGGGCATGACGTAGAGATACATATTGCAACAGTAATGGCCGAGTTAAATGTACAACTGAGACCTCAGAAGCTATAAGCAGGCGACAAATCTCATCAATCATCGGCGCCTGATACTCAGGTATAGTCAATTTACTGCCGGATGTTGCTTCGCTGCTCGTTTCTAAAAACTGATGAATATCGTTTACTTTAGTGATACCTACATGCTTGTCCTGCAATGACGGATGTGGTTTTCGAGCAAAAAGCATCTCCTTATCACATCGAACACCGGGCGTATCACTCAAGGTAAGGGCTAATGCTGTAGAACCCACGCGACGCGTGGAAACAATCAGAAACTTTTTCTTATGCGTGTGAGCCAGCCTATTTTTGGCATGGACAGGAATGGGCATATTTAAAAAGGTCCCTTGAACCAGTTACCCGGTACGTCATGAGGCGTGCTGACATCTAGCTCTATTCCGCCTGCAACCTTCACTCCCATCATCTCAGCCACCGCCGCAACGATGTCGTTTGCGTTTCTGTAGAACGGTTTAGTCAAATAATAACTGGTCGGCTCCGGATACGGGGGGAGGCAGAGACGCCTTGGTGCCTCGGTAAGTGCCTTGAAACATTGCTCGGTCACACTGCTGACTACTTCCGACGCTACTGAAAAATGCCCGTGGGCACTGTCACACACCAGCAAACGACCCGTTTTCTCTACGGAGTCATAAATCTTCTGCCACTCAGACTGTTCCAGACTTACGGTTTCTACTACTTCCACGTTGATGCCGCGATGCTGCAGAAAATCCGCAGCTATCAGCGCTTCCAACACCATAAAACTGTTAGCGACTATAGTGCAGTCTGCGCCTTGTCTGTGTACGCGCACAGATTCGTGCGGTGACTGAAGAGGTAAGACGGAAGTACTTCCACACTGCTGTTCATGCAGCCAACGATGCTCAATGAAGATAACCGGGTTATCGTCCATAATGGCGCTGTAAAGTTGGCTGGCAACTGCGTCAGTTTTGCTAGGTACTACGACCTTTAACCCGGGAACATGCGCAAACCACGACTGAAGATTTTGTGCATGAGTAGGCCCCTGCCCCCATCCCCGGCCGACAATTAACCTGATTGTAAGAGGCACTTTCATCTGACCATTGAACATGTAATGCCATTTAGCTGCATTATTAACTAACTGATCCATTGCCAAGAGGAAAAAATCCATCCGCTGATGGGTCATCAGTACTCTGCTGCCCGCTATTGCAGCCCCGATACCAATGCCGGTCATCGCATTTTCGGAAGTCGGCATATCAAATACACGGTGTGAGCCGAAGGACTCTGCAAGATTGGCAGTAGTGCCGAAAATTGCTTTAGGATCTGAAATTCCCAAACCAAAACTCAGCATGCTTTTATCTGCTTCCATAGCCGCATGTTGAGCCAGATTTAGCTGCTCGCGAAACGTAGTATTATTGGGCGATTCAGGCATATAGGTACCGGTCATTATAGTCAGGGTTTGGTGTTGAACTCGCCTTAGCGAACGCAAATGCTTCGTAGATTTCGTCTTCAATTTGTTGCTTCAGCAACACCAAGCGGGATTCGTCGACCCCAGCAGACACCAGCTTGTTATGAAGTTGAGTAACGGGATCCCGTTGCATCCACTGCTCCACTTCTTCGGGAGCTCGGTAACCCAACTGGTCATCAAAGTTGGGACCACAATGTTCACGGTGGCGGTAGGTATGGCACTCCAGTAGGGCTGGCCCCTCCCCCTTCCGCACTTTGTCTACCAACGTTTCGCTGGCTTTGTGTACGGCTTCCACGTCGTTGCCATCTACTTCTTCTGCGCGAAGGCCAATTGCACGAGAAAGCTCGACAATGGACCGCCCGCTTGGCTGTCTCACTGTCATCGGACTATAAACTGAAAACCGGTTGTTTTCGCAAACGAATAATACGGGTAGCTGTTTAAGTGCGGCAAAATTTGCAGCTTCATAGAAGCTCCCTTCTTCTGTAGCGCCATCCCCAAAATAAGTGACCGTTATATGGTCCAGCCTCTGAACTTGCTGATGTAAGGCGTTTCCCACGGCCAGAGGTATGCTATTTCCCACAATGGCGGTGCTGGCAATAAAGCCGGCATCGAGATCAGTCAGGTGCATGGAACCACCTCGTCCTCCGGTACAGCCATCTTGCTTACCGTACAACTCTGCAATTAGCGCCTTTAATGATCCGCCCTTAGCCAGGTAATGTGCATGTGCACGGTGGGAACTATAGACATTATCAGTCACCCGCAAACTTCTGGACACTCCCACAGCTGCAGCTTCCTGTCCGATAGATAAGTGAGTTGGACACCGCATTTGTTGATCTGAATATCGAGTGGCGATGGCTTCTTCAATCAAACGGATCCGCAAAACATCGTGATAATAAGCTAACAATTTATTCATGGAATGAACCAGTAATAGTCGCCGGTGTACCCTACCTGTTTAAAAAACGCTTTCCATTCGTCCACGTGCATAATAGTTTTGGCAGTGAGATTCCATTCGTACATGCGCGCTTTTTCCTCGTCATCCCGATACGCATCGACAGTGATAAATGCGTTACCGCGAGATACGCGCATAATTTCCTGCAACGCTTTCCCGCAGGCCTCTTTCTCAAGGTTATGCACTGTATTTACGCTCATCACCAAATCGAAACTATCGTCAGCAAATGGCAAGTCGCTGGCACAAGCCACGGCCATGTGTTCTGCGACTTCGGGCTTAGCGTTTTCAATCGCATACTCTGAAACATCAACACCTTTGGCGGTAATCCCAGGAATAAGTTGCTGCAAGTCGTACAAAAAGAATCCCTTTGCACATCCCACATCTAATACGCGACTTTCACTGTTCAATTTATAGTGATCTTGCAGATCAGGGATAACCGGTTGCCAGAATCTCGGCTGGTAACTGAAGCCGCCGTAGCCATACTGGCGGTCACCATCGAAAAATTCCTCACCAAACTGGCGGGCGACCGCTCTTACTTCCGGCGTTTTTTCTTCACTACGGGCTTGAGTATTTCGTTTGGTTTTGGGGTAGTTTCGTAACAGATCGATTTCCATAAGTTACTCTACTCCTTATTCTTTGTGCTGATAATCTAAAGACTCGTTCTTGAGCGTGGAATAATAATCCTTCGCCCAGGCAAGTGTTTGCGCAATACCGTCTTCCAATGAAATTTTGTCCTGCCAACCTAATGTATTGCGCAGTAACGAAGCATCTAACAAATAAGCAGAATCTTTCCCGGGACGATCGTCGGTGACCTCGCATACCTCATTGAAGTCTACTTGCATCTCCTGACAGATCAGCTCTACAAGATTCCTGATTGTGACAGTACGCTCAGTAGAAATGTGATAGCACTTTCCCAGTTCTCCCTTTTCACTGATTTTTTGCGTGGCAGAAGAAACATCGTCTATATGAATAAATGAGCGCTCAGAGTGCCCGCCTCCGTGTAGCGGCAGTTTACGTCCCAGCAGTATACTCATGATAGTTTTGGGTATGATGCGGTAAAGCTGTTGGCCGGGGCCATACACGTTGGCAGCCCGCGTAGATACTACCGGGAATTTGTGCACGTCGAAGAATGTTTGCAAACTCATATCCGCTGCCGCGCGAGAAACAGCATAGGGGGTACTTGGTTTATAATGATCGTGTTCAGCCACAAACCCACTGCAAGAGCCGTACACTTCAGGGGTGGAGATGTGTACGTACTTATCCAGGTAATCTTTGTGACGTAGCCTGTTATGTAACTTTATGGTCGACACCGCGTTAGTCATAAACCAGTGTTCCGGCCACTCCCAAGACTGTCCTACCATGCTTTGCGCAGCAAAATTAACTACCGTAGGTACCTGGTATTTATCTAACAGGTTGTCTATAGCATCAAGGTCATTGTTGAGGTCCAATTGATGGAAACGTAAGTTACTGGCGTCATCCCATGCATATGGCAGCAGTGCTGTGACCGGCTCCGGCGAGCGACTAATAGCGATTACTTGCTTACCCTGAGCGAGCAAGTGCCGGGCGTAGCTTGCGCCAGAAAAAGAGTTACTTCCCAATATGGCTACATACTCACTCATAAGGATAACTCCCGATGGAGATACTGCATTAGCATATGTCCTACGATTAACTGCAGGTCTTCAGCAATTTGCATATCGTTAATATCATTGTGAATTGCAACGTCGGCTAACTCGCGCGCCTTGCCGCCTGTAAAACCAAGGATCGCAAAAGTCTGCATCTCGAGCTTGCGTGCCGTTGTCAGCGCATTCACGATATTATTCGAATTACCACTCCCTGAAAGCACTATCAGTACGTCCCGCTCTCTGGCCTTAACCTGAAGCTGATGAGCAAATATATTTGCATAGCCTATATCATTTCCAAGACAGGTCAGAACACTGGTATTCGCCGGCAGTGCTTCAACACGCATGGCTCTCTTACCTTCCGGGTCGATACCATACAAAAAGTCGTTTGCAATATGAATGGCATTGCCAGCACTGCCGCCGTTCCCACATATGAATACCTGCCGACGCTCGTGACAACATTCAAGTAAGGACAAAGCCAGTTGCTCTATCGCCTTCTCATCCAGGTTCTCAATTTCACGACAAAGGCGCTGCTGGTACTGTTGAATTAACGATTTCACCCTAACACTTCCCGCTGCATCCATTTAAGATTATGCCAGCGATCTTCATTCACTAACTGGCCTTCACGGTATGCCTGTGATATTTCATTGATGGCATGCTGCACAGATTTTTTAGGTCGGAAGCCACACTTCAGCAACTTATCTGAATTGATGCGGTAAGACCGCGGATCGTTGGAAGGCGTTACCGTAATTTTCGCGTCAATGCTGTTACACACCTGCTCCGCGATATCTAAAATTGAAATATTCTCGAAACCTGCGTTATAAACGCCGGTTACTTCCGGGTGTTCGAGTAAAAACAAATAGAGATCGGTAATATCATCGATATGAATATTGGGCCGGGTCTGTTGCCCGCCGAAAACTGTGATTTCCTTGTTTATCAGGGCCTGCATGGTCAACATGTTAACCGATACATCCAGACGCATTCTGGGAGAAAGACCACACACGGTGGCAGGGCGCACAATCTGGACTACCATTTGATCAGAATAACTTAACAGGACGCGCTCTGAGACCATTTTAGTTTTATTATATTCAGACAATGGTTCGAGGGTCAGATCTTCGGTTACCTGTTCTTCTCCCTTCACGCCATACACGCTTCCCGATGACGCGTAAATAAAGTGCTTTACGCCTTCTCGTGCGGCGCGATCTGCAAGCTGCATTGTTGCCAATGCACTTATTTCCCAAGTCAGTTTCGGGTCTAAGTCACCGCAGGGATCATTGGCGACTGATGCCAGATGAATTATCGACTCAACTGCACTAAGATCAATATCGTTAAGCATTCTCACGTCTAACTTGGTCACCGTCAGGTTGGGGTGCGGCGCTAAAAAATTTCCAAACCATTGGGTATCAATAGCATGGACGTGGTATCCCTGCGTTAACAGTTTTGGTACCAAAACGGACCCTTTATAGCCGCAGGCGCCGGTTACTAAAATAGTCATAATTTCTTCTCTGTCATAAGTCTTGTGATGGCATTCCATACATTGACTTCAGTTACTTCATCCCAACAAAGATACTGTCCGTCAACTGCACCGAGACGTTGGCTGTTACCGTAGATCATACCAATCTTTTTAAGATGTTCAGCAGTGTTTGATGTACAGGTAGTGTTGTGCATCCCGAACAGCAGATATTTGCATGATTTAGACAATGACATTAACGCTTGTGAACCGTTACTTACCGCCACGTTAAAACGCACCTGTTCATACAATGCCAATCGCATATGCACGTTCAATGCTGCTTCAGGGAATTCATAAATCCCCTCCCAGCTCAAAGGTAATAAAGCAGTTTCTGTGTCCCGAACAATTACCACATCCAATCCACTGGTAAGTAATCTATCGGCAATATTTCGCCAAAGCTTTAAATCGCTGTTCCTCGCGTTGTGGGCGCTACTTTCCCGTAACGTAATCACCACCGTCTGCGTAAAATTCAGACCACGGGAACTGCTCCACTGATTAACCTTTTCTCTGTAAAATGCTGAAGCATTGAGGATCATGTGTGATTGCTTATCACCCATAAACTCAAACAGCTCATAGAAAAAGTGTCTCGGCTGAGGTCGTAAAAAATCATGTTTTGAAGGAAAGCGCTTGGGCGCTGATTCAAAACGTTCGCGTGCCTCTCGTCTTGAATGAGCCAGGAAAATCGAGGCGTTTGGATCAACTAACTTAACCAGAGGAAGCAGTAAATTCACTATTCGAAAATTCATTTCTTCCACGGAAAAGAAGTCTATATCTTTGCGAAATCCTTGTTTGTCCCCTGGGCAAAAAATGACCTCGAGCGATTGAGCGTTTTGTTGGTTAGCTTCCAGCTTGCAACGAACCAAGAAATTTAATAAGTCATAGGTGGGAGGGGCTACCCTAAAGTCGTAGACCACCGTTAACACATCAGCCTTGGCGATAAAATGATCATTATTGTCACCATATAGATCCGACAGCTGGGTGAGTTCATGGCTCACAGCATTAAACCAGTACAGCGGCGCATCGGTAAGCTTGTCTAGTTGTTCAGTCAGCTCGGCATAATCGTAAACTGCAACGACTACGATGTCGTAGTGATCTTTCTGCAAGGTGGCCAAATGACGCACTTGTTGTCCGATGAATTCCCCCTCACCCTGAGAATTATAAAAGCACAGTTTCTTATTGGCGCCGAAAGATTCAACAAAGCTCTTTGCACTGCTGCCAGTACCGATGACGGCGATGTTTTTTGCAGATAACATTTTCGCTTTTCGTCCGCTCAGGCCAAATATACCAGGTGAGCCTTGATGTCGCTCAAGGACTCTGCCATCGCCGCTGATGAGCCGACAGAAGTTAGTACTATTGTGTCAGGGTCTAATCCAGGAACTTTATCTGGCGTCATGACCGGTAAGGAGCACAGCATCTGCTTATCACGGGCTGATGAGTCTAAAAACCCCATAACCTCAATATTTTTCTTCTGTAGCGCCGTGCAAACTTCCGTCGCTACTACCCCTGTGCCCCAAATCAGAATTCGTTGGTAATGCGGCAAATTCACTAATTTATCTACCAGCTTATTGATATAAGACCTGGCGATTAACTGCATATCCGCCTGATAAGCCCGCTCGGGTGTGTGTCGGTACTTTTCAATCAGATTGAAAAGTCCGAACCGTTTATTTTCTTCCCAGGTATGTGCTTGCCTTAGAATGCCCTGCCGGGGGACGCAATTCTTGATAGCAATTAACATCTTGTTAAGTAACGCCCCGGCATCATATAGCTCGGCCATCTCACTCCATAAAAAGTCGGCCTGCCGGTCTTCACCTGTCGCCACACATTTTTCAAACGTTTCCGTCGACTTAAATATCAGGGATTTACCGGATTCAAGGTGCTGTATCGCATGAGATTGCTTATTCTGCAAAAGATAAACTTTCGCCAGGGCATAGTGCGCTTCAATGGCTTTGATATTCAGGACAGGGCAGAAATCATTACAATCTAATGCAGTGATTCGCGTAAACAGCTCTGCAGCCTCTGAATGCTGCCCTAACGATTGGTGCCGCGAGGCACACAGAGAGGCCAGTGACACAAACCATCTCAGTGTAAAGGGATTCTCAACAATCTCGCCGTTATATGCGTTAAGCGCTCCCTCAGCTTCAGACAGCCATGCGGGTTGCTCCGGGTCATTTCTGCTTATGGTATAACCCAGAAGGGTAAGCAACATCAGTTTATCGTCGTCAGTGTGCCGTAAGAGCTTTCTTAGGTAACCCTGACGCACTGCGGAGTCTTCAATCCGCTGTCCAACCTGGACAAGCTGACGATGTAACCAGGGGTTGTCATAACCATTTTCAAAATCGAGGTATTTTACTTTGCCAGCATCGGGGTATTGAAGGTTCTGGTAAGGCAGCGTTTGTTGCGGCTGCCATAATGAATGGGTCAGATCAGGTGTTGCAATGACAATAAGCCACTCGGTTTCAACTTCGCCAGCTTCAATTGCAACCTGTTCAAAACGCCGGGGAGCATTGGGCAGTTTAAACCCGCCCGGAGCGGCTTGCTGATAGCGAGCCTCAATGATAAGCCCATACTCGGCAAACAATGCGGCAAACTTATCCCAGTCAAACTCATGAAAGTGGTATGGATTTGGATCTTTCCCCGTTTCATCTACCCACATGTAGGGTACGCTTGCAATGATCCTTCCGTCAGGTTTTAAACTCCGTAGACACAACTTGAAGAACGAGTGGTAATCCCGGACATGCTCAATTGTCTCAAACGAAGTGATAAGGTCAAATGGTTCAAATTGGGTATCAGCATAGCAATCAATATCGAGACTTTGATATCTCAGGCCTGCATGCCCATACACTTGATTGGCGTAAGCGACGCTGTCTTTACAAATGTCCACTGCTGTTACGTTGCTTGCATTTTCATTTAGTGACAATAAATAGCTGCCATAACCAAGTCCGCATGCACAATCAAGGACCCTGTCGCCGGGCCGAATCAACTCCTGAGCAAATGCATATCGGTAAACATGTGCATCAGATCGAGAGGAAAACTCCCTGAGCATGTCCATATGGAGGTCCCGCTCTTCAAGCAGGTTTGGCAGGGTACACAGCGGGTGTCCCGTTTGCTTTATAAGTCTGAAAGTCGTGCTGATGAAGCCACGGCTATCATGCAACGCGGCATAATCTCGCTGCTGCCACTCTCGCGGATCAAGGTGAAAGCCCAAATCGTATAAATACTTTTCAGTTTCCGCTTGGCCTAATTCGTCGTTGTCAGTGCGCACGACTGTCGCATAGAGTTCAATTGAGCCGAGAGCATCAGAAGGGTACGAGTCCAGCCACTTCGAAAGTGCGTTAAGTTCACGCTGGGTACATAAGAAATGTCCGTTTGCGGGTATAGTTTCTGCCGCAACAGGGGTTAAGACGGACTCTGGATAATGACGACTCATTTGATCCAGTGAAGTGTCACTAAGTACCCAAAATGTCATGCTGGCTGTATAGGGGACGGCGGGTAAACCTTGATCATGGGATAACTTCATGCTGACTTTTCTCCGGTTTTTTCGTTCACCCAGTTCACAGGCTTAGTATCTCAAGTGCTGCAGACTGTTTGTCGACTGTCTGCTCGTAGATGTTACGTGCAATTTCCTCTTTAAAAGCGAATGAGGAAATGAGCACTTTTTGGCAGCCCTCGTCGAGCGCTTGCTGTAACGATTTCACGGTATACCCTGCTACAACATAGGGACCTGAAATTTCTGCTTTACGGTCAATTAATTGCTCAACACAAAGATTATGTCTCTGTAAGTGGGGCAATAGCTTCTCGAAAAACAGGCCAGCGCCGTAAACGGAAAAACGCTGCCAGCCCAGGCTCAGGATCCTGTCGACCAGATTTAGCACGTCATGGTCTGTATCCATCGATAAAAGTCCATACTGTCTGGCCAAAAACTTGTCATCGATTAAAGTCATTACAGCTTGCGGCCAGTGTATCTTGCCCACCTTAACCTTAGGATGCTGACAAAACTCCTGATAAAACGTCGGCAGTGGCCATTGCGTTACTTCACTACATTGTGCGTCAGTAATAATTGGATAAGCGTCATTAGAACCAAAGTTGTCCTGGTGCTGCAATTGTGTAAATAAACGTGCCTCAAAGGCTGAGGGCAACTGCAGGTAGCGGTAAAGAACCGGTAATACACTGTCAACCGCGATTTCGGATTGGCCGTTAGTATGATGAGTATGAAAAAACCTCATTACACCTTCGAGAAAATCACTAACCAGCTCATTGTTAGCAGCCACGTGGTCGGCCTGGACAGGCGTGCCACTGTGATCGTCCCGGTACCCTGTAACTGACCCACATGTCCCGACAAGGAAGGGCTCAATGCATTCGGGAGACCGGGATAGAAGTTGTCTCATATTGCGGGTATCGGTGGCAGCGCTTATGAAACTGGTATAATACGAATACTCTGAATAACGATAAATTCGCTCGGAAGAATAAAACAGCAAGTTAGCTGCACTTCTGGTATCTAAAATACGTTCGACAGAGTGCGATATCGTGCCGCCATTACCTAAGTCGACTACACTACAATGGCTCAGATCTTCACCGATAGCGTACTTATAGTAGCGTTTAAATAGCTCTCGTTGACGCACAATATACGCCTCAACCAAGTGCTTGTTGTCTCTGGCTTTATGCGTAAGCAACTTAAGCAGGTTGGTACCGGCGTGGAAAATGCCGTCGGTATCTCGTACTCCGGTAACAGAATACTTTGCAGAGATATCGTCAGTCTCCAGACAGAAATCGCGGTAGAAGTCGCTCACGGTATAACCGCGCCGTTGAATCAATACGTAAATCAGGTCTTCGAACCAGGATGACTGACTGACATCAATAGCCGGCCAGAAAGTAGACTTCCTGGAAGCATAAAGTTTTTTAACGGTGATGCCGTGAATCTCTCGCTGTTGAAGACGCAACTCTACGATGGGTGCAAAAACCTCGGCCTCACGCATCAGACACAGTATACAGCGACTTCCGGCAGCACGTGACTGATCGATAATCCAGTCTGCGAAAGCGTACAATACCGGCCCCCAGACAAATGTCCCAAGCGCAAATGCCGCTGTTCCGTGGGCTCCTTTGAAATGCGCTGCGGAGATTAACCGGGAGGCGTTATACCCCTGCTTCTGGCCAAACAACGCACGTTCCTGCCGCAGAATATCGACCTGTGGTAATTCGCTGTTTAACCATACACAATGCAGGCCCTGCTTCAGGGGAACTTCATAGTCAGACACGGGGTGGTCGCCTACATGCAACCAGCTGTCTGGTTCAAGTGCGTGTTGTTGCTGAACCAGCTTGAAAAGCTCGCCGCTCGCCTTGTTACATTGTTGCTCTCCGGAAACATACAAAGGAAGGTCACGCAATACGGCATAGTTATTAAAATATAAACGGCAGATTTGCTTGCCGGTTAAATACATATCTGAAATCAGAATCACCTGCACACCATTTGCCAGCAGGCTTTCTATTAAGGCGGGCATGGCGGGGTTGATGTAACCATGCGTTGATTCAGCACGCAATTCTGCTTCGAGTAGTGTTTGCCTCAATTCCACATCAAACGGCAGCGCACTAATAATGTCATCGAGTGTAACCTCAGCGCTGTCAACCTGGCGCTTTACACGCTGCTCTACGCTCGCCCGAAGCTCAGAGTACTCTGCCGGCTCTAACGCTAAGAAGCGCTCTTGCTTAACGCTTTCACACGCAGTGACGAATATGTCCTGAGGGTGGCCGTGATTTCTGAACACAATGGTGTCAAAAATATCGAATGATACCGTCTTGATGTTATGTTGCGCGACGGTATTGAGTACCTGCTGACACAGAGGCGTGAGACTGCCTGCACGTTCATGACTTACATCTTTCATGCAATCACCCCTCTCGAAGACAACATTTTATGTAACAACGATTTGGCATAGGCCTGTTCTCTTGAATCTATAGCGATTCGTGTTTGCTGGTGGCTTAATAAATTAACCTGATTGAATAATCTGTCCATCCACAACAATTCCCCGTCGCGGATGAAGCCAAAATTAGCAGGGCTGTTACCTTTCAGTGTTGCGGAGTGAGCAAAGTACGCGAACTCTCTGTCGTCTATACCCATCGGTGTGCCTAAGGCAGGATAGTCAAACTCAATTCCCAGCAGGTCGAAGAAAGTTGGAAACAAATCAAAATGACATGAGTGGGCTATCGCGCGGCTTTCCAGTCTGGGGTGTGACATGAGAAAAGGAACCCGAATCTGGGGCATAATAACGGAGTTACTATGGAAGCTATATCCGTATTCTCCAAAAGATTCGCCATGATCGCCGGTAAACACCAACAGGGTATTTGATAAATCCAGCTTTGCTCCAAGTCGGCGGAGAAATTCGTCCAGGATATAGTCCACTTCTTCCACCGCATTCAAATATTTGGCTCGTGCGGTCTTACCTGAGTGGCGATTAAATTTCGTCTCGTCAACGACCTCGTAAGGCATATGGGTCTGATCATTGATAATGTGAAGAAAAAAGGGCGAATCTGCTACCTCATCGACGATGGCATCCACCATATTCCATAGACGATAATCGGCTTTTCTACCGTTAGCCGGAATATCATCGGAGCCCCAATAGCGATCGAAACCTATTCGCGACAACAGCTTGTGATAATCGTATAAGTTCGTATCTGCGCTATCTAAAAACAGGGCCTTATAACCATTCGCCTGCAAATGCGAAACGTGCCGAGGGGCTCGTCCGGGAAACAAGGAGTCAGACTTGTTGTAGGGATTATTGGAATAGTCACCTGTATAAATCTGATTGGTCGCTACCGTAGTATTGGGACACAGGCTGAAATGATTCGCAGACATCCATCCGTGCTTGCGCATCCTCTCAGCAAGCCGGGATTTAGCCGCACTTTGCATATAGGGGTCAATGTAACAGCCAAGAGATTCCATCGTGATGAGAATAATGTTGGCGTTTTGGCATGCACCAAAGTATCGGCTTTTCGGTTTCGCTGAATAATCTGCATCAACATGCCGAGCATGTTCATCCCGGGGCTCAAAAGCGGCTTCAGGCTTGAATGAGTCATCAGCCAGCAGATTAATCAGAAGTGTTGGGGTGGTAAAGAATTCGTGCTGAGGTGCTAGTAATTGTCGATAAACCGCTAACGCCAGCAACGCGGATACCAGCAGTGCTAAGCCGCCCCCTGCGAACGTGTGGAGCCCAGCCGCATTGACATCAGCCATAGTGATCAGGGTAACGGCACAGAGAGCAGCAACAATACTTGTCACTGCAGAATCTGCCAGTCTTGCACTGCAGGCTACAGCAGCCAGGGCACTTACCAAAACCGGCACAAGCAAGATTGCCCCGTAGTCCGCCACAACCAACACAGAGAGCGAATAAAACCAGACAGGCGGGATCAGCAATGCAGAGGGATAACGCCGGAAAAAAGACAGCAAATGGGGCAAACCTTTCGCTATCCCTTTACTGCCAGTGAAAAACCAGGCAAGAGTCTGCCGGTTAATTTCAATTCGATACTGGACAAATAACACTGCGTCGAGCCAGACGAGTAATCCGTATATTCCTACACCAATTGCAATTAACAGGGAGAACGCACGGTTGTCTGCAATATGCGTAATCGCAATCAATAAAGCGGGTACCAACAGAACAAGCAGGTCATCTAAACACAAACGCTTAGATAGTGCTCCTCGTCGACCACGTAGCGACTTGATTGCCGCTACAAGCAGTACGCAAACAAGAAACGCGCAGAAAGAATAGGCATAGAGATACGGCATTAACCTTAACCCAGATAAACATATCGTGACAAAGTAGAAAACAGGCGGTATCCGTCCCAGTCCGGCGAAAATGATAGGGCTTGCCCCACTGGCACACACCTGTCTACACCTATTATCGACGGTGATGCCAGTAACTTTAACAGCGCCGGTTTTTCTACGCCCCAATAAGTCAGAGTTTGCAACCTGTCAGCCAGTAGTTCAGTAATGTCTTCAATGCTACTGACTGATAATAAAAAGAACATACCTTCCCCCGGATGTTCAGCCAGCATCTTCTCGTTCACTTCTGAAACCGGAAGCATACAGATACTTTCATTGCACAAAGGCGGGGTCGCGAGTTGCTGACTTTGTAACAACTGGCAGGTAACCAAATGCTCATTGGCACGATGCTCGGCGTACCCTTCTGCATTGCCTTCTCTAGTGCTAGTTGCTAACTCGTTTATACGATTAGCCAATGCTGACTGCTCGCTGGTGCTTCCCATCCATAAAACAACCTTGGGCGAAGAACAGGCGTGTTGCAGGAAAGGCTTAGTATCTTGCCAGAGTAACTCTGCTAGTTGGTTAATATCGTTTTCACTTTCAATAGCGTCGCCATTAATAAGTGCGACAGAGTAGCGGTCTGCGAAACTAATATCCCGGCACCGTGGTTTAGCGGGCAGCTTTTTAATAGCCAAAATACTCTCATCTCCCCCCCAGATTACCCTGGCATCTGCGAGTTCACTAAGCCGGAAGTTCAGGTCAGAGCTTTTGTCGAATTGCAAAAACATGTTGCGGATCGCTATCTGCTCATGTGCGGGCAGACTAAAAAGCTCATCGAGTTCGTGAAGTATTACATCTCGGACTTCACTGGCAGTACTGCCAAGCCGAACAATATTTACATTCCCCATTATCAGTGAGCAAATCCAACTGTATACAAACATGGTGTCGACATTATTGGGCGTGTAATGCACCACACACCCCAGCGGTTTGTGCCAGCCTTCATTATTCGTGTTAGTGAACCGGCTAACTAGCTGTACTATGTGCTTCTCACGCAACCAGAAGCCCAATGCGACTATTTCCGGGTACTTACGGGCGTAACTACTCCGCAGTAACCGACTAGACAGTTGTGTGATGAAGTTCAGCGTCTCCGGCGCAACGGCTTGCAAAGGCGCATGCGCAACTAATGACTCAATCGTAGGAGCACCCGATACCAGGTAGTCTATATTATTCGTTGTTTCCATAACGGTGCCTTTACGAAAGTGGGCTTTGGCTTGTGTCACTGCAGCCACGTATTTCTACCTTCGGAAGCCTGCCATGTAACGTGAAGTAATTACCCTTTCGTCCACACTGACAGTCATCAGTGCCGCGCAGGGTGCCTAGATCTTCTGTAAGAATACTGAAGCCAGGGTAAGAGTAAGGCAATACTGACAGGACCTGCACTAGCCCACGCTCTCCTCGCGCACAGACTTTGAAGTTGTAGGGGTTTCTTATAATGATATCGGCGGTTACCGGTGCGTGTAAGAATCCCCTCTCACACTCCATAAACACAGACCCGACTTGCTCTGCCATTCCGTAAAAATTGGTTACTTGGCTTATGCCCACAGTCCGCTTAACTACTTGCTTAAACGTAGTATTGTCTACCTCTTGCGCTGCTAATTTTTTCCACCCTCCACTATGAAAAAGGTGGCCCTGGGGCAGATTCACTTGTTTGCCAGTGCGCTGCAACTCTAAGATGAAGTGCTGCCAAACCATGAAGGTAAAACCGAAAATTAATGTCGGAACGTTCGCAAATTTGGCACTAAACTGCTCAATTGCTTTCCAATTGATGCTCATGTCTGAATTCAGCGCGTAGGTATGGTGGCGACCAAAAAGCCCTAACCCCTGAATACCTGCAGCGCGGGCATTCAGGCTGCCATCGCTGGTTTGTGGGGGGCTGTCTATTATGAGCATAGGCAGGCGCTGTTTACCCAGAAACTGCTGCATAATTTTTACTAGGGCCTTCGATTGCCAACGACTGGTCACTGCATCTAGATACACCTTCGAAGGCGTGCTACCGGTAGTCCCAGAGGATAAAAGGCATTTTGTTACCTTATCCTCTGAAACGCTTTTTAAATTCAGCAGTTTAAACAGCCTAACTGCAACAAAAGGAAGCTCCGAAATCGTCTTAAACTGGCTGCCATGCGATGAAAATGCGTTAAAATATGAGGCACACTGTTGGGTATGATGCACATGAAGCTGATTGAATACAGGTAGCAAATAAGCAGATTTATCAGCCTGTAACAACTCATATACCGGCAGCCCAAGCACTTCTTCAATAATCTCGGGGAGATGCGGTTCTCTATCGGTGAGCATCACTGGTATACGTCCTCTGAGTACTAAACTGACGCTGCTATTCACTGCGCGATGTTAGGGGCACATGAAACGTTTGCTTTAAACGCAAAAATTCTTTCTTTGTTACTGTTTCGGCAATTAAGTATTCAGCATTAAGCTTTTCATTTACCCACTCCCCACGATTGCCTAAAGCATCGGTTAACACTACTGAGCTTTTATCTCTCGGAATAGCGATGTAACCAGGAAACACAAGAAATTCATCTACACTCGTGAAGTGATGAACCATGCTGTTCAACCATGCCAGTGCGTGTTCACGAGAACCATCGACGAAACCATACCGCGGGATAAACCACACCGCGTTTTCAATAAGCAAAAAGCATTTCTTCACCAGTATTTCAAACATCTTATTGTTCATTACTGGTAGCCGCCCCGCTAAAATCCCTTCTTCATCGGTGTCGAAGTCAGGAAGTGAAACAGTGCAGACATAGCTGGTGTTACGTTGCTGCTGCGGTTGCCATTCGCAGCTTTGATCTGTCAGTGAAAGCAAACGTGGGCCCGATGAGTCAACAACATTAATTCTCTCTAATACATGATGATCATCACTTAAAATAATATCACAGTCAGCCAGTGAACATTGCGTTGGCTCGGGTTCTGATTCGAACCATGTCGCATAATCCATATTCACAATAGTAGTTAGGCCCCTGACATGTCTGCCTACCTTAATGAGCGGCGGAGAGTTCAGCGATAAATTTCTGAGGAATTCGCGCTCCCGCAAGCCACAAAATGAGGAAGTAATATCGAAGCTGAAGTCGTCAGAGTTTATTTTTACAGCAAACTGGGAAAACCGTTTTTTTACAATAGATAACGCATCCGTTAACGCGTTTTCATTATTATCTGCGGCAGTAACTTTCAGCAAAAACGCATTTGCAAAGTTCATAGTTCCGTAAAGATAATAAAATAACAGAGAGCGTTGCTGCTTATATGCAGTAAACATCGCATTTTTTATAAATTCGATAAGCCATTCAACTTTTTTATCGCCTTTAATAGTGGCGTCTATTTGTTGCTCAATAACCTGGAGCTGCTCACGCACTACCTCAGTCCGGTAATGCTCTGCGAATGTCTTTTTGTAATTGGGTTGCTCGCAACTAATAAAGGCGTGCTTACCTATAGCCTCTTTCACCTGCTGTTTTAATTCACCAGACGATAATATTAAAATATTATCAATTGCCAGAGGCTGTGTGCCTTTGATTTTAGCCCCGTTACTGGTGTTGTAGCAGTCGCCGCTATATGTGTTCAGCAGCTCTTCCATAAACACCCGGGATATCTTAAATTCGTGCTTGGTGCTAACCACTTTCGCGAAATTTCCCGGCACCACTAAGCCGGTATTATTCTTTTCCTCATAATCATATAGCGGTTGTCCATTGCTATCGTAGTAACCAGAGGCTTTAGAGTGGTGATGCTTTTTATCAATAAACCCCAGGTCGACGCCAAACAAATAAATTTGCTTAAACCCCATTAGGGTCACCAGGTTTAATGCAAAGTTACTCACCGTAGGAAAAGCATTGCGCAAAACCGAAAAACGTTCCTCTCCCAATACGTTCATGTTTGATACAGTTGATGACTCTCCATCCTTGAAACCGATAAACACTGCCTTGTACAAATCGCAAGTGTCAGGGTGGATCCCATTACACGACAGTAACGTGACTTGTTTTAAGTACTCCGCATCGCCCAGTCGAATAGCCCAATCATAGGTAGAGCGGTTCTGCTCAATTTCAGCATGATAGTCAGGCACAATACCATTTCGGTGCAATACTTGAAGCGCGGTACCACAGCTGATCACTATGGCTTCGTGTTGATGGGCCTTAATTGTCTCTAGCGAATAGTCCAGAGAAGGTCCATTGCCCACAATGAAGACCGGACATTCTTTTTGCTCACCGGTAAATAAGGTGTGGGGATTACTAATCAGGTGCCTATAGTTTCGAGCGATTCCTTCTACGGTATGGTTGATACCGTAGTACGCGTGATCAAAATACTCCCCCATTGAAATGACAATTTGCAATTGCTCCCGCAACTGGGAAATGGCGCTATTTAGTTCGGCATTATAGTAAGCTTGGTAGAAATAAGTATGGGCTAGATTGTAGGGACCAATTGCATAAAACTGATTCAGCAGATCACGAAACAGATTGGTGCCATCGTCACCAATGTTGATATAAATACGAAAGCCAGAATCATCTATCTTCGCTAAGATTCCTGCCCAATCAATTGCAAATAAAGATGCGTAAAAGAAGTCTTTGTTTGGCTCACAAAGAAATAGTTTTTCTACGTCATGCCTCTCAAGCAGGGTTTGTAACTGATAACCCGTACCCATTCCAAACATAATAAGGGACTTAATAGTATCCGGCAGTGCGCCCTGACGCTCGCTGATATCATCAAGTAAACTGTCACATTCCAGGACAAATTTATAATGCAGATAATGTCTTAGCTTTGTGCCGTTGTAGCCCAACACCAGTCCGTCTCTGTTAGGGTGTGAAGCATAAGCCGTAAAAGCTAACTCAGACTCGGCCTTTGGCGACTCGCCATACCAGGTATTCAAACTCGTGGCATTGAGCAGATTATATTCATCTCTGGCTACTTTAACTGCGTGCCAATTGTCCGGCGTGTAGCTGGAAAACTGCTCATATATGTCAGGAAAATAGCGTTTAAATGCGGCGAGATTAGCCTGAAATTTATTCTCAGACTGGTCTGAGAGAGCTGCCTCCGACAGATCCACCGGCTGTAGCCAGCGTGGCTCGAAATCGGCTTTAGTGTAAGTGGTCTTAATTCTAAGACCATCTTTGCTTATTGCCCGCCACGAGCGAGTCCGCAGATCGTGGCATATGGAAGTAAAAACAGGATTATTATAATGCTGATAAACAAAGAAGTTATCAAACGAGACATGCCCGTTTAATTCGTTCATATCTGATACCAGATCACGCCCATCTTTATTTAACTGGACAAAAATAGCCGTGCCATTCTCCCTTGCTAATGAGAGGATGTCTTTCCACGGCCCAACCATTGCAGAGCAGGAAAAGTATTGGACTTCAGGCTCGTAAATAACCAGGTTTTTTATTTTTCGTTCAGTCAGCAATAGTTTTATGTGCTCGGCCAGCCCTATTCCCAGAACAACCAATACATCAACCTGAGCCGGACATACGTTATATCTTTGGTATTGCTGGTAAGTAGCCAGGTTCGGGCCGCTAACTGATATTTTTGGTACCGGTTCTTGCTCGCCGTGCATGTCAACGCGCATGCTGTTAGACAAAAAATGGTCCAGCTGTTTTACTATTTCACGTTTAGGGTTGAGGCCATACAGAACACGGCCAAGGCCGTAATCAACTATATTGGGTTCGCCGTTTTTATTACAAAACAGAGAGATATTCTGTGACCCGGCCGTTTCTATGTAGCTTACTAACGAGGGAATACTTACTTTGAAGGCCTGAATATTTTCCTTCAAATGACGCTGCATTGTTAAGGCCAGCTCGGCTTCTAGCCTGGATTGCACGCTCTCATCATTGTGCACGTGGAGTTTTATGTTTTTTAACATAGTTCCTCAGCGAGGGTATAAGGTTGTTGAGTCGATTATTTCGACCGGGCATCATTTGAAATAAAAGGTCATAGCGCTCTCAGCGCTGACCAAATAACGCTCAGGCCAGCGCAAGCTATTATATTTATTGTTACTTATTCTCTGCTAACCGATTAATTAATTGATAGTCTACTTTACCATTACTCAGCATTGGCCAGTGTTCAAGCTCAACATACTGGACGTTTCGCGCGGGGATGGGGATAAGTGCTGTGAGTTGCCCGGGCTTTGAGTGCTTTAGTACCGCTACAATTAATCTATCGTCTTTTCCTGCGCAGCGAACATCGTGGCCGTTGTCGATTAAAACAGTTTCCAATGCATCTAAATTCACCCTTTCGCCAGCAACTTTGATAAAACGCTTTAAGCGCCCAACAATCGTCACGTCGCCGTCCCTATCTATGCTGGCGATATCGCCCGTATTCAGCCACTCAGGCGGCGCAAAGTGAGCTAGTTCGGTACAGTTATCTACATATCCAAGCATGACATTGTCGCCCCGATAACATAGCTCCCCAGCCTGTTCCTGCGCTTCTCCGCTTCGTGCCAGTTTAAACTCTCCGCCGGGAACCGGTTGACCCACAGCCCCTGGCTTGGCTAAAACTTTGTCGGGACTTAAAAATGCCATTCTGGCCGTAGCTTCCGTTTGACCGTACATCACGAAAAACTGCTTGTCAGTGGCGTGGGCATACTTAGCCAGTGTTTCGACTTCCGCTTCAGACAGTTTGCCTCCGGCCTGGGTGATATACCGTAACGCGGGCAGGTGTTGTTGGGTAAATCGCATACGTAGCAGCATCCGGTACCACTGGGGTACGCCAGAAATACTGGCTATCGACCTGTCAGCCAACAGCGTCCAGAACTGCCTATCGAACGGACTGAGGTCACTCAATACTATACTAGCGCCTATGGTTAAGTGCGTATTCAGTACAGAAAGGCCGTAGGAGTATGATAATGGCATTGATAACAGCGTGGTGTCAGTACTGTTCGCCGGCAGATAAGCCAAAATAGATTTCGCATTAGCGCATAAATTTTTTGCTGAGAGTGCTACACATTTACCCGCCCCCGTCGATCCGGACGTGGTCATTAGCAGGGCTAGCTTTGAGTCAATTGTATGTTGCTCGGTACCTACCACCTTACAGGCTGAATCTGACACATGTAAGTTCGCCGCCAGCTTGCGTTGAAACACGTGTAAGGCATTTTCATCAAGATTATCGGGAAGTAACAGAGGAACAATATTCGTACGCAAACAGGCCAGATAGTTGATAACACTGTCAGAGGTTTGACTCACTTGCAGTAATGCCACAGCCTGTTTAACCGGCGATAGCCTTCTCAGGGCTGCTGCTTGTCTTGTAACAGCGTGTTCCAACTGGACGTAAGTTAATTCCCCCTCCGGGGTATAAAGCGCTGTTTTGGTGCCATACCGGTCAAGCCGACACCAAAATTCACCTGAGTGAGTCATGGCGAAAACAGTCCGTCCACGGCCAAGATTTGACCCGTAGTATAAGACGCTTGCGGTGATAACAAATGTAAAACCGCATGCGCGACCTCATCAGCGCCGCCTGCGCGCTTCATAGCTGTACGATGAATTATTTCTTCGCGCAATTGGTCTTCGTAGTGTGATGTGAGCGGTGTATCAACCAAACCGGGTGCCACGCCATTAACGCGAATTCCTTTTTCAGCGAATTCTTTCGCAATCGCCCGGGTAGCGCCACTCAGCCCCGACTTACTGGCGGCATAGGCGCTCAAGCCACTACTTCCCTGCTCTCCCACTTGAGACACAATATTTACAATACTGCCCCGGCCATGGCGAGCCATCAGTCGACAAGCAAGTTGCATGTGCTGAAAGGGAGCTAATAAGTTAACGCGCAGCTGCCTTTGCAAGGAATCCATACTGGTCGTTACCAGAGAGTGCTCTTCCATAATGCCTGCGTTATTCACCAGACCATAAAAGGGGCCAATTTCCGACTGCGACTGCATTTTTTTTATTTTTATAAAGGCCTGTTTGACGTTCTCTTCATCAGTCACGTCGTAGCATAACGGAATACACTTAGTACCCGTTTTCTCAGCTAATTCACCAAGCCGTTCTGCATCCCGGCCATTGGCGAATACTGTTGCTCCCTCACTCAGACACTGAGCAACACATGCCTGACCAATTGCCCCAGTGGCACCGGTTATCAGTACAGAGACACCGTTTAAATTGTTAGTCACTGAATTCGACATCATATCGCTGCAAGATTGTCTTTGCTTTCGCGACAGAGCTCATATCAATGATATCGTCTGTATCTAACATCACGTCAAAGGCGTCTTCAAGCTCTGCGATTAACACCATATGCGCGGTCGAATCCCATTCTTTAATGGTATTGTATTGAAGCGAGTCAACAACCTGCGCCTCATCAATGCTAAGAGCGGATACAAATGCCTGGGTTAACTTTTTCTCGTTTGTCACTCTGTTCCCTTAGATGCCGTCCGTCGCGGGCGCGACAGCAATTTTTTAATGTTTTCATTGTGCCGTTGGTAACAAGAGCTTTGCAAGGACATTTCAACCCAGTCTTGCTGTCTGATGGTTTGATACCCAAGCTGTAGGTTATATTTCAATGCCGCCGTATTTTCTGCTTTGATTACAGCAACCATACTTTGAATATTAAGCTCCCCGAAACAATAGTCATACAAGGCCAGAGTCGGGGCAAACGCAATAAGATTTCCCTGGAAACGTTCTTCGCCTATGTACAGGCCAGGCTCCAGTTGAGCGGCCTCCGTCACTGCCAACCCTGATTTGCGTGTTCTGACATTCGTCGACCCGATTGGGCGACCTTTATAACTCACCAGCCAATGGCGCTGGCTAAGATCACGCTGCAACCGCTGATACCAGGCATAGTGATCCTCACGGCTTATTACAGCATCATTTATCATTCGTTGCCTAATCGGGACGCTATTACGCCAGGTGAGCAACAAGTCCAGGTCTTCTTTCCCGACAGGCTTAAGCTCAATTTGATAGCCAGTGATTTTTACACTGTCGGCATAAGGTTCAACTACGATCATCTAATGCTCTTGCAATTTTTTCCAATACCTTACGGGCACCGGTTGAGGTGTATCTGCCGGTTGCTTTTCCATGCATCTTTTCCAACCCGTCGGGGTCACTATAAAGTGCGATAGCCCTTTTCGCGATCTTCTCTACGTCTGCATGGAGTAGCTCACACCATCCTTGGCTTTGGGCATGATTCGCTGCCGCCAACTGATTTGTAGCGATAGCTATGAGCAGCGCCGGAGTCTGGCACACCCCAAGCTCAAACTGGCTTCCTCCCGCTGCACTTATAGCCAGCTTTGCGTGGCCCCAGGCAGCAGGCATATCCTGGCAGTCATGCACATGTTGGACAGGATAGCTCACGCGCTTACATACGTCGCGGACTTCTTCGACATGTGGGTTAGCAGCACCTGTGATCACCCGTATTGGCATAGTCGCCCCTGCAGACTCCAACGCTGCGACCAAAGGCGCCGTCATTCTCGAGGGATCACTGCCGCCAAAATTAATAACGATTCCGTTTCGCTGGTCCATAGGGAGTGGCCGCCAATGCTGGAAATCACGACGTAACAGCCGATAGTCTTCGCCGCTGCACACTATTGCATGCGGTGCGGCCAGCCGATAATTTTCATCCAGCGCCTGCGTGGCTGGGTTTACAATCACAGCTGCATTGGCAATTAAGCGCTGCTCACCATCATCCATCACTACCATCGCAGCTGCATGCCCGGAGAGCTCATTAACCTCGTTTATCGGCAAGCTATATCCATCGACAATCAACACTGCCGAAATATAGTCAGACAGAAGCGCAGCCACTGCGTCGGCTGACTCAGACCCGTTTACAGTTTTGACGGCAAAGTTCCACTCATGTTGTGCCCGGGCAATCGCTGCTGCTTCAGGTGTAAGCACAAAAACACTTTCCAGCCCCTGTTCTTCTGCGGCTTGTGCCAGAGCCATACAGCGAAACAGATGGCCAACCCCCGATTCCTGGCTTGCCTCGACCCAAAAAACTAAGCGCGTCACTGGCGAATATGCTCCCATTTCAACGCCGTACCTTTAGCCATGTCGGTGGCCGCCACTTTACCCAGCACCTCATTCCAGTGCCGTGGTGCCATTCCGAAGGCCGGGCGAACAATTTTTAAATTGGAAGCATCCAGCACGTCACCGGCTTTTACGGGTTGACTGACATAAATAGAACGCCGGTACTGCTTCGCTGCCGCTTCTGCTTGCGTACCGCCATACCTGACCTGGCCAAGACCCTGCCAGGCCCGGTGTGTTTCCGTAACCAAGGAAGCCAGCTCTGCAGGTTCCAGCGAGAATTCGGCGTCGACGCCGCCATCCCGGCGGTCCAGCACGAAATGCTTTTCTATTACTGTTGCGCCCAGAGCGACAGAAGCCACGGCAACGCCGATACCGCCAGAGTGATCACTCAAACCTACCTGGCAACCAAACGCATCGCGCATGTTTGGAATAGTGCGCAGGTTTGTATTATCCGGCTCTGCTGGGTATGTGCTTGTACATTTCAGCAGAATAATATCCTCACAGCCATGGGCATTAGCGCACGCCACCGCTTCTTCAATCTCCCTTAACGACGCCATCCCGGTAGACATAATTAACGGTTTCCCCTTACTGGCAGCATGTGCAATCAGGGGCAGGTCCGTTAATTCAAAAGAGGCAATCTTAAAACATGGCACATCCAGACCATCTAAAAAATCTACCGCGTCAGCATCAAACGGGGAGCTGAATGCCAGCATGGCGCGCTGCCTGGCGCGGGCAAAAAGTGCTTCGTGCCATTCGTAGGGCGTAGCTGCTTTTTCGTATAGCGCGTGTAACCGCTCACCTGCCCACAGGCTGTCAGACTCGCCGATAACAAAATCACTGCTTTGGACGTCAAGCGTCATCGAGTCTGCAGTGTAAGTTTGTAGTTTAATTGCATGAGCCCCGGCGTCGGCAGCCGCATCCACCATCCTCTCGGCTAACGCCAGGTCTTGTCCGTGGTTACCACTTAATTCAGCGATGATAAAAGGCGGTGAATCTTGCCCAATGGCAACGTCGCCCAACTGGATGGAACCGGTCATGGTTGCTCCTTTAATAAATCTATTACGTCGTTGACCAAGGTATTTGCATCTACTGTTTGCCCCCGATTGGTTGCAAAGTCGGGCATGGTAAGACGTGGGTCAAAGTCGCCACATACCAGCAACACCGGTGTTTGCGTGGCAGTGGCGTACCATTGATAGGCAGATGGCTGAGTGATCAGCAGCGACGATGCCGCGATTTGGCTGAGTGAGGACTCAATTTCTGCACCGGAATCAATCAGGGTATAACGGATATCATTGCGTTGCAGCCCCTCTAAAAATGCCTGGGTATCCAGCAGTGAAGGCGCCACATTGTCCAGACAGACACTGACCTGCCTGGCGCCTTTATCCTTCTCAGATACCGGCAGCTGCATGTCAAGTTGCAGGTTGGTGAGGTTACAGCACCGGTTCAGAAAGAATCCGGGATACCCCTGCTCCGGCGGGTTAGGCGACTCCCACCAGGGGGTAAACCATTGTCCGAAAGTCAGCCAGCTGCTGCTGATATAGTGTTCGGGGTTATTAACCTGCTCCTGAGAAAGGGTTTGTTGTTGCAGTCCGGTAATTAATTCACCAATAGGATATGACAATACGTTGCCTTCGATGGGCTCACCGGCATCTTTCAGAAAGCGAGCCAGAAAGCAGGGCATAAATGCTGTGTCAAAATTGATGATTCGGGTAAATCCTCCGGCAACAATCTTTTCGGCTAGGCCAAGAAACTGCTCCATGGCCTCAACAATATTATCAGACCACTCCCCCTGAGGCAGGGTGATAACCGGCACACCGGGCGCACCCATTTCAATAAAGGTGGCACTGTTACCGTGAGTCAGAAACGTAATATCTGCTTGCGGGTAATGATGCTGAAAATAGCGCAGCGCCGGCAGGCCAATGGCCAGTACATCACCGGGGTCGGCCATGCGAATGATTAAAATCTTATCCTTCATGGGACTCCGTCTCGCAGTAGGCGCGGTACATCAGTTCAGCCCGGCGCCAGTCTTCAGGCGTATCAATGTCCTGTACGAGATAGCGGGGTAATATAATAGGAATACTGTGCGGCGCAAACGTAGGGAAATTGCCCATCCAGGCGTCACGGGTGCCCCAATAGAACTGGCCGGCATCGTGAAAGCACTCTTCTAAATCCTGTGAGCGCATGCCAATCATATCGGGCTGTACAGGAGTGACGCCACCCTGGTCAAGCTTGATTGCCCGCTGGATAGGAAAAGGAAATGTAGTAACAGAAAACGCAAAGCGTTTGTGCTGATCGGCTTTGAGTTTATGTAATCCTTCGGTTAGCTTCTCCGCTGATAAAAACGGCGCCGTGGCATAAACACAGCAGACGTAGTCCGCCTTCCCGACCGTTTCTTCGTATTCACCCACGGCATGCTTTACCACTGGAAACGTACCAATATGATCGTTCGCCAGCTCGGACGGCCGTTGGATGATCCGTGTTGCGCCATATTGCAATGCCACTTCGGCGATCTGCGCTGAGTCAGTGGACACCACCACATCATCAAATAAATTACTGCGTAAAGCCGCCTCAATTGAATAACCGATCAGGGGTTTACCCACGAAGTCGCGAATATTCTTTCCAACAATACGTTTGCTGCCGCCCCGCGCCGGGATGACCGCTACCTTCATGCGAGTACCTCATGCATTGTAGACACTACCTTGTTTTGCATATCGGCAGACATCTCTGGAAATAGAGGCAACGTTATTGCGGATTGATAATACTTTTCGCAATTCGGGTAGTGTTTTGACTGAAACCCAAGGCGCTGGTAATAAGGATGCTTATATATGGGGATATAGTGAACGTTTACGCCAATATCCCGTTCACGCAACGCATTAAATACGCTTGCCCGGTTATGCTTGGTTAATTCGACCACATACAGGTGCCAGGCACTGTTAGCGTCGAATGCCGGCAGTCTAACGGGTAAATCACGCAACTGCTGTTGATAATTACCGGCAAGTTCTCGCCGTGCTTTAATGAACCCGTCTAAACGGTGGATCTGACTATTTCCCAACGCTGCGTGCAAATCGCTAAGCCGGTAGTTATAGCCCAGTGACTGCTGAGCGTAAAACCAGCTGTGAGCCTGCTCGTCTTCAGGGAACTGCGTCGGGTCACGGGTTATACCATGACTTGCATGCAGGCGGACCCTGTCTGCCAGTGCTGAATCATTAGTGAGAACAGCGCCGCCTTCAGCCGTGGTCATCGACTTTACCGGATGAAAGCTTAAGATGGTCATGTCTGAGTGAGCAGTACTCCCGATGGGCCGGCCCTGCGCATCGCGCCCGCCCAAACCGTGTGCGGCATCTTCAATAAGGAAAATATTGTCTTGCGCTATCAGCTCTTTGATAGCCTTCATGTCACAACTGCTACCAGCGAAATGAACCGCAATGATGACCTTTGGTAACCGACCTGCAGCACGCGCTGCTGAAAGTTTGTCTGACAGCTGTTGCAGACAGAGATTACGTGTAGCCGGATCAATATCCACAAAGTCCACATCCGCGCCACAATAACGGGCGCAATTTGCAGATGCTGCAAAGGAGTTTGGTGAGGTCCAGACCAAATCGCCCGGTTCAACCTGCGCTGCCATACACGCTAAATGCAACCCGGAGGTACCGCTGTTACAAGCGATAGCATATCTGGCCCCCGTGTACTCACATAATACCCGCTCAAATGCCGGAACCTGACTACCCTGGGTTAAAAATTCGTTTTCTAAAACATCGACAACCGCATCAATATCATCACGATTTACAGAGTGTCTGCCATAGGGAATCATAACGTTACTTTATCCAGCTCCCGCAATTCACCTATTGTCAGAAAATGGGGATTAGTCCCTGAGTGATACTCAAATTTATCGGTGGCAGGCCGTCCAGACTCACCAAGTTTATTCTTCGTGTAGTCGAGGTTTTTGTCGAAAAAAGTGATTGCCGGTGCAATCACATAATGATCCTCAAATTCCACCGTATGGTGCGCCATTTCTTCGGGCACCATAATTTCGTGCAACTTTTCTCCTGGCCGGATACCTACCACTTCGAAATCTCCCGAGCCGCTCATCGCCTCCGCAAGATCGACGATGCGAATAGAAGGGATTTTAGGAACAAAAATTTCCCCCCCCTGCATACGTGAGAAGCTTTTTACAACAAACTCAACGCCCTCATCAAGGGTAATCCAGAAGCGTGTCATCTCGGGATGAGTCACAGGAAGACGGTCACGTCCTTCTGCAATAAGTTGACGATAGAATGGCACCACCGACCCCCGGGAGCCTACCACGTTGCCATAACGTACTACCGAAAAGCGTGGCCCCTTCGCACCCGATATGTTGTTAGCTGCGACGAATAATTTATCTGAGGCCAGTTTAGTGGCACCGTAAAGGTTTACCGGGTTGGCAGCTTTATCTGTAGACAATGCAATCACACGCGACACGTTGGTTGCAATAGCCGCGTCAATGACGTTTTGCGCCCCGTTTATATTGGTTTTAATACATTCATTAGGATTGTATTCTGCCGCCGGAACCTGCTTTAACGCTGCAGCATGTACCACATAATCAACGTCTTTCATGGCAGTTTTCAACCGCTCATTATCTCTGACGTCTCCGATAAAATAGCGCATGCAAGGGTCGGTAAACTTTTGCTGCATTTCGAACTGCTTAAGTTCATCGCGGGAATAAATGATGACTTTTCTGGGACTGGCAGACTTTAAAAGAAAATCGACGAACTTGTGCCCAAAGGAGCCAGTACCCCCGGTGATTAATATCGATTTGTCATTGAAGTCTGTCATAGCGAGCACTCGGTTGTTATTGTTATTCAGGCGACGATTCTTTTCGTGATTTCAAACCGCAACCGTATTAATTTAAAGATGAAGCCATACTCAGTTGTGAGTTAGCTTTGAGAGGGCACACTCTCACTCGTATTTTTTTGCAGCTGCTCTGCTGCGAACGAACTGAGATACATCATCTTTTGCTGATTGTAGCAAGGTCTGCGCCACCTCTTTGAGCCTATTATTGACACTTAGCTCTGCATTGGCAAATGCTTGTTTTTTCTCAGCGTCTAAAACTTCCAGGTGACCAGCGATAAATTCATCACGGATTTTCAACAGGGCGTTGATCCGTTTTACATCAGAAGCAGAGGGGTCCTCTAGCTGCGCAGAGAGGCTTTCGTTAATTTCTCTAAGCGCAGCCGGGGTATAAGAATGGTTTAGGTCGTTCGCGTTCACACAGCTTGTCGTTTTTGACGCTGGGCTTCAAACGCTTCTTGTTTAGCGCTTTCAGGGATCTGAACCCAAGCGTCACGAATGGGTGTTAACAGGCTAGTGACTTCATCCAGCATCTTCAAGTCATTCTTTACATGCGCATCGTTTAACCGCTCAACCATGTAGTCATACAGCGCGTACATATTCTGAGCCGTCTCGCCTCCTACATCCAAATCCAACGTGTCCCGCAAATGAATAATAATTGCTGACGCCTTGGAAATATACTCCCCTTTGGCGGCGTACTCCTTGCGCTCCATGGCGCCCTTAGCATAGGCTGTGCGGTCTAGCGCGCCTTGCATGAGCATCAGAGTAAGACGATGAGGATCGGCTGACGCCACATCTTGTTTTGTATTACCCTTGCGGTAAGCGTTGATTCCTGTAAGTGCCATAAATACTCCTAGCTACCCGTTACCCTAACGCGGCCAATAGTGCTGAACCCGTCTGGTTCAGTTGCGCGACGGTCTGGTCAAGATTTAAATATTTGTCTCGTAAAATCTGCTCGTAGTTGAGCATGCGTAATTCCAGTTTTTCGCGGTCTTCGCCCAGCTGATCCCGATCATCTTTCGCCGAACGCTCACGCAGACTTATCAAACCACTGTAGGACGTATACTGGTCGGCAAATTCGTACATTCGGGTAGCGATACCCTCCTGCTCGTCGGTAAATAACTTGGCAATTTCATCAAAGTTATCTTCCAGCGCATCTTTTAAGCGGTCTTCACCCGAGCCCAGTCCAAAGTCAGTATCACCTATTTCCAGTTTGCCATCGGAATCAATCTCAATACCCAGCTGGAATAATCCCCCCAGAGACGATGATGAGACACTGCCACCCACAATCGAGGCTAGTCCTCCCTGAATCCCCCGTAACAGCGAGTCACCGGCCAGCGCACCGTCTTCTTCTAACTCTGACTCACCGTACTTAGTCAGATTCTGGATTTCTGTCTGTAATTTATTGTAGTTTTCTACAAAATCCCGAACTTTCTTTTCCAGCCCTTCACGGTCGAAGCCAATTTCCAGTTTTGATGTGATGGGATTGCCGGCGGCGTCCTCTGGTGACAATTCTTTGGCTTCGAAAGTCACATTCTGAATGGTATTTTCGAACTTATTACTCTCACTTTCTACCAGAATACCATCGATAGTCGCTTTGGCATTTTTTGCCGGATCGATGTTAGCCGGATTGATATTCGCTGTCCCGCCCGTTGTCGAGACACGATCCAGTTCGGCATTGCCACCATCATTATTTATAACCAGGTCATTACCGGCGCCAGTGATATCAGACGTGAACACCAGTTTAGGACCAGCGGCCGTCCCGGTGTCGATGATGTTCGCATTTACGCCGAAATTATCTGCACTGTCATTAATGGCTTCACGCAACTGCGCCAGCGTCATGCCGGCACTGACGTTAATCGTAAAATTGTTACTTGCGCCAACCGAAAAGGATAACGAGCCGGAGCCCGAGGTAAGAACCGCATCACTGGACGCGGTAAACGCACTGTCCTCGGTTTCGATGCGGCTGCCTTCGGCCAGTTGCGTGACAGCAACCTTATAACTGCCGCGCAGCGCAGAGCTGGATGCTTCTGCGCTGAACACGTCATTGTCTTCAGAGGGATTGGTAATAGTAGGTTCACGACCATTAATATCGCTGTCGCGGCGAAGCTCGTCTACGGTATCTTTAAAGTCAGATAATTTAGACTTTATTTTGCCGAGGCCCGAAATTTCCGCCTCTATCTTCTCTTCCCGTTTGTCTAAACGGTCTTGTTTCGGCTTCCGTTCTGCTTCCAGCAATTGCGAGACAAGATCGTCAAGCGCAAGTCCTGAGCCAACACCTAACGATTGAATAGTCATGTTTTTACCTCGTTACACTTCTCTGTTAATCAGCACTCCCACGCTACTTCCGACATCTTCCTGAAGATCTTTGATTCGTTCCGCTAACCGCAGCACTTCATCTGACGGGATTTGGCGTATCACATCCCCGGATTCAGAGTCTTTTACTGTTACTACGGCGCGTTCCGAGCCTTCATCTACGGAAAAGGACAGATTGCGGTTCTGTGCTTGCAGAAAGCTCTGCACCTCTTCAACAGCAAGGTCAATATTCTGATCTTGCTTCTCACTATTCTGGTTATCGGCACTTTGCTGATCAACTTGAACATCATTCGCACGAATAATCTCATTCTGTGCGACGGATTGTTCTGGCGTTTCAGCCTTGCGGTCAGCAGGTTTTACCGCAGCACGTTCAGCACTACGCGCCATTTCACCAGCAAAATTCTGGCCAATCTGATTATTTGCAATTTCCACTTCAACCCCCTTCTCTTTAAACAACAAAACGGGTCCTGCTCAACACAGACACCCGTTCCTGTCTAAGTAAGGTTATGTACCAGTTTAGCTTATCCCAGCAATGATAGTGCTGTTTGCGGACGCTGATTGGCCTGACTTAATACCGATACAGATGCCTGTTGAACAATCTGATTACGTGTCAGCTCGGCGGTTTCCGCAGCAAAGTCTGTATCACGGATCCGCGAACGCGCTCCTGACAGGTTTTCAGCTACATTGCTCAGATTTCTGATAGTAGACTGGAAGCGGTTTTGTAACGCACCCAGATCGGCACGTGTACCACCAATTGATGAAATTGCAGCATCAATTGAGGTCAACGCAGAGGACGCGCCGGAAGCGGTAGAAATGTCCACTGACCCAACACCCAGACCTGATGCACCGAAGCTGGCACCGTTTGATGAAGACAGGTTAACGCTGATAGTCTGACCGGCATTTGCCCCAACCAGGAACGAAGCAGAGAATCCACCAGTCAGAATGTTCACGTTACCGAACTGGGTGTCACTGGCAACCCGTGACATCTCTGTTTTCAGTGCAGCTACTTCTTTTTGCAGCGCAGCACGGTCTGCAGAGCTGTTGATCCCATTCTGAGACTGAACGGACAACTGACGAATACGCTGTAAACTGGTGGTCACTTCTGACAGTGCACCCTCGGCAGTTTGTGTTAATGAAATGGCATCATTGGCGTTACGCACAGCCTGATTCAGGCCTTGGATTTGAGATGTCAGTTTATCTGAAATCTGCAAGCCAGCGGCATCGTCTGATGCACTGTTAATTCGAAACCCTGACGACAGTCTTTCGAATGACGTGCCTAATCTCTCGTTCACGTCAAACAATTGACGTTGCGCGTTAAGCGCTGACACATTGGTGTTTACGTATAAAGACATTGATATACCTCCTGGGGATTCGATGTGCCATTGCCAGCATCAAACCCTTCCTGTTCAGGCCAACCGGGTCACTACTCCCATTCGGCCCCCTCATAAGCGAAACAAACCTTGCTTCACAAAAAGTAAATAAATTACCCCTCAACTAAAGGTATCGGCGCAAGCTTGAGGTTCTTTAGCTTTTTTTATAAAAACTTTTAAATCTTTTAGTAACCCCATGATATATATAAGGTATTTATTTGCATTTTTTGATCGAAGGCGTTTTAAATCTGCCCAAAGAGGCTAGCTGGCAAGGAATTGCCACCTATAAGGAGGTTATTGGGGCTTAAGGCGGCGAGGTATGTTCGCTAATAATTGGGTATGGAAAGAAATGCGCTATGAGGCGGAGGCGCTCAGCGACTTTAAAAAGCTGGCATGGTACATGCTTTATGTTTGTCAGCAGTTTGACGAGATGTTTCGGCGATAAAAAGAAAAAAGGCCGAGACAAATGTCCCGGCCAATCTGCTCACGTTAGGAGATTGAGCAAAATTCAGTTTCAGTCGGCTGGCAGGATATATAGTAGAACAAACTGGCCTCTCAACCAACACTTCTACACTCTCAGTTCTGTTAGTCGGCGTTTTCTTGGTGCCGCGGCCTCATGGCCGCGGCTTTCGGGGGATGGCCTCTCAACTCCTTCCCAAACCTACGCCTGTCTTATTTAACCTCCAAGCAATGATAATGCTGCCTGTGGACGCTGGTTCGCCTGCGACAGTACCGTTGTGCTTGCCTGTTGAAGAATCTGGTTACGGGTCAGTTCTGCCGTCTCGGTGGCAAAATCTGTATCCCGGATGCGCGATCTTGCCGCTGATACGTTTTCTGAGATGTTACTCAGGTTCCGAATGGTCGACTGGAAACGGTTTTGAATCGCACCCAGGTCAGCCCGCTTAGCATCAATGGTAGAGATAGCCGCATCAATAGTCGTTAATGCTGCCGATGCGCCACCCGCAGTGGCGATAGTCAGATCACTGCCGCCATTCGTAAGGCCGGAAAATCCGAACCCACCGCTGCGTGAAATATTCACACTAATAGTCTGCCCCGCGTTCGAGCCTACCAGGAAAGTAGCAGAATAAGTGCCGTCCAGCAGATTCACGCCACCAAACTGGGTGTCTGTAGAAATACGGCTAATCTCATTTTTCAGGGCCGCCACTTCTTTTTGCAGTGCAGCGCGGTCAGAGGATGAGTTGATACCGTTCTGGGATTGTACCGCCAGCACCCGGATACGTTGCAGCGCAGTGGTGATTTCCTGCATAGCACCTTCAGCCGTTTGCGCCAGTGAAATGCCGTCGTTGGCGTTACGCACAGCCATGTTCAAACCCTGGATTTGTGAGGTCATGCGATCCGAGATTTGCAGGCCCGCAGCATCGTCAGCTGCACTGTTAATACGGAAACCAGACGATAAGCGCTCAAAGGCAGTGCTCAGGTTATCGTTGGTAGTGAACAGTTGGCGTTGTGCATTCAGTGATGAAACATTGGTATTTACGTACAGACTCATAGGTCTCTCCTAACAGTTGAAAAGCGCTATTTTTTTTATTATTTGCGCGTGGTTTTTAATAAACTTTCAACGTGTTGGCACAGCCTATGCTTAGCTTATACTGTCAGTGATAAAAAACTGACGCTTTGCAGGGCGTAGTACCTGGTAAAGCAATGCTAAACGAGTATGGGTCACTCCCATACTTTGCTGACAGGCAGGTCTGTTGTTCAGGCCTCATACCTCTCACTACCTCCTGGCTTCATTCCTGCCAGTCAGCAGCTTTAGCATTCAACACGGCGAAGTAAAGTAATACCATGTTGCCGCTCAGCGTGCTTTTACACGTTGTCTTGCGAAATTCTCTACTCGTCGGTCGGTTGCAGTCTGTCCCCACATCTTGCAATTCGACCGTTTTACTATCTACTTAATCGTTACTCATTTATCTGGCTGCAGTCTGCTTCCGCATCTTTGCAAGCGACGGGCTCTTCACCCTTACCCCTGTAACAGCTGCAGTGCAGCTTGTGGCCGTTGATTCGCCTGGCCCAGTACCGTAGTGCTGGCCTGCTGGATGATTTGCCAGCGGGTAAGCTCAGCTGTTTCAGTAGCAAAATCAGTGTCTCTAATCCGTGACCGTGCTGCCGAGGCATTCTCAGAAATATTGCTGAGGTTTCGAATTGTTGACTGAAAGCGGTTCTGAATAGCCCCCAGATCGGCGCGTTTAGCATCAATGGTTTCGATAGCCGCATCAATCAGTGGCAGTGCTGCCGACGCGAGGCCCGCTGTTGCTACTGAAATCTGGGCACCACTGGTCAATCCGGAGAAGCCGTAGCCGCCCTGGCGTGACAAGTTAAAGCTAATAAACTGTCCGGCCTGTGCGCCGACCAGGAACGCTGTGGAAAACGTTCCGGTTAAGATATCGCCGCCGGCAAATTGCGAAGTTGCTGCTATCCGGCTGATTTCCAGCTTAAGCGCCGACACTTCTTTTTGAAGCGCAGCCCGGTCGGCTGAGGTATTGATACCGTTTTGTGCCTGGATGGCCAGTACCCGGATTCGCTGCAATGCGGTAGTCATTTCCTGCATTGCACCTTCGGCAACCTGAGCCAGCGAAATACCGTCGTTGGCATTACGCACAGCCTGATCCAGACCCATAATTTGTGATGTGATGCGGTTTGATATTTGCAAACCGGCTGCGTCATCTTTGGCGCTGTTAATCCGGAAACCGGATGATAAACGCTCAAAAGCGGTGCTCAACTGTATATTTGAAGTGAACAACTGCCGCTGAGCATTCAGCGACGAAACATTCGTGCTAACGTACAAGCTCATAATAATCTCCTAACGATTTTTATTACCAGACGGTGTTTTTATTATTTTTGGTGTCTGGTTTGAGCGAACCGTATTGTTATTATTAGCGGCGGTTTCACTCTGTTTTGAATGATCCGCAATTTATTATTTTTGCTGCGGTCTCACTCAATAGGCCCGGTTTATTATTGTTATTCCCAGTGCCTACAATTTAGTTATCGTTCGGACACGAAAAATCCTTTAGCAATTTTTCGCTAAATTTTAATAAGCTTTGATTTTCAGTATGTTAGCGCACGAAAAAAGCCGGACATTTGTCCGGCCAACCGCTCTACGTTAGGAGAGTATGAGCGTATTCTCGCGACGGGTGGATACCCGAATCACTACCTCCTGGCCCATTCCTGCGCGAAATTAGGTGCTTAGCCCAACAGCGACAGTGCAGCCTGAGGACGCTGATTAGCCTGAGACAATACAGTCGTACTTGCCTGCTGGATAATCTGGTTACGTGTCAGTTCTGCCGTTTCGGTTGCAAAGTCAGTATCACGGATACGTGAACGTGCACCAGAAACGTTTTCAGAGATGTTGCTCAGGTTACGGATAGTAGATTGGAAGCGGTTTTGCAGGGCACCCAGGTCGGCACGTGTGCCACCAATTGATGATATAGCAGAGTCGATTGCGGTTAACGCGGAGCTTGCACCACTAGCAGTAGAAATATCTACCGACCCTACACCCAGACCAGACGCGCCGAAGCTGGCACCGTTCGCACTGGACAAGTTAATGCTGATTGTCTGACCGGCATTCGCGCCTACCAGGAAAGCCGCAGAGAAGCTTCCACTAAGCACATCCACGCCATTAAACTGGGTTTGGCTACCGATACGGCTTAATTCAGTTTTCAGTGCAGCCACTTCTTTTTGCAAAGCGGCACGGTCAGACGAGCTGTTGATACCGTTTTGTGACTGTACAGCCAGCTGACGGATACGCTGCAGACCAGTGGTGGTTTCATCCAGCGCACCTTCAGCGGTTTGCGCCAGTGAAATGGCATCATTAGCATTACGAACGGCCTGGTTCAGACCCTGGATTTGTGAGGTCATGCGGTCAGAAATTTGCAGACCTGCAGCATCATCAGCAGCGCTGTTGATACGGAAGCCTGACGACAGACGCTCAAAAGACGTGCTCAAAGAATTGCTAACATCAAATAATTGACGTTGTGCATTCAATGCAGACACATTGGTATTGACGAACATAGACATAAGTCTCTCCTACACTCTCAGTCCAGCACGAGCTGGCTGCCGGGGCTTCCGGCGATTACATATATAGTACTCATCAAAACCTGAGGGGTAATTGATGAACTGGCTCTCTCAAGAATGTTATCGACGTAAGTAAATTTCCCTTTAATAAAATTTACAGAAATTGCCGTAGAGCGGCAGAGAATTGCCGCCTATAATGAGCTAAGCCTCGGTTTTTCAAGGTCATTTTATGATTGAAAATGTATTAAAAATTGATCAGATAGCGCGCATTTCCTCACGCGCTGAGCACAGCGCATTTACCGATTTATTACCTGTCGGTGGTGAGCACCTGCTGTGCTGCTATCGTCAGGCCACCAATCACGTCAGCCGGGATGGTGTGATTGAAGTAAGCAAAATGACACTGGCAGGGAATGTTCACAGCCGACAGCGTATCGCCCTTGCCGATCATGACTTGCGAGACCCGAAGCTGAGTCGCGATGCCAGCGGAAAGCTATGGCTGATTGCACAGGCTCGCCATGCAGATCAGGATAACCAGACGTTAGGCAGGAAAATGGTCAGCTGGTTTTCGGAGGATGGCAGCAGTTGGTCTAGTCCCCATACTCTCGGGTTGCCGGGATGGTGGTTATGGCGTATTCACTGGCAGGGGGATGAGGCGGTGGGGCTGGCTTATAACCGAGCCCAGGACAGGGTTGATTTATATCGTGGTCACCCTGGTAAGCGCATGTTTTGTGTTAACCCGCATACCCTCTCGCTGCAGAAGCATCAGCTTGGGTACCCAAATGAGAGTGATCTTCATACCGATAGTAAAGGAAACCTGTGGGCGCTCGTTCGTCGGGATGCAGATACATTTACAGCGCAACTGGGTATGAGTGCGACACCATACAGGCGTTGGCAATGGCAGGATTTAGGTCAGTATATTGGGGGTCCCGCCTGGCACCCCCTCACCGAGGATACCATGTTGGTCGCAGGACGGGAGTACACCGGCAAGGCGCTGGTTACCAGCGTGTGGACGTTACACTTGCCGACTGGCGCAATGCAAAAGTGCCTGACGCTGCCCAGCGACGGCGACAACAGCTATCCGGGGTTACATATTAGTGGTGACGACATATATATATCCTACTACTCGCAGCACCTGGATAATCAGGTTCGGGTCTATCTGGCGAGGGTGACGGGCGCTAACCGGTTACGAGATGTAGTCGAACAGACTTAAATTGGAGATACGCGGAAACGTCGCCAGGGCGGCATTAAGTGCCGTTTCCTGTTTGGCAAACTCCGCCGACGCTTCTGCGTAATCCACATCTTCTATAGACGAGCGGGTTTCTTTGGCCGCAATTTCCAGATCCAGGTTAGTCTCATAAATTGATTCCGCTACATTCAGCCGGCCACCAATAGATGAGCGCTCTAATGCAATTTTTTCCTGGGCATTGTCAATGCCTACTACGGCATCGCTGATCGCCTCGCGTAAATCCACGCCACTGGTACTGTTACTGAGAACACGATAAAGATCGTCAATCGTATTGGCGAGATTTTTCTTAGCGGGGGGATCCAGTGTGATGTCCACGGTGTCGCCAACCGAGCCGGACAAGGTAAATTGCATTCCTTTTACTGTGAATGGCTCGCCAGAGGCATAGCTGACGGTATCAACTACTGCACCGGAATTTATATTAGTCAGTTGCGCCTGATTACCGGCCTGCAAGGTGAGGCGGAAATTATTATTAGCCGCTGTGACCGGATCGTAACTGTTTTTATGAAAGGTATCGAACGTGCCCTGCTCCGTTATCAGAGACTCCTGGACACTGGCTGTGGGTGTGCCGCTAATCGCAAAGTCACGGCGGGCAAGAACGTTTTGAAAAACTTCCTGGCCACTGGTGGTGCTTTGCACTTGAGTACTGTCTGATAACTGCACCGAGTTTTCACCGGCATCGCCGGCAAACGTCACCGGGTTAGTGGTGGCTGCAGGATTCAGCGTGAAAGCCTGATTTTGCGACTGATGCCCGGCAAAAATATAGTTGCCGTCGGCGTCCTGAGAGTTCATCAGATCGAACACCTCGTCACGCAGCTGCTCCATTTCCGCCCCGATGGCGCGACGGTCAGAGTCTGACAATATGCCTGACCCCGCCTGGATTGCTAAGGTCCGGGCGCGGTTCGCTGCATCGTTAATATTACTGAGCACCGCCTCTTGCTGTTCAAGGGAGCCGGTGACCAGATCTATGTTACGTTGATACTGATTCAGCTGATCCAGCTCTTCGGTAAGCCGGATCACTTTGGCCGCGCCCACAGGATCATCCGATGGCCGGTTAAGTTTCTTACCGGTGGCTAATGATTCCTGGGTGTCTGTAAGTCCGCGTTGATTATCCATGATCGCACGGATGTTCTGATCATAAATCTGGTTCGTGGATATCCGCATTTAGCTTACCTGGCTGCCTGTAATATGGTGTTAAACAAATCTTGCGCTGTACTTAGTATACGCGCGGCAGCGGCATAGGATTGCTGGTAGCGCACCAGTTTGGCGGCTTCCTCATCCAGACTCACGCCGGAAACGGAGTCAAACCAGTTTTCGGATTGTACTTTCATGGTTTCCGCTGCCTGTAATGATATATCGGCAGAAGAGGCTTCTTCTCCAATCCGTCCTACCAGCGACGAATAAGCGTCATGAAAGGTGCGCGGCTGGCTGCTCGCATTGGAACTCAGTTGCACCTGATTACTGCTCTGCTGTGACGCCATGGCAAGTGCATTAGCATTGTCACCAAAACCATCGGTATTGTAGGTCAGCGAGAAGCTGTCGCCCGCCTGCGGCGCTCCATCCAGGCTAATATCATAACCCGGATAATCATTCAGCGCCGAAAATGCCGCCGGCCAGGCAGGGCCCGAGCCATTGGCTTGCGCCTGTGCTAACAAATCTGTGTAGTCTGTCACGCCCGTTACATTAGTAATGACATTGGCGGGCGACTCCCCGTCCAGCACCTGAAAGCTGCTTGAAGAGGTAAAGACTATCTCTGCGGGTGCCCCCACACTGGCGCTGGGGGAGCCGGCCAAACCGTGAATTCCGCCCGCACCATTAAAAGCTGATGCATCAGCCCCGAGCGTGGCATCTACGTCGGTATTGGTCACTTTGATCGCGGAAACTTTAGCATCACCGAGATTGGCTGGGTCAGGTGTTGCACGTAATGGCGAAGCAAAGGCCAGATCTTCCGGCCTGCTGGTCGCCATGGTGATATCGGAGGCGGCCGTTTTGGTAGGCTGCAATAGAAATTCATTGTCCACGGCGTAACCGGAACTGGCTGTAAAATCAATTTCGATGCCACCGGGGAGCTCGGTATAGCCCGACGTAATTGCCACAGGGGTATACACAACCGGACTGCCTGACGCATCCAGTTTTGGCGAACCATCGCCATTTAACAACTCGACCGTAACCGAGCTAGGCACCCCGCCACTGACAGCGTCTACGGTGATTTTATAGTCTGCGTCGGTCAGTTCACTGCCTTTGCCTGGGGTTATTCGCCCCTGCAGCGGCAATGTATCGGGGGTGCCTTCATAACTCATCCCCCTGAAGGCAGGCACGTTGAATAAGTTGCCACCTAACTGGCCATCCATATCCATACCCAGCTGGTTCTGCTGATTCATCGCGTCAGCGAACGCTAGGCCTAACTGACCAACATCACGTTGCGCCGGCCCCAGAATTTCATCCCGGTAACGAAATAAGCCGCCCATGCTGCCGCCTAAATCAGTCTCGGCGATATTGATAGTGGTATTCGCTTTAGCGCCGGAAAATGTGGTAGCAAGCTGGAGCTCTTTGAAACTTAAATCTGCATCGCTGCTTAACTCAAAGATATTAAATGCCCCATCTTCCAGCACCAGCGACTCGCCGGAGCGCAGAGTGACTGTGACACCGCCACTCAGTGAACTACTGTCTCGCACATCAATTGCCATGATGCCGGCCAGCTCATTAATGGCATTGTCGCGTTCATTTAACAGTGCAGTGGGTTCGTCGCCGCCGTTATTGCCTTTCGCTACGGCTACCGCTTCATTCAATTCGCCAATGGTTTTAATCAGACTGTTGGCCCGGTTCACCTCGCTGGTAAACTCCAGGTTTAGCTCTTCTTCCTTATCCTGCATAAAACCAGATAAGGTTTCCATGCGGCGCAACATGGACCGCCCCTCGCCCAATACTTGCTCCCGGGACGCCAGGTTAGTCGGGTCGTCCGCTGCAGTTTGCACGGCGGCAAAAAACTTACTCAACCCTTCCGATAGCGAATTGCCTTGATTGGCCAGCATATTATCCAGCGCCAGCGTTTTATTGGTAAAGGTTTCTAACTCACCGACCTGAGTAATATCGCGGCGTAACTGATTTTGTGCAAAAACGTTTATAACCCGCTCGGTGGTGCCCCGCCCTACGCCGAAAACATTGTTGTTTTCCAGCACAGTGCGCTCACGGACATACCCTTCGGTATTCACGTTAGCAATGTTATTACCGGTGGTTTGCAGCAGTTTGTTACTGGCGTTGACGCCACTGCTGGCAATGGTAAACAGATCGATATTCCGCATCATGGCATCATTCCTTGCATCCGGTCGCTGTTATACACGGCCATGATTTTATCGGCGTAAGCAGGGTCGGTGGCATAGCCGGCCTGTTGCAGCGATTCTGCATAGCGCTTGGGATCGCTGCCCTGAGCAACGGCCTCTTTATACCTGGGCTGCTCTGAAATAAATTTAACGTAATCATCCAGCGCATCGGCTATTGAAGGGTACGCTCGAAACGCCGCTTTTTGTTTAGCGGGCATGCCTGATTCAAACTCGATGGTATCCACTACCGCTTGCTTACCATCCCAGTGGCGGTTAGCTTTAATGCCGAACAGGTTATGGGTGGCCTCGCCGCTACCGTCGTGAATCACGTATTTGCCCCAGCCTGTTTCTATGGCGGCCTGCGAAATGATAGCTTTGGCATCTACCCCCAGCGCGGCTGCTGCCCGTCCTGCATGGGGTCTCACTGCACTGATAAACGCTTCCGGTGAGTCAAACAAGGGCGCTTTGTAGGCGCTCACTGTGCCTTTACTTGCCGACTGCACCACATTATTTTCGGCTTCCTGCACCGCCTGAGTTCGGGTGCGGTTCAGCGATGACAAATTACCGTCACTGCGAATTACACTGGCCGGCGTGTAATTCTCATCCTGCTGGCCCAGCTGCTTCACAATCAGGTCAGCCAGCCCCATGCCGCCACCAGAGGACAGATCCGTTGCCAATTGCTGGTCATGCATATCCCGGTAAAACTTTACCTGCTGCGAATTAAACGGGCTGTTTTCATCAGCCAGCGCGTCCTGCGCTTTACGCATAGACTTCAGCATCATTTGTACAAAAATAGCTTCAAACTGCTGAGCCGCTTCGGCCAGCACTTTGTCATCGCCTGACGCAATCGCTTCACGCATTGCGTTGATACTGCCCATATCGTGGACATTTCGCGCCATTTCCATTTGAGATTTGCTGTTTAATGCGTCCATCAGATGATTACCAGTTCACCGCGCAGCGCACCTGCCTGTCGCAATGCTTCTAGAATTGCCATCAGGTCGCCAGGCGCGGCACCCACCTCGTTAACAGCCCGCACCAGCTGATCCAGGGTAACGCCTGGCTCAAACTTAAACATCCGGCTGTCGGCCAAATCCACATCAATAATAGATTGCGTCGTGACCACGGTTTCGCCGTCAGCCAGCGCATTAGGCTGAGATACCTGCTGATTTTCAGCAATGGTCACAGTGAGACCACCGTGCGTGATAGCGGCAGGCAATAGCCGAACATCCTGGCCAATTACAATGGTGCCGGTGCGGCTGTTTATCACCACCCGGGCTGGCGCATCGGCAGGTTCAAACTGAAAGTTTTCCAGCGTCGCCAGAAAGCCAACACGCTGGCCGATATCGCGGGGGGCGGTGACTCGTACGGAGGCCGCATCCAGCGGGGTGGCAATGGCATAGCCTTGCTCCGGCTGGGCACCTAAACGCTCATTGATGGTATCAGCCAGACGCTTGGCCGTAGAAAAGTCAGGATAGTGCAAGTTCAGTGTCAGCGTATCGCCATTCGCAAAACCACTGGGCACCGTTTGCTCCACCAGCGCCCCGTTCGGGATCCGGCCAACGGTGGGCGTATTCACCACAATGCGGGAACCATCCCCGCCCTGGGCACCAAACCCACTGACAATCAGCGAGCCCTGCGCTACCGCGTACACCTTGCCATCGACCCCTTTCAGAAAGGTTTGCAGTAAGGTGCCACCTTGCAGGCTGCTTGCTTCACCCACGGACGACACAGTCACATCAATAGTTTGGCCGGGTTTGATAAACGGGGGCAGCTCTGCGTGCACGGCGACCGCCGCCACGTTTTTAATCTTCGGCTTAACGTTTGAATCCAGGCTGATACCAAAATTACTCAGCATGGTGCGGAAGCTTTGTTCGGTAAACGGGCTTTGCTCGCCGGTTCCCGGCAAACCAACCACCAGGCCATAGCCCACCAGCTGGTTACTTCGCACGCCCTGGATACTGGCCACATCTTTGATGCGTTGGGCATTTGCCAGCGGTGCTGACAACAGTACTAAAGCCAGTATTGTTAGTGAAATCAGTTTCATAGGTACCCCTTACAACGGCCACCATTCGGATGAGAAGAATTTTGCCAGCCAGCCTTTTTCCTGTGACCGGGCAAACGAACCGGTGCCACTGTACTGGATCCGGGCATTGGCAATCTTGGTAGAGGTAATTTCGTTATCAGGCGAAATGTCAGCCGACCGGATGATGCCGGTCAGACGGATATATTCATCGCCATGGTTCAGCGTCAGCCATTTTTCACCGCGAATAACCAGGTTCTGATTAGGTAACACATCCACTACGGTGACTGAAATGCTGCCGGTCAGGCTGTTACTCTGACTCGCCTGGGCGTCACCGGTAAAGTCGTTGCCGGCGCTCACCCCTAGCTGCACTGACTGACCACCGATGCGCAAGGCGTTGCCCGCCAGACCAGTGATGGGCTGCAAATCGACCTCTGTGTCTCTGGATGTGGCAGTGCCTGCCGATTTCGACGCATTGGTGTTTTCACTTAACGTGACGGTAATAATGTCCCCCACCCGCCGGGCAGTGACATCAGAATAAAGGCTGTTCGCCATATACGGCCGGAACAGCGCCCCGTCCTCGACAATCTGGTCGCGCGGATAATCCGGTACCACGGGGGCGAAAGTGGGATCGTTTGCCTGCACCGGTGGCTCTGAGGTACTGGCACAGCCGGTTACCAGGACTACCGCCGTCAGTAAGGTGAAAAAACGCATGATGTTACCTACTAAAGTTGTTGGATAACCTGACCCAGCATCTGGTCCACTGACGAAATCACTTTGGAGTTCATTTCATACAAGCGTTGGCTTTCAATCAGGTTAACCAGTTCTTCGGTCACATTGACGTTTGAAGTTTCCAGTGTGCCCTGGGCAATAGTGCCTAAGCCTTGCAGTCCCGGGATCCCCTGGATAGGCGCGCCGCTAACCGCGGTTTCTACAAACAGGTTCTGACCAATGGGTTGCAAACCCGTGGGGTTGATAAAGTCGGCTGTATTAATCTGGCCCAGTACCTGCGGCTCCGCCTGGCCCCGCACAGTGGCAGACACTTCACCGTCCTGTGAAATGGTAATTTGTTGCGCATCTTCCGGAATCGCGATTTCAGGCTGTAACAAAAAGCCCGCGCCCGGTGTGACAATTTGGCCCTGATCGTTCAATGTGAACTGACCGTTGCGGGTGTAGGCGATGGTTCCGTCCGGCTGCTGGATCTCGAAAAATCCACGCCCCTGAATTGACATGTCCAGCGCGTTATCCGTGGTGAGCATGTTGCCCTGGGTATGCGACTTCTGGGTAGCCACCACCTTCGAACCCGACCCCAGCATTAACCCTGATGGCAGTTCGGTGTCGGCAGAGGAACGTCCGCCTGGCTGATTGATGTTTTGATACAGCAGGTCTTCGAACACCGCGCGGTCTTTTTTAAAGCCCACAGTTGATGCATTGGCCAGGTTATTCGATACCACAGACACATCAGTTTGTGCTGCGTCCAGACCGGTTTTACTTATCCACAATGCAGGATGCATAGTTACCTCCTAAGGCTACCTGAGGCGGTGCCTTATGTGTTACCCATTAAATTATGCGAAGCAGCATATTGCCGCGAGTATCAAGCTCTTCTGCCTGCTTCATCATTTTCACCTGTAACTCATAATGACGCTGCAGGTTCATCATATTTACCATTTCATCTACCGCGTTCACGTTAGACCCTTCCAGCATGCCGGAGCGGATCTGCACGGTGCCATCCTGAGCGGCCTGGCTGCCGTCTTTCATTCTGAAAAGACCATCCCTGCCACGCTCAAGATCACTGTATTCAGGATTCACTAGTCCCAGTCGCCCCACTTCTTCGGAGACGTTTTCAGGCGCCCCAAACGGTCGTACCGACACGGTACCGTCCGACGCAAAGTTCAGGTTATCCAGCGGCACCGGCAAGAAGATCGGGCCGTTATCCCCCATCACCATGTTGCCATGCATGTCTGTCAACATTCCGTCAGGTCCCAGCTGCAGGCTTCCGTCGCGGGAATAGGCCTCATTGCCCTGGGCATCCTGCACGGTAAACCAGCCGTTCCCCTGTATTGCTACATCCAATTCCCGTCCGGTCTGGATCATCGGCCCGGATTCGTAGTTATTGGTCGGGCTTTCCGTCATGGAAAACACCCGGGACGGCAAACCTTCGCCGTAAGCCGGCATTGCTCTTGCCTGTTCCAGCTGAGCTTTAAACCCGGTGGTTTGCGCATTCGCCAGGTTGTTGGCGCGCACTCCGGTGCCCAACAGGTCTTGTTTCGCGCCGCTTGCCGCGATATAGAGAAACTTATCCATGACTGACTTTTGACGGTTTGGTGACTGAATACAGGGAATACTGCAAGGGCAGTGCCAAGGTGAGAAAGACAAAGATTAAATGAAGATGGGAGACAAACAGCGGAGAAAAACAACAACAGCGTGCTTTTGAAAATGCCCACGCAGAACGGCGTATTGAGGCACAAAAAAGGCCGCATTATGCGGCCTTTGTAAACAGAGAGCTTATCGAATATTCAGAATAGTCTGATTAAGCTGGTTGTTTACTTCCAGCGCCCGTGAGTTCGCCTGGAAGTTTCGCTGAGCGATAATCATATCAATCAACTCAGTGGTCAGGTTAACGTTAGCCTGCTCCAGTGCTGATGAATTTATTTCACCAAAGGTACCGGTAGTGGCTTCACCTGCCAGCGCCTCGCCTGACAGAATACTTTCTTTCCACTGGGTGCTGCTTTCCTGTGTTAAGCCCTGCTCATTGGAGAAGCGTACCAGCGCCACCCGAACGATGGGCTCGGAGGTACCGTTCGAGAACGTCGCCCGTACCAAACCGTCAGGACCAATATCGATACCGGTTAACCGGCCAACAGGTAAGCCGTCTTGTTCTAACGAGGTCACCTCAAAAGCAGACGCGAACTGAGTGGGTTCGTTCGGGGTTGCGCCGTTAGGCTCCAGGTTAAAGTCCACACTGATTTGCTGAGCAGGATCAGAACCGTTCGCCAGTATATTCTGACCCAGCGCCTCGGTGGTTATTTTAAAATCGGTCGTGCTAACACCATCGGGTGACTCAATACCAATAAAATCACCGCCCTGGCTAAACTGCAACTTAGCGGCACTCACGCCGTTACCGGTGTTGGTACCCATAGAATGGGTGGCAGTAGTGGGATCGGAGTCAGTACCATCGGAGTTAACCATGTCTACTAACTGGTCATCAATCGCGGTGGCCACATACCATTCATTATCCACTGTCGCAGAGTTATCCTTTACGAAGTAGTAAGTCATGATATGGCTGTCACCCAGTGAGTCATACACGGTGACCGACGTGGCAGCGTTGTATGTCAGCGGATCATCAGGATCGAATGCCGCTGGGTCCTTACCCTGATCGCCTGCCGGCAGGTTCATCCGGATATCTACTTCCGAGGTTTGCTGAGGTGAGCCAGATGAGTCAGGCACACGCACCGGCACGGTGGTACTCAACGCCACGGAGGCACTGGTGCCGTCACTGTTTACCGGGAATCCCAGCAAGTTATCACCGTTGCTGTTAACCACGAAGTTATCACTGTCCAGTTTGAACTGGCCAGCCCGGGTAAACGAAAAGTCACGAGACGTAATTTCCGGCACGGTGGCAAAGAAGCCGTTACCGGTAATCGCTAAATCCAATGCGGTATTGGTGAATTGCAAACTACCCTGAGAAAACTGTTGGGCAACTTCCTGGGTAAGTACACCGTCACCCACTTTGGTTTTACCACCGGCTAACAGTGACGCAGCGTACACATCGCCAAACTCAGCCCGTGACTCTTTAAAGCCCACCGTATTCACGTTGGCGATATTATTGGCGGTGACATCCAAATCTTTTTGTGCGGCGGAAACCCCACTTAATGCAATATTAAAAGACATAACTTTCTCTCCTGCTAACTGCCGATCTGGATGACGTCATCGAGATTGATACTGACATCACCATCCAAATTCAAAATTACGCCCTGACCACTGCCGGCCAGGCTTACACTGCCTACATGACGATTGACTGCGGTGGAAATTTGCGTGCCTTCCCCGTTCACCTCGCCGGTGGCGCTAATTACATAGTCACCGGGCGGCATAATATTGCCGCGGGCATCTGTGCCGTCCCAGTTAAACTGAACGTTGCCGGCGGGTTGGGTACCTGCGTCAATGGTTTTAACCACTTCACCAAACTGATTCTGAATGGTAATGGTCATATTCTGTGCGGTTTCTTCATTCACCACTACGCCAGACAATCCGGCGCCCGGCGAAGCCATGTGGCCCACATTCCCTTCTACCAGTACGTTCTGGCCAATCAGGCTAGACGCTTGCAATGCCTGGTTTGATGTCATTGATGCAGCAAACGACTCAAACTTTGTATTCAGTTCTGAAATTCCGTCCGCCATGGTAAACGAGGTCATCTGGGCAACCATCTGGTCGTTATCTACCGGCTTGGTGGGGTCCTGATTAGCCAACTGCTCGGTAAGCATGGAAAAGAAATCTTCCTGCGAAAGTTTTTGCTCCGAACCATCGGCAACCTTTACCTTTTCTTCCTGCCAGTAAAGGTCGGTTTTAAGACCATTGTTAATTATGTCCACGCTAAATTCCTCACAATTACGCTAATGCGTATTATTGCCCCCGGCCAAGCTGTAGCACACGACGGAAGATCCGCTTGGTGGTATCAGCTACCTGTACATTGGTTTCGTAAGCTTTCGAGGCCGACATCATGTTGGCCATTTCTTCAACCACGTTCACATTGGGTTTATAGATGTAGCCGTTCTCGTCTGCCATCGGGTTGTTCGGCGCATACTCCACCTGCAAGGGTGCCTTACTTTCCACGATGCCTTTCACCTGTACACCGGAGCCTTGGTTCTGGCTGTTCGTGGCCTGCTGTAGTGCTTCAGCAAATACCGGGTGGCGGGCACGGTACGTGTCCTCGTAGCTACTGCTAACGCTGTTTGCATTGGCAATATTACTGGCTGTGGTGTTTAGCCGAACGTTTTCCGCTTCCATTCCCGTACTGGAAATGGCCATAACATTAAACAAACTCATAGTTACTGACCTCCGCCTGAGCTTATCGCCTTCTTCATCCCTTTAATTTTTCCGTTCAGAAACTCCAGGCTGGCCTGATAGCGTAAACCGTTATCCAGGAAGCGGTTTCGCTCGGCCTGAACTTCAACGCTGTTGCCGTCACCGGTGTCCGGCTGGGTAGGGACGCGATACTGTAATAGTGAACTGGAAGTCATGCCGCCCGACAGATGATTGTCGTGGGTTTTCACCAGGTCCTGACGCTGACTCGCCCGGGCTGATTTCATTGCCTGGTTAAAGTCGATGTCTCGGGCCTTATAGCCTGGCGTATTCGCATTGGCCAGATTACCGGCAATCACTTCCATACGCTGGGTGCGCAGTGTCATTGCCTTATTGTGAAAACCTGTCAGCTTGTCAAGATTGATAGCCATAATGAAAAACTCCTCAGTTGCCGAGAAGCTTTGCAAGTGCAATGCCAACGCCGACAAACGAGGGGTTTCCAGGGAGTTTTTTTAGTCTTTACGTTGGTAGTAAAGGCCTGGATGGCATTTCACCATGCTAAACAATTCGCTGGCGCTACTGATAGATTCTGAGGCACCGAGGAAAAGGATGCCGCCTGGTTGCAGGAGGGCGGCAATTTGTTGCAGTATCTTTTGTTTTACGTGAGGCGCGAAGTAAATCAGTACGTTACGACAAAAAACAATATCGAAGCGCCCCAACCCGGCATAGCTGTGTAATAAGTTGAGGCTGCGAAATGACACCATGCGACGCACTTCCGGTTTTATTTGCATCATGCCGCTGGTGTGGGTGTCGAAATACTGACGGCGACGTTCAGCTGACAGGCCTCTGGCCAATGAGAGTTCGTCATACAACCCCTGCTCACTCTTACTGAGCATTGCCGATGACAGATCGGTGGCGACTATCTCTATCCCACTGCGCAGCTTACCGGGATTCTTACGCTGGTATTCCAGGCAGGACATGGCAATAGAGTACGGCTCCTGACCAGAAGAACAGGCGGCGCTCCAAATCCGTAAGCGCCGGTTTTTTGCCACATGCCGGGGTAACAGTTCTCTGAGTAATAAGTCATAAGGATAACCGTCACGAAACCATAAGGTCTCATTAGTGGTCATGGCATCAATGACGCATTGCAGTAAATCGCGGCGATGACTATGGATAGTCGCGTCTATGAGTGCATCAAGCGAATCAAAGTCGAACTTATACAGCAGTGTAGCTAACCGGCTGCGCACCAGGTACTGTTTATTTTCACCTAATACGATTCCGCATTGCTGCTCCAGAAAACGACCGAAAGCCTGATAGCTCTCGGCAGACACTTCTTTATTTTTCAATCCAGTGACACTCCACTAGTCACTTTTCTTCACCAGCCATTTCTGAACCGCAGTGGCCAGTTCATCAGGATGAAATTTAGCAATAAAGTCGTCGGCCCCCACCTTTTGCACCATGGCCTGATTGAACACACCACTCAGTGAGGTATGTAGCACCACGTGCAGATTCTGCAACTCGGGCGTATTTTTGATTTCCGCAGTGAGGGTATAACCATCCATTTCGGGCATTTCGATGTCAGACACCAGCACGCCCACGCGTTTGGTGACATCCCCGTACTCTTCAGCGATGGCTTTGAGGCGGTTAAGCGCTTCTTTGCCGTTTTTCGCCAATTCAATTTCCAGGCCCAGTGAAGTCAGGGCTTTTTTCACCTGATTGCGGGCCACTGCCGAGTCGTCAGCAATAAAGATAATTTTATCTTCATTGCCTTCGGTGGTCAGTCCCGCTGCCACACCCTCACTCACCTCTGCGTTGAGTGGTGAGATCTCATTAAGGATTTTCTCAACGTCGAGAATTTCCACCAACTCGTTTTCTACTTCGGTCACTGCCGTCAGATAGCTGGCCCGGCCTGTTCCTTGCGGCGGGGGCATGATAGCGTCCCAGTTGGTGTTAATAATGCGCTCCACGGCGCCCACCAGAAAGCCCTGCACCGAGCGGTTGTATTCAGCAATAACGATAAACGCGGTGGACAGGTCTTCAATTTTTTTGCCACCGGTGGCCATACTCAGGTCAATAACGGAAATAGTTTGCCCACGAATGTGGGCCACGCCGCGCACCAGCGAATTCAGTTTTGGCATCGACGTCAGCGACGGGCATTGCAACACTTCCCGCACTTTGAACACATTAATGCCGAAGCGTTGACGACCGTTTAAACGAAAAAGTAAGAGTTCAAGGCGGTTTTGGCCGACCAGTTGCGTTCGTTGGTTTACGGAATCAAGAATTCCTGACATGCGTCACCTCTAGTAATATGGGCACGATCATTGCGTTTTAGGTTTATAACGCCGGCTATACCGACAAATCGCCAAAAAACTGACGCCCGGACGTTCAGATTTATAAGGCAATGTATCAGCCTCGGAAACACAGCGCAAAGCCTCGTTGCCGTTCTGTGCATGCATAAGCATAGACAAATTGACGGCAACTGAACATGAAAAAATGGATACCAACATTATGACACGACAATTTGCCACCCGCCTGAGTGGTCTGCTGGCAGGCGTGTTAATGACCGCCATGGCTCAGGCGGGTCCAACGCCCGCCACTAAATCTCAGCACGCCGTGATAGAACAAGGTGCCAAAGATTACCTGCTGTCTGTGCTGGCACATGAGGACGATGGCACCGATATACAGGTTGAAATGGTGAGCATAGATGAGCGCATCGCCATTCCGGAATGTCCACAGGGCTTCCAGTATCATGCGGATGGTGCGTCGCTGGGACAGTCATATATTTCGGTGCGGGCCAGTTGCCGTGCCAATGACTGGTACCTGTTCACCAGTGCACATATTAACCGCACCCGGAAAGTGGTAGTCACTGCCGGCATGTTGAGCCCGGGCACCCTACTGACTTCGGAAAATCTTAAAACCGCCGATATCGATGTGAATCGGTTAAGGCATACTGCGTATACCGACCTCGAGCAACTTGTGGGCGCCCGAATGAAACGCCGGGTACGCGACAGTCAACCTGTACAGTCAAATATGCTATGCTTTGTTTGCAAGGGTGACCGTATTACAATTAGTGCCAACATGGCGGGGATGCAGGTTAAAACGGCCGGCATAGCCCAGCAGGACGGCGTGGTAGGTGACACCATCCAGGTGATCAACGCCAGTTCGCAAAAGACAATTGTGGCCCAGGTCGCCAATGCGCAGGAAGTGGTGGTAAGCCTTTAGAGAGGGGGCGAACCCTATCGCTAGTGAGCGAATTAAAAGCGAAAATATCGCTAAAGAAACTCACCTGCCTGCCGATACAAATATTAAGGTGTAATAAGGTAGTGGAATTTCTTTATGGCTATTAACAACGTGAACAATAATGGCGTACCAAAAACGCCGTTAGACAATTCAAAAATAAACCAGCAGGGTCAGAACCAGGCCGCGCAACAGCAGGCTGCGTCTAAAACCGCCGCGGCACCCGCGCCCCGTCAGGACTCTGTATCGCTCACCCAATCAGCGCAGCAACTTAACCAGGTTCAGAAGAAAGGCACTGAAGCGCCTGTGAATCAGGAAAAAGTAGACAAGCTGAAAAAAGCCATTCAAAGTGGCGAATACAAGGTGAACCCGGAAGTATTGGCAAATAAAATTGCCCGTCTGGAATCTGAAATTTTCGGCGTAAAATCGTAGGCTGGTAAATGACACAATCTCTTCACGCCCATGTTGATCAGCAGCTTGAAAATTTAAGCGCGTTGTCGACATTGCTCGAACAGGAATTACACCTGATTGGGACGCGTGACGCTGAAGCACTGATGACGTTGCTTAAGCAAAAAGAAGATGTGCTGGAAGCCATCGCTCAAACAGACGCTGCTATCGACGGTCCCTATCGGGCTGCCCAGGACTCTGGCGCGCTTACCAGCGAGATTGAAGCCGGCATCGCCAAAGCGAAATCCCTGTTGGAAGAGTGCCAGTACCGAACACAGGTTAACCAGACCGCTGTGGAGCAAGGCCAGCTCCGTCTGACACACCTCAGAAACCTGATGTTAGAAGTACGTGCTAAAGAATCGCTGACTTACGATAAAAGCGGTAAGCCCAAAGGTACCGGCATGGGCCGAGGGGTCAAAGCCTGACACTTGTAATTTACGCATAAAAAAAGCGCCTCAGGCGCTTTTTTTATGCGTGCAGCCAGGTAAAAGAGCCGGCTTAGTAATATTTCACCTGCTTAATGCGCTGCGGTTTGGCAGTCGTCAAATAAATGTCGTACACCCGCTGCATGTCCAGTTCCAGTTCCGTCGCATACGTATCCTCGCCCACCGGATAAGACTTAATAACTTTCGCCCCCCGAATCACACCTTCCACTGATGCCTGAAGCTGGGTATTGTCCACCACCAGATTCGCCAGCGTCTCGCGGCCGGCAATTCTTTGACCGTACACCTGCTCTGCCAGTTCCCGGTAAGCATCCAGCTTAGAAGCGCGCATGGCCATCAACGAACGGGCGCTGTCGGTTTCCCCGTGCTGGTTGCCAATTGGCGCATAACCTATGGCGGTTAGCACGGGGTAAGATTCAGGCTCGACGGTTTCCCACTCCACATGCTTGTCTACCAGGCTACTGCAACCACTTAACGTGCTGCCGATCACTGTCGCCAGTCCAAAAAGCGAAAGGCGCACTACCGATGCCATGTACCTGCTCATCATTGATGTACTCTTGGTTTGCTAACTGTATCCATCACAGCAATTTCTGTGCCTATGAAAATTCAGGAACACTTTGTGCTTTACTGTACCTGTAAATAGATAGCAAGGTGTTGCACCCGTGTATTGTATTCACGCGGGTTCGTGCAGCCAGCAACTCTGGAAGCAGTACGCTTATGAACAAACAAACACGCCGACTTCGCCGCCACATCAACTGGCACGCTGCCCTTTTTTGCCTGCTGACATTGCCAGCCTGGCAATCCAGTGCCGCTTGGTTTGAAGCGACCGGACAAGCCGTTATTGTGAATGACAATAAAGAACAGGCCCGCCAGCAAGCCACTGAAGAGGCATTGCAGCAGGCCGTGTTGTTTGCCGGCGCGTCGGTAAGCAGTGTGCAGACCCTGACGAATGGCCTGCTCAGTGATGACCGTCTGCAGATAAGTGCTACCGGTGAGGTTGCCCAGGTAGAGTTAGTTCATGAAACCTGGCACGACGAGTATGTGTCGGTGCGTGTACGAGCTGACATTTTTCCTCAGGCAAACCAGTGTACTTCTGCTGATCATCTGAAAACCCTTGCCACGACACATTATCCCATTGTACATCGGGAACAGGCACAAGATGGCCAGTTGCACCCCATTGGCGAGATGCTGGCCACCCGCCTCCAGCGTCACTTCAGACACTTCACTGAAAATGTGACACTGAAGTATATTGCTCCCTACAGTGCCCAATGGAACCAGTCCAGTGTGGTCAATCAGGCTCCGGTGCTCGCCCGGCAAAGTAAGAGTCAGTATGTGCTTGCCGGTATGATAACTGACTTAAGCGTCGACCGGCCTACGCACTCGTCACTGGCGTTTTGGAAAGACGGGAGCGCTTACCGTCACTTCGGCTTTTCTCTGCGTTTGCTGGATGGCATGAACGGCGGCGCGTTGCTGGAAAAAGAGTATACCGTGGATGCCGCCTGGGATTTCGACCGCTTTGCAGAAATTGATGTGGCTTCAGCGCAATTCTGGCAGTCTCATTACGGCATGGCCATTGACGATGCATTGGAAAACGTAGTGCGGGATATTAGTGATGCCGTTGCCTGTCAGCCGCTTACCGGCCGGGTCCTGCAGGTTGCCGGGCAGCGCGTGGAAGTGTCGCTGGGCCGTGACCATGGTCTGCAGGTGGGGGATGAATTATACCTGTATCAAACCCGGCAAATTAACGATGTTTTTGGCGAGACCTACGTACAGTACAACGTGTATCCAGGCAAAGTGAAAGTCACCAACGCCTATGCCGATACTGCCACCGTGGAGCCGGTAGACGGCGTCATCCTGGCCAATATCCAGCCAAATGATTTCGTGGCAAAAAGATAAGCCTTTTCCCTGACTTTCATCAGGTTATAATGGCCAGGACGTCCCCATAGTTTAACCGGATAAAACAAGAGCCTCCTAAGCTTTAGATCTGCGTTCGAGTCGCGGTGGGGACGCCATACAGTCTGTCTAAGATGCCCAGTTCAACTGGCTTAATCAGGCGTTTTATACAGCTTGGGTTTCCAGTCAAAATACACAGCTGCCAGACGAATCCCCCCCGTGGTGGCCAGTGAACCTAAGATACACCACAGATACGGCACACTTAGATATAAGAACACTGCGTAAGCTACCCCACCGGCAATACATGCAGTAGCATATAGTTCGCCCCGCATCACCAGCGGGATTTCGCGACAAATCACATCCCGAATAAGGCTGCCGAACACGCCTGTTGTTACCCCCATCGTCACCGCCACTACCATGCTGGTGCCTTCTATAAGCGCCTTCTCTATACCTACAATATTGAACAGCCCTAATCCCACAGCATCGACTATTAAAAAATACTGGGCCGATATCCGGGAGAAATGCCGGATGAGTAGTACCGTAATGAGAATTGCCAGGTAGGTAGAATACAGGTAGTCAGGATCTTCTATCCAGAATACCGGCTGATTAAGCAGTATGTCCCGTAGCGTACCACCGCCCAGTGCCGTGACTGACGCCAGTACGGTTACGCCAATACCATCCACTTCCTTATCATAGCCGGCCAGCGTGCCGGAAATTGCAAAAAATGCCACACCCAGCACATTCAGTAGGTGAAACCAGTCTGAACTCAATTTTTGTCTTCCTCTGCGTAAAGTCGTTCCGACCGTTAACTAGTCATACTATCTCTACGACCACGAGCGCCTAAAAAGTTTAGCGTCGGGGAAAAATAGCCGTTTATTTTTAGTTTGGTGCCGGTAACTGTCTTCCGGGTTGCAGATTTTGCGAATGCCACCTAGGTTAAAAGAATCGCCATTCAGATTCGGGTTTGTACCCGCAAACGATAAACCAGACATTCTATGCCAGAGTTATCCCACTCCGTTTCACCCATCAAGCTGAAAAAACGCAGATTGCGGGTTACGCAACCGCTGGACCATGGTCACATTGCTTCCAAGAAAATCTACCACCAGCAGCTTTCTTACTGGCAAAAACGGTTATTACAGGTTCAGCAGTCGTATTATCATCAGCAACAGCGTGCCATTATCGTATTTGAAGGGTGGGATGCGGCCGGCAAAGGCGGCGCAATTCGCCGGCTTACCGAAAAGCTCGACCCCCGGGGATTCACGGTATACCCCATTGGCAAACCAAGGGACGATGAACAAGGAAAACATTACCTCTACCGGTTCCAAACCCGGTTGCCGGCACCCGGAACGCTGGCGGTGTTTGACCGCTCGTACTATGGCAGAGTGCTGGTTGAGCGCGTGGAAGGGCTGGCTTCAGCAGCTCAGTGGCAACGTGCTTATCAGGAAATTAATGAATTTGAACGCCTGCTTAGCGACGATGGCGTGCGTATCATTAAGCTGTTTTTGCATATTTCTGCCGACGAGCAACTGAAACGCTTTGCTGAGCGCCTGCACAATCCGGTGAAGCGTTGGAAACTCACTGAGGAAGACCTGCGAAACCGGGAAAATCGGCAGCACTATTGTACTGCCATTGACCAAATGTTTGACCACACCGACACAGTGCAGGCCCCCTGGCATCTGGTTTCAGCCGAACACAAGTGGTATGCCCGGATTCAGGTGCTCAGTGTTATTGTGGCTGCGCTTAGCCACAATACGGACATCCGGCCGCCGCCGTTAGATAAAACCTTAGTGAAGCGGGCCAGCGAACAGCTGGGGATCCCGCCTCCCACTACGCCTGCGATGGATGCCGACGATTAACTTATTTCCCCAGATAGGTTTCCAGCGTGTCTTCCCATTCACTACTTTCAATTGCTTTAAGCAGCGTGGTGTTCAGGCGCTCCCGCTGCGTGCTGTCTTCTGGCAGTGCAATCGCATAATCCTGTCTTTCAATAACTTCAGGCAGTATACGCACACCCGAAGCGTCATCGTTACTCACAAGGTATTGCAGAATTGGTTTGTCGTACACCAACGCATCCAGCGAGCCGTTTTCCAGAGCGGTCAGGCCTTTTTCCAAACTGGCTACTTTGCGATAGCGAATGTCGTGAGCAGTCAGAAAGTCCGCGCTGGCCGAGTTTTCTAACGTTCCCACTCTTACATCAGGTAAATCTTCCACCCCCTGTACTGAGGAGTCCAGCTGACTGACTGTCAGGCTGGTGGCGATGGCAGCCGTGAAGCTACTGATAATAATGATGGCGGCAAACATCCAGAAAAAACCAATAATACGGCCGCCCAGTGTGGTGGGTGCTTTATCCCCATAGCCTACCGTCGTCATGGTAACGGCCGCCCACCAGAAGCTGGCACCCAGGCCCTGGGCAGTGCTGCCGCCGAACATTTCTGCATTACGCTTACGCTCGAATAGCCAAAGCAGCGCCCCTACGGCCAGCAACAGCAAACACAGCCCGGACAATGCGGCAAAAAACTCCCACGAAAAGAACCCAGAAATAGCGGTCATTAACCGTCCCTGTTCGTGGGGGACGGCAATCGCTAACCCCGTGGTATAAAAAGGATGAGTGAAATCTATACTTTGCTCTCGCTGAGCATTCACCGTCAGCGCTGCCACCGAGGCGTCAAACCGGCCGTTATTGAGCCCGGTTAACAGCCCTTCCAGGCTGGTTTCTTCGAATCGATAGTTTATTCCTTCCTCAGCTGCTATCTGTTTCCACAAGGCAATGCTGATCCCCTCCAATTCACCGGCGTCATTCTTCACCACAAACGGTGGCGCAATCTTGGTACCGACTACCCAGGTATCAGGTTCGGGCTGTGAAGTGGATTGGGCTTGAACTGGGGCGAGAAGCAGGCAGCAAACGAGGGCACATAGCAGTGAGGTATACTTTTTCATGGAAGCATTTTTCCTAAACAATTTTTAAGCACTTGTTTAGTCTGTATATTCGGTTTTATAGAAAGAAAAGATCACCAGCTGAACGAACGGCCGGTTTGCGCGTATAAAACCGACGCAGCCGCGTTGACAACGCCCCCGGACTTTTTCACAATCCCCTGCGCACATTCAGAGGTAGTTTATGTCCCACACCAATTCCCAATCTGATCATCTGTCCTTCCTGGAAGAAATGGGCGATGTGAAGCCTCTGAACTCAGATGACACCGTAGATCTTCATGATCCCCGTGCACGGATAGTTGAAAAACAAAAACGTGCACAATTGCACCTTACGGCCAGTCCGGGTAAGCACATGCCACTCACCCTGGAAAACGTGTCCCCGGTGAAGCCAGATGACTTTCTGTGTTACCAGCAGCCAGGCATTCAGGACGGCGTATTTAAAAATCTGCGGCTGGGCAAATATGACATCGAGCAGCGGATATCACTGAAAGGGCTGACGGTAAAAGACTCCGCTGAGCGGCTGTATACCACCTTGTGTCGTTGTCATGAGAAAGGGGCGCGCGCCGTACTTATCCAGCATGGCCGCGGGGAGCACAGCAAGCCGTTCCCGGCACTGAAGAAAAGCTATGTTAACCACTGGCTGTCGGAGCTTGAGGAAGTGATTGCCTATCACACTGCGCAACCTGTGCATGGCGGGACTGGTGCCACTTATGCGCTACTAAAGAAACATCCGGATCAAAAGCTGATTAACAGAGAAAAAAACAAACGCGGCTAGACAGGGGCTGTTTTCAGCGCGCAAAGCGCAGCCCCACCGGAAACTGTGCGGTGTAAATTTGTAGAATCAGCTTAAGCGCAGATTAGCTTATCGACGTCAAACTGGCTGGCTGAGACGTATGCTCTGCGGATTGCGCAGATGAGCTGAATACCGCAGTGACTATCATAAACAGTACTGCTACAGCGACACCGGTTAGGCCAAACCCCTTTGATGAACGATTCATAGTCGTCTCTTATTATTTACCTGCCTGATCTCTTTGGATCAGATGCATTACCTCAAAACCTACTTTCCATGTAACCTGAGTGCATTCCTTGCGTTGCGTACCTTAGCTCACTAATTCGCCAATGACAAGGTCGCGCAATTGATGTTTACGACCCTGACATTGACGATAAGTTCATTATTATTCTACAAAAATACGCGCATTTCTGAACATTCGCATCCACGCGCCATCTTCCTGCCAGTCATCCGGGTGCCAGGAGTTTGCCACTGTGCGGAAGACCCGCTCAGGGTGAGGCATCATGATGGTGCAGCGGCCGTCCTCAGACGTAAGACCCGTGATCCCTTCTGGCGAACCATTTGGGTTGGCGGGATACTGGGTGGTTACCTGGCCGTAATTGTCCACGTAACGCAACGCTACCTGCCGCTGGGCATTCACTGCTGATAAGGCATCTGACGAAGCGAATTCTGCCTGACCTTCACCGTGAGACACTGCGATAGGCATGCGGGAGCCGGCCATCCCCTGTAGCAGCACAGAGTTTGACTCCTGCACTTCTACCATGGCGGCACGGGCTTCAAACCGGGCTGACTGATTAGCCACAAAGTGTGGCCAATGGTCTGTGCCGGGGATCAGTGACTTCAGGTTTGACAGCATCTGGCAGCCATTACAAACCCCCAGGCTGAACGTATCCTGACGGGTAAAGAAGGCCGCAAAGGCATCCCGCGCGCGAGCGTTAAACAAAATCGATTTCGCCCAGCCTTCACCGGCGCCCAGCACGTCGCCATACGAGAAACCACCACAGGCTGCCAGCCCCTGGAAGTCGGCCAGATCGACCCGACCAGCTAATACATCGCTCATATGCACATCAGTGGCTGTGAAACCTGCGCGGCTAAAGGCTGCCGCCATCTCCAGATGCGAGTTAACACCCTGCTCCCGCAAAATAGCCACCGCCGGTTTATGACCTTTGGCAATATAGGGCGCGGCCACATCTTCATTGATATCATAAGTCAGCTTCGCATGCAGCCCCGGGTTGGCCACATCTTTCTTTGCCTCATGTTCGGCATCGGCGCAGGCCGGGTTATCACGCAAACGCTGCATGTGGTGAGTCGTAGATGCCCACTGCATACGCAGGCTCATCCGGCTATCGGCCAGCACGGTGGTACCAGCACGGGTGAATTCGACGTCACCGGTGGTATTCAGCGTACCAATATCGTGGGTCAGTGCTGCCACGCCATGCTCGGTTAGGATCTTGTTCACTGTATCAAGGTCGTCATTGCGTACCTGTAATACGCCACCCAGTTCCTCACTGAATAACACCGCCAGATCATCCTCACCCAACTTATCAAGGGCAATGCTGACGCCGGTATTACCGGCGAATGCCATTTCGGCCACCGTGGTAAACAGGCCACCGTCGGAACGGTCATGGTATGCCTGAACCAAACCTTGAGCCACCAGCGCCTGCACGGCGTTAAAGTAGCCGGCCAGCAGTTCCGGTGCGTCGACGTCGGCAGGCTGGCTGCCCAGTTGCCTAAAGACCTGTGCCACACAACTCCCGCCTAAGCGATTTTTGCCCTGGCCTAAATCAATAAGCAATAGCCGGGTGTCACCGCGGTCGGTGCGCAACTGTGGGGTGACGGTTTTGCGAATATCAGTCACTGCACCAAACGCTGAGATTACCAGTGACAGCGGAGCGGTTACGGATTTGTTGGTGTTGTTTTCATCCTGCCAGGCGGTTTTCATAGACATGGAGTCTTTACCCACCGGGATCGTCAGACCCAGTGCCGGGCACAGCTCTTCCCCGACCGCTTTAACAGCTTCATACAAGCCTGCGTCTTCACCGGGGTGACCGGCAGCCGCCATCCAGTTTGCTGATAACTTGATGCGTTTCAGATCGCCGATGGGGGCGGCGGCAATGTTGGTCAGAGCTTCGCCTACCGCAAGCCGTGCAGAGGCCGCATGTGAAAGCAAGGCGACCGGTGTGCGTTCGCCCATGGCCATTGCTTCACCATGATACGTATCGAAGGCACTGGCGGTCACTGCCACATCAGCCACCGGCACCTGCCACGGGCCAACCATTTGGTCGCGGGCAACCAGACCGGTGACCGAGCGATCGCCAATGGTAATTAAAAAGGTTTTCTCTGCCACGGTAGGCAACGCCAGGATGCGCTTTGCCGCTTCCTGGAGGGATACTCCATCCCGGTCCAGCTCCACCGGTGTAACCTCACCCGAAGTAATATTCCGGTGCATTTTCGGTGGCTTACCTAGCAGGACGTCCAGCGGCATATCAATGGGCTGGTTATCGAAGTTTTCATCGTTAAGTACCAGATCCTGCTCAATGGTGGCTTTACCCACTACAGCGAATGGTGCCCGTTCACGGTGGCAAATGGCTTCAAATACCGGCAAATCTTTATCTGCTACCGACATGACGTAACGCTCCTGCGACTCGTTACACCATAGCTCAAGCGGTGTCATACCCGGCTCATCAGAAAGTACCTTACGCAATTCAAAACGTCCGCCCCGGCCGCCGTCATTCACCAGCTCAGGCAAGGCGTTAGACAGGCCACCCGCGCCCACATCGTGAATAAACTGAATGGGGTTGTCGTCACCCAGTTGCCAGCACGCATCTATCACTTCCTGACAGCGACGCTCCATCTCCGGGTTATCCCGCTGAACCGACGCGAAATCCAGATCTTCATTTGACTGCCCCGTGGTCATCGAGGATGCCGCGCCACCGCCCAGGCCAATGTTCATAGCCGGGCCACCCAATACGATAAGATTGGCGTTTTCGGTGATCTCGCCTTTTTCCACGTGAGACTGACGAATATTCCCCAGGCCACCCGCCAGCATGATGGGTTTATGGTATCCACGCACTTCCACGCCGTTGAAGCTACTGACTTCCTGTTCGTAGGTACGGAAGTAGCCCAGCAAGTTTGGCCGGCCGAATTCATTATTGAACGCAGCGCCACCCAGCGGACCGTCCAGCATAATATCCAGCGCACTGACGATACGCTCAGGTTTGCCATAGGGTGTTTCCCAGGGCTGGAGACCGTCGGGTAACTGCAGGTTAGACACGCTGAACCCTACCAGTCCGGCTTTCGGCTTAGAGCCACGCCCGGTCGCCCCTTCATCGCGTATTTCACCACCCGAACCGGTGGCCGCGCCTGCGAACGGCGAAATAGCTGTCGGGTGGTTATGGGTTTCCACCTTCATCAGAATGGCAATGTCTTCGTGATGGTATTCGTAACGGTGGGTTTGTGGATCAGGGAAAAAACGGCCAGCAGCCCACCCTTCCATGACCGCGGCATTGTCTTTATAGGCAGAATGCACATGATCCGGGCAAAGCTCATAGGTGTTTTTGATCATTTTGAACAGTGACTTGTCCTGCTCTACCCCATCAATGGTCCAGCTGGCATTGAAAATTTTATGCCGGCAGTGCTCAGAATTGGCTTGCGCAAACATATACAGTTCAACATCGTTAGGGTTACGCCCCAACTTAGTGAAACTGTCGAACAGGTAGTCAATCTCGTCCTCTGCCAGGGCCAGCCCCAGGCTGATATTGGCTTTCACCAGCGCCTCGCGGCCCTCATCAAGGATGTTTACCGACGTAAATGTTTTGGGCTCAGCATGCTCAAACAACACTGCCGCTTGGTCAATGTCCGTAAACACGCGTTCGGTCATACGATCATGCAACGCTTCACGCACCTGCTCAGTTTGTGCCTCATTAAGCTCGCCGTCGGTTTCCACATAGTAAGCACAACCGCGCTCAATGCGTATAATGTCATCCAGTCCGCAATTGTGTGCAATGTCGGTGGCTTTGGATGACCAGGGTGAAATTGTACCGGGGCGGGGCGTGATAAAGTACAGGTGGCCTTGTGCCGGCTGGGGCGTGCGGCTGGGTCCGTAAGTAAGCAGCTGGTCTAATACTGACTGATGGTGTTCAGAAAGGTTTTTGCGGGTCTCGACCAAATGAACGTATTCTGCGTATATTTGTTTAACGGGGATGCCGGATTGACCCAGCTTGGAGATCAGTTTAGTTTGATTAAACTCTGACAGTGCGGGAGCGCCTCGTAAGACCAACATAGTGCTTTACCTGGTTGTTTTGAAGCAGTGAATGCATCAGATTGCACCGCCTCGGAGATTGACGAGTATTTCGGCGCGGATTATAGAGGAAATCCGTTGAATTGATAACCGGTATCACCCTGTTGTAACAGTTTTTCTTTCAGACAGAGTGTCGCCAACCCATAAACGTTCCAGGAACCAACATCATCGTGTATTTTCGCCGTAGTCTGACCCTTTTTCTGTGCTTGTTGTTGTTAAGCTGTAGCCCGGCGCCCGTCCCCAATGCCCTCTCACAACTCATCGACCGGCAAGTCTTACGGGTAGGTACGCTGTATGGCCGCACCACCTATTATCATGGACCCGATGGTCCCAAAGGGTTTGAGTATGAGTTGGCGAAAGGGTTTGCCGACTACCTGGGTGTGGAGTTACAGGTCTATCCCTTTTACTCGTACGACACCATGCTTACGCAATTGCAGGACGGAACGTTGGATATCGTGGCCAGCGGGGACGCGGTGACCTCGTCGCTTGAAGATAATTTTGCATTCGGTCCAGCCTACCAGCAGGTAAGTCAGAAACTGGTTTTCCGTCAGGGCAATGAACGTCCGAGAGGACTTGAAGATATTGTCGATCCGTTACTGGTAGTGGAAGGCAGCAGTCATGCACGGCTGCTCTCCTCAGCAGCTGACGCGCATCCGCAGCTCAGCTGGCAGGAAACTGCCGACCGTGATGCCGAAGAACTGCTGCAAATGGTGGCCGAGGGGGAGCTGCCCTATACGCTGGCAGATACCAACCGGCTGGCTATGCAGCGCCGGCGTTTTCCCCAGTTAAGTGTGGGCTTCACCGTGGAAACCCTGCAGCCAATCGCCTGGGCAGTTCAGGGAGCACTGGATGACTCACTGCGGGCGGCCCTGATTGAATATTTTGGCAGTATCCATCAGAACGGCACCTTTAAAGTGCTGGAAGATAAATATTTTGGCCACGTCCGTCAGTTCGATTACGTGGACACCCGGGCCTTTATTGAGGCCGCCAAAGCCAAACTACCCGAGTACAAAAGCTGGTTTCAGGAGTATGCCGGTGAGCATGACTGGCGTTTACTGGCGGCAATGAGCTACCAGGAAAGTCACTGGAAACCGGAGGCGGTATCGCCTACCGGCGTGCGCGGCCTGATGATGCTGACGCTGGATACTGCCAAAGATATGGATGTTATGTCACGGGTGGATGCCGAAGCCAGTATTCGCGGCGGTGCCCGTTACTTCGCCAGTTTACTCAGTCGCATTCCGGCCCGGATCCCGAATCCGGACAAAACCTGGATGGCGCTGGCAGCCTACAACATCGGTATGGGTCATCTGGAAGATGCCCGGGTACTCACCGAGCGTCAAGGCGGCGATCCGGACCTGTGGGTGGACGTGAAGCAACGCCTGCCGTTATTACGCCAGAAGAAGTATTATCGCACCACCAAATATGGTTACGCCCGTGGCGATGAGGCCCTGCAATATGTAGAAAATATCCGGCGGTACTACGATACTCTGGTATGGCTAGATGAACGACAGCCAACCCCGCTCTAATGGCCATGACCGCCTAATCAGCGTGGTCAGAAACAATCAGTTTAGAAACCTGACCACCTGGCGGATTTTTTTGTCTGTTTTGTCGCCTGCACACTTGAAAACTGTCATATTAGCGTCATCTTAGCAACATACCGTATGGGATGGATGGCCGCGTAGAACAAACGCAATCAGGCGTTGTCTTACGAAGGTAGCCTGGATCATCCCTACCCTGCTCCCTGACTTTCTTTTTCTTTACTAAGACAGGAGGGTAACAATGAAAAAGAACCGATTTTTGAGAAAAGGAAGAACCTTGAAAAACAATAATCGCAGACGCCTGATGCTTAAACGGGCACACCAAAAAGTACTGAAACGTCGCAAGATGTACAGCAATTATGAGATGTTTACTGATCTGGCCCGGGTGTCATAGTCTGCGCCCGCCTGGCCTTTTTGGCTGCTTTAATTTCCGCCCGACGACGCTGAAAAAAACGCGATAATTTCTCTCCGCACGGCTGCGCCAGCACGCCACCCTGCACTTCCACCTGATGATTTAACGAGGGATGCTGCGTAAGGTTCATGACTGAGCCAGCTGCCCCGGTCTTTTCATCGTACGCCCCGAATACCACCCGCTTTATTCTGGCATGAACCAGTAAACCGGCACACATTGGGCACGGCTCAAGGGTCACATATAACGTTGCATCCACTACCCGGTAGTTCTGAACGTGACGCGCCGCCGCGCGCAGTGCATTCATTTCGGCATGGGCAGACGGATCGTGTTCAGTGATTGGCGTGTTCCAGCCTTCGCCGATCACAGTGTCACCGCTAACGACCACGGCACCAACCGGCACCTCGTTCAGGGCTTCGGCATTGTCTGCCAGGGTAAGCGCATGCTGCATCCAGCGGAGGTCAGTATCAGAGGGGGCTAAATTCATATGGCGAAAACGGCTACTAAGGTGGTCAGTTTAACTAAATGCACTGACAGTGTCTCGCGGTGATATCTGCAACATTTTGAAATACAAAACAATTTATTATTGGCTATGGATTTGCTTAGTATAGTGCAATGCGGCGTTACTGTCGTACACAAGCGTAAGTATACCCGAATGGCCAGTGTGGTGTTAGCCATGTAAAAAATAAGGCTAACCCTGCATTTAACCATTACACTTATTGTTATTCATTGCCAAGAAGGAATTCGTTATGCCTATCAACCTGACTGCCGTTGCTATTATCGCGATTTGTGGCTGGGTCATCGTCCAGATTATCCAGGCGGCCAAAAGCAAGCCAAGCGGAATGGGCAAAGCCGAAAAAGCAGAACTGGAGCAGCAAATTGAACAGCTGAAAGAACGGGTAGCAACACTCGAAAAAATTGTCACTGATGACAGTTACGAGCTGAAAAAGAAATTTAAAGATTTAGAAAAAGACCGCGTGGCTTAATTTATCTGCATAAGGCAGTCGCCTAGTTGCCGGATTCAGCCACCTTCCAGTAAAAAGCGTTCGGCCCGCTCCACCCGCCGGGGTTTTCCTGCAATCACCAGCACGTCGCCACTTTGCAGGCTGGCGCTACCGTCAGGTTCCGCCACTTCGGTACCGGCTCGGCGCAGCCCTTTTATTTTCACCCGCATGCTTTGCAAATCCAGTTCTTCCAGAGTTTTACCCAGGCAGTAAGCCCGGTTGTTAAGCACCACCGCGTGAATGAATTCCAGTTTATCTTCGGTACCATAGCTTATTTGTGTGGTCTCACCTGGATAAAAGCCGTGCAGATGATCATACCGTCCTTTTCGCTCTGCCCGTACCCGCTTAAGAATTCGCGACATAGGTACACCGGCATAGTGCAGTACCTGGGAAATCAGCATCAGGCTTCCCTCCTGCAATTCCGGCACCACCTGAGAGGCCCCGGCCTTGTATAAGGCTTCCAGTTGATAATCCCGCTTGGTGCGCACCATCACTTCAATGTTGTCACGTATCTGCCGGGAGGCGTCGATGACCTGCTCGGCTTTGTAGGGTTGATCAAACGTCACCAGCATCAGTTTCGCGCGACTCAGACCGGCATTGAGCAGAATGTCTTTTTGACTGGCATCGCCGAACAAAATGGGCTCGCCGGCATTGCGGCTTTCAAAAACCCGCACCGGGTCGCCATCAATGGCGATAAACGGGATCCCCTCCATTTTCAGCATTTTTGCTACCGACTGCCCTACCCGTCCAAACCCGGCAATCACCACATGGTCAGACAGCAGCTCTTTTGAATAACTGCCCGGCTCGTCCTCCTCAATGTGGGGTTGGCGAACCAACAACTGGGCAGCCGTCAGACTTTTATCTATCAGCCAGGGAGTGAGCGCCATACTAATGACCCCCATACTGACCAGCACTGACGACTGCTGAGAGGTGATCACACCATGGGTAGTGGCCAGCGACGCAATAACAAAGCTGAACTCGCCAATCTGACAGAGTTTAAACCCCGCAGACCAGGCATCTACCGGGTCGCACTTGAAGAACATGGCAGCCAGACGCACCAACACCACTTTTGCCGCCATTAACAACAGTACACCACCGATGATCCAGTGGCCGCTTTGCCACAGCACCTGTAAGTCGAGCTGCATCCCCACAGTAACAAAGAACAAGCCCATGAGAATATCCCGGAAAGGCCGGATATCGGCTTCAAGCTGATAGCGATACTGACTTTCCCCAAGCATCATCCCGGCCAGAAATGCCCCCAGTGCCATAGACAGGCCAGACACATAGGTCAGCCCGGCGGCCAACAGCGACACTAATATGGTGGTAAGCACAAACAGTTCGTCGGTGCGGGTCCGGGCCACTTCGCGGAATACCCATGGCAGTATCCACTTACCAATGGACAGCAATAACGCAATAACCAGCACACCCTTTAGTAACGCGCCTGCCAGCAGACTGACCACACTGACGTCTTCAGAACCGGACAACAAAGGAATTGCGATCAAAAACGGCACCACGGCCAGATCCTGAAATAGCAGAATACTGATAGCCAGTTGTGTTCGACGGTTGTTAATAATGCCGCTTTCCGTGACCTGTTTGATCACGATGGCGGTGGAACTCAGCGCAATTGCGCCTCCTATCACGATGGAGGCTGCCATTGATAAATCTAACAGCCAATAGGGCAACAGTGAAAAGACCAGCGTGGTCAGCACCATTTGCCCCAGCCCCACCCCGAATACCAGGCTGCGCATCGCCATAAGTTTGGGTAACGAGAACTCCAGGCCTAGTGAGAACAACAGAAACACAATGCCGATTTCCGCCAGCAGATGCATTTCTTCCGGGTGCGTAAACAATGAGAGTAATTGCGGCCCAGCCAGTACACCAGCGAACAGATAAGCCAGAATAGGTGGTAGATGAAAGCGCTTGAACAGCCCCACACAAATCACTGCCAGCAGCATGAGTACGACTATTTGAACGAAACCACTGCCTATCACACGCTCTCCTTTCCATTACAGGCATACATATTGCTTTAAGTCAGTTGTTTACGCGCGATGTGTCAATTATTTACCGCCTCGCGCCAACACCGACCACCATGTTGATTTTGAGCTAACACTAAGGGTACGACCATGGATTTCACTACTACTATCTACGATAGCACAGTCCATGACAATTATTATGCGCCAGCCGATGCCGGCTCCCCCATACCGGCTACTCAGCTCAACGCATTTATCAACCAGTTATTGTCTACCATCGACCTCGATACCCTTGGCGCCGTGTATTTCCGGCAGCTCAGTCAGATTACCGGCGTGGCCAGCTTGTGTATAACCGATTATGCAAGACAACTGGTGTTTGGTGAACATACCCATAGTCGCAGCGTCGGCATAGAATTGCCTTTGGTGGGCAGACTCTCCGGACTGCCAGACCAGCCAAAAAGTGTGTATTACACCTTTAATAAAGAGCCTGGCTCCTCTGTCAGAGCCAGGCTGGCACAGCTGCATCAGTTGTTTACCCCCCAGCTGCGCCACGCAGTGGAGTATGCCAGGCTGAGAACACTGGCCACCAAGGACTCACTGACCGGGCTCGGTAACCGTAATGGCTTTAACGATGCTTATTCCCGTCTTATATGCCGCGCTCAGCGTCACATGCAATCATTTGGTTTGCTGGTCATTGATTTGGATAACTTTAAAGCCATTAACGACTCCCGGGGTCATCGTGAAGGAGACAGTGTGCTGATTGACGTGGCCAGCCAGATCTCACAGTCGCTGCGGGGCGAAGATGAAGCATTCCGCTTCGGTGGCGATGAATTTTGCTGTTTACTGGATTGCCAGAGCGGCGAGCACTTAAAAGCGGCGGCCATTCGTCTGCGGGAGCGGATCCGCACATCAGCCTTACTAAGTCGTCACAATGTGACGGTAAGTGTGGGTGGGGCGAATTACCGTGATAACGATGATATGAATGCGTTGTTTGATCGCGCCGATAAAGCACTTTATAAAGCCAAAGCCGGCGGCAAAAACGCTTACCAGGCTGCTTAATATCTGCTTGCCGGGGCGGCAAGACGTTGCCAGTTATACCCGCTTTATTACGACTTCATCTGGAATTCCCGCAAGTACAAGCAAATTATTCGGATAAACACAGGCCATGGCCTGCTCCTCCCGATACACTATTGCCACAGGATTACGCCCCCACGGCGGCACGCCCCATTGTTTAAACCACTGTTTGAGCGGCTTACTATGCCCGGTATGGGCTGGCGTTATACGGTAGCTTAACGTCACCGGCTGCAACGTCCAGTTGCCGGGTTTAGCAAAGTTATCGGTCACCGTGATAGTGAGGTCCAGTGCGGCTAACCAAACCGGCTGATTAATTGGAAGTGTTTGTTCTTCTAATGTGGCCACACGCTCCTCACCCGGCACCCAGTACAAGGCCTCACGGAAGCGACGCAGGGAAACGTTACCCAATGTCACCTTAGGCGCTGCATCCTGCTGCGCATTTAGCATATCGAGAATTTCCTGCAGCTGGCGCTGAGACGGCATATTGTGGCTATGCAGCATAAACCATTGCCGCACAATAGCGCGCTGCCAGGGCGCACTGAATTCGCTGAGCTTAGTCACTGATAAGCGGTGGGTGTCCAGCATGACGGCATTCAGACGCTGACTGGCTTCTTTCTCTAACAGTGCCGTTTGTTCTGCACACAGCGATGCGCTGCGGGAAACGGTACTTGCCAGCGCAGGCCAGCGGGCAGTGAGCAGCGGTAAAACACGGTGACGCAAGAAGTTGCGATCATACTGCTCATCAAAATTCGATTCATCGTGTATATATGGCAGTGACAAATCACTGGCACACTGTTCCACCTCACGCCGACTGACGCTCAGCATGGGCCTGAGAATAGTAGTTGTGCCCCGCACATAACAGGCAGGCATTCCCGATAACCCCTGCGGCCCAGCCCCGCGCTTAAGCTGCAGTAATACGGTTTCCAGTTGATCATCCTGATGCTGACCCAACAGCAACACGCCATCGTGGTCACGGCAGAAAGCGGTAAGCGCCGCATAACGGGCCTCTCTGGCAGCAGCTTCGGTGCTTACTTGCTTGCCGGTGGCAACTTGTACGGTGAGGGGTGTGAAAGGTATGGCTAATTGTTGGCAAAGCTTAAGACAATGCTGTTGCCACTGGCCGGCGTTGGGGCTGAGTCCGTGGTTCACATAGCAGGCTGTGAGCGGGTAGCCGGTTTGCTGAGCAAACTGGTGTGCCGCATAAAGCAGGACAGTAGAGTCTATCCCGCCCGAGAAGCCAACGACCAGGGTCTGGGAGGCGTTTATGTTGGCTTCAGCAAGCAGCTCGGCTAACGACGCACCAACTGTATTAACAACAGCGTGGGTCATGATGCGTCGTTACCTGGAAGTGCACAATCAGCAGTAACCGAACGACATAATGCGCTCGTATCGTTCTTCCATCAGGGTGTCGATATCGAGGCTTTGCAGCTGGCTTAACTGTTGTTTAATAGTGGCTTTCAGATTTGCCGCCATACCATCGTGATCGCGATGCGCGCCGCCGAGAGGCTCTTCAACAATGGCATTAATCAGCCCCAGCTCTTTGATTTTAGGCGCACTTACACCCATCGCTTCGGCTGCCTGTGGTGCCTTTTCGGCGCTCTTCCACAGAATTGACGCACAGCCTTCCGGTGAAATAACCGAATAGGTGGAGTATTGCAGCATGTTCACCCGATCACCCACACCAATGGCCAGCGCGCCGCCTGAGCCGCCTTCACCTATTACCGTGCACACGATAGGGACGCGGATTTCAGCCATTTCGAATAAGTTGCGGGCAATGGCTTCACTCTGACCACGTTCTTCCGCACCTACACCCGGATAAGCTCCCGGCGTGTCAATCAGGGTGACGATAGGCAGGTTAAAGCGTTCCGCCATCTTCATCAGGCGTAATGCTTTGCGGTAGCCCTCAGGCTTAGGCATGCCGAAATTACGTTTGATTTTTTCGTGAGTATCCCGGCCTTTCTGGTGGCCAATCAGCATAATAGGCTGATCGTCCAGCATGGCCAGGCCGCCGACAATAGCTTTGTCATCGGCATAGGCACGATCACCGGCCAGCTCATCAAAATCCGTAAAGATCCGGCCTACATAATCCAGTGTATAGGGCCGCATAGGATGGCGGGCCAGTTGTGAAACCTGCCAGGCGCCCAGGTCGGAGAAAATCTTACGGGTCAGATCCCCGCTTTTGCTGCGCAGGCGATTGATTTCTTCTTCAATCCCTACATCAAATTCACCGCCCTGGTTTACCAGCCGTAGCTCTTCAATTTTTGCTTCTAATTCGGCAATCGGCTGTTCGAAATCCAAAAACTGTATACTCATTCTGTGTCCTATTATACCTACCCTCGTCGGCAGAATTGCGACCTAGTGATAGTGAATTCTGACTGCATCCTCGCCCAAACACTGCTTAAGATCGTGCAATAGCTGATCTTCCGGTGTTACATACCACTGTGCGCCGCACGCCAGTGTCACCTCAGCATCCGGGTGAGTGACTTCAATTTGTACCGGGCAACTTCCGCCATTGAATGACTGCAGTATAGACTGTAGTGATGTCATCGACTTTTCATTCCATTGCGCGGTGTTAACCTGTAATGACAGCGCTTTCGCGTTTTTCTCCCGCGCCTGAATAATATCCATGACATCTCGGGCGGTGATTGTATTGCCCCCTGAGAATTCATCAAAGCTGACCTGTCCTCTAATGAGCAAAATTCGGTCAGATTCGAGAATACTCTCGAATTGTTCATACATATCCGGGAAAAAGCGTACATCCATTCTGGCGCTTTTATCGTCTAATGTCACGATTGCCCAACGTCGGCCCCGTTTATTCGTCATTACGCGAACGCCCAGTACCAGACCGACTGCCGTAGCTGTCTGCTCGCGACCCGTCGGCTTCAGATCGACCAGACGGCCATCAGAGTAATGGCGTATTTCGTCTGCGTACTGATTAATCGGGTGGCCGGTCAGATAGAGCCCCAGGGTATCTTTCTCCCCTTCCAGCCATACTTTTTCCGGCCATGGCGGCACGTCGGCAAAGGCTTGCTGTACTTCTTCCGGCTCGGTGGTCAATAAGCCGAACATATCCGACTGACCAAATGACTCTGCTTTGGCATGTTGTCCGGCGGCGGCAATCGCTTCTGGCAAGGTTGCCATTAGCGCTGCCCGATGGGGTCCCAGGTTATCCATCGCCCCGGCCAGCACCAGCTTTTCCAGAACCCGTTTATTTACCCGTTTGACATCCACTTTAGCACAAAAATCAAACAAGTCCGAAAAGGTTCCATGGGTCTCTCTGGCCTCAATAATGGCTTCTATCGGACCTTCACCCACGCCTTTAATCGCACCGATCCCATAGACGATTCGTCCCTGTTCATCCACGGTAAACTTATGCTTACCGGTGTTCAGGTCCGGTGGCAGTATTTCCAGGCCCATGCGCCCGACTTCATCCACCAGCGTAACAATTTTATCGGTGTTATCCATATCAGCGGACATAACCGCCGCCATGAATTCTGCCGGATAATGCACCTTCAGCCACAAGGTCTGGTAAGACACCAACGCGTACGCGGCCGAGTGCGATTTGTTAAACCCGTAGCCGGCAAATTTTTCTACCAGATCAAAGATTTTCATCGCCAAATCAGGGTCAATGTTATTTTCTTTCGACCCTTCAGCGAACACCGCCCGCTGCTTTTCCATCTCTTCGGGTTTCTTCTTACCCATTGCGCGGCGCAGCAAGTCAGCGCCACCCAGCGAGTACCCGGCCATTTCCTGAGCAATCTGCATGACCTGTTCCTGGTACAAAATAATACCGTAGGTAGGTTCCAGGATTTCTTTCAGGCATTCGTGCTGATAATTGGCGTCGGGATACGAGATTTCCTCGCGGCCGTGCTTACGATCGATGAAGTTATCCACCATGCCCGATTGCAACGGCCCCGGACGGAACAAAGCCACCAGTGCGATGATATCTTCGAAACAGTCTGGTTTAAGGCGTTTGATCAGCTCTTTCATACCCCGTGATTCCAGCTGGAATACGGCGGTGGTTTCTGCTGCCTGTAAGGAGCGGAAACTGCGCTTATCTTCTAACGGAATAGCGGTGATATCAATTTCTTTGCCCTGCCCTTCCTTGACCATATCCAGTGCCCACTGAATGATGGTCAGGGTACGCAAGCCAAGAAAGTCGAATTTAACCAGCCCGGCCGTTTCCACATCGTTTTTATCAAACTGGGTAACCGGGTTATTACCTTCGTCGTCACAATACAACGGGGCGAAATCGGTAATGGTAGTAGGCGCAATGACCACGCCCCCGGCGTGCTTACCGGCGTTGCGGGTAACGCCTTCAAGAATGCGCGCCATGTCGATGAGATCTTTGACTTCCTCATCGTCGTTATACAGTTCTGGCAGACGGGGCTCGGCTTCAAAAGCTTTGCCCAGCGTCATACCCGGATCCGGCGGGATCAGTTTGGAAATACGATCCACAAAGCCGTAGGGGTGACCCAGCACCCGTCCCACGTCACGCACCACGGCTTTCGCCGCCATGGTGCCAAAGGTAATTATTTGCGAGACCGCTTGCCGTCCGTATAACTCGGCGACGTGATCAATCACCTCGTCCCGGCGATCCATACAGAAGTCTACGTCGAAGTCGGGCATAGATACCCGCTCCGGATTCAGGAAACGTTCGAAAAGCAGATCAAATTCAAGGGGATCCAGATCGGTAATTTTGAGTGCATAGGCCACCAGTGAACCCGCACCGGAGCCCCGTCCCGGTCCTACGGGGATCCCGTTGTCTTTACTCCACTGAATAAATTCCATGACGATCAGGAAGTAACCGGGGAACCCCATCTGGTTAATCACTTCCAGTTCAATTTTAAGCCGCTCATCATAACCCGGCCGTTTAGCTGCGCGTTCCTGCTCATCGGGGAATAAGAAGGCCAGACGCTCTTCCAAACCTTCTTCTGAGACCTTCACCAGAAAGTCTTCAGTGGTCATGCCGCCGGTGGGAAACTGAGGTAGAAAATACTCGCCCAGTCTGACCGTCACGTTGCAGCGCTTGGCAATTTCGACGGTGTTCTCGATGGCTTCCGGAATGTCACTAAACAGCTCCAGCATCTCGTCAGCGCTACGCAAGTACTGCTGATCGCTGTAACGTTTCGGACGGCGGGGATCGTCCATGGTATAGCCATCGTGAATACATACCCGAATTTCGTGGGCATCGTATCCTTCCGGCTCCAGGAAGCACACTTCGTTGGTAGCCACTACCGGCAATTCACGTTGCTCGGCCAGCTCAACAGCATGGTGTAAATAGTCTTCTTCGCCAGGCCGCCCAGTGCGCTGCAATTCAAGGTAAAAACGTTCAGGAAAGTGTGCCTGATAAAAGGCCAGCGAGTCTTCCAGCAAACGGGCATTGTTTTTAACCAGCGCAACGCCTACATCACCATGCATACCGCCTGATATCACAATCACGCCTTCCGCGTGTTCTGCCAGCCAGGCCTGATCGATGGCCGGACGGTGGCAAACGTGCCCGCGTAAATACGCTTTAGAGATCAGCAGTGTGATGTTCTTATAGCCATCATTATTCATGGCCAGCAGAGTCAGCCGGAACGGCTCGTCGGCAAAGGCTTCGTTAATTACCCAGAAGTCAGTACCGATAATGGGTTTGATACCCCGCGCCTGTGCTTCGGAGTAGAACTTCACCAACCCGCACATATTCATCTGGTCGGTAATAGCCACGGCGGGCATACCCAGCTCTTCCACTTTTGACAGAATGGGCTTGGTTTTATTCAGCCCGTCCATCATGGAGTAGTCACTGTGCACACGTAAGTGAATAAACGGCGACGTCATGTCTTATAGCACTCTTTTAATCAGGTTATTTCGCTGCCAGTGCAGCCTGTACGGGTTTGAAACTTTGTCGATAACACGGTAACACACCATAGGTTTCCAACGCAGCGAAATGTGCTTTTGTCGGATAGCCTTTGTGGGCCGCAAAGCCGTAATCCGGGTATTGGGTATGCAACTCCAGCATATCGGTGTCACGTTCGACTTTTGCCAGGATTGACGCCGCTGAAATTTCCGCGTGCAGGTTATCCCCTTTCACAACAGCCTCTGCCGCATACGGCCAGTCCGGGAGCCGGTTCCCATCAACTCTGACAAAGTCAGGCTGGATAGCCAGTCCCGCGACCGCGCGGGTCATGGCCAACATGGTGGCATGCAAGATATTCAGCTGGTCTATTTCCTGCGGCGTGGCTCGCCCAATCGCCCAGCACAGCGCATCACGTTTAATAATTTCGGCAAATTGCTGACGCTTTTTTTCCGACAACTTTTTTGAATCGGTCAACCCTTCGATGGGCCGGGCCGGGTCGAGGATCACGGCCGCAGTGACCACATCACCTACCAGCGGTCCTCTGCCGACTTCATCCACACCGGCGATATGATTAGTCATGAATTTCTCCCAATACTGCCTGGGCAGACATTTTGTCAGCATCACACTTTAATGTGCTGTGTATTTCGGTAAATGTGGCCATTAGCGCAGAGTTATCCTGCCGGTAGAACCGCAATACCTGCTCACTCAAGGTGATGGGGTTTACGTCTTCCTGCAGCAGTTCTGGGATTAACTCTGCATTGGCCAGCAAATTCGGCAAGGTAAAATAAGGGGCTTTGTACAACCACTGCATCATCCGGTAAGTCATTGGCGCCAGTTTATAGGCTGCCACCATCGGGCGTTTACATAACATAGCTTCCAGCGTGGCCGTACCCGACGCCAGCAGGATAACGTCACTGGCGATCATCGCTTCACGCGCATGCCCGTTTACAACGACTACCGACGCTCTGGGCAACGTCTCATCACAGTGGTTGTCCAGGAACGCATTGATTTCATCGAACCGGAAGTCGTTGGCCGCAGGAATAACGAATTGGCTGTCGGAGACCTGTTGCCGGATAGTTCTCATGGTGTCAGTAAATACCGGTAACAGATTCGCCACCTCGCCACGCCGGGAGCCTGGTAATACGGCAAAAACCGGTTTATCCGTTGCCAGCAACAGGGTGTCGCGGGCAGCGGTCTGATCCGGTTTAAGCGGAATGGCATCGGCCATAGTATGGCCCACAAAGGTGTAGGGTACCTGGTACTTGTCGTACACTTCCTGTTCGAACGGAAACAAGCCCAGCACCCGGTCTACTGCCGCTTTAATTTTATGGATCCGCTTTTCCCGCCATGCCCACACCGTGGGGCTGACGTAATGGACGGTTCTGATCCCCCGGGCCTTGAGCGCCTTTTCCATTCGCAGGTTAAAATCTGGTGCATCCACGCCTACAAAGACATCGGGGGGATTGGCTTCAAAATGTGCCAGCAGCGCTTTTTTTACTTTAAGAATAGCCGGGAGATGAGCAAGCACTTCTACCAGACCCATTACTGACAGCGTTTCCATATCGAACAGCGAGTGACAGCCGGCGGCCTGCATCTGGGTGCCCCCTATACCTTCAATGATGGCATCTGGGTGCTGACGTTTGATTTCGGCAATCATGCCGGCTGCGAGCACATCACCCGACGGCTCACCGGCCACTATGCCAATGCGGATCGGGCGAGAGGTCATATTATCGGATAATGCCGCGCTCAGCGTTTTTAAGGAAGGTTATCATATCAGCAACTGCAGAGTGTTCTGCGGCGCTGTCTGCCAGTTTTGTAATGGCTTCTTCAATGGTATTACCGTCGCGGTAGATGGTCCGGTAAGCACGTTTCACAGCCTGGATAGTGTCTTTCTCGAAACCACGACGCTTCAGGCCTTCTGAATTGATGCCTTGCGGAATATTTTTGTGGCCACTGACCATTACGTAGGGAGGTACGTCCCGCAGGATAATGCCGCCAGCGCCCAGGAATGCATGGGCGCCCACTTTGCAAAACTGATGGATACCAACAGCACCGCCCAATATCGCAAAGTCGTCGATGTGCACATGCCCTGCTACGGCGACGTTATTAGCCAGGATAATATCATTGCCCAGCACGCAGTCATGGGCCACATGCGCATTGACCATGATAAGGTTGCGTGAACCGATGACCGTAATACTGTCATCCTGAATGGTTCCTCGGTGGACAGTTACCCCTTCCCGGAACACATTATCGTCACCGATGGTCAGCTCTGTGCGCTCACCGGCATACTTTTTATCCTGACAGTCTTCACCGATAGAACAAAACTGATAGAAGGTGTTGTTCTTGCCTATTTTACTTGGACCGCGGATCACCACATGTGAAGTCAGTGTGCAGTTATCGCCGATAACCACATCGTCGTCGATAACACAAAAAGGACCCACTTTGACGTTAGCGCCCAAAGTGGCTTTATCTGAAATCACTGCAGTTGAATGGATCACGTTATACCATCTCTCTTATTGCACACATAAATTCAGCACTGCACGCTGTCTCACCGTCCACACTTGCCGTACCTTTAAACTTCCAGATCCCTCTGCGTTCTTTTACCAGCTGCACGTCAAATTCCAGCTTATCTCCGGGTACGACCGGGCGTTTGAATCGTGCGCAATCAATCCCTGCATACAAGTATAATTTGTCGCTTTTGCCCATCGTTTTAAAACCAAGTACACCGGCAGCTTGCGCCATCGCTTCCAGGATTAGTACACCTGGAAAAATAGGATGACCTGGAAAATGCCCGGTAAAGCAAGGCTCGTTCATGGTGATGTTTTTATACGCTTTAATGGATTCACCCAGGACGTAATCTGTAACCCTGTCTACCAGCAAGAATGGGTAGCGGTGGGGAAGCAGTTCGAGGATTTCCTGAATATCGATGGTGTTGAGTGAGTTGGCCAAAAGTTTCTCCTGATGCCACAACTTAGACGCAAAGCCTTCCTCTGTGCCAAGTTGCCATGACGTTTTAAACGGCGGCAACCATACGCTGTTCCGTGTTAAAAACAAATCAGACCAACACCTTTCGATGTTAGTCTGTTTGGTAATTCTACACTAAAAACGGTATATCGTTAGTGTGATTTAGTTGGTTTTCTCAACCTGCTGAAGTACCTGTTCTGATACGTCATGCTCTTCTTTGGCGAACGCCACAGAATTTGCATTCAGAACCAGATCATAGCCTTCTTTTGCAGCAACAGAGTCAATAGCCTGCTTGATCAAACCCAACAGCTTGTTGCGCTCTTCGTTTGTGCGGCGCTGAATTTTCTGCTGCAGTGGCTGGCCTTTCTGTGAAAGCTGGTCACGCACATCCAGGATCTTTTGCTGTAGCTCTTTCTTTTCCTGCTCGCTCATCGTCGCGGCATCACGCTGCAGACGTTCAGCGAAGAACTGACCGTCACGTTGCAGTTGTTGCACTTCTTCAATTTGCTCTTTGAACTCAGCCTTAATGCTGTTTTCAATTTCAGCTGCCTGAGGCATAGACTGGAACACACCCTGTACATCTACTACACCGATTTTCTGCTCGGCCATTACCGACGTACTGACTAGCGCACTACCTAACATCGCGGTCGCAGCGATATGTTTTGCAAACTGTTTCAAAAGGAACTCCTTTTTATGCGTCTTATTGTTTCCGGCACTTTACCGGTGAATTAGAATGTTTGTCCAATGTTGAACGTGAAGAATTTCGCATCATCGCCATCACGTTCCTGTATCGCTCTTGAGAAGCTGAATACCATCGGACCCATTGGTGAAAGCCATTGTACAGAAATACCGGCCGAACTACGATACTGTGTCCAGTCGGAATAGTCCATCAGCGCACCATATCGGGTGTCTGACTGAGCAAGACCGCTGTATTGATCGTAATCGAACTCTGTATCCCACACGTTACCCACGTCTACGAACACGCTGGTTCTCACCGAGTTGTCCATATCTTCTTCCACAAATGGTGTGGGTACAATCAATTCCAGACCGCCCAGCGCCATGGCGTTACCGCCCAGGCTTCGACGGGAAATACCAATGGTATCGTTGGAAGGGTCAGACGGATATTGCACGCCACCTGGTCCCGTAATCGCACCAGAAGGTACGCGGATGACACCACGCGGACCCACCGTATTGTTTTCAAAGCCACGCAGGGTGTCGGCACCACCGGCAGTGAAGTTTTCGGTAAACGGCAGAATTTGTTCATTGCCGTTAATTTCACCGTAACCATTACCGTAACCTATGCGCATCCGTGCCAGGAATGACCAGCGCTGGTCCCGGGAAAGCGGGAAGTACCACTTACCGTCAAACACGGTTTTAAAGTAGTTCACATCAGAGTTCGGGGTAGTAATGCTGAATGACGCCCGTTGTGACGACCCGGCCGTCGGGAATACCCCGCGGTTCAGGGTACTGCGACTCCAGCTAACACTGCCCAGATAGCTTTGATATTCAATTGGCGCGTCAGGATCGTCACCATTCAAAAACTGGTCATAGAATTGTTCGGTTTGCTCGTAATAGCCGCGGTTATAAAGCTCCACATTGGCGTAGGTCAAACCGAAATTAATGCGGTTATATTCATTGATGGGATAACCAATATTGGCGCCCACTGACCACTGTTTAGAGTTGTACTGAATAACGTTGAAGTCTGAACCGTCAAACTCTGAATAACCAATGGTACCGCCCAGGCTGATACCATCGATAGTAAAATAGGGGTCATTATAGGTAATCTGTGCTGATTTCTGATAAGACACCGTGCTCAGATTCAGACCAACTCGCTTGCCCGTTCCCAGGAAGTTATCCTGCTGAATACCGGCCTGCAGGCTCAGCTTAGTCCGGTCACCGTAACCGATACCGGCGTTAAAGGAACCTGACGGCTGCTCTTTAACGTTGAAGTTTACGTCAACTTTGTCATCCTGACCCGGAACACGCACAGTTTCATACTCTACCTCTTCCATATACGTCAGCCGCGACATGCTGGCTTTTGATGACTCTAGCATGCTGTTAGACAACCAGGTGCCTTCCATTTGCGATACGTTTTGACGCAGCACTTTATCGGCGGTCACCGAGTTACCCTGGAAGTTGATGCGGCGCACATAAATGCGCTTACCTGGATCCACTGACAAGGTCAGTTTCACCGTTTTGTCTTCGTCGTTAATATCCGGCACCGTGGTGACGGTGGGATACGCATACCCAAAGCGACCCAGATACTTACTGATAAACTCTTCGGTATAGGTAACTTCCGCCTGGTTATACAGTTCGCCCGGCGTAAGTGGCAGTACCCGCTCTATGTACTCTTCGTGACCCAGCAGGTCGCCCACCAACTCAACGTCAGAAATAGTGTACTGCTCGCCCTCTGAGACGTTCAGCGCAATATAAATGCCAGACTTCTCGGGAGTCATGGACACCTGGGTGGAATCAATACTAAAGCGCAGGTAACCGCGGTCGAGGTAGTAATTTCGCAGGCTTTCCATATCGCCCTGCAATGTTTGTTGCTGGTAGCGCGTCTCAGACAGGAAGTCCCACCAGGGGGTGTCGAATTGCAGCTCCATGCCTTCCATGAGTTCGGCATCAGAGAACACTTCATTCCCTACCACGTTAATCTGCTGGATCTCCGCCGCATCGCCTTCTTCAAAAAGAAGTTTAAGATCAACCCGGTTACGGGGTAACGGCGTAATAATGGCGGTAACATCGGCGTTATACTTACCAATGGAATAGAAGAAATCTTTCAGGCCATTCTCAATCGAGGTAAGGACAGTTTTGTCCAGTGGCTCGCCTACGCGAATACCATTGCCGTCGAGACTTTCCTGCAACTGCTCATCTTTTATGTCGTCGTTGCCTTCAAAGATGATGTTACTGATCGTTGGACGCTCTGCGACCTTTACCACCAGCGTGTTGCCATCGCGCAGGATCTCTACGTTTTCAAAATGCGTAGAGGAATATAGCGAGCGTATCAGCTGTGTCACTCTGAAGGTGTTAAGCTTGTCGCCTACCTGCACAGGCAGGTACGTGAGGGCTGCACCTAAGGCCACCCGTTGCAAACCTTCTACCCGTATATCTTCTACGACGAATTCACTTTCAGGTGCTGCAGCATTGGCTAAGCTAGCACTGGATAACATCATTCCGGCTGCTACTAACTGTTTTAACTTCATCTATTTTTCTTTTCCTGGCCGCGTTTGCTGTTAGCGCGTTTTCTTTTCCCGCGGTTATTACACGATGCGGGTAATATCGTTAATGATGGCGATCCCCATGATCATGAAAAGTAACGCACCACCAATTCTAAATCCCCACTCCTGCGCGGCTTCTGGCACAGGCTTTCCGGTAAGCCACTCAATAATAAAATACATCAGGTGGCCGCCATCAAGCATTGGCAAGGGTATTAAATTTATTATGCCCAGATTCACACTAATCAGGGCGAGGAAGCTAAGAAAATACGCCAGACCGATTCCGGCACTGACTCCTGCTCCCTGGGCAATTGAAATGGGCCCGCTTAAATTTTTCACCGACATATCGCCGGTTATCAGCTTGCCGAGCATTTCAACGCTCAATGTCATCAGTCGCCAGGTTTTATCGATAGCCCGGCCCATTGCTTCCATTGGGTTGTACTGATGCGTAAACACATAGCCATCCGGCCACGGTTCTGAATTTGGACTCACTCCCAGATAACCACTCTGACCTTCCGGGGTGTCGCGACGCGCAATGGTGGCATTGATCACTTGCTCCTGTCCATCCCGAAGTACCGTTATGGCGACGGTTTCGCCCGGCTTATCGGTGATCAGAGCAACTAATGCCTGCCAGGTATCAACACTTTTTTCGTTAAGCGCCAGTATCTTATCGTCCGCCTGCAAGCCCGCTGCCTGTGCCGGTGTATCCTCGCCGACAAAAGCTATTTCCAGAGTGGGTTTCGGCCTGAAGGGCGTAATCCCCAAACTGTTTAAAGCAGACTCTTTATCCGGGTCAAAGTTCCAGTTTGCGAGGGAAAGTTGGTAGGTTTGCTGCTGACTGCCGTTTCTTTGTACAACTACGGTAGCAGAACCATTGCCAACCCTGGACACCAGTTCCATATTCACAGCTTCCCAGTCGGGTGTGCTGCGTTCGCCTACCTGAATAATTTCATCACCGGCAGTCAGACCCGCTTCAGCGGCAATGGTCTGGGGCTCTACACTGCCCACTACCGGCTTCACGGTTTGCAGCCCTACCAGATACATCAAAAATAAAGCCAGGATAGCGAACAGGAAATTGACGCCGGGGCCGGCCGCGATGATAGCCATACGCTGGCCAACACTTTTGTTATTAAATGCTTTGTGCTCAAGCTCAGGGGGGACATCATCTACCCGCCCATCGAGCATCCTGACATACCCGCCTAAGGGGATTGCGGCAATGACAAATTCGGTACCGTGACGATCGGTACGCCGCCACAGAGGCTTGCCAAATCCAATAGAAAAACGTTCAACCTGAACGCCGCACCGACGGGCAATATAAAAGTGCCCCCACTCATGTACGGCAACCAGAATGCCTAACGCAACAATAAACGCCGCCAGGCTCCAGAAAAACGAAAACACTATGTTAAACCTCGGGTAATCTGTTGGGCCACTTCCCGTGCGGCGCGATCCTGTTCAAGGATCTGTTGGAGTGAACTTACCGTCAGAGGTTCCATTTTATTGAGGGTGTCCTGATTGACACGCGCGATGTCGGTAAACCGGATAGCCCCGTTCAGGAAGGCTTCTACTGCCACTTCATTAGCCGCATTTAAACGGGTGGTGGCGGCCTGACCTTCTTTACAGGCATCAATGGCCAGTTGGAGGTTCGGATAACGCTCTGGGCACGGTGTGTCAAAGGTAAGGTCGGCCAACTGACTGAAATCAAGGGGTGCCACCCCTGCTTCGATGCGCTCTGGCCACGCCAGTCCATAAGCGATGGGCGTGCGCATATCCGGATGGCCTAACTGCGCAATGACCGAGCCATCAACATACTGCACCATAGAGTGAATGGTGCTTTGTGGGTGCAATACTACGGTAATATCCTCAGTAGCCAGTCCAAACAGCCAGCAGGCCTCGATAAACTCCAGCCCTTTGTTCATCATGGTCGCTGAATCAACAGTAATTTTGCGTCCCATATCCCAGTTCGGGTGACTGCAGGCTTCCTCTACTGAGATATCGGCGAACGTAGACAGATCACGGGTGCGGAATGGTCCACCGGAGCCGGTGAGTAAAATGCTATGAATACCCGAGCCGGCCAGGTCGCCGTAGTTAAAATCTTGTGGCAAGCACTGAAAAATTGCATTGTGCTCGCTGTCGATAGGCAGTATCGAAGCACCGGACTGCCGGGCAGCGTCAATGAAAAGTGCGCCGGACATCACCAGCGCTTCTTTGTTAGCAAGCAGTACTTTCTTTGCGGCTTTTACTGCCGCCAGCGTGGGCAATAAACCCGCCCCGCCGACAATGGCCGCCATGACAATATCCACTTCCCCGGCACTGGCTACATCTTCCAGCGCAGCGGGTCCACACAAGATATCAGCGGTCACGCCGTACTCGCTGGCCAGCGCTTTGGCTTCTTGGTAACGAGATTCGTCAGCAAGTACAACGTAACGGGGGGAGCAGACCTTAGCTTGCTGCATAAGAAGTTCTAACTGACTATGCCCGGTAATTGCGAAGACCCGGTACGCATCCGGGTGTCTGGCAATCACATCCAGCGTGTTACAACCGATTGAGCCGGTGGCGCCTAATACCGTTACTGTCTGCATCTAAGCCATCCAGGTAACGTAACAAAACGCAAATACAGGAAATGCCGCGGTGAGGCTGTCAATGCGATCCAATACGCCGCCGTGGCCCGGCAGAATGCGACCACTGTCTTTAATGCCGGCGCAGCGCTTGAGCATACTTTCATTGAGGTCTCCCAAAGCCGATACGGCTACGGTCACGCCACCAATTAACATGTGCAACCAGATTCTAGAGGGCTCAACCTGATAGTGCAGCGCCGCGAAGGCAATGATGGCAAATGAGGCGGCGATACCGCCCAGCAAGCCTTCCAGCGATTTGCCCGGCGACACGTTCGGACGTAACTTGTGACGACCGAATTTCACACCCACAAAGAATGCGCCAATATCCGCTGCCCATACGATACCCAATACATAAAAAATCAGCGACGCGCCATAGGTAGGGTCAACATCGTATAAACTGGTGCGCAGGGCAACCACGCCCACCCAGGTAGGGACCAGCGTAAGGAATCCGAACAAGGTACGCACACTGCGACTGTTCTTCCAGAAGCGTGTGTATTTAGGATACGCCAGCACCATGATCAACGACGCGGCCCACCATACGATAGATACGGTCAGAATTGTGTGGAAGAACCAGTGCAATTGTCCCTGGTGCCAAATCATGGTGGTATCCACCGCCAGTGACATCAGTACACAGATGACAAAGGTGGCAATCATATACATGATTTTCTTAGGCCGCTCGCGCATGCCTGACATATTGGCCCATTCGTAGCCGCCTAACGCCACTACTCCGGCGATGGCAATCTGAAACCATACGATCGGCAGAAACAAAATGGCAATCAGCGCCGCGGGCGCGAGTATCAATGCTGTTATAATTCGTTGTTTTAGCATAATAGACTGTTAGCTCCTGTCTTCAGGCCTGTGTTGTACCTAAGCACAGGAATCAGCGACTCGCTGTGGTGACCTGTTCACCGGTCAGACCAAACCGACGTTGACGAATTTTATAATCATCAACTGCCTGTTGGAATACATCTTCGTTAAAGTCTGGCCAGAGAACGTCGGTAAAATAGAGTTCGGCATACGCACACTGCCACAGTAAGAAGTTACTGATGCGGTGCTCGCCACCGGTTCGGATTAGTAGGTCCAGCTCGGGAAGATCTGCAGTAGAGGTGTAGCGGTTGAATATATTTTCATTAATATCTGAGATATTGAGTTCACCCTCGGCCACCGACTGGGCTACCGACTGTGCGGCGTTAACAATGTCCCAGCGGCCACCGTAGTTGGCAGCAATATTCAACACGAGGTCGTGATTATCGGCGGTCATGGCTTCGGCCTTGCGGATTTTATCCACCAGCTTGCTGTCGAAGGCCTCCACATCGCCAATCACCTTAAGGCGCACCCCGTTCTTGTGCAGACGTTTGGCTTCACTGTTCAACACCAGGTTGAACAGTTCCATCAGTACGCTGACCTCTTCCTCGGGGCGCTTCCAGTTTTCACTGGAAAAGGCGAACAGGGTAAGTGATTTAATGCCGGCGCGGCGCGCAAATCGCACCCCTGCCCGCACCGATTCTACGCCGGCCTTGTGGCCGAAAGTACGAATTTTCCCTTTCTTTTGCGCCCAACGACCGTTGCCATCCATAATGATAGCCACGTGCTGAGGGCCGGCCGTATTGTCCGGCTCCTCAGTTTTTGCCGTTTTCTGGCTTGACCGCTTTCCAATCATGCCGGCTCTTATACTTCCATGAGTTCTTTTTCTTTATCAGCAAGCATGGCATCAACTTTCTTGATAAAGCCATCCGTCAGCGTCTGAATATTCTCTTCAGCAGCGCGGCTTTCGTCTTCACTGATTTCTTTCTCTTTCAGCAGCTCTTTAATGTCGCTATTTGCGTCACGGCGGATATTCCGAATGGCAACCCGTCCCTGCTCTGCTTCATTACGTACTACGCGGATAAGGTCTTTACGACGCTCTTCCGTCAGTGGCGGCAGCGGAATACGAATGGCTGCGCCGGCACTCATTGGGTTCAGACCCAGGTCGGCCTGCATAATGGCTTTCTCAACAGCCTGAATTGCACTCTTATCGAACACAGTCAGCGCCAGCGTACGGCTGTCTTCTGCAACCACGTTGGCGACCTGCTTCAATGGAGTGTCCACGCCATAGTAAGGCACCATAATGCCATCCAGCAGGCTGGGGTGCGCGCGGCCAGTGCGAATTTTGCTCATCTGCCCACGTAGTGCAGCAATGCTTTTGTCCATGCGCTCTTGCGCATCTTTTTCAATTTCGTTAATCACAGTTAGATTCCTATCTCTTAATTAATGCTTTCAGCGTGATCAATCAGGGTGCCTTCTTTATCACCCATTACTACCCGTTTCAGGCAGCCTGGTTTATTCATGTTAAATACACGAATAGGGAGGCTGTGGTCTCTGGCCAGCGTAAACGCGGATAAGTCCATGACCTTCAGCTCTTTTTCCAGCACTTCCTGATAAGTCAGTGTCTCGTACAATGTCGCCTCGGGGTTTTTCACCGGATCGTCACTGTAAACGCCGTCAACCTTAGTGGCTTTAAGCACGGCATCAGCTTCAATTTCAATACCGCGCAGACAGGCGGCTGAGTCAGTGGTAAAGAACGGGTTGCCAGTTCCGGCAGCAAAGATAACCACCCGGCCCGACTTCAGCAAGCTAATGGCTTCTGCCCAGTTGTAAGCGTCACACACGCCGTTCAGCGGAATGGCTGACATCAGACGGGCATTCACAAACGCGCGATGCAGGGCGTCGCGCATAGCGAGGCCGTTCATTACCGTAGCCAACATGCCCATGTGGTCACCTACTACACGGTTCATGCCGGCTTTAGCCAGCCCTTCGCCGCGGAACAGGTTACCGCCGCCAATTACCAGGCCAACCTGCACACCCAGTTCAACCAGTTCTTTGATTTCCTGCGCCATGCGATCGAGCACTTTCGGATCAATACCAAAGCCTTCTTCGCCCATAAGCGCTTCGCCACTCAGCTTTAATAAAATGCGTCGGTATGCAGATTTCGGTGTGATACTCATTGTTCGATATGTCCTCATGAACTCGGCTTGTCGTATGTCTCTGCCAGGAAACATATGACAAACCGGCTCGTTCTCTGACCGCGCTTTGGCTGGATTTTCAGGTCATGCGCCGGCTTATAAAAAAGCACCTCCGAAGAGGTGCTCGTAGTGTATCCGACTATCACAGATAGCAAAAGTCAAACGCCCAATTATTTCTTGGCCGCTTCCATCTGTGCTGCAACTTCTGCTGCAAAGTCTTCAGACTTCTTCTCGATGCCTTCACCCACTTCAAAGCGGATAAAGTTGATTACGTCTGCACTGTTGTTTTTCAGCAGTTCAGCCACGCTAATAGAAGGATCTTTAACGAAAGGCTGACCTGTCAGGCTGACTTCGCCAGTGAATTTCTTCATGCGGCCGGCAACCATTTTCTCAGCAATTTCTGCTGGCTTGCCTGATTGCATAGCGATTTCGATTTGGATTTCTTTTTCCTTCTCGACCACTTCTGCAGGCACATTTTCTGGCTTAACAAACTGTGGGCTGGCAGCAGCAACGTGCATTGCAACGTCTTTAGCCAGCTCTTCGTCACCGCCACTCAGGATGGTGATAACACCAATGCGGCCACCGTGCACGTATGCACCCAGGTTGTCGCCTTCAACATTGATCACGCGGCGAGGCGCAATGTTTTCACCGATTTTCGCTACCAGTGCTTCACGCACTTCAGCGACTTTGCCGCCTTCAATTTCAGCGTCGTTCAGTGCGTCCATGTCGTTGATGTTGTTTTCTGCGGCTACGTCCAGCAGTTGGTTACCAAACTTCAGGAAGCTGTCGTCGCGAGCAACGAAATCAGTTTCACAGTTCAGTTCCAGCATGGTCGCGCGGTTACCAGACACTTTAGTCAGGATAACGCCTTCAGCGGCAATACGGCCTGCTTTTTTAGCGGCTTTTGCCTGGCCAGATTTACGCATGTTCTCAATGGCTTGTTCAACGTCACCATCGGTCTCAACCAGCGCTTTTTTACAGTCCAGCATGCCTGCGCCTGTGCGCTCACGCAGTTCTTTAACTAGTGCTGCAGTCACTGCCATTTTTCAATTCCTCAGCATTAAATTTAAATTAGATAGGAAAAGGGGCGAAGCCGCCCCTTCAAACACGTTCGAGTAGCGAAGGTGTCAGCCTTAGCTTGCTACCTCGCTACCGGTGTTTAATTGCTTACTCAGCCGCTTCTACGAAGTCGTCTTGTTCAGCTTGTACTTCCAGATTGCTTTCGCGACCGCTGTTTACAGCATCTGCTGCCGCAGCCAGGTAAAGCTGGATAGCGCGGATCGCGTCATCGTTACCTGGAATGATGTAGTCAACGCCATCTGGGTTTGAGTTGGTATCAACAACACCTACAACCGGGATACCCAGGTTGCGTGCTTCAGTAACTGCAATGTGCTCGTGATCGGCATCGATAACAAAGATTGCGTCAGGCAGACCGCCCATATCTTTAATACCGCCCAGGCTGTTTTCCAGCTTGGCCATTTCGCGTTGCAGCATCAGCGCTTCTTTCTTGGTCAGCTTTTCGAACGTACCGTCCTGACTTTTCTGCTCAAGATCTTTCAGACGCTTGATAGACTGACGAACTGTTTTCCAGTTTGTCAGCATACCGCCTAACCAACGCTTGTTTACATAGAACTGGTCACATTTCTGTGCAGCTTCTTTCACAGCATCACCGGCAGCGCGCTTAGTACCTACGAAAAGAATTTTACCTTTCTTAGCAGCAACGCCAGACATGTAGTTCAATGCGTCATTGAACAGAGGTACTGTCTTTTCAAGGTTAATGATATGAACTTTATTACGAGCACCAAAGATATAAGGCTTCATCTTTGGGTTCCAGTAACGGGTTTGGTGACCGAAATGCACACCGGCTTTCAGCATGTCACGCATAGAAACGTTAGCCATTTTATTTTCCTCTTGGGGTTAGGCCTCCATACACCCTTTTTGTCGATCCGCCGCGCGGACACCCCGACAAGAAGTCACAGTGTATGTGTGTTTTAGTTAATAATCGTACCTTCAAAAGTGACCGTACTGCACCGCTGGTACGTACAGTTTTTCAAGGCGGGCGCTTTATACCACGAGCGGGTCTTTAACACAAGTTTTACCGGCAGTGTCGCCGCCGTGAAACCGGTCTGCGACTATACACAAACTGCCATAACCGTTAACATAGCGGGCAATTTCATGTGCCGCATTAACTTTGCGCGCAACCGTAGATAAGATCAGATAGAGGATAACAGTGGCTGCCATAATTAAAACCGCTGAAGAAATAGAGAAGATGCGCGTTGCCGGCAAACTGGCTTCTGACGTGCTGACCATGATTACTCCTTACGTAAAAAAAGGAGTAACCACTGACGAACTCAACACGCTGTGTCACGATTATATCGTTAACGTACAGGGAGCAACCCCTGCGCCGCTGAATTACGGGCATCCCCCGTTCCCTAAATCGATATGTACCTCGGTTAACCATTGTATTTGCCATGGCATTCCGTCGGATAAAAAGCTCAAAGACGGCGACATCGTGAATATTGATGTCACAGTAATTAAAGATGGCTACCACGGCGACACGTCGAAAATGTTTGTGGTAGGCAAACCCAGCATTCTGGCTGAGCGCCTGATCCGCGTTACCCAGGAAGCACTGTACAACGCGATAAAGCTGGTTAAACCTGGCGTGACGCTGGGTGATATCGGTCATGCCTGTCAGACTCACGCGGAGTCGCATAACTATTCAATAGTACGGGAATACTGCGGTCACGGTATTGGCGCTGGGTTTCACGAAGATCCGCAAATTGTCCATTATGGCAAGCCGGGCACCGGTGACGAATTAAAACCCGGTATGTGTTTTACCATAGAGCCCATGGTCAATGCGGGAAAACGTTATTCGAAAATTTTGCCGGATCAATGGACGGTCGTTACCAAGGATCGTAGCCTCAGTGCGCAATGGGAACACACGCTGCTGGTTACTGAAACCGGCGTAGAAGTCCTCACTCTGCGCGATGAAGAAGATCTTCCCCGGGTCATTAATCACGACTAATCATCTACGCTTGCGGGCCACGGCTCGCAAGCGCTCAGCTTCGCTATAACCTATTGGCATATCTATTCACTTTTTTGTGGTCAGTATGCGCAACTCCCCTACTGCGATTTTGCTTCAATTCATGCTATGGTGCCTGTCGGTTTTTTACGACATTTGTGCGAAGGGCCTGATTTGACTCTGCAACCTCTGATTCAACATATTGATACCATCGAAAGCGTCGATGACCTGGCCACTATCAAGCAGTGCGTAGGCGACAGTTACCAGTGGCTCCAGGACGCCTTCGATACCACGCCGGTTAATCAACTGGTGACCGGTCGCGCACAGTTTGTTGATGCCCTGCTTTGCCACCTGTGGGACTTGTTTGGTCTGACAGAACACCCCGACCTCGCACTCTGCGCGGTGGGCGGCTATGGGCGGGGCCATCTGCAGCCCTATTCCGATATCGATCTGCTTATTGTAAGTAAGCGTTCACTTGACGCTTCAACCGAAGAAAAGATTGGCCGTTTCATTACCTTGTTATGGGATATCAAACTCGACGTGGGGCAGTCAGTCAGAACCATTAAAGAGACGGTGAAACTGGCTAAAGATGACATTACCATTGCCACCAACCTGGTCGAGAGCCGGTTGCTGAGTGGCAGTGAAGCAGTGTTTGAAAAACTCTGGGAAGAAGTGAACGGCCGCAACACCTGGACCAGTAAGGCGTTTTTTGCTGCTAAGTATAATGAACAGAAGGCCCGGCATGCGAAGTTTAACGGCACAGCGTACAACCTCGAACCTAATGTAAAAGAAAATCCGGGGTGTTTGCGGGATATCCAGTCCATCGGCTGGGTGGCCAAGAAACATTTTAAAGAGTACGACGGCTGGAACCTGGTGGGGCATGGATATTTCACTGAGCAGGAACACAGTGAACTCATCACCTGCCGCATGCACTTGTGGAAAATTCGCTGTGCCTTGCATCTGGTCGCCGGGCGCAGTGAAAACCGCTTACTGTTTGATTACCAGCCAGATGTGGCAAGCATGCTGGGTTATGGTGATGAAGGGAAAGTCTCGGTAGAGCGCATGATGCGCGATTTCTTCCGGGTAGTGCGCAGGGTATCGGAGTTGAACGAAATGCTGCTTCAGCGCTTTCGTTATGACATGCTGAATCAGACGGTACAATCCACCACCCACATCAATCGCCAGTTCAGTTTACTGGATGGCATGATTGCGCCGCGCACAGAAAATGTGTTTGAAACGCCGGAAGACATTCTCGATTTTTTAAAGCTGATTGCCGATACGCCTGATGTTAAAGGGCTGGAAACAGACTGTATCCGGCAGTTACGTGATGCACACCGCAAGTTTGAAACCGCCTATTTTGTGGAACGGGAGTTGTGCCGCAATAAGCTAATCCTGCTGTTTCGTCACCCGCACTTTTTCGACTACGCATGGGATGTCATGCACCAGTATGGCATATTGCAGGCGTACCTGCCGGAGTGGGACGCCATTGTGGGCATGATGCAATTCGATTTGTTTCATGCATACACGGTAGATGAACACACGCATCGACTGGTGAAGTATGTTAATCACTACTTCTCCCCCGACAACACCGAGTTTCCGCGCTGTCGTCGCATTTGCCGCCATCTTGATAAGCCTGAAATACTCTATATTGCCGCGATCTTTCATGATATTGCCAAGGGCCGGGACGGCGATCACTCCACTTTAGGCGCCCAGGATGTAGAGAAATTCTGTAGTCGCCACGGCTTGCCCAGTGAAGACGCGCAACTGATAAGCTGGCTGGTTGAAAATCATCTGCTAATGTCAGTCGTGGCGCAGCGCCGTGATATTTACGATCCGGATGTGATCAATGAATTTGCCAGCGAGATGCGCAGTCACACCCATCTGAATTTATTGTACGCGCTGACCCTTGCCGATATTCGCGCCACCAACGACAACCTCTGGAACGACTGGAAAGCCTCCCTGTTGCGTGAGTTGTACCTGATGACACAAAAGGCGCTGGATAATGGCCTCAGATGTCAGGTGACACTGAATGAGCGGGTGGATATGCACAAACATCAGAGCCGCCAGATGATCACTGAGTACGGCCTGGATATGGGTGCCGTCGATGCGCTGTGGGCAAGGTTGGATGACGATTATTTTGTGCGCTTTAAGCCCGCCCAGATTGCCTGGCATACCCAGGAGATTATTCGCGCGCAGATGGACTGGATGGATAGCGAGGACACCCGGCTGCTGGTCACGGCGAATGATAATAGCGCCAAAGGCGGCACCGAAGTTCTGATTTATGGCAAAGATCGTAAAGCGTTATTCGCGCAGGTGGCCTCAGTGCTGGATAGCCGGAACTGCTCTATTCATGACGCCCACGTGACCGTTACCAAAGACGGTTATGTCTTTGATAGCTTGTTGGTGCTTGAAAACGACGGCGAGCGCTTGTCCTCGTCCCGAATTCAAACGTTGTTGAAGGCCATCCACGATCAGCTGGAGAAGCCAGGCCGGGCCCATGACAATCGGCGCAAACTCCCCCGCCAGATGCGTCAGCTGGATGTCCCCACCAAAATACGGTTTTTTACTGTGGGGGATGAAGCTACACTGATAGAGCTGGAAGCACTGGACGCGCCCGGGATCCTCGCCAAGGTGGGTCACGCCTTTGTCGACTGTAACGTGACGCTGCGGCTGGCGAAGGTCTCGACCATTGGCGAACGCGCAGAAGATATTTTTATCGTCAGCAATGACGCTGGCAAACCATTAAACCAAGACCAGCAGGTAGCGTTGAAAAAACAAATCCTGTTTAAACTCGATCAACTTGAAGATATCACCATACCATGAATGAATTAAAAGCCATTATTGAGCAGGCCTTTGAAAACAGAGATACCATTACCCCGTCTACCGCGCCGGAAGACGTTAAGCAAGCCGTAGCCGACGCGATAGACCTGCTTAACACCGGTAAAGCCCGCGTAGCTGAAAAGATTGCCGGTGAGTGGGTGGTTCACCAGTGGCTGAAAAAGGCAGTGTTGTTATTTTTCCGCCTGCACAATAATGCTGTTATCGACGGTGCAGAAAGCCGCTATTACGATAAGGTTCCTCTTAAGTACGCCAATTACACCGAGCAACAGTTCGCTGCTGAAGGCGCCCGTATCGTGCCACCCGCAGCAGTGCGCACGGGTACTTACATCGGTAAGAATGCGGTGGTGATGCCCTCTTACGTAAACATCGGTGCTTTTGTGGATGAAGGATCGATGGTAGATACCTGGGCCACTGTAGGCTCTTGTGCACAAATTGGTAAAAACGTACACCTATCCGGTGGAGTGGGCATTGGTGGCGTGCTGGAGCCGCTGCAGGCCAACCCCACTATCATCGAAGATAACTGCTTTATTGGCGCCCGTTCTGAAATTGTCGAAGGTGTCATCGTGGAAAAAGGCGCCGTTATTTCTATGGGCGTTTACATTGGTCAAAGCACCCGTATTTATGACCGTGAAACTGGTGAAATTCATTACGGCCGGGTGCCGGCAGGTTCTGTCGTGGTGCCGGGTAACTTACCGGGTAAAGACGGCAGTTACAGCCTGTATGCAGCCATTATCGTGAAGAAAGTAGACGCGAAAACCCGTGCAAAAGTGGGTATTAACGCCTTGCTGCGCAGCGCCGAATAACACGTATGTCTTACATCAAAAAAGCGGCTACTTAGCCGCTTTTTTTCTGGGTAATGAAAGGCCAGAATGACCTCTCTGCCTTACGCGTATAACTTATCTTTAATGCCCAGCACCCATTCGGTGACATCCGCTTCTGGCTCCAAGGTTTCAATGGCATCGACTTCTAGCATATCCGCCACCGGCTGACCCTGTAACTCCAACAGTAACTCATGCATCTGACGGCCACCGCCACAATAAGTTTCACCGTAACTGCTGTCGCCCAGTGCCGCTACAGCGAAAGGCTTGCCGTTCAGCAGCGGAAATTCATCTTTTAAGTCGGAATACACAAACTCCAGATTAGGCGGTAAGTCGCCCTGCCCGGTAGTTGAAGTTACCACCAGAATTGAGTCCGCGTCGCTGAAGTCGGTAACCTCGGGATCGCTCAGTACTTCACAGGCCAGCCCCTCGTCCTGCAGTTTTTTCTCTACTTCCTCAGCCACATGCTGAGCATTACCGTAAACGGTACCTACAAATATTTTCAGTGTTGTCATGCCTGCCTCATTTATTGCCCGGGTTAGGTTGTCAGATACGCCTGCCAGTCATTTAATAACGATTGCATGGCAGGGTGAACCCCGGCGTGAATGTTTGTCCATTGCCCGGTAACCGGGTGCGAAAATCCTAGTTGAGTACAACTTAAGGCCAAATTCTCAAATGTAAATGCCTGGCGCAGGAATTTATTTTGTTTTCCGTCGCCATGGGTAGTATCGCCAATGATCGGATGTCGCAGGTGAGCACAATGGCGACGAAGCTGGTGCTTACGGCCGGTCAGGGGCGATAAGGCCACCAGCGAATAGCGGGAACTGGCATACCGGCCGGACGACAGCGGGACCTCATAGTGGGCCAAAGCGGTATATTCGGTTTGTGCAGACTGCGCAGTAAGCTGTTGTCGGCGATGTTTATCGGCAATTTTATCGAAACGGTAACGTAATGCATAATCAACCCGGCCACTGCCCCTTAGATGGCCGCGTACGATAGCCAGGTACTGTTTGCGTACCTGCTTTTGCATAAGCTGTACACCCAGATGACTGGCCGTGGCACCGGAGTAGGCAAATAACAACACCCCGGATGTTGGCCGGTCTAGCCGATGCACCGGATACACATGACGGCCAATCTTATCTCTGAGAAGTTGCACCGCGAAACGGGTTTCGTGCCTGTCCAGTGGGCTGCGGTGTACTAACAGACCGGGTGGTTTATCGATGGCGACCAGGTGATCATCCTGATGCAGTATCGTCAGGTCAGTCATGCTCGGTGCCCGCTGCGAGCCTGTCCAGCTGTGTTAAAGTGTCTATTATGGCTGTCTCATCAGGTAAATACATTTCAGCAGCCGGTGCTACCGCCATGGAGGGGAGCGGCTTATCTTGTTCACACAGTTCTCGCAAACGTGGTAGCAAGACAAACTGTAACCACTGCTGGAACGGCATGATATCGGCAGCAAACGGGACATGACTGTCCACGCCTTGCACCGGCGCGTGTTGCGACCATAAGCCGGCGTGCCTTAATTGCTGTTCCAGCGTATTCAATAATTGCATTGCCTGATCCATATCGGCCTCTTAATGACACTCACAAAGCGGCGAAGTATATCGGGTTACGAAAAAAATTGCCTGTACCGCCGTGGTAGCGAATGCAGTGTGGGGTTGGTAGAATAGCGCTCTTTTTGGGCAGGAGTATCAGACCAAGCATGAGCGCCTCAACTATTGAATCAATCAGTGAGTTTTTACTGCATGCCGGCACCAATTTTCAGGTATTAGATCTGGGCCGCGGCATAGACGAACTTTCCGCACAAGCGTTCCTGGATATAGAGAACGGCACTGTGCCTGCCCCTAAACCACGTCAGCAACACGCATGGTTTGCCATCGTTTTCTGGAATACTCAGGCCGCAAATCAGCATTACATCTGGTTTTTAAAGCTCCCGCTGGACGAACAGGGGTTACTGGTTACCGCCTCGCGTAATCACTTTCTGGAAATTATTGTGGACGCGTTGGGCTCCAGTCTCGCCGATGACTCGGAAAAAGCCGAGAAATTGCCCGACAACCCATATTCCTTTGTGCCGCCCCAATCTCAAATGGCCCAATGCAATGCCAAAATAAAAGCCATGCTGTCGCTGCCGTTGTCAGAGGGAGCTGCGCTGGCCCGTGAGTATGCGATGAACCCATCCGAGACAGACTGGCAATCCATCCCGATTCAGGGAATTGCTGATCTTGCCTTCCAGCTCACCGACAGCGAGCTCGAGTCCAGCCTGATTAACAATTTTGACCAGTTTAACCCTGCCTTTCAGGATGCCCTCATGCAGGCCTGTGAAGCGGTACCTGTAAGCGACAGGTTACAAGGTGTGTTTTTTAGTAAGCTGGAAAGCGGTGAGCAAGTCAACCTGGCTGCGTTAAGAGGAGTTGCGGCGACGGAGCATCAGCCTACACTTGCGCGCAGCGTGTCAGGTTTGCTTAGTCACCATGAATTAGACATAGATAGTCTGAGTGTAATTGCCGCCCGACATTTCACCCAGTTCGACGCCGCCCTGACCAAGCAGTTTTTCGAAGCAGTGGCAAAAGTCGACGAGCGCGAGTCTCTGGATGGCCAGCTGTTCAGTGGTTTGTTTGCTGACCTGGTGCAGATCCCGTCGTTGCGCAGTCAGGTTCTGCTGATGCTTCGTGACGAAAATCGCAGCCCCCAACTGGCTGCCGCTATTGGCCGCCTTTTCCAGCAAACCCGGAGTAGCTGAGCGATGACATTGGGAGAGCTTACCCTGTGGCTGGTAATAGGCCTGGTGGTTTTTCAGTTCTGGCGTATACGCAGTATCAGTGAGCGGGCTAATGCGTATGCCCGCGACTATTGTAACCAGCATGGCTTACAGTTACTGGCCATTGCCAGACGCAAAACCAGGCTTTATACCAAACGCGGTAAGCTTGACTGGTACAGTGAGTTTTTGTTTGAGTTTTCCGGCAACGGTGAAGATCGCTATACCGGTGAAATTCACTTCGTGGGCACCTATGTGGCAAAGACCGTACTGCCACCATACCGGGTGAACTAAGACCAGTAGCTGGACAAAACTGTGGGAACAGAAATGAAAAAAGCGGTAGCTTACGCCACCGCTTTTTAGGAATTTTGAGTGTCCTTCTCAGCGTTCCATTGCGACTTAAATCATCCCGATCAAAATCCTTATACGCCCCTTTCCATCTTGTCTCGCAACATCCTGTGCGAGCTACTCATCCTTAAGCAGGTCCCTTTCCTTTACTCCGTGATTTAACTGCACATCCTCCATGCAGTAATCTTCTTCCTGAAGTTGTCCGTGCGTTTCTCCTTCAACGTGTTCCTATCATCATTCCCTGATAGCTACCTTTCCTTAGGTAACGTTACTCATCCTGAGCCTGTCCGAATCAGCTTCCTGCTGGCGGTGTGCCATCCTGGCGGCGCATCATCCTGAGCGCAATCTGGATCCCTGAGAAGTCCTGCTGCCATCCTGACCGCATTCCCTTTTCCTGTCATCCACTGACACCTGCCTTCCCGTGCCGGTATCCCCATCCTGGGTTGTCCAAGTAATCCATTAGTCATCCTGACTCGTCGTGTTTCCTTGTGACGTTTATATAGTAGATCCATGAGGATTCTTTGCTACATCAAATTACAAAAATTTTAGCTAAAAAAAGTGATCGTTTTTCACTCATTAACAAAAAGTCTAATATTATCAATAGCTTTATACTAAAGTATAATGACAGCGTCAGCGATCTTTGTTCTATATCGCACAATTTTGTAGGAGATGTCGTACAAAGCTTTAAGACAGATGGGAAAAAATGGGGGGCCTCGTGCTCAAACTATTTTAGTTTATCTTTTTCACATAACAGCTAAACGAATTTCTAAACCATGCCAAGAAAGACTCATGATAGTTGTAATCTATTGCTGAGGCCTGCGCTGCGTTTATAAGTAACTATTCGCGAAAACGACTTCGTTCTTGCGAGATGAATCACACACTTTTTCGGGGTCCCTTAACTCAGGCCAACGTTTTAATTGGCATACCAACCTATCTTTCCATGTAGAACTTCTCCAGATTTGTGCATGTTCGCTCTTATCATCAATCCAAAGCATTTTCGGTGCAGTTGCGCTTTCGTACAGAGTGTTTGCGTGCTCCAAAGAGATAAGACTGTCCGCTTGACTATGAATAATGAGAGTGGGAATTTTTTGACTTTGCTGAATTAATTTCTTCGGTGCGTAATCGTCATTTATAGGTAACGAGAGTGGCCATTGAAAACTCCAGAATAGCCAGGACTTAGCTAAGGTCTCGCGAAAGATCTGTCTATGTGAAGAAAATGTGCTATCAACAATCAGCCCGTCTGGAGCCTGATTAGCTTTCGAGGCAAAACCAATAGCAGCCGCACCGCCCAAACTCTGCCCAAACACAACTATAGTTTCATTCTCTCCATGTTTATCGCGCAGCCAGTTGTAACCCAAGAGCGCGTCATCAATAATGCCTGCAAACGTTGGTTCACCCTCTGAACGTCCGAACCCTTGATAATCCAGCATAAAGACGTTCCACCCATGATCAATTAGCCAGTAAAAGTTAGCGATGTGATAACTTAAATTTGAGGCATTTCCGTGTAAAATATAGATTGTTCCATTGTGCTTACTATCTGAGGGCCTCGCATTCAAATACCAACCATGTAACTTAAGACCTTCAGTGTTTTCGATTAGTACAATTTCACGCTCAAAACTAAATTCTTGTGGTGAGTTAACTAAGCCTTGTGTGGGCCAGAAAAAGAGTGATTGGCAGCCAGATAGCAATAGGAGACTGACTAACACTACGCATACCCTCATAAAAACTTCCTCAGCATTTAGCCTTAATTTAAATGTAGCCGACATATCGTCGACTTCAATTCTTACTGCTTTGGCTGAAAAATAGTTCTTTGAGACGTTTAAGATATGAACATTGGCGAACTGACGCGCTCTTTTCTGTAGAACGCTGGTTGTGAAAGCACAATTGATACGATGATTTTGTCCGCCACTTAAAAATATATGCTAGCAGCTAAAGAAATTAACAATGTATTTTGGGCTTCGACTGTGAAACGAAAATCAGAATTATTAGTTGAATTTAATGACAGGTGGCAACGACCAATTAAGTCCTGACTGGTGACGGAGGTTGTTATTGAAAAAGGCTTCTCAGCTTCGCAAAAAGCTTTCTCACCAAACCATCTCCATTCTAACCCTGCACGCATCGAGGCGGTTAAGGAGTGATTATCACGTTCCGTTTCTTTCATATGTACACGGCCATGCCCAAAGAGGTAGGGAACAATACCACGCCATTTAGTTGCGATTCCGTAGCCACCAGCAACAAACGCGGCAACTTTTGCATCAATTGAGCGCAAACGATTTCTCTGAGCACCAAGGGTCAATGTCCATGATTCGCCGCCATCTCCCTCAACCCCGGTACTTGAAATATCGAAGCTTTCAACATGAATACCATAAAGGTGATCAAGTTCTAGATGATCATTGTCGAAATAGAAACCGATTTGCCCCATTGCCATGGCAGATTGATTCGGTCTACCCCCAGAGGGCTGAATTCGGTCATAGTATGTCGGTCTCATTGTAATTTTCCCGCCAAGGTTGCCATCTAAAGATAACAATTCAGTTCTTAGCAGTGCGGCAGCTTGCCCTTCGTGTGGATAAACACGTTGCTCTTCTTCCAGCTTAATAGTGTTACCGGGTTCGTATTGCAATAGCGACTTTATTACATCGCGTCTTGCTTGTTTCAAATTTTCATTATCCGGTGACTGCTGAATTCTAAACGCATAGTAAGAGCCTAGTGTTATCAGCACTTTTTTCTGAGAAGGCTTAGATAATCCATCAAAGAGGCCTTTGTCTCTTTTTATCCAATCGGCGAGTGCCACTTGCTGCCTTTTTGTGAGGACATGAAAATGGTTTTGGAATTTTTTTTGCTGACTTTTTATAAGAGTGACTTCGCTCACCATCTGCTGATCGCCAGCACTCATTACAGACTTGATGACTTCGGAAGGGATCACCGTTTTATCTGATGATTTTACAAGAAACTCGGGGGCAACGATCTCTAACGCACGTGCAACAAAATAGGCACAGTTTTCGTCTATGAAGAAATATTGATATTTAATTTGAGATAACTCGAAGAGTAAACCGGTAAGCAACTGCTTCTTATAGGGGGTGAGATCTAATTTGTACTCCCATAAATCGCGGAGTTCTTGCTGCCCATAAGAAATATGGTGACGGTAAAACGGCTGTGCCGAAAATCTAGCATCATATCCGCCAAAAATTCCTTTCACGATATATGTAAGCGGGTCGTCATCATCTGGGACAATTGCTCCAAAATTTAAGCTGGTAGCTAATAGCCCATCTCCTTTTCCACTCTGGTCAATGCGAATAAATAAGTGGCCGTGAAAGCTTGCCGGGTTTTTGAGGTAGCCATCGGCAAAGATCAACGTTACGCCTTCTGGTTCACTTGTCCTCATAAATTCGGTGAAATCATCACAGTTGGCTAAATCATAATAACCCACAAGGTTGTGATGTTGTGCAAAAGCGTATCTGGCGGGAAACCTACAGGCCATTACTTCTGATGCATGCTCTATGAATGTCTTTAGCTCAGAATATGGATCAAACTGACCGTCAGGAGATAAGAAGAAAGCTTTTGACTCAATATCGCTTACGTTTGCTTCGTTGTATTGTAATAACCTTTTCCATTCCCAGCTCTCAGCAAGGATCCTTAAATCGCTTTGCGTCTGTGAATTTGCATAGAAAGTAACGCTTAAAAGAATGAGTAGAGCTTGCAAACTTCGCATATTGATAGGCTATCGTGACGACTAAGAAAAGCTGCTTATAAAAAAGAAAGAAAAAACCGAGCTGTAAGCTCGGTTTTGAACATCGAATTAGCAATAAGCTTTATACTATGATTAACCGTTTAAGGCTGAAAAATAGATAGCTTGAGCTTTTTCTACGCGTGTTCCATCTACTGCACTATTCAGGGCATTTCGCATTGAAACCACATCACCACCAGTCATGGCGACTACAGCTTCAAGAGCCTGACCTTCGCCAACAGCTAATTCAAGCTCAAGTTGGTCAAGGTTTTCATTGATGAACATCGCTGTTTTAGTGCGCTCGCCATTACACATATCTTCTGAAGCAGTACCAGTAGTCAAGGCTGTAGTACCTAAGTCCCAGATGATGTTGGAAATTGCTGCGGCTGTACCGTTGTTATCAAAAATTGCCGCACCGATGCCGCAATGTTTCCAAGGGTTCAGCTTTTCAACCTGACCGTCTTCGGCAGCCATTACTGGAGCAGTAGAAGCCATTAAAACTGCAGTCGCAAACGCGCTAAGAAATACCTTTTTCATGTTCTCTCCATTATTTTTTATTTTAATGAATCCAAAGATTCCTAAATATCGTACAAAATAAGTTTTGCTTTTGGTAGCTAAATTTTTAGATAATTTAAGAGCGCGATACAGAAACTCGTCAGCCAAGTCGATTTCCGAGCCGAACATACATAACGGAGATGTAAAGCTGGTCTAGTGATATTGGCTGATCTAGACTAAACGTGATAATAGAAGCGCGTTATATTAAAAAAAACTTTTAAATGTAGAAGTGGAGCAAGTAAGAGTACTCTTATTTTCGACCTTCGCCTCACGTGATTTCGCTACAGGCTACAGATAAGGATTACTTAGCTCCAGACAGGCTATCAAACGCAGCGGCTTTCCACTGGGTAAAGCGCTATTTCGGCCTGAACATGACCTGTCCGGTGACGTGGCCCACTTCTAAATCACGTACCATTTGATAGCGACCATCCTCAAAAAAGGGCCGGCATTTAGGCAGGGTCACATACACTGCAACCCCTTCACTCTTCGGGTCTTCTTCCAGCACACTATCAATGGCGCCCATAAGTTTGTGGCCAATGCCCAGGTGTTGGTGATCGGGGTGGACCGCGATAAAACTCAGCATATGATAATCGCTGGCAGGTATGCTGGCCCGCACCCGCTCTTCCTTCTCCACCATCTGGCGAGTGCCGAACAGGCCGGCTGTCAGTAACATCTTGAGTCGCCAGTGCCAGTACCGACCAGCGCCAAACGCAGCATCCGGGCTTATCATACAAGCTACCGCCAGCATGCGTTTGCCCTCAAATAGCCCTATCATAGGTTGCTCTGCTACCCAAAACGCATTGAGCTCTTCACGAATGGCCGAGCGTAAACGGTTTTCATAACCTTCTTTCTCGGCCTGAAAAATATCGACAAACAACGGGTCATCGAAATAGGCGTTATACAGAATTGAGGCCGCGACTTTGAGATCGTCTGCAGTCAGGTAAACCGCATTGACGTTGTCCGGGTTCACTGGTGGAAATTGGGCAATAGCAGCGGTCATAGCGTTTCTCCTGTACATGCGTAAATGGCAGCCGGTACGATACCGGTTGCCATTGATGGCGGACTACTGCGCCCGCAACCCAACACACACTGTAGCGGAAAATCGCACAATTGTTAAACAGTTGTTAATTGCCTTTCTGTTTTCGCTTAGCCGATGTGCGCGTAGGCACTGTCGCCCCACCCAATCAGACTGCCATTTTTAAACACCAGCGGCGTGCATTCGTCTTTGGTGGTCAGGCCGTCTTCCATTGTCCGCTGTGTGCGATAGAACAACACCCGATACGTACCGTCGGCTTTCTGGTGTAATTCATTGAAATCTGCCACACCCATTTTGCGAATAATTGACTCGTAAGTCATGTCCAGTTCAAGCTGAGAAATATGCTTGCGGTTGTTGTACTCCCGATCTTCCCAGTCTCCCTTAGAGTAACTGTCGGTATCTCCGCTGACGATCACACACCCTGAAAGAGCGACAGGGGCAGTAAGTGCTAATATAAGTGCCAGATGTTTCATCGTGTTTCCTTGTGCTATGTAATATTCTTATGACATTGCCTAATCAAGATTAAGGCCAGAACATAACCTTCTGATTTTATTGGCTTTACGATTTTCGCGAAAAAGATGAGCCACAATTAATTTGTGAATACCGCCATTATTTAGCCATATTCATCATTAATTTTTCACCACGCTAGCCAGAGAGTCGCCTTGTGATTAGCAACTAGGGCGGTATGCTTTTGGGCTGGTTTATAAAGGAGTCGTCAATGACCCATCAGGACTCGGTACAACAACTGGTAATGCTTTGCCATAAACTACAAAAAGAAGGCGTACCTCCTACCATTGCCATGCTACGGGCAAAAGCCCCTTTTACGGTGAGTGTTACGCAGGCAATTGCGGCAGTAAAAGCGTTTAAAGGCAGTCGTCAGGCGCCCGAAGAGGATTCAACGCCAGTGCACAGCCAGACAGACCAGCTCCAAGACATGGAGAAGCGGATTGTGCAACTGGAAGAAGCGGTGGCGTTGCTGGAACAACGCCTGCAGCAATTGCAGCCTACGACTGAATAAGAGGCTCCAGCGTCCGGATAAAACTTGCTAAATCATCCGCCACCTGCTGCTGCGGTGGTTTACCCACCTGTTCGAGCATTACGGCACCTGAAGCGTTATCCACCGTCAGAATAAAATCTTCTTCGTCGGTAACGGCAAAAAATAATGTGGGCGCCTGTTTAAGGCGCTGCTTCATCAGTAAGTGACCAATCAGGTTTTGTTGTAATCGTTCAAAGTCTTGTTCGTTCCACACCTGCAGTAATTCACATGCCCCTTGCTCCGCTTTTGCCGTGAGATTGTCACTGTAGAAGCTGGTGAAGAACTCACAATACTGAGGGTTCAGTGATATGGATAACGCCTCTTCAACGTTATGGAAGCTTAAATTACCGGCTTGTGGCGTGGGTTGCCAGCGGACTTGCTCACCCTCTGCGCCGCTCCCCTGATAACACGGCGACGGCCAGGCGCTGTCATACTCTGTACTCAGAGGCTGACCAGCCTGCTGTGCAGCGGATTGGTAGCGGGCAACAAAATCCTGCAAAGCGTCGGTAACGGGCGTTGTCATAATATGAGTCCTTAATAGTTTTGCGGTACACTATAACGCTACCATTGAAAGTCAAGCGGCCCCGGGTCGCATAACATACCGGTGATCATGAACAAACAGTCTAACTCTACGCCCTTTGAAACCCCTCAGGGACTCACATTGGGCCAAAGCGTAACTTACGAAGAAATTTACAACCCTGCCCTGCTACAAGGCGTGCCGCGTTCGCTGAATCGCGACTCGATAGGCCTGACTGCCGAAAACCTGCCCTTTCAGGGCATGGATATCTGGACTGGGTATGAGTTGTCGTGGCTGAATAAAAAAGGCAAGCCACAGGTGGCCATCTTAACCTGCGATGTACCGGTTACCTCTCCCAATCTTATTGAGTCGAAATCATTTAAGCTGTACTTAAATAGTTTCAATCAGACCCACTTTGATAGTATCGACAACGTCCGCGAAACACTGCAAAGCGACTTATCGGCGTGTGCCGGGGTAGCAGTGAACGTGACATTGTGGACACCACAGCAATTTCACCAACTGAAAATGGTAGAGCCGCAAGGAACGGTTATCGACGATATCGATGTGTCCATCGATCAGTATCAGCCGGACGCCAATTTGCTTGCCACGGGCAGTGACCACCGTGAAGAGACCCTGGTGAGTCACTTGCTGAAATCTAACTGCCTGATCACCAGTCAGCCCGACTGGGCCACTATTCAGATTCGTTACACTGGTCCGGCGATAGATCACGCCAGTCTGCTGAAGTACCTGATTAGCTTCCGCCAGCACAATGAATTTCACGAACAGTGCATCGAACGCATTTATTGCGATATTCTCGCAAAGTGTCAGCCTGACAAGCTTACCGTGAATGCAAGATACACCCGCCGGGGAGGGTTGGATATTAATCCGTTCCGTTCAAATTTTGAAAAGCCTTATCCGAATCATAGACTTGCCAGACAATAAAGAAGAAGAACCTTTTTTTCTGTGTCACACTAAGGGTAGGCAGACATGCTTACCCCGAGGAATGTAGCTTATGGAAGGAAAACAGCTTCAGTCACTGAAGAATCACGCCGAGACGCTGACCCGCTTTATTATTCGTCTGACGAAATTTTATGAAGGCCTGTCCAGCGATATCGATAACGAACTGCAAACGCTCCGTGGTCATCTGGCTGGCAGCCCCAACTACACACTGGCGACGGTGAGCATTAATAAGCTGGGCACAAAACTGCAAAATGCCCATGCGTCCACAAGCGAAGTGGTGAACAAGTCTATTGATGATCTGGAAACCGATGTAAAAGCGTTTCAACAGAAAGTGGCGCAGTCGTCTGGCGTGCAACAAAATGCGGCACAGTTACTGGTTAAGCTGAACCAGCCTGCTCAGGACCTGTTCGCGGTATTGGCGTTGTACCGGCAGGCTACCCGCTTTTTCGCCGTAAACGCGCAAGCTGCCAGCCCCAAGCCAGCAAATCCTCAATCTGAGCCAGAAAAAAACGCGCGCCACTACCACGCTATTCTCGATGAGCTTAATTTGCTTATTAAAAATTATGCCCGCAAGCGACCTGATGATGAGCAACTACTGACCATCCAGGCTAAATTAGCGCAGGGCATGCAGGAAGAAGAGTTGTTGCAAAGCTGTGTGGTGATCATTCGGATGATAGTGCAGGAAGCTATGAGCGAAGCCAGTCTGTCTGGCAAGGTCATTCAGAGCCTGCACAAAAGCCTTGGGCAGGTGTCACAGAACGTATCGCAAACCATCGACTTGTCGAAGGCCAGTTTTGCTACCCGTAAAGCCAGCACTGCACAAATGCAGGCACAGCTGGAAACTATGGAAGATGCTGTTAACCATAGTGAGTCGCTTGAGAGCCTCAAACGTCAGGCCCAGCAATATGTCAAAAACGTATCTTCCACATTGTCCGAGCGCGCCCAGGCCGAACAGGACGAACAACACGAACTTTTGAAACTACTGGCCTCCATGCAGGGACAACTAACCCGTCTGCAAAGTCAGACACAGTCCTATCGAAAAAAACTGGCAGAACAAATCGTCTCCAGCCAGACTGACTCGCTAACCCGTCTTCCCAACCGGCAGGCCTATAATGAGCGAATTGAACGGGCCTTTGCGTTAGCGGAAAATGGGAATGTTAAGCTGGCATTAGCGGTCGCCGACATTGACTTGTTTAAGTCAATTAACGACCGGTTTGGACATGCTGCCGGCGACAAAACCTTGCAGGTGGTCAGCCGCCACCTGCGGAAAAACCTCTCCAAAGATGACTTTATTGCCCGCTGGGGCGGTGAAGAGTTTGTCATGTTACTACTTGGGGTAGATAGCAGCGGCTTGCAGAAAAAGCTCGAAGCATTACGAGCTTCTTTAGCTGATATTCCCTTTAAGTTCAAACAGGAAAAAGTCATTATATCCGCATCATTTGGCGGTACCTGCCTGAAAGCCGGCGATACGCCGGACGAAGTATTCAACCGCGCCGATACAAATCTTTATAAGGCTAAACGCAGCGGCCGCAATTGTGTGATCACTGATCAGGAAACGACGTTATGAAAAAAGTGCAGTTAAACCCGGTTGGGTGGATGAGTCAGCTTTCTCAGGTAGAAGTCGCACAGCTTCAGGATTCTACCCATAGTGATTTATACGATATGTTTCGCAATTGCTGCCTGGCAGTGCTTAACAGCGGCGTTGATGAAGACAATTTTGAGGTGCTCTTTGCCCCGTACGACGACTTCGATGTCAAACTTATCCGCCGGGAACGCGGCGTAAAAATAGAACTGATCAATCCGCCCGAGGTAGCCTTCGTAGACGGCAAGCTGGTGCATGGTGTGCATGAGCACTTATTTGCCGTCCTGCGCGACTTATTATACATGGGCAATAAATACGCCTTTTTACATCAAACCGCGCCAGTCGACGGTCCCAGTACCACTGATATGGTCTTTGACATGCTACGCCATGCGAAGGCACTGGAAGGCAATGATGAACTTAATACCATCGTTTGCTGGGGTGGCCACTCCATTAACCTCAATGAATATAAATACACCAAGGAAGTGGGTTACCAGCTGGGCTTGCGGGAAATGAATATCTGTACCGGCTGTGGTCCCGGTGCAATGAAAGGTCCGATGAAGGGGGCCGCAATTGGGCACGCCAAACAACGGTACAAAAAAGGCCGCTACATCGGTATTTCTGAGCCCAGCATTATTGCAGCCGAGCCGCCCAACGCCATTGTGAACGAACTCATTATCATGCCCGATATTGAGAAGCGGCTTGAAGCGTTCGTGCGCATTGCTCACGGCATTGTCATTTTCCCGGGCGGGGTCGGCACTGCCGAAGAGTTGTTGTATCTGCTTGGTATATTGATGAACGAGCGCAATGCCCAGCAACCTTTCCCCGTGATCCTTACCGGCCCGGCTGGCTCTGAGGGCTACTTTGAAGCGATCGACGAGTTCATAGGCGCAACCCTGGGCGAAGCCGCACAGAGTAAATACCAGATCATTGTGGACGATCCCCCGGAAGTAGCCCGCACCCTGCGCGCCGACATGGAGAAAGTAAACAAATACCGTCGCGCAATGGGAGATGCCTTCAGCTTCAACTGGTCACTGAAAATTGATCCGCCGTTTCAACGCCCTTTCGTGCCCACCCATAAAACCATGGGCGCCCTGGCGCTGCACCAGGATCAGAATGTGGCCGATCTGGCGGTAGTACTCCGTGAAGCGTTCTCTGGGATTGTTGCCGGTAACGTTAAGGCAGAAGGGATCAGGCAAATTAAAGAGCACGGCCCGTTCAGCCTGACGGGTGACCCCGACCTGATGACGCGCATTGATGGTTTGCTGAAGTCGTTCGTTGCACAACAGCGCATGAAATTGCCCGGCAGTGAGTACAAGCCGTGCTATACCATCTCACGCGGTAAATGACGTATCTGGTTACGTTTTAGCATTCCTTATAGTGACGCTTTTACGGTACACTATAAGGAATAGCACGCAATAAGTGACGAAGGATGAACAGCAAGGTTATTCGGTTAATAGCGCTGGGAGCGGCGGCGTACGCGTTATTTGTATTTTTGGTGTTATCTTTTTACCCCGATAAGCCAGAGAACATGGACTGGCAGGATCGCGAAGAATACAACAAGGTACAGATCACCAAGCTCAAGCTGGGCAGCACCCGTGAAGAGGTGTTAGCACTGCTGGGCTCACCGGATATTACCGAAGCCAAAATGGAAAACGGCACCACCATTCAGGTGATGTTCTATCGCACCCAACACGTGCGTGCCGATGGTCTGACAACTCAGGACGAATGCACGCCACTGTTATTTGAAAACGATCAGTTAATTGCGTGGGGAGAAGGGGCGTATCAAAGCTATCAACAGAGTTGATGCATGACCGATCACCCCTTTGCCGAGGTGGCCGACAATCTGGCTACCGTAGAGCAGCAGTTATTTACTGCCCCCCAGGAGCGTCTCCCGGAACTTTGTCTGCATACCGCAAAAAAGGTTATCACTGCCTGCCGTGCAAATCCTGATGCTGCGTTAGCTTATATAAAGCTGGTTGACAGCTCCGCCACCTCCTCATTTTCACTGCGTGCATGCATTACCGTTACCTCACTGGGGATACTGCAGCGTACCAACGAACATACACTTCAGCATATACTGGCCGCGCTCGTGGCTGTGCAAGCGTGTGCGGATAAACCACAGGAGCAAGCCTTTGCCCGCTTAAGGCCCCTCTCGGTATTTTGCCGGCAGCGGGGATTAGAGATATGGTCAGACTTATTAACGATCCGTAAAGCCCTGGTGCACCCCGATGGCGTGAAGCTATTACAGCGCCCTACTCTCTCTCGTTGGCAACAGCTGGGTTTAGTTGCCACCTACCTGGCCCGACACTTAGCCAGACAATCGCTGTATGGCTGCTTTAAACCACTGGCTACTGTGCACACCAGCGCGCCTTATCAGGCGATGTTGGGAAGCCTGTTGAAAAGCCTCAGCGAGGTTTCGCCCGGCAGCTGGGTAAACGCAAATAATCAGCAAGCACTGGTACTGGCAGTGAGCGGTAACCACACGGCCATTCAGCGACGCAGCGAACTGTCGGCAGGCAGCAATGGAGCTCTGACTGGTGAACATCAGTGGGTGCCCACTTTATCCTTACAGCCATGGTCCGCGGCACCACTCCCATTCCATCAGTGGTGGCAGTATTATTGTGCCTGTCAGCCAAACCGAGATGCGTCGGGCCCCGGCGCCTTTCCCGTGGTCTTTCCGGTAAACCGCCCCCCATCAAGCCTGCTTAAAATAATTGATGCTTTACAGCTACCTGATACCGATATCAGTGAGCTTAGCGGTATGGTAGAGCGGGAGCCGGTGTTCAGTCAGTTTCTGCGGGAGGCGGCCAGCAATGACAACCGGCTGCAGTTGCCGGTGGGGAATGTTAAACAGGCTATCCTCACCTATGGAACAGAGCGGGTAGGTGACATGCTTACCCAGCGAGCATTGTCACAGCGCCTTACCCAGCATCAGTTTCCTCTGCTTGCACAGTGCCAGACATTGGCGGTAGTGGCCGCAGGCATTGCCGGGCTGTTATCCACCCATACGCGTACGCGGTTTACCAGCCAGTCTGCCGCGCTGGTAACCAGCCTGTTATGCGCCCCACTCTTTATGTTGCCGGCCCTGAAAGTGATGACAACCCTGCCATTCAAACGCCAGGCGGGTATCCAGATGAAAGACTGGTTTACCCTGAAAGAGTCTCAACAGTGGCCAGCCCTGGTCAGCGATCTAGCGCAGGGTTGGCACCAGAGCCCTACCTGGCGGGCATTGCTACACCATGCGGGTAAACACCCGGACGACGTGCCCCGGTCACTGCGCAAGGAACACGCCCTGCTGTTACTGTCGGTGGTGTGGGCCAGGAGCTGGCTATTCGCCAACAGTCAAGCCGCCGAGAGTGTCGCTGGCGCCATCACTGCATCACTGGATGTATTGTCATTGCAACCGGACGTAGAAAAGACGTTACGTCATGATCTGGCGCCACAACTTCTTTGCCCGTTAGTGAACTGACAATCTCACAGATTAAATTGGTCTGATCACTATCTCTCACTTCCGTGATCCTATAGAATACGCGGCATCTGGCCCGACACCTGCATTCGGGTGGCGCTGAAGCAGCGCGGATCACTACCCAATGCACTCATCCTGTCACGTAAGTGCCTGTAAGAGATGCTTACCTAAGGCTTAATCGTGTTGCCAGACTAATATTTAAGAACCTAACGAAAGAGTTAACAGATTATCAGAGGATCCCTCCACATGACTCAGCAACGCATTACTGTCATTCGCGGTGACGGCATTGGCCCAGACATCATTGACGCAACCACGAAAATTCTGGACAAGGTTGGTTGCGATTTTGCGTACGACTATGCCGATGCGGGCCTTATGGCACTGGAAAATCACGGTGAATTACTGCCCCAAGACACGCTGGATCTGATTGCCAAAAATAAGGTTGCCCTGAAAGGCCCCCTTACTACGCCGGTTGGCGAGGGCTTTACATCAATTAACGTGAGCCTGCGTAAACAGTTCAAACTGTACGCCAACGTACGTCCGGTGTTGTCTTTCAAAGGTACCAAAGCACGTTACGAAGACATTGATATTATTACCGTGCGTGAAAACACCCAGGGCATGTACTCTGGTCTTGGTCAGGTGGTTTCAGAAGACGGCAACGAAGCTGAAGCACTTAGCAAAATTACCCGTGAAGGCGCCGAAGAGATTGTGACTTTCGCTTACGAATTAGCACGCCGTGAAGGCCGTAAGAAAGTGACTGCGGTTCACAAAGCCAATATCCTCAAGTCAACTTCAGGCCTGTTCCTGAAAGTGGCGCGGGAAGTGGGTGAACGCTATCCGGATATCGAATCATCAGAGATGATTGTAGACAATACCTGCATGCAGCTGGTAATGAACCCGCATCAGTTCGATGTCATTGTAACGACCAACCTGTTCGGTGACATTCTGTCAGACCTGTGTGCCGGTCTGGTCGGTGGCCTGGGCATGGCGCCGGGTGCTAACATCGGCAAAGACTGCGCTATTTTTGAAGCCGTACACGGCTCTGCACCGGATATCGCTGGTAAAAACCTGGCTAACCCTACCTCGGTTATCCTGGCCGCCATTCAGATGCTTGAATACCTGAACATGGGTGATAAAGCAGAGAAAATCCGCAGTGCACTAAAAGACGTAATTGAAAGTGGCGACCGCACTACCCGTGACTTGGGTGGCGAAGCCGGTACCACCGAGTTTACACAGGCAATGCTGGACAGACTGTAAGTCTGCACCAGGTTATTTAAAAAGGGCCCGACGGGCCCTTTTTTGTATCTGTCCCCCTGTCACACCCTCTCGCCAGAAAAAACTGTCCTAAACCCCGCCCTGCTATCCCTGTCTGTTGGTATACACTTGCCCTGTACAATGATGTACGCGAACCATTAAGGAACGATGATGAAAAAATATATTCCCTTACTGCTGCTTCTCAGTGCAGGTGCAATCTCAAGTTTACCGACCCCGGCGTTAGCAACATCCGGTGATCAGAGTCAGATGCAAGCGGCTAAACTGGATCTCAACAGTGCAACACTGGCACAGCTAACGGCGCTGCCAGGCATTGGCGAGCGCAAGGCGCAGGCCATTATTGACTACCGGGACGAAGTCGGCCGGTTTGTGGAAGTGGAACAGCTCACGGAAGTAAAAGGCATTGGTGAAAAAATGCTGGCGAAACTGGCCGGGCATCTCACTGTGCGTGAACACTAAGTACAAACTAAAAAGGCTCCCTTGGGAGCCTTTCATTCACTGGAATTCAACGTTCTGGTTAACCCTTCAGGCTGGCCAGATACTCCTTAAATTCTTCACCCAGGGTAGGATGACGCAATGCATATTCTACATTTGCTTTCATGTAACCCAGCTTACTGCCACAGTCATGACTTTTGCCTTTCATGTAATAGGCGTCTACCTGCTCCATCTTCATTAATGAATCGATGGCATCAGTGAGCTGCACTTCACCGCCTGCACCTGGCGGAGTGAACTCCAGTAAATCCCAGATTTTTTCAGACAGGACATAACGGCCTACAATCGCCAAGTCTGACGGCGCATCTTCCAGTTCTGGCTTTTCAACCATACCATGGATCTTGGCTGACTCACCCTGACTGATATCGGCGCCATCCAGGTCTGCGATACCGAATTTAGACACATCTTCCTGCGCAACCTGTTCAACCATCACCTGACTTACCCGGCTGGTGTTGAACTTGGCAACCATGTCGGCCAGATTGTCTTTTTTCGGGTTACTGGCTACATCATCAATGATAACGTCTGGCAGTACTACGGCGAAGGGGGCATCCCCTACCAGCGGACGGGCACATAAAATCGCATGCCCCAATCCGTTGGCCACACCCTGACGTACCTGCATAATGGTCACGTCTTTCGGACAAATTGACTGCACTTCTTCCAGTAACTGGCGCTTCACCCGTTTTTCCAGCGTCGCCTCTAACTCAAACGAGGTATCGAAGTGGTTTTCGATGCTGTTTTTACTGGCATGAGTCACCAGAATAATTTCTTTCACGCCCGCCGCGACACACTCATTCACCACATACTGGATGAGCGGTTTGTCTACTACCGGTAACATTTCCTTCGGTATCGCTTTTGTAGCAGGCAACATGCGTGTGCCCAAACCGGCAACCGGTATAACGGCTTTCTTCACTTGACTCATAAGTTAGTGTCCTTGTACTGATAATCCACGATCAATTGCGTAATAATGCAATCCATATTCCATTATTCCCGCTGATATAAACAGGCGTCTGCCAGCTCAGGCCTGCCTTTTCGTCAGGCCTGCTATTCTAAATTAGTTTAACGCCCAATCCACCCTTCATTTATCCTGGGTGCCCTGCTTATGTGCAATTGCACTGTTGCAGTGATTTTCACCATAAGGGTTTGGCAGCTTACGATAGCGCACCGGCGTATAGCTCTCTCTACCCGACGGACCCTTGTTGCCGCTCAGCAACACTCGGAGTGCTTCGCCTGAGTCCACACACGGCGAGATGCTTAATGTCTTACTCTTCCGGCCTTGCCTTTCAGGCCGTCGATAAACCCTTTTATAAAGTAGCGCCCCCGCGTCTTGCCTTCAGGGAAATGCCAGCGGTTCACAGCCCACCTGACTGGCAGCGCGAGTAAGTGACGGCACTTCCAGTAACCGGGTACATATGAGCGACGCGATAACAACAGCACATTCCTAACCTGATAATACAGTCTTACCGGCGAGCCTTGCTTAAACGTCAGCCCCAGTATTTTTCTGCGCGCATCGCCCTGTTTATGGGGCATACCTACATCCAGTGCCTGGTAGACTTTATAGCCTTTCTGGCGGGCGCGCCAGCACCATTCATGGTCCACACCATCGATAAACAATGCTGACTCTTTGGGGCCTATTACCTGATAAGCAGATAAAGGGATCAACATGCCAGAGGCAATGATCTGTTTCACTTCGGCCAGGTTGTTATTAACTGACATAGCCTTCTGCAGTCTTGGCTTCACTTGTTGATTGGAAAACTCACAAATCAACATAGGACCGACGGCCGCTACCTGGCTGCCAGTGCCCGTAGTATGTTTAAGGTGGTCGGCCAGCCGCTCCACGATACTTGCAGTGATATTGCTGTCCTGATCGAGGATGAGCACCCGGTCGCAACCCACCGCCGCAATCAGTTCAATGCCTTTGTTCTGCGCCTCTGCAATGCCCAGGTTGTCCGGGAAGTGCAGGTAATCAATGTATTCATCGGCTGGAAACTGGCTGGCCACCGGCGAGTTATCAATTAAGGCCACATTTTTAACGACCTGCTTTAACTCTTCCACCATTTTCATCACATGGCGGATGTCGGGGTGATAAAGAATAATGACCGCGCCAATCATTAGTGTCTGATTATCCGATCCAGTAAGTGCCTGTCCAGGCGATACGCCATTTTTACCACTTTGGAGGGCATGAGCCGCAAGCAAAGTACTGCGGTTGCATAGAACAGGTTCCATACGGTCAACCTGCGTAGTTTTTTCATCGCATACAACCGGGCACGATATTCGTTTAGCGATTTACTCAGACCACGGCGCTTATAAAAATCATTCACCCGCCGAAATTTCAACAGGCGATCTTTAAGGTTGCGAAAGATAAATCCGTTGGCGGCCAAGGTCACCCACAAGAAGTAGTCTTGAGTGTTTTTCAGTTCGCCCTGGTACAAAAAGCCGGCCCGAAACACATCAAAACGGATCACCACGGTTGGGTGATTGAGGGTACACCGACGGGGGAGAAGATATGTAATCTGACGGTGGTTGGCCGGCATCACGCGTGCGCCGACATGTACACCCTGTTCGTTAATTTCCTGCAGGGCAGACCCCAGCACCGCAATATTGTGGTGCTTATCCATATAACTGATCTGGCGTTCCAGGCGGTTGGCCACGCTAATATCATCAGCATCCATGCGGGCAAAGTAACGGGGATTAAGTGACATAGCCCATTGAATCGCATGATTCATGCTGCTGGCCAGACCCAGATTGCTGTCATTCTGGCCAATTACGATGCGTTCATCGTCGAATGCAGCGTCTTTTATTAAGTTCATCATTTTCACGGGTATTTCACCGTCAATAACGATAATAAAGACGAATTTGCGGTAGATCTGGGTGACGATACTATTAATTGCTTCGCGGACCCACTCCACATTGTCGCCATGATAGACACTCATCGCCACCACAGTGGGCGTCGCACTGTGCGGGAAGCGATTATGCAGAATGTTAAACTGGCTCGACAAACGGGGTACCGACATAAAGGTTATTTTGGGGGGAAAATACCAGAAAAAACCGGCGAAAGCCCGAATTTATGCATAAGCGGCCACTAAAAGATTATTTGCTAACCACCCGCTTAACCGCCCGGATCAGGGTCCAGATGTTCTGGATCACAAAGCTATAGACTACCAAGAGGCCTATAAACCCCCAAAACATGATGCTTTCCGGCACCGCATAAACCTCGCCCAACACGCCGACAAGGCAATAGCAGGCGCCGAGAAACAGGATGGCGGCTAACGACTGACGGGAACTGAGTCCCGCGCGCATGAAAATATTATGCAGGTGCTTTCTGTCTGGCCGCAACATTGACTGCCCTTTTCTGGCACGACGATACATAATTGCGGCCATGTCCATCAGTGGCAGCCCGATAAGCCACACAGCCGTGATGGGGCGGAATGCACTTTCACTGCCCTGAGTATGATCAACGAGCAACCACACAATGGTAAGGCCGACAAACATACTGCCGGCGTCACCCATAAATATCTTATTGCCCTTAAAGCCTTTCCAGCTGAGGTTGAAGGCGAGAAAAGGTACAATCGCGGCCATAATGATCAGTGGCTCCATCACCGCACTGCCGTTGCCGGTCGCCAGCAACAGCCCAACGACAGTCATTAACACTACCAGGCTCATGCCGCCTGCCAAACCATCGATGCCATCGATCATGTTAAATGCGTTCACCACTCCTACCACACACACGATGGTAAAAAAGTAACCACTTACGCCAAGAAAGACTTCGCCGGTGCCCATAATATCGCCCAACGAGGTAATATAGTTCTGTGCACTCCAGGCCATGATGGATGCCACACCAAACTGGCACATTAAGCGCCCCTTAGCGCTCAGATCGAACCTGTCATCTAAGGCCCCAAGTAAGACGATAAAGGCCGATGCAGTAAAAAATAAGGGATTGTTTTTCATCCAGACATCGGTAGCAATACTGGCCACCAATACGGCCATAAAAATGGCCACACCACCGGTCAGTGGTACCATACCCGAATGTTGCTTACGGACGTTGGGTTGATCAACCAACCCGAACTGGTGAGCCAGCGGGGTCATCACTACCAACAGCACCAGGGCCACGATGAAGGCGGTAAACAGCGGCACAATTTGCAGATAATCAAACATAGCTACAGAGCTTCCCAGGACTGACTCGTCTTAAAGCTTTTACAACTTCCAATTGGCAAACAGCGCGGCTTGGGGGGAAATTCCATTTTGGAAATAGCGTCCTTCAGGGTTATATGAACGCCAACCCGTGCAAAACGTGACACGCGCTGGTATAAAAAATCCTGCATATAATAGTCAACTATCATCAACGACACCACCCTTGCACTGTAAAAATATTACAAAACATCGATCGAAGTCTCTATCCCTTTAGGAATGAGGGCAAAAAATCACCACATGACTGTTACATCGTTACTCTGGCATGTATTTGTCATGTATTGTGGTATCCTTACGCCAATTTGGGATATGGACATAACACAATGTTAAGTATGCGTTCTCATATGCTCTGTGCAGCATTGACATTGCCCTGGCTGGGTGGCTGCGTTTCTGCACCCGCCAGCGTAGAAGCCGATGTACCCCTGGTGCATGCGTCTCTTGCTTATTCTCTGGACAGAGATGCAATTATCACACCCACTGGTAATCTCGATATAGGCAACCGAGTGCAGCTCAATAGTCGCACTTATCAGGTTCAGGCCGCATATGTCTCTGCAACCGGTACAGAATGTCGTACGCTGACGCTGTCGTCAGACGAGATGATGCCGGGCACCGAGCGCACACTTTGCCAGCGTAGCGGCCAATGGGTCATGCTATCGCCCCTCGTTAAGCACACAGAGAGCTACTAATCGTGTCAGTATTTACTTCTTTATGTCGCTTTTTGGCGACGCTTTCACTCTTGTTGATGGCGTTTTCAGCTACCGTAAACGCGCAAACGGCCGAGCAGCTCAGACAGCTGCAGCAGCAGGCTCAGAGTCAAAGCGCTTCCGGCAACTCGTCCGGTGCCCAGTCAGTTACGCCTATGTCCATTAATTCCCGTAGAACGTTACCGGGGTCATCGAATTCTCTGCCTTCCACGGGCCAGTATGCCACGCAACCGCGCAATGGGCAGACCCTGCCCGGCGAACCCACGGTAGAGACAGTGTTCCCCCAGCAAGAAGCAATGAGCAACCCACCGTTTGCGGCCAACCTGTTCATCGGCGGTTTTGAGTCTGAACGCACCACGGGCATGAACGACAACTACCTGGTGGCGCCTGGCGACAAAATATCTATCTGGCTGTGGGGCGCCGTAAACTACTCGGATGTTGTTACGGTGGATAACCAGGGCAATATCTTCATTCCCAATATCGGTCCCATCCGCGTGGCCAATACCCCAGCAGGGAGCGTGAACCAGACGGTATCTTCACGTATTCGCCAGGTTTATACCAACGATGTTAATGTGTATGTCAACCTGCTTACTTCAACACCGGTTTCCGTGTTTATCGCCGGTCCGGTATTGCGCCCCGGTCAATATGCAGGCTTGGCCTCAGACAGCGTGCTCTATTACCTTAAACGGGCCGGAGGGATAGATTTCCAGCGTGGTAGCTTCCGTAAAATTGACGTCATACGTGACGATAAAGTGATCGCCACCGCTGATCTTTATAAGTTTTTCCGCAGCGGTAAAATGCCGGAATTGTCATTCAAGGATGGCGACACCATTCTGGTTCATCCCATTGGTAATACGGTAGTGGTAGAAACCGGTGCCCGTAACAGCTTTACCTTCGAATTCACCGACGAAGAGCTCATTGGCAGTACAGTTAACTACTTCTCTCGTCCGGGGGAATTTATCAGTCACGTGTCGGTAGCCGGGGTAAGAAATAATAAAGAGTTCGCCCGATACTTGACCCTCGAAAAGTTCGCCAACCTTACGTTGAAGCCTGGCGATAACGTGGAATACGTAGACGATCACGAACCGCAAATTTATCGTATTAATGTGGCGGGAGCCTTTAAAGGGGCATCGCAGGTGATGGTGGATAAAGGTACACGTTTACTTGACGTACTGGACCGTATTGCCATCGACCGTTCTCTCTCCGATATTCAAAGTATTTATCTGCTAAGAGAAAGCGTGGCGGAGAAGCAAAAAGACATCATTGAACAAGCCTTGCAACGTCTCGAGCGCAGTGTATACACAGCCCCCATCAGTTCCACCGGGGAAGGCTCTATTCGTGTGCAAGAAGCCCAGTTAATTTCTGATTACGTGGCTCGGGCCCGTCAGGTTGAACCGGTAGGAAAAGTCATCGTGTCACAGAATGGCGACATTGCAAATATATTGCTGGAGCCAGGCGACACCATTGTGATCCCCGAAATCACCGACTTGGTGCATGTTGGTGGAGAAGTATTGTTACCTCAGTCAGTGGTATTTAATCCAAATGCAACCACAGAAGACTATGTGGCCTGGGCCGGTGGTTTTACCCAACGTGCTGACGACGATCGTATTTTGGTTATCCGCAAAAACGGCACGGTAGACTTCGCCGCAGTGGGTGACGACGATGTGAACTTTGAAGCCGGCGATCAGGTGGTGGTACTCCCTGCTATCGATACCAAGTCACTGCAGGCCGTTAAAGACATCACCCAAATCATTTACCAGATTGCGGTTGCCGCAAACGTTGCGACGAACTAACCCGCGTCATGGTTACGCTTAAACAACAACTTTACGCATGGCGAACAGTGATCTTTGCACTGTTCCTGCGTGAGTTACAGAGTAAGTTTAATGATAAGTTTGGCTTGAGCTGGGCGTTTCTTGAACCCTTTGTTTTTATACTGGCTCTGTCGTTCTTTCGAGGCTTATTAAATGAAGGTGATATTCATGGCATATCACTTTTTCATTTTATGATGATTGGTTTAGTCGGGTTGCAGTCGTACACCACGGGAATTCAAAGCGTGTCGATGTCTATCAGAAAAAATAAACCTCTGTATGCTTTTCGTCAGGTTCAACCCATGTCTGCAATTGTGACTTCTGGCTTTTTAGAAGTTGCGATTAAAGTGGTAGTAATAGCGCTGCTGGCGTTAGCGCTATACCTGGTGGGTGACGGTATTTCCGTAGATAACTATTTGTTGTTGATTGTGCTGTTCTCATTATTATGGATCCAATGCATCTCTGTGGGCTTAATGTTTGGTATAGCCGCTGCATTTGTCCCAGAGGTTGATAAAATCAAATCGATGATGATGCGGCCGCTCCTCTTTATATCGTGCATATTCTTTAGTCTACAAGACATTCCAGAAGAGTACTGGCCTTATCTTACCTGGAACCCGATAGTTCACTTCGTTGAACTAGCACGGTACGCCTGTTTCCCCAAATACGGTAGCCAAGGGGTTGACCTGGCTTATACTGTTGAAACCACTGCAGGCTGTTTGTTCCTGGCGCTTTGCTTATATCACATCACCTGGAAGAAGGTGCTGGCCCGATGATACGCATTGAAAACATGACAAAGAGCTATCCAAGTAAACTGGGGCCTCAGTATATATTCCGGGATCTTAACTTCGACTTTCCCACTGAAAATAACGTCGCTATCCTGGGTAAAAACGGCACGGGTAAATCTACCCTGTTCCGGTTACTGGCAAAAAGTGAATACCCGGATCGCGGTCGTATTGTCACCAACAAAGCCATGTCCTGGCCGGTGGCATTACAAACCGGTATTCATCCCCAAATGACAGGACGGGAAAACACCCGCTTTATCGGCCGCATTAACAATGTACGCTCACTAGCCAGATACGAAGAAAAGGTGCAGGAGTTTGCCGAAGTGGGCAAACGCTTCGATTTACCGGTTAAAAATTATTCATCAGGGATGCGCGCCAAGCTGGTGTTTGCCTGTTGCATGAATATCGATTTTGATATCTACCTGATTGACGAAGCCACCTCGGTGGGTGACCCCATTTTCAGAAAAAAAGCCCGTGCCAGTCTGAAAGAGAAAAGTGAGCAGGCAGGGGTGATTATGGTCAGCCACGAGCTAGACCAAATCCGTGAATTTTGTACGTCTGCGGTCGTCATTGACGAGGGCAAACTGACCTACTACGCAGACCTGGAAGAAGGCATCAGTGTCTATACCCAGGAAAGCAAATAACAGAATTAACAGGAAGTGAATAGTGAATAACGCGCTAGGAAAAATTAACGCTTTCGTGAAGCAGCACAAAACCCTGCTATTAATCATGCCGTGGCTGCTCTATGCCTTTTATCTTGTTGTCTGGGCCGCGCCCCAATACGAAAGTCAAAGTCAGCTTATTGTGAAATCCAGTGAAGGCGGCAGCAGTTTCGACCCGTCATCATTATTAATGGCCAGCGTTTCCGGTACCGCTGCCACTAACGAAAGCCAGATCATCGAAGCCTATGTGCAGTCGGCCGACATGCTGAAACATCTGGATAATGCTATTCAGTTGCGGGAACACTACACTTCTGATGAGGCGGACATATTCAGCAGCCTGTCTGGCTTTCACAGTGACGAAGATTTCTACCAGTATTATCTCGACCACATTGAAGTTGCCGTTGACTCAACCTCGGGTGTGATCACGTTGAAAACCCGGGCATTCACCTCTGAGTACGCCACCCTGATTAATGCGACCATCGTCGCGAAAGCTGAAAAGTTCATCAATGCCATCAACAACAACCTGGCAGAATCCAAGCTGGAGTTTGCCAAGGGTGAACACGCCATTGTAGAAAACAAACTTCAACAGGCGAAAACTGAGCTGCTGGCCTTTCAATCCAAATACGATGTACTGGATCCCACAGCTGAAGGCGCCGCGTTTCAGCAAATTGCGTTCTCGTTACAGGCCACCCTCGCTCAGAAGCGAGCGGAGCTTCGCACTATGGGCACCATGATGTCCGACTCCGCGCCGGAGATGATCAATACACGCCGCGAAATTCGGGCACTGGAGCAGCAACTGGCGGAGCAGAAAGAAAAAATCAGCACCAATGAAGATACTGATGCGTTATCGGTAACTGAACTGATGGCACAGTACAGCAGTCTGAAGGTACAGCTGGAACTGGCTATTCAGGCGTTTTCTTCGTCGCTTATCACGCTGGAAAATGCCCGGGTAGAGACTTACCAGAAACTTCAGCATCTGGTTACTATTGAGTCACCAACCGAACCTGACGACAATCAATATCCACAGGTAACTTATAACCTCACCCTGTTCGCGGTTGTGTTGTTTGTGCTCTACGGCATTGTCCGCATTGTCATTGCTACCATCCGTGAGCTGTAAGTTCCCGGGACGACTCACAAAACACCTTTAAACGACGCACAAGCGCCTGTCTAATCAGGCAGGCGCTTTCCATTTGTCCGCTAACCAAATGGCCATCTCGCCTTGTGTCGTGTGCAATCCTTTAGTATAACGACGTATCCTCTTCAGGACTCGATAATAACGGGGCTGCAAAGACTGCCCCGACCGATAAGAAAGATAATCAAAACGGAACTCTATTGTGACTACGAAATCATCTAACGATACCAGCTTCTTCGGCCATCCCGGCGGACTGCAAACGCTGTTTTTCACAGAAATGTGGGAGCGGATGAGCTATTACGGCATGCGTGCCCTACTTGTATTATTCATGACCGCCAGTCTCCAACAGGAAGGCCTGGCCTTCACGGTCGCCTCTGCTACCGCCATCTACGGCTTATATACCGGGGCCGTATATTTCATGGGCTTACCCGGCGGCTGGATAGCTGACCGCTTACTGGGTGGGCAAAAGGCTGTCTGGTATGGCGGCATCATCATCATGTGCGGACACATTGTGCTCGCGATCCCTTCCCACAGCACCTTCTTCATCGGCCTTATCCTGGTAGTACTGGGCACCGGGCTGTTAAAGCCCAATATCAGTGCCATGGTGGGGCAGCTTTACTCTGACGACGATAACCGTCGTGACAGTGGCTACACCCTGTATTACATGGGTATCAACATTGGCTCGGTTATTGGCTACATGGTCTGTGGCTGGCTGGCCCCGAACATGGGCTACCACTGGGCGTTCGGTGCCGCGGCAGTTGGCATGCTGATTGGTCTTATCCAATACAAAATGACCTTGTCTAAACTGTCCACCGTGTCAGACGGCCCTGCCGTACAGTTATCTGCCAAAGCGAAAACCCGCAGCTGGTCGGTGATCATTCTGGCGCTGGGTGCACTGGCTGCCGTCACGTTCCTTACCACTATCGGGGTGATGATTATCGATCCGGTCGTGGTTGCTAAGTATGTGGCAATGGGCTTCACTGCCATCTTTGTGCTGTACTTTGGTGGCATTTATTTCTTAGGTGATCTCACCAGTGCTGAGAAAAAGCGCATGGGTGCGCTGCTGCTGATTTGTGTGGCTTCAGCATGTTTCTGGGCCGGGTTTGAACAAGCCGGTTCATCACTGAACCTGTTTGGTCGTGACTACACTGACCGTATCGTGGGCAGCTTTGAGATCCCACCAGCCTGGTTCCAGTCTGCCAATTCGTTCTTCATTATCATTCTGTCGCCTTTCTTTGCTGCGCTATGGATTAATCTGGGTAAACGGATGATGGATCCCTCTTACGGCGCGAAATGTGCTATTGGCCTGATCATCATGGCCAGCGGCTTCATCGTGATGTTCTTCGCCGCGCAAATCGCGGCCAGCGGCCTGAAGGTGGCGCCCTACTGGCTGGTAATGACTTACTTCCTGCACACTGTAGGTGAGCTCTGCCTGAGCCCTGTCGCACTTAGTGCAGTAAGTAAACTGTCGCCAAAACGTTTTGCCGGCCAGATGATGGGTGTGTTCGTACTCACCTACTCTATCGGTAACGTGATTGCGGGCCTGTTGGCGGGGAACTTCGACCCCAGCCGTCTGGATGAAATGCCGAACCTGTACCTGCAAATCAGCCTGTTCAGTATTGCTATCGGTATTGTTGCCTTATTGCTGTCACTGAAGACCCGTCACTGGGAAAAGCTGGCCGACAAAGACCACACCGACGAACCCCACCCGGTTCCACAGCAAGGATAAGTGTTCTGCGGTTTTATCCGCAGCCACAATTGCATACAATAACCGCCGGAGTATGTTCTCCGGCGGTTTTTTATTTTAGGGCACCCTATGCGATTTTATTTTTCCACCCGACACATACCCGGCCTGGCAGGACTGCCTCTTGCCGAACGCATTGAACGACTGGATCACGCCTCCAAGAAGCTGACCGTACCGGAGAAAACGCTGCTGAATGTGCTGAAATTACTGATAATCGTACCGGTGTTCGTTCTCATCCTGCGCACAGTTGAGAACTGGCACTCATTGTTATGGGCGGCACTGGTGTTTTTGCTTTATCCTTTAATCGTGAAGCCGTTACAGTATTCCCTTAGTGCAAAGTATTTGCCTGATCCATCCAAGGAGAGAACATGAAGACCATTTTAGTTACCGGCGGCGCCGGGTATATTGGTAGCCACACGGTATTGCAGTTACTGGAGCAAGACTTTGCTGTGGTAGTGCTGGACAACCTGTCTAACTCCAGTGCGGAGTCGTTGCGTCGGGTGGAGGCGCTCACCGACAAGGCCGTGACTTTTGTGCAGGGTGACATTCGTGACACTGCAGTGCTTGATGATATTTTCAGTGAGCACGACGTTCACTCGGTGATCCACTTCGCCGGTCTGAAGGCGGTAGGTGAATCGGTACAAAAGCCACTGGAATACTACGAGAACAACGTGTACGGCACGCTCACGCTGTGTAAAGTGATGCGCAAGCACAACGTAAAGAACCTGGTATTCAGCTCGTCAGCGACTGTCTACGGCGACCCTGCTGCCTTACCCCTGCGCGAAAGCATGGCTACCGGTCACCCTACAAATCCGTATGGAATGTCCAAGCTGATGGTTGAGCATGTCCTGACTGACCTTTACCAGTCAGATAATGACTGGAATATCGTGCTGCTACGCTACTTTAACCCGGTAGGGGCCCATCCCTCTGGCCAGATTGGTGAAGATCCCAACGGCATTCCGAATAATCTTATGCCGTATATTTCCCAGGTCGCTACTGGCAAACTGGAGCAACTCAGCGTGTTTGGCGACGACTATGATACGCCTGACGGTACCGGTGTGCGGGATTACATTCACGTGGAAGATTTAGCCAATGGTCACTTAAAGGCGCTGGACAGACTGGCATTGAACATGGGTCTGGATATCTATAACCTGGGCACCGGTCAGGGCTATTCGGTTCTGGAAATGGTGAAGGCATTTGAAGCGGCCTCCGGCCGAAACATTCCCTATGCCATCGCCCCACGCCGTAGCGGTGACGTCGCCAGCTGCTATGCCGACCCGACCAAAGCCGCCACTGAGCTTAACTGGCATGCCGAAAAGACGCTGGAAGAAATGTGTTCCAGCACCTGGCACTGGCAGTCGAATAATCCCACCGGCTATCCCAAATAGCCCGGGGCAAGAGACACAAAAAAAGCACCGCGCGCGGTGCTTTTTTATTGGCGATTACCAATGGGTATCAGCGCCCGGGTTCGTCCTGCACTTCGGTCTTGTCGTCTTCTTCACTGACAGCGTCAGCTTCATAGTCGCCCAGCATAGATTCAAATTCCTCAAAGCTTTCCAACTGCTCGTCGTCTAAGGCCTTGTCACCGCTTTTACCGTCAGTCACCCGGAACTCAAGGTTCTCAAAGTACGCGTTTTTCACAAAGGCATAATCGTCGATAGCCTGTTCCAGCTGCTGCTCTTGTTCAATAAGCGCAGCCCGGCTCTCCAGGGCAGAAATCACGTAGCGGGCAATGGCGAAGTTACTGTTTAACACCGCCATGGGGTAGTACATGCCATCGACCACGTTACCACTAAAGCTGCGTGGATCGCTCGGCCCCAGCGCAGGCAGCATTAAAAAAGGGCCGGTGTCTACGCCCCATACGCCTAACACCTCACCAAATTCCTCTTCTTCTGCTTCTATGCCCATTTTCGTCGCCACATCAATGGTGCCGAAGATACCCACTGTGGAATTCACCACAAACCGGGTGAGACTGTCCATGCTCTTATCCACTTTGCCCTGAAACAGGTTATTGAAGAAATTGGCCGGCTCCTGAATATTATTCGCCGCGTTAACCAGGCCGGTACGTGCAAACTGGGGCATGACTGTCACATAGCCTACGGTGACAGGCCGGATCAAATACGTGTCCAGCACCTCCCAGTTAAAATCCCACATGAGGCGGTTAACCGGTTCCAGTGGATCTCTTGGGTCGCCTTGCTGATTGGTTTCTGCCGCGGCTTGTTGTTCAGCGTTCTGCGAGGCGCAGCCGCCCAGAATAACAACAGAGAAAAGCAGGCTGAACAGGGCCGCGCGGTTCAGTGATATCACATGAGTTCCTTATCGATGATGAGAGTTAAAGAGTTACGTTTGCCGGTCTCCACGTCCACAACAGTCTGGCCCTGCAGTTCACCGGGCGCCGCAGCTACATCACCGTCTGCGGATATGCGCGCAGTAACAATGGCCTGACTAAGCTGCGCCAGTGAATAATCGGGCATCATGGCATTATCCTCAGAGAGCGTGACAGAAACAGGAAAAGATTGTAACGGCATTTTAATGACCGCTGCAGGCATGCGGTTATCAGACTCGGCGTCCTGCGCAAACACAATCAGATAACCAGTCTCCGGGAGCGAAGCTGCCAATGACTCTGCCAGTGAAATTGTTAACTCGAATCCGGTCTGCGCGGTTTGCGGCTGTTGCGACGGGGCTGAGGGAGCGCCTGCTGTTCGTTGTTCCAGTTCGGCCAACCGTTGTTGCAAACGCTGACGCATGTCGTTGTCTGCCGCCAGTTTGTCTTTTACCTGGTCAAAGTACTTACGGGTGTTCAGTGCATCACCTAATTGTGCCGACGCCACCGCCATCATCAGCGCCAGATTGTCATTCGCAGGGTTAGCCACCAAAAGTTGTCGGAGCTGTTGTTGCGCTTGCTGAAGTCGGGTTTCATCGCCAGTGGCCATCAGGGCCTGAGCATAGGTAATTCGATACTGGCGGTTTGCAGGCACCAGCGCCATGGCTTTTTGGATGGCTTCCAACGCCTGCGCGTCCTGACCCAGTGCCATCTGTAAACGGCCAAGATACATCCAGCCCTGATCATCTTCAGGAGCAGAGCGTAAGCGGGTACGGATGGCCAGCGCCAGATTGGCAACATCTTCCGAGGTAAAATTCTGCATATCCCCGCTACGCAGCTTGTCACTTAACTCCCCCAGGGAACTGATGGCGGCTTCCGCTCTCATCACCTGTTGCATCTGGTTCGCATGCCAGTACACCACGCCAGCTGCCACAACGGCAACTACACCGCCGGCTATCAGCGGCAGGGTCGCTTTCCCCTGTTTGGTATGGGTGAAGTGGCTTTCGTCCACCAGCGCCAATTTCAGTTCATCACTGGCCTGACGTTTATCACGCTCTGATATAAGTCCTTCACGGGCTTCGCGATCTAATTCAGCTAACCGTTGGCGGATGATCTGCGTATTACTTAAACTGTCTTTTTTTGCGTGATTGGCGCGTTTCAGCCACGGAAACGCGACTAACAAAATCACCAGTGTCAGCAGACCCGATACAATCAGGTAAAACTCAGCCCAGCTCATTCTTGCTCCCGTTTTAGCATTTCATCAGCTTTCGCCAGTTTCGCTGCCATATCTTCCGGGAGTTCCGGACGTCGGCGTCGTACTATTACCATCACAGCGACCCCCGCAAAAATGACCGGCAGTGCCCACAACCACAACGTCGCGGCATTCACCGGTGGCTGATAATGCACGAAATCACCGTAGCGCGCTTTCATATAGTCTATGATTTGTTCTTCAGATTGCCCCTGCTGCAGCAGGCTGTAAATTTTGCGCCGCATATCGTGGGCAATCATGGCATCGCTGTCAGCAATATTCTGGTTCTGGCACATGGGGCACCGCAGCTCTTCTGTAAGCCGCAAAAAGGCAGCCCGCTGACTGGGGTCCTCGAACGCAAAATTATCTTCCGCCGCCATCACCGCAGTACTCAAAAGCAGTAATAACAGTAACCCGTATTGACGTACTATCATGGCTCACCTGCCTGTGCAGACGCTTGCTGCATCTCTGCAACGAGCTTGCGGTATACCGGCCCCACCTTATTGTTCCACACGCGTTCATTAATATCGCCCACATGATGCAGGCGAATTACACCGTGGTGGTCGATAACAAAATGTTCCGGTGCGCCGGTGACCCCTAAGTCCAGCGACGTATCCCGGTACACATCAAAAATATTGTATGTATAGGGATTACCGAACCGGGCCAGCATATTGGTTACTTCCTGCTGCACCCGGCTAAGTGTTTTCGTCCCGAAGTCGGGATCCAGGTCCTGATCAAAGTACAGCCCGACGAACCTAACCCCTTGTTGCTGGCGAAGCTCAGTGAGATAAGGCATTTCTACTGCACAGGTCACACACCACACACCCCACACATTGAGGATGGTCACATCCCCTTTGAAGCTGCTCTGGGTATACGTGATGTCCGGATCCATCAGGTCAGGTAGTTCAAACGTTGGCAGTGGCTTGCCGGTCGCCTGTGAATCAAGCGCCCGGGGATCCGAAAACAAGCCCTGAAACAGAAACACCACCAGCAGTACAAACAGCACCAGCGGAATAGCCACTAAGGGTAATTTTCTCATGCACTTTCTCCACTGGTTGCCGGGGTAAGCTTGTCCACAGCTTGCTTAAACCGGGCGACCTTGGCCATGCGATAGCGGCGATCCGAGATAGAGCACACACCGCCTAGAGCCATGATGGCTGCTCCACCCCAAATCCAGATAACGAACGGCTTGATGTAAATCCGCACGGCCCAGGCACCATCATCTAGTGGCTCACCCAGCGCAATAAACAAGTCCCGGGTCAGGGTGGTATGAATGCCGGCTTCCGTCATAGGCATCCGTTGTACCGTGTACATGCGCTTCTCTGGCTCCAGATGCACGAGCTTATTACCGTCACGATAGACATCAAAAATGCCCACGTCGGCGGTATAATTAGGGCCGTCACGACGAACCAGGTCGGTAAACGTAAACTGATATTCCCCCAGTGTGACGGTCTCTCCTGTTTGCATGCGTACATCACGCTCTGTCTCGTAGTTAGACACCAGCGTTATACCTATCAGCGTCACCGCGAAGCCAACGTGACCGAGGATCATCCCCCAGTGACTGGGGGTCAATTGTCTGAGTCTGGCCACTACCGACAGATTGTCATCAGGTATGGCAGAGACACGCTGCATGACTTCCTGTACTGACGACACTAATATCCAGAAAGCCAGCACCAGTCCCAGTACAGCCAGGTACGTCGGGGCGTCGTAAGTAACATTGACCAGCAACCCGGCGCTAACGGCCAGACCAAAAGCGATGAGCAGCTGCTTTTTCATCGCCGCAGCCTTTTGCTGTTTCCAGCGTGTTAGTGGCCCCAGCCCCAGTGCCAGCACAAAGGGGACAATTAACAGCGTAAACATCTGGTTAAAGAAGGGCGCGCCCACTGATATGGAGCCCAGGCCCAGCTCTTTGTGCACCAATGGTAATAAGGTACCCAGTAACACCACCAGCGTAGCCGCACACAGGAAGATATTATTGCCCATCAACAACACTTCCCGGGAAAACAGCTGATAACGACCGGGGGAGCGCAATTGCGATGCACGCAGCGCAAACAACACCAGCCCTAATCCGGACAGCACCACCAGGATCCCGAGGATAAACAACCCGCGGGTTGGGTCGCTGGCAAACGAATGCACCGATACGATGACGCCGGAGCGGACCAGGAAGGTGCCCAGCATACTCAGTGAAAAGGCAGCAATGGCCAGCAGCACAGTCCATGATTTAAAGACTTTTCGTTTTTCCGTCACCGCCAGCGAATGCATCAGGGCCGTTCCCACCAGCCAGGGCATGAACGAGGCGTTTTCTACCGGATCCCAGAACCACCAGCCGCCCCAGCCTAGCTCGTAGTACGCCCACCAGCTGCCCAGTGCAATGCCCACGGTGAGGAATGCCCACGCGGCAATCACCCAGGGACGCGACCAGCGCGCCCAGGTGGAATCTAGCTGGCCGGAAATTAATGCAGAAATGGCAAACGCAAAGGCCACTGAAAACCCCACATAGCCCATATACAGCATAGGGGGGTGGATAATCATGCCGAAGTCTTGCAGCAAGGGGTTCAGGTCTCTGCCGTCGACCGGGAAAAAAGGCAACATGCTGTCAAACGGGTTCGAGGTGAGCAACATAAACAGGTAGAAGCCAATACACACCATCCCCAGCACAGACAATACGCGGGCAACCATCGCCAGGGGGATGCCTCGGCTGAAGATTGCTACGGCTACCGTCCATATAGACAGCATCAGCACCCACAGCAGGAATGAGCCTTCATGGCCTCCCCACACCGCCGTCACCTTGTAGTACAGCGGTAGCTTGCTATTAGAGTGCTGGGCCACATAGGCCACCGAAAAGTCATCCACCACAAAGGCGTAGGTCAGACATCCGTAGGCAATCGCGGTAAAAATGAATAGCCCGATGGCCAGAGGTTTGGCGGTAGCCATCAGGGTGTCATGTTGACGCTGTGCGCCCCACAAGGGGTAAACCGCAAGCAGCACCGACAGTACAAATGCCAGGGTAAGTGCGATATTGCCTAGCTCTGGGATCACGGTTGTCCCCCTGCATTGTCAGGCTTTACGTGGCGGATCCCTTTCATTTTTTCCGCCAGTTCCGGCGGCATGTATTCTTCGTCGTGCTTGGCCAGTACTTCCTGCGCTTTAATGGCGTTTTGCGATACCAGCACCCCAGTGGCCACAATGCCCTGCCCTTCACGGAACAGATCCGGCAAAATGCCGCTGTAGGTCACTGTTACCGGTGGGCCGGTATCGACCAGATCAAAGCTTACCGCCAGCGATTCGCTGTCCCGGGAGACCGTACCAGGCACGACCATGCCACCGATGCGCAAGCGCTGACCTATCTGCGGTTTTTGGCCGTTCTTGCCTTCAATAATTTCTGATGGCGTGTAGAACAGATCAATGCTGTCGTTTAAGGCATACAACATCAGGCCAATGGCACCTGCCACCAGCACGGCGACTGTACCGACAACGGCCAGTCTTTGTTTTCTTCTGGGATTCATGAATACAACTCTCTACACCAACTGGTTATTCTGTGGTTTGTACCACGTTATCGCCGGTACGTTGTCTTGCTTTTTTTATACGTGCCTGCCGGGCTGACTCAGCCAACACCCGACGCAGTAACTTTTTGTGATTGTAATGACTGGTAACGGCCAAAATTACCATGGCCACTGCCGTTACTCCAAATGACAGCCACACGTAAAACCCGTAGCCGCCCATATGAAGAAACGCCGCAAAGCTTTCAAACTGCATGGCGGTCTCCTTCGGCCTTGTCTGCCATCGCTTTCACCCAGGGCCGCTGCATTTCGCGCAGAATAATTTCATTCCGCATGCGCATCACAGTCACTGCCGCAATGAATAGCGCAAAGCCCAATAAATTCAGTAACAGCGGCCACAGCATTTCCGGTGCAATTGACGGTTTATCAAACTTGCTGATAGTGGCGCCCTGATGCAGCGTATTCCACCATTCGACCGAATAGTGAATGATGGGCACATTAACCACCCCCACCAGCGCCATGACGCCGGCGGCCTTGCCGCCCTGCAGCTTGTCATCGAAAGCCCCATATAGGGCAATGACGCCAAGGTATAAAAACAACAAGATCAATTCTGAAGTGAGCCGGGCGTCCCATACCCACCACGCGCCCCACATGGGCTTGCCCCAGGCCGCACCGGTAAACAATGCAATAAACGTCATCACTGCGCCCACCGGCGCCATGGCAATCATCGCCATAAAGGCAGTGCGCCATTGCCAGACCAGCCCCACAACCGCGGCGACCGCCATTGCTACATAGGTGCTCATCGACAGAATGGCAGACGGTACATGAATGTAAATGATGCGGAAAGAATCACCTTGTTGGTAATCCTGCGGCGCGAACGCTAAACCCCATACAGTGCCTACCGCCAGGCACAATAAGGCACCTGCCCAGAACCAGGGTTGCAGGATTTGACATAACTGGTAAGCACGCTCGGTTTTAGCGTAAGGGTGTAACCACTTCCACATCAGTTCTGACTCACTCTCAGCGAATACGCGATTGCAAACGGAGATACAGCGATCGCCAACAACAACATGGCGCCTATGATAGCAAGTTGTGGCAGATAAGGTAATTGCAGGGCCGCAGAATCCACCGCAGAGGTGGCAAAAATCAGTAACGGAATAAATACCGGAATTAATAGCAATGCCAGCAGGATCCCGCCACGCTGAACGCCCACCGTGAGCCCAACCGCAATAGCGCCAACAAATGAGAGTAACGGGGTGCCGAGTAACAGGGTAAGCAACAGCGCTACATACATATCCAGTGTCAGGTTCAAAAACATGGCAAGCAGCGGGGACATGATCAGCAGCGGTCCGGTGCTGACTAACCAGTGGGTGAATACCTTGATCGCGGCTATCAGCGACACCGGCAGACCCGAGAGCATCAGTTGTTCCAGGCTGCCATCCTGAAAGTCTTCTCTGAACAGCCGCTCCATGCCTAACAAAGAAGACAGAATAGCGGCAATCCAGATAACACCGGGGCCGATTCGTTGTAAGGTTTCCGGGCCCGGCCCAATCCCCAGCGGAAACAGGGTGACCACCATCAGCATAAACATCAGGGGTTGGACGAGCTCAGCGCGATGCTGAAAAGCCAGTGCCAGTTCGCGTTTTAACACGCCGCGGTAGAGGGCTCTCAAAAACGGTACTCCAAATCGAAATAACGATGGGTGCCCGCCCTGGCGCTTAACGGTTGATGAGACGTGGTGATAATGGCACCGCCTTCATCTACATGCTTTTTAAAGGTCGTCTCCAGCAAGGCCACGCCTGCTGTATCCAGGGCTGTAAACGGTTCATCGAGTACCCAAAACCGGGCTGGCTTAAGCCATAACCTGGCGAGGGCGACGCGACGTTGTTGTCCAGCTGATAACATGGCCACCGGAATATCTTCCAGTCCTGTTACGCCGACCACGTCCAGCACGTTCACTATTTGGCTTTCGGTCACTGTCACCTGATGCTGTGCGCACCAGTAGGTCAGATTATCCAGCGCGCTCAGCGCACTGCTCAGGCCACTTTTGTGACCGAGATAGATACTTTGCCGGTAAAATTGAGACTCGCTATGCTGCACCGGCGCATGATTAAAGGTGACTTCTCCGGCCTCCGGCATACTCAAGCCAGTCAATAAGCGCAATAGGCTGGTTTTGCCGGCTCCATTGGGCCCCCTGAGGTACATCAGCTCCCCAGTCTGCAACTGCAGGTTTAAATTTTCAAATAGAACGCGGTCACGCTTAATACAGGTAAGCGACGTCGCCACAAGCCCAGTCAAGCCGGCACCTTTTAGCTCAAAAAAATTGCCGGTAAGTCTACCATACCCAGCCGACTTCGCATCCTTCCCGCGTTAGCGAATTTTTAGAAAATGTGATTTACTGCTTACAGCCGCGACGGGCGACGCTCAATGACCCACAGCCACTGCCGATAACAGCATATGAATATTCAGATCCCCGACATTGCCAGCCTGACTACGTCCAGGCAGAATGTCGCCTCGCTCACCGCTGATAAGCTGGCGCAGGCGGCCAGCCTGGCCACCGCGGCAAAAATAACTATTGCCCGTTTACCGGAGCATGTCCTTCGCATTGGCGTGCCCTCGGCAGGCGCGTCACTTAAACTCGATGTAAAAGCGCCCGCGACGTTACCGGTGCCTGACAAGGCCTATATTGCCAGAACGTCGCAGCAGCCTAATACCGGCGTGATACTCAGCCAGCAACAAACCCAGACAGAGCAGCCACTGTCGCCCAAGCTCGAAGCCGCGCTCACCCGCCATGTGACGAAGGCGATATCTGCGCAGCCGGCTACCCAGTTCAGCGTGACCACCACGGTAGCCGCTGTTTCATCCGGCGCGATTGAGCTGCATGTAAAAGGCGAAAGCCGGGCGCCTGCACTGCGTTTGCCGCTGAGTGAGACCAGTCACACACTAAAACCCGGTGACCCTGTTACGGTGAAAGCCAGCATCAACAGCAAAGGGAACTGGTCTGTAACGCTTACTCCTGACCAGCCTCGCCTTAACAGTGGACTACAGGCTGCGCCGCCAACTTTCAACCTCAAGCCCTCCGCAATAACCCCGCCGGTTATTGATTCGGTAGTGAATGCCCGTTTGCACCAGCAGGGGTTAATAGTAACGACCAAGGAGGGTAGTGCGCCACCGCCTGCGTTAAAAGCGCTGTTGAACCCTGGCCCCGTCACTGGGGTGCGAAGTCCGGCTGTCGCCACTGCCAGCAATATTCAGATACATCAGTCGACGGCAACCGCTTCGCGGGTGCAGTTACATCCGGTGGCGAGCCTCACACTGCCTGCAACGAGCAACGCTGAAAGCGCCCTCCCCATGCTGTCCAAAGCAGTGTTGCCGGAAACGTCGTTCACAAAACTTCCCCGCCTGCAGCAGATCGGTGATATCAGTCAGCCTTCTAAGCAGGCCACTGTCACCGGACAGGGAACGTCGGATACGCCGCCTCGGTTTAACTTGTCAGGTGAAGAGCAACGTAACGTTCATCAGCAAATTATTGCCCTATCCCGGCAACTGCTGAAAGACACCGGCTCCACCCGGGAGGCGCTGGTGTTACTTGTTCAAAACCTAAAAAATGCGCAAGGGAGTGTGAGTCCAGCCTCCCAACCCGCTGTGGCAAAGTTACTGTCTTCGCTACAGGCCATGACGCCAATGCCGGCACTGCCCGGCGCAGGGGAGGTAGAGGGAAATAAAGACAGTGCGGGGCAATTATCTGCCAATCCCCGTAGCCCGCTTCCGCAGCAATTGCAGGCGTTGTTCGCGTCCCCGACGCTGCCGTTGACCGCCACCCAGTTAATGAACCCGGCCACTTCGAACAGCATGGTAGCCGGACTGGTAGCGCTACTTCATGTCACCCTGGCAGGCCGGGCGATTAACCGCCAGCCAGGTTTGCAGACCCAGGCCGACGCGCCAGATCAAATGCTGCATAAATTGGTGGGCGGTGGCGGGGGTGCCCAGGGTAAACCCGCGGCCGGCCGCGTCAGTCAGGAACTGGCGCAGTTTGAAAGCCGTAACCCCTTTATTCAGCAAATAAAAACCCTGCTGGCTAACCATCAACAACACAAACTCGCCCAGGTGGACAGCCGGTTACAGGGCCAGGAGAGTTTGTTTTATGTGTTGCCGGTGACAGCAGAAAAAGGTTCGCCGCCCGAGATCCTTATCCGCCCGGAAGAACGGGGTGGCCATGCTGCCAGAAAACAGGGCGAAAATGGCAAACTGTGGAATGTGACGATGAAGCTGGATATTGGCAATCAGGGCGAGCTGCTGGCGAAATCGCGCATCGACAATGAGAGTATTACCCTGGATCTATATACCTCAACCGACACGCTGCTGGTCAGTGTGCTTGATACTTTACCTTACCTGAAACGCAGGCTGACTGAACTCGGGCTGGAGGTGGCCGGTGCCAGTTGTCAGCGGGGCAAAATTCCGGCTACGCTCAATGAACGCCCGTATCATATCTTTGAGACCCAGGCATGAAGTCAAAAATTAAACGCGCCATTGGCCTTAAATATAAGGCCGGCGATAAGAAAGACGCCCCAAAAGTCATTTCGAAAGGCTATGGTGAGCTGGCAGAGGCTATTATCAATGCAGCCGAAGAGGCCGGGGTGCTGGTACACGAAGATCCGTATCTTAGCGAGGTGCTGGCCACCCTGGATATGGGCCAGGAAATCCCCGAGTCATTGTATTTCGTGATTGCAGAACTGCTTGCCTATTCTTACGTATTACAGGGCGAAGTGCCGGCAGGCTGGGAAAAGCACCTGCCGGGCATGACCCACAAGGTATGAAGATAAAAAGCCACAGCCACCCCGTTCTCAGGGTGTTGCCATAAAGAGAGCGCTTCCAAAAATTTGATCAATTGCTCATCCTGAACTACGTTTCTTATTCTGAAAATATCCAATGAGCTAACGCAAATTTTATCGTAGAACGGGATTTATAAATTAAACACACAATAATTTGTAGCTCGTTAACCGTGCATTTTCTGTCTGTTTTTTTTACAACTGAGTGATTAGGAATTTTCAACAGTTTGCAAAGGGAATTAAAAAACAAACAATTAAGAAAGAAGGCATGGGATATGCAGTTTATAATATAAACATGGCAGCCACTACTGGCTAACAGCCCATAATCAAAACAAGAACACGTTCAGTTAATACGAAATAATGAGAAACTCCAGAACTATTGACCCTGGGTGTTTTCGCGTTCATTTTTAACTACGACGTAAGGATTTTCTTGTTTTCTGGCTAAGGATCAAGCTAATGAACAACGAATGCAACCAGTTAATTGTTACCGGCACTCAGCCTCAACTTCTGCACGTCGTATGCAATGACCTGGCGCCTTACGTGCCTTGTACTGTGTCCGCTTTCTCAGAGTACACGTTTAACAACGACACTGCACCGCCCATCATGGCGTACGTGATGTCAGATTTAAGCAAGAAGCATCATTACAACATTGCTATGTTGAAACATAAGGGATGTGTTCACTTAACCGTTTTTGCAGAGCATGCCACGGTGCCTACCATGTGCGAACTCTTGCGCTCACATGTTGACGACATAGAGTTGCTGCCGCTTCACCCGGCACAATGCGAGCGTTTGCAGGATGTTATCCTCCCTAGGATAGGGTGCGATAGTGATGCTTACACGCACACTTCTTTAGATATTCAGTCGTTGTTAAGTGTTCAATGTGCCATAAACTTCGAAGAGATTGTGCAGCTTGTGGAAGAACATTTTTGCGCCAAACTTACATTAGCAAAAGTAGCCAGCCAGCTAAACCTGAGCCCCAGCCGTGTAAGCCACCTTTTTAAAGACGTGTGCGGGATTGGGTTCAGGCATTATCTGACCTGCCGCCGACTGGAGGAAGCGGAAACATTGCTGGCAAACCCCAGAGCAAATATCACCAGCGTTGCGTTTGAACTGGGCTTTTCAAGCCCATCCCATTTTTGTAAAGCGTTTAAAGAAACCTTTGGTCTTACGCCCCGCTCGTATATGGCCGGCAACCGACAGTTTTCACTGGATGAACGGTTTACCCGCTACCAGCGCCTCAGGCTAACCATATTGCCAAATATCATTCGCCTGGCTCATCCGGTTGTCCCCGCTCATCGCACTCAAATGCACAGTGTTGGATAATTCGCGCTGATGTACCTGAAAGTTCTGCTGGCCAGTGTTGCTTTCACCATGGCGTTTGCCACACTGGCCAGTCAACCGACTCCTGAAGAGCGACAATTGCTGTGGTTTAACCACGCCCAGCCCAGCGTGTCAGCCATGGAGCTAACAAGCTTAATGGCTGATTTAGGCTTGCGCACATCTTCACTGCTCAATGATGAGGAATTAAAGAACATTGAGCACACGGATGAGCACCTTACCCAAAGCCTGCTGGCGATTAATCATGTTATTATTGGCCATCAGCTGAACACGACGAAGCTTACGTACCAGGACATAACCGCGGCGCATGCGCAAGGCACACTCTCCGCGCTGATCGACGGACAGTTGCCACAATTTCCCGAGGTTATGGCACTTCGCCGTGCGATCACCAAAATGCGGCGGTTAAGCCAAACGCCCTGGCCAACACTGCCCGACAACTTTACGCCTAAACTGGGTCAGCGGCACCAGCATATCGCGGCACTAGTCGCTATTCTGGTTCGGCTGGGTGATTACCGGCTGGCCAGCCCCCGCCTATGGAATGACTATACCCCGCAAGTGCAACAGGCCATTAAACGTTTTCAACATCGCCATAGCTTGCCTGCCAATGGCAAATTAAATAAGGAAACGCGCAAATGGCTGGCCCTGCCCCCGGCACGCAGGCTGGCAATCTTGCAACAGAACCTGTATCGCTGGTTATCGATGCCGGCTGTTCCCCCTGAGCAGTATGTGGTGGTTAACATACCAGAGTTCACTCTGGCCTACCGTCAGCATGGCCATACCTTATTAACCATGCCGGTAATTGTGGGCGCCCCCGCCACGCCCACTCCCATCATGGTGACGGAAATTGACAGGATAACGGTGAATCCGCAGTGGGTACCACCGGCCAGCATTGTGATAAATGAGCTGTTACCCCAGGTAGCCGCATCGCCGGGTTTGCTGGCTTCGCAGAACTTTCACTGGGTGAGCCGCAAAAACTGGCGTGACACCCAACCCGTGTCATCCGGTTTAAACGACCCCAGAGCACAATACCGTACCCATTTATTGGTGCAGGGGCCGGGTTCAGCCAATGCACTAGGAAAGTGGCGCTTTAATATAAAAAATAACGATGCCATTTACTTGCATGACACCCCGGTGAAACACCTGTTCTCTCGCGCCAACCGCGCACTCAGTCATGGCTGTGTGCGCCTGGCGGCGCCGGACAAACTCGCCACACTGCTGGATGCCACTATTCAACCAGTGTCACTCTCCGCTGCCACACACCACCGCCGACTCACTCACCCTGTTCCGACCTACCTGAATTACCAAACTGTTGTTGAACAAAACGGACAGCTGCATTGGCTGCAGGATATTTACCATCTGGATGACTCGCAATTTCGTTATACGGTTTCGCAACTGAGTGCCACAGAACGCAATTTGATGAAATAAACCGCAATTTACTGTAAGCGCTCCACCTTCATTCTCCACTAGGCTGTGTAGACCAACTAATCAGGGAGGCTTGTCCGTCATGATTGGGAGGGATTATTTTTCCTTTTTACCTTTGGAGACAGGTATGAACAACGTAACAACACTGCTACAAAATTTTATTGAAGATGAGTCTGGGTTAACTGCCGTGGAATATGCCATTGCCGGTTCGCTGGTGGTTGGTGGTTTAGTGGTTTCATTTACTGAACTGGGAACAGCCACCGAATCATCGATACAAAATCTTTGCACAGCTGCAAACGCAAGTGCCACATGTGATGGCTCTAGTGCTACTACGACTACAACTAACCCGTAAACTTAGTAAAGTCAGCCGAGAAATGAGGAGGACTTCCCCTCCTCATTCATATTAACACCAGCGAGATTTACCATGGCAACCTACTTCGCCCTTAGCCTTTTTACCCTTGCCATCTTTTTTGACTTACGCGCATACCGCATTCCGAATATGCTTTGCGCAACGTTCTTGACTCTGGGCATTGTGTTAAACGGCATCGAAAACGGCATAGCTGGCGCATTGTGGGCCACCGCTGCCGCCTGTTTAATGCTTATATTATTATTTCCGCTCTACTCCTTAAAAATGCTCGGCGCCGGCGATGTGAAACTGATGATGGCGGTCGGCGCTATCATCGGTATTACCTTATCGCTTTGGTCACTGGCGTGGGGAATTGCCATTGGTGGCTTGCTCACTGTGTTATTTGCTGCTTACAAAGCCGGCTGGAGCAGCGTTAAAAAAACCGTCTACCGTTATTTTATGTGTTTTTGCATGCGTCGTTATGTCAAACCAGACGCCGATGAATTCGGCGCCATCCGGGTGCCCTATGCACCTGCACTGGCGCTGGGTTTTTTAATTACCTGCTACCACGAACCCGCCCTGCATCAACCGTTTTTAAGTCTGCTTACTCAGGTAGGAATACACTAATGGCCTTCGTAAACGCCAATACAGACACTATTTTCAACCATTACCAAAAGGCTGACGACACTGACATATCGCCGCTGCCTTCTGCTGCGCAAGCCGGTGCTGCACGCCCGGATTTTTTGCAGAAGCCGGTCACGCTGGAAGCCACCGGCCTGTCCCGCCCGCTGCTGCTGGAACTGCTGCTGAAACACCTGTACAGCCAGCAGGTGGCCACCCTGGAAAGCCTGGTACACAGTATGCGGCTGCCGGGTACGCTCATTCAGGCGCTTATTACCGAAGCTAAAGACATGATGTGGGTAGAAAACCGGGCGGCCAGCATCCAGGCGCGCTTCAGTTTAAGTGGCTCAGGTAAATTGCATGCTGAAAAAGCCTTGCAATACAGCGGTTACAGTGGCCCAGCCCCGGTCCCCCTTGCCAGTTACCAACACAGCGTAAAACGGCAAAGCCACCGTAATACGCAAATAACCCGGGCATTATTGGACACTAAGCTTGCCGGTGAATCATTTGAAAACGAGGCGTTAGAAGCCATGGGCATGGCTTTGAACTCCAGTAAGCCGGTGTTGCTGTATGGCCTCCCGGGCACCGGGAAAAGTTACCTGTGTCGGCAGCTAATCAAAGTGTTCGACGATGACATTTATCAGCCGGTAGCGGTAGAAGTAAACAACCAGATTATTCAGTTATTCGACCCACAAGTACATGAACTGTGTGAACAACCTAGTCCCGGCACGATAGATACTCGCTATCAGAAAATTCGTCGTCCGCTTATTGTCACCGGCGGCGAACTCACTTTGGATATGCTGGAGGTCAGTTACGACGTCACCCGTCACCTGTATAAAGCGCCACTGCAAATGAAAGCCAATAACGGCGTACTATTGCTGGATGATCTCGGCAGGCAGCAGGTTTCCCCGTCGGCGTTATTTAACCGCTGGATCATTCCACTGGAAGAGCACAAAGACTTTTTAAGCTTAAGCAGTGGTGTGCATTTTGAGGTCCCGTTTGAGCTGGCCATGCTGTTTTCCACCAACCTTGATCCCCACGAGTTAATCGACGACGCGTTTCTGCGCCGGTTGGGGTATAAAATTCAAATGCGTCCACTGCCGCAGGACAAATACACCGCCCTGTGGAACAGAGTAAGCAGTAATCTGGGGCTGGAATGCGCCCCCGAAACGTTCGACTACCTACTTACCACCTATCATGAGCAGCAGGCCAAGCCTTACCTGCCCTGCTACCCCAGAGATTTACTGGGCATTGTGAAAGACGCCACCCACTTTCACGAACTTCCCCCTACTGTGACACCTGCGCTGCTTGATGATGCCTGGCGCCACTATTTTGTAACGTCGATGTGAGGAACAAAAAAATGAGCAAGAATACATGGTTATTTTTAGTGCTGTCAGCGGTGTTTGGACTGGGCGCTGTTTACCTTGCAAACAACTGGCTGACTGACTCGTCTTCGCTACCGGATGAAAACTATATTCAGGTTGTCGAAGTGGCGCAGACAGTGCCTATTGGCAGCGTCATTGAAGCGCAGCAGTTGCGGGTTCGCGCGTACCCGGAAGCCCTGGCCCCCGAGGGCACCTTTGCCACCATAGAATCGGTTACCGGGCAGGTCGCCAGGGAAACCCTCTACGCCGGCGATGTGGTGCGCGCCGCCCGTGTGACTGAAAAAGGTGAAGGCAGCTCACTGGCCAGTCTGATTGGTGACAACATGCGGGCGCTAACCATACGGGTAAACGATGTGGTAGGCGTAGCCGGATTTCTGCTTCCCGGCGACCGGGTCGACATCCTCAATACCTTTAAGAACGGCATCAATACACTTACTGAAGTGGTCCTGGCCAATGTCAAGATCCTGGCTATTGACCAGACCGCGCAGAACAATGAAAACCGGCCACGGGTAGTGCGAGCGGTTACCGTAGAAGTGAGTCTGCAACAGGCTGAGGAATTAATGAATGCCCGCTCCCGCGGGGGGCTGCAGCTGGCACTGCGAAACCCGGTAGATGATGAGCAGGTAGAAATTGCTAAATATACCAAGCCAGCACCGCCAGCTGAAGAGCCGGCGCCGGTGAAAAAACCGGTTCATACCGCCGTCCCCCACCCCGTCAAGCCGAAGGTGCGCCTTATTCGCGGTGTGATAGAGGAAGTGGTGTCAGTGGAGTCCGCCTCATCAGGGAGCAGTGAATAATGAAACTATTGCAGATGATTAACCGGGGTGCGATATGTGTCACCCTCGTTCTGGCGGTATGGATGCTAATAATTATGCAACCCGCTCATGCCGGTGGTCCAGTCACGGATAAACACAGCGCCATACACGTACCTATATATAAGTCCCGGAACCTGCATCTTAAGCGCGGCGCCCAACGAGTTTCGGTAGGTAACCCAGAGATTGCCGACATCTTAATTTTGCGTCAAAAAGAGCTCTACATTGTAGGCAAAAAGCTTGGCACCACCAATGTCATGGTATGGGACGAGGATGATGCCCTGGTGGATGTGATCAATATCGAGATTACTCACGATTTGGTTAGCCTGCGTGAACGTCTGCATCGTTTTCTGCCCGAAGAGAATATTAATGTGCACACCTCTCAGGGCCAGCTGGTATTAAGTGGCGAAACGTCCTCCCTCATGCAAATGAATAAAGCCGTGGATTTGGCCCATGCCTACGCAGTAGCCGCCGGAGAAGACGACAACAGTCAGGTACTGAATCTACTCAGCGTTGGCGGCGGACATCAGGTAATGCTGGAGGTGGTCGTGGCGGAAATGAGTACTGAGGTTAGTCGCTCGTTTAATGTGGACCTCAATTTGCTGAGCATGCTGGATGACAACCACTGGGACGCCAGCCTCATCCGTGGTGCCGAGTTTTACAACTTCGTCACCCAGGGCTCGCCCTATGAATTTTCTAATGGCGTTATTGGCGAGTACATCGACGGCAACGTGTTTTTCAATGTTGCGCTGGATATTGCGAAAGAAAATGGCATGGCCAAAATACTCGCAGAGCCAAACCTGACCGCATTAAGCGGGCAAAAAGCAGAGTTTTTATCCGGCGGTGAATTTCCCATCCCCGTCCCCAGAGAAGATGGCATTGCTATTCAGTTCCGTGAGTTTGGTGTGGGCGTGGGTTTTGTTCCCACTGTGCTAGATAGCGGGAAAATCAATCTCAATCTGAAAGTGCTGGTCAGCGAAATATCCAATGCTAATACAGTCGGTATTACCCCTACCGGTACCAACAGCTCATTGATTATTCCGTCGATTATCAAACGGACCTCAGAAACCACCGTGGAGTTAGGTGACGGGCAGACGCTGGCCATTGGCGGTTTGCTGTCTGATAACTTACGGGAAAACATCGAACGCTTCCCTGGTTTGGGCGACATCCCGATTCTGGGTCAGCTATTCCGCAGCCAGCAGTTTGTGAGTGGCCAGTCCGAACTGGTGATTATGGTTACCCCTCGCCTGGTCCGTCCGTTTAATAAAGCTGGGGTGTCGTTACCCACCGATGGCTTCGTGCCCGTCTCCGATCTGAAATTCTATCTGATGGGCGAGCCCACGCAGCAGGTTACTCACCATAGTGAAAGCCGTTCATACAACGTGGAATCCCCTTACGATATTTTACCCTCGAACGGGGGCACCGACAGCCGTTACGGGCACGACATCGAACAGCATGGAGGTACTTACTAATGCGTACTATTACCCTTACTTGTATGACCTTAGCCATTGCTGGTTGTGCTCAGGCACCTCATTATCAAACCGCTCACGCCACGCAGGAGATTATTGCGCTGCAGACTCTCGATCATGAAGCGCCGGTGAATAATGACGGTATTACCCGGGAACTTCAGGGTGATTACGGTAAACACGCGGCCGATAACTACCGAGACAGTGTCTATACCAACAAAGAAGGTCGCAGAGTAGAAACACAGGGCGACAAAGGAAATAAATAGGTAAACACATGACTATCTTGCCTCCCCACCACATTCAAAAGCAAACCGGCAATATTTTGGTGCTCTTTTGCATTGGCTTTCTGGCCATGCTCGGCACCGCGGCTATGGCGCTGGATGGGGGTCACCTGCTGCTGAATAAATCCAGGCTTCAACTACTGGTCGATGCCGCCGCGTTAAGCGGCGCCAGTGAGCTTGATCAGGGCGGCAACCAGGATGACGCACGTCAGGCGGTGGTCGATATTATTGCTGAAAACCTGACATTCGCAGAATTCAGTGAAATTGCCGACACCCTGGATTTAAGTGCGGCAGATATTTATAGCGAAAGCGTGACGCAACAGTTGTTCGTTGAGTTTTCAGAGCGACCTGACCCGTTTATGCCTACCGCCAGTGCCACAGCCACCTACATTCGGGTAGGTGTAACGGGGATTTCGCTGGATAACTTCTTAGCTCAGGTACTGGGACTGAATAAACAAATCAGTGCCAGTGCGGTCTCTGGCCCTAGTACCGCGTTAGTGGAGTGTTACAGCAATCTGGTGCCCATGGTGGTGTGTGGTGCAAACAACGACCCATCGGATAACTTCGGCTTACCTATTGGCCAATTGCAACTGCTAAAAATTAGCTCCAATACCAGCTCTCCTATTGGCCCTGGAAATTTCCAGCTGGTAAGGCTGGAAGGAGCCTCCGGCGCCGCAGATGTCCGTAAAGCCATGGCCGGTGAAGATTATAATGGCGAGCAATGTTTTACGGCCGACCCTACCGCCGCAGATGGGCAGATTGATACCGAACCGGGTAATTCAGTAGGTCCTGTGGCACAGGGGCTGAACACCCGGATGGGCGAGTGGCAGGGGGGGCAGATTAACAATATTGAGCACCCACGAGATCTCAATACCTGCGAGGGCGAGCATATTCCGCTGGATGCAGACGACAACCTGGATACCACCTCGGAACAATACGCTAACGCGTATCGGTATAACGAATACCTCACCGACACGGCCACCGCCGACTCTAATGCAGCGGTCTGCAGCGATGTAAATCATAACGGGGATATAGTCGCTCCAGACCCTGCGCGGGTGGAGCGGCGGATATTACAAATTCTGGTGGGTGACTGTGATGGCCAGAGCAATGGTGCCGACCAGCTGGGATATTTTGGCTCGGCGTGCTTTTTCATGACACAGGCTGTACAACAAAAAGGTACTGACGCTTATGTTATTGGGGAATATATAGAATCCTGCAATAGCGAAGGCGTGCCCTCCGGCAATGCTGCGGATAATGCAGGCCCTTATAAGCTGGTGCTATATCACGCGGGGAAAACTGATGCCTAGGATCACAGCGTTTACTCATCAACGGGGGGTGGCGGTCATAGAATTCACTCTGATCGCGCCGCTATTATTTTTTCTGATTTTCGCTACGGCGGAGTTTGGCAGATTGTTATATCAGTACAACGCGCTCACCAACTCAGTGCGTGACGCCGGCCGCTATATCAGCGATCGGGCCTACCAGGGGAATACCGGGATCCCCTCCCTGCCAGATAGCCTGAAAACCAAAACCTCGAACCTGATCATATCTGGTGATACCAACGGTCAGAGCGAACTTCTGCCCGGATTAGCCGCTGCCGATATCAGCTATTCTCTCAGCGGCGACTGGGTAACCATTACCGTTTCATATCAGTGGACACCGATATTTTCTGATTCCTTGTTTTCACTCACCGGGGATGGGGGTATATCACTGGCGTTCCCCATGACGGTGGCGTACACCATGAGGGCATCCCAGTGAAGCACAATCAGCGAGGCGTTTACTCGGTGGAGTTTGCTGTAGTGGGAACAGTGTTTTTTCTTGTCCTTTTCAGTGTTTTTGAGGTGGGTCGCTTGTTTTTCACCTGGAATGTCATTACCGAAGCCAGCAGGCGAGTAGCCCGGCTGGTAGTGGTTTGTGACTTCGACCAGGAAAACCAGCTGGCGGACAATAACGCCATCATTTATGCGGTTACTGACCTCATGCCGTTAATCCCTAACTTCTCGGCCGCCAATATTGCCGTTAGTTATCTCACCGAGGAGGGCGCCACAGCCACATCTTATGGGCAAATTGACCTGGTAAGGGCTGAAATCATCAATTATCAGCACGACTTTTTGGTGCCGGGGCTGGCTCTGACCCTTAACTCCCCGAACTTCGCCTCAACACTCCCCAGGGAGAGTCTGGGAGTGACACGCTGGGGCTATACGGTCTGTGATGGTAGCTGACTAATGAGAACGTACTATGGATAAGGACAGCACTATGAACAATGAAAGCACCTCCTGCGTTATCGATTACCCGACCCCAGTTGTGGCGGCACAAAAACTGTCGCGGCCTAATCTTTCAAGCCGGCTCAACGTGTTAATCATGTCTACGTCGAGTCAGGTAAAAAGCCTTGTCGGGCCACAGGTGGACCATGATGATATGCTGGAAGCCACTTTCACTGACACCCTACCCAAAGACCTCAGCAAGTTTCATGTTGCCGTCGTGTATGTAGAGTCTCCGGCGGGTGCCAGCACTCTTCTGCAACGGTTGGTGCACAAGGTCCCACACCGGTTACTTATCTGTGAGAACCTGACCACTGAAATAGCGAAACTGGCGGTACAGCATAAAGTTGACGATCTATTGCCCGCCACGGAAGTCACCGAAACATTGCACCAGGCGCTGGTCAATATCGCCGACGCAGTAAGCCAGTCTCAGCGTATTGCTCCGCTTACCTCGATTATTAATGGTAAGGCCGGTTCCGGCGCCACCTTTATCACCTGTTGTATGAGCGAGGTATTTTCTGAACTCACTACGAAGCAGCTGGCATTGCTGGATGCAGACTTCAACTACCCTTCGCTAGCACATGGCTTACGATTTGAAAGCCGATTTACCATTGACCAGGCAATAGGGGAGCTGGAAAAGCTGGATGAAGCGGCAATTCGATCTATGATGACGAGTAAAGACACTACCCACCTTATTGGCAACACCCCTTTTTCACGCCTCAAGCAGGATGCCCACTCGCCGCAGAATTTAAACAAGTTAAGCTGGAAAATAAGGCAGGCGTTTGACGAAGTATTTGTCGACATGTCGAAAGGACTTGAATATCAGACGCTCCCATTATTGTCGCATAGCTCTACCATACTGGTGGTGATGCAGCTCAGTGTTGCCTCCCTTCGAGAAACCAAAGCCATGCTGACGGAGCTTCGCAGTCACATTGATATGAGCTCGAAAAAAGTTGCAGTCATCATCAATCGCTTCGTCCCGGACCAGGGGGAAATCACACTCGGTGATGTGCAGTCTGTACTGGGCATTAAGCAAACTTTCACCATTGGAAACAATTTTGCACTGGCAAAATTGCGTACCGACCTGGGCCGGCCTTTAGAGTCCTTAGCTAACCACAAAAAGCTGTCCGCAGAATTAGAGCGCATTGTTTGCTTCGCAACTGAGATAAAGCCAGACGCCCCCTGCAAAGAAAAAGCAGGTTTTTTCCGCAGACTGTTAAGGAGTAGATAATGGACGGTGAACAACATTTTATCGATCCGTATGAACAGCTTACCTCCGCTGATATCGATACCAAGCAGGAAGTGTTCAGTGAGGTTCTGAATATGCTGGACCCATCCATGTTGGAAAAAATAGAGGAAACGACTGCCAGACAGCAAATCACTGAGTGCTGCCGCAAGCTACTTGAAAACTACCCCCGCCCCATCAATATGGCCACACGTGAGGTAATTACCCGACTGGTGCTGGACGAAATACTTGGCCTTGGCCCCCTTGAAGTGCTGATGTCAGACACCTCAATTTCGGATATTTTGGTAAATAACTTTAATAACATTTATGTAGAACGCGCCGGCAAGCTGGAACGTGCAGCCGTGCGCTTTTACGACAACCGGCACTTACTGAGCATTATCGATCGGATCGTATCACGGATTGGCCGCCGCGTAGATGAGTCATCCCCGATGGTGGATGCGCGCCTTGAAGACGGTAGCCGGGTGAACGCAATTATCCCCCCACTCGCGCTGGACGGCCCCTCTCTGTCCATCCGGCGGTTCACCGTTGAAAAGCTTACCGTTGCCCAGCTCATTGACTATGGTTCAATGACGGCTGACATGGATACCCTGCTAAAAGGGGCGGTCAAAGGCAAACTCAACGTATTAATTTCCGGCGGCACCGGTAGTGGTAAAACCACCCTGCTTAATATCGTGTCCAGTTACATTCCCGGCGACGAACGAATTATTACCATCGAAGACTCTGCCGAATTGCAACTCCAGCAACCACACACGGTAAGGCTTGAAACCCGCCCTCCTAACATTGAGGGCAAGGGCGAAGTGACCCAGCGCGATCTGGTTAAAAACTGCCTGCGGATGCGTCCTGATCGTATTGTCATCGGTGAGGTTCGTGGTGCAGAAGCTATTGATATGCTGGCAGCCATGAATACCGGCCATGAGGGCTCGCTGGCCACCTTGCACGCAAACAGTCCACGTGATGCGCTGGGCCGACTGGAGAACATGATTTGCATGGGGGGATTTGATATGCCTGTGCGCAACATTCGTGCGCAAATTGCTTCTGCCATTGACCTGGTTATCCAGACCCAACGCCTCGAAGACGGTAGTCGCCGAATCATAAGCATACAAGAGGTAACCGGGATGGAAGGGGAGACAATTACTATGTCCGAGCTCTTCAAATTCGAGCGGCACGGCCTCACCCGCGATAACAAGGTAGACGGTAACTTCAAAGCCACCGGCGTGGTGCCACTGTTTCATCGCAAGCTCGTGGCAATGGGCATTGAAATGCCCCACAAAATATTTGGTGTAGACAAAGAGATTTTCTTTTAGGAGCCGGCCATGGACATACAACTCGTCTTTCTCGTACTGGTATTTCTGGCTGTTGTGATGCTTTCTCAACTGCTGTTCGTTTCTGTAAACAGCCCTCAGCGAGCCGATACCAAAGAGCTCAAAAAGCAATTGGATACGTTAATTAGCGCCGATCAGTATTTTCCCAAACAGCTATTGCTTAACAGTCGACTTAACAACCTCTCTGCGCTCAGAAAATCCATCGAAGAGCTTCCCTGGGTGAGCGACTTTACCTTTAAGCTGGAACTGAGCGGCTCGAAAATGTTAGGCCATGAGTACCTGGCTATCGCAGGTATCATCAGTACGTTTTTATCTGTTTTGCTGTGGCTGGTGACCCGCGACATACTAGTCTCTGGAGTTTGCTGGCTCGCCACCCTAGCTGCGTTTCACTTTAAGCTGCAGCGGGATATTGCCAAAAGAATGGATCGCATTGAGGAGCAATTTCCGGAAGCATTAGACGTTCTTAAACGGGGCTTGCAGGCAGGCTACGCGTTCAATGAGGCGTTAAAGCTGGTATTTGAAGAACTAAAAGGCGATTTGAGTGATGAACTGAAGCTTCTGTTTCAACGCATTAACCTGGGAGCAGACTTAAAAACGGCCATGCTCGCGTTTGTACGCCGGGTGCCAAGCACTTCAGCAATGGCATTTTCCAGCGCCGTCAACATTCAAAAAGAAACGGGCGGCAACCTCGCGGAAAATATTGAAAATCTGTCGGTACTCATCAGACAACGATTTAAGTTTCGCCGCAAAGTTAAAACCCTGTCTGCTGAGGGGAGGCTAAGTGGCTGGATCCTGGTACTGCTTCCCTTTGCATTATTTGCGCTGTTGTATCTGACCACCCCCACTTATGTAAGTGAACTGTTTACTACCGAAGAAGGCCATGAGCTGTTGAAATGGGGGTTGATTGGTATGTTGGTGGGTACGATCTGGATTAAAAAGCTACTTGAGCTAGAGGCATAGCATGGAATATCTCCGGGGATTGCTGTACTCCCTCACCACTAACGAACAAACGGTCAAAATGGCCGTTCTGGCCATCGCACTTTTGGCAGGGCTAATGATGGCTATGGCGCTCTTCTATCTCATAAGCGGGACTTACTCACCCATTCGTCAGCAAATTCAACGCTTGCGCGCTTCCTCCGATGGGATCGATATGAGTTCTAGTTACCAGAACTACTTGGAAGCGACCTTGAATAAGGTCGGCAACCACAGGTTTTTCGCCAAGACAATCCATAAAGATAAAGACAATCGAAAACTGTTAATTCATGCCGGATTTCATTCCGAAAACGCATTGAAGGTGTACTATGCGATTAGGCTCCTGGCCCTGTTATTCGGCATAGGGCTGGCCTCACTTGTCCACAAGCTCTTCCCCGACCAAAGCGCTATGGTCTCTGTTTACCTCATTATTCTTATCGTTGGAGGGTGCTTTATTTTACCGGGTATTGTATTAGCCAGGTTAGCCGAGAAGCGCATGCGTAAATTACGCAAGCACTTTCCGGATGCATTAGATTTACTGGTGGTTTGCTGTGAGTCCGGACTTGGGCTGCTGGAATCATTCCAACGTGTAAGCCGCGAGTTAAAAGCGGTACATAGTGAGCTTTCTCATGAACTTGGCCTGGTAGTCAAAAAAGTAAAAGTAGGCATCCCCCTGTCAAAAGCGCTGGAAGAGTTCGGCCACCGCACCGGTCTGGACGATATCCGTGGCCTAAACTCTGTCATTGTACAAAGCATCAAACTAGGCACCGGCGTCGCAGAAACCGTGCGGGTTTATGCAGACGAATACCGTGATAAGCGCCTACAGGCAGCAGAAGAAATGGCTGCGAAAATTGCTGTAAAAATGATATTCCCGATGATGGTATGCATTTGGCCATCGTTTTTTATCGTGGCAATCGGCCCTGCCATACTTAAAGTGATGGAAGTATGGGATACGGCATTTTAAAAGGAAGCAGGACAATGATAAAACGCAACCTGGTTGTTATTTCTTTCGTGCTGTTAGGCGCTTGCAGTACCACCCCTTCATCTGTGCAAAAAGCCCCTGCAAAAGCGGAGGCACCCTTAGCGCAAATAGAAGAAATGGCAAAGCATTATGAGCGGGCCGGTGAGCAAGACAAAGCGCTGGTGTACTATTTGAAAGCACTGGAAAACGCACCAAAAGACATAGACCTCATCTACCGTGTGGCAGAGCTGCATAAGCAAATGGGCAAGCCTCAATTTGCACTGCACATGCTTCAACGAATTATCGATGCTGAGCCTACACACATTAATGCACTAACAGACGCGGCTAAAATTCTTTTGCAAAATAAAGAGTTGGCGAAAGCCACTGATTACTTTGCCCGCGTGACGGCGCTGGACCAGGCGCGTCTCAAAGAAAAAGCCAATATACAATCATTTTACGCGGGCACAGACGCGTCCTCTCCGCTAGACGCTTATAACGGCCTTGGTGTCGCTTATGATTTGATGGGGAGTTACGATAAAGCAAAGGAAATGTACGCGTTAAGCTTGCAAATAGCCCCTTACTCACCTGTGGTGTTGACTAACATGGGCTATTCTCATTACCTGTCGGGCAATTATTCCGCCTCAATTAGCGCATTCCATAAAGCTATCGACGCTGCGCCCTCTTACGAGCGAAGCTGGACAAACCTTGGGTTAGTTTATGCCAGAATGGGCCGATATAATAAGGCCTTTCAGACACTGAAACGTGTAATGGAAGATGCCCAGGCCTATAACGACCTAGGCTACTTTTTAATGCTGGAGCAACGTTACGAAGAAGCAGAATATTTCTTCGAACAGGCTATTGCTGCTTCGCCTAAATATTACGAAGTCGCCTATGAAAACCTCAGCGACGTGCGTCAGCATTTATCTGTAATAAAGGGGGAAGGCGACAGGTTTATGCCATAACAGGCATAGGGGGCCTCCCCCGGTTACCTGAACAATACCTTTTCGCGGTTGAACCAATGCACTGAGAAAGCCAACAATATGCCGGCTATCAACGCTGTGGAGCCAAAAATACCCAGCAGCGCGACATAATCCATGGTGCCTTTTACCAGCTCTTTCATGGCCAGCGCTACATTCGTGAGAGGCACCCATACCCACACACCTTTCAGTTCAATCCCAGGCATCATGGCTAAAATAATAGGAAAAATCATCACCATTACCAGCCCGCCCATATAGCTCTGAGCCTCTTTGAACGAGCGTGCATAAATAGACAGCGACAACAACAGTGAAGCAAAAACAGCCACAACCGGTACTAACATCAGGAAAACCAGTACAAAATCCAGGACGCCAATGGACGACAGTAACTCTACTATAAATCCGACCGCTAGGCCTTGAGATATGATCACGGTCCAAAGGGCCATGCTTGACACTGTTACTAATGCAGCAATCACACCTGACAGGGAAATAGCAAAAAACTTACCCAGTACCAACTTATACCGGGGCATGGGTGATATCAGCAGTGTTTCCAAGGTTCCCCGCTCTTTCTCCCCGGCGCCCATATCTGAGGCAGGCGCCATCGCGCCTTGCAAACATAAGAAAAATAGAAAGTAGGGCAACATCGCACCAATTCGCTCTCCCCATACCTCACGGTTATCTGCTACATTTTCACGGTTTATAAGCATGGGGGTGACAATTGCCTGCTGCTGAGATTCCGACAGGCCTAGTGCCCTAAATGCCTGTAACTGGTATTCTTCAGACAACGGGGTAAGGATCGCGGATACGCGCTGGTAGACTTTATTCAGTCCAGCATCATTGAAGTATAAATTAATCGCTAACTGCCCACTTTCCAGTACTTCGCTATTAAACGGCGTAGGAACTTCAAGCACGAAGTCTAATTCGTCCGCCTGGATCATCGCCACATAATCTTGCTCTGCCGTTAACGTTACCCGTTCAAGCATGGACCCATCTTCACTTAATGCGCTGTTGATGTCAGCGACATTAGCATTACCAATAACGGCATACTTCAATACTTTATTTTCTGCGTCTTCCAGCGCGTTTGAGGTAAAAAATATTGTACCGCCAATTAACAGGGGGAACACCAATACCGGTAGTGCGATCATAAAAATAAGTGTTTTACGATCCCTTACCAGCTCCATAAATTCCTTTTTAAAGATTAACCACATTGCTGTGCTCCTCCTTGGTACCATTCAGTGTATGCAGGAAACTCTGGTGCATGTGCCCACCAGACAAGTCGGCAAACTCGGCGGTGGTGCCGTTAAACACGGTTTCGCCGAGATTTATTACTACCACGCGGTCGCACAGTGCCTGTACTTCATCCAGATGGTGGGTCGAAAATATTACGGGTGTACCCTGCGCTTTCAGGCGCTCGATAAAACTCATAACCGTGGCCGTTGCCATGATATCCAGCCCGGTAGTAGGTTCATCAAGAATCACTAACTCGGGATCGTGGATAACCGCACGGGCAATCGATACTTTTTGTTTCATGCCGGATGAAAAGTTCTCGGCACGGCGGTCTAAAAAGCTATGCATGTCCAACAAGTCTGCCATTTCAGCAATTTTCTCATCGATGCGCGCTTTGCTCAGTCCATGCAGCTGACCAAAATACGCAATATTTTCGCGACCTGACAAACGCCCGTAGAGTCCGGTAGAGCTGGATAAAAAACCAATTTTCTTACGCGCCAGTACCGGATCCTTTAGCACATTAATGCCATTGATGTGCACCTCTCCCTGTTCCGGTTTTAACGCCGTGGACAGAATTCTCAGGGTAGTGGTTTTGCCTGCTCCGTTAGGACCCAGTAAGCCAACCACCTCGCCTTTTTCACACCGAAAGCTGACGTCTTTTACTGAATGAAAGAACCGCCCTTTCAGCCTGGGATCTTTCTTTTCCTGTTCGCTGAGCTTTTTTGGCGACTCAACAGCGAACTTCTTCGCAAGATGCGAAATATCAATCATTGTGGCTCCCTCTCATGATTTTTGTTGTTCCGTTCGGTCTCTACCCATTTATTTTAATTGTTTTGTTCTGTAGTTCACCGACAAGCAGGATAGTCTTCCTACGCTGACAAACTGTACGCCTTCGCCGCGATTTTTGGTACAGTGGTTTTGTTAATAAATGTGTTAGGAAGAAACATGGAATGTCGCACATGCTGGCTTGTTGCGGTGCTGTTTGTTCTCACAGCCTGCAGTAATACAACGGTTCATGTAAATACCCGCTACCTGGATGAACAGCAGATAGCCGATGTCACGCAGGCGCTTCGCCGGGCTGAATTTAAGGTAAAAACCAACGCCCACCCGTATCCGGCCGGTGTGTACAGTACTACCGTATTGTATTCCCCCCTGTTACGCGATCGGGACGCGGTATTCCGGCTGGAGTCGGCAGTGAGTGAGAACTGGCCCGTCAGTCATATCCGCGTATTGCAAATGAGCAATCACTGGTATTCCCGACGGTCCATCGGGTTGTACATTGTTCCTGATAATATTAATCCACAATCAGGGCTGAGTGCCGCGGATTTATCACAGGCCTACCGGACGTTAGGTTGCAATGCCAGCGGCCAGTTAACGCTTCACGATAACGGTGAATTTACCCTGAATCTGGCGCAACAAGAAATCTCTGGCAACTGGCACATCACCAGCTTCCCGTACATCGAGCTTAATGCTGATGCTCCCTATCTACATACTTATCTGGAAGTATCGCAACATACGGAAGTGGACAAGGTCAGCCCGGTGAAGGTCACCACGCTTACGCCAATGGAAGACAAGCTGCTGCCTGATGGCTGTGCACTGCAATACGGTATCCGCGAAACTTAAGTCCGCAGCCGGCCAGCCATAAAAAAAGCCTGTACTGTGTACAGGCTTAGTATAGTTTACGCAGAACGAATGTCGCTTATGCCAGCGGCGCGTCCGTATCGCCTTTCTCAGCTGCGGCAGCTTCCGCTTCGGCAAGATCCGCTTTTTCCTTTTTGCTCAGCAGTAACTCGCTGCGGATCAGCTGCTCAATTTCATTGGCAATTTCAGGGTTTTCTTTGAGGAACTTCATAACATTCGCTTTACCCTGACCAATACGGTCGCCTTTATAGCTGTACCAGGCACCGGCTTTGTCCACCAGCTTCTGTTTCACGCCCAGGTCGATAAGCTCGGCTTCTTTGCTTATGCCTTCGCCGTAACGGATCATAAACTCGGCTTGTTTGAACGGCGGCGCCACTTTGTTTTTCACCACCTTCACCCGGGTCTCGTTACCGACTACTTCGTCGCCTTCTTTCACTGCGCCGATACGACGAATGTCCAGACGTACTGACGAATAGAATTTCAGGGCGTTACCACCGGTAGTCGTTTCCGGGTTCCCGAACATCACACCAATCTTCATACGAATCTGGTTAATGAAAATACACAGCGTATTTGAACGCTTGATGTTTGCCGTAAGTTTACGCAGCGCCTGAGACATCAGTCGTGCCTGCAAACCAACGTGGGAGTCACCCATATCACCTTCAATTTCCGCTTTCGGTGTCAGGGCTGCTACGGAGTCGACGATAACCACATCAACCGCACCTGAGCGCACCAGCATGTCGCAGATCTCCAGCGCCTGCTCGCCCGTGTCGGGCTGAGATACCAGCAGGTCGTCGATATTCACACCCAGCTTACCTGCGTAGATAGGATCCAGCGCGTGCTCTGCATCGACGAACGCACAGGTTTTCCCTTTTTTCTGGGCTTCGGCGATCACCTGTAATGTCAGCGTGGTTTTACCGGAAGACTCCGGGCCGTAAATTTCAACAACACGTCCACAGGGAAGACCACCTATGCCTAACGCGATATCGATACTCAGGGAGCCGGTTGAGATAGCTTCGATGTCCATGGCCTGGTTGTCACCAAGACGCATGATGGCACCTTTACCGAACTGCTTTTCAATTTGTCCGACGGCTGCAGTGAGCGCTTTTGATCTGTTATCGTCCACGTTAATATCCTCTGGGATGTGCGGTTAATTTTGACGTTGCGAAGTTTACCAACGAATGACTGCATTCTATACTGTACACTTATACAGTTTCAAGTGTATTGTCGCGGTTTTCTTAATCCTGTTGATTTCCGGGCGCGTTAACAACCAGCCACTGGTCCAGAAACTGAATGGCAAACTCAACAGCCTGTTCCCGCACCGCGCTCCGGTCGCCGGCAAACACTTTTGCCGTGCACAGCACGTCACCCCGGCAATAGAACCCAAACCAGACCGTACCCACTGGCTTTTCTGGTGAACCGCCGCCCGGCCCGGCTATACCGCTTACCGCGACAGCCAAATCTGCTCCGCTGTGGTGATGTACGCCGGTAACCATTTCTCTGACTACCGCTTCGGAAACCGCGCCGTGTTCAGCGAGGGTAGCAGCCTGTACCCCCAAAGCCTGTTGTTTGGCGGCGTTTGAGTAAGTCACCCAGGACACATTGAACCAGTCAGAGCTGCCTGCCACGGACGTAAACGCATGGGCAATGCCGCCGCCGGTACAGGACTCGGCGCAGGATACCGACCAACCACGCTCCCGCAGCCGCTCTCCAAATGCCAACACGGCTGATTCAGTAATCATAGGTTGCTCTCCTTTTCGCCAAACGGGGTCATTAGGACAATTCCTACCTGACAGAAACACCAAAAAAAGTGTACCATTTTTGCCGCTGAGTTTGGCTAAACAAAAATTCAGGTCGGTGGCGTTATCGCGACCCGCCTCTGCAACATTCGCTGACACCACATCGAGGTACTTTTTGGAATCACATACCCCCATGATGCGCCAGTATCTGGCAATCAAGGCACAACACCCCAACATCCTGCTATTTTACCGGATGGGCGATTTCTATGAGTTGTTTTACGATGATGCCAAACGTGCAGCAGAGCTGCTGGACATATCCCTGACGGCCCGTGGTAAATCCGGCGGCGACCCCATTCCTATGGCCGGGGTTCCATACCATGCGGTAGAGAGTTATCTGGCCCGGCTGGTAAAAATGGGCGAGTCGGTCGCCATTTGTGAACAGGTGGGCGACCCTGCCACCAGCAAGGGGCCGGTAGAACGCCGGGTACAGCGCATTGTCACCCCTGGCACGGTAACCGATGAAGCGCTGCTGGAAGAGCGGCGGGATAATATTCTGGCCGCCGTGTGCGGGCACAGCATGCAGTATGGCCTGGCCACGCTGGATATCACCAGCGGACGTTTTTTAGTTTCCGAATGTGACTCAGACGAACAGTTACTGGCCGAGCTACAACGCCTGAACCCGGCGGAATTACTCTATCCGGAAGGCTTTGAGAGTTTGCCGTTAATTGATCAGCGTAAAGGGCTTCGCCGGCGTCCCGAATGGGAATTCGATCCCGATTCGGCCACCGAGCAGCTCAACGCCCAGTTTAATACCGCGACACTGGACGGTTTTGGGGTAAGCGACCTAAGTAAAGGGCTGGGTGCAGCGGGTTGCGTATTGCAGTATGTCAAAGATACACAACGAACCGCCCTGCCCCACATCAGACAGATCCAAAAAGAGCAGCAGAACACCCGCATCCAGCTGGATGCCGCTACCCGCCGCAACCTGGAGCTTACCCATAATTTATCCGGTGGTCAGGAAAATACCTTATTCAGCGTACTCGACGCCACGTCCACCGCCATGGGCAGCCGATTGTTACAACGGTACCTGCACGCACCGATTACTGATCATCACGAGCTGGTGCAGCGCCAGGATGCCATTGAAGCGCTAACCCAGGGCGATGCCGACGCGGTGCGCGACACGCTGAAAGCCATTGGTGACATTGAACGCATCATGGCCAGGCTCGCCCTGCGCTCTGCCCGGCCCCGGGACTTTTCCCGGCTGCGTCAGGCACTAAACCTGCTGCCGGAATTGCAACAAACGCTTGCCCGGTTCGAAACACCGCTGTTACAGCAACTGGCCGACCGCATTGACGAATACCCGGAACTACAAGCCCTGTTAAACCGGGCGATTGTGGACAATCCCCCCGTGGTCATCCGCGACGGCGGCGTGATCGCTCCGGGGTATAACGCCGAACTTGATGAGTTGCGGGAGTTGTCTCAGGGCGCCACTGACTACCTTGATGCCATGGAGCAACGCGAGCGTGAACGCACCGGCATCGCCACCCTGAAGGTGGGCTATAACCGTGTGCATGGCTTCTTTATCGAAATCAGCCGGGCTGCCAGCGGTAATGCCCCTGCCGAGTATATTCGCCGCCAGACCCTGAAAAACACCGAACGCTTTATTACCCCGGAGCTTAAAGAGCACGAGGATAAGGTACTCACAAGTCAGAGCCGGGCGCTGGCGCTGGAAAAACAATTATATGACGCCCTGTTCGACGATATCGCGCCCCACCTGAATAGCCTGATCGACAGTGCCGCCAGTCTGGCCAAGCTTGACGTGATCTGCGGTTTTGCCGAGCGCGCCGTGAGTCTTGATTTATACCGGCCCACGCTGACCCAGAACCGGGAAATTCGTTATCAGGCTGGGCGCCACCCGGTGGTGGAGCAGGTAATGAAAGACCCGTTTATTGCCAACCCGCTTACCCTGAATGAAAGTCAGTCCATGCTGGTGATCACCGGTCCCAACATGGGCGGTAAGTCAACCTATATGCGTCAGACTGCCCTGATTGTACTAATGGCTTATCTCGGCTGCTTTGTGCCTGCCGAACAGGCCGTGATAGGCAAAGTAGACCGCATCTTTACCCGCATAGGCGCGTCGGATGATCTGGCTTCGGGCCGCTCTACCTTTATGGTGGAAATGACCGAAACAGCCAATATTCTGCATAACGCCACCGAACATTCACTGGTTCTGATGGATGAAATAGGCCGCGGCACCAGCACCTACGACGGGCTGTCACTGGCGTGGGCCTGTGCCAGTTATCTGGCCCGCGAGCTACAGGCCTATGCATTATTCGCCACCCATTATTTCGAGCTCACGCAACTGGCCGACTCAGTAGATACCGTGGTAAACGTGCACCTGGACGCGGTGGAGCACGACGAAACCATTCGCTTCATGCACACGGTAGAACAAGGCGCTGCCAGTAAAAGTTATGGCTTGCAGGTAGCGCAGCTGGCCGGCGTGCCAAAAACGGTGATCCAGGCAGCGCGTCAGAAACTGCATTTACTGGAAAACAGCAAAGCCATGGAGAACAATCCTATCGGCGATGCCAATACGCAGCCGCAAGCTGACAGTCAGACACCGGCGCAAGCCAGTCTTACTTTCGAGGATAAACCCCACCCGGTACTGGACGCCCTGGATAACCTGGTACCGGACGAGTTGTCACCCCGGCAGGCACTGGACCTGTTATATACCCTCAAACGGCTGCGTCAGTCCTGACACCTCCCCTGCCTGCCGGCAACCTAATTCAACGGCGGGCAGGCAAACTGATTGTTTGCATACTACTCTTTCGGTATACTATTACGCCGTCCAAGTGTGGCTGGCCGCTCTGGTCCGTAAACACACATTATCCTTACAACCCAACGCCTTAGGTTTCGCATGACAAATTATATTTTCGTCACCGGTGGTGTCGTATCATCGCTTGGTAAGGGTATTGCTGCTGCATCGCTGGCGGCAATCCTTGAAGCGCGTGGTCTCACCGTAACCATGTTAAAACTCGACCCGTACATCAATGTCGACCCGGGCACAATGAGCCCAATCCAGCATGGTGAAGTTTTTGTGACCGATGACGGCGCCGAAACCGACCTCGATTTAGGCCATTACGAGCGCTTTATCCGTACCCGCATGACCAAGCGGAATAACTTCACCACCGGACGGGTGTATGAGGAAGTGCTGAAACGCGAAAGACGCGGCGATTATCTGGGTGCGACCATTCAGGTTATTCCCCATATCACCAACGAAATTAAACGCCGGGTTGTCGAGGGTGCGCAGGGACACGATGTGGCCATTGTTGAAATTGGTGGAACGGTTGGTGATATTGAATCACAGCCCTTCCTGGAAGCCATCCGTCAGCTGGGCACTGAAGTGGGACGTGAACGCGCCATGTATATGCACCTGACGTTGGTGCCCTACATGCCGGCCTCGGGCGAAGTTAAAACCAAGCCAACCCAGCACTCAGTAAAAGAATTACGTTCTATTGGTATTCAGCCTGACATTCTGGTGTGCCGCTCCGTGAGCGCGTTGCCCGCCACCGAGCGTTCTAAAATCGCACTGTTTACCAACGTAGCCGAAAAAGCGGTCATATCGTTAAAAGACGTCGATAGCATTTACCGGATCCCTGCGGCACTGAAAGCGCAGGGTATGGATCAGCTGGTGGTTGACCGTTTTGGTCTGGACTGCAAAGAAGCTGACCTGACCGAGTGGGAACAGGTGTTGTACGCCGAGTCTAACCCCACCGCCGAAGTAAACATTGGCATGGTAGGTAAATATGTGGAGCTGCCGGATGCGTATAAATCTGTCAACGAGGCGCTTAAACATGCCGGCCTGAAAAACCGCCTGACGGTTAATATCCATCATATCGATTCCCAGGATGTGGAAAGCAAAGGTACTCAGATTCTGGAGCACCTGGATGCGATTCTGGTGCCCGGCGGGTTTGGGGAGCGCGGTATTGAAGGTAAGATCGCGGCGGTGAACTATGCCCGTGAAAACAAGGTGCCTTACCTGGGAATTTGCCTGGGTATGCAGGTAGCGTTAATTGAGTTTGCCCGCAACGTAGCCGGTATGGAAGGCGCGAACAGCACCGAGTTTGATCAGGACACCCCGTTCCCGGTGGTTGGCCTTATTACCGAGTGGCTGGATGCGGCCGGCACCAAAGAACAACGTGACGAGTCATCAGACTTAGGTGGCACCATGCGCCTTGGTAGCCAGCTGTGTCACCTGATCCCAGGCACTAAGGTATATGATATTTACGGCAGCGATGAAATTTTCGAACGTCACCGTCACCGTTACGAGGTAAACAATAACCTGCGTGATCAAATTGAGGCCGCTGGCCTGAAGGTAAGTGGTTTGTCCACTGACAAACGGCTTGTCGAAGTTATCGAAATACCAGACCATCCGTGGTTTGTTGCCGGTCAGTTCCACCCGGAGTTCACATCAACTCCCCGTGATGGACACCCACTGTTTACCGGGTTTGTGGAAGCTGCTGGCAAATATCAGAAAGAAAATCACTGATTTTAAAAATAAGAGGCCGCTCCCTCCCGTGGTGGTCTCTCACAATTGTTGAGGAAATAACATGGCGAAAATTAGTCGCATTATCGGTAGAGAAATCTTGGACTCACGTGGTAACCCCACCGTTGAGGCGGATGTGATCCTGGAGTCAGGCATCATGGGCCGCGCCACTGCCCCTTCCGGTGCATCTACAGGCTCTCGTGAAGCGCTTGAACTGCGCGACGGCGACAAGTCACGCTATCTTGGCAAAGGTGTTTTAAAAGCAGTTGCCGCGATTAATGACGTTATTGCCCCAGCGCTGATTGGAAAAGATCCGATTGCCCAGGAAGACATCGACAACGCGATGATCAGTCTGGACGGCACTGAAAACAAAGAAAAGCTGGGCGCGAATGCAATTCTGGCCGTGTCTCTTGCTGTCGCCAAAGCGGCCGCCGCAGAAAAAGGTGTGGCGCTGTACGAACACATCGCAGACCTGAACGGTACTTCCGGCAAGTACTCTATGCCTGTACCGATGATGAATATCATCAATGGTGGCGAGCACGCCGACAACAACGTAGATATTCAGGAATTCATGGTACAGCCGGTTGGCGCGGCCAGCTTCAAAGAAGCCCTGCGTATGGGTGCTGAAATCTTCCATAGCCTGAAAAAAGTACTGTCGGCCAAAGGCCTGAACACCGCAGTTGGCGACGAAGGTGGTTTTGCCCCTAACCTGAGCTCTAACGCAGAAGCGTTAGCCGTGATTGTTGAAGCCGTCGAAGCTGCCGGTTACAAAATGAATGAAGATGTAACTCTGGCACTGGATTGCGCCGCATCAGAATTCTACAAAGACGGCCAGTATGTGCTGTCGGGCGAGAACAAGAGCTTTGACTCAGAAGCTTTTGGTGACTACCTGGCGGACCTGGCTAACCAGTACCCCATCGTGTCTATCGAAGACGGTCTGGACGAAAGCGACTGGGACGGCTGGGCCAGCCTGACCAAGAAAATTGGCGACAAAGTACAACTGGTCGGCGACGATTTGTTCGTAACTAACACCAAAATTCTGACCCGCGGTATCGAGAACGGCATTGGTAACTCAATTCTTATCAAGTTCAACCAAATCGGTTCATTAACCGAGACACTGAACGCCATTAAGATGGCAAAAGATGCCGGCTTTACAGCAGTTATCTCACACCGCTCTGGTGAAACCGAAGATGCCACTATTGCCGACCTGGCAGTAGGTACGGCAGCGGGCCAAATCAAAACCGGCTCACTGTGTCGTTCTGATCGGGTAGCCAAGTACAACCAGCTGCTACGTATTGAAGAAGCCCTGGGCAGCCAGGCGGCTTACCGTGGTCGCTCGGAAATCAAAGGTCAGTAATCATCGCTGACGTGTCGCCCGGCAGGCAATAGCACAACCGGGCCGACCAACATCTACAGGAAAGGGGCGATAGGCTTGGCTATCGCCCCTTTTTATTGGTACCTTAAGCTGAACTAACAGAAACCGCGCGTACGCCATGGCCTCAGGCACTGACAATTGGTCCAGTCAGACTGACATTTTCGAAATCAGCAGCAGTACTGCAGCCACCTACCCCGAGTTTGCTGAACTGTGTAATGCGCTGTATGAACGCGAACTACACGTGCTGGCCACGCAGGGCCCCACGCAGCTTCCGCTATTACGGCGACGCCTGCAGGGTTTACCCCACCATATTCGTCGGGCGGCATACTTTCTTGCCCGCAACAACGCGCCTATCGATGTAGACAGCCACAACGCCAGCTGGCAGGCAAAGCCGGCCGCAAAATGCCCGGCACATCGCTCCGAACCGGACAAAACCGCCCAATGGTACAGCCGTTACAGTGAGTACGGTCTCGTTGTGCCGGTACATGTTCAGAGTATTGAAGGCGATCACATTGAGCTCGACTCTGTCGATATGCTGCAAGCGGCTGAACATAAACTACACGCGAATAAGCATGGCTGGTTCCACATGGACGGTGAGCCAGTTGACCCGCCCGCGCCAAATACAGTCCGTTGCCGGTTGCTACGCCCGTCAAAACCCATCATGACCGCAGCGTGCTGTGGGCACACCTGGAACCATAAAGGCCGCAGTTCACCGCGAGCGTTGTCGCTACGGGAAATGTTGTTATCCGGCAATATCAACTGGAAAACATTCCGGTTAACGCCCACCCGCTAACCTCCCCTTTACGTTCGCGCAAACACAATACAGAGCCAACTTCAAGCACCCAGCAAAACTTATAACCTTTTATTATATACAGGCTTGTAAAGAAAGGTTGACCTGACTATTCAGCGCGGTTACATTGAGTCCATCAACAGGACGCAACGTACAGGCATACTCATCATGTACCGCCATATTCTATCGCTACTACTCCTCATGGCAGCCAGACTGCACGGGTAGATTGCGTCCAGCAATAAACAGCGAAAACCCGTGCTTTGCACGGGTTTTTTTTTAACTAAGCAAAAGAGAACAGGCCATGACAGATCAGGTTAAAATCTTTGATACCACGTTACGGGACGGTGAGCAGGCGCTGCCCGCCAGTCTGAGCGCCAAAGAAAAACTCCAGATTGCGCTGGCCCTGGAACGGCTTGGCGTAGATATTATCGAGGCCGGTTTTCCGGTGTCCTCGCCGGGCGACTTTCGCTCAGTACAGATGATTGCCCGGGAAGTGAAAAATGCCACCGTATGCGGATTAGCCCGTGCCCTGCCCGCCGACATCGACGCCTGTAATGAAGCCCTGAAAGTGGCGGAGAACTTTCGTATTCATACCTTTATCGCCACGTCCGAAATTCATGTGGGTGCCAAACTTAAAAAGTCACAGGATGAAGTGGTAGACATGGCCGTAGCGGCTGTAAAACGTGCCCGGGGTTACACCAACGACGTCGAGTTCTCCTGTGAAGATGCCGGACGCACCCATATCGATTACCTGTGCCGCATGGTGGAAGCGGCCATTAGTGCCGGGGCGACGACGGTAAATATTCCAGACACCGTAGGCTATACCACCCCCACTGAATTCGGACGTATCATCGCGCAGCTGTTTAACCGGGTACCGAATATCGACAAGGCCACTATTTCGGTGCATTGTCATAACGATCTTGGTCTCGCGGTCGCCAATTCGCTAGCGGCAGTGGAACAGGGTGCCCGGCAGGTAGAATGCACCATTAATGGTATTGGCGAGCGCGCGGGTAATGCCGCACTGGAAGAAATTGCCATGATCCTGAAAACCCGTAGCACCATGCTGGGTCTGGATACCCGGATTAACTCCAGCGAAATATCCCGAACCTCCAGGCTGGTCAGCCAGCTGTGCAACATGCCGGTACAGTCAAACAAGGCCATTGTCGGCGCGAACGCCTTCAGTCATTCCTCTGGCATTCACCAGGATGGCGTACTTAAAGCGCAGAATACCTATGAAATCATGACGCCGGAAAGCGTCGGCATCAATAAGAACAACCTCAATTTAACTTCCCGCTCAGGCCGTCATGTCATTAAGCACCGCCTGAAAGAGCTGGGCTATCAGCCGGAAGAATACGATTTGGAAGCGGTTTATCAGGCGTTCCTGACACTGGCAGATAAAAAGGGCCAGGTATACGACTACGATCTGGAAGCGTTGCTGTTCTTCGACAAGCAAAAGCACGAGCAGGCGTATTATGAACTGGAATACCTGCAGGCTAACTCTGGCCGGGAAATAGTGCCCAGTGCCACCGTGCGGTTGCGGGTAGGCGATGCCTCTGTCACTGCCTCCGCAATAGGTAACGGCCCGGTAGACGCTGCCTATAACGCCATTATCGATATGATCCAGCTGGACGGCGTAGAACTTGTGGACTTCGCACTGGACTCGAAAGGTGAAGGCGCAGATGCGCTGGCCCAGGTCAGTGTAATCGCCGAATACAAAGATCGCCGCTTCCACGGTATCGGGCTGGCCACTGACATTGTGGAGGCAGGTGTGAAAGCGCTGATCTTCGTATTAAATAATACCCACCTGGCCGATCAAATCGACCAGCAGAAAAACCAACAAGAACGCATAGCAGGAGTGTAAATGAGCCAGTTTTCCATTGCAGTTTTGGCCGGGGATGGCATTGGGCCAGAAGTGATGCAGGAAGCCGACAAGGTGCTGAGTGCGGTCGAACAAAAATTTGCTATTACCTTAGAGCGCACGTCATATCCGGTGGGTGGCTTCGCTATCGACACCGAGGGCGAGGCATTACCGGCAGCCACGCTGGCCGGTTGCGAGCACGCGGATGCAATACTGTTTGGCTCTATCGGCGGCCCAAAATGGGACACCCTGCCCCTTGAGCAACGCCCTGAGCGCGCCGCCCTGCTGACCCTTCGCAGCCATTTTGACTTATTCAGTAATCTGCGCCCGGCGCGGATTTATCCCGGCCTGGAAGCGTTATCACCCTTACGGGCTGACATTGCCGCCAGTGGTGTGGACGTGCTGGTCGTGCGGGAACTGACCGGTGGCATTTACTTCGGGCAACCGAAAGGGCGTGAAGGTCAGGGCGAAGAGGAATTCGCTTACGACACCATGCGCTATTCCAGACGGGAGATTCGCCGTATCGCCGTCTCCGCGTTTGACGCTGCCCGCAAACGCCGGGGCAAAGTGACCTCGGTAGACAAAGCCAATGTACTGGTCACCAGCCGCTTGTGGCGGGAGGTGACCGAGGAAGTGGCCGCCGACTACCCGGATGTTACGCTGGAACACATCTACATCGACAATGCGACCATGCAAATAATGAAGAACCCGGCCCAGTTTGATGTGCTGCTGTGCTCGAATCTCTTTGGCGACATAGTGTCTGATGAGTGCGCCATGATGACCGGGTCGATGGGCTTGTTACCGTCGGCCAGCCTGAACGGCAATGGCTTCGGCCTGTACGAGCCAGCCGGCGGCTCCGCCCCCGATATTGCCGGACAGGGCATTGCCAATCCCATTGCCCAGATTCTGTCAGCGGCCATGATGCTGCGCTTCAGCCTGAACCTCCCCGCAGCCGCTGATGTGATTGAACAGGCCGTAGTCGCCACCCTGGAAAAAGGCGTGGTCACCGGCGAGTTACTGCCCGCCAGCGAAAGACACCGTGCCGCCACGACCGCCCAGGTGGGCGATGAAATTGTTCGCCAGATCCACGCGCAGGAGTAAATCATGGCTCAGACCTTATATGACAAAGTGTGGCAGGCCCATGTTGTCGATCAAATCGGCGACGACAACCTGATCTACATCGACCGCCACCTTATTCACGAAGTCACCTCACCGCAGGCCTTTGCCGGCCTGAACGAAAAAAACCGTAAAGTGCGCCGTCCGGATCGGACCTTTGCCACCATGGATCACAGCATTTCTACCCGCTCACTGGCACTGGATGCGTGTGGGCCACAGAATGCGCTGCAGTTACAAACGCTGGCGCAGAACTGCGAAGAGCACGGCATTAAACTGTATCCGGTAGGCCACCGGAAACAGGGCATAGTGCATGTTATGGGGCCAGAACTGGGACTTATTCAGCCCGGTATGACCGTAGTGTGTGGTGACTCCCATACCGCCACCCACGGCGCTTTTGGCGCACTGGCTTTCGGCATCGGCACGTCGCAGGTAGAGCATGTACTGGCCACCCAGACACTGAAGCAGAGTAAAGCGAAAAGCATGCTGGTGCAGGTAAATGGCACCCTTCCCACCGGGATTACAGCCAAAGACATTATTCTGGCGATTATCGGTGAAATTGGTCATGGCGGGGCCACCGGCCATGTTATCGAATACGCCGGCGAGGCCATTCGTGCGCTGTCGATGGAAGAGCGCATGACCATATGTAATATGAGTATTGAGGCCGGCGCCAAAGCCGGCTTGATTGCGCCCGACGAAACCACCTTTGCGTATTTGCAGGGGCGCGAGTTTGCCCCTTCAGAAGCGCACTGGGACGCAGCTGTCGCGTCATGGAAAGCGCTGCACAGCGATGCGGGCGCGCAGTTCGATACCATCGTCACGTTGCAAGCAGAAGATATTGCTCCTCAGGTCACCTGGGGCACCAACCCCGGTCAGGTCATTGGGGTGAATGCGCCGGTGCCCTCCCCTGACGACTTCCAGGATCCTATTGAGCAGGAAAGCGCCCGTAAAGCCCTTGCCTATATGGGGTTGAGCGCCGGACAGAAGCTGGCAGATGTTGCCGTGAGCCATGTATTTATTGGTTCCTGCACCAACAGCCGAATCGAAGACTTACGCGCCGCTGCCAGCATTGCCCGGCAGGGTAAAGTTAGCAAGTCGGTGACTGCCATGGTGGTGCCCGGGTCTGCCGCGGTAAAACGCCAGGCCGAGGCCGAAGGACTGGATACCATATTTACCGAAGCCGGTTTTGAGTGGCGGTTACCGGGCTGTTCCATGTGCCTGGGGATGAACGACGATATCCTCACGGCGGGCGATCGCTGCGCCTCTACCAGCAACCGTAATTTTGAAGGCCGTCAGGGCCGGGGCGCGCGCACGCATCTGGTGAGCCCGGCTATGGCAGTGGCCGCCGCACTGCGTGGTCACTTTGCCGATGTCAGAGAATTTCAGGAGTAACCGAATGAGTAACCAAACACCGGGGTTTTCAGAGCACAGTGGTACGGCCTGCCCACTGGATCAGGCCAATGTAGACACTGATCAGATTATTCCCAAACAGTTCCTGACCGGCGTCACCCGCGCGGGCTACGGCAAACACCTGTTTCATGACTGGCGTTATCTGGATCTGGAAGAAAAGCAGCCTAACCCGGAATTTGTGCTAAACCAGCCCGCTTATCGGGGCGCCAGTATTTTGCTGGCACGGGAAAATTTTGGGTGTGGCTCAAGCCGGGAACATGCGCCCTGGGCGCTGGCGGATTTCGGTTTTGAGGTCATTATCGCTACCAGTTTTGCCGATATCTTTTATGGCAATTGCATAAACAACCAGCTGCTGCCTGTGGCACTGGCCAAGGCAGACATGGATACCCTGTTTGCCACGGTACAGGCGTCACCGGATACTAACGTTACTGTAGATTTGCCCCAGCAAACCGTGACCGCCGGCGAGCAAAGTTTTCACTTTGACATAGCAGAGCACCATAAAACGAATCTGTTAATGGGGCTGGACGCCATCGGTCAGACACTGACACTGGATGACGCCATTACTCAGTATGAACAGCAGCAAGCGCCCTGGGCCTGATATTGACAGCTAACCGGCGTAACTGCGCTTCCCGCTTACACTAACGGCGCTGCGTGCGACGAAAATGATAAGTTTTGCTTTTTACGCAGCGCACATTTCACTACACTATACGCAAAAGAATCGCGCTTAAAACGGAAGGCTGCCAGCTTTCCGTAATCACTGCGCCCGGCGTTTCTGCCCCATTCAGCCCTGTATCTGCTACCCACCTGTTGCCTAAGGGCGTGGTGGACTGCCTAAGAGTGGGTTGCTAACCTGTCGGCAACGTCAGTACACGGTAAATCCTGCAACACTGGTGAGGAATACCTTACAAGGAGATTTGATGTTAAAGCACGTCGCCATCGATGAATTGGTTCCCGGTATGTACGTCAACAAGGTTGTCGAGCAGTCCGGTGCGCTGAAAATGCGCTCAAAAGGGGTTGTGAAGTCCCCCCAAACCATCTCCGCACTGAAAGACAAAGGGATTTTGGTGCTGGAAATCGATATGGCGAAATCTCGTATTGCTGGGTCTATAGCGGAACCCCAAGCAGTCCCGCCGGTTCCCCAGCCCTCGGCGCCGCAGTCACAGTCAGAAGCGCTGTCGTCGGCCAACGATTTGTACATGCAGGCAGTATCCATTCAGGGCGAGTTAATCAACGCGTTAAAAAAGGGCGGCGCCAGCGACCTCAGCCCTATTAGCGAATTGTCGCAAAGCATCATCGACAGTTTATTCGATAATCAGGATGCCCTCTCCTGTCTGACCATGATCAAAGACGCCGATGCGTATCTGCTTGAACACTCTATTAACTGTGGCATTTTGATGAGCCTGTTCGCACAGCATCTGGAATATGATCGCGACACCATTGAACAGGTATGTACCGGGGCCATGTTAATGGACGTTGGAATGTCGGCTATCCCCCAAGAGTTGCGCTACCACACCGGAGAGCTAAGCAACGATGACTGGAAACTCGTCCAGACCCACGTAGATGTAGGCGTGGATATGTTAGAGCAGTGTGCCGACATTTCTGATCTGTCATTAACGATTGTTGCTCAGCATCATGAGCGGGTGGACGGCAGCGGTTATCCCGCCGGTTTACAGCAGGACACTATTAGCACCTTTGCTAAAATGGCGGCTATCGTCGATACCTACGATGCCATGGTGTCCAGACGCCCCCATCAGGATTCACTGACCCCCTCAGTGGCATTAAAGCGGCTTGTAAAAAGTCCCGGACTGGACCAAACCATGGTAAAAGAGTTTATTCGCTGCGTAGGCGTACATCCGGTGGGTTCGCTGGTCAGATTAAAAAGCGGCAAGCTGGGGATAATCTGTAAAGCCGGTACCAGTGACATGCTAAGCCCGGTTGTCATGACGTTCTACAGCATCAACTCAGGCAGCTATAACGAAATCAAACGGGTGGACCTGAGTAAGTCTAACGACGAAATCGTGTCAGGTGTGCGGCCGGCCGACTTTGGGATTAATCTGCCGAAGTTTTTCCGGGAAGTCTTTATTCATCAGGTGCCCGACCGCTAAGACAGCCTCATTACTTAACCAGCAAGGCACTGACCGGCTACCAGTCGGTCAGTGCAGCCATCGTAAAGATCTCATCTTCAAACGCCAGCACTACCTGCTGCGCTTCAATATTAATAATCTGTACTTTATCGGCAATCCAGTCACCTTCACCCAGCTGCTTGCCATTCACTCGTACCCAACGATCCCGCGGCCGGGAGGCGTACATGTGGGCAGAGAAGTTCATGGTTGGCAGACGGGTGAGTAAGCGCACGGGGAGCTGATCGATACGCTGAGTATCATCCCGCACAGTCACCCGGGTTTCGGGTTCCGGGGCGGGATCAGTCGCCTTGTTGTCCAGCGCCTCAACCGCGGCATTAAAACGCGCCATTAACTCAGGCGACACCGACACATCTTTATCCGGCTGTTGTTGTGTCAGCACGGTCCCTTCATCTTCCGGGTCTGGCTGTGCTGATGACGGGGATTCGCCGCTGGATAGCGCTTCTGGCTGCGCCTGGTTCTGGTCCTTCGTACGCTGTGCCGCGGCAACCTGCTCATTGGCGTTACTGGTGATATCAGCGGTTTCCTCTGACTGTTGTGAAACAGAGGCAGACTGGGCTGGCTGACTCTCACTGCCGGCATTGACTGTACTGTCCTGAGGCTCGCGGTTATTTGACTCCGCTTCGGATGACTGTGGCTGCGGGGTTATCACGGCCACTTCAGTCTTCGGTGCCGGTTCACTAAACAACTGGCTGAGGGCCGGTCGCCACTGTGTATGGGTGGCGGCGGTGAAGCCGATAGCGAACCCACCGCCTATCAGCAACCCTATAGTCAGTGCTTGCCTGGTGTAGACTTTCCACAGCGAAGGCAAGCCCTGTACAGTCGGTAAAAACAGGCTGCGGTTAAACTGGTCAGAGAGCGCATGGTCAAAGCGTGCACTGGTATCATGCTCACCACGTAGCAGCGCCTGGGTTTGTGTGGTCGCGCGGGTTTTGGTGGTCACTTCCGGCGCAATTTCCACAGTTTGTGCAGGATCGATCTCCACTTCCTGTACGCCCATTTCGGCCAGGCCCTGTACCATGGCGACACTGGACACCAGACCTGATTTCTGAATTTTCACCGGACCGTTTTGCTGCGTCACCTGCGTGATCACCATACCTGGCTGCACGTCAAAAATGGCTATCCGTTCAGACATAAGCTCTCCCCACCGCAAAGCCGACGGCAATCGCAATAATAAATGTCATGGCATACCAGGCCTTACGCTGCCCCTGCAGGCGCTGACTCACAATGTCATCCCCCAGGATTTGTTCTGCGGCAGCCAAGAAAATAGGCTTTTTCACCACGGCATGCTGTTTGGTAAACGACAACGTTAGTGCCCGGTCGCACAACAGATTAATCACCCGCGGGATACCACCGGTGATCTGGTGCACAGCCCGCAATGTACCCTTACTGAAAATGCTGATATCCCCGCCAGCGACAGAAAGCCGATGAGCAATGTAAGCACTCACTTCTGGCGAAGTTAATGGCAGTAGGTGATAGCGAGCCGTAATGCGCTGGGCCAATTGACGCAACTCGTTGCGTTTTAGCAGCTGCTGTAATTCCGGCTGCCCTATCAACACTACCTTCAGCAGTTTTTCGCGATTGGTTTCCAGGTTGGTCAGTAACCGTAACTGCTCCAGCACTTCCGGCATCAGGTGCTGGGCTTCGTCAACCATCAGTACGGTATTGATGCCCGCCGTATGGTTGTCGGCCAGATGCCCGAGGATACAGTCAGTGAAATACTTCAGACTGGCTTTGTCGGCGTCATACTGAATACCCAGCTCGTCGCACACGGTAGCCAGTAACTCCAGCGCCGATAATGTGGGGTTCAGGATCATGGCCACCTGCGTATTGTCGGGCAGTTGCTGTAGCAGCTTGCGCGAGACGGTAGTCTTGCCAGTGCCCACCTCGCCGGTGAGCATCACAAAGCCGCCACTTTCACGCAGCCCAAAAGTCAGGTGAGCCAGGGCTTCTTTATGCCGGGGGCTCATGTATAAATAGTCGGGGTTCGGGGCAATCGAAAAAGGGTTATCGCGCAGCCCGAAATAATTCAGATACATTCCACAAGAACGGGTAAATTGAGTGACGCGGATTAAACTACCAGAGCCGCACCAGATGTCAAAACTTGCCAGCACGTTTGCGGACAATAAGGCATAATAACCCTATGCAAAAACAGACTTCCCCCACAACAATGCAGACGTATCTGGTCGGCGGCGCAGTCCGCGACGAACTCCTGGGCCGCCCGGTCACCGAAAAAGACTGGGTGGTGGTAGGTGCCACCCCGCAAATCATGCTGGAAAAAGGCTATACCCAGGTAGGCAAAGACTTTCCGGTTTTTCTGCACCCGCGCACTAAAGACGAATATGCACTGGCGCGCACCGAACGTAAGGCAGGCACAGGTTACACTGGTTTTGTGTGCGATGCGTCGGCGTCGGTAACACTGGAGCAGGATCTTCAGCGCCGGGATCTCACCGTTAACGCCATTGCCAAAGATGCCAATGGTGAACTGATTGATCCTTATCACGGGGTAGAAGATATCGCTCAGCGGGTCTTACGGCATGTTTCCGATGCTTTCTCAGAAGATCCTCTGCGGGTATTCAGGGTGGCGCGGTTTGCCTGCCGCTACCATTATCTGGGTTTCAGTGTGGCGCCGGCAACGATGGCACTCATGCGCACCATGGCCGCTTCTGGCGAACTTGAACAGCTCACCGCCGAACGAGTGTGGCAGGAAACCAGCCGCAGCCTCATGGAGCAGTCGCCGCAGGTGTTTTTCGAGGTGCTTTCCGAGAGTAACGCGCTTGCCAGCTGGTTCGCGGAACTCCCGCCTGTCCCCAACCCGGAATATGAAGCCCTCGCCAAGGCAGCAAATGACAACGCGCCGCTGGAAACCCGCATGGCCGTGTTATGCAGCGGTCTTACGCCTGAACAGACAGACACCCTGCTGACCCGCTTAAAAGCACCTAACGTGGTGGCTGATCTTGCCAAAATGAGCGCACGTTGCAGCCACACCCTGATGAACTCGGCGCTGCAGGCAACAGACATTGTTGAATTGTTCAATAATCATGATGCGTGGCGTAAACCGGCGCGCTTTGCCGCGTTGCTGGATACCGCCGGCTATCTCGCCTCTGTGACCCGGGTAAACGGCTATTCGTCGCGTCGCCATGCGCTTGAGCAGGCGTTGCAGGCAGCTAACGAGGTCGACGTGAAAGCCATTGTGGCCAGTGGTGTGAAAGGCCCGGATATTAAAAAAGCCGTATTCGCAGCCCGCTGTGAGGCCGTTGCCGAATTCACCGTTTCCCTGCAGTAAAAATGTTGCTGCTTTACCCTGCGTTTTGGCTAACTAATGCTACAATACGCGGAATTTCGATTTCCATGATATGACTATGACTTTTGATGAACTAGAGCTGGATGATGCGCTTTGCCAGGCCGTTGCCGATATGGGCTTTACCACCCCGACTTCCATACAGGAACTGGTGGTGCCTCCGGCGATGGAGGGCAAAGATATTCTGGCCTCTGCGCCCACCGGCACCGGCAAAACCGCAGCATTTTTGCTGCCTGCCTGTCAGTTTCTGCTGGACTACCCACGCCAAAAGCCCGGCGCGACTCGCATTCTGATACTCACACCGACCCGTGAGTTAGCCTTGCAGGTCTATGGGCAGGCAATGGCCATTACCAAACATACTGAGCTGGTATGCGGCGTGATTACCGGCGGCATTAACTATGGCACCGACATCGACACGCTGCAAAAGAACCTGGATATTCTGGTGGCGACACCGGGCCGGTTGTTTGAGCATATTCAGAACGAAAAAGCTGACTGTCGTGATATTGAGTGTCTGATCCTCGACGAAGCGGACCGCATGCTGGATATGGGTTTTTCAGGCATCGTCAATCAGATTGCGGCTGAAGCGCGCTGGCGTAAACAAAATATGTTGTTTTCTGCCACACTGGAAGGGGGCGGCGTAAAACGCTTCTCCAACGAACTGCTGAAAGATCCGGTGGTGGTGGAAGCCAGCCCGTCTCGCAAAGAAAAGAATAAAATTCATCAGTGGTATCACCTGGCGGACGACTATGCCCATAAGGAAGCCCTGCTGGAATACATTCTTAAAAACCAGGTGACCAACGCGATTGTGTTCGTGAAAACCCGTGACCGGTTGCAAGCCCTGAAAGACAGCCTGGCGTCGAAAGGGATCATGGTGTGCTGGTTACAGGGTGAAATGCCTCAGGACAAGCGTAATGCCGCACTTGCCCGCTTTAAATCTGGCGATGTGCCGGTGTTGCTGGCCACCGATGTGGCTGCGCGAGGCATTGACGTCCCCAATGTCAGCCACGTCATTAACTTCGATATGCCACGCAAAGCCGATATTTATGTACACCGGGTGGGGCGTACTGGTCGCGCCGGTGCTAAAGGCACGGCAATTTCGCTGGTTGAAGCCCACGATATTGAAATGGTGGGTAAAGCCAGTCGCTATTCCGGCGAACCTCTGAAAGCGCGGGTGATTGATTCGTTACGTCCGAAACACAAAGCGCCCAAGAAAATCCCTAAAAAGAAAAAGGCCAGCAAGAAAGCCCCAAGCAAAGTGAAGAAGAAAACCACCAGCAAAGCGAAGAAGAAGAAGTAGGAGCCTGTGATGTCGTTTCCTCAAAAGATTGTGCTGGCCACCGGCAATCCCGGTAAAGTCAGAGAATTTGAAACCCTGTTTGCTGACTACGGCGTAGACGTAGTCCCACAAAAAGCACTGGGGGTGGGTGACGTCCCGGAAACGGGCACCACTTTTGTGGAAAACGCCATTATTAAAGCCCGTCATGCCGCCAGAGAAACCGGGCTGCCTGCTATCGCGGATGACTCTGGTCTGGTGGTGGATGCGCTGGGCGGTGCACCGGGCATTTACTCTGCCCGCTATGCCGGTACTGACGCCAGCGACCAGGATAACGTCAACAAGTTGCTGACGGCGCTGGACGGTACAGACAACCGGCACGCCCACTTCTTTTGTACCCTGGTATTTATGCGCCATGCCGGCGATCCCGTGCCACTTACTGCGCAGGGCGCCTGGCAGGGTGTCATTACCGATAGCCCCAGCGGCACCGACGGGTTTGGCTATGATCCGGTTTTTTATGTGCCGTCAGAAAACTGTACCGCCGCCCAGCTGGACCGTCAGGTGAAAAACAGCATCAGCCATCGGGGTCGTGCAATGACCGCATTAATGGATGCCATGAGGCACACTTTTGCGTAATCCGCCGCTCAGTTTATATGTCCACATCCCGTGGTGCGTGCAGAAATGTCCGTATTGTGACTTTAACTCCCATGGGCTGAAATCCGCGTTGCCGGAAAAAGAGTATGTTTCGCACTTGTTGGACGATCTCGCCATTGATGCAAAACAGGTAGCCGGACGCACGGTCGAAACAATCTTCATTGGCGGGGGTACGCCGAGCCTGCTTACCGCAGAGGCGATGCATAATCTGATTGCTGGGATCCGCGCACGTATTGATGTGGCGCCGGACGCCGAAATTACTATGGAAGCGAACCCAGGTACGGTGGAAGCCGGACGGTTTACCGGCTTTTATCAGGCGGGTATCAACCGCATCTCGGTGGGTGTGCAAAGCTTTCAACCCGCACATCTTAAACTACTCGGCCGCATCCATGACGATGCACAGGCGGAAAATGCGGTTGCCCAGGCACACGCGGCCGGCTTACCGACCTTTAACCTGGATCTCATGCATGGCTTGCCGGATCAGAGTGTTGAAAACGCGCTGTCAGACTTACGTCGCGGACTGGCGTTGTCTCCCTACCACTTGTCCTGGTATCAGCTGACCATCGAACCAAACACCCCGTTTTATTCCCGTCCGCCGGAACTGCCCGGCGACGATATTTTATGGGAAATACAGCAACAGGGTCATGCTACGCTAAAAGCTGCTGGCTTTGAGCAATACGAGATATCCGCTTACAGCAAACCCGGCCACCAATGCCAGCACAACCTGAATTACTGGCGGTTTGGAGACTACCTCGGTATTGGTTGTGGCGCCCACGGCAAGATTACTAATACCCACTCTGGGCAGATTACCCGTACCGTGAAGGTTAAGCACCCGAGAGGCTATATGGAGCTCAGCAGGCCCTATCTGGACAAGCAAACGCCCGTGGCAGATGACGCTCTGCCCTTTGAATTTTTTATGAATCGTTTTCGGTTGGTGGAAGCCTGCCCGAGTGACGATTACGCGGCCCTGACTGGCCAGGCATTGCCCCAGGACGTCCGTGACTCGCTGTCCCGGGCTGAGCAACAAGGGTTACTGGAGATAACGCCCAGCCAGTGGCAGGTCACCGCAAAAGGCCGTCGCTACCTCAATACGCTGCTAACCGAACTGGTCTGAACCACCCATGCCGCTGCATCGATGCAGTGGCAAACTGACTTTACAGCCACTTTTCACATAGCTCACCGCTGCAGCCCGCTTCAACTAAAGTCTACCAGGATCCGGTAAAAATTAATGGGTTTACGTGCTGCGATCCCCGCAGCGCTGTCTATACTTACTCATAGAGACCCGGCACTACTGGCAGGCACAGTGCGGCCTGAATTGAATAATCTTGCAGCCTGGGTCTCGCCCTAACGACAACGACATTTATCACGCGACACATAATAATAATCACAGTAACGCCACGTTTTGCAGTCGTCGGCACGCGTTTACCAAGAGGACACAAACGATGATGCGGCACTACCCTACTCAAGCTGAACAAGCCCTGGCAGTGGACAAAGAGCGAATTTGGCTACAGTGTTTCCGCTTATGTGTGCGATGTGAGCAACTTCACGACTCCCTCACTCATTATGAGTTCAGTGACGGCAGTTCAGTGACGCTCGATGCCAGTGCATCCTTCCCGATGCCGGTAGCGGATCCTGTTGCACCGCCTCTCAGCAGGCGTCAACAGCACGCCTGAGCGGGCTAAGGTAAGAAAACGTTCACCCTAGCGGGTGGAGGTAATAATATTATATTGCTTGAACGCAGGGATGGTTTCTCGCAGCCTCTCTTCAGTGCGGTCAAGCTTTCTTAGCTTGTCGCAGAACCACTGGGCTTTGTTTTTTAACGTGAACGCGCGTGGGCCGATATCACTGTCTACCTTTTCACCCATGGCTTCAAGCTGACGAGCAATTTCTACAGCTTGCGCATCTTCCGGCTCACCGCTGTTGGGGTTCACCCCACTAATAGCCGACAGGATCCCGCCAACCGACGTTGAAATGGCTTCTTCCAACTGACTTTCAATTTCATCATCCACAAACTCGTCCACCGCTTCCAGTGGTCCGGGGCCAATGAAATAGTGGTTACTGGCATGGCGGAATTTTTCTTTCACCCGATTTTTCACCCGCTGCATAGCTTTGCGCAGACGCTCGTAACTGTCGTGATCGCTGCCTACCAGCCCAAGATAAACATGATCAATGTTTTTAATGGCCAGATCGACCCCTTCCGTGGCCAGTACTATCATTTTCGGCACCACGTAGTGCAAGCCGGAAGCGTAATCTTCCAGCCACAAGCGTTGTTCATCGTTGAGGGGTTGCCAGCGCCCGCCAATGAAAAGCTGGGAGCGATGGTTAATTTGCAGCACCGTGCGCGATTTATCCATTACCCGCAGCTGCTCATCGTTGACCACCAGCCCGTAGGAAAAATCGATGTCGCAGGTAAATTCTGCCGCAGCCTGCTGAGTACCAATCAGCAGCAGGCAAAAGCCAACAAAGGTGCGCAATGACAGTGAGAGTATCTTCATGATGCTATTGTGAACGCCAACGTTGCAAATAGGGAGCAACTTAAGTTCAATCAGCCAATATTCAGGTTAAATAAAATCCGCCGCATCATAGGCGTTGCGGGGAAATTATTCAACGTTGGTGCGCACCAGGCGGATATACACAAAACGGTCTTTGCGTTTGACAGCGTGACTGGCATTGAAAAATGCCACCACCCAGGCGCGGTCCGGATCCTGAGTGGACGGGGTGGCGGTCCAAAAGTCGTCAGCCGGCGTGGCATGAAAAATACTGGTATTAACCGATGGCCGTACACACAGGCGCTCAGTAATGGAGGCCAGCTCTTTCACGTTAGGTAAACGCCAGCCCAACTTATCATCCTGGCTGGCCTCATGGGCATATTGCAATGCTGACTGCCAGTCGAAACGGGTGGCCTCGCCCGCACACACGCTGCCGTCCCACGTTTGCCCGACAGCACAGCGCTGCCAAATCAGGTTAGTGGGATGGTGCAGCACTTCGTTGCCACCCTGCACAGTAAAGTCTTCGTCGGGTGCCGTTTCGTTACCGGTGGCCAGACAGGTTTGCGCCTGTACCGGCAGTATCAGTAGGGCGGTGAGCATAGTAAGAATTCGGATCACGGGGCACTCCTCCCTGCCCGCACCAGGCGGATACTGCCGGCGGTGGATTTATTAAGAAAATTATCGACACCAGATGCAAAGTCGATAGCCCAGGCGTTTTGGGCAGCATCGTCTTGTACACCGTCTGCGCCGGGAATTACCGTCCAGTACCATAATGGTGAGTGCTGTAATTCACCGGTGTAAGGAAAGAATTCAACGTCGATCATAGCCGTACTGGTGCGACCGAAATGCACCAGTGAAAGCAGCTCGTGATGGGTGGGCATTCGCCAGTCGTAAAACCCGCACAGCCCCTGTGCGTTCACGGCATTCACATACGCCTGGGTATTGCAATTTGTCAGCGTACAACTGGTATCAACTGCGTTTTCATCGCCGGCGAAGCCGCCGTTGTCCTCAGTCTGGTACCAGGAATAGCGGTGATCTTTGTCATGCAGGTCATTGGCGTCAGTTTTCACTTCCCAGACCAGTCCGGTGACATTATCCCGCACACAGGAAAAGCTGCCGCTGTCCGCGTCCTGCTCATCACCGTTACTATTAAGTTTAGTGAAATCAAAGCCGGCTTCGCCATCGCCTGCTTTAGGCAGAGCACCCGACTGAGCAATAACGTCACTGCCACGCTGGCCGTCCTGACCCGGCCACAGATTCTGCTGATTCAGTGTAATGGCATCGGTGGTGGCCTGTACTGTGACGCCGGTATCATTCATTCTCGCGACCGGGTAAGGACGCACGGCAACGGTGAGTGTGTCATCAACCTGGTTACCATTGGCATCTACCACGGTGAGGGTAAATACGTACTCGGTGTAAGTATTCACTTGTGGGGCAATAGCATAAGTAGACAGGCTATTGGGCGCCTGTATGGTGGCGTCGGACTCCCAGCTTACGGCAAGGGGTGAGGCTGACGGTATGGTGGTATAGGCGTTGCCCTCAAGCACGATGTGCTCACCACTGAATACGGCCTGCGACACACCCGCCTCAATAACCGGCACGGTTTCACTGGCCGACTGCACCGTAAGTTGCACGGCGGTGGTGTCGGTGGCGCCTTCGTCATCGGTTACCTCTACCGTAAATGCCAGTATCTGACGCTCACTGGCTATCGGTGTGGTGATCACCAGTTGTGCCTGCTCAGTCATTACATCGGTCAGCACATCGGTGCCCTGAGTCTGAGTCCAGGTGTAGCTGGCAATGGGGTTAGCGGCGTCGGCGGCATCTGCATCAGTACTGCCGGCAGCGTCCAGTGTGACCGCTACTCCTGCCGGATAAAACCCGGTAGTGAGCCCCGGCCAGTCGGCTACCGCAATGTCCGCTACCGGCGGGCTGTTATCCGGCTGTACCGACACCACCAGCGAGTCAGACGCGCTCACCCCGCTGGCATCAGTCACCGTGACGGTGATCGTATAGTCTCTGGCAGTCGCCAGCGTAGGCGCCACAAATGTCGCGGCGGGTAAGCTGGTATCTGCGTGGGTAATTGACAGCGTAGGGGTGGCAATCCAGCGCCAGATAAGCGCCCCATCGCCGCCACTGGCTTCTGCGCTCAGGGTGACTGAGGCACCTTCGCTGACACTGCGATCCGCACCGGCACTGACGTACAGAGTACGGTTAGGGGTGTCATCGTCGCTACCTGAACCGCCGCAAGCAAACAGCATCAGTGCTGCCAGCACATAGGTGGCGTGTCGAAAGAGGGTCATCCCGGCTCCTTAATACTACTAATGTGGTTAACCCGGTGCAGAAGTCCGGCTGCTTCAGCGCACCGTCCGGCGGCGCCGTTCCTGCTCTTCACTCTGTGCCACCTGCAGTGACTCCAGTTGTTTCTTACCGGCCGCAATGTCCGTCATGTCGTAAATCATCATACTGATGTGGTCGACTACGCCGGTAGCAGATACCAGCGGCGACAGGGTAATGTTCTGATACATGAACGGCTCACTGCCTGTGATCGGCCGGTAATTGGGAAACTTGAACAAATAAGGGCGTTGTTCCCAGGTCATGAATGCACGGGTTTTCAGGGCAAATACCGGCTTGGCTTTACGCATAAACCAGTCCTGCTTAATTCCCGGAAATAAAGAAAACAAGGTTTTGTCCCGCACTTCACTGGGCAACAGGCCACTGTGGCTCTCCATAAAGCCATTCCATACTTTCACTTTATAATTGGTATCCAACACCACGATGCCTACGTCTACCGTCTGCAGCATGTCCATCATCCAGTGAAATTCCAGCAACCCTTCTAAATCGCTCTGGCTCATTAAAAGTCCTCCAGCAAATGTGCCAGCTTGGCATTCATGGTTTTCATGGAGTCTTCGGTAAACAACAGAATAAGATCGCACTGCACGTTGTAACCTTCCAGTCCGTAACTCAGCTCTATGGCCAGGGTACGACGCCATTTGATGCTGTTCATCGAAATAATTTCGGTGATGGCGCGGTGCTGGCCCAGTACCACCGGGTGGCCCTGACTGAAATTAATGTCCATTTGATTTGCCAGTCCAGTCAGACAGGTGCCAATAAGAATGCTGGCCGCATCCATCAGTAATTCCAGCTGAATACGATCATCCACTGCATCCTGAATATCCAGAATTTTGGCCACATCCTCAAAGCTGGAATCACTCAGTATGCACAAGGCCTCTCCCCGTACGCCGGGCCCAAGAAACCCCTGACATACCGCAGTGACCCGCTCGTGGTGCTCAATGTCTGACAGCATCATATGCAGTTCAGACACTTCTATCAGGTTTACATTCGGAATAGGCAGGCGCACAAATACGTTCATGATACGGGCCAGATGGTCGCCGGCCTGCCCCATGGCGATGTTGGTAATTTCCTGATAACAGTCCCGTATGTCAGGATCTAACAGATAATCTTCACCGGCGTTTGGCTCGTCACCCTGTAAGATATTGTGTTTGGTCAGTACTGCAAGGAGTGACTCCGGGCTGACCGGCTTCTGGATAAAATCGATCGCGCCAAGCTGCATAACCCGTTCGTGAGCCTCGGGTTGGATATCTCCGGAAATGACCACGGTTTGGGTTTGATAGCCGGCCTTTTTAATAGCCTCTAAGGTTTGGTAACCATCCATCACCGGCATGTTCAAATCCAGCAGCAGAAGCTGGCCCTTGCCCTCGGCGATGGCATCCACAGCTTCCTGACCATGCTTGGCAAAATGCACGGCGACCTGCCAGTCCTGTGGCAGGCATTTAGCTACCTGCTTGCGCGCTACCAGTGAGTCGTCACACACTAACACTGAAAACATGTTACTCAATTACCACCTTACGTCTGTTTGCCTTTACGCTGGCAATGGAAGAATGTCGCCCGGTGAGCCGTGCGCATTAAGTTTATCAGGGTATATATCCGGTATCGGCGTTTTTATAAATATCTTCACCCGTTTTAAGCAATAGCAGCTATTGGCCGAAAGTCCATGTCAGGTGAACTCAGGCCGCTCACAGCATTAGCGGTAATATGACCGCGGTCACGATACCGTTTAAACACAACCCAAGCGTTGCCATCGCCCCTGCCTGCTCACTCATTTGTAATGCTTTAGCCGTTCCTACCGCATGGGCCACTGTCCCTAATGCCACGCCCTGTGCTGCTGCACCCGTAACCCTGAAAATATGGAAGACCGCCGGGGTTACTACTGCACCCACGATGCCGGTGGTGATAACAAACACCGCGGCCAGCGCAGGCACGCCGCCGATATTGGCGCTGGCTTCCATAGCAAGCGGCGTGGTGATGGATTTAACCAGCATGGTCATTTGCAGAGCCAAAGGGGCATCCAACAGATACAGGGTGGTCCATGCCAGTAGCGGCGCCAGTATGCCGCCCGCCATAACCGAAACCAACAGGTGCCAGCCCAGGTCCCGTACCTGTTGCCATTGGTTATACATCGGAATAGCCAGTGCCACGGTAGCCGGCCCGAGCAGCCAGTGAATAATACCTGCATATGTCTGGAAGTCGGCAATACTGGTTTCGGTAAGATATAACGTCATGCCCACGCCAGTAGCGGTGATCACCAGCGGGTGCAGCCAGGGTGAACCGCCGGCCAGCCGAAACAGCGCCAGCGCCGCGGTGTAACAGACAAGGGTAATCAGGATCCATTGCAGGCCCGCCACTGAGAACGTGGCATCGGCTACACGGCTTACGTCTGCACCAATTTGTAAGAGCGCCTGGGCGAGGGTCATTCCGTTTGCACCAGTCGCCGCTGAAGCACTCGTTGTGCCACAAGGCCGGTCAGCCCCAAAGCGACAACCGTCGTGCCTACAATGGCCGCCGCCAGGGCCCAGCCATGCAGATAGATACTCTGCCAGTAAACGCCTACGCCCAGTACCGCGGGTACAAACAGCACCGACATGTGCCTGAGTAAGGGCGCGCCGGCAGTGGCCACAGAAACAGCTCCGCCACGTACAAACAGCATTAGCAGCATCAACAACAAGCCAGTGAGCGCCGCCGGCAAGGGCAGTTCCCACATCAGCACCAACACCTTGCCCGCAAAATAACACAGCAACAACCCTGTCCAGCCGAGCAGATGGCGGATAAGCACGGTCATAACAATCCCGGTGACAACAATATACGGTAAGTGTATCACCAGTATGTAGACTTATCAGCGCGACCTTTGCCCTGCCCGATCATCTTTTTGTCGCTGTTGCCAGTGGGCAATATAGCAACGCCGGCTGATTTTAACCTGGGTCCCGTCATCCAAATGCAGGATGTGCAGCGAGGGAGTGACAGTCTCAATTTCAGCTACACAGTCTACGTTGGCAATGACCGAGCGGCTGGCGCGTAAAAACCGGGTGTTATCAAGCTTTTTCAGCAAATCTGACAGAGTAGAACGAACAATATGATTTTCACCCAGAGTATACACACACATATAATCCCCCGCCGCCTCGATCCAGCGTATATCGTGGGGGTGCAGACACCGCCATTCACTGCCGGACTTAAGACCTACCACACCCGGCTCATTACGACTGGCACACTGACGCCGCAGCATTGCGCTCAGCGCATGGGGGGTAACGCCAAACTGACGGCACAGCCCTTCGGTGACCTGCTGATATTGCCGCCTGAACTGCAACCGCTTAGTTTCACTGAGCAATTGCGCCATGCACCGGTGAATATTATCGACGGTCAGCGGCAAAGGTAAAAAACTGCTCGCGCAGGCGCTGAATGCAGCCAGGGCGTCATCGTTGGACTCGCCCATCACTACCCAGCGGCACCCGACTGGTACCTGTTGGCGCATACTCAGCATGGTAGAGAGCGGTGCAAAGATCACCACAGGTGCTGAGGTTGAACACACCTCGCGCGCACTGTATTCATCATTGCACACGTGCACTGCGTTCACCGCCGGGTGCTGCTCAAGCTCAGTGTAAAGGCCGCTGCCATGCGCCTCACCGAACGATAAGATGACCACCTGCAACGCGCCCTTCCCTGTCACACTGGCTACGTAGGCAGCTACCACATCGGGATGCTCACCAGCCAGTCCGGCACGTTTTATCCTGATATCCGATAAAGCATGTTGCCCATGACAAAGCATGACTTTGCTCCTTAGTGATGCTGTGCGGTAAGGGTACGCTTGCCACTATGAGTACGGGTTATCAAAAACTTTCCCGCTTTTTTTGCGCCGTTCGACAATGCAAAGGTGTGCATGTCCTGGCCATTACATACCAGACCCTGTTGCAGCATCCGATAAGTCAGACCACTACGCTCCACGGCCACGTGCAGGCGAATAGGACTGTCGGCTTTTATCGCTTCACATACCCGGACCAGTTTATCTTCCATTTCAGGTGGATAGCCTTTGGCCTGAGCGCCACCGGCGATTACACTACATGCCAGTACGGCTCCAATTACGTTGCTTGCTGTAAGTAATTTCATTGTTTATTCCTCGTTTACCTGTGAATGCTGACGGCTACTACAAAATGTCCGGCTGCCAGATAACAGTAGTGAAAAAATTGCGTTGTAACCGGCGGAAAACGGCCAGCGGCGGCTATTTGAGATATTGCGATAAACACGCTATAAACGCTGATTAATAAACGCCTGGGGCGGTTACTGGTCGCGCCTGCCACACACTTTGCAACACCCTGTCATACCTACAAACAAGGATGTATCTGTGCTGGACGTACAGCAGTACCCGGAGGTAAAGCCATACATGCAGCCAGGCGATGTGATTGCTTTTGGCGGCAAGTGTTTATTTTCCCGCTGGGCGAAGCTCACTACCCGTTCGGCAGTGACCCATGTGGCGGTGGTGGTTGAGCAGCCTCAGGCTGCCGTATCAGACATGCAGCCGGGTAAGCTGGTAGTAGAAGCCACCGTAAAAGACGGGCAGCAGGGGGTAATGACTAATCGCCTCAGTGAACGAATAGAAACATACCAGGGTGATATCTGGTGGCTGCCGCTGGGCACAGAGGCCCGCACTGTCTTTAACGCGAACCAGGCTGCTTTTCATGACTTCATGTTTGCGCAGCAGGATAAAAAATATGATGTCTTACAGTTATTTGGTGCAGCGGTAGACTTTCTGGATGAGCATCCCTGGTTTGGAAGGATCAGCTATAACGATGAGGATTTCAGTAGCTGGTTTTGTTCTGAACTGATTGCCGCAGGCCTGAAAACGGCCGGGGTTATTAAAGGTGTGAATGCGTCAGAAGTGACACCTCACGACATTTGCAGGTTTGAGATATTTGCTCGTCGCTACACTCAGCTCAAGGGCAAGCCCCGCCCCATCCGCGGTTTTAACTCGCTGGAAGCAACAAACTGGGGCCACATTGCCTGACCCCAGCACAGCGCTACTTAAAAGAAGCTGTCCTGATGAATTTTGATAAACATGGACGTATCGGCTTTGCTGTAGTCAATTTTATATTCTTTCCCGTTCAGGGTTTGCACAAACAGCAGCGTTTTTTCGTCGCTGAAGACTTCACCGGCTGTTAAGTCCACCAGCTCCATATCCATCATTTTAGCGTCACGCTTATTTTCAGGTACTTTGCCTTCATATCGCTTTATACCTTTATACGTCACGATGATCGGTGGATTATCGTCGCCGTTAAGAATAAGCAAATCCAGCTTTCTGATCTTATGAATAAGGGTATTGCGACCGCTTACCAGAAAGGGCTTCTCAGTCATTATTGTCTCCGTGCTGGCGTGTCGTATCAGTAATCAGCAAAAAGATATCAAAGAACAGTGTGCGATGCACTTACTAGATGCCTGAATACACGCATTTTCTTAACAATCTGTTCAATTTTCTGAAGAACGTGGCGGCCCAAATGTGGGGTTATGTAAAAACTGCTGATCGGTCAGGCTCTGCAAAAACGCAATGACCGCGTCCTTCTCTTCCGGCGTAAGGCTGAATCCGGTCACAAACGGGCTTTTATACGGATTGTTTTTACCTTCACCGCGGCCACCGGCGGCATAAATATCCAGCACCTCCGCCAGTGTACGCACACTGCCGTCGTGCATATAGGGGGCAGAGACCACAATATTGCGCAGCGTAGGCGCCCGGAATTTGCCCATATCTTCTGGCTTTAAGGATACCGTTATCAACCCCTGGTCAACCGCAGGATACCCCCCCTGCCCGTCTTCGTTGTACAAGCCCGTGTTGTGAAACGGTCGCAGATTAAGCTGCTGAAAAGTGTGCTTCGATGACTGGGTAAAGTTAACGCCCCCATGGCAATGAAAGCACTCCAGCCGTTCGGAAAAAAACAGGTTCATGCCGTCTATTTGTTGCTCTGTCAGGGAACTATCGTCACCGCCATACGCGTAACGGTCGAACGGGCTGGAGAATGACACCAGACTACGGACAAAGCTGGCCAGTGCCTTCACAATGCCATCCCAGCTTGCGGCAGTATCACCGTAGGCGGCTTCAAACGCTGCCTGATAATCCGGTGACTGCAAACGCGCCAGTATAGCCTGCTCATGACCTGTCACGCCCATTTCCACGGGGGCTTCGTTAAACAACGGGATCATCAGTTGTTGCTCAATGTGATTCAGCCCTTCGTGGGCCCAGGTGAGGGAGCCATTGTAAGCTACGTTCACTAATGCCAGCGCATTGCGCGGAACTGCGTCACCCGTGGTGCCTATCGAATGGGCAGTGGCTTCCGCAAAGGCAAACTGTTGCAGGTGACAGGATGCGCAGGACTGTTGCTGATTCACGCTCAGCGCGGTGTCGTAAAACAGCATCCGCCCCAGCGCTACCTTTTCTTCCGTCATAGGATTGTCGGCCGGCACCACAGGTTCCGGCACATTGTAAGGCAACGCCCATTTATACGGGGTGGGCGACTCGGAGCAGCCACTCAACCACAGCGCGAAAAGCGCAATCAGTCCCAGTCGAGCCATGGCCGGTGAAGCAGATTACGAAGCAACTGGTTGCACACCGGGTCGTCCGGCGACTCAAACATGCAGCCATCGGTGTCAGGCAACGAGACCTGTGCCAGCATGACCGGTACCGATAACGCCAGATCCAGATCGGAATCCAGCTGCGTCATAGGCAAAATCATTTCCACCCGATTGGTGAACGTGCAGGATTTTTCCGGCGGGCGCATGGCCGACTCCGAGTCACAGCCAATACTGCCCAGATGATAGGACCAGGTTTGGTTTGGGGCCGCCGGATTATGCACATCCAGACGCAAAAATTTATGGCCGGTCTGCCACGACCAGAACATGCTACTGTCGTTCAGGGGCGAAGGCTGGGTTAGCGGGTTAGCGTGATTTTCTTCAAACGGTAAGCCGATGGTGAACCGAAAGTTTGTCGCCAGCTGCATCAGCTCTGCGGACGCTTCCAGTTGCAGCCGGGTATTGCCTTCCTTTTTACCATCACAGGACGGATGAAACTTAAGCAAGGCAATATCGGGGGTTTGCCAGTCGGTTTGTTTAAACTTCAGCGGCTGCCATTTGCCGTCTATGCGGATAGCCGGATTACTGGCATACATCGCCAGATAGTCGATGGCCCATTTGTTGTTATTGATGGTCATTGTCATGGGGCAGGTGCCGGTGTCGACGTGCTTCAGGTGCACCGGAATGGTTCCGCCCTCGCGGTTAGGAATAATGTTGTCACACGCAGCCAACGCCGAGAGTAACGTACAAATGACAGCGCTTCTGACTACTGTGTTGCGCAAAATTTCCACTTTGTACCTTCGTCTGCTAATTTATCTGCTCAGGGTATTCAGGACGAACACATGATAAAACAAGTATTGCTATTAATAGTGGTCTCACTAGGGACAGTGAGTCAAGCTGTACATGCACATAGCGAGCATGACAAGGCACGTTTTGTTGCCACTAATGGCACCGACAGTGGGCGCTGCGATAACCGCTTTCGCCCCTGTCAAACTATTGCCTATGCCGCCCAGATGGCGGGCAAGGGTGACAAGGTTCTGGTAGCCAGCGGGCATTACTCAATTGAGAGCCGCAACGACCTGTTTTATCTGATCAGTGAAATAGTACCGGTGAAGGGCGGTTTTAGCCGTGTCGATCATTTTCAGATCCAAAACCCCTCACTTCATACCACTACCCTGTACGGCGTCCCTCCCGCGTTTGCCGATGAATTGCATCGCCAGGGTTTTCAGGTGATTGCTGATGGCAAACAAGAGGACGCGGGGGAACTCACGAAATTCGCAAGCACCGCAATGGCGCTGATGTCAGAGTCTCATACCGCAGCGGCGTGTGAAAACGGCACCTCGGCCGGCTTTTCCTGTACTAACCTGAGCCTGCTGGCCCACATGCCACTGAGTGAGCTTGGCCTAAACGCTACCAGTGCCAATGATATCTGGGGTCACGTTGATCTGAACACTGGCAACGAATACGCCATTATCGGCCAGCGTAACGGCGTGGCGGTGGTGAATGTTACCAACCCGGAGAGCCCGCAACTGGTCGGCAGCCTGCCGGGGCAGTCAACCACCTGGCGTGATATCAAGGTGTACCAGTATTACCATTCTGCCTCCCGCACCTGGCGAGCCTATGCCTATGTGACAGCGGACAGCGCCTCGGAAGGCTTATGGATCATCGACCTGAACGACCTGCCAAACGGCATTAGCGAAGCCGGTCGGCTAAACGAAGACGCAAAAGCCCACAATATCTACATTTCCAACGTGGACTACACCCTTAATACGGCGTTGCCTGGTACCGATGCGCAAATTCATATTACCGGCTCAGAAAACTATGGGGGCGCATGGCGCTCCTATTCACTGAAAAGCCTGCAAAAGCCCAAAGCCACTTATATCCCTGAAAGCACCACCCGTAACGACTACACCCATGACGCCTCTTCACTCAGGGTAACCGACGCCCGGGCCACCAACGACTGTGTGAACGGCACCGCTGACGGCTGCCTGGTCATGCTGGACTTTAACGAACTCAGCGTGCGCTTATGGGATCATACTAATCCCACCAGTGCCAAAGAGCTGTCAGCTGTTACCTATCCCAACATCCAGTACACCCACAGTGGCTGGTGGACGGAAGACACCCGCTACGTAATTGTGCATGACGAACTGGATGAGTCGTATGAGGGGGTGAATACCACAGTTCATGTTATTGATATCACCAGTCTGACCAACCCACAGCTGGTAGCCAGCTGGGTGGGCGAAACTACCGCTATTGATCACAACGGCTTTGTGCGTGGCGACCGCTACTATATGTCGAATTATGAGAAAGGGCTGACGGTGCTGGATATCAGCGACCCCACGGCGCCAACAGAAATTGCCAACTTCGACACCTTCCCCAGCTCAGATAACACAGCCTTTAACGGTGCATGGGGCGTGTACCCGTTCTTACCCAGTGGCAACCTGTTGGTGAGCGATATTCAGGGTGGCCTGTTTATTCTGAAAGACGAAACCGTGGCCATGGAAAGCAATGTAGTGCAGTTCGCCAACCGCCAGATTAGCACCAGTGACAACACCACGCTTACCGTCACGCTGTCACGCACCGGCAGCGATGCCATGACGGTGCAGTATGCAACGCTGTTCGGCTCAGCTACTGCAACTGATTTGACGCCGGTTGAAGGCAGCGTGTCATGGTCCCAGGGGGATACGGAAGATAAAACCCTCAGCCTGACTATTGCTGAAAACGGCGCGGATGAACCGAGTGAACTGTTCTTCCTGCGCCTGTTCAACCCTAACGGCGGCTCGATTGCGCCCGGCAAGGGCATGACCAAGGTCACAATTGATGGCGAGGACACCAGTGCGGGCGTCATCAGCTTTACCAATGACGGGGTGGTGGCACTTGAAACCGATGCTACTGTGGCGCTGACCGTATCCCGTCAGGGCGGCAGCACCGGCCCAATCACCGTGAATTACGCATTACGTTCTGACACCGCTACCGTCGGCAGCGATGTCACCGATAGCAGTGGTGAGCTTAGCTGGGCAGATGGTGACAACGCTGACAAGACGCTGGAACTGGCCCTGGTTAACGACAGCGACGAAGAAAGCGAAGAAACGTTCTTTGTCGATCTCACCGGCGCTTCCGCGGATAATTTGGGGGAGTTCATCACCGTTGCCGTACGCATTAAAGACGATGAAGCCAACCAGGCACCGGAAGTAAATGCCGGCAACGACAAGTCAGCGAACCTCTCCGCGACAGTGACATTAACCGGCTCTGCCAGCGACCCGGAAGGTAATCTGGCCGAAACCTTGTGGACACAAACCAGCGGCCCGACCGTCACGCTGGACAGCCCCACCTCGCTGGAAACCTCCTTTGTGGCTCCCGATGACGCCCAGCCCCTAACCTTCAGCCTCACCGCGACCGATGAGTTTGGTGTGCAAAGCAGCGATAGCGTGACGGTTAATGTTCAGCCGGCCGCCTCGATCCCAGTAGAAGCACCTCCCCGTGAAGAGTCCGGCGGGGGCAGCCTGGGTTACGGCTTACTGTTGGGATTAGGCATGATGAGCCTGTTCAGACGCCGCACGTTACAAACAAAAAACGCCTGGCAATGACCGGCCTGACTATGATTGTATGTAAAACAGTCAGGCCGCGTTTTTGGTGGTGACAAGAGGGTGACAAGCCGAAAAAAACTGCTTATACTGCGCGGCGTTTGTAAAAACATTCGTTAATAGAAGCGCATTCCTTTCTAAGGCCCCATAGCTCAGTTGGTTAGAGCATCCGACTCATAATCGGCAGGTCCCCTGTTCAAGTCAGGGTGGGGCCACCATTTTTCCTCGCCTAAAGCAGTAGTGCTTACCAACCAGATTTTTCTGTGCTACATATGTGCTACAAACCAATGTAGTCTCTCTGCTCTATTCAAACTGTACATATTGCAGCATTTGATTTGTCATTTTTCTAATAGCAGGAAATCCATCAAAAAAAAGTATATTGTTAGATTCACATAAAGTCAGAAGGAATTGCCTCAATGAGTAGTGCAGAAAAGCATCGTACAATAGTAAAAAAAGTATTATCCGGTGATGTGTTACGTTTACATCAAATAAGCGCTGCTCAGAAAACCTTTTCCGCCTTTGATCACGAGGTGCGAGCGGTAGTGACAGCGGCAGAAATGCAAGCCGGAAAATCAGGAATTGCTCTAGCTCTTTGCTGTTTACAAAGACTTAGCCTTAGCGATCAAGATATATCTGACAGAAAACAACTTAAAGATACGCTTTATTTGGTCACAATGCCTGACCTTGCTCTGAAAGAACAAGCGGAAGACGACCTTAAACTAGCTAAAAATGTGGTCGTAAGTAACTTTGTTAACTTTGAAAAAGCATTAGAAAATGAATTTAAAGGTAATCCTCCTAAACTTATCATTATCGACGAATGTCATTATGGCTCAAACGTAAGCGCCATTCGTTATAGCAAAATTTTTGATTATCTTGAGCAAGAAAACGATACATGTAAGGTGGTATTCATATCAGCTACACCTTTCGGCGCATTATATGGGGCAGAAACTGAGTACCAGGAAGCATTAGATCTTAAAGAACAAGCAGAAAACGATAAAGATGACGAGCTTATTGAGACTGCTAATAAGATTGCATCTGCTGCACTAAAAGATTCAATATTGAGACGAAATTTCAATACGCGCCTAGTTTTTCACAAAACAAGCGATGAATATTATGGCGTAAGAGAGATGCTAAAGAGTGGCAAAGTTAAAGGACTAGACAGCACCAATAAGAACTTTCTCATTCCATCCCCAGAACGAGATGCTTTTTTAGAACAATTCATACAACACGAAGGAATGGGTTGGTCTTTGGTGAGAGTCCCTGCGGGATCGGCTATGGAAGCAAAAGAACTGCTAATAGCCAAGGGAATAGACAGTAGTTCAATATACATTCTTGGTAATTCTCTAAATGGTGTGCCAGATGATCAGCATTGTAGTATCGAACGATTTAAAAAAGAGTTTGATGATGCTGTACTGTTTGAAGACAAACTCATAGCAATTACAGTTGCCGGCGCCAGAGCGGGAATTAACTTTGGCACCATGATGAAAAACAATTTAATCTCAACATGGGATAGCACAATCGCGAGTGTAGCTGCGGTCGTTCAAGCTAATATTGGTCGAGCATGTGGTTATCACGGCAATAATTCCTCAACACACTTCACGAACATAAATGCCGCTGAAGCATATGCCGCTATTTTAGACCACCTAGAGAATACTTGTTCTGAACATGCAGCATCAGACTTTGAGGGTTTAAAGGATTTTTTTGAAGATGTATGCCAGGAATATCACGTTAACGGACTAGATGTAGGTCTTACTATAAAATACAAACGCCGCCGTCCAATTGGTGACGTTGAGACCTACGCGACCGATAGCTATATAGCTGTTCCAGCAAAGTTAATTCAGGATAATATTGATTTTACAAGCTATACAACAGACCCTATTTATTTAAAAGCTATTGATTTAATTAGGAATGAATTTACAGCTAAAGGAGCTCCAAGTGTTAAAGGCAATCGGGCCCTGCGACGAGAAAAAAACTGGATAAAAGCGCATTGGATAAATGGTGACAGCTACGATAACCCAGAAAAAGCACGCGTCGACGGTACTCAAAAAGAAAAAACACTACTTTATACCAAAATGTTAGATTCGGGATGACCTTTCCCCTGAACTAGCACCACTGCTTCGATGAGATTATTTGTACTAGCTCAGACCTGATCTGACAGTTACCCGTTTTATGGTGCCAGTGTCAGATTAGATTTGAGCTAAATTCTTCTTAGCCCAAATCTGCTTCCCATCAGTTAATGTTTCCATTGGCGTTCTGCCACAGCACATTTTGCCCTGATGAGTCCTTTCATTGTTGTAGTATTCCAGCCACTCGTCCAGATCTTTTTGGAGTCCCTCCAGCGAATCGTAGAGCTTTTTACGGAAGGTGACCTGGTAGAATTCGTTCAGGATGGTTTTGTGGAATCGCTCACAGACCCCATTAGTTTGTGGATGTCGCGCCTTGGTTTTTGTGTGGTCGATATCGTTGATGGCTAAGTAAAGCTGATAATCATGCTGCTCTACTTTGCCGCAGTATTCTGTGCCTCTGTCTGTCAGTATTCTCAGCATAGGCAGCTCCTGAGCCTCGAAGAACGGCAATACTCTGTCATTGAGTATGTCGGCCGAGGTGATTGGCGTTTTGGTCGTGTAGAGCTTGGCGAAGGCGATTTTACTGTAGGTATCGACGAAGGTTTGCTGGTAAATGCGGCCGACACCTTTGAGGTTGCCAACGTAGAAGGTGTCTTGTGAGCCAAGGTAGCCTGGATGATGTGTTTCAATTTCACCGCAGGCCTCGTCATCCTGCTTTTTCTTCTCAAGCGCGGCAACCTGCTCATCTGTCAGAATGATGCCGTCGCTTTCAACTTTAGCTTCCAGTGCCGCAAGTCGCTTTTTAAAGTTTTCCAGGTTATGCCTGAGCCATATCGAGCGAACACCGCTACCTGAAACGAATACACCTGCTTTACGCAGCTCATGCTGGTTCTCGCCTGGCCGTGAGCAGGAAACGCAATTGCATGTGCTCTAACAGCCTGCTCGGTCTCTTCATCGACCCTGTTCTTGAGGTTAGGTGTGCGTCTTGAGCGGTTAATCAGCGAATCGACTCCGCCTTCCTCAACCAACTCCTGATACCGATAAAACGTGTCACGGGACACGCCCATTACTTTACAAGCCTTCGATACATTGCCCAGCTCTTCAGCCAGATTTAACAGTCCTGCTTTGTGTTTGATGATTGGATTGCTAGTATGCAACATGAGAGTTACCTATTTTGTTTTGATTAAAGATTCGACACCTTTATCAAAACGGGTAACTCTCAACTTTTCAAGAAGAAGTGTCAGATTAAGTCGAGACTAATTCAGATTATTCATATTATGCTGCCCGCTTTGCATACTCAACAGGCGGTAAGTAATCCAATGAGCTATGTGGCCGAACAT
>NZ_JAOTJC010000006.1:359959-760766 GCF_025628895.1 Alteromonas salexigens | reverse complement strand
AGAAACTGATATCGGATTTTGAACCCTTCAAAAGATCGGTCAACCGATCATTAAATTCTTAACTGATCGGCATTAGGGATCCAGCCGGCTAAATTTTTCGGGGAGGTGCCTGAATTGCAGCTTATCATTGACGGTATGTACGGCTTTCGCCAGCGCGCTCTTCGAGGTGAATGCCTCGCCCAGGGCAGCCCGGCGGCGGGCCTTTTCGAACAGTTTAGTGAGTTTGCCTGGCGGTGGATAATCTATAGCCTCGTAAATTTCACCTGGACGGTAAACAACCCTGTCGCAGGTGGCCGTGTAAGCGGTGAGGCAAGCCTGCATGGCACTTTTCGCCTCGTCCAGCGTAATGGCTGACTTTGCCCGATTGATATCCGGGTCGGAATACTTACCCGATTTGACCCCCTGACAATGCTCCGCGGTTAACAGCATAGATACCATTAACCGCAGAATATCCCAGCCTGCAAAACCGACACAGGCGTCGTCAAAATCATTAGGTGCAAATATGACAGTGTCGCCGTGTGAGCCTTCTTCCGTGAGAAAACCGAAGTTTGAGACGTGACAGTCGCCCACCACACAAACTCTGGGGAGTCGGGCGACGGGGTCTGGCAAGGAAATAAGGCCGCTGGCCAGGTCTGCATAGAACAACGGCGCAGTGCCTCGAAAAAAGACAAACGGACTTTCCCGCATTTTGGCATGTTTGGTCTCCGATAACGTGCTTATCGGACCATCAGTGGCTTCAATTTGCTTTCGTACGAATTTTTCTCTTTTCATTAGTGCGGGTCGCTCCCATCTGCCTTAGCCGTCGGCGCTACTGCACCCGGCCGCGGTCTTCTCGTTACTATTTGCACCATAGCAAGAAACCTGAGGATATGTTTGATTGGTTTTTGTGTTAAGAGTTTTAATGTTTGATTGGAAAAGTTGATTGGCTCTTTCAACTTTACCAATTATCAATTCCTCACCGCCCCCGCTATTCTAACAATCATTCCAGCACGGGCAGATTCGATGACATCAAAACCGTGCAGGAGAATGTTTCGTACTGTTAGTGGCTTTTTCGTTTAACTAAAAAGTCGCGATAACTAAACCAACGGAGAATATAAGCATGGCATTAATTAACACAGCAATTAAACCATTCAAAGCGAATGCATTTAAAGAGGGCGAATTCGTAGAAGTAAGCAGCGAAGACATTAAAGGCAAATGGGCAGTGTTTGTATTCTACCCAGCTGACTTTACCTTTGTATGTCCGACAGAGCTCGGCGATGTAGCTGATAAATACGAAGAGCTGCAGTCTCGTGGCGTAGAAGTTTTCTCAGTGTCTACTGATACACACTTCACTCACGCGGCGTGGCACGAAGCGTCGGAAACAATCAACAAAATTAAGTTTGCGATGATTGGCGATCCGACTGGCGAAATTACCCGCAATTTCGACTGCATGCGTGAAAACATGGGTCTGGCTGACCGGGCAACGTTTGTGGTTGACCCAGATGGCATCGTTCAGGCAATGGAGATCACCGCAGAAGGTATTGGCCGTGACGCCGACGACCTGGTGCGTAAAGTGAAGGCTGCGCAATATGTAGCGTCTCACCCGGGTGAAGTATGTCCTGCGAAGTGGAAGGAAGGTGAAGAAACACTGGCACCTTCACTGGACCTGGTAGGCAAGATTTAAGCTGCTACCAGCATTCGCGAGGGAGTGGGTTTCCACTCCCTACCTCAACTGACAATGAAAGGGCAAAATAACCATGTTAACTAAAGATATATTACAGGCATTGGAAGGCTATTTTGCCTCCATGCAGAAGACCGTGACGTTCGTCGTGCAAACCGGTGAACACAGCAAGCGTGAGGAACTGGTGAAGTTTCTGTCCGACATTGCTGAGGTAAGCGAACACATTAAAGTAGACGAACGCAACACGCAGGGTGCGCTTCGCAGTGCAATAAGTTTTCTGCTAGAAGCTGACGGTGAAGACACCGGCATCCGGTTCTCCGGGATCCCCGGCGGACACGAATTTAATTCTTTGGTACTGGCCATTTTACATGCCTCCGGTACCGAACTGAAAGTTGACGAAAGCCTGCAGAGCATCGTCAAAGCGGTGAAAGAGCCGTTAAAATTTGAAGTATTTATTAGCTTAAGTTGCCAAAACTGTCCTGATGTTGTGCAGGCTGTAAATCAGTTTGCGCTGCTGAATCCGCATATTGAAGCAGAGATGATTGACGGCGGGCTATATCAGAGTCTGGTTGAAGAGCGCGATATTCAGGGCGTTCCCAGTGTATACCTGAATGGTGAGCTTTTTGCGAACGGCAAAGTGGATGCCTCGGTACTGATAGATAAATTGCTGGCACGGGATCCGTCGCTAAAAGATGCGAACAAGGGGCAGTCACTGCCGCTGCAGGATGTGACCGTAATTGGCGGTGGTCCGGCAGGCGTAGCATCGGCAATTTACAGTGCCCGTAAAGGCCTGAAGGTGGCTGTAGTGGCAGATCGTTTTGGCGGCCAGGTGAAAGATACCATGGGCATTGAAAACCTGATTTCAGTATCAAAGACCACTGGTCCCGAGCTCGTCGGTAATCTGATGGAGCACGTGAACGACTATGACATTACGCTGAAAGAGCACGTGAGAGTTGAGTCGGTAGAGCAGGGTAATGTGAAGACAATTACCTTGTCATCGGGGGAGGAAATCCGCACCCGGTCAATTATTGTCGCCACGGGAGCGCGCTGGAGAGAGCTTGGCGTACCCGGCGAGCGCGAAAATGTCGGTAACGGCGTAGCCTACTGCCCGCACTGCGATGGCCCGTTCTTCAAAGGAAAAGACGTTGCGGTAATCGGTGGCGGTAATTCAGGCATTGAAGCCGCGCTGGACTTAGCTGGGCTGGTGAAATCCGTCACGGTATACGAATTTATGCCTGAACTGAAAGCCGACCAGGTGCTTATTGAGCAGGCGCAAAAGCGTGACAATATTACTATTGTGAAAAACGCGGCAACACGCCAGATCCTGTCGGAAAACGGCAAGGTAACGGCCATCGAATATCAGGATCGCGCCACCAACGACGTGCATACACAATCTCTGGCTGGCGTATTCGTGCAGATTGGCTTAGTTCCTAACAGCCAGTTTTTAAAAGGTGTGGTGGACTTGACGCAATATGGCGAGGTGGTCATCGACGATAAGTGCCATACCTCTGAGACAGGCATTTTTGCAGCCGGTGACGTGACTACGGTGCCCTATAAGCAAATTGTTATCTCAATGGGCGAGGGGGCCAAAGCGTCTCTGGCAGCATTTGAATATTTGCTTAGCCACGAAGTGGCTGACACCGAAGAAGAAAAGGAAACGCAGGCGGCATAAGCGCCCTGCATAGACACCAAAAGCCGGCGATTACGCCGGCTTTTTTATGAACGCAGCCAAGCAGGCATACGTCTTAAGGGGGTTACTAAAGTCTGGGCGTTTGGCCAGATGGGTAACATCAGAAAACTGTGAACTGTAAACCCGTGAACCAATAAACCCTTAGCGCTTGCCTGCGACGGCGCCCTTACTTGCCGGGCGCTGACGAGCGCCTGCTTTGCCCGCTTTATTTTTGCCCTGGAATTTCGGTGGTAACCCGGTGTGTTTAGTCAGGGCTCTTTCACCGCGCTTGGCCTTGCGCATTTTCTGCCGCTTTTCATCCGCGGTTTCTGGCGGCACCAGGTGCTGAGGACCCCGTCCAATCAAATCTCCACGCCCCATTTTTGCCAGCGCTTCACGAATTTGCGCAAAGTTTTTTGGATCATGGTAGCGCAGCATGGCTTTATGCAGACGGCGATGGATTTCTCCTTTAGCCGACGGCACGTGTTCGCTGTCTTTAGTGACCTTGCGGGTACTGTTGACTTCCGTATGGTACATAGTGGTGGCCGTGGCCAAAGGCGACGGATAAAAGTTCTGTACCTGATCCAGCCGGAACTTGTTTTCCTTCAACCAAATTGCCAGGTTAAGCATATCTTCGTCAGTAGTACCCGGGTGTGAAGCAATAAAGTACGGTATCAGATACTGCTTCTTGCCGGCTTCCTCTGAGTATTTATCGAAAAGCTGCTTAAACTGATAGTAACTGCCCATACCGGGTTTCAGCATTTTCGAGAGCGGACCATCTTCAGTGTGCTCTGGGGCAATCTTCAGATAGCCGCCTACATGATGGAGAGCGAGTTCCTTCACATACTCGGGATCTTCTACCGCCAGGTCATAACGAACGCCGGAGGCGATCAGAATTTTCTTTATGCCTGGCAAGTTCCGCGCGCGGCGATAAAGGTCAATGGTCGGTTTGTGATCGGTATCCATGTGGGCACAGATAGTCGGATACACACAAGAGGGCCGGCGACAGGTGGCTTCGGCTTTGGGGCTTTGACAGCGCAAACGGTACATATTGGCGGTGGGGCCGCCCAAATCGGAGATCACGCCGGTAAATCCTGGCACCGTATCTCTAATTTGCTCAATCTCACGAATAATCGAGTCTTCGGAGCGGCTTTGAATAATACGCCCTTCGTGTTCAGTAATAGAACAGAAGGTGCACCCGCCGTAGCAGCCACGCATAATATTTACGCTGAAGCGGATCATATCGTAAGCCGGGATCTTGGCATCCCCATAGACGGGGTGGGGCACCCGTTGGTAAGGCAAGTCGAAGACAGCGTCCATCTCTTCGGTTTCCAGCGGCATGGCCGGTGGGTTGATCCAGATATGCCGGTCGCCATGACGCTGCATCAATGCCCGTGCACAACCCGGGTTGGTTTCCTGGTGAAGGATACGGGACGTGTGGGCGTACAGTACTTTATTGTCTTTTACCGTTTCAAAAGCCGGAAGCTTCACGTAAACATTTTCCCAGGGTTTACGGCGCTTGGCAGGCTGAACTACGATAGGGGCGCTGTCAGTGGCTTCCGGGTTGCCTTTGGTCTGGCTGTCACACTCCGGTTCCATCTGATACGGACTACTGATGGGATCTATTTTTCCGGGGCGGTCTAATGAAGTAGAGTCGACACCCTGCCATTCAGGTAGGGCTTCCTTGACGATAATGGCCGTTCCGCGGACATCGCGAATATCAGCAATATCCTCCCCGGCCGCCAGCCGATGGGTCACTTCCACCAGAGGCCGTTCAGCATTGCCGAAAAACAGCATGTCGGCTTTCGAGTCAAACAGCACGGAGCGGCGGACCTTTTCACTCCAGTAATCGTAATGTGCAATGCGTCGCAAGCTCGCCTCGATACCACCGGCAATCACAGGTACGCCTTTAAACGCTTCCCGGCAACGCTGTGCATACACTGTGACAGCACGATCGGGCCGCTTACCACCCTCATTATTCGGCGTATAGGCGTCGTCATGACGCAGTTTTTTATCGGCGGTGTACCGGTTAATCATGGAGTCCATATTGCCGGCCGTCACCCCGAAATACAGGTTCGGCTTGCCGAGCTTCATAAAGTCGTCTTTGCTGGTCCAGTCGGGCTGGGAGATGATCCCAACCCGGAAACCGTGGGCTTCCAGAACCCGGCCGATAACGGCCATACCGAAACTGGGGTGGTCGACATAGGCATCGCCGGTGACCAGGATAACGTCACAGCTGTCCCAGCCAAGCGCATCCATCTCTTCTTTCGACATGGGTAAAAAAGGCGCTGTACCCAGACAGTGCGGCCAGTATTTAGGATAAGAAAAGAGACCGCGGTCGGCTTTGATGGTGGCTTGCATAACACTCAGTAACGATACAAATAGTAGCCGGCGAGTATACCACCGTCCATACACTCACAGATAGCCCGCACCGAAAATGTAATGCAACCAAAAATCAGACACCCATCTACCGCAACCAAAAATAAGACACCTATAAGTCAATGCCATCAGCAGGACATCCACCGGACCCTAACAGAGAGCCGAATGCAGCAGAAAGCAAGACACCCATATTCCACTATTACTAACAGAACACGCCCCATGAGAGAGGGAACCGATACTAACTGGACAGCCACCTTCTAAAATTACCTGGCAACATAATCAAACTAAGACACCCCTGTATGCGGCTAAAATTAGGGGTATGTACGGCATGTTCGTAAGCGGGCGTTGCACTTATCAGCAAAGCGCAGAATAATGGCCAGTGAACTGACGGGAGGACACATGGCGTACTGGTTATTTAAGACAGAACCTGATGCGTTTGGAATTCAGGATTTAAAAGAGCGCCCCGGACAAACTGAGCCGTGGGATGGCGTGCGCAACTACCAGGCGCGCAATTTCCTTCGTGATGAAGTGAAACTCGGTGACAACGTATTTATTTATCACTCAAGTTGCAAGCAGGTAGGCATAGCGGGGGTGGCTGAAGTAAGCAGGGAAGCCTATCCGGATCCCAGCCAGTTTAACCCAGAGTCACGCTATTATGATCCTAAGGCCACCCCGGACGCGCCGCGTTGGTTTTGTGTGGATGTCACCTTTAAAGAAGCGTTTGCTAAAACGCTGCTACTCAAAGATATCAAAGCAACGCCCCAGGTCACTGAGTTAGGCGTAGTGAAAAAAGGCCACCGACTGTCGATCATGCCAGTCACAAAGACTGAATGGGATATCCTGTACGCGGCAGCCTCGGGTTAACCCCCAGGCATAACTTTCATCAGCAGAAATGCGGTAGAGGCTTGTAAAATAAGCCCCAGTATTACCATTATGCCATCCCGTGTAGTAAGCCCAATGGCTGTTAGCACAATGGCGAAGGCGGGAAGCATAACGGCAAACGGTAACGCTTCCAGCGGGATCATGGTTAGCGCCACAACGCCACAATAAATGGCGATAAAACGGACCACAAGGCCTTTCGTTATAGGGGTGAGACGCGGGGTAAAAACCTTCTCGACTCTTTCAACGTACGGTTTGGCTTTATCCACCGCCTGAGTGAGTTTATCCCGGGAAATAGATCGCTCGCGCAGAGAGTCTGGCAGCCAGGGGTGATCCTTTCCAAACGCGATTTGAATGCAGATAAGAAATAACGTAATGCCGCAAATAGAGGGCACACCCGGAATGGCCCCGGTAGGCAGCATCGCGATCAACGCGGGGATAAGCAACAATGGCCCAAAACCGCGGTGTTCAAATGCTTCTACTACTTCTCCTACCGAGGCATTCTTACCATCAGTGTCTTCTTTCAACTTTACCAGTAAGGACGAGATCCTTTCGTTTGCCATGGGTAATCCTGCTTTGTTGGGAAGATAAAATACATACCTGCAAATTACGCATTGAGATTACTTTTTGTTAATGTTGGCTGAAGCCACTGTTAAGCTGATTGCAAAGGGAGAAGAACTGAAATGGATAAAACTGACTTTCTGGCGTTATGTCATAAACGCATCGTGGTCGTTTATCAGGCCACAAAAGCGGGCACGCCCGATGACGCCGCCCGCCACCGAATGGAAGGTTTCATGAATGCCGGTCAGGTGATAGGGGTCGTGACCCAGGCAGAAGTACGAGAACTCATTGAGCGCGCGCATTACCAGGTGTTTGGTGAAACTGTGGCAGAACGCAAGGAACGCAAAGCCAGTTTAGAGTCGCTGAAAGAGTCAGAGCCTGATCGGTATTACGCCATTCCCGCTATCGAAAGACGCTGATAATAATAGTAATTTAGAGGGTTGGCTTTTCTGCCGGTGGTGATAAGCTTTACTTACATTAACGGAATGGCAGGTCGAATAGGTGAGCGATAATGAGTGTCGCGAGTGGTTAAGCCAGTTACCCGCAGCTTTTCTGGCCAAACGCGAAGATAACCATCATGTAATTGCAAATAGCGCATGTTTAATGCTCTTTGGTGCTCAATTGCAGCACGATGAGTTTGTGGCATCGCTCACATTTTATGACGGTTCCTCAAAGCAGCCGGATACGGGGGATCTTGACCCGTTCACTCGGTGCGCGACCTCGGATATTACCCGCCTTCGGCTACGCATCAACAGTCAGAATCGTAACCTCAACTGTCTGGTAGAGGGCCGCCGCGCAGAAATCGGCGGCGCAAGGTGGGTGGTTCTGCATGTCATAAATGCACAGGATAACGATCTGCCGTCCGCGCAAGCTGATTTTTCACCGCTGGCTAATCATCTGGCCTTTAATCATTTGTTGTCGGCCATCTCCTCCCAACTTATTAATGTCAGTACCCGCCAGCTCGATACGCTGATTGAGCGCAGTCTGGGGGCGTTTGGCGAGTTCAGTGGTGTCGACCGCTGTTATCTGTTTCGGTTTTCACCAGACAAATTAAGAATGAGTAATACCCATGAATGGGTAGCGCCGGGGGTCACGCCCTATAAAGATGAGCTTCAAAATATGGCGGTAGGGGACCTTCCTTATTTTACCGCGGCAATTAAACAGCAACATGTGTTCTGTGTGAGTAATGTGGATGAGTTACCAGGTGAAGCTGCGTCTGAAAAAGCGGAGTTTCAGCGTGAACGTATTCGCTCTGTATTATGTGTGGCAGTGCACCTGGGTGATGATCTGTATGGATTTGTAGGCTGCGACAGTGTCGGCAGCACCTATGAATGGCGCGACCATGATATACGCTACCTGAAGCTCATAGGCGAAATGCTCTCAAACACGCTGCAAAGTGTCGCCAACCGCCTGACACTGCAACAACTGACCCAACAACTTGAAGACGCCAACAAACAATTGGTCTATCAGGCTAATTCCGACGGCCTGACCGGCATAGCCAACCGGCGGCAATTCGACGGCTGTCTGGAAAAAGCGGTAAAAAGTGGTATTCGTCGCGGCAAGTTTATTTCTTTACTGATGGTTGATGTGGACTTGTTCAAACAATTCAATGATAGCTACGGCCATGGTGTGGGGGATGAGGCATTGCGGGCAGTAGCCCATGCGCTGACGCAGTGCTGTAAGCGTACTGACGACCTTGCCGCCCGTTACGGCGGTGAAGAGTTTGCAGTTATTCTGCCTGACACCAACTTCGAGCAAGGGCATTATGTGGCCGAACAAATTATGGAAGCCATCGAGAGCCTCGGCATTCCATTTAAAAAATCACCTGCTAATGGCGTGCTTACAGTGAGTATCGGTATTGCGACCCGCCGCTGTAGTAATGAACTGCTGGTAACGTCGTTACTCAGCAGTGCAGACCAAGCGCTGTATAAGGCGAAAACAGAAGGGCGTAACCGCATAGCCAGCGCCTGATCACCCGACCGCACTAAACCTTCCCATCCGTATCTGCAGCATTAGCCAATGCCGCGAAGGAAAATTTTCAGACTCCCCCCCTGACATCATATTTTACTTTCAAGTATGACCAGTTGCATACGTATTCACCGGACGATTGAGCCAACCCTGCTACGTTAATTGTTAATGTTTGGTTAATGCCTTGTTAGGGCGAAACGTGTTTAACAGGAAAACGTATGAAAATTATTTTACAGATAAAGGGCAAGTTTACAGCTCAAGCTCTCGTAGGTAGCTGGCGAGTGTTGCTTACGGCATGTTTACTGGTGGTAGCGATGACGGCGCAGGCCGACGCGTGGCTGGACGGTGATCCTGATGCTATATGGGAGAGAGCGCCTGGCGTGTACAAGGAAGGCAACCATTGGTATGCCATTTTACATACTAAGCCCGGTGACACGCAGGTAAAACTGTACGGTGATTTTACCAACGGGCAGTCGGGCGCAGTAGCAATGACGCGTACCCCCGACGGCAAATTCTGGTGGTTCAAAGGCACTGATAGCAGTTTTTCTCGGGCGCCTGCCCACGGTGATCATTACCGTTTTATGCTTACCCGTGACGGAGAGCAGCAAACGTTTCAGGATCCCGCAGCGCGCTGGGTGACTAATTCAAACCTATCTACCGGCATGTCACGGATATACCTCAGTGATGCTTATCAATGGAATACCACGAACTGGTCGCGCCCCGATCAGAGCGAGTTGAATATTTATCAGCTTCACCCGCTACGGTTTACCGACAGAAACGGCAAGTCGCCGCTGGACGAGGTAACTGAAGAGCTCGATAACGACGGTACTAATGACTATCTGAGTGACACCGGTGCCACCGCCATTCAACTGCTGCCGGTAAATGAATTCGCTGGTGAACTGAGCTGGGGCTACAACCCCTCGTTTTTCTATGCGGTGGAGTCATCCTATGGCGGCCCTGACGCACTTAAAGCGCTGGTTGACGAAGCGCACCAGCAGGGCATGGCAGTCATTCTGGATTTAGAGTTTAACCACCTGGGCATTGGCGACAACATTCTGTATACCGTGAATAATACGACCTACGCCGACGGGGACACGGTGTGGGGCCCGTTATATAACTTTAATAACGATGTGGCGAAACACTTCCTTATTCAGAACGTGTTGTATCTGGCGCGTGAATTTAACATCGACGGATTTCGGTTCGACCATACCAACACCATTCACAACGATTTCAGCGGGTATATTACGCAGTCGGGCGACGGTGGCGGCTGGGAGTTCCTGCGCGAGCTTTACGGCAATTTAAAAAGCGAAGATCCCAATATCTGGTTTACCGCCGAAGAATTACCAGACTGGTGGGGGATCACCGCAGATGATACCGGCTCGGTAGTGGCAGGCACTGCTCATGCACCGATGGATAGCCAGTGGACTGATACCTTTCACGATAATTTTAAAGCGGTGCTTACTGGCGGTCACCTGGACGATTTATGGCCCGTGTTTGGTCATTTTGGCGACGGGTGGCAGGATGCCACGGTTTACACTGAGTCTCACGACGAAGTTGGCAATACGGATGATCGCATTGCCAAGCGTGGTCGCGACGGTAAAGGCTGGGAGATGAACCAGCTTTCATTAACCGGCACCATCTTGGCCCGTGGGACACCCATGATATTCATGGGCCAGGAAGGCGGAGAAACTACGCAATTTCACATTGACTGGTGGGATGATCGCCTACCTCTAAACGCGTATGAAACGAATGCCGGCCGCGCTAAAATTCTCGCCTGGTATCGTAAAATGAATGATATCCGGTCAGCCGATTCTCAGACGTTTGCGACAGCCGACAGCGTTGTTACACATATCCATAATAACAACCGGGTTGCAGCGTTCAGCCGCGACGGTGGAAAATACGTTGTGGTAATGAATTTCGGACCTACCACATGGTACAACTATGATGTCGGAATTAGCGGGACGTATCTGGAAGTTGCCAACACCAGCTGGAGCCGGTTTAATCTCGGCGGCGTGCCCGAAGCCACGCGTGGCGAAGGTGTGGCTACCGCAATCAGTGATGTTCATATTCCTGCCTACGGTGCTGTGGTGCTCGCGCGGGCCAGCACCAGCGCAGCGATCAACTTTACCTGTAACAACGGCACTACAACGTGGGGCCAGAACGTATACGTAGTGGGGAACATTGCCGAATTGGGCAATTGGGACACCAGTAAGGCGGTGCCTTTAAGCGCAACAGCGTACCCCACGTGGACAGGTACGGCGAATGGCCTGCCTGCCAACACCCCGGTTGAATGGAAATGTATCAAGCGGGATTCAGGTGCGGTGGTCTGGCAGGGTGGCGCCAATAACACAGTGACCACACCGGCCAGTGGCACAGTAAATTCGAGCGGAAGCTTCTAGCGTAGCGCAGGCTCAGCTTACCTGGCTGGGCCTGCGTTTAAACATTGTCAGTGAATATATAACAAAAAACCCTATGCCTTTCGGCACAGGGTTTTTTTATTTGGTGGAGCTGGCGGGAGTTTCCGGTTAATGGCTTCCGAGACCGTATATACATTGGTTATTTTGGTCTTGTCGTCACTTTTGTTCCCCGAAAAGGTTCCCCGACGGAAATAATAAACCAAAGTGAAATCGCCACGCAGAAATGAAAAGACGCGGCGCGAATTACCCTCGAGATACCCTCCAGGAAGGACCCGCTGTGCTGTCGCTATGACGCTCTGTGCGGCTTCCTCAGTCGAGATGTTTTTTCATAAAGCGATTCCCTTCGGTCGTGCTTGTCGGCTGCATGGTGAAGCGCTCTATGGCAGTTTGGGCATAGCGCTACTGCGTTGTCGATTGTATCCGGCCCATTGTCTGCGAGTCGCACAACATGATGTACTTCCAGGTACGGCGAACCGTCATCTTTAACAAACGGAGAGGAGCAGCCACATGACTCGCACTTGTCGCCAGCTTCGTTTAGTACCCAAGCGACAACCGACGGGTCTCGCTCGTACGACGTGGAGGTAGTCTCGCTTTTAGACGGGGTCTTGTTACCAGAAGGAGGCAAGGGGGGCTGCTTCTTACGGAGCGCTTCTACCTGTGTATTGAATGTCGCTACGTCAGTCGGGGCTTTCTTCTCGACTTCAGCCAGTAAGAGTTCAATCTCCCTCGTTACGTTCGCTCCGACGTTTCTCGCGGGTCGCAACCCTTTGATCCACTCTCGACCTTGCTGTGCCAATACATGTGAGATGTTCTGCATCCTGAACTCGAAGGACTTCTCGGTTCTGTCGTAACGCTCCGCGAGACGCCGATAGACCTCTTTCTTAATGAAAGGCTCACCAATGGTCTGTTTGTCTCTCATTTCGACGTACGCTTCGACTGATGCCTTTAGTTCTTCCTTTGTCCATTCATTTGCCACTGTTTTCTCCGTTAAGTGTCCGATTGGTTAATGTACTTTATGGCCAGCTATGAGGCTACCCGATGAGTCAGAACTCAAACTCTTCATCCAGTTGCAGTTTACTTTTCTGTTGCCGCTTAACTGTGATAGGAAGATCCATGCGGGTTTTTCGACTGACTCGTTTTAGTGCCGCAAGGAACACATCCGCGTCTTGTTCAACCAGTTTCTCGATAGACCTTGCCATTTGTTCAATTCGAGCTGCTTCGCTGCGGTCTTCGATTGGCTTTCTGTCGAGCACGAACCGATAAGAGGGAAACCCGAGATGATCGGTCGAGATGCTATCGAGTCCCGCTCTCGCAAACCCTTCCTTCGCCATCCGCTTACACCAACGTGTGACTTTGCCGGTAATCTCGTTCTCGTCGTCAGACGAGGTTATCTCTGCTTCCTCGATGAGCTTTCTAGCTGCCTGTCGAACCTTCTGTGCGACCCTCTCACTAAGGCCTTGTTTGATCAACTCTTTGACTGTTATGCCGTCGTTGGAAAAAACACAGGAACGGAATGCAGCCTTTGTGGCGTCACTTCTTGAGACGCTGACTCCGTGTCGAGTATTGACCATGTAAGCGAGACTCAGGGCCTCCTTGAAGTTGTATGATCGAATTATCGCGGGGATCTTAACGGGCGTCTTCTTGGCGACCTTCTGATAGACCTCCAATCGGTTATGCCCATCGAAAACGAGCCATTGTTCGTCGTGTCGGAATACCTCGATCGGCTCTGAATGTTCACCTGCTGATACGACGGAGTGAAGGCTACTCTGCAAGGCTTTGAGTCTTTCGCCCTCATCTATACGGGAGTCTTCGCCATAGACTGCGACTGAGCGAACCTGAAGGCGGGGGTCTGTCTCCACGTCATTGGGGTCGAGGTACGTTATCTTTTCGTTCATCGTTACTACCTGTTGTGACGAAAAGGCGAACCCGTACGGCAGTGAACAAGAGTAGGGCATCCCGAGAGGAATGAGACCTTTATTTATCGAGATTCCCGAGGGGGGTATCCTACCGAACGTGGATCGCCAAAATACCGGAAATTGAGTTTTATGATTCGTTCTTGATGCGCTGGATCGTTTTACTGCTGCAACCGAGCTTCTTGGCGATTTGAGCCATTGGAAGTCCATCTGCGAGCAGTGCTTTGACTTCTTCCCTGTCGACCCGTTTTGCGCGTTCTTGGCTGTAGACGCCTCTCGCTTTTGCCTTCTCGATACCTTCACGTTGGCGTTCGTTAATCATCGCCTTCTCGAACTGAGCCACCGCGCCGATCATGGAGAGCATCAAGTCCTGCATGGCGTTGGTTACAGCCCCCTCGAAAGTGAGGCTTTCTTTGTGGAACTTCAGGGTAACGCCTTTCGACTTGAACTCTTCCACCAGCGAGAGAAGGTCTTGAAGATTACGAGCGAGACGGTCGATTGAATGGACGTGAACGGTGTCTCCTTCGCGAACATAATCGAGAAGGTCAGTTAGAGCAGGTCGAGCGGTCGAACCACCTGAACACTTGTCGGTGAACGTCTTGTTGACTTTGACACCGTCGAGCTGGCGTTCGGTGTTTTGCTCGGTGGTGCTAACTCGGATGTACGCAATGTCAGTCATATTTCCCTCATGTGGACATTAAAGTCTAGAGTTGACGTATTATCCGGAAAATAACTTAAATGTCAACGTTAATGTCCACCAAAAAGACGGACATTCCGACTGGACGTTTAGGTGTACCCTGCTGTCCTTCGGGTTATACCCTGAAAAACTTATATGGAGTATCTTTAGCTCAAAAGACGAGATAGTCTATCCTTCAAAGGTCACTACGTAGTAGTCTCGTCAAGGGGGGCAACAGTCAGTATAAAGGAGGTAACAGTGGCGAAATTTGAGGTGATAAATCCGGTTTTTCTAACAATTGGGAATGCAGCACATACTCTCCATCAGATTAGCAGCATTGGACGAGGCGAGTTGTCCGAACTATTACTTAGTGGTGAGGAGGCTCCTACGGATGGAGTTGGCAATATTCGTATAGCTTCGGTAATACTGACCATTTTAGAGTTCGATGGTTTGGTGACTTTCGGTCTTTTGCAGAAAAAACCTGACGACTACTCCGAAGAGGAGTTTGAAGCGTTGCTCTTTAGGCCCACAAAAGAACGACTCAAGGCCTTGTATCAATTTTCTGGAGCGACAGCACAACTGGGCGAGGAGCCATTGCAGACAGTTATGAGAATAGTCAAGCTTCGCAACGATCTCGTACACCCGAAAGTCGAGAACGAGTGTAAGGAAATAGAGAAGCCCAGTCGCGGCGATCTTATTGAATCTATCGACGGCTCTTTTGTCGAGCTAACAGATCCTGAGTCGTTTACCCTGATTAGGCAAAAATTCGATGAGGCATCACGTCAGCTTCGAGACACGTGCAGTTTGGTCACTGAAGCACCGAGAGCCACAGCCGTATCGTAGTATAAAGCGACAATGAACCTATTTGAATGCTGGTAGTTTTCTTGACCCACCATCTGCCAGTGGTTATTTTGTAGTTCCAATTAAACTCCAGCAAAAAGAAGGAACTGTTGTATGGAGTCGTCTACCGACAATTTTTACGTATACCGCTACTCTTTAATAAAAGAGAGCCAAACTGATCTTTTTATACATGATCTGCCAAGTACAAAGGGGAGCATCGTTCGCGAAGCTATTTTTAATGATGCCGAGTTCTCATTGAGGGGGACTCGGTACTCCTTCGTTGGTTTCAGTGATGTTCCTTATCTCTCATCAACTAAAGAAGAAGAGTCTCGATATATCGTTGGTAAACTCGCCAAACTCAGAGAAGCGCACGTCGGGGAGAAAGTTCCCGGAGATATCATCGAAAGGATTGCTGACGATTGGCTCCCTATAGTCGTCGTATTCGACACCCAAGAGCAATTTATTTTCGTTCAAAAAAGCTGGAAGTTTGGCGGAGAGTCTTTGATAAAAAATGCACTACAACAGGGTCTACGCTCTCCGATTCTTGCAAAATATAACTACAGAATATTTGTCGAGGTGAAAACCGAGCAGTCAGAGTTTTGGTCACTTGTCGAGTCACACAATAAAATTTATCGATTGGAACTCAAGCTGATATCACCAAACATTCTCAATACGAACAAGAAAGCGAGAGAACTTCTTGAGGAGTTACAAGATATCTATGGTCAAGACGAGGTCTCGATGACGTTAGAGAGCGAGTCGGGTTCTTTGGACGTTCCCAAGGATGTCGTTGAAGATTACATCGATTATATCTCTGAGGGCGAAGGCCAATGGGCATTGATGACTGAGGGGGCACATGGAGGCAAGAAGAAACACTCTAGTTTATCTGCTCCGGTAACACTAGATATTGAATCTGTAAGTCACGAAGAGGGCGAGTTGCAAAGTGAAGGGCAGTTGGAGCTTTCTACTGGACAGATAGCACCCGAACGTCAGTCGTCTGATACTAGATTGGTCGCAGAGCTCTTCGAAAAGACTCGCGCTCTTATCAGAAAGGAGCAAAATGATTAAGTTCTTGACGTTGTTTCTCCTGACCTTTTGTTTAGTTTTTGGACTGATTTTTTGGGCTGGGAGCAACTTCGAGAACGTGATTTCCTCGAGTATGGGAGTTTTTGTTCCTTTGGTGCTTTTAACTGGGGCTGGCTCCTGGTACTTACTTAGTCACATCGATGGTATCGCAAAGGAAGTCGGAGAAAACGATGAACTAACTAGAGAAAATAAAAAAAAGCTACAAGCGAAATTCAGAGAGTTGAAAAACGAAGTTATCTCCAACGTTATAGCTCTTGTTGTATTGCTAGTGGTCGAAAAAATTGCCTCCGTGGGCATGGATGAGTTAAAGCTGCTTACTTTTGAGAACTCTCAATACGCATTCGCTGGCTTACAGGCATTCAGGGTGACTTGTTTGATACTTGCAATCATCATTGTATGGGGGCAACTCTCCAGCTTCAGGCATATCAATCAGTATCGAGAAGTTATCAGTTCGTGATTTTTAGTCGCTTTTGAAATAGCACAGCTTCTCAATGATCTTTCTCTTGTTGGCTAAATCTAGACCCGCTGAATACAGACCATAAGTCATCCCAGTCTTCTCATGTCCAACAATCTCTGCGGCCTCGTTGTGACTTACACCTGCTCGTTCAAACAACGTGGACACCGTCTTGCGAATCGAGTGGAACACGTAACGGCCGTCGAAGCCAAGGCCATCGCGTAGCGTCTTGAACCGTTTACCGATTGCGTCGCCTCGCTCACCGTTCTTAGTTACTGACTCACCGGGCAACAGATAACCGTCGGTACTCTTTTCGATGAGGCGAACCACCAGTTCCATGATTTCGCTATGGACGGGTACGTTTCGAAGTCCTGCTTTTGTTTTAGCATCTATTATGTCGAAGAATCGAATGCCGTCTCGCTCTCGTACGTGCTCGACCTTCAGACGTGCGATCTCCTCCCGTCTCATTCCTGTGTAAGCGGCGATAGTAATGGCTGCGACGAGGTTGGGATCTTTGCGACGCTTGTTTTTTGCTGCATCTATGAGCCGAGGAACGTCGGAAACCTCGAAGGCTTGCCTAAGGTCTTGCTTTGATGCTTTTCGCTTGCTGGTGAACTTGTGGCCTTCGAAAGGGTTCGCCTCGTCAGGGTTCAAGTAGTCGAGCCGTTGCAGGAACTCAAAGTATCCTCGACACGTTCCGATTCTGGCTTTAATCGTGTTTTCAGCGAGATTCTGTTGTTCCATCTCCATGATCCACTTGGTCACATCAGAGCGCTTCACCGGGAGCGCGGGGAACCGTTTGTTTAATAAGTCGAGATGATGCTCCCTTTGCTGTTTCGTCCGTGGTTCAACCGAAAGGCTGAATAAATATTCCTCGACATAGGTTGGGGTCGGGAGAAGATGTCCTTCGACTATATTAGCAAAACGAGCCATTGCGTCGGGACCTTCCTCGAGGTAAATCCTGTCGAGTTCGTCAGTGTAAGCCAGACGTTGTGTACCAACTCCAAGCTCGTCGAACTCATGTGCGTAGGTCGGCTTTTTACCGTGTTGTCGTTTGTACTTCTCGATTAGAACTGCGTCTTTGCGTCGCTCATCTTCGAGTATTTTTCGCCACTCGAGCGCACGATGAGCCACACCAACATTTCCTCGGTAGGTCTCGATCTGAGCTTTCCATTCGGTGACAATTCGACTTGCTCTGTATTCAGCGTCTTTTAGGTTTTTGGTTTTTAGCGTCTGCCAAAGCTCAGTCTTACCGAAGAACTCACGGACGTCCTCGGGGACAGTTAAACGTGCGTAATAAGTGTGGCCGCGCAGCGCAAGGAACGGCCTTCCGACGGGCTTTTTCCATTTAGCCATTATTTCGAATGATATTCATGCTGCAAATTTACAAATTCTTGGTGACTTTCAAACGCGAGGCCGAACTCATAGTCGGCAGCATAAAGACACTTCCCCTTATACATGACGTTGAAAGAGTCTCCCCAATGGCCGCAAGTTTTAAAGGCCGAGTTATCGAGATCCTCTGAAGGATCGACGATTATAATGAACGCTCCGTCTTTATGATTACTTTCAAGTCGAGCATAAATATAAACGTTATGCATCGAATCATTTATTTTGAGGAATGTATTAACCGTTAAAGTCCCTCGGTCTTCGTCAATGTATGTTTGTTCTGGTGGCATCGCGGATTTTACGCATCCAAAAGCCATATTTTTGAGTTGTTCTTTGTGACTATCCTGCATATTGAGTCTCCTTCTAATGAAATTGCAATATATCATTAGTGCAGTTCCCCGAAAAGGTTCCCCGAAATGGCAGGCAAAAAAAACCCCGAAGGCTTATTTGGCGTGGCCTAGCGGGGTTTTCTCGATGTTGGTGGAGCTGGCGGGATTTGAACCCGCGTCCAGAAAATGTCTACTTTTGGTACTACATGCTTAGTTTGTCTTTTATTTAACTACTTCGGACTCCGGCAAACAGGATTCCTCGTAGCGGTCCTGATACTATTTCGCGGTTCAACCTCAGGAGAGTTTCCCTCGCTAGTTTGCTTATATGACCTTCCGAATCCACGCTAGCAAACAAAGCTGTGGTGGAAGGGCCTATACCGGTTATTAAGCGGCTAGTGCGTAGTTTTCGTCGTTTGCGACTATTTAAAGCGGATTTTTTAAGAGGCAATCCGCACCTCTGCATGCACCTCCAGCTTCCTAGATCCTGTCGAATCCTAATCAGCCCCGAGGAGAATACTAAGTATAACACAACCATATTGATGATAAATCACTGATTTTCAAAAATGCGCCACAGCAGGTGCATTTATCGCCGATTACCTTTACAGTATGCGCGCTTTTTTGTTGTCCGAGGCCTGTGCATGTCGTCTTCTGTGTTTTCTCCCGTTACCCTCTCTAATGGCATTACCCTGAAAAACCGTGTGGTAAAAGCTGCGATGGAAGAAAATATGGCCAGTTATCAAAGCTTGCCCGGGGAAGCATTGTACTCTTTGTACCGCTACTGGGCGCATGGCGAACTCGGCATGATCATTACCGGCAACGTGATGATTGACAAGCAGGCCATGACCGGGCCGGGCGGTGTCGCGCTGGAGGCAAAGACCCCACTGGCACCCTTCACGCAATGGGCGAAAATCATCCAGTCGAATGGTGCAAAAGCCATTATGCAAATCAACCACCCTGGCAGGCAGGTATTAAAAGCCATGCAGGGTAAGGCGCTGGCGCCTTCGCCCATCCCAGTAAATGTTGGCAAGCATTCGAAAATGTTTGCAACTCCCCGACAGATGACCTGCGATGATATTCATGATGTCTGTCAGCGCTTCGTTACCACCGCCCGCCGTGCAGTAGAGGCCGGATTTGATGGTGTCGAAATTCATGCCGCCCACGGTTATCTGCTTACCCAGTTTTTATCGCCGCTGACCAATCAAAGGCAGGATGAGTGGGGCGGCTCCCTGGAAAATCGTGCCCGCCTACTATTAAATATCGTCAGTCAGGTGAAAGCCCACTGTCCCCAAGACTTCTTATTGATGGTTAAAATTAACTCCGCCGATTTTCAGCGTGGCGGTTTTGGCATCGACGACGCCATCACAGTTATCCGAAGGCTGGAGTCACTGGGTGTGCACGTTGTCGAAGTATCAGGGGGGAGTTATGAAGCGCCTGCCATGCAGCGGCGCACGGCTGATGACACTCAGTTAGCCAGAGAAGCTTATTTTCTTGAATTTGCCCGGCAAATTGCCAGTGCCACCACTATTCCTGTCATGACTACCGGTGGCATCAAGCGCGCGGAAGTCGCGCAACAGGTAGTGGACTCAGGTTGTACGCTGGTGGGCATGGCCAGTGCGCTGGCTGTAACCCCGGATCTGGTGAAAAAATGGCAGCAATATCCTGCTTACGCGGGGGTGATACTGAAGTGTGGGTGGCGTGACAAAGCGCTCGCCAGCCTGGCCGGGATGGCGATGGTGCGCCGCCAGCTGCGCCGCCTGGGTAACGACCTGACTACGTTACGCACGCCTTCACCACTATTAAGCCTGCTGTTAGACTTGCATCATCGCAAACGGATGACACGACGCTATCGGCGTGAACTAAGCAGCGAATGACAATAAAAAAGGCATATCAACTGATATGCCTTTTTCGTATCACTGATTAGCACCTGTTACACACTGTGCTTCATTACCCGCTCTTTCTGGCGCTGCCAATCGCGATCTTTCACTGTGTCGCGCTTATCATGGCTGTGCTTACCTTTCGCCAGGTATATTTCCAGTTTCACCCAGCATTTTTTCCAGTACATGGCGGTAGCAATAATAGAGTAACCCTGACGATCCCGGGCGCCCATTAAACGATCAATCTCACGTTTGTTAAGAAGTAGCTTACGGCTACGTTCAGGCTCGCAGATGACGTGAGTGGATGCCTGACTTAGTGGCGTGATGCGTCCGCCGACCAGATAGGCCTCACCATTCTGAATAATCACATACGCATCGGTAATATTCACTTTGCCTTCGCGGATACTTTTAATTTCCCAGCCTTGCAGGGACATACCGGCCTCAAATTTGTCTTCGAGGAAATAGTCATGACGCGCTTTTTTATTCAGCGCGATGGTTCCGGTGGAGTTTTTGTTGGCTTTGTTCTTTTTCATGCCCGCTATTATACTGATTGTGTTATGAAAGTCTTTAGTTTCGTGGCTTGTGGTACAACTTTAATGTGGGGGCACTAAGCGAAAAGGGAAGGTTAGTCGGGGCGCAAATCTCATGCTAAAATGCGGTTTTTGATTTTCCAGCAGTAGAGAATAAATGCCGAGTATTCAACGCAGTGCATTGGTGGCTCACAGTGCACAAGCCATGTACGATTTAGTGAATGACGTTGAGTCGTACCCAGAATTTTTGCCAGGGTGTCATGACAGTAAAGTTCTGGAATCCAGTCAGCAAGGAATGAAAGCGTCGCTGATGGTGGCAAAAGCAGGCATCCGCCAGTGGTTTACCACGCACAACACGCTGTTTCCCGCTACCCGGATAGATATGCAGTTGGTCGAAGGCCCCTTTAAGCGCTTAACCGGCGGCTGGCGATTCTCTGCACTGTCAGACGATGCCTGTAAAATAGAACTGCATCTGGAGTTTGAATTCAGCAGTAAGTTGGCAGAAATGGCATTCGGTAAGGTGTTTAATTCGCTGGCGACCAGCATGGTCAATGCGTTTACCGAACGGGCACGGAACATTTATTCATGAATCAAAATATGCTGAGCATTGAGGTGGCGTATGCGCTACCCACTAAGCAGTCTATTATTGAACTGGCCGTGCAGTCAGGCACCACGGTGGAAGAAGCCATAGAAGCCTCTAATATTCTTACCCTCTACCCGGATATCGATTTAAGTGCGAGCAAAGTCGGCATATGGAGTCGGGTGGTAAAGCTGAAAGACGAAGTGAAAGATGGCGACCGTATTGAAATTTACCGGCCTTTGATTGCAGATCCGAAAGAAGTCCGTAAACGGCGGGCAGAGAAAGCGAAAGAAGAAGGACGGGCGGACAAGGTCACCGGCGGGCGCCCTAATCCGCTAAAATCAAAATCGTTCTAAACGTTTTTATCTGACAAGTTGCCCACTTCCAGAAAAGGAGACGCGTCAATGTCTTCTGCATCCATCATGGTGGCAATACGTTGCATAGTGGCCACCATCTGACTTTGCTCCCATTCCTTTAGCTGATTAAAACGATCGATAAAGTGTTCCTGTAATGGCCGTGGGGCGTCTTGCAGGGCCACGCTACCACGTTCTGTCACAAATACACCTACCTTACGTTTATCAGTGGTACTTCGAATGCGTTTCGCCAGATCCCTGGCTTCCAGTCTGTCCAGGATATTAGTGATGGTCGCCGGGCTCAGATTAATGTTCTCGGCAATTTCCCGCACCATGATCCCGGGTTTTTCCTGGATATTTTGCATAACCAGTAGCTGGGGGCCGGTGAGGCCCACAGACTTACTGAGTTGTTTGCTGCGAAGGTCTACCGCACGAATAACCCGTCGCAGTGCCACTAATAGTTCTTCTTCTTTTCGCATGCTTATCTCTTTAATACACGTTCTGCTTATCTGTTATTTCAACAGATGAATGAAATGTTGGTGTTTCTGATAATGGTCGATGACGTCGTTAATCACTGCCATTTTTGACCAGCCCATAATATCGTAGTTCTGGCCACCCTCACTTAAGTGAACTTCTGCGCGATAGTACGTGTGCTTATCGTCGGCGTCCACTGACTCATTACCGGGAGTGACGAACTCCGGTTGCGCTGTTTTGGTCATATAGACCGAGTATATGAAGTCAGGATCAGTGCCCATGGTCACGGTAAGGGTCTTGATGGTGTCGTCTTCTTTGATTTCGACACCAAAGCCCTGGGACTCGAACTCTTTACCTACTTCATCTAACGCTGGCTTCACAATCCTGGCCATAAAGCGCGCCACGACCTGTTCGTCAGGGAAGCTGGTAATATTTTCCAGGCGCTCCTTCCAGTTCTTATCTGAGTCGGAATGTGGTGGCTGTCCTGCAACAACCTGCAAGCTTTCCCGTTTATATCCTTCAACCCGTAAGGCTTTTAACAAGCCGGTGAGAGCGATGAGCAGCACCACAGAGAACGGCAGCGCCGAGACGATGGTCATGGTTTGAAGGGCACTTAAGCCGCCGGCATACAACAAAATAGCCGCAACCACGCCGACGCCTACCGCCCAGTAAATTCGCTGCCAGATGGGCGTATTGTTTTCCCCGTGAGAGCACAACATATCTACTACCATGGCGCCGGAGTCACAGGAGGTCACAAAGAAAATGACTACCATGATGACTGCCACAAAGCTCAGTACGCTGGAGAAGGGGAACTGCTCGAGGAACACAAACAAGGCCACCGAGGTGTCTTCTTGCACCATTTGGGCCAGTACCTCCTGTCCCTGGGCAAACACCAGGTCGATAGCAGCATTACCGAACACCGTCATCCACAATAGCGTAAACGCAGACGGGATGAGTAGCACGCCGGTTACAAATTCGCGAATAGTGCGGCCATAGGAGATACGAGCGATGAACAGCCCAACAAACGGCGCCCACGCTAACCACCAGCCCCAATAGAAGATGGTCCAGCCACCAATCCAGTCGGTCTTTTCGTACGCGAACAGATTAAAGGTGTTTCGGACTATATCAGACACGTAAGCGCCGGTATTTTGCAGATATGCCTGCAACAGGAACACCGTGGGACCGAGTACCAGCACAAAGAGCAGCAACAGGATAGCCAGGATCATGTTGGTTTCGGATAACCGGCGAATGCCTTTTTCCAGGCCTGTTGCCACCGAGATGATAGCCAATCCTACTACGCCCACCATCAACCAAATTTGCACTGTGGTGTTGGCGGGTAGTCCGAACAGGTAATTCAGGCCTGCGTTAATTTGTGAAGCGCCGAAGCCTAGCGAAGTTGAGACACCGAAAATGGTTGATGTCACCGCGAAGATGTCGACGACGTGGCCCGGCCAGCCATATATTTTGTTACCGATTAACGGGTACAGCGCTGAGCGCAAGGTCAGCGGTAAATTGTGGCGGTAGGCAAAGTAACCCAGCACCAAGGCCACTACGGCATAGATCCCCCAGGCGTGTACGCCCCAATGGAAAAACGTAGTTTTCATGGCTTCGCGGACGGCTTCGACACTGCCTGGCTCTGCAGTTGGCGGGGCCAGGTAGTGCATCAAGGGCTCGGCCACACCGAAAAACATTAGTCCGATACCCATCCCTGCTGCAAACAACATAGACAGCCAGGTAGAAAACCCAAACTGCGGAGTGGCATGGTCAGGGCCGAGTTTTATTTCCCCATAGCGGCTCACGCCGAGGAAAATCACAAACACCAGAATGATGGCTACAGTAAGCACATAAAACCAACTGCCGTTTGTAACAATGGCAGATTGCATGGTGTTGAAAATAGAGTCTGCGACTTCGGGTGCGCCGGCAGCGAAAAGCAACAGCAACACAATCAGTACAGAGGAGGAGATAAATACAGGTTTATTGAGCGGCGAAGTAGATGATGTCTGGCTCACGCGGCTGGTTTCCTTCTCGTTACATAAATTTTAAGTAAAAGTGCATACGCACGACTAAAACGAAAGGTGCACTGTGAATCAATTTTAACCTAAATTATTAGAGCAGTGTCCTTTACGGGGTAGAAAAAAACAGGTTTTTATGAGATTATACAGGGAAAATAACAAGTTAAAAATGAAACAATAATTAGAGTTCAAGTATAACGTGAAATTGTTTCACAAAATATATGATCTATTATTTATTACGGTAGTAATTATCGTTCGATAAAAGCCATCTGATAACAAGATTTTCTTAATAACAGAGGAACACACCGACCATGCGAAAAACACAGTTAAGCTGTGCCATCGTTGCTGCGCTGGCATCAACGTCGCTCTCTGCCCAGCAAGCAGATTCTGCTAAAGCCAAAATTGAAACTATTGAAGTTACGGCAACCAAACGAACAGAGTCCATACAGGATGTGCCCGTCTCTGTTACCGCGCTGGATGGAAAAGCGCTGGAAAACTTAGGTATCGATAATTTTCAGGACTACGTTGAGTTCCTGCCAAACGTAGTGTTCCAGGGTACAGGCCCTGGGCAAAACGAAATTTACATTCGAGGCGCGGCGACTACTCAGTCGAACATTATGCTGTCGTCAGTACAGGCCCTTCAGCCTTCAGTAGCGTTTTATGTAGACGAGCAGCCAGTATCCATGGCCGGTCGTAACCTTGATGTCTATGCCACCGATGTTCGTCGCGTCGAAGTGCTGCCGGGACCACAGGGTACCTTATTCGGTGCCAGCTCACAGGCCGGTACCGTGCGTTTGATCACCAACAAGCCCGATCATACCGGCTTTAGTGCCGGGATGGACACGTCGGTGTCGTTCACCAAAGGCGGTGATATGAGCAACGCTGTTGAGGCTTACTTTAATATGGCGGTGACCGACGACCTGGCCTTCCGCGTGGCGGCTTATAATGATCGCCAGGGTGGCTGGATTGATAACATCGAAAACGATCCGGGCAATGGTGGCTATATCGGCAGTGCGCAGGTCATTAGCCGTATTTCTGGCGGTGTGTTGGCCGACCCTGAAGGAATGGACGCCAACCGCATCACCAACCCAGACATTAATACGATGGGTGAGGCTGCGGTAGTGTCACCACAGAACGATGCCCTGGTTGAAGAAAACTTCAACGACGCGGTTTACTCCGGTGCGCGCTTCGGTCTGTCGTACATCTTCAACGACCGTTGGGATATTGTGGTACAGCATACTCAGCAAACACTGGAAACCGAAGGTGTATTTGCCTACGATCCGAACCTGGAAGGTGAGAGCTCAACTAACCGTTTCCAGCCTGAAGAGAACAGCGATGAATTCGGCCTGACCACCTGGACTCTGGAAGGACGTCTGGACAAGCTTGACGTAGTATATACAGGTGGCTACCTGGATCGCGAAATCGATACCCTGGCGGATTACACCGGGTATACCAACGGCGGTTTATTCTCTGCATATTACGTGTGTAACCACTACGACACGCCGGACAATCCGGATGATGAACGCTGTCTTGATCCTACCAAGTACTATGATGAAGACACTACCACTACCCGTAATACCCATGAGCTGCGCTTTAACACCACCATGGATACCCCATGGCGCGTGACTGCGGGTCTGTTCTATGACGCGCAGGAAGTTGCCACCATTGGTCAGTTTAAAATTGCCTCCACTGAGCTGTTTCCGAATCTGGCGCGCACCACGGTGGGTAATGAAGACATTAACAGTGATGGTGGCCCGTTCCCGGGTGAAGTGAGCTTTGTTAATGACATTACGCACACCATTGATCAGGTGGCAGTATTTGGTCAGCTGGAGTACGACATAACCGATACACTGACCGCCAGCATTGGGGCGCGCTGGTACGAGATTGATGACGAGTATAAAGGCTCGACCACTACCGTTGACGTGAGTCGCCGAGTGAAAGCATTCGGTTCGCTGGACCCTGATGAGCTGGCAGCCGTGGGCGAAGATCCGGACGCTGTCCTGGCTGCGGTTGAAAGTGGTCAGCTGGATGTGTCTGAACTGGGGCCTGATGGCGTACTCTCGGTTAGTGATACTATTTACAAGTTCTCGCTGGACTGGAAAGTAAACGAAGACACACTGTTATTCGCAAACTACTCAGAAGGCTTCCGTCCGCCAGTAACTAACCGTGTGGGTGGCGGATTAGCGAGTAACCAGTCAGGTAAATTCGACAACTTCCGCATTCCGGTTTATTCGACTACCGATACGCTGGATAACTATGAACTGGGTATGAAGGCTGACTTCCTGGACGGTATCGTGCGGGTTAATGCAACGGCTTATTACTCAGAGATCAGTGAGCTACAAACATCCCGTTTCGACCCGACTAACATCAGCTTCCTGGTTTTCACTGACAACGTAGGTGATGCAGAAATTAAAGGGTTGGATGCAGATGTGACCTGGCTTGCTACCGATGACCTGGTCATCAACGCGGCATTCAGCTTACTGGATACTGAGCTTACCCGGGTTAACGACGAGTTAGTGGGAATTTCAGCTGGTGTTGGCTCAGAATTGCCTTATTCAGCCAGCTTCTCCGGTAACATTAATGCCCGTTACTTCTTCGAGCTGGATGGCGGTAAAACCGGTTACGTAAACGGCTCAGTAAGCTATACCGGCGACCGTATGGCCGGCATGGTAATGGACGCCTACGTTATGGAAGATGCGACGCAACTTATCTATGGCACGGGATCGGGCCTGAAGATTCAGGATGAAGCTGCTGTCTACGATGGCGTAACATACACGGACCGTAACGGTGAGACGTTCCGCGGCGGCCGTTATGTGCAAGAGTCTTATGTAATTGCCAACGTTGCTGTGGGTGTTACTAACGATGCATGGAAAGCGGAGCTGTTTATCGACAACCTGTTCGATGAAAGCGCAATTCTGAACATCGATACTCAGCAGTTTACACCGAAAGTCGTCACCAATCGTCCCCGGACTGTAGGTGTACGTTTCTCGTACGATTATTATTAATCGATAACGGGTACATGTAGGAAAAAACGGCAAGTCAGGAATGGCTTGCCGTTTTTTGTATGATTGGGCAAGCTAAACCACTATGCAAAATACTCATCAAGATATAAATGCGATTTTAAAAAGCGCCCGGCAAGCAGTGCAGCAGGGGCAGTTCGCCAGTGCTATCGACACGATAAATAATGCCTTGCCGGGCACGCACGAAGACGCGGCGTCTTCCAACGAACCAAAACAAGACACCCACGTTTCTGAACAAGCTAACGATTTACAACAAGACACCCATCTAAATGTAAAAGCTAAAGTCGAGTTGCTTTACCTGCGTGCGGTGGCGCTGCGCTTATCGCAACATTTCACCCAGGCAATCGAAGACACCCATACCATTTTATCGCTACGCCCGGACCACGGACGCGCTTTCCAAGAGCAGGCTTATAGCTACAAGGCACTTAATCAACACCGTCAGGCGGCATCCGCCTTTTATCAGGCAACACGCTTTAACCCGGCATTACTGGCAAGCTGGCAACAGTTGCTGGCTATTTATCAGCAACAAAATAACGCGCGCGCAGAATCACTTGCCCAGCAACATATCAGCTTTTTAACTTCGCTACCGAAACCGGTATTGGGCGCGTATGACTTAATGTATGACGGCCAACTGGCTGCAGCTGATTCAGTTTGTCGTCGCTACCTGCAGCAGCACAACCACGATGCAGAGGCGATGGTGTTACTGGCTGAGATTGGTATGAAATTGAAGGCCTATCACGAAGCCGAGTTTTTATTGGAAAGCTGTGTAGCGCTCCACCCCGAGCACGAACGGGCGGCAGTTTCATATCAGGGGTTGCTGGCGCGATTGGGTAAGTACCCGCAGGCGAAAACGTTCGCCGAGAAGCGTCTGCAAAACCAGCCTGATAACTTCACGCTGCAGGTAGCTTACGCAAATGCACTGGTTGGCGTAGGCGAGCTGGCGCAGGCAATTGATATCTATAGGTCATTACTTGAGTCTAACAACGACCGGCCAGCTGTGTGGTTATCTTTGGGGCATGCTTATAAAGCCGAAGGTGATCGCAAGGCCGCTATAGAGTGCTATGAAACGGCAGCTCAATTGATGCCTGAATTTGGCGACGCTTATTGGAGTCTGGCCAACACCAAAACCTATCCATTTAGCGATGCGATGCTCGAAACTATGGCAGAGCAAGCGGCTCGTGATGATGTTGGACTGGAGGACACAATCCACTTGTGTTTTGCGCTGGGTAAGGCATATGAAGACAGACAAGACTACCCGGCTGCATTTGAGCATTATCATCGGGGGAATACGTTAAAGCGTGCCACTATAGACTTTGATATTGCGCGAACCGAGGCGGCGATGGCGGCGCAGCAGGAGGCATGCCAGAAAGACCTCTTTGCCCGTAAAGCAGGTTGCGACGATCCGGCTCCCATATTCGTGGTTGGATTACCCCGGGCAGGCTCGACGCTACTGGAGCAAATATTGGCGTCCCACTCGCAGGTGGACGGCACCATGGAGCTGCACGATATATTAACTATCGCGTCACGCCTGAGTGGTCAACAAACCCCATATCCGTTTAACCTGGCATCACTTACTGACGACCAATGTCGTCGCCTGGGTGAGTTGTATATAGAGCAAACGCAAGCCTACCGGCAGGGTGCGCCTTTCTTCATCGATAAAATGCCCAATAACTTCATTCATATTGGCCTTATTAAACGAATACTGCCAAACGCGAAAATTATTGATGCACGTCGGGAGCCCTTTGCGTGCTGTTTCAGCGGGTACAAGCAACTATTTGGGGACGGTCAGGAATTTAGTTACAGCCTGAGTGACATTGGGCGTTACTACCGAGCATACGAAAACTTGATGGATCACTGGCACACAGTGCTTCCCGGGGAAGTACTGACCGTACAACATGAAAGTGTCCTGGACGATTTAGAAGGGCAGGTCAAACGTATGCTGGATTTTTGTGGTTTGCCGTTTGAGGCTGAATGTTTGTCTTTCCATGAGACCAAACGGGTGATTAAAACCCCCAGTTCTGAGCAGGTAAGACAGCCAATTAACCGCAGCGGTACAAAGCAGTGGCTACCGTTTACCGAATACCTGACTACGCTTTTTACTGCATTAGACCAGTTCCCAGAAAGTAGCCGGTAGACCGTTAAACCCATCGGGGGAGCTTTTGCTCCCCTGTTTACACGCGAAGAGTCGTTAGCTCTCTGCCTGTTTTGAATGAGACACCCACATATCAATAAAGCAACACACCCACGAAACTAAACGTGGCGACATCAGAAACTGTGGCTTTCTAAAAGTGATTAAAACAAGACACCCACTAACCTAAACGTCGCGACCTCAGATACCGTGCCTTCTTAAAAGTGAGACACCCACCCAAAACACATCGAAGCTTTCTGCAATTGCCACACATGCCACTGACCGCTAAGAGCAGGGTTAATATTTACGTCGCTGCAACCCGGTTTCGGCGAGAATTTTTGCCGAAATTTCTTCTACCGAATACTTGGTACTGTTCAAAAAAGGGATCTTTTCTTTTCTGTACAGGTTGTCTACCTCACGAAGTTCCATCCGGCATTGTTGGATGGACGCGTAGCGGCTGTTAGCCCGGCGCTCTGAGCGGATCTGGCTGAGGCGTTCGGGGTGAATAGTAAGCCCGAACAGTTTATCTTTATAGCGTCGTAACGCGGGCGGAAGCTTGAGCATATCGCCCATATCCTCTTCGGTGAACGGGTAGTTCGCCGCCTTAATGCCGTACTGCAGCGCCAGATACAGGCTGGTTGGGGTTTTGCCTGAACGTGAGACACCCACCAGGATGATGTCGGCTTCATGATAGTTTTTCAGATTAGAGCCATCATCATTGGCCAGGGCATAGTTCACAGCTTCAATACGAATATCGTACGTGGTTTCATGAATACTATGGGTTCTGTGCTTCTCTGGCTTAGAGGGCACGCCGAGTACTTTTTCCAGGGGTGCCACAAATTGGTCGAGAAAATTGTAGTTAATGCCCACTGAACGGGAGATAACCCGGCGTACATCTACATTCACAATTGTATAAAAAACGAGCGGTCTCTCGCCGGTGTCTTGAAAACTTTCAGATATTTTTTCGAGCACCCGGTATGCATGCTCTTCAGTTTCTACGAACGGGATGGTGTTGTGATTGAACTGAACCGGGAACAGGGACAGCAGGGCATGGCCAAACACCTCTGCAGTAATGGCCGTTCCATCAGAAATATAAAAAGCTGTACGCACAACATTTCCTTAACTTTGTTGTAAATTTATTACGGAATGATAAAAAGTTTTACATTCCAATTTTGCCCATTCTAAGATGGAATCGTTGAAAAGCCAGTAATGCGGCTTCGTATTTAAATCTGGTTTCTCACCGTACCCTACACGTCCACGCAAGTGGACGTCACCATATTTATAAAAAGCTGGAGGCTTGGCAGTGCAAGATTACGTACTTTGGTATCAAGAGTTGGGCATGCATGATGTCGGACGAGTTGGCGGTAAAAACGCATCGTTAGGAGAAATGATTTCCAATCTTGCGAATGCCGGTGTGCAAGTGCCAGGCGGATTCGCAACTACCGCAGACGCATTTAATCTGTTTCTTGAGCAAAGTGGACTGGACGCCAGGATCCATGACGTTCTGGACTCACTCGATGTCGACAGCGTCAGTGCTCTTACGGAAGCCGGGAAAAATATTCGTCAGTGGATTATTGATACGCCGTTTCAGCCCGAGTTTGAAGCCGCGATCAAAGACGCGTTTGAAACGTTGCAAGGTGATGCCAGTGATGAAGCGTCATTTGCGGTGCGTTCTTCAGCCACAGCAGAAGATATGCCTGATGCGTCGTTCGCCGGACAGCAAGAGACGTTTCTGAACGTCAAAGGCTATGAGTCAGTTCTGGTGGCTATAAAACATGTTTTTGCTTCGTTGTTTAATGACCGGGCTATCTCATACCGGGTTCACCAGGGCTATGACCATAAAGGTGTGGCGCTGTCTGCCGGGGTCCAGCGTATGGTGCGCAGTGATATTGCGTCCTCTGGGGTCATGTTTACTATCGATACCGAATCAGGTTTCGAGGATGTGGTCTTTATCACCAGTTCGTTTGGACTGGGCGAAATGGTGGTACAGGGCGCAGTAAACCCAGATGAGTTTTATGTCCACAAACCTACTATTGATAAAGGCCTGCCCGGGATCGTACGCCGCAATCTGGGCAGTAAACTCACGAAGATGATTTATTCCGACGATGCCAGCCACGGTAAACAGGTCTCAATAGTTGATATTGAACGTCAGGATTCTATGCGCTTTTCGTTAAATGATGAAGAGGTAATGGAACTGGCTAAACAGGCCATGATCATCGAAAAACATTACCAGCGTCCAATGGATATTGAATGGGCGAAAGATGGCGTTGACGGCAAACTTTACATTGTACAGGCGAGACCGGAAACGGTTCGCAGTCGCGAAGATAGCCAAAGTATTGAACGCTTCCAGCTAAAAGGGGAGAGCAATATCGTCTGTGAAGGGCGGGCTATTGGACATAAGATTGGCGCCGGTGAAGCTAAGGTGCTTGGCTCCATTGAAGAGATGGACAAGATCCAGGCCGGTGACGTGCTGGTTACCGATATGACGGACCCCGACTGGGAGCCGATCATGAAGAAAGCCTCCGCTATCGTTACCAACCGGGGAGGCCGAACCTGCCATGCCGCCATTATTGCGCGTGAACTGGGCATTCCTGCAGTGGTTGGCTGTGGCAATGCTACCGACTCCATAGCCAATGGCGACAAAGTGACTGTCTCGTGTGCAGAGGGCGATACCGGCTACATTTATGGTGCGCAACTGGAATTTGACGTTGTAACATCGCGCATTGATGCCATGCCGGACTTGCCGTTAAGTGTGATGATGAACGTAGGCAACCCCGATCGCGCATTTGATTTTGCCCGGCTACCGAACGAAGGGGTTGGCCTGGCCCGGTTAGAATTCATTATCAACCGCATGATTGGTGTGCATCCTAAAGCACTGCTGAATTTCGATGACCAGCCAGAAGAACTGAAAGACGAAATCAACGACATTATCGCAGGTTATGATTCACCCACTGAGTTTTACATTGAAAAACTGGTTGAGGGGATCGGGACGATCGGCGCGGCGTTTTCGCCCAAGAAAGTCATCGTGCGTATGTCAGACTTTAAGTCTAACGAGTACTTTAACCTGGTAGGTGGTTACCAGTACGAGCCGGATGAAGAAAACCCAATGCTGGGCTTCCGGGGTGCCAGCCGGTACATTTCAGAAGACTTCCGTGACTGTTTTGCGCTGGAATGCGAAGCCATTAAACGGGTACGTAATAAGATGGGGTTAACCAACGTCGAAATTATGATCCCGTTCGTGCGGACTCTGGAAGAAGGCAAGCAGGTCATTGAACTGCTTAGAGAACAAGGACTGGAGCAGGGTAAAGATGGCCTGCGGGTGATCATGATGTGTGAACTGCCCTCCAACGCCTTACTGGCAGATCAGTTCCTGGATATCTTTGATGGATTCTCAATTGGTTCAAACGACTTGACTCAGCTGACGTTAGGACTGGATCGTGACTCAGGCCTGATTGCTCACCTGTTTGAAGAACGCAACGAAGCGGTTAAAGCATTGTTGTCGATGGCAATCCGCGCCGCCAAAGCACGGGGTAAGTATGTAGGGATCTGTGGTCAGGGCCCATCGGATCATGAAGACTTTGCCGGTTGGTTGGTAAAAGAAGGGATTGATTCAGTGTCACTTAACCCGGATACTGTGGTGGAAACCTGGTTATACCTGGCGGAAAACCACGGCTGATAAATAGCGCAGTCGCCCTGCGCACGTACTATTCTGATAAAAGCCGCTTATGCGGCTTTTTCTTTTTTACGCGAACCCTTAGCTGGTCTGGTGGTTGATGAAACCGCATTGTCTGCCTATTACTGTTTAACGCGTTTGTAGTGGTAGTACAAATGCACAGCAAAACCACCCACGAGAGCTCCCAAGCCAGTATTCATCACCAGCAATACCGCGTCGGCCAGCGGTTTAGTTTTAAAATACAGCGCATGGAAGATGAGTAACCCAGTCGCCAATAGTAAGAATGCCAGGATTTTTATAATGTTCATCGGTTCGTCCTGAAGATAAGTTGTTGTTGTATCTTCCCTGATAAGAGTGTGGTTACGCAACCATCCCGCATAAATGAGACACCCATACATTGGGTGAAGAATATACGTAGCCATACTGTTTCTTTGAGACATCCATACTATTAGCGCTTTCTAAATCAAAAATAAGACACCCAGATTTTAAAAGATCTGCCTGTTAGCTGGTAACTTGTAAGCGCTTAGTCGCATGCCCACTACACACCAAGTATGAGTAGCGTCGCATAGCGTACATGCGGTTCGGTAGGAGCAGGTATTCCTCTGGTAACGGTCACGAGGGCGACAATATACAGAGCTATTAGCGCGGCCTTTGATGGGTGTCCTACCAGATCGCCCAATGTATAGCTACATTCACGCTGGCTAAACATGGGTGTCTCAATAGAGCGGTTAGGCTTTATTGAGTAGTACGGCGGTGTAATAGGTTGGCACTATTCAGACACAAAGTACGGTTATAATGGATCCTCAGGCGATATAGATTTAGTGATAAATTGCCTAACAGGAAAAATCATGCCCCAAGCGCGGAAGAATATTGTAAACCTTTCAGCCACACCCTATTACCACTGTATTTCACGATGCGTCAGGCGTGCGTATCTATGTGGTAAAGATGCGCTTACCGGTAAGTCTTACCAACACCGCCGGCGGTGGGTAGAAAGTCGCCTGCTTTTCCTCGGCAAGGTATTTGGCATAGACATCTGCGCATATGCTGTGATGAGTAACCACACTCATTTGGTATTGCACGTCGATCGCAAGCGGGTGGAAGGCTGGTCTACCGAAGAAGTTCTGCATCGCTGGCATAAGCTTCATAAAGGAATGGCTATTGGTCATCGCTATCTTGATGTCGAGAAGCGTGGGTTACTCACTGAAGCGGAACTTAAAACTTTACGCGAGCTAGTCGGTGTTTACCGGCGGCGGTTACATGATATTAGCTGGTTTATGCGTTTACTTAACGAGCCTATAGCACGCAAAGCAAATGCCGAAGATGAGTGTACGGGACGCTTCTGGGAAGGCCGGTTTAAGTCCCAGGCGTTACTGGATGAAACAGCTCTGGCAGCATGCATGGCGTACGTTGATTTAAACCCTATCCGGGCGGGAGTAGCTACATCGCTGGCAACATCGTCGTATACCAGTATAAAAAGAAGACTACATTGTAACGATTCCGGTCGTAAATACCTCCAGTTAATGCGGTTTGCGCGTGACACATTTACCTCTCACGGGAGCCCTCTTCCGTTTACGTTTGAAGACTACCACGAAGCGGTTATGCAGAGTTCAGTCAACAAAGTTCAGGGAAAAGCATCGCTAAGTACTTCCGTGCCGGCAGCTCTGATAAAGAGCTCTGCAATACCGAAGCAAACCTGGCATTCATTAGCGGTAAATATAGAAAACCGGTTTGGGACAAAGATTAGCCGCGATATCGCGATAAGGCGTTTAAAGCAGTCGATAACAACGCATTAAATCCATACTAGTAGGAGCAGAGGTTAGCTCCCAAAGGTTGTCTGGCGATAGCCGTTTTTTAGCACTTACTCAGTCAGGTGTGAAATGAAAGCTTTACACTGACTCGCTAATACAACGGATAGCAACTCACTGTTATCGCAATTATTTCTTACACTCTCAATTTCAAGCTGTGACTACATAGCAAGCCCCCCATGATATATTTACATTGATTTATAATCCTTTAAAAATAATGGAAGGGAATTGCGTTGCGTGACTTAAATGGGTGGGTGTCTCAGAATAACAGTAGCATGCTGTTTTTTGCAGCAATCTTAGTGTTTGGCGGCTGTGCTACCCCGAATAGCGTAACGCAAATTCAGGGGCAGGGTACTGTGACAATAAAAGAAAAGACAGGCACCACTTCTCGATTTGCCAATCTTTATAAAGAACGTCAGAAGTATCCGGAAACGTGCGAGAGTGACTGTTATCCGGATACGGATGCGCTGAATTGTATCAACCAAAGTAAATTTGAAGACTGTCAATATGTGGCGCAGCAGACCGTACCTGCTCAAAAGTCCGGATTTTCGGTAACATGGTTGGGACATGCGAGTTTTTACGTCACTACCGATGACGGCACAAGCGTCCTGATTGACCCGGTAAGTGAACAGTTTGACTGGCCGGTGGACTGGGCCTTCAGGCTGGATAGCGGGTTTTACCGTAAAGAGCCTGGCTGGCTTAGCAGCACGCAACTGGAAGAACTTGATGGTGTTTTATATTCCCATATTCATTACGATCATTTCAGTAAAGCCGATATTAAAAAGCTGGGAACTACGCCTGGCTACTTCACGCCGTTGAATTTTGCCAGTCACTTCCCCGAGCAAGGTTATCGCATAACGGAAATGGCCTGGTTTTCTGAAACGAAACTGGGTAATACCAAGCTACACTTTGTCCCAGCTCACCATTTTAGTAGCCGAATATGGGTGCCTTACTTGTACGAAGATAATGATAAAACTCTGTGGGGCGGGTGGATACTAGAACACAATGGTAAACGCTTGTTTTATGCAGGTGATACCGGGTACTCGGCGCATTTTAAAGACATCCACACACGCTACGGATCTATGGATGTCTGCCTGATGCCGATAGCGTCGTACTATCGTCCAGATAACGGTGACTGGTATCGGTATGTACATACCACGCCCGAAGATGCTTTAACTGCAGCTGAAGACCTAAAGTGTAAAGTGATGGTCCCCTGGGGATACGGCAACAACAGTTGGAAAATGGGCGATCACTCTTCTCATTCGGCGCTGGTGAGGCTCCTTCATATGCACAAAAAGATGGAGGCTACTATTCCGCTGGTGGTTTTGAATGAAGGAGATATGCTCGATTTGTAGTTGCAACTGAGGGCTCACCTGTGTTTCATGAGCCTACCGCCTGGAGATATTTGGCCTGTGTGCTGTGTGAAATAGAATGGGCCCAGCTCAGTCTGGGCGGTGAAAAATCTACTGCAACCTACTAAAGCTAAACTAGAGTTAGTCAGCCATGGGTGTCTGAATAGCTTTAGGGGGAGAAAACATGGGTGTCTTAATTTTTTAGCGTAGCTTTCTGGCGAGGAGGGCGCGGTCAATTTTCCGTGCAGATCGTGCCATGCCGGTCTGACAGCGTTTCAACCAACCACGCGCTCGTGGCCAGTCGTAGCTTAGCAGTACCAATCCGCTAAGCACGAGCAAAATAGAGCCCGGCAGTAGCGTAAAAACAATACCAATTCCCAATAGCAAGGCTCCGAAAGCGAGCCGAATAGTTTTCATTAAAGAACTCATCTGTGTATTGATACCTTGCTTACTATGGCAAATGCCTGGCTACAATGCCAGCTTCCGTGTGTAACCAAATTTCTCCAAACGCGGTTAACAGCAATTTCATGGGATTTTTGAAAGCGAAACTAGAGACTGGCTGTCTGGCTAGGTATACTGGGCGCACAATATTTCAGTAGGTGTGTGTCCATTGAGTCTTCCCCGAGTCGCTCCCCAACAAAGTGTATCTTCGCAGTATCAGCGCTATCTTGAGGACGTAAACGCTGCCTCATTTACCGGTGATATTGAGTACAGCTACGGAAGCCGGTTGGCAGTGGCCACAGATAACTCGGTGTATCAGAAACTGCCACAGGCGGTAGTATTTCCGCGCTCCACAGAAGACTTACAATGTCTGACCAGACTGGCGAATAACCATCCTGAGGTAAAATTTTCGGCGCGTGGTGGCGGTACGGGCACGAACGGACAAAGTCTTACCGATGGTATCGTGGTAGATACATCTCGCTACATGAACCAGATCCTTGAGATTAACCTGGAAGAGCGGTGGGTGAGGGTGCAGTCCGGGGTGGTTAAAGATCAGCTTAATGATGCGTTGCGTCCCCACGGTTATTTCTTTTCGCCTGACTTGTCTACCAGCAACCGGGCCACGATTGGCGGTATGATAAGTACCGATGCATCCGGTCAGGGCTCGTTGGTATATGGCAAAACCAGTGATCATGTTCTGGGGCTTACTTCTGTACTGGCAAACGGCGAAGTGTTAGACACCCACCCGTTGTCACTGGATGAAGCACAAGCGCTTAGCGCGCAGGACGATACGCTGAGCGCCATATTAAAGCAGGTCATCGCCACAGCCGTAGGCAAACGGGAAGAAATTCTGGCTAAGTTCCCTCGTATGAACCGCTTTCTCACCGGCTACGATCTAGAGCATGCGTTTAACGCAGATAACCAGACCATTGATATCAGCCGCCTGATAGCTGGGTCAGAAGGATCCTTAGCGATGGTGGCAGAAGCGAAGCTGTCTCTCACCCCTATCGCCACCCATAAAGCGCTGGTGAATATTAAATACGACTCTTTCGAAGCGGCACTGCGGCATGCGCCCGCCATGGTAGCGGCAAACGCCACCTCCGTTGAAACCGTTGATAGCAAAGTACTCAACCTGGCAAAAACCGACATCATCTGGCACTCCATCGCTGATCTCATCACCGACGTGCCTGACAAAACCCTGTTGGGTTTGAATATGGTGGAGTACAACAGCAATGACGAAAACGAAATTAAATCGCGGATTGCGCAGCTGGAGGACGAGTTAACGGCTGCTGCAAAATCTGGAGACAGTGGTGTCATCGGCTATCAGGTAACGTTCGATAAACAAGACATTAGCCGCATTTACGCTATGCGTAAGAAAGCCGTGGGATTGCTGGGCAAAACGGAAGGAAGTAAAAAGCCTATCGCCTTTGCGGAAGATACGGCAGTACCGCCTGAAAATCTGGCTGATTTTATTATGGCGTTTCGTGATTTACTGGACAGCCATGGATTACAGTACGGCATGTTCGGTCATGTAGACGCGGGAGTTCTCCATGTAAGGCCTGCATTGGATTTATGTGATGTGGAGCAGGAGCAGCTCATGCACACACTGTCTGATCAGGTAGTGGCGCTGGTGGCGAAATACGGCGGTTTAATGTGGGGCGAGCATGGCAAAGGCTTCCGCAGTGAGTATGGTCCGGAGTTTTTTGGACAGTCACTGTTTACTGAACTGCGCAAGATTAAGACGGCTTTCGATCCGCACAACAAAATGAACCCGGGAAAAATCTGTACGCCGCTGGAAAGCAACGCGCAATTGGTGAAAGTCAGTGATACCAAACGGGCTACCTATGACAGAACAATTCCAGTGGCATTTAAAACAGCCTTCGCTCCGGCCATGGAGTGTAATGGTAACGGCCTGTGTTTTAATTATGACACTACGTCACCCATGTGCCCCTCCAGTAAAATAACCCGGGATCGGCGTCATAGCCCGAAAGGGCGGGCGGGCCTGATACGGGAATGGATTCGCTTGCTGGGTGAGTCTGGCATTCGAACCGATAAGCTCAGCGCCGAGCAGTTTCGCACGTCCTGGTGGCAACGGTTTAAAAATAGCCGGTCATCTGAAGCGGACTTTTCTCATGAAGTGTTGGAGGCAATGAATGGGTGTCTTGCATGTAAATCGTGTTCGAGTCAGTGTCCGGTAAAGGTGGATGTCCCGGAATTTCGGGCGACATTTTTGTCTATTTATTACCAGCGCTACCTGCGACCGGCCAAAGATTATATGGTGGCCAATATTGAGCGGTTAGCGCCCTGGCTGGCAACTATGCCCCGGGTCACCAACTTCTTTTTAAAGCAGCCGTTAATGGCGAAGTTTATTGAAAAGGCGCTCGGATATGTGGATACGCCGCTGCTGTCTACGCCCACACTCAAACAGCAAGCCGCCAGCGTCACCGAATCGTTCGATTTAGAGAAGCTGAAAGGGTTGTCGGCAGAGCAACGGCAAAACTATGTGCTGATAGTGCAGGACCCTTTTACCAGCTATTACGACGCACAGGTTGTGGCTGACCTGGCCCGTCTGGCTCGCGCCCTGGGTAAAACGCCGGTGTTGCTGCCGTTCAAGCCTAATGGTAAGCCTGAGCACGTAAAAGGGTTTCTGTCCCGGTTTGCTCAAACCGCCTCGTCCACATCTGCTTTTCTTAATGACATCGCCACTACGGACATTCCCATGGTGGGCGCCGACGCCTCGCTGGTATTATGTTATCGTGACGAATATAAGAAAGCCCTGGGCGAGCGACGCGGCAGCTTTAACGTACTGACGGTACACGAATGGCTGGCGCTTATTCCCGAGTCTGTCTGGCAGGGCCTGACTAAAAGAGAACAGCAAGCACCGCTGGCATTGTTCAGCCATTGCACGGAAAAAACCGCCTTGCCTACATCAGAAAAGCAATGGCAGCAGATTTTCGCTAATGTTAACCAGCCGTTAGAGATTATCAGCGTGGGCTGTTGTGGCATGGCAGGCACCTATGGGCACGAAGCCGATCAAAAGGCCAAGTCGCTGGGAATATATTCCTTGAGCTGGGAGCAGGCAGTAGGTAAGTTCAAACCAGAGCAAATTCTGGCTACAGGCTACTCGTGTCGCAGTCAGGTGGCGCGAATTGAAGCATTTAAGCCTCGCCACCCGCTCCAGGCTTTATTAACAATCATAACTACAAAATAATAAGAGAAAAGCATGAGTGAACAACAAGTACCTGAACCTATGACGCAGGAAGAGCGCACCGCCTGGGTGCGAGAGCAATTTCAACGGGCGAACAAACACCTGGCTGAAAACGGCGTGTTATACGACTCGGTCATAACCTCTGAAAGCCGTTATCTGGTTCCCTATGTGGCGTTATGGAAAATTAAAGCGCTGGATAACAAGCAATACTGGGTAATGAGCGGCGACTTGCCTGTCGATTTTACTTTGTCGGACAATGCAGCGACTGCCCGGGATGCAATCAAGTTTTTTGCCATGCACTGGCAGCTCAAAGCAGAAAATATCCGTCAGGGGCAGGGGAGCGACGACACGCAACTGGCGTTTGCCAACTTATTGCAAAGCCGGGCTGAGAGTCTCTTCAGTATGCAAGCGGAAGACCAGTTATGGCAGCAGTGAGAAATCTCACTGCTTAATGCATATGGGTCACGTCGGGTAGGGTGAACTGGTTTACGGAGCAGGCCATTTTCTGGCGGGGAATGCCGGCCTCCATAAAAACCGGCCCGTTCGGCGTGAATCCCAGCTTCTGATGATAGTTCACGCTATCAAGGTCGCAACTTACGTGCACTAATGGCACATTATGTTGCTTTGCCAGCGTTACCAGCGCGGTGAATAGCTGTCGGTACACGGGTAAAGTGCGGAATTTTCGTTTAACCGCAATACGGCCAATTTCACCGCTTTGGGTTAATCGGCCTGTCGCAATGGGGTTATCCTCATTGTCTACAATGAGGATGTGAAATGCCGTGGCGTCGTGCTCGTCAAATTCGGCCTCCCGCGGGAGGCGCCATTCCAGCACGAAAACGTGCTCGCGTAACTTTGCTAGTCGATCTTTACCTCTCAACCAATCGACGTTTTCTACTCGAAACGTCATGAATCTCACCGTTATCCTGTACCTGATGGCCCGTGATTGTGGTGCTAAAAGGGGCCGGTTTAGTCATCGTGATCCCATAAAACCCAATATCTCTTATTTATCAGTGTAGTCAGGATTTCCAGTTCTGCAAAAGATTTTATTCGCTGGTACATGGCAAGATCGAGCAAGGCTCCATCCAGAAGCTCTTTAAATACACAATCATATTGGCGTGAAACGGCAAAGCGCTCACCATTTACGTAAAACGAAAACTCGGAAGCTGAGTCTTCATCGCAGAATAAAGGTCGGCACCCCGCGGCTAACCCGAAGCTGGTACCGGCATCCAGATGTTGACGTAGCGTATCCACCGTCAAAAGTTCATCGGGTACATCCACTGGCAGATGTTGATCTGACAGCAGTCGTAACAAAGCCTCATCGAAAGCTTCGCTGTGAATGGCGTCGATAAGTTGCTCTTTCAACACGGTTAAGGTGTGCAGTGGCACGCTGGCCGGATGCACAGCACGGGCGAGTGTCGGGTCTGTGTAACGTGTTACTGGCAGCTGGCAGCTATCCAGGGCGTCGGTTAGGCATTGAGTAATGTCGGCGGTAGTAGGCGCACGAAAGCCCACCGAGTAGGTGAGACTATCTTTAATGGTTACGCCTTCGTGAGGCCAGCCGGGGGGAATATACAACACATCACCTGGCTGCAGCTCTACCTCAAAGTGTGTGGGAAAGCTGCTTAACTGTCGTAACGAAGGGTGGGGAAACACTTCCTGGTAGTTGCCAGGCGGACCAACCCGCCAGCGACGCTTGCCTTTGCCCTGCACCAGAAAAACATCATATTGATCCACATGCGAGCCGACTCCGGCGCCCGCCACCGCAAAGCTCACCATGACATCGTCAACGCGCCAGTTGGGAATAAACCGGAATGCCTCTGTCAGCCCGTCCACCTCGGCAATATACTTGTCCACGTCCTGCACAAGCAGCGTCCAGTGACCCTGGCAGGGTTCACTAAAGTCATCAAACGGCCCTTGGTCAAGATGCCAGTTACCATTCACTTCGCGGATTATTCGGCTGTCAACGTCGTCTTCCTGTGCTAAGCCCGCTAAATCATGCTCATCTAAAGGGTCGTCAAAATCAGGGTAGAAATTACGTAGTACCACCGGCGATTTTTGCCAGTGATCCTGAAGGAATTGGTCAGCAGAAAAAGTCATAAAAAAATATCTGGAGAAATCAGGCTGCATTATGGCGGCAATTGCCCAGTGCATCAATGGCAGCCGCGGTGAATTGCCATGCTCTCGCCGGCCCGTTGGGCAGGAATACCGCCCGCCGTTTCAGGTTAAAGGGCAGGGGCGGTAACGTGTGGTAGGCGCTGTCACTTAATAATACCCGGTTGGGTTCACAGAGCTGTTCCAGCATGGACGCCAGGTTGACGGTGCGCCCCCAGATATCGAAAGAAGAGCGCTGATTTCCAATGACTCCTGCCCTTACTGGTCCTGCTGCAACGCCTATACGAATATTGACCGGAATGTCTGTATTCGCTGCCACGTATTCACAGTCATGTAGCAGTCCCCGCGCAAAGCTAAGCATTTGTCGGGTAAGTGTCGTCGTTTGTTCTTCGGGCAAGCCTGTAAGCTCAGGAGAAATGGCGGCCATGTACTCGTCGCCATTGGTTTTTATTCGTCTTATGCCGGCATGTAGTGCCCGTTCATCGAAGCGTCGGTATAGGGTATGTAATAAAGCAAACACGCCTTCATCACCGAGCTGATCGGTGAGTTGCCGGAAACCGGTAAGATCGGCAAACAACACCACACACGAGTCCATCGGCCGGGACTGTCCTGGTTCACAGGTGTTGCCCCGGGTGGTTAAAAAAGGGGGTAACAGCGCGGACAGCTGCGCCTGCAGGGCTTGCTGCCGGCTAGCCATACTTTGCCAGCGTCGCGACGTGTGGGTTTGCAGACAATGTAAGATGAGCAGGCTGGCTACAGCCAGCAACACCGTATTGCTAATAGTAACTATGTGGTAAAGCCCGTGGGAGGTCTCAATGTGGCGTATCCTCAGCGCCACAAACACGCTAGCAAACGTTACTGCCCACACCCGCTGGGGCAGACGCTCTGAATTTCGAAAAAAGAAGCCGCAGGTTACGCTGCCTAACAGTAAAAAGTATGGGATGGCCAATCCCGCCGGCCAGATAAGCGTGGCCCATGTTATGAAGGTGAGAAAACCAGTTAGCAGCAAGTCACGAGCAGGACGCCACAGCTGTCTGACGCAGAGCCAGTATGTCACCCCCAGAGCGGCACAATGCACAGATAAATTGAAGAGCGCTAAAGGGGTACTGGCGAGTAGCAGGTAAACGGCAAAGGGGAGTTGCAGGAACAAACAAATCAGCACCAGTCGGGTAGTGGCCTGTATCTGATTGAGAATATGGCGTTCGGTGGCACTGCGTGCCGGTGATTGGTACATGATAGCTCCGGTAGTGCCCAGGCTGGACATCTACCGGAAGTGTACCGGGAAGTTAGTCAGCTAATAACTGATCTACCAGCCGGATTGCCTGGCCGATATAGGTGGCTGGCGACAAAGCTTTGAGCTCGTCTTTCGCTGCTTCTGGCATATCGAGCGCATCGATGAAGGCGGCAATAGCCTGGGCATTGACGCGTTTGCCCCGGGTTAATTCCTTCAGCTTCTCGTAAGGCTTTTCAATGCCGTAACGGCGCATCACTGTCTGAATAGGCTCGGCAAGCAACTCCCAGTTGCTGTCCAGCTCGTTTAACAGGCTTTGCTCGTTGACTTCCAGCTTGCTCACGCCTTTCAGAGTGGCCTGATAGGCAATGACGGCGTAGCCCACGCCCACACCCAGGTTACGTAGTACAGTTGAGTCGGTCAGGTCGCGCTGCCACCGTGAAACAGGCAGTTTGGCAGCCAGATGATCAAAAATCGCATTGGCCAGCCCCAGGTTACCTTCGGAATTCTCAAAGTCTATGGGGTTCACCTTGTGCGGCATGGTGGATGAACCAATTTCACCGGCGACGGTTTTCTGCTTAAAGTGGCCCAGCGCAATGTAGCCCCAGATATCCCGGTCAAAATCAATCAGGATAGTATTAAAGCGCGCCACGGCGTCGAATAACTCGGCAATGTAGTCATGGGGCTCAATTTGCGTGGTGTAAGCGTTCCAGGTCAGTCCCAGGCTGCTGACGAACGCTTCTGAGGTCGCATGCCAGTCGATGTTTGGGTAGGCCGATAAATGGGCATTGTAATTACCCACCGCACCGTTAATTTTGCCCAGCAAAGGCACTGCGGCAATTTGCTCGCGCTGACGTTGTAAGCGTACTACCACGTTGGCCATCTCTTTACCCATGGTAGTGGGCGAGGCCGGCTGACCGTGGGTACGGGCCATCATAGGCACAGTTTTATATTTTCTGGCCAGGTTCGTAATAGCGTCAATCAGTTCATCACAGTAGCGGAGTAACACCTCGTCCCGGGCCTCTCGTAACATCAGTCCATGGGATAGGTTGTTGATGTCTTCTGAGGTGCAGGCAAAGTGAATAAATTCGCTGATGGCATTCAGTTCGCTGTTATCGGCGACCTGTTCTTTCAGGAAGTATTCCACGGCTTTGACGTCGTGGTTAGTCGTACGCTCGATTTCTTTTATGCGCATGGCATCGTCCACCGAGAAGTTGGCGACGATATCATTGAGCAACTGGTTTGACTGGTTACTGAAGGCAGGAACTTCTGCAATCTGGTCGTGTTCGGCCAGCATTTGCAGCCAGCGTACCTCTACCTGCACCCGGTATTTCAGCAATCCGTACTCACTGAAAATACTGCGTAATGCTTCACTTTTGCCAGCGTAGCGACCATCGACAGGGGAAATTGCGGTCAACTGAGTCAGTTCCACCTTTAGCTCCTCAACTAATTGATTAATCTGAGCGCTTGGGTTGCGCTATGTAAAATGTGTTTGCGTTTAAACAGGATCTGACGGCGGCGGCCGCCCATCTGGCGCCACATAACAGCGGATCTCACGCCGGCCAGTAACAGTGCGCGCACCCGGTGCTGATGCACCGGCTGGCCAAGGTAATCGGGATTGCCGGCGACCTGGATCCGGGGGGCAAGGGGACTGATTACATCAGAATAAATACTGGCCAGCGACGAGGCAATCTGCACGTTATCAAACTCTACATGAGCCAGTTGCCGCTGCACGTGAGAAATACGTTCACCCAGCTCACTCAGCGCGGCAGGCTTTTTCGCAAGTTTGCGTTCCAGGCCCAGAATACTGGCGATGTAACGGGTAAGCTCGGTGTCTTTGGCCGCAGGTTTGTCTGACAATTGAGTAACCAAGGTGCGGTAACCTACTTTCAGGTTACTCAGCTGCCCATACACATGTTGCGGGGTTTCCGGGTCGGTCACCAGAATACTGGAGAGCGAGGCTTCACACGCCTCTTTGTCTACCGTACCTTTGCGTGCCAGCTGCTGTACCAGTGTGGCTGCCTGACACACCCCGGCAAGCGCCAGGGTTTGTTCAATTTCTGGCTCTAGCATCAGCGGATATAACTCTCAATAATGCCGCCGCCCAGGCAGACTTCATCCTGGTAGAATACAGCTGACTGGCCCGGGGTCACGGCTTTTTGCGGCTCATCAAAAATCACTTCCACCTCGTCATTTCCACGCGGGGTGATAGTGCAGGGGATGTCCTGTTGACGATAACGGGTTTTTACCACGGCTTTAACCGGGGTATTCAGTGGCGTTCGGTCCACCCAGTGTAATTGCTTGGCCACCAGACCGTCTGAATACAGGCGAGGATGGTCGGCGCCCTGACCGACAATCAGTACGTTACGCTCGACGTCTTTATCTACCACGTACCAGGGATCATCGCCGAAATCTTTCAGTCCACCGATATGCAGGCCTTTGCGCTGACCCAGGGTGTGGTACATCAGACCCTCATGGGTACCGATTTCTTCGCCTTCGGCGGTTTCTATTTTGCCTGGCTGAGCGGGCAGGTATTGCGACAGAAAGTCTTTAAACTTGCGCTCACCAATAAAGCAAATCCCGGTAGAGTCTTTTTTATCCGCAGTCACCAGGTCTTGCTGTTCAGCTATTTTGCGTACCAGTGGCTTCTCAAGTTCCCCTACCGGAAACAGCGTTTTGGCGATGTGCTCTTCACCCAGCGTATAAAGGAAATAACTTTGGTCTTTGTTGTTATCTAGGCCACGCAGCATTTGCCAGTGGTCGTCCTGATGCCGGCGACGCACGTAATGGCCCGTGGCGATGTAGTCAGCACCCAGGTCTTCGGCAGCAAATTCAAGGAATGCTTTAAACTTAATTTCCTTGTTACACATGATATCGGGGTTTGGGGTGCGGCCCGCTTTATATTCAGCCAGAAAATATTCGAAAACGTTGTCCCAGTACTCCGCGGCAAAATTGATGGTATGCAGCTCAATACCCAGTTTATCGGCTACCGCCTGCGCATCCTGCAAATCTTCGGCAGCCGCACAGTATTCATCATTATCGTCTTCTTCCCAGTTCTTCATGAACAGGCCTTCCACCTGATAGCCCTGCTCTTTCAACAGGTAGGCTGAGACGGAAGAATCCACACCGCCGGACATGCCGACGATCACTTTTTTGCTGGCTGGGGAGGCTGATTCAGACACCGTTTGCTCTAATCTCTCTGGTTGCTGTAGTTAAGGCCGCGGATTTTATCAGAAAGCCTTGCCCGTTTCACGATCAATACAGCTATGGCTTATACCTCATTGCAGTCGTAAGCAATGTGAAGCAGAGCAGCTTAACAAGTCGCTCAGACCCTTACAGCGGGACGGTGAGATACTGACCATTATCAATACCATCAATGGTCCAGCTGCCTACCCGGTAGCGAATTAAACGCAGGGTAGGGTGACCCACTTTCGCCGTCATGCGGCGTACCTGGCGGTTTCTGCCTTCGGTAATAGTGATCGACAGCCAGGAAGTAGGAATAGACTGGCGAAATCTGACTGGCGGGTAGCGATCCCACACCGGTGGCGGGTCGATACGCTTCACCTTGGCTGGCAGGGTCATGCCGTCTTTTAATTCCACACCCCGAGCAAGGCTGTTCACTGCCGCATAATTAGGCTCGCCTTCCACCTGAACCCAGTAGGTTTTACTGGTTTTGGCTTCCGGGTGGGCGAGTTTATGTTGTAGCTTGCCGTCATTGGTGAGCACCAGCAGGCCTTCTGAGTCACGGTCGAGTCTGCCAGCAGCATACACGTCCGGGACATCAATAAAGTCTTTCAGTGTTTGGCGGCCCTCGCCGTCAGTAAACTGAGACAATACCTGAAAAGGTTTGTTGAACAATACGATACAGGGAGATGCCATGGTGTTTACCTGATTACTTCATAGAGCAGTCTAGTATAACAAGGTTGCACTGTTCGTGCTTGCAGTAAGCGGCGGGATTTTGCACCGTTCCTGACTAATCTTGACGCAAACGTAAAGTGATCCCTCCACTTACAGCAATGGTATGACTTGTAACTGCTCTAATCGACCCTATACTATTGTGCGCGACGCGTTTGTGTATGCGCAGCCTGACTGCTGTTCGTCTTTCTTTGCCCTGGTTCGTTAATACGGCATTGATACGCGGTAAGTCTGGCGTTTGAGAACCTTACACAGATCCGGCAACCCGGCTTAACAACGGGTACCCGGCACACAGGCGTAGTTATTGGATAACGCGCGAATGGACTTAATTCAGGTAGTCAGCTACCGACAACATTGAGGTATATAATGACCAAAGCCAAGTCGAAAATCATCTACACCAAAACTGACGAAGCGCCCATGCTGGCGACATACTCGTTTCTTCCGATTATCAAAACCTTCGCTGGTGCCGCTGACATCGACGTAGAACTCAGTGATATCTCATTGGCCGGTCGTATTCTGGCAAATTTCCCCGACTTCCTGAAAGACGACCAAAAAGTCGCGGATGCGCTGACCGAGCTGGGTGACTACACCCAAAACCCAAATGCGAATATTATCAAATTACCGAATATCAGTGCGTCAATTCCACAATTACGTGCTGCTATTAAAGAACTGAATGCCGCCGGGTATGATGTGCCCGCGTTTCCGGAAGACCCGCAAACCGATGAAGAGAAAGAAATCCGCGAGCGTTATGGCAAAATCCTCGGCAGTGCGGTAAATCCGGTATTGCGTGAAGGTAACTCAGATCGCCGCGCCCCCATTGCCGTGAAAAATTATGTCCGCAAACACCCTCATAGCATGGGCGAGTGGAGCCAGGCCTCGCGCTCACACGTAGCACACATGCGTGGCGGTGACTTTTTCTCCAGCGAAAAGTCTACTACCGTGCCTAACGACACTGCTGTTAGCATTGAATTTACCGGTAAAGACGGCTCCAAAAAGACCCTGAAGCCGAAAGTCAGCCTGTTGGCGGGTGAAGTTATCGATGGCATGTTCATGAGCAAAAAAGCGCTGTGTGAATTCTTCGAAGAACAAATTGAAGATGCGAAGAACACGGGCACATTGTTCTCATTGCACGTAAAAGCCACCATGATGAAGGTGTCGCACCCCATCGTATTTGGTCACTGTGTCAAAGTATTTTATAAGCAACTGTTTGATAAGCACGGTGAGCTGTTTGAAGAGCTGGGCGTAAATCCGAATAACGGTCTGGGCAGTGTCTACGATAAAATTGCCTCGTTACCGGAGTCGCAACGCTCTGAAATTCAACGTGATATTAACGCTTGTTATGCAGACCGTCCGCCCATCGCGATGGTAAATTCTGATAAAGGTATTTCAAATCTGCATGTGCCCAGCGACGTTATCGTTGATGCCTCGATGCCTGCCATGATCCGTAATTCAGGGCAAATGTGGGGACCGGATGGAAAACCACACGACACCAAAGCGGTTATTCCGGAAAGTACCTACGCGACGATTTACCAGGAAGCGATCAACTTCTGTAAAACTCACGGTGCCTTTGACCCGACTACGATGGGAACAGTACCGAACGTGGGCCTGATGGCGCAAAAAGCGGAAGAGTATGGCTCGCACGACAAAACCTTTGAAATCGAAGCCGATGGTACCGTACAAATTGTCGATCAGGACGGCACTGTGCTGATTGAGCATGATGTAGAAGAGGGCGATATCTGGCGCATGTGTCAGACCAAGGACGCGCCAATTCAGGACTGGGTGAAACTGGCAGTGACCCGTGCCCGTCAGTCGGGTATGCCGGCTATCTTCTGGCTTGATGATGAACGTGCCCATGACCGTCAGCTGATTGAAAAAGTGAATGAGTACCTGAAAGACCACGATACTAACGGCCTGGATATTGAAATCATGTCGCCGGTACGCGCTATTCGCTACAGCATGGAGCGGGCAATTCGTGGCCTGGATACAATTTCTGTTACCGGTAACGTACTGCGTGACTACCTGACTGACCTGTTCCCGATCCTGGAGCTGGGTACCAGTGCGAAAATGCTTTCAATCGTGCCACTGATGGCCGGTGGTGGTCTGTATGAAACCGGTGCCGGTGGATCTGCACCTAAACACGTACAGCAGTTTGTTGAAGAAGGGCATCTGCGTTGGGATTCACTGGGTGAGTTCCTGGCGCTGGCAGTGTCGCTGGAAGATGCTGCGCTGAAGCACGATAACCCGCGTGCGAGAATTATCGGACAAGCGCTGGATCGGGCGACGGAAACCTTGCTGAATAACGGCAAATCGCCACAGCGTAAAGCGGGGCAGCTGGACAACCGCGGTAGTCACGTGTATCTGGCCATGTACTGGGCGAAAGAAGTGATTGATCAGACAGAAGATAAAGAACTGGCTGATTTGTTCCGTCCTATGTACGAGCAGTTGTCTGAGAACATCGACACCATTATGGCTGAAATCGATGCTACTCAGGGTAAGCCGCAGGATATCGGCGGTTACTACTACCCGGATACTGAAAAACTGGCTAAGGCGATGTCACCAAGTGCAACTCTGCATAAGGTGCTTAGCGCCTAACGCTTAGTGACTGACTAAAAAAGCCCGGCATTCCAAGTGCCGGGCTTTTTTGTGTGAGACGGGCGGGATTCTTATCCGCATAAAAAAGGCCCACTACTGACTGTACTGCAGTAATAGACCCTTTTGTTGACTCGATAACAGATTATCGAATTAACGTTCTGGCTCTTCTATAAAACCGATATTTTCTGCGTGTAGCCCTTTGGGGCCTTGTTGGACGTCAAATGTGACCTCCTGACCTGCTTTTAATGACCGGTAACCTTCCATCTGGATTGTAGAGTAATGCGCGAAAATGTCTTCGCCACCATCTTCAGGAACGATAAATCCGAAACCCTTTGCGTTGTTAAACCATTTAACTTTGCCAACCGCCATACTTCGACTTCCTCTTAATCCTTGAACTCACACTTGTATGCCCCCACAATAAAGGTTAGGGCACAATGGTATGTGCGTCACTTCACATGACCATAATCAAACTGTAGATATTTTAACCACCTTATGTCAAGGCCATTTTGCGTAATTTCTTTAAATTGTAAAAATTCCGCGACATTGCTGCTGAAGGCACTATCATTAAATTATGAGTAAAGACAACGCGATCGGTATAGAGAAGGAAAAACAGAAAGACGCGGTTCGCAAGAAGGCGCAACCGCCCCCGATGTACAAAGTATTACTGAATAATGACGACTACACGCCAATGGATTTCGTGGTCGAAGTACTCATGCATTTTTTTAATTTGGATGCTGAGAAGGCCAATCAAGTCATGCTGACCGTACATTACCATGGTAAAGCGGTTTGCGGCATATTCACTGCAGAGATTGCAGAGACGAAAGTGATGCAGGTCAATCAGTACGCACGTAAGCATCATCATCCGCTTATGTGCACCATGGAGCAGGCGTAAGTCAACCAGTAGAGGGCGAGCGATATGTTGAATAAAGAATTAGAGCAAACATTGAACGAGGCGTTTGTGTTTGCCCGTGAGCACCGCCATGAGTTTATGACGGTAGAGCACCTGCTCCTGGCATTATTGGATAACTCCGCTGCCCGGGATGCGTTGAAAGCGTGTGGCGCGAACATCGATGCCATTAAAAGTGAACTGATAGAGTTCGTCAAAGACACCACACCATTGATCCTGGAAGACCAGGCGAACGAGCGTGAGACACAACCCACCCTAGGTTTTCAGCGTGTGTTGCAACGGGCGGTCTTTCACGTGCAATCATCGGGTAAAGACGAAGTGACCGGTGCCAATGTGTTGGTGGCCATTTTCTCCGAGCAGGAATCCCAGGCTGTCTATATCCTTAAGAAAGCTGATGTGACCCGCCTGGATGTAGTGAATTACATCAGTCACGGTGTCAGTAAAGTGGATGATGAAGAGTCTGCTGCCCCTGAGGTGAATGAAGAAAATGCCGAAGGTGATGAAAACAGTTCGGCGTTGAGCAAATACGCCACTGATTTAAATAAGCAGGCCCAGGATGGCAAGATCGATCCACTCATTGGCCGGGATTCTGAGCTTGAGCGCACTATTCAGATCCTGTGTCGGCGCCGTAAAAATAACCCGCTGTTAGTGGGTGAAGCCGGCGTGGGTAAAACTGCCATTGCAGAAGGGTTAGCCTACCGGATTGTTAATAACGACGTGCCTGATGTAATAGCCGACAGTACAGTCTACTCTTTAGATCTGGGCGGCCTACTCGCCGGCACCAAATACCGGGGTGATTTTGAGAAGCGCCTGAAAGCCATTTTACGTGAGCTGGGCAAAGACAAAGATGCGATTCTGTTTATTGATGAAATTCATACCATCATAGGCGCCGGAGCAGCGTCTGGTGGTGTGATGGATGCGTCTAACCTGCTGAAGCCTAAGCTGAGCAGTGGCGAATTGCGCTGCATTGGCTCGACCACGTATCAGGAATATCAGGGTATTTTTGAAAAGGACCGTGCCCTGGCGCGCCGCTTCCAGAAAGTGGATATTACAGAACCCAGCGTCAGCGATACCACCAAAATTCTGCAAGGTCTGAAATCGCGCTATGAAGAACACCACAGTGTCCGGTTTACACAGAAAGCCTTGCAGGCAGCGGCAGAGCTTTCTGCCAAGTACATTAATGAACGGCACTTACCAGACAAAGCCATTGATGTGATGGACGAGGCTGGCGCCAGCCAGCGCCTGCTACCGCAGTCGAAGCGTAAGAAAACGATTAATGTAACCGATATTGAGCAAATCATTGCGAAGATGGCCCGCATCCCCGAGAAGTCGGTATCTGCGTCAGACAAAGAAGTGCTGAAGAATCTGTCTCGCAACCTGAAAATGGTGGTGTTCGGACAGGATGATGCTATCGAGAACCTGACCGATTCAATTCACTTGTCCCGCTCAGGGCTGGGGGCGGAAGAAAAGCCTATTGGCAGCTTCCTGTTTGCCGGTCCTACCGGGGTAGGTAAAACCGAAGTGACCCAGCAACTGGCAAAAATTATGGGTGTTGAGCTGGTGCGCTTTGATATGTCTGAGTACATGGAGAGGCATGCGGTTAGTCGCCTAATTGGTGCGCCCCCGGGCTATGTAGGTTTCGATCAGGGGGGCTTGCTTACCGATGCGGTAATTAAAAACCCGTATTCGGTGGTGCTGCTTGATGAGATTGAAAAGGCGCACAGCGATATCTACAACATTCTGTTGCAGGTGATGGACCACGGCACGCTGACCGATAATAACGGCCGTAAAGTCGATTTCCGTAACGTGGTGCTGGTAATGACCACCAATGCCGGTGTGCAGGAAACGGTGCGTAAATCTATTGGCTTTAAGCAGCAGGATCACAGCCATGATGCCCTGAGTGAAATTAATAAGGTGTTTTCACCGGAATTCCGCAACCGGCTGGACGGTATCATTTGGTTCAATCACCTGGACTCAGAGATTATTCTGCAAGTTGTGGACAAGTTCATTATCGAGCTCCAGGCTCAGCTGGACGTGAAAGGGGTGTCACTGGAGGTGACCTCTGCCGCCCGTGCTTATCTGGCCGAGAAAGGCTATGACAAAGCCATGGGGGCACGTCCAATGGCTCGCCTTATTAAGCATGAAATCAAGAAGGAGCTGGCCAACGAACTGCTCTTTGGTGAGCTTAACAAAGGCGGTAGCGTGAAAGTGCATATGAAGGACGATAAGCTGAAGTTTACTTACGCGGGAGTAAATGCAGAAAAAGCAGAGACGCAGTCAAACTGATTGCGTCTCTTTCAGCAAGACACAAAAAAGCCCGATATTATATCGGGCTTTTTTTGTAGCGGGGACCGCTGTCTGGCGAATTATCTTGCACGGTACACGATACGGCCTTTAGTCAGGTCGTACGGTGTCATCTCTACCGTTACTTTGTCACCGGTCAAGATCCGGATGTAGTTTTTACGCATTTTGCCGGAGATGTGTGCGGTCACCACGTGACCGTTCTCAAGCTCAACGCGGAACATCGTGTTAGGAAGGGTATCCAGTACCGTTCCTTCCATTTCAATACAATCTTCTTTCGCCATGTAAAGCAGTTACCTCAAATAAGTCAAAATTTTTGCCGCGCAGACAGTAACCAATCTACACCTCAGTGTAAAGCAATTACCGATTTTTTTTGTCAACGCGATGCCATTGGTGGTGCCGAAAACGCTCGTGTGGGAAAAAATCCGCCTTGTACGCCATTTTCTGGCAGCTGTCGACCTGATAACCAAGGTAAACGTATTTCATCCCTTGTTCCTGCGCATGATGAATTTGTTGCAGTATCATCCAGGTGCCCAGAGACGCGTGCCCGTAGTCGGGGTTAAAAAACGTGTACAGCGCTGACATTGCACAGCTTGTGCTGTCGTCTAATACGTCGCAAACCGCCACTGCGATCAACGTCTCGCCATCATATGCCTCAACGAAAGCCGGGGGGTTCCAGGTGCAATGGATAAAGCCTTCAAATTGCTCTGGTGACGGCGGATACATGGTCCCGTCGGCGTGACGTTCGTTAATATAGCGCGCATACAAGGGATAATAATCAGTACCGGCCGTGCGGGTAAATACCGAGCGTAGCGCGGCATTTTTCTTTAATAATCTACGCTGACTTCGGGAAGGCTGAAACTCAGATACCGGCAGTCGAATAGATTCACAGGCCTGGCATAGCGGGCAGTGGGGACGGTATATCTGGTCGCCACTGCGGCGGAATCCTGCCTGAATTAACTGAGCGTAACGTCGCCCCAGCTCCGTCTCCTCTTCAGCAAAGACCAGCAACTGCTCCTGTTGATCCGCGAGGTAGCTGCACGCTGCCGGCTGAGTGATGCCAAACCTCATGGGGTAATGTCCTGTTTGGACCAACACTCCTGGTATGACGCCCGCAGGCTACCCGTTTCGTCCAGGGTCTCGTCATGCTGGTGAAGGCGATCGAGAAACTCGCTGCGAGGCAAAGTAGTGGCGCCCAGTGATGCCAGGTGGTCCGTGGGTAACTGACAGTCAATGAATGCCAGTTTATGCGCACGCATATGCTGTACCAACGCCAGCATAGCCAGCTTGGAGGTATTCGCTTTGCGGTGAAACATGGACTCGCCACAAAATACCTCGCCAATGGCAACGCCGTACAAGCCGCCCACCAGGGTGGTGTCTTCCCACACCTCCACTGAGTGGGCCAGGCCTGCATGGTGCAGGTTTGTGTAGGCTTGCTGCATATCGTCTGTGATCCAGGTGTCGGCGCTGATTTCGTCACTGCCCGGATGTTTACGGGGAATGGACGCACAGGCTCTGATGACCTGCGAGAAATCGTAGTTAAGCGTTATGCGATAAAGATGTTTTGCTGCCAGCTTGCGCAGGCTGCGACTTGCGTAAAACGCGTCTAAGGGAATGATAGACCGTGGATCCGGAGACCACCACAATATTGGTTCGTCTTCGCCAAACCAGGGAAAAATACCGTTACTGTAAGCATTGAATAACCGGTTTACATCGAGGGTACCTCCGAATGCCAATAAGCCATTGGGCTCTTCCAGCGCAGTGTTCACATTGGGGAAGGGGGTAGATTCGTGAAGATACGGCAACTCGATCATGGTAGTAAACGGTATGACTGACGATATAAAAAGGCGGGCTTAGGCCCGCCAACCAAACTTATTGTTCCATCTTCAGGCCGTCAAGATACTTTTCAGCATCCAGTGCGGCCATACAACCGGTGCCGGCTGAGGTGATGGCCTGCCGGTATACGTGGTCGCTGACGTCACCCGCGGCGTACACACCTTCTACGCTGGTCTGGGTAGCATTACCCTGTAACCCACTGTTGACCACGATATAGCCATCTTTCATTTCAAGCTGACCCTGGAAAATATCGGTATTGGGTTTATGGCCAATGGCAATGAACAAGCCCATGATATCCAGCTCTTCAGTATTGCTGCTGTCGGTGTCCTTGATGCGGATCTTGGTCACGCCCATCTCATCGCCGATGACCTCATCCAGTGTCCGGTTGAGGTGCAGCGTCACGTTGCCGTTTTCTGCTTTATCCCGCAGGCGTTGCGCAAGAATTTTTTCACTGCGGAATTCATCGCGACGGTGAATAACGTGAACTTCAGAGGCAATATTCGACAGGTAAAGGGCTTCTTCCACCGCAGTATTACCGCCGCCTACAACAGCAACTTTTTGGTTACGATAAAAGAATCCGTCACAGGTGGCACATGCTGATACCCCTTTGCCCATGAAGGCCTGTTCAGATTCCATACCCAGGTATTTCGCCGATGCGCCCGTGGCAATAATCAGCGCGTCACAGGTATAGGTGCCGTTGTCGCCATACAGAGTAAACGGACGCTTAGTCAGGTCGGTTTTATTAATATGGTCGAAAATAATCTCAGTATTAAATTTCTCGGCATGTTTCTGCATTCTGACCATCAGGTCCGGGCCGGTAAGGCCTTCAGGATCGCCCGGCCAGTTTTCTACTTCGGTGGTGGTTGTCAGCTGGCCACCTTGCTGGATCCCGGTCAGCAGCACGGGCTCCAGGTTAGCACGGGCCGCATACACGGCCGCAGAATAACCTGCCGGGCCTGAACCTAAAATAAGAAGACGAACGTGTCTGCTCTCTGACATTATTAACTCCAAAAATCTTCATTGCCACTGTGGCAAAATAATACGACTAACAGGCAAGGTTGGGGCAAAATCAACAGATTCAATCGCTACACCAGCCAGGCTGAAAAAATTTGTGCCTATGATGCCTTTTACCACGGCCATTGTCACTCTTCACTAAGAGTGAGCTTTAACTTGTTTTGGTCAGTATTATAGAAAAACAGTATACTGTTAGTAGAACCGAAGCAGACGACCTGCTGAGGTAAAGCGCAGTAGTGGGGTGAATCATGGCACAATCAGTATTTTCACTGTTTCGTGACGGGCAGGAGTACATGCATACCTGGCCGGTGAAAAAAGAATTGTACGCGCATTTTCCCGAATGCCGGGTGGTAACGGCCACTCAGCTGGCCGTAAAAGCAATGCCACCGCTGGCGGTGTTAGCGTGCGTGACCTTATTTAACACCCTGGGTGCTGAATTCATGCCACAGATCATTACGGTGGGGCTGTTTTTTTTGAGTTTACCCCTGCAAGGGCTGATGTGGCTCGGCCACCGGTCTAATCAGTTACTTCCGCCACAGCTAAAACACTGGTATCAGGAAATTCACGGCAAAATGCGTAGTCAGGGATGTGCCGTGCAGACACTGAAAGCCCGCCCCCGCTATATGGAGCTGGCAACGCTATTGAAAACAGCGTTCAGTGATCTCGACAGAATGTATACCCGCAGCTGGTTTTAAATGGTTTAAGACCCGCTGGAAGCGGCGTTTAGACTATACCGTCGTGCCGCTGGTCACCAGCGCTATTGCGTTATGCAGGTCGGCCAATTCCGCTGGCTTGGTGATATGCAGGTTAAATCCTGCTTGCTCCGCTTTTTTCACGAAAGCCGTTTCCCCATAGCCAGACAAGGCTACCATCGGTAGCTGTGCCGTCAGCTCAGATTTACGTAATTGCCGGGCTACCGCAAAGCCGTCCAGCCCGGGTAATCCAATATCGCAGATAATTAGGTCTGGTGGGACCGCAGTGGCTTTTTGTACGCCTTCCAGGCCGTCAGACGCCCACACCACATCATGGCCTTTGAGCTGTAACAGCAAACTCATTGCCGTGGCGGTATCTTCATCGTCTTCAATGATGAGTATCCGACAGGGCGGAAGCACAGGGTGCAGCTCTTCTGGTAACACCTGAGATTCACCGGGCGCCTGGATAATCGGTAAGGTGATTTTTACCCTGGTCCCTTTGCCCCTTCCTTCACTGTGTAGCGAGGCCGTACCGCCATGCAGGGATACCATCCCTTTTACCAACGATAAACCAATGCCCAGCCCTCCTAGCTCTCTGTCCAGCGGTTGCGCCGCCTGAGTGAATGGTTCAAAAATATCTGCGCAGTCTTCATTGTTAATACCCACACCGGTATCAATGACTTCAATGATGGCCTGCGTTTCACTAACAGACAGGGCAAGTTCAATCGTTTCGCCCTGGGGGGTGAATTTGAGCGCGTTGTTTAACAGATTTTGTAAAATCTGTACTAGCCTGTCCCTGTCGCCATTTACCCAGGCATCCTCTGCCAGGATGCTGAGGTGAGTGTGAATGCCGGCATCTGAAAAAATTTGCTGGTAGTCATCCCATACCGTCGTGGCCAGCGCGATCAGGTCGAGATTTTCTTTTTCAACTTCCAGCTTGCCGTTGGCTACCCGCGAAACATCCAGCATTTCATTGACGAGGCGTTTGATGTGACGAACCTGGCGCTCAATCACTCCTAACGGGGCCTGTGAGCCTTCCGCATCTGGAGGGGATAACCGCATTGCCTGGGTCGCATAGCTGATAGGGGTTAATGGTGTACGTAATTCATGGGCCAGCATGGTCATAAACTGGTTCTTGCGGGTGTCCAGCAATTCCAGTCGGGCGGCGCGCTCTCTTAATTGCGCCTCCATACGCTGACGCACAGTCACATCGTGAAAGACTGTGATGACACCCTCTGACACGCCGTTAACGCTAATTTCCGCGCTGTTTAACTCCACAGGCACCGCCTTGCCATGTTTGCTCAGTAAGTGAGTGGCAACGCCTGATATAGCAACATTGCTCCCTGGCTGAGTACCATCTAGCGGGCAAAAGACGTGGTCGTGTTCATCGCATAGAGCAAAAACAGAAGCTGCCGGCTCACCTAGGGCTTCTTCCTGGCTCCAGCCGGTGAGTTTTTCAGCAACAGGGTTTAAATAATCAATATTGCCCTGCGTGTCGGTGATGAGCACGCCTTCAGCAATACTGGACAGTGTTGCCTGTAAAAAAGTGCTTTTTTTAAGCAGCTCAGCCTGCATCTCTTTACGACGGGTTATTTCCCGGTTGAGTCGCTCGAGCTTAGCCTGCAGGCTTAAAAACCGCACATTGGACTGGCGCTTATTTTGAAAGCGGAGAAACAGCGTTTTGTTAGTATTTTGGTCGCCGGAGGATAATACCGCGCCGTAGCATGTCTGACTATTGGTAGTGGCCCGGATGACTGCTGTGCCCATTAATGGTTGGGAACTACGGGAACAGGCGCGCAGATAGTCTTTGAACTTACTGAGTCCCTCAGGGACGATTAAGGAAAGCAGATTCTGATTTTGCAGATTATTGGTTGCGAGTAATTCCGTGGCGGCCTCATTAGCTAGCAGGATCTCGCCGTCTGTTGCGATTATCACCGCCGGGTAAGGCTGTAACTGAAGAAGACGTGCGTACTGCTGTGCATCTGTCATTGGTCATTCTGCCCGGTAATATTCAATACCTGGTTGAGTGTCTGTATCCTTGGTGGGCGTTAGGTGTACGGAGACCCGACACTGGGGAGAGCCAGTAGCAATCGTCTCTTGCAACTCCACCCGGGCATAGCCGAGGTTTTCGGCAGCGATGGTACCAAACACATTAGAGGTCATCATGCACATAGAGGGGCGGTCTTTCACTTTATCTTCAAAGGGACACCGGCGGTTGCCCAATACAATTTTTGTATCGTCTTCCTCAATAACAAAAAAATCGCCTTTGATCCTGCGCTTCAGGTCTACCAGTACATCACTGACCTGTTCGCGGCTAAGTGAATCGAGGTTTAGTCCATTCAGGTACTGTCGATTTAAATCTTCGCCAACTCGCTGACCAACCACACTGATAAAGCCAGAGGCATCATCAATGCCCACTACGTCTTCCAGCGTGCCTGCAAGATGATGGATAAGCCCACGCAGAAAAACATCGCGCTCCAGGGGCAGTTGTAATACGGGTATACGGTTATCGTTCGCCATTTGCGCCCCTTAAAGCATCGGTATTACAAAACATTGTAACGTGTAGAGTAATACTAGTCTGTGTTTACTCAAACCGGAAGTGAATTGGGGGTGCCGGGTCCATGGGAAACAAAACAGCTACACTGGTCTAACGATTTTTTCTTTGAAATAGGCGGTTGGAATACTTGATGGGTATTGCGTTAGGGAAAAGGGCAGGAACTAACTAATAAAATAAACAAAGGGAATACGACCGACCCGCTCAGTGCAGAACGGGTCGGTGAAGATATTTTATCTCAGGCAATCAGGCTGACAGAGCCTCGCGGTTATCTCGCAATGCCTCCTGGCGGTGGGCCAGGAATTCTTCATAGGTGCCGTCGAAATGGGTGAGCTGCTGCTCACGTACTTCAATTACCTGCGTGGCCAGAGAGGAGACGAATTCCCGATCGTGACTGACAAAAATAACGGTGCCGTCAAACTTGAATAGCGCGTTATTCAACGCCTCGATAGATTCCATATCAAGGTGGTTGGTCGGCTCGTCCATGACCAGCACGTTGATATCCTGAAGCATCAGCTTTCCGAATAACAGGCGGTTCTTCTCACCACCGGAACAAACCCGTACTTTCTTGTTAAAGTCATCGGAGGAGAATAACAGGCGACCCAGCATGCCTTTAACCTGTAAATCGTCGTGTTTTGGCAACCGCCACTGTGACATCCAGTCAAACAGTGTGAGATCGCAGTCAAATTCGGCGGAACTGTCCTGAGGAATATAACCAATAGCGGCGTTTTCTGCCCACTTCACGGAACCTTCAGACGGGGCTAAATCATCGACCAGACACTTGAGCAGGGTAGTTTTGCCTGCCCCGTTTTCGCCGATTATGGCCAGTCGCGAGCCAGCTTCAAGAAGCAGGTTTGCGTTATCAAATAACGGCACCCCGGGATAGCTGTGTCCCAGGTCTTCCAGGGTCACGGCAAGGCGATGAAGTTTTTTATGTTGCTTAAACTGGATGAAGGGTTTGCGGCGACTGGAAGCCTTTACTTCCGTCAGCTCAATTTTCTCCAAACGTCTGGCGCGGGACGTGGCCTGTTTTGCTTTTGATGCATTTGCTGAAAAGCGGGCCACAAACGATTGCAGCTCTTCAATTTCAGCGGACTTTTTGGCATTTTCCTGGTGCAATTGCTCTTGTGCCAGCATTGCCGCTTCTACGTATGCATCATAATTACCCGGGTAAACACGTAGCTCGCCATAGTCGATGTCGGCCATGTGGGTACATACGGAGTTCAAAAAATGACGATCGTGGGAAATAATCAACATGGTGGATTTGCGCTTGTTCAGCTCTTCCGCCAGCCAGTTGATTGTGTAGATATCCAGGTTGTTGGTGGGCTCATCGAGTAACAGAATATCCGGCTCTGCAAAAAGCGCCTGCGCTAACAGCACACGTACTTTCTTACCCGGTGCTACTTCTTTCATTAACCCAAAATGGTATGACTCATCAATACTGGCCGCGATCAGGATATCGCCTGCCCGGGCCTCTGCCGTGTAGCCGTCCATTTCGGCGAACCGGGTTTCAAGTTCAGCCACGCGCATGCCATCTTCTTCACTCATATCCGGCTTGCTGTAGATTTCATCCCGCTCGCGTTTCACTTCCCACAGTTCCCGGTCACCCATGATCACTGTGTCTACCACGCTCATTTCCTCAAAGGCAAACTGATCCTGGCTTAGTACACCCAGTTTGGTGCCCGGCGACATCGACACGTTACCTGCGGTGGGAGTAAGCTCCCCGCTGAGAATTTTCATAAAGGTAGACTTGCCGCAACCATTAGCGCCAATGAGGCCGTAACGGTTACCGTTGCCAAATTTGGCAGAAATGTTTTCAAACAAAGGCGACGAGCCAAATTGCATCGTAATGTTGGCAGTGGTGATCAAAGTAATAGGTATCCAGCGGGTCGGTGATAAGACAGCGGGCGAAATAGGAATCACGCCAGCGGGCGCGCAATATAAAGAAATCGTTAGCGAGAGTCGAGGAAAATTTCGCCTTTTTTGTATGGAGCTGGATGGAATTATTGACGGTGTCGGGAGTCAGGAAGACCAGCAGGGTGGGGCACACCCTGCTGCAATAAACCTTTAAAACTGCTCAGATTATCACCTGGCGTTAGTTTCAGGCATCAGATCGTTACGCAATGCCCACACATTTTCATGGGTGTGGGTGAAATGAGAGGCCCAGCGTTTCATCGTTTCTTTGGCTTTGTCTTTATCCTTCATGTGCTTTGCCAACATTTCCATAAAAGACGTTTCTGGCTTGGCCATGGCTGACCAGCTCTCATAAGGAATGGCAATCATAACCTGATTCTCCCCGCTGACACTGTAGCCAATGCCCCAGTGATAGGGCCATTTTTCAGCCTTGGCTGCATCGGAGAGAATTTTTATATCGTTACTCACCGCGCTACCATGCCCGGGCTTGATGGTATGCGTGGTAACCCACACATAATTGTACTTCACATCCGGGCCCCAGTGACTGTTGTCAGTATCCATGTAAGACAGATGGTGGCCATAGTGTGCCACATGCTTACCGGCATTGGCCTCCCAGTGTTCCATTACGTTAGATGACTGAACCCAGTCTCTGTAGCTGTCCATGTCTTCCCAGGTAATGCCGCCGGCTCTGACTAGCAACCGGTTGAGGTCATCACCGAATACGGGCGAGTATACCTTCCAGTTACGTGGGTCATTATTTTCCTGCCGGTGTTTTACGTGGGCCTTCATGGCTTTTTCGAGCTGAGGCATAGCATCTGCTTTGGCTGTCATAATCCATGATTCGGCCAGCCATTCTTTGTCTTTCTTACCATGGTGGTCTGCAAGTAACGGTGACGAGACCAGGCCGAGACAAAGAAAGACCACTAAGGGAAAAAGTGATAACCGCTTGTTCATTGTTTTATCCTCTGTGTTGAAAGGTATGAGTTTTCACATCAACCACTGACACCTTAGGTGCCATTACCAACTCACAGATAGTGCGAATGGAGCATAGCAGTAGTGCAGACTTTCTGCCTTGTATAGAAGATATTGTTATAACGACTAAACTTTTTAGTTAGCTATGTAACGGCAGAATTGGTGTATTTCAGGAAGTAGCAGTGGAGGTGCAGGCCACAAGAGAGGTATTGCAGCGCCGACAGACATACCGCTGTCCCCGTAAAACTTTATTGTGACGACGTACGGATAACTGCACGACGTCGCACTGGCACCGATACGGGTACGTGGAAATATTGAGGGGTGCCAGATCAAACTGGTGGGTAGTGGTGGCCGGGGTGTCAAACACGGTTTCCATGACATATTGCCATTGTTCGCCGTGTGGCTTCACCCGCCCATATAACTGCCAGACCAGCAGATGACTAACCTCATGGGGCACCACTTCTGCCAGAAACGCTGATTGGTTAGCGGTAAACAGAGGGCCGTTCAGGTTTATCCTGTTTTGATTAAGAAAGGCCGTACCGGCATTTCTTCCTGAGCGTCGGTAGGTTATCTCTGGAAGAGGAAAGCGGCGCTGAAAATGCTGTTGTGCCTCATTGTACAAGTGTGCCACACGCTGCATGACCGCAGCGCGGGCAGTTTGGGTTACCTGGCTCACTTCTTACCTAATATTGCAGGGCAGACAAAGTACATACACTCCCATAGGGTCGTTCAGCTGCTGCAAGGTGTTGAATTCCTGCAACACACTCTTAACCATTCCCATCAGCGCAGAGTCCGACTGGGCAAATTGCCACTTGGCCGCCCATACCATGGCTTGTCCGAAAAATTCTTTCCAGAACAGCTCCTGCGGCGACAAACGACGCTCAACATAGAAGGTGTCATATTTCTCTAAATCGGCAAGGTCCGCGGCAGCCATCACCGCATCATTTAATGTTCCCAATTCATCTACCAGACCCAGCTCTAACGCAGTCTCGCCAATCCATACCCGCCCCTGAGCGATACTGTCGACTTCGCTCACAGTCATACCCCGGGCATCGGCCACCATTGAGATAAAGTTGTGATAACTGCTCTCAACGTTATTTTGCAAAATCTGACCGAACTCTGGTGCCAGCGACCGTGCCGGCGAGAACCCGGCCAGTTCTGTGGAGCCCACACCATCACTGTTAATACCCAGATAGTCGAGGCTATTCTCATAGGTCATGAACATGCCAAACACCCCGATCGAACCCGTGATAGTGCTTGGCGAAGCAAAAATGCGGTCGGCATCGGCAGCTATCCAGTAGCCACCAGATGCTGCGTACGTGCTCATAGAAACCACCACCGGCTTACCGGCACTTTGCAGTTCCAGCACTTCCTGGCGAATCACTTCAGAGGCAAACGAGCTGCCTCCCGGAGTATCTACCTGCAGCACTACCGCTTTAACGTTGTCATTCAGGCGCGCCTGGCGCAGTAAGCGTGCGGTGCTGTCGCCGCCAATTGTCCCGGCCTTCTGGTTGCCGTTTAAAATAGTGCCTTTGGCTACTACTATAGCGACCTTATCCATGTCGTTTTCGGCACGGGGAAGGGGAGGATTAACGACTTTCAGGTAAGTGGCGAAGGGGGTGACATTGACGCCCAGATCATTGTCGTCTTTACCCACCAGGTTCACTAATTCTAAGCGAACTTCCTCACGGGTTTTCAGGGCGTCTACCCAGCCATTGTCCAGAGCGTATTGCGCAAAGTCGGCCCCGGCCTCGTTGAACTTAGCCAGTAACCCTTGCAGGGTTTCGTCGAAATTACTGGTATCCATATTTCGCGCGGCGGCAACATCGGTTTTATACTGCGCCCAATATGCATCCAGCCACTGCTTATTGGCTTCCTTAGCCGCATCGGACATGCTGTTGCGCATAAATGGTTCGACAGCAGACTTGTAAGTGCCAACCCGGAAGATGTGGGTGGTGACCTTGAGCTTTTCGAGCATATCTTTGATGTATAGGCCGTAACGCCCATATCCTTCGAGCAATAATGCCCCCATCGGATTAAGATAAACTTTGTCAGCGTGAGCGGCCAGGTAATACTGGCTCTGAGTGAAGTAGTCACCTATTGCATATACCGGCTTGTCAGATGCTTTGAAGGCATCTATCGCTGAGGCAACGGTCCGCAGCTTGTCCAGTCCACCGCCGGTGAGCCCGTGCAGATCCAGTACCATCGCTTTAATGCGTCTGTCCTGTTGCGCGTTCTCGATGACTTTGACAACGTCGCGAACCAGCACTTCAGGATTTTCCGGCTCATCACCGAACACTTCCTGCATAAACTGTTCAAACGGATCGACCGCTTCTTTCTCAATGACCAGTTTACCTTTTAAATTCAGATAAAGCGCACTGTCAGCATTAACTGACAAGGGATCATCGTCTTGGGATAGCACAATGAAGACGCCGACAATGATAATAATAAATATAATATTGAAGAATAACTTCCGGCAAAAGTTCAGCACCGTCCATAGGCCAGTAAATAAGGATTTCGTCCAGTTTCCGTTGGCAGCCATAATATCTCGTTACCTCAGAGTAGATTAACTGTCATAGTATAGGATCCGCGCTTTGCCGCGAGTCTAAATTGTAATGAATTATGACCAGGCAGAAACATAGCCGGGCATGATTTCACAGCTTGGTATTGTCCTCATCTTCAAGCCACTTCGCAATAAGCTGTGCGATACGACGATGATCCTGCTCGCTAAACTGCAGCAACAGGTTTCCGGTTGAAGGGCGGTAACCGGTTTTTTCATGGCCCCGAGCGAAAATCCGGCGAAGTGGGGAAGCCGGTTTATCGGCGTGGACGCGTGGGGAGGCGTGTTTTTTCGGCATCCTGGGTTCGTTCCGGTTACAGCTCGTTTCAGGCAAAGTTTACCACGAACGGTTAGGGAGCAGCCCTGTTTTCCTGGCTCCAATTGAAGGAATATGCCAACAGGGAAATTTACCGGCGGAGGGCCCTGTATCATGAGAATATTATATGCCTGAATTGATTGCGGAACTGGTCTTTTGGTGGTCTCATGCGTAGGATGAAAACAGTAATTTTTAGGCCTATCAGTTACAGGAGAGTGCTTAATGGATGCATTGTCGTTGTTATTAAATCGCGCATCTCAGCCGCGCCTTAAAGCCCCCGCGCCGCAGGGTGATGCTCTGGAAAATATTATGCAGGCAGCGCTACGTGCACCTGATCACGCCTGCCTGACACCATGGCGTTTCATTGTTTGTGAAGGGCAGGGACTAACGAAATTGGGCGCTATCTTTGAGCAATCAGCCATTGATAACGACAAATCAGAAAAAGAAATTGAGCGTGCCCCGCAGCTGCCGTTGCGGGCTCCCATGGTTATCGTGGCAATTGCCAAATATCAGGAACACGAAAAAGTGCCTCGGGTAGAACAAATCGCTTCTGCATCCTGCGCGGTAATGGCGATGCAGATGGCGGCTGTGGCGCAGGGTTTCAGTGGCATGTGGCGAACCGGCAGCTACGCACACTGTGATACGGTACGGGAAGCATTTTCACTGGCCGAAGGCGATGAGCTGGTCGGGTTCTTATATGTAGGAACGCCTGCATTCGAAGGAGCGGCAAAACCGCAACGCGATACTGCAGATTATTTTGAGTTCTGGTCTTAGGCCGTCATTGACCACATTTTGCAGCTAATAAAAAAAGGAGCCATTCGGCTCCTTTTGTTATTGTCTCGTCATAAAAAATCAGTCTACCTGAACAATTTTCATTGCATTGGTGCCACCAATTTTTTCCATCTCATCACCATAGGTCATGATGACGCTGTCGCCTGATTTTACCAGGCCATGGGCTTTCAGCGCATTCATTACGTCGTATTTAAGCTGGCCCGGCTCACTCTGACGGGAGTCAAAATAAACAGGCTTCACACCACGGAATAACGCCATGGAGTTCAGGGTGTGCTCGTGACGGGATAGCGCAATGATAGGCAATGTGGTGGTAATGCGGGACATCAGTTTGGGCGTATTGCCGCTTTCGGTAAGCCCGACGATGGCACGAATGCTTGGCAAATGGTTGGCCGCATACACAGCTGACAATGCTACGGTCTCGCTGACCGAACTGAACAGTTCATCCATCCGGTGCTTAGACAATTTCACGCTGGGGTGGGTTTCTGCACCTTCACAGACCCGGGCCATTGCCTGTACGGTCTCTACCGGATAGCTACCGGCCGCAGTTTCTGCAGACAACATCACTGCATCGGTGCCATCCAGCACGGCATTCGCGACATCCATCACCTCTGCACGGGTCGGCATTGGGCTGTCAATCATCGACTCCATCATTTGCGTGGCCGTAATCACTACTTTATTTAACTGGCGCGAGCGGGAGATGAGCTTCTTCTGCACACCCACCAGTTCAGCATCGCCAATCTCAACACCCAAATCTCCACGGGCTACCATAACGGCATCAGATGCACTGATAATGTCATCGATAGCTTCGTCTGATGCAACAGCTTCTGCACGCTCGACTTTGGCACAAATCATCGCATTACAACCAGCTTGCTGGGCCAGTTCGCGGGCATAGTTTAAGTCTGCGCCACTGCGGGGAAATGACACGGCCAGGTAATCAACACCAATCTTAGCGGCTGTTTTTATATCCTGTTTATCTTTTTCGGTCAGTGCTTCCGCCGACAGTCCGCCGCCCTGACGGTTAATGCCTTTGTTATTGGACAGTTTACCGGGTACCGTGACTACAGTGTGCACCTGGCGGCCTTTAACAGCAGTTACTTTTAGTTGGATACGGCCGTCGTCTAACAACAGAATATCGTCAGCAGACACATCGTCAGGCAGCGCTTTGTAGTCGATGCCAACGGCATTCTCGTCGCCGTCATCCTTGTTCATTTCCGCATCCAGGATAAAGGCGGCGCCTTCTTTAAGCGTGACGGCGCCGTCTTTAAACCGCGCGACCCGAATTTTTGGTCCTTGCAGATCACCCAGAATGGCAACATATTTGCCAAGGTTACTGGCGGCTTCCCGAACGCGCTTTGCCCGTTCGATGTGATCCTCCGCCTGGCCGTGAGAGAAGTTCATTCGAACCACGTTAGCGCCCGCGTCGATAATAGCCTGGATTTTCTCCAGTGAATCTGTAGCAGGGCCTAAGGTGGCAAGGATTTTCGTTCTTCTGGTCATAATGTTCTGCAGTCTCTTGGTCGTTTAGGTGAAAGAAAATAGCACGCTCGACGGCTTCACTACCGTGGTGCTGTAGTCTCTTTTCGTAATTTTATTACAGAATAGTAGTTGAATCTGACATAAATGTGAACGTCAGCAGAAAAATTGTTAACTGCGCATACCAGTATAGGCGTAAATTACGGTGTCCGCAGGTGAAAAAAAACGCCATATACACTGGCGTTTTTTATTCTATCGGGTGAGCGCGATGAGCTAGTCGCCGCGCTTCTCATAACGCGAGCCCCTCAGGGTGTCTTTAACGCGCTTGAGGTTTTCTCTGAATTTATTGCCCCGCCGCAGGGTAAAGCCCGTTGCCAGTACGTCAATTAAGGTAAGCTGAGCAATACGGCTCGCCATTGGCATGTACATGTCTGTATCTTCCGGCACTTCTAACGACAATACATAATTGCATTCATTGGCCAGTGGGCTGCCGCCAGAGGTTATACCGACCACGGTAGCGTCGTTGGAGCGTGCGATTTGGGCGATTTCAACCAGGCTCTTGGTGCGGCCTGTGTGCGAAATCAGCACGACTACGTCGCCGTCTGAACAGTTCATACAGCTCATGCGTTGCATAAGGATGTCTTCAAAGTAGACAACCGGCACATTGAAACGGAAAAATTTATTCAACGCATCATGAGCTACCGATGCGGATGCGCCCAGGCCAAAGAATGAAATTTTCTGCGCCTGGGTAAGCAGATCTACCACGCGGTTTACTACGTTTACATCCACAGACTGGCGGGCAACTTCCAGTGACGCCATCGTCGATTCGAAAATTTTATTGGTGTATTCCTCAGGACCATCAAGCTCATCAACGTGCCGGTTCACATAAGGTGTGCCGTTGGCGAGGCTTTGCGCAAGATGCAGTTTGAAGTCCGGAAAGCCCTTAGTGTCCAGGCGCCGGCAGAACCGGTTGACGGTAGGTTCACTGACATCAGACATTTTTGCCAGCGTTGCTATACTCGAATGGATGGCAGTTTGCGGGTTGGCCAGAATGACTTCTGCAACTTTACGTTCAGACTTACTGAAAGCAGCGTTATTTTGCGTTATTTTTTCTAATATATTCATACGAGTGCAGCTGTTGATGCAATAATGCGTAACATTCCTTTAGCGTTAGTCTACTGAATGTAACAGTGGTGACAAGTAAAATGTAATTTTTTGACAGTCTTGGTGACGTCCGGATGCGGATATTTCGCCGCGATCTCCAGTAAAAATAAGAAAAACAGCAAAGTTGTAATTTTACTACATTTGGTGTTAACTATGTGCTAATAACCAATCGGTAACCGTACCTGTTTAATTCGGATTCAGGGGTACCGAGTTTAAGAAGAAGGTCGACATTTATGGCAGTGGAAAACTCCTACGAACCCTGTGATTTCGTGCTGTTCGGCACACTGGGTGATCTTTCGCGGCGCAAACTTTTGCCGTCGCTGTATCAGCTTGAAAAAGCTGAGCTGATCCACCCGGATACTAAAATCATCGGTGTTGCCCGTCAGGATTTGACGGTTGAAGACTATATTGCAGAAGTAAAAGCCAATATTGAAAAGTTTGGCGGCAGCGACTTATGTGAAGCAACCTGGTCGCGTCTTTGCGCACGTCTGGATTACGTGTGCGTAGACATGAAAGACATCAACAGCTTCAAAACCTTTGATGAGCATGTAGACCCCAGTCGTACCATGGTGTGTTATCTGGCAACGCCGCCAGCCATTTATGGCGACATCTGCCGCGGTCTGCATAGCTGCAAAATTATCGATTCCAGTGTGCGTGTAGTCCTCGAAAAGCCGATTGGTCACGATTTGGAGTCTTCGAAGAACATCAATGACCAGGTATCAGAGTATTTTGACGAAAAGCAGATTTACCGTATCGACCATTACCTGGGTAAAGAAACGGTCCTGAACCTTATTTCGCTGCGTTTTGCCAATTCTATCTTTGCCACTAACTGGGACCATAACTGTATTGATCATGTGCAGATTAGTGTGGCCGAATCAGTAGGCATTGAAGGGCGTTGGGGCTACTTTGATGACGCCGGTCAGATGCGTGACATGGTGCAAAACCATTTGCTGCAAATTTTAAGTCTGGTGGCTATGGAGCCTCCGACGACACTGGATGCCGACAGTATTCGTGACGAAAAACTGAAAGTGTTACGGGCGCTACGGCCAATTAATGCATCTAATGTAAGTGATGTTACGGTACGTGGCCAGTACACCTCAGGTTTTGTGAAAGGGGAAGAAGTCCCCGGGTATCTGGAAGAAGACGACGCCAATACCCAAAGTACCACAGAAACCTTTGTCGCCATCAAGGCAGAAATTGATAACTGGCGCTGGGCCGGAGTGCCATTCTATTTGCGCACTGGTAAGCGCATGCCCACCAAAGTCAGTGAAGTAGTGATCTATTTCAAGCGCCAGCCTCATAACTTATTCGGGGCAAGTTTCAAAAACCTGCCACCAAATAAGCTGGTTATTCGCTTACAGCCAGATGAAGGCGTAGAAATTACGGTTATGAATAAAGTTCCCGGCCTGACCAGCACCGGGTCGATGGACTTACAGAAATCCAAACTAAACTTAAGCTTCTCAGAAGCTTTTGCTGATGATCGCATTCCCGATGCGTATGAAAAATTGTTGCTGGAAGTGATGTTAGGCAATCAGGCGTTATTTGTACGTCGTGACGAAATTGAGCAGGCGTGGACCTGGGTAGACTCAATTCTGGACGCATGGGAGCAGTCGAATGAACCCCCTGAGCCTTATCAGGCCGGTACATGGGGCCCGGTTAATTCCATCGGGTTGTTAGCAAGAGAAAACAGAAGCTGGTACGAAAGCAAACAGGTGAAAACGAAATAATGGCTTTAACAATTGAATCCTACGAATCGCCGGACGTACTCTCGGAAGCATTTGCGTCTACTCTTTGTTCTATCCTGAAAACCGGGATCCAGACCCGTGGCCGTGCGTCACTGGTTGTAAGCGGTGGGCGCACACCCGTGGCGTTGTTTGAATTGCTGAGCAATGCCGACCTCGACTGGAGCAAGGTGGACATTACCCTTGCTGACGAACGTTGGGTTGATGAGCAGGATGAAGCCAGTAATACGCGTTTGGTGAAAGAGAAGCTGCTGCAGAACAAGGCAGCCGCCGCTCATTTTGTGCCGTTAAAGTCCGCTCATGCGGATGCCAATGAAGGTGTGAACGAGGCCGAGTCAAATATTGCCAGTATGGCACAACCATTTGACGCGCTTATTCTTGGTATGGGTGAAGACGGACATACGGCGTCATTGTTTCCCTGTTCTGAACAGATCAATGATGGTCTAGCGATGAGCAGTGGCAGAACCTGTATTGCGGTTACGCCGACCACTGCACCGCACCAGCGTATGTCTATGACATTACCCACATTGCTGAATAGCCGAAATATCTTTCTGCACCTCACCGGCGAGCGGAAAAAAGAGGTGCTTACCGAAGCACTGGACAATGCCACCGAAGCGCAAAAACCAATCACAGCTGTGGTTAACCGGGCACCGGTAACCCTGATGTGGGCGCCATAGGAGATACCATGAATTCACAAATCGCAGAAGTAACGCAACGTATTATCGAGCGCAGCCGGGATACCCGTAAGGCGTACCTGGACAAAATCGAACAGGCCCGGCGCGAAGGGCCGCTGCGCGGCGAATTATCGTGTGGCAACCTGGCTCACGGATTTGCAGCCTGTGGCGCTGCTGAAAAATCTGACTTACGGTCGATGACCAAGGCCAATGTGGCAATTGTCTCTTCATACAATGACATGCTGTCAGCCCACCAGCCCTACGAAACTTACCCGGCACTGTTAAAAGAAGCCATTCGGGAAGTGGGCAGTGTAGCCCAGTTTGCGGGTGGGGTGCCGGCCATGTGTGATGGGGTGACTCAGGGACAGAAAGGCATGGATCTCAGCCTGATGAGCCGGGATGTCATCGCTATGGGCACCGCAGTTGCGCTGTCTCACAACATGTTTGATTCGGCGATGATGCTGGGGATTTGCGATAAAATAGTCCCCGGCTTGTTACTGGGCTCGCTGAGCTTCGGTCACTTGCCCACGGTATTTGTTCCGGCCGGTCCGATGCCGTCAGGATTACCAAATAAAGAAAAAGCCCGGGTTCGTCAGGCCTACGCCGAAGGCAAAGTGGGTCGTGAAGAGCTTTTGGAAGCAGAAGCGCAGTCGTACCACTCTCCGGGCACCTGTACCTTTTACGGCACAGCGAACTCGAACCAGTTAGTAGTTGAAATGATGGGCCTGCATCTGCCCGGCGCATCATTTGTCAACCCGGGTACACCGCTACGCGATGCGCTGACGAAAGCGGCTGCGGTGCAGGCCACCCGGATCACTGACCTGGGCGACAACTACACGCCAATTGGTCGCATGGTTGATGCAAAAGCCCTGGTAAATGGCCTGGTAGGTTTGCTGGCCACTGGTGGCTCTACGAACCATACCATGCACCTGATTGCCGTTGCGCGCGCTGCGGGCTATATCGTCAACTGGGATGATTTCTCAGATATCTCCAACGCAGTTCCATTGATGACCCGCATTTACCCGAACGGTTCTGCGGATATCAACCATTTTACCGCGGCTGGCGGCATGTCATTGCTTATCAAGCAACTGCTTGATGCAGGTCTGCTACACAATGATGTGACCACCATTGCCGGTGAAGGGCTCGAGAATTACACCAAAGAGCCCATGCTAATCGACGGTGAGCTGGAATGGCGTGACGGACCGAAAGAATCACTGGATAAAGAAGTACTGGCGACGGTCGAGTCTCCCTTCAAACCTGACGGCGGGCTAAGTGTGCTGGAAGGTAATCTGGGCCGCTCAGTTATCAAAACTTCAGCCTTGCGCACGCCGCATTGTCATATCAAGGCGCCTGCGGTGGTGTTTGAAGATCAGTTTGAACTGGATGCTGCCTTTAAGGCTGGCGATCTGGATAAAGACTGTATCGTGGTCGTCCGCTTCCAGGGGCCTTCAGCGATTGGTATGCCTGAATTGCACCGTCTGACGCCACCGTTGGGTGTGTTACAGGATCGGGGCTTTAAAGTCGCTCTCGTAACTGATGGGCGTATGTCAGGTGCATCAGGTAAAGTGCCTGCTGCTATTCATGTTACACCGGAAGCTTACAAGGGTGGCCTGCTGGCAAAAGTACAGGATGGCGACATGATTGAACTGGATACCCGTACCGGCTCGCTGTCATTGTTGGTCGATGAAGACACCCTGGACGCACGTGAGCCACGGGAAGCTGACATTGAGCACCATCAGATAGGTATGGGGCGCGAAATGTTTGGCGGTATGCGCGCAGTGCTTACCGGTGCGGAAGAAGGCGCATGTTCGCTGTTTAAGGAGCAGGAGCAGAAGCTATGAGCGCGCAGTTCGTTGCTGATGTAGGCGGGACGAATATCCGCCTGGCCCGTGTAGTTAATGGCGGTGTAGCCGATATTAAGAAGTACATGTGTAAGGATTACGCCAGTATTGATCTGGTTATCCTGCAGTACTTTGCCGATATGCCAGAGCACACTTTCACTCATGGGTGCATCGCGATAGCGTGTCCCGTACTGGGTGACCAGGTGGTGATGACGAATCACAGCTGGGCATTCTCCCAACAGGCTTTGCGGCAACAACTGAAGCTTACAGATCTGTACGTGATCAATGATTTTACCGCCGTGGCACATTCCCTGCCGGTACTGACCGATGACCAGGTGATTCAGATCGGTGACGGCCACGCTAAATCCGGCGGTAATATTGCGGTTTTCGGTCCGGGGACAGGTCTGGGGGTCGAGCACATCACCATGACGTCATCGGGCTGGCAAACCCTGGACGGCGAGGGCGGTCATACTGATTTCGCGCCAGTCGATGAAACGGACATTGTGGTTTGGCGGTATCTGCAAAACCAGTTTGGCCGTGCATCCGCCGAAGAAGTGATGTCGGGCCGTGGGATCCTGAATATTTACCGTGCGCTTGCCGCACACCATAATATTGCTGCGGAACTCACCGAGCCTGCTCAGGTGACCGAGAAAGCTCTGGATGGCAGCTGTGATATCTGTGCCTCAACGTTGACCCAGTTCTGCCGGATTATGGGCAGTTTTGCGGGTAATCTGGCACTAAATATGGCCACCACCGGCGGCGTATTTATCGGTGGCGGTATTGCTAACCGTTTTACCGCATTTCTGCGTCAAAGTGATTTTCGTGCCAGGTTTGAAGCCAAAGGCCAGATGAAACACTACGTTAAAGACATCCCCACATACTTAATCGCTGAACCTGATCACGGCTTATTAGGCGCATCAGCGTATTTAACACAACATATTGCGAGCGAATGATGACAACTAATTGGAAATTATCCCCGGCCGAAGTTTTTGCTGCGGGACCAGTGGTACCGGTTTTGGTAATTAATGATGTAGACAAAGCGGTCCCTCTGGCAAAAGCACTGATGGCTGGCGGAATTAAGGTGTTGGAAGTGACACTGCGCACTCCGGTTGCCCTGGATGTCATTAAGAAAATTGCCCAAGAAGTGCCTGATGCACTTATTGGCGCAGGAACCGTCACGAATGCCCAACAGCTTAAAGCGGTAACAGAAGCGGGGGCTAAATTTGCGATTAGCCCGGGCATGACGGCTGATTTGTTGAAGGCAGGCATGGACAGCGAGATCGCGCTGATCCCGGGGATTTCGTCTACGTCTGACCTGATGAAGGGTAAAGATGCCGGCTATACACATCTTAAGTTCTTCCCGGCAGAAGCGTCGGGTGGCGTTAAAGCCATAAAATCCATCTCAGGACCGTTCCCGGATGTGACATTCTGTCCTACTGGTGGCATTGGTCCCAATAACTACAAAGACTATCTGGCGTTGCCTAATGTGCAATGCGTAGGTGGCTCATGGGTGGCACCGGATGACGCTATTGAAGCGGGTGACTGGGACCGGATCACTCAGCTGGCGAAAGACGCGGTAACAGGCGCAAACAGCTAATACCAAGCTAAGCAGAAATAAGAAACCCGGCACTAAGCCGGGTTTTTTGTAGGTGTGCTGCGGTTAGCTGCTGCGTTCCGGCGGACCAATTATCTGAGTTAATGTGTGGCTTTCACCGGGCGACAAGGCTACGCCCTGGGTACAGGCGGTTTCAACGCATAGCATATGCACAAACCCAAACGCGTCCATATCTGAAATGGAGGCGGCGCTCTGCCACGGGTTCCATACCACCACGGAGTCGTGACCGTCGGAGCCAATCTGAGTAAACGCCTCGCCATTGTCTTTTAAGGTCATGGTGGAGGGAGCATTTAAATGAATGCGATCCGTTTCCGCCGTAAACTTATAAGGTTGCGGTGTGTCTTTAACCGCCCAGTCGGCAAGTTTGTCTTTGTACTGGCCACTGAGCCCTTCCAGCTCCACTTTTTGTACGCTGGGTACTGCCAGATAAGTATGCAGGGCGGTATTAAAGGTGAACGGTGTGACGCCGGTATTTTCAGTGCGCAAACTGGCTGACAGTGATTCGCCGATGATGATTGTCAGCGTGACCTGACAGTCGTACTCAAATCCGTCCGCCCGGGTAAATGAAGGGGAGAGTACCAGTTCAGTACCCACGCTGGTGTCTTCGGAGCGTTGCAGCTGCCATACCTGAGTACGTAAAAAACCATGTGAAGGCAGGGCGCCTTTCTCTTTGCCGTGATCATCGCTGAACCAAGGCCAGCAAACCGGTATCCCACCCCGGATTGGCCGCTCACCATTCAGGTATGCATGAGGACTAAGCCACAACCGATCAACTTCATCGCTTTTAGGAGTAAACGACAGTACGTGGCCGCCAAATAAGCTGACCTTGGCCGTCGCGAAACGGTTGTCAATGTTGAGGTAAGTGATGCCCTGAGATTCACTTACCGTGACCGAGCCTGCGATAGCCATGATTACTCCCTGTATACATTTAATAGGTACAAAACAAACCATTGCGAATGGGTGCTGCCGGGTACTCAGTGAATAACGCTAAATACCGGTTATGGTTCATTTTTTATTGTGCCTTGAAAATAAAAAAGGTGCGATAAAAATCGCACCTTTTTTTAGTTACTGAAAAATCAGTATTGGCTTCTTATTTTGACACGTGGGCAACCAGATCAAGAACCTTGTTTGAGTAACCCCATTCGTTGTCGTACCAGGCGACCAGCTTCACGAACGTATCAGTCAGCGCGATACCCGCCGTGGCATCAAAAATAGAGGTATTGGCGTTGCCGATGAAGTCATTGGAAACCACGGCATCTTCGGTGTAAGCCATAATGCCTTTCAGATCACCTTCTGAGGCTTCTTTCATCGCCGCGCAGATATCATCGTATGAAGCGGCCTTTGCCAGGTTCACGGTCAGGTCAACCACAGAAACATTCGGCGTAGGTACGCGGAATGCCATGCCGGTCAGCTTGCCATTCAGTTCAGGAATAACTTTACCTACGGCTTTTGCTGCACCGGTAGAAGATGGAATAATGTTCTGGCCAGCACCACGGCCACCACGCCAGTCTTTGGTTGACGGGCCATCTACGGTTTTCTGTGTGGCTGTAGTGGCGTGGACGGTAGTCATCAGGCCATCCACGATACCAAATTTATCGTTCAGAACCTTTGCCAGTGGCGCCAGGCAGTTGGTGGTGCACGACGCGTTTGAAACAATGTCTTCGCCATCGTAGCTATCGTGGTTAACACCCATCACAAACATAGGGGTATCGTCTTTTGACGGAGCAGACAGGACCACTTTCTTCGCACCCGCTTCAAGGTGCTTGGCAGCTGTTTCTTTGGTCAGGAACAGGCCGGTTGACTCAACCACTACATCCACGTCGACGTCAGACCATTTCAGGTCAGCCGGATCTTTTTCAGAAGTGATACGGATAGGCTTGCCGTTTACAACTAGCTGATCGTTATCTACCTTTATCTCACCGTCAAACAGACCATGAGTAGAGTCATACTTTAGCAGGTAGGCGATGTAGTCGGTGTCTAGCAGATCGTTAATTGCAACTACTTCGATGTCGTCGCGTTTTTGCGCTGCACGCATTACCAGACGACCAATACGGCCAAAGCCGTTTATACCGATGCGTATTGTCATGACATACCTCGATTGTTTTAAAATGAAAATAAATTACGTAAAGTATGGATCAAAATGGCATAATTGGCAAAGTAAAAACCAATTAATGTTGCAAAATTACGAAATTCGGCTATTGCAATCGTATTCAGTTTCGTTGTGCGCGCAGTTAAACAATAATGTTAAAAAATTGTACGCTTACCAGCACTGGGTGCTGGTTTTTTGAGCACCGACCCTGAACAGGAATGACACCATATGACAAATAACGTTCTGCAAACACTGGTAGAAGCGCGGGGCATAGAAAGCCGTTACGTCGACGCCTGGGGAAAGCCTGCTACCATAGCAGAGTCAAGTAAAGCCAAATTGCTCAATACCCTGGGTTACGACACCAGTGATGACGAAGCCATGCAGTCTCAGTTGCTTAGCGATGCCCATAAAGTCTGGTTGTCACCACTGAACCCGGTTCAGGTTAACCGCCAAACTGACACTGTTCAGTTGCCTGTTCGTCTGCCTATTGACCTTGTCCATGATGATTACGAGTTTGTCATTACAACGGATTCAAATGATGAACTGCGCCACGGCTTCATTCCGGTTAACGAAGAACTGATACACGCCTCTGAAATAGATGGCGTTGAGTTTCAGGAATATATGGTACCGATTCCGCTGGAGCTGCCTCTTGGGTACCATAACCTGAGCTTACAGGCCGATGGTGACGAGTTGGCCACCATGCGACTCATTGTTGCGCCTACTGCGTGCTATACCCCGGATGCCATCAAGCAGGGTAAAAAAATATGGGGGCTGAGTGTTCAGTTATACTGCGTACGAAGCGAGACCAACTGGGGCATTGGGGATTTTTCCGATCTCAGTAACCTGATAGGTAAGGCCGCTGAAACCGGTGCAGATTTTATAGGGCTGAATCCGATTCATGCCTTGTACCCGGCTAACCCCGATGCCTGTTCCCCTTATGGCCCGTCTTCCCGCCGCTGGCTTAATTACCTTTACATTGATGTAAGCAACGTTGAAGGTTATGAAGATGCCTCGGTCCAAAAGCTGATTAACGACGACGCATTTCAGGCCCGCCTTAGCCATGTCAGAGCGGTAGATTACGTTGACTACGAAGGTGTAGCCGAACTGAAGCTGCAAGCGCTGCGCGCCGTATTTGATGTTTATAATGCCCGCTACCTGACCAAAAACACCAAACAGAATCGTGCCTTTAAAGCCTTTGTGGAAGAGGGCGGTGAAAGCCTCGATATGCTGGCCGTGTACGACGCCTTACAGGCCGATTTGAAAGCCCGGGGCAAAGAGTTCTGGGGCTGGCCGGTCTTCCCGGAGGAGTTTAAAAACTACCAAAGTGACGCGGTCGCCAAATTTAAGAAAGCCAATAAGTTGTCGGTAAAGTTCTATCAGTTCCTGCAGTTTATGGCCGCCGAACAGATGAAACAGGCCAGTGAGACCGCCGAAAAAGCCGGCATGACCATTGGCGTTTATCGTGACCTGGCAGTGGGCGTAAGCGAAGGCAGCGCCGAAATCTGGGGCAACAAAGATTTATATTGTACGGGTGCCAGCGTGGGCGCGCCGCCGGATATCCTGGGCCCGCTGGGTCAGAACTGGGGCCTGCCGCCTATGGACCCGCAGAAACTGTATGAACAGCAGTACCAGCCGATTATTGATTTGTTCTCCTCCAATATGGCCGCATCAGGTGCGTTACGCATCGATCACGTGATGGCACTGCTGCGGTTGTGGTGGGTGGTTAAAGGTGACCATGCCCGGGACGGTGGCTACGTGTATTATCCGGTGGATGACCTGCTGGCTATTCTGGCGCTGGAAAGTCATCGTCACCAAAGTCTGGTGATTGGGGAAGACCTGGGCACAGTACCGGAAGAAATTCGCGAAAAACTGGCTGATAACGGGGTGTATTCCTATCGTGTGTTCTTTTTTGAGCAAGCCGAAGACGGGGGCTTTTTCTCACCCTCCCATTACCCCGAGCAATCCATGTCTACCTTGACAACCCACGACATGCCAACCTTAATTGGATATTGGCACTGTCTGGATTTGGAACTGGGCAAAGAAATTGGCCTGTACCCAACGGAAGAAATTTTGAGTACTCTGTATGAGGATCGCCATGCGAACAAACAGGAGATCCTGAATTCGCTGCATGGCCACGGGTCGGTAGATGACTCAGTAGGACATGATGTGAACCATACCGGGATGACACAGGCGCTGAACTACGGAATGCAAGTGCATATGGCCGGGGGCTCCAGCGCGTTACTGAGCCTGCAACTGGAGGACTGGCTGCAAATGGACAAGCCGGTCAATATTCCCGGAACCTTTGATGAGTATCCAAACTGGCGCCGTAAGCTGAGTGCTAACCTGGAGTCTATTTTTGCTAACCCTGATATCAGGCAACTGGCAGAGAAACTGACCGATGCCAGGAAGCGGGCAAGCAGCGCACAGTAACAGGCAATAATGCCGAATAAGTAAACGCAATGTAAAGCCCGTGGTGTCACGGGCTTTTTACAGGAGTAAAGCATGCAGACAGAGCAGCAACTGGCGCGGGCACAGTGCCCCAATCCTTTTTCTACCCTCGGACCACAGCAGTCGGAGTCGGGCACTTCAGTCACGGTATGGATCCCCGACGCCACCGAGGTCTCAGTGACGGTAGGAAAATCAGGTAAAACCTTCACGCTGACTCGTACGCATGACAGTGGGTTATTCTCTGGCCCGGTCACTCTGGCTGAGGACGATTATTACTCTCTGGACGTAAAAAAAGGCGAACAACATTACAAGGTGCTCGACCCTTATCAGTTTACTGATGAAGCTTTTCACGCCGTGCATTTTATTGACCACGCGCCACAAAATCTCTACCGCCAGGCGGGTGCACAGAAAATCACACTGCCCGCAGCGGAGCAACAGGCGATCCGCTTTGCAGTATATGCCCCCAATGCCAGTGCGGTGTCTCTGATTGGTGATTTCAATAACTGGGACGGACGCTGCCATCCGATGCAGAAAACGGACATGGGCTACTGGGTGTTAGTGGTGCCCGGTATGCAAGAAGGAGAACGGTATAAATATCAGTTGAAAGACAGTGACGGGAACGATTTGCCTCACAAAGCGGATCCCATTGGGTTCTCGGCTGAACAGTATCCTTCCCATGCTTCACGTATCTACGATCACGACCGCTATCAATGGCAGGACAGTGAGTGGATGCAGGCCCGCAGTAGCGATAAATACAGCGCTGCCATGAGTATTTACGAAGTTCATCTGGGGTCGTGGAAGCGGCCCGGTGCAGACAGTGATGCCCGCTACCTGAGTTACCGTGAACTGGCCGATGAACTGGTAAGCTACGTGACCGACATGGGTTATACCCACATAGAGCTCTTGCCAGTCTCAGAATTTCCGTTTGACGGCTCCTGGGGATACCAGCCGGTGGGGATGTTTTCGCCTACCAGCCGCTTCGGTGATCCGGACGAGTTTAAATATTTCGTCGATTGTTGTCACCAGGCCGGGGTAGGGGTCATCATCGACTGGGTCCCGGCACACTTCCCTGAAGACGGACATGGCCTGGCCAGATTTGACGGTAGCCATGTTTACGAATACGCCGATCCCCGTCGTGGCTGGCACCCTGACTGGAACTCGTGTATTTACGATTTCGGCAAGGATACCGTGCGCCAGTTTTTGGTGGCGAATGCACTTTACTGGCTGGATAAGTTTCATATTGACGGGCTGCGGGTTGATGCAGTGGCGTCTATGCTTTACCTCGACTATTCCCGTAATGATGGCGAATGGATCCCCAATGTTGATGGCGGCAATGAAAACTACGAAGCTATCAGTTTGCTGCGCTGGATGAATGAGGAAGTGTATAAGCACTTCCCGGATGCCATGACCATCGCCGAAGAATCGACATCTTTTCCGAAAGTCTCGCGGCCGGTGTTTGAAGGCGGCCTGGGTTTCGGCTTTAAATGGAATATGGGCTGGATGCACGACTCCTTGCATTTCATCAGTAAAGATCCGGCATACCGTCGTTATCACCACGGCGACATAACGTTCTCCATGGTGTATGCCTTTGACGAAAATTTTGTGTTACCAATTTCCCATGATGAAGTGGTTCACGGCAAGGGCAGTATGCTTGGCAAGATGCCTGGCGATGAGTGGCAACAGGCCGCGAACCTGCGCTGTTATGCTGCGTTTATGTATGGGCATCCCGGTAAAAAGCTTAATTTCATGGGTAATGAACTGGGTCAGGCCAGAGAGTGGAATCATGATATTGGGCTGGACTGGGGTTTACTGAACCACGAAAAGCACAAAGGGATCCAGCAGGTATACAAGGAACTGAACGGTTTGTACCGAAAGCTTCCGGCGCTGCATGAACAGGACCATTCGCCGGCAGGATTCAGCTGGATCGATCACGAAAACGCCGGGCAGAGTATTGTATCGTTTGTACGCCTGTCATCTGATCGCAAACAGAAAGTTTACGTTATAAGTAACTTCACCCCGGTACCACGCCCGAATTTCCGGCTAGGGGTGCAGGACAAAGGACGCTATGAAATAGCAATGAACACGGATAGTCACAAATACTGGGGTAGTGACTACCCGGTTAGCACCACAATGGAAGCAGGAGACCAGGGGTGGAATCACCAGATGTATTCCATTGAGGTGTCACTGCCGCCATTGGCAACATTGTTTATTACATTTGACCAGGAGTAAGCGTGGACGCGCGTGTTGATATATCGCAGTTGCTTGAAACCAGCCCCGGGAGTCCCTTTCCACTGGGCGCTTCTCCGGATGGGACAGGGTGTAATTTTGCTGTTTACAGTCCCGACGCCCGGGCGGTTATACTTTGCTTGTATCACGCGGATACGGAAGAACCTCTTGATGAGCTGATATTGCCGGCGAAAACCGGCAACGTGTGGCATGGTCATGTACAGCATATTGCGCCGGGTCAGCTGTACGGCTTCAGGGTGGACAGAGGGGAGGGGCATCTGCACTCAGCGCCAACCGATAAACTGCTGATTGACCCCTATGCTAAAAAACTCAGCCGTCCTGCGCACTGGAATGCACGCCAGTATGCCAATGACTCCCACTTCATGGTTCCCAAGTGTGTAGTTGTTGACCCGGCGAAATATCCGCCGGTTAACTCTACCCGCCCAGCCGTGCCGGTCCATAAACGGGTAGTTTATGAAGCACACATAAAAGGACTTACTCAATTACATCCCAGTGTGCCTGAGCATGAACGGGGTAAGTATCTGGGGGCGTGCCACCCGGAAGTGCTGGAGCATCTTGTCGGGCTGGGGATCACCACGGTGCAATTTCTGCCGCTGGCGAGTTTTATGCCGGAACCCTATATTACCGAAAAAGGGCTGACGAATTACTGGGGCTATAACCCGATTAACTTTTTTTCCCCCGAGCCACGGTATGCCAATGATGATGCGCTTGCAGAAGTCCGGCATATGGTGGAGTGTTATCATCATGCCGGGCTGGAAGTTATTGTGGACGTGGTATTTAACCATACTGCTGAAGGTGGCAAAGGCGGCCCGGTACTCTCCTTCAAGGGGTTAAGCCCGAACCAGTCCTACCTGTTCGAACAAACCGCAGACGGCGACCTGGTGTATTCAAACCATTCCGGATGCGGAAATACAGTCCACACTGCTCAACCTGCCATGATGACCCTCATTATGGAAGCACTCCGTTACTGGGTCGAGGTTATCGGTGTAGACGGTTTCCGGTTTGATTTAGCTGTGTGTCTGGGGCGGGATCCCCAGGCGTATTCGAAAACCGCCGGCTTACTGCGAGCCATAGAACAAGACCCGGTGCTTAAGCATGCGGTACTCATCGCGGAGCCCTGGGACATAGGCCCCGGGGGCTACCAGGTGGGGAATTTCCCCGAGCCCTGGCTGGAGGTTAACGATAAGTACCGTGATACGATTCGTGCTTTCTGGCGTGGCGACGAAGGGCTGGCCGGTGACTTCGCGACTCGCCTGATGGGGTCGCGGGATATTTTTCATAAAGGCTACCGGCATATTAATACCTCGGTGAACCACATTACTTATCACGACGGGTTTACTCTTCACGATCTGGTCAGTTATGCCGAGCGGCACAATGAAGCCAATGGGGAAGATAACCGTGACGGGCATGGCCACAACCTCTCTGCCAACTACGGTGCCGAGGGCGAGACAAAAGACGAACACATCCTGAATATGCGGGAGCGTCAAAAGCGCAATATGTTCGCTACCCTGATGTTCTCGCAGGGCACTCCACATATACTCGGCGGTGATGAACTGAGTAAAACTCAGCAGGGTAATAACAACGCCTACTGTCAGGATAATGCCCTTAACTGGTATGACTGGACACTGAATAAACGCAAGCAGGATTTCTTGCAGTTTTGTCAGTATGTGGTGCGGTTGCGTCAGTCCAGTGAATTGTTGTCCCGAATAAACCTGCAGGACGACAAGTACTACCATGCGTATAACGTGTCGGCAGTGAACTGGTACAAACCGGACGGTACCGACAAAGCGTCAGAAGACTGGCAACAGGCTCATAATCAGGCATTCGGAGTAGAAATCCGTGGCTGTGCAAGGGATGAGCGCAGTGCTGAGCATTGGTTCCTGTGCGTTAATGCCAGTGACAATGACGTGCGCTTCAACCTTCCGCGGTTGTCGCCACGGGGCGGCTGGTCGCTGCATCTGGACACCCGCTACAGTTCGTTGGCAGAGCAACCGGCAATATGTATTCAGCATGTGTTTTTGCAGGCCGGGCACTCGCTGGCTCTGTTTAGCTACGCTGAGAAAAACGGGTAAGGGGCGTCTGACCAATCAGACAGGCCTTTCGTTTACTGTTGGATGGTTTTACAGCAAGCCAACAGCATTTTAACGAAAAGGCCCTCCCAGCCTCTGTTCATATCTCCATCAGGTGGTATGATGCGCACCCATCTGAGACGTGAGGATTATCCTATGCAACAAGAAGATGGCAACATGCAGTCGACCAACCAGTGTGATATCGGCTTTATTGGACTGGGGGTTATGGGCAGCAACCTGACCATGAACCTGGCAGACCACGGCTACCGCGTAGCCTGTTTTGACCTCGACCAGCAAAAAGTTGATGCTATCTTGCAGAAAGATGCCAGCGAACGCCTCCCCGATACAGCCCCCAGGGTTGAAGGGTGTAGCTCCTACACCGAATTGCTCAGTAAACTTAAAGCGCCCCACCTGGTAATCCTATCTGTACCAGCCGGGGATCCTGTGGATCACGTCTGTAACCATTTGATTGATGCAGGTATTCAGGCAGATGACATTGTGGTGGATACGGGGAACAGCCTGTGGACCGACTCGGTCACCCGGGAGGCTCAATATAAAGGTAAATTTATCTTTTTCTCTACCGCCGTGTCAGGTGGTGAAATCGGCGCCCGCTTTGGTCCGTCTCTTATGCCCTCGGGCAACCCCTATGCCTGGACGCGCCTGGAGCCTGTGCTAACCGCCATTGCGGCCAAAGTCGATCCGGATACCGGTAAGCCTATTGAATCGCTCACTCCCGGTAAACCCGTGACCGAAGGCGAGCCTTGCGCTACGTATATTGGACCGGTGGGGGCGGGGCATTACGTGAAAATGGTCCACAACGGCATTGAGTATGCAGATATGCAGCTCATTTGTGAGACCTACCATATGATGCGTCAGGGGCTGCACATGTCACCGGCAGAAATTGCCACAGTATTCAGGCAATGGAACGATGGCAAACTGAACAGTTACCTGATGGAAATCAGCGCGGAGGTGCTTGAACAGTTGGACCCGGAAACCCAGGTGCCACTGGTTGATGTGATCCTGGATCGCGCGGGCCAGAAAGGAACGGGTTTGTGGACAGCGGTCAGCGCACTGGAAGTCGGCAGTCCTGCGCAAACAATCACGTCAGCAGTATTCGCGCGCAGCCTGTCCAGTCTGAAAGACGAACGTATGGCTGCCAGTCAGGTACTGCCTGGTCCCGAGGCCACGGTTTATTCTGACGAACAAAAGCAGTCCATCATCAACAAACTTGAACAAGCGTTATACTGCTCAAAAATTTGCGCCTATGCACAGGGCTTCCAGCTCATGGATATCGCAGCGAAAGAGCACGGCTGGTCGTTAGATTTCGCGGAGATCGCCAAGATATGGCGCGCCGGGTGTATTATCCGGGCGGTGTTCCTGCAGTCTATTGCCCATGCCTACGAAAAAGATGAAAACCTGGCGAATTTGCTGCTCGACCCGTACTTTGCCGAGCAAATTGCCAAGTTCCAGGCCGATTGGCGGGGGTCTATTTCTGAGGCCACGCTAGCCGGGGTGCCGTGCCCGGCCATGATGTCAGCACTGAGTTATTACGACTCCTATCGTACCGCCGTATTGCCGGCAAACCTCTTGCAGGGACAACGGGATTACTTTGGCGCACATACTTATCAGCGCGTGGATAAACCCGCCGGTAAAAAGTACCACCTCAACTGGAGTGATCCAGCCCGTCCGCAGGTGGCTATTAAAAAGTAACCTAACGGCGGAGTTTTATATGAGTGACAAGTGGCGCGATAAGTTGTCTGAACAGGAATACCAGATCACCCGGGAAGCAGGTACGGAGCGACCATTTACCGGGATTCTGCTTGATGAGCAACGGGACGGTATTTATGTGTGTAAATGCTGCGGCGCGCCATTGTTTCCCTCTGAAACTAAGTTCGATGCCGGTTGCGGCTGGCCATCCTTTTACAAGCAATCTACCGACGATAACGTGGGGTATCGCGAGGATGACTCGCATGGGATGCGCCGGGTAGAAATTTTCTGTAAGCAATGTGATGCACATCTCGGGCACGTGTTTCCCGATGGCCCTGAGCCTACCGGGCAGCGTTACTGTGTCAACAGTGTATCAATGACCTTTAAAAGCGGCGATGACGAGGTACGTGGCTAGCCGAGCCATGCCAACTACGGGTGGATTTACGATGCATACACGTGCATTACGCCTTGCAAATTGGCGCGTTTGGCATAATTATTAAAGTTAATAATAGTAGCTCTCTTCTTCACAATGCAAAAGTGTAACGTTTCGCTTTCTGGCAATGTCATGGTCTCCCAGGTCAGTGGACACTGGTCGTTTAAGGACGTGGGAAAATTTATTGCGATTTATAAACAGGGCATGGGTGAACGGCAGCTTACCCAGTGGGCTGACCTGGTCATTATGAGCGAAGGGTGGTCAATGGACGATCACGCTGTCGAACGCATGCAAAACTCCATTCGCAAAGCTTCCGAACAGGGGCTGAGTTGTGTGGCACTCGTTAATTTCTCCGAACAACCACTTTTAAATATGCAGTCCGAACTCGCGGAAATATACCGGGGTCTGGGCGTCGAGGTAAACTTCTTCGATGCACAGGATACTGCGCTTGAATGGCTTAAAAACCGTGGTTTCCATCAGGTGACCCCTGACGGTGAACAGGTCGATCTCCCGCTTTCTGAATCTGAACTAATGAACAAAAATTAGTCAGTTTTGGGCGGTGCAGGGCGAAACTGGTTGCCCTCACCGCTATTTGAAGGGTTTTTTCGCTTTTTTCTACTGAAACTTCCTTACATTTTATAGCCGATAAAGCTTCAGCGCGTCTGCATCGAATGTACCGTCGTCAAGATGGTCAATAATTTCTTCACTCACGGCATTCAGCACCGCCACAGGCAGGTCGTGTTGCTGTGCCAACGACTGCGGCTGCTGCATGGAAATGTTGTCGTTATAGTTAGCCATTACCGCAGCCCAGACGTAGGCCAGGCGAAAACGCTCTTGCTCCAAACCGATAGTCACCAGGGTGGCATAAATATCGTTATCCACCTGCTCACTGCTTTGATAAAGAGATAGCGCGCGGTACAGGGTTTCCACAGTGGCATCAAGATCGTCTTTGACCTGAATAGAAGCCAAATTAACCAACAACTCTGGATCCTTTACTTTGCCGGTGCGACTAAACAGCAAGAACCGTTCAAGTGCATCTTTATGGCCATACCTCGACCACTGGTAGTAAGACAGGTAGGGGTCTGCGGCATGGCGGGTTTCCCGCGATAAGCGATCAATTTCTTTGCGCGCCGTGAGTACCCCCTTTAATCGGGTGGCTTCTTTATCACGCACTTTTTTGTGCTCAATATGGGCAACCCGTTCAATGCAGGTCAGGTAGTCTTCAAATTTTACTAACAAGCCGTATTTGTGGGCCTGATCTTGCGCATCCTTATGATTAAATCGGTGGCGAATGATTTCAGCCTTTTCGTACCTGCACTGACTGTCCTGATTAAGATCGTGGCAGAAGTGGCCATGGGACTCACAAATTTCCCGTAATGTGGGTTCGAACATGTCACCGCAACCGGTGAGGCCAGCCAATGAAACCACTGCCGCCAGTCTGGTGAAGGTTGTGGAAAAATTACTAAATAATTTGCCGAAACCGGCAGTTTCAGTGGAGATATTGAAACTTTTCAACAATTTGGTCATCCCTGTGTGTTTAATTAAACTTACGCCCGTCGCCGTCGGACGTAGAACTTTACCTCAGTGTACCCTATAACAAGTCGTCCTGACGCGCCTGGTCCCATAATTTTACCCAATGAAGGCAAAAGAATGAATCAACAGTTTGAACAGGAATTACAGAGCAGTTGGCAAGAGCGTCAGGAATACGCAGAAATGATGTTGCCACTGATTGGCAAACTCTACCGAAACCACGCCGTTGAAATTTCTGTCTACGGACGTCCGCTGCTGAATGCGAGTGCTATCGATGTGATTAAAGCACACCGTAAAGTGCGCTTACACGAAGGCATTAAATTGCGGTTACGGGAAAGCTACCCCATTCTGCATGCACTGAGCACAATGAAGCTGGCACCGGCGCAAATTGATATTGGCAAGCTGGCCTTCGATTTTCATTACGGCGCAGCGGTTGATCAGGAAGATTTACAGGCGTATCTGCATAATCAGCTGGCTGAAGTGGTAGATAAAGACGATGAGCAGCAGCCACAGGACGTGGTGCTGTATGGCTTTGGCCGTATCGGTCGTTTGCTGGCACGGCTGTTAATTGAGCGTCAGGGTAAAAATAATAAGCTCCGCTTGCGCGCCATCGTGGTACGCGGCGGTCGTGACGGCGATTTAGAAAAGCGTGCCAGCCTGCTGCGCAGAGATTCTGTTCACGGTCCATTCAATGGCAGTATCACGGTTGACCATGAGCGCAACGCACTGAAAGCCAATGGCTCGTTTATTCAGGTCATTCATGCTAATAGCCCCGATGAAGTCGATTACACACAATACGGTATCGACAATGCCATTGTCATCGACAACACGGGTATCTGGCGTGATCGCGATGGTCTGGGACTACACCTGAAAGCCAAAGGAACCAGTAAAGCGATTTTAACGGCGCCGGGCAAAGGGGACATTAAAAACATCGTGCATGGTGTGAATGACGGCGATGTATTACCCAGCGACAACATTTTGTCGGCGGCCAGTTGTACCACTAACGCCATTACCCCGGTGTTAAAGGCGCTGGATGATGAGTACGGTATTGAAAATGGCCACGTAGAAACCGTCCATTCCTACACCAATGATCAGAATCTGATTGATAATTACCATAAGGGCGATCGCCGCGGGCGCAGCGCGCCGTTGAATATGGTAATTACAGAAACCGGCGCAGCCAAAGCGGTAGCGAAAGCCTATCCTAAGCTGGCCGGTAAGCTGACGGGTAACGCCATTCGGGTTCCGACCCCGAATGTCTCACTGGCAATTCTGAATCTGAACCTGAAGAAAACCACTGATCGCGTTGCAGTCAATGAGTTTCTGCGGGATACGGCGCTGTTCTCTGAGCTACAACATCAGATTGATTACACGGCCAGTAAAGAAATTGTCTCCACTGACCTGGTAGGCTCGCGGGCGGCGTCCGTGGTTGATTCACAAGCCACCATCGTGGCGGATAATCGCTTAACGCTGTACGTCTGGTACGACAATGAGTTTGGCTACAGCTGTCAGGTTATGCGGGTAGTCCGCGATATGGCAGGCCTGAGTTTCCCGACGTTACCGCGGTAACGCCTCATTATAGAAAACGCCGGCGTGGTGAACACTTCGCCGGCGTTTTTGATCTTACGCTTAAATTTTGCGCGGTAGTATCTGTACCAATTATCTGAAACGTAAAGATTCCGTTAATACGATGGGGTGTTAGCGTGGTATTCATCGGGGCGGATGTGCTAAATTACGTGCAAAATAACAAGGACCCGACAGAATATGCATATATCCAGTGAATTCGACAGTGGCAACATCAAGGTCGTCAAAGCCGACGATGCATCAGATATTGTCCTGACTATTCCCAATGATAATCAATCAGAATTTTATCAGTGGTTTCATTTTCGCCTGATAGGTGACGTGTTCGAAACCCACAATATTACGATTACCGAACTGGCCAAGTCTGCCTATCCTGATGGCTGGAAAGATTATCAGGCGCTGGCATCGTACGACCGGCACACCTGGTTTCGGGTGCCCTGTGAGTTTGACGGCGACAACCTGACGTTCTCCATTACACTGGAGCAGCCCAGCGTGTACTTCGCCTATTTCATCCCCTACAGCTATGAGCGCCATCTTGATCTAATTCATGATGCGCAGATGGCGCTGCATTGTGAGCACCGTTTCTTAGGACTGACCCTCGACGGTCGTGATATGAACATGCTGGTCATTGGTGAAGAAACACCGACGAAAAAGAAAATATGGGTGACAGCCCGTCAGCATCCCGGTGAGACAATGGCGCAGTGGTGTGCCGAAGGGCTTATTTACCGTTTGCTCGATGAGCAGGACGGTATTGCCAGACAGCTGCTTGAAGAGGCCGTATTTTATATAGTGCCAAATATGAACCCCGATGGCGGCGCCCGTGGCCACCTGCGTACTAATGCGGTGGGCACCAACCTGAACCGTGAGTGGGCCAACCCCACGGCAGAAAAGAGCCCGGAAGTATTGTACGTCATGAATGCTATGGCTGAGACAGGGGTAGACATGTACCTTGATCTGCATGGCGATGAAGCGCTGCCTTACAATTTTGTCGCGGGCGGCGAGGGCAATCCGTCGTATGATGATCGCATCGCCAAGCTGGAAGATAACTTCAAGCAGGCGCTGCTTACCGCCACGCCCGAATTCCAGGATACTTATGGCTATCCGAAAGACGCACCGGGTGAAGGTAACCTTACGGTTGCTGCCAATGCAGTCGGGGAAAAATACCACTGTCTGGCGTACACCGTGGAAATGCCGTTTAAAGACAATGCTAACCTGCCCGACGAAGCGTTTGGCTGGTCAGTGCACCGTTGTCAGCAACTCGGCGAAGATTTACTGGTAGCGGTAAACGCAGTCGTTAACGACTTACGATAATAACAATACTTAAAGCATAAAAAATAATAAGGGGAACTCAGCTTGGAAGGGTTATATAATTTTCTGGTGACTCTCGACGGGTTGCTGGGCGGGGCCGGGTGGTTTCCATTCGTTCTGCTTGGCGTCGGTTTGTTTTTCACTATTTACCTGAAATTTCCGCAAATTCGCTTTTTCAAACATGCGTGGCTGGTAGTAACCGGAAAGTTCGACCATAAAGGCGACCCGGGTGACACCACCCATTTTCGTGCATTAACTACGGCACTTTCGGGCACGGTTGGTACCGGTAATATCAGTGGCGTGGCGTTTGCCATATTCCTGGGAGGCCCGGCTGCACTGTTCTGGATGTGGGCGACCGCCTTTCTGGGGATGACCACAAAGTTTGTGGAAGTGACACTCTCTCATAAATACCGGGTCCAAACCGAAGACGGTACCATGGCCGGTGGACCCATGTATTACATGGATCGCCGTTTGAATATGAAATGGCTGGCGGTGGCCTTTGCTATTGCTACGGTTATCAGTTCGTTCGGAACCGGCAACTTGCCGCAAAGTAACGGGATTGCCCAGAGCATTGAAGCCACCTTTGGTTTTGAGCCTATGGTGGTGGGCAGTGTGCTGGCTATTTTACTGGCCCTGGTGATTCTTGGCGGCATTCAGCGGATTGCGGCGGTAACTGCGAAAGTGGTGCCGCTGATGGCGGTCGTATATCTGATTGGTGCATTTGCGGTGATTTTTGCCAACCTGGAAAACATTGGTCCTTCCTTTATGGCAGTTATCAGTGATGCATTCACAGGCTCTGCTGCCGCCGGCGGCTTCCTGGGCGCCTCACTGGCGTATGCATTTAACCGCGGGGTTAACCGGGGGCTGTTCTCGAACGAAGCCGGGCAGGGCTCTGCACCTATTGCGCACGCTGCGGCTAAGACCAAAGAACCAGCGTCAGAAGGGATGGTGTCATTGCTCGAGCCGTTTATCGATACCATCATGATTTGTACCATCACCGGTCTGGTTATTTTGTCGTCAGGCGTGTGGAAGGAGAAGCACGAGAATAACTTTGATCGCGCAGATATGTATTTTGTAGCGGGTCAGTACAGCGACAAGGATCAGGCTGATGTCAATGCATTGTACGGTTACCTTAATGATGAAGAGGGGAACGCAGTGCTGCCTTACACAGGCACTATTTCGGTAGTTAACGGCACGGCTGTCAGCAGCGGTTTCACACTGCTGAATGCCCGCTCTGTGGCAGAAGATGTCACCTACTCGGTAGGGTCAGAAGACCCATTCACCGGCACCCTGGAAATTAAGGACGGTAAGCCCGTCAAAGAAAATCTGGAAGTGACCGGTAAGTCATTGGTGCATTCCGCTGCGTTAACCACTATCGCATTTACCCGTGGACTGTTCGGAGACTTTGGACAGTACATAGTGTCTGTGGGGCTGATGTTGTTCGCCTTCTCAACGGCCATCGCCTGGTCCTATTACGGCGACAGGGCAATGACATACCTCTTAGGGCCACGTTCTGTCATGCCCTACAGGGTCATTTACGTGGCCGGATTCTGGTGGGCTGCGTTTTCTGACACCACGCTGGTGTGGGCAATGTCTGCCGTGGCCATAGTGGTGATGACCCTGCCCAACCTGTTTGGTATTATGTTACTGAGCAAAGAAATGAAGCAAACGGTTAACGATTACTGGAATCGAGTACACAAATAATCGTTAGCTGGTAAAATGCGTGGCAGTGCAAATGAGGTAGCCGTAGATTTTGCACTGTCACGCATTTTTTGTATTCGGTGATCTAAACAGTCTCGCAGACTGTTTTCTACTATGCTGACCATAGCTGCCCTGGTTACATACTCAAACGCTTAGACAGGAGCACTCCATGGCACTAATGAATTGTCCTTCGTGCAACAAGAAAACCTCAGATAAGGCCGAAACCTGCCCGCATTGTGGATTTGGAATTGGCAAAGCTTCCACGGAAGACATCGAACGTAAAAAGAGTCTTAAGCGGTTTCAAAAGCTGCAAAGCATTCAGAATCAGTCCCTCATCGCCATGCTTATCTTTGTCGCCGGTTTCGGTTTCATGTACTGGGGCGGTGCGCAACCCGGGGACCTGCAACACAATCTGGCAATGTTAAGCTGCGTGATTGGGTTTGTGTGGTACATAATAAACCGCGTAAGAATTGTATTAGTTAAACGAAGTGACTCATGAATATAGATGCCATGCTGGCCGCTATGACGCCAGACGTGTATGAGCGTCTGCGTCAGGCCGCAGAAACCGGTAAGTGGCCGGATGGTACGCCGCTTACTGATGAACAGAAAGAAACTACCCTGCATGCGGTAATGCTGTACCAGGCAAAGGTGGCACGGTCCACTGAGCACATGACGATCAATGCTGATGGTGAAATAGTGCATAAGCGCAAGCAGGATTTTAAAAAGGAGCTAGCACAACCAGAGGACGATGGGTCTACCATTGCACGGTTTAAACAGGATGATATTTAGTCGAATTCTTACCCCTCCCCATAAGAGCAAAGATCCAGCAAAGCGGATTAAAGCCGTAGAGAGTTTGTCCGCGGCAAAGCCTGCAGATAAGTCGGTGTTGCATGAGCTGGCATTCAATGATGCGGATGCTGATGTGAGTCTGGCCGCGCTGCACAAGCTTGATTCGTTCGCTCTGTGGCAAAAAATGTCCCAGATAGCCCGCAATGATAAAGTACAGCGCACGGCCCGGGGAAAAGTTGAATCTGCGTTATTTGATGCCAATGCACTGAACGATGCCGAACGAAAAACCTTTCTACTGGAATCCGCCCCGGTTGAATTAACGCTGCGCGTGCTAAACCAGCATCCGGCGCTGGTTGATGATCACGGCTTTATCCGCCAACTGGTGAATAAAGTGGGTCGCGCCAATTTTACGGAGCAGGTACTGATAGCTGCCGACGATGCCGGGCTGACCCGCGCATTGCTGTCTACCGAGTCTGACCCGCGCTGGTTAACCCGGCTGAGCAAGAAACTGAAAAATGCAGACAGTCAGGCATTTATTGAAGAAAAGCTGTCCGCAATTCGTGAGGCGCAAGACAGACCAGTACAGATTGAGAGAGACGCTACGCTGGTGTTGTCCAAGCTGTGGGCACTTATTGAAAAAAGCGATTTTCCTGACGTACAAGAGCAGCATCAGGAACTGGTCAGGGAATTTGATGAGTTGGCCGTAAGCTTTGATTGTCTTGACACCGAAACCCGCGCAGAACTTGACGGTAAATATCGCCGGATAGGAGAGCAGGTGAGCCGTCATCTGCAAACGCTGGAGCCTCAGTGGCGACAACAACGGGAAGCTGAACGCAGCGCACAGGCAATAGAGGCGGCGCAGACAGCGTTGAAAACGGCCCGGGAAGCGGTTGACTGGTTGTATCAAACGCGTTTGCACGAGGCGACGCTGGCAGAGGTGGAAGAGGTCAGTAATAAAGTACGCCGGCTAGAGGGCGAGAGCGATGTGCTGGCAAGTATTCAGCCTCAGCCCGCCATCATGAAAAAAGTCGTGGCCGCACAACAGTCACTGACCAAACAACTCGATGATTTTAGCGCTCAGCAGCAACAAGCTGTAAAGGCGCTGGATGTTCTTACTGAAATGGAAAAGTTGACCGACACGGGTGGGTCATACGAACAGGACTACCTGCCGCTTACAGAGCGCTGGCGTGAGCTAACCACCGGCTTACACGCCATCCCCCCTGAGTGGCAGCAACGCCGCCGCACCTGTCAGCACCACTGGCAGAAGCACAACGAGCAGCATAAAGCTGAAATGCAACAGGCTGTAAAACAATGCCGTAAGCATCTCAATGCGGTGGATAACCTGATTGCAAGCGGGCGGTTTCGTGCCGCCATGTCGCGCTTTGAAAAACTGCAGAATACGTTTAATGATTTGCCCGAAGCTGAACGGCAGCGCCTGAGCAAGCGGTACGGACAAGCCGAAGAGGCTGTGTCGCGACTTGAGGGGTGGCAACATTATCTGGCGGCCCCGCGTCGGCCAGAGCTCATTTCACAGGCCCGCGAGCTGGCAGCCAGCCCGGTCACCAATGTGCATGAGCGTGTGGAAAGCATTCGCTATTTACGCAAGCAATGGCAGTCATTGCATCTTTCTGGCAATGAAGATGATGTCGAAGCGGAGACCTTTAATGCGGTGCTGGAAGAGGCGTTTGCACCGTGTCGGGAATATTACGCTAAGCAGGAGCAATTGCGGCAGGACGCGGCAGAGCAGCGTACAGAGCTGGTGAATGCTGCTCGTGAGTTGTCGGAAAGTACAGCAGAAAACACCGCGGAACTGGCGGCCAGTGTGGAAAAGTTGCGCCAGAAATGGCGACAGGCGGGCAATATCGATCGTCAGCAATACCAGCAGTTGAAAAGCGAGTTTGATGATGCCTTGCGGCCAATTCAGCAACGTGTCGATGACTGGTACCAGCAGAATCGCCAGGCGAAACAGCGGCTGGTCGAACAGGTACGGGAATTGTCAGCAGCGGCAGAGCCAGAGCAAGCAGCGCGTCAGGCACAGCAGTTACAGCAGCAGTGGAAAGAGGTGGGGCATGCAGGCCGCCGTTACGAAACGAAACTGTGGCAGGCCTTCAGAGATGCCAATGATACCCTGTTTTCCACTTTAAAAGACCAGCGACGGCAACAACGTCAGGCGGGCGACGCCGGACTGCAAGAGTGGCTCCAAAAAGCAAACTCGTTTGGCGATGAGATTACTGCGTCTTCTCTGGATGAAAACAATGAAAAGCTTCAGGCGCTCGCTGCAGAGCTGGCCGCATTACCTGACGCTGTGCGGCAAAAAGGCCGGCGTAAGCTCGACGCCCTAGAGCATCAACTGAAAAAAACGGAACGTCAGCAGCAGGCGCAGCAGCAGCGGCAAAAATATACTGCACTTGCTGAACTGCTCAGCGTGGCACCGGGCGAAAGCATAGACGCACTCGGTGAACTTCCGCAGTGGCAACAGCTTGACAGACAGTGGCAAAAGAACCTGCGTGAAGCCGGTGGTGACGAGCAGAGCCGGCATAAGCTGACGGTTGCACTGGAGATGGAACTTTCACGCCCGACGCCTGAGCACGATGTCAGTTTGCGCCAGGAGTTACAGCTTGCGCAGTTATCTGCCAGGCTGGAGCGTGGCGAGCGCTGGTCAACAGACTCGCTCATCAGTGCCTGGCTGGCCCATGGGGTACCTGCAACATCGGAGCATGAACTCACCGTCCGGTTTACCCGCTGTCTGGAAGTTCTTGCCCGTAGCGGGGAGGCTCAGGATGGATAATAATATTGAGTTTGCGTTTCCCTCAGAGCGCCTTGCGTACCGGTTTCTGAATACTGTCAGACACTTCGATGCAGAGGCACTGAAAGTGCGCTATGGCCGGAATAATCATCACGTGGCTGTGTCGTACAGGTATAAGGTGGGTGAGTTTGACGCCACCTTATCTCAGCTAGATGATCTCGCCCGGGAACTGCAAGGTGAGGAAGTAAGCTGAACTAACCCTTCACATTATTGGTGGCCGCACCCTGGGTTTGGTTGCGGCCATTATGTTTGGCGCGGTACAACGCGTTATCCGCTCGTTCGAATACGTCCTCAAAGGTGTCTCCCGGACGGCTGCTGGCAATGCCAGCACTGATTGTCATCTCACACGGCAATACAGTAAGCGCATTGATATGGGCGTGCAGTCGCTGGCCTATCTGGCCTGCCACTGACGGCGCTGTGTCTGGTAATAACACCACAAACTCGTCGCCGCCGAACCGGGCCAAAATATCAGCAGGGCGCAGTACTTCTCTGGCCGCTTCACAGACGCATTGCAATGCTTTGTCGCCAGCCTGATGGCCGTGCTGGTCATTAATCTGTTTAAACCTGTCCACATCAAAAATGATCACAGAAACCGGGCGATGGGCAGCTTCGGCGCGAGTAAAGACGTGGCTGGCATGTTCGAATAAAGCATCACGTGACGCCGCCGAGGTAAGCGTATCGGTACCAACACGCCGCTCAAGTTCGGTATTATCAGCCACCAGTTTGGGCAAGGCGAGGGCGAATAAAACGTTACTGGCAATGACAATGATCGCAAACTGATACACCATGACATAGTCTGTCAATGACCACAGGGCAACCAGAAACGCAATCAGAAAGCTGGAAAACGCCAGACTGATTACATTGGCGAGTGGACTTTCAGTGCAAGCCATCCACATGTGGCTGACCGCAAGAAAGAAGATCGCAAATGCGCTTTCCATCGTGTTTAAGGTCGCAGCCAACAGCATACTGACTATCACAATTGCTATATTCAATAGGGCCTTGGCATACAGGATCCCCCCTTTGTGACCGTGAGCATTGGCGTACAAGTAGGCCTTTAGAGAGAAGGACGAGCCGGGATAGAGCGTTCTCAATATTGGCAGGAAAAACGGCGTAATGACCACGACACCGGCTAAGTCACCAATCCAGTACGTAAACCAGGTACCCGCAATCTCGTCCGGCGTCATCATGCCGGTGCTGGTGAGGGCTAGCATTCCCAAGCCGGTAGCCAACAGTGTGGTGGTTAATGCGCTTAACACGAATGACAGTATGAGGATAGGCAATTGCCCGGGAGCGTATTGCGATACACGACGCACAATCCAGGCACCGGCAGAGTAGGGGGCCAAATGGGCTGTGGCGAAGGCCAAACCGGCTATTAGCTGTTCACTCAGAGAAAGCGGGATATCATAAAAGGCCGCTGCCCAAAAGGTAATCAGCACCGCGGCTATTGACAGGGGGAGCAATGCGCTTCGCCCGGCAACCAGTAACGCAGCAAAGCTTAAGCCTGCAGCGGGGAACCACACACTGGCGTGAGTATGTAATTCACCGAGCAGCCCCACTTGCCACACCGCCAACCACAACAGACATATCATTCCGCCACGCCGGGCAGGGGAGCGCCAAAGCTGACATCCTAAAGAAACACGATTTTGAGGTTGTAGTGCTGCAGTCACAACTGTTATCCGTAGTAATTACGGTTTACATACTACCGCAAACATGCTCAAAAAGTACCCGAAATAATGAATCAGGTATTAGCCGGAATACCCTATCTCAACATCGTACCCCGCGTATTTGCGCATGTTAATCACCCGGTCACCGTCGAGTAACCAGTATTGCCCTTTAATACCCTGCAACGTTCCACTGAACTCAGGTGTTTTATCCAGGTTTATAGATTTGATTTTCTCAGGATATTGCTCAACCGGGTAATGTATTGCCACTGGATCCGCTGTTACTGTGCTAAGTGCCTGTAGACCTTTCTTCTGCTGTAACTCGTCCAGCTGGGGTTGTATTTCAGACAGGATTCGGTCGCGGGTGGCCACCAGGTCAGCACTGTCAGGCTCTCCTTTGAGCATGGTGCGCCAGTTGGTCTTATCCGCGATATGTTGTTTGCACAGCGTTTCAACCTCTCCGCTGGTCAGTCTGTCTTTTACCCGCAGGATCACCATCGCTTCACTGGCACCCTGATCCATCCAGCGTGAGGAAACCACGTCAGAGACGTGGCGGGTAATACCCACTTTGAGGGTGCCCGTATTGGCAAGGTAGACGAAATGATCGGTCAGGCAGTGCTGCTCGCCCCACTCGGGCTCTCGGCACGTGCCTTCGTGATAATGGCACTGCTCAGGTTTGATGATACAGCTGTCACACTGTGCCAAGGTGATAAGGCAACGGTAACAGTAACCCTGGTTAAAGCTTTTCTTGGTTTTACTATTGCAGTGAACACAGTAGATATTACCGGAGTAGGTTAACGACACCTCGGTGCCAATCAGCTCGTTCATATCGATGAGGTTTTCACCCACGGGTAACTGATACTGCACCACGTGTGCATCATCCACATGCACCCGCATTTTACGCAGAGTTCCTTGAGTCACGGTCATAGTTTGTTACTCGCTTAGTTCGCCGCGCAGGTCGCGGACCAGCATGGCTTTACGTTCATCAAAAGTCAGGGGTTTACTTAACAGGTAATGGAGTTTGGCTAATGCGGCTTCTGGCGTCATGTCACTGCCTGACAGCACGCCGGCTTCCAGCAGGCCATGCCCGGTCGCATACCCCCCCATGTTAACCCGGCCCCGCAGGCACTGTGTACAATTCAACACAGGGATTTCCCGTTCCCTCGCATACTGCAGCTGAGCATATAACGCGTCGCTTTGCGGGGCATTGCCCACGCCATAACTTAACAAAATTAACGCATTCACCGGTTGCTGAAGGGTGTTTTTGAGTACCTCTGGCGCAATGCCCGGATACAGACTCACCAGGCCGATGGGCTGGGCAGACACTGGCGAAACGCGCAACGGCTCGGCGCTTTCTTTAGCCAGTTTACCGGCTTTCAGTCGTATATTGATGCCAGCCTCCAGCAGCGGAGGAAAGTTAGGGGAATCAAAGGCATTAAACCCATCTGCATCCACTTTGCGGCTACGATTACCCCGTAGCAGACGGTTATTGAAAAACAAACTAACTTCCGCGATAGGAAAATTTGCCGCAATATACAGGGCGTTTAACAAGTTTACCTGGCCATCAGAACGGAGCTCAGCCAGCGGTATCTGAGAGCCTGTGACAATGACCGGTTTGGCGAGGTTTTCCAGCATAAAACTTAGCGCTGACGCTGTGTATGCCATGGTGTCCGTACCATGCAGAATAATAAAACCGTCGTAATCGTCATAGTTGTCGGCGATATCATCAGCGATCTGCTGCCAGTGAGCCGGGTTCATATCTGAGGAGTCGATTAAGTCGTCGTACTCCTTAATCGTAAATGCCGGCATCTCAGGGCGATGAAATTCTGGCATGTCGGCCAGCGTGCGGTTCAGGAAGCCAGCCGCTGGCACATAGCCCTGGCTTGATGGCTTCATACCAATGGTGCCGCCTGTGTAGGCAATATAAATATGTTTACGCATGGGGAGAGCCTTTGCTTTTTCGCGTTATTGTATCAGGCCGACTTCTGATGTCATCTGTTGGCGCTAAATGACTTGTATTTAGACCGGTAGCGTGACGACAATGTGAAAATTGCTGGGGGGATTACCGATGAAGATATTATTAAGTCTGGTTATGCTGGTGTGGTGGGCGAGTGCAGTGGGGGCGCAGCCGGCTGATGGAGATGAGCTATTGCCCCTGCGGGAGCGTGCGAAGGTTATCGACGCATTTACGCGGGCCAGAGCAGCGCAGGTTTTACCTGATCTAATGGCCCGGGAACATATCGATATGTGGGTACTGATAGCACGGGAGTATAATGAAGATCCCGTGCTGGAAACCATGTTGCCCGCCACCTGGATGTCAGCCCGGCGCAGAACAATCCTGGTAATTTACGCGCCGCCCGAAGGACAGCCGCTGGAATTCTATGCGGTGGCCCGTTATAAAGTGGGTACCCTGTTCCAGCCTGCCTGGGACACCCGCAACACCCCTGATCAGTATCAGGCGCTCGCAGCGCTAATCCGCGCCCGACAGCCGGCGCGTATCGGAATTAATCAGTCTGATCACTTTGGTTTGGCCGACGGTATCGCCGCCACCGAACTGGCCGCCTTGCGAGAGGCATTGCCGGAAGGTTATCAGAACCGCCTGGTAAGTGCTGAAAAACTGACCGTCGGTTGGCTGGAAACCCGGCTACCTCAGGAGCTGCCTTATTATAAGCAGTTAACCCGCATAGGACACGATATGATTGCCACTGCGTTTTCAGATGCCGTTATTACGCCAGGCGTCACCTCCACCGAAGACGTTGAATGGTGGCTACGTGAAGAAACCCAGAAAAGGCATCTGGATAACTGGTTTCACCCCAGCGTATCATTGCAACGACAAGCCACCGGTGCTGGTAAAGATTTTAGTCATAAAGATGCAGCGCAAATAATCCGCCGCGGGGATTTGTTACATGTAGACTTTGGGGTACGTTACCTGGGATTACATTCAGACCAGCAGCAACATGCCTACGTGCTAAAAGACAACGAGCAATCAGCGCCCCTTGCGTTAACTAAGGCGTTGGCGACAGGCAATAAGTTACAGGATATTCTTACTGATGCATTTCGGGCAGGGCGCCGCGGTAATGATATTCTCGCGCACGCCAGGCAGACGGCCATAGCGCAGGGCATCACACCCACTATTTACAGCCATCCTATAGGTTTGCATGGTCATGGTGCGGGAACCACTATTGGTATGTGGGATGCCCAGCAGGGCGTAGCAGGCAGCGGTGAATATACGATGCGGCCCAACACCCTGTATGCCATCGAGCTTAATGCCAAAGTAGACCTGGCGTCCTGGGACCAACCCGTGCGGATCATGCTTGAGGAACAAGCGTTTTTTGATGGCGACAAGGTATCTTATCTTGATGGCCGGCAAACTCGCTTACACCTTATTTCATCCAGGGACTAACCGGCTGTCTTTTCAGGTTTGCAGGAGCGGTCAGTAAAGTGAAGCCTGGCATGCTGTGAAATCAACCTGGACATCTCTGGCAATACTGCTATTTGCCATGTAAGTGCCGGATTTTCATAGTAACCCTGCCAGAATTAAGGTTACCTGCCTGAAATTTTTTGGCATACTAAGAAAAAATAATAAGTGTGACCTGCAGTGGTAATGCAAAAGAAACAGGGAAGTCTGGTATGTGTAGGGCCCGGAATGACGCTGGGCGCGCACATGAGTACACGCTGTAAATCGTTAATTGAAGGCGCCGATGTGGTGTTTTCCAACTGCCACCCCCTAATGGAGCAGTGGATAAGCGACATGCACCCGGATGTACGTTCATTACAACGGTTTTACGCCGAACATAAAGATCGCCGCATTACTTACCGGGAGATGCTAGCTGAAATGCTGGCTGAAGTGCGTGCTGGCAAGCGCGTCGTCGCGGCTTTCTACGGCCACCCTGGTGTATTTGCCCGCGTTCCTCATCAGGCTATTGCAACCGCACGCGCGGAAGGTTTTGACGCGCGCATGGAGCCAGGAATTTCAGCTGAAGACTGTTTGTATGCCGATATGGGCATTGATCCCGGTTATTACGGTTGTCAGCATTATGAAGCCAGTCAGGTAATGTTTTACCGGCGCCAGTTGGATCCCTCTGCATATCTGATTTTATGGCAAATTGCCCTTGCCGGCGATATCAGTATCGCCAAACGGTTAAGCAGTGCGGATGAACGACGCATTCTGGTATCGCTGCTCGAGCGGCATTATCCGGCTGAGCATCAGGTGGCGCTTTATGAGTGCCCCACGTTGATCACCGATCGTGTGCGAATTGAATGGCTTCCATTATCCGAACTACCCACGGCTGACCTCACGCCAGTGACTACACTGGTAGTTCCGCCGTCAGAAACCATGCAGCCAGACGAAGAAACAGTACAGAAAATAAAACAATTAAACGCTACCGAAATAGTGTAGCGGCAGCCCGCGAGGGCACTTCGGGCAGAACCTATGCCTGGCTACTAAGGAGAGAGCAATGAGTACCGTAAATTTACTGGTTAAACTGGCAGAGCAGGGCGCCGTCGCCGATGATATTACCTTAACTGAACAACAAAAGCGGGCAGTCAATGGCTTGAAAAGCAGTGTCGCGCCTTTGCATGCAATGTTGTCAGTGTCTGAACCGCACGAACCCACTCAACCAACGCCTGAACCTGATGATACGCCAGAGAAAGACAAGGTTGCGTAAACTCGCTTCTTTTTTTGGTCTGGTATGCCTGTTGACTGTCTGCCTGGCTGGTGGTGTACAGGCCGCAAGCCATGATGATCTAGTTGCCATAGAAGCATTACGGGTATCGGACCCGGTTAGTGCGAGAGTGATGCTTGATGACATAGATGTAAGTGCGTTATCCGCCGACGAAAAAATTCACTACCGCTATCTGCAAGTGTACTTTTCCACCTACGATGGTGACCTTGCTGAAACCCTCGCCGGTTACCACGCCCTGTTAGAAGATGCCCGTGGGCACCATATAGAAGTTCGTCTGCTGGTTTCGTTAATCGGGCTGTCTGTGTACAGCTCAGAATGGTCGCAAAGCTTTGCTCTCGCCGAGAAATTGGAAGCCATGATCCCAGAGGTGGATCCCCGTTCAAAAATTGATGTTTACCGGGGGCTTACCGTTTTTCATGTGGAAATAGACCAGCATGCCATGGCGCGCTTCTACATTGATAAAATTTTAGAGTCTGAGGAGGCCAATGACGCTGAGCGCTGTATCGCCATGGCACACAAAGCGGAATCAAGTTATCGGGCGAATTCCCGGGACTTATCTCAGCAAGTTTTTGAAGATGCTATAGCACTGTGTCAGGAGGCTGAACAGTATTTTTATGTCGCTTACGCGGGCTCGTTTTATTATCGCTACCTGGTGATGATAGAAGATATTTACATGGCTGAAGAGGTCGATAAACAAATTGCTGCGATCCTCAAAGACATGGATTTTATTCACATGGATACCACCCAACAGGCAGCCAGAGCGCGGCTGGCGTTGCTTAAAGGGGATTATCAGCAAGCCCGTCAGCTGGCACTGGAAGTATTGGAAAGTGATCGGGAGCAAGAATACCGGCCACCAATTTTAAAAGCGTTGGATGTGCTGGCCAAAGTAGAGAAAGCGGAAGGCAACTACCAGGATGCGGTGGCCTATCTGGAGATGAAAATTGCCACCCGGGACGATTACCATACGGCCGAGGTTGCCCGCTCACTGGCGATGCAACGGGCTAAGTTTGATCTTAGTCGCAAAGAGAGCCAGATAGCCCTGATGGATCAGAAAAACAAACTGGCTGCAGCACGGGCAGAGAAGTTGTATCTTGCACTTATCCTCTCCTCTGTGATGTTATTCGGGCTGCTGATGTGGTCTTACCGTAGCCGTAAAGTGCAACAAAAGCTGCGGCATCTTGCCCGCACCGACTCCCTTACCCAAATTTACAATCGCGGTTATTTTGCGGAACGGGCTGAGCGACTCTTAAAGAAAACCCAACAGCAGAATGGCGTGCTCAGTGTTGCGCTATTGGATCTTGACCACTTTAAACAAATTAACGATACCTACGGCCATCAGATAGGAGACTGGGTATTACGGGAAGTGGTGCGGGCCATGCAGGCCGTTTGCGACGAGAACTGTATGCTTGGCCGCATGGGCGGTGAGGAGTTTGCAATTCTGATTACCGATGCGGACGCCCAACAAGGGCTGGCAGTGGCGGAAGAATGCCGGGAGGCTATCGAAGCCATTGACTCCACCCCCAGCGGGCATCAGTTTACCCTCACAGCCAGTTTCGGCGTGGCAGATACCCGGCAGGTCGGCTTTAACTTCGAAAACCTGTCTTCAGCAAGCGACCTGGCCTTGTATCAGTCAAAGCAATATGGCCGCAACCGGGTGTACGAATATGACAGCACGCTGAAGCCTATTTAGGCTGCCAGCAGATACAAAAAATCCCGCGAAAGCGGGATTTTTTCTTTATAGGTGAGGTGGTTATTTAACTTCTTTGCCGGCGGCTTGCTGGTCGGCGTGGTAACTTGAACGTACCATAGGTCCACAGGCAGCATGTGAGAAACCAATGGATTTCGCGTACTCACCCAGTGCATCGAACTCGTCCGGATGAACGTACTTTTTCACCGGGAAGTGATGGCGGCTTGGTTGTAAATACTGACCCAGTGTCAGCATGTCGACACCATGCTCACGCAGGTCCCGTAAAACGCCCTGGATTTCTTCACTGTTTTCACCCATGCCCATCATCAGGCCGGATTTGGTACGAATTTCCGGATGCTGTTCCTTGAACTTTTTCAGCAAGTCCAGCGACCATTGGTAGTTGGCACCGGGCCGGCATTCGCGATAAAGACGGGGGATGGTTTCAAGGTTATGATTGAAGACATCGGGTAAACCCTGCTGAAATATCTCCAGAGCACGGTCCATACGTCCGCGGAAGTCCGGTACCAGCACTTCAATGGTGGTCTCCGGGCTGTGTTCGCGAATGGCATTGATACAATCGACGAAATGCTGAGCTCCGCCATCCCGCAGGTCGTCCCGGTCCACCGACGTTATTACCACATAGTTCAGCTTCATCTCTGCAATGGTGGTAGCCAGCTTTAAAGGTTCTTCAGCACTTGGCGGTAACGGCTTACCGTGGGCCACGTCGCAGAAAGGACAACGCCGGGTGCAGATATCACCAAGGATCATAAACGTGGCAGTACCGTGATTAAAACATTCAGCCAGGTTCGGACAACTTGCTTCTTCGCATACCGAATGCAAATTGTTTTTGCGTAACGTTTTCTTTATGTGATCGATGCGATCGGTTGTGCGTGGCAGCTTGATTTTAATCCACTCAGGCTTGCGCAGCATTTCCTCTTTCTCTGTCGGTACTATAGTGACAGGGATGTGTTTAACTTTTTCATCGTCGCGGAGCTTTACCCCGGCTTTAGGTCGTGCGTTACTCATCGAAACCTTCTTTGTTGTGGATGTTCTGGATACCCAGTTCTGACAGAAGCAGGGATACCAGCGCCGAGCCAGCAGCTTCCAGCGTCTCGACGCCGCCCAAACGGGCAGTGTCTGTCATTTCCATTCCCGCATAACCGCAGGGGTTGATGCGCTGAAACGGCGACAGATCCATATTAACATTTAGTGCCAGTCCATGGAATGAGCAGCCTCGACGGATACGTAACCCCACCGAGCATACCTTACGCTCATCAACATACACCCCGGGGGCGTCTTTTTTCGCGTAAGCGTCAACATTGTCCCGTGCGAGTAGTTTAATAACCGCATTTTCCATGGCATTAACCAGGTGTCTGACACCCAGTTTGCGTCTCTTTATGTCCAGCAGCAGGTAAATCACCTGCTGTCCGGGGCCGTGATAGGTGACCTGACCGCCCCGGTCTACCTGCACCACCGGAATATTGCCGGGCATCAGAATATGCTCAGCTTTACCCGCCTGACCCTGGGTAAATACCGGGTCGTGTTCTACCAGCCAAATTTCATCGGCGGTGTTTTCATCACGGGTATCGGTTAACGCCTGCATGTGTTGCCACACCGGTTCATACGCCTGGCGGCCCAATTGCCTGACTATCAGCGGGCTACTGTTCTTTGTCACTTACAGTACTACTCTTACCAGTTCCAGCTTGGCTAACTCGGTGTAAATGGTTTCCATATGGTCTTTACTGGTTACCCTTACTGACACCGATACCGAGTGATAGTTACCCTTACTGCTTGGCTTCACGGTGGGGGCGTAATCGCCGGGTGCATGTTCCTGCAGGCAGGCCACTACCTGTGCCGGCAGATCTTCATGGGCCACGCCCATGACTTTGAATGTCTGGTGTGTCGGAAAGTCCAACAGCTCATCAAATCGGGTATCCATCAGGGATCCTTTACAATACGGGAGTAAAAACAAAAACGGCCGGATTATAACAATCTGGCCGTCCGTGAACTAGTGGTGTGGGTGTTTTAGTCCTCAAACCCCAGTTGCAGTAGTACGTAATCCTTGATGCGGTCAAACCAGCCGCCCTGTTGCACTTCCTGGAGCGTAACCAGCGGATAGCGCGCCACATCTTCGCCGTCCAGCTGAATGTACAGGGTGCCCACTACCTGACCCTTGGCCAGCGGCGCTTCCAGTTTCTTATCCAGCTCAAAATTGGCCTCGAGGTTCTTCGCCTGCCCACGGGGAATGGTTATGGGGGTAGATTGGTTAATTCCAAGATCTACTGTTTCCCGATCCCCCATATAAATACGGTGTGCAACGAAGCTGTCGCCCGCCTGATACGGGGTGACCGTTTCATAGAAACGGAAGCCATAACGAAGCAGCTTTTTGTTTTCTACCTTACGGGCGCGCTCGCTGTCGGTTCCCATTACCACTGAAATAAGACGCATATCGCCTTGCGCCGCTGATGTGATCAGGCTGTAACCGGCATCTGACGTGTGACCCGTTTTAATACCGTCTACATTCAGGCTTTTATCCCACAACAGGCTGTTGCGGTTATATTGCTTAATGCCGTTGTAGGTAAATTCTTTTTCACTGTAAATGTCATACATTTGCGGTGTTTCATTGATCAGTGCTTTAGACAGTATGGCCATATCACGGGGGGACGTGTAATGGTCCGGGTCGTGCAGACCGTGACTGTTCACAAAGTTACTGGCGGTCATGCCCAGTGACGCTGCGTGAGCATTCATCATGCTGGCAAATGCGCTTTCCGAGCCCGCAATATGTTCGGCGATAGCCACACACGCATCATTACCAGACTGTACGATAATGCCACGTAACAGCTCGCTGACTTTAACTTTAGTGCCTACTTCGATAAACATTTTAGAGGAGTCCGGGAATTTCTTTGCCCAGGCATTTTCGGAGATGGTCACTTCGTCATCCAGGCTGATATTACCCGCCTGTAATTCTTTGCCTACCACATAGACTGTCATGATTTTGGTCAGGCTGGCCGGAGCCAGTTGCATATCGGCATTTTGCTCCGCAATGAGGTGCCCGGTTTCGTGATCCATCAGCACAAAGCCTTTGGCCGAAACATTGGGGGCAGGTGGCGTCACCACGACGGCCGTTGCTGACGCAGTTGCCAGCATGAGCAGCATGCAGAGACTTGCCAGAATTTGAGCGAAGGTAGTCGGTTTAGCGCACTTTAATTGTTTATACATGATTCTTTTACTGTTCTACCGTTTACAAAGGTGAATGTGATCTCGTGGAGTTTACCGCAAGCCCTGACGTTGGACTAGCTCTCATGGGAAAAGTTTACCTGAATGGGCGACGAACGCGAGCCTTAAACGGTCACGCCCCTGATAAGTCAGGTCAGTGCCATAATTTAGCCACATTTACAGACGATTAAAGGGTTTCCTGCACCGTATAGGCGCCAGGATAGCCGTTGTTTTTCAGTTCATGCAATAACATTTTAACCTGAAAGCGGTCGTGCAGGGGGCCTAAACGTAGCTTGTATACATTGTTCACCATGGGTATTTCTGTGGGCACCTGATAAAGCGATGACAATACTGAAGAGATTGAGCGGGCACGTTCAATGTCAGAGAGTGCAGCGACCTGAATATAAGTGGCTGTAGAGCCAGAGGACGCCGAAGCCGCAGGCTCGGGGTCTGTCAGCCCGGCATATTCAGCGTAGGTAACAGTGGGTTGCTTGCCGACGGTAACATTATTTTCCTCATCAAAATGAATGACTTCCAGCTTCACCTTGGCAGTGCCGTGATTGTGGTAGTCCAGTTTGATGGCCGCTGCATAGGATAAATCAATAATGCGGTTGTCATGAAACGGGCCACGGTCGTTCACCCGAACGATAGCTTGTTTGCCATTGCTCAAGTTGGTCACTCTGACATAAGAGGGCAGGGGCAGGGTTTTGTGGGCCGCGGTCATGGCGAACATGTTGTAGGTTTCACCATTGGAGGTGAGGTGGCCGTGAAACTTTTGGCCGTACCATGAAGCGTAGCCCTCTTCCTCGTAGCCTTTGCCGGTTTGCATTGGATAATAGCGCTTGCCCAACACCTCATAAGGGCGACTGTTAAACGTGCGGTAAGGTTCGTATTTAGGCACCGCATCGATCATGGCTGGCGTGTCATGGGCGAACGCCGGCGCAGAGTCCTGCTTCAGCGTGTAACGGCTTTCAGGGGCTGACTGACACCCGGCAAGGGTTATGACCAGAAAAATGAGATAATAAGAAAACTGACGTATCACCGCGACATAAACCGTTTTTGGGTACTAATTGCCATCAGCATGCCAAAACCCGCCATCAATGTCACCATGGAAGTCCCCCCATAGCTCACCAGAGGCAGGGGAACACCCACCACAGGTAACAAGCCCGAAACCATGCCCATATTTACGAATACGTACACGAAGAAAGTCAGTGTAATACTGCCGGCCAGTAGTTTGCTATAGGCATCCTGGGCTCGGCTGGCAATGATCAGTCCGCGCAGAATAATAAACAGATAAATAGCCAGTAAACCGAGTACGCCAATAAGGCCAAATTCTTCACTGAATACCGAAAAAATAAAATCAGTATGACGCTCAGGTAAAAATTCAAGTTGCGACTGGGTGCCCTGTAACCAGCCTTTTCCGTCAACGCCCCCTGAACCAATGGCGATTTTAGACTGGATGATGTGATAGCCGGCACCCAACGGGTCACTTTCCGGATTCAGAAAGGTGGTCACGCGCTGCTTTTGATATTCCTGCATCAGAAAGAACCACATGATGGGCGCGAAGGCGCCCAGCGCAACGGCAACAAAGCCAATAAGTTTCCAGCTCATCCCTGCCAGGAAAATGGCAAAAATGCCTGAGCTGGCAATCAGCAGGGACGTCCCCAGATCTGGCTGCCGGGCAATCAGGATAGTGGGAACCACTACCATGGCAAAACCAATACCCACCTGCATATGCTTGGGCGGAAGGGTGAATTTACTGATATACCAGGCGACCATCATAGGCACCGCCAGTTTCATTAATTCGGAGGGCTGAAAGCGGATAAAGCCCAGATCAAGCCACCGTTGTGCCCCTTTTCCTACTACACCCACTACCAGTACCGCTATCAGCATAAGCAATCCCAGCCCGTAGGCGTACACCGATAACCGACGGTACGCCATGGGCGGCACCTGCGCCATGACCAGCATAACCACCGCGGCGACGGCCAGCCGGGTGAACTGCCGCTCCATCTGACCCGGATCCTGGCCTGAGGCAGAGTAAAGCGTAATCAGACCCACGGCCATCAGCGCCAACAACCCCAGCAATAGCCAACCGTCAATGTGAATGCGCTGTAGCAGTGAAATTTGATTTGGCTTTAGCGTCGTACGTTTCATTGGCTTCCCTGATTGGCAACTGCGCTCGCCAGCGGTGTAGGGTCAAATGTGTGGTGACGGAAATAAAAGTCCATCATGTCACGGGCAACAGGTGCAGCATTGGCACTGCCACCGCCGGCATTTTCAATAACCACAGTTACTGACACTTCAGGATCATCAAAAGGGGCATAACCGACATACAGCGCATTGTCCCGTAACCGTTCATCCACCTCTTCTTCGTCATACTTTTCATTCTGACCCACAGAAAAAAGCTGGGCGGTGCCGGTTTTGCCTGCAGACTCGTAGGTGGTGTCTTTGAAGGCGTGGCGGGCCGTACCGTCTTCGCCGTGCACCACATCATGCATAGCGTTGAGCACAATATCCCAGTTTGCCGGTTCAGATATCTGTATCGGGCGCAGTGACTTAAGGGGTTCCAGTTCCACCTGGCCATCTTCATAGCGATAACCGCGTAATATTTGCGGGACATAACGCTCACCGCGATTAACCAGGGTGTTGATGGAATGAGCAAGTTGAATAGGGGTGGCTGTCCAGAAACTCTGACCAATGCCTACCGGGATGGTATCACCGATATACCAGGGCTGATTAAACCGTGCCCGTTTCCATCCCCGGCTGGGCATATTGGCGTCAGACTCTTCGTACAAGTCGATACCGGTAAATTCACCGAAACCAAATTCAAACATGGCTTCACTTATTTTGTCGATCCCCAGCTGATAGGCGAGGTCGTAGTAAAAGGTATCGCAGGATACTTCTATTGCCCTGGCCACATCCACTTCACCGTGCCCCCAGCGCTTCCAGTCACGCCACACGTGACTCACGTTGGGTAAGCGGTAACGACCGGTATCATTGATGGTAGTATGTTGGTCAATGACATCCTGCTCAAGACCCAGCAATGCCAGGTGAGGCTTAATGGTAGAGGCCGGTGAATACTGACCCTGAGTCGCCCGATTTATTAACGGACGATCCGGGGAATTAAGCAATGCGGAGTAATTTTTTCTGCTAATGCCATGCACAAACAGGTTCGGGTCGTAGCTTGGGCTTGAATACATGGCCAGCACACCGCCGGTCTTGGGTGACGTGATCACCACCGTACCGCGCTCCCCATCCAGGGCTTTGCTGGCCGCCAACTGCAATTCTATATCAATATTCAGTACCAGATCTTTACCCGGTACCGGCGGCTCAGTATCAAGCACCCGAATAACCCGCCCCTGATTATTCACTTCAACCTGCTGATAGCCTACCGTGCCATGGAGTAAGTCTTCATGGTACTTTTCTATCCCCAGTTTCCCAATATCGTGCGTAGCGGCATAGTTAGCCTCGGACCCGGCCTCTACCAGTTTCTGCAGATCTTTTTTATTGATACGGGATACATATCCCAATACGTGAGTAAGGGTAGACTTAAACGGGTAATGGCGGGCTAACCGGGCTTCTATTGAGACGCCGGGGAAGCGATGTTGCTGTGCTGAGAACAGCGCCACTTCTTCTTCACTGAGCTGCGTACGCAAGGCCACAGGTTTAAAACGCCGTTGTCCACGCAGGGTGGCAAAGAAGGAGTCTTTTTCTTCCTGGGTAATGCTCATTAACTTGGTGAGGGCGTCCAGCGTAGCGTCTAAATCTGCAATTTTTTCCGGTACCACTTCCAGACTGAATACCGGCCGGTTTTCGGCCAGTAACACACCATTGCGGTCATAAATAAGCCCGCGGTTGGGCGCAACAGGAATTACCTTGATACGGTTACCGTTGGAGCGGGTCTGATAATCTTCGTGTTGTTTCACCTGCAGCACATACAGGTTGCTCAGTACCACCCCCAGCATGGCTACCACAATCAGAAATGCAATGGTGGCCCGGCGGGCAAATAAATTGGCCTCGGCGCTGTGGTCTCTGATGTGCTGACGCTTGGCAGGCATAATGACTATTCGCGATGGTAGGGGTGATTCTGGGTTACCGACCAGGCCCGGTACAGACTTTCAGTAACGATAATGCGCACCAGCGGGTGAGGCAGGGTGAGCGCGGATAGCGACCACTTTTGCTCGGAAGCCGCTATGCAGGCAGGCGCTAAACCTTCCGGACCACCTATCAGTAAGCTCACATCCCGGCCATCCATTTTCCAGTTATCAAGCTGGGTGGCCAGTGCAGGGGTATCCCAGGGTTTGCCGGTGACTTCCAGGGTGACAATTCGGTTACCTTTGGGTACCGCTGCCAGCATCAGCTCCCCTTCTTTTTGCAGGATACGGGGAATATCAGCATTCTTACCCCGTTTACCCGCAGCAATTTCAGTAAATGCGACCGGCATATCCGTGGGGAACCGACGCAGAAACTCGTTGGTGCCCTGGCTTACCCAGCCAGGCATCTTAGTTCCTACTGCCACGATTTGAATTCGCATGGAACGGTTACCTTTTAATAATTACTGCGGTAGCCGGCACTGTGAGGCCGGACGGCTACGACCAGAGTTTCTCAAGCTGGTAAAAGTCGCGGGTTTCATCCTGCATAACATGCAAAATAACGTCGCCGAGATCAACCAGCACCCACTCTCCGGACTCTTTGCCTTCAATGTTGGTCGCTGCATGACCGGCTTGCTTGGCTTCAAGCTGCACGTGCTCAGCAATGGAGATAACATGACGCTTAGAATTGCCTGAGCAAATCACCATGGTATCGGTAATGGTGGACTTGCCTTTTACGTCCAGCGACATTATGTCCCGGGCTTTCATGTCATCGACTTTGTCTATGACAAACTGTTTGAGTTGTAGACTCTCCAAAAGTTCTCCTCGTACTAAGTTGTTGGTACGTATAGTTGATGTTGTTCAATGTAGTCCGCGACTGAAGGTGCTAGCCACCGGGATATGGCGGGTAAATTCACTGTTCCGGCGCGGGCAATTTGGTTGCGCAGCGATGTTGAAGAAATATTCTGCAAGGGTGTGGATGCAAAATACACATGTCCACGGGTTGTTTCGCGAATTACTTCTGGATGCGTTGTCCGATGCTGCACTGTGAACGCCTCAATTTCAGGCGACAGCGTATCTTGGTCAACATTTCTGCGCATAATAATCAGGTGGCAGTAGTCCAGCAATGCCTCCCACTCATACCACTTGGACAAATTATACAGCGAATCGTCGCCAATGAGGAAGCAAAGTGCGTTATTCGGGTGTGCCTTTCTCAACGCTCTGAGGGTATTCACCGTGTAGGAGGGCGGCGGTAATGACAGTTCGATCAACTCCGGGTACAGCGTGGGGTGCCCGGCGCAGACGGCATTTACCATATTTATCCGATGTTGTTGCGCGATACCTGCCGTGTCTTTATGGGGCGGTATCCGGCAGGGCATTAAACCCAGCCGGGCAATACCGAGCTCTTCTACTGCGGCCAGCGCTGGCTCAATGTGGCCTGTATGGGGCGGATTAAAGGTTCCGCCCAACAGCGCAAGAGGTGTGTTACTCATCGTCTGCCAACAGAGGGATGTTCTGTAGTGGTACGCCCAGAAATAACATGCAGAGGTGGCACAGTTTTACGAAAGGGCGGGGCAGCGTCTGGTTCTTAAATACAAAATCGGCCTGCTGGAGCTGATCACGTATTTGGTTTAACTGATCAAGCGTAAGACGCGCCAGGGCGGCCTGATAAAAGGCCTGACGGTTCCGCCAGATACCATGGCGTTGCCACTGCACGCTTTGGCCTGCCTGCATTTGTTGTTTCAGGGTCCACAGTGTTTGCCACTCGCGTAGCAGTGCCCAGATAATGATGTTGGGTTCTATACCTTCACTTTCCAGCCGGTAAAGCATCTTCACACAGCGCTGTTGCTCACCACTGAGCATGACATCGATGAGCTGAAAGACTGTAAAGCGGGACTGGTCTACCATCGCCGCTTCAATTTGCTCGTCAGTGATAGCTGCACCCGGATAAAGCAGGGCGAGCTTGTCTATTTCCTGCTTTGCGGCCAGTAAATTACCTTCGCAGAAGTCGGCAATTAGCTGCATTCCCGCCGGTGAAACCCGGAGTGCATGGCTACGCAGTTGGTCCTGAAGCCAGCCAGTCAGCTGCTTACCTTCAAGCGGGTAACAGATACTGTGTACACCGATAGCGTCCAGTGATTTAAACCACTTGCCTTTTTGCACATCCTTGCCAATACGCGGTCCATGGATAAGCAATAGGGTATTCTCATCCAGAGAGTCCGCCACCGACTGCAATACCTTACTGCCCTCAGTACCAGGTTTGCCGGTAGGCAGTTCCAGTTCAATCAGCTGCTTATCGCTGAACAGCGACATCGACTGCGTGGCATCCAACAGCTGATTCCAGCTGAATTCTTTGTCTGCCACCAACACAGTACGTTCGTCGAATCCGGAGGTGCGCGCCTGGCTGCGAATAGTGTCTATGATGTCGAACTTCTGTTGCGGCTCGTCACCAAAAATCAGGTAGCAGGGCTTTAGCCCGTTTTTCAGCTCCTGAGCGAAGCGGTTCGGATAGACTTGCATCCTGTTACTCTACCACGGTAGCGCGGTGGGGGGCCTGGCTGGCCAATCGACGGATAATGCGATCGGCCGCTTCCTCGCGCATTTCCTTGAGTACCAGGTCCAACTCGCGGGATTTTGCCAGTACCTGATCAGGATCATCCTGGTAATCACGCAATACCTCGAATGAGGCCGTTACTGCCTCGGCACCGGGAAACTGCACCACATACTTCACGCCATATATGAGCTCGTATTCGGCTACCTGACCCGAGGGGTAGACTGACAGGAGCCGGCGTTCCAGCGACTCTGGCAGAATACGCACCAGCACGGTGTGATCTGCGTTAGTTACTTTGCTGGCGCGCAGACGCTGTATATCGTACACATCCAGCCTGGCCAGCAAAGTTCTGGCTAGGGGGGAATGTACGCGCACTGCATCAACCGCTACCTGATTGATATCCGGGGGCAGTGTTTGCCCACCCCGCAACTGGAAGCCGCAACCGGCTATCATCAGGCTCAGTAAGGCAGTCAGTCCGAATTTGAGCATATTTAGTTGGCCACTATATTGACAAGTTTGCCGGGCACCACAATAACCTTACGAACAGTTTTACCTTCGGTAAATTGCTGAACATTGGCCTGAGCCAGTGCCTGCTTCTCTACCGTGGCCTTATCGGCATCGGCGGCTACGGTCATTTTCGCGCGCACCTTACCGTTTACCTGCACAATGATCAGTTTTTCGTCTTCTATTAAGGCTTTTCCATCAGCCACCGGCCAGGCCACGGTTTCAACGTCTTCAGTGTGTCCCAGCTGATGCCACAGCGTGTGCGACAAGTGTGGGGTAATCGGGTTCAACAGCAACAGGACACTTTCCACTGCTTCACGCATCAGAGCGATATCCTGTTCGCTCTCCTGCGGCGCTTTTTGCAGATGGTTAAGCAGCTCCATCACTGCCGCCACGGCAGTGTTGAACGTTTGCCGGCGACCCAGATCGTCAGTGACTTTCTGAATGGTTTTGTGAACTTCACGACGCAGTGCTTGCTGGTCTTTTGACAGCGCAGCCACATTCAGTGGTACCGGCTCGCCGTGCTGCAAATGCTCCTGAGTCAGTTTCCAGACCCGACGCAAAAAGCGGTTCGCGCCTTCCACCCCGGAATCTACCCATTCCAGGGTTTGTTCTGGTGGCGCGGCAAACATGGTAAATAAACGCACCGTGTCAGCGCCGTACTGGTCAATTACCTGCTGCGGGTCAATGCCGTTGTTCTTAGACTTCGACATTTTAGTCATGCCGCCATGTAGCACAGGCTTGCCATCCGCTTTCAGCCAGGCTTTCACAATTCGGCCTTTACTGTCTTTTTCTGTTTCTACATCGTCCGGGGAGTACCAGGTTTTCTTACCTGCGGCATCTTCACGATAGAAAGAGTCGGCTAATACCATGCCCTGGCATAACAGACGCTTGTAGGGTTCATCGGAATCTACCAGTCCTTCATCCCGTAGCAGTTTATGGAAGAAACGTGAGTAGAGCAGATGCAGAATGGCGTGTTCGATACCGCCGATATACTGATCCACCGGCAGCCAGTAATTGGCTTGACTCGGGTCCAGCATCGCGTCCGGGTTCTGCGCACAAGCGTAACGGGCGTAATACCAGGAAGATTCCATGAATGTATCGAACGTATCTGTTTCGCGGGTGGCAGGCTGCCCCTGATACTGTGCTTTCGCCCATTCGGGATCGGCTTTGATTGGCGAGATAACGCCATTCATTTCCACGTCTTCAGGCAGCGCGACCGGTAAGTCTTCCGCAGGCACGGGAACCGACTCACCGTTTTCCAGATTGAGCATTGGGATGGGCGTACCCCAATAACGCTGGCGGCTTACCCCCCAGTCGCGCAGTCGGTAGTTCACTTTACGCTCACCCCGTCCCATGGACTGCAGTTTATTCGCAATGCCATCAAATGCGTCAGCAAAACTGAGGCCGTCAAATTCAGCTGAATTAACCAGCACACCTTTCTCGGTATAAGCCGCCTGGCTGAGGTCACAAGAACCCTGGGCACTTTCCGTCGGCGCGACAACCTGTTGAATAGGTAGCTGGTATTTAGTCGCAAATTCCCAGTCACGCTGGTCGTGGCCAGGTACTGACATCACCGCACCGGAGCCGTAATCCATCAGCACAAAGTTTGCCACCCAGACAGGCAGTTTTTCGCCGGTAAGTGGATGCAGTGCATAGACGCCGGTGGCGCAGCCTTTTTTCTCCATCGTGGCCAGTTCAGCTTCGGCGACTTTGGTATTCCGGCATTCATCAATAAACGCGGCCAGGTCCGGATTATTTGCGGCAGCGAATTCAGCAATCGGGTGTTGCGCAGCGACGGCCACATAGGTCACGCCGTATAGCGTGTCCGGACGGGTGGTGTAGACTGTAAGGTTATTCACATCACCGGCCGCTGCTTCAAGATCAAAGGTAATGTCTACGCCTTCAGAGCGACCAATCCAGTTGGCCTGCATGGCACGCACCTGATCAGGCCATTCTTCCAGTTGTTCCAGATCTGCCAGCAGTTCTTCGGCATAATCGGTAATTTTAATGAACCATTGCGGAATTTCTTTTTGCTCAACCAGGGCACCTGAACGCCAGCCACGACCATCGATAACCTGTTCATTTGCCAAGACGGTCTGGTCAACCGGATCCCAGTTAACCGTGGAATTCTTTTTGTACACCAGTCCTTTTTCGTACAAACGTGTGAAGAACCACTGCTCCCAGCGATAGTACTCTGGTGTACAGGTAGTCACTTCCCGATCCCAGTCATAACCGAAGCCCAGCGATTTCAGCTGTGACTTCATGTAATCAATATTGGCGTAGGTCCACTTGGCAGGTGCAGTATTATTGTTGATGGCTGCGTTTTCAGCTGGCAGACCAAAGGCGTCCCATCCCATAGGCTGAAGCACATTTTTGCCCTGCATCCGTTGGAAGCGGCTGATCACATCACCAATGGTGTAGTTCCTTACGTGACCCATATGAAGACGGCCGCTGGGGTAGGGGAACATGGAAAGACAGTAGAATTTTTCTTTTTCTGGCTGCTCAACGGCTTTGAAAGACGCATTGTCCTGCCAGTATTGTTGCACCTGTTGTTCTATTTCTTTGGGGTTATACTGTTTTTCGGCCATGAAGATCGGGCTTCCGCAATGTTGATTGGTTTAAAGGCTGATGCACACTTACGTTTGTCGTTGGCGTGGATACGCCAGTGCATCACGACAAATGAAGCTGTATAGAATACCTCAGCGCCGGTGAAAGCCTCAATAGGCGCCGGCCGATTGATGAAAAAAAGTCGTTAAAACGTTGAATTATTCGCCACTGTCGGAGGTAACGAAGTGGATAAGGCTGGCCAGTTGCTGTGCTTGTACCTGGTCCACAACGGGCGCCAGCGTGGTCAGCCCATCCGGGGGGGCATAGCCATGTACGCGATAAGTTAACGCTACCTCGGTGCCGGCCTCTTTTTTAGTAATTGACCATACCAGCGCGCCATTTACGCCCATTGCCTGTAAAGGCCCCAGACCACCGGTCATGACCAGCTTATGGGGCGGTGCCACCTGGCTAATATGCATATGGGTGGCCGAATTGTCATTATGCTGTTCGCAGAAGCAACCGCCGGCCTGAGTATCTATACTTAAGGTGCCACGCCACCAGGTATGATCTTTGGGCCACCATTCATCCACCTGCCCGGTAAGCGCTTGCCAGACTTCTTGTGGTGAGGCGTTCGTCATTGCTTTGTTACTGATGACAAAGCCATCATCAGCGGCATGCCGGACCTCGGCGGTGACCGCCGTAGTGAAAATCAGTCCACTAATAAAGCTGGCGAAGAGGGATACACGAAAAGTATGCATGAATGGCGTTCTGTAAAAAATAAATTTGAGACTAGTACGCAAGGTGAGCAAATACAAGCATAAGCGTTTGACAGCGCTGACGAATCACGTTTCACTTAACAAAAATTGAGAAAGTTATTACAAGTATGTCAGGTGTGCCAAGTTTCACCCCCCTCGCGGCTTCCGCGTTATCACCGTCATTCAACCGCAGAATTATAAGTGCTGCCCTTGCCGACGATGAAGCTTTCAATGCGACCTTCATTGGCCAGGAGCGCGCGCGCGAGGCACTCACCTTTGGATTGGGAATCAATACGAAGGGTTATAATTTGTATGTCATGGGGGAGCAGTCCACGGGCCGCTTTTCGCTGGTTAAAGATTACATTGAACGACATGTTGCTGCGCTACCAACGCCAGATGACTGGTGTTACCTGAACAATTTTGAAGATGAACGTGAGCCTGTGGTGTTGAAAATGCATCCGGGCGGCGGTAAAGCGCTGCAAAAAGACATTCAGAGTCTTATTGACGATCTGCTCGCCACCTTTCCCGCGGCGTTCGACCACCCCGGTAATCAACGCAAGCGAACTGCGATAAACCGTGCGTACGAGCAAAAATACGACCAGGCTATTGACGCGCTAGAGCGGTATGCGCAGGCGAATGGCGTCGCCCTCTATGAGGAAGGCGGGACGATTACTTTCTCTCCCGTAGTCGACGGTAAACCCATTAGCGATACTGAGTTTGCTACGCTTAGCGATGAAAAGCGGCAATATTACTACACCCTGATAGATGAGCTGGAAAATCGTCTGAGTGAGAGCCTGCTCGGTTTGCCGGTCTGGAAGCGGGAACACAGTGAAAAATTGCGGGAACTCGACAAAGAAACTGCGGAGCAGGGGATCCGTCCGCTGTTAAAAGCGCTGGAGCACAAGTATAACGGTGATCTGGGCGTGCTTAAATACTTAAAGCAAATCCGTACACATTTGATTGACACAGTTGTCGCTCTGTATTGTGAGGAGCGCAAAGAAGATAAGGGTGACGAGCTGGACCGCCGGTTATATCTGGAAGAGCAGTTTATGCCTAATGTGGTGGTGGGACATGTGCTAGAAGACGGTGCGCCGGTAATCTATGAGCCTCACCCCAGTTACCAGAACCTGTTTGGAAAGGTGGAATACACTAACATTCACGGCAGCGTCTATACCAACTACCGGATGATCCGCCCCGGCGCATTACATAAAGCCAACGGCGGTTACCTGTTACTGGATGTAGAGCAACTGATTGATCAGCCGTATGTATGGGACTCCCTGAAGCAGGCAATCAAATTTGCCAAACTCAAAATGGACTTGCCACAACAGGACGTGGGCATGGTTAATGCCATCACTCTGCAGCCTCAGTCAATTGATTTGCAGGTGAAAATCATTCTGCTGGGCTCCCGGGATCTTTACTATACATTACAGGACTACGATCCGGAGTTTGATGAGTTGTTTCGGGTACTGGTCGATTTTGACCTGGAAATTCCGGTCACCAGACAGTCGCTTTTCGATTTTGTCGGCCGCGTTCGCCGTCATGTTGCCTCCAAAGGGTTAGACGGAATATCTGCCAAAGCGATGCATCGGCTGGTTGAATATGCCCTGCGCATGGCTGAGCACAAAGAGAAGTTCTCGGCGCATTTTGCGGAAGTGCTGGAACTCATCAACGAAGCAGACTACTTCTGTAAAAAAGCGGCGGATAAAACCCTGGAGCTGGGCCACCTTGAGACGGCATTGAATGCGAAAAAACGTCGCACCGGCCGGGTGAGCCAGACCCTGCTCAATGATATAAAGGAAGGGCACGTGCTGATTGCCACCGATGGCAAAGCAGTCGGCAAAGTCAACGGGCTGACCGTGATGGAAATAGGCGGTACGGCGTTCGGTACGCCGGCCCGGATTACCGCGACGGTATTTGCTGGCGCCAGCGGGGTAGTGGATATTGAACGAGAAGTGGAACTTGGTCAGCCCATCCACTCAAAAGGGGTAATGCTGCTGACCGGTTACCTGGGGAACAAATATGCCCAGCATTTTCCGCTGACACTATCGGCGAACATTGCCCTTGAGCAGTCCTATGGCCATATCGATGGCGACAGCGCGTCACTGGGCGAACTCGTGGCGCTGATTTCCGCTCTCACGGATATTCCCGCACTGCAAACACTGGCTGTTACAGGCTCCATTAATCAGTATGGAGAGGTCCAGGCAGTGGGGGGCGTGAATGAGAAAATTGAAGGGTATTTTGATTTATGCCAGCACCGGGGGTTAACGGGCACACAAGGCGTAGTTATTCCCAAGTCCAATGAGCTAAATCTGGTACTCGACAGTGCGGTAATTAATGCGGTGAAAAGAGGGCAGTTTCATATATATACGGTAGAAACGGTCGATGATGCGCTTGCTTTACTGATGCAAAAAGAAGCCGGCGCGCTATCTACCCGTGGCCGTTATCCGAAACAGTCTATTAATTATCATGCAGTGAACCGGCTCTATAATATTGCGCTAATGGTCAATGGTGGCGACTCCGATTAATCACTCTGTGGCGTACCGATCGACGGGTTTTCCATAAAAAAGCCGGCAACTCAGTGCCGGCTTTTGAGAGTGAGGTGGCTGCTATTTTGGCGGCATTCGCAGGGCGCCATCCAGACGAATGGTTTCTCCGTTCAGATAGGCATTGTCCATCATATGCTTCACCAGTTTACCGAATTCTTCCGGTAGGCCGAGACGTTTCGGAAACTGGACATTACTCACCAGCGCATCCTGAACCTTATCCGGCATAGCAAGTAACATAGGCGTGCCCATAATGCCAGGGGCGATAGTGTTAACGCGTATGCCCAGCGGCGCTAAATCCCGTGCCATAGGCAGCGTTAAACCAATTATGCCGCCCTTGCTGGCAGCATAAGCAGTCTGGCCTATTTGCCCTTCATAGCCCGCCACGGATGCTGTATTGATTATCAGTCCCCGTTCATTGGCTTCACCCTGAGTGGGTTGCGAAGCCATGGCCTGCGCAACCAGGCGGGCTACGTTGAAGCTGCCTACCAGGTTAATGTCGATGGTGTTCTGAAACGCATCCAGCGGGGCTGCATTGCCTTCTTTATCCAGCAAACGCTTCGCTGGCGCGATGCCAGCACAGTTGACGCACAAATGAATATCGCCAAAGCGCGCTTTGACTTCATCAATTGCGGACTGAACCTGCTTTTCGTCACGCACGTCGACCTGACAAAACAGGGTATGTTCGGCACCAAGCTCGTTTACCCGGGTACTGCCCACCTCGTCGTTCATGTCGAATAACGCGACATTAAGACCGGCTTCCCGTAATGCGATGGCCGTGGCGTGGCCTAAGCCAGAACAGCCGCCGGTAACAATGGCCGTTGAGCCTGAAAGTTCCATAGTGTTTCCTGTGTTGTTGTTATTACAATGTTACTAATACTACTGACAGTTGTAATTGAACACCATGGCAACCAGTAAACGGAAGTGTCAGGACTCAGTTATTTTGGCAACTGAATTTTACGCTCGTCAGAGGGGCGGTAGATAACCAGTGTATGACCGATTACCTGCAGTTTCACTGCGCCCGTCTCGCGAACAATGGCATCCATGATCAACGCTTTCTCTTCCCGATCATCAGTGGGTACTTTCACTTTAATCAGCTCGTGATGAGTCAGCGCGTTGTCAATTTCCGCTACCACGCCTTCAGTCAGGCCATTAGCTCCAAGCTGTACGACGGGTTTGAGAGGATGGGCGAGCCCTTTGAGAAACTGCTTTTGTTTGTTTGATAATTTCATTAATAGGTTTTCTTACAATTAATCTGATTGTTGCAACTTGAAATGCCGTATTCTAACGCCATCTATTCAACAATCCCAATGACAATGTGCCGGAAAGACAAAAAGAAACATTTGGCGTACCAATACGGCTGTCTTAGGCCAGGGTCGGCTAGCCGGTCTGGGTGGAATATCTGGTTGGGGCTGTAGTTACATGGCGGAGCCAGGTTCGCCCCCGCTCTGAACGACGAAAGTGATGTAAATATAAAGTACGTGACGTACATTGCTTTTGAACACATTAGCCGGGAACACCGTAATCATTCTGTGGTCTGATAAGTCACCTTGTTAATGACTGTCAGAAGACCCGTAAAAGTTGAGTGAAGTCGATGTTCTGGTGAAAGTGCGCGATGGTAATCGTGTTGACGGACGAAACTCCGAAAACCGCTTTATTGGCAAGGTTCTCCGGAATCAAGGAACGGTGCGTATTTCAGAATCCCCGTGACAAGTGCAAATAAATTAAAACGCGTAAACCGGATTCACTGCGGGTGCGTTGAAGTGAAGTGTATCTGGTAGCTAGCGGATATAAAGTGTAGTACCCTTGGGGTAGCGAATTTCGTCCCAGCGAACAACGTAGAATAGCCGGCTGTGGTAAGGAAATTGCACATAAATGGCTGTTGTAAGCTGAATTTTTTAGAGGTTAGTAGCATTGAGCGATATGGCAAAAAATTTAATTCTGTGGTTGGTTATCGCCGTTGTGTTGATGTCGGTGTTCCAGAGCTTTTCGCCTGGAGAGTCCACGCGGGCGCAAACCGACTACACAACATTCCTGAAAGAAGTGAATCAGGGGAATATTCGTGAAGTCAGAATAGATGGTGATTCCCGGGAAATCCGCGGCACTAAAAGGTCTGGTGAATCGTTTGTCACCTACATTCCTTATTTCGATGACAAGCTGATTTCAGACTTGGCAAAAAATGAAGTGCGGATGTTGGGCGAACCGCCTGAAGAGCCGTCAATCCTGACGTCTATCTTTATTTCCTGGTTCCCGATGTTGCTGCTTATCGCTGTCTGGATTTTCTTCATGCGGCAGATGCAGGGCGGCGGTGGCCGTGGCGCCATGTCGTTTGGCAAGAGCAAGGCCCGTCTGTTAGGTGAAGATCAAATCAAAACTACTTTTGCGGATGTGGCAGGCTGTGACGAAGCAAAAGAAGATGTTGCCGAGCTGGTGGATTTCCTGCGCGACCCGTCTAAGTTCCAGAAATTAGGTGGCAAGATCCCTAAAGGCGTACTGATGGTAGGCCCGCCCGGAACAGGTAAAACCTTGCTGGCGAAAGCCATTGCCGGTGAGGCGAAGGTGCCTTTCTTTACCATTTCTGGCTCTGACTTCGTAGAAATGTTCGTGGGTGTAGGTGCATCACGTGTCCGTGACATGTTCGAGCAAGCGAAAAAAGCCGCCCCATGCATTATCTTTATCGACGAAATAGATGCGGTAGGTCGCCAGCGTGGCGCCGGTCTTGGTGGCGGTCACGATGAGCGTGAGCAAACTCTTAACCAGATGTTAGTAGAAATGGACGGTTTCGAAGGCCACGAAGGCATTATTGTCATCGCCGCAACGAACCGCCCTGATGTATTGGACCCGGCCTTGCTGCGTCCTGGTCGTTTTGACCGTCAGGTTGTGGTTGGTCTGCCCGATATCCGAGGCCGTGAGCAAATACTGAAAGTCCACGTGCGTAAAGTACCGGTGGCTGATGATGTGGAACCGGCAGTAATAGCACGGGGTACGCCAGGCTTTTCAGGTGCCGATTTGGCAAACCTGGTGAACGAAGCGGCGCTGTTTGCTGCCCGTGGGAACAAGCGCCTTGTTTCCATGGAAGAGTTTGAGAAAGCCAAAGACAAAATCATGATGGGCTCTGAGCGTAAGTCCATGGTGATGTCTGAGTCAGAAAAAGAAATGACGGCCTATCATGAAGCGGGTCACGCCATTGTTGGTCGTCTGGTACCAGAACACGATCCGGTATACAAAGTGTCTATTATCCCTCGTGGCCGTGCATTGGGTGTCACTATGTACCTGCCAGAACGAGACCGGGTAAGTCATTCTAAGCAGCATTTGGAAAGCATGTTGTCCAGCCTCTTCGGTGGACGGATTGCCGAGCAGATTATCTACGGCGACGATAAGGTCACCACTGGTGCCTCGAATGATATCGAGCGAGCCACTGATATCGCCCGCAAGATGGTGACTCAGTGGGGTCTGTCCAGCAAAATGGGACCGATGCTTTACGCCGAGGAAGAAGGCGAGGTGTTCTTAGGTAAGAGTATGTCTAAGGCATCAAATATGTCCGATGACACCGCCCGTGCAATCGACAGCGAAATCAAAGCGCTGATAGATTCAAACTACGAGCGTGCTAAAACTATCCTGGAAGAGAATATTGATATTCTGCATTCCATGAAAGATGCACTGATGAAGTACGAAACCATTGATGCCAAGCAGATTGATGATTTGATGGCCCGTCGGGAAGTGCGTCCACCTGCAGACTGGGATGATCGCACACCGTCAGATGGTGATAAGCCCAGCGGCGGTAAGCCAGCCCGTGAAGGTGAAATTAAAAATGATGGCGTAGACAAGCCATCAGTCGGTAAACCCGGTGATTTACCAGGTTAATCCAGCACTTTTGAAAAGCGCCACTTATGTGGCGCTTTTTTTATGTCTGCCGGGAAGTCGTGCGCTGGTCGCCTGACAGAAAGCTGACTTTACAGCGGGGCGATTGAAAAGGCAGTCAGAATTAGCGCTAAAACCGCGGTACGCTGTGTGCCTATGGTATTATCGCCTCACAAATGCAACCTGATAAAAAGTGTTACCTATGAAGTTTTGCTCGCGAACTATTCCACTTACTACGCCCAGTGTGATGGGGATCCTCAACGTGACGCCGGACTCGTTTTCTGACGGGGGCCAGCATGATTCTGTCGCCACGGCCGTCGCGCATGGTGAATCTATGGTTGCGGCGGGCGCTGCGTTTATTGACGTAGGGGGTGAATCCACCCGTCCCGGCGCACCAGCGGTCAGTGAACAGGAAGAACTCGACAGGGTAATTCCGGTTATTGAGGCATTGAGTAGTCATGTTGATGCAGTAATTTCTATTGATACCAGTAAAGCTGTTGTCATGCGCGAAGCGGTCGCGGCCGGCGCAACGCTGATTAATGATGTTCGTGCTTTACAGGAACCGGGGGCGCTGAGTGCTGCGGCAAAGGCCGGTGTGCCTGTATGCCTGATGCACATGCAGGGGCAGCCCCGTACCATGCAGGACAGTCCGCAGTACAAGGATGTGACCCGCGATGTCAGCGATTTTTTGATGGCCAGGGTCGCCGCCTGTCGGGATGCCGGTATCAGTGATAATTCAATTATTCTCGACCCCGGCTTTGGCTTTGGTAAAGCGCTGGCGCATAACTATCAGTTACTGAATGGCCTGCCTGAATTGATGAGACTGGGTTTTCCTCTGCTGGTGGGGATGTCCCGTAAATCAATGATTGGTCAGGTAATCAACCGACCGGTTAATGAGCGCTTGGCGGGAAGCGTAACCCTCGCTACAATTGCTGCCAATATGGGAGCACACATATTAAGGGTTCACGATGTGCAGGAAACCGCCGATGCGGTCGCTATTGTGAATATGCTCCGGGCGCAACAGCAATAAACAGGAAAAGTAGTATGGGACAGCGGAAATATTTCGGCACGGATGGTATTCGCGGAAAAGTAGGCGAGAGCGCCATTAATCCTGAGTTTGTCACTAAATTAGGCTGGGCGGCCGGTAAGGTCCTCGCCGGACGGGGCACCAATAAAGTCCTGATTGGCAAAGATACCCGTATCAGTGGTTATATGCTGGAGTCCTCGCTGGAGGCCGGCCTGTCCGCCGCTGGTATCAACATCGGGTTACTGGGACCTATGCCCACCCCGGCCATTGCGTATCTGACTAAAACGTTTCGTTCTGAAGCGGGCATTGTTATCAGTGCTTCCCACAACCCATTTTATGATAACGGCATCAAGTTCTTTTCTGCCAATGGATTTAAGCTGGACGATGACATTGAGCTGGCGATTGAACGAATGCTAGAGCAGCCAATGACCTGTGTTGCTTCTGATAAGCTGGGCAAAGCTACCCGCATTAACGATGCCGCCGGTCGTTACATCGAATTCTGTAAAGGCACATTCCCGTCTGAACTGTCTCTCACTGGTTTAAAAGTGGTGGTGGATTGCGCCCATGGCGCCACCTACCACATCGCCCCTGATGTACTCAGAGAACTGGGGGCTGAGGTAGTCGAGATCGGTACACAACCGGATGGCCTCAACATCAACGACAAAGTAGGTGCTACCTCTATGAGTGCGGTGGTAAACCGGGTCAAAGAGGTTGGCGCTGATCTTGGCTTCGCGCTGGATGGCGATGGTGACCGGATTATGATGGTAGATCACCTGGGCAATGTTCTGGATGGCGATCAAATCTTATACATTATTGCCCGTGATGCATTAAAAAACGGCAAGATGCAGGGTGGAGTAGTCGGTACCCTGATGAGTAACCTCGGTCTTGAAAATGCGCTGGCGAAACTGGGCGTCCCCTTTGCTCGCAGTAAAGTGGGCGACCGGTACGTGATGGAGCTGTTACAACAGAAAGGCTGGTCTATCGGTGGTGAAAACTCAGGACATGTACTGAATCTGAATATTGCCTCCACAGGTGACGGGATCGTTGCCGGTTTGCAGGTTATCGCTGCCATGCTGCGCAGTCACATGAATTTACATGATCTTTCCAGTGGCTTCGAAATGTATCCGCAGGTACTGGTTAATGTGCGTTACAGCGAGTCATCTGCCGATCCGCTTGAAGCAGAAGACGTTCAGCAGGCAAGCCGGGAAGCCGAATCTGCGCTGGGTAAACGGGGACGGGTATTGCTGCGTAAGAGTGGTACCGAACCGCTGATCCGCGTTATGGTAGAGTCGGATGATAAGGCTGCATCTGAAAAGTGGGCAGAGTTTATCGCTGATGCTGTACGTAAAGTCGCCAGTTAATTGATTGGCTGGCAGATTTTACGTTTAGTTCTTGTATATTTTAATTGAAATCGTTAATATCACGCCCGCTTTGAGACAGGGCTAAGGTCTGAAAAGTGAACACCATGAGTAGAACTCCGCTTGTAGCAGGAAACTGGAAAATGAATGGCAGTCGTGAACTGGCCGGAACGTTTTCCGACACGCTTAATGCGAATAGTGTGGAAGGTGTTGATGTTGTCATCTGCCCGCCAAGCGTTTTTCTGACGTCATTTGAAGCTTCAGCGTTTGCGCTGGGTGGTCAGGACGTCAGTGCATTAGATAATGGCGCACATACCGGAGATGTTTCTACCGGGATGCTCGCGGAATGCGGTTGCGATTATGTTATTGTCGGTCATTCAGAACGCCGACAGGATCATGGTGAAAGCAGCGAGCTTGTAGCACAGAAAGCGGCACGAGTACTGTCAGCGAATCTGACGCCTATCGTTTGCATTGGCGAGCCACTGGATGTCAGAGAAGCAGGCGAGAGCGCATTGCAGGAGTATCTGGGCAAGCAACTGGCTGCGTTAACCAAACAGTTATCGCCGCAAGACCTGTCCGGATGTGTGATAGCCTATGAGCCTATTTGGGCTATCGGAACCGGTAAAACCGCTTCTCCGGAACAGGCTCAAAATGTACATGCGTATATCCGCGCTACGTTAGCCGAAACCGATGAGGCGGTAGCAGACGGAATGAGAATTTTATACGGCGGCAGTGTTAAAGCCGACAATGCCGAAGCATTGTTCAGTCAACCTGATGTTGACGGTGGTTTGATTGGCGGAGCCAGTCTCAAGGCCGACGATTTTATGACTATTTGCCAGGCGGCAAAGTAACGAGGTAATTATGTTATACGAAGTGCTATTGGTTGCGTACCTGATTATCGCACTGTTACTGATTGGTTTTGTGCTGATCCAACAGGGCAAAGGCGCAGACATGGGCGCATCATTTGGTGCCGGCGGCTCTAATACGGTGTTTGGTTCTTCGGGCTCAGGTAATTTTATGACTCGGACAACTGGCATCCTGGCGACGTTATTTTTTGCGATCAGCTTGTTTTTAGGCAATATCACTGCCAACCGCGATAGCGGCACAGACGAGTGGGATATCGACGTGCCTGCAGCAGAGCAATCTGTGCCAGCAGACAGTGATGTACCCGTTACTGATACCCCAGCTCCGGCTGGCGATGTACCGGTAAGCAACGAAGACAATACAACTGACGTCCCGAACTAAACAATTTGCGGAAGTGGTGGAATTGGTAGACACGCCATCTTGAGGGGGTGGTGAGCATAGCTCGTGCGGGTTCAAGTCCCGCCTTCCGCACCATATTTAGAAGCCAGCTTTAAGCTGGCTTTTTTTATGCCTCAGGCATTTATCAGTATCATCGTGTCTTCTATCAGGACGAGTAACCTTGCACTAGGGGATTGTTATCGCTCAGAATTCCAGTAATACGCGATTGGGCCGGTTAGCTTGTTAAGCCAGATAAAGTCGCGTAGATTTAACGTGCTAAGCCACTTTCGATGAGGTGCTGTATCAAGTATTTATCTAATTGCGCAGGTGCGTTGGGACTGCTGGGCATACTCGGTATGTCGCCGGCTATCTCTGCCAAAACACTGGTTATACAAGACCAGCTCCAGAACCGGCTTGAGAACGCCGTGGTCACATGGCAAGCAGACACTGCCCAGGCGGCGCCATCTGAGCCCGCAATCATGGATCAGGTAGGTAAACAGTTTCTGCCCGAAGTGTTGGTTGTCCCGCAGGGAACGGAAGTACTTTTTCCTAACAGTGACAATATTCGTCATCATGTTTACAGCTTTTCCGAGGCTAAAACGTTCGAAATAAAATTATACAGTGGTAAACCTACCGAGCCAGTGTCGTTCGACACCCCCGGCGTGGTGATCCTCGGCTGTAATATTCATGACCAAATGATCGGTTATATTTACGTTAGCGACGGCAACGGCGTGGGAAAGACTGACGACAACGGCGAACTAACGGTACCGGATAATGTGGAGGCAGTGACCGTCTGGCATAAAAATCTCGATATTCTTCAGGCGCGCCGCGAGACCATATCACTGAGCCCCGGAACCACCAGCGAGACCCTGATTCTTAACCTGATGGCGACCGAACGGCCCGCGCCGAAGACCTTCGGTAGCCGTAAATTTGGTGGATAAGGACAGTGCAGATATCGCTCCGACATAGTTTATTCCGCATACTCCTGGGCGGTATCGTCATCACCGTATCACTTATTTTGGTAAGTGTATGGAACGGCACCACCTCGCTGGTCCAGAATAGCCTCGATAAAGAAATTACCGTCTCCAAAGGTGTGTTCCGGAACGTGATAGAAGAGCGGGCTAAAATTCTGGGTACGGTGGTTAATTTGTCTTCCACCCACTTCGATACAATAAGCCAGATGCTCCGTGACCAAAGTCAGGAAAGCGTAGCGACCACCAAAAGTTTTCTTGAATCTATGCAGGGCCGAACCCGGGCCGACTGGGTAGCCTATGTAACCGTAACCGGTAAGGTTGTAGCGTCGGTGCCTGACTACATGGAATATGGTAGTGATTTTCCGCAGCGCGGACGTGCGCTGCTGTCACCCTTTGAAGATTATACCAGCGGTTTTATGATTGTGGACGGCACCTTGTTTCACGTGGTCGTGGCGCCTGTAAAGATGCCCAGAGCCGTGGGCTATAGTGTGTCCGGCTTTGCAATTAACAATCGCTTCCTAAAAGCGTTAAGTGGCATAACGCAGGGTGAAATTATTGTTCACACCACGAAGGACATTACCGACAAACCGTTAGCGCTTGCTACCAGTCTGTCGCCATCCAATGCCCAGCGCATACTGGAGGAAGGTCGCTCTCAGTTAAGTTGGCTGGACTTTCTTGCCGGTAATCAGCGAAGCTTCGTCAGTCGCCGGTTAAATCTTGAAGATATGGCAATGGACGGACTTCCCGTAGAGCTTACACTGGCCATTGATGTGTCTGAGCAGTATGACGGCTTTGCTAAACTGCTACTCACTATTGTTACCATCAGTTTGCTGGCAATACTGGTGTCGATGTTGTTTGTTATGTTCCTGTCCCGCCGGGTTAGTCGCCCGGTGTCACGCCTTATGAAAGCGGTGAACCGCATTGCGGACGGTGAGTACGATCAGACCCTGCCCAATGATAGTCGTCTTACTGAGATTGCAAACTTATCCCGCGCATTTACCACCATGCAGCACAGCCTGAAAAACCGTGAAGAACGTATTCGCTTTCAGGCTCAGCACGATATGCTGACCGGATTATATAACCGCAATTACATGGAGCAGCTGGTTGCCGACCGGCTGGCCGGTGGGGTGCCGTTTCAGGTATTGGGTATCACAATCCCCGGTTTCAGAGCGATTAATGACTTATACGGCTACGCCAATGGTGACAAAGTGTTGCAGGTCGTCAGTGAACGCCTGTGCCGGTGGCAGGGGGTAGCAGCCCGGCTGTCAGGTGGCGAAGTGTTATTTATTGCTGAAGCACCGTTAACCACACTTCAGCTTGAAACGCTCCAGCACATTCTGGAACAGCCGGTGGAGGTGGAGTTAGTCGCCATCCCGGTTAAAGTGGCCTTCGCAACGATTGATTGCCCCGCCGATGCCAATTCCGCCGAGGAGTTATTCCGTAAAATTAATATTGTGACGGACGAACAGACCCAATCGGGCCACTGGTTAATGCGTTATGACCAGGAGTTAGAAAACCGCTATCTGCGTCGCTTATCCATCATTACAGAGTTAAAGCACTGCCTGCAGTCTGAGCAGTCTGAGCTATCTATGGTGTACCAGCCTAAAGTTGCCTTGCGGGAACGTCAGGTTTGCAGCATGGAAGCTCTTATCCGTTGGAATAGCAAGGTGCTAGGGTTTGTCCCGCCAGATGAGTTTATTGGTATTGCTGAGCAGGCGGGTTTGGTTGAACAGGTGACTTCCTGGGTAATGAATCAGACTATTCGGGATATTGTCTCGTTTAGGGCGCAAGGTTACGACTTTACTGTGGCCATGAATTTATCCACTCAGGATATTCAGAATGCGGAGTTACTTAATCGCATGCATGAACTGCTTAATGTGGCAGGGTTGCAGCCCGGTGATCTTGAACTGGAAATTACCGAAAGCGATCTGGTCTCCGACGCCAGTGTGGCCATTGAAAATATCCGCCAGTTAAATTCAGCCGGCTTTCGTTTTGCCATTGATGATTTCGGCACCGGATACTCGTCTCTGGCGTACCTGAAAGACTTACCCGTCCATACCATCAAAATAGATAAGAGCTTTGTCCTTAAGCTCGCCACCGATAAAAATGATCAGCAAATAGTTAAAACAGTGCTGAGCCTGGCACATATATTCGGCCTCAGTGTGGTCGCTGAAGGGGTGGAAGATGACACCACCCTGGCTCTACTGGCTGACTGGGGCTGCGACATCGCCCAGGGGTATTACATCAGTAAACCTGTGGCGGCACCTGTGCTGTTAGAGTGGCTGGACTCCACACCCTATAACACCCAACCTCAACAAGGAACTTCATGAAACTAGCAGGCTTTTTCGGAGGCGCGTTACTGCTTTGCGCCACCAGTGTAGTTGCCGGCGAGGGCAAGCTCATTGCAACCGCGGGGTTAAATCAGCTAGAAGGGGCCGGTGGCGGTGGCATTGTGCCATGGGCGACGCTGTCTGGTTATGATAGTCGCGATGAAATGTCGGTCAGTGCTTTCGCTACCCGTGTGAATTTAGACGACTATCGTCTGCACGTAGTGGGCGGCAGCCTCTCACTGTATGACCGGGTAGAGCTTTCGGTGGTTCGTCATACCTTTGATTTAACCACCCTGGGTGGGGATATCGCGCAAAATGTGTATGGCGCGAAAGTTCGGTTATATGGCGATGTGATCTATTCCGACTGGCCACAGCTTAGTGCTGGCGTACAGCATAAGGTTTTACAGGATACCGGCATTGCCCGTGCGTTGGGGGCGGACTCCGACCGTGGAACTGATTATTACCTGGCCGCGACGAAAGTGCACCTGGGCGCAGCCGCAGGCTATAACCTGGTTTGGAACCTGACCGCTCGTGGAACCAATGCCAATCAGTTAGGGTTGCTAGGGTTCGGTCAGCAACAGGATGACGGGCTGGACATTATGCTGGAAGGTAGCCTCGGCGTGCTCTTTAGCCGTCACCTTGCTGCCGGTGTGGAGTACCGCCAGAAGCCTGATAACCTCGGGCTTGGCGAAGACAACTGGTGGGATGTATTTGTTACTTATATTCCATCCAAACACTTTAACGTTACTCTGGCCTGGGCTGAGCTTGGCAGTATTGCCGGCGCAGCTGACCAGAATGGCCTGTATCTGTCAGTAGGAGGGCAACTATGGTAACCAAGCAATTCGCCAGAGCCATAGCAGTAATCTGTGCCATTGTCACGCTGGTGGCTTGCGCATCTACTACTGAAAGTTTGTATCAACAAATTGGTGGCGAGCAGACGATAGAGGAAATCACTGAGAACTTCGTTTACGAAATTGAATATGACCCGGTTATTCTGGAATATTTTGCGGGCAGCGATATTGAGCGCTTTAAGCAAAAGCTCAGTGAACAACTGTGTATGGTGACGAACGGCCCGTGCGAGTACACCGGAGACAGCATGTCACAGGTGCACGGCGGCATGAATATTACTGAGTCTCATTTCAACCGGACGGTCGACTTGTTAATTAATGCGATGAACAAAGCTGGTGTGTCGCACCGTCATCAGAACCGAATCCTCGCCGAACTGGCCCCGATGCGCAAAGATATGCTGTACAAGTGAAAGGTGGCAGATGTCTTGCAGCAATGACTCTGATATTCACAAATAGAGGGACATTGTATGGACATTCTACGCATAATATTGTCAATTTTACTGCCGCCACTTGGCGTATTTTTGCAAGTTGGACTGGGCGCACATTTCTGGATAAATATACTGCTGACGTTACTGGGTTATATTCCCGGTATTATTCATGCAATTTGGATTATCGCCCGCCGCTAAACCAGCCTCGACAATGCAGCGTCTAATGCTGCATTGTCTTTTTCCACTACTGACTCCGTCATTGCCAACGCATAAGTTGCATTAGCGTGTCTGGCGAGCAATGCCGCGTAGTTGGGATCAAGCTGCTGCTTGAGCACATACAGACAGTGCAGGATATGTAATGCGATCGCCACGTGTGATTTACCATCCTGTCTGATTTGATCAAACGCACGGTCTATTACCCCTTCCATTGTAAACGCACGCCGTTTTATCCAGCAGTTAGTGTCTCTGTTAATCACACTTGGGGCCGGAAAGGTGCGCTCCGACATCAGAATACACGCTGAGGTGAGCCGGTCCAGACAAGTGAGAGCGGTAGCCGGGTCATTGATACCTGGCGAGAGTGCCCGCAAGGCGATTTCCACCAGTTGGCCAAGCGCAAATTCAGGATCCTGTATCGGGGTTCGGTTTTTTCCGACAATAACGCTCGCAGACAGTGCCCTGAGTAACGATGTGTTTACCTCGGTGTGGCTGTGCACTACCAGTATTGGCGCACGAGGAAAAACGTGATCGCCACCCCGGACTATGACTTCAACCCCTGCGACTATATCGTTGCGGAGGGTGGCCAGGGCTTCATAATCAATGGTTTGTACATAGCCTTCACGATCAGCCGTAAGTGTGTGTCGGAAGGGTCCATCCTTCAGAAGTGCTGGCGCGACAGGTTTTAGGGAAGAGTTTTCTGACGGTGCTGGCAGCAGAGTTTCGATATCGCCGCATAGCTCTCTGAAACACCGGTAAATAACCTGGTCTGCCTGAATCGAGGCGGCCACGTGGTGGATAAAGTAGATGATCACGCCAATATTCAGCACACCAAGCACAACAGACAGTGCGGTTAGTAATGACATGGCATCCTGATTTTCCTGCACGGCGCTGATGTAATGCAGTGCAAGCAGGCAGAATAAAAAGGACGACACCAGCATACCAAGGACGACCTGGGTACCGCGATCCACCATAAAGGTACGAATGAGGCGCGGGCCGAACTGTGAGGAAGCCAGTGTAAGTGCCACGATGGTCATAGAAAAGGCGATACTCGTGACAGTGATGATAGATGATGCCAGTGTGCCCAGTACTTGCTGCGCGCCTTCCTGAGTGACCAGCGGGATGAATGTGAGAAGCCAGTCGGGAAGGGTGGTTCGCTGTAACAAAAACAAACAGGCGCCGCACAAAAGGGCAGAGAACAGCATCATGCATAAGGGAATAAACCAGTAGCTGGTACTCAGCGATTCCCATGTGGTCCGTATGCGGTTAGAAAGTCCGTGGGTATTCAATGTCTCCCCTAGCGCCGTTTACGCCGCATACTACGGAAGAAACTCAACGCGAGTGATAGTGTCAGTAAAATCGCAAACACGTAAAAAAGAAATTGGGCGATTGCAGTGGCCGCACTTGCCGGCCCGCCGAAGCCGAAGATAGCCGCGATAATCGCAATAATTAAAAACACAATGGCCCAGGTTAACATGACTTTTCTCCTCGGCTACCTGGTGGCTGCAACACAGAGCTGCAGCCGTAGCCTACCTGTTATGACTGTAACTCTGACTTCATCTCGTCCGTGTAGCCGTCAGCCAGCTTTTCCTTTTCATTGTCGTTGAGTACCTGCCCGGCAACCGGGAAAAACTCCTGTTCTTCTTCGTCCAGGTGGTGCTCTACTTTTTCTTTGAGCGCTTTAAGGTGATGTAACCACGCAGGCGAACTCATATCTGTGTTGTCGAGTTTCTCTAATAGCTCATCAATCTCGTGATGCTCAGCCACTCCATGCCGGGACAATTCTACCGAGGCATCTTCATGCATCAGAGGGGAGTAGAAATGCCGCTCCTCGGCCACAGCATGACTTTCCAGCTGGTCTTTCAGCTCCTGATAATATTCCTGACGAGCCTGGGTATCGCCGCTCGTCTCGGCCAGTATCTTAAGCAACAAGCGTTGCTTTTCATGATCCTGACGTAGTGCTTCAAAAATCTTCATTGTGACTCTCCACGGGTTAAAATTAACTGTTTAAAGTACTGCGAAATGTGTACCACTATCATCGACTATTAACTTGCTGAAAAAGCGTAAGTTATTCTTTATTAAAGTTTTGTAATTGCTACCAGGCGGTAGCAATTACAGGATGACGGGTAGCTTTTCCCTAAAGCCCCTGGGAGACCATGGCCGACGCGAGACGTCGGAACGCGGCAATGTTTGCCCCGCGACTGTAATTAATCCAGCCATCATCCTGGCCTTCTTCTACACATTGTTCATGAATGGACTCCATAATGTCCTTCAGATCCTGCTCAAGGGTGCTAAAAGCGGTACGGCGGAAATTAGCATTTTGCGACATTTCCAGACTAGACAGTGCCACGCCTCCCGCGTTCGACGCTTTGCCGGGTACATAAGGAAGCCGGGCGTCGATGAAGACTGTCTGGGCTGCCTCCGTACACGGCATGTTGGCGCCTTCCAGTACATACTTGCAGCCGTTTTTCAGCAGTGTTTTTGCGTGTTCAGCGTCCAGTTCATTTTGTGTAGCGCAGGGCAGGGCGATATCGCAGGGGGTGTTCCAGGGCACAGCGTCCGGATGCCATTCGCCACCAAATTCTTGTTGCATGGCTTCGAGAATATTTTCGTGGTTAGCATCTTCCTGCATCGCCCAGTGGATCATCTGTTCTGTGATCCCGTCTTGGTATACGTAACAGCCGCGGCTATTCGACAACGTAAGAACTTGTCCTTGCAGCTGAATAGCTTTTTGTGCTGCGTGAAGGGCCACATTGCCGGCGCCGGAAATAACGACTCGTTTTCCTGCCATGGTATCTTCATGGGTGGCCAACACACATTGCAGGAAGAAGATGAGACCGTATCCTGTGGCTTCGGTGCGTACGTGACTGCCGCCGAATTCCAGTTCTTTACCCGTTATCGCGCCTTCGAAACGGTTTTCTAAGCGGCGGTAGGCGCCATATAAATAACCAATCTCACGGCCTCCCACATTAATATCGCCGGCGGGAACATCGGTATTCGCGCCAATGTGCCTGTGTAACTCCAACATAAATGCCTGACAGAACCGCATGATTTCATTATCAGAACGGCCCTTCGGATTGAAGTTACTTCCTCCTTTGGCGCCACCGATTGGCAATCCGGTCAGCGCGTTTTTAAACGTTTGCTCAAAGGCCAGAAACTTCAAAATAGAGGCGTTAACAGTAGGATGGAAGCGCAGGCCGCCTTTGTAGGGACCGATAAGCCCAGAATGCTGGACCCGCCAGCCCTGATGTATTTCTACTTCATCTTCGTCGTTGAACCAGGTGACATTGAAATGGATCACGCGCTCGGGGACGCACAACCGCGACAATACATCATAACGCTTAAAATCGTCATGCACCTGGTAGACAGGCAGCACGTCTTTGACGATTTCTTTTACCGCCTGTAAGTATTCGGGCTCGTTTGGGTAGCAGGCTTCCAGCCATGAAATTAGTGCATCGTACTGAGCGTCTTCTGCCATGTCACAGTTACCTTAAGTTTGTTCTAAAATTCAGACGTTTATACCTAACCGAGAAGCGCCGCGATCACTTATTCACTAATGGCGTCACTGTCCTCGCTTATCAGCACTTTGAGATTTTTATGACAGGTATCAATGATTAGTTCGTCGGCACGGTGAATTTCACCATCCAATGCATACTCCATTTCTTTTTCCAGCTTTACATGGATTTTTGCCGCCTGTTTGTGGCGTATACGATCTGACGACTTTTTGGCATCACCGGGCAATAAGACCAGCTCAGCCAATGACAAGAACTGTAGATCTGAGCTTTCCTGAGGTTCCAGCCAGGTAATGTCCAGCTTTCCGTCGGTAATATCAGGAACATCACCGCCTTGCGCGAGCGCTGTGGTTAACGGCGCAGCATTGGCAATTACCAGGCTGGGGGAGTGCAATGTTTCAAATTTGCCGTCGTCAAAGCTGACAAGAAACTGCTGCGTTTCATTGTTACTGATGGCGTCCCAAAGGCCCCGCAAGTAGGCAAACTGACCCCCGTCGTTCTTTTCATCCCGGTCGGCGCTGGCAATCATCTGTTGCTCAAAGCCGAGCGCCGCTACCAGTAACATCAGATTATTGTTGCAGGTGGCGGTATCAATGCGTGTCACATGGCTGTCCACAATTATGTCGCATGCAATACTCACGGGCATAATTTTGCTGGTGTAACCGTGCAAAACCTGACTAAGGGCATTGGCCGTGCCCAGAGGAATTAATCCGAGCGTCGCCTGAGTTCCTTCGATTGCTCTTGCCACCTCGGTAATTGTGCCGTCACCACCGCAGGCGACCACGACGTCGGCTCCCTGATTTACCGCCTTGTGTGCAAGCTGATCGGCGCCCACCGACTCTGTGGTCTCCAGCACGGTTACTTTGAAGTGGGGGTTAAGCTGGGCAAGAATATCGTCCTTTTCAACTTTCCATTTGCCGCCACCCGCAACAGGGTTGGCGATTAGGGTTAACCGTTTAGTGAGGCGCAACCGGCCCCCCTTTTTCACCTGCGAGAGTGCGGCGCGTTGATGTTTATTGAGCCGTGCTGTTTCACGGATTGACTGAATGTGATTCAGTGCATCCATCACTGACAGCGTTTCGTCCCTTGCCAGCAAATACGCGGCCATGACCAGTACAGAGCGTCCCCGACCCAGCGCACAGTGCACCACCACCTTATTGCCTGTGTCAATTTGCTGCTCTATCCAGTTGATGGCTGTATTCAGTTGTTCGGGTGTAGGGCTGGTGTGGTCAAGGACTGGAATGTTCAGGTAGTTAAAGTCGCCCTGGTAGGCTGTCCAGTCAAGGCCATCAAATTCAGCGGTAACATCGAGGATTGCGGATATGCCTTGGTCAGTGAGGGCTTCAACGTCACTACCAGACAATCGGCATGCTAAAAAAAGCTGATCATCTATTTTTTGCAGGGCCGGCACCTTGTCATGCTTTCGCGCCCAACTGTTATATGCCCCCGCGCCGAGTAAAAAAGGTATAAATACCCAGCGTACATAAAAAGGTATAGACCCGTCTTCGCGCTTTCGGAAAAGTTCCGGATAATTAAGCAGATAGGCACTACTTACTGCGATGAGAGAGAAGCACGTCCAGCCGAACAGGATCTTCAGTAACCAGTAGGGTATAAACCAGGTCAGTATTCCTGCAGCAATCGCACCCAGCACATACCACTTTACCATCTTCATTTATTCAACCTCCTTATTGATGATTGCCCGGTTAACTGAACTTATGTGCATATTCACTAGTACCAAAGTTACATTGTGTTCCAGCAGATCAACTATGCCAGAAATGACTGCCACGTCTTGCCGACAACTCGTTAACTTTATTTGGTTTCAAACCATTTGGTTGCTCGTAATCTTCTTTCAGTACGAGTACTTATGGGTTGTTGGACTACTCTTATTTGCTTTTTTTGTGGTTTGTCATGAACCGCGACGGGACGGCGTGCTGGTTATTTTGCTAGCGCTGCTGGGACTGACAACTGACAGTGTATTAACCATCGCGGGTGTATTTGAGTTTCCGGCGCCGGAATATGGGCTGCTTATACCCTGGTGGCTGGTGGCATTATGGGCGGCTTTTGCGGCGACGCTTCGCCATAGTTTGCGCTACTTTCGGTCGCGCTGGCTTTTAGCCATTCTCGGCGGGGCAGTATTCGGCCCGGTAAGTTATGCCGCAGGAGCTCGTTTGGGTGCTGTTGCATTCGGGTATGAATTAACAACCACACTGCTCATCCTGGCGTCCGTATGGGCGGTCGTTTTTCCGCTGTCGGTGTGGCTGAGTCAGTGGGTGGAATCTACCGCGATGATTAACAGGTTGTCCTCAAAAACGTAATAGGGAGAAATGTATGACGAAAACTGTATTTGTAACCGGTGGAAACCGGGGAATCGGTCTGGAGGTAGTGCGTGGCCTTGCTAAGGAAGGACATAAGGTGTTGCTGGGATGCAGAGATGAGGACAGTGGCAAAGAAGTGGTGCAGGACATCGTCGGCGGCGACGTACACGTTGTGGAGATTGCTCTGAATAATGAACAGGCGATAATTGACCCCTTTGTTCGTGCTGAAGCAGTGTACGGTCCGGTCGATATACTGATCAATAACGCCGGTGTGATGGAAGACAGTGACCTGAATGACCTGTCGCTGGACGCTTTCGATGCAGCGTTCCAGGTAAACGTAAAAGCGCCGCTGATTCTGATTAAACAGGTCTTGCCAGGGATGCGGAAGCGCGGTTTTGGACGCATAGTCAATGTGTCGTCTGGCTGGGGCTCTTTCTACGAAGGGATGGAAGGGCCACTGGCCTACGCGGTTAGCAAAGCGGCACTGAATGCACTTACTCTTAACGTTGCCCGCACCCTTGATGAAGAAGAAGATGTGGCGGTGAACAGCGTTTGTCCGGGGTGGGTGCATACCCGGATGGGTGGCAAAGACGCACCACGGTCACCCGAAAAGGGCGCCGAGTCTATCGTGTGGGCAGCGACTCAGGATAAAGGCGGCCCTAACGGTAAATTCATACGTGATAAGGAAGTGATTAACTGGTAGCTGTGCCAGGCTGACCTGTCTGGCTTGCGCGCCAGGCAGGAAACTCTGTGCTATCTGATATTTACCCGGCGTAAGCGGGGGGCTTACTTTGCTGATTCCACCACTTTCCCACTGTACTTTCCAAGCACCCGCGCAACGTCTTTAACAGACTGGTGTTTTTGCAGATTTACGACAATAGCAAAGCGCTTCTCCCGCACCGCATGGCGTACCGTGTTAATGATTTCTGTTCTGTCCGGTCTGAGCCCGATAAGCCCCGCGATAAACAACCCGATGAACAGCCCCGGGCTGATCAGTGCAATATAGGTAAACAGCGGGTTCTGTTGGGTAAGCGCTGGTCCGAATTGGGTCAGCACAAACGCAACAATAAGGCCTATCACCAGCCCGGCGCCGCCAAGCAACAGGTGCGCGTGCCACATCGACTTTCCTATCGGTGCACTGGGCCCTTCCAGTTTGCGGCTAAGCTTCTGGTCGCTGGGATTAACCACGGTTATTTGATCCCGGTTAACCGAGGTTTCGGAGGTTACTTTGCGAACTGACTTATTCGCCTGGTCTTCTGAGTCAAATACCGCGGCAACCTGGGTGTGTTGAGGAGAAATAATTGCCACACGGTCATTATGAAGGTCGGTCATGGTCTGAATAACTCCTGTCACGCAAGCCTTCGCTCGCGACTTTATGTCATGCATTTTGTTCTGGTAGCCCAATAGCGGGCGCTTCCACCAGATCGTTCTATACTTACGATAACTTTGTTACTGAATTGGTGGTGCCGATTACACCTGTCTGGGTTAAATAAGTTCAAGAATTATACCTGTCCCGCCAACATACTGATTCTTATGATCTTTAGCTTTACATACGAGATAGCGGTATCGATTAAGTCGTTAAAGTAGGGAAAGATTTCTTGTTAGCTTGAAAATATTTCCCAATACCGCGGAGAGCTTATATACCCTCAGCAGAAAAAGACTCTATGCTTATGAAATATATAGTGATTAATTAAATTTAGCAGGGGGCGATAGTTGGCCTTAGCCTTGCACTAGTCTAAAACAGACTGAAAACTGTGTTGTGTCAGACTACCAGGTTTTTTACAGCAACTGACAAGGAGACGAGGATGACAGCGTCGCTAGCTATCATTTACCATCACGACCAGGGTGTTAATACTGATCGTGCCACCTCGCAACTGGTAAGTGGTATCCACAGCCAGGGTGTAGAAACGCAGGTTTTTAGCACCGTGGACGCCGTACATCATGTTGACGCTCTGGACAGTTTCGATGGCATGGCGTTTGGCGCTGCTACCGGGAATGAGTCGGTAATTTCGGCAATGCAGTCTTTGGCGGGCGCATGTTATAGCAAATCGCTCAGTGGCGCCTGGCGCGACAAATTAGCCACCGGATTCACGGCCTCGTCATGGAATAGCCATGCGCTTAATGCAATGCTTGAGTTTTCATTATTCAGCGCCCGGTTCAATATGATTTGGGTTCCGGCTTTGGACACTGACTATGCAACGTCGTTAGGTGCCAGTAGTCGCGATCTTGAGCATGGTGATTTTACTCTCGCAAACAGTCTGAATCATGAAGCATCGTTCCAACAAGGCCAGCGTCTGGGTCAGATGGCCAAGCAATGGAAGCCTGACTACTGATTAAACCCCATGTCACAGGCTTCTTTAGGAATTACGCGCAAGAGAGCAGGCCGAGGCTTTGCTTTTTACTATGAATCAGGCAATAAAATAACCTCGGAGCGGGTGCTCCGCAGGATTAAAAAATTGGTTATTCCCCCCAACTGGCAAGCTGTCCAAATCGCTCGCGATCCCTCCGCAGATTTACAAGCAACCGGCGTAGATGCCAAGGGCCGTAAACAATATCTGTACCACGAAAACTGGCATCGTCAGCGTCAGCAGGAAAAGTTTAACAAACTTTCCGCCTTTGGTGCGCTGTTACCCGAGTTCAGGAACCGGTGCTGGCATTGGGTAGAGGGCAGTGACTGGTCGTTGGAGCGCAGTTTGGCACTGGTATGCTTACTGTTAGATCACACTGGTTTGCGAGCAGGCAACCGGCAGTACACACAGCAAAACCAAACCTATGGGTTAACCACACTTCGCCGCAAACACTTTGTGGAAGATGACGACACCGTGCGGCTGACATTTGTGGGAAAACATAACAAAGCCCGCGACGTCTCTATAGAAGATCCCCGGTTGGCAGAGCTGGTGTCAGAATGTGCTGAAGCCCGCGGTTACGCGTTATTCCGCTATACCGATCCCCAAGGGCGCTGGCACGATATTGACAGTGACGACGTAAACGCCTTTATTCACGAACATATGAGTGATGAGTTCAGTTGTAAGGATTTTCGCACCTGGGCGGCCAGCCGGTATGCACTATTTAGCCTACCTACATTGGAGCAACACTTAGCCGCGAACCGCCGTCGCAAGTGGCCTGCCACTCTGACCAGACATGTCGCGAAAATGTTAGGTAATACGCCATCAGTTTGCCGCCAATATTACCTTCATCCGAAATTGTATGAAGGCGTAGAGTGCGAAAATAAGCGTGGCAGGCTGCTTCAGCAGGTACGTAATTCGATTACAGAAGATACACTGAATGATCGTGCCATCGCCGCCACTGAAAAGCTTCTTGCTCAAGTAATTTCTTCTGAATAATGTTAATAATAAAACTTCAGTTAATTTAATTATAAGTGATGTTTTTATCTCTTTTCCTGCCCCTCTTAGCACGTGTAAGTCTTTTTCAGGATGTGTTTTTATAATTTCAATGCCTATTATTTTCAGTTGGTTATAAAATCGTTTTGTCAAAAATGGTTGTTTTAGGCTGTTTATGGAGAAAGGCTCTGAAACATCTTATTAGTTCATGTTGTGTATGTTTTGCGGTTGAAAAAGCCAAACGAAACCCGATATAATTAGAGCTCTAATGATTAACGGTCTATGTATTCCGGAACGGAAACTGAACCGCCAAACTTAGCAAAGGGGTGCATACATACATGCAAATTGAAGGTTACATTTCACTGGCGATTTATTTTCTGGCCATGCTGGGCATAGGGTTATTTGCCTACCGTCAGTCTACCAGTGATATTTCTGGCTACATCTTAGGTGGTCGGCAGGTCAGCCCGCAGGTTACTGCGCTGTCCGCGGGGGCATCCGATATGAGTGGCTGGATGTTGATGGGGTTGCCGGGGGCGATGTATTTAACCGGTTTTGACGCCATGTATATTGCGATTGGTTTACTGGCAGGTGCCTTAGCCAACTATTTACTGGTCGCGCCAAAATTGCGGGTTTATACCGAAATGGCTGACGACTCGTTAACAGTTCCTGAGTTTTTCGCCAAACGTTTTGGCGACGCCAGCGCGACAGTCAGAATGGTGTCGGCAGCAATTATTGTGATGTTCTTCACGCTTTATACTTCCGCAGGTCTGGTGGCAGGGGGCAAGCTATTTGAAAGTGCCTTTTCTGTTCAGTACCAGTGGGGGCTCATCATTACGTTAGGCGTGGTTGTGTCATACACCCTGTTAGGTGGTTTTCTTGCGGTAAGCATGACTGACTTTGTACAGGGCTGCATTATGTTTGTGGCACTCATATTGGTGCCAGTGGTGGCGTTTACCGAGTTTGACAGTTTGTCGCAAATGAACGCGGCGGCAGGTGAGTCGGTGCCAGGGCTGTTTGAGTCGTGGGAAGCCATTAGCATAGTGGGCTTGTTATCCAGTCTCGCATGGGGGCTGGGCTATTTTGGTCAGCCGCACATTATTGTGCGTTTTATGGCTATCCGCTCGGTGAAAGCGGTTAGTACCGCGCGAAACATTGGTATGTCATGGATGCTGGTCACCATCATAGGTGCACTGGGGACGGGATTCGTTGGCATAGCGTATGCAAATCAATTTGGGTTACAAGTGGATGATCCCGAGACCATATTTATTTTGTTCTCACAACTTCTGTTTCATCCATTAATTAGCGGTTTCCTCATGGCAGCAATTTTAGCCGCCATTATGAGTACGATTTCTTCTCAACTGCTGGTATCTGCCAGTTCGTTGACTGAGGATATTTACCGCGTTGTTTCAAATAAAGAAGTTGACGAAAAGAAAACCGTAACCATCGGGCGGTTTGGCGTGGCAGGTGTGGCAGTAGTTGCACTGCTGCTTGCAATGGACTCGTCAAATACCATTCTGTCGCTGGTGAGCAACGCATGGGCAGGATTTGGCGCAGCTTTTGGTCCATTGGTGCTGTTTAGTCTGTATAAGAAGAACTTGACGCACAAAGCCGCGCTGGCAGGAATTATTAGTGGCGCTGTAACGGTACTGGTATGGATTTATGCGCCTGTTTTAGCAGACGGGCAAACGCTTAGCAGCGTAATTTACGAAATTGTACCAGGATTTATTGTCAGTTCAGTCACTCTTTGGCTGGTATCTGCGTGGGACCGGTCGCCGTCACAAGACGTGCAGGCCACGTTCACGCAAGCCACTGAAGAACTAGCGAATCAACAAGCGTAAGGTGATATAAAGATATGAGTTTTCCAAACTGGGAACGGGTAGTAATTAAAGTTGGTAGTGCACTGATTGCTCCCAATAAACAAGGTTGTAGCAGTCATTATTTACTGAGCATCGCGCAATTTATCGTGCGCTGCCGGGCTAATGGCACCCAGGTGGTCCTGGTGTCCTCTGGTTCAGTGGCCGCGGGTGCGCACCTGTTCGATGAGGAAGAAAAAACAAATATTGCAGTTAAAAAAGCCATGGCTGCTGCGGGTCAGACAGAAATGATGTCAACATGGGATAGATTATTCGATTTCCCTTCTGCACAGATCCTGCTTACTCACGCCGATCTGCGTGATCGCGAAAGGTATGTGAGTGTGCGGGAGACCATCGACACGCTGTTAGACCATGAAATATTGCCAATCATCAATGAGAACGACACGGTAACAACCGATAAGCTCAAAGTAGGTGATAACGACAACTTGTCAGCCATGGTGGCTTCCGCCGCCGAAGCTGATGCATTGATCATCTGTTCGGACATCGACGGGCTCTACAATAAGAACCCCCATGAGCATGATGATGCGGAAATGCTAAAAGAAGTGAACAGTATTGATGAAAGTATTTACGCTATGGCCGGTGGCGCAGCCGCCGACGGCGTAGGTACCGGCGGCATGCGTACCAAGATCGAAGCTGCTGAGAAGGCAATTTCGCACGGTATCGATACGTACATTATTAATGGATTCACTGAGCTGTCGTTTAACATGTTGTTAGACGGGAAGAATCCGGGTACGCATTTCCAGCCGTACGACAAACCAATGCAGGAAAACGTGCATTGGATGCGACATACCTCAAACGCACAGGGTGAGGTCATTGTAGAGAGTGATTTTGCGGCATCGCTGGAAAACGATGCCGAGCAGCTAACAAGTAGCGAAATAATTGGTGTACGGGGCGAGTTCTCCGTAGGCGATACCATTTTGGTTCGAAAAGACGATGGAACCAAACTGGTTAAAGCGAAATCGAATTACAGTAGCTGTCTGTTGAATTTCATTGCGAAACAGGACAGCGAAGAATTCGCGACCGAGTTTGAAGAAAAAACCGGCCCAATTATTTCAGAACAGCATATCGCAAATTTGGAGAAAGAATGAGTTTAATAACTGATTTATCAAGAGAAGCAAAAGCCGCAGCAAAAACGCTGGCAGTGCTTGATGAAGCGAAGAAAAATGCGGTTTTGAAAGACATGGCCGAAGCTATTCGCAGCCATACGCAAGGCATTATCGACGTGAATACCAAAGAAGTAGCACGCGCCAAAGAGAATAACCTGGACGCGGCCATGATTGACCGCCTGATTCTGGATGCAGATCGCATTGAAGACATGGCGCAGGGTATTGAAACCATCATTGAGCTGGAAGATCCGGTAGGTAAAACCCGCTCACTGGGCAAGCGTCCGAACGGTATTGATATTCGTAAAATGCGCATTCCGCTTGGCGTAGTGTGCATGATTTACGAAGCCCGTCCCAACGTGACCGCTGATGCGGGTGCGTTGTGCTTCAAATCGGGTAACGCAGTCATCCTACGCGGCGGTAAAGAAGCACTGGATACCAGTCTGGCGATTGCCGGCTTGTTACAGGATGTATTAGTGAAGCACGACCTGCCGAAAGCGCTAATTACCGTGGTTCCAAATCCGGATCGTGCGTTGATGCAGGAACTTATGGAACAGCGGGATTACATCGACGTTATTATTCCTCGTGGCGGCGAAGGTCTGATTAATTACGTCACTGACAACGCCAAGGTGCCGGTAATCCAGCACTTTAAAGGTGTGTGTCACCTGTATGTAGATAAAGACGCTGACCTCGACAACGCCATGGAGTTGTTGCTAAACGGCAAGACCCAACGGACCGGCGTGTGTAATGCGCTTGAAGGCTTGATTGTTCACCAGGCCGTGGCCGATGACTTCCTGCCACGGGTAGCGGAAGCCTTTAAAGAAAAGGGCGTTAAAGTGCACGTCAACGAAGCGGGCGCATCGTACTTTGATGGTGCCGACGTAATTGGTGAAGACGGTTACGGTGAAGAGTACCTGGGTCTGGAAATCGCAATTCGCGTGGTAGATGACATGGATATGGCGTTGGAACACATTAACCAGTTTGGTAGTTTCCATACCGAAGTAATTTCCACGCAGGATACGGCCGCTGCAGAACGCTTCCAGCGCACCGTCGATGCAGCTGTGGTGATGGTTAACGCGTCATCGCGCTTCTCTGACGGTAGCCAGCTTGGCCTGGGCGCTGAAATTGGTATAGCGACCACCAAGCTACATGCTTACGGACCTATGGGGCTGGAGTCTCTGACCACGGAGAAATACCTGGTAAACGGGGAAGGTCAGATCCGTTCGTAGCTGGTCGGCATTGTTCCTCAGGGTCGCATGATCCATAATACCAACACCGGGCACTTGCCCGGTGTTTTTATTTGTAAAACCATAAGTTACCTGAGGATAAACATTAATGAATTATGACATCAACGCGCTATGGCAAGAGGTAAGCGCCTTTATGCTTGATTACAAGCTGCTTACGTCTGTGGTTGCTGTCATCGTCTTGCATCTGACTAAACGCCTTATCCTCAGAGTCATCAAAAAACAAAGTTCTAAGAAAGGTGAAGATCGTCGTAATCAGATAAACATACTGGAACAACTTGGCAACGCCTTCATTCTGGTTGCCCTGATGCTGATATGGTCATCTGAAATTCAGACACTGGCCATTTCTATCGCGGCTTTCATGGTCGCCATCGTGCTGGCCACCCGGGAGTTTATTCAGTGTTTTATGGGCTTTATTTATTATCTGGGCGCGCGCCCGTTCCGGGTAGGTGACTGGATCCAGATGAATAATATTGTCGGCGAAGTCGTCGAAATGGACTGGGCGAAAACCGCATTGCTAGAGGTCGACCACGAGTCTTTTAATTACACCGGTAAGCACGTTTACGTGCCTAACAGTCAGCTGGTGACGCAGACCGTGCGTAACCTGAATTTTCTCCGTCGCTATAAAATTCACACCTTTGAAATTGTCAATGAACCCACCGTGAACCCTTATCGAATTTTACCGGCATTCTCTGCCCGTGCGCAGGCTCACTGTGAGTACTTCCGGGATGTGGCAGAACGATACAAAGGCTTGATAGAACGTCACCTTGAGCAGGAATTTATTCAGATAGATCCTGAAATTGGTATTGAAACCAACGAGTTGGCGAAGGTGGTGGTATTTGTATCAATATTTTGTCCTACCACCGAAGCTTTCGAGTTGCAGTCTAAAATAAGTTCAGACTGGATGAGCCTGTGGTTTCGTGCAGTTAAAGAAGACGAAGAACATTTGCGCACGCTGGATGAAACGCCGCCTCCCCCTGCTGGGGACTAACACAGCTATAGTACGTGCCAGTCTCTGCGTTGTGTGAAGTGACTTTCCAGAAAGCTCATTTGGTCTGCCAGTATACGCCGGTTCATGAGATAGAAGCGTTCATACAGATTTGGCCTGAACGGAACCGCCAATAGGGGCATATGCGCTTCCTCTGGCGTTTGCGCGCCTTTAGCGTGATTACACCGGGAACACGCAGTAGCCACGTTAGTCCAGCTATCCTTTCCCCCCCGTGAACGTGGCAAGATATGATCTCGGGTAAGTTGAGAGGGCGGAAAAGGGTGACCACAGTACAGACAAAGGTAGTTGTCGCGGCGGAACAAAAACCGGTTGGTCAGGGCGATTTTACCATTCACATCGGTGACTTTACCGGTACAGGCAATGATAGACGCCAGCCGCAGGGTACTTTGCACGCCATCGCGGTTCCAGCCGCCGTGCAAGGTGAAGGCGTCGGAGCCTAGCTCAAACAACACTTTTTCCTGGCAATATAAGCGCGCGGCATGTTCAGGGTGGATCCACTCCTGCGGCATACCAGCTTTATTTAATCGTAATACCAGCATAAACACTCACTTTGCGTGACGGTGTAACTTAAGCATACCTACTTTTATGACAAAGTGATGAAAAATTGTACTTTTTGCGAAAAAAAGTCATCCTGAAACAGGTAATTGAGTATCAGCAGAGGTCGCCTCGCGCCATCGTACCAAGCGCCCGCTATTCGGACTCCTGTAATTCCCGGTACGTCCGGATACTACGGTCGGTTGCGGCCATTTTCTTTGCCAACCAGCTACATTTGCTAATGGTATTCGTGCTTTTTCATCGCTATACTATGCGCCGCGTTTAAAAGCGATAAATAAGATTGACATTTAAAGGACATATAGTGACTCCTATTACAAAATCATTTCAGTATGGACAGCATACTGTCACCCTGGAAACCGGCGTAATCGCCCGCCAGGCAACGGCTGCAGTTATGGCCAGCATGGACGACACCGCAGTACTGGTTACTGTTGTTGGTAAAAAAGAAGCCAAGCCAGACCAGAGCTTCTTCCCGCTGACTGTGAACTATCAGGAAAAAACCTACGCCGCGGGTAAAATCCCAGGCGGATTCTTCAAGCGTGAAGGGCGCCCGTCTGAGGCTGAAACCCTGACTGCCCGTTTGATCGACCGTCCAATTCGTCCGCTGTTTCCGGAAGGTTTCAAGAACGAAGTACAGGTTGTTATCACGGTTGTTTCTGCAAACCCGGATATTCCTACTGACATCGTATCGATGATTGGTACGTCAGCGGCGCTGGCTATCTCTGGCATTCCGTTCAATGGCCCAATTGGTGCGGCGCGTGTTGGCTTCACGAACGGTGAATACCTGCTGAATACCCGTGCATCAGAGCAAGAAAACAGTGAACTGGACCTGGTTGTTGCCGGTACAGAAAGTGCTGTACTGATGGTTGAGTCAGAAGCCAACGTGCTGTCTGAAGACACCATGCTGGGCGCCGTTATGTACGGCCATGAGCAAATGCAGACAGTGGTAAATGCTGTTAAAGAATTTGCCTCAGAAGTAGAAATTGATAAGTGGGATTGGCAGCCTGAAGCCGAAAACACTGAACTGAAAGACAAGATCAAGGCGCTTGCTGAGTCAGGTATGACTGAGGCCTATCAAATTTCAGACAAAATGGCGCGTAAAGACGCGGTTACCGCAGTGACCGAAAAAGCACTGGCGCAAATCGTGGAAGCGAACCCAGAGCAAGACGAGAAAGAAGTACTCGACCTGCTGCATGAGCTGGAAAGCGACGTAGTACGCTCACGCATTCTGTCTGGCGAGCCGCGTATCGACGGACGTGACCCGGCCATGGTGCGTGCACTGAATGTGGCCACTGGCGTATTGCCGCGCACCCACGGTTCGGCGCTGTTTACCCGTGGTGAAACACAAGCCCTGGTTGCTGCCACACTGGGTACAGAGCGTGATGCTCAGATGATTGATGAGCTGGCCGGAAAACGTGACAGTCGCTTCATGCTGCATTACAACTTCCCTCCATACTGTGTGGGTGAAACCGGCATGATGGGCTCACCGAAGCGTCGTGAAATTGGTCACGGTCGTCTCGCTAAGCGCGGTATCCAGGCCGTTATGCCGAGCGAAGAAGAATTCCCGTATGTGGTACGTGTTGTTTCTGAAATCACCGAGTCGAATGGTTCGTCTTCTATGGCATCTGTGTGCGGTACTTCACTTGCGCTGATGGATGCGGGTGTACCTATCAAGGCATCTGTAGCAGGTATTGCTATGGGTCTGGTGAAGAGTGACGACAACTTCGTGGTACTGTCTGACATTCTGGGTGATGAAGATCACCTGGGTGATATGGACTTTAAAGTTGCCGGTACTACCGACGGTATCACTGCGCTGCAGATGGATATCAAAATTGAAGGTATCACCAAAGAAATCATGCAGAAGGCACTGAAGCAGGCGAAAGAAGCCCGTCTGCATATCCTGTCTGTTATGGACGAAGCGATTGGTGGTCACCGTGACGAGCTAAGTGAATTTGCTCCTCGCATCTATACCATGAAAATCGATCAGGACAAGATCCGCGACGTGATTGGTAAAGGTGGTGCAATGATCCGCCAGATTACCGAAGAGTCTGATACCAACATCGAAATTGAAGATGACGGTACCATTAAAATCTTCGCTACTGAGCGTGCTAAAGCGGATATCGCGATTGGCAAAATTGAAGACGTGACAGCAGAAATCGAAGTAGGCAAAACCTACCACGGTAAAGTGACACGTATTGTTGATTTCGGTGCGTTTGTTGAAGTGCTGCCTGGCAAAGAAGGTCTGGTACACATTTCACAAATCGCTCACGAGCGCGTGAACAAGGTCAGTGACTATCTGTCAGAAGGCCAAATGATTGACGTGAAAGTGATGGAAATTGATCGCCAGAATCGTGTTCGCCTGAGCATCAAAGAACTGCTGGAAAAACCTGCGCCTAAGTCTGACGACGGCGAGTAAGGTTATTTCACAGCCGGCCTGAGGGCCTGCAAATAAGCAATAAAAGGGAGCCTGGCTCCCTTTTTTCATATCGGGAGAAAAAGATGGATAAACAAACCCAAACTGAAGTGGAAGCCGCGGTATTTCGGCGCTTGGTTGAGCACCTGGATGCTAACAAAGATGTCCAGAATATAGATTTAATGATACTGGCTGATTTCTGCCGGAATTGTCTTGCTAAATGGTATGTATCGGCGGCCGCAGACGAAGGGGAGGAGCTCGACTATGAAGCGGCCCGTGAAGTCATCTACAAGATGCCGTATCAGGAATGGAAAGCCAATCACCAGTTACCGGCAACACAGGCACAGCTGGACAAGCTGGCCGAACGTCAGCAGCGCAAGTAACTGTTATAAAAGCAGCGCTGGTAGATTTGCAGCACACAGGTGTGTGCTGCCATTATTGCTGTTAGCCGTTAACCGGCTTTCTGGGTGGGATGGGTGTAGCGAAAAGCATGGGGTAACAATTCGCCCACTGTAGTCTGTTGCGTGGTGCCACTACGGGTAACCAGAATTACCGGTACAGAATCATCTGCAAATTCAGCAATTTTCTGGCGGCACCCGCCGCAGGGATAGCAAGGCTCGTTGGTAGGTGACTGGATCACAACCGCGTCCAGGCGCGAACCACCCTCGGTGATCATATTGCCAATTGCCGTTGCTTCGGCGCACTGCCCAAGCGGATAAGCGGTATTTTCTACGTTACAGCCAGCATGAACTGTTCCGCTGGTAGATAGTACGGCGGCACCCACCTTAAACCCGGAATAGGGCGCATGCGCATTTTTTTGTGCTGACTCAGCTTCCTGTATGAGTGTCGTCAGTGTAGTCTTTTTCATTTTTCGCCTCGTTTTGCTCCGGTTGCGCTTTACAATAAAAGCCAAATGCGCCATGGTTGGCGGCAATCGTCGCCCGACATTGAATTCAGGCGGGAGCCAGACTGTTCTTATTAGGTGGCCTCATTTTTACCATGCATAAACTCGTTCGTCCTCTCTTTTTTACCCTGTCAGCCGTTATTTTAGGCGGATGTGCGCAAACTTCAGGCAATCAGGACACCACGCAAATGGGGAACCTGTTACTGGCCGAGCCGGCGCCGGTTAATCCGCGTTCGCAGTTGGCGATTGCCCGATACAACCAAATTCTCGGCAATGGCGAATTGTCTGATGATGATAAAGCCGATCTGCATTTTCAGCGTGGCATGCTGTATGACAGTGTTGGGTTGGGCGGGCTAGCCCAATTTGATTATTCTCAGGCTATCACGCTAAACCCAACCCTGGCCGAGGCGTATAACTCTATGGGTATTCATTATATCCAGCAGCGTGAGTTCGTGCAGGCGTACGAAGCATTTGATTCCACGCTGGAGATTAACCCTGACTACGACTTCGCTTTCCTCAACCGGGGCATTGCACTCTACTACGGTGGACGAGCTGACTTGGCGGTGAGTGACCTCAATACGTTTCAGGCAAAAGATGTCAGTGACCCGTTCCGGGCACTATGGGCATTCTTTGCTTATCACGAAATCAGCGAGCAGCAGGGCAGCGAGTACCTCGCCAGTGTGCGCAGCGAACTTGATAACAGTCACTGGGCGACTAATCTGATTGATTTATTTCTGGGTGTAAAAACAGAAAATGAGGTTCTGAGTTCTCTTATCGATGGGGTAGGGAGTCAGAAAGAACTCACTGACCGGCTCTGTGAAGCGTATTTTTACTTGGGTAAGCTGCACAGTATGCGAGGTAATCGGGGTATAGCCGCCAACTATTTTAAACTGGCTCTGAGTACCAATGTGTTTGATTACGTGGAACACCGCTACGCACGAATGGAATTGTCGCGGCTGAGACGCCAGCACGAGACGACTGACCAGTAACAGTATGCGTGGACTGACTTTAGCCATATTGGCGCTGGCGCTGCTTACCAGCGACGTTTCCCGGTACCTCCCGCAATTGCTTAGGAACGCAGCGCAGGCTCCCCAGCCTGCCTCTTTGCTTTGGGCAGCGTCACAGCAAGGCAGCCCGGTAGCGCAACAAAAGCTAATAAACGTCGCTAAGGCACGTCAACAAACCTACTGGCTGCATCGGTTGGTTAATATTGGCAATGCGGATGCTGCCTGGGTGTTATATGAAATGGCTGGACCAGAAGCAGACGCTGATGAATTGATGCGCCTGGCCGCAGCCGGGAATGTGCCCGAGGCACAACTGGCGATGGCGATGGACAGCCAGGATCCTGAAGTACGTGAGCGGTGGTTAATCAAAGCCGCAGAGCAGGGCTATGTCCCGGCTCAGGCTGCTCTGGCGGACTGGTATCTGTTGCATCAGCAGCACGAGCAGGCGCGCCCCTGGTTAAAGGCTACCGCAGACCTGGATGCACAAAGCGCTTTTAAGTATGGCCGGTTACTATGGGAATCCGGTGACCAGGAACAGGGCGGCCACTATCTCAAACAGGCGGCGGACAAGGGTCATCAGTTAGCCAAGGCGTTCACCAGCGTCATTGCAGACTACCAGCCAATACCGTTAACCCGGGTCGATGCCGGGCGCTGGGAAAGTGACGAGGCGTGTTTACAACGGGTTCAGCTGTTTGCGACGTCGCTGAGTACTATTCATCGGGCTGACGCGCTATACCGCCAGTTTCAACGGGACAGTCGTCTGCAGCCATTACCCATCTGCCTGCAAAAGCCTGTATGGCTGACCGCAAACGAGCTCCCCTGTGATGCTGACTGGCAGGGCAAGGGACGGCTTGGCTGCGACATCCGGCCACTGGCAGTAGCCGCCAAACAGCGGGACTTTACCCATGCGGTCATCCTTTCCAGACAGGGTAAGGCCAACGTCAACAATGGCGTAATGTTTTTAGATATCAGCGACGCATATTCGGTGTTTGTCCATGAACTGGCACATTTTTCCGGTTTTGCTGACGAATATCCCCTTAGCCGTGGTGCAGCAAGAAAATATTGTGGCCGCAGCGATATTCCCAATCTGGTGTTTGATGGAATGCTGACTTACCAGCCGGTGGAGCGTGTGCAGCAGTGGCAGGCGTTGCAACCCGGTGGCATTTATCGCGCCAAAACCTGCGATGCGACAGGGTCACAGGCTTACAAGCCCACGTCTCAGGTAACCTTTATGGAACACCATGACAGTGGGGTCATCCCCCGCTTATATGTGGAGCTCTGGCGCAGGCAACTGGCAGATAACACCAGCCACCGGCCAATTTATATGAACCTGTTCCAGGCCTTTCATCACCATCAGCAATCTGCCGAGGCTGATATCTGGCTTAAACGGTATGAGGCACACCGCAAGCCAGGCAATAAGACCACAGCAGGTGTATCACTGCCCTAGTGACTGGTTTGCTTCGTAGGCCAGCATTTCATCACGCAGTTCGGCCACCCACATCGCCGTTGCACCGCAAATTGCTACCGGCATGACAATAAAGTTCACAATGGGAATGAGTGAAAACAAGTTCACCATGATGCCAAATGAAAACGCCCGGCTTTTGTGCTCACCCAGGTGAAGGCGCATCCGGGTGAAAGCAATTTTGTGGTTATCATAAGGGTAGTCACAATACTGGATAGCCATCATCCAGGCGGAAAACATAAACCACAACACCTGGCCGATAACCGGCACAAAGAAAAACAACAGTAGAAAGCCAATCGCTCTGGGGATATACCAGAGCAGTTTGGACAGCTCCCGGCCCAGGGTGCGGGGGATATCTTTGATCAGTGACAACACGCCTTCATCCCCTAAAGGTTTGCCCGTAAGATGACGTTCAACTTTTTCTGCCAGTACCCCATTGAAAGGAGCCGCGATCCAGTTTGCCAGGGTACCGAAAATAAGCGCGAATATAAGCAGTACGCTGAGGATTGCCAATGGCCACAATATGAAGCTGAGGGCTGTTTTAACCCAGCCCAGCCATTGGGGGATCATGTCGATCAGGAAAGCAATTCCGGCTTCAATTTCCCCGTACAGAAAATAAAAGGCGGTGGCAAACAACAGTAAATTGATGGCGAGGGGGACAAATACAAACCGCTTTAGTCCTTTGGTTCTGATCAGCTGAAAACCCTGTGTGAAATAACTGAATCCGCTGCGTGTCACTATACGCTCCCCTTTATTAATCATCAGCTTGCACTATAAAGCATTTGCGGGGCTGGAATAAATGGCAATTGTTACAGCGTGTGAGTTTTGGTAGAGTCTGGCAACAATAATAACAACAGGCACGCACGCTACATGCTGCGCCAATTTTCACGTCAGCAAATCAACAGCCAATTCCATTTCACCGGTACCAGCATGGACATCACCGTGACATACAGTGAGGCTTCGCCGTGCGCCTGAAGAAAATTAAACTGGCAGGTTTCAAATCGTTTGTCGATCCGACGACCATTCCCTTTCCCGGCGATATGACGGCCGTGGTGGGGCCGAATGGCTGCGGTAAGTCAAATGTCATTGATGCAGTACGCTGGGTTCTGGGGGAAAGCTCTGCAAAGAATCTGCGGGGTGACGCCATGACAGACGTGATATTTAATGGCTCCAGTGCCCGTAAACCGGTGGGACAATGCAGTGTCGAACTGGTTTTTGACAACAGTTCAGGCCGGATAGCCGGCGAGTACGCAAGTTATAATGAACTGGCGGTAAAACGTCTGGTAACCCGGGACGCTACGTCTACGTACTTTTTGAACGGGATTAAATGTCGCCGCCGTGACGTGACGGATCTGTTCCTGGGGACGGGGCTGGGGCCGCGTAGTTATGCCATTATCGAGCAAGGGATGATCTCCCGGCTGATAGAGTCCAAACCCCAGGAACTACGGGTGTTCATTGAAGAAGCAGCTGGTATTTCCCGTTATAAAGAGCGTCGGCGGGAGACTGAGAACCGTATCCGCCATACCCTGGACAATCTTGAACGCCTTGAAGACGTGCGTCAGGAGCTGGGCCAGCAACTGGACAAGCTACAGCGCCAGGCCGCTGCTGCCCAGCGGTATAAGGCACTCAAACAGACCGAGCGACGACTGAAATCAGAACTGGCGGCTATTCGCTGGCTTAACCACTCAGAGCATCTCTCGCGACTGGAGAGTGACCGCCAGGCTCAGCAAAAAGAGCTTGATGCGTTAATTGACCGCCAGCGCGGTGATGAGGCTGGTATTGCGGCACACCGGACCCGGCGGGACGTCTGCAAGCACGAACTGGAAACACTGCAACAAAAGCTGTTTACCACGGCCACGTCGATAACACGGCTGGAACAAAATGCCTTACACAGTAAGCAGCGTAGCCAGCAGATAACCCGTGAACTCAGTGAGCTGGCTGACCGCAAAGCCGGATTGACAGAATCACTGCGGGAGGCCCGCGCGGCCTATGAACAGGCGCAGTCTCAGCAAACCTCTCTTGAACCCCAGCTGGCGATGTCCGAAGCCCGGGTGGAACAGGCGCAACACGCCCGTGAAGAAGCCGAACAAGCGCTGCGGACATTCAACCGCGACAGCCGTGAGCATGAACAGCAGTATCATGAGCTCAAGCAGCAGGTTCAGGCATGCCACAGTAAAATTCAGTCAACGATGAGCATGCAGCTACGCACCTCGCAGCGAGTGAGTGAGCTCAGAGAAGAACGTGAGACCCTCAACAGCGATCAACTTCAGGAACAATTGGCAGAATTAACTGCCAGACTGGAAGAAGCACAACACCAGTTCGAAGACCGTGAAACCGATATCAGTCATGCACAAAAAGAAGTGCATACAGCAGAACGGCAACTTGAATCTGCCCGGGGGCAATTCAGAGAGGCAGACGGCCAGCTGCATCAGGTGCAGGCTAAAATCGCTGCGCTGGAGGCGTTACAAAATACCCACAGTAGTGCAGGGGAATCTATCGCAGACGATATTAGTCCCTTGTGGCAGAGCCTGACGGTGAAAAGCGGGTTTGAACAGTTAGTCGAACGGGTGCTGGCTGCCTGGCATCACCCGCTGGTTACCGAGACTCATGACCGTGCTTTTCTGACTGAAGCAGCTGATATCCTGCCACAAGGTCACCCCGTGTATTACCAGCAACTGGCTCAGAGCGAGGCCCGCCCTGGAACTTTGGCTGCTAGTATAGTAACAGGGACGTTCCCGGCAGGTTTTAATGAAATCTATATTGCTGAAAATAGCGCCGAAGCCGTAACACTGCTAAAACAACTGGCAGCACATCAAAGTGTGATGGTGAAAAACGGCCCATGGTTGAGTCACCAGTACGTAATACATGGCACTGCAGGTGAACAGGATGGGGCCCTACAGCGCGCAGCACAGCTTACCCGGTTAGCACAGGACGCAGAGCAGTTAGAGGAGCGGGTATATGAGACCCGCCATCGTCTTGATGAACACACCGCCAGTCTGGCAACTGCAACTGAGACGCTTAACCGGTTCAAACAAGATCGCGACCAGGTTCGAGCAGCTATCCAGGGGCTGGAAAATCAGCGTGATGTTGTAGATATGCAGCTTACACAAAGTAACGCACGCACAGAAAAGCTACTGCAGGATTTGCGCACTCAGGAAACGTTGCTGGAGACCGAACAGCAACAACTTGAGGTGTTGGCAGAGCAGTTAGAGTCGCTTGAAGTCGCAATCCTTGAGCATGAGACACATGTGGAAGATGTTCATGCTCAGCGAGATGCGCTGGAGCAGGAGGTAGCCCATCAGCGGCGAACTGCAGAAGCGGAAACCCAGGCTACGCATGCTATGGCGCTTAAACTACAGCAATGCCAAAGCCAGTCGGCGCTGTACGCTGAGCAGGTTACGCGTAACGAATCTCAGCTGACAGACTACAGCCGACAAGAAGAGCGACTGAGGGAAGAGCAGGCCGCTTTGGCCCAGCCCCAGGAAACCCAAAAGGCACAGTTACAGACCCTGTTAGCGGAAAAGCAGACACTGGAATCCGAGCGCGCCGAACAGCAGGCGCAGTTGCAAGATATTGAGCAATGGCTCAAAGAAGCGGAGCAGGATCAGCAGGGAATAAGCAGACAGGTACAGCAGCGCCAGACGGCGATTGATGCGCTCAATCTGGAAATAGAGGGCGGGCGGGTGCGCGCCGCCGCGGTGATTGAACAGTTAGAAGAAACGGGCCAGTCGCTAAAAGCTGTACTCGACACACTGGCCGAAGATGCTGACGAGCAGCACTGGCAGAATGAACTCGAAAAAACCAGTAACGCGATTAGCCGGCTTGGCGCGGTAAATCTGGCGGCAGTAGAAGAGTATGAGACGCAGTCTGAGCGCAAGGCACATCTTGACGCGCAACACGACGACCTGATGCAGGCGCTGGATACCCTGCAATCGGCAATACGCAAAATAGATAAAGAAACCCGTAGCCGGTTTTCACAAACGTTTGAGCAGGTGAACGATGATCTGAAGCAATTGTTTCCCAAGGTGTTCGGCGGAGGCTCTGCCTATCTGGCCCTCACCGATGACGACTTACTGGAAACCGGGGTGACGATTATGGCAAGGCCCCCGGGTAAGAAAAATAGTACAATCCACTTGCTTAGCGGTGGAGAAAAAGCGTTAACCGCTTTATCATTGGTTTTTGCAATATTCAGACTGAACCCGGCACCATTTTGTTTGCTGGATGAAGTTGACGCGCCGCTTGATGACGCTAACGTCGGGCGGTTTTGTAAGTTGGTGTCGGAAATGTCCCGCACCGTGCAGTTTATCTATATCACCCACAATAAGATTGCGATGGAAATGGCAAGCCATTTAACGGGCGTGACCATGGCCGAGCCTGGAGTATCCAGAATGGTGGCAGTAGATGTTGATGAAGCAATGGCCTTCGCAGAAGCATAACAAAGGGCGACTAACATAATGGAAGATGAATTACGTCTGTCATTACTCATTGCCGGTACCTTCTTCATAGTGGCGGTCCTCGCCCATGGTATCTGGAAAATTCGCAAAGCAAACAAGCCTGGAACCCGGCGAGAACGGGTAGAACCGGGCACGCTGGAACCATCCGCCGGTGAGCTGGACGGAGACGATGTCTCCTGGGATGAGCAGGACGTAGGCGATGAGTACGACAAGCACGCTGACTATGACGATTTTGGTGTCGGCAAAGTTCGGGTAGTAGAGCGTGGTAACGCAGCCAGCGGCCAGTCAGAGTCTGATGAGCAAGCGACTACGCCTGAGCCGAAGCCTGGGGTGGAAATGCATAATGCGCATGACGAGCCTGAGGATAATTCGTCAGACGTGCCATCAGAAGACGACAGTGATGAAAACAGTGCTGCGGCGCCACGCGCTGAGCCGGCGGAAAAACTGTACGGGTCGGTGGTGACCAACCCGAAACCCCATCTGCAACCAGGACGGTCAGAGGGTGGTGATGAGCCGGCTGATATTCCTGAACCGCCAGGCTTTCTGTTAAAAACAGAACAATCTGCCTCTGACGAAAAAACATCGGCAGCCGCCGCAGACACGCCGGCCGCCAACGCATCGCAGGAAGTGGACGACTTTAGTCTGGATCCCCAGTCGGCAGAAGAGGTAAAGACAGAAGAAGGCGCGGGCTTAGGTGAGCAGGCTCGACGCTTTGTCAGTCGCAAGAAACACAAGGCGACGACGGCTAAACGTCGCCAGGAGCCTCGCTTCGGTGAGGACCAGATGCGGATCGACTTCGATGAGTCGGAAGCGCAGGCCCCACAAGCCGATGAGCCGGCACCGAAACGCACTGAGAAAGCGACACCTGCCGGAGAACAGGAAGTTCTGGTACTAAACGTACGCGCGCCGGAAGATGAGCCGATCAGTGGAGCCGCGCTGTTGCCTATGCTACTTACCCTTGGGTTTAAATTTGGTGAACAGGACATTTTCCACCGCCATGTTAATTCAAATGGCAAAGGGCCGGTGTTGTTCAGCCTGGCGAACATGTTTAAGCCGGGGGTCTTCGATATTGATAACCTGGAAACATTCACTACCCACGGGGTATCGTTGTTTATGATTTTGCCTATCGAAGGCGACCCCCATCAGGTGTTCAATATGATGCACAATGCGGCACGGAAAATTGCTGATGAGTTTAATGCGCAGGTTCTCGACGGTCGTCGTAGCGTGTTGACCAAACAGGGCTTGCAGCAGTACCTGGAGAAAATTCGCGAGTTTGAACGCCAGCGCATGATCTCGCGCCACGATTGATTCCTGTCGGCGCAATGATCATTGCGCCCGTTTTTATGAGATTGCTATGACCACAGTGAATGACGCTACCCGCGAACGTGTTGACGCGCTTCGTGCTGATATTAATGAATACAATTACCAGTACTATGTCGCCGATGCGCCGAGTGTGCCGGATGCCGAATATGACCGGTTAATGCAGGAACTCCGGGAGCTGGAAGCCGCGCACCCGGAGCTGCAATCCGCTGACTCGCCCACGCAAAAGGTGGGGGGAGCCGTCCTCGATGCCTTTGAGCAGGTAGCTCACGAAGTGCCCATGTTGTCACTGGATAACGCATTTGATGCCGACTCCTTGCTGGCGTTTGAGAAGCGACTTACCGATCGGCTAAAAGATACCAGTCAGCTAACCTTCAGCTGTGAGCCAAAGCTGGACGGCTTGGCAGTCAGTATTTTATATGAAAACGGAAAACTGGTTCGGGCGGCAACCCGTGGCGATGGTCAGGTTGGCGAAAATATTACTCAGAATGTAAAAACTATTGGTAACGTCCCGCTGAGCTTACGTGGCGATGACCTGCCAGCTCGTATTGAAGTTCGCGGCGAAGTGTTCATGTCGAAAGCCGGCTTCGAAAAACTCAATGACAACCAGCGTAAAGCGGGTGCCAAAGTATTTGCAAACCCTCGTAACGCGGCTGCCGGTAGCTTGCGACAACTGGACTCGCGGATCACCGCTAAAAGACCATTGATGTTCTACGCCTACTCGTTGGGTGTGGTCAAACCGGATAGTTATTCGCTTCCCGCACAGCACAGTGAAAGACTGGCCTTACTCAGGCAGTGGGGCGTTCCCTTGTGCCCGGATATTGATACGGCACAAGGGGGTAAGGGGTGCCTGGCGTACTATCATCGAATTCTGGAGCGGCGTGACGGCCTGCCTTACGACATCGACGGCGTCGTCTTTAAAGTCGACAGCATTGAAAAGCAGCAGCAGCTTGGTTTCGTTGCCAGAGCGCCGCGCTGGGCAATAGCGCATAAGTTTCCGGCACAGGAGGAAATTACCCGCCTGCTGGACGTGGAGTTTCAGGTCGGGCGTACAGGCGCAATTACTCCGGTGGCGCGCCTCGAACCGGTGTTTGTAGGTGGCGTCACGGTGTCGAATGCCACCTTGCATAATCAGGATGAAATTGAGCGCCTGGGTGTACAGGTGGGGGATTATGTAGTGATCCGCCGTGCCGGGGATGTCATCCCTCAGGTGGTGTCGGTTATAGCCGACCGCCGGCCAGCGGATGTCACGCCAATCCGGTTTCCCACCCAGTGCCCGGTGTGTGACTCACAGGTGGAAAAGCTGGCAGACGAGGCGGTAGCGCGGTGTACCGGCGGGTTAATCTGCGCCGCGCAACGAAAACAGGCACTCAAACATTTCGCGTCACGTAAAGCGCTGGATATTGATGGTCTGGGAGACAAACTCGTTGAGCAACTGGTTGATGCAGAGCTGGTGGCGAGCCCGGCTGACTTTTTCCGGCTGTCGTTATCAGACTTAATTGGCCTGGAGCGGATGGCGGAGAAGTCGGCCTCAAATCTGTTGACGTCACTGGAAAAATCAAAGCAAACCACGTTTGCCCGTTTTCTGTATGCGCTGGGGATCCGGGAAGTAGGCGAGGCAACTGCGGCTAACCTTGCGCTACATTTTAAAACCCTCGAGGCCCTCACGAAGGCCAGCGTAGAACAATTGCAAGAGGTAAGCGATATCGGCGTCATCGTTGCTCAGCATATCTTCAACTTCTTCAATGAGCCGCATAACACCGACATAGTCACGGCGCTGCTTGACGAAGGTGTACACTGGCCTCAGGTTGAAAGTCAGACGGTCGATGAACAGCCACTAGACGGACAAACGTGCGTTCTTACCGGCAGCCTCACTGCGATGGCACGTAATGACGCCAAGGCACTGCTACAACAGTTGGGGGCAAAAGTGGCCGGTTCGGTTTCCTCGAATACGGACTTCCTGGTAGCGGGCGATAAGGCGGGGTCTAAGCTGACGAAAGCGCAGGATCTGGGGGTCACCGTGTGGGATGAAGACCGCCTGCTTGAAGTACTGACTCAGCACGGTTTGTATAACGAATAGCAGGCGCAAACCTGCTGTTAGCGCTGCTGGCGATTTGCCCGGCGGCGCTCCCACGCTCGTCTCACCTGATAACGCCAGGCGAAATTCAGTCCCAGATAGCCGGCTGCGCCAGCAAATACAGAACAAATAGCACACCCCACCAGAAATGCCGGCCCGATAGTACTCAGGCTCTCTACCACCCACTGCCAGCTAAACTGAAATTCAAAATGTTGCGCTCTGGTCCCAAGGACAGTCGTGCCCACCTTGTAGGCTGCGTAGAATATGGGGGGCATGGTGAAAGGATTAGTGATCCAGACCGTCGCAACCGACAACGGTAAATTAGCTCTGAAAGGGATAGCCATGCCCGCTGACAGCCACATTTGAAAAGGCACCGGCCAGAAGGCGAAGAATAAGCCGATCCCAAACGCACCGGAGGCTGAGCGCCGGTTCAGGTGCCATAAGTTTGGTTCATGCAGTACAGAACCAAATACCCGCAGCAACCGATGATTTTTAATAGTTTGATGGTCGGGCAGGAATCGCTTAATAAAATTTTTAGGCATAACGGCTATACGATCTTTTGCTAAGGCCCGCGAAAGAATGCGACATTCAGTTACACTCCATCTTTCTGGGTTCTGCCTGGGCGCGGCGTCCTCATTGCTGTGGCACGCACTGCCAGGCGTAACCACACTGATTTACCTGAGTGGTACATATCTGGTTGTCTGCTCCCCGTCGCTGATACGTCTTCCTTTTCTACCGCGTAGGTGCGGAAAAAGTTCGTCCGCACTGGCACCATTTGGAATCGGCGCTCTCGCCGCGGGCACGCTCCTTGGCGTAATCTGGATGGCGAGTGTAGGGCATTGGTATACGCTTTGGCAACTGCCAGCAGGGAAAATTCATGAGGATATTGCGGTTACTGGCTGGATTAAGCGCGCCCACTGCGACGAAACCCGGCAACGGGTTTATCTGGCAGCGACCCACGTAGGCCAGACACGCCTGGTACGCCAGCCCATCCTGCTGTTATCGCAACGGATGCCTTCACAATGTCTGCAGGTGGGGCAGCGGGTTAATATGGTGGCAAGGCTTAAGCCTGTGCACGGGCTGGCCAACCCTGGTGGCTTTGATTATCACCGCCACCTCGTCAGTCAGGGAGTCGCCGCTCGCGGTTATATTCGAGAGATGACCATACTGTCGCCGTCAGCAGGTATTGGCAACCTGCGACAACCCCTCACCAACCATTTGCTACAGCATGCCCAGAGCGACCCACGCTGGCTTCGGGCGCTGTTGCTCGGTGATCGTAGTGCACTGACACCAGGTGACTGGCAAATGCTGCAGGAGACCGGGACTGCCCACCTGTTCAGCGTATCGGGAATGCACGTAGGGGTAGTGGCTGTCAGTACTGTTGTAGCATTGCGGTTACTCCTTTTGCTGGCACTTCGTTTGCGGGGATACCGGGCGCCTGTTTACAATAGCCGGGCATTCCTCACTTGCTGGGTATTAATGCTGTGCGCGGGGTATGTCGGCGTAACGGGCGCGGCGTTGCCTGCCGTCAGGGCCTGGGTATTACTGGCACTATTTATGGTATTGCGTTCAGCCTGCCATCACTGGTCTGCGCGGCAGGTTGCAGTGGTGATGGTCAGCAGTTGTATCGTGTTATTCCCCTTACAGCTACTTGCTGCCGGTATGCAGTTAAGCGTGGGGGCGGTCCTGGCTATCTGGTTGCTAATCTGGCGGTATCGTTTGCAATCCCGACCGGCATGGCAAAGTGAGCTTATCATGCAGGCAGGGCTCACCCTGTTGCTGCTGCCACTAACCGTTATGTGGTTTGGTGTACTGAGCCTCAGTACGTTACCAGTGAATCTGATTGTTGTGCCCCTGGTGATGCTGATATTACCTGTGCTCCTGGTCTTATTTATTATCAGTTTCCTGTTACCAGCCTGCGCTGGGTGGTGTGTTAACGCAGGTATTACCCTGCTGCATGGGCTGATCAGGTTACTTGAAACACTGCACCAGTCGCTCGACTGGGTGTGGTATATGCCCTTAAGCGGGATGCTGTCAGGGCTGCTGATTTTGATTTTTGTGCTCGCCATCATGCCCTTATTTCCGTTTAAACGGTTAACGCTGAGCCTGTTAACGATCCCCCTGGTGTTAAGCGGTTTACCGAATCATGCTGAAGCCTGGTACCTGCACGTGTTCGACGTAGGGCAGGGTAGCGCTATGGCAATCACCCGAGGGAGCAGAGCCATCGTTGTCGATACCGGTCCGGCATTTGAGGGGCGTGCCATGGCCATGGAACAACAAGTTTTACCGGCACTGCAGCAAGCGGGCATTCGTAATATCGATGGCGTTATCGTCAGTCACAGCGATACTGATCACGCGGGCGGGCTGACACACTTAGAAAACAGCCCGCTGGTTCATCCGGATACCTTCTGGCACTCGCCCGTGAACGGGTGTGTTGCAGACCGCACGTTGCACTGGCAGGGTCTTGACCTTACCTACCTGTGGCCGGATACCGGTAATAGCAACAATGACAACGCGCACTCATGTGTCGTAACTGTGTCGGGTGTATCTCACCGTGTACTACTGCCCGGTGACATAGAGCGAAGCACAGAGTACCGTTTACTCACCCGCAATGCGGATGTGTCCGCAGATATTATGGTCGCCCCGCATCATGGCAGTAAAACGTCATCTACCGGCGCCTGGATAACGAAAGTAGCAGCGAAACATGTGGTATTCACCACGGGGTGGCTGAATCGGTGGGGGTTTCCGGCTGCCGACGTGGTGAGCCGGTATCAACAGCACGGCACCGGCCTGTACAGTACCGCCGCATCCGGATATTTGCGCTTTAAGTTGCAGCCGTATGTGCCAGTGAATGTCACCACTTTTCGGGATGATATGGCCCCTCGGTGGTACCGAAAGCGGCGCTTAGCGGAAATTCCACCGAACGTCGAAGAACTGTCTGAACAACAATGAATCGTTAACCACGGGAAGAGGGAAATTAAACACTAAACTAGTAACTTGCGGGGCTTATTGAGGTAAGTCGATTAGGGGTTTTGCCGGTGAGCCTGTACAATAGTGCGCAATTAAAACAAGGTGTGATAGTAATCCATGCAGCAAACTGAGTATTCACCGTCTCAGGTGCGTCGCTTTCTTCGATATTTACGCGAATATAAGATGCCATTTCTGGTGGCAATCATTGGAATGATTGGCTATTCCGCTGTCGACACGTTTGTGTTTGCACAGTTGCAGCCCATGATTGATGAGTCACTGGGCGAAAATAACCACGATTATCTGCGTCTGGCGGCCTATGCCATTGTGCCGCTATTTATATTGCGCGGGCTCTTTAATTTCATGGGCACCTATACGCTAACCTGGATAGGGTCGCGGGTGGTTATGCGTATGCGCCAGCAATTGTTTGATAAATATATTCATCTGCCGGTGGAGTTCCACGATAACCATGCGGTGGGCGGGCTTATCAGTAAGGTTACCTACGATACTGAACAGGTTGCCAATGCGGCCGGCAAAGCCTTGCTGACACTGGTCAGAGAGGGCGCTCTGGTGATTGGCCTGTTAGGAGTAATGTTTTGGTATTCCTGGCAACTGTCGCTGATATTTTTGCTCATCGGGCCGGTAGTGGCGCTGATTGTGTCGTATGTCAGCAAACGGTTCCGGGTGGTCAGTCGCAGTATCCAGCATGCTATGGGTAATCTGACCTCGGCAGTAGAACAAGCCGTGAAAGGCCATAAAGTGGTGTTAATGTTTGGTGGCCAGAACATTGAACAGCAGCGCTTTGAAAAGAAAAATAATCACAACCGTCAGCAAACCATGAAGCTGGCTGTTACCCAGATCCTGAGTGTTTCTTCTATACAGGTTATTGCCTCCGTGGCGCTGGCCGTGGTGCTGTTTATCGCCAGCCAGCCTGACATGCTTGAAAAGCTCACTGCCGGAGTCTTCATCAATGTGGTGTTCTGTATGGTAATGCTGTTGAAGCCACTGAAACAGCTGACCACCATTAATAATGAGTTTCAAAAAGGCATGGCTGCCTGCAGTAGCGTGTTTGAAGTCCTCGACAGAAAAGACGAAGACGATTCCGGTGATGTGATACTGACCCGCGCTAAAGGCAAGCTGGAATTTGACGATGTGACCTTTACGTACCCGGGCAAAACCACACCTGCGCTGCGGGAAATCAGTTTTACCGCTAAACCCGGTAAATCAATCGCCCTGGTGGGCCGTTCCGGCAGTGGGAAGTCAACGATATCAGCACTGATGACACGCTTTTATGCGCCTCAGTCAGGACAGATCCGGCTGGACGATATTCCTCTTAACGATATTGATCTTAAGTGCCTGCGCTCCCAGTTTGCGCTGGTCTCCCAACATGTCACGCTGTTTAATGACACCATTGCCAACAATATTGCCTATGGGTCACAGCACAAGGTCACTCGCGAGCAAATTGAAGAAGCGGCGCGGGTGGCGCATGTGGCGGAGTTTCTTCCGCAGCTACCGGAAGGCCTGGATACGATCATTGGCGAAAACGGCCTGATGTTGTCTGGTGGCCAGCGCCAGCGTATTGCTATTGCGCGGGCGATCCTGACTGATGCCCCCATCCTAATTCTGGATGAAGCCACCTCCGCGCTGGACACGGAGTCTGAGCGCTTAATTCAGGACGCACTCGAAAAACTTCAACAGCGTTGCACCAGTGTGGTAGTGGCTCACCGCCTTTCTACCATTGAGAATGCCGACACCATTATAGTGGTGGAACAGGGGCAAATTCTTGAAATGGGTAAACATCAGGAGCTGCTGGACAAGCAGGGCCACTATGCCCAACTGCATGCTCTACAGTTTGGTGACTAAATGCGGGCGCTGCAGACCATGTGGTATCAGGGCCACCCATTACAGTGGTTGCTGTTACCTTTCGCATTGTTGTTTGGTGCTATAACGGCACTCCGTCGCCGTTTGTATGCGTGGGGCCTGTTCCGTACCCAGCGGGTTAATGCTTTTGTCATTGTCGTGGGCAATATTTCGGTGGGCGGCAACGGGAAGACGCCGGTGGTGCTCGCACTGGCCGAACATCTGCGCGGTCAGGGCATTTCCGCTGGTATCCTGAGCCGTGGTTACGGCGCCAAATCTGATTACTACCCCCGTTGTGTTAACGCCGATGATCCTGCCGGGCAAGTAGGCGACGAACCCCGCCTGTTAGCAGGACGTTCGGGCTTACCGGTGGTCATCGATCCGGTACGGGCGCGAGGCGCAAAGTATCTGTCAGAAGAACTTGGGTGTGACGTAATCATCTGTGATGACGGCCTGCAGCATTACGCGCTGCACCGGGATATGGAGCTTGTGGTGATGGATGGCCGGGGCGTCGGTAACGGGCACCTCATGCCAATGGGTCCGTTGCGGGAGGGCGACTGGCGTTTAGGGCAGGTGGATGCCATTATTCATAATGACGGGCAAGCCACGGCGCCTGCATTGACGATGAATGGTCCTGAGCAGTACACCATGATGTTGCAGCCTGGCACATTTAAAAATGTATGCTCACCGGATATTACCCGGCAACCACAAGATTTTGGAAAGGTGGCCGCGTTTGCCGGTATCGGTGCTCCCGAACGCTTTTTCAGTCAACTACGTGCAATGGGGTTAATGCTGAACACCACCAAAGGATTTCCCGATCACTATCATTATCAGGCAGACGATATACCCGAAGGCACAGTGGTTGTGACCGAAAAGGATGCGGTAAAGCTACAGCATCTCGCTCACAAAGACTGTTGGTATTTGCCTGTAGATGCCCGGTTGCCGAATGATTTTTATGCCCTGGTCGGGGCGCGTCTTAAACAGTTTAACCAAAAATAGAAAGGTAGATTATGGCGTTTGATAAACGATTGCTGGAAGTTGTGGCCTGTCCGGTGTGTAAGGGGAAGCTGGCGTGGCTACCTGAACAGTCGGCTCTGATATGCCGCTTTGATCGTTTGCGCTTCCCGGTGGAAGATGGCATTCCGGTACTAATAGAAGAAAAAGCCGATACATTGTCTCTTGATGATGTTGACGCTACACGATAGGGCAGTGGTATGTCTTTTGTAGTAGTGATCCCCGCCCGCTATGGATCGAGTCGGTTTCCCGGAAAGCCGTTAGCTAATATCAACGGTAAACCCATGATCCAGCATGTGGTGGAGCGGGCGAATGAAGCCGGCGCAGAAGCCGTTATAGTGGCTACTGACGATGATCGTATTGCCAGTGTGGCGGCGTCATTCAGCGATGTCTGTATGACTGGCACACATCATCAGTCGGGCACGGAGCGAATTGCAGAAGTGCTTAATCTGCGCGGCATTAAGGACGATACGATAGTCGTGAATGTGCAAGGCGATGAGCCCTTCGTACCGGCGGCCAATATCCGTCAGGTGGCTAAAAACCTGAGCCAGCGTGGCACTGTGCCAATGGCCACTCTGGCTACTCACATACAGCACGCGCAGGACATCAGTAACCCGAATGTGGTAAAGGTGGTAACTAACCAGGCCGGGTTTGCGCTGTATTTTTCACGCTCGGTGATCCCTTTTGAGCGTAGTACTATGATGCAGTCCGGGTCGCCATCGGATCCGTCGCTATACCTGCGGCATATCGGTCTGTACGCGTACCGGGCAGGCTATGTGAAACAGTATGTAAGTTATGCGCCGTCCGCGCTGGAGCATATTGAGTCGCTAGAACAGCTACGGGCACTTTGGTACGGCGATGCTATCCATTGTGATATTGCCGAGGCAGAGCCTCCGGTTGGCATTGATACACCTGAAGACTTAACCGCTCTGCTACACTCACTGAAGTAATTACAACTGCAACTCATGAAACCCGGGAGGAAGCGATGAATGTAGTCATAACAGGCGGAAATCGTGGTATTGGTCTGGCGTTAGTAAACGCGTGTATTACCCGTGGTGATACTGTGTATGCGACCTGTCGTAATAGCTGCGATGATCTGAATGCCACTGGCGCGACAGTCATCACCGGTGTGGATGTATCACGTCCTGATGCGTTGCCTCAGGCACTGGCTCCGCTCGGCGACGTGGCTATCGACTTACTGATTAACAACGCCGGGGTGTTGGGGCGGGAAACCCTTGAAGACTGGGATCCCAATACTATCGACTATCAGTTCAGAGTAAACGCGTTGGGCCCGCTACTGGTTACCCAGACCCTGCTTCCGGCGCTGAGTAACAAGGCTAAAGTGGCTATGATCACTAGCCGCATGGGGTCTATGCAGGATAACGGCTCAGGTGGCTACTATGGTTACAGAATGTCGAAAGCGGCATTAAATGCGGCAGGGGTTTCACTGGCCCGGGATCTGGCACCCAAGGGCATTGCTGTTGGGTTGTTCCATCCAGGCTATGTGCAGACCGAAATGGTCAATAACAATGGTGACATTGATGCGGCCACCGCGGCCGCGCGCTTGCTGGCGCGCATAGAGGAACTGTCGCTGGATAATACCGGCAGTTTCGTGCACTCAAATGGTGATCCGCTGCCATGGTGAGGGCCTGGCTCGCGGGCGTGTGGCTGGTTGGTGGTATAGCGCAGGCGCAGTCCTACCAATGGGCACTTGGCCCCTCACTGCCACAACCCGTACAGGAAATTTACCCTACCGTCAGTGACGATCGTATTTTGGTTGCCGGGGGCTTGTATCTGGGCGAGGACGGCGCATTGCTGATGACCAACCGGGTGTGGGCGTTAACAGCGGGTGCTGAGCACTGGCAGTCACTGCCTAATCTGCCCCAAGCCCGTCATCATGCCATGCTGGTGGGCACCGGGGATGGCACATTTGCATTCGGTGGGTTTGTCGAAAGCGCCGAAGGGCAGTGGACTAACACCAATAGTGTATTGTTTCTTGGCCACAACGGGGCAGCCTGGATCTCCCGGGAAGCCATTCCGGTGATGCTTTCAGAGACGGTATCGGCAGTGCTGAAAGACGGTATTCATCTTGCGGGTGGGCGGACAGCTACACCTTCAAAAAATGGTCAGTGGCTGGATAATACAGATACCGACTGGCACGGCGTTTTCAATCCCCAGTCGGGCATCTGGACAACAGCGCCGCCATTACCTACCCCGCGAAACAGCGCCTGTTCTACAGTACTCAATGGCAACTGGCATGTGATTGGCGGTCGTACAGTGGCCGAGGGTAATGTTCCCACCCATGAAATGTTTAATCCTGCCACCCGTAAATGGCAGGCGTTACCACCTTTGCCGCAGGCCCAGGCAGGTCTCACCTGCAGTGCCTATCAGGGCAATATTTATGTGTTCGGGGGAGAATATTTCACCGGTGACGGGGGCGTGTTTATGGAGGTATGGCGTTACTCGCCGCGCAAGAAATCCTGGCAGGAAGTCAGCACGATGCCATTGCCTCGTCATGGACTGGGCTCAGTAGTCAAAGATGACAAAATTTGGTTAATCGGCGGGGCGGCCGAGGCGGGTGCTAAAGATACCCGTAATACGGTCAGTCAGTTCTTCCTGCCGTCACCGGTTAAGCAATAAGCAGTGTCAGCAGTGGGCGTCTTAACGACGCCCATAGTGTAGCTTGCGTATCAATCGTCCTGATCTTCAGATAACACGGCCCACAAATCATGCTCATCGGCATGAATTATTTCGGCCCAGACCCGTTCACCCGGTTTCACGTCGTATACACCGTTGAGATGGATTACCCCATCGACTTCAGGGGCTTCTGCATAAGAGCGGCCTACTGCGCCTTCGCTGTCTACCTGGTCGATCACAACCTGATATTCTTTGCCGATACGGGCCTGCAATCTGGCCGCACTGATTTCGCCCTGAACTTCCATGAAGCGCGCTAAACGTTCCTGCTTCACCGCCTCCGGGACTGGATCAGGTAAATTATTGGCTGTCGCACCTTCCACCGGGGAATACATAAAGCAACCCACCCGGTCTAGCTGCGCCTCTCTGAGGAATGTGAGCAACTCTTCGAACTCGTCTTCTGTCTCACCCGGGAAGCCGACAATGAAGGTTGAACGCAGGATCAGTTCAGGACACTGTTGCCGCCACTTTTTAATCCGCTCCAGCGTGCGCTCGGCGCTGCCCGGACGTTTCATTAGCCGGAGAATGCGCTTGTTCGCATGTTGCAGCGGAATATCCAGGTAGGGGAGGATCCGGCCTGCATTCATCAGCTCAATGAGTTCATCCACATGGGGGTAGGGGTAAACATAATGAAGTCTCACCCACATATCGAGGGTACCCAGCTGCTCTGACAGTTGTTGCATGTGGGTTTTTACCGGCATACCGTTCCAGAAGCCGGTGCGGTGTTTAACATCCACGCCGTACGCGCTGGTATCCTGAGAAATAACCAACAGTTCATTGACGCCTGCCGCCTTCAGCCGCTTAGCTTCATCGAGTACCGAGCCTACCGGCCGGCTGACTAAGTCGCCCCGCATTGAGGGAATGATGCAGAACGTACAGCGGTGATTGCAGCCTTCGGATATTTTCAGGTACGCATAATGACGGGGCGTTAATTTGACCCCATGGTCCGGAACCAGGTTTTCAAAGGGATTATACTGGGGCGCAGGCATGTGGGTATGCACCTGTTCCACCACTGTTTCATAAGCGTGGGGGCCGGTTATCGCCAGCACATTGGGGTGAACCTCACGGATTTCATCTTCCTTAACCCCAAGACACCCTGTCACTATTACTTTACCGTTTTCCTGAAGCGCTTCCCCGATGGTATCCAGTGACTCCTGTACCGCAGAATCGATAAAGCCGCAGGTATTGACGATTACGAGATCGGCGTCATCGTAGGTGGGGACAACGTCGTAACCTTCGGTGCGCAGCTGGGTAAGGATCCGTTCTGAGTCAACCAGGTTTTTTGGGCAACCCAGACTAACGAAGCCAATGCGGTTGCCGTTGCCGGTGCTCACCGGTGCGCGCTGTGCCTCCAGTGTTTTTACCGGCGTTTCCAGCGTGGTGGTGGCGTTAGGTGAAAAGGTTTTTACGGTCATACGTACAAAGCCTGTAAGACATAGGGTAAAAATGGATGCGAAGTATACCGAATTCGCAGTATAAGGTCAGGGCTTTTTCTGTGGGCGGTGGGATAACCTTCGCTATAAACACTAAGTGACATTAAGGGGCATGGGCATATCGAATTCACAGAGTAAATCTGGTAGATTTGCGCGATGAAATCAGACCGCCTCAAACTCCCCTTGCACTGCTACGATGAAGCAGGCCGGATAAAGCCACCAATGTGGCTGAATCTGGTATTTCTGATTTGTCTGGCAGACTGGATAATTCTGGTGTTTGCACTGGCAATAAGGGAGCAGACCACCTTCTTACTGGCGCTATTCTATCCCTCCAGGCTTACGCTGGGCTTATCGCTGGCGAGCGGCGCGCCTGCATTAGTGGCATTAGTGATGATTTCGCGACGTGAGAAGCAATGGCAACAACAACGATTTCGCTGGAGCCATTTCATTTTGCCACTGGTTACGATGAGCCTGCTCGCGCAGGTAAGTTTACAGGTGTGGCCATTGATGGCGCAGTTCTGGCAGTTTCAGCCTGTGGTGGCAGCGCGCATGCTGGCCAGTCTTTGTGCATGTTATGCACTGTTAAAAAGCCGGCATTTACGCTGGATGGTGTCAGACTGGCGTTTACCCAATTAACTGGACCGGGACGCCATGCTTACTGCACGTGGTGCGACAACGCCTGATCGAAATAAGACTGAACGCTGACCTGACTATCGTTAACCAGACGCTCATAGCAAATACCCGCAAACGCGTAGGAGCGTTCGCCCAGCACCAACAGTATATAAGGCGCTGACGGAGTGGACTGGTCGTAGCGCCAGGTGCCCCCGACATGGCGTTTAAACGTTTCCCCTACATAAGCACCAAACACATTACAGAGCGTGAAAACGGCGTCATCTTCCAGCGCTTTATCGTGATATTTGTCGACAAACCCTAACAAAATATCATCGACAGTCGCTATACTGTTGGCAGAAAAGTCCAGTTCCAGCTCAAATTCGTCACGGGCAGTGGCGACGGCATCATTTGCGCAATCAGCCATGAGTTTTTCTAGTTCTTGTTGTTCCATCATGCTCTCCTGTAAATTTGGATTATTGTGCGCGAGTTAGGTGGCGATGTCTATTTTTGCCCGGTGATACGGTTGATTGCACTTGCCGCCGCGAACATGCCAAAGGTGGCAGTGACGGTAACGACCGCACCAAAACCGCCGGCACAGTCAAGCCGGGTGCCATCTTCCATGGCGGATTTTGCGAAACACACACTGCCGTCGGGTTGGGGATAGCGCAATTGCTCAGTAGAATAAATACATTCTACCCCGAACCGTCGCTTAGGATTTTTACTGAAGTTGTAGCGACGGCGTAATTCGCTGCGCAACTTGGCTGCCAGCGGATCCTGAGTGGTTTTGGCCAGATCACCCCGGGTCACCTGTGTCGGATCGATTTGGCCGCCTGCGCCCCCTACCGTAATAATGGGGGTTTTCTGACGTTTGCAATGCGCGATCATCGCGGCCTTAGCACGAATACTGTCAGTGGCGTCTATAACAATATCTATATCAGGCGTCAGATATTCGGTAACAGTGTCCTCAGTAACAAAATCTTCGATCGCATTTACATTGCACTCAGGGTTAATACTGTGAATTCGTTGGCTCATGACCTCAACTTTCGCAGTCCCTACAGTCTCGGTCATGGCATGGATCTGGCGATTGATGTTGGTAATGCAGACATCATCTAAGTCAATCAGCGTGATGGTTCCCACCCCGGAGCGGGCCAGCGCCTCGGCAGTCCAGGTCCCCACGCCTCCGATCCCTGCCACACAAATATGGCTATTTGCCAGCGCGCTGGCGCCCTCAGCGCCGTAAAGCCGGGCGATGCCACCAAACCGTGCCTGTTGTTGTGAACTCATATTATTTACACACCTTGTTGTCTGAGCCTGATCAGACTGTTTTAAACGCGCGCATAATGGCAGACTACCAGTAATTTTCAAGCGCGATAGCGCTGTGGGCAGGAACAAGGGCATTATGCATTATGATTTGATTATAGTGGGGGCAGGCATTATCGGCACAGCGGTGGCCAATGAATATGCGACTCGCCATCCCGGTCGGAAAATTGCCCTGATCGACAAGTCTGATCAAATAAGCAGCCACCAGAGCGGGCGGAACTCCGGGGTGATCCATGCAGGTGTATATTATCCTCCGGGCTCGCTCAAAGCCCGGTATTGCAGGCAGGGGTTGGAGGACACCTTCGCATTTTGTCAGGACAATGATTTACCCGCCGAACAGTGTGGAAAGCTGATTGTTGCCACCTCCGAGGATGAGCGTGAGAGACTGGCGACGCTTTATGACCGGTGTGAACAGAACGATTTGCAACCTGAAATGGTGACGGCCCGAAAAATCACCCAGATGGAACCCCACATCCGTGGCGTAGAGGCGGTGTTTGTCCGGCATTCAGGGATTACCGATTATCAGACCATAGCCCGGTGCATGCTGGCTAAAGCGAAGGAAAAAGTCCAACTTGAGCTCTGTACGGGGAGCGAAGTTACCGGTATCGATGAACAGGATAAGCAGGTGGTGGTGACCCTACAGCATTACGGAGAAAGCACCCGGGTAACCGGGCAACAGCTTATCTGCTGCGCGGGCGTGCACGCCGACGCTTTGATACGGATGCAGGGCTTGCCGTGTGACTTTCAGATCATGCCTTTTAAGGGCGAATATTACCGCCTGCATACCCGGTTTGACCAAATCACCCAACGATTAATCTATCCGGTGCCAGACCCGGCAATGCCGTTTCTGGGGGTACACCTGACAAAAATGGTTGGCGGTTTTACTACCGTAGGCCCTAATGCGGTCTTGGCCACCGGCCGTGAAGCCTATAGCTGGAAAGACACGTCTGTAAAAGATGTCCTCGATATGGCTGGGTACGCAGGCCTATGGAAGTTGCTCTGGCGGTATCGGCGCAGCGTCATGTCGGAGTTACGCAGCAGTGCCAGTAAAAGATACTATGCATCGCTTATCCAACGCTATTGTCCGGCTGTCACCGAGCATGATTTTGCCCCTTTCCGCCCAGGGATCCGGGCTCAGGCGGTGCGTACAGACGGTAGTCTGGTAAGCGATTTCCTGTTCACTGCGTCTGCCCGCACACTGCACGTAGGAAATGCCCCATCACCCGCTGCAACCAGTGCAATGCCGATTGCCCGGGCAATCCTTGAGCGTGCCGACACACTCTAATGTGATGGCATCGTTCGAAGGAGTAGAACAGTCAATCCAAATGTTACTGGCATACGTTTGTACCGGTATGTGCTGAAATAGCACCCCTGACCACACAGGAGGCGTAACAAATGGGTTTATTGGTTAACGGACAATGGCAAGACAAATGGTACGACACCGACAGCAATGGCGGTAAATTCAAACGTGAATCCGCATCCTTCCGGGACCAAATCAGTAACGAGAAGGGAGCGGCTTTTCCTCCCGAGTCCGGACGTTATCATTTATATGTCTCATTGGCCTGTCCCTGGGCCCACCGGGCACTGATTTTTCGCAAATTAAAAGCGATTGAAACACATATCTCGGTGTCGGTGGTCTGCCCCGACATGCTTGACGAGGGGTGGACGTTTGCGGATTTCCCCGGAGCCACCGGAGATACCTTGTATGGTAAACAATTCCTGCGTGAAATTTATACCCTGCATGATGAGACGGTAACCACTCGGGTGACCGTACCCGTACTCTGGGATAAGCAGACTAAACAAATTGTCAGTAATGAGTCTTCTGAAATTATACGGATGTTCAATACGGCCTTTAATGAACTGACCGGCAATACCGATGACTATTATCCCGCAGCGTTACGGGAGGAAATAGATACCGTAAACGAGATGGTTTATCACACTATCAACAATGGGGTATACAAAGCCGGATTTGCCACCACTCAGGATGCCTACGAAGAGGCTGTGACTGCATTATTCAGTTCGTTAGACGTAGTGGAAGAGCGGTTGCAACAACAGCGTTATTTGGCTGGCGACACGCTTACTGAAGCTGACTGGCGCTTATTTACAACGTTAATTCGCTTTGACCCGGTCTATCATGGACACTTTAAGTGCAATCGGCGACAGATAGCCGATTACCCGGCGTTATATAATTATATGAAGCGCCTGTATCAGCATCCCGGGGTGGCTGAAACAGTGAATTTCACCCATATCAAGCGGCATTATTATTACAGTCATACGATGATCAATCCTACCCAGGTAGTGCCTGTGGGACCTGAGCAGGATCTGACCACGCCAGTAGCGGAGTAATACAATGAAACGAGGTACAGTGCGCACGCTTCGTGGCATAGCGACGCAGGATGGGGCGGGTGTGAAGCTGACCCGCATCATTGGTCAGCCGGCCCAGGGCCAACTTGACCCATTTCTTATGCTGGATTTTTTTGGTTCAGACACACCGCAGGATTACCTGGCAGGGTTTCCTTCACATCCACACCGCGGGTTTCAGACTGTGACTTACATGCTGGCAGGAAGGATGCGTCATCGTGATTCCGTGGGCAATGACGGGATAATCGAGGCCGGCGGGATCCAATGGATGAATGCCGGGCGCGGGATTGTGCATGAAGAGCTGCCTGAGCAAGAAGATGGCCTTTTGCAGGGCTTTCAGTTATGGGTCAACCTGCCGGCGGCACAGAAGATGTCTGCGCCGGGTTACCAGGACATCCCGTCATCGCAGGTGCCCGAAGTCGCGCTGGCGAGTGGTAAGGTCAGGGTACTGGCAGGGTGGTTTGGCGAGGCACAGGGCCCGGTAGGTACGCAGGCGGTCGCGCCACTGTTTCTTGACCTCCACCTGAGTAACGATGATGTGACGGTGCCCGTTCCTGACGGGCATACTGCGTTCTTATATTGCTACGACGATACTGTGCTGGTGGCGGGCAAGCCGGTTGCGGCCGGTGAGTTAGCCATATTAGAGCGGCAGGGCGATGTGCACGTAACAGGGGCCGGTAAGGCTATCGTGGTGGCCGGGGCGCCATTGGGGGAACCAGTAGTCCAGCATGGCCCGTTTGTGATGAACACGGCCGAGGAAATCAGGGAGGCTATTGCTGACTTTCAGGCTGGTAGGCTGGGGCAGGCGGGGTAGTGGAAGCTACCAACCTGGCTGGTTGCTGGTTATTTACACAGTTAGGTTTTTTTTCCGCTGTAATGTCTTTATTAAGATTGAATGAATGGAGTGGGTTCTCTATCATTCCTGACAGGAAATTTAAGGCCCTTGCCTATCAAAACAGGATTGACAATGAAACCAGTAATTCTTGCCGGCGGCACCGGAAGTCGCCTATGGCCAAAATCGCGTGCAGCACTTCCCAAACAGTTTCTATCACTGACATCTGATGAAAGCATGTTACAGGAAACCCTGTCCCGCCTTGATGGCACCGGTGCTGAACAGCCGATTTTGATCTGTAATGAGGCGCATCGCTTCTTAGTGGCAGAACAGCTACGCCAGTTAGATGCGAAACATGGCGGCATCATGCTGGAACCAGTGGGCAGAAACACTGCCCCGGCCATAGCCCTGGCCGCACTGCATGCTACCCAAAATGGTGAAGATCCGGTACTGCTGGTGCTGGCTGCCGATCACTTGATTAAACAGCGTGATGCATTTCATGCGGCGATAACTAAAGCAGAAGCACTGGCTACAGAAGGCCATCTGGTCACGTTCGGTATCGTTCCGGATCAGCCCCATACGGGCTATGGTTACATCCAGTCAGGTGCTGAACTGGACGGGGGCTTTGCAGTAAAAGAGTTTGTCGAAAAGCCAGATGAAGCCACGGCGCGCCAGTATGTTGATTCAGGAAAGTATTACTGGAACAGCGGCATGTTCATGTTTAAAGCCAGCCGTTACCTGGAAGAGCTCGAAAAATTCAATCCTGAAATTTTAGCTGTCTGTAAGAAGGCCATTGCCTCTGAAAGTACTGACCTGGACTTTATCCGGGTGGATGCAGATATCTTTGCTACCTGTCCGGACGACTCTATTGATTACGCCGTGATGGAAAAAACCCAGCATGCGGCCATGGTCCCGTTAGATGCAGGCTGGTCTGATGTGGGCAGCTGGTCTTCACTGTGGGAAACGGCAGAGAACAAAGACGAGCAAGGCAACGTAGTGGTAGGCGATGCCATCCTCGAGGGTGTAAGCAACAGCTACATCAACGCCGAAGACAGAATGGTGTCGGTGATTGGTCTTGACGACGTGGTGGTGGTTGAAACCAAAGACGCGGTCATGGTTGCGCACAAAGATAAGGTTCAGGACATTAAAAAGGTGGTCAGTAAGCTCAAGGCGGAGAAACGCCCTGAATTTGAATTCCACCGTGAAGTATTCCGTCCATGGGGCAGTTATGACTCCATAGATAACGGTGATCGTTTTCAGGTGAAGCGGATCACGGTTAAGCCTGGCGAAAAGTTATCGGTGCAGATGCATCATCACCGTGCAGAACACTGGATTGTGGTATCGGGTACTGCGAATGTCACTATTGGCGAAAAGACGCAGCTACTGACAGAGAATGAATCTGTGTATATCCCCATCGGTGATGTTCATGCGCTGGAAAATCCGGGCAAAATACCGCTGGAGCTTATTGAGGTACAGTCGGGTGCATACCTGGGCGAGGATGACATTGTGCGTTTTTCAGACCGTTATGGCCGCGTCGCTAAGTAAGCAGGCAAAGAGGATTTATTAACTATGGGACAACCCATTACCTGTTTTAAAGCCTACGATATTCGGGGCGAGCTCAATAGCCAACTGAATGAAGAGGTTGCATACCGCATCGGGTTTGCATTTGCCCGGGAACTGAATGCCAAGACGGTGGTTGTAGGTGGCGATGTGCGTCTTACTTCGGAACCGCTAAAACTGGCACTGACTGCAGGGCTGATTGACGGCGGCGCGACCGTGACGGATATTGGTATGGCAGGCACTGAAGAAATTTACTTTGCGACTTCCCACCTTGGGGTGGATGGCGGTATTGAAGTCACTGCCAGTCATAACCCCATCGATTATAACGGTATGAAACTGGTAAAAGCCGGGTCAGTGCCTATCAGTGGTGACACCGGTCTGAACGCCATTAAAGAACGAGCAGAAGCACTGGACGATGATGACGTTCGTAGCGCTCTGACAGCTTATACCGGCGGACAAGCAATTGACGCAGAGGCGTTTTTTAACGGTCACGCCCATATCCAGCGCGCACGTCTGGAAGCATCCGGGCACTATCAGCAAACCAGCTGTATGGATGCGTATGTCGATCACTTACTGACCTATATAGAACCTGCCAACTTTACCCCGCTCAAAATTGTAGTAAACGCAGGCAATGGCGCCGCGGGTAATGCTTTGGACGCCATCGAACAGGCGTTTATAAAGCAGCAGGTGCCGGTTTCCTTTATCAAAGTGCACCATGAGGCAGACGGTAAGTTTCCTAATGGTATCCCGAATCCGTTGTTGCCTGAAAACCGCGCTGATACAGCTAACGCGGTGATTGAGCAGGGCGCCGATTTTGGTATTGCCTGGGACGGTGACTTCGACCGGTGCTTCCTGTTTGACGCTGAAGGTAACTTTATTGAGGGTTATTACATCGTCGGTTTATTGGCTGAAGCCTTCCTGGATAAAGAGCGTGGCGCTAAAGTCATTTATGACCCACGGGTTTACTGGAATACGGAAGCGATTGTAGAAGAGGCGGGTGGTCAGCCTATTAAGTCAAAAACAGGGCATGCTTTCATTAAAGAAAGAATGCGTAAGGAAGATGCAGTGTATGGTGGTGAAATGAGTGCTCACCATTACTTCCGCGACTTTGCTTATTGTGACTCAGGCATGATCCCCTGGCTGCTTATTGCTGAACTGGTGTGTACCAAGCAGCAATCGCTGGCGTCGATGGTGAAAGAGCGTATCGCGGCATATCCTTCCTCTGGTGAAATTAACAGCAAGCTGAAAGATGCCGATGCTGCCCTTCAGCGGGTATTGGATAAATACCAGGGTGATGCGGCCGTTATCGATGAAACCGACGGAGTGGGCCTGGAATTTGGCAACTGGCGGTTTAATTTACGTAAATCTAATACCGAGCCTGTTATTCGCCTCAACGTAGAGTCCCGTGGTGATATTCCGTTAATGGAAGAAAAAACCGCGGAACTACTGGCAGTTATTCGCGACGAATAACCTGCATATCAGTAAGTAAAAAGCGCCGGGGACGGCGCTTTTTTTGTGCCTGGAGAAAGCTGGGGGCGGCAATTGCTGCTCAGGTCAGTATACCAATCATCACCGCATGGCTAATCACCACGACCGATGTCAGCACCATACGTACGCTGGTGTAGCCTACAACAATTTTTTGCGGCAGGATAAGATTAAACTTGTCGTAAAACAGCATGGCTATATAAGCCACTGACAACACCCCAAGCACCTTAACATCGCCACTGAACACCAGACATAACCAGCCTATGATAGTGGGCAGCATGGCCACATACAGCTGGTGGTTGGTACGGTTATGCTGAAGTGCGTCAAGCCAGTGTACCCCGCCGAAGAAAGACAGCAGAACCGCAGAATATTGTGTGAAATACCTGGCTCCCTCGCTCAAAGAGAGCATGCCAGTCATAATCATGACCGGCAGCGCAATAAACGGGATAAGCCCGGCAAAGCCCAATGCTACTGCTGAATAAGGCATATAATTCTCCTAAAAAAATAGCGCCCACAGGCGCTATTTCTATTTACTACCTAACAAGCCGAATGGCTTATTTTAGTGGAGTATATTTACGTTTGCTGTGACCGGTGTACAGCTGACGGGGACGACCAATTTTCTGTTTATCGTCGCTCATCATCTCATGCCAGTGTGAAATCCAGCCCACTGTACGGGATAGTGCAAAAATACAGGTAAACATATTAGTCGGAATACCGATAGCTTTCAGTACGATGCCAGAGTAGAAATCCACGTTAGGGAACAGCTTCTTCTCAGCAAAGTAGGGGTCTTCAAGCGCAATACGCTCAAGTTCCATAGCCACATCCAGCAGTGGATCCTGAACATTCAGCTCTTTCAGGACTTCGTGACAGCTTTCACGCATCACAGTTGCACGTGGATCGTAGTTCTTGTAAACCCGGTGACCAAAACCCATCAGACGGAACGGATCGCTCTTGTCTTTTGCTCTGTCGATAAACTCAGGAATACGGTCAACACTGCCGATTTCTTCCAGCATGTTCAGGCACGCTTCGTTGGCACCACCATGGGCAGGGCCCCACAAAGATGCGACACCCGCCGCAATACATGCGTAAGGGTTAGCGCCAGAGGAGCCAGCCAAACGTACTGTGGATGTAGATGCATTTTGTTCATGGTCAGCATGCAGGGTAAAGATGCGGTCCATAGCACGCTCAACCGCAGGGCTGATTTCGTACTCTTCTGCCGGAACTGAGAACATCATGTTCAGGAAGTTGGCCGCATAGCTTAAGTCGTTACGTGGGTAAACGAATGGCTGACCAATGTTATATTTGTAGCACATTGCTACCAGCGTTGGCATCTTCGCAATCAAACGGTGCGCGCTGCGCATACGTTGTTCAGGGTTAGAAACATCCAAATCGCTATGGTAGAACGAAGACATCGCACCCACTGTGCCGCAAAGCATTGCCATAGGGTGGGCGTCATTACGGAAGCCGTGGAAGAACATGTTGATTTGTTCATGCAACATGGTGTGGCGGGTAATGGTGGATTTAAATTCTTCGTATTCTTCTTTTGAAGGCGCGTCACCGTGTAACAGCATATGGCACACTTCAAGGTAGTCTGCGTCGCGAGCCAATTCTTCAATTGGGAAACCGCGGTGTAGCAGTACACCATTTGCGCCATCGATGTAGGTGATTGCTGATTCGCAAGATCCTGTCGCCATAAAGCCAGGGTCATAGGTAAAGTACCCGTTAGCCCCTAACGAACGGACGTCAATTACATCCTGTCCTTCAGTACCGGACAAGATCGGAAGTTCAATTTCCTTGTCGCCCGCTTTTAGAATGGCTTTCTGATCTGCCATAAATTGCTCTCCTCAGAATGGTTCTGTTTGCAGCGAATTCAGGGATTATTCCCCGACTCGTTGGGAAAAGTGGCGTATTTGTACTTTATTATGCACTTACAAGTCAATTTAAATGCACATTAGATGGATAAATACTCCGGATTATTAACACAAATACAGCCAGCTTTTAACGTTCCATATACAAAGTTGTTGTAAAACTAATAAAAAAAGGTTTTCGCTATTGTAACCTGTAACCCGAGCGAATATCTGATATTCACCAAATCGGTGACAAAGCGTAGTGACGAATAGTGTCAAACCTCTGCTGTTTTATTAAAACGCGGTAATTTACCAAACTGTTAGATAGTTATGCGCGTAGCCACCGAACAAATGAGTCGCGCTTTTATACTGCAACTCTGGGTAATCCTGATCAATTTTAACCTATTTGCGGTGCGCGACCAGCCTTTGTGTTCAAAGCGTAAACTAACGCCCTAAAAAAGCACAAAAAATTGTAATTAAGGCATGCGCTGGATATACTCAGCCATACTTGAAAACACGGGAATATCACCTGTAAATCAAGTGATATATAATTCACAAATTGTTAACAACTCAGTGGATGAGGATTTTAACAGGTAACAAGCGAATGCACCCATACAGGACATAACAATATTGGGTGGTTCAACGTCCCTACGGATTAAACAGGCATAAATTGTGAAAAAGCAAAGACCAGTAAATTTAGAACTCAATACAATTAAATTTCCTCCCTCTGCTGTTTCGTCAATTCTCCACCGTATTACCGGCGTGGCAATGTTCTTTGCATTGTTGTTCGTAATCTGGGCATGGGCTGTCTCGCTGACTTCAGCGGAAGGCTTCGCCAGCGTTCAGGCTATGATGGATGGTATTGTTGGAAAATTGATTGCAATCGGCACAGCTTCCGCGCTGACTTACCACATTCTTGGCGGCATTCGCCACGGCATCATGGATATGGGGTACTGGGAAGAACTGGAGTCAGGAAATCTTAGCGCCAACGTCATTATCGGACTTTGGATTGTTCTGACTATCGTATTGGGAGTGGCATTATGGTAACGAATCAGGCAAGTATCAGACGTAACGGCGTTCAGGATTACGTGTCGTTGCGCACAACCGCGGTTTTAATTGCTGCGTATACGTTCTTCATGGCGTGGTTCTTTATCACCACCGACAACATCACGTTTGCAGTATGGCAGGGGTTGTTCTCTGGCATTGCTATGAAAGTCTTTACTCTGGCGACGTTGATTGCTGTGATGATCCACGTTCGCATTGGCCTTTGGCAGGTTTTAACTGACTACGTAAAGTCCGCCGCACTGCGCGGCACCGTGCAATATGTACTGAACATTATTGCATTCGCTTATGTAGCGGTGGGTCTGTTTGTTTTGTGGGGAGTGTAGTATGAGTTTACCCGTTCACGAGTTTGATGCTGTCGTCATTGGCGCCGGCGGTGCAGGTATGCGTGCCGCACTTCAGATTTCTCAGTCTGGAAAATCTTGCGCACTGCTTTCGAAAGTTTTCCCGACCCGGTCACACACCGTTTCGGCACAGGGCGGCATTACCGTCGCGCTGGGTAATTCCCACGAAGATAACTGGGAATGGCATATGTATGACACCGTTAAAGGGTCAGATTACATAGGCGACCAGGATGCCATTGAATACATGTGTAAAAATGGCCCGGAAGCCATCATTGAGATGGAAAACATGGGGCTGCCTTTCTCCCGTTTCGAAAACGGAAAGGTGTACCAGCGTCCGTTTGGTGGTCAGTCAAAGAATTTTGGTGGTGAGCAGGCTGCGCGTACTGCGGCAGCAGCTGACCGTACCGGTCATGCCTTATTACACTTGCTGTATCAGCAAAACGTAAAAAACAAAACTAAGGTATTCAGTGAGTGGTATGCCCTGGATCTGGTGAAAAATCAGGACGGTGACATTGTCGGCTGTACGGCCATTGATATTGAAACCGGCGAAGTGGTTTACTTCAAATCCCGTGCAGTCGTACTGGCAACCGGTGGTGCAGGCAGAATTTTCGCCTCGACCACCAACGCGCACATCAATACCGGAGACGGTATTGGCATGGCGTTGCGCGCAGGCGTAGCCGCACAGGATATGGAAATGTGGCAGTTTCACCCCACCGGTATTGCCGGCGCGGGAACCTTGGTAACCGAAGGGTGTCGTGGTGAAGGTGGCTACCTGCTGAATAAAGACGGCGAGCGCTTTATGGAGCGTTACGCACCAAATGCTAAAGATCTGGCAGGCCGGGATGTGGTCGCGCGCTCAATGATGACCGAGATCCGCGAAGGTCGGGGCTGTGATGGTCCGTGGGGTACCCACATTAAACTTAAGCTGGATCACCTGGGTAAAGAAGTGCTCGAATCACGTTTGCCAGGAATTCTTGAGTTATCACGTACCTTTGCCCACGTTGACCCGGTTAAAGAGCCGATTCCGGTTATCCCTACCTGTCACTACATGATGGGCGGTATTCCCACTAACGTTGACGGTCAATGTCTGACGGTAGATGAAAACGGTCAGGCGTCAGTGGTGAACGGGTTATTCGCCTGTGGTGAAATTGCCTGTGTATCAGTACACGGTGCCAACCGGTTGGGCGGTAACTCGCTGCTTGATTTGGTGGTATTTGGTCGTGCAACAGGTATGCATCTGGGCAAATCCCTGGATGAAATGTCACCCAGCCGTGATGCGTCTGAGTCTGACCTTGAGGCCGCCATGAGCCGCTTCAATCGCTGGGAAAACTCAGAGAAAGGTAAGGGCGAAGATCCGGTACAGATTAAGAAAGACATGCAGGAATGTATGCAACTGAATTTCTCTGTATTCCGTGAAGGTGATGCCATGGCCGATGGTCTGAAAGAACTGGGTGAAATTCGTGAGCGCTTACAACACGCCCGTCTTGATGACAAGAGCTCTGACTTCAATACCCAGCGTATCGAATGTCTGGAACTGGATAACCTGATGGAAACCGCGTACAGCACCGCAGTTGCCGCGAACTTCCGTACCGAAAGCCGGGGCGCGCACAGTCGCTTTGACTACCCGGACCGTGATGACGAGAACTGGTTGTGTCACTCAGTGTACCGTCCGCAGGATGATTCAATGGTCAAACGTGAAGTCAATATGGCACCGAAGCTTCGCGAAGCATTCCCGCCGAAAGCCCGGTCATATTAAGAGAGGCAACGATCATGCAACTATCTTTTTCAATCTATCGCTATAACCCTGAGGTTGACGACGCACCACGTATGCAGGATTACACCCTGGAAGTGGAAGAGGGTCGCGACATGATGGTTCTTGATGCGCTGCTGGCGTTAAAAGAACAGGATCCTACACTTTCTTTGCGTCGCTCATGCCGTGAAGGTGTGTGTGGTTCGGATGGCATGAACATGAACGGCAAGAACGGCCTGGCATGTATCACACCGCTGTCCAGCCTGGGTAAAGGTAAAATTGTCATTCGTCCACTACCGGGCTTACCGGTAGTGCGTGACCTGGTGGTTGATCTAACCCAGTTCTACACGCAGTATGAGAAAATCAAACCGTTCCTGATTAATGACGCGACACAACCGCCGGCGCGGGAACATTTGCAGTCTCCTGAGGAGCGCGCAAAGCTGGACGGGCTGTATGAGTGTATTTTATGTGCATGTTGTTCAACGTCATGCCCATCATTTTGGTGGAACCCGGACAAGTTTATTGGTCCGGCCGGTCTGCTGCATGCGTATCGCTTCCTGATTGACAGCCGCGATACGGCGACAGAAGAGCGTCTGAACGATCTGGACGATGCATTCAGCGTGTTCCGGTGTCATGGTATTATGAACTGTGTGAGTGTATGTCCTAAAGGGCTTAACCCGACTAAAGCTATCGGTAATATCAAGTCGATGCTTTTACAACGGGCTGTTTAGTACTATATTTCTGTCAACTTACTGGTTACAGAAAGCAACATTCTAAATGGCCATCCGCTGAGGATGGCTATTTTTTTGTTTATATCGGAATTAAGGTTGGATACAGCGTTATTAATCCTCATAATACAGGCCGATATCATTAGTTTTTACGAAACGTAGCAAGGCACAATAATGCAAGAAAGCGTGATGAAAGCGTGGTGGGACTCGTCACACATGGCAGGCGCAAACGCGGCTTATGTGGAAGAGTTGTACGAAGCGTACCTTGACGATCCTCAAAGCGTCTCAGACACCTGGCGCCAGGTCTTCGATAGTCTTCCGAAAGTAGAAGGCGTAGAGCTGGAAAATAAACACTCAACCATCAAGGATCAGTTCCGAAAACTCGCGGCACTGGGCCCCACCGCAAGGATGGCACCCACCCAGGTGTCTGCCGGTAGCGTGTCTGACCAAAAACAGGTCAAGGTTCTTCAGCTGATTAACGCTTACCGCTTCCGTGGCCACCAACACGCCAACCTCGATCCCCTCGGTCTATGGCAACAGGAACGGGTGCGTGATCTGGAACTTTCCCACCATTCACTTTCTGAAGACGATTTTGATACCACGTTTAATGTGGGCTCTTATGCCATCGGCAAAGAGTCTATGACATTAGGTGACCTGTTCAAATCGTTGAACAGAACCTACTGTGGCTCGATTGGTGCAGAATATATGCACATCACCGATACGGAGCAGAAGCGTTGGCTTCAGCAGAAAATCGAATCGGTGCAAGCCAAGCCGGAAATCAGCAAAGAAGAAAAGATTAGTATCCTTAAAGGGTTAACTGCAGCTGATGGTATGGAAAAGTACCTGGGCTCGAAGTTCCCGGGTGCCAAGCGCTTCTCGCTGGAAGGTGGCGATGCGCTTATCCCCATGCTGAAAGGTATTATCAGTAAAGCGGGCGCGGGTGGCACTAAAGAGTGTGTTATTGGTATGGCCCACCGCGGCCGTCTGAATGTACTGGTCAATGTGCTGGGTAAAAACCCCTCGGTATTGTTTGACGAATTTTCTGGCAAACATGATGATTCGCTGGGCGCCGGTGACGTTAAATACCATGCTGGTTTCTCATCAGACTTCGCTACCCCGGGCGGCAATGTTCACCTGGCACTGGCGTTTAACCCGTCTCACCTAGAAATAGTTAACCCGGTAGTGATGGGTTCTGTGCGCGCACGTCTGGCTCGTCGTGACAACGACACCAATACAGTACTGCCAATCACAATTCATGGTGACTCGGCGATTGCCGGGCAGGGCGTGGTGCAGGAAACCTTCAACATGTCTGAAACCCGCGGCTTTGCGGTGGGCGGGACTGTTCGTATCGTGGTGAATAACCAGGTTGGTTTCACCACCTCAAAAATTGATGATACCCGTTCTACTCAGTACTGTACTGACATAGCCAAAATGGTTCAGGCACCAATCTTCCATGTTAATTCTGACGATCCGGAAGCGGTGCAGTTTGTAACCCAGCTGGCACTGGAATACCGCAATAAATTTAAGAAAGACGTGGTCATCGACCTGGTGTGTTATCGCCGCCATGGTCACAACGAAGCGGATGAGCCTAATGCAACACAGCCGCTGATGTACCAGAAGATTAAAAAGCACCCGGTTCCCCGTGTGTTATACGCCGACCAGTTGATTGCTGAAGGTGTGATTGAAAAGCGTGATGCAGATCGCTATCTTGATGAATACCGCGCTGCGCTTGATCACGGTGCCTGCGTAGTTGAAGAGTGGCGTCCAATGACAGAGCATTCTGTCGACTGGACACCGTATCTGGGGCACGACTGGGATACGCCGTATGACGGTGAGCTCAGTATTGAGAAACTAAAAGAGCTTGGCAAAGCTCTGACTACTTACCCGGAAGATCACAAACTGCACTCGCGGGTAAATAAGTTGTACCAGGACCGCAAGGCCATGGTTGCCGGTGATAAGAAGCTCGACTGGGGTATGGCTGAAAACCTGGCTTATGCCACCATCGTTGATGGCGGAAACGACATTCGTATTACCGGACAAGACTCTGGTCGCGGAACCTTCTTCCACCGTCACGCCGTGCTACACAACCAGACCGACGCTTCTGTGTATATGCCGTTGCAGCACATCCGCGAAGGTCAGGGTGAAATTGAGATTTATGACTCAGTATTGTCAGAAGAAGCAGTAATGGCCTTTGAATATGGTTATGCCACTGCAGAGCCCTCCTGCCTGACAATCTGGGAAGCGCAATTTGGTGATTTTGCCAATGGTGCCCAGGTCGTATTCGATCAGTTCCTGAGTTCAGGTGAAGCTAAATGGGGCCGCCTGTGTGGCCTGACGGTATTGCTGCCACACGGTTATGAAGGCCAGGGACCTGAACACAGTTCAGCCCGTCTGGAGCGCTTCCTGCAAATGTGTGCGGACCATAACTGGCAGGTGTGTGTCCCATCAACACCTGCACAGGTATTTAATATGCTCCGTCGGCAGGTAGTGCGTCCTATGCGTAAACCACTGATCGTGATGTCACCAAAATCCCTGCTGCGTCACCCCATGGCGACGTCGACTCTGGAAGAACTGGCAGAAGGACAATTCCATAACGTTATCGGTGAAATTGACGATCTCGACCCGAAAAAAGTTAAGCGGGTGGTCATGTGCTCCGGTAAGGTTTATTACGATTTGCTTGATCAGCGTCGAAAAAATGAACAAACAGACGTTGCAATCATTCGATTGGAGCAATTATATCCATTCCCGCAAGAAGAATGTGCCAAAGTTGTGGCAGAATACAGCCACGTGAAAGATTGGGTTTGGTGTCAGGAAGAACCACAGAACCAGGGAGCCTGGTACTGTAGCCAGCACCACTTCTGGCAAGCCATTCCAGAGGGCGCCAAACTGACATATGCAGGCCGAGAGGCATCAGCGTCACCTGCAGTTGGTTATGTTTCCGTTCACAACCAGCAACAGAAAGCTCTGGTTGAAGACGCACTCACTATTAAATAAGGAACAAAGATGACAATTGAGATAAAAGTTCCGGTCCTTCCTGAGTCAGTTGCCGATGCGACCATTGCAACCTGGCACGTAAAGGCCGGTGATTCAGTAAAACGCGATCAAAACCTGGTTGATATAGAAACCGATAAAGTTGTGCTGGAAGTAGTGGCACCAGCAGACGGCGTCCTGGCAGAAATCCTTGATGAAGAAGGTGCGACTGTCATGGGCGAGCAGGTTATTGCGAAGCTGGAGAAAGGTGAGGGCGGCGCAGCTAAAAAGTCACAGGATGACAAATCGTCAGAGTCTGAAAGCAAAGATAAAGCAGAAAAAGACACTACTGAAAAAACAGCTAAAACCAGTGACAGTGATGCGGGTGAAGCCAGCGATGTTAAAGTACCGGTTTTACCTGAATCGGTGGCTGACGCGACAATCGCTACCTGGCATGTGAGTGTGGGTGAGTCAGTAAGTCGTGACCAGAACCTGGTAGATATCGAAACTGATAAAGTGGTGCTGGAAGTAGTGGCACCGGCCGATGGTTCGCTTAGCGAGATTCTTGCGGAAGAGGGCGCAACCGTCACGGCCGAAGAAGTGATTGCTAAATTTGTAACTGGCTCAGGCGGCGCAAAACCCGCAGAAGCTGAGTCTGATGACAGTAACGACAGTGATGATGCCGGCAGCGATGCGCTGAGTCCGTCAGTTCGTCGCCTGTTATCAGAAAAAGGCATCGACGCTGCCAAAGTAAAAGGCACCGGCAAAAACGGTCGCATTACGAAAGAAGATGTTGAGCAATACCTGAAGTCAGGCAGTGATGACAAAAAGTCAACGACGCCTGCGACTCCTGCGGACGCATCAGAGCTGCCAGCGGGTAACCGCACTGAAAAACGTGTGCCAATGACTCGTCTGCGTAAAACCATTGCAAACCGCTTGCTGGAAGCGAAAAACTCTACGGCCATGTTGACCACGTTCAACGAAGTGAACATGAAGCCAATCATGGAGTTACGTAAGCAATACCAGGAAAGCTTCGAGAAGCGTCACGGTATTCGCCTGGGCTTTATGTCGTTCTATGTAAAAGCGGTTACCGAAGCGCTGAAACGCTTCCCGGAAGTGAATGCTTCTATTGATGGCGATGATATCTGCTATCATAACTACTTCGACATTTCGATTGCCGTATCTACCCCACGTGGACTGGTAACTCCGGTACTGAAAGACACGGATACACTGGGTATGGCAGATGTCGAAAAAGGCATCAAAGATCTGGCCATTAAAGGGCGTGATGGCAAACTGGCCATGTCTGACCTGCAGGGTGGTAACTTCACCATCACAAACGGCGGCGTGTTCGGCTCGCTGATGTCTACACCCATCATCAATCCGCCTCAGAGCGCTATCCTGGGCATGCATAAAATCCAGGATCGTCCTATGGCGGTAAACGGTAAAGTAGAAATTTTACCGATGATGTATCTGGCACTGTCTTATGACCACCGCATTGTTGACGGCAAAGAGTCTGTTGGCTTCCTGGTGACAGTGAAAGAAATGCTGGAAGATCCTACACGCCTGTTATTGGACGTGTAACACTCCCGGCTCAGAAATTGTGTGCAGTCTGTCGTTGTGATGTTCCACGGCAGACTGGCACAGCGCTGGTTTAATCATTACAACCAGCCAAGCTAATCAAGTCGCGAAAGCGGCTTTTGTCTTACTAAAAATCGGATAGAAACACCATGAATTTGCATGAATACCAAGGTAAGCAGCTATTCAAAGAATACGGCTTACCTGTTTCTGAAGGATACGCGACCGACACTCCTCAAGGCGCAGTAGAAGCCGCAGACCGCATTGGCGGTGACGAGTGGGTTGTTAAATGTCAGGTCCACGCGGGTGGCCGCGGTAAAGCCGGTGGCGTTAAGCTTGTTAAAAACAAGAGCGACATTCGCGAATTTGCTGAAAAGTGGCTGGGCAAAAATCTGGTGACCTTCCAAACTGACGAAAAAGGTCAGCCAGTGAGCAAGATCCTTGTTGAATCTTGCACAGATATTGCCAATGAGCTGTACCTGGGTGCGGTTGTTGACCGTACAACCCGACGCGTTGTATTTATGGCGTCTACAGAGGGCGGCGTAGAAATTGAAACTGTGGCTGAAGAAACGCCAGAGAAAATTCTGAAAGCAGAAATCGACCCCATCGTTGGGCCGCAGCCTTACCAGGCACGTGAGATGGCGTTTAAACTGGGCCTGGAAGGTCAGCAAATTAAGCAGTTTACGCAAATCTTCCTGGGTCTGGCGAAAATGTTTGAAGACCTGGACCTGGCGTTGATCGAAATCAATCCACTGGTTATTAAGACAGACGGCAACCTGCACTGCCTTGACGCCAAGCTTGGCGTAGACGGCAACGCCCTGTACCGCCAGCCAAAAGTAAAAGACATGCACGATCCTTCACAGGAAGATTCCCGTGAAGCGCATGCTGCGCAATACGAGCTGAACTATGTTGCACTGGACGGCAACGTCGGCTGCATGGTTAACGGTGCAGGCCTGGCCATGGGTACCATGGATATCGTAAATCTGCACGGCGGTAAGCCAGCAAACTTCCTGGATGTTGGTGGCGGCGCGACCAAAGAGCGTGTAGCTGAAGCATTCAAAATCATCTTGTCAGACGACAATGTGAAAGCCGTACTGGTAAACATCTTTGGCGGAATTGTACGTTGTGACATGATTGCTGAAGGCATCATTGGTGCCGTTAAAGAAGTTGGCGTAAACGTGCCTGTGGTTGTGCGTCTTGAAGGTACAAATGCAGAGAAGGGCCGTGAAGTTCTGGCCGGTTCTGGCCTTGATATCATTGCTGCAGAATCTCTGACCGATGCAGCAGAGAAAGTGGTTGCCGCTGCGGAGGGCAAATAATGTCAGTTTTAATTAATAAAGACACCAAAGTAATCTGCCAGGGCTTTACTGGTGGTCAGGGTACATTCCACTCTGAGCAAGCCATCGCTTACGGTACTCAAATGGTTGGCGGTGTAACGCCAGGTAAAGGTGGCACTGAGCACCTGGGTCTGCCAGTATTTAACACAGTCCGTGAAGCTGTTGCCCAGACAGGTGCTACTGCGTCAGTTATCTACGTACCTGCACCGTTCTGCAAAGATTCTATTGTAGAAGCTGTAGACGCCGGTATTGAACTGGTCGTGTGTATCACTGAAGGTATTCCTACACTGGATATGCTGTACGTGAAAGAGTACGTCGCAGCTAAAGGCGCCCGCATGATTGGTCCTAACTGTCCGGGTGTAATTACACCGGGAGAGTGTAAGATTGGTATCATGCCAGGTCATATCCACAAGCCAGGTAAAGTGGGGATTGTTTCTCGTTCAGGAACACTGACCTATGAAGCCGTGAAGCAAACCACTGACGAAGGCTTCGGCCAGTCTACCTGTGTTGGTATCGGTGGTGACCCTATCCCGGGTTCAAACTTCATTGATATCCTGAAAATGTTCCAGGACGATCCACAAACCGAAGCTATCGTTATGATTGGTGAGATCGGTGGTACAGCGGAAGAAGAAGCCGCGGCGTTCATTAAAGAGAACGTAACTAAACCAGTTGTTTCTTATATTGCAGGTGTTACTGCGCCTCCGGGTAAACGTATGGGCCACGCCGGCGCCATTATTGCCGGTGGTAAAGGTACGGCAGATGAGAAATTTGCAGAGCTGGAAGCGGCAGGTGTTAAAACTGTTCGCTCACTGGCGGAAATTGGTAAAGCACTGCGCGAAGTTACCGGTTGGTAAGTATCCGCAAGGTACTGTGAGCCTGAGTGCTCACGCGTACCAGCGTTAAAAAACCAGGCAGCGAAAGCTGCCTGGTTTTTTTATGTCTGCCATTGCCTGCTGAGCCTGACTGCCGAACAAAAACGCAGTCAGCATCGAATCACTTGGCACCCAGGTGGTGAGGTGATCACTTAGCAGGCCCCGGACGACATCCATCTGATGTACGTTATGAAAACGTAAATGCATACCGGGTCTTTGTATTTATTAGCAACTCTCTTAACGAAAAATCCATATCTGCTAGGTAGTTTTATTAAGTTTAGGGGTAATACCTGTGAAGAATCATGGCCTTAAGTGTGTGTAACTGGTGCTTATAAATTGTAAACAAGCACTGAACTTGTTAACTAAGTGTGTATTAATTTTGATGAATACGTATGCAGAGAATTGAGCGGAACCCCGCACAGGGATAGGATGCTGTGGACAATAACTATGTCATCGAATTGTCATAAAAATAAAAAAACACGGCAATCTAACTAACTGAAAGGGACACCCTCCTTATGACACAATTTAAACCGAACCTTATTAAGGCAGCGCTGATTTCCAGTGGTGTTGCTTTTGGCGCAATGCCAGCCATGGCCCAAGATGCAGACAAAGATCAGGTCGACGAGAGCATGGTTGAGGTTATCCAGGTCTCTGGTATCCGCGGCTCACTGCAGCGTGCTCAGGCTATCAAGATGGACAACACTTCCATTGTTGAGGCGTTATCTGCAGAAGACATCGGTAAATTGCCAGATACCAGTATTGCTGAATCACTGGCACGTTTGCCAGGTGTATCTGGTGAACGTCGTAACGGTCGTACCAGCGGTATCTCTGTTCGCGGATTCAACGAAAACTACGTTGGCACCACATTAAACGGCCGTGAGCTGTTAGGTATGGGTGATAACCGCGGGGTTGAGTTCGACTTATACCCTACAGAAATTATTTCAAACATTCTGGTTTATAAGACACCTGAAGCCGGAATGACAACACAGAACATTGGTGGCAGCATCGACCTGCAGACAGTTAAACCACTGACTGCAGAGCAAACAATGACCTTTAACGGGACTTACGAGAAAAATAAAGAAGACTCGTTAAACCCTGATTTTGACAATGATGGACACCGTTTATCATTCAACATGGTTGATCAGTTTGCGGATGATACGCTGGGCGTAGCGTTAACTATTGCGACCATGGAGTCGCCTCGTCAGGAGCAGCAGTTCCGTGGCTGGGGCTATGCCGATGCTAACCCGGAAAATGCTGCCGAAGGCGTGACTGTACCCGAAGGAACCAAAGTTCTGGGCGGCCACGACAGCTTTGCGCGTTCTGCGATGATGAAGCGTGACTCATTCGCTACAGTAATCCAGTGGGCTCCGGACGATCGCCTTAACGTTCAGTTTGATGGCCTGTACATCGACTTCAGTGAAGATGATGCCCGTCGCGGCCTTGAAGAAGGCGGCGCCGAGTGGGGTACCGGTGCGTACACTATCACCGGTGTTGAGAATGGTCTGGTCACTTCCGGTTACTATGATGGTTTCTACAGCGTCATCCGTAATGATGTTCGTCGTCAGGAAGCCGACCTGAAAACCTTCGGCCTGAATGTAGAATACATTCTGAACGATAACTGGACAGCCAATGCCGATATCTCTACCGGTTCAGTAGACAAGCTGATTACCGACGTGGAAAGTTACTCGGGTGTAGGCCGTGCAGGAACTGACAACCGTCCAATTACCGCGCGTTCATGGACCATGACCGACACGGGCGTTATGTACGCGGATCACCCGACTATGGGTTCTGTTGACCTGACTGATCCAAGCCTTATTCGTCTGGCCGGCCCGCAGGCCTGGGGTGCACCAATTATTGGTTCTGACGCGCAGGATGGCTTTGTTAATAACCCAGAGTTTGAAGAAACACTGACTACCATGCGTTTCGATATGGAAGGCTATGTAGACTGGGGTATCTTCACTGGCGTTGAAGCCGGTGTGATTTATGCGGATCGTGAGAAGGCGAAAGATAACAACGGTGCATACCTGACGGCGCCGAGTTATCCTGGCGACGATGCTATTCCAGACGTGCTGGGCGTAGTACCGCTGGACTTCGTGGGTATTGATGGCATTCTGGCCTATGACTCACTGGGCCTGTATAACAGTGGTTACTATGATGCCACGGCCGCGGAACTGGTACAGGCAGATCGCCTGGGTGATACCTATATCGTGGAAGAAAAACTAACTACGCTGTACGGTAAACTGGATATCGATACTGAGTATGAAGGGATCTTCATTCGCGGTAATGTTGGTGTGCAGGTTGTACGTGCTGACCAACAGTCATTTGGCTTCAGTACATCACTGAACCAGGCGGGTATGGTGAATGCAACAGAAGTATCTGGTGGCACTGATTACACCGACGTACTGCCGACTCTGAACCTGAGTGCTGAAATTGCTGATAACCAGTTTGTTCGCTTAGGCATGGCCAAAGTTCTGTCTCGTCCGCGTATGGATGACCTTCGTCCAAACACTCAGGTAACGTTCTCGTTTAACGACAACCAGATCCTGAGCGACGACATTGATAATGGCCCTTGGGGCGGTAGTTCAGGTAACCCTGAGCTGAAGCCTTACGAGTCTAACCAGATTGACCTGGCGTACGAGAACTACTTTGCTGATACCGGCTATGTGGCTGTGTCTTTCTTCTTTAAAGACATCAAAAACTGGCACCGTGATAACGCCGTATTGTCTGACTTCTCTGACGACTATATCCCTAGTCTGCACCAGACATCAGATGGCCAGGCACCGGTACTGTTCGAAGGTCAGAAAACTAAGCCGCTGGATGGCTACGAAGGCTTCGTACGCGGCTGGGAAATCCAGGGTAGCCTCCCTGGCGAAATGCTGCACGACGCCCTTGAAGGCTTCGGTATGTTCGCCAGCGCTACCTTCCTGGATGGCTACGCAGAAGCGGCGCCAGGCACTTCGGAAACCCGTATCCCCGGCTTGTCTGAGGAAAACTACAGCATGACAGTTTTCTATGAAAATGCTGGTTTCGAAGTACGTCTTGCTGCGACGAAGCGTACTGACTACCTGACAGAAACCCGTGGTTTAAGCCTGGCACTGTCTGATGCCACTAACCAGGGCGGCACGTTTGTGGATGCCCAGATTGGTTATGACTTCAGTGAGTCAGGCATCGAGTCACTGGAAGGCCTGCGTGTAACCTTACAGGCACAAAACCTGACTGACGAAGAAGACGTTCAGACGGCAGGTACTGATTCACGCCAGGTAACTCTGCACCAGTCTTACGGTGCGAACTACCTGTTAGGTTTCAACTATTCGTTCTAATTTGAACCACCGCGGCTAACCGCCGCATCCCTGGATAAGTAAAAGCCACTGCCTGTGAGGGGAGTGGCTTTTTTATTGGCTGGAAGGTGCTGCCAGTGTTTGTCATTCCTGCAAAGAACACCCGCGTTCAGTCTGTTATTGCGCAGATAACACGGACCATTTACAACACATTTACGCATTCACGGTATTACCCCGTTCCCCAATATTGTGGCTGTCGGTAAATATTCACCATTTTCCAGCTAGTTACGCTGCTACTAGGCTATACGTGTAAATAAAATGTTGTGAAATGTTATTGAATACGTATGCAGTTAATTGCTCCTTTTTCATACTAACCGTTACTATCTATAGTTGAACCATAATAGGCATTAACAGGCGAAGTGTGTCTGTAATTTGCCACATAACAAAGGAATGGGACACCCATGAGAACTTTCAAACCCAGCACCATTATGGCTGCGCTGATGGCGAGTGGGCTTGCGTACATTGCGCAACCTGTTTACGCCCAGGACGCCGAACCGGAGGAAACCCCGCCGGACGAGGAAGTCATAGAGCGCATCGAGGTACGTGGTTTCAGTACCAGCCTTATTCAGTCACTCAACCAGAAACGTTTCAGCGATACTGTAACAGAGCAAATTTCAGCAGATGATCTCGGTGGCTTACCGGATGTGTCAATGGCGGATGCGTTAACCCGTCTGCCGGGCATCTCGGCGGTTCGAACAGGTGGGCAGGCTGCCGAAATCAACATTCGGGGCCTGGCCGGTGATTTCGTGTTTTCAACGCTGAACGGACGTGAACAGGTGTCCACCAGTGGCAGCCGTGCGATTGAATTTGACCAGTATCCTTCTGAGTTGATCAATTCTGCGGCGGTGTACAAGTCACCGAAAGCCTCACTAATTGAAGGCGGCGTTGCCGGAACTGTAGAATTGCAAACGGCCAGCCCGCTGGCAATTGAAGAGCAGCACAAATTCAGTGCCAACGTGCGTGGTATGTATAACGACCGTGCCAGTGAAATTCCTGATGCAGAGGAATACGGACACCGGATAAGTTTCTCTTATCAGGGCAAATTTATGGATGACACGCTGGGTGTGTCGCTGGGTTATGCCCGGTTGTTCCAGCCCAGCGTATCGACGCAGTTTGTCGGCCTTGCCTATAACGGTGAAGTGGATGTGGATGGTATTGAGGGTGATACCGACAATGTGGGTAGTGAATGCCCGGAATGCGAACTGATCAGCGAAGGCTTTGAGATTCAGCATAAGGGCGGGGAAGAAACCCGTGATGGCTATATGGCAGCCATCGAGTGGGCGCCTACTGCTGACTTTACCCTGAAAGCCGATGCGTTTATCTCTAAATTCGACTCAGAAGCCTTTGCCCGGGGCTATCGGGTTAAGCTGGGTGGCGTCAATGCCGGTATCACTAACCCTGTAGTAGTGAACAACTCGGTGGTGGGGGGAACATTTACCCGCACCGACAGTAGTTTTACCCGGGTGGAACTGGTTAACGATGATAACCAGGATTTCGACCAGGTAGAAAGCTATGGCGTAAAAGCAGACTGGCAGATTACCGATGACTTATCTGCCCAGTTTGACGTCTCGCTATCAAAAGCGGAAAGTAATTTCCGTAACGGCCTGTTATGGTCGTTAGTCGCCGAAGACGCCGGAGCTGTCAGCCCGACCTTTGACGAAAATGTTCAGATTTCCTATTTGCTTAACGGTCTGAATCTGCCCGATGTGGCGTTTAATCAGGCCGATGCATTCTCCGATATTAACCGGGTAATGGTGAGCAAGTACGGCATCTATCCATTTGAAAATGAAGATGAGCTGCATGCTTACCGCGGTGACTTCCAGTACCTGGTATCGCTGCCGGTTATTTCTTCTTTTGAATTTGGCTACCGCTACTCAGATCGCGAATACAACAACGACCGTTCAGTGTTTGAATACGGTAACGATGGTGGTTTTTCGGTTAATCAGCCGCCGTTACGTCTGACACAGGATATGGTCGATGTAGTGAACTGGTCAGGCGATTACAGTTATTTCCCGAGTTACTTATCGGTCGATTTAAATGCCGCTCTGAATGCCTGGTTCCCGAATGGTGTGCCGCAGCCCCAGCAAACGTGGGGCCCGGGTGCGGCTGGCGTCATTAATGGACCAGGCACAGGCCCTAATACGGCATGGTCGGTCCAGGAAAGTGGTGACGTATTTGAAACCGTCAACGCTGCCTACCTGATGGCAAATCTCGACACCGAGCTGGGTGATGTGCGGGTGACGGGTAACGTTGGGGTTCGCTACGTGCAGTCTAAACAGCGCTCAACGACGCTACAGCGAGCGACACGGTTTGTCACCGATCCGGAAACCGGCACCTCGGTGGAAGTCAGCGACCCTACTGCGGGTGCACAAAACATCATGGATGAGACGGGCCTGATCAATAACTTCTATCGCCCAACCATTCTGACCCATGAATTCACGGACATGTTGCCGTCAATCAACCTGAACTTCGGGCTGACTGATAATACGCAATTAAGAATGGCCGCCGCCAAGGTCATGGGCAGGGCGCCGATAAACCGTTTTGCGGCTAATGCGTCTACCACGGTGGAAGAAGTCACGGCAACCATGGATCGGGATTCAGGGGAAGTCACCTTGTCTAAACCGACCGCGAAAATTAACGGTTCAGCCCGCAACAGTCCGTATCTGGACCCGTTCTACGCTACCCAATATGACATTTCGTGGGAGTACTACTTTGAAGAGACTGATGGGGCCCTTATCGTGGCCGGTTTCTACAAAGATATAGATTCGTTCATCGAAAACATTGCCATAGAACCTTATAACTTCGAGGACAACGGGTTTATCGTACCGTCTGAAATTGAAGTGCCGGTGTATCTGGAAGCAGAGTTTTCAGGCCAGGAGCCTGAGCTTGCCCGGGATGCCAATGGTGACCCGATGTTTATCACCGTTCCCACCGAAAACGGGCGCTATGAAACCGCCATTAACAATGCGAAGGGTGGTTACATTCGTGGTATTGAATTGGCCTACACACAAATTTACAGCATGTTACCCGGCGCTTGGTCAGGTCTGGGTGTGAGTGCCAGTTTTTCGTATACCGAGAGTGAAATTCAGCGCACCCTGAGTGACGGCGTCTTCTCGAGCCGCCTCCCGGGTCTGTCTGAGAATGTGGCGACGCTGACCGTATTCTGGGAGTACGAAGGTTTCGAAACCCGCGTATCAGGTCGTTATCGTGACGCGTTTGTGTCCGAACAGGTGGCCGTGAACGATCAAACGGTGAATTTCGATGATGAACTGGTAATAGATTACCAGGCCTCGTACGAGATCAATGACAACATGAGTGTGCTTTTCCAGGTTAACAACCTGACTGACGAGCCCACTAAGAGCTACTTCACGTCTGAAGAGCAAACCGGGACGATTCAGTTCTTCGGCACACAGTACTTCCTGGGGCTATCGTACACGCTATGAAAATAACAAGACTATTCGACCGTGCGTACGATGGTGCGCCAACGCAAAGAATGACACTGGAGCAACAACCTATGTGTAACAGCAAGCGGGCAATGGGACTGTTTGGTCTCATGCTCTCCACCCTGGTGCTCACAGGCTGTGGCGGTTCTGACGTAGAGTCAGGCAGCAACGACCTGTTAACCTGTGACGCACCCAACGTACCGAATGAAGCGGGTACCCAATGTGTGGCCCCGCCACCCATTGAATGTGACCCACCCACGGTCCCTAATGAGACAAACGACGCGTGTGTGGTAGGTGCAGACCCAACGCTACCTGATCCGGTATTTTTCCCGGGTGATAATCAGGCGGTACTCTACTACAACCGTGGCTCCGTAGATGCCGACAATGTACCAAACGATCCGGCCTACGATGGCTGGCGTTTGCATACCTGGAACAATGACGAGTGTGATGCCTACGCGGATGCAGATACCGACTGGGCCAATGGTCGTCAGCCAACCGGTATCGATCCTAACTATGGTGCTTACTGGGTGCTGGAGCTAAAAGAAGGGTATGGCAGCTGCCACAACTTCATTATCCACATCGGCACTGATGATGCTGGCAAGGAACTTGGCGGCGGCGACTTCAAAGGGTCGCTGGTGCAGGATGACGAAACCTTCACACGCATGAACTTCACCTTATCGGGTGAGCCTACTGTGTTTGAGTTTCCGATTATCTCACTGGGCCCGCAGCCGGTAGATATTGAAGGTCTGGCAGCGCATTGGCTGGATGCCAATACGCTGTTGTGGGACACCCCGGAAGGTGTCGACACTGTAAAGCTTCACTATTCTGCTACTGCCGATCTGGAAACCTCACTGGAATCCGGGCTTAACGGCACTGCCGTTGAACTGGAAATGGCCGAATTGACAGACGAACAGGCAGCCATAGCGCCGCATCTGTCGTCGATGTCAGCCTGGTACGGCGAATGGTCACTGGAAGATGCCAAAACAGTGCTGACCACCCAGGCGGTTCTGGGCGGATATGACTCAGAGGGCACCTTAGTCGCGGCCACGGGTATTCAGATGGCCAATGCGATTGATCAGGTTTACACCCGTGGTGAAGCTGACGCTGATGAAGCCAGCCTGGGTGCGGTTTACACAGACAGCGGCATTACCGCTGCGGTGTGGGCCCCGACGGCACAAAATGTCCGCCTGATGTCGTATAACGACAACAAAACGCTGGCTGCCAGTTATGACATGGTCCGCGATGATGCGTCGGGGGTATGGCGTTATGAAGGCAGCATGGATTTGGACCGGACCTTGTACCGGTATGAAATCACTGTCTTCCATCCAATCACTGGCGCAATAGAAACGCTGGAAACGACTGACCCGTACTCGGTCTCACTGACCACCAACGGGCGTTTTTCACGGTTCGTTAACCTCAGTGATGATGACCTGAAGCCGGAAGGCTGGGATGATCACAGCATTCCGACCATTCAGAACCCGGAAGATGCAGTGATTTACGAAGGCCATATTCGCGACTTCAGTGCCCGTGATATGTCTACTTCAGAGGCAAACCGCGGTAACTATCTGGCGTTTACTGAAACCGATACAGCGCCGGTAATGCACCTGCAAAAACTGGTTGAAGCGGGTCTGACCCACTTCCACGTATTGCCTGCGAATGACATTGCCACCATTGATGAAAACCCGGCCAATACCATTGACCTGTACAGCACGGTCGGTGAATTGTGTGTGTTGAACCGTGACGCCACTGTCTGTGAAGAAGAAAGCAGCGATGCGGTACTGATTGACGTATATAACAGCTACGATCCGCTGGCAGAAGCGGCTAAAGCGCAACAGCTGACTGCTGATCTGCGCGGCGTGGATACGTTCAACTGGGGCTATGATCCGCACCACTTCAATGCACCGGAAGGCAGCTACGCCTCAAGTGCCGAAGGGGTAGAGCGCATTATTGAAATGCGTGCTATGAACCAGGCCCTGCACGAGATGGGACTGCGTGTGGCACTGGACGTGGTGTACAACCATACCAACGCTTCCGGCGTGTTCCCTAAATCTGTGCTTGATAAAGTAGTGCCTGGTTATTATCACCGTTACGAAGTTGACAGTGGTGCCATTGTGCGTGAAACCTGCTGTGACGATACAGAGCCGCGTAACGTGATGATGGAAAAGTTCATGCACGACTCCTTGTTGATGTGGACTGAACACTACAAGTTTGACGCGTTCCGCTTCGACATTATGAGTCAGGCAACGGTAGATACCATGGTGCGCTTGCGTGACGCGGTTCAGGCTATAGACCCGGATAATTATTTCTACGGCGAAGGCTGGACTAAAATTGACCGTGGCTACGAACAAGCGAATCAGCTGAATATGGCCGGTACCGAAATTGGTACGTATAACGACCGTATTCGTGAAGCTATTCGTCAGGGCAATATCTTTAACCCTGACAGCGACGCTGCGCTAAGTGACCAGGATCGTGTGAAAGTGAGCATGGCGGGTACGTTGACTGATTACGTACTGAAAACGTCTGGCGGTACCGACAGCACAACCAGTAACTTAGGGGGTTATGCACAGGATCCGGCTGACATCATTAACTATGTGTCTAAGCATGATAATGAGACCTTGTGGGATCAGTTCAACTACACCCTGCCAATGGATATCTCGCTGGAAGAGCGGGTACGTGCCCAGAACATCGGGATTGGTATTCCACTGATGTCTCAGGGTATTCCGTTCCTGCAAATGGGTGGTGACATGCTGCGCTCCAAGTCGATGGATCGTAACAGCTATGACTCAGGCGACTGGTTCAACTATGTAGATTTCACGTATCAGACCAATAACTGGAATGTGGGCCTGCCACCTGCGCAGGACAACGAAGCACGCTGGGAAGAAATGGGTGAATTTATTTACTCGCCAGAGCGTGCTGCCAGCATGACGGATATTGAGTTTGCCTCCGCGGTGTTTAACGAGTTCCTGACCATTCGTACGGAAAGTCCGCTGTTCAGACTGACCACGCAACAGACAATTATTGACCGTGTAGGCTTCCATAACCTGGGCAGTCGTCAGCAACAAGGTCTGATTGCCATGTCACTGGATGATGGCATTACGCCAGACTCTGAGGTCATGCTTGAAGACCTGGATCCAATGAACGATGCCATCATGGTGGTAGTGAATACCGGCTATGAAGAGAAGTCCATTACCGTAAATACAGCTACCGGCTTTGAACTGCACATGGTGCAGATGAACTCGGTAGATGCGGCGGTGCGCGGCGCATACTTCACGGAAGGCACCGGTGACGCAGAAGGCAACGGGACCTTCACTGTACCTGCGCTGACCATGGCGGTCTTTGTGAAGCCACAAATGGGCGCGCAGGGTTATGGTCTGTCTGCTTACGCTACAGCTGGTGCGCCTGACGTAGTGCCTTACGGCGATACCACCGTGTACGTACGTGGTGGCATGAACGACTGGGGCGTGTCTGACGCTATGGAGTACCGTGGTGCAGGCGTTTACCAGGTAGCGATAGAGCTGATTGCAGCGACCACTTACGAGTTTAAAGTCGCGGCAGAAGACTGGGGGGATCCGTCAGGTGTTAACTTCGGCGCTGCCGACGGTGATGCGCAGGAAGTCATCGCGACAGAAGAGAAGGTGCTGGCTGCCAGCAACAATAACCTTATCTTCACGCCAAGTGTCGACGCGACGTACCTGTTCACTATCGATGCTACAGATAAAGACGCACCCGTGCTTACCGTTGAGAACGAAGAGCCGTATGTGGGTACACCGGTTTATCTGCGCGGGGGCATGAACGGCTGGGGCACAGACAACGAGCTGACTTACGATGGCGGTCGCCTGTATTCTGCGTCTATCGATATGGCTGAAGGCGCTTATGAGTTTAAGGTGGCCTCGGAAGACTGGTCTACCGTTAACCTCGGTGCGCTGTCTGGTGATGATGCTGACCGGGTCGTGGAGCTGGGGCAGGATACCTTCCTGACACCGTCTGACAACAACCTGCTCATCAACATCGAAAGTGAGGAAAGCTATGTCTTCATCTTTGATGTGACTACGCTTGAAGAGCCTAAAATTCGGGTATTCAAGGAAGAGTTCTGGGGTAATACACCGGTGTATTTGCGTGGTGGCATGAATGGTTGGGGAACTGACAATGAGTTCATGTACCAGGGCGGCGGTGTTTATACCGTAGATATCGACCTTAGCGAAGGGGCAACTGAGTTTAAGGTGGCTTCAGAAGACTGGGCGGCTGTTAATCTGGGTAACCCGGATGGTGAAGCCAGTAACCTGGTGACACCACAAACACCAAAAACAATTAGCACCAGTAACAACAATTTACTTATAGACGTATCGGCGGGTACCTATGAGTTCAGAGTTGAGGGGCCGGATGGTACGGCACCTACGTTAACGGTGACTGAAAAGTAACCTGTTATAAATGACCGAAGCCGCTCAGTTGAGCGGCTTTTTTTATACCTGTTGTTCGGGTATATAAGGGCAGGGACTATGAACATGAGCTCCTAAAAATACCAGTGGATGGACCACTTCTTGCTACCTATTATTTGTGATAGCTGACCCGGATCACAAAATCCGGCGTAGTCAGCCAGTGCACGGAGTTGCTAAGGAGTGAGTGATGAAAAGAGCATTAGTAGTAGAAGGCGGTGCAATGCGTGGTATTTTTGCTGCTGGCGTATTGGATAGCTTTATGTCCCGTGAGTACTACCCGTTCGACTTTGCGGTAGGGGTTTCAGCAGGTGCAACCAATCTTGCAACGTATGTCACCCGGTCCCCCGGGCTCAGTAAAACCATCATTACTCAGTATGCAACCAAACGGGAGTTTTTTAGTCCGCTGCGCTTTATCCGCGGCGGTCATATGACGGATGTACACTGGTTATGGCAGCAATGTAAGGCTGCACTGCCGAGGTGCAAAATGTCTCCGAAAAGTGACATTCCCCTGTATGTGGGTGTGACGAATGTGGAAACCGGACAATGTGAGTACCCGCGGGTCACCGCTGACAATATCGACCAACTGATGGTGGCATCCTGCGCAATACCGACCGCCTATCGTGAGCAACCGGTCATCGATGGAAAGCGTTACACTGACGGTGGTGTGGCTGACGCTATCCCGGTTAAGCAGGCTTACGAAATGGGCGCCAGGGACATCACGGTTATTCTGTCTCAGCCGTTAGGCTTTTCAAAACCAAAACTCAAAGCGGGCTGGTTACTGGACAAGCTATATGGTGCGCAACCGGCACTGCTCGACGCCCTCAAACGCCGGCCAGACAGTTATAACGAAACCCTGGCATTTCTTACCAACCCACCGGCCGACTGCCATATTCAGGTGGTGGCGCCAGACACTACGTTTAAGGTAAAGCGACTGACAATGGATAAACTGAAGCTGGCTATGGGGTATCGCAGCGGTAAAAATGCGGCACGCCGGCTACTTGCTGACGGCTGTCAGCGGGCTGCCTGATCCATAGCCTGAGTGAGTTCATAGACCATTCTGGCTGCCAGACGAGCGGTGCGGTGATCACTGTCATACACCGGATTTAACTCGGCGATGTCGCTCAGCCGCCACGCCAGAGAACGTGTACGCACTTCAGCAGCAAGCTGACGGATAAATAGTACAGCTTCCGCAGGCGGGATGCCGAGCCCGGCAGGGGCACTTACTCCCGGCGCGACGGCGGCGGGGAACACATCCATACATACAGTCACATAGAGTTCTTCCACCGTGTCCAGCAGTGGCTGCACACATTCCAGTGCGTGCTGCGCCGAAAAGGCATAATCATTAAGCGTAAGCGTGCCGGATTCTCTGGCGTAGTCCAGCAGGGCAGTGGTATTGGCAGCATCGCTAATACCCAGACAGGCATAGTCAAAAGATTTGTTGTGCTGCTGGCAATACGCTGAGATCTGCCGGAACGGGCTACCCGAGGAGGCGCCACTGTCAAACCTGCGTAAATCAAGATGGGCATCCAGATTAATAATACCTATCCGCTTGTCCGGTCTGGCCTCGTTCAACGCCTGAAAACTGCCCCACGCAATATCATGCCCCCCGCCAAGACCGATGACGTGGGCGCCCTGATGTAGATGACGGCCAAGCAATGACGCGTAATGCTGCTGGGTGTCGGCCAGTGTAGTGCTGATATTACTGTCACCCGCATCATAGAGCTGTACCGGTAGATGCCAGGGTAAACTAGCCAGGTTCTGACGTAGCGCATTGGGTCCGCCCGCCGCACCCACACGCCCTTTATTGGCCGCTACCCCGGTATCATTGGGGTAACCGGCCAAAACCACGTCTTGTGCGTTGACCTGAGTGTCCTTGACCGCGCTCTTAACGACCTGATGCCAGCGATGGCCTGCTGCCCCATCTTCAGCGTCGATTCGCCCTTGCCACAATGAACTAACGGACATGCTTTCCCCCACATATAATTGCCGAGGGGCGGTAGCCATTAATTTCATACACCAGTGCGGATGGATCCGGGACATCCCAAAGTGTTAAATCCCCCCGGTATTGTTCAGCAATAAGCCCGGTATTGGTTAGCCCCAGAGCTCTCGCGCCGTTAACCGTGATCCCCCGCAATGCTTCCTCCACAGTAAGACCAAACTGGACACAGGCCATATTGGCACAAGTCAGCAATGAGGCCACCGGTGAGGTACCGGGGTTAAAGTCGGTGGCGACGGCCATAGGCACTTTTGCATTCCGCAGGGCTTCCACTGGGGGAAGCTGGGTTTCCTTCAGATAATAAAACGCCCCTGGCAGTAATACGGCGACCGTCCCTGCAGCGGCGAGTGCCTGTACATCAGCAGGATCCAGGTATTCAACGTGATCCACTGACAGGGCATTATAGCTGGCCGCCAATGTCGCTCCGTTGCTGTTACTGAGCTGCTCAACGTGACCCTTTACAGCTAACCCATGCTGTTTGGCCGCCTCGAAGACCCGGCGGGTCTCTGCCAGTGAAAAGCCTACGCTCTCACAGAATACATCCACGGCATCCGCCAGAGCATGTTGGGCCACATGGGGGATCATGGTGTCGCATACGAAGGTAATATAGTCATCCGCCGAGACGTTCTCGCCCGGGGGCAGGGCGTGGGCGCCCAGAAATGTGCGCCGAACCTGAATGCCAAGCGTCTCTGCGACCTTGCCGGCAACGTCGAGCATACGCAACTCTGTTTCCTGATCGAGTCCATAGCCGGATTTAATTTCCACCGTCGTAACGCCTTCCTCTACCAGACGCTGCGCGCGGCGTAAGGCTTCAGCATGCAGTGTGTCTGCTGAAGCTTGGCGGGTGGCGCGTACCGTACTGCTGATACCGCCACCTTGTTTGCTGATCTGCTGATAACTGACGCCTGTCAGTCGCTGGGCAAACTCGTCAGAACGGTTACCTGCATAGACCAGGTGAGTATGGCAGTCCACCAGCCCCGGCAGACACCATTGCCCGTCAGCATCCACACAGTGTTCATCGTCAGCCGCGGTGAGTCCGCTGCCAAGCTCAGTAATTATCCCGTTACGGATGCGAATGTCCGTCGCCGATAACTCGCCATACGCTTTCGCAGTATCCTGCATAGACGCTATTCTGGCGTTTTTTACAAGGAGATTATGCATCGCTTTTTCCTCGTGAAAGAGTCGGGGGTAGTGTACGTGGCTATACTTGTATATACAAGCTGTTAACGTTACAGTTACATAAAATGAATACGGCCCATACCTATGCAACCCCGCTTTATTACTATCAAATCTGCGCTTTTGGATGACATTGCCGCCGGGCGTTTGCAGCCAGGCGCGCAGGTCGCGTCAGAAAATCAGTTGGCCACTCGCTTTGGTGTAAGCCGAATGACGGCGCGCAGAGCCATCAGTGAGCTGGTGACGGAAGGTATTCTGGCCCGTACACAGGGCGTAGGGACATTTGTGGCAGACAGCCGGCCAATGGCGTCTATGTTGACGGTACGGGGCATCCAGGAAGAAATACGGGCCCGCGGTCACAAGCACCACTGTGAGTTGTTATGCCATGACCAGCGAGTTGCTGAAAACGGTGTAGCCCAGTGGATGGGAGTCGATGAAAACACGCCGCTGTTCTACACAGAATTAACCCATTTTGATAACGACCTCGCCGTGCAGCTGGAATACCGCTGGGTCAATCCCAGCTGGGTACCTGAGTATATTCACCAGGACTTTTCCCTGACCACGCCGAACGAGTACCTAAGTAAGCAGGCCCCCCTGACCGAGGCGGATCACGTTGTGGAAGCCGTGCTGCCGTCTGCAGCACAGGCTGCGGCACTGGGTGTTTCGGCCTCGCTGCCATGTTTGCAAATCCATCGCCGCACATTCAGCCACCTGGGCGTAATCAGTGTGGCTACGCTTATTCATCCTGGTGACCGGTACCGACTCGGCGATCACCTGAACTTTACCCAATCACCGAACAAGGAGACCTCATGAACCGCGAAGATCCCACGCGTAAAATTCGTGCCCCCCGGGGCAAGGAACTAACCGCACAATCCTGGCAAACCGAAGCGCCGTTACGAATGCTAATGAATAATCTTGACGCAGAAGTAGCAGAGCATCCTGAGTTGCTGGTGGTTTACGGCGGGATAGGGCGGGCTGCCCGTGACTGGCCTTGCTTCGACAAAATTGTTGAGGTGCTTAAGCGCCTGAAGGACGACGAAACTCTGCTTATTCAGTCTGGCAAACCGGTGGGCGTATTTCCTACTCATAGTAATGCTCCCCGGGTGCTGATCGCCAACTCTAATCTGGTGCCACACTGGGCCCACTGGGAGCATTTTAATGAGCTGGATAAGAAAGGGCTTATGATGTACGGGCAAATGACCGCTGGTTCCTGGATTTATATTGGTTCCCAGGGCATTGTGCAGGGCACGTACGAAACCTTCGGTAGTGTCGCCAGAGCGCATTTCGAAGGGCAAACGCAGGGGCGTTGGATCCTCACCGGTGGACTGGGTGGTATGGGCGGAGCGCAGCCACTGGCAGCCACCATGGCGGGCTTTTCAATGGTGGCTGTAGAAGTAGACGAGAGCCGCATTGATTTTCGTTTGCGGACTGGCTACGTAGACAAGAAAGCCACCAGTATTGATGAAGCGCTGGCGTTCCTTGAGACTGCCAAAAACAGTGGAAAGCCGGTCTCTGTAGGACTGTTGGGCAATGCTGCGGATGTTTTTCCGGCGTTGCTGGAAAAAGGCATCATTCCGGATGTAGTGACCGATCAGACCAGCGCACATGATCCGCTGAATGGCTATCTGCCCTCAGGCTGGACGCTGGAACAAGCGGCTGCCCGGCGTAAGTCAGATCCACAGGACGTGGTGCGTGCTGCGAAAGCCTCAATGGCTGTGCAGGTCGCAGCCATGCTGAAATTTCAGCGACAAGGGTCTGCCACCCTCGATTATGGCAACAATATTCGGCAAATGGCCTTTGAAGAAGGGGTGAACAATGCGTTCGATTTCCCGGGTTTTGTGCCTGCGTATATTCGTCCGCTGTTCTGCGAAGGGGTTGGCCCGTTCAGGTGGGTCGCTTTATCCGGAGATCCGGAAGATATCTACAAAACTGACGCAAAGGTGAAGGAGTTAATTCCCGATAATGATCACCTGCATAACTGGCTGGATATGGCCCGGGAGCGTATTGCGTTTCAGGGGCTGCCATCACGCATTTGTTGGGTAGGCCTTGGGGAGCGTCAAAAGCTGGGACTGGCATTTAATGCGATGGTTCGCAGTGGTGAGTTAACTGCACCGGTAGTGATTGGCCGTGACCACCTGGACTCCGGCTCTGTTGCTTCGCCTAATCGCGAAACCGAAGCCATGCAGGATGGCTCTGACGCTGTGTCTGACTGGCCGCTGTTGAATGCCATGTTGAACACCGCAGGAGGTGCCACCTGGGTGTCTTTACATCATGGGGGCGGCGTAGGAATGGGCTTCAGTCAACACGCGGGCATGGTGATAGTGTGTGATGGCAGCGAAGAAGCCGACGCCCGCATCGCCCGGGTACTGCACAACGACCCGGCGACCGGTGTGATGCGTCACGCTGATGCCGGCTATGACATTGCCCGCCAGTGTGCCACAGAGCATCAACTGGATTTACCTATGCTGAATAAAGGAGCCTGATATGTCAGCTACATTTACGTTGTATCCCGGCGCACTGACCCTAGATGATTGCCGTCAGTGCTTCCGTGCTCATCAGCCCATTGCGTTAGATGAGAAAGCGTACCCGGCTATTCACCGGGCTGAGCAGACAGTCACCGAAGTGCTTAAAGAGGGGCGTACGGTATATGGTATTAATACGGGGTTCGGCTTGCTGGCGAATACCCGCATTCCGGAGCATGAATTAGAATTACTGCAACGCAGTATTGTGTTATCGCATGCCGCCGGCATTGGTGAGTATATGTCACCCTCGACGGTGCGGCTCATGATGCTGCTGAAAATAAACTCTCTGGCGCGGGGCTACTCAGGGATCCGTGCAGAGGTCATTGATGCATTAATCACACTTTACAATCATCAGGTCTGGCCGGCGATCCCCCAGAAAGGATCTGTTGGGGCGTCGGGGGATCTGGCCCCCCTGGCGCACATGAGTGCGGTGTTGCTTGGCGAAGGCGAGGTGCTGATAGAGGGCAAGCTGTGTGCGGCAAAAGCAGGGCTGGAACGTGCCGGGTTAACCCCCGTGGCGCTGGCACCGAAGGAAGGCCTGGCGCTACTGAATGGCACACAGGCCTCTACAGCGTTTGCGCTTGAGGGTTTATTCTACGCCGAAAACGCCTTGTACAGTGCCATGGCGATAGGTGCACTGAGTGTAGAGGCGGCGCAGGGCTCCCGGGTTCCATTCGATGACCGCATCCACGCGGTACGCGGACACCAGGCACAGCAGGATATAGCCCACGGCTTTCGTGCTTTACTGGATGAGTCAGAAATAGGAAACGCCCATGCGGGCTGTGAAAAAGTGCAGGATCCGTACTCACTCCGCTGCCAGCCCCAGGTATTAGGCGCGTGTCTGCAGCAACTGCGATTCGCGGCCGATACCCTGCAAACTGAAGCCAACGGTGTGTCGGACAACCCGCTGGTATTTGCTGATTCGTCGGACATATTGTCCGGTGGAAATTTTCACGCCGAAGCGGTGGCAATGGCCGCCGATATGATTGCCATTGCGCTGTCAGAAATCGGCGCGTTATCAGAGCGCCGAATGGCATTGTTGATAGACTCCAATTTAAGTGGTCTACCGGCATTTCTGGTGGATAATGGCGGAGTAAATTCCGGCTTTATGATTGCTCAGGTAACCTGTGCGGCGCTGGCCAGTGAAAATAAAACCCTGGCCCATCCGGCGTCCATTGACTCGTTGCCGACCTCGGCTAACCAGGAAGACCATGTGTCCATGGCAACCTTTGCCGGCCGGCGACTCAAGGATATTTTTGAGAATGTCGCCGGGATCCTCGGCATAGAATGGCTTGCCGCGGCGCAGGGAGTTGACTTCCGTCGTCCACTTACTACCAGTGAGGGGCTACAAGAAGTGCATGACCTGCTACGCACCAAAGTGACCTTCTATGATAAAGATCGCTATTTTGCTCCTGACATTGCTGCGGCTACAGAGCTGGTAACGGTGCACGCGTTAAGTGATGCTGTAGCGGAACGCGTAGGCCGGTTGCTGGAACCCGCAATTACCCGCTAACGCAGACGTTTCTCCAGTAGCCCCATGCGACTGGTAAGGTGGGAAGTAATACTTCCCGCGCGCTCAGCCCGCCGATAATAATGCAGTGCCTCTGCGTGGCGCTGATGTTTAAACAGCATGTCGGCGGCCTGTTCGTTGGTGAGAGGATCATGGGGCAGGGCGTCTGCCAACAGCATGGTCGCTTTAATAGCCAGTGGCGTGTTCCCCTGTTGCAGGTATAGTTCCCGGAGTGACGCTACCATTTTCCGCCAGCTGATGGCCTGTTCAAAATACTGTTTCCCCAATTGCTGCTCTTGGTCTTCAGGCGGTGCCAGTTTGATCGGAACGGGCGTTGCAGAAAACGGAAAGTCGGCTTTAAGTGCCTGAATTTGCGCGTATCCCGCATATTCTTCTGCGGCCAGCAGGGGCCGGTGACGCCAGGCCTCAGCCGTTGAAATATATGTGCCGGTAGCCAGGCGGGAGGAATGCAGCGCCTGATAAAATGTATCGGCGAGCAGAAAGTAGCCAGGGACATTGGGATGCAAGTGTTCCAGCATCAGTGTATTACCGATGATACCGTCCTCGCTGCGCTGGCGAAGCCGGGCTTCAGCATCAACCAGGGTGACCCCGGGGAGTTGCGCCAGCTTCCGGATGATCGTGTTAATATCGGAGGGTGCCCGAAAACGCAATGTGTCGTAATCCCGTGCCCGCCGCAAGTGCTGGCTGGCCATGGTCAGATTACCTCGCCGAAGGGCCTCCTGACCTTTTTTGAAGGCCACATCAGCCCGGTAGTCACTGGTGTCTGTGCTCCCTAACGGCGGTTGATCCCGAACATTACTGGCGATAGTACTTATGAAGACGGGAACCCCGGCCTCCTGATAGACAGACAGGGTCTTACGCATATTGGTTTCAAACTGCTGAAGCCCTTGTTGGTAACGGGGGGAGCGGAATGGAATGACGGTGTCACTGGCGACCTGCGCCATAAACGTGCGCCCGCTCTCGTTTGTCTGTGTGATGGGGAGCAGGGTGTAATACAAAGATTGCAGGGCGTCGACAATGGCAATCTGATAAAGGTTGAGGTAAGCCCGCGTGATCCAGGGGCCGCCAAATTGAAAGTGCGAACCAACACCAAAAATACCCAGATATTCGTTATGTCCGGCATAAATTAATACGGCATCAGGTTGTTGTGAGACGATTTCATCCGCCAGGTCAGCCAGTAAATAACTGTTCACCGCAGACATTGCCGTATTGACCACTTCCACCTGCCGCTGCGGGTAAGACTGTCTTAGGCGCCCCTCCAGCATGCCTGCCAATGATGCACCCAGCCCGTATGGGAATCCAGCAGCAGTGGATCCGCCCTGCACGAATATACGCAGGCCATTGTCGGGTTTGTCGCGTAGAAAGAAATTAGCCTCCATGGTAACCCTGGGCACCACTTCCTCAGGAAAATACCGGTTCAGAATATCCGGACGGGGTAACAGATAATCGTCGTGGGCGGGGTTGTCGATAAACAATGCGAGCTTTCCGCCAAACCCAGCCAGGCGCAGCCCACCCTCCAGTAACAGCAAGGCGATAACGGGGATCAATAAAGCGATAATGCGAAACAGCCATTGTCTGCCCACTGTCATTAGCTGGCTCCCAGTTGTTGTAAAAAGTAGTCAGGCCGCTGGCTGTCAGGGAATTGCTCTTTTGCAGCGCGAAGCTGACGAATAGCCGCAGATTTCTGACCGGCCTTAAACAGACTTTCTGCCAGTGTTAGCTGGTACATGAGTGAATTATTATCATGAGTTACTGCCTGACGGGCGAAATACCAGGCTCGGAAAGGGCGACCTGCCCGTAATGACAATTGTGCCGCTACCTGAGCAATGTCAGCTTTGAATGGTAAGGCGCTGGCAAGTGCGGCGGCCACATTAGCGGCACTCTCCCAGTCCTCTTGCTGCTGATACCAGGTCAGCAAACGGGGCTGTTGAGCCAACCATGGTGTGCCATTATAGCGTGCCAGCGCAAAGCGCCCCACAGCAGAGTTGGCCGCTGGTGGTGTAAACGGCGTGTGGCTGCGTTGAAACGGATAGTCAGAGGTAAGATTGGCTATCTTCAGTTCGGTTACCCGGGCATCGACTGCGGTGAGTGGCCGTTGCTGCCAGGCTTCATCTGCGGACAATGAGTGCACTGGTTCAGGGAGAATATGCTGTGCTTTTAACTGCTGGTAAAAAGCCTCGGCAATCAGAAAGTACCCCTTTTCATTGGGGTGCAGGTGCTCCAGCATTAACGATTCGCCAATAATGTCGTTCGGACTGTGGGCGGCCAGCAGGGAATAACTGTCTACCCATGTTGCGTGAGGAGTGTGGGCTAACTGTTTAAGCAATGTATTAAAGTGCGACGGGGCGCGAAAACGCAGTAAATCCGCATCCATGGCGTGGATAAAATGGGTAAGCGCCAGCCCCGGTGAGTCTGGCAGGGCCGCACTAGCCAAGCGATAATGTACGTCTGCGGAAGCGATCCCGGCAAGAGCGTCAGCGTGCTGAGAGGAAAGCGTGTTTGTTGCCGCAGATGAAATGGAATTGGAGTCAGAGTTTGCCAGAGGCGCTGAAGCAAACGGCGGTTGATGCTGTAAGTTGGCGGCAATACTGGATACCAGTGTGGGCACGCCGGCATCATTTAGCTGTGACAGTACGGCAGCCATATTATCGGTAAACTGGAATTCACCAGCTTTAAACACCGCGGAGTTATATGGGATATGCTGACTTTGCGCGACCTGCGCCATTACCGTGCGGGCATCGCCATTGCCAGGCGTTGGTTGACTGCGCGGTTGCATTAGCCATTGTAGTGCCTGAAATAAACGCAGTTCTTTCAGTTTTAAAAACATGACATTGGCGAAGTGACTGCCAAAGCCAGCGTACACGGACCCGGCACCCATGACGCCCAGATATTCATTGTGCCCGGCGTAAATTAACACTGCATCTGGCTGAATGCCGATAACTTCATCAGTAATGTCCCGAAGGGTATAACTGTTCACACTGGACATGGCCACAGAGATAATCCGCACATCCAGGTTTGGGTATTCTGCCTGTAACCGTGCCTCAAGCAGTCCGGCCGGAGACCCGAAACGTCCGTAGGGAAAGCCTGCCGCAGTAGACCCGCCCATCAACACTATACGCAACTGGTCAGCCGGCTTGTTTTTTTCAAAATAATAAGTATCCGGGCTCACATTGGGCGCGGGCGCACCGACATGGAAGTAACGCTGAATGAGTTCAGGGTTAGGAACTAAATATCCCGGTTGAGAGGCTGGGACAAACAACGGGTATGTTTTGCCGAATCCGGCGATCCGCAGGCCACCCTCAACTGCAGCGAGTACCAGAACCGGAATGAGTAATGCGATAAGTGTGAACCATCTTGATGTGGCTTTCGGTGAGGCTGGCATAATACATTTAATTAACAATAACAAAAGTATACACAATACGCTGACAAGTCAGCCAAGCGCAAGCTGGATACGTATGCAGCGGCGAAGCACTAGGACGAATCTTTTTGTTGAGGTATGCTCCACTGTAGAGCCTGTTCACACAATAATAACAATAAGCTATGAGCTATATTCTGGGGATCTCCGCGTACTACCACGACAGTGCAGCCGCCATTATAAAGGACGGCGAGATTGTTGCCGCCGTGCAGGAGGAGCGCTTCAGCCGCAAAAAACATGATCCGGCTTTTCCCGCCCGCGCCATTCAATACTGTCTGAAAGAGGCGGGGTGCAGTCTTGCAGAACTTGATTGCGTTGTATTTTATGATAAGCCACTACTGAAGTTTGAACGGTTGCTGGAAACCTTTCTGGTTCGTGCACCGCGGGGTTTCAGCACCTTTCTGAAGGCCATGCCAGTATGGCTGAAAGAAAAACTCTATCTGAAACAGGTGTTGCGCAGAGAGCTGCTGGCGCTGCAACCTGGCTTACGACGAGAGCAGCTGCCACCGCTGAATTTTACAGAACATCACCAGAGTCATGCTGCGTCTGCTTATTTCCCCTCACCCTTCACCCATGCTGCGGTCGTGTGTCTGGATGGGGTGGGGGAATGGGCAACCTCTTCGGTGTGGGAAGGCAAGGGAAGCAAATTAAAGCTGCTTAAAGAGTTGCAGTTTCCCCATTCGCTGGGCTTATTATATTCCGCATTTACCTACTACTGTGGCTTCAGGGTAAACAGTGGGGAATATAAGCTCATGGGCCTGGCGCCTTACGGTACGCCTCGTTATACCGACACCATTCTTCAAAATCTGGTGACCGTTAAAGACGATGGCAGCTTTGCGCTCAATCTGGATTACTTCGACTTTGAAACCGGGCACGCTATGACCAGTGCACGATTCCATCAGTTATTTGACGGCCCTCCCTGGCCACAGGACAAAGCCCCGGATCAACGCTGTATGGATCTGGCAGCCTCTATACAGCAGGTCACGGAGCATATTGTCGAGAATATTGCCCGCCACGCCCGGCAGCTTACTGGCGCCCGTCATCTTTGTCTGGCTGGTGGCGTCGCCCTGAATTGTGTAGCCAATGGCAAACTGCGACAAAGCGGTCTGTTCGATGATATCTGGATCCAGCCTGCAGCGGGGGACGCCGGCGGCGCACTGGGTGCAGCGCTGAGTGCCTGGTATATTCGTCAGCCTGACGCCGTAAAACCCAGTGTGGATTCGATGCAAGGCGCCCAATTAGGGCCAGCTTATACGGAAGATGAGATGAGGGCTGCATGCAAACACTGGGACCTGACACCGCACTTTATCGAGACGGCCGAACTGCATCGACGTGTGGCAGACCTGTTGCTGGCCGACAAGGTCGTGGGTTGGTTCCAGGGACGGGCAGAGTACGGCCCTCGGGCGCTGGGTAACCGCTCCATACTGGGGAATCCACAAAGCTCCCAAATGCAGCGAACAATGAACGTGAAAATTAAGCAGCGGGAATCGTTCAGGCCGTTTGCGCCGGCTGTACTCAGAGGGTCTTTGAAAGACTATTTTGATGCCGAGCCGGGAAATCCTTACATGCTGGAAGTGGCCCGGGTGCAGCCGCATCTGATTTTACCTGACAATACCGATCTGCAAGGCCTGGCACGCGTCAACGCGGTACGCTCAAGTATCCCTGCGGTCACGCATATTGATTACTCAGCCAGAGTACAGGTAGTAGATAAAGCAACTTCTGCAGGCTTTCACGCGCTCATAGAAGCATTTGCTGACGCCGGCGGGGTGCCCTTGGTAATCAATACGTCTTTTAACGTACGCGGCGAACCGCCTGTGTGCTCTCCGGACGACGCCATCCGGTGTTTTTTGGCGACGGATATGGACTATCTGGTATTGGGGTCTCTCATCATTGATAAATCAGCTGCCACTGAAGCTGCGATTGCCCGGGCGAAAACCATCACATTTGAGAAAGATTAATGAATAATTTCTGGTTACCCACAGTACCCGCCACCGACCATCAGGCGCTAAGACATTTTGGTTTAGGAATGGCGTTGGTGATAACGATGGTTTTCTGTGTTCTGTTACCCTGGCTATTCGCTACACCGTCACCCTGGTGGCTCGCAGTTGTGGTGTTGCCGCTCACCGTTTCGGCCATATTTTTTCCCGTGGCGGTATATCCTGTCTACCGACTGTGGATGGTCTTTGCCAGTGTAATGAATTACCTCAATACCCGCCTGCTGCTGGGGCTGGTGTTTTTTGTGGTAATTACCCCTATTGGTATTACACTGCGCCTTTTCCGGAAATTACAGTATAATCGCCGCCCTGATTCGGCCAGCAAATCATTCTGGACAGACCGGGCTCACGAGCCCAACGAACAACATTTACGGGAGCCGTTTTAACATGGTGGAGTTTATTCAAGACCTCTGGGCGTTTTTACGCGTACGCAAGAAGATGTGGTTGATGCCTATCATCGTTATTCTGGCCTTACTGGGTGGTCTGGTTGTGGCAACTCAGCAATCGTCATTGGCGACGTTCATTTATACTCTGTTCTAAGGAGAATATGCTGGTGAGTGCTCATGTCAGCCTGGGGCTGGTGAATCCAAAGTCAGCCGTCAATGTGGCGTCTATTCTGCGTGCTGCGGGATGTTATGGGGTAGACCACGTGCTCTATACAGGGCAGCGTTACCGGTATGCAAAAGATTTCAATGCGGATACCCGTGCCTTCCATAAGATGATCCCCACCATAGGGGTGGAAGACTTGTTTGAGTGTAAACCAACGGCGTCGAAGGTGGTGGTGGTGGAGTTGGTTGAAGGCGCTATTCCGCTTCCTGAATATTCCCACCCGGACAACGCGTTTTATGTCTTTGGCCCGGAAGATGGCAGCGTCAACGAGAATATACTGTCCCGCGCTGACGATGTGGTATATGTGCCTACTTTTCATTGTATGAATCTGGCGGCTACCGCGAATGTTTTACTGTACGACAGAATGTCAAAGCGTCGCTATGACGCGAGCAATGAAAGAATCCGGCAAAGTCGTGATCAGAATAACCGCACCCGGGTTCTGTCATAATTTCATAGAGTTGCGTAAAAAATTCCCTCTTTATTGATCTAACACAAACCAGTTGCGTATGCGCTTGTATACATAGGTATGGTTTACAGCGTAGTTAGATTCAGGCAGTGTAGGGCATTCGACCTTGGATCATTATGATCCGTCAAAAACCCCACATGGATAGTGTCCCAACAACAACGCAATAATGAAGAGTTGAGGTACGGGTGAAGCGCCGACTTTTGAACATTTTAAACAGAGTAAAACACGCCCCCGGCGTGCGACATGTTGTGCGACCTGTTATCCGCCGCAAGGTGAACAAAACGGTTGATGCCATTGCCAGTCATTTTTTTGAGCATTTTACATTAGTGGTTGCCACTGATGAGGCGTCTCAGCGGGAATGTTACAAAACCCGCCACCAGGTTTATTGTGAAGAAATGGGGTTTGAACCGGTACGTCAGTCGGGGTTGGAAACCGACGAATTCGACGACTATGCGCTGAGTTGTTATATAAAGCACAAAGCCACCGGCGATTGCGCGGGGACGATTCGGCTGGTCATGCCAGTACACCCCGGACAGTTGTTGCCATTGGAACAAAATTGCCCTCAGGCAATCCGTTTTGACGAACACAGTCCACAGCGTTACCCCCGACATTCAATCTGTGAAGTCTCCCGGCTGGCCATTCCCAAACGATTTCGTCGCCGTCAGTCTGACAGTAAACTTTCTCCTGTCACGGGCAAGCATTCCAAGAAAAATCTGGTCAATCAACATGCGTCCCGCTCGTTTCCGTATTTGTCGATGGCGTTGTATTTTTTCGCAGCGAGTATTTGCCTGATCCGGGATGTAGAAAATGTTTATGTAATGATGGAGCCTAAGCTGGCACGCAGCATGCGTTTACTGGGGATCAGCTTTCAGCAGCTTGGCAATGAGGTGGATTACCATGGTTCTCGGGCGGCCTATCAATTGTCGCCAGCCGAATTTATGCAGCAGATTTCGCCGGCATTACGCCGTTTTCAAAGAAAAATTATGGTAGAACTGGACGGCGTACCAGAATTCGGTCACGCGCTGTCGAATTACCATAACCGCACTGCACAAGTGAAGAAGCAACAGCAAAAACGTCGCCGGGCTGCCTGACAAAGTTATCGGCTGAATACGTATGTAATTGTCGTAACATCTTTTTAACCTGTATTCTTGTCTTACTCTTGAACTTACAGGAATAACAGATGGACTTTGATACCGTTCCCCGGCGCAACCGGCTGGTTGCCACTATCACCCTGGCACTGACCCTTGCCGCCTGCTCCGGACAGGGCTCACAACAACAAGATACCCAATCAATGAAACCCGCACCGGCTAACCAGACCGAACCCGCAAAAAAGGGGAAGCCTGTGGTGTATCAGGTATTTACCCGCCTGTTCGGAAATACCAACACCAACAATGTGCCCTGGGGCACACGGGAAGAAAATGGGGTTGGTAAGTTCAGTGATTTTACGGATACTGCGTTAACCGGAATAAAAGAACTGGGTACCACGCACATCTGGTACACCGGCGTTCCCCATCATGCCATCGTTGCCGACTACACCGAATACGGTATCTCACTGGATGACCCGGATGTTATTAAAGGACGGGCGGGCTCGCCGTACGCGGTTAAAGATTACTACAATGTAAACCCCGATCTGGCTGACGATCCGGCCAACCGGTTGGCGGAATTTGAAGCTCTGATTGAGCGAACCCATGAGCATGGCATGAAGGTGATCATCGATATCGTTCCAAACCATGTGGCCAGGCAGTATGAGTCGCTGAGTGCGCCGGAAGGCGTCAGTGATTTTGGTGCCAATGACAATACGACGGTGGAGTACGCCAGAGATAACAATTTTTATTACGTGGTAGGCGAGTCATTCCGGGTACCTGAACCCAAAGATAATTACCAGGTGCTGGGCGGTCATCCGCACCCCCTGGCCGACGGCAAGTTCGACGAAACGCCTGCTAAATGGACGGGCAATGGCGCCCGTGCTGCACAACCGGATCAGAACGACTGGTATGAAACGGTTAAAGTAAACTACGGGGTAAAACCCGACGGCAGCTATGATTTCCCTACGCTACCCGATGACTATGCACAAAAAGGTGTAGAGGCGCACGCTGAATTCTGGCGGGATAAATCATTACCCGATTCCTGGTACAAATTTCGCGATATCGCATTCTATTGGCTGGATAAAGGTGTAGATGGTTTCCGTTACGACATGGCTGAAATGGTGCCGGTGGAGTTCTGGTCATTCTTAAACAGTGCCATCAAGATGCGGAACCCGGATGCATTTTTACTGGCTGAGGTGTATCAGCCGCATCTTTACCGCGCCTACCTGAATAAAGGCAAAATGGATTATCTGTACGACAAGGTAGAGTTTTACGACACCCTGAAAACCATTATGCAGGGAAGTGGCAAAGTCTCGGACTTAGTGGCGATTCAGGAAGCTCACGGAAAAATAGCACCGAGCATGTTGCATTTCCTTGAAAACCACGATGAACAGCGTATTGCCAGCCCGGATTTTGCCGGCGATGCAGAAAAAGGTAAACCCGCATTGGTGGTATCTGCACTGATCAGCCGCTCTCCTACCATGTTGTATTTTGGTCAGGATGTGGGGGAAGACGGCAGCGAAGAGACCGGCTTTGGCGATCCTACCCGCACCACTATCTTTGATTATGCGGGCGTTCCTGCGCATCAGCGCTGGATGAATGACGGCAAATTCGATGGCGGTCAGCTCTCTGATAAAGAAAGGGCGCTGCGGGCGTTTTATATCGAGGTCATGCAAATTTCAGCCTCGCATCCAGCTATGAACGGTGAGTTTGCCAGTCTGCATGCCAGTAGCCTGAACAATGACAGTGAGTATAGCGAGCAGCAAATGGCGTTTGTACGGTATACCGGGGACAGCCGGTTATTGGTGGTAACTAATTTTGCCTCGCAAACCCGCAAGCTTACTTTGACTGTCCCGGAACAGTTAGCATCTGAACTGGGTTTGAACAGCGGCACCCCTTTCGACGCTTTGTTATCTTCTGACGTGTCCGCCACAGTGGGCGAGAGCGGGCAGACGATAACCCTGGAATTAGGGCCGCTGGAGTCAGCTGTTTATGAGTTCTAAACTCTATGTTGCCGTGGCGCTGGCAGGTGTATTAATGGGCTGTAGCGAACAGAAGCCGGGCACCAGCCAGCAAAGTTCATCGACAGTTGATCCCCCGTCAGCCCAGACCACCGCTGATAACTCGGTATCAGAGCACGTCACTGTGTTACCAGAGGCCGTGCAATACCCCGATGGCAGCGATCGGCGTATCTGGGTTTACCTGCCGCCCGATTACACCACCAGCTCATCCCGCTATCCGGTAGTGTATATGCATGATGGACAGAACGTGTTCAGTAAGGAAACCAGTTACGCGGGGGAGTGGCAGGTGGATGAGACACTCGATGCTTTGCATGCTGAGGGCGTTGGCGTGCCCATTGTGGTGGCTGTGGATCATGGTGGTGACAAGCGTATGCAGGAGTTGAGTCCGTGGACGAATAGCCGCTTTGGCGACGCAAGCGGTGATACCTATCTGCAATTTATCACGGAGACCGTTAAGCCCTACGTGGATAGTCATTACCGAACCCGCCCCGCAGCGGCTCATACTGGCATCATGGGCAGTTCAATGGGCGGTTTGATGTCCCATTATGCGATAGTGGCGCGACCTGACATATTCTCCCGGGCAGCAGTATTTTCCCCCTCGTACTGGTATTCACAGAGCAGTTTTGAATTTGCCGAAGCACATCCTTTGCCGGACAGCCATCGTGTGTATATGAATGTGGGGGAAAAAGAAGGCAGTCAGATGGTGGATGGCATGCAAGCGATGGCAAGCCTGCATCTTGCCCAGCAACACCCTGACGAAGCACTCAGGGCCACCGTGATTGCCGGTGCCGAGCATAATGAAGCATTCTGGCGCGGGCAGGTGACGCCTGCGCTGGCATTTCTGGGTTTTCTAACCAATTTTGATAACAAAGCAGAACAACACCATGAATAACGTTTTATCCTGGGTCCTGATAGGGCTGAGTATGGCTTGCGTGTCGGTGACCACGATGGCGCAGTCTCTGGTTTCTCACCATGTCAGTGATCACCGCATCCTGTTAACGCTGGATGATAACAGCAAGGTAAGAGTGTCGTTCCTTGGGCATAATACCGTTGAAGTGCTGTACCGTGCCGACGAAAAACAACTCCCTTCCATGGCACTTCCCGCCGAGGTTTCTGTAAAGCCTGTCAAGGTTGGGAAGGCTCCAGAGGGAACAACATTCAGCTACGGCCGGGTCACTGCGCGGGTATCTGAATCGCCGTTTCAGTTGGCATTTTATTTTGACAATGAACACCGCCTCAGTGAGGAGAAAGGCTTTTTCCATGTAGACAGCCTGCGTGGGTTCCGGTTTGCCCTGCAACCGGATGAGCAACTGTACGGTGGCGGGCAACGGGTGCTGGGCATGGATCGCAGGGGACATAAAATGCCCCTGTATAATCGCGCACATTATGGCTACACCACTGAGTCTAACCAGATGTATTATTCGCTGCCCGCAGTCATGTCCTCAGAAAATTACGCCGTAGTATTTGACAATTCCGCGTCCGGTAATCTGGATATAGGCCACAGTGAAGCAGACGTATTACAGTTCGATGCGCGCGCGGGTCGTACTGCTTACCTGGTGACGCTGGGTGAAAATCTCGCAGATGTATCCCGTAACCTGGTCTCAGTGACCGGCAAACAACCGTTACCGCCGCGTTGGGCGCTGGGTAATTTCGCCTCCCGATTCGGGTACCGAAACGAGAGTCAGACCCGGGATGTGGTAAAAAGGTATCAGGACGCTGATATCCCGCTGGATGGGGTAGTGCTGGATTTATATTGGTTTGGGAAAGATGTAAAAGGGCATATGGGTAACCTGAGTTGGGATCGTGAAGCCTTCCCCGATCCCGACGGCATGATGGCCGATTTTCGCGAACAGGACGTGCAGACCATTGTTATCACTGAACCGTTCGTGCTGACTACCTCCTCACACTTCGACAGTGCGGTACAGGCAGATGCGCTTGCCAAGTCACTGGATGGCGAAGTAAAAACCTTCGATTTTTACTTCGGCAATACCGGGCTGGTAGATGTGTTTAGCCCGGCGGGTCGGGACTGGTTCAAGCAATATTATACTAAGCTGGCAGAGCAGGGCGTAGCAGGCTGGTGGGGTGATTTGGGTGAACCGGAAGTCCACCCGGGTGATACATTGCACAATGTTGACGGAAGTTTATATACCGCAGATGCGGTACACAATGCCTATGGCCACCGCTGGGCGCAGATGGTGTATGAACACAGTCTGGATATTCAGCCTGACAAACGCCCGTTTGTATTAATGCGCAGTGGCTTTGTGGGCAGTCAGCGGTTCGGAATGATCCCCTGGACCGGCGATGTGAGCCGCAGCTGGGGCGGCCTGAAACCACAGGTTGAGCTGGCGCTGCAGATGGGGGTCTTCGGGCTTGCCTATACCCACAGTGACCTTGGTGGTTTCGCCGGCGGGGACGAGTTTGATGCTGAGTTGTATCAACGCTGGTTGCAATTAGGCGTATTCTCACCGGTGTTCCGGCCTCATGCCCAGGAGGATATTGCGCCAGAACCTGTTTATCATGATCAGCAGACAGTAGCCCAGGCCCGGGATCTTATCCGCTTGCGGTATCAGATGCTGCCTTACAATTATGCGCTCTCGATCGAGAACAGCCTGACCGGCATGCCGATGATGCGTCCGCTGTCTTTCTATCACGAAGGCGATGCCTGGTTTACGAACAAAGACAGTTATTACTGGGGTGAAAACCTGCTGATTTCACCGGTCACTGAAGCCGGTGTAAGCGAGTGGATGGTGGACTTGCCCCCAGGCACCTGGTATCACTTTTATACCGACGAAATCTATACCGGCGGTAAACCTGTGTCAGTGCCTGCGTCCTTAACCCAGATACCGGTAATGGTAAAAGCCGGTGGCGTGGTACCTATGCTTGACGCTGCCAGTACTACTGCTGAGGCTGACTTTTCTCAAATGACAATGCATGTCTGGGCTGGCGAGCAGGGGGTTGAGCATCAGTACCATTATTATGAAGATGACGGCAAACGAGTGGACTCCCTGAAAGATAATGCGTTTATGACCGGACAGGTGATACATCAGCGTCAGTCAGACAGCATGCGCGTACAGATGCTCACTACGGGCGGCTATGACCGTATGCCGACAAACAGAGAGCTGGAGTGGGTACTGCATGGGTTAACGCAGCAACCTGAGGATGTCATGTTGTCGGACAAGGTAGCGGTAAGCACTGATAAAAACAGTGCGGTGTACTGGGATGCGTCTTCGAAAACATTGCATGTGAACCAGCGGTTACAAGGTCACGGTGAGTTTACGGTGCATTGGTAACCGTTAATTTACACAGTCTTTAATGACTTAAATAAAAGCGCCGCCGGGCACTAGCCGGGCGGCGTTTTTTATGGTGTGGCATGAAGTACAGCGTTATGTGGCTGGAACCGTGCGCCCCATTTAGTCAGCGTGGCCTGGATAGCTGTAAGAGGGGGCCTCGGCGACTCAGAGTTACGCAATACTGGAAACAGCTGATAGCCGCTGAGCAGGCAATACCAGGATACCGGCGAGTAGTAATGGCCGATGTTTTCCTGTTCTATAAACTGGATCAGGTTCCCGCCCTCCTGCCAGCATTGCAACAGGGCCTGCAGTGTATCGGAAAGCCTGGCCTCATGGCGCACTGTGTTCCAGTAAGGGCCTTGCCTTGATGACAGGTGATAATGGGCAACGATGTAGTCACGGATCCCATCAAAGCGGTCGGCCATTAACTGATTAAACTGCAGCTGGTGCTGCGGACTATAGTTGCCCGCTGACCAGGCCGATAAAAACTGTTCCACGGTTTCCTGCACCAAATGCAGGGCTGTAGCTTCCAGTGGCTCAATAAACCCCTGGCTCAAACCCACCGCCAGGCAGTTGTATGACCAACACTCACTTACCCGGCCAACCTTAATCCTGATATGCCGTATGCTGTCTGCATTAACTTGTTTCCGGCCGAGCTGAGCCATTAAGCGGTCACTTGCATCCTCCGGGCTTTCAAAATCTGATGCAAACACATAGCCATTACCAACCCGGCTAGTAAGCGGAATTTCCCAGCGCCACCCGTTCGTCATCGCCACTGACCGGGTTGCCGGTAATGGCGTCGCGGTGGGTCCTGTTGCGACCGCCACCGCCTGATCGTTAAACAGACTGTCGGCATAACTGACAAAGGGCACTTCCAGAGCATTTTGCAGCAACCGGCTGCTGAAACCGGTACAGTCCAGGAAGAAATCCGCCTTTATTGTATCGCCATTAGCCAGGTGGAGGGTCGCGAGGTCGCCTTTTTGGTTACGCGTAACCTCGTCTATAGTGCTCTGGATGTGGGTAACACCTTGTTTTACCGAGACATCTCTTAAAAAGTCAGCAAGCTTCCCCGCATCAAAATGATAGGCGTAGTTTATAGCAACCTGCTGCTCACCTGCATTGGTTTTGGGTGACTTATAATGTCGGGTGAGCCAGCTGGCCAGAAAGTATTCATCAGATACAGTGGTGCAATTATAACCCTGTCTGCGGCGCTCACAGGCAATCAGAAATTCCCGGGCAGTGGCATGGTCGATTGCGCTGGGAAAAGGGTGAAAATAGCCAGGTGCGCCTTCCTTGTACCATTGTTCAAACTGAATGCCGTTTTTGTAGGTGGCGCTGCACGCCGCCATCCATACCGACTCTTCTATACCCAGTGTTGTAAACAGCTGTTTTAGATGAGGTGTAGATCCTTCGCCTACACCCACGGTGCCTATCTGGGGCGACTCTATTAGCGTAATGCGGGTGTGAGCATGGCGGAAATGGTGGCTAATCAGGCTGGCAGATATCCAGCCAGCGGATCCGCCTCCTGCAATTACTATATGGTCTGGGTAGTCTGGATTATTCACGGGTATAGTGGTCTGCCAATCAGAAGTGCTTGAAGAAAGGGGCCTGTTATCCCCGTTATTATTGATTTTACTGGCCTGCAGCGGTGAATACGTATGCAGTCGGTTGGTCTGCGGACACGACAAAGGTACTATTTGTGTCTATCTTAACGTCCTGTTAACACTGATGGGAAGTCTGACCTACAAATTTATCACACCCCTGATTAAGTGGGGTACTGATAGCCTGTTTTCGCAGAGGAATGTCTGGCGGTGAACGGGCAAGCTAAGGGAGTAATGAGATGCGTTATTGTGCTTTAAGTACCACACTCGCCGCTGCGCTGGCATGGCCGGTGCAAGCTGTAGAAGTTGCGCCACCAAACTGGTGGGCCGGCATGGTGAGTCCTACGGTGGAACTGATGATCCACGAACCCGGTATTGCAGAAGCCAGCGTGAAGGCAGACTATCCGGGAGTAAAAGTGCTCTCCAGTGTCCGGCAGGACAGCAATAATTATTTGTTTGTTACTCTGGATACCGAACAGGCAAAGCCGGGTGTCATTCCTCTTACATTCACCTTTAGCGATCGCGATCCCGTAACGGTTAACTATCAGCTTCAGACCCGCGAAGAGGGGTCATCGCAACGGGAAGGTTTTAATCAGACTGATGTAATTTATCTCATTACCCCCGACCGGTTTGCTAACGGCGACTTGTCGAATGATTCAGTGGCCGGGTATGTAGACAAGGCTGACCGTGATGACAAGGGCGGCCGTCATGGTGGTGATATACAGGGGATGATAGATCGGCTGGATTACATCAGTGATATGGGCTTTACCCAGGTGTGGACCATGCCGTTACTGGAAAACGCCATGGATGCTTACTCATACCACGGTTACTCCACCACCGACTACTACCGGATAGATCCCAGGTTTGGCAGTAATGAACTGTACAGGGAATTCAGCCAACAAGCCGAGCAGCACGGTGTGGGCGTGATCATGGATGTGATCCTTAATCATATTGGCAGTGGTCACCAGTGGATGCAGGATCCACCGGCTGAAGACTGGATAAATAACGACGGTAAATTTGTGCCTACCTCGCATCGACGTGAGGCGTTGCACGATCCCCATGGCGTCGAGTCAGACAAGGTCGCCTTCAACGATGGCTGGTTCGTGCCCACTATGCCTGACCTTAACCAGCGTAATCCGCACCTGGCACAGTACCTTATTCAAAATGCGATTTGGTGGGTAGAATATGCCGGCCTCAGCGGGATACGGGTGGACACTTACTCATATTCAGATAAAGCATTCTTGTCTGACTGGACCGCACGGCTGATGCAAGAATATCCGAACCTGAACATTGTGGGTGAAGAGTGGACCGTAAACCCGCTGATCACTGCGTATTGGCAGGCGGGTTCACAGCGTCACGATGACTATGAAAGCGCCTTACCGAGCGTGATGGACTTCCCGTTGCAGGCTACCCTGACAGAAGCGTTGAAAAACAGCGAGAGCTGGTCTTCCGGACTGCGTACGCTATACGAAATTCTGGCCAGTGACTTTGTGTATGGTGACCCCTACAATCTGGTGGTGTTCGCGGATAACCACGATATGAGTCGTATTTATTCGCAACTGGATGAAGATCCGGCGCTGTGGGATATGGCGATGACGACAGTGCTGACTATGCGCGGCATTCCGCAGGTGTTTTATGGCACTGAAATACTCATGGCAAATCCCGGCACAGAGGATCACGGCATTATTCGTAGTGATTTCCCAGGTGGCTGGCCCGACGATAAGATTAACGCGTTCACGGGCGAAGGGCTGACAGACCAGCAGGTGTGGGCACAAGACCGTATCAAGTCAATGCTCAAGCTTCGCCAGCAGTATCCGCAGGTTTTTGCAGGCAAACTGACGCACTATACGCCAGACGATGGGGTATATGTGTATTTTCGCCACACTGAACATGCCGGCGATGCCAAAGTCATGGTCGTACTGAATAAAAACGCCGAGTCGAAAGCATTGCCACTGGCACGTTTTTCGTCCATGTTAACCGGCTACGATAACATTCGTCGTCTCGGTGAGTCGCAGCAGCCACTAGCGCAAAGCCTGACTTTGCCTGCGTCCTCTGCCACTGTATGGATCATCGAATAACGCGTCGCAACGGGCGGCTTATCGATAACAATAACAAGAGTATTTTATGCAAACACAACAACCTCGTTTGAATTTCTGGCAGATATGGAACGTCAGTTTTGGTTTTCTGGGGGTGCAATTTGGTTTCGCGCTGCAGAACGCCAACGTTAGCCGCATTCTTTCAGATTTAGGCGCTGATCTGCACTCGCTTTCATTGTTTTGGCTGGTGGCACCTATTATGGGCTTGCTGGTACAGCCTATTGTTGGCTCGGCCTCTGACCGCACCTGGAACCGACTGGGCCGCCGCCGGCCCTTCATTCTTGCTGGGGCAATCGCCGCAGTAGTAGGGATGGTATTGTTGCCTAATGCACCTATTTTTGTTGCGTTCATGGCGCCGATGATTATGGGTGCCATGATGGTGGCGCTGATGGATGCGTCATTTAACGTTTGTTTCCAGCCTTTCCGTTCTCTGGTTTCCGACATGGTACCGGCAGAGCAACGGAATATCGGTTACTCGGTGCAATCACTGCTAATTAATATTGGCGCGGTGATTGGTTCTATCCTGCCGTTCGTGCTGACCAATGTAGTGGGGTTGTCTAATACTGCTCAACTTGGAGAAGTCGCACCTTCAGTGGTCTGGGCGTTCTATATTGGGGCGACAGTGTTACTCGGTAGTGTGATCTGGACCGTGGTGCGCACCAAAGAATATTCTCCGGAAGACTACTACCGGTATAAAGGTGTTAAACCCGAAGATATTGACCAGGTTGAGTCGAAGCCGCCGCTGAAAGAGCGTTTACAGGGCTTCTTTGTGCTGGTGGTTAATATGCCGAAAACTATGAAGCAGCTGGCAGTGGTACAGTTCTTTTCGTGGTTCGCGCTGTTCATCATGTGGGTTTATACCACTCCGGCCATCACCCAGCATATCTGGAATGTCGACAAAAAATGGTTCGATCCGGCCTATATAGCCACCGTGCCAATGGTGCCAGAAACGATTATAATGGCAAAAGGCGCTGCAGGTGACTGGGTGGGGATCTTATTCGCTGCCTACTCTGTGTTTGCCGCAATCTTTTCAATTTTTCTTGCCAAGCTGGCAGACAAAGTGGGCCGTAAGGTGGTTTATGCCGGCTCCCTGGCACTGGGCGGGATTAGCTATGTAAGTTTCCTGTTCTTCCAGGACCTGACCTCTGTGAATGTGAACCTGCTGATTACGGAAGTGACGGTACCGGCCGGGGCCGTAAATCTGATGCTGCCTATGGTCGGCATTGGCATTGCGTGGGCAGCCATTCTGGCCATGCCTTATGCCATGCTGGCAGGGGCGTTGCCGCCGAATAAGACGGGGGTTTATATGGGCATTTTCAACTTCACCGTGGCCGCACCGCAAATTGTGTCAGGGCTTACCGCAGGCTGGATTTTAAGCAGCGTGTTCGATAATGACGCCAAATACATCATTGTGGTTGCGGGCGTGTCGATGTTGCTTGGCGCACTGTCCGTATTCTTTGTAAAAGAGCCCGACGAACTGCCACCCCCTGTTATTGAAGGAGAGACCCCATGAAGGCGATTAGATATTCTGCCGTAGCAGCGGCCATAATCGGTACGCTGACTAGTTGTGCTGCCACCGAAAATGCACAAACGCAAGGGCAGGACACCGCGCAGAAAGCACCCGCGTTCTATGGCACGCAAGAGCCCTTTGCTGCAGAAGCGGTGTACTTTGTTGTTACTGACCGGTTTGTGGACGGCGACCCTGAAAATAACCACGAAGATCAGGGCGGGGAATTCCCGACCTGGGATCTGCGACTTGAAGGCCCGGATGGTAAACATGCGAATGTCGGTTATATGGGGGGCGATCTCAAAGGTATTCTGAACAATGCAGAGTACATTAAAGATATGGGATTCACCGCAGTATGGATGACACCGGTGGTAGATAACCCTGATCAGGCATTCTCTGGCGATGAGCAGATCACCTATGGTGGCCAGTTCAAAGACGGCGGAAAAACCGGCTATCACGGCTATTGGGCCACCAACTTTTACCAGCCCGATGAGCATTTGATCAGTGATGATCTTTCAGTGAAAGATTATACCCACGCCATGAAAACCCAATTTGGTTTGAAATCGGTGTTCGATATTGTGGCCAATCACGGTTCACCCAGTTTCACCATGCCTGAAGACCAGCCCGGTTACGGCGAGCTTTACGACAAAGACGGTAATCTGGTCGCGGATCACCAGAATCTGCACCCGGAAGACCTGCAACCGGAATCGAACCCGCTGCATGCGTTTTTCCATCCCTACCCGGATCTGGTCAAGCTCTCCAACCTGGATGACACCAACCCTGATGTACGTGATTACCTGATCAATAGCTATCTGTATTGGATAGAGCAGGGGGCTGATGCGTTCCGCATTGATACAATCCGCCATGTTCCTCATTCATTTTGGAAAGAAGCGTCCGACCGTATCCGGGCTGAACATCCGGGCTTTTATATGTTTGGTGAGAGCTTTCAATATGATGCCAACTTTATTGCTCAGCACACCCAGCCTAAAAACGGTCAGATCAGCGTGCTAGATTTTCCTATGCAGAAAGCCATGCTGAAGGTGTTTGAGAACCCTGCGGAGTCTGATTTTGCAGAGATGGAAGAGGTGCTGCACCTGACTCACGGTCCGTATCACAATCCGTACGACCTGACGACGTTTTACGATAACCATGATATGCCACGGATGAATGCCACCGATGACGGTTTTATCAATGCTCACAACTGGTTGTTTACCGTGCGTGGCATCCCGGTGGTGTATATGGGGTCAGAAATCGGTTATATGCGGGGCACCGCGGAGCACGCCGGTAATCGTAATTACTACGGGCAGGAAAATATTGATGCAGCGCCGCAAAACGCTATCTACCAGTCGTTAAAAGCGATCGCCAATGTACGTAAGTCTGTACCGGCATTACAAAGTGGTTTGCAGGTAAACGTGCGTCTCGCTGGCAACGAAGCGGTGTTCTATCGGGTATTGCAGGATGATGAAGCGCAACAAACTGCACTGGTATTATTAAATAAGGGTGCCACACCGGCCGACTTCAACGTTAACCAGTATATGCAACCGGGTAGTTGGCAGGAGCAGCTCTCTGGCAACCGTACTATGCTGGCTGAGGGTGAGTCACTGCAGACCACCGTTGGTGCAAATGGTGTACAGGTGTGGGTCCGGGAAGGTCAGATAAACAACCCTGAGCTTATTGCTACCCTTGCCGCACAAATGGAAGTGCAATAAGCCGGCGTTAACGGATATTTCACGAAAAAGGGCGAACATGGTTTCGCCCTTTTTTATTACTGTATGCAGGTTAGTCTGTGCTGTCTTTGGTGCCGCACGATTGGCGGACAATGAGTTCGGCAGGCATGAGGAAATCGTCAACGGCTTTATTATTTATCGCGCTGATCAGTGCATTGACCAGTAGTTCGCCAGCGCGCCGGGTATTTTGTTGCACGGTGGTCAGGCTTGGGGTAGCAAACGCTGATACGGGAATGTTGTCATAGCCTACAACAGCGATATCTTTACCTACCGTGAGTGACGTGTTTCGCAGTGCTTTTAGCACGCCCAGGGCAATACTGTCCGACGCACACACCACGGCATCGGGCAGCGTATCGCTTGCCAGTAACGTTTGCATAGCATCAAATCCAGCATCTTCCGTGGAGATGGCATCGATGCGTGGCAGGTCATCATGCAGGAGTCCGGCATTCTCCAGCGCGCTCAGATACCCCTGGTGGCGCGCCATAAATTCAGGTGCATGGCCACCGGCGTCACCGATAAAGGCAAAGCGCTGATGACCTAAAGAGAGCAGGTGATGGGTGACATCGTAGCCGCCCTGAAAGTTGTCACAGCCAATACTAATGCCGGGATATTCTGCGTCATGGGCTCCCCAGCGCACAAAATGGGTGCCCTGTTCCTGCAACTGCGCGAGCTTAGTGCGATATGCCATATAATCACCGTAACCTAGCAGAATAATGCCATCGGCTTTATTTGAATCTTCGTACTCCGCATGCCAGTCATCTTCCAGGTTCTGAAAAGAAACTAACAGGTCATAATTGGCGGTCGCGCAGGCCCGGGTGATGCTCCCCAGCATGGACAGGAAAAACGGATTAATCATTGAGTCGTCTGAAGTGGGATCCTCAAACAGTAATAATGCGATGGTATTACTTTTTTGTTTACGCAGGTTACTGGCATTCTTATCGACTTTATAATTCAGTTCCTGCGCAATCCGCTGGATACGCTCGCGGGTTTCTTTGTTAACCAGCGGACTGTTACTCAACGCACGAGACACGGTAGACTGGGATACTCCAGCCCGGTGGGCAATATCGAAGGACGTAGCTTTTTCTTTCATGGACACCAAGTCTTAACTCGACGAGTGGTTCGTCATTACAAAAGAGGTTACCATAGTTTTTCTAAGGGCAAGATGAAATCGACAATTGGCCTGTCTGGCTGAAGAAATTATCGCCGCATCGTTTTTTATTTGCACAGTCAGTGACTCACGAACAAGAAAACGTAGTGGCCACAGATCAGCTAATGGTATACTTGCAGGAATCAATTTAAGTATCAATTTACAAGGGGAAGTAGCGAATGGCCGAGACTGAACACCGTCCGACCAACTTTATTCGTCAGATAATCGATAAAGATTTGGCCGCGGGCCAGCACGAGAGTATCAGGACGCGTTTCCCGCCAGAACCAAACGGGTTTCTGCACATCGGCCATGCGAAGTCTATTTGCCTGAATTTCGGCATTGCAGAAGACTATCAGGGGTCGTGTAATCTTCGCTTTGACGACACCAACCCGGCGAAAGAAGACATTACTTTCGTAAATTCCATAAAGGAAGATGTGCACTGGCTGGGTTTCGAGTGGGCCGGTGAGGCGCGCTACTCTTCCAACTATTTTGATCAGTTACATGGCTTTGCTAATGAGCTAATCGACAAAGGTCTGGCCTATGTTGACTTCTCTGCGCAGGAAACCATGCGTGAAATGCGTGGCACATTAACAGAACCTGGTAAGAACAGTCCTTATCGCGATACTGACGTGGCCACGAATAAAGCTGAATTTGCGAAAATGACAGCGGGCGAGTACCCAGAAGGGCATTGTAGCCTGCGTGCAAAAATTGACATGACCTCGCCGTTCATGTGCATGCGCGACCCGGTAATTTATCGTGTTAAGCACGCCCATCATCACCAAACGGGTGATAAATGGTGTGTTTACCCCATGTACGATTTCACCCATTGTATTTCTGACGCGCTGGAGGGGATTACCCACTCGTTGTGTACACTGGAATTCCAGGATAACCGCCGTCTGTACGACTGGGTTATTGAGAATATTTCGATAGATTGTACGCCCCGCCAGTACGAGTTCTCCCGTCTGAATCTGGAGTATACGGTGTTGAGTAAACGTCGTCTGATTCAGCTTGTGGAAGAAAACTACGTCAGTGGCTGGGACGATCCGCGTATGCCGACGATTGCCGGATTGCGTCGTCGCGGTTATACCCCCGGTTCAGTGCGTGAATTCTGTAAGCGCATTGGCGTAACAAAAATGGACAATATGGTCGAAATGTCCATGTTAGAAGCCTGTATTCGCGAAGATCTGAACGTGAATGCCCCCCGGGCCATGGCGGTGTTGAATCCAATTAAGCTGGTCATCGAAAACTTCCCGGAAGGTGAAACAGAAACGCTGACTGCTCCAAATCATCCGAATGATGTGTCAATGGGCACCCGCTCTGTATCCTTCAGCCGTGAAGTCTGGATTGAAGCCGAAGACTTCCGGGAATCGGCCAACAAGAAATTCAAGCGCCTGGTGCTGGACAAAGAAGTCCGCCTGCGGAATGCCTATGTGGTGAAAGCCGAACGTGTAGAAAAAGACGCGGACGGTAATGTGACGACGGTTTTCTGTAGTTACGACGCAGGTACGCTGGGTAAAGATCCTGCCGACGGCCGCAAAGTGAAAGGAGTAATTCACTGGGTTGACGCAACCACTGCCCAAGAAGCGGAGTTTCGTCTGTACGACCGGTTATTTAACGTGCCTAATCCTGCTGCTCAGGAAGACTTTGTGGATGCTATCAATCCTGACTCACTCACCGTGTGCAAAGGATGGGTGGAAGCTGGTTTACAGAACAGCAGCCCGGCATGTGGGGCGTGGCAGTTTGAACGTACCGGCTATTTCTGCCTGGATCCAGACTCACAGCCTGACTTGCCGGTATTCAACCGCACCGTAGGACTACGGGACACGTGGGCGAAAATTGGTGATTAATCAACGCTAATATCGAAAAAGGCTGCTACTAAGCAGCCTTTTTTGTTGCGTAACTGGCACCTTACCAGTTCACTCTCTCTGAGTGCTATTTCGGCTGGCAATCTAATGACTGCCCATTAACCTGCACACTTTCATCACCCATCAGATATAAATACAGTGGCATAATCTGTTCCGGTGTTTTCAGGGTCTCCGGGTCTTCTGCCGGGAACGCCTTCGCCCGCATATCGGTGCGGGTAGCCCCAGGGTTTATGCAATTAAAACGCACCGACTTATTTTTGTATTCATCGGCAAGTACCTGCATCATGCCTTCTGTGGCAAACTTCGATACCGCATATGTCCCCCAGAATGCACGACCTTTACGCCCCACACTGGACGTAGTAAATATCACCGAGGCCGCTGGAGCCTCTTCCAGCAAGGGCAGCAGCGCCTGAGTCATATAGGTGGCGCCGTTAACGTTGACCTGCATGACGTCCTGCCATTCTTCAGCACTGATGTCTTTAAATACGCCCAGGTGCCCAAGCAGCGACGCATTGTGCAGCACCCCGTCAAGAGTACCGAACTGATCACGGATAGTATCCGTCATGCTTTTATAGTGGCCAGGGGTCGCGCCCTTTAAATCGAGGGGAATAATTGCGGGCTCAGCATGGCCTGCCTGCACAATGTCATCGTAAACTGCTTCAAGTTTCGACACGGTTCTGCCCAATAAAATACAGGTAGCGCCGTGGGCGGCAAAAGTTTTGGCGGCCTGAGCCCCGATGCCCGCGCCGGCCCCGGTGATTAAGATTGTTTTGCCGGTGAGTAAATCGGCCGGCGCCTGGTAGTTATTCATAAACGGGTTCCTTGTGATAATAGGAAACGTGTGGCCTGAAAGTGGATAGCACACGATGATACGCACTGGGGATCGTAAGTAAACGACATGACTGAAAAAAATTATTTGCGTAAATACGCTTACAAATAGTTAACAAACCTTTGCAAAGTCTCAGTAAAGTCAATAAGATTGGGCTATATCCAACTGGTCTAACATGTTTAAAACTTTTCTGACATTGTGTTAACAAAGCGGTGCGGCATGGACGGCAAAACCGGACAGCCAGGTTTTAAACACAGAATAACAACAAAGTCTTTGTAGGGAGAAAGAATGAGAAAACTCTTTATCAGTTCCAGTGTTGCTGTGGCACTGGGTCTAACAGGATGTGGCGGTTCGGGTGAATCTTTTGACGATATCCAGGCCGAAACTCCCGTGCAAACGCCCCATTCTCGTATTGTCTTTGACCCGGCCAATGGGGATCTGAACATACCAAACGATCTACTGATGCTGCCAGGCGATGACGGCTTCTTTGATTACACGTTAAACATTCCCGTGGCTGACCCTACTGACTTTGGTGACCCGCAAAATGCACTGAATGTGCTGGACGGCTGGTCCACCCAACATCCCTTTGTGATTAATATCGAAACCACCGCAGGCGTGGCGATTGATGCAAGCACATTGTCAGCCGGCATTCATCTGTATGAAGCTACCCTGGGTCTGGATCAAAGTGTGCCAGAGTGCGCCGCAATTGAGATCCCGTCTGCAGGCTGTTTGTTAGGCGATCAGCTCCAATTCGGCGTGGATTACGTGTTGTCCCTGCAGGACGAAGACACAGTAACCGTAGTGCCGTTACGGCCGTTCAAAGCCGCTCAGGGTCACATGCTGGTCATGACGACGGCGTTAAAAGATACCAGCGGCAAAGCAATTCAGGGCTCGACGACCTGGGATTTAGTCCGTCAGGATATCGATACCAAACCCTTGTCCAGCGACTCCCAACTGGAATTACAAACATTAGTTAACAGCCTTATCGATCCGCTGTTGGGCGCAGGCTATGACCGCGAAGAAATAACCTATGTGTCGGCCTTCACCACACAATCTACCGACGTCTCACTCAATACCATTAAACAGGTAATGATCAGCGAGTTTGCTGCCCGGGCCAATGCCGGTGATCCAAACGCGGGTGAAGCGTTACCCGTGATTGTGGCCGGTGACGCTGAAGGGGCACCAAATGCCATGGAAGCGCTTAATCTGGTAGATGAGGAAACGCTGGCAGGGGCTGTGGCTCAGGGTATAGCCGGCTTACCACCAGAAGCGGCAGGGTTAGTGCCCTTGATTGAGAGTACTGACTTTAGTCCATTGCAAACCTGTGGAGGCTTACTTGCCACCGCATCTGGCAACCTGTCGGCCTCATGGGGCGCGGTAAATGATTTTGCCGTTGCAGTCAGTACTGGAATTCTTACTCAGGTGGGGCCTTTCTGTGCTGCTCAGCGCTATGAAGGAACAGTATCATTACCTTACTTCCTGGGTGTACCGGGTGCCGAAAACCCGCTAGCGCCAGTGAACCAGTTCTGGCAGGCAGCGTGTGACAGCGGTATCGTGCTGGCTGGCGCGCCTGATGAAGTGTTGGCTGCGGCTACGCCGGGTCCTAACAATGAAATGTGCAGCAACTTTGGGCTGGCTGATTTACGTGTGAATGGCGAAATGCTGGACAGCGCACGGAATATCACCCGCTTTAACCCGTTCCCGCAGCCACAAGGCGGCAACATGGGTGAAGAAACGCTGGACGTCCAGATCACCATTCCTGATGTCGCGGTAGCCGCAGGCTTAGGCTTTACCATAGAAAAGCCGGAAGCCGGCTGGCCCGTGGTTATTCTGGCCCATGGTATCACCAGACAAAAAGAAGACATGCTGGCAATTAGTGGCACGCTGGCACTGGCAGGCATTGCCTCGGTGGCAATCGACCACCCGCTGCACGGTAGCCGTGGCTTCGATCTCGATGGCGATGGTAACGATGAAATTAATGCTACCACGGTAAGTGCAACCCACTATATGAATCTGGCGAGTTTGCCTACTGCGCGTGACAATTTGCGTCAAAGCGTATCTGATTTACTTGGGTTGCGCTTAGGGTTGAATGCAGTAGTAGACACTACCGCAACTCAGGCCATCGACTTCGACCTGTCGCGGGTTTCTATTATGGGCGTGTCGCTGGGCGCAATGACCGGTGGTAACTTTGCTGCTGTAGCTAACTCTACCATGGGTGAGCAACTAGGGGAGTTGGACAGTATGTATGCGGTCAACGAAGCCTCGCTTGAATCACCGGGTGGCGGCGTTGCGCAGTTTTTGATTGAGTCTCCCTCATTTGGTCCACTGATTAAAGGGTTGTTGCTGAGCGAAGCATCACCTGAGTTCCAGGCACTGCTCACGCAGCTGTACGGAACGACCGATGTCAGCGAGGAGCAATTGGTGCAGGCTGTCAGTGCGTTCTTTGATGCTCTTGATAGTCAGCAAATGGCTGAAGTTAATGCTATTTTCGCTGAATTTGCGTTCGCAGCCCAAACCGTAATGGATGCCGGGGACCCTAACAACTATGCGGTAACGTTAGGAGCCACTACACCGGTACACATGATGAGTGTAGTGGGGGACGGCGGCGAAAATCTGCCTGATCAGGTTATTCCGGTAACTACAGCGCTGCCTCTGGCAGGTCAGGCCGGACTGGCACAGACAATTGGTCTTGAGCAGGTTTCTTCCACTGTTACGTCAACTGATCCGGTCAGTGGCTGGGTGCAATTCCTGCAAGGTGCACATGGTTCGAGTCTTAATCCTGAGCCGAACGCAGCAGTAACAGAAGAAATGCAGCGGGAAGTGGCAGGTTATATAGCCAGCGAAGCCCGTATGCTGCCCATTACCAACGAGGCGGTGGTAGCAAATTAACCCCGTGGTTCATGACTGATTCAAACCGGGCTTTGGCCCGGTTTTTTTATGCCCGGAATTGTTAGAAACGTTAATCGTTAATCAATTGTTAATAGGTCTGACCTGTGATAAATGTATATCACGCTGGTCTGTTAGGCTCAGCCTCAAGAAGTGGAACTAAATCAATAAAGGACGAATTGTGAATACCAACAACCGACTTTCTTTCATCGCCAGAAGCACACTGGCGTTGAGTGTTACCCTTGCCCTGGCGGCCTGTGGTGACAACGACAACGATTTCAGCAACGTCACGCCACCGGAACAGCCAGCGCCACCACCTCCTGCGGCTGAACCTGTGCCCGTTCCCGCGTTTGCTGCAGAAGGTACCTTAGAGGCTGACATCACCTGGACTACTTACGGTGTGCCCCACGTAAAAGCCGACAGCCTGGAAGGCATGGCCTATGGTGTAGGTTATGCGTTTGCGCAGGACAACCTGTGCGTGTTGGCAGATCAAATTGTTAAATATAACTCACAGCGGGCGAAGTTCTTCGGGCCTGACATGCAACCGGGCAGCGGGGATTCAGAGCACCTGATCAATGATTTCGGGTATCTTACGCTGGGGATCCGTGAACTGGCAGAAGAGAATTTGCCGCGAATGTCTGCCAACAGCCGGGCCATGTTCCAGGGCTATACTGCCGGGTATAATAAATACCTGGCAGACACGCCAATAGAAGAACAGGATCCGCAATGTGCTGGGCAGCCCTGGGTAACCGAAATCAGCAGTGTTGATTTGCTGACTTACTCGTTGGGAGTGGCATTGTTACCCGGCGCTGGCAATTTCCTCGGCCCTATGTTCCTGGCAGCACCACCGGGAGAGTCTTATCTGCCACAGCCTGCATCCTCAGCCAGCTCTGAAATCACAATTAATATCCAGCCGGATATCCAGTTACCCGCACATAATCCACAGGAGATGGGCTCAAACGGCTGGGGACTGGGCAGTGAAAAAACCACGAACGGAAAGGGCATAGTGCTGGGCAATCCGCACTTTCCTCATACCGGGAATTTGCGGTTCTGGCAGTTTCACGCCATTATTCCTGAGCACCTGAATGTTACCGGCAGTTCTTTGATGGGGTTACCCGGAGCGGTAAACATCGGCTTCAATGAAAATGTGGCCTGGACGCATACCTTTTCAACAGCTGAGCACTTTGTTGTGTATCAGTTGCAGCTACATGAAGATGATGCCGCAGGCCTTACTCATACCGTGGATGGCAACAAACGCACTATCTACGCCAAGCCACTGCAAATTGAAGTGGCGGTAGGCGCTGGTCAAACGGTTACCCTCAACAAGACTGCCTACTATACGAATTACGGACCTATGATTGAAGTACCCGGCAACTTTGACTGGTCTGCCGAGGAAGCGTTTGCCATTAAAGACGCTAACCTGCCAAATCTGGATATTGTTGATCACTGGCTGGCGATGAATATGGCCGACGATATGGACGCCTTTAAACAGGCGTTCAAAGATTATGATGGGGTGATATTCAATAACACTATGGCGGCGTCAGCCGATGGGCAAGTGTTCTATATCGATGATTCCACCGTGCCAAACCTGACCAGCACCGCAATCAACGAATTGACTACCAACCCATTACTGATTGGTGCAAAACAGGCCGCCGGCTTTACGGTCTTACCCGGTCATCTGTCGGCGTTCGACTTCGACGGGCCGGTGCCGTATGAAAACGCACCGAAATACGAAGGTAATGATTCGGTCCAAAACTCTAATGACAGTTATTGGCTAACTAACCTTAACTCACCCATTACCGGGGTCTCGCCACTCTATGGCCGTACTGATAATCAGCAGTCATTGCGTTCACGTCTGGGTCAGAAATTCATTGAAAATGAAACTGGCAGTGATGGCACCTTCACTGCAGAAGAAGTGGAAAGCCTGTTAATGAGTAACCGCAGTTACCTGGCTGAAGATATCTTACCTTCGCTAATACAGTTGTGCGAACGTGAGAGCGACACACCGGTAATGGTGGAAGAGGAGAGTGTGGATATCAGTGAAGCCTGTGATGCACTGGCAGACTGGGATGGCACTATGAATGTAAACAGTACCGGCGCACATGTGTTCCGGGAGTTTGCGTTTCAGTTTAACAACAATCCGCAGTGGGAAGTGCCGTTTGATGTAGATTCGCCTGCAACCACCCCGTCGGGACTCAAGCAGAATGAGACCTCTCTGCAGCAGTTCGCCCGTGCAGTACAGTTGATAAATGCGGCAGGCGTGGCACCCGATGCAAAATTAGGTGACGTTCAGTTTGTTGAGCGGAGTCTGCCCGATGGCTCGCCCAGCGGCGAGAAACTACCGTGGGGCGGTGCGCACAATATCGAAGGTGGTTTTAACGTATTCAATATCGTGCCGGGCAATAATGGCACTATGCTGCCTCGTCATACGTACACGCCTTTACCCGGTACTATCATGAGTGCTGAAGCTTCTGGTTATCACATTAATTACGGCAGTAGCTGGATGATGGTTATAAACTTCACCGACACGGGCCCGGAGGGCAGGGGCATTCTGACGTATTCACAATCCCGGGTGTTCGGCGACGAAAACAATCTGGATCAGACCCGCCTCTACTCTGAGCAACCGCAATTACGGGAGATGTACTTCACCGAAGAAGAGATAACGGCGAATGCGGTTACCAGTATGACGCTATCGTCAGAGTAACCGAAGCCTGATAAACTCACAGGCAATTATTGTCATTAACAATGAAGGACCTTTCACACAGGTCCTTTTATTTTGTTTTAGGAGACTAAGTTGGAGTTTTTGTACGAATACGGTTTGTTTCTAGCCAAGGCCGTGACGCTGGTCGTGGCGATTGTCATAGTTGTCGCGGCTATTGTAGGCGCGGCAAATAAACAAAAGCAGGGTAAAGGACATCTTGAAATACAATCCTTATCTGAGCAGCTTAAAGATATAACGCAATACGCCCGCCAGGTATTGCTGGATAAAGCCACACTAAAAAAACTGGCTAAGCAGCATAAAAAAGAAGAGAAGGCGCGGCTAAAAGCAAAAGCCGGGCAGCGTGACGAATCTCCGCGGATGTTTGTCATTGACTTCAAAGGCTCGATGGATGCGCACGAAGTAGAATGTTTACGCGAAGAAATTACCGCCATCTTGTGTGTGGCAGAAAAGCAGGATGAAGTGCTGGTTCGGCTGGAAAGCGGTGGTGGCGTTGTACACGGCTATGGTCTGGCAGCATCGCAACTACAACGCATACGGGATAAAGGGCTGAAGCTCACGGTAGCGGTGGATAAAGTGGCGGCCAGCGGAGGCTACATGATGGCGTGCGTGGCGGATAAATTGCTGGCATCCCGTTTTGCCTACATAGGCTCTATCGGTGTGTTGGCGCAGCTACCCAATTTTAATAAGGTTCTTAAGAAAAACGATATCGAGTTTGAGCAACACACTGCTGGCGAGTACAAGCGTACCCTTACCGTGTTTGGAGAGAACAGCGATGAAGGGCGTGAAAAATTCAAACAGGAAATTGAAGAAATTCATACTCTGTTTAAAGATTTTGTTCACACGCAGCGCCAAGACATGGATATTGATAAAGTTGCCACCGGTGAATACTGGGCGGCAATTAAAGCAAAAGAGCTGGGTCTGGTTGATGAAATCATGACATCAGACGATTACATTTTGTCGCAATACCCGGAGCGGGAAATTTTCGCGGTGAAGTACAGCCAGAAAAAAAATGTGGCCGAAAAACTGGGACTGTCATTTGCCAGTGTGGCTGAGCGAACAGTGATGCGGTTATGGAATCAGACCCGTCACTGGTTTTAATTTGCTGGCATTGCCGTAATGAGTCAAAAAACGAAAGATGCAATTTTGCACGCTGCAGAGGTGCTTTTTGCCGGGCAGGGCTATGCGCAAACTTCACTGCGCATGATCACTGCCCGGGCAGGGGTCAATCTAGCCTCGGTAAACTACCACTTTGGTAGCAAAAAGAACCTCATTCAGGCGGTACTCAAGCAATACTTTGACGTACTGATGCCGCAGGTTGATGCGACACTGGATGCCCTTGAACCTGCTCAAGGTAGCGAAGGAATAGGTCAGGTGTTGACCTCACTGATTACTCCTATGCTTACGCTTCGGTCAGTACAAGCCAACGGGACTGAACTCTTTGTGCAGCTGTTAGGACGCGGGTATAACGAGTCTCAGGGGCACCTCAGACGCTTTATAATGCAAGATTACGGTGTAACATTGCGCAAGTTAGTGGCACAGATCCATAGCTGTTTACCGGAGGTGGGAGAAGAGGAACTTTTCTGGCGTCTGCATTTTGCTATAGGCAGCTTTGTGTTTTCTATGGCTTCCAGTCAGGCGCTGCGGGAAATTGCGGAAGCAGACTATAATCGCCAGGTTGATATTGCCGATGTGATTAAACAGTTGGTGCCGTTTGTGGCCAGTGGTATTGCCGCGGAGAAAAAGAATTAAAAAAGCGTGTGGTCTTCATGGTTTCGCTTAAACCCAGGTAACCGGACACGCTTTGTTGGTAGGCAGTCGCTTAACGCGGCAAAATGGAACCGTCGTTGTCATTAACAATTTTATCGTTCCAGAATGCTTTTACCGAGAAACCTTCTTTGCGGGCGGGTTTCGCTTTCTTGTTGGCAGGTTTACTGCTGCCTGATGCAGGCGCAGTGCCTTGCTCCAGTTCATCCGCCATGTCTTTAAGTTGCGCTAACCGCATATTCTTGCCGCCGTCTACACTATACCAACCGCCTTTTGCTTCAATATCCGGTTGCTTATTATGTGCTCGCTCATAAGCGGCGGTGAATTGTGCAATTACTTGGTCTTTATCTAATTTACTCATGTTTTTATTGGACTCGTTGAGTTGTGTTGATGTTACAATATCCGCACTTTTATAACGTTTTTAGTACAAAAAGTCCACTTTCGAAGGGGGTTCTGTGACGATTGCGACAGTAGAAATGAGCGCCGCTATTGATGAGCTACTGAATTCAGCGGCAATTTCCGATTATTGTCCCAATGGCTTACAGGTAGCCGGCAAGGCGATCATATCCAAGGTCGTCACCGGCGTGACTGCATCGCAGGCGCTGATTGAAAAAGCAATAGATCGCCAGGCCGATGCGATCCTCGTGCATCACGGCTACTTCTGGAAAGGCGAGGATGCGACTATCACCGGCATGAAGCGCCGTCGCATAAAAGCACTGCTGGAGCATGATATCAACCTGCTGGCTTATCACTTACCCCTGGATATTCATCCGCAACTGGGGAATAACGCCCAGTTAGGTCAATTGTTATCAGTTAACAACATTCGCCCTTTGTCCGGGGTGAAACCTGAGGGGATTGTCATGCACGGGGAGCTGGATGACCCCGCTAAACCACAGGCTTTTGCGGATAAGCTGACCCGGGTGCTGGCAAGAAAGCCGTTAATCGCCGGACCCGATGACAAAGAGATTAGCCGGGTTGCCTGGTGCACTGGTGGTGGGCAGGGTTTTATTGAGCAAGCCGTGGCAGCGGGCGTGGATGCGTTTATTACCGGTGAGGTGTCAGAGCAGACCGTGCATACCGCCCGGGAGTGTGGGGTGGTGTTTTTTGCTGCCGGACACCATGCCACTGAGCGCTATGGGGTAAAGGCGTTAGGTGAGTATCTGGCCGAACAATACGCCATCAGCGTCGAGTTTATCGACATTCCTAACCCGGTTTAACGGATGAGTGCAGATCACCACTTTGATGGCTTGGCGGGTAAATTTAGCCGCAATATTTATGGCACCACAAAAGGCAGGTTACGCCACGAACTATTGTGCCATGCCATGGCCCCCTGGCTACCAGCATCGCCCACACCTATTCTTGAGTTAGGGTGTGGGACCGGGGAGATGGGATTGTATCTGGCTAACGCCGGCTATCCCGTAACCCTTACCGATGCCTCTGTCGATGTGTTAGAGAATGCGCAGGCTTTGCTGACCGGTAAAGATAACGCCACTTTCAGGCACCAGCCAATGCTAGACATCGATGATATTCACGCCTTCAGGTTTATTGTATGTCACGCCGTGCTGGAGTGGCTAGCGACACCACTGGATGCACTCAGTCATTTGTATTCGAAAATGCAGCCGGGCGCACAACTGAGCCTGAGTTTTTTTAACCGCGATGCAGCAGTTTTTAACAATGCGGTGTACGGTAATTTTGATTACATAGCGCGCGGCATGAAAGTCAAAAAACAGGTGCGCCTCAACCCCAAACAACCGCTGGCGCCCGCGGAAATTATTGCCCATTGCGAAAAGCTAGGGTTCCGGGTGCAGGCAAAAACCGGGATCCGCTGCTTTCACGACTATTTGCGCGACAGAAGTATGCAGGAAAATCGCTATGACGAGGTGCTGGCACTGGAAAAACAATATGGTGGACAAGCGCCTTATTGTTGGCTGGGGCGTTACTTCCACCTTATTTTACAAAAAGACGGTTAGTTTTCTTCCGGCAGAACCAGGTTAGCAGGTTCCGCTTGGCCAGCAGCAACGGCTACCAGATTACCAAGCGTCGTAGTGGCTATCTGCGTCATGGCCTCACGGGTGAAAAAGCCCTGATGGCCGGTAATAATGACGTTATGAAAGGTGGATAGCCGTTCAAACACCTCATCATCAATAAGCTGTTCGGAATGATCCTGAAAAAACAACTCAGATTCCATCTCATAGACATCGAGGCCCAGGTAGCCAATCTTCCCGGATTTTAACCCTTGCAACACTGCCTGAGTGTCCACCATCGCACCCCGGGAGGTATTAATTAGCATCACGTTATCACGCATTTTGGACAGTGCCGCAGCATCTATCAAGTGGTGACTTTGCGGTGTCAGCGGGCAGTGTAAGCTGATAATGTCACTGCGCTTCAATAATTCATCAAAGCCAACATAAGCGACCGGTAGCTTTGCAAACTCTGAATCAGGCTGAGGGTCGTAGCAGAGTATCTCACAGCCGAACCCAAGGAGTATCTTTGCAGTAGCCTGACCGATTCTGCCGGTACCAATAATACCCGCGGTTTTCTGATGCATAGTAAATCCCATCAGGCCGTTGAGCTCGAAATTACCTTCCTTTACCCGGTTATATGCTTTATGCGTTTTCCGGTTAAGTGTCAGCATTAAGGCTATCGCGTGCTCGGCCACAGCTTCCGGGCCGTAAGCCGGAACCCGCGATATGGCAATGCCAAGACGGTGCGCTTCATTAATATCGACGTTATTAAAGCCGGCGCATCGCAATGCCACATGCCTGACGCCAGAGGCCGCCAGAGCTGATAACGTGGCACTGCTTACCTCATCATTAACGAACACGCACACCGCGTCATACTTTTCACACAATAAGGCGGTGTCCGGCGTAAGTGGCATATTCAAAAAATCAAAAGTTACTTTTTCGCCATCTGCTAACGGTCTGAATACGTTTTCGTCATACGGTTTGCTGCTAAACAGGCCAACGCGCAGGGTCATGGCAGTATCTCCTTAGCTTAACCGGCCAGGGTTGCCCGGATATCTGCGTCCAGTTTGTCCGGCTTTACGGTGGGACCGTAGCGTTTGATTACGTCCCCTGATTTACTGATCAGAAACTTGGTGAAATTCCACTTTATATTGGTGGTTCCCAACAGCCCCGGGGCAGCTTGCTTAAGGTATGCGTAAAGCGGATGCGTATCGGGACCGTTGACATCAATTTTACTAAACAGAGGGAATTCTACGCCGAACCGGGCGGTACAAAAACTGGCAATCTCCTCATCTGAGCCGGGCTCCTGGTGACCAAACTGATCGCAGGGAAAAGCGAGTACCTGAAATCCCTGTTTGTTAAACGTGTCGTACAGGCTTTGCAGGCCTTCATACTGATAAGTAAAACCGCATTCGCTTGCCGTATTCACAATTAATAATACCTGCCCCTGATACGCGGACATTGATTCGGTCTCGCCTGAGTTGCGTGTGGCAGTAATTTCGTAAAGCGACGTGGACATACAACAAGCCTCGTATTAGGGGTGAAAGACACAGTAAAGTCATTGGCAGAAATAGGGATTTTGCTACACTGCCTGTTAATAGTATAAACACAAAGCGGTTAAAGAGAACTAAATATGAGCCAGACACACGTGAGCTTTTTAGGATTAGGGGTGATGGGATTTCCCATGGCGGGCCACCTGGCTCAGGCCGGATATGCAGTGACGGTGTACAATCGCACTCCCGGCAAAGCCAGTGCCTGGCTTGAACAATACACCGGTCAGATGGCAGCCACACCAGGCGAAGCAGCGCAAGGCGCAGATATTGTGATGATGTGTGTGGGTAACGACTCAGATGTATTGGAGGTAGGCGAAGCCGCGCTGGCGCAGATGCGGCCTGGCAGTGTATTAATTGACCATACCACGGCGTCAGCCACCGTAGCCCGGCAACTGGCAAAACAGTGTGCCGACGCGGACATAGGCTTTCTTGATGCGCCCGTATCAGGGGGGCAGGCCGGCGCGGAAAAGGGGCAACTTACCGTGATGGTGGGGGGCGACAACAGCGTGTATGAAAAAATAAAACCGGTTATCGATTGCTTTGCACGTCATAGTCAGTGTCTGGGACCATCAGGCAGCGGGCAGCTGGCTAAGATGATGAATCAGATATGTATCGCCGGTATTGTTCAGGGGCTGGCAGAGGCGCTGCATTTTGGACAGCGGGCCGGTTTGGATTGTTCGCAAGTTATTGACGTCATCAGCAAGGGAGCCGCTCAGTCCTGGCAAATGGAGAACCGAGCCCATACCATGCTAAACAATGAGTACGATTTTGGTTTTGCGGTGGACTGGATGCGCAAAGATCTCAGTATTGCTCTTGATGAGGCCCGCCGCAACGGCTCAACGTTGGCGCTGACTGCGTTGGTTGATCAATATTATGCCGAGGTGCAGAAGCTAGGTGGGGGGCGCTGGGATACGTCCAGCTTGCTGGCGCGACTTACTTAATCCGCTGTCAGCCGAAGAATAATGGGTTTATTAGGCCGGTGAAGGAGGAGAGAACAGACTTCCCCGGCTGTTAATCTGTTGTATCACACTGTTTAAACGCTGCTGGTTCGGCTCACTGAGCGACTCTTCCTGCAAATCTGCCAGCATCTGATGAACCGCAAAGCGTTTGTACTGGGGTTTTCCCGCCTCTACCATACACTGGAGAAGGTTCAGCAGAAACGCAGGTACAGAGGGCAGCAATAAACAGGCCTGATAAAAATGGTCCATCGCGGCCAGATATTCGCTTGCTACAAACAACTCCGTGCCTTTATCGTTTAAATCAAATGCCGTATCGCTGGCCAGGCCAAGCTGTTGCTCAGTGGTAATAATATCCGTGCTGTTTATCAGCCTGTCGCTGATATCATCGTTGAGCTGATTGCGCTCATGGGCCATTTGCATTAGAGCTTTGGCTGTGGGGACATTTCCCAGCGACGCATGCACTTTTGCGGCAACGATTAGGGTAGGGGTATCAGTGCGGGCAAATGCCGACATACCGTCATTTTTAATCATTTGCCCAGCCTTGGTAAGGTCGTTTTCCAGCGTGGCCGAATAGGCGAGCAGATAATCCCGTTTCTGTGATTGTTGGGGATCCCGCTGGCTGCGCCCGGCAATGCCAATAAGCTTGCGAGCCTGAGAGAGGCTTTCCTGCCTGTTGGTTTCCGGGCTGTTCTCCGCCAGCTGCAGATAAAACTCGGCCAGCGCAAAAGTAAAGTCGTTGAAAGTATCATTAGCGGTGCGGTGCATGGCCCGCTTCCTCTGTAGCAACTCAATGCTGTCCAGCACCCGGTTTTGCCGCTGAAAGGTCTGTGTTTTCAGACGCGTGGCGGGCATACTCAACTCACTGGCTTTGATATGGTTCAGGTATTGCTCTGCCTGCTCGTAGGCCTGTTGTTCAAAACTCAGACAAGCCAGCCATTCGAACGCTTTCTCACGGGCCAGACTGGTCTCAACCAGGCCGTCAAGGTGGGCAGTGCAGTCGAGGTAATTTCCAGAGGCATACTGGCACTTTACGCGCCCCCATTGCGCCCACAAAACTTTGTCAGACTGCTGCAATACGTTTTCGTATAAGGTTTGTGCCAACGTATATTGCTGGTTATCAACCAGCAACCTGGCGTGCAGTTTGACAATGTCTGATTGCAGCCGCCGCGGCACCCGTTCCCGGGTAAGGCGTGATATCTGACGCAGGGCACCCTCTAAATCGCCGTCGTCTAGGGCGCTGAGTACCTGAGAGACAAAACTTCGGTAGCTGATGTAATGGTCAAGTTGCCGGCGTAATGTGCCAATATTATAGGGCTTGATGAGCAGAATGTCGGGCTGCACATCCATGATCTGCCCTATGGTCTGGGGTATGCGATCGGAGGTAAGAAAAATAATCCCGGTACTGGGTTTAATAAAACGGGCGTCGCGCAGGCTCTGAACCCAATTCACCCCATTTTTGCCACTCCCCAGGTGGAAGTCGAAAATGATCAACTCAAAATGCTGCTTTCGCAGCGCGGCTTTCAGTTCGGTGCCACTGGCGAAGCTACTTACCTCAAATAAACCCATTGGCAGCAGGTGACTACGCAAGCTGGCGCGGGCAGTGGCATTATCTTCAACAATGGCAAGGCGGTATTGCACTTGAGCACCTGACAGTTCGCCGGAGCGGGTTCATGGTGGATAGAGTTAGCTTACCAAGCTTAGGGCATTTCTGCATGTTCTGTGTTTGCAACAGGGTGTTGGAACCTATACTTGAAAATTGGGTCAGAAAATTGTTACAAGTGTCACATTAAATTTACAAGCAAAGATACGCCGCATTAACGTTTACGTTTACGTCAAGGGTAGATATTGGTTAATGTGGCGGTCTAAACGACAATTAATCAGAGGCAGCCATGTACAAGGTACCCTTACTCATCAACGGCGAATTCGTTGACTCTTCTTCTTCTTCATACATCGACGTTACTAACCCGGCTGACAACAGCGTGATTGCGCAGGCACCGTGTGCCACATCTCAGGAAATGGATCAGGCCATAGCCAGCGCCGAAGCGGCGTTTGAAACCTGGAAAGAGGTTCCCGTCACCGAGCGTGCCAGACTGATGATGCGTTATCAGGCCTTACTAAAAGAACATCAGGAAGATATTGCTAAAATACTCGCATCGGAAACCGGCAAGACATTCGATGACGCTAAAGGTGACGTATGGCGCGGTATTGAAGTTGTTGAACAGGCGATGAACATTCCTTCTTTAATGATGGGGGAGACAGCCGAAAACGTCGCGCGGGGCATTGATACTTACAGCTACATCCAACCGCTTGGCGTGTGTGCCGGTATTACACCGTTTAATTTCCCGGCAATGATCCCACTGTGGATGTTCCCCATGGCGATTGCGTGTGGTAACACCTTTGTACTTAAACCTTCCGAGCAGGATCCGCAAACGCCTATGAAGCTGGCGGAGCTGTTTATGGAGGCGGGTGCGCCTAAAGGGGTATTGAACATTGTGCATGGCGGTAAAGATCAGGTCGACCCTCTGCTAACCGATCCGCGCATTAAAGCGGTCTCATTTGTAGGATCAGTGCCGGTAGGCCAATACATTTACCGCACAGCAACGGCCAACATGAAGCGAGCACAGTGTTTCGCCGGAGCCAAAAATCACAGCGTGATCATGCCGGATGCCAACAAAGAACATGTGCTGAATAACCTGGTAGGTGCTTCCGTCGGCGCGGCCGGGCAACGTTGCATGGCGATTTCTGTAGCTGTTTTTGTGGGCGAAGCACAAAACTGGATCCCAGAGTTAGCCGAACGTATCAGCAAAGTGAAACCTGGCCTGTGGGACGATAAAAACGCCGGTTTTGGTCCGTTGATCAGCCCTCAGGCTAAAGAGCGCGTTGTTTCTTATATCAAAAAAGGTAAAGAAGAAGGCGCCTCATGTTTGCTGGATGGCTCGGATTTTACGCTGGAAGGCTACGAAAAGGGCAACTGGGTAGGCCCCACGGTATTTTCTGATGTCACCACTGACATGACCATTTACAAAGAAGAGATCTTTGGACCGGTATTATCTTGCATGAATGTCGATTCATTGGAAGACGCACTGGAAGTCGTGAACGCCAATCCATTTGGAAACGGAACGTCAATTTTCACTAACAGCGGCCCCGCTGCCCGTAAGTATCAGCGTAACGTGGAAGTCGGTCAGGTAGGGATTAACATTCCCATTCCTGTGCCGCTGCCATTCTTCTCCTTCACTGGTTGGAAAAACTCGTTCTACGGTGACCTGCATGCCTATGGCAAGCAAGCCATCCGCTTCTATTCTGAAACCAAAACCATTACTTCACGCTGGCTGGAAGGCGATATTCCAGGTGGCCCGAACCTAACTATTTCGATGGATTAATCGGGGAGTTGTCGCATGCACTTTGAAATGACTGAAGATCAACAAGCGTTCGCCGAGACCGCCAGACAATTCGCAGAGCAGGAATTGGCACCGTTTGCTGCGCAATGGGACAGAGACCACACCTTTCCGGTAGACACCATTAAGAAAGCGGGTGAACTGGGTTTCTGCGGCTTGTATACGCCAGAAGAGCAGGGTGGCCTTGGCCTGAGCCGGCTGGATTCGTCAATTATTTTTGAACAGCTGGCGACGGGATGCACAACCACGACTGCCATGCTTACTATTCATAATATGGCCACCTGGATGATTGCCACGTGGGGCCAGGACGATGTTAAAGCCACCTGGTGCGACGAGCTGGTGGCCGGTAATAAACTGGCGTCATATTGTCTGACAGAACCGGGCTCAGGCTCAGATGCGGCCTCGCTGAAAACGTCTGCTAAAGAGCAGGATGGCGGTTACGTATTAAATGGCTCAAAAGTATTTATTTCCGGTGCTGGCAGTACGGATGTGCTGGTGGTGATGGCGCGTACCGGTGGCGACGGGCCAAAAGGCATTTCCGCCTTTGCGGTGCCTGCTGATGCTGAAGGAATTACCTACGGCAAGCCAGAAGAGAAAATGGGCTGGAATGCCCAGCCTACCCGCATGATCACGTTTGAAGATGTGAAACTTGAAAAGTCCTGGCGCCTCGGTAAAGAGGGCGAGGGCTTTAAAATGGCCATGCAGGGGCTGGATGGTGGCCGCATAAACATTGCCACATGCTCGATCGGTACAGCTCAGACTGCGCTGAATGTTGCACGGGATTACATGCAAGAACGTGAACAGTTCGGCAAGCCGATTGCCAGTTTCCAGGCCCTGCAGTTTAAGTTGGCAGATATGGCTACGGAGCTGGTTGCGGCCCGCCAGTTGGTGCGTCTGGCAGCCAGCAAACTGGATAACAAACATGCCGATGCCACTACCTATTGCGCGATGGCGAAGCGCTTCGCCACCGATGTCGGCTTTAATGTGTGTAACGATGCCCTGCAATTACATGGTGGGTATGGCTATATCAAAGAATACCCGTTAGAGCGGTTTGTGCGGGATGTCCGGGTACACCAGATTCTGGAAGGCACCAACGAAATCATGCGAGTCATTATTGGCCGTCGGCTAATAATGGACGAACGCGAGGTTCTGTAACAGGGAGGCGAAATGTCGACACAGACAACTGAATTGCCGGTAACGGTCAGCGAGTTAGCGGCAGGGGGCGATAAGAAAGTTGCGGTACTAACTCTGAATAAGCCCAAGGCGCTTAACGCACTTGATTTAACCATGGCCGAGCTGATGCTGGATGCACTTTCTGGCTACGCCGAAAGAGACGATATCGCCTGCGTCCTGATTCAGGGGGAAGGTGAGAAAGCATTTTGTGCCGGTGGTGACGTGGTGTCTATGCATCAGGCCATGGCCAGTTCACAAGGCGAAATTCCAGCTTTTCTGGAAACCTTTTTTACTGTTGAGTATACGTTAGATCACACCATCAGTATCTTTCCGAAACCGGTTGTGGTGTTCGGCAGCGGTATTGTAATGGGCGGCGGCATGGGCTTAATGACAGGCGCGAGCCATCGGGTGGTCACTGAAACCTCACGACTGGCCATGCCCGAAATAACCATCGGCCTGTATCCGGATGTAGGGGGCAGCTATTTTCTGCCACGGCTACCCGGACAAAGTGGTAAGTTTCTTGGCCTGACGGGAGCAAGTATCAACGCTACCGACGCCCGTTACCTCGGATTAGCTGACCATACCACCGATGCTGCAAACAAAGATGCGTTGCTCAAAGCCCTGCGCGATCACCAGTGGCAAAGTCAGGATTTGCATGATCAGGTAACGACGATCCTTAATAGCTTGCCCGGTGAAGCAATGATGCCGGAAGGTCAGGTTGAATCATTGCAGTCAGCTATCGATGAGGCCTGCGATAAAAACGACCTGGCTGACATAGTCTCGGCTATTCAGGCAATGCCGTCTGAGAACAATAAGTGGTTACAGCGGGCACAGAAAACACTGACCGCCGGGTCGCCGGTTACGGCACACCTTGTCCACCAACAGTGCCAGCGCGGCGCTGAACTGTCGCTGGCTGACTGTTACCGCATGGAACTGATTATGTCGTGCCGTTGCGGTGAGTTGGGCGAGTTTCAGGAGGGCGTACGTGCCTTGCTAATTGATAAGGACAATAAGCCTGACTGGCAATTTAAGTCGGTAAGTGATGTGCCGGATGAATTCATTGCGAAATTCTTTACCTCCCCATGGGGCGAGGGCGCACATCCACTACAATCTCTGGGAGAACAACAATGACACGTATTGCGTTTATAGGTTTGGGCAATATGGGTGGTCCCATGGCCGCGAATCTGGTTAGTAGCGGTATGCAGGTCACCGTATTTGACCTGGTGCAGGAAAACGTTAATGCGCTGGTGGACGAAGGCGCAAAGGCTGCAGAGTCTGCCGTGTCAGCAGTAAAAGACGCCGATGTAATCGTGTCGATGTTGCCCGCTGCAGCCCATGTGAAATCTCTTTATCTGGGTGAGAACGGTATACTGCAGGCCGCCAGAGAAGACGCGTTATTTATTGATTCCAGTACCATTGATGCGGATTCTGCCCGCGCCGTAGGGCAGGCCGTGGAACAAACTGGCCGCTTGTTTGTGGATGCGCCGGTATCAGGTGGTGTCGCGGGCGCCAAAGCGGGTACGCTGACGTTTATCATGGGCGGGAAAGTCGATGCAGTGGCTAAAGCTACACCTGTATTACAGTGCATGGGTAAAAACCTGTTTCATGCCGGCGATACCGGTGCCGGCCAGGTTGCTAAAATTTGCAACAACATGCTGTTGGCCGTACTGATGAGCGGTACCTCTGAGGCGCTGCAACTAGCCATAGATAACGGTCTTGACCCGAAAGTTATGTCAGACATTATGCTGCAAAGCTCAGGCTGCAACTGGACGTTGCAGAAGTACAACCCGTGCCCGGGTGTCATGGAAGATGTTCCGTCTTCTAAGGATTACACCGGTGGCTTTATGGTTAAGCTGATGAACAAGGATCTCAACCTTGCTATGACCGCCGCTGCCAACTCCCAGTCTGCCACGCCTATGGCGTCAGCGGCGCAGGGGTTGTATAAACTGCATCAGCGTAACGGTAACGGAGACAAAGACTTCTCCAGTATTTTTACACTGTTTGACAACAAGTAGGTGTATTAACCGGCCGGGCGAACACGCCCGGCTTCGTTTCTTTTCCCGACTCTGCTAGCATTGCCGCCACTTTGTGTAATTAAAAGGGTTGCGAACATGTGGCAGTGCCCACTCTGTCCCCACTCTCTGGAGACCAGCGGTAATAGCTGGACCTGTGAAAACAACCATACCTTTGACGTCGCCAAAGCTGGCTATGTAAATCTGCTTCCCGTGCAATTTAAAAAGTCGTTACAGCCCGGTGATGACAAGGCCATGCTGCAGGCTCGCCGGGAATTTCACGCACGCGGCAGTTATGCGCCGTTGATGCACGCTATGTCGGAGCTATTGTTGTCACATATCCCCGCTGAGGCGCCGGTGACTCTGTTTGACGCCGGGTGTGGCGAAGGTGCGTATTTGCGGCATGTGGATACTGCCCTTCAAGAGGCAAACCATGACGTTCATGCCTGCGGCAGCGATATTGCCAAGGTGGCGGTAGAAATGGCCTCCAAACAGGCCCGGCATCACCAGTACGTAGTGGCCAGCAGTCACCAGCTCCCGGTCAGGGATAACAGCGTAACAGCAATGTTACAGGTGTTTGCACCGGGTAAGGACAGTGAATACGCGAGAGTGCTTAGCGAGCAGGGCGTACTGTTGACGGTAGACCCTGGCCCCGAGCACCTGATAGAACTGAAACGGGCGGTTTACGATACGCCAAAACGGCATGAAGCTCCCGCCAGTTATACAGACGCTCTGCGCTGTGTGGACGAACAGCAGGTGAATTTTAACTTAACTCTGCAGGATCCCGCTCACGCTGATGCCTTGCTCGCAATGACACCCTATACCTGGAAGCTGCAACCTGCCCGTCGCACCGCGTTAAGAGAGGAATTAACACAGGTGACAGCTTCATTTTGTATCAGGCTATGGACACCTGACACACATCTGCAAGGCGTTCGTGATGCCGGGTAAAGCACTGTTTCTCGACCGTGATGGCATTATTAATGTTGACACCGGTTACGTCAGTAAGCCGCAACAGGTGACATTTGTAGCCGGAATTTTCGAAGTCATAGCGCGTTTTGTTGCAGCCGGTTATACGCCGGTCATTGTAACCAATCAGTCCGGAATAGGGCGCGGTATGTACACCGAGACTGACTTTCACCAGCTTAGTGAGTGGATGCAATCGCAGTTTACCCGGCAAGGCTTACCTGCTATTCCGGTCTACTATTGCCCTCATCACCCCACAGAGGCCATTGCTGGTTACTTACAGTCCTGCGCGTGTCGTAAGCCTGAGCCGGGAATGATCCTACAGGCAACCCGGGATCATGGTCTCGCGCTTGATGAGTCACTGTTGATTGGCGATAGCTGGCGGGATATACAGGCCGCCGACGCAGCGGGGGTTTCCCGCAAGGTGTTCGTAAGTACCCAGGCAAAGCCGGCACAGACAATTTCCGGCGTTTTACAGGTGGGCAGTGTCAGCGCCATTCTCGACGCTGACACCCTGGCCGGATTATTGTGAAAAGCGCGTCAGGTGTTTAATCGCCTGACTTAGCAAATCCACATTCAGTGGGTCGTTGCTGCGTGAATTGTCATGAATATCCGAAATCTCGTAGCTGCCGTTACTTAGCACTTCAGTGCGCTGAGCATTATGGATAACGACGATCCTTTCACCGGATGTACTTACCAGCCAGTTTCGTGACGGCGTTAACAGATTGCGACCGGTCGAATAATAATGAACCGGCGCGTGACAACCCAGAGCATTCAGTATGGTGGGCGCCAGGTCTTCTGTACTGGCGATATCAGCGTCGATATCAAACGAGGTAAACAGCTTACCTTTGTCTGGCTGACCGTCAGGTGCAAAGCCGCTTGCCACAATCAACTCGCTGTTCTCGTTTACACCGCTATTCAGGTACTGCTGAATTTTGTTCGCCGGTAAAAACGCAATATGCAGTCCATCGTGCTGGTGACTGAGCGGTTGCCGGTAGTTGTTCAGCATTTCTGTTGGCAGCGACTCATCAATGTGAATCGACACAGGCATGCCAACACCTTCGGGCAGCGCCAGCAACACAGGCTTTTTCTCCGCCAGACTGTCTTTATAAATCTCCGGTACGCCAAACAGCGTGGTCATGATCAGTGCATCCAGTGACGATGCAGTGGTGAAGTAGTTGTCCACTGGCGCCAGACCCAGCGCATCCATGCCGGTCAGTGGCTGGGAGTCCGTCTGCACAATAACAGTCATGGATTTATCTTCTTCCACAGAACAATAAACGGGCTGGGCCGGATAGGTAATATTATGGATGTCTGGATCAAACTGCAGCTGTTTGCGCTCTTCGTAGGCGTCGAGATCCAACAGGCCGTAGCGAGACATGGTAGTTTTTGCGGTGGCCGGATAAGACAGCGGAAACATGTTGTCCTGCTTAATCACGGGCTGATACAGCTGGGCATCAGCCCATACATGCACCGCGTGGCTGGTAACAAAACACACCAGGAAAAACGAGGTTACCGGGATCCCTATTTTGTAATGCATCAGGCGGTCAAGCCGCTTCCAGACCGCATTTGCCAGAATTAGCTGAAAACCTAGCCACACGACAAACAGCATTAACAGAAATGACCATTCCTGCCAGCCAAACTGACTGATTTGCGACTGCGCCTCACTGCGTAACAAATCCGCAGAGCTGCCGCTGAGGTGGAAGCCTGTGCGTGTGTAAAGCAAGGCATCAAAGGCAAGTAATGCCAGCCCTACCGCTGCGATCGTTGACGCTGTGGCTTTTATCGCACTCGGGTTACTGACCAGATAGCATAACGGCAGAACGAAGATCACAAATCCGAAAAACGTCATAAAGCCAATGTGCCCGAACCAGTTGGCCAGCAAGTACACGGTTCCTGTCAAAGAGCCGGGAGGCGGCGAGGAAAAGACGAAGATGGACGCAATAATGATGGCTATGACAATATTTGCCAGAGCAAACCAGTGCCCCCAGTTAACCAGTTTGGTTACGCGCTGGCGTCGGGGTGATTCAGCTAAAATCATAATAGTTGGGTTTACCCTTTGATACTTTTCTTCAGGACATCAGCAAATTGATTTACCATGCTTTCGCGGTGCTCAGGTGGCACCTGGGAATTGAAAATGTGGGTAACCACATTACCCAGCACCATCAGGGATAAGTCACGATCGGCCTGGTTTTTTTCCAGCGTGAGTATGATTTCGTTCATTAGCGCTTCGAATTCAGCATTGCTGTAGCGACTCTGTTGGGGCATGGGTGCGCCTCTTTTAGTGATTTCTTAAATAAAAAGAATGGTTTTACAAATAAAATGATTATAATCGTTGTTTGAGTGATAACAATCATTCATTCTAAAATCCCGCAATTCCCCAGTTAATTTCATAACATCGACAGGACACCACATACTTTATGAGTGCACTGATTCATCACTTTGTTGTTCACCGGCTGATCGTTAACCAAGATGAAAAAATTGAAGCGATCCCCCGGGAGAGCTGTTTAACCGTCACCCCCGAAATTGAGCATCTCGCTCATCAGATTAACCATAGCTTTAACAGTAAGCCCGGTAAGGGGGTAGGGCACTTCGTCGATTCTGCGCCCGCTGCAGACGGGGAAGACACCGGCAGGGATGTCAGCGAGTTTGCCTCCGGACTTAACAGCTACTGGCAACATCGTCAATCGGGAGAAGAAGGCGTCGAGGAAACCTTTCATGAGTTTTCAAAGGCGGCAACCAGTCGGCTCATTAAAGCGCTGGCAGATACCGGCAGTGTTGAAACAGGCTTCTTAATTTTTTGTCAGTATGAATACCTGGCCACGCAGTATCTGATGGTGGCGTTGCTCAATACCCGCTCTCATGTGGAAGTTAACCAGGCACTGGAACTGGCATCCCGGGAACATTTGGATTTGGCTCGCATGCAACTGGCAGTGCGCATCGACCTCACCCAGTGGTCAGTACAGCCGGAGCAACAACGTTATATCAGCTTCATCAAAGGCCGGATGGGTCGTAAAGTATCTGATTTCTTTATGCAGTTCATTGGCTGTGAAGAACTGGTAGACGTAAAGCAACAGAATAAACAACTGATTTCAACGGTAGACGCGTACCTGGCCAGTGAGTCACTGGATGCAGAAGAGCAGCACCAGCACCGCGAAGAAGTGAAAAGTTACTTTAAAGAAAAAATCGACAGCGGCGAATCGCTGTCGGTGAAAGAATTGTCCGGGCGGTTGCCTGCAGACGAGAGCAGTCAGTCAGATTTTGCCAGATTCACGGAAGCGCTGGAGACGCCCTTAGAGCAGGAAATTCAGCCTGATCCGGCGGCGTTAAGACAACTGGCGAAGTTTACCGGCCAGGGTGGCGGTGTCTCGGTAAGTTTCGAGCGTAAACTAATCGGCGACCGGGTATTTTACGACCCGGCCTCCGATACGCTGACCATTCGCGGCATTCCACCGAATTTACGTGATCAGTTAAAGCGTCAGTCGGGTATGGATTAAAAGTCTGAAACCCGGCCGTTTTCGCCGTATAATAGCGGCAAGAATTTTTGATATAGAGTGTTATGCAACTATTTGTTAATGACCTGACCGTAATGGACTTCTCTTACTTATGCCCTAAACGCGGCATGGTAGGCGAAAGCTGGATTGTGGACGTTGTTCTGGATGGTGATCTGAATGACGAAAGCATGATCGAAGATTTCGGTAAGGTGAAAAAGAATCTTAAGCGTCTGATTGATGATTATGTCGATCATAAGCTACTGGTGCCTGCAGAACATGCCCGGTCCGTGGTGCTGCACGACAGTGACAGTGAGCAGGTGGAAGTACAGTTTACCTGTGAGAATGGTGAGCAATGGATGTTGTACTGCCCGTCGGAAGCCTACGCGTTTATTTACTCAGATAGCGTAACCATGGGCAGTGTAGGTGAATATCTGCGTGAGGTTATCGCAACCCACTTGCCTCAGAATGTCGATAATATTGAGTTGCATCTGCGCAATGAGGTAATTACATCACCGTATTACCATTATACCCACGGCTTGAAAAAGCACGATGGCAATTGTCAGCGTATCGCTCACGGGCATCGCTCCCGTATAGATGTTTATATTGATGGCGAATTAAGCGAAGAAGGCCAGAGTTACTGGGCCAACCGCTGGGCAGATATCTATATAGCCACTGACGAAGACCGTATTGACTACCGCGAGCGTAAAATTGCCGGCGAGGTAGATACCCCTGACAATTATCTGTGCTTTGCTTATGAAGCTTCACAAGGTTATTTTGAAATCCTTGTACCCAAAGCGCGCTGCGAAGTGGTCGGTACTGATTCCACGGTAGAGTGCCTGGCGCAGTTTTTATTAAACGCACAGCAGCGGCGGCATCCCGGCCATCAGCATAAGGTGGTGGCGTATGAGGGTGTAGGTAAAGGTGCCATGGTGACCGGATCATGAAACGGTTGTTGCTTGCTGCAGCGGCGTTAATCTGGTTTCCCACGATAGCAGGTCAGCCTTCTCCGGCAGCCTCGCTTCTTACCCTTAATGGTAAGATTGCCCAGGGTAGCCTGATACGCGGTCAGGTACCTGCTGACAGCAAGGTGCTGCTTAACGGTGAACCCCTTAAAGTTAATGCGCAGGGAAAATTTGTGTTCGGCTTCGACCGTGATGCGGCGTCCACGCATACGTTGGAAGTCGAAACACCGGCGGGTGAAACCGCTACCCGGGAACTGCATGTAGCAGAACGTGAGTACGACATTCAGCGTATCGACGGCTTGGCACAAAACATGGTTTCGCCGCCGGAAGCCGTGTTGAAACGCATTCGTAAAGATGGCGCGAACGTGGCTGAAGCCCGCAGTGGTAAACGCGACTATGACGCGGTGTTTACCCGGTTTATGTGGCCTGCCAAAGGCCCGATTACCGGCGTGTATGGCAGCCAGCGAATATTAAACGGCGTGCCTAAGCGTCCGCATTATGGTGTAGATGTGGGCGGCCCGACAGGCACTGCCGTAGTGGCGCCGGCCGCAGGCATCGTGACCCTGGCCGATAACCTGTATTATTCAGGCAACACCGTCATCCTTGATCATGGGATGGGAGTCTTTTCTACCTTTTTACACTTGGACACTATGGACGTGAAGGCCGGCGATAAGCTACCCCGCGGCGGTGCACTCGGAACCATCGGAGCGACAGGCAGAGCCACCGGCCCACATCTTGACTGGCGAATTAACTGGGGCACTATGCGTCTGGATCCGCAATCCGTCGTCAGTGGTACCCCAGAAGCAGGCTAGCCGTTTGTATTTAGCCAGCGTTGGAATTTGTCAGTGTCGGTGATTGTGAACTGACACACCTCGTATTCGGCCTCGGTCACCGGCAACTCCAGAGTGACGACGCGGCCTTCCCGAAGAACCAGTAGCTTCAGCGTTTTCTTGCTTGTGGCGTCCAGCATCCGCTGCACCAACGGTGACGTCACCACATAGTCCTCTACTGCCAGTAACTTATCGTTCACTTGCAGACCAGCTTTTGCAGCGGGCGTATTCTCCCTTACCACCTGAATCAGCACACCTGTTTCCAGGTTTTTCATAACAGCGCCAAACGCCCGGTTGATACGCTTGTCTGAAGTCGCTCTGCCACCTTTATCATCAAACTGAACCTTCTGGCGAAGCTGCTGTGTAACCCCCATGGTGTGCAAAAGAGCATCAAGCGGTACGTCCCGGGTGTGGTAGACAACGTCGTTAAGGTAATCACTGACATCAATATTGAAATGGTGCTGGCAGATAGTGGTAATTACTTCGTCCGGTGTGCCTTTAATTTCCCTGCCATAGTCGGTCCACAACACCCGCATAACGTCATCCAGTGAGTGCTTATGATTGCTTTGCTCGCGTATGAGCAAATCCAGACCCAAGGCAATAATGCCGCCTTTGGTGTAATAACTGACTATCTGGTTGGTGGCACTGGCATCTTGTTTATAAAACCGGGTCCAGGCGTCGAAGCTGCTCTGAGCGGCAGATTGTTTAAAGCGTCCCGCATTGACCAGCAACCGGCTGTTATTCTGTGCCACGATATCCAGATATTTCTCCGGCGTGATCAGACCGACGCGGGCCAGCGTCAGGTCGTCGTAGAAGCTGGTAAAGCCTTCGTAAATCCAAAGTTGTTCTGTATAAGTTTCGCTGAGTAAATCAGGCTTAACCATCACGTCAGGTTTAATGCGCTTAACATGCCAGGTGTGGAAAAGCTCGTGACTACACAGGCTTAAAAACGTTATGTAAGCATCAGTCTTTTCAAGCGGGTCACCGTTGAGAGGTAAATCGAAACGGGGAAACAGCAGTGCAGTAGAGCTACGGTGTTCCAGACCGCCAAAACCGGTATCGCTGAGCAGGGTCATGAATACGTAGCGCTCCACAGGCTGGGGGTCGCCGAACAAACGCATATGATGCCTGCAAACTGGCGCTAGATCCCGGCATACTCTGTCTATATCGATATCCGTAGTACCTGAAAACAGCATCACGAACTCCACGCCGTTTTCAGTGAACACCAGACGACTACACTCACCGATAAAAATAGGGTGGTCTATGAGTTCGTCATAATCTTCACACTGAAAATGCAGGGTATTGTCCCGGTCCTCCAGGTTGGGCATGCTGGTTTCTATCTGCCATGCCGGTTTGTGTGCGGGCTTGGTTAGCGTAAGCGTGCAGGGAACATCGTCCATACCGGATACTTTCAGAAATACGCTGGTGCCGTTACAAAACGCATACTCATCGTTAATAAACGCAGAGCGCACTGACAAATCATAGGCATAAACACTATAGTTAACAGTGACCGCTTGTCCGCCAGCGTTAATTTGCCAGGTCTGTTTATCGGTTTTGGTACTGGAAACAATATTTCCGTCGGCGGTCGTTGCTGCCAGCGCAGTAATATTGCGGGCAAAGTCGCGGATCATATAACTGCCGGGGATCCAGGCTGGCAACGTCAGTGTGAGGGTATCTGTCTGATGGGACGGGATCGTCACTGATACGTCAAACGTGTGAGGCTGTTGTGCAGACACGGCCAGCGCGTAGCTCAGGGTGTCAGGTTTAGTAAGCATAGTACATTCCTACAGCTGATAATGGCAGCCATGATGCCGCAGAAGGAACTTTTTGTCAGCCCGTTAAAAATTGGTTACATTGGAACCAGTCCTATGAGTCAGAGCCCGTTTATGGCCGCAGATGAACAATTATCGTTAAGCAGTGAAGATATACAGGCACTAAAAGGCCTGGTACCTGGCTCGACTATCGATTTGCAAATAGCCACGCCGACGTCACCCAAGCGGGTAAAAACACAGTATGTGGGAATGGAAATTCCTAATTGCATGATTTTTCAAATTCCGGTGACTGCCAAATGGGCACTGGTACGCGATTTACTGCTGCCAGAAAACGAGGTGGTGGTGAGGTATGTCCTGGAAGGGGATTCAGGGCAGGTCGTCGCTTTCAGAGTCAAAGTACTGAAATTATTGTCCCATCCCAGCGGGCTGTTAATGACCACGTTCCCCACCGGGGTGCAGTCATTTGGTTTGCGCGCAACGAAACGCTCCCAACCCGGGATAGCGGTTGACGTGAACATAGATGATGCTCCGCATATCAGTCAGGCAACTGGCATCATCGTGGATGTATCGGTTGATGGCTGTCGCATTGCGATGCCGGTAAAGCCGGACTGGCCCATCCTGGTTCAGGAACAGACAGTAACAATGACCTACAGTTATGATGGACAATCCCTGACCCTGCAAGGCGAAGTTAAAAACAGCAGCCAGCAAAAAGAATATATTTATTACGGGGTTAAATTTGATGACGAGCAGGAATCTGTCAATACATTGCTGAAGCGTCATATCTTGCTGGGTTAGGCGTATATAAAAATAAAAACAATTGCTTAAAAGGGAGAAGTGCTATGCGAGACATTGAAAGATTATTAATGCGATATGATGAAAGCCATCGGAATAAAACCAATGTGCTTATTCATGCGGTGGCCGTACCGAGTATATACTTCGTAACGCTGGGCTTGATTTGGTCGATCCCTGTGCCATCCTGGCTAGCCGCCTTTGATGTGACATGGGCCCATATCATTGCTATTCCGGTGTTATATTATTATTTCCTGCTATCAGGCCCGATAGGCGCGGCAATGACTTTGCTTACCATAGCGTGTTTTTTAGGTATCAATCTGCTGGTCATGGCCGGTATTTCAGTGTGGCAGTTCTGCCTGGCCTTGTTTGTGGTGATGTGGATCTTACAGTTCGTGGGCCATAAGATAGAGGGGAAAAAACCTTCCTTTTTCGAAGATTTACGTTTTTTGCTGGTCGGTCCCGCCTGGTGGTGGGTGCACTGGTTAAAACGTATGAATATCAGCTATTAATTATGCAATCCACATTTTGCTGGTCGGTCATGTGCGACCAGCCTACAGAGACACACGACTAAGTTACAGTCGACAGCGGCTGTAACTTGTATAATCAGAAGACTATTTCACGAACCGGTAGTAATGTGAGCCGTTGGCAACGCTTATTCGAAAGCAATGAACGTCTGTTCTGGGCACTGCACAGTGCTGGCTGGGCGGGCTTTGCGATCATCTACTATGTAGGATCCTTCCTTCACGATGTGCGGCCTATCTGGGTTTTCATCATCCTGCTTAACGCCTACGCTGGCTGGTTACTTACCATTCCGCTGCGTTACCTGTACCGGTGGGCCCGCAAACAGCCGCCCCTGAAAATGATATTTACCGTTATAGCGGCCTGTTACGGTGTCGCGCTGCTATGGACGGTGGTCAAAAATGTGAATTACTGGGAGATCTATAAACACGGTTATCGTCCCGAAGCCTGGTACATGTACTTCAGCAGTACCATTAATTCACTGATCATGATTGGTTGCTGGAGCGGCGTGTACTTTGGCATCAAAAACTTTCAGATGTTGCAAAAGGAAAAGCAAAACGCCCTTAAAGCTACCACAATGGCGCATCAGGCCCATATTAAGATGCTTCGCTATCAGCTCAATCCTCATTTCTTATTTAATACATTAAACGCAATCTCCACACTGGTGCTGCTTAAGGAAAATGACACTGCAGAAGCGATGGTGTCCCGGCTGAGCGACTTTTTGCGTTATTCACTGGATAACGACCCCATTAAGAAAGTCCCGTTGGGGCAGGAAATTAAAGCACTGCGACTCTACCTTGAGATAGAGCGGGTACGTTTTGACGATCGTTTAGACGTGAGCTGGGATATCGACGATTCGTGCGAATATGCGCTTGTGCCGAGCATGATCCTGCAACCCATTATTGAAAATGCTATCAAACACGCTATTTCGAAGATGGAGCAGGGTGGAAAAATTGAGATTTCAGCTCGCACATTTGGCAACGATTTACTCCTGGACGTTGCCGACAACGGTCCGGGCGCTGATATTCAGAAGGGCCAGCTAAGCCGCGAAAACGGCGTAGGCCTGGTTAATATAAAGGAACGCCTGAACTCCCTGTATCACCGGAATTTTGCATTCTCTATTGAGCACAATAAGCCGTCGGGGGTTCGGGTGAGGATACGGATCCCCTATGAAGTAAAGGACGCATGATATGACCGAAAATAAAATTAGAACAATAGTGGTAGACGATGAACCGCTTGCCAGAAGAGGCTTGCGGGCGCGTCTAGAGCGTCATGAAGATGTGGAGGTCGTGGCCGAGTGTCAGAACGGTGTCGATGCAGTAAATGCGATTACCCAGCACCGTCCTGATTTGGTGTTTCTGGACATTCAGATGCCGGGATTAAACGGTTTCCAGGTCATCCATAAATTGCGAGAGCTCCAACAACCTGTACCCATGATTGTGTTTGTGACCGCGTACGACAGTTATGCCATTAAAGCATTTGACGTCCACGCCCTGGATTATCTGCTCAAACCAGCTGACGACACGCGCTTAAAAGCTGCGCTGGACAAGGTCAGAGAGTATTTTTCGACTCAGTATCAGGATGAGCAGTCACGCAAATTGGTGAATCTGGTGGCAGAACTTACCGGTGATGATTGTGAAGAGATATTGCGGAAACTGGCTAAAGGGGAGCCTGTTGATACCAACCCTTACCCGGATGTGTTGGCCATTAAAGATGGTTCGGAAGTGACCCGTGTAAATGTGAAGGATATTCAGTGGATAGATGCTGCCGGTGATTACATGTGTGTCCATGCCTTGGATGGTATGCATATTATGCGTAAAACCATGAAAGAGCTTGAGCAGGAACTTAATCCCCAGTGGTTTGTACGGGTCCACCGTTCTGCCATTGCCAATATCCGCTTTGTGAAAAAGCTGGTGAGCCATATCAGCGGCGAATATCATCTTATCCTGCAAAACGATACTGAACTGAAAGTCAGTCGTAGTCACCGTGATAAAGTCAAAGCGGCGATGAAGATGTAAAAACACATCGTCATGCAGCAACAACCCCGGGTGGGTGCGCCGGTATAGCCAGCATCCACTCCCTCAAGCGTGTTAATGACCAACCGGACTAAGGAAAAGGGTTACGCGTAACGGTTATTCATGAGTTGCTTCATGGTATTGACGTCGCTGTCACTGAGGGGTTTGGGCTCAGACCAGGTGACGGGCAAGGGAACCTCACACGGCTTGCCATATCTTTCACCTACCATCACACAGTTGGTCTGACTGCCGGCCAATGACACCGCATGGGCACCTAATTTCATGGCCATAATCCGGTCCTGACTCACTGGTGCGCCGCCCCGCTGAACATGGCCGAGGATGACAGGCCGGACTTCAGATTGGGTTAGTGACTGCAATTTTTCGGCTAGCTTATTAATACCGCCGGGCCACAGGTTTTCAGCCAGCACAATAATGTAACTGATATTGCCCCGTTGCTCCCGACGCTCACTGAGCTGCTCACCGATTTGTTTCAGGGTGGCCGCCTCGCTTTCAAATAATTCGGGAAGTAGTACAAAGTCCGACGCTGAAGCCAGTGCCGCGCTTAATCCCAGAAAGCCCGCATGCCGGCCCATGACTTCCACCAGAAATATTCGTTCGAATGCATCGGCGGTATCCCTGACTTTATCAATAGAGTCCACTGCGGTTTCGATGGCAGTGTAATAGCCAATGGTGGCATCGGTGCCGTTAATATCGTTATCGATGGTGCCCGGGATACCAATAATTTGTCCGTCCCAGTAGTTACTCAGATGCATAGCCCCGCGGAAAGAGCCGTCACCGCCGATAACAATCAGCATATCTACTTCCAGGGCGTCAAGATTGGCGGCGGCGCGTTCAGCCGCATCCTGGGTTTTAAACTCCCGACAGCGGGCGCTGTGTAGTATGGTGCCGCCCAGCTGGTTTAAGTTATGCACCCGTTCAGCGTGAAGCTGGGTGTATTCCTGGTTCAACAGCCCGTTATATCCGTGTAGATAGCCGTAGACGGTGTAATTCTCACGTTCGCAGGCCAGTACAATAGCCCGTATACACGCATTCATTCCCGGTGCGTCACCACCTGATGTCAGTACGGCGATAGTTTTTGGCACGTTATTCATCCTTTCATTGTGTACAAAACGTATTGGCTGCGTCAGCCTGCGATTAACCTTGCCAGCCGTGCGATGGTAAATCAAGATACAACAAGCGTGGAGCCAGGGGACTGCACTTGGCGCTGACATACTCAGTTACATTGTAGTGCGAAACCAAATTCAATGCAGAGTGACTAATAAGCAAGTTAATTCGATGGGAAGCGTAATGAAAAAACTGTGTGTAGCGTTGCTGGCAATTATGTTGGCCGGGTGTTCGTCGAAGCTGGCCTATAATAATCTCGACTGGTTAGTTTATTGGTATATGGATGATTATGTGGAGCTTACCGACCATCAGGAAAAGGTGTTTGATCGCCATCTTCAGCGCTGGATTAACTGGCACCGCAATGAAGAGCTTAACCACTATATTGCCCAGCTACAGACCATTCGCACGGATATCACTGAAGATCGCCTCACGCCACAGGTGATAAACGATCACCTCGAAAAAGCCACAGCACACTGGATAAGGTTAAGAGAAGAAATAGCCCCCGAGCTGGCGCAGCTGGCAACTACGCTTAATGATGAACAGGTGATTCGTTTATTCGCGGCTCTGGAAGAAGACAACAAAGAAGAGGAAGAAGAATATCGTGAGCGTATGCAAGAGCCTGAAGAGGAACGGCTAGAACAGCGGATAGACGATATGACCGATAACCTTGAAGACAGAATAGGGGAGTTGAGTGACCAGCAAAAGCGCATTATAAAGCGGTATGCGCCGCAATATGCATCGACCTTTGGCGATTGGATTACGTATCGCCGGAATATCCAGAATGCGGGCCGCAAATTGTTTATTTTACGCGACAGTAACCCGGCGTTTACCGACGAACTGGTGACGGTGATGTCAAACCCTGATAATTACCGAAGCCCGGACTATCAATTGAAACGTCAACAAAACCGCGAGCTGTATACAAAGATGATTGCTGAAATAGCCAGTACGTTCACGGCAGCGCAGAAGCGTCATCTAATAACTGAGCTCGATGAGATGGTGGCAGATCTGGAAGACTTACTCGACCACGCTTAATACTCCGGGGCGACGGGCGTCACCGGAGGCTGGCGCTCCTGGCGCTGACCAATGGCAGGTTGATTGCCTTTGCAGATAGTGTCATAGCCGTCCCGGTAGTAACGCATATCTTCACATTCCTGTTGATATCGCTTGCGGGCGGTGAGAGCCTGCTGAGGGTAGCGGTTATCTGTCATAATCTTTGCCAGTGACTGACAGGTCTTTAGTTGGTGATTCACTTCCAAAATGTCCTCGCACGGCGGTGCCGACGAACAAGCCGCCAATACCAGCATGGCTGAACCGCACATCATCATTCCTTTAACTTGTTGCATAGCGCTTATCCTATATAGTTAAACAGGTCAGCCTGTAAAGCTTCCAGCTTTTCCTGGTGCTGCAATTTCAGTGGCATATTTTCAATAAGTTTGTAGATTCGCCGGCATTCTTTAATATGCTCAGCTTCTGGCTTATCGCTTTTATCCAGTATCTTGATTAAACACTGTAGCAGGTTGAGCGCAACCCCGGTATTCACGGGGGCAAATGATTGGGCGAGCATAAATGCCTCACGGGCTTTCTCGTACTGCCCCTGCTGATACAAGTCAATTCCCTGACGGTTAAACTGTTGGTAGTTAGCCTGCTTCTCCGACGCACTCAGTTCCTCTCTGCGCATCAGTTCAAGACTGCTGGGGTCCAGATCCGCCTCGTTGAGTTCCATTAGCTTCTTAAGGGGGAGCAAGTCGTCATATTCGCCAATGTCATACATGACTTTCAGGCTATCGGGAGCGAAGTCCAGTGGGTAGTTATCAAATTTATCTAAAATTGCCTGCTGAGAGGCAGCCAACTGACGTTTGGCATCCAGCATTTTGCCATCCAGCGCGTTTACCCGTGCTGACATCACCTGTTCGTATATATCCACATCGAATGTGTCGCGGTGGCGTACCAGTACATCCTCTAACTTGCCTCGCTGTAAAGCCAGCAGGGCCTCTTGCTGGTAACGGTTTTTTGTTCGTCTGTCCTCAGTATGCTCAGCAGCATCCAACATACTGCGCACATAACCACACCAGTTGCTTACCGACTGATGAACCGTATGTTTAGACAATTCCCAGATAGCTTTACTTGATTCGGCGGTGAGGACAAAGTTTCGGTTATGCCAGCCAATATAACAGGCTGCGAAATGCCGCGGTAAAGAGTAAGGGGATAACTTAATTGCTTGCTGGATGGCCAGTTCAGCCTCGGGGCCATGGTTCAGCTTATCATGTGCCTCGGCCATGATGTCGTGGGCGTCCGGACTGAAGCGATTCTTTTGCAGGACAGCCTGCGCAATTTCCAACGCGTTTTCCGGTTGTTCAAGTTTCAGGTAGGTTTTGCCCAGCGCTATCTGAGCCCACATGACTTGCTTATTGTCCTCATAGGGCTTTAACACCTGTAATGCTTTTTGCGCATCGCCGACTTCCCAGTAAAGTTCCACCAGTAGTTGCTCGCACGTGCGCTGATAAGGGGACGTCTGTGCTGCCAGTTGCTCGGCATTATCAATGGCTTTATCCCATTCCTCTTCAAATACGGCTGCATAAACTGGCTGCAGGAATTGCCGCTTTTGCCAGCTACGGGCAAGACGTGATTTCAGTTGTGCCTGCGAAAACGGCTTAATCAGATAATCATCCGGCCTGCGCTCAATAGAACCTAATACGATGGGCCGGGCACTGTCGGCGCTGATGATAAGAAATATGGCGGACGGCTTGATAAGCTTACGAATGCGCAGTTCCTCAATCAGTTCAAAGCCGTTTTTCTTATCTGCCCCCAGGTGCAGGTCGCAGATAATGATGTCGTATTTTTGCTTCCGACACAGTGAAAGGCCTTGTTCCGCCGAGGACTTCGTCACCACGCTGGTCGCCCCCATGGCATTCAGTAACCCGCGTAAAAGCAATAGAAACGGGCGTTGATCTTCAATGATCAATATCTGTTTATCAGCATATTTCATGCACTTACCAGCTTGGTATCGCTATGTGTGAACTGCATAACATCATCAATTAAATTCCCGGTTACCGCAAGGACGTCGAGAAAAATCCTTTCCTCGTGGTATCCGGGCGACGAAAATTTCGCCTGTCGTAGTGCGAAGTGGTTAAGTAAACCCGTCTGGTTGTCGATAATAAAATATCTTCATTAACGCTGCTTGCTATGACACCGACGGATTCGACAATACAGCTCCATCCGGTTAATCAACTGGAGTGGCAGGGTAAGCTAGCCCAGGCGGCCGGGCAGGGTGCCAGTTTCTCTTTATTGCTGGCGTTACAGCTGGGCAGTGGGGTTCCACCTGCTCAGGTACTCAGTCAGGAAGAGGAAGCGGTTAGTGACAGTAATTTCCCTGCACGGCTGAATTACTATCGACGGCCGCCCCTGGATGCATCTGAGGGCGGGGTTAATCAGACTACGTCCCGGTTACTTAGCAGCGGCACAGTGGACGATGCCAGGTTGTGGCAGTGTATGCACCCTGATCCGCACACACTGCGCAATGACAGCAAGAAGTTGTCAGCAGATATATTGAGCAATTGCTCGCTGGCCACGCAGCAAGCCCACCAGAAAACCGTGACCGCAGATACTATAGATGAAGACCCAACCTTGCTGGATGAATTGGTTAAACAAGCCGAACGCTTCGCCGCCTAGCCCCCTCTGGCGTCTGATGGCCAATTTTGCTATAGTCGCCGCCGCATTTTGCACTGGTTTTACGTTCCAATAAGCAAAGAGAAGTTATATGTCTAAATTCATCGTCTGCGCGATGTACAAGTTCGTTGCGCTGGATAATTTCGAAGCAATGCGTCAGCCCCTCCACGATGTGATGGTGGCTAACGATATCAAAGGTACCTTATTACTGGCCCATGAAGGCATAAACGGTACCGTATCCGGACCTCGTGAAGGGATTGATGCGCTGCTTGCGTATCTGAACAGCGACGAGCGGATAAACCCCATCTCCTGTAAAGAATCACTGCATGAAGAGCAGCCGTTTTACCGCACCAAAGTAAAGCTCAAAAAAGAGATTGTTACGATGGGGGTAGAAGGTATTGATCCGCGTCAGACAGTCGGCACTTATGTGAAACCTAAAGACTGGAATGCGCTAATCAGCGATCCGGATGTACTGGTCATAGACACCCGTAACGGGTACGAGATTGACATCGGTACCTTTAAAAATGCCGTAGATCCGAAAACCGAAACTTTCCGTGAGTTCCCTCAGTATGTGGAGCGGGAGATGGACCCGGCGAAGCATAAAAAAGTCGCAATGTTCTGTACCGGCGGCATCCGCTGCGAAAAGTCGACGGCGTACCTGAAAGAACAGGGCTTTAATGAAGTGTATCATCTGGAAGGGGGCATTTTGCAGTACCTTCAGGAGGTGCCTAAAGAGGAATCTTTGTGGGAAGGTGACTGCTTCGTGTTTGATAACCGGGTAGCGGTTGATCATGATCTGCAAAAAAGTCGTTATGACCAGTGTTACGCCTGCCGTCTGCCGATTACTGAAGAAGATAAACAAAGCGAAAAATACGAGTCTGGCGTGAGTTGTCCGCATTGCTACGGTACGCATACCGAAGAGCAACTTGCCCGCTTTCGTGAGCGTGAAAAGCAGGTGAATTTAGCGAAAGCCCGTAAGCAAGAACATGTTGGCACTGAAGCCCGCGAAGTGATGGAGCAGAAACGTCTGGAAAAGGCACGGGCGCAGCGTGAACGGGCGCTCAAAGCACAGCAAAAACAAGCATAGACAGCGCTCTGCAGGGGCGTTACACTGGTTTTCCATAGAAGTAGTAATTAAGGGAAAAGTAAGTGAACGCCCAGCTTTCAGAAGATAAGATTGCAGAGATCAGAAGCGACTTCAGCTTCTTTGACAGAGACGGTAACGGCCAGATCGATCTGACCGAATTCGTTGAGTTACTGACCGTGTTATCGCCAAAAACCAAGGCCAGTCATGTAGAAGAAGGCTTCAAGCTGATTGACAGTAACAACGATGGCTACATCGACTTCGAAGAGTTTCTTGACTGGTGGCAAGAGTGCTGGTGGGAATACTAGCAGGTACACTGTTTAGTCAGTAAGGGTGGCTTCACCGAATTCGGACAAACCACCCTGACACTACTATTGCTCTTCGGGATTATTATCCTGCTTCTTTCTTCTCAACGGTGCAAAACCGGTTTCTTCCCCTTCCATTGTATCCACCCGCTTTTTCTTTTTATCCGTAGCTGACTGGGCTTTTTTACCTGACGGTTGTGTTGCCGTTTGGCTACCGGGCTGCACTTTCTTGCGTTCTGTTTTGCCACTGAACTTAGCGGGAAGTTCCGGATGAGGCTCTGCAGCTATGGGATATTGGACATGGGATCGGATAGCAACAAAACTCTGCCAGTCACGAGGCCCCACAAAAGACAGCGCCGTGCCTTTTTCGCCTGCGCGTCCGGTTCGGCCAATCCGGTGAATGTATTCATCGGCCTGTTTGGGCAAATCGAAGTTAATAACCAGCCCGACTTTTCTTAGATCCAGCCCTCTGGATGCCACGTCAGTGGTTACCAGTATACTGTGACGTCCGCGGCTAAACTCACTCATAATATTAGCCCGCTGGTTCTGCGGTAAATCTCCCCGCAGGGCAATGGCTTCCATTTGTTGCTCATTCAGCAACGTTGTCAGCCGGTCAGTGTCTTCCCGCGTCGCGGTAAACACAACCGCTTGATTAAACGCGGTTTGTTGCAGACAGTGGGTAAGCAAATTATCTTTGTGACTCACATTGTCGGCAAAATAGCAGTGTTGCTGAATATCCGCATGCTGGGCGGTGGATTCTCCTACTGCGATACGTACCGGCGCACGCAAGAAATCCCCCGACAGGTGCTTCAGCTCAATATTATCCAGGGTCGCGGAGAACAGCATTGTCTGGCGTTTACGGTGGTCGGCATAACGATTAATTAGCGACAACTGAGGTGCAAAGCCCAAGTCCAGCATCCGGTCGGCTTCATCATAAATAAGCATTTCAAGGCCGTTCAGGAAAAACGATTTGTCATTCAGGTGGTCAGCGATACGTCCGGCGGTTCCCACAACGATATGCGGCGTACGACGAAGCGCCTTCACCTGGTCATTATAATTTTCACCGCCCACAATTAGTGCACATTGTAGTGACTGATTGGTACACAACTGTTTGGCTTCAATGAACACCTGCTTTGCCAGCTCACGGGTAGGCGCCAGTATGAGCACCCGAGGGTCCTGCCTGCTCAGTGGTTTGGACGTGACCAGCCGATGTATAGCCGGCACCAGAAACGCAAAGGTTTTACCCGAACCGGTTTTAGACGACGCAATGATGTCCTTGCCCTGCAACGCCGGGAGCATGGTTCGCTGCTGAATTTCTGTCAGTTCAACAATGCCTTTGTCGGTCAGGCGGGAAATGATTTTATGGTGTACGGGGAGTTCACTAACTTGCAATGGCTGGCCTCATTAAAATTTACGCTGCCATTATCTCTGAAAGGTGAAGTAAGTGAAAGGCTGAAGCGGGAACAATTCAGGCGGCTTTCTGCCGCCTGAATTAATAGTGTGATGTGCCGGAGGTGAAAACGCCTGTTAAATGCAGGTATTTCCGCTTCCGAACACAATCGTCCGCCCGTTAATCGAGCTGCATCTCCGGCACGTCACCTTCTACCACCAGTTTACCGGCCGTCTTTTCACGAATTTCATCTACGCTGACGCCCGGTGCCCGCTCCAGCAAGTGAAACGCACCGTCTTTTACTTCCAGCACCGCAAGATCGGTAATGATGCTGGTAATGCAGTTCACGCCAGTCAGCGGCAATGAGCACTCTTGTAAGAGTTTTGAATTGCCCCGTTTATCCGCATGGGTCATGGTGACGATGATGTTTTTGGCGCCAGCTACCAAGTCCATAGCGCCCCCCATACCCTTTACCAGTTTGCCGGGTATCATCCAGGAGGCGATGTTGCCATTTACGTCAACCTCAAAGGCTCCCAGTACGGTAAAGTCTACATGCCCGCCGCGGATCATCGCGAAGCTTTCTGCCGAATCGAAAATCGACGCTCCGGTAATGGCAGTGACGGTTTCTTTGCCGGCGTTAATCATATCCGCATCAACTTCGGCTTCGGTCGGGTAACGCCCCATGCCCAGCAGCCCGTTTTCTGACTGCAACATGACATCAATCCCTTCTGGCACATAGTTAGCGGCCAGGGTAGGGATCCCAATGCCCAGGTTTACATAGTTACCGTCGCGAAATTCTTTTGCCACGCGCATGGCAATCTGATCACGTGAAAGGGCCATTTTAGCGTTCCTCCTTAGCCAGTACTTTGCGTTCTATGCGTTTTTCAAAGGTACCCTGAATGACGCGGTCCACATAAATACCGGGAGTGTGAATTTGTGTAGGGTCCAGTTCACCGGGCTCCACAATCTCTTCAACTTCTACCACCGTGATTTTTCCGGCTGTCGCCGCCATAGGGTTAAAGTTCTGGGCAGTATGACGATAAACACAGTTTCCGTAACGATCCGCTTTCCAGGCTTTAACGATGGCAAAGTCACCGGTAATCGACTCTTCCAGAATGTACGGACGGCCATTAAATTCTTTAACTTCCTTACCTTCACCTACGGGAGTACCGTAACCGGTGGCGGTAAAAAATGCAGGTATGCCCGCGCCACCAGCGCGCATTTTCTCTGCAAGAGTGCCTTGTGGGGTAAGTTCTACTTCCAGCTCACCGTTAAGTAACTGTTTTTCAAACAGGGCATTTTCGCCCACGTAGGACGAAACCATTTTCTTTATTTGTTTGTCTTCCAGCAAGACGCCGAGACCAAAGCCATCGACACCACAGTTGTTTGATACAATGGTGAGTCCGGAGGTGCCCATTTTCTTAACCTGATTAATCAGTCCTTCCGGGATACCACATAACCCGAAACCGCCCGCAATAATGGTCATGTTGTCTTTGAGCCCATCCATCGCGTCGTCATAACTGGTTACGACTTTATCGAAACCCGACATAGTGTTCTCCTGTTTGCCGTTTTCTGAACAAAAAAAGTATCAGTGACCACACTAATTTTGTAAAATTGATTTTATAATATTATTAATAAATTTATTTGAATAATGTCAATACCCTATCGGAACATGCTGGCGTTTATTCGGGTTGCCGAGTCAAATACCTTCGCGGAAGCCGCGGAGAAGCTTCATTTAACCCAACCGGCCTTGTCGGCGGCGATTAAAAAAATGGAGTCACAACTCGGAGGTAAGTTGTTTTCTCGCAGTACCCGGCGGGTGCATCTGACCCCGGAAGGCAATACATTGCTGCCAACAGCCAGGCGACTGATAGATGAGTGGGATGAAACCTATCAGGACATGCAAAATCTGTTTGCCATGCAGCAGGGAAAGCTGACTCTGGCAGCCATGCCGTCGTTTGCGGAGTCTCACTTGCCCGGAATACTGAGTCGTTATCACACCCAATATCAGAATATCCGTTTACAAATACTTGATGTCGTCATGGAGTCTGTCATCGACCGGGTGCTTACCGGTCGCGCTGAACTGGGCTTCACGTTTGAGCCAGAGGTTATGGACCGACTGGTATTTGCGCCGCTGTTCGAAGATCGGTTTGTGGCTGTAGTACATGGCGAACACGCGCTGGCAGCATGCTCTCAGGTAGACTGGAGTACCTGCCTGAATTATCCCTTTGTAGCAATGAACCGTGGCTCTGCGGTAAGAAAGTGGACGGAACAGGCCGCTCAACAATACGGTAACGTAAATATCATTGCGGAAACCGGTCAGCTGGGCTCGCTGGGTCAGTTGATTGGCGAGGGGTTGGGTATTTCAGTGGTTCCGGCCTTGTGTCGAGGTCAGATGGAAGCCCGGGGCCTACGCTGTATTGACATCAGCGACAGCCCACTGGTTAAACGGGTAGGACTTATACGCTTAGTACGGGGAGGTTTATCAGTAGCTGCCCAGGCCTTGTGGGAGCAATGTGTAGGAAGTGAGCAGAGCGCCGGGTAGCGCTCTCTTATACCGAATACTAGTGCCTACCATTTCTTTTTGGGGGCAAACAATTCATCCAGTTCATCACGCTCTTCTTCTTTCTTACGGGCGCGATCCTCAGCGTTCACGTTTTTCAGGTTGTTCTGAATTTCGTGGAGCCATTCCTGTAACGTGGCAATCCGGGTTTTGATGTAGTCGTCCTGCTGGGTCTGGTTCTCCAACGCCGTAACGGCCTTTTCAAAATATTGTCGGGCAGAGCCCAGCATATTGGACTGCATGCCTGACCGTCCTCGGCGGATAAGTGTTTCCACATTAACTTTCAACTGCAGCCGTTCAAGCTGCTTGTCTTCTTCAATGTAGGTCTTGGTGTCCACTTTACCTTTCGAGTGTTCGGCTCGAAGCAAAATACGGAGTTTCTTAACAGCCTGTATATACTGAATAATCAGTTTGTCACTTTCAGGCAGTACGAACTCTGAGGGCGGCGGGGCGTTGTCCTCTGGCTCTTGAACCCGTTTCTCCGCATCTTTTATACGTTGCGAAATCTCAGCTGAATGTGACAGGTCATTCATCACCTTCAGCGCATTCAGCACCCGAATATGTAATATCTGAGTAAGCCGGGGAGAAATTGGCATGGTGTTGCACGCCATAATGACATTTTCAGTTTCGTCAATGATAGCCCGCTGTTTGGCGAGTTCGGCACGCCGTTCTGACTCGAGTTTAGCGCGGTGTTGCTGAAAAGCATTAATGAAAATTGCAGCGACAATGAGCACTACAATTAAAATAATTATTATCGCGAACATGTATGTTTCCGGCTTGCTTACATTTCAAATATTGTGAAATGCTTGAATTCATTATTATTGTGTCGGCAGAGTTTACGGTAATTTTACCTCAAATACTCCACCACCAAGCGTACCACCATTAGATAGTGAAATCTCGCCACAAATTTCACCTTGCGTATGCGCAGCGGCAATTAACCGCGCAAAAAACAAACCAAGCCCAGTCCGTCCTTGCCCAACCTGGAACTCTGACAAACAGGTATTACTGTTTACCAACATAGAATCGGGGTAACCGGGGCCGTCATCTTCAATGCGTAAAACCAGGTATTGGCCCTCTGAAAATGCAGACAGACGAATTTTTGATTTACCGTAACGAAGTGAGTTTACTAACATATCGTTGATCAGCAGGTAAATTAGTTCACTGTCCAGGTACCAGCTTAAATGCTCCGTCATAGCCAACTCAACGTCGAAGTTTTTTTGCTGCACATAAACACGGTTAGAGCCAAGCACGTCGCTGAATAAATCTTCAATGAAGCATTCATCTACGGTTATCGGCAGACTTTCCAGTTCTGCCCGGTATAACGACAGTATTTGTACAAGATTCGTGTTCAGGCGTGACGCTTCATAGTGCACATTGGCCACCTGTTCATGCGCATCGGAACTGTCAGCAGGCAGGCTATCGGCCAGGTTCTCTATGGACTGAATAAGTAAACATAACGAATTTTTCATATCGTGGACAGCGGCTGCCAGCACGGATGAGAAATCGATGGAGGAGGAGTAGGGAAGATGATCGGCCATAAGTACTCTGATTATTATTAATTCTGTCGCCGGCGAGCGGACACACGGGTTAATTCCATACTAATTTGCTACTGATGCGGACAAGTCTGCAAAGTGCTATAGCAATAATGGACAGTTTTGGTTATAACGTAAAGGCATATAGGAAGCTTCTGGAAATAAGGCCGGGGATTTATGAAATTACAACAGTTGCGATACATCGTCGAGGTCGTCAATAACAACCTCAACGTGTCAGCCACTGCCGAAAGCCTGTATACCTCTCAACCGGGAATAAGCAAGCAGGTAAGAATGCTTGAAGATGAGTTAGGCGTACAAATTTTTGGCCGTAGCGGCAAACACCTGACCCACGTGACGGATGCCGGTAATGATGTAATTAACATATCCCGGGAAATTCTGGCGAAAGTTGAGAGTATTAAAGCGGTGGCCCGGGAACATACCTTACCGGATCAGGGCAAGCTCAACATTGCGACCACCCACACCCAGGCCCGCTACGCCCTGCCAGATGTTATTCAGGGGTTCATGAACAAGTATCCCAGAGTCTCATTACACATGCATCAGGGCACCCCTTCTCAGATCAGCGATCTGGCTGCGAAAGGCGAAGCTGATTTCGCTATCGCCACAGAAGCGTTACACCTTTATAACGACCTGGTGATGTTGCCATGCTATCACTGGAATCGCAGTGTGATAGTGAATAAAGAGCATCCCCTTGCCAATAAAACCTCTATCGAGATCAGTGATATTGCGAAATATTCCCTGGTTACTTATGTGTTTGGCTTTACTGGCCGCTCAGAATTGGATCATGCTTTTGAGCGGGCGGGGCTGACGCCGAAGATTGTATTTACCGCCACAGATGCCGACGTAATAAAAACCTATGTCAGGCTGGGGGTAGGCATTGGTGTTATTGCATCGATGGCGGTGAACGAAGAGCTGGATGACGATCTGGTCAAAATCGATGCCAGCCATCTGTTCGATTACAGTACCACCAAAATAGGTTTCCGTAAGGGATCTTTTCTGCGCAGTTATATGTTCGATTTCATCGAGCGGTTTGCCCCCCACCTGACGAAAGACAAGGTGGAGAAGGCCATGATGCTGAAGAATAATGATGAGGTTGAGAAGATGTTCAAAGGGGTGACACTGCCGGTTAAATAGCAGTGCCCCCACATGCGGTTAGCACTCGATGATGTTAACCGCCAGACCGCCGCGGGCGGTTTCTTTGTACTTAGTTTTCATATCATTGCCGGTATCCCGCATCGTCTTAATCACTTTATCCAGAGATACCTTATGCTCGCCACTCCCGCGCAGGGCTAGACGAGAGGCGTTGATGGCCTTAATGGCACCCATGGCATTACGCTCAATGCACGGCACCTGAACCAGACCGCCCACCGGATCACAGGTCAGCCCAAGGTTGTGCTCCATACCAATTTCCGCGGCATTCTCTACTGCCAGTACCGTACCACCCATGATCTCGGTGAGGGCACCCGCGGCCATGGAACACGCTACACCAACTTCGCCCTGGCAACCCACTTCGGCGCCAGAAATTGATGCATTTTCTTTATAAAGGATGCCGATAGCGCCAGCAGTCAGCAAGAATCGGCAGGCAGTATCTGCATCCACCGGCCGGATAAACTTGTCAAAATATTGCAGCACAGCGGGAATAATACCCGCCGCCCCATTGGTTGGCGCAGTCACAACGCGCCCGCCGGCCGCGTTTTCTTCGTTAACGGCCAGCGCAAACAGGTTGACCCAGTCCATGGTTTGCATAGGATCAGTAGTATGCTCGGTCTGCAGGCGACGATACAGCGCAGGGGCACGTCTGACGACTTTTAAGCCGCCGGGTAAGATGCCTTCGCTTTCAATACCCCGCTGAATACAGGCTTTCATGGTTTGCCAGATTTCATGCAGGATTGATTTTACCTCATGAGCAGGACGGTGCACGGCTTCATTTTTCAGCATCAGTGAACTTATACAAAGGCCGTGTGTACGACATTGCTCTAATAGCTCAGCTGCAGAATTAAATGGGTAGGGCACTTTTGCCTGCTGACCAATCGCCAGATTTTTCGCATCCTCAAATTCTTCATCTTTGATGATGAAACCACCGCCGATACTGTAATAGGTCTGCGAACGAATACACTCTTTGCCATTTAATGCATGCAGGGTGAGGGCATTCGCGTGGCGACGTAACGTTTTACGGCGATGAAACACAATGGCGTCTTTGCGGGGAAATTTAATTTCCTTTTCGCCATTCAGCATCAATAACTGCCGGCTATCGATGCCCTCAAGCATCGCGTCAATCTTATCCACGTCGATGCTTTCCGGTAGCTCACCCAATAAGCCAAGGATAACGGCTTTGCCCGTACCATGTCCTTTACCGGTTTGGCCCAACGAACCGAACAGCTCGACCTTTACACTGGTAATGGTATTGTCAGCGCCAGTTATCTCTTTAGCAAACTCGGCCGCCGCGCGCATTGGCCCGACCGTATGCGAACTGGAAGGCCCAATGCCAATGCTGAACATATCAAAAACACTAATCATAGAGTACGTCGTCCTTTCATTTTTATAGTGCGATCATGCATGGCCTTCGCCATTTCTACAACATAGTATTGCTAATCGAATGGTTAGCCCTGCTAATGAGATGTAAAGATTAGTTGCTAGTGTTGCGGGTGTATATGGTGAGACAGGTTGCGGAGTATGGCCGCGGTGGCTCCCCAGATCATCCGTTCTTGCCAGGGAATAAAGTAAATCGGAAACGTGCGACCGGAACGATGGGTGTGATGGATAAGGTGATTTCTTCTGTCCAGCACATGCGCCAGAGGCGCTTCGAACATGCTGGCAACCTCATTACTGTCGAGTGCAGCCTCAAAGTCAGGGTTTATAAATGCGACCACCGGGGAGATGGTATAGCCGCTGATAGTTCGGTAGTCGGGTAACGAACCAATGACGTTTGCATGACTCCGCGGCAGACCGATTTCCTCTTCTGCTTCACGCAGCGCGGTTGCCACCAGGTTGGTATCCTGGTCTTCATACCCCCCGCCAGGGAAACTGATTTGGCCGGGATGGTGCTTAAGGTGGTGAGCGCGCTCAGTGAGCAACACTGTCAGATAGTCACCATAGTCTACGAGCGGGATCAGTACCGCCGCCGGACGGCCTTTGCGTGTTAACGGGTAATCCCGTTCAACACCCACAGTCCGGGCATGATGAAATCGGTTAATAAACTCAGCTCTGGTCACGAAAGGTTGTCAGCTCCGGTAATATTCTGGCGACTTTATCCAGGGTTTCCTGATATTCATCTGCCGGATTGGAGTCCAGCACAATACCGCCGCCTGCCCAGCAGTACAGATGATGGTTTTCTGCCAACAATGTCCGAATGCAGATACTTGAATCCATATCTTCCCTGAACCCCATATATAGCATACTTCCGCAATAGATATTACGACGGTGGGGCTCGAGTTCGTCAATTATCTCCATGGCGCGCACTTTTGGTGCCCCGGTGATTGAGCCTCCGGGAAATGCCCCGGCCAGCAACTCTAGCGGGGATGCACCGTCGTTCAGTTTGCCCGTCACGGTGCTCACCATATGGTGGACCGCTGCATAGCTTTCCAGTTTAAACAGATGTGGCACTTCGACCGATCCATCCTGACAATTTTTACTGATATCATTGCGCAGTAAATCCACGATCATCAAATTTTCGGCCTGATCTTTTTCTGACATAAGCAGAGACTGAGCGCTTTCCTGATCCTGTTGTGGATCGGCATAACGGGGACGGGTACCTTTAATGGGTTTGGTTTCTACCACGCCCTCTCTCACGGATAAAAAGCGCTCAGGAGAAATACTCAATACTGCGGAATTCGGTAATCGCATAAACGCCGAGAAGGGTGCCTGATTGGTGTCCCGCAAGTGGCAGTACGCTTGCCATTCATCGCCTTGGTAACTGGCCTGGAAGCGTTGTGCCATATTAATTTGATAACAGTCGCCCGCTCGGAGGTAATCATCTATTTTGTTAAGCGCTGTCGTATAATCGTGTTGTGACAGGTTGGCCTGCCAACCGGAAGTTAGCTTAAAGTCAGACCCCTTGGCCACACTGGTAACAGGGTGGAATGGAGCTATATGCGATAACCGACAATGGTAGATAATGCCGGTTTGCGTATCTTCAATCAGTGATTGCTCGTAGAAACCCAGTGCCAAATCCGGGCAGGCGTAACCACCCTCAGCCCGGGAGGGGAGGGTTTCGTAATAGCGCCCCAGGTCGTAACCTGCCAGTCCGGCCACACCCACCATAAACGGTAAATGTTCATGCTGTCTGCTACACGCAGACAACTGTACTCCGGCAAAGAGTTCATGGAATGCCTGACGGGCGACTTCCAGCGGGGTATCAGGATATTCGGTAAACTCACCGCTGGCTGCATTGGTTAACGTAACCATGCCGTCTTTGGCCTCACAGGTAAGCGCGGGGTCCCAGACCATTATATTATATCGACCCTTGCTCTGCTTACTGCCAGCGGTATCGAACAGTACCGACCAGGGCTTGGCTGAGAAGTGTTCGAAAATGTCAGCTAAACACCTTGAATTTGTAGCGGGGAGTGGGCTAATTACAACGGTGTGTGATTCGAATGTGGTATTAATACTGCGTACCTCTCGACAACGGCAAAACATATCGGCCGGGTTAATAGTCCAATACTGGTGCGCCGGAAGCATTAACCGGTAACGTGTGATTTTCTTGGTGCCACCGCGCCAGTTGCGCTAGTATACGCTTTTTTAGCAGGCTAAGACCACGATAAGCCTATCAAAAGAGGATGCCATGACCGTTATCCGTCAACAAGACTTCATAGACAGCATTGAAGATGCGCTGCAGTTTATTTCTTACTATCACCCTCTGGATTATGTAAAGGCCGTTGAAAAGGCCTATGAAAAAGAGCAGAGTCAGGCTGCCAAAGACGCAATGGCTCAGATCCTGATTAACTCCAGAATGTCAGCTGAAGGCAAACGACCGCTTTGTCAGGACACTGGGATTGTGACTTGTTTTGTGAAAGTCGGGATGGGGGTAAGCTGGGATAAAACCGATTTGACAGTACAGGAAATGGTTGATGAGGGTACCCGACGCGCCTACACCAACAGTGATAACCCCTTGCGTGCCTCTATTGTTGCCGATCCGGCTGGCGCAAGAAGCAACACCAAAGACAATACACCGGCAGTCGTGCACATCGATATGGTGCCCGGTGATAAAATTGAAGTAATGATAGCGGCCAAAGGCGGTGGCTCAGAAAACAAATCTAAAATGGTAATGCTAAACCCCAGTGACGACATTGTAGACTGGGTAGTCAAAACACTGCCAACCATGGGGGCAGGCTGGTGTCCACCCGGGATGCTTGGGATAGGAATTGGCGGTACAGCTGAAAAAGCAGCCGTGCTGGCAAAAGAGTCGCTGATGGATCCGGTAGACATTCAGGAACTAATGGACCGTGGCCCGGAAACCACCGATGAGAAGCTGCGGCTGGAAATTTTCGACCGGGTAAATAAACTCGGTATTGGCGCGCAGGGTCTTGGCGGATTGACCACAGTGGTTGACGTGAAAATTAAATCAATGCCGACCCATGCTGCCTCTAAGCCTGTAGCCATGATCCCCAACTGCGCTGCCACCCGTCACGCACACTTTTACTTAGACGGCTCAGGCCCGGCTGAGTTAAAAGCGCCAAAATTGGAAGAATGGCCTGAGGTCACGTGGGAAGTGGGTAGCAATACCCGGCGCGTGAATTTGGATGAAGTCACAAAAGACGACATTCAGGAGTGGAAAGTCGGTGAAACAGTACTGTTGTCAGGTAAGATGCTAACCGGCCGTGATGCGGCGCATAAACGCATTCAGACAATGCTTGAAAATGGCGAAGGCCTGCCCGAGGGCGTGGATCTGACCAACCGGTTTATTTATTACGTTGGCCCTGTGGATGCAGTGGGCGACGAGGTCGTCGGCCCTGCCGGTCCTACCACGGCCACACGCATGGATAAATTTACCGACATGATGCTGGATAAAACCGGCCTGATTGGCATGATCGGGAAAGCTGAGCGAGGACCTGCCACCGTCGATTCTATTGCGAAACATAAAGCCGTATACCTGATGGCTGTGGGCGGTGCCGCTTACCTGGTATCAAAGGCCATTAAGAAATCCCGCGTAGTGGCGTTTGAGGAACTGGGCATGGAGGCTATCTACGAATTTGAAGTTGAAGATATGCCAGTCACCGTTGCGGTGGACAGCACCGGTGCGAACGCCCATGAAACGGGGCCAGCAATTTGGCAGGCCAGAATTGCAGAGCTGGACAGCGAGCTGTCAAAATAATTTTTAAATAAGTTTAGAAAAGGCGGGGACGGAAACGTGCCCGCTTTTTTGTATGATCAATTAAATCAGGGATTGTCTAACTATGTTGCAATTGAATGAAATTCATCTGGCCATGCTGGCCGTGGGCGTGGTCTCCGGTGCATTGGTGACCTACGTGCTGGCCAGGAACGCAACGAAACAGCGCCATGCAGCATTGAAAGAAAGTGTTTCACAGGCAGAAACTGAACTTGAGCAGCTAAAGCAGCAGCGCGATGCGCAACTGGCTGAGAAAGAAAGTGTTATTTCCGAACAGCACCGTGAACTGATGAGTATGCAGAACCAACTGGGTGAGTTAGGGCAAAAAGCTCAGCAGCTTGTACAACTGCAAACGGATTATCGCGCTCAGCTGGATGAATATAAGCAGCTCCAGTCAGCACACGCTGCATTACAAGCGCGTCATGACGCTCAGGCAGCAACGATGGCCGAAGTCCAGCGTTCTCACGATGAAAAGCTGTCATTAATGGAAGCGGCCGAACAACGTCTGCAAACCCAGTTTGAAAACCTTGCTAATAAGATTTTCGAGAATAAGAGTGAAAACTTCTCGAAGCAGAGCAAGTCAGGCTTGGAGTCTATCCTGACCCCGCTTAAAGAACAGATCGAAACATTCAAGCGACAAATCAGTGATCAGTACGTCCGTGAAGGGCAGGAGCGCGCCTCACTCAAGACCGAAATTATGTCGCTTAAAGAGCTGAATAAACGCATCACCGAAGAAGCTAACGCGTTAACCATGGCCTTGAAAGGTGATAACAAGAAACAGGGAAACTGGGGTGAAGTGGTTCTCGAGCGGATATTAAAAGAATCAGGCTTGCGGGAAGGCCACGAGTTTGAAACGCAGGTCTCCATGCGCTCTCATGACGGCAAGTTACAGCAGCCTGACGTGGTGGTGCATTTACCGAATGACAAAGACGTGATCATCGATGCAAAGGTCAGCCTGTCAGCTTATGAGCGCTTCTTTAATACCGATGACGAAGAGACACGTAAACAGCACCTTAAAGATCATGTGGCGTCTCTACGTGGCCATATTAAGGGGTTGGGCGCGAAAGACTATCAGGATTTGGATGGTCTGCGCACCCTGGACTATGTGTTGATGTTCATACCGGTAGAGCCAGCGTTTCTGTTAGCTGTTGAAGAAGATCCGGAGCTGGTCACGCTGGCCTTAAACCACAATATTATGCTGGTTAGCCCGACCAATTTACTGGTTGCACTGCGTACTATTAACAATATATGGCAGTACGAATACCAGAATCAGAATGCGCAGAAAATCGCGCAACATGCCGCCAAGCTTTACGACAAATTCAGTGGCTTTGTGACTGACATGGAAAAGATTGGCAAGTCGCTGGATACCACCCAAAAGCATTACGAGGGTGCCTTTAATAAGCTAAGTCAGGGGCGCGGAAACATTGTGCGTCAAATAGAGCAGTTCAGGAAATTAGGTGTACAACCCAGTAAATCGTTACCAGCTTCAGTAGCGCATCAGGTGGAAGACGAAGAGGTCAGCGAGTAAACGGCGTCTTGTTGATAGGCAATGGCACGATTGCGTCCGGCTGATTTTGCAGAATACAGTGCGCGGTCTGCCTGGATCAGCAACATTTCTAACGAACTGGCTTGTGTGGAACTTGCTATACCCACGCTCACAGTAATACTGGTGTCGGTATGGGACCAGCTATTCTGACTGAAGTTAATTACCAGTTTAGCCGCTACCTGTTGCGCTGCGGCTAAACTGGTTTCTGGCAGAGCGACCAGAAACTCTTCACCTCCAAACCGGCTGCAAATATCTGACTTCCTGAGGTGCTTTCGTAGTGAGTTAGCCAGGTGAATTATGGCTAAGTCGCCCACATGATGACCGTGGGTATCGTTAATTTTCTTGAAGTGATCAACATCAACCATCAACACACAAAACTCCCGCTGTTGGTTTTCATGCTCTTGCCATAGGCCGTCCAACTCATCTGACATCGCGCGTCGGTTCAACAGACCTGTTAACTGATCCCGGTGAGCGAGAAACTTCATGCGCATGATCAACCGGGTGATAGTGGTCGCCATAGCGGTGATATTAAGAAGCAACAAGACTGACAAAAATGCCCACAAAAATGCGGTGTTATTGTAGTCTTGTGTAAACAGGTACCCGGCCACCACTTCCGGGGCAAATAACAAGCACATCACCTTTACGAAGATGAGCCCGGTGAGCAGAATATCCGGTGCGGTAAATAAACGCGCGACTAACGGAGTAAACTCATGATATAGCGCCCGGTACTTGGTTATCGCCGTACTCAACAAGCATGCCCCGGTAAGCAGGTAGATTAGTGCGCTCAGCCCCCATTTACTCATTGGCACAACTGCAGCCAGAACAGTAGCGCCAAGCACAGTACCGATAACGCTCACTACCAGTCTGGTGCGAAATTTACGTCGAAAAAGCTGTGTAATGGCCAGTTGATAGGCAAGTACGGTTAGCAGAAAGGCCGAATCTGCCAGAACCCAAGCGAAAGTACCCGTTTGCTCGGTGCGCAACTGACTCACCAGAATAGCCAACACCAGGCATAAATTGGTGAGAGCAAAACGCGCGCTGGCCCGTTGGTATAACTTCAGAGGGCGGGCTAACAAGGCCCAGGTGCAGCCCGCAAGGGCCGCTGCCAATGTAATTACAGTAATAAGCTGTACACTTGATGTGTCCACTTACGTTCCCTTATGCAGGCGTAACCTCACTGTGAGCGCCTATAATAAAATCATGTCGCTAGCCAATGATGCGTTGTGAACGCATTATTGTTCATAATTGCTACTATCTCGTATATTTTTTGTAAAGTATAGTGGCAAAGCAGCACAACGTTGTTGGCGCGGTATCAGCAGGAATAAAGGAGTTTTGTTATGTGCGGACGGCTGAATGTTACCGACTCACCGGGAATAAGAAGCTTATGCGAGCAACTGGAGATTTCGCTGTGGCCAGACTCGGGGATGGTGATGCAGCGCTTTGTGCGTGCTACTGACCGTGTCTCAGTGGTTTTCGAGCGGGACGGAAAACGAGAGATGCACAATGCGATCTGGTGGTTGTTATTAGACAAACAGGCCGGGCCGTCTGGAACGGTATTCAAGCCATCTAAATATACTTCGTTTAATACCCGTTCAGACAAGTTAAATGTACCGCGCAGTGCGGGTTATAAGCCTTTCCGTGAGCAGCGTTGCATTATACCTGCCGCAGGTTTCGGAGAAACACTCGGCAGAGGGGCCGGTGCGGTATTCCATGATCTGGTGGCCGATCCCAATGAGTCCCTGGCCATGGGGGGGCTTTACCGGTGGTGGCAGGGGACAAGTGAACGCGGTGATACGTTTTACGAACTGTCTTGCTCGGTGGTGACTTTGCCGCCACATCCACAACTCATGCCTATTCATAATAAAGCCAGTCCGCTTATGTTATCGCCTGAAGACAACAGTGTGCAGCGCTGGCTGGACAGTCGTGTGTCCACGACGGAGGCACTGGACGACCTGCTAACACCGCGGCTACGGCATACGTTTACGGTAGTTCCAATAGATAAGCCCTCTTCACACCAACAAACCGGCGACAGCTTTACGCTCTCACCGGATGACTGACGCACTGCAAGTCAGGTTGGAGGTTTATAGTTACTTATTACGTCCGAATTTATCGTGACTGGAAACCCAGTGGCCAGTGATCACTGCGCACGCCAACGAAATATCACCCGCTAATACAGTGGCAGCAACGATTTCAGCCAGCTTATTGGCTTTGCCTTTTCCATAACAGCCGAGTAACTCCAGGCATTCCCGCTGGGTGGGTAACCCGGTGCCGCCACCATAGGTGGCAACAATGAGTGAGGGGAGGGTAACCGACAGGTACAAGTCACCATTAGGCTGCAGCTCATGCGATAGTAACCCGGCGTGAGACTCTACGACATTGGCTTCGTCCTGCCCGGTGGCGATAAATAAAGAGGCAATACCGTTGGCAGAATGCGGACCATTGTAGGAAGCACCGGCAAGCATCGCGCCCATGTTTGCTAATACGGAGGAGCGTGCCATCATCCAGGTATCAACTTTCATGAGCTTTTTCATTACATCGCACTTCAGGGTGACTTCGGCAATAACTCGTTTCCCGCGAGAGTGCAGCATATTCAGGTGAGAATGTTTTTTATCAGTATCCATATTACCGGATAACAAATATTCACATTTCTCAGGATAGTTAGCTTTAATCCATTCGCAGGCAGCCAGAGTAGCCTTGCCGACCATATTCTGCCCGGCGGCATCGCCGGTGGTGTAATTGAAACGAACATAGCGTGTCTTCGAGACCGACCACTGTTCCAAATGGATAAGTTTTCCGATTGACGTGGTTTCTTCAGCTGCCGCTTTTACCTCTGTAAAATGGTCTTCCAGCCACTGGCCAAAGTCCCGTGCCTCACGGGCATCATCAAATATAAACGCCGGTGCCCGCTGCATAAACTGTTCAACAACAGTGGTTTTTACACCGCCACACTCATTAATTACCCGCATGCCACGACTATAACTGGCAACCAGAGTGCCCTCCGTGGTGGCCAGTGGAACATAAAACCGCCCGTTGGCATGCTCACCATTAATTTCAAGCGGTCCTGCTACACCGACCGGCATTTGTACTATGCCAATAAAATTCTCAATGTTACCGGGCAACTGACCGGGGTCGATTGTATATTCGCCCGTCTGTGTAAGTTCAGCGCCCGTGTGCTCTTTTAAAAACTCCCTACGAGTACGCGCCTGTTCAACACTGTAATCATTTTGTCCATCCCGTGGGATCCGGTAACGCCCATCTGCCATTGAAGTTCTCCTTGGTGAGTGAATTTTCACTATACACCTCCAATATGACGGGTAAATGGCAATGCTACTGGTAAGAGCAATAAAAAAGGCCGCTTGCGCGGCCTTTGGGAACTAACTATTGCTAATTAGTGATTAGTGGAACTTGCGACGACGCAGGAACGCTACAGGAACCAGCAGTAATGCCAGCCAGCCCATAGAGCCACCGCTCTTGTCTGTTACTATTACTGAAACCGTTTCAGTAGTCGTGTTCAAACCGTCACTAGCAACAACTTCGAATGCCACTGTGGTTTCACTATTGGTGCCTGGAGCAGAGGTAGAATATGTACTACCAGGTACGCCATTGATAGTGAATGTCACATTGTCATTTTCTGGATCTGTTGCAGAAGCCGTAATAGTTATAGTTTCGCCTTCACCTATCGTGGTCGGTGCCGTAACACTTATTTCAGGGGGAAGGTTATTTTTAACCATAACATTAGCGATTGCTGTCGCTTCGTTACCATTGGAATCTTCCGCAGTAAGTTCCAAGACAATTAACGTATCTTCTTCGACCTCAGGGGCCATAAGAATTGCTTCTTGAAGACCGTTACCAGCGATAACTGCAGGTGGCCCACCAACTTGCTTCCAAGTAATATCAACTTTGTCGCCGTTGGGTTCTACCACTAATCCCGGGAGTGGTAATTCACGCAACTCAACAACTTCAAGGCTTGCTTCTACCTCCCCATCAATCGTTACCTGGGGAGGACCTTCCACTTGCACTCCTTCATATATCGGTGAGACGGCCGAACCGGCTCCAGGGATATTGGTAACCTCCGACATGGCCATCATTTGAATAGGCCCGCCGGTGTTATTTTCATCGACAGTTACAGAGAACGTAAGCTGAGTAGGAGCGTCTGAAACATCGTTGAGGTACATACAAAATTGTGCACCTTCAACTATTGTTGTTTCAAAGTCACCTGCAGCACCTGAACCGCTGTACTCACTATATATCGGAGTTTGTCCAGCAGTACCTGTAGCATTTTCATAACCAATGGATACAGGTAATACTGCGCCCAGTTCATGTTCCACATCAGTGTATGAGTAGATGATGTTTGGCTGGCTTTCAGTTGCGTTATTTACGAATACAACTTGATAATCCGCAATATCCGCATACGAGTCGCCGATACCATAAAACTTCATGTTGTCCCACTCAACAATCGTGTAATTTGGCCCCGCTGTGGCAACTGACACACCAGACCCATTAGCGACATCAAGTTCCTGATCTCGCCAGTAAGGAGCAACAACCCCGTTTGGTAACTCTGAGTCAGGCATATTCTGATTAATCCATGGAGCGGAACCAGTACCGTTACCGAAAGTAATAAACCCATCGTCGGTTACAGTCATTGAACCGTATAGTTCTCCAAGAAAATAACCCGGAATGCTGAAGGTTGCATCAACAGTGTCGCCATCAAGGGCACTGAAGCCAATCCCAAATCCTGCAAGGTCTATATAGCCACCATTACCCTGACCAAATTCAGGGTTCATACACATCGCATCTGTAGCATTCGTAGTGATTGTATATGTTGGCTCAACACCTAGTAACGACTCTTGTTCAACCGTCCAGCTAATAGTATCACCGTCAACAATACCTTCTGAGGATACAGAACCTTCAACCAATGTAACGCCTTCAGGAAGTGTCAATGACACATCGTAAATACGATCCTCAGGCGTAAAGTTAGCCATCACGTTAACTGCAAACTCTTGTGTATCCCCAGGATTTACACGCTCAGTGGTAGGTGAGGTGACATATACATCTGCCATCCCTCTGACAATGTCGACTGGAATCACGCCAAGGTTGGTAGCATTTTCCTCGTCGGTACCCAGAGCAATTGCACCAAAGAAGATGTCGCCTTCGCTTGCGTCATCTAAATCCCACGTCAATCGCATATCAAACTCAGTTAATTGTGGTACAGCTGACGGAGCTTCAATGCTAAGACCATCACCTGGCTCACTATCAACCAATGCGTGTGCAAGAGTAAACGTATCTGTAGCACCTTCTGAAGAAGCTGACCAGTTCTGGACAATTATCCAGTAGTTACCTGCTTCAGGCATTTCAACATTTACGTACTCTTCTGCTGAAGCGGAAGCACTAAAACCAACCACTTCTTCCTCTTGAGGAATCCCATCTCCATTAACATCGTGAACGATGAATAGATCTAAGTCAGGTGAGGTGGACTCCATTGTTGTGGCAGTCAAGCGAACCGCATTTTCTGGTACTTCGACCGTCGTAATGCTTAGTCCATCTTCAAGGTCATCCAAATAATCTGAATTGTCTGAGTCTTGTGTGACTGAACCTTCTGTTAAAGTTGCTTTAGTAAGCCCATAAGATACTGATTGGAAGTTTGTAATTTCGACAGCCATAACATCTTCAATCAGGTAAGAATCCTGATTTCTATGGGCTTTGAAGTCAAAACTGTCCGGAATGTTCCCATTTGATGCAACGATAGAAACTGGTAGGTGGAGGTCCGGAGACACAGAAGATGTCAAATTGATCGAGCCAAAAGACCATACGTCGCTTTCTGCCCCAAACGCATCAATATCTATAGTTAACTCTTGTGATTCTCCGGCTGCTAGGTCAAAAGTAGCGGGTGTAACCGTAATACTAAGTCCTTCTGAAATGCTGACTCCTTCTACACTCCACGAACCATCTTTAGTAGCAGTTACAGTTCGTTTCCAGCTACATCTTCCTACACAGTTGTTGTCTGTGATTGAAGGGATATTCAACGTACGAGGCTCTCCCCCAAGCGCAGGATCTGCACCAGAGTAATTGTCGTCAGTTTCATCCATTACCAAGCCACTTTGAACTGCCAGGTCGACTTGGATGCGGCCAGCACCCATATCAAACCAATCAGCTGGTGTTTCGCCATCCTCTTTACGTACGTCAGTGCTCGCGGTCATCATCAGTGCGGAACGGATATTATCTGGTGTCCACGAAGGTTTCTCTTGTTTAACCAGAGCAGCTGCACCGGCAACATGTGGGCCAGACATGGATGTACCAGACAAATATGCGTAATCTGCTGGCGCTGTGCCGGATTGATCATGACCGTACTGCTGGTCAGAGTAAGCTGCGTAAATATCAACACCAGGAGCGGTAACTGAAGGGGTCAATGTACTTATTGAAGCGTTAGGCCCTCTTGAAGAAAAAGCAGCAGTGTTATCAACAGCTAATGGATCAACAACGAGCTCACCTTCTGCTGCAGTAATTGTAGCGGTATGACCTTCACCTGATGCAAGCCAATCGCGCAGTAAATTCCCGCTCTCAGCACTAATATGAATACCCGGTATAATGTAAGCATCGTTAGCAATACTTGTGGCACCGTCATCAACATTAGCAAGAACAAACCCTCCGGCACCGCCTTCTGCAACGTGAACGGCTTTATCTACCCGCGCGATAGAGCCCCGGTCGCATACCACAATCTCTCCACTAAATGTGTTTTCAGGGAAAGGCTCCAGGCACTGAGCTGGGTCATTATCTGGATCATTAGGGTTATCATAATTACCAGCATAAACGATCGAGGCAGTGATGCTGCCCGAATTACTACTTCCTTCAATCGGCTCTAATTCCGTGTCTCCACCGGCAAAGTCAGTTAGCATTTTTTCATAAACAACTGAGCGGCCATGTGTTGCTGCTGCTACTGCAGTAACCCAGGGAGCGTGTTTTGAAGTTGTGAACGGATCGGGGCCATCGTTTCCAGCTGATTGCGCAAGAAAAATTCCTGAGTTACGGGCTGAAAGCCAAGCAGCGTTTAGCGCTCCTGACCATGGGTACCCACCTCCGGAAATCGAAAAGTTAAGTACATCCACAACGCCAGAGGCAATCGCATCTTCTACCGCCGATACCATTGGTGCACCAGCGCAGCCGGCATAAGTATCGCCACTATCTCCAGGTTGACATACAGCGTAAGCAATTATATTTGCGTGCGGTGCAACACCAGAAATTCTTTCGAATTTGAAACCTGTAGGTATTCCGTCACTTTCGTTAGCATCAAACTCAACTGTTACTTCATTGACATCGAAAAGGACGTTACCAGCTGCAGTTCCTGCTGTATGAGATCCGTGCCCATTATAGTCCTCACCATTTAATGGCAAATCTGCTGGAAAAACTTCAGTGTCTGAATAGGCAGAAACAATTTCTGGGTAGCTGTACACCCCGATAAGTTTATCGTTACACATTTCTGCAAAGTCACCAGCACAATCCCCCAGATATACGCCGGAGCCAAGAGGGTTGTTGTGATCGTAACCATCTCCACCGACATCTTTGAAGGAGTCGTGGTCACTATTTATGCCGGTATCTAATACACCTACAACTACACCTTCACCTTGCCTTCCTACACCGCTATCTGTAGAAGTACCGTCCCAAACACCTGGAGCGCCAATTAACCCTGGGCCAGTATCGGTGTCTAACTTATATATCTGGTCTCTTTCTACTGATTTTACACCGGGTAGTTTTGCAATACGTTCTGCTTCATCCGGTGTTGCCTTGATAGCTAGCGCATTCAACGCGTATTTATACTCAGCTACTTTTTCAATCGAGCCGATTTGCTGCGCACTGGTGAAAAATGATGCTTGTCTCTTCTGCAAGTAATTTGAGTAGGCCTGCACTTGGGGAGAGTTAACATTAAGTTTTGCGTCATGTCTGGAATTGGCGGACTCAAGGGTTAGCCTAAAAGACTTTTGTGGGTTGGTAGCTGCAAGTCCTTCTATACCACCATTGTACATTGCAACGGGGTCGTCAGAGAGCTGGACTATGAAGACGTACTCTTTGTTTTCAAGTCCTTTCTCAGCCTTGTAAAGTGCTTTTCGCTGGGATGGAGTAGTTATATTTTTGTATTTATTTATCGATGTCGGAGCAACTGTTTCCAATACATTAAATGAATTATCAGAATTCGCATTGAGCTCTGCAGCGGAGTGCATGGACATCGACATCAGTGCCGCTGAGACAGCTAATGTCACTTTATTATTCACAGGTAACCTCCGTAGTTTTCCTGTTTGTTATTGTTCCCCTGGATTGGGTATTTTTTTATTTTCGTGTGCTTAAATTACACAACTTCAGTGCGGTATTTTTTCCACAGAAGGTATTTCTAGCACACTTTTTCAACCGATAGAATTCATTTAATTAATTAAATTTTGAACACATTTTGTAACATTTAGACTTTCGTCGAACATTAATTTTAATTGCAAAACATGAAGTTATAACGGTGGTCGGAGTAGATTTGCGTTTCAGAAGCTTAACTGTTTGTTATTTGCACGAAAACGTTTCTTTTTTGTAAACGGCGGTGAACGAGAATGGCCTAACTTTGTTAAAATTAGGATGCATGTCCTGCTAGTGCGTCGAAAGGTAGGATGTAAGGTTTTACAGTGTCAGGTATTGATACTATTTAGCAAGGTCTTCGTTTTCATGATGGTCTAGGATATTGGGCATCAGGTACAAGTTGTACCAACCACCAATAAGAGGGATGGATTGTGAAAGATCGAAATCACCTTGCCCGGGTATCAACCACACATCAGGTGCACATCATAGAAAATGGCCTGATTGATATTCCGATGCTACAAATTCTGCAACCAGATGGTTCCCTGCATAAAGAAGCCAAAGAGCCTGACCTGGATAAAGACACCGCTACCCGTATTTATGACACCATGGAATATATCCGGGTGTTGGACGAACGAATGATTGGGGCGCAGCGTCAGGGGCGTATCAGTTTTTATCTTGCCAGTACTGGCGAAGAGGCAGCGGCCGTTGCCAGTGCGGCAGCGCTGTCAGACAACGATATGATCATGTCCCAATATCGTGAACAGGGCGCGCTGGCCTATCGTGGTTATACTACTTCACAATTCATGAACCAGATGTTCAGCAATGAGGCCGACCCCAACAAGGGCCGTCAGATGCCTATTCATTATGGTGACAAACCACTGAACTTCATGACTATTTCCTCACCGCTAGGAACTCAGATCCCACAAGCGTCTGGCTATGCATATGGTCAGAAGATGGCGGGTAACGAGGCCGTGACTATTTGTTATTTTGGCGAAGGCGCGGCGTCAGAAGGCGACTTCCATGCTGGTTTGAATATGGCTGCGGTGTTGAACTGCCCGGTCATTTTCTTCTGCCGGAACAATGGTTACGCCATTTCAACGCCAGCAGAAGAACAGTTTGCCGGTGATGGCATTGCCTCACGTGGCATTGGATACGGTGTTAAAACTATTCGTGTTGACGGCAACGACCCATTGGCGGTGTATGCTGCTACTCAGAGAGCCCGGGAATTAGCACTCGAAGAAAGCTGCCCGGTGTTGATCGAAGCCATGACTTACCGTCTGGCCGCACACTCAACGTCGGATGATCCGACTGGCTATCGTTCCCGCGAGGAAGAAGATAAGTGGCGTGCAAAAGATCCTATTCAGCGCATGGCGAAGTGGCTTGAAAAGAAAGGCTGGTATGACGAAGCCGCTAATAAAAAGCTGATTGAAAAATCCCGTCAGGATGTGCTGGCTGCATTGAAAGAAGCTGAAAAAATTGATGTATGTCCAATTGATGACATTGTCACCGATGTGTATGACGAAGTACCGTGGCATCTGAAAGAACAGGTAGATGAACTTAAAGCACATATACGTAAATACCCGGACGCCTATCCCAAAACCTCAGGGAGAGTGAAGTAATGGCTAAAATGAATTTACTACAAGCAATTAATAACGCCCTGATCACGGAGATGGAGCGTGACAAACGGGTTATGGTATTTGGTGAAGACGTAGGCCACTTCGGCGGTGTTTTCCGTGCCACCAGTCATCTGCAGGAAAAGTTCGGTAAAGGACGCTGCTTCAATACACCATTAACGGAGCAGGGCATTATCGGCTTTGCGAATGGCTTAGCCTCTCAGGGCTCAGTGCCGGTGGCGGAGATCCAGTTTGGCGATTATATCTTTCCGGCGTTCGATCAAATCGTAAACGAAACTGCAAAATTTCGTTATCGCTCAGGTGGCCAGTTTGATGTGGGTTCACTGACCATCCGCACGCCTTACGGCGGTGGCATTGCCGGCGGTCTTTATCATAGCCAGTCTCCTGAAGCGTTTTTTGCACACTGCCCAGGCCTGAAGATCGTCATTCCCCGTAATCCATACCAGGCGAAAGGATTGCTGCTGGCGTCTATTCGCGATAAAAACCCGGTACTGTTCATGGAGCCAAAGCGCCTTTATCGTGCGTCGGTGTCTGATGTGCCTGAAGATGATTATGAACTGCCATTAGGAAAAGCGGATGTCGTTCAGGAAGGATCAGATATCACGCTTCTGGGCTGGGGCGCGCAAATCGAGATTCTGCAAAAAGCTGCAGAGATGGCACTGGAGGACGGAGTATCCTGCGAAATCATCGATCTGCGCAGCATATTGCCGTGGGACGCTAAAGCGGTAGCCGAGTCTGTTATGAAAACCGGCCGTTTGCTGATTAACCATGAAGCACCGATGACTGGCGGGTTTGCCAGTGAAGTTGCTGCAACCATTCAGGAGCGCTGCTTCCTGTACCTGGAAGCGCCTGTTGCCCGTGTGTGCGGTTTAGATACACCTTATCCTCTGGCGCATGAGAAAGAATATATGCCGGATCAGTACAAAACGTACGAAGCCATCAAACGCACGCTGAACTATTAAGGAAGGCATAATGACAACAGAATTTATTTTGCCCGATATCGGCGAAGGTATTGTTGAGTGTGAATTGCTGGAATGGCTGATAGCTGAGGGCGATCATATTGAAGAAGACCAGCCTGTTGCAGAAGTCATGACCGACAAAGCCACAGTGCAAATTCCGGCGATGCATTCAGGTACGGTGAAAAAGCTGCATTACAAAGTGGGCGATATTGCCAAGGTGCACGAACCCTTGTTTGCAATGGATATCGACGGTGATGTGAAGCCTCAGGACGCAGAGGAAGCCACACCCGAACTACCTGAACAAGAGCAGGTTTCGCAACCGGCCCAAGCGAGTGGCAACACTCAGACAGAAGATTTTATCTTGCCTGATATAGGTGAGGGGATTGTCGAGTGTGAAATCGTCAAGTGGCACGTACAGGAAGGCGATGAGATTGCCGAAGATCAACCCGTGGTTGAGGTGATGACCGATAAAGCCGTGGTTGAAATACCTGCAAAGCATGCCGGTACAGTACACAAGCTGTATTATCAGCAAGGGGATATAGCCCGGGTGCATGAGCCTCTATTTGCTCTTGCTACTGAAGGTGATGCGCCTGCGACGACTAAGAGAAGCGCAACCAGTGAGTCTGCTACGTCTGCCCCGCAACAGCAAACAACTGCATCCGCTACGCAGTCTGACGGCAGCAACGACAAGTGGCCAGATGGAGCCTATGAGCCACCTGTCGCTATTCCAGGTAAAGTACTGGCCAGTCCGGCTGTACGTCGTATCGCCAGAGAGAAATCACTGGATCTTACTCAGGTAACCGGATCAGGTAAGAAAGGCCGTATCCTGAAAAAAGATGTCGCGAACACTACCGCAGGAAAGGCCGAACAATCTGCTACGCCTCAGGCACCAGCGACCTCCACCACGCCTTATACAGCACCCGGTAATACCCGGACTGAAAAAGTACGCGGTATTCAGGCGGCGATGGCGAAGCAAATGTCAGCGTCAGTGCATACTATCCCGCACTTTACAGTGAGTGATGAGTTGCGCATGGATGCCTTGATTGCGCTACGTCAGGAACTGAAGCCCGTGTTTGCTGAGAAAAACGTGAAACTTAGCTTCATGCCTTTTTTTGTAAAAGCATTGTCGCTGGCACTCACCGAGTTTCCCCAGATAAACAGTCAACTGAATGATGAAGCAACAGAACAAACGTTTTTTGATGACCACAATATTGGTTTTGCAGTGGACTCCAAAATCGGCTTGCTGGTGCCCAATATTAAGCGGGTACAAGATTTGAGTTTGTTTGAAATTGCCGAACAAATGCAGGTCATTATCGACAAAGCGCGCGAAGGTAAGTTGGATGGAGACAGCCTCAAAGGCGGCACCATCAGCATTTCTAACATTGGTGCGATTGGCGGTATGACGGCGACGCCGGTGATTAACAAACCGGAAGCGGCTATCGTGGCGCTGGGTAAAACCCAATCGCTGCCGCGTTTCGATGAGCAGGGCAACGTCGAAGCACATAGCATCATGATGGTGAACTGGTCCGGTGATCACCGCATTATTGACGGCGCGACCATGGTACGCTTCAACAATTTATGGTGTTCATACTTGCAACACCCCTCGAAAATGTTGATGCATTTAAAGTAATCAGGTAATGCGCTTCCGTCCCCCGGAAGCGCATTTTCCTGTTTGTTAGCGGGCAGGGCTACGCTACACTATGGGTCAATCTGTATTGTTATCAGGACGCCCGTGCTCAGCTATCAACACGCCTACCACGCCGGCAATCACGCAGACGTCATCAAACATGTCTGTTGGGTCGCCATCATCGAATATCTAAAAAATAAAGCCAAACCCTTCACGCTGTTTGATACTCACGCTGGCGCGGGCCTATATCACTTCGACGCAGACGAAGCACAGAAAACGTCAGAGTTTGAAACGGGCATAGTGAAGCTGAATAGTGAAACATTCAGCGATGAAACGGTTACGCGTTACCTCGAATTATGTGCCGGTTATACTCGAAACCGCCAGTATCCAGGCTCGCCGGCATTGGCAGCTGACGCGTTGCGGTCAGGGGATAGTTTGCACGCGATGGAACTGCACCCTGCAGAAAGTGACAAGTTAACCCGTAATCTTACTGATCGGGGTGAAGGCCATGTACACCTGCATTACCGTGATGGCCTTGAGGGTCTCGTTGCCATGGCTCCCCCGAGACCGAATCGTGGTGCGGTGCTCATCGACCCCTCCTATGAAAGGCTGGAAGAATACGCGGAAGTGGTGGATGCGGTTGCTGCAACGCTTGCCCGTTGGCCGCAGGCGCAGATTATGGTGTGGTATCCATTATTATCAGCACGCGCAGGTAAGAAGGCGGGAGCCAGCGAGGCGATGCGTAACAAACTTGCTGATTTAGCGAAAACAGCCTTTTACGCAGACCTTACCGTTACAGAGAAAGAGACAGATACCGGTATGTATGGTTCGGGGGTGTGTATTTTAAACCCGTCATGGCAACTGGATGAGACGGTGACTGCTGCACTCAATTGTCTCGCGCCGTCCCTCGCTGATAATGCCGATGCTACGGTTAACTGGCTCAAAACGGAGCCGGTCTGACGTGAATCAGCCAAAAGCACTTAAACATTTCTATATTCCTGAAGATCAGTCGGTATATTTGCTTTCTCATGCCGACGCAAAGAAGTTCAAAGACTGGGTACAACTGTGTAAAGACCAGCTAGAGCAACTTGGGTATGCAAATATTGAAATGATTGGTAAGGGTGCATTTGGTTTTGCCTTCGCCGGTGAAACCCCGGCTGGTAAAGAGCACGTTTTTAAATTCTCACGTGTCAATTTACCTCAGCACATCCAGGATCGCCTGGAAGAAGAAGCATTTATGCTGGGACACGCCCGTCACCCGCTGATTCCACCGTTAGTAGAGTTTCAGCAGATAGGCAAGCAGGCCATTCTGGTAATGCAACGTGCAATTGGCGAAGACCTTGAAAAGGTTAGCCTGCAACAGGGTCCGTTACCCCCCCGTCTGATTGTGAAACTGGCCGTTCAGCTGGGCGACATCCTGAAATATTTGCGTAATTACACCGAAAAAGGGGCTACCAAGCCGCTTGTGCACGGTGATATAAAGCCGTCTAACCTGGTATGGAACGCGGCGACAGAAAGCGTCGGCCTGATTGACTGGGGCTCATCGGTGTTTGCTCAAACCGATGCCAGTGGTCAATACGTGGGGAATAACGTCATGGACCTGATGTCCGGTGAATTGCACCAGACGAACGCACGTCTGGGTGACGTCTATTTCATCGGCGAAGATCAGCTTAACGGCGCGTTATCCTCACCGCGTTTCGATGAGCAGGGCATGGCAAGTACCCTGTATGCATTGGCCTCTGGCCAGTCCAGCCGCTATGGTCGCAAGGTTATTACACCGCTGTCACTGGGACTACCTAAGATGCTCGCCAATATACTCGACTATATGCTCAGCGACGACCCGGGCAAACGTCGTCAGGGCGGCGACTATTTTTTCAAAAACTTGCATGTGCTGCGCCAGTTGGTTTTTACCGAGGACACGCCAATAAGTTATCAGCCTCTCATCCCCACCTGGATTGGTCAGTCTGTAAGTGAAATCGAAACGGTCGTTTATTCTTCCCGAAAGTCTTTTCTGCGTCAGGAAAACCTCGACGCGGAAACCGAGCTCAAGTACGTGAACGATGCGCAATTCGACCGCTACTATAAGAATTATCTGCAAGGTATGGGCGAGACTGAAAAAGGGTTTGTTGCCGCGGTAAGCAGGCTTGGGCGTTATCCGGTGGTAGGGGGCCTGGCCATTCGCTGGGAGCCGGATGGCATTTATGTAGATTCCAGCCTCAACCTTTATAACCCGGCGTTAAAAACTGCATTTGAACTGGCCGTGAATAACGTAATTACTCTGGCCAGAGCAATACACCGCAGCGGTATTTTCAAATGCTGCATGTTCAACGCTAAAGATACTATTCACGTGGAGCGAGACGATGAGCTTGCCCCCTTTATTCCCGAATCCGGTTGTCATATACCGTTTGAACTTTCCCGGGTCGCGTTAAGTAAAGATGAGAGCCGAACCCACTCCTATTTTGAAGACGGGGACGATCCTGATGAACTGCTGAAGCTTCCACCCGCGATAATGGCGGTACTGGAAGAGTTAAACACGATCCATCATACTGGCTGCATCATCTTTGAGGCCATGTCCACCCACCTGAAGATCCACAGTTATTACATGCTGCTTGATCATGACCAGGAGGACCGGTTTCGTGAACTATTGCAGACATTAGTCACGCTGGTGCCGCGTATAGACGGTCTGGGCATTTCCGGCTTTATGAAGTTACCGTACAAAGATACCCGGTATTTTGAACACAAAGCCCAGTTACCCGACAAGTACTATCCACGTAACCCAAAATTGAATTAGCAGGAGCAAAACCATCCTATGTCAGAGGTAAAACTCGCATCACTATTTGAACTGGAAAAAATCGAAGCGGGCTTGTTCCGCGGCCAAAGCTGGGACTTAGGATTTCGTGCCCTGTTTGGTGGGCAGGTACTGGGTCAGGCACTGGCGGCAGCGTATAAAACGGTAGCAGAGGGCAGAGTGGCCCACTCATTCCATACCTACTTTTTGTTACCCGGCGATGCCCAGAAGCCAGTAGTATATGATGTGGAAATTGTACGCGATGGCCGCAGTTTTTCTGCCAGAAGGGTGAAAGCCATTCAGGACGGCAAAAACATATTTTATATGACCGCCTCATTTCAGTTACCAGAAGAAGGGATGCAGCATCAGCACGCGGAAATGCCGGTAGTGCCTGCGCCGGAAGAGGTACAGCCTGATATCGCTTTTTACGAGGCCAATTTCGAAAAAATGGCCAAGCCCATGCAGGAGGCGCTGAGCTACCACAAGCCGGTGGATATTCGCACGGTAGACGCCGCTAATTCTTATCAGGCCGTTAAGCGCGCGCCCGTTCGCTATATCTGGATGCGTTCGCGGGATGCATTGGCCTCGCAGGCCAGCCTGAATCAGGCGGCATTGGCGTATGCCTCTGATTATCATTTTCTGAGCACGTCATTGCAGCCCCATGGCATAGCCGTTACGGACAAAAGCCTGCGAATTGCCACTATCGATCACGCCATGTGGTTTCATCGCCCGGTAAATATGAACGAATGGCTATTATATGCCATGGAAAGCCCGTTCAGTGGTAACGCACGAGGGATTGTGAAAGGCCAGTTATTTAACCAGCAAGGGGAGCTTGTAGCCTCTACCATGCAGGAAGGTCTGATGCGAAAAATAGACTAACAGGGTTCCGTAATGATATATGCATTAGGTGAGTACCAGCCGGTAATCAATGACAACGTTTATATAGCACCAGGCGCCCATGTAATTGGCCAGGTAGAGTTGGGTGAAAATGCCAGTGTCTGGTTCAACGCGGTCATTCGGGGCGACATGGATACCATTCGAATAGGTAACAATACCAACATTCAGGACGGCAGTGTGCTGCACACTGATGAAGGTGTGGCAATGCAGATCGGTGAAGGGGTCACCGTTGGTCATAAAGCGATGCTGCACGGTTGTGAAGTTGGTGACTACAGCCTCATTGGCATCAATGCGGTGGTATTAAATGGCGCTAAAGTGGGCAAATTTTGTATTGTGGGTGCGAATGCCCTGATAACCGAAGGAATGGAGATCCCCGACTATTCACTGGTAGTGGGTTCACCAGGTAAAGTTGTGCGTTCTCTCGACCCGTCCGTGGCAGAAAAGCTTAAAGCCTCTGCGGAGCATTATAAAGCCAACGGCCGTCGCTTTGCCGATGAGTTGTCGTCGTTAAGTGACCCTGGCGCATTTATCTGACTTTTCTCTGCCCCATAAAAAATGCCCAGAACTGACGTTCTGGGCCTAGGGGAATGGCTCATTGCTGAGCCGTGCGCTAACTATTGCAAGGGAGAAGTACATGCAAACTGTTTAAAACGGATAGTAATAATAGCCCACTTCCGTTCAATTTATAAACAATTTCATTAAAATTTATACAAAAGTTTATCAGAGACTTAGCGTATTTATCAACAGCCTTGAAAATTCAGGTGCTTGAAGCTGGTCTGATCTCATTAAATGAAGTGCACAGAAAACACACAGCTTGTGCACATTTTATTCAGCTGAGGTCTGGATCTTCGTTTCGGCGACCGAGCCCATTCACTCCGGTTATACTCAGCACAGTGTATTGTTCTTCAGCATATACCTTGCAAGAATACTGATTCTCACAGACCACACGAAAGGACACATCCATGACTACGCCTTCGCCATTCATCCCCCCTGAAAGAACACTAATGGGACCCGGCCCTTCCGACGTATCCCCCCGCGTGCTCAACGCCATGGCGCGTCCTACTCTGGGTCATCTCGATCCTTTATTTATCGAGCTTATGGATGAAACCAAAAGCTTACTTCAGTATGCGTTTAAAACATCGAACGCGCTGACAATGCCTGTTTCCGCCCCCGGATCTGCAGGTATGGAGGCATGCTTAGCTAATTTGATTGAGCCCGGTGAGAAAGTAGTGGTGTGCGTCAATGGCGTATTCGGCAGCCGCATGGTGGAAAACGTGAAGCGCATGGGTGCAGAGCCAGTAATTGTAGAAGATCCCTGGGGGCAGCAGACGTCACTACAAAAAGTAGAAGACGCCTTAAAAGCCCACTCGGATATTGTTGCTCTCGCATTTGTACATGCTGAAACCTCTACCGGGGTCAGAAACGACGCCCAGGCATTGTGCAAGCTGGCCAGACAATATCAGTGCCTGAGCATTGTGGATGCCGTGACGTCGTTAGGCGGTATTGAGTTAGCTGTAGACGAATGGGAAATCGACGCGGTGTATTCAGGTTCTCAAAAATGCCTGAGTTGTGTGCCCGGTTTGTCTCCGGTGACATTCAGTGAGCGTGCGGTAGCCAAAATTCAGTCGCGTACTACACCGGTACAGAGCTGGTTCCTCGATATGAACCTGATTGTCGGATACTGGGGAAAAGGCGGGAGGCGCGCATACCATCATACGGCACCGGTCAATAGTATTTATGCCCTCTATGAGTCTCTTAGAATGTTAAAAGAAGAAGGACTGGAAGCCTGCTGGCAGCGTCATGAAAATGGCCATCAGCAACTTGCCGAAGGACTGCAAGCATTGGGACTGGAGTTGGCGGTAGCGCCCGAGTACCGGTTACCGCAGCTGAATGTGGTGAAAATCCCAGACGGCGTCGATGATACAGAGGTACGCCGTCAGCTGCTGAAACACAGTAATCTTGAGATTGGCGCCGGGCTGGGTGAATTTGCCGGCAAAGTGTGGCGCATCGGCCTCATGGGGTATGCGTGTAAGCCCCGTAACATTGACCATTGTCTTGCAGCGCTTAAGCGAGCATTGTCGTAGCTGCAAAATTCGCATAACCGGCTGAGTTTAATATCAAATCCTGTACACTTACCGCCATGGATATTCGTGGTTTAACGTAAATGTTATCGAGAATTTGGCTGTTATTTATTGTCTCAGCATTTGTAGCGGCCTGTTATCAGGCACTGTTTAACGACCAGCCGGGCAGTTTTCAGCAGGTAATGGACGCTGTCACTGCGATGGCTTCTTTAAGTGTTGAAATTGCCATTGGCCTCATAGGAGTACTGGCTTTTTGGCTGGGTATTTTTCGGGTGGCCGAACAGTCAGGTTTGGTGGACCGCATCGCATCGGTGCTGGCGCCATTCCTGTGTCGGGTTATGCCAGATATTCCCCGTCATCACCCGGCGCTGGGTAGTATCACCATGAACATGTCAGCCAATATGCTTGGACTGGATAATGCCGCCACGCCGTTTGGTATTAAAGCCATGCAGGATATGCAATCGCTTGCGCCCCGGAAAGACACGCTGACCAATAGCCAGATCCTGTTCCTGGTTCTGAATACATCATCCGTTACGTTGTTTCCTATCGCGGTTTTTTTATACCGGGCGGAGCAGGGCGCCGCTCAGCCCACGGATGTGTTTGTCCCTATTTTACTCGCGACCAGTGCCTCGACTCTGGTGGGCTTAATCGTGACCTGTCTGGTTCAGCGAACGAATCTGTTAAACCGGGTAATTATGATTTATCTGCTGGCCGCCTTTTCCTTGCTCACGGCCATTGTACTGTATTTCGGCCAACTGGCCTCTGAGGTGCTGGCCAGCCAGTCAGCGGTGGTGGCTAACGTATTGTTATTTTCTTTTATAATTCTGGTGCTGGTCACAGCCTGGCGGCGCGGGGTCAATGGCTATGAAGAGTTTGTAGAAGGTGCCAAGAAAGGGTTTGATGTGGCCATTACCCTTATCCCATACCTTATTGCCATGCTTATTGCTATTGGGATGTTACGCGCCAGCGGTGTATTAGATGGAGTGATGCAAGGCATCGGTAGTCTGGTTGCGTTGCTTGGTTTGGATACCCGGTTTGTGGAAGCTATCCCAACTGCATTAATGAAACCGTTAAGTGGCAGTGGGGCACGTGCCATGATGATTGAAACCATGCAATTCCACGGTGCCGATTCCTTTGCCGGCCGCCTTGCTTCGGTCCTACAGGGATCCACCGAAACAACTTTTTACGTACTCGCCGTATATCTGGGCGCAGTTGGGATTAAGCATTCACGTTATGCGGTAGCCTGCTGCCTGAGTGCAGATCTCGCTGGTATACTCACGGCAATAGGTGTGAGCTACTGGTTTTTCGGCTAATTGCCTGGCGGGGCTATTCAGGACAGATTCAGCCTGTCCCCGTCACGCTGCAGATGTCTGAAACACGGAGAATTATATGAAAAACGTACTTAAATCATGCGCCGCTGCCCTTTTATTAACTGTACCGGCGGCTCAGGTGATGGCTCAGTCCAGCGCAGTGCCAGCGATTCATGTTCAGGGGCAGGGCTCGGTAGCTGTTACCCCAGATGGCTATACAGTCACCTTTATTTTTGAAAACAGCGGTGAAACGGTGGCTAAACTAAGTCAGCGTCTTAACCATGAAGTCGAAGAGGTCGTCGCTTTTTTACAATCTAAGGGTATTGCAGAAACTGACATCCAGTCGATGCAGGTAGGCCTTCATCCCCGGTATGAAAATTCTCCGCAAGGCCGTAAGCAGAGTGGTTTCACCTTAAGCCGTGAGGTGCAGATATCCCACTCTGACATTTCCAGCTATGATATTATTATTGACGGTGTGCTGGCCCGTGGGGTCGATAGAATCCAGAGTTTCCGGTTTACCTCCAGTCAGCAGGACGGGGCCTACGACAAGGCACTGGTAGCCGCTATCAAGGATGCTAAAGCCAGAGCCAGTTTGATGGCGGCTGAGCTTGATGTGGCTTTGGGTAAGGTTTTGACTGTCTCAGAGTCTGGCGGCAATGCGCCGGTCCCCATGATGCATGCCCGGTCAGCAGAGAGTATGTCTGGAGCACTACCAGGTCAGCAACAAGTACAGGCACAGCTGAATGTGTCGTTTTCTATTCAACAGTAATAAGGGGTGGCATTGAAATCACAACAGTACGAACAACTATTGGGACAAGCTCGCAGCCTGGTTAGTGGCGAGTCTGATCTGATCGCAAACATGGCTAATCTCAGTGCATTGTTGTTCAATTACCTTGACGATGTAAATTGGGCCGGCTTCTATCTCTATAAAGATTCACAACTGGTTCTTGGCCCGTTTCAGGGGCAGCCAGCCTGCATCCGCATCCCTATGGGGGCTGGCGTGTGTGGAACTGCCGCCCAAACGGGCGAGGTACAGCGAATTGCTGATGTGCATGCCTTTGAAGGTCACATTGCCTGCGATGCGGCATCTAATTCTGAAATTGTGGTGCCATTGATGGTCAATAATAAGCTGCTCGGTGTGTTAGATATCGATAGCCCCAGTCATGGCAGATTTGATGAAGAAGACGAAAAGGGCCTGGTGGCGATTGCCAACGTGCTAACAGAGAGCCAGCAATAAATTATGAAGTACAGCGTAGATATCCAGGTGGTGCTATCCACACCAGAAGATATGAACGATGTTCATGAAGATCCGTATGAAGCTTCAGACCGGTTGAATTTTATTCTTCATGCTGCCTACGACCGGGCGGAAGAAGAGATAGAAACTGAGCGTCTTGAACGAATTTTGCACTTTTGCTGGGAATCATGGCAGCGAGACAGCAATTTAATGGATATTGAAGACGATGAATTGCTCGATTGGGTTGACCACACGCTGGCAACTTGGGATGATTCGGACAATAACGAATTATATTGACCATATTAGATATCATTAATGGAATCACCAGAGAAGTTTAAAAGCAGTAAGGAAGTCATTGCCTTTCTTGCACAGACATTCCCAAACTGTTTTTCAGTGGAAGGCGAAGCTCAACCACTGAAAATTGGAATATTTCAGGATTTGGCCAGCCGGCTCGAAGAGGATGAGCGTGTCAGCAAAACGATGCTGCGCTCGACGCTGCGCCACTACACCAACAGTTGGCGCTACCTGCACAGCATTAAAGAGGGGGCCCACCGGGTCGATCTCGACGGCAACCCTGGCGACGTGATTGAGAAAGAACACGCCGACCATGCCCGCCAGCAGCTGGAAGAAAGTAAAGCGAAGGCTGCTGAAAAGCGTAAAGCAAGGCAGCAGGCGTCGCCCAAAGCACAGAATAAACGTCCCCCTGGTCGTCAAAATGGCGATTCGCCCCAGGCGAAGCCAAAATCTGATGGCGACCGTGGAACTAAACCGAAAATTAACAGACCAAATAAGACACCGCCTGCAAAGTTGACTGATGAAGATCTGAAGCAAGGTACGGCAGTAACCGTCAAATTGGGCAAAGCGCCTATGCCAGCGGTCATTACTGAAATTGCTAAAGACGGTATTCATGTGCAACTTGATTCAGGCATGGTCGTCAAAGTCACTCCAGAGGCTTTACGTTTGGCTCGTTCCAAGAGGTCGTAAAATGAAAGATATCCTACGAATTTCCATTGCCAGTGCCTTCCTTTCAGTAGGTGTAGGCGCAGGCGCTGTGACATCCACCCCTGATGTTGAAAACCTGCCGGTATTACAACAGGAAACACAGCATAGTGTGGCGGCAAAGCGCGTCAGCGCATTATTTACCCGCGCCCACTATAAGGAAATTTCGTTGGATGATGCTTTATCCGGAGAAATTTTCGCCCGTTATCTTGAATCCTTAGATCACAACAAACAGGTCATGCTGAAGTCAGATATTGAGGAATTCAAAGAGTACAAAGATGACTTCGATGATGCGTTAAGTCGCGGCAATTTAAGTATTGCCTACGACATGTACAACAAAAGCGCTCAGCGTCGTATTGAACGGTTTGAATACGCGCTGAGTCTGCTGGAAGAACCTTTCGACTTCGAGAAAGAAAACGACAAGTTTTACTACGATCGTGAAGAAGCAGAGTGGCCTGAAACCAAAGCTGAGTTGAATGAACTCTGGCGTCAGCGTGTCAAATACGATGCGCTTAATCTCGTTTTAGCTGATAAGACCTGGGAAGAAGCCAAAGAACTCCTTGAGAAACGCTATAACCGGGCTATCAAACGCCTGAAGCAGGCACAAAGCGAGGACGTGTTTCAGACTGTGATGAATTCTTTTGCCCGCAGTATTGAGGCGCATACCAGTTACCTGTCACCGCGCAATGCAGATCGCTTCCAGATGGAAATGAATCTGTCTTTTGAAGGCATCGGTGCTGTATTACAGAGCGAAGAAGACTACACCGTAATAAAAAGTATCGTTCCCGGCGGCCCGGCGGACAAATCTGATGCCCTTAAGCCTGAAGACAAAATTGTCGGCGTGGCCCAGGATGACGAAGAGTTTGTCGATGTCATCGGTTGGCGTCTCGATGAAGTGGTGGAACTGATCAAAGGGCCGAAAGGCAGTACGGTTCGTTTGCAGGTGCAAAAAGGCGCCACAGAAACGAAAAGTATGTCCGTGGTCAGTCTTACCCGGGACAAGATTAAACTGGAAGATCGTGCAGCTAAATCTGAGGTGTACGTACCTGATACCGGTCCCCATGCCGGCGAGAAGTTGGGTGTGATAACCATCCCCAGCTTCTACAACAACCTGCATGCGGACGTCAAAAAAGAGCTCGACGCGTTGAAGAAGCAGGACGTCAAAGGCGTGATTGTAGATTTACGTGGCAACGGCGGCGGTTCTCTCACTGAAGCGACGCTGCTTACCGGCCTGTTTATTGAGAAAGGCCCGGTAGTACAGATCCGCTACGGTGAAGGCAAGGTGAGCGTAAACCGGGATACTGATGGTCTGGTATCCTACGATGGTCCGCTTACCGTGCTGGTTGACCGCTACAGTGCGTCAGCATCAGAAATTTTTGCTGCGGCTATGCAGGATTACAACCGTGCGCTAATCATTGGCGAGCAAACCTTTGGTAAGGGGACTGTTCAGCAGCACCGCGGTCTGGGACGTATTTATGACTTGTACGACAACCCATTAGGAAGCGTACAGTTCACGATTGCTAAATTCTACCGTATCGATGGTGGCAGTACGCAGCACAAAGGTGTGGTGCCGGACATTTTGTATCCTTCAGCCATCGATCCGGCCGAGTGGGGCGAAAGTCAGGAAGATACTGCACTACCCTGGGACAGCATTAACCGGGCAAACTACACCACCTTTGGTGACGGTAAGAATGCCCTGGATGTGCTGACCGCAAAGCATAACAAGCGCATTATGCAGGATCCTGAATTCGCCTATATCTATGAAGACATAGACGAATACAATGAAAATAAAGATCGTAAATATATTTCGCTGGTGAAGTCAGAGCGCATTGCCGAAAAGGAAGAGGCGCAGGAAAAAGAACTGGCACGCACCAATGAGCGTCTGAAACGACTAGGCAAAGCGCCCATTGAAAAAATGGAGGATCTGCCTGAGGATATAGAAGAAGTGGATCCGTTCCTCGATGAGGCGGCAAACATAACCTACGACCTCATCGAAACAGGAAAGTACGCGATCACACAAAATTAAAATAATGTGTAAGAGGGCTGGTGTAACGCCAGCCCTTTTTTTATGTCTGCAAAAATAAAATCCAGATAAAACAATAATAAAAGGGCGTTAGTCATGGCTATCAGAGGCGAGTTTTCCTCTCGGATTGGGTTTGTACTGGCTGCGGCAGGTTCTGCAGTAGGACTGGGTAACATTTGGGGCTTCCCTACCAAAGTGGCGAGCAACGGGGGGGCTGCCTTTGTGCTTGTCTATTTGTTGCTGGCATTTGTACTGGCTTACCCGGTATTAATGGCGGAGCTGATTATCGGGCGGTCGACCCGCTCGAACATGGTCGATGCGCTGGGTAAGATTTCGAATAGCTGGATGGGCCGGGCCACCGGTGTGTGGGGCGGGGTAACCGTCGCGCTGATCCTGTCCTTCTATGCCATAGTCGGCGGTTGGATGTTGGTGTACTTTGCCGACTCTGCGGTAAACGTGGTAGGCATGGAAGCAGCGTCCGACTGGCTGTTAGAAAGCTCTGTGTTGCGGGATGTGCTGTTCTGTGCAGTGTTCCTGGTACTGACCTCCCTTATTGTCATCGGTGGTGTGAAGTCGGGCATTGAAAAATGGTCTGTTCGACTGATGCCTACACTGGTAGTTATTATTGTTGCGCTGATTGTTTATGTCAGTTTTCAGCCCGGTGCGGTTGAAGGCTGGAGTGCTTATCTGGTACCTGACTTTTCACAAATAATGAATCCGGACCTGTTGATTAGCGCAATGGGCCAGGCATTCTTTTCAATGTCACTGGGTGTGGGCACCATGCTGGTGTATGGCTCCTATGTCAGTAAAAACGAAAACCTGCCCACTCTGGGCGCATCCGTAGCCCTGGTGGATATTGGTGTCGCGGTCATTGCCGGTATGCTGATTATTCCGTCCATGTATGTGGCACTGAATAACGGGGTAGAAATTTTCACCGCTGACGGCGCACTTATTCAGGGTGATACACTTATCTTTAAAGTATTGCCGGCGTTATTCGATACTATCGGGACAGTCGGACTGTTAGTGGCATTCGCCTTCTTCGCGTTAATGGTTATCGCGGCGGTAACTTCATCTATTTCCATGCTTGAAGTACCCGTTGCTTACCTTGTGGAAAGTAAAGGGTTGGCGCGTAAGCGCGCCGTTTGGACGGTTACTACGGTCATCTTTGTTGCCAGTTCGGTCATCATCTTTAATTTCGAACAGCTGTTCGGACTTGTCATTGCGCTTACAACTCAATACAGTCAGCCTCTGCTTGGATTGGCACTGTGTATATTTGCTGGCTGGGTATGGCGCCGCGATGCAATTTTGCAGGAACTGCGGCAGGGCAATGAGGATATTGAAAGTGGTTGGTTCTGGAAAATCTGGCCTTGGTATGTCCGCTTTGTTTGTCCGGTCATTATTTTCATCATGTTTTATCGCTCCGTTGTGTAACGCCAGCGCGTAATAGGAAAATAATTATAACAATGAGTAATTCTATAAAATCTCCTACATTGAGTGACGCTCTGATCCCCATTTTTGCACTTATCGTGATGATGAGTGGATCGGTATATTTGTTCGGTGACGGCTCTTCGTACGGGCCCAACCAGATTGCCTTACTATTGGGTATGGGACTGGCCGCCATCATTGGCATGAAAAACGGCCACAGCTGGAAGTCCATTGAAAAGGGCATTATCAGTGGCATATCCATGGCGCTGGGTGCATGTCTGATTTTGCTGGCAGTAGGCTCGTTGATTGGTACCTGGATGCTGGCAGGCACGGTCCCGACACTGATTTATTATGGTTTGGAGCTGCTCAACCCGTCACTGTTTTATTCGGCCACTTGCCTCATCTGCGCGGTGGTGGCGATGAGCATTGGTAGCTCATGGACTACCGCGGCTACTGTCGGTGTGGCGTTAATGGGCGTGGCGTCGGGCATGGACATGTCAGCGGCGATCACCGCTGGCGCCGTTGTTTCGGGCTCGTATTTTGGTGATAAGATTTCGCCTTTATCAGAAACGACCAACCTGGCGCCGGCAGTGGCTGGAACAGATCTGTTTGAACATATTCGTTACATGATGTGGACGACTGTCCCCAGCTTCATTATTGCCCTGATCCTGTTTATGGTGCTGGGCTTTAGCGAGTCCGGTTCGGCCACCGCGGCGCGTATAGAACAGATGCAATCACTGCTGGATAACTCCTTCAGCCTGGGCTGGCATTTACTTATTCCTTTACTGGTGTTGTTAACACTGGCCATTAAAAAAATGCCTGCCTTTCCGGCGGTATCGATTGGTGCAATTCTCGGTGGGATCTGGGCAATTTTATTTCAGCCCGAGGTGATTACCAGCATGAGTAATACCGATGATTCGGCAGCGGTCGCCAGCATCAAAGTAGTTTGGACTGCATTATTTGACGGTGTCAATTTTGCAACATCCGACGACAATCTCAATGATTTGCTCAGCCGCGGCGGGATGTCTTCCATGCTTAATACCATCTGGCTGATTATCTGTGCAATGTCGTTTGGCGCGGTACTGGAAAAAGTCGGCCTGCTTAAGCGTGTGGTCAGTGCAATTCTGAAAGGCGCGAAATCTGCCGGTGACATGATAAGCCGGACTATCCTTACCTGTATTGGCACCAACCTGGTTACTGCCGACCAGTACATGGCTATCGTTATGCCGGGCCGCATGTACAAAGAAGAATTTTCCAAGCGTGGCCTTCACCAGTTGAATTTGTCACGCAGTTTGGAAGACGGCGGGACCCTGACTTCGCCATTGATCCCATGGAATACTTGTGGTGCCTATATGCACGGCGTATTAATGGTGCACCCTTTCGAATACATCTTCTACGCGTTCTTCAACGTAATTAACCCTATTCTGGCGGTGATATACGCGTATCTGGGCGTCAAAATTCTTAAATTGGACCCGCCCTTCACCGAGCGTGAGAATGAGGGTAACGCGTAGTATTCTCTAACAAGGAGCAACTATGTCTGTACAGGTTAAACGTCGGGCGGATTATCAACCGCCCGCATTCAGCATTTCAACGGTAACGCTGAATATATATTTACATCCCACCAAGACCCGCGTGGTCAGTCAGCTTCAGGTTAAGAGAGAAGGTGCGGCAGACGCACCCTTGGTACTTGATGGTGAGAAACTTTCTTTAACGTCGGTCGCTATAGATGGCGCTACGGTCTCATCGCCTGAAGTCTCCGACACTACGCTTACGTTGCGTGATGTGCCTGACCAGTTTTCGCTGGAAATCGAAACAGAAATCGACCCGGACAATAACAAGGCGCTGGAAGGCCTTTACCGTTCTGCCGGGGTGTTTTGTACCCAGTGTGAAGCCGAAGGCTTCCGTCGTATTACTTACTTTCTGGATCGTCCGGACGTGCTGGCGGTATACCGGGTAACCTTACATGGCGATAAGGCCACGTTACCGACTATGCTGGCCAACGGTAATCTGGTTGAGCGGGGTGAAAATGCAGACGGTACCCACTGGGTTACCTGGCACGACCCGTATCCAAAACCCAGCTACCTGTTTGCGGTGGTCGCCGGCGACTTTGATTTACTTACCGACTCTTACACCACCATGAGTGGCAAACAGGTTGCACTTGAGCTTTACGTTGATAAAGGAAAGCGGGACCGGGGTCAGTTCGCACTGGACTCACTGAAGCGGGCAATGAAATGGGATGAAGAGACTTTTGGTCTGGAATATGACCTGGATATTTACATGATTGTGGCCGTCGATTTCTTCAATATGGGCGCCATGGAAAATAAAGGTCTGAACATCTTTAACAGTAAGTTCGTGCTGGCTGATCAGGCTACGGCCACCGACGACGATTTCTTTAATGTAGAGTCGGTCATTGCGCATGAATACTTCCACAACTGGACAGGTAACCGGGTCACCTGCCGGGACTGGTTTCAACTGAGTCTCAAAGAAGGGTTAACGGTATTCCGTGATCAGCAGTTTAGCGCTGACATGACCTCGCCATTGAGCAACCGAGTTAAGCACGTCCGGGTAATGCGCGAGCATCAGTTTGCCGAAGACGCCAGTGCCATGAGTCATCCCATACGTCCTGATGAAGTGATGGAAATGAACAACTTCTATACCGTGACAGTGTATGACAAAGGGGCAGAGGTGATCCGCATGTTCCATACGTTGCTCGGAGCAGAAGCGTTCCGTAAAGGTATGGATGAATATTTCCGTCGCCATGACGGCCAGGCAGTTACCTGTGACGATTTCATTGCTGCCATGCAATTTGCGACCGATCTCGATCTGACCCAGTTCGCCCGGTGGTACAGTCAGTCTGGTACGCCAGAGTTGTCGGTAGAGAGTGAGTATTCGAAAGAGCAGGGGCGTCATACATTTCGTTTAACGCAACGCACGAAACCTACTGCTGACCAACAGGAAAAACTGCCGTTATATATGCCTGTTGCTATTGAGCTTATCGATAAGCAGGGTATTCACTATCAGGACAACGAGGGACTGATTAACAATGGCTTGCTGATACTTGCTGATGAGCAAGTTGAATTCACAGTAGATGCCGACGTTGCCGAATTAACACCAGTATTACTTGGTAGTTTTTCGGCACCTGCCAGGGTGAATAACAACTTATCGCCTACAGATTGTCTGACGATCTTTAAGTATGCCCATGACGACTTTAACCGCTGGGACGCATTACAGCAGCTGTACGACTGGTGCATTGCTCAGTATGAAACTGGTCACCCTGAGCGTATTAGTAAAGAAATCTGGTCTGGGCTTAAGTCGGTAATTGAAGCTGAACAGGACAATGCAGAATTACTCGGTGAGTGCCTGGTTGTGCCCAGTTTTGAAACCCTGTGTCAGACGCGCGCCGATATCGATGTGGCTTCATTACACGCCGCGCGGGAAGCATTTTGCCAGGCGTTCGCTGAAATGCTGGAGCCACAACTGGCCGCGCTGTATGCCCGCTGTGAAACCCAGCACTATGTTTACGAACAGGAAGCGGTAAACGCGCGTCGTTGCAGAAACGTGGTATTGGCCCACTTAGCGCGTTTAACAACGCATATCGACACCGTCCAGCAACACTTCAGTAGCTCAGACAACATGACCGATACGCTGGGTGCGCTGCGAGCCTCTCAGTATGGGGAGAACGATGTGTTTGAACAGCTGATGGCTGAGTTTGAAAGCGTCTGGAAACACGATCCGCTGGTGCTGGACAAGTGGTTTGCGCTGCACGCGACACAACCTCGGGAAGACATCCTGGCGCATATCAGCATGCTGAAAGAACACCCGCAGTTCAGTACCAGTAACCCAAACCGGGTACGCGCATTGATCGGCAGTTTTGCTTTTTACAACAGTACCGGTTTCCATGCTGCCGATGGCAGTGGCTATAAGTTTGTAACTGACTACTTGCTGACGCTGGATAAAACCAACCCTCAGGTTGCCGCGCGTATCGTTACCCCGTTAACGCAATGGCACCAATACGCAGTATCGCATCAGGAACAAATGAAAACACAGTTGGCGAGACTCCTGAATGAAAAAGGGCTTAGTCGTGATCTGTTCGAAAAAGTGAGTAAGAGCCTCGCTTATGACAAACATACTGCCAACTGATAAAGTTTATTTTTTCTCAATCTCAGTGCCTTACCACATGTGTGAGGCACTGTACCAGTCTCCGAACCCTGCGGTCGTTCTGACTGCTGAAAACGGAGTAAGAGTACAGGTTCCTACCTCAAGGTTACGCCAATTCATTGGCTCAAATGGTGTTAATGGCCGGTTCCGCATGGTCGTGAACGCTAAAAATAAAATAAGAAGTTTCGAAAGGATTCGTTAAGGCGCCGTTCAATTTTTGTTCATAAAAGAGAAAGTACAATTAACTCTCTGAAAGGACACATTTTCTTTTAAATGTTAACTGGTACGATTTGTTCTTGCGATTCCTTCAAAATGATGTAATCATTTTGTTAATCACTATGGTTGGTCTTTACGTCTGCGCACGCATCGCGTTGACTTAGGAGAATAAAAATTATGACAAACAGGCCTCGCGCGTTCAAAAAGTCGCCCATTGCGACAGGTGTTCTTGCCCTCTTAGGTGCAGCGACCCTGCCAGCACAGGCGGCCAGTTGGGATTTTGGTGATGTAAGTGTCACGCTGGACTCTAACATTACCCTTGCGACCAGTATCCGTACTGAAGACAGGGATTTCGACCTGATTGGTAACAGTAACCACCCCCAGTTTGACTGGAGCGGATATAATGCTGCGACCAATGTCATCTATCCTAGTGCAGATGTTTGGGCACTTGCCGATGGGGGATACTCTACTAACGGTGATCTGGGCAACCTTGCGCACGATCCCGGCGAAGAGTTTTCTACTCAGATATCCGGTAACCATGAACTTGACGTCAACTTTGGCGATTACGGCTTCTTTGCCCGGGGTTTCTGGTTCTACGATTTCGAACAGATGAATAAGGAACGCGACTACGCGAACCCTATAACTGGCCAGTCATATGATTTGTGTTCAGATCCGGAAGCCAAAGACTTACTGTGTCAGGACATTCGGTTGCTGGACGCTTTCTTCTATGGCGACTGGTGGGTGGGTGACAAGCCACTGACGGTCCGTATTGGTCAGCAAGTGATTAGCTGGGGTGAGAGCACGTTCATTCAGCACGGCATAAATACCACCAACCCGGTCGATGTCACCCGCGCTCGTGCGCCTGGCGCGGAACTGAAAGAAGTATTTATTCCGGTAGGTATGGTCTTCGCCTCTCTGGGTGTAAGCGACACGGTCAGTATTTCTGGTTATTACCAGTACGAGTGGGAACGCAGCTGGTTACCCGTAGCGGGAAGCTATTTTGCTACCAACGACTTTGCCGGTGAAGGTGGTCAGTCAAATAATATTCAGCTTGGTTTCTCAGGAAACCCGGACATTGACCTGGATCATCTGCTGGCTTCATTGAATGGACTGGGCGATGCATTGCGCGCCGGCGCTGATCCCAGCCAAATTTCGCAGGCTTATCTGGCGTACCCCACCAAAGTGGCGATTCGTGGTTACTCTGATGACGCGCACAATGATGCAGATGACCAGGGGCAATATGGTTTACGTTTAACCTGGTTTGCAGAAATGCTGAACCAGTCAGAGCTGAGTTTTTACCACATTAATTACCATAGCCAGCGTCCACTGATTTCAGGTAAAACTTCTGATTTTACTGCCGCAGGTATTGGTGCCGATTTAGGTATGCTGGCACAAACCCAGATTACCCGCGACAACATTACTGACCTAAGAGCCTTCACCGAAGCGCAGTTTTATTATCCTGAAGATATCAAACTATACGGTTTCAGCTTTAATACCAACGTAGGTACTACAGCCTTGGCAGGGGAGTTCGCGTATCGGGTAGACGAACCACTGCAAATTGACGACGTAGAGTTACTTTACATGGGTATGCCGGAGCAGCTTGCCAATGCAGGTCTTCGCCCGGATCTTGAGGGTATTTCACAACTTAATAATATTGGTCGTGCAGCAGGCCCGGGTGAAACCGCGCAAGGTTATCTGTTCTCAGATACCTGGCAGGCTCAGTTCACTGCATCCCACGTATTTGGCCCGGCCATGGGGACCGATAACTTTATATTGCTGGGTGAAGTTGGCTACGTAAATGTTGTCGACTTCCCGGATCCCGATGTTATTCGCCTGAACGCACCGGGTACATCCAGAACACCTTCACTGGAGCCTACGCCTGACGGTAATACCCGTGAGGGATTACATACGGGTCTTTCAAATGGTCCAGAGGAAAATCCGTTTGCGACTGATGACGCATGGGGATACCGGTTATTAGCGGTAGCGGACTTCAATAACGTGTATTCCGGCATCAACTTGCGTACCCGGGCGACCTTCGCACATGATGTGAGCGGTACCACGCCTGATCCGCTGTTTTTATTCACCGAAGACACCAAATCAGCCAGTGTGGCCTTTACGTTCGATTATCTGAGTAAATGGTCTGCTACCGCATCTTACAGTGCGTTCTGGGGCGGTATTGGCACAACCAATGCGCTTGCCGATCGTGACTTCGTTTCATTCAATATCAAGTATTCAATCTAATAGAGTGGTGTATATGATTAGGAAAGTAGGAATAATTGCTGCCGCCCTGTCACTGGCATTGTCAGGTACAAGTGTGTTGGCAAAAGTCTCTGACGAAGAGGCCAAAAAACTCGGAAATGAACTTACACCACTGGGCGCCGAAAAAGCGGCCAATGCCGACGGTAGTATCCCTGCGTGGACAGGTGGTATTACTGCAGCGCCGGCTGGTTACTCAGTGGGTGATCATCACCCGGACCCTTATCCGGACGATAAAGTACTGTTCGAAATTACGGCAAAGAACTACCAGGAATATGCCGACATGTTGTCGGAAGGACAGAAAAAACTGTTCGAAGCATACCCTGAAACTTTCCGTATGCCGGTATATAAAACCCGTCGTTCCGCGTCTAATCCGCAGGATATCTATGACGCAACGAAAGCAAATGCGACACGGGCTGAGTTACTGGACGGCGGCAACGGTATAAAAGGCGCTGCAGTTGGCATTCCGTTCCCCATTCCGCAGAATGGTTTAGAAGCAATCTGGAACCACATTTTGCGTTACCGTGGCGAAGCGGTACAACGTAATGGTGGTCAGGCAGCGGTAACGTCGTCCGGTGACTACAATGTTATTGGTTTCGATGAACAGCTGTTAATCCAGTATGCCAAAGAGGGAATTACGCCTGAGCAGTTGGTTGAAGACAACATCCTGTTCATGTTTAAACAGAAAGTAACTGAACCAGCACGCCTGGCCGGTACTGCGCTGTTGGTACATGAAACTGTTGACCAGATTAAAGAGCCTCGTAAGGCATGGACCTACAACACAGGTCAGCGTCGTGTTCGTCTGGCCCCCAATATTGCTTACGATACGCCAGGGACTGCCGCAGATGGTCTGCGTACGACCGATGACTTCGACATGTTCAACGGTTCACCGAACCGCTACAACTGGGAGCTGAAAGGTAAACAGGAAATGTTCGTGGCATACAATAACTATGCACTGCATTCTGATGAGGTTAGCTACTCAGATATCCTGAAGCCAAATCATATTAACCCCGACCTGACTCGCTGGGAAAAGCACCGTGTATGGGTGGTTGAAGCGACGCTGAAAGATGGCTTCCGTCATGTTTACCAGAAGCGGGTGTTCTTCATCGACGAAGACAGCTGGCAAATTCAGGTAGCTGATATGTATGATAATCGTGGTGAATTATACCGGGTTGGCATTGCGTACGGCATAAACTACTATGATGTCCCTACACAATGGTCTACGCTTGATGTGTATCATGACCTGAACTCACGTCGTTACCTGGCTATTGGTCTGGATAACGAAGAGTCGATGTACGACTTCTCCATTCGTCCAAAGGATCGGGAGTTTACGCCCCAGGCGTTACGTCGCGAAGGCATGCGGTAATTGCCCAAGTTAAGAAAACGGTTGGCATTGCCAACCGTTTTTGTTTAGACAGCATGAAAAGTTATAGGAAGTAAAGTCATATGAGAAAGGCCCTTGCAGCGTGTTTGGCTGCATCTTTAAGCCTGGGCGCGGTCGCTGAAGAAGCATTTATTGCTCCTCTCGTAGAGCAGTCGGTTTTGCTGGACATTGCGGCGACTGATTATGTGGTAATTGTTGGTGAACGTGGCCACCTTTTGCTTTCTGAAGATGGCGATGCATTTCGTCAGTTACCGGTTCCCACTCAGTCTACGCTGACCGCCACCACCATCCAGGGTGACAATATCTGGGCGGTAGGCCACGACGCGGTTATTCTGCATTCTGCCGATAGGGGCAAGACCTGGGAAGTTCAGAATTTCGAACCCGAGCTCCAGCGCCCGTTTCTGGATGTATTATTTTTTAATGCGCAGGAGGGTATAGCCGTTGGTGCCTATGGATTGTTTTATCGCACCACCGATGGTGGTGAGTCCTGGCAAGCAGAACGGCACGCCAGCCTGTTAGACCCACTTGACCGGGAATATCTGGAAGACATTCGTGAAGAAGACCCGGATTTCTATCAACAGGAACTCAATTCTATTTTGCCTCACATTAACCGGGTAACACTCGATGACGGTGTGATTTACCTGGCAGGCGAAGCAGGGTTGCTTGCCTACAGTAACAACCGTGGTCAGGATTGGGAGCGCTATGAGGTTGACTACACCGGGTCGTTTTTTGACGTCCGCCCACTGGACGCCTCCACGGTGTTAGCGGTTGGCTTACGTGGCAACATGTTCGTCATGCGCCAGAATAATAACTGGCAATACGTGAATACCTGTTCCACGAGTACACTGAATTCCATTTACGTTGCCAGTGACAACCGTGTTGTAGCGCTGGGAAATAATGGGATGTTGATCTCCGCTGAGCGGCCATTGCCGGTCAGTGAGAACGACCCGTACGCAACAAACACCCGGTGTGAACCCGCTGCCGGAATCTCTACCCGTCAGGTGGAAGACAAAGCCGCACTGTTAAACGCAGTGCAATTTAACGGCGTTACCCTGGCGGTATCGGCGAACGGCATTAAAAAAATGTATTTAAAATAAGAGTATTATGTCGAGCATCACTCAGCTAATTGAAAAGATCATATTTTCAAATCGGAAGGTTGTTGTCGCATTGTTTGCACTGGCAACAATTTTTCTTGGTTTCCAGGCTTCTCAAATGCGTCTTGACGCAGGATTCGAGAAGAACATCCCTCTAAATCATGAATACATGCAAACCTATATGGAGCACCGGAAGGATTTCGGTGGGGCGAACAACATATTGGTGTCTGTGTGTGACAAGAACGGTAATATTTATAACCAGAATTTTTTCGACACTTTAAAGAACGTCCACGACCAGCTGTTTTTTATAAACGGTGTTGACCGTTCTCTGGTTATCTCCCTGTTTTCACCCTCAACCCGCTTCACTGAAATTGTGGAAGGGGGCTTTGCTGGCGGTCCGGTCATCCCGGCCGATTTCGACTCATCAAATCCACGCGCCCTTGACCTGGTTGCCGCCAACGTAGAAAAAGCCAACATAGTTGGCCGGCAGGTGTCGAGTGACTATTCCTGTGCAATGGTTACCGCCCAGCTTCTCGATTTAAACCCGCAAACGGGTGAGCCGTTAGATACACTGGCCTTTGCCGGCGAACTTGAAAAGCAGCTTCGTGATCAATACGAAAGCGATGATATCTCTATACATATCATTGGTTTCGCGAAAATGATCGGAGATGTGGCTGACGGCGCAAAAGACGTGGTGCTGTTCTTTGCTATCGCTATCGCCATTACCGGCATTATGGTGTTCTTCTTCTGTCGTAGTCTGATGCTGACCGTACTGCCATTACTTTGCTCGGTAATTGCGGTGGTATGGCAGTTAGGCCTGCTAACTGTGCTGGGCTTCGGCATGGACCCCATGTCTATTCTGGTTCCCTTCCTGGTCTTCGCGATTGGCGTGAGTCATGGCGTGCAAATGATCAATGCGGTTGAGAAAAAAGCCGTCGGTGGAGTAGGAGCAAAACGGGCCGCCATGGGCGCATTCCGCAGCTTGTTAGTCCCGGGCGGAATCGCGCTGTTGTCTGATACCGTTGGCTTTATGACGCTGCTGGTTATTGATATTGGCATTATTCGCGAACTGGCTATCACTGCCAGCCTGGGTGTGGCCGTTATCATCCTGACTAACCTGCTGTTACTGCCGGTACTCATGAGCTTCCTGAAGCTGGATGATGATTACATCAGTAAGTTTGAAGGCAAAGAGCGTAAACACGAAGCGTTCTGGAACGCGGTTGCAGCCTGTTCCAGAAAAGGGCCTGCCAGTATGATCCTGCTGGTAACCGGGGTGTTATTTGTATTCGGCTATATGCAGTCACAAAATATGAAAATTGGCGACTTGCATGCTGGGGCGCCCGCATTACATGAATCGTCACGGTATAACCAGGACACCTTCCTGATCACCGACAAGTATGAAGTGACCGTGGATTATATTTCCATTCTCGTGGAAACCACTCCAGAGGCGTGTACCTCACACAGTGTTATGAAAGCCATGGACGACTTCCAGTGGAAAATGGAAAACGTTCCGGGCGTGCAGTCCTCAGTATCACTGGCGTCAGTCGCGAAAACCGTGAATGCAGGGTATAACGAAGGCAACGTGAAGTGGCAGGTCTTACCCCGCAATCAGCAAACCCTGGTGCAGGCTATCTCACGGGTGCCTACCTCTTCAGGGCTGTTAAACGGTAATTGTTCAGTCATGCCCATTATCCTGTTTATGGAAGACCACAAAGCTGAAACCATTTCCCGTGTAGTGGATGCGGTGAAGATGTACCGTGACCAATATGAAACTGATGATATGACGTTCAGCTTAGCCTCTGGTCCGGTGGGCGTTATGGCCGCTACCAACGAAGCGGTGAAAGCGGCGCAAACACCGATGATGATGTATGTATTCGGTGCCGTTATTGCACTGTGCCTAATCAGCTTCCGGTCGGTACGCGCTACCCTGGTGGTGGTTATCCCGCTGTACGTTGTGTCGGTACTGGCACAAGCATTAATGACCTACCTGCAAATAGGTCTTACCGTGTCTACGTTGCCGGTTATCGCATTGGGCGTGGGCATCGGTGTTGACTATGGTATCTATATTCTGTCTACCAAGAGTCTGGCGCTTAAGCAAGGTGCCACCGTTCAGCAGGCCTATCTGGCGGCGCTCAAAGAGCGGGGCAGTGCAGTGCTGTTTACCGGTATTACACTGGCGATTGGGGTGAGCACCTGGGTGTTCTCGTCCCTCAAATTCCAGATGGACATGGGCATACTGTTAACCTTTATGTTTGTGGTTAATATGCTCGGTGCCATTATCGTTCTGCCGGCACTGGCCCGTTTCCTTTGGTGGAACCGCAACGACCCTGATGCTTAATAAATTATTTTTGCATAGCTAATCAGAAAAAAGGGCCTTTGGGCCCTTTTTTATAGGCCATTTCTGCATACTTATCTATGCTGTTAATATTCCGTTAAAAAGGGCTTTATTCGGCACCGTTAATTAGCGAAAATAGCGCGTGTTACTCTGCACTTACGACAATTATAAGGTTTATACATGACAGTCACCTCACAGCGACACTCCGTTTTGCTAGAGAATGTATATTCACTCATCGATAAAAAAGTGGATGCCAATAAGAAATCTCTCGTTCAGCAATTCGGTCGCTTGTTATATAAGAATATCTCCAGTGACGACCTCGAGCACCGCAATGACAGCGATATGTACGGTGCCACTCTCAGCTTGTGGAATGCGCTGGATAAATTCGACAGCAAAACCCCGTATATTCGTGTATTTAACCCGGAAATTGCCAAGCATGGCTGGCACTCAAGCCACACCATCGTTGAAATCATTGTAAACGATATGCCGTTTTTGGTGGATTCGGTACGCATGGCACTGAATCGCATGGGGATCACCGCGCACCTTTTCCTGCATAGCCCGATCTGGCTTAAGCGCGACGATAACAATAAAATTTCAGACTTCGTTGAACCCGGTACCACCGACAAAGACGCGGTGAAGCAAACCGTGTTGTTCATCGAAATTGACCATCAGTCTACCAAAAAAGAACTGGACAGCCTGAAGCGGGAACTCTTCTCGGTAGTGGACGAAGTGTCACTGGCGGTTCTCGACTGGCAGCAAATGACCGATAAACTGCATGAAGTGGCGGGGCAGGCTACGGATATGCAATGGCCAGCGGACAAATCAGAAACTGACCAGACCAAGCGCTTCCTCGACTGGCTGGCAGATCATAACTTCACATTGATGGGCTATCGTTACTACGATGTTAAGGCCATCCGCGGCGATCACCGCTGGGTGCCTGACAACGACAGCAGTTTAGGTCTGATGAAAAACTCCATCAGTGACAGAGAACGTTTACTGTCAAAACTGCCGGCTTCAGCCCGCGCCGAAGCGCTGAGTGAAAACCCGCTTATTCTGACTAAAACTAACAGCCGTTCGCGGGTCCACCGACCTGCTTATATGGACTATGTTGGGGTTAAGGTATTTAACAAAAGTGGTCAGGTAGTCGGTGAGCATCGCTTCCTGGGGCTGTACTCTGCATCGTTTTACAACCAGAGTGCGACCCAGTTGCCCATACTGCGTGAAAAAATTCAGCGTATTACCGACTTGTCTGGCTTTGAGCCTGGTACCCACGCCTATAAAGCGTTCGTTAATATTGTTGAAACTTATCCTCGGGATGAACTCCTGCAAACCCCCGCCGAAGAGCTGGCGCAAATTGTGATGGGAATATTCCAGATGCAAGAGCGCGGCATTTCACGGTTATTTATTCGCCGTGACACATTTGGCCGATTCTTTTCCTGCATGGTATTTGTACCGCGCGAGCGCTACAACACTCACCTGCGTAAAGAAACCCAGGAGCTGCTAAAAGCATCACTGAATGCGGAAGGAGAAGTGGAGTTTACTACTTTCTTTTCTGAGTCTGTGTATGCAAGAACCCATTATATCGCCCGAGTAAAAGACAATGACGCGGAATATGACGTGAAGGAAATAGAGAAGAACATTATTGAGCTGACCAAGACGTGGAATGACCGTCTGGCAGCGGCGATCACAGCGGCTCACGGAGAAGCTAACGGCAAGTCGCTGGAGCGTAAATATACCAACGCGTTTTCACGCAGCTACATGGATCACAACTTGCCCAGTGCTGCTCTGGTTGATATTGGTAAGCTGGAACAGCTGAATGACAACCACACCCTGGATATGCTGTTTTATCGCCCGCAGGAAGAGCAGTCAGACAGCCAGACGGTGAAACTGAAGTTATTCCACCGCGCTGAGCCCATCCATTTGTCTGATGTGTTGCCCATGCTGGAGAACTTCGGGTTACGCGTAGTCGATGAAAGCCCGTATAAAATCACCTGTGCAGAGGGTGAGCGCAACTGGATCATGGACTTCACTATGCTGCATAAAAGCGGTCAGCATTTTGATATGGAACAGGCGCAGGTGCTGTTCCAGGATGCGTTTTCTAAAGTATGGTACAACGCCCTGGAAGATGATGCCTTCAACCGCCTAATTCTCGGCGCGGGCATGACCGGTCGTAAGGTGACAGTACTGCGTGCGTACGCTAAGTATATGCGCCAGACAGGCAGTTCTTTCAGCCGCGATTATATTGCCAATACACTGGCTAATTACCCTGATATTGCCCGGTTGTTGGTCGACTTCTTCGAGCAGCGGTTTAATCCGTTTAAAAAGCGTAGTCAGAAAAAACAGGATACGCTGTTAGATGAAATTAAGGCGCAGTTAGATAACGTTTCTAATCTGGACGATGATCGTATCATTCGCCGTTACCTGGATATGATGAGCGCCACATTGCGTACAAACTTCTACCAGTCTGACGACGAAGGTAACGAAAAAAGCTATGTGTCGTTTAAAATGCTGCCGGAACTGATCCCGGATATGCCATTGCCGCTGCCGAAGTTTGAAATCTTTGTTTATTCACCCAAGGTTGAAGGTGTCCACCTGCGTGGTGGCAAAGTGGCCCGGGGCGGATTGCGCTGGTCGGATCGTCAGGAAGACTTCCGGACTGAGGTACTTGGTCTGGTTAAAGCGCAGCAAGTTAAAAATACGGTCATCGTGCCGGTAGGTGCCAAAGGTGGCTTCGTATGTAAGCAGCTACCCATGGGGGAAGGCCGCGAAGCTATTCAGGCGGAAGGTCAGGCGTGTTATCGCACCTTCATTCGCAGCTTACTGGATATTACCGATAACATAGTTAACGGCGAAATTGTGCCGCCTAAAGATGTCGTGCGCCTGGATGATGACGACCCGTACCTGGTTGTTGCAGCCGATAAAGGCACCGCAACTTTCTCAGATATCGCCAATGGGATTTCTGACGAGTATAACTTCTGGCTGGGTGACGCCTTTGCCTCTGGTGGCAGTATTGGGTACGACCATAAGAAGATGGGCATTACTGCGCGTGGCGCGTGGGAATCGGTGAAGCGTCACTTCCGTGAAATTGGTATCGATTGTCAAACCACTGACTTCACGTGTGTCGGTGTGGGCGATATGGCCGGGGATGTATTCGGTAACGGTATGTTGCTGTCGAAGCACACCCGGTTAATTTCAGCGTTTAACCATCTGCATATCTTCTTCGACCCTAACCCGGATGCCGAAGCCAGCTATAAGGAACGTCAACGGCTATTCGAAAACCCACGCCTGAGCTGGGAAGATTACGACAGTAGTCTGATTTCAAAAGGCGGTGGTATATTCAGCCGCGCCGCGAAGTCGATTAAGCTGACGCCGGAAATGAAAAAGTGGCTGGGCACCCGTCAGGGCACCATGACACCGAACGAGCTTATCCACAATATCCTGAAAATGCCTGTTGATCTTATCTGGAATGGCGGCATCGGGACGTATATCAAGAGCTCTAAAGAAAGTCACTCTGAAGTCGGTGACCGTGCCAATGACGATTTGCGTGTCAACGGTAAAGATGTGCAGGCCAAAATTGTCGGCGAGGGGGGGAACCTGGGTCTGACGCAGCTTGGCCGGGTTGAATATGCCTCGGTTGGAGGTCGTGTTAATACCGACTTTATCGACAATGTAGGTGGCGTTGACTGCTCGGATAACGAAGTTAACATCAAAATATTGCTAAACGGCCTGGTGAATAAAGGCGATCTTACCGTCAAGCAACGCAATAAGTTGCTGTACGATATGACCGATGATGTTTCACGTATCGTGTTGCACGACTGCTATCGCCAGACGCAAAGCATCTCTATTACTGAGCTGGCGGGTGTTAAAACCCTTAAGGAACAGTTGCGGTTTATACACGGCCTGGAGCGGGAAGGGTTCCTGAACCGTGAGCTGGAATTCATCCCCAGCGATGATGAAATTTCTGATCGGGTGGCCTCTGGCCGTGGACTGACCCGCCCTGAACTGAGCGTGCTCATTGCCTATGGCAAAATGGTTCTAAAAGACTCTTTGAACATTCCTGAAATCACGCAGAATCCTTACCATAGCAAGCTGCTGATTGAAGCGTTCCCGCCGGTGCTACGGGAGAAGTTCAGCGACGACATGCAGGATCACCCGCTGCGCGGCGAAATCATTGCCACTAAGCTAACCAACAACATGGTTAACGACATGGGCCTAAACTTCGTCTTCCGCATGCAGGAAGAAACCGGCGCCACTGTGTCAGAAATCGCTAATGCTTACGCAATTGTGAAGAGTATCTTCAATATCAACGACTTATGGAAGCAGATTGAAGCACTGGATAATGTGATCCCGGCCCGTCTGCAGCTTGAAATGCTAGAGGCCGCACGCAGAACAATGCGTCGTGCATCACGCTGGTATATTCGTCATGGTAATAAAGCCCTCAGTATCGAAGACGCGGTGGCCAAGTACCGGGATACGTTTGATAACCTGTCTCGTAATCTTGAGCACTACCTCGTGGAAGGCGAGTATGCGCAGCTTGAAGAGTCCACGAGTCGGCTAGTTAAAGCCGGTGTGCCGGACGATATTGCGTATCAGGTAGCCAGCTTCTCGAATATGTTCTCAAGCCTGGATCTGGCGCAGATCAATGAAGCGGACGGTCACGAAACCTCAGTTATTGCGAAACTTTATTTCCAGCTGGGATCGAAACTGGAGCTGCACTGGTTCTTGGATCAAATAACCAATCAGGCTGTGAGCAACCACTGGCAGGCGCTGGCTCGGGCTTCGTACCGTGAAGAACTGGATTGGCAACAGCGCTCTATAGCCCAAAACCTGTTGCTTTCTCGTCCCGATGCGACCGACGCAGACGAGATCCTGAACACCTGGATGGAGAATAATCAGGTACTGCTTAAACGCTGGTATCACATGATGTCAGAGTTTAAAACCAGCTCCACCCATGAGTTTGCGAAGTTTTCTGTGGCTCTGCGCGAATTGATGCTTTTAAGCGTTAAGTCGAACCATTAGAATACGCACATTCAGAGATAAAAAAGGCCCTGTTTATCAGGGCTTTTTTTTAAGCATTAAAGTGTTCCAATTCCATGCAATCACTAGCACAAAAGTTCCTGCTCCACTGTGAGCCTGAGAAAAGCCATGATTTCACGATCAACTGGCTGAAAAAAACTCAGCATACGCCACTAAAATGGTTATATTCTACCCCAACCGTCAGTAAGCCTGTGACGGTGGCGGGCATTACATTCGATAATCCGGTTGGCCTGGCCGCCGGGCTGGATAAAAATGGCGAATGCATTGATGCATTTGCGGCCATGGGCTTTGGTTTCATTGAAGTCGGCACGGTGACGCCTCGTCCCCAGGACGGCAACCCTAAGCCACGCTTGTTTCGTATCAGCGACAAGCAGGCCATCATCAACCGCATGGGATTCAATAATAAAGGTGTCGACTACCTGGTAGAGCAGGTAAAGCACAGCCAGTTCAATGGTACTATCGGTATTAATATCGGTAAGAATAAGGACACTGACGATGCGAAGGCGTTGGACGACTACCTGATATGCCTGAATAAAGTCTATCCTTACGCCAGTTATGTTACCGTAAACATATCCTCGCCTAACACACCGGGGTTACGCAACTTGCAGTATGGCGAAGCGCTAGACGCGTTGCTGCGTGGCCTGAAGGAAGCACAGGAAACCTTGTGTCAGACTCACGGGAAATACGTGCCGTTATTTATTAAAATAGCCCCCGATCTGACGGACGATGAAATAAACAGTATTGCACGCTCACTGCTGACGGCGAAAATGGATGGCGTCATTGCTACTAATACCACCTTGAGCCGGGAAGCGGTACAGGGTTTTCCTCATGCCGAAGAGGCAGGGGGATTAAGCGGGGCAGTTCTTACCGATATGAGCCTGAACGTTACCCGCAAGCTGGCCGTGGCCTTAGACAGGGAAATACCCATTATCGGCGTGGGTGGCATTGATAGTCCCCAGGCTGCGAAAGATCGCCTTCAGGCGGGGGCGTCACTGGTGCAGGTATATACCTCATTTATTTACCAGGGCCCGTCACTCATACGCCAGATAGCCCGTGCAATATAGTACGCCAACTGTAGCCTTATGGCGGCTTAACTCAGGAACATTATGAATACAATATTAGTCACGACCAGTCGTGGCCTGGACGAACTGTTAAAAAGCGAAATTGAAACCTTATGCCCTGGTGTGGAAATTAAAATGTCACCGGGCGCAATGCAGTTTTCAGGTACTCTGGAACAGGCTTATACGCTTTGTTTATGGTCACGTCTGGCCAACCGGGTTATATGGCTACTCAATACCGGCAAAGCAGGCGACGCTGACGCGCTGTATGACACCGCCAGCGAAATAGACTGGCAGATGCACCTTTCCAGTAAACATACGTTGTCGGTACAATTTGTAGGTACTAATCGGGCGATAAATAACAGCCAGTTCGGCGCCGTCAAAGTCAAAGATGCGATTGTCGATCACTTTGTCGAACAGGGCCAGCCTCGCCCCAGCGTTGAAAAGCGGCAACCGGATGTTCCTGTGTACGTTCGGCTGCAACGGGAAACGGCATTAATCGGTATTGACCTGTCTGGTAGCAGTCTGCATCAACGGGCGTATCGTCAGGATACCGGTGATGCTCCCCTCAAAGAACACATCGCCTGCGCGATGCTGATGCGTAGTGGCTGGGCGCAGACCCCCACGGCGCCCTTAGTTGATATCATGTGTGGCTCAGGCACCATCGCTATTGAAGCGGCCTACATAGCTCGCAATATTGCACCGGGCATGAAACGGGAATACTGGGGGTTTAACCAATGGCTGGGACATAACCCAACGCTGTGGGACTCTTTGGTAGACGAGGCACTCGCAGCCCAACGGCCTGCAGAGGGCACTATTGTGGCGGCAGACATAAGTCGTAAACTTATTGGAATCGCGCGTAAGAATGCCGATTTGGCGGGCGTCTATGACGCCATTCAATTCAGCGTTCAGGATGCAACCAAAGCATCGCCACCCACCAAGTCCCCTGGTTTTGTGGTAACAAATCCGCCCTATGGTGAACGACTGGGCGAGCTGACGGACCTTATCCCGCTTTTCTCAGCGTGGGGTAAACGCTTTAAAGAAGCGTGGAAAGACTGGCATGTCACCTTGCTCAGCAGCAACCGGGATTTACTGCGGGTTATGAAGTTGCGGGCTGCAAAAGACTACGCGATGAATAACGGTAAACTGGAATGCCGCCTGGTGAACTATCAGCTGGACGACGCCAATTGTGAACAGTTCGGTGATGAGGCTGAAAACCATGAATTTGCAAACCGTTTACGGAAAAACCTTAAAAAGCGTAAGAGCTGGCTGAAGAAGCAGAATACGGATTGTTATCGTATTTATGATGCCGACTTGCCCGACTATAACGTGGCCATTGATCGTTATGCTGACTGGTTGGTGGTACAGGAGTATGCACCGCCGAAAACCGTTTCAGAAGACAAAGCCCGGCGGCGATTACAGGAAGTGCTGTTACACTTGCCCGCGGTAACAGGTGTATCTTCAAAGAAAATTGCGTTAAAAGTGCGTAGTCAGCAAAAGGGCACTAAGCAATACGAAAAAATGGCGCAGCAAGGTAACACAATTGAAGTGCACGAAAATGGCGCCACATTCATTGTGAACCCTACCGATTATCTGGATACAGGCCTGTTTCTTGACCACCGCGATACCCGCCAAATGGTGAAGGATCGTGCTAAGGGTAAAGACGTGTTGAATTTATTCGCATACACAGGCAGCGTGTCGGTATTTGCGGCAATGGGGCAGGCGCGTTCGGTCACCACCGTAGATATGTCTAAAACCTATCTCGACTGGGCCCGACAAAACTTTGCCCGCAATAAACTCTCCGGCGCATATGCCTTTGTGCAGGCTGACTGTACCAGCTGGTTAAATCAGCATGACGGCAAATATGACCTGATTTTCATCGATCCCCCGTCATTTTCTAACTCGAAACGTATGCAGAATACCTGGGATGTGCAACGGGACCATGTTGCGTTGATTACAGATGCCGTCGCGTGTCTGCGCCCGGCTGGTACGATTATCTTCTCGAACAACCGGAAAGGCTTCAAGCTGGATAATCAGGCATTATCGGCACTGGGTCTGAATGTAGAAGAGATTACCAGTCGAACCATTCCTGAAGATTTCGTTAAGCAATCACCTGTTCACAAATGCTGGATTTTACAATTATGAAGGTGCAGTTTTTCACCGGACTGCAGTGTAGCTTGTGTGACTTAGCACAGCACGCTTTGTCTCAGGTTAAAGGCGCTGAGAAACTGGAAGTTGAAATGTGTAACGTGCGTGATAACACAGACTGGTATCATCTGTATTGTGCCCGCATTCCGGTACTCAAACGCGCCGACACCGGTCAGGAAATTGGCTGGCCATTCACTACCGACGATTTGGAGACGTTTTTTCAGTGAGCATTCTGCAGTTAAAGAATATTACTGTGATTTTTGGCGATCCCCCGTTACTCGATGGCGTGGAATTTCTGGTTCAGCCCGGCGAACGAGTCTGTCTGGTTGGTCGCAATGGCAGTGGTAAATCAACCTTAATGAAAGTTATTGCCGGCGATATTATTGCCGACGATGGCCAGCGAATTATCGAGGGTAATACTATTATTGCCCGCCTTGAGCAGGATCCGCCGCAAACCACCGAAATCAGTTTGTTTGACTACGTAGCCGAGGGGCTCGCTGATGTCGGCGACACGATTAAGGACTATTATCACCAAACCCGTTTGGTAGCAGACGACCCCAGTGAGCTTAATCTTAAACGCCTGCAAAAGCTCCAGGAAGAACTGGAAACCCGGGATGCCTGGCAATTTGAGCAGCAAATTGAACAAACATTAACTATGCTGAAGCTGGATGCGGATGCGTCCTTGTCTACGCTTTCCGGTGGCTGGCGCAGAAAAGCTGCGTTGGCCAGGGCATTAGTCAGACAGCCCGATCTTTTGCTGCTTGATGAACCCACGAACCACCTCGATATTGAGATGATCCGCTGGCTTGAGCAAAGTCTGGTGCACTTTAAAGGCGCCATCGTCTTTGTCAGCCATGACCGGGCGTTTATCCGCAACATGGCTACCCGCATTGTGGATCTCGACCGGGGACAACTGACCAGTTATCCGGGCAATTACGAAACCTATTTAAATAAAAAACAACACGACCTGGAAGTTGAAGCGAGCCAGAATGCGGAGTTTGATCGCAAGCTTGCTCAGGAAGAAGTCTGGATCAGGCAAGGCATTAAAGCCCGTCGTACCCGGAACGAAGGACGGGTAAGGGCGCTCAAGAAATTGCGCGAAGCCCGCCAGGCGCGCCGCGATCTGATGGGCTCAGCAGTAGTTGCGCAACACCAGGGCGCACGCTCCGGTAAAATGGTCTTTGAAGTTAACGATTTAAGTTACGCTATTGAAGGTAAACCAATCGTCAGGCATTTAAACCTTAACGTTATGCGTGGGGATAAACTGGCACTGATAGGTCCTAATGGTAGCGGTAAGAGCACCCTGATAAAGCTCTTGTTAGGGCAGCTAGCGGCAGACGCCGGACATTGTCGGCAAGGGACTAACCTTGAGGTGGCGTATTTCGACCAACACCGGCTGGGTCTGGATCTTGAAAAGTCAGTGATTGACGCTGTCGCGGATGGAAAGCGGGATCTCACTGTTAATGGTCACCCCCGCCACGTCATGAGTTACCTGCAGGATTACCTGTTCTCCCCTGAGCGGGTAAATGCGCCGGTTAAGTCACTATCAGGTGGTGAAAAAAACCGTCTTATGCTGGCGAAACTGATGCTCAAACCCAGTAATGTGCTGGTACTCGATGAGCCTACTAACGACCTTGATGTAGAAACACTGGAAATGCTGGAGACCCTGTTAAATAACTATGAGGGGACCGTATTACTGGTGAGTCACGACCGCGAGTTTGTGGATAATGTGGCTAACAGCTGTTTGGTGTTTGAAGGGGCAGGGCAGTTACGTGAATTTGTGGGTGGCTTCACCGATGTTGAACGGTGGTATCAGCAGCGCGACAAAGAACGGGACACCCAACGTAAAGCTGCACAGGAAAGCGCAAAGAATGAAACTAATTCTGCGAGTGACAGTCCTAGTGCTAAGTCTTCTCCCCGTAAGACGAAAAAGTTATCATATAAAGATCAGCGTGAACTGGAATCGTTGCCCGCCGACATTGAAAACCTGGAGCTCACATTAGGTGAGTTGCAGGAAAAAGTTAACGATCCGGATTTTTTCAGGCAGGACAACGAGGTCACTGCGCCATTGCTGGCACAGCTTAATGACATTGAAAATGAACTTTCCCAGAAATATGCGCGCTGGGATGAATTAGAAAGCATGCTGGAAGATAATCAGCAGTAAATAGGATTTTAAATGAAACGAACTCAGCTTGCCGCAGCCGTCCTTTTGGCGACTGGCAGTGTATCTGCGGCCGCCGCTACGTACTCTGTAACGCCACTTCCTGTTAATGAGGAAGCGAAAAACGTATTCGCCACCGGTATTGATAATAATGGCTTCATGCTGGCGACCACCCGATTTGAATATAATCCGCCCATCGATGTAGAGCAACTGGAAGACACGGGCCTGTATGGTAATGCGCGTTTTCCTTTAGAAAGTGAAGACGACGTCAAAGCCGGCATTTTCAGCGACACTGACTACACCATTGTGGTGAATTATCTGCTGAGTATTCGTGGGAGTACGGTCGGTCAGGAGCTGGCAGAGTTCCGAAGCTTTGTCACCGATACCACAGAGTTTAATTTAGTACCTGGCTTTGATGAGGTAACCGAAAAGTTTGATGACTACACACAGTCGGTTGATACTCTTGCCCGGGATAGCCTGGCCGGCGACTACATTGTCGGCACGTCAGAAGGGATCACCAAAGAGCTGGTGTATACCAATGAAGATGGCAACGATATAAATTACACATTCACTGAATTAGACGATCAGGCGTTTGTTCAGGTTAATGGCACGACGAAACGCTTGCCGCCTGTCAATGACTTGCTTGGTGGTAAAAGTCACGCATTTGCGATTAATCAGAATTTGCAGGTTGCTGGCTACGGTTCGGTAAGCTTTCCTGCGTCAGTGCAATCCAGCATTGAAACCTGTGATGACGAAGAAACCCGGGGCGACCGTCCTCTTGAGTTGTGTTACTTCGCTGTTCGTTCTGGTAGCGGGTTCAGTTCAGCCGTAAACCTGCCTCATATTTGGCAGCTAGATGCCAATGGCGACGTAATTAGCACTGAAACTTTCCCGCTGCTGTTCGAGCCTGAAGAAGACGATGAAAATGGCTACTACGCCCGTGCTTATGACATCAATAACCAGGGTGTGGCCGTGGGGACGGCGTTGACGGGCGAAGGCATAGCGATTACCCGCCCGGGCTCTCAGCGCGCCCAGCTCGAACTGGAAAAAGTGGCAGTAGCCTATGACGATGGGGCAACCACCGAGTTATTACCCCGCGACGAAAACCTGCAAAGTGAAGCGGTGGCAATTAATGATAATGGTTGGGTAACCGGGTTTGTGCTGCGTGCACCCAACTCCATCGCTCGCCAGCGTCTGTTTGTATACAATCTAGATACGGGCGATGCCAAATACCCACAGGGATTCTTCAAAAGTGCAGGCGTCGATGCCAAAGCCATTAACAACAACAATATAGTGGTAGGTAGTGCAGATGTGGAGTCCAGTACAGATGCGTTGCGCGAGACACATGCGTTTATGTACAACATTGACACTGAAGAGTTCACGAACCTTAACGAACTGATTGGCTGCGACAGTCCTTACACGCTGGTAGATGCGGTGGATATTAACGACAACAATGAAATTGTCGTGAATGCCCGGATCAAAGTTAACGACACCTACATTACCGGCAATGACATCATTAACAACGATGGCGAGACGGTGGAAAGAGACAGAATAGTCGCGTTAAAACTATCCCCTCAGGCCAACGGCACCATCGAAAACTGTGATGAAGATGAGGAAAGTTATGAACGTCAGGGAGCGTCAATTTCTCCACTTTGGGCCATGTTAGTGACCGGACTGGCCGTATTCAGACGCCGGCGCAGTTAAATATGCCTACCAGCCGCTTTCATGAGCGGCTTTTTTATGTGCTTTTGTTTTGTGTAACGTAATAATTATGCAAAAAAAGTGTAATATTAAAAATCATTTCCAGTCATGAACTTACTTTTTGTCAAGTAACTACGCGAATAAAAAAACTTGAACCCTTTCCGGGTGTGCACTATCACATAATAGTGCACGATAATTTTCCAGGCGCTACTTTCCTATTGTTTGCTATCAGCGGTCTCGGAATTATCGGTGTACGTTAACCAAGACAAGAGGCTAATCAATGAAAAGACAAAAAAGAGATAAATTGACCCGCGCCCATCAAAAAGGGTATCAGGCAGGAATCAGTGGTCGTTCAAAGGAGCTTTGTCCATTTCAGCAATTTGATGCGAGATCGCAGTGGTTAGGAGGATGGCGCGAAGCGGTAGAAGACAGACAACTCGGATTCACCGTCAAATAGGTTCATCTCTTTCAAGTTATGTTCATTAAAAAAGCCCCTTTAAGGGGCTTTTTTGGTCTTGATGGAATGGCCAGCGCCATGCGCCAAATCAGAAGTTAGACGTATCCTGGAACAAGCCCACTTTAAGGTCTTTGGCGGTATAGATAACGCGACCATCTACTTCTACAGTGCCGTCAGCAAGCCCCATGAACAGTCTTCTCTTCACTACGCGCTTCATAGTAATTCGATAGGTAACTTTCTTAGCGGTAGGCAGAATTTGGCCGGTAAATTTCACTTCACCCACACCCAGTGCGCGTCCTTTGCCCGGACCACCACTCCAGCCCAGGAAGAAGCCAACGAGTTGCCACATTGCATCCAGTCCAAGGCACCCTGGCATAACCGGGTCACCAGGGAAGTGACAATCGAAAAACCACAGGTCTGGCTGGATATCCAGTTCTGCGACGATCTCGCCTTTACCATGCTCGCCGCCATCTTCAGTAATGCTTACTACCCGATCCATCATCAGCATGTTAGGGGCGGGTAACTGGCTGTTACCGGGACCAAACATTTCCCCCCGGCTACAGGCTAATAAGTCTTCACGATTAAAACTGTTTTGTTTATCTGACATTCGTTTCTCAATTAGTTGAAAGAATTGACGCGGCTAATTTAGCGAACACTTGTACGCTAAACAACTCTGAACAGTAATTTTTATGATAATTTGTCCGTGCTACACTGGCTTTACAGTAGAGGAATGCTTAACTATGACTAATAAAAACACCGTGTCAGCCTCGGTAAATGCCGAAAAACAAAAGCGCTTTCGTGAGCGTCAGAAGGCAGCAGGGAAAAAGATGGTGCGCGGCTATGTGACACAGGACGCTATGCGTTGTCACGAAGAAATCCGTGAAAAAACCGGCTGGAGTGACTCTGAAGTGCTGTCGAACTCGTTACGCCTTACGTACGCTGCTTATAAATGTGGTCAGATCCGGCTATTAAATGAATGGCTGAAAGATCAGAACCGCTAGTTAGTGGCAGGCGCTATTGCTTCAGCCATTTGTTTCGGAATGTGCCATCAGGATCGTAAGTGTCAGTTTGTTTTTTCAGGTTAAATTTGCGATGCCCGCGCGGATCACTGCCAACACCAGCCAAATAAAGCCAGTTCCCCCAGTTGCTGCCCACATCGTAGTCAATCAGCTGGCGCTCAAAGTATGCCGCTCCGGCACGCCAGTCCTGATTCAGTTCGTGTACCAGGCAGCTGGCAACTAACTGGCGACCGCGATTAGACATATAGCCCGTTGCGTTTAGTTGTCGCATGCAGGCATCTACAATGTCGTAACCGGTTTCTCCGTAACACCAGCGCTTGATCACTTCAATGTTGTAATGACTGTCAGGAATATTGTCTTTAAAGCCGGCATAGGCAAAGAATTGGGTTCCGTGTTTTCTCTGCAACCAATGGAAGAATTCACGCCAGAGCAGTTCGAAATAGATCCAGTAGGTTGAATCGTTACTGACTACGTTTTGCTCGAAGTCTGCCAGGTGTTTATAAATCAGCCGGGGCGACAGAGCGCCCAGCGCCAACCAGGGCGAAAACTTGGTAGACGGCCACCACCCATCCATAGCGTTACGGGTTTCCTTATACGTGGCTGGCGCGTCAGTATTGGCAAAGTAACGGTGCAAGTGGTCTAGTCCTGCTTGCTCGCCTCCTTTGAAGTCAGTGGCACTGGCCGGCCGTGAGGGTATTTTTGACTGCGGCAGAGTGTCGGGCGGTGGTGGCAGCGCTACAGGGGGCGCTAATGGCGCCTCAACCTTACAGTGTTTCTCTATTTTTTTGCGAAAGCCTGTATAGCCATTCGGCATGGCCTCAATGGGAAAGGGCAATGATTCTTGATTGAATAAGGTACAGGATTCGCCTGTTACCAAGCTCACACCCGGCAGGGAGCCTGCCAGCACCTGCACTGCCTGTCGTTCATTCCAGCCGCCGTAATCAGTCACGCCAATATGGGTAATGCCATAGTCTTTACAAATTGTTTGTAATTTTTGTGTCTCATTACCAGGTAGCACGCACAGTGTTTGTCCCACTTCTTGTAATGCTTCATTCAAGGCAATAACGGTTTCATCGTGAAAACGTTTTCGGTTTTTGCCATCACCCAGGGAGTCCGGTAAATGTTTACTTTGATGGGCAGAGGGGTAAAGGTATACACACAGCAGCGTGTCGACCTGTTCGGACAGAGCCAGCAAAGCAACCTGGTCATGTAAGCGTAAGTCGTGCCTGAACCAGAATAAACCGCGTGAAGGTGTGGGCATAGGAAGTCTTCTTTTGTTATTTGTGATGACGAATCGATCTCGTCTGCTCCACTTACGTAAAAAAAACGTCATAAGACCTATAAAAAGGATAAAAATGTCAGTACCAGTAAGCATTATGTGGTTCCGCCAGGACCTTCGTGTAAAAGACAACCCTGCGCTTAATGCTGCTTGCGATGAAGGCAAGATCATCCCCATCTACATTTACGACACCAGCGTCCCTAACGGACGTGAGCCCGGAGGCGCGTCAAAGTGGTGGTTACATCATTCTCTGACCAGTCTGAATGAGCGTCTTAATGGCCATTTGCAATTCTTTTCCGGTGATCCAGAAATCATCATTCCTGAGTTGATGGAAGCCTTTTCAGCAAGCGGTATTTTCTGGAACCGTTGCTACGCGCCCTGGCAGATAAACCGAGACAAAGCGCTCAAGGCATCGCTTAAAGAATCGGGCTATGCAGTAACCAGCTGTAACGGCAGCCTGTTATGGGAGCCTATGTCCATCAGCAAAAAGGACGGTGGGGCATACAAAGTATTTACGCCTTATTACCGTAAAGGTTGCCTGAACGCCGCACCGCCACGTTATCCCAAGGCACCGCCGGCAAGGATCACTTACGCAGACGTGCCCGACAAGGGGACTTCGCTTGCCCGTCTGTCACTGCTACCAGAAGTTAACTGGGATGATGGCATTGCAGAAAGCTGGACACCCGGAGAGGAAGGTGCTGCAGACCGCCTGGCCCACTTTATGGATGAAGCGGCTTGTCGTTACAAAGAGGATCGTGATTTTCCGGCCACAGCCGGCACCTCAAAACTATCTCCCCATCTCCACTTTGGAGAAATATCGCCCAATCAAATTTGGTATGCCATTAAAGACAAATTTGGCGATAACGAAGACAAAAACATTGATACGTTCTTAAGTGAACTGGGCTGGCGTGAGTTCAGTTACTACCTGCTTTTTCATTTTCCCACACTGCCAAACCGTAACTTCAATGCCAAATTTGATAAATTTGCTTGGCGTAAAAGTGCCGCGGATTTGCGCGCATGGCAACAGGGTCAGACCGGCATACCAATTGTTGATGCTGGCATGCGCGAATTATGGCAAACCGGGTATATGCACAACAGAGTACGCATGGTGGTAGGCTCTTTCCTGGTTAAAAATCTGCTAATCAGCTGGCATGAGGGGGAGCGTTGGTTCTGGGACTGCCTGGTCGATGCAGATATCGCCAGCAATACCGCCAGCTGGCAATGGGTAGCTGGGTGCGGCGCAGACGCAGCCCCCTTCTTCAGGATTTTTAATCCGCTTCTGCAGGGTGAAAAGTTTGATAAGCAGGGAGAATACGTCAGAACTTATTGCCCTGAGCTTTCTGATTTGCCCAACAAGTATATTCATAAACCCTGGGATGCCCCAGATGAAGTACTAAAGAAAGCCGGACTGACCCTGGGTGAAGACTATCCTGAGCCTTTGGTTGATCTGAAAGCCAGCCGGCAACGCGCATTGGATGCATTCAGCGACATAAAAGGGTAGCGTCACTCATGAGCGCAAGTTTACGGCTTATCCTTGGTGACCAACTTACCGCTTCGTTGCCAATCATCGAGGAGGCAGATCAATCTCGTGATGTTTTTCTGTTAGCGGAGGTGCGTGAAGAAGCGACTTACGTTAAGCACCATAAACTGAAAATTGCATTTTTATTCAGTGCCATGCGACATTTCGCTGAACAACTTACAAGCGATGGGTTTAAGGTTGTCTACTGTCGCTACGACGACAGTGAAAATCAGGGGAGCTTGCTTCAACAGGTAAAACACACCCTTAGCGAAAACAGTGAGCTTAGCGAGGTTATGGTAACCGAGCCGGGCGAGTACCGGTTACAGCAAAGCATGTATCAGTGGGAATACCAGCTCGGTTTCCCCGTCACTGTGCTTGAGGATCCGCGTTTTTTCTCGACACCAGAGGATTTCACCCAATGGGCAAAAGGCCGCAAGCAACTGCGGATGGAATTCTTTTATCGTGAAATGCGCAAGCGCTATCACGTTCTTATGGACGGGGATGCGCCGGTGGGCGGGAAGTGGAACTATGATGCGCAAAACCGTGAGCCCATGCCCGCCTCGGAACAGGTTCCCGCACCTTGTACGTTTAATCCAGATCCTATTACCCGCGATGTTATTGAACTGGTTGAACAACATTTTCCCGATCACTTCGGCGATACGAAAAATTTCTACTTTGCAGTAACCCGAGAACAGGCGTTAGAGGTGCTCGACACCTTTATCAATGAACGACTGCCGACATTCGGCAAATATCAGGACGCCATGGTAGAGGGGAAGCCGTGGCTGTATCACTCGCATATTTCGTTCTACATAAACTGCGGTTTACTGATGCCCAAAGAGGTCATTGAGCGCGCGCAGAATGCTTATTATAACGACGGCGCACCACTAAATTCTGCAGAAGGCTTTATCCGCCAAGTCCTTGGCTGGCGGGAGTTTGTGCGCGGGTTCTACTGGCACTTTATGCCGCAATTAAAATCAGAGAATTTTTTTAATCACCATCGTAAATTACCGGCATTTTTCTGGACCGGCGAAACCAACATGAATTGTCTAAGGCAGTGTATAAAAGAAACCCGCGACAATGCCTATGCTCATCACATTCAACGCCTGATGGTACTGGGCAACTTCTGCCAGCTTACCGGTTTGTCTCCCCAGGAAGTGCAGGAGTGGTATTTATTGGTGTATGCCGATGCCTATGAGTGGGTTGAGTTGCCGAATGTGGCGGGTATGGTGTTATTTGCGGACGGCGGAAACCTGGCAAGCAAACCCTATATTTCCAGTGGCAGTTATATCAACAAAATGTCCGACTATTGTAAAAACTGTGGGTATAAAGTCACGAAGAAGGTAGGTGACGATGCCTGCCCATTCAATTATCTGTACTGGCGTTTCATAGACGAACATGAAGACAAACTTCGCAGTAACCACCGTATGGCGATGATGTATCGTACCTACGATAAAATGACGCAAGAAAAGTTAGACGCCACCCGCACATCTGCGGCTATATTTTTGCAAAAGCTGTCAAAAGATGAAGAAGTCTGACCTGCCTGAAAAAATCTGCCCCGTCTGCCAACGCCCGTTTAGCTGGCGTAAGAAATGGGAAAAAAGCTGGGAAAGCGTTCGTTACTGCTCCAAACGCTGTGCAGGTAACCGCAAACGGGCAGAGCATTCCACAGCAGCCACAAAATCGTCATTGTAGGCGGACGCATTACCACGTATAACAGACAGAGTACCCGCAAGTTGGTGGTTTAATTGTGAAGAACTTTACCTGTCAATGTGGCAACACCGTTTACTTTGCCAACACCAAGTGCCTGTCATGTAACCGTGCACTGGGGTTTGTTCCAGAAATCGTCGCCATTTCTTCTTTTGATAATGCGGCAGACGGTGCCTGGGTATCACACGTTAACGGGCTACGTTACTGGCCGTGTACTAATTATTTAAATCACCACATCTGCAACTGGGTAGTGGAGGAGGGTAGCCAACAGTCGCTATGCCACTCCTGCTCCCTGACTAAAACCATCCCCGATTTGTCCCGGCCGCACAATATGCAGCTATGGTTTCGAATGGAACAGGCCAAGCGACGGCTGTTGTTTACGCTTATGTCTCTGGGCTTACCAATATGGGAACAGCGTAGTAATAAACCTAACCTGCGGTTTGAGTTTCTGGAGGACGTTGAGGAAGACGAGTATGGCCAGGAACTCACAGTAAAATCGACCGTTGTTACCGGTCACAGTAACGGTATGATCACACTGAACCTCAAGGAAGCGGAAGACAGTTCCCGCGTCATGATGCGCGAGCAAATGAATGAACGCTACCGCACGTTAATCGGGCATTTCAGACATGAGTCCGGCCATTTTTACTGGGAGTGGCTTATCAGAGGCAGCGTTTATCTGAATACGTATCGCGAGCTGTTTGGTGACGAACGAGAAGATTACACGGCCTCGCTGCAACGATACTATGAGAGCGGTCCACCTATGGACTGGGAGTCGCAGTTTATCAGCGCCTATGCCAGCGCCCATTCATGGGAAGACTGGGCTGAATCCTGGGCCCATTATCTGCACATCATCGACACCCTGGACACCGCTGCACAATATGGCGTGAGCCTTGAAACCAATGAAGTTGTGGATCCGGTTGATAAAACCCGTGGTATTGATTTCGACCGACTTTACGCTGACTGGTGTCGGCTAACTACCGTGCTAAATGCATTAAACAGAAGCATGGGCTTAGATGATGCCTATCCTTTTACCATTCCACCCGATGCCCTTGGAAAACTACGCTTTATTCACAACCTCATTGAACAGCACCGCTAAGATTTCTCCCATTCAAACCGGGGAAGCCGGTTAAATGTGCGTTTTAGTCCTTGTGTCCATTGTTTTTGCAATGACTTGTACATAGGGCTGTTCATGGTCAGGGTCATATGAAACGGCGCTTCCAGCGCATTGGTATTGATCATGGCAAGCTCAATAGGCGGACCCACTGAAATATTACTGCGAATAGTAGAGTCCAGCGAGACAATAGCACAGCGCGCAGCGTCTTCCAGCGAGGTGGCGGGCGATATAATTCGGTCCAAGATCGGCTTGCCATATTTGTTTTCGCCTATTTGCAGGTAGGGGGTTTCATTTGACGTAGAAACAAAATTGCCCTGCGGATAGATCATGAAAATTTCCGGCGGCCGTCCGGCAATTTGTCCGCCCAGGATAAAGCTGGATTCAGCGCTGTGACCGCTTTTTTCCATGGCTTTTTCATGGCGCTGTTGCTCTTGCTGACTGAGCTTTCCGACATATTCAGCAACCTGATGCAAATGTTTGCCACTACGCAAGGTGAATTCGCTGTCAGTATTTTCCAGATCTCGGTTGATCGCATTAACCACCGCCTGCGATGTTGCCAGGCTACCGGATGTAAGTAATACAATTACCCGCTCTCCAGGCCAAACAAAGCGCGTCATTTTGCTGTACGTCGCAATGTAGTCCACGCCCGCGTTAGTGCGCGAGTCAGAGGCGAAAACCACGCCTTTATTTACTTTTATTGCCAAACAATACGTCACTATCAGCCTTTCCTGTGAAATACAGCTTCTGATATAGCATGGCGGCTGTGACGTTGATGCGCAACGCAATTTTAGCAGATTGTTGCTAATTTCCTTGATTGCTTTTTACCCATTATCCGCGTATAGATGTATAAGAAATGGTCAGCAACGGAAGGGCATGGTAATGGCGATACGATGGGGGAGTTATAAAACGGGGCCATTTTATGATGAGTTGATAGCCGGCAGAAATAAGGCCAGACCGGCTGCGGACGCACTATGCCAATATCTGCGTTCACTGAGCGACGGAGAGCTGCTCGATTACAAACTGGCGGCAACCACTGCCATTCAGGTTATGGGGATCACCTTTACGGTTTACAGTGAAGAAGAAGGCTCTATCGATCGGGCCTGGCCGTTCGACATTATTCCCCGCATTATTCATAAACAAGAGTGGACAGAAATTGAAAAAGGTCTGAAGCAACGGGTCAAAGCACTCAATATGTTCATAAACGACCTGTACAATGAGCAGCACGTTATTAAAGACAATATCATCCCTGAGTCTATACTCACCCAGTCTAAAAATTATCTGCCAGAGTGCCGGGGCATACAGCCTCCGCATGGGGTATGGGCGCACATTTGTGGCTCAGATTTAGTTCGCGACCATCACGGTACGGTATATGTGCTAGAAGACAATCTGCGGGTACCCTCTGGTGTGTCGTATATGCTTGAGAACCGTCACGTCATGAAACGCGTTTTCCCTGAGCTGTTCGGCAAATACAACATCCTGCCCGTGGATGATTATCCCTCTGATCTTTACAACATGTTATGTGAGCTTTCCCCCCGCCAGATTGAGCAACCTGAGATAGTGGTACTGACACCAGGTATTTATAATTCCGCCTACTTTGAACACGCATACCTTGCTCAGCAAATGGGCGCGGAGCTGGTCGTGGGTACTGATTTAGTGGTCGACGAAAACGATAAAGTATTTATGCGTACCGTAGCGGGCCTGGCACAGGTAGATGTGATTTACCGGCGCATAGACGACGCGTTTATCGACCCGGAAGCCTTTCGGGAAGACTCCATGCTGGGCGTACCCGGATTATTACGGGCCTGGAAAGCGGGTAATGTCGCGCTGGCAAATGCGCCCGGGGCAGGGGTGGCAGACGACAAAGTCGTGTACGCCTTTGTACCTGATATTATTCGTTATTACCTGAATGAAGAGCCACTGCTGCCTAATGTACCCACCTATAAGTGTATTAATAAAGAAGAGCGGGACTATGTAATCGACAATATCGCCGACATGGTGGTGAAGCCCGCCAACGAGTCGGGAGGCTACGGCATGCTAATTGGCCCGCATGCCACCAAAGCTGAACGAGACAAATTTGTTCGGCTGATCCGCAGAGATCCCCGTAATTATGTAGCGCAACCCATGCTTCTTTTATCGACGGCGCCCACGCTTATCGATACCAAAGCTGAAGCACGACATCTCGATTTGCGGCCGTTTATTTTGTCTGGCAGTAAAATCACTGTCACCACCGGTGGTTTGACACGGGTGGCAATGCGCAAAGGCTCGACGGTGGTAAATTCTTCGCAAGGTGGTGGGAGTAAAGACACCTGGATTGTGGACTCGGAGGTCTGACATGCTTTCACGCGTAGCTAATCACATATACTGGATGGCCCGTTATCTTGAACGTGCGGAAAATACGGCCCGACTCATTCAGGTTAACACGCACTTGTTACTGGACTTGCCAAAAAGCGTGACGTTAGGCTGGGAACCCATCATCGATATACTGTCATTTCGTGACACGTTTTATGAGCAATACGAAACTGCCGATGAAAAAAGTGTTATTCGCTTTATGGTCACAGACACGTCGAACCCAAGTTCTATTATCAATACGCTGGCTATGGCGCGCGAGAACGCACGGATTGTCAGGGAAATCATTCCATCTGAAGCCTGGGAGCTGATTAATAATTTACATGCGCAGGCAAAAAACGATGGCCAGAGTGTGTTGACTCGTCGCCACCGCTTTGACTGCTTGAGCCGGGTCATCACCGGCAATCAAACCATCACCGGATTGGTAGGCGGAACCATGAATCGTGATCAGGCCTACGCCTTTCTGCGGCTCGGCAGGCACCTCGAACGGACGGATATGACTACCCGTATAATTGATGTGCGCTCAGCCTCACTGATACCGGGTTTATCAGAGGATCATACCGCCTTCGAAAATATCCAATGGATGGGCGTGTTGAAGTCGCTGACTGCCTATCAGATGTACCGACAGGAAATGCGGTTACGCATTAAACGGGAAGATATCCTTAACTTTCTATTGAAGAAAGAAACCTTTCCTCGCTCACTAAGTCATGGTTTAAGCCAATTAGAAAAATGCTTAAAAGAGTTACCTAACCCGAAAGCAGTGCAAACCAGGATTGCCAATGTTCGCAATGAACTGAGCAACCTCGACACTTCCGAATTAAAACAGGATGTGCTGCATGATGTTATCGATGATATTCAACTAGGTCTGCTCACAATTCACGATGCTATAAACGAGACCTATTTTTAGTCATGAATCCGTCCAGATTATGAGCGCATAGGCTAGTCTGTGGTCTTATAGCTATTCATTGTGGGTGCAGCAGAACGTATATGATGACTTCCTTAGTATTGGTTCAGGTTAGTTCCTCAATAAAACTCACCTAGATAGTATGACAGCGAATAAATTTTAGACTAAAGTATAAGTCCGTGAGGCCATCTCAAGGTTGAAATTGCATGATAACTGGTGATGAGAGGTTTTTCTCTAAAAGTGGGAACAGAGTAAAGTTATTAGAAAAAGTGATATCACAACCTACTGGTTTTTATAGCGGTAAGGGTAAAGGGCATTGGATAGTTGAAATACTTACAGGTAATAGCCGCGGGGAGAGAATGGTTTGTGAAGAAACAGAGTTGGTAGACTCTACAGATGAATATAGGTGGACTTAACCTACCACCTGTCGAGTTTCAGAAGCTGCGAAATTTTGCTGGCAAGGAATTAACTACACTTTCTTACTTACGCATCTTTACTCCTAAAAATTTTTTAGTAAGCATACCTTTGCAACGAGGGTCGACATGCTACTTGTCACCATTGATAAGCTAAGAATCAGAAGTGGACTGATAGCGAGTATAAACGTCTGCAGCGGTAACAGTGCGCCCGGAAACGTGCAAACGCTTCTGAAGGAAGCATACTAAGTGAAAACAACCCGCCCCCAAGCCGCAGATCAAACGTTTTTGATAACTACATTGGGTTTAACGGCTGCCATTGCAATTTTATACCTTGCAAAAGTAGTAATCATGCCCGTTGCAGTGGCCGTCATGTTGGCCTTCTTACTAGCGCCCTTAGTCACTCGTCTACAAAGATATGGCGTGCATAGAGTGGTCGCCATAATTGCTACTATAGCCATTGCGTTCAGTATCATTACTGCGATTGCATGGACGGTAAGCATCCAAGTAGTAAGTTTAGCAGAGCAACTCCCTCGTTATGAAGAAACCTTACGGGGAAAAATACGACAGATAAATAAGACCCACCATGGAGACAGTCCGTTAATGCGGGCGGGTGATGTGGTAGATAACTTGCGTAAGGAGCTTCGTACTGAAGACTCCGAAGAACATCCGAGTCATGATGGCAATACTGTAACACCTCCCAAGGATTCAAGGCCCATTGAAGTTGAAATTCGATCTGAAAAACAAAACTTCATTGAATCGACAGCGAAGATTATAGGTCCATTCGTTGGACCACTGGGCACAACCGCCCTTATTGCTATTTTTGTTATAGCGATCTTATTTCAGCGTGAAGATTTACGGGAAAGAGTAATCCAACTCATCAGCGGCGGGCGCCTGAATATGGCGACTGAGGCAATAGATGATGCTGCGAAGCGTGTATCACGTTATCTACTCATGCAATTATTAGTCAATGCTACGTACGGGATCCCGATTGGGATTGGTCTCTATTTTATTGGCGTTCCAAACGCTTTTCTATGGGGCTTACTGGCTATTTTATTGCGGTTCATTCCTTATTTAGGGCCTTGGCTTGCTGCTTTTTTCCCCCTAGTGCTTGCTTTTGCTATCGAACCCGGTTGGTCTAAATTGTTTATGACGTTGGGACTATTTTTGACGTTAGAAGTAATCAGTAACAATGTTATAGAGCCATGGTTATATGGGGTGAGCACTGGAATCTCTAACTTTGCGCTGATGGTCGCAGCGGTATTTTGGACCTGGCTATGGGGGCCTGTCGGACTATTTTTATCAACGCCACTTACCGTGTGCGTTGTAGTAATGGGTAACTATGTGCCCAGCTTGAAATTCATCAGTGTTTTGCTCGGAAGTGTTCCCGCTCTGAAACCACACGAAAGGCTGTACCAGAGAATGCTGGCAATGGATTATGATGAAATGCTGACAGTCTCGCAGCAATACATCAAAGACAATTCGTTTATGGAGTTTTACGATAAACTATTGATACCAGCACTGAATGAGGCGGAGGCGGACCGGAATTCAGGTGATCTGGCTGAAATTCGACAGACCTTTATATTGCAAAATACACCTGAGCTGCTTGAAGAGCTGGGCGATGAGTTCGCGCCCGAATCATGTTTCGAATCAGATACGGCCAATGTGTTGTTAGTTCCGGCAAAAGACGACATAGATGAACTGGGGGCAAAAATTTTAGCATGGGCTATGCGATTGAACGGAGTCGCTACCAAAATTCACGCTGCAACCAGCTTACCAGAAGAGTGCGCCGATTTAGTGAGAAAGGAAGATATAAAAGTGGTGTGCATTTCCGCAGTACCACCTGACGCCTTTATTCCCGCACGGCAACTTAGTCGTCGGTTAAGTGCCGGTTGTCCTGGATTGAAGTGCTTAATCGGTGTTTGGAGTCAAACTGCCCACGCGAATGATCTTCAACGTAGAATGACTAAAATATCCGAAGCTACTGTGGTGACATCTATACAGGATGCAGTCAGCAGTGCCCAGATGATAATGAACGTACCTGAGGAAACGCATTTCGAGTCGGCTCCTATCCCAGAAGACGAATCTAAACGAATTAAGGAAGTGCACCGATTAAATTTACTCACTAACGAACCATCGGAGGTATTCGACAATATTTCACGTACGTTGGCAAAAGCCTTTAAGGTACCTATATCACTGGTGTCTATTATTGATTCAGATCGGCAGTTTTGGAAATCTCATTTTGGTCTACCGGAGGACCTTGCCATGGCCGGTGAGTCCCCTAGGGAAACATCTGTTTGTGGACATGTTGTAGCAAACAACAGTGCGTTTGTGATTAAAGATATCGCGAAAGATAAAAGGTTCGCCAACAACCCATTTCTAAAAAGCCGCGGAATTCGTTTCTATGCAGGCGTGCCACTACGAAGTCGCGCAGGACAAGCAGTAGGGAGCTTGTGCGTTATCGATGTTAAACCTCGCACCATTACAGAAACAGAGCTTTCTTTATTAGAGTCATTGGCAGATAAACTAATGCAAGAAGTTGATAAAAAAGACGATAACGTTAATTAACAAGTATCTATGAACGGGGCTCGTTTGGACACCAGTATAATGAACAAGCATTAAAATGACCGATGCACGTCGATGCCCCTTAATCGGGTAGCTGAAAGTGGTCGACAATGAAATGATGGTTAAAAGTCCTTGGCGAGAGCAGGGGACTTAGAATAGTTTATAAACCAGGTCTGCCGATATTCTCTTATTTAAAGAATGGAATCTTAAATAATGCCGTTATCTTTTGTTAAAGTATTGATGATGCCAACTATACTTATTTGTTGTATAGCTTGCGAACCAGCCAATGTACAAACAGACTCCATGATCCGGCGAAATGCTGCCGATAATGAAGCAGCCATTCTGGTGGAAAAAGCATCACAGTTGGGTAACGAATATGTATGGCAACAGCCGGAAGAGAATCTGGCTGAACTGGAAATGATCCAGAGCCTGGTCCACGAAGCACATCAGGTGTATTCGAGTGCACGTATTGTAGGCTGGAAAAACAGCGAACTTACTGCACTTAAAGCCAGGCTGGCATCCATACGAGTACCACTGGCAGAAGCAAGCCTGAATGCATTTGATCAAGCCATAACCAAATCGATGGCATTCAGGCAGTATAAAACGGAAGTTGAAACACTGCCGGTGGCAAACAATGATGTTGCAAAACAGGCACTGTATAAACACCTGGATGCGTTTAACAAGGATCTTAAAGACTGCTGTGTTAACCGGATACTGTTAATCAACCGATTCCTGACAGCTGACCGCGATAAGTTTTACGGCACGATGAAGTTAGGCCAAAACACCATGTATTACATGGGACTGTTAATTCGCGGAGATATAACCAGTGACGTGTTACGTGAAAAAGTCAGTAATGAACGCCGGAAGCTACAAACTTCAGGTAACATTGCCGCACAACATAACGACAGGCAATAAATTGCAAAGCTGTCCAGAACCAGACTCAAAGAATAAAGTTATGAAGCGTAATGCCGCAGTACCGTGGTACGCAGCGTAAAATGTAACGGGCAACACCTCGTTTAATCTGTCAGATTTCACGTAGCGTTATGGTCTTAAACAAAAGGAAATTGAGACCACGTTATCAAGGCTTAGTCTGACCGTTGCAATAAACACAGCAAAGCCAGGGTTAATCATGTAGCACTAACGGTAGTTGCTATGAGCTGGCTCACGCGTCATTAATTATTACTTTCTACGCAAGAACCTCCACGGTAAGCAGATAAACCCGTACATATCATTTAGTACAGCCATGAGCTTGCGTAATTAACTGAAAATCCTAATACGCACTGAAACACTATGTGCAGGCCTGAACACCAATAAGCAAGCCCTAGGCATGGGTAGGACGCGTCCAGACGCCCTCATCCATCCCAATAGCTTACTTCTCATAATGTATATTATGTTAAATAAGGTATTAAAGTAAGTACAGCAGGACCAGAGTAGCTTCTGATAAAGCTACAGTATTTCAGTGTGTTATGTTTTGTCTGTCGTATTACCGGTGGATACGTACTGTTTGTGAGTATTAAGTGCGCGTAGCTCTGCCCTTACTTGCATTTGTTGTTCGTACACAACAGTCTGCGTTGTTTGTGCGTTGGTTAATTTGGTCTGCGCCATGTTGCGTGCCATGTAAGGTAACTCTGGTGCCAGGTTTCCGTATTCTCACAGATGCCAACTCCTGGTTTTACTTGTTACCTTGCAGCTCGCTATGGTGTTTCGAGGTACGCTATTGTCCCCATGGCTGGTGATTTGCTTCCAGCGTATGCGCAATCGCACGCGGTGCTCAGGTTAAATTGCTGCAGAAATTCATTACTACCTTTACTGATATGCGTTTTGGTAAGGCTTGGGGCTCACACCGTCGTAGCTAATAGCTGCGCAGAACCTGTATTACGAAAGACCGTACCCAGACAGCGCCGCGCGGCCTGAATGAAAGCCGTGTATTATACCGGACCAGTACCAAGCCCAGCCCGAAAACAACAAGGCCGCTACTGTGGCTTTGCTATACCCTGTACTTCGTTCGGCTTGCATCTTTTTACGATAACTGTATATTCAGACAGTGGTGCGGTATAGCATCACGCCGCATACATCATAAAGTACGTTGAAAATGTTCACGCATGATAATTCCAGTTATCGTGCGTGAAGTTCTAAAGGGCATCAGTTAAGTAGTTGTTATGTCAGAAAATATTCCTGTCTCAGCCGGTTTTGCTCATACATATAAACACGCTGTGAACGAGTATTTTCAGGACATATTTACCAAACTGCCACTTAATACCCAGCGCGCTTATGTCAGTGACTTTAACGAGTTTGCTATTTTCTGCAGTCAGGACGGGCTGGCAGGCTTCGATGATAACATGGCAAATAATGAACACTGTATTAAGCGCTATGTCGAAGTACTCTGTCAGTCTCCGCTCGCGTACCGTACCATTAAACGCCGGTTGAGTGCGCTGAGTAAATTTCTGGGTATTGCTAAGCTGCCAAACCCGCTTATTCAGTCTGTCTATTTGCGCGACTTTATTCGGTTATCCCTGGCTGAAAACGAGAAGTATCAGCTGAGTCATGCTCAGGCAGTCCCCCTAACCCTCGATTTACTTAACACAATAAATGAACGGGTGATCCCCGATACGCTTCTGGAAATGCGTGACCTGGCTATTATTAACCTAATGTTTGATGCGCTGTTGCGTGCAGATGAATTAGTCCGGGTACGATTGGAGCATGTGAATAAGCGCAGCAATACGTTACTGGTACTTACCTCAAAAGCTGACCAGACTGGTAAAGGTAGCTACCGCTATTTATCTTCCAGTACGCTGGCAATGATTGATGAGTATATAAATGAAGCCAACCATGAACACGGGCATGACTGCCCTCGCCCATCTGATGATCCCAGACGTATAAATAATGGCGTCTTGTTTCGTCGGGTAGCGAACCGGGGCCACGCATTACTTCCTTACAACGAAGCTGCTACAGGGAAACATGCTGCGACGCTGCATTATTCCAGTATTTATCGTACCTGGTTGCGCATTGCCCGGCTTGCCGGTATTAAAGAGAAAATCACACCGCACTCTGGCCGTGTCGGTGGCGCAGTATCACTGGCTGAGAACGGCGCCACGTTACCGGAAATGCAGCTGGCCGGGGGCTGGCAGTCTCCTGACATGCCCGGCCATTATGGCCAGCAGGCTGCCGTGGGTAAAGGTGGCATGGCTAAACTGGCCGCCAAATTCAAACGTTAGTGGGTGATTAACTCCCCTCGTCATTGTATATCAATGCTGTAAAATGCCCGATCTCGTTTTCTATAAGGGATTTCTGTGACTAGCATTTCAATTGGCCCGTTTGCACTGGCGACAAGTACAGCACTGTTATTGGCAGCAATTGCGCTGTTTTACTTGACCGTGCACCTGTTTACCCGCAAATCTAAACATCATCAGAAGGCTAAAGATGCCGTCATCACCGCTCTTATAGCCGGCTTCATAGTGGCCCGCCTCTCTTTTGTCATTGCTTTCTGGGAAATCTATCAGCAAAACCTGCTGTCTGTGCTGGACATTCGCGACGGTGGGTTTAGTCACGGCTTTGGCTGGGTGGCAGGCGTTATCACCTTACTCGTAAAAATCAGGGGCGATAAGGCGCTGGTTACCTCTTATGTGAAATCAGGAGCAATCACGGTGGCGTTGCTGTTCCCGCTGGTAGTGATAAACACCCTGCTGTCTAGCACCACAACGTATTCCTCAATTGAGGTCGTTAATCGACATGGAGAGCCGGTAAGTTTGCCTCAACTGTCCGACAAACCTGTTGTGGTTAATTTCTGGGCTTCCTGGTGCCCGCCTTGTCGGCGGGAAATGCCTGTGCTGGAGAATGCGCAGGCCCAACGGCGCGATGTCACTTTTGTTTTTATTAACCAAAAAGAATCTCCTGCCACCGCGCGTAAGTTTCTTCAGCAACAAGGTGTTGAACTGGATAATGTCTATTTCGACATTTCAGGAAGCGCAGCCCAGGCAGTGGGTGCATATGGTCTGCCTACAACTCTCTTTTTTAATCCTGACGGAAGTTTATCTGACAGTCATATGGGAGAGCTATCTGAAGCCAGCTTGCAGAACTATTTAGACAGCTGGAATTAATCGCAGGGCCAGCCTTTACGATAGTCCTCACGCCCTACCCTTAAGTACATTAGCTGGCCGGGTAAGGCAATGCACCTTCCACCAAAAACTGTTCAATTCGGAAGGTAACCGGGAACTCTTTAGGCAGTGAGAACCGCAGAACCTTAGCCTCCGGCAAGACTTCACACAGAACCGGTGTAACCTGTTCGGGCTGGGAAGAGACTATCACTGCCGGGTTGTCTATCGCCACGTTAACCCCTTGATCGCACCGCGCAGAATAGTAACGGATAAGCTGTGTCCCGGCCTCCCTTGAAATTTCCCCTACCGCCTGCGTAAATGAGTAACTTTTTTCACTGGTTAACTGACTTAACGCCACCGGATCGTTTACCGTAGTCATATCTGAGGCACTCGCTGTTACCGCGGTGACAGAAAATAGCTGGTGATCTGAATGTACTTTATGAGGAAAAGGCGCTTCCATTCCGTCAAAAAAGACGAACCGGTAAAATGCCGCTTCAGCAAGACAGGTGCTGATCTCCTCACTGGCATAGTAATAACTGGGTTCATGGCGGGTTCCGAACCGGGAGCCGTGGTTGAGCGGGGGATAACGAAACGGCGTACTTATAAGGTAATGGCGACCATATGCTTCATCAGGATACGGTGGTTTAAAGTTATCTATAATATCTTCTAGCAGAGCGTGCTCTTCCAGATCGTCCACCAACCCATACGTGGCCGCCTCTTCCTGGGTTTCTACTATTCGCCATATGCTACCCGCATACTCACCATGCTGGCCAAACTTCTCCACTACCTCTCGTGGCGTCATATTTTCGCTCTCATGGCATCCAGGTACTCATTAACGTTTACCAAACCTGAAATTCTTTTCACAAGATCTTTAGGTACGCCACGCAGGTGCTTATTGGCCGTAGTAAACCAATGCTTCATCGCTGCTTTGTCGCCACCCAGAATGGCGTATAACGCCCGGTATAAGCGGATAAACAGCACCTGAATTTCATGCTCTTTACTGCTTTCGTTAAAGCCCCTCCCATTTGTTAATGTCGCACGGGTCTTTCCTACTATTGCGGCAGCCTCTGCATCCGTGAGCCCAAAGTCTTTGCAGGCATTTCGATAGGCTTTAGACACGAGGGCCTGACTATTTGTGCGTTGCTTTTCCACGTTCTCACCTTCCAGACTCTGACAGATAACTCATTTGTATAATTCTAGACAAACACGATACATATGTAAAATATTTAACAGACAAGACGAATATCAATTGGCTCAACCGTCTTAACTGGGCGCTCAGTATTAATTTTGCGCCTTGCCAAACCTGTAAATTTTCGGGATTAGTTGTGCAGAGGGTGAAAATACTCCATATCTTCGTTCGAAGACATTGCACAGTGCGTTGCCAAACGGTATAAACGAAAGTATAAGGTCACAAACTTTTTATAAATCAATTATCAACCTAAACTCCCATATCATACGAGGGAACTATGGACGTTCGACTTCGAAATAATGTCAATATTATAGGCGATGGACAGACTGTCATGGTTATGGCGCACGGTTTCGGCTGTGATCAAAACATGTGGCGGTTTTTAACCCCCTCGTTTACCCGTGATTACAAACTGGTTTTATTTGATCTGGTGGGAAGTGGTAAGTCTGACCTTACCGCTTATGATTACAAAAAATACAGCCACTTACAGGGGTACGCAGACGATCTTATTGAAATAATTGATGACGCTACTGATAAGCCCGTTATTTTTGTGGGGCACTCGGTAAGTACAATGATAGGTCTGCTCGCCTGCAACACTGCGCCTGAAAAGTTTTCCCGTCAAATCATGGTAGCGCCCTCCCCCTGCTATATAAATGACGGGGACTATCACGGCGGATTCTCTGAAGAAGACATTGCAGAATTGTGTGAAACTATTGAAGGCAATTACTTGGGTTGGTCCAGTGCAATGGCGCCGAATATAATGGGCGCGCCCGACCAGCCGGAGCTATCTGAGGAGCTTACTAATAGCTTTTGTCGTACCAACCCTGATATCGCAAGACATTTTGCTGATGTGACCTTCACTTCGGATCACCGCGACGAACTCGATAAGTGTCAGGTTCCAAGCTTAATATTGCAATGCGATGATGATTTCATAGCTCCGACCACTGTAGGGGAGTTTATGAAAAACACTATGCCTGACGCTACATTGTCTATTATTAATAATGTGGGACACTGTCCACATATGAGTTCACCGGATCAGTGTGCAGTTGCCATGAAGAGGTTTTTAGAATATCAATAAGCCGAAAGCGTTATCGTCCGCGATCCCAGATACAGCTGCAACTTACGAACATGCAGCATGTGGTCTGGTGACCACTGAACTAAATGGTACCATCGTTAAAGCAAATACCACGTTTTGCAAGTGGATGGGCATAGAAGCAGGCGAATTACTGTATACCCGGCGTATACAGGACCTGCTAACTGTCGGGGGTCGTGTTTTCCACCAGACTCACTGGGCGCCACTGATGCAGCTCCAGGGTACAGTAGCGGAAGTTCAGTTGGATCTAAAAACTGCACAAGGCACTGTATTGCCCATGCTGGTTAACGCCTCGCGAATTGAGTTTCAGCAAACCCAATATGATCAACTGGCATTAATTCAGGCCGCTGACCGCAAAAGTTATGAACGAGAGCTATTAAAGGCCCGCCGTTCTGTCGAAGACTCGCTTCTCTCCCTTCATGAAACCCAACAACAGCTACGCCAGGCTAATGAGTTTTTAAGCGTCGCCATACGCAGTGCCCGCATGGGTGTTTGGTCGCAGGATCTGGCCAGTGGGCAGGTTAAATGGAGTACTGAATTACAAATGCTCACAGGTATTACGGATACATCTCGCTGGTCCAGTAGCGATGCCTTTCTTGAGCTTATTCATCCCGATGACCGTCACGCATTTATCACTGAGTTGGCTCTGGCTATCAAACATGAAGCCGATTACGACATTGAATTTCGTTTACAGCACAGTGATGGAAGCTGGCTGGATATGGAGGGGCGCGGTCACGGCAGTTACGCCGAGTCAGGGGAAGCAGTATCAATATTTGGCATTTTTACCGATATCTCCGGCCGCAAAGCTGCTGAGCGTGAGCTTTTTGAATTGAATCAGAAGTTGAGAGAGGCCGACAAGCGCAAAGATCAATTCCTGGCCACCCTGGGACACGAGCTTAGAAACCCCCTGGCACCTATTCAGAATGTACTTGAGATTATCCGTACCAAGGATCCTCAGGAACAGTGGATGCGCTGGTCCAAAGAGGTTATCGAACGTCATGTCTCTCAGATGACCCACCTGGTTGAGGATCTCATGGAGGCTTCTCGCATTTCTCAGGGACGATTATCGTTGCGCAAAAAGAAAGTAGATGTTGCCGACATAATGCAAAGTGCCGTGGAAGCGTCCCATGGCATCATTGAAGAAAATAAACATCATATAACAGTGTCACAACCTGAGACCCCGGTGCTGTTACACGCAGACCCTACCCGGCTCATCCAGGTGTTATCCAATTTGCTGACCAATGCTGCAAAATACACCCCCGTGGGGGGCAAGATATCGTTGCAGGCTCAAGTAAGCGGTATGGAGATCCGATTTACCATTACCGATACTGGGATTGGCATCCCAGAAGACCAACTTTCCCATATTTTTGGCATGTTTTCCCAGCTTGAGCCGGCAATTGAAAGAGCCCAGGGCGGTTTGGGGATTGGACTTGCATTGGCTGCTAAGCTTGTGGAGATGCATGGTGGCAGTATATCTGCTCACAGTGAAGGCATAGGTAAAGGCAGTACCTTTACCGTGACTATGCCGCTGGCCGAGGATCAGTCCGGCGCGGTAACTGTAACCCCCCGTGAACCAGAGACCGTCACACCCAAATTACGGATCCTGGTGATTGACGACAATGTAGATGCAGCAGAAAGTCTCGCAATGCTGTTTGATTTAAACGGTCACACCACGCGTTTTGCGCACGACGGTGCGAGTGGCGTGAAAAGCGCTGCCAGCTTCAATCCGGATGTGGTGCTTTCCGATATTGGTCTGCCTGACATAAGTGGCTATGAAGTAGCCAAAGCGCTGAGAGATATGCCGAACGGTCATGCCATGTTGTTGGTTGCTACTACCGGCTGGGGGCAGGAAAAAGACAAAGTGCTCGCTAAACAAGCAGGGTTTGATAAACATTTCACCAAGCCTCTGGACTTTCAGGCCTTAAAACGTTTTCTCCATCAGCATTACACAAAGGCGTCCAACCGCCCTGTCCCGCAAGATAATTGAAATTTTTCTCTTGCCATTATTGCTCACAACGCGAAGCAATCTTTTTGTCGTTCTTTTCGTATTAACAGCGTAATCCGCATTAAGGAGGAAGCATGGCAAACGAAATTTCAGAACATCACGCAAAAACGTTAGCTCAAATTGTCGAGCAGTCATCACACTGGAAGTTACAACCGGAAAAGAAACCACCATTCCACTCTCCGGAACAAGCCAACGAGTATGTGTCCACCCACAATGAACCGCTGTATTTACGGGTTCCGGTGGCCGGTGAAGACGACCACCTGCTGGTAAAAGTTACCTCCAGTAACGAAGATTTGGTATTCAGCACGGTGAGTTTCGAAACCCCGGCTTCTACACGGGTCCATTATTCCCACGTCAAGCTCATTCAGGGTAACGTGACTGAGATGTTGAATGACTGCCTACCCGATGGAAAGAAAGTGGCGTCTTTTTGATAAAGCGCTGCGCCTTTTTTGGTAAACAGACAGATAACAGCGTTGCGGCTTAAGCGCTGTTATCTCTTTTCATCACCAAATTATTTTATAGTAAAGTAATTGTATAATATCGCGCCCCAGGTAAACACTGCCAGCATCAGGGCAACAAAGACGGCGGCAGAACCAATATCTTTTGCTTTCGCAATCAGCACATGAATTTCTGTACTTACCCGGTCGGCCAGTGACTCTATCGCTGTATTTAACAATTCGGCAATGAGCACAATTACCAACGATGCAACCAGCAGAATGCGTTCAGCCAGACTCACCTCCAGTACTAGTGCTATCGGAATAAGTATCAGCATTACTGCCAGCTCCTGGCGTACTGCGCCTTCACTCTTAAACGCTGCAATAAGCCCCTTTACCGAATAGATAGTTGCAAAGTAAAGCCGGACGAAACCGGTATTTTTTGTTTTCATAGTCGCCGATGTTGATTTTTTCTCTAAGCCTAAGCGATGCGTGTTACAAAACTATAAAAATCGCTTGCCAATTTTAATAATGAGGAGCTCTCTCGAAGGCGACCCGTTATTTATTACATCCCCCCTGTGCAATTATTGCACACAACCGGCATGCCCCGGATGGTGGAGGGTCGCTAAAGGTAGCCACTGGCGCCAATTATGAAGAGTCGCATGTAAGGAGCTATTCTTGCATAGGTTTACCGTGTTTAGGCATATCAACGTATAGGAGATACATTATGTTTGTAGAAAGCATTAAGACGCCAGGCGTGGCGCACCTCTCTTATGTAGTAGGAAGCGACGGGGAAGCCTGTGTTATCGATCCTCAGCTGGATATTGATAAATATCTTTCCATAGCTAAACAGAATGAATGTCGCATTTCCACAGTTATTGAAACTCACCGTAATGAAGACTTTATTTCAGGCGCACTGGCGCTTAAAAACAGGATAGGCGTAGACGTTTATCACGGGCCGAATGCCGATGAGCCCGTACAATATGCCGATACCGTAAACGACGGTGACACCCTCGAGATTGGCGCCTGCAAGCTCGACATTTTAACCACGCCCGGGCATACCAAAGACAGTATCTGTATTCTGCTTACCGATACCAAGACTGACAACACGCCAGTGGGCGTGTTTACCGGCGATACCCTGTTCGTGAGCGATGTGGGTCGCACAGACTTTTATCCCGATGAAATGGAGAAGATGGCAGGTGAACTGTACGATAGCCTGCAAAAGCTAAGTGAACTGGGTGAGCGGGTTATTGTATACCCTGCTCATGGTGCAGGTTCTGTTTGCGGCGGGGGTATGGCTGACCGTGAATTTACCACTATTGGCATCGAAAAGCAGAGCAATCCGCTATTCAGAGAATCGGACAAAGATGCCTTCATCAATACGAAAGTAAACGAAAGTCACTACATCGCGCCCTACTTTAGCAAAATGGAAGAAGCCAATGTTAAAGGAGCAGATAACCCACTGCGCGATGGTATGTGTATGCAGTTAAGCCCAGACCAAACCAAACAATGGTTAGATCCTGACTCACGCCCGGGTACCTTAATTGATATTCGTTCCCACGCGGCCTTTCGGGAAAAACATGTCCCGGGCAGTCTGAATCTGGCTGGCGGTCTCATCAGTGCCTATGGTGGTTGGCTACTTGATTATGACTCGCCGCTCGCGTTTGTGGCCGACAGCGCACAGCAGGCCAACGAGGCAGCCGCACAGCTCCATCGTATGGGCTTCACTACTGTAGAGGGCTACACCAGTGCAATACCCTTTCCTGCCTCACAAAATGAGCTGGAAGCATCAACCGTGGGAGTCGTCACGGCCGAGACCGTCGCCGAACGGCTGCAAACCCCACCTGATAACTGGGTGCTACTGGATGTGAGAAAACAGGATGAAGTTGAATCCACGCCCTTTCCTGGCGCCCTGCATATCTACCTTGGTCATCTGAAAGAAAAACAAGGTGAGATGAACCCTGACATTCATTACACCTGTATGTGTGGCAGCGGGAAGCGTGCCACGGTGGCAGCCAGTTATCTGAAAAGTATCGGCTGTAAGAACGTCTCGGTGTTCATCGGGTCGCTTAAAGCCTGGCAATAAACGCCGCTATAAAAAGGGAGGCCGCAATGGCCTCCCTTTTTTTAGTAACATACCCTTTGCAGTATCACACTACCCAGTTCAACGATTGTGCTTGTTCATACGCATACGCCGGAATATCTGTTTCGATAAAATGATGATGTAACAGCATCACGCCCAATGCATGATTAAGAATGGCGTCGATTTGCACCTTTTCACTGACATCGGTGTGCGAGGATTCCTGCTTGCTCACCAGCGTTTCCAGATAATCAGCATCCAACAGGCCTGCCTTTTCCACTTTTTCCCTGCTGGCATACTGGTTTAGCAAGGCTTTTAGTTTTTGCCATTTTGCATCATCGGTATGTGCTGGCGGAGCCATAAAGGCAAATTTCTCACGTTTGTAAAGGGTCTCCGGCAATAAACCTTTCATTGCCTCACGCAGAACGTATTTTTCTTTACTGCCGCGAATACGCATTTCTGGAGGTATATTCGCCGCAAATTCGGCCAGCTTGTGGTCAAGAAAAGGTGGCCGGGCCTCCATTGAGTTCGCCATATCTACCCGGTCCCCGCCCCAGGTGAGGATCTGGCCTTCCAGCATGGTTTTAATCCAGACATACTGAGCCTTGTCCAGCGGGTGACGTTCACTGAGGTAACTGTCATCGAGCTTGGCAGCGATGGCATTGCCTGGCTCATAACCTTGCAGATTTTCCCGGTGGGACGGATGGATCAGTTGTTTCGCATGCTCGCTACAACCCAGCCAGGGCTGCAAACAGCTCGGGGTAAAGCCGACCTTGCTGTTTAATTCCTCTGAGACATATTCGTCTTTCGCCAGCATCGCCCCTTTAAATAACGCATTAGAAGTTTCCAGCGATTTACGCCATTCGCTTGCCTGGGACGCATCCAGCCCTTCCATGCCGTGCAGAAACATATCCTGGCGAAAGGCCGGGTATCCGGCAAACAGCTCATCAGAACCCTCGCCGGTCAACACTACCTTGTATTTCACATGACGAACCCGCTGGCTCATCATCAGTTTAGCCACAGCCAGGGTGTTATAGATCGTCCGTTCTGTGTGCCAGATTGTGCGGGAAAAGTTGTTATACAATAAGTCAGCATTCAGCTGCAGTACTTCCTGATCTGCATTGACCGATTCCGCCATTTCCCTGGCTATATCAGACTCATCGTAGTCGGCGTTATCAAAACTGATGGTAAACGCTTTTAGCGGTTCCTGCTCAATGCCCGACGCCAGCCCTAAAATAGCGCATGAATCGATACCACCGGAGAGATAACAGCCTACCGGCACATCGGCATTCAGCCGGACCTGTACTGCATCAATTAATTCCCGGCGCACGCCTTCAATATAATAATCTTCGGTGTGTTCTTCCCGGGTGCCGATTACCGGAAAGTCCATATCCCAGTATTTGTGGGTTTCAATATGAAATTCGCCGTCTTTACGGGTAATTTTGAGCATATGACCCGGCTCGACCTGCTGGATCCCCTTAAAGGCCGTGGTGCCGGGAACCATCACCTGAATCAGCTGGTGAAACAGCCCTTCCGAATCTAGCTCAGGTTTTACATCCGGATGTGCCAGGAGCACTTTCACTTCCGAACCATAAATAATTGCATCGTCTGTCTGGGTCCAATACAAGGGTTTGATACCAAACCGATCCCGCACCAGATACAACGTATCTTCCATTTCGTCATACAGAGAAAAAGCAAACTCACCACGCAGGCGGGTTAATGTGACGTTCATACCAAACCGACGAAACAACGTGGGTAACACTTCCGAGTCGCTTTTACTGGTGAAATCCACGCCCGCCGCCATTAGATCCGTCCGGATCCGCTGGAAGTCGTAGAACTCACCATTATGCACACACATGGTCTGCCCACCGTCGAGCCAGAAAGGCTGGCGGCCCCGGTTCTCGTCCAAATCAATAATAGATAACCGCGCGTGGCTCATGCCAATGCCCATGTCCGCTGGATTACAGTATCCGTAACTATCCGGACCGCGGTGGTTCATAATGGCCGCCATATTGACCAGGGTCTGTGATTCAATGGCAGTATCAGGTGTCGCAGCAAAAATACCAGCTATTCCACACATAAATTCATATCTCCCTTGAATTAAACAATATCGAGAACGCGCTCCACTCTGCGAACCAGACAGGTTAACAGCGCTTGCCGCAAGAAAACCGCGCCTCTGGCCTGGGCGAAATACCAGTTGTGAGGGGTGTTATCCAGACTGGTACACAGTTCTGCACCGCGGGCAAGCGGATGCAGTACAATGGCGTCTTTCTTCAGTGGTGACTGGCTGTCGATATGAAACTGCTTACCGTATTGATTGAAGGAATTGCCCTCCCAGGCGATTGCATTGATATACACCACGTCAGAGTCTGGTAGCACCTCGTCGAGGTTATCACTGGTCTGCACCTCCAAACCGGCCTCCAGCATTTGCTGAAGCTGATCATCGGCAAACATCTCATCACGGCTTTTATCGTTAACGATAGTGACCCTGCCAAAACAGTCTGCAAACGACACTACCAGTTTTAACAGACTTCGCACTGTCCGCATTTTGGAAGGAAGCCCGACAATACATATGTTAATTTTTTCCGCGCCCGGGTTGGTAATGAGCTCAGGTTTCCACTTGAAAATAGTGTATAGATCGGCCAGCGCCTGAGTGGGATGCTCATCTGTACCGTTGCCGGCATTAATGATGGGTATACGCAGCGCGCCCATCATTTCCCGGACAGAGTTTGCGTTTGTATCCCGCAATACCACACAGTCGCCATAGTTATTAAACATCTCTCCCACGTCGGCCAGGCTTTCACCTTTCGCAATGCCTGTGGTTGAGCGATCGGTAATTGACATTATATCGCCCCCCAAACGATGCCAGGCACTCTCAAAAGACAGCCGCGTACGGGTACTGGGCTCGTAAAACGCGGAAATAAGAATTTGCCCCTGCAGAGAAGTGCTGAAACGATCGGGGTTGGCTTCGTATTTGGCGGCGAGGCGGAACAACTGTAACAAACTTTCACGATCGAACTGATCTGCTGAATAGATGTGCTTGTTAGTCATTTTGCTTAAGTGGTCACCATCTTCCTGGATAGCCCGCAGAAGCGATTTAGGATGGGCGCTGCCGTAGACATCGGGGCGTTCCCTTTCAAACCTGACCACAGCATCCAATTCTGCTTTCACCATAATTTTTTACCTTTTATGTCGCGTATCAGCCAGTACAACAACAGCAGTGGGCTGATACAGCTCGCGCACAAACAGACATAAACCAGAATTGTCAGCGCCGATTCGCTTATCGTCATCCTTTCTCCTCCAGTTCATGCCACTGAAAATAATCCTTACTCTGCATTATGCCTATGCGGCAACACACTAATGACACACCACAGGAGATAATGGCGGCCACATAAAAACCGATAGCAAAATACCCAATCAGGCCACAGGTGGTGCCGGCCACCATAGCCAGACCCGCCCATCTGCCGGTCAGTTTTGGCTGATACAGCCCGAATACAATCGGCCAGATGGTGGATGCAACAAACGCCCCCGTAAAATTGAGCAGCGCGCCCAGCGTCGCCAGCTTAAATGCGGCGATACACCAGGTACCGATACCAAGCCCGATGACAATGTAACGGTTAGCCCGCAATAAAGTGTCGGAGCTGGCGTCCGGTACGAATAGCTTTTTAACGATATCCTGGGTAAGTAGATCAGAAGTGGCTGCAAGAAGAGAGTCCATGCTGGACGCTAATGCTGAAAATACAATGACAAAGATAAATACCGCCCCGATACTACCCAGCAATTTAGCCGCCACCATAGGCCCGACCATATCTGCACTGGGCGGCACTAAGTTCAGGGAACTGGCTGCCAGCGCTATAAACCCGGTGACCACAGGAATCGGTAACCACAGTAGCCCGGCGGTCAGATACGATTTCTTTCCGATTCCCGGCCCGAAGGCAAAGGCCCTGGACCACCACACATTCGAGTGAAATATTTCGCCGATACCAAAAAAGATATTATTGAAGAAAAACATAATGGCGGCGGGAAACAACAGGTTAAGTAATTCCGGTTGTTCGCGGGTAAGTGTGGTGTGCATGGTGTCAAAGCCCACCGTGTCTATACACACCCAGGCAACAATCACCACGCCGGTAATAATCACGATACTCTGCACAAAGTCGGTGGCGATAACGGCTTTGAGCCCCCCTAACAGGGTGTATCCTACACAAATCACTAGGATAGCGGTCATACCCGTAAGATAACTGAGATCGCTCAACGAGGAGAGCAACAGGCCACCGGCCATTCCCAGACTGACGAGCCACCCGAATGCATAGCACAGCGAAATAATAATAAACATGGCCCAGGCAAACCTGCCGTACCGCTGATAGATAAAGTCACCGCTGGTAAATCCATTCGGTAGCAACTGACGGATACGTTGTGCCAGAGGGGCAAACAGAATAAGACCCAGAGCGGCCATGCTGTACCCCAGCATACCCCATACGCCAAACTGGTAAGTCAGTTGCGGGGCGACTAAGGTGGTGTTGCTGGTAATCCAGGTGGCCATGGCCGTCGCGGTTGCCATCGCAAAGCCCACGCTGCGACCAGCTAAAGCGTAATCTTCAATAGTGCGATTGTTGCGCCCCAGATACCAACCCCAGCCTACCCAGGCCAGTCCGAACAGCACTAAGATAACCAGTGCAGTTTCACGTCCCAGCATAAAGTCAGTCATCCCTGCCCCCCTTCATCAGCGCTACCAGCAAATAAACAAACATGATCAGGCCCAACGTGAATAAGCCGAAGGCACTGGTTAAAGAATAATGGCTTACATGAAGTGAGAGGATCTGTGTTTGGGAGTCAGAGCTGGATAAAATGAAGCGGTATTGTCCGTCAGACAGACCGGTTATCACCCAGTTCTGCCCGTTCACCACCGGATGCCGGCTTAGCGTATCTCCGCTGACGGAATTGATTCGCAGCGTTTGATACCGGGCATAGCCCTCCTTCCAGGGAACAACAATGGTGCCATCCTGGCTGGTTCGCTTTTCGATGTTTGCCGCAGTGACCGGAGCACAACCGGCAAAAACCAGTAAGCTCGCAAGTATGATTTTAACGGCAATGTCTGGCACCACGTGCCAGCGATAACGCGACAAAATGAGTGTCCTTTTCTCCAGTGCAAATCTAGCCTACTAATTATTTGCACTATAATCAAAGTCATTCTACTGTGAACAAATATTGTCCATTCATTTCGAAATAACCCGCCTCATTTAATGCGTAACATTAGGAAATTTTCATTATGTCCACGCTAGCTATCAACCTTGAAAGACTCAAATCTGACTTACTCTCGCTGTTTGAAATAGGCTACAACCCAGAAACCAAAGGTGTAACCCGTTTAGGCTTTACGGAGGCTGACACGAGAGCAAAACAATGGCTTAAAGAAAGGTTTGAACACGAAGGGTTTTGGTCATATATCGATCAGGCAGGCAATGTGGTGGGCAGAGCAAAAGCAGAACAGCCTTCTCAAGTAGTTGCTACCGGGTCGCATATTGACTCTGTCATTAGCGGCGGTATGTTTGACGGCACCCTGGGCGTGCTGGCCGGTCTGGAAGTATTAAGGGTGCTGCGTGACCACGATATTACGCCGGCTACACCGGTTGAGGTGTATGCGTTCTCAGAAGAAGAAGGTCGCTTTGGTGGCATGATGGGTGTGCAGGCATTAATTGGTGAACTTACCCCAGACTGGCTGATGTCGGCACATGATGTGAACGGCGTAAAGTTACAGGACGAGATGCGTGCCTGTGGACTGGACCCTATGCGCGCGCTGGAGGCCCGGGTCGATCCTGGCTATTTCAAAAGCTATATAGAATTACATATTGAGCAAGGGCCGGTACTGGACACCATCAGAAAACCCATTGGCGTCGTCGAGTCCATTTCCGGCGTGTATAAATGGATAGTTAGACTAATTGGAAAATCTAATCATGCCGGCACCGCGCCGATGAATATGCGCAGTGACGCGTTCATGGGCCTGGCGAATTTTGCCAACGAAATTCCCCGTATCATTGCCGAAGAAGGCTCCGATAAAAGTCGTTTAACGGTGGGGAAAGTCGACCTCAAACCTGGCCACGCTCACACCGTGCCAGGCGAGGTTGAGTTCACTCTGGTGGGACGTGATACTGACTGCGACGTGATGCAAGCCCTGGCCGACAGTTGTCGCAAAGTGTTATCTGCTATTGCCCGAAAGCACAATTTGATGTTCGAGTTTGAACAGATGAGCTGGCTGGAACCCCAACCAATGTCCGACACGATAATCAAGCTTATTGCCGAACAGGCAACCAGGCTGGATCTCCCTCATGAACACATGCCAAGTGGCGCCGGACACGACGCCCAACATATGGCGAAGGTTACCCAGGCAGGGATGATTTTTGTGCCCAGTGTAAATGGGATCAGTCATGCGCCTGATGAGTGGACCCACTGGCAGGATATAGAAAAAGGGGCCAACGTGTTGTTGCACAGCCTGCACAAGCTGGCCACTGAGTAGTTTCGGTCTCTGAGAAAAAGCTGCCTGTTCAGCGTCAGGCAGAGAACATCTTATACTTTTACCGCCAATACGTCGGTTTTGACACCGTGTAAAACTGCGTTCGCTGTGGAGCCCAGCAGCAGCTGCATACCGCTTTGACCGTGTGTGCCTATTACAATTAAGTCGGCCTGTACACTTTCGGCGGTGCGATGGATCTGGTCGGCCGGCGAGCCTATAGCAACATGGATCTGCTCTGACGGAATGCTGTGCTTTTCTGCTACTTCCTGTAACCGCGCTCTGGCATGCTGTTGAATATCCGTGGAGTAGTCCCGCTCCAGAAACAAGCCATAAGGCTCAAAGTTGGTTTGTGGATAGGTGACATAGAGCAAATGTACTGCTGATGACGAAGAGGCCATCTTCATTGCTCTGTTTATTACCGGCTCATGCTCTGCGTACACGTCCAGTGCCACCAGAATGGTGTCGTAATCACTCATCTTGCCTCTCCACATTTCAAGACCTGCCGCTTCACACAAATATTGACGCCGTAAGTAAAGTGGCTCTATAACAGTAGTGTAGAACAACTTTATTCAATTAGGCATAAACATGAAAAAGCAATTGTTACTGGCAGTCTGCACGAGCGTTGGTCTTACTGCATGTGGTTTCGGGCCCGAATCTCCCCGTGGTTTCAGCCTGCCTGAAGGTGATGCGCAGGCGGGTAAAGCGCTCTTCGCGGAGTACCGCTGCACCGACTGTCATACGGTAGAAGGCATAACCGTTCCGGCTGATCATAATTACGTAATGCCTAAACCGGTCTCGCTGGGAGGCAGTAGCAGCCGGGTAACCACTTACGGAGAACTGGTCACCAGTGTCATCAACCCGTCACACAAGTTAAGCCGTCGCTACCCCGTTAGCCAGACTACAGAAGGCGGCAAAAGCCGTATGCGCGATATGAATGACATCATGACAGTGGCCGACCTGATCGATATCGTGGCATTCCTGCAGCCTAAATACGAAGTCGTCCCCTACCGCACCACCGAGTACCGCCTCTACGAGTTACGTAATACACAAAGAGAAGCCAAAGACTAAGTCACTGACTCCGCTTTTTCTTCCATGTCGGTGAGTTCACTGTAAGGCATAAAACTCTCGGCGCTGGCTTCCTGTACATGTATTTTGAAGTCTTGCGGGATTTCGTCACCAAGGAAGCTGCCTTTCTTGATAATAGGGAAAATTTCGTCATAGCGCTTCACACATGCCTGATCCACACGCCGGAAGATGTGGGTACGGTTGAGTGATTCCGGTGAGGTATGCCCCGTAGAGGACAGAATATCCATCAAAGCGTGAATAGTTTTATGGTGAAAGCAGTACACCCTTTCATACTTATCGGTGATATCAAGCCCACGCACCAGACTGGGATCCTGCGTGGCAACTCCAGTTGGACAGCGGTTAGTGTTGCACGATAATGACTGCACGCAGCCCAAAGCCAGCATCATACCTCGCGCACTGTTACAAATATCGGCGCCCAGGCTCAGGTTTTTCACTATCTGAAATGCGGTAATGATTTTACCCGCTGCAATGATCTTTATGTGCTGACGCAAATCAAAGCCCACCAGGCAGTCATCAACAAACGCCAGTGCTTCACGCAACGGGCTACCAATTGAATTTGTGTACTCCAGTGGTGCGGCGCCGGTGCCGCCTTCGCCTCCGTCCACCGTGATAAAATCAGGCATCACACCGGTTTTCTGCATCGCTTTACAGATAGCCACAAACTCACTTTTTCTGCCCAGCGCCAGCTTAATCCCCACCGGCTTGCCCTCACTTAACTCCCTTAGCTGGCTGATAAAGTCCATTAGCTCCAGCGGTGTAGAAAAAGCCGGATGGCGGGCGGGGGAATCGACCTGAGTGTGCGGCTCAACACCGCGGATATCAGCAATTTCCGGTGTATTCTTATACGCCGGAAGAATGCCCCCGTGTCCGGGTTTCGCGCCCTGAGAAAGTTTTATCTCAATCATTTTAACACTGGGCAGGCGGGATTTTTCTTTAAACAAATCAGCGTCGAAGTTACCGTCCACTGTGCGGCAACCAAAATAAGCAGTCCCAATCTGCCAGACCAAATCACCGCCGTGTTCCAGGTGGTACGGGGTGAGGCCGCCCTCACCTGTATTATGCGAGAATCCCCCCTTTTTCGCTCCTTTGTTCAGTGCCAGAATGGCGTTTTTGGAAAGACTACCAAAGCTCATTGCAGATATATTCAATAAACTTGAACTGTAAGGTTGCTTGCAGGCAGGCCCGCCAATTGTCACCCGCGGGTTTTCTTCCATATCTTCAACCTGCCTGGCTGACAATGAGTGTCCAATCCATTCGTACCCGTCTGAATACGTGTCTATCTGAGTGCCAAACGGCACGGTTTCTCGGCTGTTCTTGGACCGCTGATATACAATTGCCCGGAACATCCGGGATATAGGCGTGCCGCCGGTGTCCGATTCAATCAGATATTGCTGAACATAGGGGCGCAGTCCTTCAATGGTCCAGCGCATCCGGCCAATAAGGGGAAAATTTCGTAGAATGGCATGTTGCTGTTGAAAGGCATCGTAAATGGCAAAGCCCAACAAGGTGGCGGTCAATAGAATAAACCACCAGGCGGGTGGCCAATAAAATCCGAGGGCCACATTTATGGCCAGTGTAGCAAACAGAAAAATTAGAATGGTAAGTCGCATTGGCACTCCCTGCACAGCAATGGGATGCATTGCTGTATGGTCGGTTCCCACAAAAAGATCATATTCCAGGCGGAATAAAGCAATTATTCCAGTGGAATAATCTTCAACTACTAAGAATAATCACAGGGTAAATTGTGTAGACTGTTCACTGCCTGACAGCGCTCTTTTTGTGGTTCATGAGACTTATTTAGTGGCCAAAAGGCACAGGAAAGGCAAATAAACCCCAAAACATAATACTCCTAACTCACTGATAATGAATTAAATAATAGTTACGCGTAACCCTTATTCGCTCATGTTTTATGCGCCCAATCTAAAAAAACAATTAAACCAGGGGAATCACTGCATAACCGCTTACTTTTGTGTGTGTAGGGTGGAATACCCTCTGTGAAATGACGGGGATGGGTATAATACCGGGCAATAATAACTGGTGACAGTGAGTGCGCCTGCCTACGCGCCAGAAAGCGTTTTTCTCACGCCTGGCATGCCCCCGATATAGCCGGGCGAGTAGTTAGGGTCATATGGTGATTATATAAATGTAGGAGACCAGAACAATTGCATACCCTGCCCTATACATACATTGAGTTTCAGGTATTTACGGCATTTACTTCCCGCCCCATATATAGCAAGCTTACCTCGGCAACACGTTCGCTCCTTTAAGTTTCCAGGGAACACCTACTTACATGGAATACGCTTTTCTTCTTTTCGCTTTTATTTGTGGTTTAGCTGTCAAACTGGTTGGCATTCCGCCCTTGGTGGGGTATCTGGTTGCCGGGTTTGTACTCAATATGTTCGGCTTTGAATCGAACAGTACATTACAGTCTATTGCCGACCTTGGCATTACTATCATGCTGTTTACCATTGGCCTGAAGCTGAATATCCGCGATCTCAGCCGACGGGAGGTCTGGGCAGGCAGCATAACCCATACACTAGTGTGGATAGCAGTTATTGCCGGTGCATTGTACGGCGCAGCCGCACTTATTTCTGCAACCACCTCGGCAATAGACTGGCAAAGTGCAGCGCTTATTGCCTTTGCCCTGAGCTTCAGCAGTACAGTGTGTGTGGTCAAAGTGCTGGAAGAAAGCGGTGAAATGAAAACCCGCCACGGTCGCCTCGCGATAGGCATCCTGGTAATGCAGGATATTTTCGCCGTGATATTCCTGGTTGCAGCCACCGGTAAGTTACCAAGTATATGGGCGTTTGGCCTGTTAGCTATTCCGCCCCTGGTACCGGTTTTTTACAAAGTGCTGAATCAATCGGGCCACGGCGAGTTATTGCCCCTGACCGGCTTCATTCTGGCCCTTGGTGGCTATCATGTATTTGAGCTGGTAAATATCAAAGGCGATTTAGGCGCGCTTATTTTCGGTATCCTGATGGCCAGGCACGCCAAAGCCACAGAGCTGGCCAAGTCGTTGATGAGCTTCAAAGACCTGTTCCTCATTGGTTTTTTCCTCAGCATTGGCCTGATGGCGATGCCAGACATGCAGATGATTTTACTGGCGCTACTGTTCTGCCTGTTACTACCCGCCAAGGCCCTCTTATTCTTTGGTTTGTTCACCCGTCTACGCCTGCGGGCACGAACTGCCTACCTCACCAGCCTGGTGCTCACAAATTACAGTGAATTTGGTCTTATAGTCGGTGCGTTGTCGGTCTCATTGGGCTTACTGGCAGAATCCTGGCTGGTGGTGATTGCATTAGCGGTCTCGATATCGTTTGTATTTACCAGTATTTTGTATCGTTCATCCCATAGTCAGTATCACCGCATGAAATCGTCAATTAAGCGCTACGAGCGCTCTCGGCGCCTTAAAGACGACGTTTACCCCGTAATCGACAACGCTGAGTTTCTGGTGGTGGGCATGGGCCGGGTTGGTTCAGGCGCCTTCCAGTCTCTTTCTAAGCTGGTGGACAGTAAAGTCTGGGGCCTGGACGCTGATCGCACGAAAGTAAATCACCTAAAACACGATGGTTGGAACGTGGTTGTGGGCGACGGTGAAGACGTTGATCTGTGGGACAATCTGGATATTAGCCAGGTACGTCTGGTGCTGTTGGCCTTGCCGTCTATAGAAGATGCTATCAACATCACTCGTCAGCTACGTAATGCAGGTTATCAGGGCAAGGTGGCTGCCATCGCCCGTTATGAAGATGAAGTGGACTATTTACTGACGCATGGCGTAGACAAAGTATTCAATTTCTTCACTGAAGCCGGCCTTGGCTTTGCTGAGGAAAGCCTGGCTTTCGTTGAGAGTTCTCCCTCACCTACGCAGGCAGCATCGTAGCGCTCGACTACGAATACAAACAAAGGTTACAGTGAGAACTATTATCGTTAGTATGCCTTTGTTTTCTATAGTATTTTTTGACAAGGCGACAAGTTTAAACTAAACTTTCGTCATCATTTTTCAACAGGACGCATTATGAAAGGCAACAAACAGGTAGTCGCTAAGCTGAATGACGTTCTCACGTGTGAGCTGACGTCAATTAATCAGTACTTCCTGCACGCCCGGATGTTCAAAAACTGGGGCTTACAGGAGCTCAACGAGAAGAACTACAAAAAATCCATTAAAGACATGAAACAAGCGGACGACTTGATTGAGCGCATCTTGTTTCTTGAAGGCTTACCGAATCTGCAGGCGCTGGGCAAACTTTATATTGGTGAAGACACCGAAGAAATGCTGGCCTGCGATACTAAATTTCAGAATGAACAACTGCCCCTGCTCCGCGAAGCGATAGCGCTGTGTGAGGAGAAGCAAGATTATGTCAGCCGGGATTTACTGGAAGACATTCTTGAATACGAAGAAGAACATCTGGACTGGCTGGAAACGCAGGAATATCAAATAGAAAATATGGGCATTGAAAATTATCTGCAGACGCAAGTAATGGGAGATGACAAATGAAAGGCAATCAGAAAATAATTGACGGGTTAAACTCCCTGCTAGCGTTCGAGCTGGCTGCGATGGATCAGTACTTCATCCATTCACAAATGTACCTCGACTGGGGTCTGCACAAATTATATGAACGTATTGATCATGAGTTCGACGATGAACGTGGTCACGCAACCAAACTCATCGAACGCATGCTATTCCTGGAAGGCACGCCGGACATGGTGCAGCGCACCGGTCTGAAGATTGGCGCGGACGTACCCGAAATGCTGGAAAGCGACCTGCGTGTAGAGTATGAAGTTGATGCTAAATTACGTGAGGTCATTGCCCTGTGTGAACAGGAAAAAGACTATGTCACCCGGGACATGCTGATTACGCTGTTAGATGACACCGAGATGGACCACGCGTACTGGCTGGAACAGCAGCTAGGTTTAATCAAACGTATAGGTTTGCCTAACTACTTACAATCTCAGATGTAATCACGATGTAGTAAAGTACAATAAGGCCGGCTCTGTCCGGCCTTTTATATTTACCAGCATTTTCCAGCGCATGACCGGCTCAGAACAACTTCCCAGCATAAACCAGCCCGACCAGCTATTTTCAGACTCATTTTCTACTAATACCGGAATTTGCCCCATATACATATTTTCGCCTTCTATCCACACGCTTTGCAGGCTGATATGACTGGGTAAGGTAAAGGCCACCGTAACCGACTCTTCGGTTGCCACCGGAGTAATAAATTCTGCTCGCGCCGGCTTCCCGGCTATCTGAAAATCACAACGTCCTTTGACAAATTCACAGTGGTTAGCCGGCTCCTGTATGACTCGTGTGGTCTTTCCCTGCATCCTCAGGTGGTCCTGAGCCAGATACACTACTATGATAAGTGCCAGAATACTGACCGGCGCAACACTTCTATGTAAAATTTTTGTTATCTTTTTGTTCATGTTTACAGCGGCTTTGTTAGCATTCGGTTTTTTAATAATCGGGCACGATCATACACGCACAGTTTGTGGTATCTTTTTGTATACAAAAACTTTATCATCCGCGTACCGACTGGCCTGGGGACAATAATTATTACTCTTTCCAGGCACGATGTGAACCCGCAATCTCGCAAATACCGTGACCTCACGGCAGTTGGAGACCCATTGTTCATTTGAAGTGGAAATTCATTAAAATGAGTGAAATAAGCCAAGCACAACCTGACTACAACTATAAAGTGGTCAGGCAATTTACCATCATGACCATTGTATGGGGAATCGTTGGTATGGGCCTGGGAGTGTTTATTGCTGCGCAACTATTCGCCCCGGCACTTAACTTCGACATCCCATATTTGACGTTTTCGCGTCTGCGTCCCCTGCACACTAACGCCGTAATATTCGCCTTCGGTGGCTGTGCACTGTTCGCCACCTCCTATTATATTGTCCAAAGAACCAGCCAGGTAAGGCTGTTCAGTGACAAACTGGCGGCCTTTACTTTTTGGGGCTGGCAGGCCGTTATCGTTCTGGCCATTATCACCTTACCTATGGGCCTGACCACAAGTAAGGAATATGCTGAACTTGAGTGGCCAATTGATATCCTGATCGCGCTGGTCTGGACTGCCTACGTGATCAACTTCTTTGGCACGCTGGTGATCCGCAAGGTCTCACACATCTATGTAGCAAACTGGTTCCTTGGCGCCTTCATGCTGACCGTACTGGTTCTGCATATTGGTAACAGCATGGCTATCCCGGTCGCTTTCGGCAAGTCTTATTCGCTGTACGCCGGTGCCGTAGATGCCATGATGCAGTGGTGGTACGGTCACAATGCCGTAGGGTTTTTCCTGACCGCTGGTTTCCTGGGCATGATGTACTACTTTGTACCCAAACAAGCAGGACGTCCGGTTTACTCATACCGTCTGTCTATTGTTCACTTCTGGGCACTGATTTCACTTTATATCTGGGCGGGTCCGCATCACCTGCACTACACAGCGCTGCCTGACTGGACACAGTCGCTGGGCATGGTGATGTCTATCATTCTGTTCGTTCCCTCCTGGGGCGGCATGATCAATGGTATTATGACGTTATCTGGTGCCTGGCATAAATTGCGCACCGACCCCGTTCTGCGCTTCCTGATTGTGTCGCTGTCTTTCTATGGCATGTCAACGTTTGAAGGCCCAATGATGGCTATCAAAACGGTAAACGCGCTTTCTCATTATACTGACTGGACTATCGGTCACGTGCATTCTGGTGCATTAGGCTGGGTTGCCATGGTCTCCATTGGCTCAATCTACCACCTAATCCCCATACTGTTCGGGCAACGTGCTATGTACAGCACCAGCCTGGTTAATGTGCACTTCTGGCTGGCGACTATTGGCGTGGTGCTTTACATCGTCGCGATGTGGATGTCTGGTGTTCTGCAAGGCCTGATGTGGCGTGCAGTGAATGCCGATGGCACCCTCACCTACAGCTTTGTTGAGTCGCTGGAAGCCTCTAAACCGTTCTATGTAGTGCGCTTCATTGGTGGTCTCTTTGTGGTGGCTGGCATGCTGATCATGGCTTACAACACCTACAAAACCGTACGCGCACCGAAAGGTAGCATTGCGGCTGACCCAGCAACACAGCCAGCGTAAGGAGCAGTAGAATGAAAAACGCACATGAGTTAATTGAAAAAAATGTTGGCCTGCTCACCGTACTGATTTTAGTTGCAATCAGTTTCGGTGCGCTGGTCCAGATTACCCCGCTGATGTTCCAGCAACAGGTAATGGAGCCGGTTAAAGATCTGCGCCCCTATACTGCGCTGGAACTCGAAGGCCGTGACATCTACATCCGTGAAGGCTGTGTAGGCTGTCACAGCCAGATGATTCGGCCATTCCGCGCCGAAACTGAGCGCTATGGCCACTACTCTGTTGCCGGCGAGTCGGTATGGGAGCATCCCTTCTTGTGGGGCTCAAAACGTACTGGCCCGGATCTGGCTCGCGTAGGTGGTCGTTACAGCGATGAGTGGCACCGTGTTCACCTGCTTAATCCACGTAACGTTGTTCCAGAGTCAAACATGCCTGGGTTCCCGTGGCTGGAAGAGAACACGCTGACAGGCGAGTTAACCGCTGAAAAGATGGAAGTATTCCGTGGTTTCGGCGTTCCGTACACCGACGAGGATATCGCCGGCGCTAAAGCGGCAGTTCAGGGCAAAACAGAAATGCAGGCTCTGATTGCTTACCTTCAATCTCTTGGCACACATCTGAAATAGTTATGGATCAGGGAATTGTAGGCAGCATATTTACTGTCATCGTCTTTGTCTGCTTTGCAGGTGTAGTGTGGTGGGCGTTCAGTAGTCGCAATAAAAAGCGGTTTGACGAAGCGGCCAACCTGCCCTTCGCAGACGAAGATAAGAAGAATCACGATAAGAGTAAGCGGGAGTCTTAAACTCATGACTATGTTTTGGACAATATGGATTTCAGTGATAACCCTCGGGTTAATCATTGGATGCTACTTCCTTTTACGTTGGTGTTTGGGTAACCACACTGGCGTAGCGGAAGGTGAATCAATGGGGCACGAATTTGATGGCATCGAGGAAATAAACAACCCGCTGCCAAAATGGTGGACCATCTTATTTTATATCACCATTGTATGGGGCGTTATTTACCTGGCACTTTACCCGGGTTTAGGTTCCTGGCAAGGGCTGTGGGGCTGGAAAAGTTCAAACCAGAACATTCAGTCACTGGAAGAGTCCCGTCAGGCACGCATTGACGCGAAAGAGCAAGGGTTAATTGTTGAGTATGACCGCGAACTGGATTTCGCCGCAGAAAAATTTGACCCTATCTTCGAAGCGTATGCTCAGGTGCCGGTGGAAGAATTAGCTAAAGATCCTGAAGCACTGAAAGTGGGACAGCGCCTGTTCCTGCAAAACTGTTCTCAGTGTCACGGTTCAGATGCCCGTGGTCAGGCTGGCGGCTTCCCTAACCTTACCGATGACGACTGGCTGTATGGCGGTTCTGGCGAGAAAATCAAAGAAACCCTTATGATGGGGCGTCAGGCGGCCATGCCAGCGTGGCTGGATGCCATGGGCGAGCAAGGCATTGATGAAGTAGTGGCGTACGTGTTAAGCCTGAGTGGCCGTGACGTAGATGCGGAACTGGCCGCAGCGGGCAAACCACGCTTCGCAGCCTGCGCTGCATGCCATGGTGCCGACGGCAAAGGCAATCAGGCTATGGGTGCACCTAACCTGACTGACAACATCTGGTTATATGGCGGTAGTAAGCGTGCGGTAACAGAAACGCTCTATTATGGCCGTAACGGTGTCATGCCTTCGTTCAAGAATACGCTGGGCGAAGACAAAATCCATGTGGTGGCGTCTTACGTGTACAGTTTGTCGAACTAATCGTTCTATGTTTTGCAAAAAGCCTCGTTATCACGAGGCTTTTTTTATGCGAAAATATCAGTTGTTATCCGTCTAATCCCGTAACCAATCCTTTTTCTTAGTGTGGTCTGCAGTACATGAATACGCCCTGGTATAAACAGTTTTGGCCCTGGTTTCTTATTTTTATTCCGTTAGCCTCCTTCACAATGGGGATGGTGTTGCTGAACCTGGCGACCAACACATCTGACAGCCTGGTGGTTGATGATTACTACAAGGAAGGTAAAGCCATTAACGCCAACCTTGATAAAGAGGAAGAAGCCCGGCGACGGAACATTACCAGCGACCTCGTTATCAACGACGGCGCAATTTCAGTGAAGTTTCACTCCGGTATCCCTCAGGATGGTCAGGCACTTAAGTTGGCCTTTTATCACACCACGTTAGAAGAACGTGATGTCACGGTAATGCTCAGCCGGGATGCAGGGGGCGTGTATCGTGGGTTTACCGAAAACTCATTGAACGGCAAGTGGCGGATCAGCCTTACCCCCGTTAACGAGGAGTGGAAAATCCTTAACGTGATCACCTTGCCTCAAACGGGTGAGATAACCTTTAACCCCTGATATGACAAGCCACGTTTGTTATCACTGTGGGCAGGCCAACGACCCTGTTCACTCCTACCAGGCCACTGTATTAGGCGAGCCGCGCACCCTTTGCTGTCCCGGCTGTCAGGCCGTAGCTACTGCCATAGTCGATAACGGTCTGGAAGACTATTACCGCTTTCGTACAGAGCCTGCGGTTCAGGGTGATGCCGACTTATCTGATGTACTGAAAACCATGGATGTGTACGACGATCCTGCACTTCAGGAAGAGTTTGTGTTTGAAGAAGGCAAACACAAACAGATCCAGCTCACCGTAGAGGGTATTACCTGTGCGGCTTGCGGATGGCTAATTGAAAAGCAGTTGGCCCGGGTTGATGGCATTGAGAAGGTCGCGGTTAACGTGCAGGCTCGCCGGGCAATGGTTACCTGGCATGATGACAAACTGTCGCTGAGTCATTTACTGAGTGCATTAAAGCGTATCGGCTACACGGCCATCCCCTTTCAGCCTGACCAGCATGAAGCCTCTTACAAAAAAGAACAGAAGTCGTTTCTTAAGAAGCTTGGCCTGGCGGGTTTGATGACCATGCAAGTTATGATGCTCATGGCCGGCCTGTATTTCGATTTATTTGGCAGTATCGACGAAGACACCCGACGTTATTTTCACTGGGTGGCTTTAGTGCTTACCACCCCGGTTGTACTCTACTCGGGCAGCATATTTTATCTGGGGGCCCTGAAAGCCCTGAGCGCACGTACCGTTAATATGGATGTGCCGGTCACACTGGCAATATTTGGTACCTATGGCGCCGGCCTGCAGGCCACCTTAACGGAATCTGGTGAAGTGTATTTCGAATCTATCTGCATGTTCATCTTCCTGCTGTTGCTCAGTCGCTTCCTGGAACACCGCAGCCGCCACCGGGCAGCAGAAATTTCAGCGAATATGACCCAGCACATTCCGGTGTCGGCCACCCTGTTACTTAGTGATGGCCAGTTGGACACCTGCCTGGCTAAAAAGTTAAACGTGGGTGACCGGGTGCTGATCAAACCTGGTGAAACCGTCCCCATAGATGGAGTGATTAGCGACGGCACCAGCAGCGTAGACGAATCCATGTTGTCGGGGGAATTTGTCCCGGTTCGCAAGCAGCCAGGTGATAAGGTGTTCGGGGGCACAGTCAATCAGGCCGGAACACTGACTGTCACCGTGACCAGCACCCTTAAACATGCGCTGGTCAATCAGATTATCCGCTTGCAGGCCGAAGCCATGGCCAGCAAGCCGCGCATTGCCCAGCTAGCCGACCGCTTCTCACGCTACTTTGTCTGCGCAGTATTGCTCATTTCTGCTGCCACTTTTACATTCTGGTGGTGGCAGCAAAACGAGGATGCTTTCTGGATCACCATCGCTGTACTGGTCGCTACCTGTCCTTGTGCTCTGGGATTGGCCACGCCCTCCGCACTGACCTGCGCAATGGCAAAACTGAATCGTCAGGGGATCCTGTTAAAACGAGCAGATGTCCTGGAGCAACTCAATGACATAGATACCGTAGCACTGGATAAAACCGGCACGCTTACGGTGGGTGAATTTGCGGTATCTAAGCAGTGGTTTTCCGACGCATTGCCTGTCGAACATATTTTGCAGCTTGCCGCTACGCTGGAATCCCGGTCTGAGCACCCCATAGCCCGGGCATTCTCCCGCCATGATCTTGCTGCAATCAGTGAATTTTCGGTCACACCTGGCGCAGGGATTAAAGGTAATGTTAACGGGGAGACCTATTTTATGGGTGCCCGGCACTTTTGCCCTCATTCTGTGCCTCACACAGGATTCGATGCCAACGTGTATCTGTTCACTCAACAGCAAGTCCTAGCCGCTTTCTTAGTGACCGACAGCCTGCGCGAAGACGCGGCGCAGACTTTACAGTACTTAAAGAGCCGTGCTTTGATTTTACTGAGCGGAGATGCGCAGAGTCATGTTGATACACTGGCCAGCGAGCTACCGCTTCAACAGGCTATCGGCGGGCTGTCACCTGAACAAAAATATCAGCACGTGCAAGCCCTGCAGCAACGTGGGCAGCGGGTGATGATGCTGGGTGACGGAATTAATGATGCACCGGTACTGGCCAGCGCCGATGTGTCAGTCGCCGTGGGCGGTGCCACCGACGTAGCCAAAACAGCTGCTGATATTGTTTTACTGGGCGATAAGCTACTGTCCCTCACCAGCCTGTTTGAGCTGGCCAGCCGGGCGCGGCGTAAAATTATTCAGAATATGGCGTGGGCAATCGGGTACAATGTCCTCATCCTGCCTTTCGCAGTCAGTGGCGTCCTGTCGCCTTGGATGGCAGTAGTAGGCATGTCATTAAGCAGTATTATTGTGGTCAGTAATTCAACCCGGTTACTCAGATAGGAGGCGGTTATGAGCATTATTTACGTCCTCATCCCGGTGGCGATTATCATTATTGCTGCCGCTATAGGGATATTTTTCTGGGCAGTAAAAAGTAACCAGTTTGAAGATCTCGACCGTCAGGGTTACAACATTTTATTCGATGACGACCTCCCGCCCGAAGAGAAAAAACTGGCCGAAGAGCGGAAAAAACTGCTGAATGACCGAGATTAGCCTGTTTTCCGCGTTGCTGATTGGCCTGGCCGGCGGGGTACACTGTATTGGCATGTGCGGCGGCGTGATCAGTGCGTTACGAGTGGTCACTCCGGCCGACACTAACCCCCTTCCCTATACCCTGAGCTATAACCTTGGCCGTATCAGCAGCTATACACTGGCGGGCGCGATCACCGGAGCGCTGGGGCAAATGTCCGCCACCTTACTGCCCGTGCTCGGGCCAGTGTTAGCCGTCCTGAGTGGCGTCATGCTGATCGCACTGGCCTGCTACCTGGGTCAGTGGTGGCTGGGCTTGCGCCATATTGAATCACTTGGACGTCATATCTGGAAACGCCTCCAGCCTCTTTCCCGTCGCTTTGTGCCGTTCAAATCACCCCTCGCTGCCTACCCATATGGTGCAATCTGGGGCTGGCTGCCCTGCGGGCTTGTTTACTCTACCCTCACTTGGTCACTGGCTTCAGGATCTGCCTTACAGGGTGCATTGATCATGTTTTGCTTTGGCCTGGGTACGCTGCCCACCTTGCTGGTTGCCAGTTATGGTGTGAAATGGCTGCTACAGGGTTTCCGGCATCCAATTTCACGGCAAGTTATCGCTGTCAGCTTGCTGGCGTACGCCGTGTACATGCTCTATCAGGCCGCTCATCATTTCGTCTGATCGCAAACGTCTACTTTGTACCACTTCCTGCATTCTGCCCATACCCGGGATGCAGGCTTGTCATGTCAGTTAAATTCATAAATTTCCCCCATTTTTTAGAATCAGGGTTTACACTTAACTAAGATGCGACAGTCTTGCACAGGGCCTTTAGGTCGGTGACATTGGTACGGAGACAACCCTATGATTAAGTACAATCACATACTTGCTGTTATCGAACCTGACAATGACAATCAACCCGCGCTTTCCCGGGCACTGGAAATTGCCAAAAAAACAGGCGCGACGGTAACCGCAATCATGGTGGTCTACGACTTCTCTTATGACATGACCACTATGCTCAGCCCTGATGAACGCGAAGCCATGCGTGATGCAGTTACCAAAGACAGGTCTGCCTGGCTGGCGGCACAGCTTAAAAATCAAGGCAACGAGGACATCGAAGTCGTAGTGGAATGGAATAACCGGGCTTTTGAAGCCATTATTCACTACGTGCTGGACAACGAAGTTAACCTGGTAGTGAAAGGCACAAAGCGGCATGATGATTTGGCCTCAGTCATATTTACGCCTACTGACTGGCACTTATTACGTAAATGCCCCTCCCCTGTGCTACTGGTAAAAGATCACGGCTGGCCGGTAGACGGTAATATTATTGCCGCCGTTAACGTGGGCACGGAAGACGACGAGCACGCCCAACTTAACGACAAGCTTACTCATATTGCCCGGGATTACGCCAATTTACTCAGTGGTCACGTGCATCTGGTAAATAGCTACCCTGGCACGCCGCTGAATATTGCCATTGAGGTGCCAGGCTTTGATCCTGACCGTTACAACCATTCGGTGCGCACCCACCACCTTGAAGAAATGCAATCGCACGCGAAAAAGCATGCCATCTCAATTGATCATTGTCATGTGAAAGAAGGTATGCCGGAAAAGGTGGTACCGCAAGTTGCCAGAGACATTGATGCGGAACTGGTAATAATTGGCACGGTGGGTCGTGTGGGGTTATCCGCGGCATTAATTGGTAATACCGCTGAGCACGTCATTGATGATCTTGATTGTGATGTCCTGGCCGTAAAGCCAGATGACTTTCAATGCCCGCTGCGTTAGGAAAAGCTTTAAAATTTGTACAGAGGCAAGGTGACGAATGCCTTACCCCTTCGGTATAATGGTGTTTTAAGCAGTATGAAATAAGCGTTAATCCATGAGTGTATCCGGAACCCCCGCAGCAGCAAGTGAGTCGGCATCGTCCACCAGTAAACAGAAATACAGTTTCAACAAGCTGCAGAAACGACTGCGTCGCAATGTGGGCAAAGCCATTGCCGATTTCGGCATGATTGAAGAAAACGACAAGGTGATGGTGTGCTTATCAGGCGGCAAAGATAGCTATACCATGCTGGACATACTGCTGTACCTGAAAAAGATTGCGCCAATTCATTTCGACATCATCGCGGTAAATCTGGATCAAAAACAACCGGGCTTCCCGGAGCACGTGCTTCCTCAATACCTGGAAGGACTGGGAGTTGAGTACCTGATCGTAGAAGAAGACACGTATTCCATCGTGAAAGAGAAAGTTCCGGAAGGTAAAACGACCTGTGCGCTATGCTCCCGTCTGCGCCGTGGAATTTTGTACCGCACCGCAACCGAACTGGGCGCCACGAAAATCGCCTTAGGTCATCACCGCGACGATATGCTGGAAACCTTGTTTTTGAATATGTTCCATGGCGGCAAACTTAAGTCCATGCCCCCCAAGCTGGTGAGCGACGACGGCAAACATATCGTTATCCGGCCACTGACTTATTGCACCGAGAAAGACATTCAGAAATATTCGGACGCCGTGGAGTTTCCCATTATTCCCTGTAATTTGTGTGGCTCGCAGGAAAACCTGCAGCGCCAGAACATCAAAGCCATGTTGCAGGATTGGCACCGCCGCTTCCCGGGTCGTATAGAGAGCATGTTTCGCGCTATGCAAAACGTGGCCCCTTCTCATCTGGCCGACAATAAGTTGTATGACTTTCAGAATATAGCGCATTCGGATGGCCCGGTGGCTGACGGTGATATTGGCTTCGACGCCCCTATCCTTGATGCCCCGGAAATGACAAATGAGCAAGACAACAACGGCGTTCAGGTTATTCAGGTAATGGATACAACGCGATGAAAATTGGAATTGCATTAGGTTCCGGCGCGGCCAGAGGTTGGGCGCACATTGGCATCATTCAGGCACTGGAAAAGCTCGGTGTAAATATCGACGTGGTGGCCGGAAGTTCAATTGGTGCTTATGTCGGTGCCGCTTATGCCAGTGGCAAATTAAACGAATTAAAAGCCTGGTCCGAAAGCCTGACCGAGTGGCAGGTGTTGTCCCTGATGGGGGTAGGTATTCGTCGTGGCTCGCTGGCCAGTGGTCAGAAGGTATTTGATAAACTAGCCAGTGACTTCTGTGCACCTACCTTTGAAGAAATGGAAAAGCCATTTGCCGTAGTAGCAACTGATTTATATTCCGGTCGTGAGGTGGTATTCAGTAGTGGCGATGTTGGCGACTCTGTGCAGGCTTCCTGTGCCATTCCGGCTCTGTTCAGCCCGGTAGCCAATGAAGAGCGCTGGTTGGTAGATGGCGCGGTCGTTAACCCGGTGCCGGTAAATCTGTGTCGCCAGCTCGGTGCAGACTTTGTTATCGCGGTGAACCTGAACGCCGATTTTCGCCCCCAGCGCCTGGTAAAGGCGCGCATGGAGCATGAAGAAATTCAGCGTAAAACCGATGACTTCTTTACCAAAAGTCAGAACGTAGTACGCCAGTGGTTCTCGCCAGAAACCCAGCCAAATAAGATGACCCCGCCGGGTATTTTAAGCATTATGAGCAGCTCTCTGGAAATATTGCAGGCCAGGGTAACGCGGTCGCGGCTGGCGGGCGATCCACCAGACATATTTATCGAGCCGCAGCTCACTGATGTGGGTTTAATGGAATTTCACCGCGCAGAGGAAATGTGCAAACGCGGTGAAGAAACGGTTAATCGCCTGGCCGAGCAAATTCGGTATCAATTGGTGATTAATTAATCTTGATACAGGATAAGCTACTGCAAAGAAGCTGAAACCACCGGCTTACATGTAAGCCGTCGGGCTCGCCATTATGTGCGGTACAGTAAACCGTACTGCCCCAGCACCAGGTCCGCATGGCATAGCAGAAGCGGGCTTCAAGGTTACCCTTTGGACGCCATGGCCGTTATGCGTAACGGTTTTTCAGGCAACTCAATGCCTTTATCCTTGTCCAGCCAGTCCATATCCAGCATTAACATGCCGTTATTCACCGCCGGCGCATCTTCAATCAGATAATCAAGATTGGGATCAGAGAAATGCACCATAAGCCCCTCGACGGTGGGCATCATAAATGACAGAAAGCTGCCCATTTCATTGAAAAATGCCCGGTAGTTTTCCAGTAGTTCGGTAAGCTCTTCAGCAGTATACGACTGCTTGAGGTATTCTGGCTTGGTTTCCAGCTGAACTGACATATCGCACACGTTAGCTGCCTCAGCCAGATCGATTCTGATCAGTGCATCAGCCATTTTAAGCACTTTTTCAGAGGGCACAGTAAAGCGGTTCTCCTCACTCACCTGTAACGGTAATGTTTGTTTGTCCGTGACGATTTCAGCATCATTGATACCGCACAAACGCCCCTCACCGACCCGTAAAAAGCCGAATGCGAACTGTAATGCGTTGGTATCTTCACTGTTTAGCTTTCTTACATGACTATAAAAACGACTGTATTCAACCTCGATAGTTTCTGCACTTAGCGGGAAACTTAACAGTGTGGCCAATGCCACTACCCATACTTTCTTCATTCTGTGAGGTACTCCTGATTAAATTCAATCATATTCTGCAGTTCTTCCACATACGCGGCACCGCGTTCGGAATAATTCATTAACCCTTCCGCCAGCGCCACCCCACTGATAGGGATTTGATTTGCTCTGAGGCGACTGCGGATCTCGCGAAGCCGCTTATAGGCATCGTGCCGGTTTATATTTCGCATGTAGGTGTAAGTGGCGCGTGACAGGTTATCAAATTTCGCCACCTCATGACTGGCGCCGTCATTTCGCTGGGAAGGTACAAAGCCACACCCTTTACGAAAACACCATAAACCGAAAAAGTTATAGCCCTGTTGTGCAAATCGGCTGGTTCCCCAGGCCGACTCGTTGGCTGCCTGGGCTAGCACCAGTTCAACCGGTAAAATATCGACTTTCTGAAGCAGCGTCATAATACGGTCTTTAACCGGTGCATCGGCTTTCACACGATACTCCTTCGACAGCCAGCCAATTCGTTCAAGATCGTCGTCATCTACTGTCTCACCGGCCAGGACCTGTCGCAGCAGCGTTTGCAGATAGTGACGCAGAGCCAGCAGATACGCATTTTGTTTCTCAACTTCTGGTTTCAGATAACTGAAAAACGCCGCCTTTTTCTCCTGAATATTGTCGTAGGCCGAGAAATCAGGTACCGGTTTGCGCGCTTCAGTGGTTTCCGGCACATCCAGAATGTCAGGTTCCCGACTGGCGAGGATCCAGGCGTTAATAACAATTACCCCCAATACCCCGAGTGTAATGAGGACAATTTTAACGGTTTCCCGTTTATGCATCGAAGGTTGACTCATGCTGTTCACCTGCTGACGATGATTGTGCGCCTGATGTGCCCACCATATCGGCGTAAAGCACCCCAATGGCGAAGAAATACAGTGGCATTACCCATAATAGCGCGAAACCGAACGTGGCTATTCCAATGCCCATCAGGACTAAAAACACGCCCGTAAACATCAGCATGTGCCAGAAGTAACGGTTAACAATACGGCAAGACATCAGTATGGCGTTTACTGCAGACAAGTTTCTGTCGGCCACCAGGGTTAACGCAAAGGTTGATGCAACCATGATATATATGCCGGGCACAATCAGAAGTACCAATCCCAGTTGCGTAAGAATCGCCACAATTAACTGGGTAAGCGCTACCACAATAGTAATGGGCAGATAACTGAATACATCCATGACTTTCACCGACTCGTTGCGCGCGCCGCGCACGCCCATCATATACAGGCCGGTTTGCAGCGGTGCCAGCACCAGTATGGCACCTATCTGAATAAAGCCCTGCTGTTCAGCCGGCAATGACTGCATGATAAGTGCAATGACCACCAACACCAGAAAAACTACCACGCACGCCTGCACCATGGCTGAAAAATGGGTTTTAACTAAGTGATTCGCGCGGGCCAGTGTGCGCTGCAAATCAAACTGATAACGCCCTTCCAGCGTGGCTTCAAGATTGTCCGTTTGGCTAACTTGTGATTCTGAATTATGGTTTTTTTGCGTCACGCAAGGGTCTCATCTGTGTTCATAAACCCACGTATTGTAACGTATTGTGCCGTGGAACCCTACTACATCCAGACAAGCTTGGCCGCCAATCCAATCAGCAATACGCCCATCATACGATCCAGCCAGTAACCCTTTGCACCAATCAGTTCGGCTACCCGGCTGGTACTAAGCAGATATGATAAAAAGCAGAACCAGATCCCGGTGGCAACGGCCAGGTAAATTCCATAGCCCAGTTTAATAGTAAACGGCGTGTCTACGTTGATAATGGCAGTAAACAACGACAGGAAAAACAACGTGGCTTTGGGGTTTAGCCCGTTGGTAAGAAAGCCAATCCACAGCGCCTTTTTATCTGACATACTGTCCGCCGGGGCTTTTTTATCCGCAGTGACGACAGTGTTCTTTTCTGGCGGTCCACTGCGCAGCGCCCCTACAGCCAAATAAATCAGATAAGCCGCAGCCAGGTAGCTGATAGCCGCATATAACCAAGGCGTAGTGGCAATCACCACACTCAGGCCCACCAGTGAATACGCTACATGCAGTAAAATCCCTAAGCCAATACCGATACTGGTGAGCATGGCCACACGACGACCATATGCGACACTATGGCGTACCACAATTGCAAAGTCCGGTCCTGGGCTGGCCACTGCCACCAGGTGAACCAACGCGATGGTAATAAATTCTTCAAAATACGGGAACATGGTTACTTCTCAGATACAGAAAGTTGCTCGATAAATGCCTCTACGTAGTCAGGTACCAACTTCGACGCGGGCCCCTGGAATGATTCTGAAAACAGTGAACCGCGTTGGCTGGCTTCCAGGTTTAGTTCTATTGTGGTGGCACCAAACTCACGGGCTGTCTGAACGAATCCCGCAGCCGGGTATACCTGGCCTGATGTGCCTATAGAAACAAAAAAATCGGCCTGTGAGAGCGCATCGTGAATCGCATCCATATACATGGGCATTTCACCAAACCAGACAATATCTGGCCGTAACTGCCCCGGCGATGCACAACACGGGCAAGGAGTGCTGCCATCAAACGCCTGTTTCCACGTATGACTTTCACCTGAATGACTACACCGGGCTGCAAGCAAGCTTCCGTGCATGTGCAACACCCGCTCACTGCCGGCCCGCTCGTGCAGGTTATCGACATTTTGTGTTACCAGCAGAAAGTGATCGCCTAAGTGTTGCTCTAACTTAGCGAGCGCAGTGTGCGCTGCATTAGGGGTAACTTCAGGCTGTTGCAGTTGTGCCCGTCTGGCATTGTAGAAGCTGTAAACCAGTTCAGGGTTAGCGGCGAAGGCTTCGGGGGTTGCCACGTCCTCGATGCGATGTGACTCCCACAGCCCGTCGTTGTCGCGGAAGGTCTGTAATCCGGACTCGGCGGAGATCCCTGCCCCGGTTAATACCACGACCCGTGGCAGCCCTCTCATGACAGCTCTGCCGGATAGTCAGGGTTCGCGCCCCATTCAGCCCATGAGCCGTCATACACACTCACTTGCGTGGCGCCACACAGCCGGGCTGCCAGCGCCACAATGCAGGCAGTGATCCCCGACCCACAGGTGCAAATAATGGGTTCCGCCAAATTTATACCAGCCTGCTCAAACCGTTGTCTGAGTTCATTCACCGGTAACAGCTGGCCATTTTCAATCAGCGTACTGTAGTGAATGTTGGTGGCTCCCGGCATATGACCTGAGCGCACGCCCTTACGAGGCTCAGGTTCAGTACCCTTAAAACGTCCTGGTCCCCGGGCATCCACAATCTGCCTGCCAGCCTGAATGGCGCTTAACACCATAGGCGCTGGCACAAACCAGCCTGCTTCCAGGGCAGGTTCATACATTCGTACCGGTGGTTGCTCTGACTCACCCGGCACCATCAGATAGCCTTCGGCCTGCCATGCCGGAACCCCGCCATCGAGGATCTTTGCGTTGTCATGCCCCATGGCTTTTAACATCCACCATACACGCGGCGAGCAGAACATCCCCCGGGTGTCGTAGACTATGATATCTGACGACTCAGCCACACCCAGTCGCCCCAGGTAGTTAGCCAATGTCTGCGATGAGGGCATCATATGCGGCGCGGTAGCGTGCGGATCACTGCCGTCCCCGTCCAGGTCAAAATCAACTGAGCCAGGCAAACGGTCTGCATTGCGGGAATCCGGAGTGCCAGAACCCGGCTCATCCATTAGCGCCCGCAACAAACTTACGGGCTGGTGCTCCAGTGTCTCGCGCACGGCAGTGGCAGATATCAGGGGTGAGTTCACGAACGCTCCTCTTTCAGCAGGCTATTTATTGGTTGGTGTTACAAACAGATGGTAAATATCATACGGTGAACAGGGCGAAAAAAACAGCGCCGTCACCCTGGACTGCCGTCGGTTGTGCAACCTCGTGGTGGCGGGTCTATTGAGGCCACTGTCTGGCAATATCCAGTACGATGGGTTTAATACCTGCAACGATAAATTCGATGGCGATAACCATGATGATCAGGCCCATCAGGCGCATCATTACTTTGATGCCGGTATCACCAAGTAGCTTAATTAATCCGCCTGCGAAATACAGGATCCAGTAAGTCACAAACAGCACCAGAAAGATGGAGCCAAATAACACCAGCTCATAGTTAATTGAGACAGCATCGTCCATTAGCACAATGGCATTGGTCAGCGCGCCCGGCCCGCAGATCATGGGAATAGCCAGAGGGGTAACGGAGATATCTTCCACGTACGTTTTCACATCATCTTCGCCAACCTTAATGCGCGACAAGCGTGCCTGGAGCATGTCCATGCCCATCAGTAAGAAAATGATGCCACCCACAATACGGAAGCTGTTTACCGAAATATGAAAGAAAGAAAACAGTAATTGGCCACCCATTGCAAACAGCGCAATGGTAATAAATGAAACCAGGGTCGCTTTCTGGGCGGTTCTCACCCGTTGAGCAGGCGTAAGGTCCGCAGTGAGGGTCATAAAGACCGGCATCACCCCCAGAGGATTTATCAGCGTGAAGAAAGAGGTAAAGCACAACAGTGCAAAAGGTAATAAATCCTGCATGAGTCCCGTTACTGTCGACGATAAAGGCCGCGCATTCTATCAAAGCGTCTGGTAACCACCAGTTTTTGCTTGCGTGCGCGGCGTCACCCTAACAGCGTTTACGTAAACTCCCCTGAACATTACCGCACGAGTTTATGCCAGAGACCATATTCATTATTAATCTGGCCTCGTGGCAAGCTAAGGGCGATTAACAGCCCTCCACAGACCAGGCCAGATACCACAGACGGCCAGCCAGCGCTCAACGCTATTGGGGCTATGACTGAAGCTGCGCCCAAGGGAATAAGCAGGTAACGCAGCACCCGGGCTGACTCAGCCATCGCGGTTACAATAACGGTCAGCGCCAGTGCGCCGATAATGTGATCAGCATGAGCCATGGTACCGTCCACACCAAGAGTAAGTCGGGTACACATTAGCCATATCCCGACCAGAATCCCCAGCGCCAGGTTCCATGGCAGGTTTACACCGCCACCCAGCATATCCTTAATTACTGCCCATGCTGGTCGACGGAACTCGTGAGGTTTTGGCTCCTGTGGACCATCGTCCGTGTCTCCGGTAAAGAAGATCCGCAACAGCGGTCGACCCGCTTTCTTACGCCGGTAAAGAAACTCGCTGGTCGCCACCAGTTCGTCTAACGAATACGGGATCTGAATCAGCATCGCGGCAGCCGCAATCAGGCACAGCGTACACCAGGTACCCAATACCACGGGCTGAATGATAATAAAGAAAATAGACACCGCTCCCAAGGGTACGATCATGATACCAAACAACATAACCAGCCAGGGCATGGTGCGCCAGCGCCGCACAGATCCCATGATGCCGGTTATGATCTCAAGTGCATAAGTCATGGCACCCAGCCCCGCATCCGGTACCGGCCAGGCTTCTGACACCGACGAAGTGATAATCTCTTCAGTGCCGTTCTTCTGATTACCCGGGGTGCCGGTAAAAAACGGGTCCCAGATTGCGTCGATATGCCCAAGTTGATAGGCGCACAGGTAGCGGGAAATAAAAAAGCCAACAAATGCCAGAATAATGATTGGCATGCGCTGCACCCAACCCGACGGATTAAACGACCAGCCCGGCGGAGTGTCAGGTCCGGTTTGTGCCGCCACTATACTCACCCCGGGAGTGGGTCTTGAACACACCGCCAGGCCAATAATCAGCATGCCTACAAATGTGTCATTCAGGTACGCCTGTGCCGTGGGCGCCCAGAATACCAGTGGCGCATTCAATACCCACAGGCCGATAGCACCACATGCCCAACGCGCAGCACTGAGCTTCCAGGACAAGGACAAGCTGGCGAATATGAAAAGCGCCACCCCACTGGCAATGTCACTGGCAATCATAGACTGGCTTTGATAACCGGTTAAAAACGGCGCAGTGATTAGCCAGAAAGCCAGCCCCATGTTGAGAAAATGCGCCCACAAAAAATGATCGTGTTGCTGACGAAACTGCTTAATATGGTTGTGACGAATTTTTTCTGCGTTCACTTGTTTATCGTCGGCGGCCGTTATCCAGTCCGGCGCGGTAATGCCGTTATCGCTGTACCATTTGGCAGGGTCTTCGAGCAGATTAGCGACCAGTTTAGCTAACCCTTCATGAATACGGCGTTGTGGATGCCAGCCAAGAAGGCTTTCTGCCCGACTGATATCCAGATCATAGTGGTCACTGGACAGGTCAATCATAAACGGGCGAATAAAAGGCTTATCGCCATGATCGAAGTCATCCGGCACGACCGGTTCCGTTTTCTCTTCAATCCAGGCGCCCGGTTTGGCAATACTTTGTGGCACCGACAGCGTTTCCCACTCCTGTTTACCATGGATTAACTGCCCAAGCCTGTTCTGCAGAGCCTGATAGCCCATCACCTTATCTTCCCCGGCCAGCAACGCGTGGTAGTCAGGCAGACTGTTTCGTTTGCTGACTACACGGGCAAACAGGTCGGTCATATCCTGTTGATGGATAAATGCCTGTCCCGCCATCGCATCGCCGGAATACACCCAGCTTTTTATATCCCGCTCATAGATTCTGGCGATTTGGTGGCTGAGTGTGGGTACTGCCGTATGATCATCATACAGTCCTGCCATTCGGAGGATCGTCACTGGTATCTCGCCATGCTCATCGGCAATAACCTGTTCAGCGTCAGCTTTAGATTGTGGATAAATCCAACCCGGCTCGACAGGGGTATCTTCAGTAATCTTAATACCGGGGCTGGCAGGTTGATGCACCAACATGGTTGAGGCATAAATAAAGCGTTCTACAGCCTTGCTGCGAAGCTGGCTAAGAAGCCGCCTGGTACCCGCAACATTTAATTCGTGATAAAGGGGGTGATCATTACCGGTAAAGTCAAAGTAAGCCGCCAGATGAATGACTGCAGCAATGGGCCGCCCGTTTAACACATCGTCAATTTCTCGCATGGCCAGCGCCATACTGTCGTCAGATGTGAAATCGCACTCGATACTGGCATCCGCAGCAGGTGCCGGGTTTAAGTCCATCCCGACGATTTCATAGTCTGCTTGCAGGGCATTGATTAACGCATTGCCCACATTACCCGACGCGCCAGTTAATAAAATAACAGGTTTATCTGAGACCATTACCGCCCTTCCATGATTGGTTTACTACCAATCGTTACGTACTTCAGGCGCTTTGGTTTATACCGATATCCCTGAATGCATTAAAAGTACGAATTTACTTACTACCACTGTATTATGAGGATGGACAAAAGTAAGGGTTGTTAGTGGCATAAAAAAAGCCTGCGGATGACGCAGGCTTTAGTATCGAAACGTCAGCGATTAAGCGTTTTTCTTTTCGCTGATATAGTCGTTAACGAACTGCTCGAGAATATTAAGCGGTACCGGACCATTGCCAAGAATGACATCGTGGAATTCACGAATATCAAACTTGTCACCCAGCTCGGTGCGGGCTTTCTCCCGCAGCTCCATGATTTTCAGCATGCCGATTTTATAGGCGGTGGCCTGACCCGGCATTACCACGTGGCGTTCCACCATTTTCACGGCATCAGCCTTAGCGTTCGGGGTATTAGTTACATAGAAGTCGATACCTTCTTCGCGGGTCCATTTCTTGTCATGGATCCCGGTATCTACTACCAGGCGAACCGCACGCCAAAGTTCCATTGCCAGACGCCCGAAGTCTGAATACGGGTCTTCATACAGGCCAATTTCTTTCGGCAATTTCTCGGTGTACAGGCCCCATCCCTCACTGTATGCGGTGTAGCGACCGAAACGACGGAATTTAGGAATACCTTCCAGCTCCTGCTGAATAGCAATTTGCATGTGGTGGCCCGGGATCCCTTCATGATAAGCCAGCGCTTCCATTTGATAGGTAGGCATAGACGCCATGTCGTACAGGTTAGCGTAATACGTGCCCGGACGAGAGCCGTCCATAGACGGTTGCTGATAGAAGGCTTTACCCGCTGACTTTTCGCGGAACGGTTCTACCGCTTTCACAATCAGCCCAGCTTTCGGCTTGTTAACAAACAGCTCATCCAGTCGGCCACGCATATCATCAATAATGGCTTTTGCTTCGTCCAGATAACGCTTACGGCCTTCTTCTGTACTTTCATACACAAAATCGTCGTTATTGCGCATGTGTACGAAGAACTCTTGCAAGGTGCCTTCGAAGCCTACTTTCTTCATAATGCCGCGCATTTCTTCGTGGATCCGCTCCACTTCGCTTAGGCCAATTTTATGAATTTCTTCGGCAGTAAGGTCGGTAGTGGTGGTACGCTGCAAGGCGTTATTATAGAACGCTTCGCCGTCAGGGAATTTCCAGGCGCCATCTTTAGTAGTGGCCTGTTTCTCAATACCCTTAACTGCAGCAATTAAGCTTTCATAGGCGGGTTTCACCGATTCCAGCATGGCCTGTTTGGCTGACGCAACCAAGGCACTACGTTGCTCGTCGTCAATCTCCAGCCCATCAAGCTTTTTATTGAAATCTGCCCATAAGGCGCTAGCTTCGCCGTCGTCAAACGGAGCACCGGTAATGATATTCTTACTGTCGCTGATGACGTAAGGGTAAACAAACTTCGGCGCGATAATGCCTTTTTCCGCACGCAGCTTCAGATTTTCAGCCAGCTGGTCGAACAGGGCCGGCAAGCCGTTTAAACGGGCAATATAATCTTCTGCATCCCCTACTTCGCTAATCCCATGCTGGTTAATCAACAGCGAAGCGACACTGGAGTGCAGGCCGAACATTTGGTTAACCGGGTAATTGTGATGGCGCCATTTGAAGTCAGCAATCTCGTTTTCGAGTTTTTGCTTCATCAACATCCAGCTAAGCTTGGTTTGTTCGTTCAGCTTAGACTCATCAATCGCCATTACACGCTCAAGATGTTTTTTCTGTAGCTCCAGCTCTTCCTGTTTGGCTGCATCAGAGATGTCATCCCACTTATCCTGATCTTTCTTAATACCAAGATAAGACTGATACATCGGGCTGCGCATCACATTTTCCATGAAAATGTCTTCGAACAGCTGGTTGGCTTTTTCTGATTCAGTCTGAGCAACAGCCTGAGAGTTGTTCTCTGCTGCTGAGGCTTGCGTTTCGGCGGGGGTTGTTGTTTGTTCTGATACCGCGTCGGTGCATGCCGTTGTTACGAACACCAGCGAGACCGCCAGCGCTAATTTCTTATATTCGAACATGTGTTCACTCCTGTATTTTCCACAAACTTGATACGCGTTGCGAACCAGGATGTCAATGACAGGACGATAACCCGAAGGATTAATGCGGTAACTGCGGGCTTACACTGAATAAAACGCGTAGCTTGCCATGGAAATCACACAGCCAGCGTAGTTTCGGTAGCGTAAACGTATAGTTCGATGCGTATCTAAACATGTTCTATGGTGAAGCAGTTTAGTGGTGTTGGAGTGTAGCAAGAAAATGGTGCCCGGGGCCGGACTTGAACCGGCACGCTGTTACCAGCGAGGGATTTTAAATCCCTTGTGTCTACCAATTTCACCACCCGGGCTGGGGTATGCATAAAATGCATTAAGGTGACAGGTTGGTCCCTGCATTACTGCTTGCGCAGTGAAGATGGAGGCGGAACCCGGAGTCGAACCGAGATCCACGGATTTGCAATCCGCTGCATAGCCATTCTGCCATTCCGCCAAATTTGGAGCGGGAAACGAGATTCGAACTCGCGACCCCAACCTTGGCAAGGTTGTGCTCTACCAGCTGAGCTATTCCCGCATAATTTATTGGTTTCACATCAGAGGTTGTTATGCTTTTCATCACCTTGCCAAATTGGCAATCACTTCGTGACGAGGCATGTACACTACCCGCTGCGCTATTCCCGCAAAATCTTTACAACTTTGTCTGAAGAGGTGCTCTTCAAACGTGGGGTGCATTCTACCTGTGCAGCCCGATCTGTCAATAAGTAAAACCGCTAAAAAAGCCGTAAATCCTTAATTTGCTGCTCGTTTGCTATATTTTTACCCACTTTGATCACAAGCTGTTCAGTGATCGTCGCCGGCTGACGGTTTCAGGTGCGGCCAGGCGGCCAGGCTATAACTGATCATTGACCATACCGAAAGCACGGCCGCGATATAAAGTAGGACATGGCCCAGGGTTACCCAGTAAATGGGGAAGCCCATGAAATACTCCATCCCCGACAACAGGCCGATTAACGCCAACATTTGTGCGGTAGTTTTCGCTTTGCCCATAAATGACACTTTCACCGTGGCACTCAGGCCACGCTGCCCCATCCACTCTCGCAGTGCTGACACATAAATCTCCCTCACCAACAACAGAATAGCCGGGATGGTGATCCACAACGAGGCATAGCTGTGGGTTATCATAAGCAGTGCTGCGCCCACAATCAGCTTGTCTGCAACAGGGTCTAAAAATGCGCCAAACGGCGTGCTTTGCTTCAGGCGACGGGCAAGGTAGCCATCAAACCAGTCGGTGATAGCCGCTAACCAGAACACAAACGCGCCGGCCTCGTGGGCCCACCGCCAGTCCAGAAAGTACACAACGACAAAAACCGGTATCAGTACAACCCGGAACATAGTGATGATATTAGGAATGGTCCACATGATTACTTCTCTGTATGTATGCTGTTATATCGCACATTGTCCTAAGAGGCTGAGTTTAACACTATGCCGATAAGTTCTAATTATGCAAATGATCGTAAATGGTTTCTGCCAACTGCGGGCTTATTCCCGGTACACTGGCAATCTCGTCTCGGCTGGCTCGCTTAAGTCCCTGCAACCCGCCCATGTACTTCAGAAGCTGTTGGCGGCGCTTCGCGCCTATCCCGGGTATTGTCTCCAGCGTGGACGTTGTCTTCACTTTCTGGCGACGGTTTCGGTGACCGGCAATAGCAAAGCGGTGGGATTCGTCACGAATATGCTGTATCAGATGTAATCCCGGTGAATGGCTTTCCAGTTGCAGTGTTTCATGCGACCCGGCCATAATCAATGTTTCCAGCCCCGGCTTCCGGCTGGTGCCTTTAGCCACCCCGATTAGTAACGGCTTTTTGTCGTGGGGCCAGTCCTGAAAGAAGGTTTCAGCCTGCGCTAACTGGCCTTTGCCACCATCGATAAATAAAATATCCGGGATCTTCTGCACTTCTTTAACGGTTTTATACCGGCGTTTAAGTGCCTGCGCCATTGCCGCATAATCGTCTCCCGGTGTGATCCCTTCAATATTGTAACGCCGGTAATCTGACTTATGCGGCCCTTCCCGGTTAAATACAACGCACGACGCCACGGTCTGCTGACCTGACGTGTGACTGATATCAAAACACTCCATTCGCTGAATAGGCGTGTCTTTTTCCAGCGCTGCTTCCAGATCCAGGAAGCGGGCGTGTACTGATTTTTGTTGACTGAACTGCGCATCCAATGCGGTTTGAGCATTGGTTTGGGCGAGGTGCAAATACCGTTTACGTTCCTCTCGGGCGCCGCGAAAAAATTTAACCCGATAACCCGCTTCTCCGCTCAACAAATCGGCTATCGCCTCTTCATCACTGAATTCATGAGATAGTACGATTTGTTTCGGAATAAGTTTGTTGCCTGCCAAATAAAACTGCAAAAAGAACGATTCAAAAATTTCCTGTTCATCGGCGGTGCTGGGGACTTTTGGGAAGAATGCCTTGCTGCCCAGTAATTGACTATCACGAATAAACATCACCTGAATACAGGCCATGTTGCCCTTCACAGCAAACCCAAATACGTCCATCTCGTCTTGCGTCCCGGACACCCACTGGCGCTCCTGGATTTTGCGCAATGCGTTGATCTGATCACGGTAACGGGCGGCCGCCTCAAAATTAAGCGCTTCACTGGCCAGTTCCATCTTCTTCACCAGTGAACCAATGACCTGCTGATTTTTACCTTTTAAAAATAAGCGGGCGAGGTTGACCTGTTCGGCATATTCTTCATCGCTTACATACCCTTTCACGCAAGGCGCACTGCAGCGTTGCAGTTGATATTGCAGGCACGGACGGCTGCGGGCGCGGTAGTAGCTGTCTTCACACTGACGTACCGGGAAAATCCGCTGCATTGAACGCAAGCTTTCCCGCACCGACCATGCCGAGGGGTAAGGGCCAAAGTACTCCCCCTTTTTCTTTTGCGGGCCGCGATGAAAAGATAACCGCGGGTGTTCATGCGCCGACAGAAAAATGAACGGGTATGATTTATCGTCACGTAACAGGACGTTGTACCGGGGCCGGTACTTCTTAATAAAATTGTTTTCTAGCAGGAACGCTTCGGTTTCACTATTTACTACCGTTACGTCCATATTGGCAATCTGACTGACCAGCGCGCGGGTTTTGGCGTTATCTACCTGCATTCTGAAGTAGCTGGACACGCGCTTCTTGAGGTTTTTCGCTTTTCCTACATAAATCACTTCCTCCTGAGCGTTGTACATCCGATACACGCCAGGCTGATTAGTCAGATTTTTGAGAAACGCCGCTGAGTCGAAGTCAGTCATTAACCACTTATAATAGGTTGGGGTCGATCAGTTTATGACGCAAAGCCAAATGCGTCAGCTCTACGTCGGTGCTTACGCCCAGCTTGTCGAACATGCGATAACGGTACGTATTCACCGTTTTGGCATTTATGCTCAGTTCTGAGGCAATCTCCGGGACCTTTTGTCCGCGGGTCAGTCGCATGGCAATGTTCAATTCACGACTGGACAAACAATCAAAGGGGTTATCACTGTCGGGGTTTAGCTTACTCAGCGCAATGTTGTGGGCAATCTCGGCTGGCAAATATTTCTGCCCTGCTGCCACTTTGTATATGGCGTTGATCATTTCTTCGGGTTCAGCATCTTTGGTCAGAAAGCCAAACGCCCCTGCTTGCATAACCTGAGACGGGATGGGGTGTTCTTTGTGCATAGACAAACAGATCACCCGCGTGTTCTCCGACATACGGACGACTTTCTTGGTGGCTTCCAGACCTCCGATGCCGGGCATGTTGACGTCCATCAGTACAACATCCGGCGCATTTTTGCGGCAATATTGAACAGCCTCTTCACCGTTCTTCGCCTCCGCGACGACGGCAAAGTCCTCAACATCTTCAAGAATTCGGCGTATCCCTGTTCTGACCAGATCATGGTCATCTGCCAGGATAATTTTAATCACGTTGAACGCTCACTGAATTTGGTGTTTTCATTGTTTAATTTCGCTGTACGCACAGTCAGCATAATACCATGCACCAAGATGGAGTGAAGAGCTAAGACAAGACTCATTGAAATTTAATGATTTATGATGAGATTGTGAACAGCGTCAATGACTTGTGCGTAAGGTATGGGACGAACAAGGGAGAGATGTTATGCCCTATTCATCCCGCACATCGTTACCTGATTCAATGAAAGATAATTTGCCTGCTCACGCCCAGGATATTTTCATTGCCGCCTTCAACCGCGCCTGGGAGGAATATGCCGAGCCGAAAGACCGACACGGCAACAACAGCCGGGAAGACGTTGCGTTTAAGGTTGCCTGGTCGGCCGTTAAACAGAGCTACCACAAAAATACCAACGGCAAGTGGGTTAAAGACACCGACTAAGGCACTGTTAGCCCGGCGGCAGATCAAACCATAGCGCCTCAGCCGTCTGAGATGCGGTAATGGTAATAGTGTCTTCTTCGGAAAGGCCAATTGCGTCCCCTGCCCGGTAAATTGAACCGTCAATATCCAATGACCCGTTGATAACATGCAGGTAGCCCCACCGTGCATGTGTACTAAAAGACTGACTCTGGTTATCTTGCAAAAACACCCGAAACAACGACATATCCTGATTAATACTCAGCGTGCCATTGCTACCGTCTGGCGTGATTAAAGGTGTCACGGAGCCATTTTGACTAATGGTACGCTGCGCGTAACTGGGTGCTATACCTCGGTGCTGCGGTAATATCCATATCTGCAGAAAATTGGCGGTATCAGTCTCCGAGGGGTTGTATTCCGAATGCATAATCCCCTTGCCAGCGCTCATGCGCTGTATATCCCCAGCTGGAATAATACCGTCCGTACCCGTGCTGTCTTTGTGGGCAAGGCTACCAGAGACCACATACGAGATAATTTCCATATCCCGGTGGCCATGGGTGTCAAATCCCCTCCCCGCGGCTACTACGTCATCATTTATCACCCGCAGTACCGAAAAGCCCATGTGCGCGGGGTCATAATAATGGCCAAAGGAAAATGAGTGACGGCTCTGCAACCAGCCAAAATCGACTCGTCCCCGCTCATCTGCTCGTCTGATATATCGCATACATTGCTCCTGAAGCCTTAAGATAAGGGCAGTTTACAATCTAATATTCCATACTTATATCAGCTAAATTTTTAACATTTATTCTATTATCTAGAATGATTTTAGGAGCCTGGAAAATGCTTCTTTTAACACTTCTGGGTGGGAAGCCAAATTCATTCGAAACCAGCCCGGAGCACCAAAAGACTCGCCCGGGGACAACACTACGCCCGCCCTATCCAACCGTGCGTGGGTGTCATTCACTGACAAACCTGCTGCAAGATTTAGCCACATGAAAAAGCCTGCCGTGCCCGTTGACCAGGTAATCTTCCCGGGGAGTTTGCTGGCTAACTGCTCACTGAGAACACGGTTTTTATGCAGGCAATGCTGTACGTCAGTAAACCAGTCACCACCTTGCTGATAGGCTGCATTCAATGCCACCCTGCTTACCGCTGAGGCAGACAGGTGGCGCTTTTTTACGGCATCAGCAAACATCTCCCGCTTTGTCTGATTAGCAATCAGGGCATAACTGGCTGCAGGAATGGCAGCAAGATTAAAGCCTTTCACCGGACTGGCCAGCGATATGGCGTCAGCATCGAGCGCAGCCCAGGGCATCACCGGGCTCTCGCCAAACGTGAAATCGGCATGTGCTTCATCGCTAACCACGGTAATGTCATGTTGCTGACAAAACCTCGCAATCTGGCGCTGTGTCTCCTCTGAAAACTGACTGCCATCAGGGTTATTCGGATGGCAGACCAGCAGCATGGAAGCACTGGGATAAAGGCTTTCGATAGTCGGCCGACCCGCCTGCAACGGAACGTATAATGGAATGCGTCCCGCTATGCGAATGGCGTCTATGAGTGGCCCGTACGTGGGTGTGAACACCATTATCGAGTCCGCTGGCTTGGAGAATATGCTGATTGCTGTATGCACACCCGCAATAACAGAACACAACGGGACAGGGGTAAAGGAAGGAGCTAATGTGCCACGTTTGGCATACCAATGAGATACCGCAGCCCCGATATCAGTCTCTACATAGCCGAAGGCGTCGGATGCAAGAAATTCCGCCACTGCCTTGTGTACGCATGAGGGAGGTGGCACATCGAGATCTGCCAGCCACAGGTACAAAGGATCTTCGTGCTGACAGTTGCCGGGGGCCCGTTTACGATCGAACTTCTCTGCACCGCTATTTCGCCGGTCGACAAACATCAGCTACGCTTCTGAAATACACTGCATTCTGACAGGCTATGCTGATATTTACGTTTGGTCTCCCGTATCACAAAAGGTATGTCAAACGGGCCATCCAGCCGTATAAACTGTGCCGCCAGTTCACGTTCCAGGGCATCGGTAGACGTCAGGGTTTCGCCGGTATCCTCCTTAAATCCGCCCAGCCACTCCGAGGGCTCTGTATACTCGTCAAGCCAGGTAAACGGTGAAGCCACCACCAGGATCCCACCTGTGTTTAATCGCTCCGTGACGGTTTGTAATACCTTGCGCGGGCTGTATACCCTGTCCAACAGGTTGCCCATGAAAATGAGATCGTAGTTATCGAATTGTGGCTTGAGATTACAAGCATCGCCCTGCATAAACCTGACGCGCTGCGCAGCGTCTGTCAGACCCATATCTGCTATCCGCTGAATATGAAATGACGTTAACGTGCCTTCCTCTGCCAGGCTATAGCGGATTTCGCCATTAGCCTGCATGGCTGCTGCTGTTTTAATGAACCGGGCGGAAAAGTCCACTGCATCAACATGGTCAAACTCTCTGGCAAGCTCGAAAGCCGAGCGGCCCACCGCGCAACCGAGATCCAGTGCCCGCTGTTTAGGGCGCCCCTGCATATGACGGAGACACACTTGTGCACAGGATTTAGCAAAGTTAGGTACCCCAAAATACTCCTGTCCATAATGAAATTCGCAGTACTGAGAGACCTGGGTATCGCTTTCATAATTCATGTCTGACACCTGGATGTTGCTGTCCGATTCAATATAGCGAAACCCGGCATGCTGGAAAAAATGGCGGCGAAATGCGTAACGGCTGTCCCGGGTTGCTTCATTACCGGTTGATATCCAGCTGCCGCCTTTGATCAGGTTATGCTTATTATCAAACGTGGGTGTAGTGAAGTCATCGTACAACGGGTGCACTTTAAAGCCTGCCATGGGGTAAATGGGTGTTTCCGTCCACTGCCAGACATTTCCTACTACATCAAAAAACTCACCCTGTGGGTAGCGATCCACAGGCACCGATGATGCGCTATCAGACAGGTGAATATTGGCGTCACCTGCATAACGACGCTCTGTGACACCAGCTTCGTCCCGTATTCGCAGCCATTCATGCTCGGTGGGCAGCCGAATTGATCTGCCCTCTTTCGCACTTAACCAGTTACAAAACGCTTTGGCCTCGTGATAATTAACATCCACAGGCCAGTTTAGCGGCAACGGCTGAATATCCAGCATGCTGCGGTAGTCAAAGCCGTGCTCACCGGCAACCCAAAACACCGGGTGAGTGGCTTGCGTGTAGTCCCGCCAGCGATTACCTTCTTGTTCCCACCATTGCGACTGCTGGTAACCCCCGTCTTTAACAAATTTAAGAAACTCGCCGTTAGACACCAGATATTTTGCGGCTTTAAACGCCCCCACTGCTTCTTCTTCTGTGCCGTACTCATTATCCCAGCCATATATAGAGTCATCATGTGATTTACTGCGCGAAACCTTGCCCGCCGGTACCTCAACCAATTGGTTGGCCGGCGCGTCACCCTGCTCTTCACACCGTGGCCAATCTGACGACTGGCGCAAATAGCCGATATCAAGCTGCCGAATTAGTACCGAGGATGTTTCCAGATGAATGCGCTCATGTTCAATTCCCATCACAACCGGCCACATGAGGCTTTCCCAGGACACGGGCATTGTAAAGTGCATTGTGCTAATAAGATCAGACACTAGCGTACGAACCTGACGTCGATAATCTCTGACTTGTTCCACGGACGGCCAGTCGTAGTGAGCGTCGTTAAGATCATCCCAACTCATTTCGTCTACGCCTACCGCAAACAAGGATTCAAACTCAGGGTTAATGCGCTCATCAATGAGTTTCGCCAGCAGTAGCTTGTTTATAAAAAACGTAGCCGTGTGGCCATAGTAAAAAATTAACGGATGACGGAGCTTTTCAGGGCGTTGATAAAATGCATCATCGGTAGCCAATACACTGAAGAGAGAGTCGTAAAGGTCGAAGGAATGATGAAAATAACGCAGAATTTCCTGACGTTTCTCCTCAACCGATCCCGTCGCAAGATCAGGAGTGTGTGGATGCGTCATGATTGGCTCCCTGTGAAAAGCATGCACATAGGTTGTCATCGCCTCAAGGGCGTACGTCGACGACTCGCAGTACGTATAACGATAGCAGCACTGAGGGGAAGATTGTATGTATATTTATAATACGATATTTACCGGCTACACGGCTGATAAGATCAGAAAAGCGCTAACGGAAGCCCTGTAACCATTAAGGAAAATTGCATACCGAGGTTATAAATACCGCTGAATTTATTTAGGTTATTAGCCGCTTCGGTAACTTTTGCGTATCGTGCTGAAAAAGAGCTGCTTACCCACTATTTAGTGCAAATGAAAAGAGCGATAAGGTTATTGGTTTGGGTTGTAATGAATAAAACCGATGACTGGGTCATGCCAAATCACATTAATCAGTGATTAGTGACTATGGGATGTGCTTTTTGAATGTGGCGGAGAGTGAGGGATGTGCTCAGGAACATCCTGTACCTGTCCCTTCGGGCGCCTTCGGCGGCACAAATCGTTCCCGACGATTTGTCGAACCGTGGGGGTTCTCACCCTCACTGGAAACGTCTGCGCTTTTTTTTTGTTATAAAAAAACCCGCAACTTGTGCGGGTTTTTCGGAATGTGGCGGAGAGTGAGGGATGTGCTCAGGTACATCCTGTACCTGCCCCTTCGGGCGCCTTCGGCGGCACAAATCGTTCCCGACGATTTGTCGAACCGCGGGGGTTCTCACCCTCACTGGAAAAGTCTGCGCTTTTTTTTAGTTATAAAAAAACCCGCAACTTGTGCGGGTTTTTCGGAATGTGGCGGAGAGTGAGGGATTCGAACCCCCGGAAGGTTTGACCCTTCGCCTGATTTCAAGTCAGGTGCATTCAACCGGACTCTGCCAACTCTCCGTGAAGTGCTGCGTATCTTAATGATTTCGTCCGAGGTGTAAAGCACTTATTTGAACATTTTTGTCTAAGCGACCAATTGATAAACAAAACGCCTCAATTATCCCTGAAAAAACAAAATTAGTGACGTTATTTGGTCTCTATCGAGCGCCTTTGCTGTTCAGCTTATTGGCAATAAATAAATCAAACGAGTATTTCCCACCACCTTGTATCGCCAGCGCGCTGGTCGCAGCCAGTAGCGACAAAGCGAACTCGTATCCGTTATTACTCATAAACAAACCGTTGGCAGCGTGCACGCTAAAAATCGCAATAATCATGGTAAATGCGCTCACCAGAGCAGCGGGTCGGGTAAGCAAACCCAGGATTAACGCAATTCCACCAAAAAACTCAGCGGTACCGGCCAGTAAAGCCATGAGATAGCCTGGTGCCAGCCCTATACTCTCCATCCATTGACCGGTGCCCGCCAGGCCGTAGCCCCCAAACCAGGCGAAAAGTTTTTGTGCGCCGTGGGCGGCCAGAATAATTCCTACCGGTATGCGTAACACCAGACTCGCGAAGCTGTTATTAGTAGTAAAAATTTTATTCAAAAGTTGCTGACTCATCATATTATCCTCAATTTCTGTAATCTTAAAAACGGCAAGGCTTCCCTCAATGGCGTTGCGTGCGCCTTTGTCTTCCGCTGTAACGCTGCCTTACAAACGTTATGAGCTTAGAATAGTTACCAACGCTACTTGAATAAAGTGGCTGCATGTTGAATGATTACCAATACACCATTGATAATCGGATAAGAAAATGGACAGGATCGCGCTGCTCAAAACCTTTGTGGCGGCTGCAAATGAAGGCAGTTTTACCAAAGCGGCAGAAAAACTGGATACATCGAATCAACTTGTCAGCAAATACGTGGCGCAACTTGAAAAGCATCTCGACGCCCGGTTGTTCAACCGCACCACAAGGCGTATCCATCTCACCGAAGCCGGGCGGCAGTGCTTACAGCATGCCAACCATATTCTTGAAAGTATTAATGACATGGAAGGCCAACTCGGGCTTTTCAATGCCCAGGCAAAAGGCGTTTTGCATGTGAGTGCACCAGTTTCCTTTTCTACTCTGCATCTCGCGGGGGCATTAGGAGCATTTCAAAACGCCCACCCTCACGTATCAATTAACCTGCAACTGAATGATCGGAAAGTGGATGTAGTAGATGAAGGTTTCGATGTTGCCATTCGCGCAGGCCACCTTGCCAGTTCGACGCTGGTGGCAAAGAAAATCACTACTGTAAAGTTAGCCCTCTGCGCCTCGCCCGCTTATTTAGAGAAGTACGGGATGCCCTCACACCCTGCTGAATTAAAACCTGATCATTATCTGGAATACACGTATGTTAACTACGACAACGATCAATCTGAACTGATAAGAGCGCTGAAAGCCAACGCCCAAAAATATACGCCCAGACTCACGGCGAATAATGGCGAAGTTTTACTCAACGTCGCCAAACAAGGTGAAGGTTATGTTTTACAGCCTACCTTTATTGCGGGTGGTGCATTAAAACGGGGAGAGTTAGTCTCTGTATTGGAAGCGTTTGTTCCTGAGCCTGTATCATTGTATGCGGTTTACCCGCACCGTAAACTCGTATCAAACAAGCTACGGGTGTTCATAGATTTTTTGTCCGAATATTTTGAGGATATTCCCTACTGGGACAGGTAAGCAATACCGATAAAATTAAGCGTGGGCTGCTCGGCCAGCCCACGCGAATGACGATTTAAAGCCTAAACGTCTCCATCAGAGCAGGTACGCCCGGGAACATTCCAATGAGTGCCATTACCGTACACAACACAATAAAGGTGACACCGGGAATTAACCAGCGGCCGGCTTTACCTAACTCTATCGCTCTGTCTTTGCAGCCTACCAAACCAATATTGTCCAGTAGCATGGTTAAAGACCATCCGAAAACCGGGTTGACCACCACAGAAGAAATGACGACAAGTGCCGCAGACTGGGTTGTTTTGCCTTCCCTTGTCATCTGCATACCCGCTTCCATTAGCGGTAAAAACACACCCACGACCAGCGCGACACAGAGAACCGGCGGCCAAATTGCGAGATCCATAGGGTAACCCCATATTGCGGCGATAACACATAGAAGGCCGGTTACCAGCGCACCGCCCGGAATGGGCCTGCGTGCAATTGACGCCGGTATAATATAGGTTCCCCAAGAGGAAGAAATATTACCACCTCCCAGTAAGCTACCTACCGCCTGGCGGCTTGACGCAGCAATCATGGTGTCATCTATGTTCATGTGGGCTCTTTCGCTTTTTTTAGGGTAGCTCAGCTTTTGAAACACCTGATGACCCAGAAAGTCTGGCGACCACATGGCTACGGCCAGCACGGCAAAAGGCATTACCGCGATAAAATGCGACCAGTCAGGTAACCCTAACTGCCAGCCTGTATCTTCTCCCCACCAATACGCTGGGTTTAAATTAGGCATACCTGGTGAGGTGGTAAATTCAAAAGGTGCCCCGAAAGCAAGCGCAATGACAGCTGCCATGACTGCGCCAAGTGGAATAGCCAGCCAGCGTTTTTGAATATGCTCTAACCATGCGTACATTAAAATAGTGGCGATAATCACGACAAAGGCCAGGTACGCCATGTCGAAACTTTCTGCCCACGCAAACAGTTTCTTAACCTGCCCTGTTATACCAATAAAACCTAAGTACAACAGTAAGCCGCCACAGACACCGTTACTGGTTAATTTGGCAAGAATACTCCCGCCTTTAGTTATACCTAAAATAAACCCAAACAAACCGATTAACAGCCCCAACGCCATGGGGTGACCACCAGAAGCCACCATTAACGGTACGAGTGGCAGAAGAGGACCATGAGTGCCCGCCAGATTGGCAGAAGGGTTCAAAAAGCCAGAGATCAGAACCACAAACAACACCGCGGCAATGAGCAGTTCAAAGCGCACGTTTTCAATTACGAACTCAGGTGACAAGCCAAGTGGTGCAGCAAATGCCCCTACTACCGCCGCAACCATGACGATTTTCCCAATAGTTGCGGCCATCCCCGGAATAAAGTCCTCCCACTCAACACGGTAGTCCTTACCCGGAAGATTCAAGCGCCAGCGCTTTGGAGAAATAATTTGTAGTTCGTGATTTAAGTAGTCGTCCCGCGATTCAAAACTACTGCTCGGTTTGTGAAGTTTTTGATAAGAAGAACTTTCTTGTGACACATTACACCTTTAGATTGCGCGAAGAAAACGCCAGCCTAAACATGTGAACAGGATGTAACAATGCGACTGTGGTCGTATATCCCGGGTATGAAAATCATACAGTTGTGGCAAAGCCGCATGTGTTTAAAGTTATTGGGTATTGAGCGCCGGAGAGTGAGGGATGTGCTCGGGTACATCCTGTACCCGCCCCTACGGGCACCTTCGGCGGCACAAATCGTTCCCGACGATTTGTCGAACCGCGGGGGTTCTCACCCTCACTGGAAACGACTGCGCTTT
>NZ_JAOTJC010000006.1:190732-359953 GCF_025628895.1 Alteromonas salexigens | reverse complement strand
GCGCCTTCGGCGGCACAAATCGTTCCCGACGATTTGTCGAACCGCGGGGGTTCTCACCCTCACTGGAAACGACTGCGCTTTTATTTGGCCATAAAAAAACCCGCAACTTGTGCGGGTTTTTCGGAATATGGCGGAGAGTGAGGGATGTGCTCGGGTACATCCTGTACCCGCCCCTACGGGCGCCTTCGGCGGCACAAATCGTTCCCGACGATTTGTCGAACCGCGGGGGTTCTCACCCTCACTGGAAACGACTGCGCTTTTATTTGGCCATAAAAAAACCCGCAACTTGTGCGGGTTTTTCGGAATATGGCGGAGAGTGAGGGATTCGAACCCCCGGAAGGTTTGACCCTTCGCCTGATTTCAAGTCAGGTGCATTCAACCGGACTCTGCCAACTCTCCGTGAAGTGTGGGTATCTTAACGAAATAATTTTAACTGTAAAGCCTAAATTGGCTAACTGAAGTCTAAACGCCTGCCAAATAGACAATTTGTTGATACTACACACAACTATTGCAAATACTCACTCATTGCTGACGATATTTGATCGAAAGCGCTTGAAATCCGGAACTAAAACCCATACAAAGACACTAAATAATAGTTTACCGTTTCGGTCAATTACTTAGTCCTGTTGGAGGAAACAATGGATCAGCGTTCGATGTATTCAAGTGCATCTCAACCGTCTGTGCTGGAAACAAACAAGGTGTTACGTAACACCTACATGTTACTGGCTATGACACTAGCATTCAGCGCGGTTTGTGCCGGCGTTGCAATGGCAGTCGGTATTTCACCATTAATGTCGTTGGTAATGACGATAGGCGCGTTCGTAACGCTATTCGTTGTGCACCGTAAAGCCGATTCTGCGTCTGGCCTGTTCTGGGTGTTTGCGTTTACCGGTTTAATGGGCGCCTCGTTAGGTTACACGCTTAATTTTTACCTTGGCGTGGCAGGTCCCGGCCTGATCATGGAAGCCCTTGGTGCTACTGCCCTGGTGTTCTTCGCACTGTCAGGTTATGCGCTTACTACCAAGAAAGACTTTTCTTTCATGGCTGGCTTCCTGGTAGTGGGTTTGGTTGTGGTTCTGGTTGCAGCAATCGCAAATATCTTCTTTGCTGTACCGGCGGTTAGCCTGGCAATCAGCGCAGCGATTGTGTTTATTATGTCTGGCTTCATCCTGTATGACACCAGCCGTATTATTCACGGCGGCGAAACAAACTACATTCGCGCGACCGTATCGCTGTACCTGAGCATTTACAACCTGTTCACTGCAATTCTGCACTTGCTGGGTGCCTTTGGCGGCGACGACTAATTTTATAGCTTAAAAGGAAAAACACCCCGGTTACGGGGTGTTTTTGTATCTATGGCCCGTTACTCGATTCTCGTTACGTCTTCCCCGTTTACCAGTAATGGTGGCGCAAACGCGCTGGCATATTGTCAGCAACTTGTGCGTGACAATCACACTATTGATCAGGTGTTTTTTTACCAGGACGGCGTGTTTCATGCGAATGCCTTTATGCATCCTCCCTCGGACGAGCCAAACAGTGTTAAACAGTGGGTAGCGTTTCATGAACAAACCAATACCCCACTTGTGGTGTGTATAACCGCTGCGGCCCGCCGGGGCGTGTTAAGTCAGCAGGAAGCGGAAGAACTGGGTTACAATGCGTATAATTTATTGCCGCCATTCTCTCAAACAGGACTGAGCGACTTTTTTACCAAACTGCATGACAGCGACAACCTGGTGCAATTCTGATGGCCACAATCACTGTACGAATGACCACCCCACCCTACCAGGGGATCAGCGCCCAGGACGGGCTGGATTTTGCTATGGCCGCCACAAACTATGGGCACGAAGTGCAGATCCTGTTTGAGGGCGAAGGTGTGGCTCAGTTAGCCGGCCAGCTTACCCCGCCCACTGGCATGAAAAGTCATACCAAGCGATTAAAAGCTCTGCCTTTTTTCGATATTGAAGAGCTGTACTACTGTACGCAGAGTGCACAAGCCAGACTCACTGATGGCCAGTCGCTGGCAGTCGCGGCAGAACCGCTGTCGGCTGACGGCGTCAAAGAGCTAATGAACAGCTCTGATCACATCGTCACCTTTTAGGGAAAAGCCCGCGTTTTGATGACGACCATTGACCCGTCCTTCTTAAATTACCGGATAGATAAATAATGACAGACCCCGTTTACAGCTTTTCTTTTAATGGCAAACCGGTAGCCACCGACAAAGCCGGCTACCTGCTGGACCACACACAGTGGCAAGAAGACATGGTGCCGTTGCTGGCCGAGCAGGAGAACATCAGTCTGACGGATGCCCACTGGGAAGTGGTGCGCTTCGTGCGCAACTTCTACTTGGAATATGATACGAGCCCGGCTATGCGGGCACTGGTGAAGGCCATCGCGGCAAAGCATGGGCCTGAGAAAGGTAACAGTCGCTATCTACAACGGCTGTTTCCAAAAGGGCCAGCCAAACAGGCCACAAAACTGGCAGGACTACCCAAGCCCGCTAAATGCTTATAAAAAAGGAGGCAATTTGCCTCCTCTTTAATACCTGATTTGCAGCTTACTGAGGACGTATAACTTCTACGCCAGCCATATAGGGCTTAAGGGCTTCTGGCACCACAATGCTGCCGTCAGCTTGCTGGTAATTCTCAAGAATCGCCACCAGGGTACGTCCTACTGCCAGGCCTGACCCGTTCAGGGTGTGCACCAGCTCAGGCTTGTTAGTTTCAGGATTACGGAAGCGCGCCTGCATGCGACGGGCCTGGAAGTCCAGCATGTTTGAACATGAGGAAATTTCACGATAAGTGTTCTGAGCCGGCAGCCAGACTTCAAGGTCGTAGGTTTTACATGCGCCAAAGCCCATATCACCAGTGCACAGCAAAACTTTGCGGTATGGTAATTCCAGTTTCTGCAGAATGCTTTCGGCATGGGAAGTCATGTCTTCGAGCGCGTCGAAGCTTTCTTCCGGCTTGACCACCTGCACCATTTCCACTTTGTCGAACTGATGCTGACGAATTAAACCTCGGGTATCCCGCCCATAGGATCCGGCTTCAGAGCGGAAACACGGTGTGTGTGCCGTCATTTTCAAAGGTAATGCTTTTACGTCCAGAATTTCATCACGCACGATGTTAGTCAGCGGCACTTCAGAGGTAGGGATGAGGCTCAGTCCCTGCCCCTCTTCCGTCGCGGGCTTGGTGTGGAACAAATCCTCGCCGAACTTAGGAAGCTGTCCGGTTCCGTACAGGCTGTCGTGGTTCACCAGATACGGCACGTACATTTCCTGGTAGCCATTCTCCCCAGTCTGAACGTCCAGCATAAACTGCGCGACTGCGCGGTTCAAACGGGCTATGGCGCCGCGCATCACTACGAAGCGGCTGCCGGTGATCTTGGTAGCCACTTCGAAATCCAGACCTTTATCTAACTGCTCAGCCAGATCAACGTGATCTTTGATGTCAAAATCGAACTCCCGAGGCGTACCCCAGCGGCTTATCTCAACGTTATCGTCTTCACTTTCACCCTGTGGTACCGACTCGTCCGGTAAATTCGGGATCCCCTGGGTATAGGCATTTATCTCGTTAAGAACCAGTTGTAGTTCCGCTTTAGCAGAGTCCAGCTCATCACCCAGTTTGCCCACTTCGGCCAACAACGGGGCAATGTCTTCACCCTGCGCTTTAGCTTTGCCTATAGACTTACTGCGCACGTTGCGTTCGTTCTGCAATTCCTGGGTTTTAACCTGTAACGCTTTGCGCTTTTCTTCCAGCGCTGAGAACGCCTCTACATCCAGAGAGTAGCCACGGGTGGCCAGGCGAGCGGCTGTAGTGTCAATATCGCTTCGTAAAAACTTGGGATCTAACATGGAGGGTTCTTCTTATCCTTTCAGTAATTCAATAGCCAGCCAGGCTGCAAGCAGGCAGGCGGTTACATTTAACAATATATTGGCAACGGCTTTGATCCAAAGCCCATTTTCCAGCAGTGTCAGCGTTTCAATGGAAAACGTCGAAAACGTCGTAAAAGCGCCTAACAACCCTACCCCAATCAATGCTCTGTAGGGAGACTCGGCCAACTCTTGTCGTTCTATGAAACCGTAAACCAGCGCCAGGCTGAACGAGCCTAAAACATTTACCGTGAGTGTACCAAAGGGCATAGTTTTTCCAAACCATGAATCGATACCTGAACTCAGGAAATACCGTAAACAGGCACCCAGCGCACCACCCAGGGCTATATAGGTATACAGTAATGCCTGACTCATCCTATTTGCGTACCCGTTTGCTGTGCGCGTTCAGTGAGTCAAGGTAATCCCGTTTCGCCTTTAGGGCTTTTTCCAAGCCTCTTTCGTTTGGATGGTACAGACGGGTTCCGGTCAGTTCCTCGGGGAAATAACGCTCGCCGGCGGCAAAGGCATTAGGTTCATCATGGGCATAACGATAATCATCACCATGGCCCAGATCTTTCATCAACGAAGTGGGAGCATTGCGCAGATGCATGGGCACACCCAGATCACCGGTTTTTCTGGCCAGTACCCGGGCCTGCTTGTACGCGGTGTACACTGCATTGCTTTTCGCGGCCAGCGCGCAGTAGACTGCGGCCTGGGCGATAGCGCGCTCGCCTTCTGCCGGCCCTACCCGGTGAAAGGTATCCCAGGCATTCAGAGCCAGTTGCATCGCCCGGGGATCGGCATTACCGATATCCTCTGACACAATGGCCAACAAACGCCGCGCCACATACAAGGGGTCGCCGCCACCCTCCAGAATACGAGCGTACCAGTACAGAGCGGCATCCGGATCGGAGCCGCGTACCGACTTATGAAACGCAGAAATTAGATCATAAAAGGCGTCGCCTTTATTGTCATACGCAGCGACTTTCTCACCCACCGCCTGCTCTACGTCAGCCAGACTGACACAGTCACCCTGGGTAAAATCAGCGGCCAGTTCAAGATACGTCAACAGTCGTCTGGCATCGCCGCTGCATAAATCCAGTAGCGCCGCACGGGCATCTTCACTCAGTGACAGATTGCGCGCGCCTAAGCCACGTTCACTGTCATTAAGGGCGCGGTTGAGCGTGGCGTCCAGAGCTACGGAATCGAGGTTTTGCAGCACATACACCCGCACCCGGCTTAGCAATGCGTTATTTAATTCAAACGACGGGTTTTCGGTGGTGGCACCGACGAACGTTACCGTTCCCGACTCCACAAACGGCAGAAACGCATCCTGCTGGCTTTTATTAAAGCGGTGGACCTCGTCTATGAACAGCAGGGTGCGTTGCTGATATTTCGCATCAGCTTCCGCTTTATACATGGCCGCTCGGACATCTTTTACCCCTGAGGTGACTGCTGACAGCCGGATAACATTGGCATTGGTATAACTGGCGATAAGTTCCGCCAGCGTGGTTTTACCGGTACCCGGTGGCCCCCATAACACCATGGAGTGACAATGCCCGGATTCCAGCATCTTCCGTAACGGTTTACCGGGCCCCACTAAGTGTTGCTGCCCGGCGTATTCGTCCAGCGTGGCCGGGCGCATGCGTGCCGCCAGCGGCGCGTATAGCTCGCCGTCTGTCATCAGCGCTGGTCGTCAATCATATAGGTGTCGGGCACATTCACCTCGAACAGCGCCATTTCCGGTGCGGTAGACGTGTCGATGTTATCGAATACCAGCCGGCTGGTTTGTGACTGGGCATCGTGCATAGATAAACTGCGCAGAGTACCGGTATCAAACGTTAATGACAGCGAACGGATCTGCCCGTCTTCTGACAGCGGCTTTACAATAAAGTGTTGATTGTCATCGCCGTGGGCAACATTGAATTGTTGCCAGGTTTCGTCATCCTGCGACGTCAGTAAGATCACCGGGTTATCTGCCACTGCTGAGGCCTGATCGATTATTGTCACCTGCTCGACGAAAGTGTCTATATTCCAGACTGCTTCACCATCGGCTATGAGCAGCGTTTCGTCGGGTAAAGTGGTTTCCCAGCGTAGCTTGTCCGGGCGGGTCATCGTTAACGTGCCCTTTGCCTCATGCACAACCTCTTGCGACTCATCGGTGACAGTCTGCGTGAAATCTGCCGAATAATGCTGCATATCCGCCAGCAACGCTTTAAGGTCTGCTTTGGGCGTGTCGCCGGCGAATGCTGGCATTGTAAAAGTCAGCAAGAATGCCATGCTAAAAGAAAGTGTTTTCATCATCATAATTTAGTCTCTAGGCGGGGCGGGAGCTAACACTTCCCGGTTACCATTATGGCCCTGGGGGCTCACCACGCCGCTTGATTCCATTTGTTCCACCAGTCGGGCGGCACGGTTGTATCCAATGCGGAATTTACGTTGCACACTGGACACGCTGGCGCGGCGACTTTCGGTTACAAAGGCCACCGCCTCGTCATAAAACGCATCCAGTTCCTGATCACCGTTATCGGGTTGCTCACCGGGTAACAATACCTCGGCGGTAGATTCCGGGTTCAGTATTTCGTCAATATATTCAGGTTTACCCCGTTTTTGCCAGTCAGCCACTACAGCGTGAACTTCATGATCGTCTACGAACGCGCCGTGAACCCGGGTCGGTACCGGACTACCTGGCGGCAGATACAGCATATCCCCCATTCCCAGTAGCGCTTCCGCTCCCTGCTGGTCAAGAATGGTTCGGGAGTCAACTTTACTGGATACCTGGAATGCAATCCGGGTAGGGATATTGGCTTTTATCAAGCCGGTAATCACATCTACTGACGGTCGTTGCGTAGCCAGAATAAGGTGAATGCCGGCCGCCCTCGCCTTCTGGGCAATCCGGGCAATTAATTCTTCAACTTTCTTGCCCACGATCATCATCATGTCAGCAAATTCGTCGACCACTACCACAATACTTGGCAGCTTTTCCAGTTCAGGCGCCTCAGTTTCCATGCTCTCTTCAGACTTCCAGAGCGGATCTTTAATAGGCTCGCCGTCTTGTTTCGCTTTCATTACCTTGGCGTTGTAGCCTTTCAGGTTACGCACGCCCAGCGCGCTCATTAAGCGGTAGCGGCGCTCCATTTCGCCCACACACCAGCGCAGCGCATTCGCCGCTTCTTTCATATCGGTCACGACTTCTGCGAGCAGATGCGGTATTCCCTCATAAACCGACAATTCCAGCATTTTCGGGTCGATCATAATCATGCGAACATCTTCTGGCGTGCTTTTATACAGCAAGCTCAGGATCATTACGTTCACACCCACCGACTTACCAGAACCGGTGGTACCGGCAACCAGTAAGTGGGGCATTTTGGCTAAATCGACCACCACCGGTTTACCGGAAATGTCAGCGCCAAGCACCATCGTGAGGTTAGACGCATTTGACTGGAACGTGTCGCCGCTGATCACTTCGCTCAAACGGACCATTTCACGTTTCTTATTTGGTAATTCCAGTCCGATAACAGACTTACCGGGAATAACCTCTACCACCCGGACTGAGATAGCCGACATTGCCCGGGCCAGATCTTTTGAAAGACCAGTGATTTTGCTGACCTTAACCCCCGGTGCCAGATCCAGCTCAAAGCGGGTAATTACGGGACCGGGGTAGACTCCTACCACATTCGCTTCAATGTTAAAGTCAGCCAGCTTTTCTTCCACCAACCGGGAGACCATGTCCAGTTCTTCCTGGGAAATAGGGTTCTCATGCTTATCAGCGCGTTCTAACAACTCAAAGGATGGCATGGGGCCGTCAGGGGGTGGTGCACTTTGCTCGGGTTCATCTTGTTTCGCCGGCGCTGCTTGTACAGGCGCATTGGGGGCGGAATCAGCCGCTTTATTGCCTGTTGCGGCTTTTACCTTGTCTTTTAGTCCGCTGACAGAGAAACCGGATTGCTTAGCCGGCTCTGCCGGAGCATCGTCACTATCCACCATAAAGGGCGGTTCGTCGTCTTCAAACACCTCATCCGGAATGCCAAAGTTAGGTTCACTGCGTTGGGGACGGGTTGCGGTTATCGGCTCAGGTTCCCGCTCTTCAACCGGTGGCTCTGCACGCATACTGGTGATATCCAGCTCATCATTGCTCTCAGAACTACCGGCACGAGATGGCAATGCCAGCCTGGGCATCTCCAGTCCCATTATCTGTTGCGGGAAGGCGACAGCTTTGCGCCCTGTCCACAGGGTTGCGCTGCCAATGCCATCAATAATACTCAGCCAACTTATCCCGGTGACTAACGTAAATCCGGTACAGAAAAAGCACAGCAACAATAAGATAGTGCCGGCGGTATTGAAATACGGTACCAGCGCTGAACTTATCACGTCGCCTAAAAAGCCGCCGGCTGAGAAGTTATAGATGTCATTAAAGTTGAGACTGGCAATGCCTGTGGTGCCCAGCACAATCAGCAGCGCACCGACAATCCGCAAGCCAATGGTGAGGTAATCAAACTCATCAAGCTGTTTGATATGCTGAAACAAAAACCAGCCAAGAAACGCGCACACAAACGGTAAGGTCCAGGCCAGATAACCGAAGCTGAATAACAACAGGTCAGCTACCCAGGCACCACTTGCCCCTACCCAGTTGTGTACGTCTAATTGCAGGCCAGCCTGGCTCCAGCCAGGATCACCAGGATGAAAAGAAGCTAATGCCAGCAACAGAAAAAATGCAAAGACGCAGGCCATTATCATACCTGCCTCCCACAATCGCTGGATTCCGGAAAGTCGCGCCATAACCTAAAAATTCACTGTGTTGTAGTGTGTCACTAAGCAAAACTGAAACCAGTCTGCCACCCAGACTATGAATGAAGACTGAAAGCTTGCTCACGCTACGTTGTTTTTATGTCCCAAAGCCTACCACAAAGGGGTAAAACAAGCCTATTTCAAATTACTTAAGATTTATCCTGAGTGACGTAGTGCTTTTCACCTCTTCCATTACCACATAGGTTCTGGACTCACTCACACCGGGCAGGCGTAATAATGTGTCACCAAGCAGACGACGATAACTAGACATATCAGCCACCCGTGCCTTTAACAGGAAATCAAAATCACCGGAGACCAGGTGACACTCCTGAATGTCATCATGTTTTTTCACTGCAGCAGAAAATTCTGCGAAGATATCCACCGAGGTTTTGGTCAGTGTTATCTCCACAAAAACCAGCATGGCAGCGCCCAGTTTTTCGGGGTCTACCAGCGCGTGATACCCGGTAATATAACCTTGTGACTCTAGCCTTTTTACCCTTTCTAAACAAGGGCTTGCACTAAGCCCTACCAGCTTCGCCAACTCTACGTTAGATATTCTGCCATCTTTTTGCAACACAGTGAGAATGTTGCGGTCTATTCTATCGAGGTGTTTGGGCGTTTTAACGAGCATATAGAATTCCACTAAATTTCATAATCTCGTTATTTTATATGGCTTACGTTGAAATAACAGCAGATACTTTGGTTTCTGTTTAAGTATACTGCGCCCCACAAATTACATCCCCTACAAAATACGAGGAAAGCTTATGCTAGTCGGTGTTCCAAAAGAAATTAAAAACCATGAGTACCGCATTGGTCTGACACCAGCCGCGGTAAAAGAATTTGTCACCCATGGCCATCAGGTGATGGTTGAGACAAACGCCGGCGATGCCATCGGTTTCACCGATGAAATGTATAAAGCTGCCGGTGCTGATATTGCTTCTTCTGCTGAAAAGGTTTTTGCTGAAGCAGAAATGATTGTGAAAGTAAAAGAGCCGCAACCTAACGAGTGTAAGCAGCTTAGCAAAGGCCAGACACTGTATACCTATCTGCATCTGGCACCCGACCCGGTACAAACCGAATTGCTGGTTGCATCAGGCGCAACCTGCATCGCCTACGAAACGGTAACAGATGATCGTGGTGGCCTGCCCCTGCTGGCTCCTATGAGTGAAGTAGCCGGTCGTATGTCGGTTCAGGCCGGCGCGCATTACCTTGAAAAGGCCCACGGTGGTAGCGGTACGTTATTAGGTGGTGTACCTGGCGTAGCCCCCGGCAAGGTGCTTGTCATTGGTGGCGGCGTGGTTGGTACTAACGCGGCTAAAATGGCTCTGGGTCTGGGCGCAGATGTAACTATTCTGGATCGTTCATTACCGCGCTTGCGTCAGCTGGATGATATTTTCAATGGTCAGGTAAAAACTGTTTTTTCAACCGTAGACGCTATCGAGCACTATTCTTCGAAAGCAGATTTGGTCGTGGGTGCAGTTCTTATCCCCGGCGCCGCTGCCCCTAAACTGCTGAACCGTGAACAGATTCGTGCGATGAAGCCGGGTTCAGTATTAGTCGATGTGGCTATTGACCAGGGCGGTTGTTTTGAAACTTCTAAGGCCACCACCCACCAGGATCCGGTTTACGTGATTGATGATGTGGTGCATTACTGCGTAGCGAACATGCCGGGCGGTGTGGCACGTACCTCTACCATGGCGCTGAACAATGCCACTATGCCTTTCGGTCTGGCACTGGCAAACAAGGGTCCTGCACAGGCGATGCTGGATGATCGCCACCTGATGGCGGGTCTGAACGTGCATGAAGGTATGGTTACATACAAAGCCGTTGTTGATGCCCTGGGTAAAGACCTTGGCCTGACTTACACGCCGGCAGAGCAGGCATTACGGTAAGCAGCAAGTAAATAATGATACGTAAAAAGCCCCGAAAGGGGCTTTGTTGTATATGGATAAAATAAGTGGTGTCTGCCTGACCTGTTTCGGCACCCTACTTACTGACCGATACTGGCATTTACCTCTTTTAACACCGCCAGTGGATCATCGGCCTGGGTAATTGGACGCCCCATCACCAGATAATTTACACCGTGGCGAACTGCATCTTCGGGCGTCATCACCCGCTTTTGATCGCCCGTGTCACTACCGGCTGGCCGAATGCCTGGTGTTACTAGCAAGAAATCATCATCGCATTGTTCACGGAGCGCTGACGCTTCTTGTGCTGAGCATACAATACCGTCCAGTCCTGCCCGCTCCGTAAGTCTCGCTAGCTTCAATACCTGCTGCTCTGGGGTAACGCCACTTACCACATCAGCTAACTGGGCATCGTCCATGGAGGTTAGCACCGTAACCGCAATAAGCTTGGTTTGAGGGTGACTGCTCTGAGCTATTGCCTGCCTGGCAGCTTCCATCATAACCCGTCCCCCGGACGCATGGACATTGACCATCCACACCCCCAGCTCTGCAGCTGCCTTACAGGCTTTTGCGACGGTGTTGGGGATATCGTGAAATTTCAGATCGAGAAATACGTCGAAGCCCCGGGCGACCAGTGTCTTTACAAAATCTGGCCCAAATAACGTGAACATTTCCTTGCCCACTTTCAGCTTGCAGTAGTTCGGATCAAGCTGATCGATAAAAGTAAGCGCATGATCTTTGTTATCGTAATCCAGTGCCACTATGACACGCGGGTCTGATTTACTCATTTATTCTCCATCCAAACCTTTTATGGGTTTAACGATCCCCCACTTCTTACAGGAAGGGCATAACCAGTAAAGCTTGCGGCCCGAAAAGCCGCAACTCTGGCAGCGATACTTAGGCCGCTGCGACATTTGCTTCTCTACCAGTTCTTCCAGTAATTCCAGACTTTCTGTCGAGGCCTGATCTTCAATCTGGTCGATATACAGGCTCATTAATGTTTTGAAGCCACGCATGGTGGGCCGGGTTCGTAGCTGTTCAAGCAAGTATCCGGCGGCCTGCCCCGAGTCGCCCCGCGCGAGCAATACATCCACCATTGCCAGATAGGAGGTTGCACACTGCTGCCAGTGTGACTGCAGATTAGCTTCGAACTCGTCCCAGTTACCGGTTTCCTCGGCAATTTTCTCTAACAGCGGAACCGCCTCACTGAACCAGCTGATATCCCGCTCTGCCACCTGAAGCAAATAAGAGGTGGCATCACGATAGCGGCGTTGCTCCAGCGCAATTTCGCCAAGCTTCAGCCAGGGTCTTACCGCGTGCTCGTCGGCATTCACCGCCTTCTGCAACAAAGTCAGCGCTTTACCCTGATCGTCATTTTTAAGTTCAAGCTGCGCTTGCTCACAATAGAAATGTGCCAGTCGCCCGCTGACCTCATCATTATCGCCATGACACGCCACCATGCGTTCCGCCAGCTCAATGGCTCTGCCCCACTCTTTGGTGGTCTGGTAAATACTGAATAACTGTTGTTGTGCTACCAGGTAGTGTTTATCGCTGTTAAGTAATTGCAGAAACGCATTTTCAGCCCGCTCCAGAAACCCGGCCTGAGTATAGTCTTTGCCGAGCTCCAGTAAGGCATTTTCACGGGGGCCAGGCTGAATTTCTTCCCGGCTGACCAGATTCTGGTGAACCCGAATAGCGCGGTCTATTTCGCCACGATGACGAAAAAAGTTGCCCATAGCGATATGTGTCTCTACCGTATCACTATTCAGATTTATCATTTTGATGAGGGTATCAACCGCTTTATCGGGTTGATCGGAAAGAAGAAAGTTCAGGCCTTTATAATAGTGCCGTGACAATATGCTGGATTGTTTTCGCTGCGCCTGGCGAACGCTGTTACGGCCCATTACCCAGCCGTAACCCGCCGCTACCGGCAAGAGAAGAAACAACAATTCGAGCATAGTTAGTTTTCTTTAGTTAGCTTTCGGATTTTACTGCGCGCAGCCACTAGCTGCACACGCAGACTCAGCCAGCTCGCCATCATAATTAAAACCCCGATAACAACGCCCACTGACAGGGTAATCGCAATTAATGTAGAGACGCGAAGGTCAGCTCTGGCAATTAGATAATTAACACTAATAACAGCATCGTTTTGCGAGCCTATAGCAAATGCCAGTGCCAACAATACCAAAATTACAATGATGAAGAGGATCCCTTTCAACGCCAAAGCCCTTGTTACACAACATGTTAATGAGCATAGCAAATTGCGCGGCAACATGACATCGCTAAGTTGCCACTAAACGGGGAGGATTAGGCTGCGCCGTGCGCTGCGCTACTCTCATTGGCGGGCGGGATGTGGCGAAGGTTAGCGGTAACTAAATCGTTCTGCAGCGTGGAGAGATTAGTCACACTGATGACATGGGTATAGCCTTCCTGCATTTTAAGAAGCTTGTCATAAGTGGTTTTATCTATCTTCGATAACTGCGCAAGCCGTTTACGGGTCAGTGGCGTAGAGTGAGACTGGCAGCGAATAGCGGTAATATCCGTTACACACAGCTGCACCTTCTGATCCTGAAGTTTTTGGGCAATTTGCTGGCGCAACGCGCCATACATAAAATCTTTATTCTTGATAAAAATCAACTTGCTGTCGGTATTACGTACGCAATGCACTATCGTTGCCGACTGGCTGTTGCCCTTAAACAGCCGCTCCAGCATTTTAGATTTGGGTTTAGTGACGTCACGATCCGCAAAAAAACCATGCAGAGGGGTAATGTTTTTAGCCTGTGAGAACGGGTAAATATCGTCTGAATTGTCCCCCTGGTATACGGTTTTCAGTCTGTCGAGCAGGTTGCGATTCAACACACACAGAACAGATAGCGAAGGCATGTGCCGTATTGCCAACTCCCAGATGAACCGGTGAGTGAGTCGCTGTAATTTGGCCACATCACGCATTTTATAATATGCGCTGTTTTCTTCCACCATGGCTTCCACGCTGGCACCGGTCTTCGCTAACTTAGTCAGATCCTGTAAACATAGCCGTAAGGTACCCGTGGTAGTGTCGTAATTAACCACCCGGTACTTCTCATTCTTGATACGCAGTTCAGGAACGGTAACCCGAACTTCATCACTGATACTGTGCTGGCCCGGAGAGACTGAGAGCTGCAAGCCTTTTGCCGATAAGTCGCATACCCTGGCATTGATGCTGGACAACAGTCCCACTTTAATACTGGCAGCTTTGTCTACTACATAACGGGTCTCTGAGCGCCGGTCGAGATCCTCTTCCATGACATAACCAATTCGCCAACGCTCCTCAGAAACCAGAAACGATCGCGGAATGGCCTTAAAATCACATTTTTCACCCAAGGTAAGGCGCTCCAGCTTGTCTGAGACATCCCGGCAGTACACTATTCGATTTAATTCCCCCAGCTCACCGAATTGCTTGGGGTTAATATCATGAATTGAGAATGCCTTTTCGCGATCGAGCTGAGTGATATCCTCTAACCGGCATTGGGTACACGAAAGCTTGCCTGATTTACTTAACAGGTAGATATAAGCACTTAACTGACCACTCTCCATTAGCTGGCGGTGGGTCATAGCCACTTCCACCGGCCCTTTCTTGGTTTTGACTATGCCATGAAATACAAATGCTTCCTGGTATTTGTTTAGTTCTTGGCACAGCCGGGCAAACACTGTTTTGCCCGACAGTTTTTCCAGTAACTGGTAGGCGTTACTGTGGCGGATATTGGCTTTAGTAAGCAGCGCAATGACGGGCGTCACTTCTTTATTAGTTGCATGTACAAACAACGGGAGCCAGGGGCTGTTTTCCAGGATCCGGTCCCGCTCCAGGTCCTGCATAGCCCGCTCTACTTCTAAATCGCGCTTAAGCGGCTGTTTATAGGCTGTGGCCTCTATATACTTTTTGATGGCCTCCCGCACCTGCGGGCTAAGCGGGTCGGACAGCGTAAAGTGGGAATCGTATTTATTGGTATTTTTATTGAACTTCACAGCGGTTAGCGTGAATTTCACCTCAGGATCGGGCAGGTTTAACCCCATTACATCCGGAAACGTAAACTCTATCTCGTCACCGGTGCTAATGTTGGGTGGCCGTTTTGTCTCTACCGCCATAGTGTCAAACGCCAGCGAACTGACGTTGCAATGGCGTCCTTTTTCAAACTCCAGGGAAGACACAGGGAAGTTAGGGGAAAGCGCGATATCGTCACCGAAATCTATATCATTAAGTGACTGCGTTTCTATCGCAAAAGCATCGACAATTTTCTTGTACTGTTCCTTTTTAATCTGCGTCTGATAGGTAGACGAGTTCATCACCGACTCAAACACACCCACTGTGTAGCGGTTCTGGTATAGCGAAGTTTCATCTTTCAGAATACGGGCGCCCACTTTGTCCAGACGCATGGGAATGCCGAAATGCTTGAATTTCATAACCGGGAATTGGGCAAACGCGGAATTGTCTGCGGGGGCATCGGTGAGCGAGGTTAAGCGGATGACCTCTTCTTTCACCACACGGCGGATACTACTAGGCAACCGGGTTGAGAACTTATTCAGTCCTTCCAGTAGCCGGTTTTCCTGTTCGTAAGGTATGAGCGCTCTAATTAGTGGCTGATACTGCTTTATTATATTTTGTTCATCGCCGCCAGACATAGGAAATTGCATATTATTCCGTCATAGAACACCTACTATACGGCGCGTCAATGAGGGAAATCAACTAATTATTAATTTTATGTAACTGGCAGGTATGTTATAGCGAATAGAAAAGTTAAAACGCGGGCAATAAAAAAGGCCGCTGAATAGCGGCCTTTCGTTTTACTGTACAGCGGCGTTCACGCGCTCTCGAAGCTCTTTACCCGGCTTGAAGTGAGGAACGTATTTACCGTCCAGCTTCACCGTTTCACCAGTCTTCGGGTTTCTACCTACCCGGGGAGCCCGATAATGCAATGAGAAACTACCAAAACCCCGAATTTCAATGCGTTCACCCTTCTGTAGGGTTTGCGCCATCTGTTCGAGGATTTCCTTAATAGCGAACTCAAGTTCCTTTGCAGGAATGTGACGCGCCTGGTCTGCGAGCCGCTCAATTAGTTCAGACTTGGTCATGCTAACCTCATTGTCATAAATTAATCCAAACAGCTACTGCAAACCCGGGAGCACTCGCATGCCCCCGTTACCGCATTACTCGCCTTTAGCGGCTTTGAATGCTTCAGCCATTGCGTTCGCGAAACCACCGTCATCAGTCTGGTTCACTTTATCAATCGCTTCTTTCTCGTCAGCCTGATCTTTCGCTTTCACAGACAGGTTCACAGTGCGGTTCTTACGATCCACGCCCATGAACTTCGCTTCAATGGTTTCGCCTACGCTAACCACTTCTGAAGCGTCTTCTGTACGCTCACGCGCCAGGTCGGCAACACGGATGTATCCGTCAACTTCTTCTGCCAGGTTAACGGTAACGCCTTTCGCGTCTACAGCAGTAACTGTTCCGTTAACGATAGCACCTTTCTTGTTAGTTGTCAGATACATATTGAACGGATCTTCTTCAATTTGCTTAACGCCAAGAGAGATACGCTCACGCTCAGGATCGACCTGCAGAACTACTGCAGAAATCTCGTCGCCTTTCTTGTAATCACGAACTGCGTCTTCACCAGACTTGTTCCAGCTGATGTCAGAAAGGTGAACCAGACCGTCAATGCCGCCATCCAGACCGATAAAGATACCGAAGTCAGTGATAGACTTGATCTTACCGCTTACTTTGTCACCTTTTTCGTGTGACTTGGCAAACTCTTCCCAAGGGTTAGCAATGCACTGCTTCAGACCCAGAGAAATACGACGACGTTCTTCGTCAATTTCCAGAACCATTACTTCAACAGTGTCACCCAGGTTTACAACCTTAGAAGGATGGATGTTCTTGTTAGTCCAGTCCATTTCAGAAACGTGAACCAGACCTTCAACACCGTCTTCGATCTCTACGAAACAGCCGTAGTCAGTCAGGTTAGTTACCTGGCCAGAGATCTTAGTGCCTTCTGGGTAACGCTGAGCAATTTCTTGCCATGGATCGTTGCCCATCTGCTTCATGCCCAGAGAAACGCGCTGCTTCTCTTTGTCGAACTTCAGCACTTTAACGTTGATTTCGTCACCAACATTAACAATTTCACTTGGGTGCTTAACGCGCTTCCAAGCCATGTCAGTGATGTGCAGCAGGCCGTCTACGCCGCCCAGATCTACGAACGCACCGTAGTCAGTCAGGTTCTTAACGATACCTTTAATTTCGTGACCTTCTTCCAGGTTAGCCAGAAGTTGTTCACGCTCTGCACTGTTTTCTGCTTCAATAACCGCACGGCGAGAAACAACAACGTTGTTGCGCTTCGCGTCCAGCTTGATAACTTTGAATTCTAACTCTTTGCCTTCCAGGTGCGTGGTGTCACGTACAGGACGTACGTCTACCAGAGAACCAGGCAAGAATGCGCGTACACTGTTAACTTCTACAGTGAAACCGCCTTTAACTTTACCGTTGATAACGCCTTTGATGGTCTCTTTATCATCGTAAGCTTTTTCCAGCTCTACCCACGCTTCGTGACGCTTCGCTTTTTCGCGAGACAGTACAGTTTCACCGAAGCCATCTTCTACTGCGTCAAGGGCTACGTCTACTTCGTCACCGATAGCAATCTCAAGATCGCCTTCCGCGTTTTTGAATTGGTCTGCTGGGATAGCACTTTCTGATTTCAGGCCTGCGTCAACAAGAACGATGTCTTTGTCGATAGAAACTACGGTACCTTTTACAATTGAACCAGGGCGAGTTTCCAGTTCCTGTAGGCTTTCTTCAAAAAGTTGTGCAAAATTTTCAGTCATAAGGTTTTAAATTCAATTTAAGTTTAAATCCACGCTACATTCCGGCTACCGTGGGGTTATTAAAAATAGCTGCTACATCCTGTTGCAGCGTTCGCAATGGGGGGCTTTTATCTCACGACATCAAGGCGGGAGTTAATCACTTCCATAGCTTTTTCAAAGACCTGATCTATGTCCAGATCCGTTGAATCGATTGTTACAGCATCTTCTGCCGGTACCAATGGCGCGACCGAACGATTGGTATCTCGCTCGTCTCTGGCCTGGATATCGGTTAAAAGGCGCGCAATATTAACATCCATGCCCTTAGCTTTCAACTGACCATAACGGCGCTCGGCGCGGGCTTCGGCACTGGCTGTCAGAAATATCTTCACTTCGGCATCGGGAAACACCACAGTGCCCATGTCGCGGCCATCGGCAACCAGGCCAGGTTCCTGCTGAAACGCACGCTGTCGTCTTAACAACGCTTCACGAACACGGGGTAAAGCAGCCACTTTAGAAGCTACGGCGCCTACCTGTTCGGTACGGATATCATCCGTTACATCTTCGCCTTCAAGAATGATGCGGGTGCCTTCAGCATTAGTCTCAAAGCTGACATCCAGCCCGGTGGCCAGAGGAACGATGGAATCTTCATCATCGCAGGGTAAGTCGTGATGCAGGGTGGCTACAGCGAGAACACGGTATATAGCGCCGCTGTCCAGAAAATGCCAACCTAATTTAGTGGCCAGTAAGCTACTTAACGTACCTTTACCAGCACCACTGGGACCGTCTACCGTGACTACGGGTGATGGATGCATACCTGCTCCGGATTTAATTAAAAGGTTCAAAAAACGCGCGCAATTATACGCGTATCCAGCGGATTGGCAATGCTGCGACGGACGCCGCAGCAACTTGTAACGTATTATTCTGCTGCAAGTGTATCAGCAGGTTGGCAAATGCCGGAAAAACGTTCGAAATAATCGGGGAAGGTTTTTGCCGTGCAGCCCGGGTCATTAATGGTCACCGGCGTATCGCTAAGGGCCACCAGGGAAAAGCACATAGCAATGCGGTGATCGTTGTACGTGTCGATAGCAGCATGACGCAACGCATCAGGTGGCGTAACAGTAATGTAATCTGTGCCCTCTTCCACCTCTGCCCCCAGCTTTTTAAGCTCGGTCGCCATAGCGTGCAGCCGATCCGTTTCTTTCACCCGCCAGTTGTGGATGTTACGAATGGCTGTTTTGCCGTTGGCAAACAGTGCTGTGGTGGCGATAGTCATGGCTGCATCGGGAATGTGGTTTAAATCCAGATCTACGCCTTGCAATGGCCCGCCGGTAACTTCGATATACTCGTCACTCCATGACACGGTAGCGCCCATTTGTTCAAGTACATCAGCAAAGCGTATGTCGCCCTGAATACTCGTGGCACCAATGCCCGTGACCCGCACCGTACCGCCTCCGATGGCGCCAGCGGCGAGGAAATATGAGGCAGAGCTGGCATCACCTTCTACCATAAACCGGCCAGGCGAACGGTAGCGCTGGCCTGCCGGGATAACAAATGACTGATAATCAAGATTCTCTACCACCACCCCGAATTTCGCCATGGTATCCAGGGTAATATCTATGTACGGCTTAGAAACCAGCTCGCCTTCAATATTAATTTTCAGCTCACCGGCGAACAGCGGCGCGGCCATCAGTACTGCAGTCAGAAACTGACTGGACACGCTGCCATCCACACTGACTTCACCTCCACGCAATTGCTTGCCACGGATGCTTAATGGCGGATAGCCTTCGTTTTTATCATAGGTAATGTCGGCGCCTGCCTGGCGCAGGGTGTTCACGAGATCGCCGATTGGACGCTCTTCCATGCGCGGCTCACCGGTGAGGGTCACCTGCACATCACTGGCAGCCAGCGCCGCACATAATGGCCGCATGGCCGTTCCTGCATTCCCTAAGAATAATGTCAGGGCCGCATCACTTTGAAACGCACGCCCGAGACCTTCTACTACGCAACGGGTGTTGTCGTGACTCAGGCTGTAGTTCACGCCCAGCTGCTTAAGTGCAGTAAGCATATGCCGAATGTCGTCACTGTCGAGTAAGTTGGTAAGTTCGGTGGTACCTGAAGCCAGCGCTGCCAGCAGCAGTGCGCGATTCGATAAGCTTTTCGACCCCGGCACATTCACTGTGCCCGACACTGCCCGTACCGGCTGCAAAGTTAACGAGTCAGTATTGCTCATCCGTGGGTCCTCTCAAATTCCTGCATAAACTCAACTAAGGCCACCACGCCATTGATTGGCATCGCGTTATAAATACTGGCGCGCATTCCACCCACAAACCGGTGGCCTTTAAGTGCCATCAGTCCGGCTTGCTCGGCCTGTTCCAGAAACAGGTTATCTAACTCTGGATTGGCCAGCTGAAAGGGCACATTCATGCGCGAGCGGTTGTCCGGATGAACATTACTTCTGTAAAACCCGGTGTTATTAATTTCTGCATAAAGCAGATTGGCTTTCTCTTCGTTGCGCTTATCAATGACCGACAGACCACCCTGCCCTTTCAGCCACTTAAACACCAGCCCCGCCAGATACCAGGAAAACGTGGGTGGTGTGTTGTACATAGAATCAGACTCCGCCAACAGCGCATAGTCAAAGATAGACGGTGTTTCCTGCCGGGCTTTGCCCACCAGATCGTCGCGGACTATAACCACTGACAGACCGGAAGGTCCGATATTTTTCTGAGCGCCGGCGTAAATCACACCGTAATCCTTAATGTTCAGCGGACGTGACAAAATTGTCGACGACATATCAGCGACCAATGGCACATCACCGGATTCTGGCAGCCAGTTAAATTCAATACCGTCTACTGTTTCATTCGGGCAAAAATGATAATAGGCTGCATCCGCCATCGATTCGTCAAACGCAGGCTTGGGTACGTAACGCAGACCATCCTTCTCAGCCACTTCGCCTACTACTTTGGCGTGGTTGAATTTGCTGGCTTCGCTGACAGCGCCTTTTGACCACGAGCCGGTAACCAGGTGCAGGCTGGTTTGATCGGCCGCGGAAAGGTTCAGAGGAACAGCGGCAAACTGACCCCGCCCGCCCCCATGGGTAAACAGTACGTGATAGTTGTCAGGTACTGCCAGCAAATCACGGAGGTCCTGTTCAGCTTCGGCAGCGACTTCCCGAAAATCTTTACCACGGTGACTGACTTCCATCACCGAACTGCCACTGTCACGCCAGTTCAGAAACTCATCTTTCGCCCACACCATAACGTCATGGGGCAACATGGCCGGACCGGCACTAAAGTTAAACACGTCATTCATAGTCGTTTTTCAACACCTGTAAACAAAACAAGCGGCTTGCGCCGCTTGTTAATTCAGAACCTGCATGTACTGGCAGCGTGGGCTGCCAGCATCACTCATGCGCTAGTCTTCTGTCGTGGAACTATCGTTGCTGTCCTGAGGCTCTTCGGACTGGGCAACTGCGATGTTTTCTTCACCGTCTTCTGCTAATGCGTCTTCCACTTCTTCGATACGTTGCAGGCCCACCACGTTTTCATCTTCTCCAGTACGGATAAGACGTACACCCTGGGTGTTACGGCCAACAATTGAGACTTCCGATACGCGGGTACGTACCAGCGTGCCCTGATCACTGATTAGCATAATTTCATTATTGTCGTCGACCTGTACGGCACCTACTACCTTACCGTTACGGTCAGAAACCTTAATTGAAACTACGCCCTGAGTCGCCCGGCTCTTCGCTGGGTAATCACTCAGTGGGGTACGCTTACCGAAACCATTTTCAGTGGCTGTCAGTACAGCGCCATCTCCGCGTGGTACAATCAGCGATACTACTTTCTGGTCTTCCAACAGTTTAATACCGCGGACACCCGTTGCAGTTCGTCCCATCGGCCGCAAAGCCAGTAACTCTTCACCGGTTTCCGGATCCCGTTTCACTTCACCGGTTTCGGCGTCGCGTAACTTCTCGTTAAAGCGTACAACTTTACCTGCATCAGAGAACAGCATAATGTCGTCATTGCCGTGGGTAATCGCCACCCCAATCAGTTCATCACCGTCATTCAGATTTACGGCAATAATGCCGCTTGAACGTGGGCGGGAATATAAGCTCAGATCCGTTTTCTTCACCACGCCGTTGGCCGTAGCCATGAGCACGAATTTGCCTTCCTCGAACTCTTTGATAGGCAGAATCGCGGTGATCCGCTCATCCGCCTCAAGCGGCAGAATATTCACAATAGGACGGCCACGGGCGTTGCGGCTGGCAAACGGTAATTGGTATACCTTGAGCCAATACAAACGGCCCCGGGTCGAGAAGCACAGTATGTGGTCATGGGTATTGGCCACTAACAGCTTCTCAATAATGTCTTCGTCTTTCATCTTCGTGGCCGACTTGCCCCGGCCACCGCGACGCTGCGCTTCGTAATCAGACAATTTCTGATATTTCACATACCCTTCACGAGACAGAGTAACAACCACATCTTCCTGCTCAATCAGGTCTTCGATGTCGATATCGTGGGTGGCAGCAGTGATTTCTGTACGACGCTCATCACCGTATTCGGCACGAATCGCTTCCAGCTCTTCTTTGATAACTTCCATCAGACGCGCAGGGCTGTTCAGAATATGCAGCAGCTCAGCAATTTGCTCAAGCAGGGCTTTATATTCATCAAGGATCTTCTCATGTTCCAGACCGGTCAGCTTGTGTAAGCGCAGATCCAGAATGGCTTGTGCCTGTTGCTCGGTCAGATAGTACTTACCGTCGCGAATACCGAATTCTGGCAGCAGCCAGTCTGGGCGTGCCGCATCATCACCGGCGCGATCCAACATCTTCGATACATCACCCAGCTCCCAACCCTGGCCTATCAGCGCTTTTTTCGCTTCAGCCGGACTCGGTGACGCTTTGATCACTTCGATAATGGGATCGATGTTGGCCAGAGCAATCGCCAGGCCTTCAAGGATGTGAGCACGGTCGCGGGCTTTACGCAGTTCGAAAACAGTACGACGGGTCACTACTTCGCGGCGGTGCAGGATAAAGGCTTCCAGCGTTTCTTTAAGGTTAAATACCTTAGGCTGGCCGTTATCCAGTGCCACCATATTAATACCAAATACCGTTTGTAACTGGGTATTGGCATACAGATGATTAAGCAGTACTTCGGCAGACTCGGAACGTTTAACTTCGATAACGATCCGCATGCCTTCTTTATCGGACTCGTCACGCAGTGCCGAGATGCCCTCAATGCGCTTCTCTTTTACCAGTTCGGCAATCTTTTCAATCAGTCGCGCTTTGTTGACCTGATACGGAATTTCGTTAACAACGATAGTTTCTTTACCATTGTCTTCGGTTTCGATTTCCGCTTTTGCGCGCATGTAAATTTTGCCGCGACCGGTGCGATAGGCATCTTCTATTCCCTTGCGTCCGCTGATCATGGCGGCGGTAGGGAAATCCGGACCTGGAATGTAGGTCATCAGATCTTCAATTGTGACATCCGGATTTTCAATCAGGGCAATACAGCCGGTAACCACTTCTGTCAGGTTGTGAGGCGGTATATTGGTTGCCATACCTACGGCAATACCTGATGAGCCGTTAACCAGCAGGTTAGGTACTTTAGTGGGTAAGACCTCAGGAATGAACTCGGTACCGTCATAGTTAGGTACGAAATCCACAGTTTCTTTATCGAGGTCAGCCAGTAACTCATGGGCAATTTTAGCCATTCTGACTTCGGTGTAACGCATGGCGGCAGCGGAGTCGCCATCGACCGAGCCAAAGTTACCCTGGCCATCGACCAGCATGTAACGCAGTGAGAATGGCTGTGCCATCCGCACAATGGTGTCATACACAGCAGAATCGCCGTGGGGGTGGTATTTACCAATGACATCACCAACCACACGCGCCGATTTCTTATACGGCTTGTTGAAGTCGTTCTTTAGCTCGTTCATGGCAAAAAGCACGCGACGGTGCACCGGCTTCAGGCCATCTCTTACATCGGGCAACGCGCGCCCAACAATAACGCTCATCGCGTAATCGAGATAAGAGTTTTTTAACTCTTCCTCAATATTTACGGGGAGGATTTCTTTAGCGTTATCAGTCATAAACTGCTTAATCCCTTGTTATCGGTTCATTTTGCGCTGCCGGGAAGTCACCAAGAGCATCCCCTCTGATAGCCGACGCGCAATTTATTATGGGGGGAGTCATTCAATCGAGTGTACCATCGGTTCGTCGAATAATGTAGCGCTGAATGCGGCGATCCCCCTACTGATAATGCCAAGCGCACATTTTTCGTGCAAGTGATACAAAACCCCAACTTCAACAGTGCCTTTACGGTGTAAATTGCGCTATGTTAGCGACGTATCATGTTTTTGCGGCACTACCACAGCCGCCTACTCTATCTGCGGATTTTTTATGACCAACGTCGACCAACAGGAAATTGATAAATTCGGTGATCTTGCCTCTCGCTGGTGGGATCCTGAAGGTGAATTCAAACCTCTTCATGCTATTAATCCATTGCGACTCGATTTCATTGCCCAGCATTGTGATGGGTTGTTTGATAAGCAGGTGGTGGATATTGGCTGTGGCGGCGGCATACTCGCAGAAAGCATGGCGCGTGCCGGAGCCAAAGTGACAGGCATTGACATGGCCGAACGCTCACTGGAAGTGGCCCGTTTGCACGGCCTTGAATCGGGTATAACCGTAGACTACCAGGTGAGTACCGCTGAAGACTTCGCACACTCCCATGCAGGTAAGTATGATGTGGTCACCTGTATGGAAATGCTTGAACACGTGCCCGAACCCGCTTCCGTGGTAGCCGCGTGCGCTAAGCTGGTGAAGCCGGGCGGCCATGTATTTTTCTCTACCCTGAACCGCAATATTAAGTCGTACCTGATGGGTATCGTGGGCGCCGAATATGTACTTGGATTGGTGCCCAAAGGCACCCACGAGCATGGCCGCTTTATCAAACCATCTGAGCTTATGCGCATGACGGATAATGCGGCTTTATTCAGTCGGCATATTACCGGACTACATATGGATCCCCTAACTCAGGCATTTTACCTGTCAGACAAAAACGTGGATGTAAATTACCTGCTACACACTGTTTCTGAAGGTTAACAAAATCACTATATGTGCTATGAGGCGAGCCAAACGCACACTATATATCGTGTTTATATAAAAATAATGGTTTAGGAATAATTTGTTTTATATAAATTTATTTTACGCCAATAGTGCTTGCATTTGTCTTACTAAACGCTTGTTAACCCCTTTTAGGTGAGTCACTACTAACCAAAAAATTCGTTAGGTTTAACTGCTGGATTAACCACCAGATATTGGGTTGCATTAAGACGCAAACCTCACTATCTTGTGGTTATTCCGAGCCACTCACGTACGCTGAATAACTCACAAATAAATAGCCAGTGCAACGTGACGGAACCAAAAAGATCGCACAGGATCTGGGCACCCCCATATCCTTAAGTAAAGAACAGAAAACGGGCGCATCTGCCCTCGCTACCAGCGCTAACACAAACGGCCAGTACCAATGAATAATAACTTATATGTCACCAAGCGTAACGGTGAGAAAGAGCCTATCGATCTGGAAAAAATCCACAAGGTCATTACATGGGCAGCCAAAGGGCTAAATAATGTCTCAGTTTCTCAGGTAGAAATTAAGGCACAAATTCAGTTCTACGACGGCATTAATACCAGTGAAATCCACGAAACACTGATCAAATCGGCAGCCGACCTTATTTCTACTGAAGCGCCTGACTATCAGTACCTGGCTGCGCGCCTTGCCATCTTCCACCTACGCAAGAAAGCCTACGGTGAGTTTGAGCCACCGGCGCTGCATGAACACGTCGCGCGTATGGTAGACATGGGCAAGTATGACGAACATCTGCTGACCGACTATACCACTGAAGAATTCGCCGAGATGGATAGCTATATCGATCACTGGCGCGATATGAACTTCAGCTATGCCGCTGTTAAGCAGCTGGAAGGTAAGTATCTGGTTCAAAACCGTGTTACCGGCGACATCTATGAAAGCGCACAGTTCTTATACATTCTGGTAGCGGCGTGTTTGTTTGCCAACTATCCAAAAGACACGCGGATGAGCTATATCCGCCGTTTTTATGATGCGACCTCAACGTTCAAACTGTCGTTGCCTACGCCAATTATGTCCGGCGTGCGCACCCCTACCCGTCAGTTCAGCTCATGCGTACTCATCGAAACCGGCGACAGCCTGGATTCAATCAACGCCACAGCCAGCGCCATTGTTAAATATGTCAGCCAGCGTGCCGGTATCGGTGTAAATGCAGGCCGTATCCGCGCCCTGGGCAGCCCCATTCGCGGTGGTGAAGCCTTCCACACAGGCTGTATTCCATTTTATAAATACTTCCAAACAGCGGTTAAAAGCTGCTCACAAGGCGGCGTGCGCGGTGGTGCTGCTACCCTGTTCTATCCGCTTTGGCATATGGAAGTTGAATCCTTACTGGTACTGAAGAACAACCGTGGGGTTGAAGAAAACCGTGTTCGTCATCTCGACTATGGTGTGCAGTTTAATAAACTGATGTATCAGCGCATGATGAAAGACGGCTACATTACCTTGTTCAGCCCGTCTGATGTGCCTGGCCTATACGACGCATTCTTCGCCGACCAGGAGAAGTTCGAAGAGCTGTACGTAAAATATGAAAACGATGACAGCATTCGCAAGAAACAAATTAAGGCTATGGAGCTGTTCAGCCTGTTTATGCAGGAGCGTGCCAGCACCGGTCGTATCTACCTTCAGAATGTAGACCACTGTAATACCCACAGTCCGTTCGATCCTAAAGTAGCACCGGTACGTCAAAGTAACCTGTGTCTGGAAATTGCGTTGCCTACTAAGCCGCTTGAGCATGTTAACGACGAAGAAGGCGAAATTGCACTATGTACCCTGTCTGCGTTCAACCTTGGTGCCATTAAGTCTCTCGACGAATTCGAAGAACTTTCAGATCTGGCCGTGCGTGCACTGGACAGCCTGCTCGATTATCAGGACTACCCGGTGCCTGCCGCGTACAATGCCACTATGGGTCGTCGAACCCTGGGTGTTGGCGTAATCAACTTCGCCTACTACCTGGCCAAGAACGGCGTGAAGTATTCAGATTTCAGCGCTAACAGTCTGGTACATAAAACGTTTGAAGCCATGCAGTATCATCTGCTGAAAGCGTCGAACAACCTGGCGAAAGAAAAAGGAGCGTGTCCTAAATTTAACGAGACAACGTACTCGCAGGGCATTCTGCCTATCGACTCGTATAAGAAAGACCTCGATAGCGTGTGTAACGAACCCCTGCAAATGGACTGGGAAAGCCTGCGAGCTGACATAAAAGCGCATGGTCTGCGTAATTCCACGTTGTCGGCACTGATGCCTTCTGAAACGTCGTCACAGATTTCTAATGCCACCAATGGTATTGAGCCGCCCCGCGGCCACATCAGTATTAAGTCAAGTAAAGACGGTGTACTGAAACAGGTTGTGCCGGACTACGAAAATCTGAAGGAGCAATATGAACTGCTGTGGGATATTCCTTCAAATGACGGTTACCTGCAGCTGGTAGGCATAATGCAGAAATTTATCGATCAGACCATTTCTGCCAACACCAACTACGATCCCAGTAAATACGAAGGTGGCAAGGTTCCCATGAAGCTGTTGCTGAAAGACCTGCTGACTACATACAAACTGGGCGTGAAAACGCTGTATTATCATAACACCCGCGACGGTGCTGCTGATTCCAGCTCCATTGAGGCCAAAGCACAACAACAAAAACCTCAGGCGCAGGAAGTTGTCGTAGAAGAGGACGATGATTGTGCAGGCGGTGCGTGCAAGATTTAAGCACGCATCTTTCCACAGCAGGAACCTCAGTCATTAACGCGTTTGTTTTGAACTCAGTTGGGTAATTATGAAATACACCACATTTAATCAGCAAAGCATCAACCCTCTGGTTGAGCCAATGTTTTTCGGTAACCCGGTCAATGTGGCCCGGTATGACCAACAGAAACATGCTATTTTTGAAAAGCTAATTGAGAAACAAATCAGCTTTTTCTGGCGGCCGGAAGAAGTGGATGTCACCCGTGACCGGGTAGACTTCCAAAAGCTAACCGATCCGGAAAAGCACATTTTCATTTCGAACCTCAAATACCAGACACTGCTCGACTCAGTACAGGGGCGCAGTCCGAACATTGCGTTCCTGCCTATCGTGTCGCTGCCAGAACTGGAGACCTGGGTAGAAACCTGGTCGTTTTTTGAGACCATCCATTCACGTTCTTACACGCATATTTTACGGAACCTGTTTTCTGACCCCAGTGATATCTTTGAAGATATCGTGGTAAACGACGAGATTAAACGTCGTGCATCAGATATCTCCAAGTATTACGATGATTTGATCTTTGCCACGCAGCTATGGCAAACCCAGGGCGAAGGCGTTCATACCGTAGACGGTGAGGTTCATACCATCAACATGTATGAACTGAAGAAGAAGCTGTTCCTGTGCATGAACTCAGTCAACGCGCTGGAAGCAATTCGCTTCTATGTGTCCTTTGCCTGTACGTTTGCCTTTGCCGAACGCAAGCTAATGGAAGGTAATTCGAAAATCATCCGTTTAATTGCCCGTGACGAGAACCTGCACCTGTCCTCTACCCAGCACATTCTTAATTTGTGGGCGCGGGGCAAAGACGATCCGGATATGGCGCAAATTGCTGAGGAATGTCAGGAAGAAGCCAAAGCTATCTTCATGAACGCGGTAGACCAGGAAAAGCAATGGGCCGACTATCTGTTCCAGAATGGTTCCATGATAGGTCTGAATAAAGATATTCTGTGCCAGTATATTGAGTACATTGCTAATCAACGCATGTCAGCCATTGGCTTTGATATGCCGTTCGATGTTACCAGTAACCCACTACCATGGATGAACAACTACCTTAACTCAGATAACGTGCAGGTTGCGCCACAGGAATCTGAAATAAGCTCTTATCTGGTAGGCCAGATTGACTCTGCCGTCAGCGAAGACGACTTTGCAGATTTTGAGCTGTAACGCCGGGTGAATGAGTAAGACCGAAGACGCATTCCGCATCGACGTGGTTGATGTGGGGTGCGTTAATTCACGCCCCGACAAAACACTGCTGGAGTCACTGGAAGCCGACAATATTCCGGTGCATGCCCACTGCCGTGAAGGCTTTTGCGGTGCCTGCCGCACCAAGCTTCTCGACGGCGAAGTCAATTACACCACCGACCCACTGGCATTTATCGACGACGATGAGATTTTACCATGCTGTTGTGTGCCACTGTCTGCCCTGAAAATTAAAGTTCCGCTTTAACATTCTCTCGTAGTACGGCGCTTACAGATCTCTATTCGTCCCCCCCCGCTGCCCAGCTCAGCAACCTTTCCCTTACCGGCAACCACGCGCGGGTTGTGGCAATTCTGGGTATTTTTATGTTTGTGATTGGGGTTAGCTACAGCCTTTGCCGAAAGCTGCAACACCTAGCCTGTGCTCAGTGACGGCGGATAACTACCGCTATACCGCTTAAAATAGCCACAGAAGACAATACAATTTGTGCGGTTATGGGTTCGCCCAGAAATAGCCACCCAGCCAGAACTGCGAACACCGGTACGCTTAATTGTATGGTGGCGGCATTCGTAGAAGAAAGGTACGGCAAAACGTAATACCAGACTGCATAACCCAGCGCCGATGCGATGGCACCCGACCCCACCCCCAGCAACACGCCTTTAAGATCCCATTGCGCGTCACCCAATGCCAGAATGACTGCAAGCAACGCCGCCACAAAAACCAGTGAATAAACGAAATTTCCAGTAGTCACAGCGAGACCAGAAACCGCACCTTTACCAAGTATGGAATAGGTACCCCAGGCTATGCCTGCCACCAACATAATGAATGCAGAAGTTAACGGTGGCGGGCTTATACCCGGTAACAACAGTACTACCAAGCCACTCAACGCCATCAGCAGACCGGCAATTTGCCAGCCTCTTAGTTGTTCACCTCGCAGCCAGCCATACCCGATCATCGTCAACTGAACTGCGCCGAACAGCAGTAACGCACCGGTTCCGGTGGTCATGCTGACATACGCAAATGAAAAGGCAGCAGCGTATACGAATAACGCCCCGGCACCCTTCCAGCTGCCCTGGTGGGTCACTGAGCCGGGTTTACGCTGGGCCAGCAATAATAACAGTAAAGCGCCACTTGCCAGCCTGATTGCAGTGAACATGCCTGGCGACGTCGCGCTTTCCACCAATGCCATCCTGCACAGCAGGGAATTGGCCGCAAAGGCCAGCATCGCCAGTAACGTAAATCCGGCTATTGATATCCGTGAGGGCGAAGAAACGTGAGCATTCACGGTAAGTCCTTTGTACGGTGGTGGGTAATAGAAAGTAAAAACATCATGCCAGCCGGTATATGCCACCAACAGACAGTGCTAAAAAAAGGGCCTGTCGGCCCTTTTTTTGTTTATAGTTTCAGACCGAGTCGTTCAGCCACTTCGATATAGGTTTCAACGACCGAACCTAAACCCTGACGGAATCTGTCTTTATCCATTTTCTTGCGGGTTTCTTTGTCCCACAGACGACACCCGTCCGGCGTGAACTCATCGCCTAAAACGATATTACCGTTGGCATCCACGCCAAATTCCAGTTTGTAATCGACCAGGATCATACCGGCAGCATCGAACAGGGCTTTAAGAACCGCATTCACTTCAAACGTGAGTGCCTTCATTTTCTCAACCTGGTCGGCGGTCGCCCAGCCGAACGAGGCAATATGGTAATCATTAACCATGGGATCGTGCAGCGCATCGTTTTTCAGAAAAAACTCGAACACGGGCGGCTCAAGCGCCATCCCTTCCTCAACGCCCAGACGGCGAACCAGTGAACCGGCCGCCACATTGCGAACCACACATTCTACCGGGATCATATCCAGCTTCTTAACAACCGACTCCGTGTCAGATAACAGAGACTCAACCTGGGTGGCAATGCCTGCCTCTTCCAGTTTGGTCATAATGAAGTGATTAAACTTGTTATTCACTTCACCTTTGCGTTCAAGCTGTTCAATTTTTTCACCATCGAAAGCCGACGTATCGTTACGAAAATGCAGGATTAGCTTTTCGCTGTCGTCAGTAAAATAAACAGTTTTGGCCTTGCCGCGGTAAAGCTCTTCACGTTTTTGCATGGTGACTCTCAATTATATATCCAGGTTATCTTCCGACATTACCTGCGCGAACGCATCAAACAATTCAGACACCTGTTTGGCGTCAAAAGGCTCACTCTCATCGTTCATGAAGGTAATAGAGGTTTTATCTGCTGACAGCTCGTTAAGTTGTAATCTGTAATCGCCCTCTTCCAGCAATTCTTCATCGCTACCAATCAGGTTATTCCACCACCCGTCATCGGTACCATTGTATGTTACGAATAACAGGCCAGTAGACTTGTCCAGATCTTTCACGTCGAAATTAAGTTTTCTGAGTACCAGCAACGTGCGGGGCCAGGCAACATCGTATTTTGCCGCGACCACATAAGCAGGCTCACCATCCGGATTGAAACCCATTTCAATATTCAACCCCTGACGGATACGGGCTATACGGCGGCTGTCTTCAAGCTGAATTTGGTATTCATAGTGGTTGATCACCTGATTCAGAATATCAACTTCTTCGCGACGTTCCTGCAAGTCGTTAAGGTCTGCGGTGACGTCATCGCCGCGGGTGGCCATATAGTCTTTCAGTTCTACCATCAGCGCTGCGGTTCGCCCGTGTGGTTTTTTCTCCATGGAAAACTCGAACCGGCGGCCTACCTGCTCTTCAGACTCGCTCCAGTCGTACCAACTACTGTCTTCTTCTTTGCCAATGACCATCCAGTCGGTGATAAGCACTCCCTCTTCCGGGTTAAAGGTATCCACACCTATGCCCTGCTGGTCCAGAAAACTAAGCAGCGAGTTCCAGATGGCTTTATCTAACGGCTGACTGTCATCCACCTGATCGAACCATACCATCGCCCGCTTGGCACCTTCTTCGACATGCGACCCGGTGACCAGCGGCATAACCAATGCCGGTGACTGAACCACTAACTTCTTGCCCACCAGATCAGGATCAGCCTGCTCACCCACTTCTGGTAAAGCATACTCATCGGAAAATTCAGGTTTGTCTAACGACTCAGGTATTTGAACAGGCGCATTATCTTGCGCCTTCACATAGTCAAAACTACCAGAAGCCGCTTTACGGTCCTGTTGGCTTGCACAACCTGTAAGGGCCAGTACGGTCAGGCCACTCACTAAAGCCAGGGTTTTATTCATCGGGGATCCTTATTAACCAGCAATCAATGCGTATTTTTTTAGTATTGCTTCGATTTGATTTTTGCTTGCAAGTTCCGGCGCTACCATAGGTAATCGCAAATGAGCGGTTCTCATCATACCCATTTTATACAATGCCCACTTGGGCATAACAGGGTTGGGCTCGATAAACAGACCGGTATGCAGCTCATTTATGGTGTTGTCAATTTCTTTGCAGGTGGCGAAATCACCTTGTAAGGCCGCATCACACATTTTCGCCATCGCCTCCGGCACCACATTGGCGGTCACCGAGATGACACCATGGCCGCCCTCACACAAAAACTCACAACTGGTGGCATCATCACCACTTAGCATCACAAAGTTATCGGGGACCAAAGGCTGAGTTTGTTTCAGGCGGGCAATATCGCCGGTAGCATCTTTTAAACCAACAATATTATTGTGGGTAGCGAGTTCTGCCACCGTTTCAGGCAGCATGTCTGCCACTGTGCGGCCTGGTACGTTATAAAGAATAATTGGTAAGTCTGAGGCGTCTGCAATGGCAGTAAAGTGGGCGATCATGCCCCGTTGCTGGGGTTTATTGTAGTAAGGTACTACGCTCAAGAAGCCGTCAACACCGGCATCGGCCAATTGTTCCGTAAGAAAAATTGCCTCGGCCGTAGAGTTTGCGCCGCTACCGGCCACGACGGGGATGCGGCCCTGCGCCATCTTCACTGTTTGTTTTACAACTTGCACATGTTCATCAAATGGCAGCGTGGTTGATTCGCCGGTGGTTCCTACCGACACAATACCATGCGTACCGTGATCAATGTGGAACTGAACCAGTTTTTCGAGGGCCGGGTAATCGATGTCGCCGTTATCCATCATCGGCGTGACCAGTGCTACATAGCTGCCAGTAAACATAATCTCTCCGCAATTTGTGAGCGCACATGGTAAATATGTCACGGCGTAAAAACAAGCAGAGAGATGCCCGAACACGCAATTAAACGGGTGTAAAAACCTTCAGCCTGAGGGCCCTGGTGCTGATGTTATCCGGTAAAGTATCGCCGGGACTGAATATTAACTCATAGTGGCAGTCAAAATTTACTCTGTGATACCATCTGTTTCTGAACAGAATTGACGCATGACTCATGGCAAAGCAACAACTTATCGTGACAATCCTGGGCACAGACAGCAGCGGTATTCTCAGTGAGATCGCTGCCACCGTTTCTGAAGCTCAGTGCAACATCCTTGACAGTCGACAGGCCATTTATGGGCAGGAATTCTCACTGACCATGATTCTGGAAGGGACTCACCCGGCCATTACTAAGGCTGAGTGTACTATACCGCCACTCTGTCAGCGCCTTAACCTGCTGTCTATGATGAAGCGAACGAGCCACCACGCGAAGCAGAATCTGGCCCACCTGATTGATGTGGAATTCAGTGGTGAGGATACTGCCGGGCAAATAAAAGAAGTCACGGGCTTTTTCGCCCAACGACACTCATCAATCAGCGCTTTCCGTCAGCGTACATTTCAGGATGAACAAACAGGGCAGGAAATGATGCGCTGCAAGTTTGTGGTAAACGTACCTGATTCTGTAGACTTTGATGAATTGAAAACCTCCCTTACGTCACTGTTTGAAAAGTTAGCTGTCAGTGGCAAAGTGAAAGACAAATACAATAAGGATTCTGATGAAAACGTTACAAGCTGGTGATAACGCCCCACAGTTTACCCTTCCGGATCAAAACGGCGACGAGGTTGCTCTTAGTAACTTTGCCGGTAAAAAAGTGCTGGTTTATTTTTACCCCAAAGCGATGACCCCGGGTTGTACTGTGCAGGCACAAGGCCTGCGGGATATCCAGTCAGAGCTGGAGAAGCAAAATGTGGTGGTATTGGGGATCAGTCCTGACGCGGTTAAACGCTTGCCGAAATTCATAGAGAAAGAAAACCTCAATTTTACTTTATTGTCAGATGAAGACCATGCTGTTGCCGATGCTTTCGGGGTATGGGGGCCGAAGAAATTTATGGGTAAAGAGTACGATGGTATTCACCGTCTGAGCTTTCTGATTGATGAGCAGGGAAAAATTGAACACGTGTTTAACAAGTTCAAAACCAAAGAGCACCACATTGTAGTGCTGGACTACTTGTCACAAAACAGCTAACCCCTTATTCATTACATGAAGAAGCCCGCAAGTTGCGGGCTTTTTTTGTGGTCACTGTGTCGCTTACCAATGCTTACATAAAGCTTCGTTTAGTAAATACATATATATAAGCACAAAGTTACGCATAACCGTTACTGGCGGCGCCGGTAACACGAATTAGCTACCTCGCCTTATCTATTAGTTCGCGCCAGCCAGCAGCGAGACGTCCAGGGGTGTCTTTGCGCTTCCCGGTCAGACCTCAGTCGTTTCGGGTAGCGGTGCCGGATTGCCAGACCAGGCCGTAATCACCGCTTTTACCAGCGTAGCCAGCGGGATGGCAAAAAACACGCCCCAGAACCCCCACAAGCCACCAAATACCAGCACAGCTATAATGATATAAAGCGGGTGCAGGCTCACCGCTTCAGAAAACAACACCGGAACCAACAGGTTGCCATCCAGCGCCTGAATAATGCCGTACGCAATCATGAGGTACCAGAATTCCGGCGAAATTCCCCACTGAAACATAGCTACAATGCCAACCGGGATGGTTACCACTGCGGCCCCGATATAAGGAATAAGCACTGACAGGCCCACCAATACACCGAGCAATATCGCGTACCGGAGATCCATCAATACAAACGTGGCACACGACACTGCACCCACGATAAGAATTTCAATAACCTTACCGCGAATGTAATTCGCTATCTGAGCATTCATTTCATGGCCAACCTGGGAAATCAGACGGCGCTCTTTAGGCAGGATTTTCGAGATGTTCGCCAGGAAAAACAATTTGTCTTTCAGCATAAAGAACACCATCAGCGGCACCAGAATAAGGTAAACCAGCAGCGCAGCCACATTGGCAATATTACTGAAAGAGGCTGAAATCAGGCTTTCCCCTACCTCTACCAGTTTGTCGTTTAACCCTTCCATCATCTGGTGGATCTGATACACCTGCACATACTTAGGGTATTTATCGGGCAGCGTTAGGATCCAGTCCTGAGCCTGCTGCCAGATAACCGGCGTTTCCTGAATGAGATTCACACTTTGCTTTGTGATGATTGGCAGTAGACCAATAAACATTGCCACTGTGACCGCAAGAAACGCCAGCAGCACAATCGTAGAAGCGATACTCCGTCCCATACCCACATTTACCAGCCGACACACCGGCCAGTCCAGCAGATACGCGATAACAGCCGCCACCAACACTGGCATGATCAGTTCTCCCCAGAGCAGGAGGATGGCGGTAGAGAAGACGATAAGAATGAGCAGCATGGCCGCATCGGGATCAGAGAATTTGCGTCGGTACCAGCGACCAACTACATTCAGCATGTTAAGTTTCCTGCGTATAAACCAAATAATGGACGAGCATCATAGGGTATATTGCCCTGAGTGAGCAACATTCCCCGTACTTACGTATCAGCGGGTTGTAGATGACATTCAACCGTTGCCGCTTTACTATTAAACCATCTGCTGCGGCACAACGACCAATTTATACGATAAAGTTTGAAACTGTTGCGGCCATTCGCGGCTCTAAGTCGCAAAGCTTTGTTGTACGTACAAGACGAAGGTGTAATGAAAGTATTCGCGCGTAAAGGACTCACCGCTTGCCTGTTTGGATTGGCTTTCAGCCTGGCAGCCGTGGCTCAGGACTCCAGTTTTTCGAATAAAAATACGCTCCCAGAGATTGGCGTGGTCGCTTCTGAGGCGATTTCGCTGGACAAAGAAATGATGGTAGGTGACGCAGTCATGCGTCAAATGCGCGGTCAGGCCCCGCTTATATCCGATCCCATTCTGGATGAATATTTACAGGATCTGGGCAATCGCCTGGTGGTACATGCGGAAAACGCCAAATTCCCGTTCACCTTCTTCTGGGTGAATAATGATGCCATTAATGCCTTTGCATTTTTTGGGGGTCATATCGGTGTGCATGCCGGACTGATCCGCCGAGCCGATAACGAAAGCGAACTGGCGTCGGTGCTGGCCCACGAAATTTCCCACGTTACCCAACGCCACATTGCCCGGCGTATGCAAGCTCAGCAGCGTGCCACGCCCATTGCTATTGCCTCCATGCTGGGCGGCGTATTACTGGCCATGGCTAGCCCTCAGGCCGGGATTGCGGCAATGCAGGCTGGCTCAGCGGCCTCTGCACAATTGCAAATTGACTACACCCGGTCGAATGAGCAGGAGGCCGACCGCATAGGCATCGCAATGCTGGCTCGTGCCGGCTTCGACCCGAATGCTGCGGCCAGCTTTTTCTCCACCATGGCCGAAGAATACCGAATGGTCTCACGCCCGCCGGCCAGGCTGCTGACCCACCCTCTCACAGAAACCCGGGTCGCCGATGCCCGCTCCCGGGCGGCGGATTACCCGGATAAACGAATTCGACCGGTTAAAAGCTTTCATCTGGCAAAAGCCCGGATCGTGTCCCGCTACTCCTTTGATGCGGACTACGCCCTGGAACATTTCCAGGCGGCCGTGGATAGCGGCGATTATCCGCACGCAGAAGCGGCAATGTATGGTCTGGGGCTGGCCCATATGCGCAATGAGAACTATGCCGAAGCCAGAGACATCATCATTGATACTCTGTTAAAGGACGATCCGGCGAACTTATTCTACCTCGACGCTGCCACAGACATATCACTGGCCGAAGACCTGCATAAAGAAGCTATCTCCCGGCTTGAACCACATATGTCGCTGACGCCGCGTAATACAGTGCTGGCTTTAAACTACGCCAACGCGTTAATACAAGGGGGCCAGTACAGTACTGCTACCCAGGTGCTTAAAGATTACTTGCTGGTTAATCCTGAGTATGAACTGGCCTACCAGCTGCTGGCCGAAGCCCATCGTGAGGCTAAGCAATTTGGTGATATGCATCAGGCCAAAGCCGAAGTATTTGCGTTGTATGGTGCCTACTCCAGAGCCGTGGATGAACTGCAGTACGCGTATAATTTTGCCGGCGATGACCATCTGGTTAAGCAGCGGATCCGGGCCCGCATTAAGCAGTTACGGGACCAGGAAGATCGTTTAAAGCGGCTGTGATTGCAGGCGTTGTAAAGTCTCGTGTAGCAACGCTTCACTGACTTCACCCATCAGGGTTTTCCGCACCTGGCCATCCGGGCCGATAATAAAAGTGGCCGGCAGATACGGCGGCTTCTGCATGGGCAAGACTAGCTCGGCATCCGGTACTACCAGGGGAAGGTCAATCTGGTACTGGTCTTTCAACGCGTACAGTTTATCCTTGGTCAGCGGGTCGTAGCTGACCGCAAACAGCTCGGTATTGGCTGGTGCAGTGCGGCTGAATTCGACCAGCTCTGGAATTTCACGTAAACATGGTGCGCACCATTCAGCAAAGTAGTTCACCACTACCCACTGCCCTTCATAATCTGACCAGCGGTGGTTTTCCCCATCCAGGGTGCTGAAATCATGCTGTAATGCCTGCCAGCTGGCCACGCCGGTAACCAGTGCTGCCGTCAGTAGAATGATAATAATGGCAGGGCGGAACTGTCCGCGCTGGTTAACACGTAAACCCGTAAATCTCATCGTTACCTCTTGATCAACATGCATAAACACGCAATAGTCCGTGCATTATCTTTAACTCTGCCCGCCTTGCGGGTTATATCAGCAAACGGAACAGAAAATGTCCAGCATTACCCTCATTCATAATCCGCGCTGTTCAAAAAGCCGTCAGACTCTCGCGTTATTACAAGAGCACGGGATCGTGCCGAACGTACTTGAATACCTGAAAACCCCTTTGGACGAAGAATCATTGCGGGCGATATTTTCAAAATTGCCGCAACAACAGGTGATCGAAATGGTGCGAACCAAAGAAGCGGAGTTCAAAGACGCCGGTCTGAGTAAAACTGACAGCAGCGATGACGCACTGTTCGCTGCCATGGCGGCCTATCCAAAGTTGATTGAACGACCTATCGTGATTAATGATGATAAAGCCCGCATTGGCCGGCCTCCCGAAGCTGTACTGGAAATTATCTAGTGGCACCTGTACTGGTTTTATATTACAGCCGCAATGGCTCTACCCGCCAACTGGCTGATGCTATTGCACAGGGCGTTGAGCAGACCGGTGCCACCGCATGGGTGCGCACCGTACCGGCGTTAACCAGCTATACTGGCGACGCCCCGCCACCGCCGCCAGAAAGTGGACCGCCCTATGTCACGGTAGACGAACTTGCTCGGTGCAGTGGTTTGGCGTTAGGCAGCCCTACCCGGTTTGGCAACATGGCGGCCCCGCTCAAGCACTTTCTGGATGGTACCAGCCAACAGTGGTTAAGCGGTGCTCTCATTAATAAACCCGCCTGTGTTTTCACGTCCACGTCGAGTATGCATGGGGGTCAGGAAACCACGCTGATCAGCATGATGCTACCCTTGCTTCATCACGGTATGGTGTTTTGCGGTTTGCCTTATTCTGAACCGGCGTTGCATGAAACCCAATCAGGTGGCACACCGTATGGAGTAACACACGTGGCGCACAACAACGAGACCCGGCTGACCGCACACGAAAAGTCATTGTGTAAGGCCCAGGGCCAACGGCTGGCTGAGCTAGCCAACAAATTATCTTCCAGCCATCAAGAGGTAAAGTGATCCGTGGCAAATGATACCCGATTTTATCGATACCTGGCGCTTTGCAGCCATGTTGCCCTGCTGATTTGGGTTTGCCTGTGGCATTTCCTACTGTCACCAGACACAGGCTACTCAGCATTGTTCGTGTTTCTCATGTATGTGGTTCCGCTACTATTGCCGCTTAAAGGAGTTATCCAGGGCAAGCCCTACACCCATGCCTGGGCAAATTTTGTAGTGTTATATTATTTACTGCATGGGTGCACCATTGCTTACGCAGTGCCTGCCGAGCGTGTATATGCGGCCATCGAAATTCTGTTGTGCTGCGGTATGTTTGCCGGTTGCAGTGTGTTTGCCCGTAAGCGGGGTCAGGAACTGGGACATGGCCTGAAAAAGCTTAAAGTGGTGATGGAAGAAGAACGTCAGCGATTTGAAGGTAACAAGCGATGAAATACGGGTGGGTGGTGGTTGCAGGTTTTATTCTCGCCGGGTGTGGCGGGTCCTCTGATAATGGCGTCGAGCCACCGGTCACCGGCCCCCCTCCACCGCCACCAAACACTGAGCTAGTTCTGTATGGCGAAACCACTGTGCAAACAGGTGATTCCGCTGACTTCGCTATTACTACTAACAACAGCACAACAATTAGCGAAATCCAATGGCAAAACCCCACCGGTGATATTGAACCGCTGGCGGCACATACTCAGGCAATTGGCTTTGATGCCCCTGCTGTCGGCGATTATCCTTTCACCGTTACCGCGACACTAACAAACGGTGAGCAGAAAACGTACGACTTTGTGCTTAACGTGATTGATACCCAGCAACCCTTAGTGATTGCCCGTTTAGGCCACGAAGCGAGCGAAGGTAACCGCGTCTCATTGCGGGTAGACACCGACCCTACCCGTGAGGTGAGCGATATTAACTGGCGGCAATTAAGCGGGCCTGCCGCGGTGAATATAAGGTATAACGCCGGCGATGGCCCATCGAAGGATATTTATTTCCAGGCTCCGGCCGTAACTGCCGACGCAGTGATGGTATTTGAAGCGAGCGTCGAATTTGCTGACGGCACCACCGCGAGCGATGAAGTCCAGGTACTGGTTAAGAATATCGACATTGATGCCGACAGTTACTTTGTGGACGAGGTTGGTAATACCCTGCAGACAGTCACCGGCCATATGCAGCCCTATCGCCCCCAAAGCCCCTATGCAGAGGCGCTTGCAGAATGTGTATACGGCAATCGTGTCGCGGATACATGTCAGTTTGGTACTTTGCCGCTGATTGGTCAGGAGACCGAAAATCCCACGAACGACGACATTCTCAATCGCACCTACGTTTCTCATCCGTGGATGGGTGATGCTTTTAGTGCATTTCTGGAGTCCAGTGCAGCCAGTGACGACATCCGCAACCTGTTACGGGCCACCACCGCCGTAGTAATTTCTTATGAAGTACGCCCGTCGTTTTACTGGGTAGCCACCGGCGCAATTTATCTGGACGCCAGGAATTTCTGGCGAACCCCGGCCGAGCGGGACACCCTCAACACCATTCCGGATTACCGCAGCGGTTTTGGCAATGATCTTGATTATGTGACCAGCTGGCGGTACGTACAGGATGGTAGTTATTATTACCCGCAGCCCGGCCTTGCACGGTCATTGCGCAATTCCCGCAGCCTGGCCGGTGTGGAAGCGGCGCTTACCTGGCTGTTGTATCACGAGCTGGCCCATGCGAATGATTTTTTCAATTATCAGACCTGGTCACAGCTTGCAGACAATGACGATCCGCTCAGTTATTACAATCGCAACAATACCCTATCCGATGGCCTGGTAACGGCATTGCCACTCACCTCTCAGGAGCTTCACGAGCTGGCTGACGTAGCCTATGGCGGAGCTACGGCCAGTGCGGAACAGCGCAATTATTCGGCAGAGCAAGTGGCGAACTGGTTTGAACCGGATGGTGCGGTATCGTTCTATGCGTATTTCACCCGGCGGGAAGATTTTGCGACGCTGTTAGAGCGCTTCATGATGTTATACCGTCTCGGGGTCTCATCAGATGTAGGGGTGTTTACCCGGGAAACCTTCGCAGAGCAAGAATACCTGCTTACCTGGGGTCAGCGGAATCGGGTGAACGCTCAGCAACTTCAGCCCAGGGTAGATTACGTGATCAGTCGGGTGCTGCCAGAAATTAATGTGCCTGCAGCCCAGGCCCAGTTGCCTTCACCAGTGGCTTTACCTGCCGGCGCCAGTTGGCAATCCACTGTGTCGCTGGAAAGTGAAAGTACTGATAAACCGGGAGTTACCACCACCAGTGACCAGAATATTCCTGCGTTGTTTGCCGAAGAGCATGCGCAGATGCCGGCCTTACCTAAAGCCACACGATAAGGTGGTTACAGTCCAAGCTCTCGTTTCACCATAGCGACCGAGAGCTTTTTTTGCTCCTGGAGTGAGCGGGTATCAAGGCGATCTAACAGGCTAATGAGACTCGGCATATCCCGGTCACTGTGATGAAGTAAAAATTGCAGTGCCTGTTCGGAAAGCTTCAAGCCCCGCTCCCGGGCGCGGTTTCGCACTACCTGCTGGCGTTGCTCATCATCAATAGCATGGAGCTGGTAGGTCACCCCCCAGCTAAGCCTTGAGCGTAAGTCTGGCAAGCTGAACGCGGGATTGCTCGGACCAAGCTGACTGGTACATACCAGTACGGAACGCTGAGTCTCGGCTACCCGGTTGAGCAAGTCAAATAACGCCAGTTCCCAGCGACGTTGCCCGGCCAGGGCGTGAATATTGTCCAGACAAATGAGCGGTAAGGCGTGTAATTCCTCAAATGCATTGTCTGGCCAATGGGCTAAATCATTCAGATTAAGATAAACGTGTGGCACATTCCGCGCCGCCATGTCGTGGCAAAGACTGTATAATAAATGACTTTTCCCCCGCCCCTTACTGCCAACCAGCGTAACCATAGGTAGTTGCTGTGTAGCCAGCGTCTGCATGCCATCGGTTTGCCGCCAGTCAGGCAACGCCTTCGCCAGCTGGCGCAGTAGCGTCACACTCTCTGCATTACTGCCGGCCTCAAAGCTGTCAAAGGTTTCATCTACCGGTAAAGAAACCGGTAGCGGCAATTGCATGGCTACTGGTTCCAATAGAAATTGTATCCTTGCACTGGCTGACCGAATGCATCTTTTACCGGACTTAACCGGTTTTCAAGCGCCATCGTGTTAAGAAAGTCCTGCGGTGACCCCAGCAAAGACAATGTAAACGTGCCCACCGAGCGGGACTGGCGGGTCAGCGTTACCTGATCTACCACGCTCAGGCTTTTAAGGTAACGCTGGGCATTGACGAAATGCGCCAGACTATCTAAGTTGGCCACCGAAATTTGTAATTGTTGCGGTTCGCCCTGTTGCACACCGGGCTTAATCGAAAAAATATCTGCAAGATAACTGGCATAACCTTCCATTAGTAGTGCCGTTAAGTCCGCAGGATCATCGCCGTACAGCGAACCGGTTTTTACATCGCCGTTGCGAATAAACACCCAGTCAAGGGCGTACGCCCCCTCGCCCTGGCGAGCCATCATGGATTCAAATTCCCGACTGGAAAAAGGCATGACGTCGCTGGCCGCCGCAGGTGACTGGGCACGATACGCTGAGGATGCGCCGTCGCCTTCCAGCTCATTTTCCAGATCCTGTACCGGGCGGTCCCAGTCCTTGTTCAGTGCATCGTTCAGCAGCTTGTCCTGATCCGGCGCCGGTAATGTTGGTACCTCACTTCCGTTATTTTTATACAGCCTGGCTGCTACTACGTAATCGACGCCATAACGGGAAGATGCGGAAACCAGGGTCTTGGCAAACCGCCCCCAGATATCGTAAACAGAAATAGCCTGATTATCGGTAAGATCCATTAATGGCAGGCTTACCCGAATTCCCCGCGCCTGTGCGGTATTCCGGATTGCGTCGCTGACTGGGCTCTTCGCCGCTTCTTCAACGATATGACGCTGGCCTCGTTCGTCTTCTACAGCCAACCAGATAATAGATTCCGGACGACGATTGCCCCAGACCGGCAGGTTTTCCCGGCGCAGTATTTGGGTAAGCCCTTGCGGGTCAAATTCGGCCACGTAATACAGGGCATCGCGACGCTCGTTAAAGCGATAAGATCGCAAATACTGATTGGGGTTGCGTAAGGCGGCTCGTACGCCTGCGATATCTTCCACCTGAGTCGTTCCGGACATTTTCACCAAGACCTGTAACAAGGCATCTTTCGCCGCGCGCTTTTGTGTGTCCTGACTTTGGTCCTGAACCTCAATATGTCCCACGTGGGTGTCTATTTGCACTGTGGCATTAGCGACAGAGCTGCCTAGCAATACAAACGAAAAAATTACCAACCATATGGTTTGAATAACCGATACCAATGATGCCGAATTCAAAATACTTCCATGCCCCCTGGGTCGCGTGCCTGTCAGCAGACAGATTCTCACAATAATCGCACGCAGCAATTGCTGCGCACTATGACAATTATTATTGCAATTCAAGTGCCCGTATTGTGGGCTATTTACAATAAATTTTCACCTGTTTCTATGGCAATATTTCAGCACTGTTTTTCTGTACCCGCAGCTGGCTGACTGCTACCCGATTTTCAATCAAAATGCCGCAACCTTTACCGCACGAAAATTGGACTTAGCGTGACTAACTGGTAGAATCCGCGTTTTTCCACCCACAGCATCAGAGCGTAACCGTGAGCGATAAAAAAACCTCGTTAAGTTATAAAGATGCCGGCGTCGATATTGACGCAGGTAACCAGCTGGTTGACAGAATTAAGCACGTCACTAAAAAGACCCATCGTCCGGAAGTTAAAGGAAATATAGGTGGCTTTGGCGCGTTGTGCGAAATCCCGTCAAAATATAAACGGCCATTACTGGTTTCCGGTACCGACGGGGTGGGCACCAAACTTCGCGTAGCCATGGACGCTAATGAGCACCACGGAGTAGGCATTGATTTGGTGGCTATGTGCGTAAACGATTTGATTGTTCAGGGCGCAGAGCCGCTTTTCTTTTTGGATTACTACGCGACCGGCAAGCTTGATATCGATGTCGCAGCAGACGTTGTCGCCGGAATCGGGGAAGGCTGTGAACTGGCTGGATGTGCCCTGATTGGCGGCGAGACCGCTGAAATGCCGGGTATGTATCAACAGGGCGACTACGATATCGCCGGTTTCTGTGTGGGTGTGGTGGAAGCAGAAAACGTCATTGATGGCACGCAGGTTAAACCTGGTCAGCAACTGATTGCCCTGGGCTCGTCAGGACCACATTCAAATGGCTATTCGCTGGTGAGAAAAATCATTGAAGTCAGCGGCGCTGACGTTAATGCGTCGCTGGAAGGTAAACCCCTGCTTGAACATCTGCTGGCGCCTACCCGCATCTATGTTAAATCTGTGCTGGCTTTGCTTGAAAAAGTTCAGGTTAGTGCTATTTCACACATCACCGGCGGTGGCTTCTGGGAAAATATTCCCCGGGTACTCCCTGACGATGCGAAAGTAATTATCAATAAAAACAGCTGGGAATGGCCAGCCATATTCAGCTGGTTACAGCACCAGGGCAACGTCACCGAGCATGAAATGTACCGTACGTTCAACTGTGGCGTAGGTATGGTGTTAGTGGTTGATGAGGCTAATACCGAACAAGCACTGGCAGAGTTGCGGGCTCAGGGTGAAGATGCCTGGGTAATTGGCGAAATTGCCGCTAAAGACGGTGACCAGCAAGTTGAGATGCGCTAAGTGATGTCTGCCACACCCACTTTATGTGTTCTGATCTCCGGTAACGGCTCTAATCTGCAAGCCATCATTGATCGTATTAACGATGGCACGTTGCATGCCCGGATCGGCTGTGTCATTTCCAATCGTCCGGATGCGTATGGCCTGGAGCGAGCTAAAGAAGCAGGAATTGAGGCCCATTGTCTGGACCATCACGATTATGCGGATCGTGAAAGTTACGATGAAGCACTGGCCAGGCTGATAAGCCAGTATGACCCTCAATGTGTGGTGCTGGCTGGCTTTATGCGTATTCTCACCGCTGACTTTGTGAATAGTCTGCGCGGTAAATTAGTGAACATTCATCCGTCTTTGTTGCCGAAGTACAAAGGTTTGAACACGCATCAGCGCGCTATCGACAACGGCGATAAAGAACACGGCGTCAGCGTTCATTTCGTGACGCCCGAACTTGACGGCGGCCCGGTCATTATTCAAAGTAAAGTGCCGGTCTTCGAAGGTGATACTGCAGAAGAACTGGCATCGCGTGTTCAGGAACAAGAACGGCAACTCTATCCGTATGTCCTTAACTGGATATGTTCAGGTAGATTAGCAATGAAGGAAAATAAGGCAGTTTTAGACGATGAAGAACTTCCGGTATCCGGTTTCGCGAGTGATTAAATCTGGCCTGTTAGGGCTGTTATTTTGTGCCAGCAGTGTTACCAACTCGATGGCGCAAGACACGCCGGCCATGGCCCTCACCCCTTTTCATGCACAATATACTGCGTATAAGTGGGATGACGATGTCGGCAACGTTGAAATGAAACTTGAGCGCTTATCTCCCGCCCAGTATTCATTGACGTACTCGTCGAAGGTCTCTAAGTTTTTTCTCTCCGACAAACGGTACGAACACTCTATATTCAGTGTCGAAAACGGCGACCTGGTACCCAGCCAGTATTATTACTCCCGCAGCGGCACCGGCCCGGATGACAAGCTCAACGTCACCTTTGGTAAAGACGATCCTGATACGCTGCTGGTCGAATCTGATGACGGTAAAGAAACCCTTCCCTGGAATGGCGAAATCGATAATCAGATATACCGGATAGATTTACCGAGAAAGCTGGCGGTTGGCGATACCGAAACTGAATATCACTTTGTAAATTACCGTGGACAGAAGCGTACCTACGGCATTGAAGTCATGGGTAAGGAAGAATTAAAACTTCCTTACGGGCGCCTGGACACCATTAAGGTAAAACTCATCCGTGACTCCAACCGGCGGGAAACCTTCGCCTGGTTCGCTCCCGAACTGGACTACAACCTGGTAAGGCTACAGCAGTTCAAAGAAGGTGACGAACAGGGCGATATACGCCTGCGCTCTTACGTCACCTTAAACAACGAATAAGCTAATCTGCCGCCTCGTGTTGTTCGGGGCGGATTGCTGTTCAGCATCTCATTCACAACCGCCCCTCCCTATCGACGCGCTCTCCTTAGTTAAGCGTACGACACCCTGCTGACTTGCATACAAAAATTAACACTAATTTCACACTGGATCCCTGCTGCGATCTTGCATTTTTGCGTCGTCGGGTATACGTTAAGAGTAATCTGGTCAGACCTCAAAATCGGTGCGTTTTCCTCATGTAGGCGGCGCCCTGACGTTGATACTGACCGCTAACCTTGCCGATTTCAGGAGTGACACATGGCAGAGTTTATCTGGTTTTTACTGGTACTGATTACCCTGGCTGTCGCCAGTTACAAACGGACCAGCTTGCTAAATACCGTCGCCGCCACGGGTGCAGTGATGGTGCTAGGCACCTTGTTCGGGGATATCGGTTTCTTCGGCTGGCTGGCCTTTCTTGTAGTGGCCGTTCCTCTGTCAGTAACCAATATTCGTCAAACCTACCTCAGCAGTAAATTACTGGCTTTTTACCGCAAGGTGATGCCGGAAATGTCAACTACTGAACAGGAGGCTATTGATGCCGGCACCGTGTGGTGGGACGGTGATATTTTCAGTGGCAAACCAGACTGGCGCAAATTACACAGTGTGTCCCGTGGCCGGCTGACTGCGGAAGAGCAGGCGTTTCTCGATGGTCCGGTGGATCGGGTATGTCATATGGTAGATGAATGGCAAATTAACCATCAGGATGCCGATTTGTCGCCAGAGATTTGGGCATACCTTAAAGAACATCGCTTCTTTGCCATGATCATCAAAAAGAAATACGGTGGACTGGAGTTCTCAGCGTACGCGCAATCCAGAGTACTGCAAAAGCTGGCTGGAACCAGTGCCGTGTTGTCCAGCACCGTCGGGGTACCTAACTCGCTGGGGCCTGGTGAATTGCTACAGCACTATGGGACACCAGAGCAACAGGAACACTATCTGCCTCGTCTTGCGAGTGGTGAAGAAGTGCCGTGTTTTGCGCTGACCGGACCGGAGGCAGGTTCGGATGCCGGCGCAATTCCGGACGTTGGCGTGGTATGTAAGGGTGAATGGGAAGGCGAAGAAATTCTAGGTATGCGCCTTACCTTCGACAAGCGTTACATCACGCTTGCGCCAGTGGCGACTGTCATCGGGCTGGCATTTAAACTTCAGGATCCGGACGGTTTGTTGGGTGATGAGTCTGATCTGGGTATTACCTGCGCGCTCATCCCCCGCGATACCAAGGGTCTGGACATTGGTCGTCGTCACTTGCCACTCAATACGCCGTTCCAAAATGGCCCTATTCGCGGCCAGGACATTTTTGTGCCACTGGATTACATTATTGGTGGCAAAGATATGGCCGGTAAAGGGTGGCGCATGCTTATGGAATGTCTGTCAGTCGGACGTTGTATCACCCTGCCCTCTACTGCCGCCGGCGGTGCCAAAACCTGTGCAATGGCAACCGGGGCCTATGCCCGCATCCGTCGTCAGTTCCGTATGCCAGTGGGACATATGGAAGGAGTTGAAGAGATGCTGGCTCGCATTGGCGGTAATGCCTACCAGATGGACAGCGTGACCCGTTTATCCACTGTGGCCGTTGACCTAGGTGAGAAACCGTCGGTAATTTCCGCAATTTGTAAATATCACCTGACCGAAAAAATGCGCCAGGTAGTGAATGACGCCATGGACGTGCATGGCGGTAAAGGCATCATGTTGGGGCCGAATAATTACCTGGGCCGTGGCTATCAGGGCGCGCCCATTTCCATTACGGTTGAGGGGGCCAATATTCTGACCCGCAATATGATGATTTTTGGTCAGGGTGCCATGCGTTGCCACCCCTATGTACTGGAAGAAATCAAAGCCGCATCTATTGAAGATCGTCATGAAAGGCTGAAAGCATTCGACAAAGCCGTCTTCGGTCACATTGGTTTTGCCATTGCCAATACCGTGCGCAGTCTATGGTTCAGCTGGACGAATGGCGCCCTGCATTCTGCGCCCTTCAGCGACGAAACCGCCCGGTATTACAAACTGCTGCAAGGCTACAGTGCAAACCTGGCCTTCATGACCGACGTGGCGATGGGTGTTCTTGGTGGTGATCTTAAGCGCCGTGAGCGTTTATCTGCGCGCTTAGGCGATATACTGAGTGGCATTTACTTGGGCAGTGCCACGCTTAAGCGGTATGACGAGGACGGGCGGCTAAAAGAAGATTTGCCGTTATTACACTGGGCCATGCTCAATACCCTGCATGACATTGAAACTGCCATTGATGACTTCCTGAGTAATTTCCCGAACCGCTCTGTGGGGGTATTCATGCGGGCGGTAGCCATGCCATTTGGTCGTCGTGTGGATAAGCCGTCGGACAGAATCGAGCACAAGGTTGCTGGGATATTACAAACTCCCTCTACGGCCAGAAGCCGTTTAGGTGAAGGTCAGTATCTCACTCGCGAGGAAGGCAGCTTATTCGGTGATTTAGAACAAACACTGGAAAATGTCATTGCCAGTGAACCTGTGTTTAACCGGATATGCAGACAGAAAGGCAGTAAACTTCCTTTCACCCGTCTGGATGCACTTGCCGATGAAGCGCTGCGAGATGGCGTGATCAATGAAGAGGAAGCAGCACTGCTACGGGAAACAGAGGCCGGACGCCTGCGTACGATTAACGTAGATGACTTCGACCACGCGGAACTGATTGCCAATACGTCAGCAAAGAAAAACACCGCTAAATCTTCAGACGAAGCGGCCTGAGGGTCTCTCTTTGATATCAACACCAGAAAGCTGCCCACGGGCAGCTTTTTTTTGTAACGTTGAATTGAGGGCTTAGACAAACCGCATCCATGTACTGAACCTGTCCTGCGATAGGGTCAGTCTTTGTTATTCGCCCCGTTACATTTACTTGCTAACGATAAATAAGACTTCGCAAAGTCTCTGCCCATTTCAACATAGCCTTCGCTCAGATAATGCCAGGCATCATCCTGACCATATGGGTAGCGTTCTGTTTCGCTCATATAACTGGCACAAATATCCTGTTCGACGAACTGTTGTTGCGCCAGATGAACCCGCTTGATGTAAGGCATAATGTCATCTTCACCCAATTCTGAGTCGGTGATCCTGCCAATAACAACCGGCATATCGTCGTCTCTGAAGGCCGCCCTGACTAACCCCATCAAACGGGTTAAATTAGTAAAATACGCGTTCGCTGAGACCTCACTTGAATGTGCATCGGCTTCACCCTGCATCCAGATAATCCCGGCTGGAATTAACCTGTCGGCTTCGCCGTCCCCGTCTATATCTGAGATTGAATAGGCGTTGTTAATCGTATTGAGAGCGAAGTCATACTGGTTCTGTCCCTCGCCTTTGCGAAAGTCAGGCGACCAGTTGCTGTAACCGGTGTCCAGGTGCAATCCTGTGCCTCCAACGGCATATTTAATTAACGCAATTTTTTGTTGTGGAAACTGTTCGGCAAGTGTCGCTGCGAAACTCAGCTCGGCGCCGAACCGGTCTGAGTAATTGTTGGTGTTACCGTCAGAATTAAACCCAGTACCGTGCCCAGGCTGTAGTTTTGACCATTTACCCAGCCCGCCGTGAGGTTGATTATCAAACACGCCATTTCCATGAAATATCATGACGTTTTGTTCGCTCGCTAACGTTTTTGGCAAATCAGACACATACCCGTAACCATCCATGTTGGACTGGCCGCCTAAGAAGAATGTCAGGTACTCGGCAGCAATACTGCTTTTGGTGAACGCAAGTAACAATAATCCGGTAAGTAACTTTGTATTCATATTATGCTCTCTTGGTTTCGCATATTGCTGCGGCTTAGTTTACGCAGCATTAGGCGACTGAAATATAACCAACATAATAGGTGCGATTTCTGTTAATGGTAAGTCCATGCGCACTGAATACGTTTGCAGCCTTTACTCTGCCTGTCCCGCTGTTTATCCGGTGGTTTTCACTCTCTTCAGGAAAAGCTTCCGATCGTGTAAAGTAGCTACCGTTGTCGCCTTTAGCGAAAATGGTGACGTTTCGTATGCATCTGATTAAATGGATTTACCCCTGAATGAAAAACTGCCTTTAGTCTCTCTGCTGTACTGGTTTATTTTTGCTGCTTATCCCACGGTCCGGGATAGCTGCACAGCCCGTCGATATCTCAATGTGTGGTTCAACTGAACAGGCGCAACAGCTGGCACTTGCCATAATGACCGATGAGCTCCAGCAGCGTAAAGAAATCCGCTGTAACGGATTGCTACAGGTGCTTGCAGAAGAAAAGGCCCGGCTGATGGCAGAGCGAGGAATGGTATTTCATAACTTAGACGGCAGCCCGAATTCGCGCTTACGTAACGCCGGATTTGAACTACCTGATTATTATGGGGCAGCCTTCAGCAACCAGGTAGAAGCCATTGCCGGCGGTTACGCGACGGTAGAAAAAGTGTGGCGGTCATTTAAAAAGTCTAAAGATCACGCCGACCATTTGCTGGGCCGGCTGCCCTTTTACCGGGAACAGGATGAAATGGGCGTCGCCTTTGTCAGCGATCGCACTGCGCCGCATGTTGAGTACTGGGTGGTGTATTTAACGAAAGGTAAGACAGAAAATCAGCACCGCTATTTTGACACCATTCCCAACAAGGGCACCGACATGTTATTTGAGGACATGCCAGGCGGCTAACGTCTATCTGACTAAGTAGCGCAGATTACTGGTCACTAGGATTTCCATACTGGTTAAGAAGTCTCTTTTTGGTGCTTTCGGGAAGAAAAGACTGTTTCAACGTATTGCGCTGAACGGTATCCAGTTGCGCCTGACTCAAGCCTATCACCTCAGACGCTACCCGGTATTCATCGGCCAGCGTAATGTCGGAGATCCCCGGGTCATCCGTGTTCAGTGTTACTGCGATACCATAATCCAGAAATGTTTTCAGCGGATGGTTTACCGTATCAGTCATACTGCCGGTCTGAAAATTGGAAGTCGGACAGGACTCAATGCCTATCTGATGTTCGGCCAGATACGTCATAAGTGCAGGATCATCAACAGCGGCTACGCCGTGACCGATACGTGAAGCCCCCAGCTCGTGGATAGCCTGCCAGACACTCTCAGGGCCTGCAGCTTCGCCAGCATGCACGGTAACCTGCCAGCCTGCATCACGGGCGCGGGTAAATAATTGTTTGAACAACGGTGCCGGATAACGGGCTTCGTCTCCTGCCAGATCAAGGCCCAGCAACGCATCCGCCTGAGTCAGCAAACTATTAAGTTCCGTTTCACACGCGGGCACACCGAAGGTGCGGCTTAAAATACCCAGCAGAGCGACTTCTACTCCATATTGCTTACGCCCGGCTTCTACGCCAGCACATACCGCCTCCACTACCGCGTCCAACGGCAAATTGAAGGCACGTGACATAAAATAAGGAGAGAAACGCAACTCGATGAAATCAAGTTGTTCGGACGCGGCATCAGCCACATTTTCCAAAGCAATCTGATAACAGGCTTCCGGGTCAGCTAATACTGACACCCCATATTCCAGCTTTGCGATAAAAGCCATTAAGTCTGAGGTGCGATCTTTGATCAGTACTTTATTAAAGAGGTCTTGCTCACTGGTGGCGTCCAGCGCGATGCCATGTTTACGGGCCAGCGCCCAGATAGTGGCGGGCCGGATATTGCCATCCAGATGCCGGTGAAGCTCTCCTGCCGGCAACGCTGGATTAAGCATGCTAACTAACCTGTAACCTGTCCATCAACAGCACCGCCTGGGTGCGGGTGTTAATTTCCAGTTTACGTAAAATAGCACTTATGTGCGCTTTAATGGTCGCTTCTGTTACGTTCATCTCGTGGGCGATTTGCTTATTCATCAAACCGGCACGTAAATAGGTAAGAACCTGAATTTGTTTAGGTGTGAGTTCACGAAAGCGCTGCAGCAGGAACTTCAGCTCTTCATCCACCTCATCCAGTTCTTCCTGCGTACCGTCTGGTAACCAGGTTTTTCCGGCGCGAATCGTCATAATGGCCTGCGCAATGTCTTTGGTAGGCGTTGATTTTGGAATAAAACCCTGCGCCCCCAGGCTCATAACCTGCGCAACTACCTCAATACTCTCCGCCGCAGAGATAACGGCCACAGGAATATCAGGATAAGTTTCTTTAATAGTAATCAGGCCGTTAAAATATTCACCGCCTGGCATGTTCAAGTCCAGTAGGATCAAATCGGCGCTGTTCACCGCCAGTGCCTGTAATGCCTCGTCCAGACTACCGGCTTCGTCAATCTGCGCATCGTCAAAAAATGGCAATAATGCGCCCGATAACGCTTCCCTGAATAGCGGGTGATCATCTGCAACCAATATTCGTGTCATAATGACTAACTACTTCCTTTTTCACTCATGTCATAAGGGTAATACTTTAGGCTAATAAGGGAAAGTCAAATCCTTACTATAAGGGGGATTTTTCACCGAAAATATCGCATTATTTGGCTTTCTGCGTAAAGCAGGTAAAATTGCCGCCCTAAGCAGCTTTAAGGGATGACCGTGGATAAACCTGATAACCTCTTTGCCTCACCGCTCAACACTGTTGACGATTTCCGCTTTGATGAAACCGTCGCGGAAGTATTTCCTGATATGATCCAGCGCTCGGTGCCTGGTTATCAGTCTATTATCAGCACCATTGGCGAGCTGGCAGCCAGAACGGTTCAGCCCGATACCCGCGTCTATGATCTTGGCTGCTCACTGGGGGCCGCCAGCCTCGCCGTGGCAAGAGCGACCGCGCAAACTCCCTGTGAGATTATTGGTATTGATAATTCCGATGCTATGGTCACCCGCTGCCAACGAATTATCGACAGTTTCAGTTTACCTAACCCTGTCTCGGTAAGCTCCCAGAGCGCCCAGCACACCGATATTGAAAATGCCTCGATGGTTATTATGAACTTTACACTACAGTTCATTCCGCCCGCCGACCGCGAAGCCTTGTTGCAACGTATCTTTGATGGCTTACTACCCGGCGGGATTCTGGTGTTGTCGGAAAAAATCCGCCATCCCTCCACCGCCGGCAATGAGTTATTGGTAGATTTACATCATCAGTTTAAGCGTAATAATGGCTACAGCGAACTGGAAGTCAGCCAGAAACGCGCCGCGCTTGAAAAAGTGATGCTGACTGACACTTTTGCTGAGCACGAGGCGCGGTTACGGGGCGTGGGATTCGATGATGTTGTGATGTGGTTCAAATGTTACAACTTCACCTCGTTAGTTGCCATTAAAGCGCCACAGGAGTAACTCATGAATAAGCTGGCTGAAACCTGGTTTAAAGACTGTTACCAGTCGCTGCTCACCAGTCCCCTTGCCCACTGGCTGGAAACCCTGCCTGCGCAAATCCGGGAATGGGATCAGCATGGCCGCCATGGTGAGTTTGATAAATGGTGCCGCCTGCTTGGCAAACTCCCTGACACTACGCCGTCTGAAATTGACCTGAAAACCAGTGTGACTATCGGCAATGGTGCCGATATCTCTGACTATACCCAGGCACAGATCCAGGGGCTTATGAAGCAGTTTATGCCCTGGCGTAAAGGCCCTTACTATTTGCATGGCATTCATATCGATACCGAGTGGCGTTCCGACTGGAAGTGGGACCGGGTAGTACCCCACATCAGTGATCTTACTGATCGCACCGTACTGGATGTAGGGTGCGGCAGTGGCTATCACATGTGGCGGATGCTGGGTGAAGGTGCGAGCCGGGTGATTGGCATTGACCCCACGCAGCTGTTTTTTATTCAGTTCCAGGCCATTGCCCATTTTATCCGCGCTCCGCATATTCACTTTCTGCCACTAGGCATCGAGCAGATGCAACCCCTCAACGCGTTCGACACCGTCTTTTCGATGGGCGTCCTGTATCACCGCAAAGATCCTATCGCGTTCCTGACCCAACTCAAGCAGCAACTGCGTAAAGGCGGTGAGCTCATCCTTGAGACCCTGGTGGTAGAGGGTGACGAGACCACGGTGTTGATGGCTGGCGAGCGCTACGCACAAATGCGCAATGTCTGGTTCTTGCCCAGTGTGCCGGCGTTAACGCTGTGGCTGGAACGTGTAGGATTTACCGACGTGCGTCTTGCTGACGTGAATGTGACCTCGCTGGAAGAACAGCGAGCCACTGACTGGATGACGTCCCAGTCTTTGAAAGATTTTCTGGATCCGGAAGATATTTCAAAGACCATCGAGGGCTTTCCGGCACCAAAACGGGCAGTTTTAGTGGCGACCCGTAAATAACTGTTCATCTGTTAGCCTGCATTAGGTTGGCACAATTGTTGTAACCTGCTTCACTACATAAGTGCATCACCAGCATATTGAGGTAGTGAAATGGATATAAACCGCTTTCTGGAACAGCATCAGTTACCCGAAAGCTACGCTGACACTGCACAACAATGGTTCGTTCCGGTTGCTGAGGCGATTTTTTCGCACCATAAACGTGCAGGCGCCCCCACGTTTGTTGGCATAAACGGCTGCCAGGGCTCAGGAAAGTCAACCCTGGCAGGCTTTCTTAGCAGCTGGCTTTCCCAACAACACGCTTGTCGTGTAGTCATACTGTCCCTGGACGACTTTTACCTGACTAAAAGCGACCGGCAGGCACTGGCGGTAAAAGTTCACCCGTTACTGGCCACCCGCGGTGTGCCGGGCACCCATAATGTTGATCTGGCGCTTTCCACACTGGCTAAATTACAGCAGCCCGGCGAAGTTCCGTTACCCCGCTTTAGCAAAGCTACCGACAACCCCGTCCCGGTTTCTGACTGGCCGGTAGCAGATGCGCCACCGGATATTGTTATCCTGGAAGGTTGGTGCCTCGGTGTGCCGCCTCAGAATGAACGTGCGCTGGACGCTCCCGTCAATGATCTTGAAGCTGAGCATGATCCGCTTGGCATATGGCGTCGTTATGTCAATACTCAGTTAGCTGGCTCGTACCAGACACTATTTAGTTACGTCAATTTCTGGTGCATGTTAAAGGCGCCGAGCTTCGATAACGTTTTTCGCTGGCGATGTGAACAGGAACATAAGCTGGCTAAAAGCGGCGTAGTAGATAGCAGCGGTATTATGACTGATGAACAAATTAAGCGCTTTATCCAGCACTACCAGCGACTCACTGAGCATGGCTTTGCCACCGTGCCTGAGCGCTGCCATTGGGCCTTCGATCTGGACGAACACCGCCAGATAACGCAGCAACACAAGGCGGAATCATGACAACAGCAAACACTGTGATATTTTCCGACATGGACGGCACATTGCTTGATCATCATACCTACAGTTTTGAAGCCGCCAGGCCCACCTTAAAAGCGCTGGCTGACGCGAGCATACCGGTCATCCCGACCACCAGCAAAACCTATGCAGAAATGCTGGTGTTACGAAAAACCATAGGGCTTGACGGTCCTTTTATTGTTGAAAACGGTGCGGCTGTTTATATCCCTCACGGTTTCTTTGAGCAAAAACCCGCTGGCACGATCTGGCAGGATGGGTTTTGGTGCAAATCATTTATTTCCTCCAAGAGCCACTGGCTACAACTTATTGAGCGCGCCGGTCAGCAGTTTGCCGGCCAGTTTGATCATTTCAGTAATATGTCTATTGCTGATATCCAGGCCGCTACCGGACTGGACGAGGCGGCAGCTGGCCGTGCTGCACAGCGGCAGTTTGGCGAACCCGTATTATGGAAAGGCAGTGAAAAAGACAAACAGGCGTTTATTTCGTCCATGCGCGAACGTGGGGCTTTTCCGCTGGAAGGCGGCCGGTTTATCCATATTTCCGGTGACGCCAACAAGGGCGCTGCCCTGCGCTGGTTTATGGAGGAGTATGCCCGTCAGGGCCATGAACAAACCATATCGATAGCATTGGGGGATGGGAAGAACGATATCGCTATGCTGGAGGCGGCCGATATTGCTGTTCGCATTGCTTCAGACAATCATCCTCCACCCCAAATCAATAAACATGACAGGGTGTACACCAGCACTTTAACCGGCCCGAAAGGCTGGGCCGAAATGCTCACTCAATTACTTACGCTTACTCATTAGGAGAATACATGGCCGACTTTTATCAAAACGGTGTCGTCACCACGCTGCATAACCTGGCAAGTCGCCCGACTGACGAACTGGAAGCCGAATTGCTGCGCTTTTCTCAAAAGCGCCCGATGGCCCTGATTCTGCCTTCGCTGTTTTCTGAGCTGGAAGGCGACGCGCTTCCCAAGATTGTTAATGAACTTACTCACGTCCCCTACCTGTCAGAAGTGGTGATTGGACTGGATCGCGCTAATGAAGAGCAATACCGCCACGCGTTAAAGTTTTTCGGCAAGCTCCCCCAACACCATCGCGTATTATGGAATGACGGTCCCCGCCTGAGAGCGATTGACGAAGAATTGATGGATAAAGGTCTGGCCCCCAAGGAAATGGGTAAGGGACGAAATGTCTGGTACTGCATGGGCTATGTACTTGCTTCCAACCGGGCCGAGTCGGTGGCGTTACACGACTGCGATATCGTCACATACAGCCGTGACCTGCTGGCCCGGCTGATTTATCCGGTGGCCAACCCCATGTTCAACTATGAATTCTGCAAAGGTTATTACGCCCGGGTGGCAGACGGCAAAATTAATGGCCGGGTATCACGGTTATTGGTCACCCCGTTGTTACGGGCGCTCAAGCGCATTATAGGCGACAACGAATACCTGGAATTTATGGACAGCTTCCGTTACCCGCTGGCCGGTGAGTTTTCGTTCCGGCGCGATGTGCTGAATGATATTCGTATCCCAAGCGACTGGGGTCTGGAAATTGGCGTGCTATCTGAAATGCACCGCAACTATAGTCATAATCGCTTATGTCAGGCAGACATTGCTGATATTTACGATCACAAACATCAGGATCTCTCGCTGAACAACGATCAGGGAGGCTTATCCAAGATGTCTATTGATATTACCAAAGCGGTGTTCCGAAAACTGGCTACTCAGGGCTTTACATTCAGCAATGAAATGTTCCGTTCGGTTAAAGCTACCTACTTCCGTATCGCACTGGATTTTATTGAAACCTACCACAACGATGCGGTGATGAATGGGTTAACACTGGACATTCACCGTGAAGAAAAAGCCGTGGAAATGTTTGCACAGAATATTATGAAAGCGGGACAAAGCTTCCTTGAAAATCCCATGGAAACGCCTTTCATACCCAGCTGGAATCGCGTGACCAGCGCTGTACCTGATATCCTTGACCGTATACTGGAAGCAGTTGAGGCCGACACAGCGGAATATCTGGGGTAATACATGACGACACACTGGAATCATCTGCACGAAAAAGTCAGCCATCAACTACAGGCTATCTACGCTGATGTACAGCTGGATACGCCGGTGGGCGAGCTGGCCACCGAACTCATCCATGCAATCGGGCTGAAACAGGAACAAGATGTTGTGGTTCCGCAGGCATACTGCAACTACTGGGACGAGAACGACATTGTCATGATCACCTATGGAGACAGTGTGATTAATGAGCATGAGCGGCCCCTGTTTACGCTTTTCCGGTTTTTGCATACCTATTGCAAAAATACCGTGAACAACGTGCACATTCTGCCGTTTTTTCCCTACAGCTCAGACGACGGATTTTCCGTTATAGACTACTCCACCGTGAACGAGTCACTGGGCGACTGGGCTGACATTGAGCGTATAGCCAACGAATACGGTTTGATGACAGACCTGGTAATTAACCACTGCTCATCACGTAGTGTCTGGTTCGATAACTTTATTAAGGGAGAAGGTCCGGGCAGTGATTATTTTTTCACTGCCGACCTGGAAGCCGACCTGTCGATGGTCACCCGCCCGCGGGTGTCGCCGTTACTGCGTGAAACAGAAACCCGGCAAGGTACCAAATATGTGTGGTGTACCTTTAGTCATGATCAGGTAGATTTCGATTTTCGTAATCCGAAAGTGTTGCTGGCGTTCATTGAGATTATCCGTTTATATCTGGATAAGGGCACCCGCATCTTCCGCCTCGATGCCGTGGCTTTTTTATGGAAGAAGCTGGGGACACCGAGCATTAATCTGCCCCAGACTCACGAAGTCATTCGTTTGATTCGCACGCTGGTGGAGCACGTCAACCCCAGCGTCATGTTGATCACAGAAACTAATATCCCTAACCGGGAGAACCTGACGTATTTCGGTAACGCCAACGAGGCCCATGCCATTTACAACTTTTCACTCCCGCCGTTGCTGGTCAATACCCTGGTCACAGGTAACTGCCGGTATCTGAAGAGCTGGATGATGAGTATGCCGCCCGCTCAAAACGGCACGGCGTATTTCAATTTTATTGCCTCACACGACGGGATCGGACTGCGCCCCGCAGAGGGCTTGCTGAGTGACGATGAAATTTCCGAGCTGGTCCATGCCATGCAGAACTTCGGGGGTAAAATCTCCTGGCGGGCATCTGAGCATGGCCAACAGAAACCCTATGAAATTAACATCACCCTGTTTGACGCCATGCAGGGCACCACATCGGGGCCTGATAAATGGCAAGTTGATCGCTTCATTTGTGCTCACGCAATTATGCTGGGGATGGAAGGCATACCGGGCATCTATATCCATAGCCTGCTAGGTACGTCTAACGATTATGAAAAGGTGGCCAATACCGGACAGAACCGGTCGATAAACCGCAAACGCTGGAATTACAATGAACTGGAGGCTCAGCTGGACTCCCCCCACTCCCAGCACCACAAAGTTCTGACACGGTTGTCTCAGCTTATCCGCATACGTAAAGTGCAGCCGGCGTTTCACCCCAATGCCACTCAGTTCACCTTACAAATGGGAGATGAGATATTTGGCTACTGGCGTCAGAGTCTCGACCGTAAACAAGGCGTATTCTGTATCAGTAATATCAGTAATGAAGAGCAGTCAGTGCTGTTGTCAGATATTAATCTGATTGGCACTGATAATTGGATAGACCTGATCTCCCGTGAAAAAATCAAAGATGTGTCCGGTTTTCTGCAGCTTCGCCCGTATCAGACGGTATGGATAAGTAACCAGGACTTTGAATACCCACACGGGCTCTAATACTGATTTCCGCCTGCATGTCAGGCGCTTAGCTGCCGGTTTTGTCATGTCAGTAGCATTGGCATTACCGGCACTTTCATAGATAATCCAGCCATTAGTTCGCAACGGGATGGCTTATGTCTGTGGCAACACCTGCCTGGCTTTCACTTGACGATGCGCGTGAACGTGCACTCGCTGCTACGCCGGTTCTTACCGGCACTGAAACCGTATTACTTGCGGAAGCTTTAAACCGCATTACTGCATGTGCAATACAAGCGCCGGTAAACGTGCCCCCATGGGATAATTCGGCCATGGATGGCTATGCACTTAGGGCAGAAGACGCCGACCTTAACACGTGCATTCCCGTAAGTATGACGGTATTTGCCGGAGACAGTCAGATCCAGGAGCTTGCCAGGGGCACCGCGGCACGCATTATGACCGGCGCGCCGTTACCTGCGGGTGCCGACACCGTCGTAATGCAGGAAAATGTTCAGCGTAATGGTGATGACATTGTCATAACCGAACCTCCCCGGCAGTTTGCGAATATTCGCCGCAAAGGAAACGATATCACCCACGGCGACACAGTCATTAGTGCGGGGACGAGGCTAAATGCTGCGCACCTGATGTTGCTGGCCTCACAGGGGCTCGATACAGTCACGGTTTACCGGCCTCTCAGAGTAGGCCTGATGGTCACTGGCGATGAATTACAAACCCCGGGGACGCCCCTGCAACCGGGCCATATCTATGAGTCGAACCGAACGGGGTTAAAAGCCTTACTGGCTCCCCTGGCGGTCTCTGTCACCGACTATGGCATCGTCCCAGACGATAAAGCCGCGCTGATAAACGTAATGCGCCGGGCGTGCGGGGAAGTGGATATGCTCATCAGCAGCGGCGGAGTGTCAGTGGGGGACGCCGATTATGTCAAAGAGGTGCTGGAATCGCTTGGTGATGTGAACTTCTGGAAGGTAGCAGTAAAACCCGGGAAGCCCTTTGCGTTTGGCATGATGGACAACACCTGTTTTTGTGGGGTGCCGGGTAACCCGGTGTCGGCGTATGTCACTACTCAATTGCTGGTGCGCCCTGTCATAGAACGCTATCAGGGACTGGCCGCCCCCACGCAGCCACTGGCACTGTCCGCTACGCTGACAACCGCCGTTCAGCGGCGGGCGGGCCGCACCGAGTTTCAGCGTGCAGTTATGCATCCCACGCAAGGCGGGTGGCAGGTAACGCCCCTGCCCCGCCAGAGCTCCGGGGTTATGTCCAGCGTCACCCAGGCTAACTGTTATCTGGTAGTCCCTGCTGAGGTATCAACGCTGGACGCCGGATCTCCTGCCACGGTATTACCCTTTGATACCCGGCTCACTCCTGAGGGCGTGCTATGAGCCGCTGGATATCGCCACGCTTTGCGCTGGAAAGCCGGCGACTGGTCACCCTTACCTGGCCGCTGCTGATCGCGCAGATTACACAAATGCTGATGGGGGTCAGTGACACCATCATGGCAGGTCGCTACGGGGCGCTGGATATGGCTGCCGTGGCGCTGGGTTTCAGCCTGACCATCCCGTTGCTGTGTTTTTTGCAGGGCATTGCGCTGGCGTTACCCCCCATTATCTCGCGTCTGCATGGTAGTCGGGATATCAGTCAGGTCGCCGATGCCGCACAACAGGCTGGTTATGTATTGTTTGTGGTCAGCCTGATCATGCTCATGATCTACCCATTTACCGAACAACTGGTGGCACTGTTTCCCATGGAGGACGGACTGTACCGTATCACGGTGGATTACGTGCAGTTTGTGGTGTTGGCAATGCCAGGCTTCGCATTGTACCAGTGGCTGCGTAACTACTGTGAAGGTCTGGGTAAAACCAAACCCACCATGATCATTACGGTGATTGGTCTGGGCTTTAATATTGTAGGCAACTACCTGTTTATTTATGGCGCAGGGCCCATACCGGCATTTGGCGGCGCCGGTTGCGGCATTGCCACTGCGATTGTGTTTTATGCCATGTTACTGGCCACCTATTTATATGCCCGCTTCGCCCCTGCCCTTGCCCGCTATGAATTATTTCTGCACTGGTACCGTCCGGCAGTCAAATCTATGTTGCGCACGTTCAGGCTGGGTTTTCCCATTGCCATGACACTGCTCTTCGAGGTAACGCTGTTCGCGGTAGTAGCCTTATTACTCGCGCCATTTGGTGCCACCACCGTGGCCGCCCACCAGGTAGCACTGAACTTTTCGGCGCTGATGTTTATGTTTCCGCTTAGCATGGGCATGGCCGTCGCTATTCGGATAGCCTACCGGGTGGGTCAGAATCAACACCGGCAGTCTCGGGTGGTGGTGAAAAGTGCTATTACCATGGGGTTAACGGTGGCGATTGCCACAGCGTCTTTTACCCTGCTGGCCAAAGGCTTTATTATCCGCCTGTATACCACCGATGATGCCGTTTACGCGCTGGCCAATTCGCTGTTGATTTATGCCGCCCTATTTCAGTTTTCCGATGCCATCCAGGTTATTTCTGCCAACGCGCTGCGCGGCTATAAAGACACCACGGCCATGTTTGTGATCACATTTATTGCATACTGGCTGATTGGTTTACCGTGTGGCGTGATACTGGGGCGGACCGACTGGTTAACCCATGAACCTATGGCGGCCGCCGGATTCTGGATCGGCTTTATTGTGGGCCTGAGCAGCGCCGCTGTCATGCTGGGTGCCCGGTTGTGGTATATTCAGCGTTATCACCACCCTGTCTGACCGGAGTCCAACCCCGCTATGATTGAACTGTTGCCGGTGTTCATTTACTTTTTCGCGGTCATTGACCCGATAGGTACCCTCCCCGTGTTTATCGCCGCCACCGATCAGCAACCTGCTGCCGCCCGGAGAAAAGTGGCACTCATTGCCGTGCTGGTCGCCACGCTGGTGCTGTTGTTTTTTGTCATTGCCGGTGAGGTCATTCTGGACGCCATGCAAATTCCGTTGCCTGCGTTTCAGATAGCCGGGGGCATCGTACTGTTTTTGTTTGCCCTGAGTATGATATTCGGCGAAGGGAAACCAGAGCATGAAATTAAGCTGGCCGGGGGCGTTCACGAAACCGCCATATTTCCGGTGGCCGTGCCGTCGATTGCCAGCCCGGGGGCAATGCTGGCCGCCGTGATGCTGACTAAAAACAATGTCTATACCTTATGGGAACAAACCCAGACCGCGTTGGTGATGCTAAGCGTACTGCTGATTACTCTGATGTTATTACTGGCCGCGAATCTGATCATCCGTGTGATTGGCAAAACTGGCGCCAGTGTTATCAGTCGCGTGATGGGCCTTATCCTGGCCTCTCTGGCCACGGCTAACGCCCTGGCGGGCATTAAGGATTACTTTTCATTGTAATTTTTATGTTCATCTGAGGATGGACGATCCTGCTTCCACAGATCACCAATGAGCGGGTCGTCCAGCTCTTCCTTTCCTTCCCATGCATAGCGTTTACGCACGGGTTTAGGATCTTTTCTCCAGCCCCAGACAGCGGCAATCACGCCACCTACGGCACCGAAGAAATGTGCTTCATAGGAAATGTCCGGATCGCGGGGAAAAATACTCATTACCATGCCGCCATAAAGGAAAAACGCTATCATCACGAGTGCCACGGAGCGTGCATCACGGCGCATGATAGACACGGTAAACAAAAAGAAAAATAAACCGTGGCTTACGCCGCTCGCGCCAAGATGCACAGCGTCCCGACCCATAAGCCATACACCAATGCCAGAACTTAGCCACACCGTAATCAATACTGCCCACCGGGTACGGGGGTAACCATAGCCCAGCGCGCTCCCCAGCACTATCAGAGACAAGGTATTATTAAACAGATGTTCATAGGAGCCATGCACCAGCGGCGCCGTGAAAATGCCGTACAGACGCTCAGCATGCAATGGCAGCACACCCAGCATGTTCAACGGCAAGTGAAAAAGTACCCCGGCAGACTGAATAACCCATAATACGGCTACTGCACAGACACTTACCCATATTGCTTGCTTTAAATTGTGATCCAGACTCGTTTGCACACACCCACGCCATAAATCAGCTATTAGAGTAACGTTGGTACGTATCGCGCTTTTGCAAGGGTCAGAGTTGCCGCCAGTCGGCGGGTTTGTCGATATCCCGGGCCGCTTCGGGATGGGCTACGGCAGCCACAGACTCCGGAGTGACCGTTATCGACTGCCTGATTGCGCTTCTTGCGCCCTCATCACCGGTGAGTTGGGTTAGTGTGGTAAACCAGCATTGCGGAAATATGGCAGGGACGCCCTGACGGCCTTCCCATTCACTCACTACCAGCGACTGAGGCGACCGTCGCGCGGCCTCAGTTAACCGCCGCAAAGACTGCTGACTGATTGCTGCCAGATCCCCCAGTACCACCAACAGATGCGAAGGCTGATATTGAGTAATACAGGTGGTGACTCCCAGTGCCAGTGAAGATCCCATACCCTGCGCCCAGTTGCTGTTTTCGACCAGATTAATACCGCTATCGGCGAAAGCCTGTGCAATGTCTGTATGCCAGGCGCCCGTCACCACGGTGACCGGTAGCGCTGACAGCGGTGCACAGGCTGCCACCACAGAACCTAACAAGGTTTGCCCTTCAGGGTGAGGGCTTAGCAGCTTATTCCCGCCGTATCGCGCGCTTTGTCCACCAGCCAATACCAGCGTGGCTAGGCGGAACGGCACGGTTTACCTTTCAGGGGTGCGGCACTCTGACCATGCAAGACAGCATGGGCCTGAGCGATCATCGACAAGGCAATTGATTCGGGTAATTCGCCGCCCAGAGCGAGACCCGCAGGGGCCTGTAAAGGCACAGTCAGGTCGGCCTCAGCAAGTGACGCCTGTGCCAGCACCTGGTCGCAACGGTGCATCGGGCCGAGCAATGCAAGGTAGCGCAGCGCGCCGGACTGAACCTGTGCTACCGCAGCCAGAGCACTGGCATCCATATGGACCTGATGGTGCATCACAATGATGGCATCTGCCGAGGTAAACCAGTCTGCTTCAGGTAAGGTTTCGGGCGCCAGGTCAGCGACGAGCTGGACGTCAGGAAAGTCACCGGCCCGGGCGTAGCGTGCTCTGACATCATTGACGGTAACTCGCCACCCGAGAGTACCGGCAATACGGGCGACGGGCTGAGCATCCACGCCACCGCCCAGAATAACCAGCGCCGGCGGGGGCGTGATAGTCTGCCAAAACCAGTTTGCGTCATCACTCGGGGCTTCGGTGTCGAGCACTGCTGCTTCTGCATCGGGGGATGTGAGCGCCTGGCCGTAGCGTACGCTTTCCCCCCGCTGCAACGCGCGTAATACCTTCTCAAGGTGCAAATACTGATTATTTGGTGTGACCGGCTGTAGTAACAGCGTGACTTCACCGCCACACCCAATGCCCAGACGCCATGCAATATCGCCCTCTTCCTGCATATCGTAAGTGACTGTTCTTGCTTGCCCCGTTTCCCAACAACGTCTGGCCTGATGCAGTATATCACTTTCCAGACAACCGCCACTTACCACGCCCAGCTGCTCGCCCTGGTCGCTGAACAGCATCATAGCGCCAGACTTTCGGTAGCTTGAGCCCTGTGTCCCTACGATGGTGGCCAGTAACCAGCGATGGGCCTCTTTCTGCGGCTCCCAGCGCGACAAGACATGGTATAGGTGATGTTTCATTAACGTTTACTCACTGACTGACTTAATGCCTGGATACCTTCGGTTAACCCTTCCAGGGTGAGCGGATACATACGCTCGTTCATCAGTTCGTTGATCACGCTGATTGACGCATAATAAGGCCAGTAATGCTGAGGCTGAGGGTTTAACCAGATGGCTTTGCCAAAATGATTAGTCAACCGTTGCATCCAGGCGCTGCCGGGCTCTTCATTCCAGTGTTCAACGCTGCCGCCCGGGTACGTAATTTCATACGGCCCCATGGTAGCATCGCCCACAAATATCAGTTTGTAATCAGGCCCGTACCGGTGAATGATATCCCATACCGGCACCCGCTCGCGGTCCCGGCGCTGGTTATCCTGCCAGACCTCTTCATACACACAGTTGTGAAAATAAAAATATTCGAGGTATTTAAACTCCGAATGCACAGCAGAGAATAACTCCTGGGTCGTTTTCACGTAGGGATCCATGGATCCGCCCACATCAAAAAACATCAGCACCTTCACTGCATTGTGCCGCTCCGGGGTCATGTGAATATCCAGCATGCCGCCTTTCCTGGCAGTTTCGCCGATGGTGGTCGTAATATCCAACTCTTCGCTGGCACCGGTGCGGGCAAATTTGCGCAGCTTGCGTAACGCCATTTTGATATTACGGGTACCCAGCTCTACATCGCTGGACAGATTTTTAAACTCCCGTTTATCCCACACTTTCACAGCAGAAAAGCGCCGGTTGCCGTCCTGACCAATCCGCACGCCCTCAGGGTTGTCGCCATAGGCACCAAACGGTGAGGTGCCACCGGTACCTATCCACTTATTGCCACCCTGATGACGCTTTTGCTGCTCTTCAAGCCGCTTGCGCAGCGTGTCCATTAACTTTTCCAGTCCGCCCATTGACTGTAACTGCGCTTTTTCCTCGGCTGTGAGAGTGCGTTCCAGCTGCTTTTTTAGCCAGTCTTCCGGAATGTCTTTGCCGAACAGATCAATTGACTCCACCCCTTCGAAATACTCGGCAAAGGCCCGATCGAATTTATCAAACTGACTTTCGTCTTTGACCAGTACAGTTCTGCTCAGGTAATAAAACGCCTCAGTGTCTGCCCACACGACGTGGTTCTTCATCGCGTTTAGCAAATCCAGTAATTCCCGTAAGCTGGTCTTAATCCGGTATTTGCGGAGGGTAAAGAAAAACTCGACTAACATTAGCGGCGAGCCATGAAGACCAGTTTCTCAAACAGGTGAATGTCCTGTTCGTTTTTAAGCAGCGCGCCATGCAACGGCGGTATGGTTTTTTTACCGTCCTTACTATGCAGCGCTTCCGGCGGAATATCTTCGGCCACCAGCAGTTTCAGCCAGTCGATAAGCTCAGAGGTCGAGGGCTTCTTTTTAAGTCCCGGCACTTCCCGTAACTCAAAAAACGCCGACATAGCTTCATCCAGCAGTTGCTTTTTAAGATTAGGAAAATGGACATTTACAATGTCCTGCATTTCCTCTGGCGTAGGAAAGGAGATGTAGTGAAAGAAGCAGCGGCGAAGAAACGCATCGGGCAATTCTTTTTCATTGTTGGACGTAATGATGACAATCGGCCGCTGTTTGGCAACCACCCGTTGCTGGGTTTCATAAACGAAAAATTCCATCTTATCCAGCTCCAACAACAGATCGTTGGGAAACTCGATATCAGCTTTGTCAATTTCATCAATCAGCAATACCGGGCGCTGGTCGGCCTCGAACGCCTGCCATAGTTTTCCCTTAATAATATAATTACTGATGTCATGCACCCGATCATCGCCCAGCTGTGAATCCCGCAGCCGGGATACCGCATCATATTCGTACAGTCCCTGCTGGGCTTTGGTGGTGGACTTGATATGCCAGGGGATCAACTCAGTGTTCAGACTGCGGGCCAGCTCTTCAGCAAGCATGGTCTTTCCTGTCCCCGGCTCGCCCTTAATCAGTAACGGGCGCTCCAGGGTAATAGCCGCATTCACTGCCAGCTGAAGCTCTTTGGTTGCAATGTAGTCTGAAGTTCCGGAAAACGCCATAGAAGATCCTTATGGTAAATCGTGGATAGTAACCGCCATATGAAAAAAATAACCATAACATATAGCGAAAAAACACTTTGCATTTTTACTTTTGACACCAATGATATAGGGGTATAAATAAAACCCCTAATCAAGGTTATTAATCGTAAACTATTATAACCTGCCATACTGGCTGAGAACATGTGGGTAACAGTAACGACAAGGATCAATCATGCAAGTATTTGACGACAATTCCCTGGCAATTGGCCGCACGCCGTTAGTGAAACTGAATCGCGTTACCTCTGGCAACGTTTACGCAAAAATGGAGTCACGCAACCCGAGCTTCAGTGTTAAGTGCCGAATCGGTGCCAACATGATCTGGGATGCAGAAAAGCGCGGTGTGCTGACTGAGGGTAAGGAAATTGTTGAGCCGACCAGTGGTAACACCGGTATCGCGCTGGCCTTTGTGGCGGCGTCACGAGGCTATAAGCTTACCCTGACTATGCCCAGCAGCATGAGTCTGGAGCGCAGAAAGCTGTTAAAAGCACTTGGTGCGAATTTAGTGCTTACTGAAGCACCTAAAGGCATGAAAGGTGCGGTAGCAGCGGCGCAGGAAATTGTGGATTCAGATCCGGAAAAATACGTACTGCTGCAACAATTTGATAACCCCGCTAACCCGGAAATTCACGTAAAAACTACCGGTCCGGAAATTTGGGAAGACACTGACGGCAAAATCGATGCCTTCGTAGCCGGTGTAGGAACCGGCGGTACGATTACCGGCGTAAGCCGTTACATCAAACAGACTCAGGGCAAAGCCATTACGTCTGTAGCCGTTGAACCCACTGACTCGCCCGTTATTACCCAGGCCAAAAACGGCGAAGAGCTTACTCCTGGCCCACACAAAATTCAGGGCATTGGTGCAGGTTTTATTCCTGGCAACCTTGACCTGGATATCGTGGATGAAGTGGAACAGGTAACCAACGAAGAGTGCATGGAAATGTGCCACCGTCTGATGAAAGAGGAAGGGATCCTGGCCGGCATTTCTTCGGGTGCGGCCGTGGTTGCAGCCAAACGTTATGCAGAACGTCCAGAAAACAAAGACAAGGTAGTGGTTGTGCTGCTCGCCAGTGCCACCGAGCGTTACCTGTCCAGCCCGCTATTTGCCGGTGCCTTCTCTGAGGACGAAGAAGTCCAGTAAGTACCAACAGTCATACCTGTTTACAAAAGCGAGGCACGTCCTCGCTTTTTTTTTGCCGATGCTTTTGCTAACTTACCGGCACTTGACCCTACCTGACTAACAACTTTCTGAGAAAACTCATGCGTGCTGTTAATTTTATACGTCTGCTGGGAATGCTTGCGCTGACCAGTGTGCTGCTGACTGGCTGTGGAAAAAAAGAAGAAGGTGTAGGCCGTTACGGTATGCTGGATGAAAACACCCCGGAGTATACGGCTGTGCGCTTTATGCGCAGTATTTATCTGGAGTCAGATATCGATGTGGCAGTGTCACTTAGCACCCCGCGTCTGGCCCGTGTGCTTAAAAAATACCACACCAACCGAAACGTGCAGCGCCACTTACTGAATTTGAAATACGACTCCGTAGCCATTACCCCGGAAAGCAGTAACAGCGTGGGTCGCTCTGAGTTTTCCGAGCAGGCTACCATCACGTTGTTTTTCACCGGCCATTACAATGACAATAAAATTGAAGACCTGCGCCGGGTAGATCTGATCAGGATGAATGGCGACTGGAAAGTCGAAAAAATTCACCCTGACCATTTCATGTAACCGGACTACTCACCCACGGCCTGCCCTTCCCGCCGTGGGTCAGCACCGCCAATAAGTTTGCCGTCCCGGATTTCTATTCCATGCAGGCCACTGTTCAGGTCGATTATCCGAACCCGATGACCTAACGCCTTAAGTGGGGCTTCTAATGCCTCCAGCGGAGTACCTTTTTCCAGTGCCGTGTAGTCGTTACGATTAGTAATTTTCGGCAGGTTAATGGCCTGCTGAATATTCAGATTGAAATCAATCACACCGATAAGCGTTTGCGCGACATAATCAATAATCCGACTGCCACCCGGCGACCCTACAACCAGTTCAAGCTCACCACTGTCGGCAAACACCATGGTCGGGCTCATTGCCGAACGGGGGCGCTTATAGGGCTCTACACGGTTTAGCACAGGCTCACCCCCCTTGTCGGGATTAAACGAAAAGTCGGTGAGTTGGTTGTTCAGCAAAAAGCCGTCCACCATTAACCCGGAACCAAACATAAACTCGATGCTGCTGGTCATAGAAACAGCATTACCCTGTTTATCGACAATAACAACGTGCGAGGTATTCGGTAACTCGAATGCTTGTCCGTCGGCCGTCTCACGGTTATACGGCTGACCGGCCTGCGCGGGTTGCCAGGCTTGCTGTGATCCTATCAGCTGGCTACGCTCAGATAGATATTCTTCGGCGATAAGCGCGTCGTAAGAAAGCTGCGTAAAATCCGTGTCCGCGATGTAACGGGCGCGATCGGCGTAGGTCAGCGCGCTTGCCTGGGCAAACAGATGGGCAAACTCTGCGGACTTGGGCGCCATACCGGCAAGCTCGAACCGTTCCAGCAATTTCAGGATCTGATACACATTCACGCCCCCTGAGCTGGGTGGCGCCATACCGCACACCTGCTTACTCCGGTAAGGTCCACATACCCCTTTACGCTTCTTTGCCTGGTAGCGGGCAAGATCATCCGTGGACATTTGCCCCGGGTTAATGGGTGCCTCATTTACCGTGGCAACAATTTTCTCGGCCAGCGGGCCTTCATACATGTACGCACTGCCCTGTTTGGCAATGGCAGTTAAGGTGTCAGCCAGTGGCTGATTCTTTTTTATGGTGCCAGCTTTAAGAGGCTCGCCATCAGGGCGAAAGTAAGCGGCGCTGGCAGGAAAGGTTTTTAAACCCGGGTGATAATCCAGAGCAATCAGCTTCTCAAGCCGGGGGGACACTTCAAACCCTTCAGACGCTGTGGTGATCGTTTCGTCAAACAATGCACGCCAGGGTAGCTGGCCGAATTCACCGTGGGCCATTTCCAGTGCTTTGAGCACACCGGGCACACCCACCGATTTACCGCCCACTACGGCGTCGCGCCAGGCCATTACCTCACCGTTTTGCATAAACCACTGCGGGTTTACAGCTCCCGGGGCTATCTCCCGGCCATCAAACGTGTGTAGTTCCTGGGCAGTGTTGTCCCAATACAGAATAAACGCGCCACCACCGATACCCGAAGATTGTGGTTCCACCAGCGTCAGCATGGCCTGAACAGCAATGGCCGCATCAATCGCACTACCGCCTTGCTGAATGATGTTACGGCCTGCGGCAGCCGCATAGGGATTAGCTGCCACCACCATATAGTCATCTGCGACCACCGCTTTTTTGTCGATATAGCCAGTTGCCGCTTCCGGCTCTCTGGCTTCACGCTGCGCTACGTCGGACTCCGTTCCGGAATACATACATGCACTAAGGGTTAATACACTCCCTGCTGCAACAGAACAAAACGTTCGTTTGGTTAATCTCATAAATCGCCGTTATTTAAATTTTTCAGGGTTAATGGGACGCTTATGCAAAAATGCATCAAATGCCTCCTGGGCTGCTGCTGTACTCATTGCTTCAATAAATACGTCCAGTTCTTCGTCCATCTGTTGTTGCACTGCATCGCTGTCATTTTTCATGAGCGACTTGGTGTGCAGCAGGGAATAGGCAGGTTTCGCCACCAGCTTGTCACACACAGCAGCAACGGTATCTGCCAGTGACTGCGCGTCACATACTTGTGTCACCAACCCGAAATGCGCTGCTTCAGTGGCATCGAAGGGTTCGCCAAGCATCAGCCACTCAGCGGCTTTTCGGTGGCCTGCCAGGTGCGGCAGCAAATAACTGGACGCATATTCAGGCACCAGCCCAAGGTTTATGAAAGGTAACACAAAACGTGTGCCCGACGCACAGTACACAAAGTCGCAATGTAGCAGCAACGTGGTGCCGATGCCTACCGCCATCCCATGCACCTGCGCCACCACGACTTTTTTGGTGTGCGCCAGCGCCCGCATAAACGCCGCAGTTTCTCCTACCTGAGCGCTGTCACCCTTGTCCACCGCAAAGTCGGCAATGTCATTACCGGCGGTAAAGCAGTCACCTTCCCCCTTTAGCAGTATCACTTTTACTGTGTCATTTTCGGCAACATTATTAATGGCTTCAGCCATCGCCTGATACATGTCACGGGTAAGCGCGTTTTTCTTGTCAGCGCGGGTTAATTCAAGCGTTAAAATGCCATTGTCCTGCTGTACGCGAACGTTGCTCATAGGGTCTCCTTGTTTATAATCACGATTCCTGCTTTACAAGCAAAATCGGTGTAGTTTCTGTATGATAGCCCTCAAATCGTGTTACTTAAAATAACTATCAATGATGATTACCCTGCCTCTCTCTGCGCGCCATAGCGTCGGTCCTCTGCTGGTTGCCTTGTTTGCTATAGCGCTGTTTATTGCTGAACCTTTTTCCGGCGACTGGTTGGCGTATCACCGCTTCGCTGTAGACGGCCTGGAAACCTGGCGCCTGCTAACCGGTAATCTGGTGCACACCAATGGCTATCACCTGCTGTTAAACCTTGCCGGACTCGCTCTGTTATGGCTGTTGCACGGTGAACATTACCGTATTGGCCGGTTTTTAAAAGTTTTCGGCTGGTGTTGTATGGGCACCAGTGCCGGCATCTACCTGTGTTCCTCTCATCTGATTTGGTATGCGGGTCTGTCTGGGGCACTGCATGGTATTTTCGTCTGGGGCGCGTGTATGGATATCCGGGCGGGTATGAAGTCTGGGTATCTCCTGCTTGCCGGGGTCACCGTAAAACTGGCGTATGAGCAACTGCTTGGCAGCAGTGACGGCGTAGCCTCGCTTATTGATGCCACGGTGGCCGTGGATGCTCACCTGTATGGCGCGTTAAGCGGCACCGTATTGTTCTTAACTATGTGGCTGTTGTCCAGAAAAAAATAGTCATTGCGGCGAAGGCCGCAACCTCCCCAACTGCCTGACTAATCCTAAACCAACCAGTTCGCGGTTATTGCAACAACGTGAGTAGCGGTAAGAGGTCCCGGCCTGCGCCGGGATGACGGGAGCTTTTCAGCGCCGGGATGACGGTGGTTTTTAACGCCGGGATGACGTTTGCTCGTACTTACAGGTTGGTTTCAAACAACTTGTAAATGCGGCGATACTCATCCAACCAGGAACTGGGCTGTACAAACCCGTGGGGCTCAACCGGATATATCGCAGTTTCAAAGTTTTCTTTTTCCAGCTCGATCAGGCGCTGCACCAGCCGAACACTGTCAACAAAGAACACATTGTCATCCACCATTGGGGCATTAATCAGTAACGCCGATTCCAGCCCCTCGGCATGGTAAATCGGTGAGCTACGGCGATACGCAATGGGATCCACATCCGGCGTATTCAGAATGTTGGACGTATAACCCCAGTTATAATGAGCCCAGTCGGTCACAGGACGTAATGCCGCCCCCGCCTGAAACAGGTCGGGATCGTTAAACAGCGCCATAAACGTCAGGAAGCCTCCGTAAGAACCGCCATAGGTGCCGATACGCTCACGATCAACATTCGCGTTGTCTACCAGCCAGTCGACGCCGTCACGCAAGTCCTGCACTTCCGGGGTGCCCATTTGACGGTAGATGGCGGTTCGCCAGTCGCGGCCATAACCGGCTGAGGCGCGAAAATCCATGTCCAGTACTACATACCCTTGCTGTACCAGCATACTGTGGAACATGAACTCCCGGAAATAGCCTGACCAACCCAAATGCGCGTTCTGCAGATAACCTGCACCGTGATTAAACACTACCGCTCGGCGTGGTTCGCCTGCCTCGTAATCTTCCGGTAAATAGACCCGTGCATATATGGGCTGGCTTGTATCCGAAGATGGAATGGCCACAACCTGAGGTACTGCCCAGGGCAATTCTTTAAAACGCTCACTGAGTGTGTCAGTAAGCTGGGTCGCACCCGCCTCGGGTGTCGCAGCCTGTAAGAACAGCTCGGGTGGCTGAGTGACTTTACTGTGAGTGAGCAACAATGACGACTCATCCGGGCTGAGGATGTAGTTGGTCATGCCGTTAAGATCGGTCAGCGCCTGCGAATCGCCTGTGGCGATGTTCACCCGATAAACTTCATACACACCTGGGTGCTTTTTGTTCGCCGTGTAATACAACCACTGGTCGTCGCGGGTGAGCGTAGGATTGTCGGTAATAAACTGACCGCTGGTAAGGGCACGGGGTGCCTGCCCTGGCTTTTGCACGTACATATGCGCATAGCCGGTGTGCTCCGACTGATAAAACAGCGTTTCACTGTTGTTCAGCCAGCCAAACTGATTGAAACGGTAGTTTACCCAGGCATCATCATGCAGGCGGTGCTGACTGACCAGTGTCTGGCTGTCAAAGTCCACCGTGGCTATCCAGCGGTCTTTGTTGTCCCAGGCCTCCAGCATGAGCGCAACCTGCTCTCCGTTGTTGTGCCAGCGAACCGCCGGCTCACTCCAGTACCAGCTGTCCAGCAGCCCAATGGCTCGGGGAAGGCGATTTACCTGATACGTCTCACCTCTGGCCCGTGCATTTTCAGCTTTTACTTCAGCCAACACATCTTCGTTGTAGCCGGGTAGCTGTACATACGACAATTCGGTTTTCGTCTGTGAAGACAAATCAACCAGCCACACAGTATCACTTTGCGGCTTGGCATCTGCGACCCGGCGGCGCACCTCTTTATTGTCAATGCGGCCGTCTTCCTGAATATAGTGCGGCATCACATCGCTGTCATCGCGCCAGGGCGTATCTTCAGTGGTCACAATAATGGCTGAGCGGCCATTCGGGGATACGCTTGCTGAGACCAGCCGGTGGTCCTCGCTGAAGTAAAATGTATCCGGTGCGACTGCGATGTTTGCTGCCGCTAACGCATCTTGTTCGTCGGCGCGCGCCTGGCGATCCCGACGGCGCTTAGCGATATACTCAATCAGCGTAATTTGTTCGCTGGCAATAAAATCTTTCGGCTCTGAAACGGCTTCGGGCTCTTCTGCAAAAGCCCAGCTTAACAGCTGCTCACGGCGGCCTGTGGTCAGGTCAATGGCCACAATGCGATTACCTGACTGCGCCATCAGACGGTTGTCAGTCATGAAACGCAGGTTTTCAAGGGATGCACCACCACGGGTGAGCTGCACGATTTCGCTGTCAGGGAAGATAACAAACACGCTGTCCTGGTAACGAAATGCCGTGTAGCGCCCATCATTACTCACGACCCGCTCATCGAAACGGTATTTGTGCAGATCGGCCATCGCCACCTTTTGAGGCTCGGCCTCACCGCCACTGCCCCGATAAAACACGTCGTGAAGTTCACTGTTTTCACGTTCACGCTCATACACAACCGCGCTGCCGTCAACCGACCAGCCTGCGTTTTCCGGCTGACGCCCAAGCCAGGCCGGATCGGCCATAATTTGTTCCAGTGTGATGGTAGTGCCCGTGTTGCCCGTTTTTTCGACCTGCGGTTTAACGGTAGCAGCGGGTGCACGGTTGTCGGCGGTTTGACTGGCACTGTCGGACGTCGTTGATGACGTGGCCATACAGGCAGTAAGGCTACCGGTCAGGCCGGCAGCAAGTAGCAATGTTGTTATTTTATTCATTATTACTCGTTGTTTAGGTTTTCTCAGTCGGTGTCATTATACGCATTGGCACTTCGTCATGGTCAAGGTTCATCGCCACAGAGAGGTGAGTCATCTTGTCAGTTGATTTTTTACTCAGCGAGGCGTTTACTATAGAGGCCCCCCACTTTCCGGTAAGGAATACACAATGAAACTACCTCTGATAGCCGCTTCGTTACTGCTGATGTCTGCCAGCGCCACTGCGAACAGCTGCCCAGACGTTCTGAAATTCATGAAACGCAAACTAAATTCGCAGGAAACAGTAAATTTATGCGAGGCGTATAGGGGGCATACCCTGCTGATTGTGAATACAGCAAGCTACTGTGGCTTCACGCCACAATTTGAAGGTCTGGAAGCCATATACGAAGAATACCGAGACAGAAAATTTACCATTCTCGGCTTTCCTTCTCACGAGTTTAATCAGGAGGCCAAGGACGAAGGGAAAACGGCTGAATTGTGTGAGCTTACCTATGGCGTTAAATTCCCCATGTTCGAACCCACTGATGTAAAAGGCGATGATGCCGACCCCCTGTACCGCATACTAACCGACGCCACGGGCGAGGCACCCGCATGGAATTTCAATAAGTACCTGGTAGATAAAAAAGGGAATATTCTTAAGCATTATCCGAGTAGCGTCACGCCCACAGACGACGTTCTGATTAACGATATAAAGAGTGCGTTGGCGATGTAACCCGAACTCCGGGCATAAAAAAGCCCCGCTAAATTAGCGGGGCAATCAAGCACACTCAACTTGGAACACACTTTAGCGTTACGGTATTGCCGAGGGCAATCTCGTTTTTGCTAACTGCATAGATTTAGTCCACGGGCGCAGTTGAGAGTTCAATAATTTTTTGTTCAGCGACGGATAATGTATGTTGTTGCTTCTCCGGATCCATCGCCAGACCCTCGGCATACACAAAGCGCAAATCTGAGAGCCCAATAAAATTGAAAAAATGGGTCAGGTACGCTGTCTGGGTGTCCATTTCCGTACCAGCATACTGGCCTCCCCGCGCTGCTAATACGGTAACGGGTTTATCTGCCAGTAAACCGACCGGTCCGGTGTCAGTATAGGCAAATGTTACACCGGCGCGGGCAACCCTGTCGATCCACGCTTTTAATACTGAAGGAATGCCAAAGTTATACATCGGCACACCCAGGACTACTTCATCGGCATTTTTTAATTCATCGATTAGCGTGTCAGAAAAAGTTGCCAGTTGCGTCTGCTCCTCTGAACGCTGCGCGGCGGATGTATTCCACGCCTGCATTTCTTCTGCCGATAAATGGGGCAGTTGGTCAGCATGCAGATCCCGCTCTGTTACCCGCACGGCGCCTGTACTCTGGCGGTTTGCCAGGTATTGGGCAACAAGTTTGTTTGAGTTGCTGACTGCCCCGTTCAGGCTGGATGTGATCGCTAAAATACTACGCATAATTGGTCTCCTCTATTCAGACCAGTATTTTATATTTCGCAAAAGCGAATATATATTTTTAATAAGCGATACATTCATTCTATTAAAACGAAAATTAGGGTGAAGCATTACATCTTAGTAATAAGCCTTTTAACATGATCTTCACAAATCACCGTACGTAAAGGATCGCGTAAGTTATATTCAACGAGGACACAATAATGCGACGGACCAAGACATTCTTTGCTCTATCAGCTATTACTCTCGCCTTAACAGGCTGCTCTTCTGATGACGACGATCCGATCACAGATAACCCCCCTCAGGAACCGGACTTTGCCAATGTTCGGGTGATCCACGCGTCTTCTGATGCACCCACTGTGAACATTACCGCGAATGACGAAATTCTTAACGGCCTGGAAGGCGTTGACTACCAGACCGCCTCCACGCAATTCGAAGTTCAGGCCGGTACCTATGATATTGGCGTAACAGCCAACCTGCCCGGCGATGACGAAGAGGTCCTGCAATCTGACCTGACCCTGCAAACTGACATGAATTATGAAATCTTCGCGGTGGGCAGTGTAGAAGATGACACCCTGGCATTGCTGCCTGTTTCCAATGCGGATAACGATGTGGCTGACGGTAATGCACAGGTTCAGATTGTTCACGCAGCATCTGCAGCGCCTACAGTCGATATCTATGTCACCGCACCTGACGCAGCCATTGCAGATGAACAGCCGCTGGTCACTGCCGCATTCATGGATGCCACAGATCCTATGGAGATGCCTGCAGGTGACTACCGTATCCGCATTACTGCGGCCGGAGAAACTGATGTGGTGTATGACTCAGGCACTGTGAACCTTGCTGACGGGGCGGATTTGATGGTAGCCGCCACCAATAGCGTAAGCCCGGGTGATTCGCCTGTCACCCTGGTAGTCGCAGACGGCGACACGTCTTTTAAATTATATGATGTTAATACCCCGGCGGCGCTACGTGTTGCGCACGCTATCAGTGGTGGCCCGGCGGTGGACGTTATCGCTAATAACGAAACCGTCCTGGTAGATGGTCTGCAATTTCCCCGCACCACCAGCTACATGAACGTCGCCGCAGATACTTACCTGATTGATGTGGTAGCGGATGCAGACAACAGCGTTGTGGTAACAGACGACAAAGAGCTCACGCTGGAAACAGGGATGTATTATACCGCCGTGGCAAACAATACGCTGGACATGCCCGAGCTGGACTTACTGACAGATATGCCTCGCTCGGTAGCCACCGAAGCCAAGGTACGTATTATTCATTCATCTCCGGCCACAGGAAATGTAGATATTTATGTTACCAGTGATGGTGAAATCAGTGACATTGACCCGACTTTCGCTGACGTGCCCTACTCCACTGAAGATTTAGCTGAAACCGGCTATGTCGGATTAGCAGAGGGTGATTATTTTGTCACGGTAACAGCAGCCGGCTCAAAAACCGCAGCCATAGAGACCGATATGCTGTCGCTGGAAAACGGGGGCGTATACACCGCCATCGCAGCGGATGGTGATATGGAAGGTGATTTGCCGCAACTGATATTGCTGGATGACCTGGCACCACCAGCGCCACCATTCAATGCCGACATGACGTATAACGTGACGTTAACCGGTAGCCAGGAAGTGCCAGTGGTTATGACAGACAACACCGCCACCGCCACAGTAGAAATTGATGAAGATATGCCGGCATTCCGGGTCACACTGGATGCGTCAATGCTATCCGGGCTGACTGGTGCCCACGTACACGACGGGGACATCGGTATGAACGGTGATGTAGCGTTCCCATTGACCGCTAACGGTGACGGCACCTTCATGCTGGAAGCCACCAACATTTCACCCAGCTCGCTGGAAGATTTGACCAGTGGTGAGTGGTACCTGAATGTGCACACGGAAGCCAACGCTTCCGGCGAAGTGCGCGGGCAGATTGTAGCCGACACCACCTCAGTGATCACCTTCCCCATCAGTGGCGAACAGTCCGTATTGCCGGTAACAACCGATGCCATGGGCTACGGGTACGCACTGTTTGATACCACCAGCAATGCAGTGAAATTAACAGCGGTAACCATGGACCTGGAAACCGCTACAGCTGCTCACATCCATACAGGCTTTGCTGGTGAAACCGGTGGCGTGGTTGCGCCGCTGATGGCCAGTGGTGAAGTATCGGGGACGTGGATGACAGACGGCTACATTTCGTTGGATGAAGAAACTGCGACCCGTCTGTTATCAGGAGGTCATTACACCAATTTCCACACACCAGAGTACCCGGACGGTGAAATTCGTGGCCAGATCACCCCTGACAACATTCAGGTGTATGGCATTACCGCAACCGGTGATCAGGAAGTGCCGATCGTAGACACCGCCGCTTACGGCTTTGGTGCGTTCACACTGAATACCGACACCGGTGCCTTATCGGGTAATGTAGACATTTTTGGAATGATGGCCACAGCAGCACACATTCATGCGGGTAACCTGGGTGAAAATGGTGATGTGGTATTGGGACTCGAAGATGACGGCGCCAATGGCTGGGGCGTACCAGACGAAACCATACTTACCGAACCGGAAATGGAAACTATGGCAGAAGGTGGTTTTTACACCAACTTCCATTCTACTGCTTTCCCAAGCGGTGAAATTCGCGGCCAGATTACCCTTGGTTTCGAGTAAGTGAGTTAGCTGATACACAAAAGGCCGGGTAACCGGCCTTTTTTATGTAGAGTATTTATTGCAACAGTGTCACCTAGCCCGCGCTCTGTCGCTATCAGCGTTGCGATACCTCTGACAATGCTGCTTCGAAATCACCCACCAAATCATCAATATCTTCAATCCCCACCGACACTCTGATCATAGACTCGGTGATCCCCATCTCCTCACGCCCTGCCTTGCCATTTTCATAAAAAATAGTGGGGGCTACCGGCAGCGCCAGGGTCCGGGTATCGCCAAGGTGGGTCGCGGTGATCACCAGGTTTAACGCATTTAAAAAAGCCACAGGATCGGCATCGCCTTGCAAATCCAGACTGAGGATAGCACCGTAGCCTTCCTGCAATAATTCTCGGGCAACAAAGTGCTGCGGATGATCACTCAGTCCAGGATAATAAACCCGTGCCACTGCCGGGTGGTTGTCCAGAAACGTGGCCAGCTTCATGGCATTGAAACACGCCCGTTGCATGCGCAAAGCAAGGGTTTCCATACCCACGGAGATCGCATGTGCCGCATCGGCTGACAGAGTGGCGCCCATATCACGCAGGCCTTTTTTCTTCATCTGGGTGAGGCCCCACTGATGGGGCTCAGCCACCTGATAAGCCGGGGCAATGTTGGGATAGCCTGTCCAGTCATACAAGCCAGTATCCACTACGGCACCACCGAGCACATTGCCGTGCCCGGCAATGTATTTGGTCAGTGAAGTCACAGTTAACGAGGCCCCCACATCTTTGCCATAAAACAGGGGCGGCGGCGTCATGGTGTTGTCCACGACTAACAGCACGTTGCGTTCGTTACAGTAGCGGCCGATGGCTTGCAGATCTGCCACCTGCGTAACCGGGTTGGCGACGGTTTCGGTATACACCATGCGCGTATTCGGCTGGTACACTTCACGAACGGCTTCTAGTGAGGTCACATCCACAAAGCTAATATGGATACCCAAATCCGCCAGTGTATTCATAAAACTACGGGTATTACCGAACAAATACTGACTGACAATGATGTGATCGCCGGCTTTTAACAGCGACAACAAAGTACTGCTGATTGCAGCCATACCAGTGGCATAACAGAGCGCGCCGGCACCGCCTTCCAGATCGTTGAGCATATTCTGTAATGCAGCTACCGAGGACGAGGACGAACGCCCGTAAACATGACCGGCTTTTTTGCCCTGAAAGACGTCGATGATGCCCTGGGCATCGTCAAACTCAAACAATACGGAATTGGTACGGCTGGCGTGTACTGCGCCATGTTCGGGTTTGTTGAGGATACGGTCGGCATGGACCTGACGGGTAGTAAATCCCTGCTTGCTCACGCGAGAGGCTCCGTTGTAATACAGTTTTGAGGATACTTGCCGGCAACCGTAGCATAAAATGCATAAATAGTTTGCATTTGTTCTTCGACATTATCTACCTGCGATAACACCGGCCCAAATACAATACATTTTTTACGATAGTCCAGCGCAATCAGCTGCACCGGGATCTGCGCCAGCTTTGCAATGTGCAGAAAGCCAGTTTTCCAAGGGTAGACTCCCTTGCGGGTGCCCTCCGGAGCCAGTGCCAGCACCATGGCTTCTTGTTTACGGATAGCGCTGGCAATTGCCTCAACTACCCCGTGAGCACGGCTGCGCTCGATAGGGATCCCGCCGAGGCGGCGCATGAGCCAGCCTAGCGGGGGGTAAAACAGGGTGTGTTTGCCGAAAAAAGACACCCGCAGGCGCAAGGCAAACAAAGCGAATAGCCCAATAAAAAAATCCCAGTTGGACGTATGCGGTGCTACAGCCAGTATGGCACGTGAGTCATTCACCAACTCCCCCTGTGCTGACCAGCCCCGCTGTCTGAAACCCCAGCTCGCCACTCGGGCCAGCCAGCGAGAGCCGCGCCTGGGCATAAGGTTGGGGACTATATGTTCTTCAAGCTGTTGCTTCATAGCGTAATATTGTAATTATTGTTGTTGCTAAGCATACTCAATTTTTACCCGAATTGCGTAACCTGATCTACCCTCTCCTGGCAGACCATGTGGCGGGTTAAGGACTTTGTATGTGTATTTTATTTATTGCTGTCAAGCAGCATGCTGATTATCCGTTAATTATCGCGGCCAACCGGGATGAGTTTTATGCCCGACCCACCCGTATTTCCCAATTCTGGGATAAGCCCCCGGATATGCTGGCGGGTAAAGACTTGCAGGCAGGCGGCACCTGGATGGGTGTGACCCGCAGTGGGCGGATTGCAGCGCTAACCAACATTCGCGCTGGCGGAGAGGTTAGTCAGGCGCGTACCCGCGGCGAACTGGTGGTAAATGCGCTCACACATACACAACCGGACGCGGTTTTCAGCGAACAGTTACAACGTCACCGTCACCAGTATAACGGCTATAATTTACTGTACGGGGATGTGATGAATTTGCAGGTCTATAACAACGCCAAAAACACACTTGTTCCGTTACAGCCCGGTATCCACGGATTATCTAACGCCCATCTGAATGCGCCCTGGCCGAAGGTTACCCGGGGCATGCAGGCGCTTACCCGTTATACCTGCCAGCATGAGTCGCTGTCCGTTGAGTCGTTGTTCACCTTGTTGCGAGACGACCATCAGGCGGCTGACCATGCCCTGCCAGATACCGGCATTGGGTACGAGTGGGAAAAGATGTTGTCATCTATCTTCATTACCTCGCCGAATTACGGAACCCGTGCCTCCACCCTGCTGATGGTGGATAGTACAGGCACGGTACAGTGGCATGAGCGTACTTTCAGTGATACCGGTATGCCTGACGCTGAACAGCACCACACCTTTACACTTGCAACCTCAGGCAGGTGACATAAATTCCGCCCCTGCCTCTCGTATTTTATTTCAGCAGTGGCATAATGCCGACCAGCCAATCTTTTTTTACACAACCTGAGGACGCACTGTGTTTGAAGTATTACCCCCACTCGCCCCCGATCCAATTCTAGGCCTGTCTGCAGCTTATCAGGAAGACAGCAATGCACATAAAATCGACCTGGGTGTCGGCGTTTATAAAGATGAACAAGGTAATACCCCTATTTTGAATGCGGTGGCTCAGGCCCAGAAGATTCTGCTGGAGCGCGAAACCTCGAAAACGTATATCACGCCGCAGGGAAATCAGGGCTATATCGACAATATGCTGTCGTTACTGTTGGGTGAAAAAAGCCCGGTGTTAATGGCTGACCGCGTTGCTGCGGTTCAGGCCCCTGGCGGTTGTGGCGCATTACGGATCTTGTCTGAGCTGCTGGTACGCTGTAACGAAAAGACTAAAGTCTGGGTAAGCGACCCGACCTGGGCTAACCATATTCCGCTCATTGGCTCTGCCGGTCTGCAAATTGAAACTTATCCCTACTTCGATAAAGACACCGCCGGGATCCGGTTTGATGCCATGCTGGACAGCCTGAAAAAAGTTGAGAAAGGCGACGTAGTACTGCTCCACGGCTGCTGTCATAACCCTACCGGTGCAGACCTGACGAAAGCGCAATGGGATGCCGTACTGGAAGTAGCGAAAGAACGTGAGTTTCTGCCGTTTCTCGACGTGGCTTACCTGGGCTTTGGCGACAGTCTCGAAGATGATGCTTACGGCGTACGTCTGATGGCAGAAAATCTGCCAGAAGTGATTATTGCGGCGTCTTGCAGTAAGAATTTTGGTTTATACCGTGAGCGGGTGGGTCTGGCGGCTATCGTTACTGCCGATACTAAAACCCGCAAGGTAGCTCAGGGACAAATTATGTCAGTGGCTCGGGGCATCTACTCCATGCCACCGAGCTATGGCGGCGCACTGGTCGACATTATTCTGTCAGACACCAGTCTGCGAAAAGACTGGGAAAGCGAAGTCAATGCCATGCGCAACCGCATGAAAACCCTGCGTGCCATGCTGGTCGACAAACTTCACGAAAATGGTGCCGATAAGGACTTTGGTTTTATCAACGAACAGAAAGGCATGTTCTCATTTTTGTGTATTTCGCCTGAACAGGTGCGGGAAGTACGTGAAAAGCACAGCGTGTACTTTGTTGAGTCCAGTCGCGTGAATATTGCGGGCATTAATCAACAGAACGTAGACACACTGGCAAAAGCCCTGGTGTCGGTGTTGTAACAATTATACCTGCGGCAGGGTAATCACACCCTGCAAAAAGGCAGTAAGTAAAAGGCCATGCTGGTGTCATCAGCATGGCCTTTTTCGTAACAAGCAGTTATGAGACTCAAAAGGTGCGTTACGCCGAAGCTAAGATCCGGTCCAGCGCATTGGCAAACTGTTGCTTGTCGCGCTGTGAAAATGCACTGGGACCGCCGGTACGCTCCCCGCTACTGCGTAGCGTATCCATAAAATCGCGCATGGTGAGCGCCGCGCGGATGGTCGACTTATCGTACTCATCGCCACGCGGATTCAGTGCCCGCGCCCCTTTTGCCAACAAATCTGATGCCAGCGGAATATCACTGGTAATAACCAGATCACCGGGGCTACAACGTTCCACAATTAAATCATCCGCCGCATCGAAGCCCGCTGCTACCCCCACAAAGTTGATATTGCTGTCGGGCGGGACGCGCATCGGATGATTGGCCACTAATGTCAGTGGGTGCCCGGTTCGCCGGGCGGCTTTAAACAGGATGTCTTTTACAACACCCGGGCAGGCGTCTGCATCTACCCAGATATGCATAGCGTTACTCTCTGAATGACTTTTACGCCAGCATACCACCATCCACTGTCACAGTGGAGCCAGTTGTGTAGCTTGACGCATCGGATACCAGGTACAGCACGGTACCTGCCATCTCATCAGGTTGCGCCACCCGCCCCAGCGGAATTTGTTTCAGAGCTTGCTTCAGAATAGTGTCATTGGAGGTAAGCGCTGACGCAAACTTGGTGTCGGTTAAGCCGGGCAATAACGCGTTTACGCGTATATTCAACGGCCCACATTCTTTAGCAAATGATTTGGTCATACTGATCACCGCCGCTTTGGTAATGGAGTAAATGCCCTGCATATTACCGGGGACGACGCCGTTGACTGACGCAGTATTCAGGATCACGCCACCGCCCTGCGCTTTCATCAGCTTTCCGGCTTCAACCGACATGAAGAAGTAGCCTCGAACGTTTACTTCTACCGTTTTATTGAATGCGGCCAAGTCAGTATCCAGTATGTGGCCGAAATACGGGTTTGCGGCGGCGTTATTTACCAGTATGTCCAGCTTGCCGTGCTCGGCCTGAATACGGGTAAAAATATCGCCGATCTGTTCCATGTCACCCACATGGCAGGCGTAGGCTGATGCTTTTCCCCCTGCGTCGCGAATGGCACTGGCCACCGCTTCACAGCCTTCCAGTTGACGACTGGACACAATCACATGGGCACCATGCTCGGCTAATAACCGGGCGATAGACTCACCTATTCCCCGGCTGGCACCGGTAACCAGCGCTACTTTCCCCGTTAAATCAAAAATATCACTCATTGTTCTACTCCTTTTTCAGGCCAGCATGCCGCCGTCCAGCACCACCGACTGTCCGGTCATAAATGACGACTCATCACTGCATAACCATGCCACTGCACCGGCTACTTCCTCAGGTTTGCCCAACCGCTTCATGGGGTTGGCGCCAACAATTTGCTTTTTGCCCCGCTCATCCATTTGCGCCAGTACGCCCTGTACCATTGGCGTGTCCACAAAACTCGGACAAACGGCATTAATGCGGATATTCATTCGCGCGTATTCCACGGCTGCTGAACGGGTCAGTCCTATAACCCCGTGTTTGCTGGCGCTATAGGCACTCACCGTCGGCGCTGAACGCAAACCGGCCACTGAGGCTACGTTTATGATCTGTCCATGGCCGTTGTTGAGCATATGCGCCAGTGCTGCTTTCATGCAGTACCAGGTACCGGCCAGATTTACTTCAACATTTTTAAGAAATACGGCGTCGTCCACCTGATGCATGGGCATAGGCGCATGGTCTATACCTGCATTATTGATAACCACATCAATAGGCTGGCGTTCTGCAGCGGCGCTGAACATGGTGCTGACCTGTGCAGGGTCGGCGACGTCGACCGGCAGCGCGTAAGCGCGACCGCCGGCGTCGTTAATTTGCGTGGCAACGTCTTCAGCCTGCGCCAACTGGCAATCTGCCACAGCCACCAGCGCCCCGCGCGCCCCAAGCAGCAAAGCACTGGCTTTACCAATGCCGGAACCGCCGCCAGTAATGAGAATGTGTTTATTGCTTACCGTGGCGCTCATTCGTCATTATGCTCCACTTTCAAAACCAGCTTGCCGAAGTTCTCGCCTTTAAACAGCATCATTAACGTATCCGGAAACGACTCCAGTCCGCTCTCTACATGCTCTTTCGCTTTTAGCTTACCCTCGGCTATCCAGCCAGCCATCTCTTTAGCCGCCTGACCATATTGCTTCACATTATCGAAAACCACGATACCTTCCATGCGTGCCCGGTTAACCAGTAGCGCCAGATAATTCGAGGGGCCTTTGACCGCTTCGGTATTGTTATACTGGCTGATCGCCCCACAGATGACGATGCGGGCCCGCAGGTTGATGCGGGTCAGTACTGTATCCAGAATATCTCCGCCTACGTTATCAAAATACACATCCACCCCATTCGGACAATGGGTTTTCAGGCCGTCTTTCACAGAACTATTTTTATAATCTATGGCACCGTCGAAGCCGAGTTCATCTACCAGGTAGTCGCATTTGTCTTTGCCCCCGGCAATACCGACCACCCGGCAGCCTTTCAGCTTAGCTATTTGACCAACCACAGAACCTACCGCACCCGCAGCGCCGGACACTACCACGGTCTCCCCGGCTTTTGGCTGCCCGGTGTTCAGCAACCCGAAATAAGCGGTCATCCCCGGCATGCCTAATACACCAAGGTAGCGCGGCAGCGGTGCCAGCGACGGGTCCACTTTATGGATCCCTTTAGCTGAGACCACGGCGTACTCCTGCACGCCGAAGTTACCGTACACCATATCACCGGCTGAAAAGCCTTCGGCGCGGGACTCAATCACTTCCGCCACAGTGCCGGCGCGCATCACTTCGCCAATTTGTACCGGCTCAATATACGACTTGCCTTCGTTCATCCAGCCACGCATTGCCGGGTCCAGCGAAATGTAGTGTATTTTTACCGCCAGTTCACCGTCGTTAACCTCGGGTAGCGATACCGATGCCAGCTTCCAGTTATCCTGTGTAGGTTCACCTACCGGTCGAGAAGCCAGTTGCCATTGTTTATATTGCATAGTGGTGTCCTTTTAGAAGTAGTTGGTTTGTATATCGTTACAGGTAGCGTCCTGTGTCTTCAAAATTCGAATGTCACGATCTGTCAGGGGGAGCTCCCAGAAAATGTAATAGTCAGCGGCTGCCAGCTTACCCTGATAAAAAGCCTGATCGTCTGCACTCAGGTTTTCCCCCTGCAATGCCGCCTCGGCAACCAGTGCCTGCCGAAGCCATATCCAGCTGACCACAGTACTGGCAAAGAGGTTCATAAAACATTGCGCATTGGTTAACAATACGCCGGCTTTATCCGACCTTATCTGGGCGGCACTGCTGCGGATAGCCGTTTCCAGCGCATCAAGATACGGCATGAGTGCGGCAACCATGGCCTGACACCGTTCGCCTTGAGCCTGTTTAATGTCGTCTTGTACGCATGTCATCAGTGTCTGCAGCCCTTGTCCGTCTGCCTGCCACAACTTTCGGGCCAGCAAATCCAGCGCCTGAATGCCATTGGTCCCCTCGTGAATAGGGTTAAGCCGGTTATCACGCCAACATTGCTCTACCGGGTATTCACGGGTATAGCCTGCACCGCCCAGTACCTGAATGGCCAAATCATTGGCTTTCGGACCAAACTCTGAGGGCCAGGCTTTAAATACCGGTGTCAGCAAATCCAGTAGCTGACTCAGGCGGATTTTTTCTTCTTCATCTTGCGCAGTATGAATGGCATCCATTAGCCGGCTGCCGTACAGGCATAACGCGATGCCCCCTTCCGTGTACGCCTTCTGGGCAAGCAACATGCGTTTCACGTCTCCATGGCAGATAATCGGGCTCGGTGGATCGTCCTGTGCCAGGAGAGGGGCGGCCCGACCCTGGGTACGCTCTTTTGCATAGTCCAGGGACAACCGGTAGCCCCGATATCCAATCATGGCGGCACCGAACCCAACACCAATCCGGGCTTCATTCATCATCATGAACATATAACGCAGTCCCTGGTGGGGTTCACCTACCAGATAACCATGACATGCATCGTTATCACCAAAGGAGAGCGCTGTAGACGTGGTCCCCCGGTATCCCATCTTATGAATTAGTCCGGCCAGACTGACATCATTGTGTTGAGCTGGTTTACCTTGTTGGTCGAGCCGGAATTTGGGCACCACAAATAAGGAAATGCCTTTTACGCCTGGTGGCCCGCCGGGGATTTTAGCCAGCACCAGATGCACGATATTGTCAGACAGTTCATGCTCTCCGGCACTGATATACAACTTGCTGCCTTTAATTCTGTAGCTACCGTCGTCTGCCTGTGCAGCTCGGGTGCGAATGTCGGTTAATGATGAGCCTGCATGAGGCTCAGTGAGTGCCATAGTGCCGGTAAACTCACCGGATAACATGGCCGGCAGGTACTGACGTTTAAGCGCATCGCTGGCAAAGTGCTTAATCACATTCGCGGCCGCAGCAGTCAGAAATGGATAGGCCGTGGTAGCCGGGTTTGCCGCCATAAAATACCCTGCGCAGGCACTCATCACGGTTTCCGGAAGTTGCATGCCGCCGTCTTCGAAATCAAACCGGCCGGCAATGAATCCGGCATGGCGGTAGTGGTCGAACGCGGCTTTCACATCCGCAATCATGCTTACCCGCTTGCCGTCGAACACCGGTTCCTGACTGTCAGCCTTGCTGTTGTGCGGCAGAAACGCATCTTCGGCTATTTTTTCTGCAGTGTTTAACGTGGCATCAAAGATGTCTTTGGAATGGTCCTGAAAGCGTGGATGTGCGCACAGCGCTTCGACATCCAGCACTTCATAGAGCTGAAATTCCAGCTCACGACGGGGGATAAGTAATTCAGCCATAGCCATACTCGTGGTGACAAAATGTTAATCCATTGTGGCACAGACCTGGGCATGGCATGATTGTCGTAATTGACACAATTATGGTGAAAACCGCCATCTATTAATGCCACTACTGGCAGGTGTATAAAATTTGCTGATGAACTCCCCTTCCCGCCCTTTTTCCGTGACTCTGCTTGGGTTTGATGCTGCATTGTCTTCCACGATTACCGGGGCCATGGACTTGTTCGCGTTGGCGGGAGTGAGCTGGCAGCGGATCCATCAACAACCAGTCACGCCTTTTTTCAGTGTGCAGTTAGCCACCCTGCATGGCCACCCCGTGACTACGGTTAATCAGCTTAAGTTGCATGCACACTGTGCGTTGCAGGATGTTGAGCACACAGATTTGCTTGTGGTACCTACCATTGGCGGCGATCTGAACGAAATATTAACGGCCACACGTCCCCTGCACGCCCATATCCACAGGCTATGGCAGGGTGGCGCAGATATCGCCGCGAACTGCACCGGTACTTTTTTACTGGCCGAGACCGGCATACTCAATCACAAAGTCGCCACCACCCATTGGGGATACGCTCGACAGTTCCGGGAAAGATATCCTGAGGTTAACCTGCAGCCGGCCAAAATGGTGACTCAGCAGGACAATGTCTATTGTGCCGGCGGCGGCATGGCCTGGTTTGATCTCACGCTGTTACTCATTGAGCGCTACTGTGGTCATCAGGTAGCCAGTGACACCGCTAAGTCCCATGTACTGGATCTGAGCCGCCCCCGGCAAACCATTTACGCGGGCAGCAGGCAACACAAATTCCATCAGGACACCGATATTCTGAATATACAGAATTATATGGAGCAGCATTTTACCGAAGCACTGACGCTGACCGGCTTAGCTCACCAACATAATATGACCCCGCGCACCCTTATTCGCCGTTTTAAACAGGCGTGCGGAATAACGCCACTCCACTATCTTCAGGCTTTACGCCTTGAACAGGCACGAAAATACCTGGAAGTATCCACGATGTCCCTCGATACCATAGTCACCGCTGTGGGCTATGAAGATGTCAGCTCATTTTCGCGCCTGTTCAAGCGCCACACCGGTCTCGCGCCGTCACAATATCGCAGTCAGTACGCCAAACGCTAATTATGTAAAAATTACATACGAATTGTTCAATATTCGTGTAAAATGCAACGCCGCGTGCTGGTCAAGCACCACTCCTACTCCGAACCGACAAAATAACTACTTTGGTGGACAAATGAGAACACACAAACTAGCGACACTGGCATTGGCTGTAAGTGCCGCTTTCAGTACTCAAACCCTTGCTCAAGACGAACAAAAACAAAAGAAAGAAGGGTCGCTCGAGCAAATCACCGTCACAGCGCAAAAACGCACACAGTCTATTCAGGACGTTCCTATTTCTATTGCCACGTTGAGCGGCGAGAAATTTGAAAGCCTGTTTTCAGGTGGCGGCGATATACTTGAACTGGCTGTACGTGTACCAGGATTGTACGCCGAATCCTCCAACGGGCGCGTTGCACCGCGCTTCTATATCCGCGGGTTGGGTAATACTGATTTCGATCTGGCGGCCTCTCAGCCGGTATCGATTATCATGGACGAAGTAGTCATGGAAAACGTGGTGCTGAAAAGCTTTCCACTGTTTGACGTACAACAGGTAGAAGTATTGCGTGGCCCGCAGGGTACCCTGTTTGGCCGTAACACCACGGCCGGTATCGTTAAGTTTGATACGGTGAAACCTACCCAGTACTTTGAAGGTTACGCGAAAGCCGCCTTCGGCTCGTACGGCACCATGAACTTTGAAGGAGCTGTAGGTGGCGGTCTGACTGATGATCTGTCAGCACGTATTTCTGTGATGTCCCAGGAGCGTGATGACTATATCGACAATGGCTTCACGGGTCAGAAAGACGCCCTGGGTGGATTCGATGAAAAGGCCTGGCGTGCCCAGTTGCTGTTTGAACCCACAGAAGACTTCTCTGCGCTGTTAAACGTTCACGGTCGTGAACTGGAAGGCACTGCCTCTATTTTCCGTGCTAACGTATTCACTAAAGGCAGTAACGACCTGAACGAAAACTACGTGCGCGACATGGTTTGGTACGACGGTGATATTGATGGCGACGGTGCTGACAATAACCCGCAGGAATACGAAGGATTTGGCACGTCACTGAAGCTGACATATGCCTTTGACGACGTTGAGCTGACCTCTATTTCAGCCTGGGAACAAGCCGATGGCTTCAGTCTGGGTGATGTGGATGGTGGTAGCGGTTCAGGCCCTACATCTCAGCCCGGATTCATTCCATTCGCGGCGGTGACTCAGGATAACCTGAACGATCTGGAGCAGTTTACCCAGGAAGTGCGGCTAGCCAGCAACACCGCCTCCCCGCTTAACTGGCAACTGGGTGCGTTCTTTTTCGATTCGTCGTTTAACGTCACCAGCGTTGACGGCTTTTTCGGTGCGACCACGGTATTTCATGAGAACACCACCTGGGCCGTATTCGGACAAACCTCCTATCAAATTAACGACAAGCTAAACGTAACCGGTGGTGTGCGCTATACCCACGATGACAAAGGTCTGCGGGTAGGCGATCAAAACGTTGATGGCTTCGCCCTGGTTATCGGCGCAGCGAGCGTTCAGGATTACGATCCAATCGATGTCGATGACGGTCAGGTGAGTTATGAGCTGAGTGCCAATTACGAGTTGTCTGACAATGCGTCACTGTTTGCCCGTTATGCTAACGGCTTTCGTGCACAAACCATTCAGGGCCGTGATGTGGCATTTGAAGGCGCGCCTTCTGTCGCGGATGCAGAAACTATCAACTCCGTGGAAGTAGGTTTCAAATCAGATCTGTTAGACGACACCTTACGTCTGAACATGGCTACGTTCTACTACACCATTGATGACATGCAGTTCTCTGCCATTGGCGGTGGCAACAACTTCACGGCGCTGGTAAATGCCGATGAGGGCGCGGCCTACGGGTTTGAAATTGATGCACAGTGGCTGGCCACTGACCAGCTCACCCTCACCGGTGGTTACAGCTATAACCACACCGAAATTAAAGACAGTGGCCTGGCCGTTCAGCCCTGTGGTTCGTCGGCAGATTTCGAAGGTAACTGTACCGTGCTTGACCCGCGCCTGGAAGGAAACCGCGCTTTAGTTGACGGTAACCCATTCCCGCAGGCCCCGGAAACAATATTTAACTTCACCGCACGCTACACCGTACCGGTTGGCAACAACGGCGAAGTTTTCCTGTTTACCGACTGGGCATTCCAGGGTGAAACCAACCTCTTCCTTTACGAATCTGAAGAGTTCACCACCGATGACAACGTAGAAGGCGGTGTACGGATCGGTTATGAAAACTTCGAACACGGTTATACCATCGCCCTGTTTGGCCGGAACATCACCGATGAAGATAATGTGAAAGGCGCTATCGACTTCAACAACCTCACCGGTATCGTTAACGAGCCGCGGATCTGGGGTGTAGAGGCGAAAATAAACTTCTACTAAGTCTTAGTCCATCGTCCACAAAGGCGCCGCTTGGCGCCTTTTTTATTACCGCTAACCCGTCCGGAATAGTGGGCATCGTAATTCCATTAAGCTGCCAGTTGACGGTGGGATGAATAAGCTTCTGTCAGGTAACCTGCAATTTTCTTACACGCCTGCACCGATTTACTGTCCCGCTGATAATCTACCTGCTCCACAATTTTACCGTCAGGTGTTATCAGGTAACTCGCCAGTCTTGCCTGCCGGTATTTCAGATAAAAGTGATGATAATGCAATATCTGGCCGGACTTTAGTGCCATGACACGCTGATACATACAGTACGGCAACTTCATGGTAAGCATCTTAGGATCTGCGTTTCTTAGCGCAGTCACTGACTGAAAGCCGTTGGTGCCACTGTCGGTTAACACCCCGTGCTCGGAAAATAGTTTATCGAGTTTCTTGATGCCGGTATCCATAATCCCTCCAAACCAAATACTGTATATATACACAGTATATTCAGGATTATCGGCTTATCAAGTAATTCGTATGATTTTTATTCAAACCCCATGCCCGGCTCTCACGCGACTAACTCATGCAAAGGGTGGATCGAAGGAGGAATTTAGCTACACGCAGATGTTCGAAGAGATAAAGTGGAAAATGCGGTCAGCCTCCGGCGAGGCTGACCTGCGTGGTTTTGTTATTGCAAGGCCGCTTCCAGAAATGCCCATTGATCGGCATAACTCTCAATACGCATCCAGGTGGGTGTGCCCGCGCCATGCCCCGCCCGGGTTTCTACCCGTAGCAACACCGGGTTGCTACACCCCTGATCCCGCTGCAACACTGCGGCGAATTTGTAGCTGTGCCAGGGCACCACGCGATCATCATGGTCGCCGGTGGTAATAAGCGTAGCCGGATAACATTCCCCTGCTACGGTATTATGCACCGGTGAGTATGCATACAGCGCATCAAACTCATCGGCGTTTTCACTCAGACCATAGTCAGTGGACCATGCCCGCGCGTTAGCATTTGGGGTATGGTATCTCAGCATATCCAGCACACCTACCGCCGGAAGCGCCGCGCCAAACAGATCCGGACGCTGGGTAATGGCCGCTCCCACCAATAATCCGCCGTTGCTGCCGCCTTGGATCGCCAGTCGCGAGGAAGTGGTATAACCGTTATCTATCAGGTATTCGCCCGCCGCAATGAAGTCATCAAATACGTTCTGCTTTTGTAGCCGCGTGCCGGCCTTATGCCAGGCCTGCCCATATTCGCCCCCACCCCGCAAATTTGCGATAGCGAGCACGTTGCCTTGCTCCACCCACGCCATGCGGGTAGCCGAATACCTGGGCATCAGGCTGACGTTGAAGCCGCCGTAACCGTATAACAAGGTTTTGTGTGAACCATCTAATTCAAGTCCGCGCTGGTGCACGATAAACATGGGCACCTGCGTGCCATCTTTGCTGGTATAAAATACCTGCCGGAGTTCAAACTTGTCCAGGTCTGCCGGCACCGATATCGCTTTATATAACTGCGACTCTGCGGCGCTTAAATCATGCTCGTAGATAGCGCCGGGATTGGTATAACTGGTTAACTTGTAATAGGTTTTCTGACTGGATTTGTCATCATAAAAACCTTCAACACTGCCAATCCCCGGCATGGCGATGTCGTGCAGTTTGTTTCCCTGAAGATCATAAACGGCTACCTCAGACTTCACGTTCCGAATATACTGGGCAACCAGCTTACCATCCAGCAATGCCGCGTCATCCAGTGTCGCGTCGGTGGCAGGGATGACATCCCGCACGGTACCGCCATGCAAATCATACGCGATGACTTTGCTGCTCGGCGCATCATGGTTGGTCAGGAAAAGCAACTCACTACCGTGCATATCAATAAAGTCGTACAACCCGTCCCACTTATCAAAGACAGGCTTAGGTGTACTGTCTGGCGCTGTCAAATCATAGGTATACACGGCATTTGAATCAAAACCTTCATTAACGATAATGAGCATGGTGCTGCCATCACCGATCACCACCGGATACGGCGCCCATTTGGGTTCATTCGCAAACGCGAAAACCTGGCGGTCTTCGTTCTGCTCGCTACCCAGTTTGTGAAAGTAGATACTGACCGACTGCTTATCATCCCACTCACCGGCTGCATTTTTTGGGTAGCGAGAGTAATAAAAGCCGCTTTCATCAGGAAGCCAGCTGATGTTGGTGAACTTCACGCCTGCCAGCGTTTCCTCACTCTCTTCAAACGTATTGATGTCACGGACACGAATGGTTTTCCAGTCTGAACCGCCATCGGAGGTCATATAGGCAACTTTATTTGCCCGTGGACTGATTTCGTATTCCGCCATGGAGACCGTGCCGTCTTCACTGAAGGTGTTAGGATCGATAAGAACCTGCGGCTCGCCATCAGGACTGCTGGCTACAAACAACACGTACTGATTTTGCAGACCATTGTTGTGAGAATAAAAGAATTTACCGCCCTTGAAAAAAGGTACCCGGTACTTTTCGTAATCCCACAACGTGGTAATGCGCTCTTTATACTGCACTCGGGTAGGCAGCGATTCCAGAAAAGGACGCGCCAGTGCATTTTGCTTCCCTACCCATGCTTTCACTGCATCGCTATTCATCGCTTCCAGCCAGCGGTACGGATCGCTGACGTTTGCCCCGTGGTAGGCGTCCTGCTGCTCCACTTTTGGGGTTTCGGGATAGGTGAAGCTGGTGTCAGGTTTAGCCGGTGCATTGTCTGCACTGCTACATCCTTGCAGAAACGCACCGCTTAAACTGAGCGCCGCGATGGTGAAGCCGGTTATTCGGTTCATGATGACTGTCCTTGTGAGAGTGTGTCGTTATTAGTGCGGGCCGCGGGCGGCTTCCGCCGAAATACGCCCTTAATATCATCCAGTATGACGTATAACGAGGGGACCAACAGCAGGGTGATAACCGTCGCGAATAAAATCCCGAAGGCCAGCGAGATTGCCATAGGAATAACAATCTGCGCCTGCAGACTGCGTTCAAACACGATAGGCATCAACCCCATAAAGGTAGTCAGCGAGGTCAGGATAATTGCTCTGAACCGTTGTGTACCTGCACTGATGGCCGCTTCTCTGAGGGAGTGTCCTTCACTGCGGGCACGGTTAACGAAATCCACCATGATCAAGCTGTCGTTAACCACCACCCCTGACAACGCGATAATGCCGCAGATAGACAACACACTAACAGCCATGTCGAATGCCAGGTGGCCAATAATGGCTCCCACCACCCCAAAGGGTATCACTGACATGATGATCAGCGGCTGCGAATAGGATTTCAGCGGAATTGCCAGCAGCGCATAAATGGCAAACAGAGCAAATAACAGCCCTTTTAGCAGCCCGGCCATGGCTTCCTGTTGTTCCCGGGAATTGCCCTGCAACTCAAAGCTAACACTTGGATAGCGTTCAAGAAGATCCGGCATCACGTCTTCGATAACTTCCCGGGTAATTTCACCTGGATCTAAGGCGTCTTTATCTACTTTCGCAGTAACCGTTACGGAGCGTGCACCGTCCACCCTGACAATGGTATCGAAGCCTTCTCCCAGTGTGATTTCACCCACTTCTTCAAAAGGGATTTCCTCGCCACTGGGGGTACGGATACGCATGGTTTCAAGATGCTCCACGCTGTTACGCTGTGCTTCGGGATACCGCACCATAACCTTTATTTCTTCTTCATCTCGCTGGATACGCTGTACTTCAGCACCATAAAATCCATAGCGCACCTGCTGTCCCAGCTGCTGCAAAGAAATCCCGGAAGCTTCTGCCTGAGGTTTCAGAGAGAGCTGAATTTCATCACTACCGCCTGAGAAGGTGTCGTTGATATCCGTAACACCGCTGTAAGCAGCCAACCGGTTTTTTAAGTCATTGCTGATACTGCGTAAGGCATCGATATCCGCGGAGTTGAATTCGAAACTGAGATCAGAGCCACCGCCCGGGCCTCCGGGGGAGCCAATATCAAACGACTTCACTCCAGGAATCTCCGGCACCTCGTCCCGCCAACGCTGATGAATTTCAAAGTCGGCGAGTTCCCGGGTTTCCCCTTTCGTTAACTCTACGAATACCTGGCCACTGAGCAAGCCATTGTCGTAGGCAATAGAATGCTTCACCACACCATAGCCGGTTTCTTCTTCCAGTTCGGAATCCATGCGATCCAGCGCTTCCCGCAGCGTGGTAATAGCTGCATCCCGCTGCTGTAATGACGAGCCAGGCTCAAGCTCTACCGTGGCCATCATAAAGTCGCTGGGGATATTCGGGAAAAACACAAACCTTACTATGCCGCCGCCAAACAACCCGATGGTGAGGATCAGCATGGCCATGAACATTGCCAGGGTGGTGTAACGATTGCGAATGGCTTTTTCCAAAAACGGCGCATAGGTGTTGCTGATAAAGCGCTTGATCCCTTCGCTGAAAAAATCCCGGAACCGTTGCAGGCGATTGGCTTTGGTCGGATCGTAAGGCTTCAGTTTCATGTGCACCAAGTGCGCAGGCAGAATAAGCTTTGACTCAATCAGCGAAAAGACCAGACATACGATGACCACCAGACCGATGGTTTTCCAAATGACCCCAAAGGGCCCGGAAACCATCAGCATGGGCGTAAACGCCGCAATGGTCGTCAATACCCCGAACGTGGCCGGCATGGCGACCTTTTTCACGCCAGCAATGACGTTGTCGGTACTGTGGCCTTTTTTATCTATCTCTGAATAAGCTGACTCGCCCATGATGATGGCATCGTCTACCACAATCCCGAGTACCAGAATAAATGCGAACAGGCTCAGCAGGTTTATAGACACGCCCAGCATATCAATCGGCAAGATCAGCAATGTCCCCAGAAAACACACCGGTAACCCCACGATCACCCAGAATGCCAGCTTCAGTTTGAGGAACAACGACAACACAATGAACACCAGCAAGGCACCAAAAAACATGTTTTCCAGCATCATGTTGAGACGATCAGCCAGATAAAACGAACTGTCACCCCAGGTGTCGGCGTTGATATGGTCAGGAAAGCTTTTCTTGGCATTGTCGATGTAGCCATTTACCTGCCGGGAAATTTCCAGGGCGTTTTGGTCACCTACCGCCTGTACCCGCAAGCTGATCGCGGGTTTGCCATCAAACAGGGCATACTGGTTCGTTTCAACAAAGCCATCGTTAATATAAGCCACGTCGCCTAAGGTGACACGGGTACCGCTGGCATCTACCAGTAGCACTAGCTGGGCAAAGTCCCAGCCGGTATAAGCCTGGCCCTTTGTCCGCAATAAGATGTCGCCATTCTCCGTGCGAATTGAGCCGCCTGGTAAGTCTACGCTCGACTGTCGTAAGCGCGTCACCACATCGGAGAACGTCAGGTTGTAACGTTGCAGATCTTCTTCTGCCAGTTCTATTGAAATCTCGTAATCCCGGTCGCCTACCACCTGCACGCTGGAAATACCCGGCAGGTTGGCAATATCCTCGCGCATATCTTTCGCGAACTCTTTTAATTCGCGCTCAGAAGCATCCCCGTATACAGACAGCCAGATCACGTCCTGCTGAATTTTTTGACGGTACACCACCGGCTTTTCGGTATTACCCGGAAAACTCGGTATGGCATCTACCTGTACTTTTACTTCGTCCAGCAGCGATTGCACATCGTAGTCTTCTTCGGCTTCGATGCGCACGGTGCCCATGCCTTCTACGGCAGTAGAGGTAATTTGCTTGATCCCCTCGAGGTTTTTAACGGCTTCCTCTACTTTGAGAATAACGCCCTCCTCCACTTCCTGGGGCGCCGCGCCCAGATAAGGGACTCTTACATTGACGATATTAATATCGAAAGTAGGAAAGATTTGCTTTTGAATGCCAATTGCGCCAAACACGCCGCCAACCAGCAGCAACCACATTAACAGGTTTGCAGCTACGTGATTGCGGGCGAACCAGGCGATGACACCATGCTTTGTGTCGATGCGACTCATTCTGATGCCTCCTGCTCCACCCGTTCAGTGTCTTCAGCTTTATCGTTTTCTGCTTCCGGGGGCAACACGGGTTCGTCACCAGGCAGACGTACCTTCATACCATTGTAAGGATTCGGGACCGCGCTCATTATCACCAGATCACCGTCGTCCAGGCCATCCGACAAGTACACGCTGTCAGCGCTGGTTCGCAACACATCGACTGGCTTAATAGCTAATTCGCGTCCTTCTTCCACCACCAGCACGGTGTTATCCAAACGCAGTGTGGTGCGCGGCAAAACAATCAAATCTTCGGTCCTGGTACCCGTGATGCTGGCCTCAACAAACTGACCAAATTGCAACGCGACACCCTCTTCGTCCGAGTCCCGCAGATAGGGGTCGACGACTTCTACGATGACGTACACTACCCGGCTGGCACTGTCGCGGATCCCTTCGGTACGTACTAATGAGCCGGTCCAGGTGTGAGTTTTGCCTGCCACCGACGCGGTCAGTGTCACATTGCCCTGTTGGCGCTTGCTTTGCTGTAAGTCCAGAAATGCCAGATCGCTATCGGTAACCGGCAAACGGACTTCAGCCACATCAGTGGCGTATACCGAACCAATGGCCATGCCGGTACTCACAAACTGACCTAAATCAATATTACGGGACACCACTAATCCATCGTAGGGCGCCGTGATCCGGGTGCGGGAAAGATTGCGCTGCGCTCGCTCAAGTTTGGCTTCTGCCGCCTTTACATTAGCTTGCTCACGGGCCAGTTGAGGCTTACGTAAACCTAACTCCGGTGGCACCACACTATTCACCGACTTCCACTCGGACTCGGCAACTTTACCGCGGGCAATTTCTTCCTGGAGGGCTGCTTTTGCCTGGGCCAGCTCTGCTTCCGCCAGTTTTACATCGGTAAGGTAATCCTGTTGCTCCAGGGTCGCCAGAACATCGCCTTTCCGAACCATGCCCCCCACTACAAACTGCTCAGATAGCGACTCTACTTTGCCACTCACCTGCGCACTGAGACTGGTTTGATTTTTAGGAACTACATTGCCCTGGGACCGGACTTTAAAGGTAACTGGCTGGCTGGACACCGCTGTGGCATCAACCAGAAACGCTTTATCTTCTACAGGTTGTTGCTCAGGGGGCTCTTTCGACATAATCATGGCAGAGGCCACGCCTATAGCAACCAGTAAAATGAGCAGCGGTATGCCTGCTTTGATTAGTGTATTTTTCATTCCCATCCCTTAGCGAAAACAGAATAGCGGTAATGCAAAAAGGTCAGATGCATACCTTTACGCCCCGCCACTCTCGGACTATTTTTATTATGCAACGCTAGTGTAACTGCTTTATCAGCAGACTGCTCAGGATAGTTTGTAAGAATTGTTAACGGGTTTTACTGAAAAGAACATGCCTATATTCAGTCAGTTACTGTAGGCACGCTTAGGCTGCTTACCTGCCTTTAGGAGAAGCACTGAAGTTTCGGCGGGCAAATACCAGACATGTTTTCAAGTAATTTTAGTACAAAACTATTGCAAATTCGTCCAAAACTGGTGATTATTTAAACTTATTATGTAATTTTATTACACCGAGGTCGTCAAGAGGAAACCATGAGTCTGAAAAAACAATATCTGAAATCTAAACCGGTATGTAAAGTCACCTTCCGGCTACCCGCCCAGGCCGCCAAAGATGCCAGTTCTGCCATTCTGGTAGGCGATTTCAATGGCTGGGATTTATCTTCCACGCCGATGAGAAGACTGAAAAATGGCGACTTTACCCAGACCGTCAACCTGGAAGCAAACAACGAGTACCAGTTTCGCTACGTACTGGACGGCAAGGCATGGGAAAACGACTGGGAAGCAGACGGCTATAAGCCTTCACCGGTAAGCCTTGAAGAAAACTCGGTTGTCAGAGTGTAAGTAATAAAGCTGTCGGGTTCCGGTAACTTTATATTCATTTTCAAGGTTGACCAACAATAAAAAAAGGCTGCCAGTGGCAGCCTTTCGTTTTTGCAACAACTGGGGTTACAGAGACTTTTCCAGCTCTGGCAACACATCAAATAAGTCACCTACCAAGCCATAATCAGCCACCTGGAAGATGGGTGCTTCTTCGTCCTTATTGATTGCCACAATAATTTTCGAATCTTTCATACCCGCCAGATGCTGGATAGCGCCTGAGATACCTACCGCAATATAAAGCTGCGGGGCGACTATTTTGCCGGTTTGACCTACCTGCATATCGTTGGGCACAAAGCCTGCGTCCACGGCTGCTCGTGATGCGCCAATGGCCGCACCCAGCTTGTCGGCAATGCCTTCCAGGAGCGCAAAATTCTCGCCGTTTTGCATTCCACGGCCACCAGAAATAACCACTTCTGCTGCGGTGAGTTCAGGACGTTCAGATTCAGTCAGTGACTCACTGACGAATTCAGATTTATCTGCATCCTTTACCACATCGACACTGGCCACTTCCGCACTGCCCTCTGATGCTGCTGCATCAAACGACGCGGCGCGAACGGTAATCACCTTCACGGCGTCAGCAGACTGAACTGTGGCTATCGCGTTACCGGCATAAATAGGCCGGACGAACGTATCGTCGCTCTCTACACCAATAATGTCAGAAATTTGTGCCACATCCAGCAGTGCCGCTACCCGGGGCATAAAGTTTTTACCGGTAGTGGTCGCCGCCGCGACTATATGACTATAGCCTTCCGCCATTTCCACCACCAGATCTGCAATATTTTCTGCCAGCTGGTGCTTATACACCCCGTTATCAGCCACTAGTACTTTACTGACGCCACTGATTGTTGCCGCACTGTCGGCCACTGCCGCGCAGTTTTCGCCGGCCACCAGGATGTGAATATCGTCGCCCATCTGACTTGCTGCATGGACCACTTTCGCCGTTTCCGGCTTCAATTCGGTGTTGTCGTGTTCTGCGAAAACCAGAATGCTCATGAGATCACCTTCGCTTCGTTTTTCAGCTTATCTACCAGTTCAGCAACGTCTGCTACCTTAATACCGCCTTTACGCTGCGGTGGTGGTGTCACTTTCAGTGTTTTGACGTGGGACGTGAGCTCAACACCAAAATCGGCAGCCGGTTTAACATCGAGCGGCTTCCGCTTCGCTTTCATAATATTGGGCAGTGACGCATAGCGCGGCTCGTTCAGACGCAAGTCGGTAGTCACAATGGCTGGCAGAGCAAGAGCCACGGTCTGCAAGCCGCCGTCAATTTCACGGGTAACCTGCACCTTACCGTCTTCCACAACCACCTTAGATGCGAATGTCCCCTGGGGACGGCCAGTAAGCGCAGCTAACATTTGTCCGGTCTGGTTGTTGTCCGAATCAATGCTTTGTTTACCCAGGATCACCAGCTCAGGTGATTCTTCTTCTACTACTTTAGCCAGCAGTTTAGCCACCTGTAGTGAGTCCAGAGCCTGGTCGGTGTCAACCTGTATACCACGGTCGGCACCCAGCGCCAGTGCAGTGCGGATTTGTTCCTGACAAGCTTTGTCGCCAATCGAAACCACCACCACTTCTTCAGCGATACCTTGCTCTTTCAGCCTTACGGCCTCTTCTACCGCAATTTCACAAAACGGGTTGATAGCCATTTTGGCATTTGTCAGGTCAACGCCGGAGTTATCAGATTTCACTCTCACCTTGACGTTGTAGTCAATTGCGCGTTTGACCGGTACGAGTATTTTCATAGTTACCTCAATTGTTGAGTTTGTCGGTGCCAGGCACCATCACGCATCTCGAATTGCCTGTGAAGATGTTGCGCGCGTGCGCAGAATGCATCCAGATTGTTTTATAGCCAGTAAAAACCATAAGGCAACAGGCAAAAACTCAACGTTAACCTTAAAACGTTACCAAAACGTAAACTAACGTTAACGTAAACCTAATCGCAATGTACTTACTGTTGACGTAAACGTCAACCTGGATTACCTTTCAGGTCGACATTTAATTTACATGTTTTTGACACTTCGTATTATTTGTTTCATCAATAATGCATTATAAAAACAACGCAAAAGGAGCCTCCCGTGGAACGAGAATCGATGGAGTTTGACGTCGTCATCGTTGGAGCCGGCCCAGCCGGTCTGTCCACTGCCTGTAAACTCATGCAGCTTGCCAATGAAAAAGACCAGGAGCTGATGGTTTGCGTGGTAGAGAAAGGGTCTGAAGTGGGAGCGCACGTCCTTTCCGGCGCCGTCTTCGAGCCCCGCGCACTGAATGAACTTTTCCCTGACTGGAAAGAGAAAGGCGCCCCGCTGAAAACAGCCGTCACCGACGATCATATTTATCTGCTCAATGACGCGTCATCAGCCAAAAAACTCCCCAATGCTATGACCCCTAAAACCATGCACAACCAGGGAAACTATATTGTTTCGATGGGCAACGTGTGTCGCTGGCTGGCAGAACAGGCGGAGCAGCTTGGTGTTGAAGTCTTCCCTGGGTTCGCGGCCGCCGACGTATTGTATAATGACGATGGTAGCGTAGGTGGCGTCATTACCGGTGACATGGGTGTCGGGGCAAACGGTGAGCAAAAAGGCGGCTACATGCCCGGTATGGAGCTGCGTGCCAAATATACCGTGTTCGCCGAAGGCTGCCGTGGTCATCTTGGCAAAGAACTTATTGAGAAGTTCCAGCTTGATAAAGACAGTGCACCGCAACATTACGCTATCGGCTTTAAAGAGATCTGGGATGTAGACCCGGCTGTCCATCAGGAAGGTCTGGTGGTGCATACCGCCGGCTGGCCGCTGTCTGATGCCACCGGTGGCAGCTATCTCTATCATGCTGAAGACAACCAGATACTGGTAGGGCTCATCGTCGATCTAAACTATGAGAACCCGCATCTGAGTCCGTTCGACGAATTTCAGCAACTTAAACATCACCCGGTAATAAGCCAATATCTCAAAGGCGGCACGCGGGTGTCCTATGGCGCCAGAGCCATCGCCAAGGGCGGCTTTAACTCCCTGCCTAAAATGACCTTCCCCGGTGGTTTATTGGTAGGTTGTGATGCCGGCACGCTCAACTTTGCAAAGATCAAGGGTAATCACACAGCCATGAAATCGGGCATGGTGGCCGCCGAAACTCTGTTCGACGCGTTGAGCGCATCTGATGATACACCAGCAAAAGAGCTTTCTGCATTTACTGACAATTTTAAAAAGTCCTGGGTTTACGATGAGTTATACCTGTCGCGTAATTTCGGACCGGCAATTCATAAGTTTGGCAACTTCTGGGGCGGCGCATTTAATACCCTTGAACAAAACCTGTTCGGTGGAAACATGTTTGTCACATTAAAGGACGAACATAAAGATTATGCGCAAATGAAAACCGTGGATGAGTGTGAAAAAATTGATTATCCAAAACCTGATGGTCAATTGAGCTTTGACAAATTGTCTTCAGTATTTTTATCAAATACGAATCATGAAGAAGACCAGCCTTGTCATTTGCAGCTTAAAGATCCTACGATCCCTATTCAGGTAAACTTGCCTAAATACGATGAGCCAGCGCAACGGTATTGCCCGGCCGGAGTGTATGAAATCATCGAGGAAGAAGGTGAGAAGAAATTTCAGATTAACGCGCAAAACTGCGTTCACTGTAAAACCTGCGATATAAAAGATCCGTCTCAGAATATCCGGTGGGTGGTTCCGGAAGGGACCGGTGGCCCCAATTACCCGAATATGTAAAAAGGGATCAAAAATTTATTTTTAAAAAGCAGTTTCTTACTGCTTTTTTTTTGCTTATATTTTAACTATTATCATGCACGAATTTATTCACACTAAACGCAAGGTTAATCGATGAGCGAATTTTTAGATATTTTAACCCACGGACGACGTTTACAAGGTGCAGTAAAGGAATTAAGCATCCAGGAGCTTGAGTCGGTACAGGACAAGCTGGGAAATATAATTGAAAAACGTAAGCAAAAGGCGCTCGAGCAAGAACAGGCTGAAAAGGAAAAGCTGGCTAAAATAGCAGAAATCCAAAAACAAATGGAAGAAGCTGGCGTAAAAGTTGACGATTTGAAAGTATCGTCTTCAGATACACCTAAAAAAACCACCGGTAAAAAGCGCCCGGTAAAATATCAAATTACCGATAAAGACGGTAAAACTCATCCATGGACAGGCATTGGCCGTATGCCAAAAGTCTTTAAAGAAGCCATTGATAACGGCAAGAAGTTACAAGACTTCTCAATTTAATATCTAACGCCGCGTTTCTCGCGGCGTGCTTTTCTCTCGCAAATAATTTACGGATGATCATGCCTGATGCACTGCATTACTCAGACACCGAAGGCGATAAAAAACGTCCGGTGTTGTTACTTATTCATGGATTATTCGGTGATTTAAATAATCTCGCCGTTATTCGCCGACACTTTGAAAAAGATTTTCGGGTTATTTCCGTCGACCTGCCAGATCATGGTCAGTCACCACGCCTTAATACGTTTACGCTGGATGCAGCAGTAGCGTGTCTGCATGCGACTGTTTCTCAGCTATCACTTAGTCGCTTTATCCTGCTCGGACATTCTCTGGGCGGCAAGGTCGCGCTGCGTTTTGCATTACACCACCCTGAGTTAGTTCACCAGGTCATGGCAGCAGACATTGCGCCGGTAAGCTACCCACACCGACACCAGAGTATTATTGCAGGACTTGAAAGTGTGTCCCTGGCCTCGATTCAAAGTCGTCAGCAGGCCGATGAGCAGCTGGCTAAACACATCGCCGAAGCCGGCGTAAGACAGTTTTTGCTAAAAAGCCTCTATCAGAACGAGGCCGGACAATGGCAATGGCGGTTTAATTTATCCGGTCTCAAGGCCAGCTATTCGCATATCAGCGACTGGCCGGCGATGGATGCTCAGTATCAGGGGCCGGTTTTATTTATTAAAGGCGGCGATTCTGAGTATATTCTGCCAGAACACAGATCAGCAATAGCCAGCTACTTCCCTGCCGCCAAAGCCCATGTTATTAATGGCGCCGGACACTGGTTGCACGCCGAGAAACCGCAACTATTTAACGCAATTGTTGAAAAACAATTAGCAAAATGTAAATAACTAATCCCATCTGGCTGACGGGCAGAAGATTAACGTATTTTTAAACGCTTTTGGCTCTGTCAGACGTATAGACTGTGGTATAGTTTTGCCGGAAATTTTTAAGATATATTTATGCTTGCAGAAAATTACGAGCTCATCGAAACCATCATGCTGTATGGCGGATTAACCTGCTTATTCGTATTGATGGCATTCGCAGTACACGACGTACTGGCCAGAAATAATGTCCCGCTGATAGGCCGGGTTGTGGCGTACGGCGTGCTAGGCCTCGGTGCCCTTGGCTTTGCTGCCAAAGGGATCATAGAGTTATTCTGGGTGAGCGCCGGAGTTTAACTGCAACTTAACTGTTAGACAGGGGTAGGTTATGGCTAGTGTGGGCCTGTTTTTTGGCAGTGATACGGGAAATACCGAACACATTGCCAAGATGATTCAAAAAGAGCTTGGAAAACAGCTTATTGATGTAAAAGACATCGCCAAAAGCAGTAAAGAAGATATCGCAGAATTTGATCTGCTTATTTTTGGGATCCCCACGTGGTATTACGGTGAAGCGCAATGCGACTGGGACGATTTTTTCCCGGAACTGGAAGACATTGATTTCAACGATAAGCTGGTCGCCATTTTTGGTTGTGGCGACCAGGAAGATTACGCCGAGTATTTTCTCGATGCAATGGGCATGGTACGCGATATCGTAGAGCCTCGCGGCGCCATTCTGGTTGGCCAGTGGCCTATTGAGGGCTATGACTTTGAAGCTTCAAAAGGAATGGCCGACGACAACCACTTCGTAGGTTTGGGCATTGACGAAGATCGTCAGCCAGAACTGACCGAAGAGCGGGTAAAAGCCTGGTGCAAACAGTTGCACGAAGAGCTGTGCCTGGCTGAACTGGCCTAATAAGATTGGAATTACAAGAAAGGGCCGCACATGCGGCCCTTTTTTGTTGAAGCCCAGTGAGAGTTACAGCTGAAAGCGTTCCACCGCCCGTTTAAGGCTCTCCATTTGTTCATCGAGCTGCGCAGTCGATTGATTGGCCTGCCGGGTACTGTTGGCGCTCGACTCAGCCAACTCAACAATCGTAGTCAGGCTGGTAGCCACATCAGCTAACAACCCATCCTGCTCACGAGTGTCCTTTACTATGTCCTGGTTAATCTGACTCAGCTTAACAATGATATGGCGGATCCCCTCTACCTGTTCACTCACCTGCCGGGTAATTTCCACTCCCTGGTTTGCTTGCTGCCGGCCAGTTTCAATGGCACCCACCGCTTCTTTTGCATCCTGTTGCAGTGAGTCAATCATAGTTTCGATTTCCTCTGTGGATGCATGGGTACGGTTGGCCAGTGTGCGTACCTCGTCGGCTACTACCGCAAATCCCCTGCCCTGTTCACCGGCTCGTGCCGCTTCAATGGCTGCGTTCAGGGCCAACAGGTTAGTTTGTTCGGCGATGGTTTTAATGACATCAAGGATACTGCCTATACGGCTGCTGTTCTCTTCCAGGCGATGGATAACAGTGGCAGACGTTTCAGCCTGCTTGGCCTGGCTGTCGACCTGGCGACGGCTGTCAGCCACCAAATCTGCTATCGCCCGGCTTTGCTCCGTCACAGTATGCAGCTCTTCCATTGCGACATTGATCTGGGTCAGGTTACTGCGGCTGGTGTCCTGCACCACCTGAGTGTTCTTGGAAGTAGTCTGCACCTGCTGACGCTGTGCATCCACATCACGCAGACTTCGCTCGCCTAATGACACACTCTCTTTTGTGATAGCCATCAGCTTAATTTCTTGTTCAAGAATATTTCCCACCAGCTCACGTAAACTATCGGTAAGACTATTCACCCGGGCCGCTAATACAGCAAATTCATCTTTGCCCGACTGATCAAGCTTGGTGGTGAGATCGCCCTGGCTTAACTGTGTCAGACCACGGTTAATTTTAGTCAGCGGACGGGCAATACTACGGGTCGCAAATACAGCCAGAACGACCGCGGCTAGCAGGCCAGTAACAGCCACTATCAGGTTACGAACCAGATTCTCCTGTACCGTTTGTAATATCTCGTTCTGACCGGCCAGGGTAGATTGACTGACGTTCTGGAACAGTCCATTGATATCAGCTAATGCATTTTCTAGGGCCTGATTTGCCGCATCCCGGTGGCTGGCCGCCGCAGCAATTTGTGCCAGCTTGCTTTGTTGTAGAGAAATTAGCCCCTCGTCCCCGGTTAATTGGGTGATTAACGCCTGGTACTCATTGTTGAATGCTGCCACCGTACCGCCGTCATCCACGCCTTCGGCCAGGCGGTTAAGGTAATCTTTATCCACTTTCAGGTTACTAAACTGATACTCAAGATCGGCCACGATATTTTGCGTAGCTGTTTCATCGTTGGTGGCGGCTAACTCACCGATAGCAGTATTCATGGTCAGCAGTTTATTATCGATGTTGGTGCCGGCACCAATCAGGGTTTGGATCCCCGGGCCGTCAGCCTCTAAGTACGACAAATCGAGCATCAACGCACTGGCTTCATCTGCCGACATTAAGACCCCTTCCAGTTGCTCGGCAATGCGCTCAATCAACCGCAACTTTTGCTCCAGAGCCGTATACATTGCATTACTTTCAGCAACATATGCTTTACTTCCGTCTATAGCAGACTGCGCTGCGGAAGCAGTGGTCATGGACTGCTGCAACTGATTCATATGGATAAGAAACGGCTCAGCCAGGCTTTCAAAGCGTTCGCGATTGGCCTGCAGTTCAGCCAGGGAGTTTACGTGGTAACCGTTTGCGGTGATGGTGGCCAGCGAGAGTATTTCCGTTTTAACACTCACCACGGTACTTTGGACAGGCATTTTATTGTCTACCACATCGACGGCTGATTGCCTGATATCACTTAGCCCGAAATAGGAGAGAATACTGGTAAGTAGTAGCAAACACCCGAACAGCGCAAAGCCCAGGCTAATTTTATTGACGACATTTAACTGCATTCGTTATCTCGACTTGTGGATTTTGCACCGCCAATGAATGACGCGCATACCTTTATTATTTTAATGAGATGTTAATCTAAGTACGGGGTGAAGAAAAAGCGTTTTATTACTATTTCATACATTGAAAACTCACCTTCCCCACAAGAACTACAACCGACTGATTTAATGGGTTGTTATTGCTCTTTCTCATCGCCAGCGATCAGGAGTCAGAAGATTTAATAGTGGTCTTCACCTGCTTAGTCTACCCCACAACTTTATTACGTAACATTTACATTCCATTATATCGACACTTTAGTGAAAATCTTTTAGTCCAAAGTCTCATTTAGGGAAAATTCACTTGTCCCCTGTGGTGTTAAATCCACCAACCACTCAGCAAGCTTGCGCTTTTACTTCCAAATCGTTGTGAGTTACCTATAATAGCCCTACCCCGAAACGCCATAATAATTGGTAGGCTATGGATCAGAATAAAGAACTCAAAAAAGCAGGACTGAAAGTTACCCTGCCGCGCTTGAAAATACTGCAAATCCTTCAGGATCCAGACAACCAGCACATCAGCGCAGAAGATGTCTACAAAATCCTGATTGAGCATGGTGAGGAAATTGGCCTGGCCACCGTATACCGGGTGTTAAACCAGTTCGATGATGCAGGTATTCTCAACCGCCATCACTTTGAAGGCGGGAAGTCCGTATTTGAAATCAGTCATAAAGATCACCACGACCACCTGGTGTGTCTGAAGTGCGGAAAAGTCATCGAATTTGAAGATAATGTTATTGAGCGGCGCCAGGAAGAAGTCGCCAAACAGAATAAAATGAAGCTTACGCATCATAGTTTGTATCTGTATGGTGAGTGCACAGACGGTAACTGTGATCAGTCTGACTAAATTCCGGTAACTGCTACAAACAAGTACTAAGCCCGCTGAAGCGGGCTTTTTTTCTCGTGATTACACAAAGCTCTTCTGTCTCAATTAGTGTAATAATTTAGCAGGCAGGGCTTAATCTTCAGTACGGACACGTTGAGATACGGCCTGCAGTTTCGCTATCTCCGCAGGCGTTTTCAGTGCTTGCTCCGCATGCGACATAACTATACTAGCCGTTTCGATCGCGGCATTTTTAATATCTTCATTATCGAAAGATGCAAATGTTCGCAATGCTTTAAGATGCCGGATCACAACTTCAATTGTACCAGCGCCGTCCCTCGCAATGGCATTCATCGCATCCTCGAACAAATCGCTTATTGCAAGCTCAGGCACCGCCACGCGATCGTAGTCTACTCCCGTCTGCTTACCAACGTCTGGTTGCTGGGCGAATATTGTAAAAAGACGAACATAAATACCTATTATTTCGATGGCCGTTCCCGGATCGTTAACGGCTGGAGAAAGCGCACGACTTGCTATTTCAGATAGGGTAATCAGCCCGAAGCGGGGGTCATCATCAAATGTTCTATGTTTATCAATTATAAAGGCGTTAGTGATAGCATTGTTCTGAATCCCTTTGTCCATGTTCTCGCCTCCGCGTATAAAGGCCAAAGGCTGGGATAAGGTTACGAAGGTGCCTGGCAACACTGCAATTTCAACCAGAAATTCTTCACGCTCTGCAGTCTCTTGGAGTAAATCCATATCCAGCCGCTGGATATAACCAACCGTGTGGCCATAAACAGGCACTCCCTCTTTTCGCTGATCCGCTTTGGTACCACCCAGATATGGCTTTTCAGCACGCCGGTTAAGCGCATCTGCCGTGGCTTTTTCAACTTTGGCAATTGTGGTACTGAGACGGCCAAGTCGGGCGATACTATCCACCCATTTAATAAACCCCATTATGACGATCACGAAGACAATGATGGTGATGATAAAAAGGACAAACTTACCAGCTTTTTCGTAATAACCATTTATCAATGCAACTTGTGACACAATGCTGAATATGAAAGCCCCAATGAAGGTGGACAAGGCATTTTGAGAAACATCATCAGACACGACCAGAGTAAAAGCTCTGGGTGTAGCTGAACTGCTTGCGGATTGATACGCCGCCAGCATGGTGCCCACCGCGAATACAGCCATGACTAACATGCTTGCAGATATGATTTTAAGAAGCATTGTGATTGATTCAGTTTTCACGTCCGGCACATTTTGAACCAGGGCCAGCTGGTCAAATAGCTGGGCTACGAACGCGACTAAAACTGATATGAGACAAACGATTAAAGGCTTAACCCACAGTCTTTCAGCTGTTCGGCTAAGAAAGAACCTGATTTTATCTTCCATATTTGCTATCCAATAGTTCAGCAAGCAGATGTGACGGCTCAGGTAGAATGCTAAACACGTTCGCTATAACTAACGCCGTGATGCTTGCTACCTGCTACTCGCCCGGCGTAGGCACATCTTTTGCCCCCACCTTTTCTTCTTTTGAGATCGATTTCGCCCAGTCTTCTTCATCCTCATCAGTATCCAGTCCGTCCTGATTACTTTTTTGGACAGGGTTAAAAGATAGTTCTGTTAATAATGGAAAATGGTCGGAGCCGAAGTAAGGTAGCCGCTTTATCGAACTGACAGTAAAATGCTCGCTGTGAAACAGGTGGTCCAGAGGCCATCGAAAGCACGGATATTTGGCGTGAAATGTATTAAACATTCCTCGGCCCACACGCGGATCTAATAGCCCGCTCAACTTTCGAAATAAGCGCGTTGTGGACGACCATGCAACATCATTGAGGTCTCCGGTTACCACCACGGGTTGGTCACTTTCAGTCACACTCTTCGCTACAATAACCAGCTCCGCATCCCTCTCCGCAGATTCAGGATTTTCTGAGGGGCTGGGTGGTGCGGGATGAAGAAAGTGTATCCGTACCACATCCCCCGAGCGCAGCCTGACTTGTGCATGCATTGAAGGGATATCTTGTTCAACCAAAAAGGACGTTTCGATGTCCTCTAACGGTAGCCTGGAATATACGTGCATACCGTAAAGGTTATCCAATGGACATTTAATACTGTAGGGCATGTCAGTTTCCAGCTTATCAAGCTGATCTTGCCACCACTGATCGGACTCGAGTGTCACGAGTATATCGGGCGAATGCTGATTGACCAGGTTAACCAAGACATCGGCTTGACGGTTAGGCGTCAGTACGTTGGCAGTGAGAATTCTTAGCGCTCTGTCCGGAGCAGGATTGGTGGTCGGCTTTACCTCCACACGCCAAAGAGCCGTATACGGTAAAATCCACCAGAGTTGCCAAATCAAGCAGGCAATCGCGACCCCAAGCAGGAGCCAGGCCTGATAACCCGAATAATTAAGAAATGTAATTTGCGCAAGTATCATTAGAGCTGCAGCAATGGCTAATTGCATGCGAGGAAAATCCATACTCCTCACCACCCAATGCGGATTGCGCCACAAAGGTAACAGCGTTACGGTTGCCAATATGAACGTGGCTATAATAATTGTGACTTCCATACTTTTCCTTGTAGGTAATTTCACCTCTTCGGCTGATGACGACTGTATCTTCGCACCCCAGTGCTTTCACTGTTACCCATAGGTTAGAAGGTTATGCAAAAAAAACGATTAAATAGTCAATACGAAAAAGATGCTTCTACCACTTTGAAGAAACCACTATGAACTGAATAGAGAAAATGTGCGACTTATTTTGTGAAATGAAGAAAAAGGAGCCGCTGAAATATTTCAACGACTTGATCAGCCAGATTCTGCATCGGGATTTTATTTCAGAGAATAAAGTTGACGATGGTAGGTAGGTTCGTGACTTGGCTCGGTATCAGAGTGACTTTGGCCACTTTTGCTCCAGCAACTATAGAGTCATTAAACTATTTAATACCAACTAAAGAGTTAGTAAATACAAGGATACTTTCTAACCCTGACTGCAGGCAATTAAGGCGAACAACGTCACCGCTGAGAAAAACAATTCGTCAGGCACTGAATTTAATCGTATTAAATGCCGTCAATGCCTCATACCAGACCGGCCCGGCTTTACCGTTGCCTACCGGTTGCCCCTGAATCTCAGTAACCGGGGATATTTCTTTGCTGGCACTCGTTAGCCAGACTTCATCAGCCTGCTTTAACTCAGTGACTGTTAGCGGTCTTTCCCGGTGTGGAATATTCGCAGTTTGCAGCGCCTGCAAGGTAATTTTACGGGTTATGCCTGGCAGCAACTGATGGTCCAGTGATGGTGTAACAACTTCGCCATTGATCACCGCAAAGACATTGCAGGAGCTGGCTTCAGTCACCTCTTCCCCGGCATTGAATAAGATGGTCTCGTCCAACCCGCTTTGATAACTGTGCTGGTAGTGCATGACATTACCCAGCAAAGAGGTCGATTTTATATTACAGCGTTGCCAGCGGCGATCCTGCGCAAGCGCCACACGTAATCCTTTTACCTCGTCGCGATCACACTTCGGCGGGTTGGCCAGTTCAAAGGCAAAGGCAAACAGCGTAGGGCTCAGATCTTTCGGGTAAGCATGAAACCGCCGGGTATCTGTACCCCGGCTTACATGCAGGTAAATGCCAATGTAGCCACTGGGTATAAATGTCGCATTTTGTTGTAGCAGTTGATTCACTACCTCAAGCCAGTCCTCTGCGCTCATGCCCGATGCTATTTCCAACGCCTCAAGTCCTTCACCCATTCTGTCCATGTGTGCGCTGAAGCCAATCGTTTTGCCCTGGTGACACGGGATCACCTCGTAAATTCCGTCACCAAACAAAAACCCCCGGTCAAGCGGAGAAATTCGCGCCTCTGTGACCGGCAGGTAGTCGCCATTTAAATAGGCTATTGTCATGTATACTGCGATCCTGTCACCAACTGTCGTTGGCGTAATTTAAGTAAATAGGTTGCTCTGGCCTGCTCCGCATCTTGTGCCTCAAACTCTATCGGCTGGCCAGGCACCATCTGAGCGAGCCTGCTGATATCGTTCGTGGAGACGCAGCCGAGCTTGGGGTAACCACCGAGTGTTTGTCGGTCTCGCATCATCACAATTGGCTGACCGTCAGGGGGCAACTGAATTGCACCTAATGTGATCCCTTCCGAGCGTAATGCGTGCTCACTACATTGTATCGCGGTTCCGGATAAACGGTAGCCCATCCGGTCAATTTGCGGAGTAATTTTATAAACAGAGGAAAAAAACAATTGCTGACTCACCGGGCTAAACCAGTTGTACTGGTAGCCAGGAATGACGGCAAAAGGCGTATCAGGTGAATATGCCGGACGCATTGCCTCAGGTAGCTCCCGAATATCTTCGGTTATCCGGACGTCAATCGGAATAGCATCACCCGTTACCAGCGCGCTCCCATCGCGTGACAGCCCTCCTAAGTGTTCACGTATTACCGTACTGGCGCTACGGGCAACTTTGGGAACCTGCCATCGTCCACTCACCGCCAGGTAATGACGGGTTCCCATATTGTCGGGTGTGACAGACAACCTATCGCCGGCTTTAAGCCGGAGTGTGGTCCACATAGCATGAGATTTGCCGTTTACCTGGACCTCAGCACCGGGGCCGGTAACGGCAACGTTAATGGTCTGAGTGGCTTCAAATTCAGCTTCCCCCACCCATTCTATCTGTGGTGTGCTGCTCGGATTTTCACACAGCCAGTTCGCCCAGAAAAAGGCATCATCATCCATTGGGCCGGACTCACTGAATCCCTGTTGCTGGGCTGCGCCACGCCCATCGTCCATAATAAGTGCCTGCATACCCGGTGACTTCACCATGAGTGCACAGCATTTATCAGTTGTCATGCTGCTCTCCGTTGTTATATTCCTGCTCAGAAATCCCTACAAACTGCACTGTGTCACCTACCGCGAAACGGGCACTAGCTGATTCGCTATCAAATAACGGGGCGTTGGTGAGGCCGAGTAAATGCCAGCCCCCGGGCGATTCGCTCGGATACACGGCCGTTTGCCTATCGGCTATGGCTACCGCCCCTTCCGGCACGTGCTGGCGTGGCGAGTCCAGCCGTGGGCAGGCCAGGCGGGGATCAAGCTCACCAAGGTAAGCAAAGCCCGGTGCAAACCCTACCGCAAATACCCGGTATGTGGTCTCAGTGTGCAGTGCAATAATTTCATCCGTGGTGAGGCCGGTATGCCGGCTTATTTCCTTTAAATCGTTAGCGTCATCGGCTCCGTACCACACCTGTACCCTGTGGTGCTGCGGATCCCCGCTGGGATCGTTTTTTACGGTGCGACAATGGCGCAGAAACTGATATACACCATGGAAGTCTATGCATTCTGGTTTAAAAGAAATCACCAGCGAGTCATAGGAGGGCAATAGAGAAGTCAGCCAATCAGGCTTTGCAGCCCTTACTGTGTGAGCCCAGCGCTGACACCACGCATTCGCGGCAGCCACATCCTCGCCAGTAAAATACACAATAATGGCATTCATGCCTGCAGGCTGAATGGCTCTGATAGAGTCAAACGGCTGCATTATTTTTCGTGTCCATACGAATATTTTGCGCCAAGCTTGCGGTGGGTCAGTGCTAGTCGAATTTTTCGCGCCATGTCTACCGCACCGGGCGAATCACCGTGTACGCACAGACTGTCTGCCGCAATCGGGATTATGGCACCGGACTCCGTCACCACTTCCTGCTTATCCATAAATCTTTCGGCCTGGGTTAACGCTTCGTCGTCGCTGAGTACGGCGCCGTCACGATGGCGGGAAACCAGATAACCCTCATCGGTGTAGCGGCGATCAGCAAAGGCCTCAAATATTAGATTTATACCAATGTCCTTCGCCTGGGCCATCAGGGCAGCGTGATCGGGATGCGCCTGGATCATAAGGGAGAGCTCTCCATCGCCCGCTTCGTAAATCGCCTGCATCACTGTTTTACGTAAATTTACGTCCTGCATTAAATCATTGTACAGAGCGCCGTGGGGCTTCACGTAGCTCACCGCCCCGCCCTGCATCTTCGCCAGCCCGGCCAGCGCCGCAATCTGGTAGTGCAGGCAAGCTTTTAATTCTTCTGGCTTCATGCTCATACTGCGACGACCAAAGCCCTGTAGGTCGGGGTAAGACGGATGGGCGCCAATAGCCACATCATGCTCCAGGGCAAGCGCAATCGCACGCTTGAGCGTGACAGGGTCACCAGCATGAAAACCACATGCAATATTCGCCTGATCGATGTACACCATAATTTCGGTTTCCACCGGCATCGACCAGGCACCATAACTCTCACCTAAATCACAATTTAACTTCATAATGGTTTAGCTCTGTCCATGATTTCGTTACTATGTTACTCGTTCTTTCCTAAATTTCATGTCCTGATGATAAACCTTGGTAAAATTAATCGGCTCTATGTAGTGGCCGAATTCCCGTTTGGCTTCCAGCTAGCAGCCAGCCCTGATACCCATGATGACGACGAGCTCGTCACCTTATCTCGTGAACTGGCGCCCGCAGAAACCACCACTGGCACTCAGCTTGACGTATTTGTGCTTACGGATAACAGCGGCCAACTGATCGCTACCCCTCAAACGCCCAAAATACAGCAAGGCGAAGTAAAAGTGTTGCGCGCCGTAGGCGCGACCCATTTTGGTGCATTCTTCGACTGGGGCCTGGAAAATGACTTGCTGGTACCGGCAAATTATCAGGAATCACCGGTTAGTGAAGGCATGAACTATGTGGTTTATGCGTTTGTTGAAGATGCCACCGGGCGCTTACTTGGCGCCACCCGACTGCACCGGTTTTTTAAAGAAACAGCTCCCTATCTTAAAGTTGGCGATACCGTAGATGCACTGGTTTTTGCAAAAACCGACCTGGGCTACAAAGTATTACTGGATGAAAAATACCTTGGGCTGATTTTTCATAGCGAGGCACTTGTCCCGCTCAATATCGGTGATTCGTTGCCTGGGGTGGTTAAACACATTCGTGAAGACGGTAAAATTGATGTCAGCATGCAGCGCCAGGATCAGGCCGGCAGAGATGCGCTGCAGCAGGCCATTCTTGACGACTTGCGCGCGCATGGCGGGCTGTCCACGCTGACTGACAAAAGTCCGCCGGATGCTATCTACAAACATTTTAACGTGAGTAAAGCGGCGTACAAGAAAGCCCTGGGCGCATTGTTCAAACAGCGCCTGATTCATATAGATAAAGAAAAAATCCGTTTAATTGCTTAAAAAAGCAGTGTCGTTAAATAAAGAGGAAACAGCATGAAAGCAACGGTAAACTGGGATGGCGGCCTTAGCTTCACTGGCAATACCGATTCAGGTTACAGCACCGTAATGGATGGCGATGGCAACGCCATTTCACCGATGGAATCGGTTCTGGTGGCTGCAGGGGCATGCTCGAGCGTTGATGTCGTAGAAATTCTGAAAAAGGGTCGGTTTGAACTCACCGGTTGCCAGTGCGAACTGGATGCCACCCGGGCCGATGAGCCACCCCGGGTATTCACTGACATCAAGGCACATTATATTGTCACCGGCGAAGGTCTTACTGACAAAGCTGTGCAACGTGCCGTCGCCTTGTCTGCTGAGAAATATTGCTCAGTAATGCTGATGCTGGATGGCAAGGTTAATATTTCTACCAGTTACGAAATTAAAACCCCGGCCTGATAGCCTTTAGCCGGTATTTCCTCTGGCTTTACCGGCCCTCCTCTCTCACCCTGTTACGTCGTGCATGTGACCTTCCTGTCGCTATATTCATCAAATACTTACATAATTCTACTTTTCCCTACCTCCACATTCTTTTTAGCTTGCGCTAACGCCTCTCGGGCATTGTTGGCTATCTTAATTCGTCGAGCTTAACTCATAGGCTTATGCACTACCAAGTGGTCAGAACCGCTAATAATTGCGTTAACGGTTAATTAACAGCCTGTTCAATAAAATATAACTCATTGTATTTTTTACCTATTTGTATTTTTGGCGGCTGGCACAGCTCGTGCTGTATACCAGCATTACCAGATCAATAAGCAAGCAGGTTTTTACCATGGAATACACTACTACCCCTACTAAGCTCTCCCGGTTACTAATCATTAGCGCGGTGCTCGGCCTGGCTATTTCACTGAGCGGGTGCGAAAACGCTGAAGCTATCGACGTTGCTGAAACGCCAGAAGAACCCCTCATTGCCATCCCCGTAGAAACCCATCAAATCCGCAAAGGTGAAATAGCCTCTACTTACCAAACTACGGCCATTCTGGAAGCCAAGGAAGAGGCGTTTGTGGTAGCCAGGGCCTCGGGGATCATTGAACAAATTCTGGTCGAAGAAGGCGACTACGTTGAAAAAGGCCAGGTCCTTGCGCAGCTTGATAAAGAACGTTACGAACTGGGTCTTGCCAAAGCCCGTGCAGATTTACGCGGAATCGAGCAGGAACTGGCCAAGATGGATAAGGTTTACAGCAAAAAGCTTATCAGCGATGACGCTTATGAAAAGCTCACCGCACAATTCCAGTCTGCCGCTGCTTCGGTGCGTCTCGCCGAGCTTGATTTGAAAGAAGCCACCATTCGCGCTCCCATCAGCGGGTTTATCGCGGAGCGCAATGCCAAGGTAGGTAATCTGACAGAGTCATTTCAGCGTGAACGGATGTTTCACATTGTTCAGCAGCGTGAGCTGCAGGGCATTGTTTACCTCCCGGAAAGCCAGCTGCTGCAGATCCGCAAAGACCAGCCTGCTCAACTGATTGTGGCAGCCCTTGGGAATAGCAAGATGCCGGCTTATGTAGAGCGGATAAGCCCGGTCATTGATGCCAGTACCGGCACGTTTAAAGTCACTCTGCGGGTACCCAATGCCGGGCAAGCCCTCAAGGCCGGAATGTTCAGCGAAGTATCGCTGCAATATGCCACCAAAGCCAATGCCACCTTACTTCCGCGTAAAGCGCTGGTGAGCATTGATGATCAGCAAAGTGTGTTTGTGGTAAGCGATGGTGTGGCCAACAAAGTCCCCGTCACCACCGGCTTTGAACAGGGTGACATGATTGAAGTGGTTACAGGACTCACAGGGACTGAAAGCGTGGTAATCACCGGCCACCAGAACCTGAAAGATGCATCCCCCGTTGATGTAGTGAACGGCTAACGCCCGACATCGCCTTTACAAAAGGAATTCTGAACATGCGTATTGTGGATATTGCCGTAAAGCGGCCGGTGGCAGTGGCTATGTTTACCTTCGCCATACTGTTATTTGGTATGGTGTCGCTGGGCCGTCTATCAGTCAATTTATTACCTGAACTGTCTTACCCTACCCTTACCATTCGCACCGATTACACGGGTGCAGCGCCCGCGGAAATTGAACAACTGGTTTCCAAGCCCATAGAAGAAGCAATTGGTGTAGTAAAAGGGGTAAGAAGTGTGACGTCTACCTCCCGGGCCGGCCAGTCTGATGTAGTGCTGGAGTTTGCATGGGGCACTGACATGGACTTTGCGAGCCTGGAGGTAAGAGAAAAGCTGGATATTTTACAGCTGCCGCTGGATATCGATAAACCCAGACTACTGCGCTTTAACCCCAGCCTTGACCCTGTTCTACGGCTGGGGCTGGGATTCAGTGACGACATAGCCCAGACCACCAGCGCAGAAGCGATGAAACGCCTCCGGGAGTACGCTGAGCAGCAGGTAAAACGCAACCTGGAATCTATTGAAGGGGTCGCCTCTGTCAAAATAGGTGGCGGACTGGAAAATGAGATTCAGGTATTAATTAATCAGCAACGTGCCAGCCAGCTGGGTATTTCGTTGTCAGCAGTCATTGCCCGGCTGGAGCGGGAAAATGTCAACACCGCCGGTGGTCGCATTGAAGACGGTAGCCAGGCGTTTCTGGTACGTACACTGAATCAGTTTGAGAATCTTGATCAAATCAGGCAGTTATATATAGGCCGATTTGATAACCGGAATGTTCAGCTCAAAGACATTGCCACCGTGACGAATACGTTCCGCGAGCGCAATGCAATCACCCGTTTTAATGGTGTGGAAGGCGCTGAAATTGCGATTTATAAAGAGGGCGATGCCAATGCCGTCGACGTGGCGCAACGTGTCAGGGCGGCTGTCGACACTTTACAAAATACGATGCCGGCGCAGTACCAGCTCATGCTTGTGTATGATCAGAGCCAGTTTATTGAACAGGCAATTAACGACGTTAAATCTGCCGCACTGATTGGCGGCGTGCTTGCCATGTTGGTGTTATACCTGTTCTTGCGGGATTTCTGGCCAACCCTGATTATATCGGTGTCTATCCCCGTGTCCGTCATTGCGACGTTTAATCTGATGTACGGGAATGATATCAGTCTGAATATCATGAGCCTGGGTGGCATTGCGCTGGCCGTGGGTTTGCTGGTAGACAACAGCATTGTGGTGCTGGAAAACATTGACCGCCATCGTCGTCGCCAGGTCGACGTTACAAACCGTGAAGCTGCGGCCACCAGTGGCACGCGCGAAGTGTCTGGTGCCATTCTGGCGTCAACACTGACCACCATGGCCGTATTTGTGCCATTAGTCTTTGTAGAAGGTATAGCCGGGCAGTTATTTCGGGATCAGGCATTAACCGTGTCGTTTGCTTTACTGGCCTCACTGGTGGTGGCACTGACATTGATCCCTACCCTGGCCAGCCGTCAAAAACGTGAAACACCACAGCATAATGATGTCTTTGACACACCTCCGGCGCCCGGCCCGCAAACCCGCTGGGGTAAAACCGTCTACTGGCTAACCTTGCCACTTAAACTGCTGCTCCGCGTCCTGTTCGTCTACCTGCCCGCCGCATTGATGACCCTGATCCTCGGCGCCTGGCATCTGTGTGCTGCCGCCCTTCACTGGTTGTTTAAACCTTTCATCTGGGCATTTGCAAAACTGTATGCATTGATAGAGCGGGCGTATGACCGCCTGTTAGGCGCCGCCTTATCGGCACGCATACTGGTGCTGACAGTGGCAATGGTCTTTGCGGGACTGTCAGTGAGCTTACTGCCCAGGCTGGGCATGGAGCTCATTCCGACCATGTCGCAAGGGGAATTTGACGTTGAAGTGTCGTTGCCGGCAGGCACCCAAATTTCTCAGACCGACGCACTGTTGTCGAAACTGGCAACCCTTGCTCAGCAGCAGCCCGGTGTATCACGTACCTATTCACTGGCTGGTACCGGAAGCCTGGTAAGCGCCGCACCCAGTCAGGGCGGCGACCAATGGGGTAAGTTGAATGTGGTGATGGCACCCACGGCAGACGACCGCCAAATTGATCAGGTCAGAACGGTATTGCGCACGTTTCTGGCACGTCAGGCGGGTGTGCAGAGCCAGTTTGGCGAGCCTGAACTGTTTAGCTTTGATGCCCCCATTCAAATAGAACTTCAGGGCTATGATCTTAACCTGTTACAACGCCATAGCCAGGCCATCAGTGAAGCGCTTGCTGCAGAGCCGCGTTTTACCGACGTAACCACTACCCTGCGTTCAGGTAACCCGGAACTGAAAATTGCCTTCAACCATGCCCGGCTGTCACGGCTCGGTCTGGACGCCGCCGGGGTGTCGGAACTCATCGCTGCCAAAATAGGCGGCCAGGTAGCAACCCAATATAGCCTGGAAGATCGCAAGGTGGATGTGCTGGTGCGCACCGAAGAAGGTCAGCGGGATAACGTCACTGATGTGGGCGCTATCATTGTGAATCCCGGCAGTGACCGCCCGATCCCGCTGAATGCGGTGGCCGATGTCTATATGAGCGTCGGGCCCAGTGAAATCACCCGCGTCGGACAACAACGTGTAGCGCTGATTGAGGCCAACCTTGCTTTCGGTGACCTGGCGCAGGGCGTCAGCAACGCGCAACAAATTCTGGTAGATATTACCCTGCCGGTGAGCTTGCGCGCCACCGTAGCCGGTCAAAGTGAAGACATGCAACAAAGTTTCCGTTCGCTGCAGTTTGCCCTGGCACTGGCCATTTTTATGGTCTATCTGGTCATGGCCTCGCAGTTTGAGTCGTTGCTGCACCCACTGCTGATTTTGTTTGCCGTGCCGCTTGCCGGCGCCGGCTCGGTTTATGGTTTATGGCTAACCGGTACTCATCTGTCGGTGGTGGTATTTATTGGCCTTATCATGCTGGCCGGGATAGTTGTCAATAACGCCATTGTGCTGGTAGACCGTATCAATCAGCTTCGCGCCCAGGGCATGGTTAAACACGAAGCGATTGTGGCGGCGGCGAAAAGTCGCCTGCGGCCTATTGTGATGACCACACTGACCACCATTCTGGGGCTATTACCTATGGCCATCGGCTTCGGCGATGGCGCAGAAGTACGTACCCCTATGGCGGTGACAGTCATTTTCGGGCTGCTGTTCTCAACGCTGCTTACCCTGGTGCTGCTGCCTGTACTCTACAGCCTGTTCGACACCAAGGTGTATAGCACGGCGTCCACTGACAGCGGGGAGAAAGTCTATGGATAAGTTCGCCCACGCTGGGACCGGGCTGGCACGGTTTGCGATGGCCCGCCCGGTTACTGTGTCTATGTGTTTTTTGTCCATGCTGCTGTTTGGTATTGTTGCGGGGCGCCTACTGCCACTGGAAAAGTTTCCCGGCATCGACATACCCGAAATGGTGGTTAACATCCCCTACCCGGATGCCACACCGGCAGAAATCGAGCGGATGATAACCCGGCCTGTAGAAGAGGCCATTGCCACTATGTCAGGCATCAAACGCCTGAATGCCCGCTCTTTTGAAAACCGGGCTGAAATCTATGTCGAGTTTAGCTGGGATGACAATGTTAAGGCCAAGAGCATTGAAGCCCGCGAAAAAATTGACGCCATTCGTCATCTGCTACCGGACGATATTGAACGGATCATGGTGTATAAGTTTAACACTAATGATATGCCCATTTTTCAGCTACGGGTTTCCAGTGAACGGGACCTTTCTAACGCCTATGACTTATTAGAGCGCAACCTTAAACGCCCGCTTGAAAGGGTGGCCGGTGTGTCGCGGGTTGAGCTCTACGGCGTACTTAAAAAACAAATTACCGTTCGTTTACAACCACAAAAAATTGCCGCCCTGCGCATAGACACCGAACAGCTTGGTCAACGCCTGCAGGCAGCAAACTTCTCGATGACAGCAGGCCACATTCTGTCTATGGATCAGAAAATTGTGGTTAACCCCATGGGTGAATTTACGGACATACAGGACGTTAAAAATCTGTGGGTGCGTGACGGCGTCCGTTTGTCTGATATTGCGGAAATCAGTTATGAAACGCCTGCGCGTACCGAAGGGCGGCACCTGGATCGTACCTTTGCGGTGGGATTCAATATATTCCGCGAGTCTGGCAGTAACCTGGTAGAGGTTTCTGAGCGGGTCATGCGTGTTATTAATGCCGCCAAAGCCGACCCTGCTTTCAACGGTATCAGCTTGTTTGTGATGGACGATACGGCCAAAAGTGTCACCTCGTCACTGGGTGATCTGGTCGCAGCCGGATTGCTGGGCGCAGTGTTGTCCGTGGTGGTACTGTTCTTGTTCATTCGCCAGTTACCCACCACGCTCATTGTGGTGTTATCGGTGCCCTTTTCCATCTGTATCACGCTCGGCCTGATGTACTTGCTCGGTTACAGCCTGAACATTCTGTCGTTGATGGGTCTGATGCTGGCTATTGGCATGTTGGTAGACAATGCGGTGGTTATCACCGAAAGTATCTTCCAGGAGCGCAGTCAGGATGCTAACGCCGCGCTGGCCACCCAGCGAGGGGTGGGCAAAGTCAGCCTCGCGGTGGTCGCTGGAACTACCACTACCGCTATTGTATTTCTGCCGAATATTGTGGGAGTGAAGATTGATCTGACCGTATTTCTGGAGCATGTGGCCATTGCCATATGCATTTCCCTGTTTGCGTCGTTAATTATCGCACAAACACTTATTCCGTTACTCGCCTCGCGCATTCGCCTGCCCCGGCATGCCCAGCAAAAAACACCCCGCTATATAGCCGGGTATGGAAACGTATTGCGCTGGACCATGGCGAATCAGGGTAAAACGGCATTAGTGGCGCTGGCTATTCTTGCCAGTACTGCTATCCCACTTAGTGTGGTAAGTGACGATGACGAAGGCAACAATAATGTAGAGCGCATCTGGCTCAACTATCATGTCACCCAAAACTACACCCTGGATGAAGTGGAAAAAACGGTCGACAGAATGGAAGCTTATCTCTATGCCAATCAGGAGCGTTTCCACATTAAGCAGGTGTACAGCTATTTTACCGCGGGCTTTGCAGTGTCAGGGATCACGCTGAACGACGATTTACCGGTGCCGCTGGAAGAGTTAAAAGAGAGGATCCGTGAAGATATGCCGGCTTTCGTTCGTGCGCGTCCGTCCTTTCAATGGGATTCAGGCAACGGGGGCGGCGTACGGCTTACGTTATTGGGCGAATCCTCGGATCGTTTGTTGCAACTGGCCGATCAGGTAGTGCCTGTACTGGCCAGTATCGAAGGCCTGAAAGATGTGAAGGCCGACACAGGCTCGCAGCGTGACGAACTGCAAATTCGTATCAACCGTGAAAAAGCCCATCGTCTTGGCCTCAACGTCAGTGACGTAGCCAGCCTGGTAGCCACGGCCTTACGGGGTAACAACCTGCGTACCTTTCGCTATGGCGACAGTGGTGAAGTCAGCGTACGGCTCATGTACGGGGCTGACGTCCAGCGTTCGCTGGAGTCACTGAAAAACATATATATCACTCATATTCAGGGGCAAAGCGTTACCCTGAACATGCTGGCCGATATGACCATCGTCCCACAGTTATCACAAATTAATCGTAGCTACCGGCAAACCGCACTGACGGTGGGTGCGAATCTCGATGAAAAAACCACCATAGAGCAAGCCAGAGAACGCATTGAAACTGCCATGCAGTACATTGATTTGCCTACCGGGTATTCGTGGACACTGGATGGCAGTTTTCAGCGCCAGGACGAAGCCAATGCGGTGATGCAAATGAATATGTTATTGGCGGTATGCATGATTTATGTGGTGATGGCCGCCCTGTTCGAATCATTGCTGCTACCCACCGCCGTGATTACTTCATTGCTGTTTTCTTACACGGGCGTGTTCTGGGCGTTTATGCTGACGGGTACACCTATGTCTATCATGGGCATGATAGGCATGCTGGTATTAATGGGTATCGTGGTGAATAACGGTATTGTGCTGGTAGACAGAATAAACCAGCTCATTGACCAGGGCCTGAGCTTGTACGATGCGGTAGCGGAAGGTTGTCAGTCAAGGATCCGACCTATTCTGATGACGGTGGCAACCACTGTACTGGGTTTACTTCCTCTGGCATTCGGAAGTACCCGAATTGGTGGTGACGGTCCGCCCTACTCGCCTATGGCCATCGCCATAACCGGTGGCCTGGTATTTTCAACGCTGACGAGTTTGTTTCTTGTTCCGCTGGCCTATGTGCTGTTGCTCAGACTCCGTTTTCACAGTCAGCGGTTGCTGAGTGAAAGCCGGGTCCGGGTTGCGCGCTGGGTACGGGTGTGACCCTATTATCATTCGCCAGCCATAACCTGAATGACGGGTGCGAAGGTGGTTTTCCACTACTGCTCGCACCCGTTTTAACAGACAACCCACGCTTAACTACGTGACGTCAGGTACTCGTACACATCGCCCGCACCGCGTTGCATAGAGAAGTCGATGAGGGTTTCACCATTACAGGTTAGTCCGTTGTCGGCGGTGACCAGGCGTAACACCTCACGCTGGCTTGCACCAATGCGACCAACATTGCGAGACAGGTTAGCACGTAGTACGCGTACATCGTCCATAACCACAGCCTTACAAAAGCCAGAGAATTGCGTGTCACCTACAAAGCGTACATCTTTGTTTGGTGCAGCAGCCAACGTACTGGCAGATACCGCAGCCAGGCCAAGAGCCAGAGTTATCGATTTTACAGTTTTCATGACATTATCCTCATAACGTGATGTCGTTTAGCACCCGACGATTTGCCTGAGTGCCATTTAGTTATGCATCAATCTCAGAGGATTTTCTGTTGGTTTATTGTTGAGGGTGGGTAAAAGGTTGGTAAATCAAGATGTTACAAAAGCTTTAAAACTGTATGCCTTTGATTTTACTTATCTATTTATAAACACTTATGCTGAAAATGAATTATCAAGCCAATCGTAATAACTAATGCGTCTTAGCCTAAAGTCTACATTTAGCTCACCTGGTTATTTAGTTACATGGAAATTCACAAATATTGCGGGTTTTTTACGCACCTAGCGTAAAAAACCCGCACTTTATGAAAGTTAATTACAAGAAACTACTCGTATTTACGCTCACGTTTCGTGGCGATAGCGTCGATATACGCATGCCATGAGGCATAGCCTAGCAACGGCATAAGTACCACAAAGCCAATAAAGCCGGTGATAAAACCGAGTACCACTGCAGTGAAAATTATCCCGCCCCAGATCAACATTGGCACTTTGTTCACCCATACTGCATTGACGCTGGTTAATATGGCAGTCGCCAAATCAACTTTTCTCTCCATCAGGATAGGCTGAGTAAACGCGGTAATCAGTAGCATACCGATGGTGAACAGCGCCCCTACAATGGTGCCCATCACCAGAAACGGCATCAGGCTTTCCAGCGTTTCGTCAAGATACGGTGGGTACAGCGCATGAATCAGGGAGGCTACCCGTAACCAGAATATCATCAGGATCATGAGTAAGATGCCAAAGCCCCACTCGTTTACTGCGTTACGGCGCATAGAACGAAGTGAGTGGCGTAGTGACGGTTTGTGGCCTTTTTCCAACTCCCAGCTGATGTCATATAATCCTGCTGCGAGAAACGGGCCTATCAACATAAAGCAGACAATGGCAGGCATAATCACCAGGTGCCAGCCAGTCATAGCCACCAGCAGCGTTATGCACCATGGAATAATGGCGAACATGACCCCATAAAAGACTGTCAGGCCCGGTGTTTTGAGCATGTCGCGAAGACCGAGCGCTAACCATTTTATGGGATCACCCACATCCAGTTCTTTACAGGGTATAACCCGGGCGATTTTACTTTCCGTGATGGCATTTTGTGGTGTTTCTTTAAAATGCTGTGACATAGCATCCCCTTACCTTGTGTTTTTATCCGCGTTCCCAACGCCTTAAAGCAACGTGCTAAAAACCAGGAAACGCTGATCCCTACGATAGGCCGAGTTGCACCAATTAACAACCCGTTAACATGAAATTTACGCAAGCTTTATACAAATGTCTATGGGGATGGCAGCCTCCTGAGTCATATATCGCAACTACGATGAAATGGAGGCGCTGTTGAGCCGTGAGGAATTGTCACAAGCTGTCATTGGCTGCCAGTGAATACAGGCGGAGAAATACCTACTCACTGCTGCATTTAGCTCGCCGAACCGGGTGATCGGCTTCACCTCACCCGTAATCATCTCGTACACGAATCGATGGCAATTATTATTCAGTACATCGTACTCAGAATAGCTATACACCCGGGCCAGGGCGCGCGCGGCGGCCTTAGGGTCTACCAGCGGCCTGTGATTGCTGTGACAGGCAATATAAATACGTTCTCCCGACCGGTTATGCAGGAAGCGCTCAGGCGATATCCCGCGGACCAGTCCATTGCCTTTCAATTCAATAATATTGCCACCCAGCCATATCCCGGTGTGCTGGAACAAACCGTATATCCCACAACAGACCAGCGCACCATCAACAGGCTTCACCTGTTCGGCATGTTCGCCGGGAAAATGACGGATGTGACCGTCTGCCTTCTGCTGTTCACGGACCCACTGACTGGTGGCATAAGCTGCGGCCAGGCCAGCGCCAAGCCACAATAGTGGTAACGGCATAATTCACCTCGGTCGCTTTTTAGTAAGTAAAGCTGCAAAAACGGGGCACCGCAATGTCATCTCACAGCTAAACTGTATAAAGTTGTGTCAGACCGGTTGCCAGCCTGGATACGACTGACCAGAACGCAGCAAAATCAGGGGTTCACAAGGTAAAATAAGGGTTAGCCAGCGGCGCTCCTTTGCGATACTCTGAAATTATGTAAATCAAGCTGATAGACCATGAAAACCGTAGCACGCTCTCATAAACTGGATAATGTCTGTTACGACATTCGCGGCCCCATTGCTGCTCAGGCAAGAAAAATGGAAGACGAAGGCCACCGCATTCTCAAACTAAACATTGGTAACCCGGCCCCGTTTGGTTTTGATGCTCCCGATGACATTCTTAAAGACGTCATTCATAACCTGCCCACCTCGCAAGGGTACTCAGACTCAGCAGGCATCTACGCAGCCCGTGTAGCGGTAATGCAGTATTACCAACAAATGAACATCAAAGATATTCGGGTAAATGATGTTTATATTGGCAATGGCGTCAGTGAAATGATCATGATGGCTATGCAGGCACTGCTGAACCAGGGTGACGAAGTGCTGATCCCCAGCCCCGATTATCCGCTATGGACTGCTGCAGTCAGCCTGTCTTCAGGTTCGCCGGTTCACTACCGGTGCGATGAGCAGGCTGGTTGGTTTCCGGACATTGATGACATAAAAAGCAAGATCACCAGCAAAACCCGCGCAATTGTACTGATAAACCCCAACAACCCTACCGGCGCCGTATACAGCGAAGCGCTATTGCAGGAAGTGGTAAGCCTTGCCCGGGAACATCAGCTGGTGATCTTCAGTGATGAAATTTACGACAAGATTTTATATGACGGCGCACGCCATACGTGTATCGCCTCGCTGGCCGATGATGTGTTCTGTGTCACGCTGGGCGGGTTGTCGAAAAACTACCGTGTGGCGGGTTTTCGCGCCGGGTGGCTGGTAGTCAGCGGCAATAAGCGTATCGCCAGTGATTATATTGAAGGACTGAATATTCTCGCCTCCATGCGCATGTGCGCCAATGTGCCATGCCAGAGTGCTATTCAGACCGCGCTGGGGGGTTATCAGAGCATTAATGACCTCATTAGCGATAACGGGCGCCTCAAATTGCAGCGGGACCTCGCCAGCGACATGCTTAATAGTATTGATGGAATCTCGTGCGTGAAGCCGAATGGCGCCATGTACTGTTTTGCCCGGGTGGACGAGAAAAAATTCAATATCAGGAATGACGAGCAAATGATTCTGGACTTACTGCGGGAAGAAAAAATACTGCTGGTACATGGCCGCGCGTTTAACCTGCACGATGGCGTGTATTTCCGGTTGGTGTTTTTGCCCCACTGTGATGTGTTATCGCCCGCACTCACCCGCATCGGCCGGTTTTTCTCGCAATACAGTCAGGGAGTCTGATGGTGTCTGACAAAAGTCATTTTTTCGCTCACCTGTCACGCATGAAGCTCATCAACCGCTGGCCGCTGATGCATAATGTGCGTACCGAGAATGTGCAGGAGCACAGTTTACAGGTTGCCATGGTGGCACATGCGCTGGCCTTGATTAAAAACAAGTTTTTTGGCGGTACTCTGAATGCTGAGCGGATTGCCACCATCGCACTTTTTCATGATGTGTCTGAGGTGCTTACCGGTGATTTGCCTACCCCGGTGAAGTATTTTAATCCGGCCATAAAAGACGAATATAAAAAAATAGAGAAAATTGCTGAGAATAAGCTCATAGAAATGGCCCCGGAAGCTTTTCGGGATGATTACGCGGCGTTAATTGATGGTGCCCGGCACAGTGAGGAGGAAGCGTTTATTGTTAAAGCTGCCGATGTGTTGTGTGCTTACCTTAAAACCCTGGAGGAATTGTCTGCGGGCAATCAGGAATTCAAACTGGCTAAAAAACGTCTGGATACCTTGCTTAAAACCTATCATTCGGACGAGGTAGATTATTTTCTTACCCGGTACGTGCCCAGTTTTTCACTCAGCCTTGATGAAATCACCCAGGACGACCACGAGTAGCGGTTATTACAGGAGTTAGCAGTGTCAAAACACACACCCATAGCAAGTGACTGGGAGTCAGCCTGGTTTGAACGCCATTTACCGCGCACCCAAAGCCGGGATGGTGATCACCGCTCCCCTTATCAGCGCGACAAAGCCAGGGTACTGCATTCTGCTGCGTTCCGCCGGCTGCAGGCAAAAACCCAGGTGCTGGGTGTGGGGCTAAGTGACTTTTACCGGACCCGACTAACCCATTCGCTGGAAGCTGCACAGATTGGCACCGGCATCGCCGCCCAGCTGGCCGGCAAATACCCTGAGCTTGCCGCCATGCTACATATGGATGCCACGCTCATTGAAACTCTGTGCCTGGCTCATGATATTGGCCACCCACCGTTTGGCCATGGTGGCGAAGTAGCACTGCATTATATGATGGAACAACATGGCGGTTTTGAGGGTAACGGACAGACGTTTCGTATCATTACCCAGCTGGAGCCGTATACTGCCGAGAATGGCATGAACCTGAGCCGCCGCAGCGTGCTCGGGTTAGTAAAGTACCCTAACTTTATTGATGCACTGAGTGAAAGTGTGGTCTATCCCAAGCGGCCCGCTTCACTGCGACAGGTTAAAGCCAGTGACTGGCACCCGCCAAAGGGGCTGTTTCGTTGTGATGAGCCGCTGCTTGACTGGCTGCTGGCGCCACTACCCGAGAACGATCGGGAACAATTCATGAGCTACGACAGTGGCCTGGGCAAGGCGGGCAAAACCCGTTATAAGTCGTTTGACTGTTCCATCATGGAGTTAGCAGATGATATTGCCTACGGGATCCACGACCTCGAAGACAGTATTGTTATGGGCATGGTGACCCGTGACGATTTCAGCGAGCAGGTGGCCACTCCTCTGCAGGCATTACCGGTGCCAGCGCTGGCAGCCCTTGGCCAGGATCTGCCGGAACGCCTGTTCAGTGAGCACCACCACGAACGCAAAAATGCTATCGGGGCGCTGGTCAATGCCTTTATCACCGCTATTAACATTGAACCACTTGAACAATTTAGCCACCCCTTGTTGGCATATAATGCCCGCTTACCTACCGCATTTTCCGAAGCGTTAGAGTTATTTAAACGCTTTGTGTATAACAAGGTTATTCGTCGGCCCGATGTGCAAATGCTTGAATATAAGGGCCAGCTGGTGGTAATGGAATTATTTGAGGCGTTGAGTTCTGATCCGGAGCGACTGCTTCCAGAGAACACCCAGGCGCGCTGGCGAACGGCTCAGGCCAGTGGTAATGGCATGCGGGTTATTGCCGACTATATTTCCGGGATGACAGACGAGTTTGCTGCCCGCCTTTACAGCACGTTGTTTGTCCCCAAACAAGGTACATCTCAGGATAGCTTGCATATGTAGTGGGAGGCGTGGCACTCCTTTGCTGTCAGGCTATGAGGATTGCCACGAGCGATGCGCAGTGGCCGGCACGAGTCCGGTTGCGACTTAACTATCCGGCAAAATTACTCCCCCTGCTCCTGCAGTTTTTTATTGAAGAAGTATCTGGAGGCAACAAGAGTGAAAGCACTCACGATCAGGCCCAGTCCAAGAACTACCCAGTGGACGGTGCTGAGCTCATTATCCTGATCCAGCATAGCCCGTCCCCCCATCCATCCTAAGTAAACATACAGCGCTGCTATCGGAAACTGACCGATAAGGGTGAACACAGCGTACTTCATATATCTTAAGTCAGTCACTCCAAGCCCGTAGTTTTTAACTACAGCAGGAATGAAGGGGTTGAGTCTGAGCAGCAAAATGACTTTAGCACTGTCGGTTTGCACCAGCTTCAGGGTTTCATTGCCATTTTTAACCCGCTTCACTTTGTCACATACATAATCGTGTAACAAAAAGCGCGAAATGAAAAACGTTATACTTGCTGCCCCCAAACCGCTCACGCTCGCCACAATTATCGCTTCGGTAAAACTAAACAGAACTCCAGCGGTAATATTGAACAATGAGCTGGGAAAAGACAGGCTCACCAGCGTTACGTAGAGCATGGCATATACCACCACTGACCAGCGACCGAAGGAGTTGATATAGCTCAGCCCGTCCCTTAATTGCTCTTCAGTAATTAAAAATTTCCAACATACAATCGCCAGTGTCGCGATACTTGCGAATATTACACAAACCTTTAAAAGCGACTTATGTGCACGTTTCATAGGGTGTCCCGGTGTAAGCATTACATTTAATGCTGAATACGGACCAGTCAGGAAATTACTGGACTGAACCTCACACAGCTATTTTGGTTGGTTAACGCCATCTCTAACGATTTTTATATAACCATTTAATAGCTACTGCATTTCTTCGAATTTCTATCACTCGATGTGGGCGGTATTTTTAATAGAGTTAGTAACCACCGTTGGCCGGTACCGTGAGAATTACTGCTGAGCACTCTTCGCCAGTTCTTTATTTATTTTCAATCTATCGCTCAACTCTTTGCGTACCGAAGCTAAGACACCGATATACCTTCGGCGTAAAAACAGTTGGTGTTATTACGTAAATTCTTTTGGTGGGCAAATAGTAAGGGTGACTCAATGAAAAATACTCTAATCATGACAGGGATAGCCGCACTGGGTATGTTCAGTATGCCTACCCCTGCCCAGGATAATAACTTATCAGCGGCGCTGGTGGATATTGCCGGCGCAAAAATTTGTAACCGTTTAGAGAACCGTTTCAAAGGGATCCAGCGGGAAAATTCACAGGGCAAACAGGTGTATAGCGGCACGCTGTGGATCCACTCCTGTGAAGTAAATTACGACGGTGACGATCAGGACATCATGACACTACAGTTAGGTGTGAAAGGCTGGCGCTGGCTTAACCGCGATAAAGAAACCATGGGCGCAGACTTCAGTGTCAGTGAGTTTGCCCGCTTTCAGGTGGATGTGGGCCTCACCGGACGTATTAAATCTCATTATGCCCCTGACGCTAACAACTTTGCGCTTTGGTTCAAGCCGGTGAAACCACCGCAGGTCAACTTTAACGCTTCTGGCGATGTGGATGTAAACAAAGAGGGCATGTGGGGAACTGTGTTGGCCGGTGCTGCAACCCTTGTAGGTCAGTCGCCGGACACCCTGGCAGATAAAAAGTTAGTCGATAAAGGTGAACAACTGTTTACCAAAAAAATGGACGAAGGCTTCAGTACCGCCATCGACTTTTGCTCTGGGCGCATAATATCTGAACTCGGGCAAACGGATCAGGCCACCTTATTCTCCCGGTTAAATGAAAACCCGGAAGCGTCGTACAAACAAGTCGAGCTGGTGCCCTCCTCTTTCCTTCTGTTCGGACCTTATGGCGATCAGTCTGAGTTACTCGACCTTCAGTTACGGCTCGACAACCCTGCCGATTTTAAAAACAAACTTATTTGTATGGAAGATGCCGTTGAGCTCGCTCAGGCCTATATGCAGGGCGACAACCGGTCGCCGGAAGTACCTGGTATCAAGCTGGCAAAAGACGAGAGCGATGAAGGCGGTATAGCCTTGCGTAACGAAGCTCAAACTTGCCCGGTGGTGGCCATGTTCAGCACTGATAAAAGTATGGAACAACGCACGTCCCTTGAATTCAAAGTGCGGGATTACAGTGATCCGCAGCCGCTGATGAAGTGTGATTAAACAAAAAAACCGACGCATTATTGTGAAATTTGGGCCCGGATGTTTGCTCTAACCATTCTGGCCCTACCCCCACGCCCACCTGTTATTCACCTGACAATTCCTTCTATACCTAAACGGAAAAAGTTGAACTATCCAGATGAGTTAGCTGGCATTGCGAACCTAAACTCAGAAGACGAGATGAGCTAATTACTGCTACTATGCGAACATAATCGGCAACGGCCTTCATTACTTATAAAACGCCCATGCCAGGCACAGGACATCTCGTCTCGGCATAGTAAACAGGATTACCATGGCTCTTAAAGCAACCATATTTAAAGCGGATATTTCGATCACCGATATGGACCGCAATTATTACAATGATCACAACTTAACGATTGCCCGCCACCCGTCTGAAAACGATGCGCGCATGATGTTGCGGATTATCGCCTTTATCGCTAATGCCCATGAGCAGCTACAGTTCACCAAAGGGTTGTCTGATGATGACGTACCGGATCTGTGGCAGAAAAGCTTCAGTGACGAAATAGAGCTGTGGATTGAGCTAGGCCAGCCATCCGAACAGCGTATCAAAAAGGGCTGCAATCAAAGCCAGCAGATGATGATTTATGCCTACGCAGACAATAGCTTTGATGCCTGGTGGAAAAAAGAGCAACACAAGCTACAGACCAGGAAAAACTTATCGGTGTTCACCTTACCTGAGACGCTCGCTACAACACTCGCAAATGCAGTGAAGCGTTCGATGCAAATGCAAGTCACCATTCAGGATGGTCAGTTCTGGCTGACAGTGGAAGGGGATGAAGACAGCGAATGCATAGAAATCGCCATACAACAGCACCTGTAATGGTGGCACGCGCAGCCACTACCCTAGTACCACTTTTATAGTTAGTATTTAAACTGGAACCCCACCATGAAGAAACTCTCTGCTGTACAAATTAAGCAGCAGGCAATTGTCTACAGCGTTGCCGACATGCTTGAAGAGCAGGCCAAAGCAGAAATCCCTGGCATGACGCTGTGCTGGTTTGAGGTGGAGTACCACCAGTTTCCAGGCTCGTTATTGCTGCGCTTCCAATTTGAAAATGAGCAAACCTTAGCTAACGCTAAGCCCGACTTGTTAAAGTGGCAAAAGCGCTTAAGCGCCGCTATGTTAAAAAAAGGGGTCATCTTAAAAGATATGCGCAGGCATTTGGTCTTCACGCTAGAGGGCCCTGAGGACTAAAACTGGGCCACTGCGTGTTATTATGCTTCTCGTCATCCCGGCGAAGGCCGGGACCTCATCAACTGCCATTTTGCACGCGAAAAGAGTGATTTTTAATATTGCGGTTAGACGATGGAGGTTGCGGCCTTCGCTGCAATGACGCGTTCTCCTAGCTAAAAACAGCCCGCCAACCCCGCCTCAGTAACACCTACCGTCATCCCGGCGTCAATATTAGCTACCGTCATCCCGGCGAAGGCCGGGACCTCATAAACTGCCATTGTGCACGCGAGAAGAGTGATTTTTGATATTGCGGTTAGACGATGGAGGTGGCGGCCTCCGCCGCAATGACGCGTTTCTTCGAGCGAGTTATTTTATTCAACGACAACTTCTCGCGTGCAGATGCAGCTGCAAACTGTGAAAAACGTTATTTGGTGGGGTAAACGGTCCACTTCCACTCCGGTAGAATCAATACGATCCAACATTTTTTTTCAACGTAACCAGTAAGATTAATTAATGAAAGAGGTATTTATGGAAGATTTCTTCGGAACTAATATCGATTTATCGGAATTGACCGAAAAAGCCATAGCACTGGTGATGACTTATACCCCTAAATTGTTATTGGCTATTCTTACGTTGGTGGTGGGTCTATGGTTGGTGAATCGCTTTGTGAGTTTATTAGACCACCGGCTTGGAAGAAAGGACCCCACTTTAAATAAGTTTCTATGCGGACTTATTAGTGTCGTTTTAAAATTGATGTTGTTTATTTCTGTCGCCTCTATGATCGGTATTGCAACAACCTCATTTATCGCCGTAGTTGGTGCAGCGGGTTTGGCCATCGGTCTGGCGTTACAAGGCAGCCTGGCGAATTTTGCTGGCGGTGTGCTAATACTGATTTTCAAACCATTCAAAGTAGGTGACACCATTGAAGCAGAAGGTCACTTGGGTGCCGTGGAAGAGATACAAATTCTTTATACCGTAGTAAACACCTTCGACAATAAGCGTATTGTCATCCCCAACGGAAGTCTGTCTAACGCCACGTTGATTAACGTCAGTGTATACGATAAGCGCCGCTGCGACATGACGTTTGGTATAGGCTGTGATGACGATATCGACAAAGCAAAAGAGGTGTTGCAGCGCCTGTTTGAAGAGGATGAGCGCTCATTGTCCGACCCTGCACCTCGGATCTGTGTGGGTGGGTTAGGCGACAACTCAGTCAATCTGATGTTTCGCCCCTGGGTTGCCACTGATGATTTGTGGCCCTACTACTGGGACATGCAGGAAAAGGTAAAAAAAGCCTTTGATGAAGAAGGAATTAGCATTCCTTATCCGCAACGAGATGTGCATATCTATAAAACGAATGACGATTAATCTCCCAATACGGAGATAGCTTTGTAAGCTATCTCCGATACATCTTAAAATTGGCTTATAAACTCGGGAGTCTGGCAATATAGAGATTAGCGGCCCAGAAAACATAGAAGATAGTTAGCACCTATTCATCGTCGCATATCTAAGAGCATAGCGTATGAGTATCAAAAATATTAACGCTATGTCATACCTAATGTATCTGGTATTAACGGCTGCTACTTGGCACAAAGCTGATGCCAGGTTTAAGAAGCTCTACCGTATGCTGGTTGTCTGAAGCAGACCACCGCCTGCGCGGTGGTGACGGGCGGAACTTCACTCTTAGTTGACATATGCCTCAAGTTGTCTGATGACTGGATCATAGTATCGGGCCTGCATATAAACAAACGCCCGAACATGAAACTTCTGAAAGGGTTCTGCACTGAGTCGGGTCTTCTGGCGTAGCAATATTAACTTTACCCAGCGGGCGCTGCTATGCCAAAAGTGTTTAAACCTTCTGTAAAACTCACTGACAACGATGTTACCGACGAGCGCATCTACCGCGAGCGCCGCCAGATAGTCAAAGCGATGGGCTTTGTAGGCGCCTCTTCCTTGCTGGCCAAATCTGCGACTGCCGACTGGTTCTGGGAAGACGATGACAAAAAAGCCGCGGCCAGACGTCCGCTATCATTTCAGGAGCCGGGTAAGTACAGCACCAGCGAAACCCGCACACCTTTCGCTAAAGTAAGCAGCTACAATAATTTTTATGAGTTTGGTACGGACAAGTCCGATCCGGCCGAAAATGCCGGTCAGTTACAAACGTCCCCATGGACACTCAGGGTGGACGGCCTGGTAGAAAATCCCCTTAAGCTGGATGCCGATGACCTGACTGAGCGTTTTCCGTTGGAGGAACGCATTTACCGGCTGAGATGCGTGGAAGCCTGGTCCATGGTGATCCCCTGGGTTGGGTTTGAACTTGCAGCATTGCTAAGAGCCGCCAAACCCTTATCCAGTGCCAAATACGTGGCTTTCGAAACGCTCTACGACCCAAAACAGATGCCAGGCCAGGCCAGCCGCTTCATGGGAGGCGGGATTGATTATCCGTACGTGGAAGGGTTACGGCTAGACGAAGCTATGCACCCTCTCACGTTAATGGCAGTGGGGCTTTACGGCAAAACCCTGCCGCCACAAAACGGCGCCCCAATCAGGCTGGTCGTTCCGTGGAAATATGGTTTCAAAAGTATCAAGTCACTGGTTCGTATTCGTCTGACTGATAAACGTCCGCCCACCACGTGGAATCGCCTGGCGCCTCAGGAGTATGGGTTTTATGCCAATGTGAACCCTGATGTGGCCCATCCGCGCTGGAGTCAGGCCAGCGAACGTCGTATTACTACCGGTGGCTTGTTTACACGCAACCGTATTGAAACGGAAATGTTCAATGGCTATAGCGAAGTCGCGCCACTTTACCAAGGTATGAACCTGACGAAGTGGTATTAATGAATCGGTTGCTCTCCCGCCCCCTGCGCTTGCCAGCTACACCCCGGCGCCTTACCAAAGCGGGTATACATTTGCTGGCAACGGGTTATCTGGTTGCCCTGTTTTACTGGGGAGCCACTGATAACCTCGGGGCTGACCCGGTTAAGGCTCTATTGCACTCTACCGGCACCTGGGCGATTAACCTGTTACTTATATCGCTGAGCATTTCACCACTGGCAAAATGGCTACCGTTTCCGGATCTGATGCGCTTCAGGCGGTTGGTGGGGCTGTATAGCTTTACTTATGCCATGGTGCACTTTTTTAGTTTCTGTGCATTTGAGCTGCAATTTGACTGGACGTTGATAGCAAGTGAAATCGTAGAGCGTCCTTACATAACTGTAGGGTTTGCCGCATTGTTAATACTCAGTCTGCTTGCCGCTACGTCGACCACTCCAATTCAGCGGCGTATGGGCCCCGCTTGGCAGAGGCTCCATAACTGGGTCTATGCAGCTGCATTACTGGCCCTTCTGCATTACACCTGGTCTTTAAAAACTGTCTGGGAAGAGCCGGTTTTCTACTGGCTGATTGCCGCTGGCCTGCTGTACCTGCGAAGAGACAAACTTCTGTGGGTTGTACGAAAAAAATTCAAAAAAAACCTTGCGCGATAATCCATACAGCACTACTGTATATACATACACTGTATAAACATACACAGGAATGCGCATGACTATGCAAACTCATACTCGTAACGAACAGAATGTTATTCAGCTCCCTTTACCTTTTGAAGGCTACCCGGGTGAAGGAAGTGGTGATAAAGGCTGGTCCTATCTGCTGGCCAATTCCGTTGCGTTCAAAAAAGAGGTCACCCATGGCATTCGTATCCAAAAGCCTGACCAGGAAGTCATGCCAGCATGGATTGCCCGGCTTATTCAGGGAGGGCAGTGTCGAACCATATATGTTGAAAACCTGTCACTGCCGGAAGCAGACAGCCAACGTATTCGTCAGTTATGCACTCAGTATTCTGTCACTATTGTAAATGTCACAGTTACGCCCAACCCGGCTGGCATGCATGGCTCTAATGTACTTACCGGTCCATGGTAAATTGTCAGATTAAGCGATAGGATCGCCGGATATGTTCAAATATCGGGTGAAAAAAAATGCTGTGTTACTGTTGTTCAGGGATGCTCTATACAAACTGTTGTGAACCCTATCTTGAAAACCAGGCGCTTCCAGCCACACCTGAACAATTAATGCGCTCACGATACAGCGCCTACTGCACAGAGAATTACCCCTACATACTGGCAACCTATGCCGCAGCGGCCCGACAAACCCTTAGCATAGAAAGTTTGCGAGAAAGCGCTGCTGGCAGCAACTGGTTTGCGCTACAAATTGTCGGTACAACTGCTGCCGAAGTTCAATTTAAAGCGTTCTATTCCGAGCAGGGTACGCCTTACGTACTTCATGAAACCTCACACTTTGCAAAGGAAGGTGACCGTTGGGTATATGTGTCAGGGAATCTGCATAACGATACTGGCCGCGCAACTATTGGCAGAAACACGCCCTGCGTATGCGGCAGTGGTAAAAAGTTCAAACAGTGCTGTCTCAAACAATTGGGGCGCCGCTAACCTGCTCATTCGTCAGACTTTGTGACAACCTGCCCTATCGGTGTATAGTAAGCTGGAAATTATCCTGGCACGCTTGGCCGTGTAGCAGAATGCATCTGTCATTTTTAATGCTTGTGTACTCTCATTGGCTGTCTGGCTGCCAGTAAAAACAATAACTACCCTCTCCAAGGAACCGCTATGTTTAAGCTTAAAATGACAATGGCCGCGGTGGTCGTTGGTCTGAGCCTGACAGGCTGCAACACTTCAGCTACCGCTGAAACCGGCACCGCCGGAAGCACCGCTTCCACTCAAAACCTTACTGCTGCTGACGCCAAAGCGTTTTTAACCCGGGCGCAGAACGAAATCGCTAAAATTCAACTGCCCGCAGCCCATGCACAATGGAGCTATGCCACCAATATCAATGTGGATACGCAGGCAGTCAGCGCGTACATGAACGAGCAATTTGCTACCAAGGTGGCTGCGTTGGCAAAAGAAGCCGCTCGTTTTAACGACGTAGAAGTGGATGCCGATACCCGCCGCAAGCTGGACTTGCTGCGCAACGGCCTGACTATGCCGCCACCTTCAAATCCTGAGAAAGCCGAACGATTAGCAAAAATTGGCTCAGAACTTGGCGGTATGTACGGTTCGGGCGAATATTGCCGTGACGATAAAACGTGCTTCAGCTTGGTTGAAATGAGTGCCGAGATGGCCACCTCCAGAGACTACGACACCCTGCTGGAATTCTGGGAAGGCTGGCGTGAAGTTTCTGTGCCTATGAAGCCGCTGTACGAAGAACAGGTCAACCTCGCTAACGAAGGCGCTGCTGAGCTTGGTTTTGCAAACGTCAGTGAATTGTGGCGCGGCAAGTATGATATGCCAGCGGATGAGTTTCCACAGGAACTGGACAGATTATGGGGCCAGGTAGAACCCTTCTATGAAGCGCTGCACTGCCATGTTCGCGCTAAGTTGGGCGAGCACTATGGTACCGACAAGGTACCGCAGGACAAACCCATCCCGGCGCACCTGCTGGGCAATATGTGGGCGCAAACCTGGGGCAACGTCTACGATCTGGTAAAACCAGAGCAGGAAATGAAAGTGCCTGATGTCACTGGCGCTCTGAAAAGCCAGGGGTACGATGAGATAAAAATGGTAAAACAGGCCGAGTCTTTCTTCTCATCCTTAGGGTTTGAAGAGCTTCCTGACACCTTCTGGGAACGATCCATGTTCGAGAAACCGGAAGGCCGCGACGTACAGTGTCACGCGTCTGCCTGGAACCTGGATGACAAAGACGACCTGCGCATCAAGATGTGCATTCAGAAAACCGGTGAAGAATTTAATGTTATTCACCACGAGCTGGGCCACAACTATTACCAGCGCGCATACAAAGATCAGCCGCTGCTGTATCGTGGCTCCGCCAATGACGGTTTTCATGAAGCTATAGGCGACACCATTGCGTTATCTATAACCCCTAAATACCTTAAACAAATCGGGTTGATAGACACCATTCCGGACGCTTCTAATGATATTGGTATGCTGTTACAGGTTGCGCTGGATAAAATTGCATTTATCCCCTTCGGCCTGATGGTGGATCAGTGGCGCTGGAAAGTGCTGGCGGGTGAAGTCACACCGGAGAACTACAACGACGTGTGGTGGGAATTGCGTAACAAGTACCAGGGCGTTATGGCACCGGTCGATCGGCCGGCCGATGCATTTGATCCGGGTGCTAAATACCACGTGCCTGCCAACGTGCCGTATACCCGTTATTTCCTTGCTCATATTCTGCAGTTCCAGTTCCACCAGGCACTGTGTGAAATTGCCGGTGATGAAGGCCCGCTTAACCGCTGCTCGATTTATGGCAGTGAAGAAGCAGGTACGGCCTTGAACAACATGCTCGAAATGGGCATGAGCGAACCATGGCAAAACGCGCTGGAAACACTGACCGGTAGTCCCAAAATGGACGCCAGCACCATCCAGGCTTATTTTGCACCGTTAAAAACCTGGCTGGATGAACAAAACCAGGGCCGTCAGTGCGGCTGGTAGTTCTCCCTTCACTACGATGATGAAGCCGGGCATGTTTGCCCGGCTTTTTTTTACCTGCGTAGTTTCAGCTGCATCAAGCCGTGCCAGAATGATCTTTTCAATCCGCCACAGTGAATGAATGGTAACTATGCAACGTTGATGAAGGAGTAATAATGAAATCTGTTTTAGTGATAGGTGCCAGTGGTCAAATTGGTAAAATGGCAGTACAGAAGCTACTGGATAATGACCACCGGGTCCGGGCACTGGTGCGCGATGCGAATAAACTGGGTGGTCTGAACCATCCGAATTTAGATATCTGTGAGCAGGATCTCGAAGAGGATTTTTCCGGCGCGTTTCAGGGTATGGACACCGTCGTATTTGCAGCCGGTTCAGGCGGCAGCACCGGTCCTGACAAAACCCTGTTAATCGACCTGTGGGCCGCCCGCAACGCCGCAGAATTTGCGGTAGGTGCAGGCGTAAAGCATTTCGTCATGGTAAGCAGTATTGGCGCCGATGACCCCGATGCCGTCGACAGTGACATTAAGCCCTATCTGGTGGCAAAACATATGGCTGACGAACATCTGCAGCGTTCTGGATTGCAGTATTGCATATTGCGTCCGGGTAGTCTGCTTGATGAAGATGCTAACGGCAAAGTCACAGCCGATCGGCCTGACTCCCGGGACGATATGGTAATTGCACGGGAAGACGTGGCAAATGTAATTGCGCTGGCTGTGGATGTTGATGACAGCAAGAACCGAATACTGGAGCTGTTTAAAGGCAGTCAGGATCCGGCAGAAGTGCTGAAAAACTAACCGCTAACGGTCAGGGGATGACAGGTTTTGCTACCCAGTCCCCTGCACTATCGGTGTAATGCCGTTCACGATATTGAGGATTACCCCGCAAGCTCAGATAATCCACCGCAGTCACTTTGAGCGCTAATAAACAGAAGTGCTCGGGTACGTCGTCAAAATCGCTTTCTGCTAACAGCGGTTGATTTGTATCCCGCGGGGTGTTGGGCGTTCCCCACAAAAACTGTTTCTTACCCGCATCAGACAATTTTTGCCAATACTGTGCAAGCAATGACGGGTTGTCAGCCACTTTTAAGCACGTAGCCGTCACATCCAACCGGTACTGTTCCCGGGTTTTGGCAAAGTACCAGCATACCTGTGCAAACCCGTTTCCTTGAAGGTCATCCCACTTCCCTGAGCGGGTATCGGAGATCACCTGTAACTCATGCTGATCGGAAATGCCGCGAAATACCACCGTACGGCACTGGGGTCTGCCCTCGCTGTCACAGGTAGCCAGCTGGAAATAACGGCTTTCCGGCGTGCTGCGTGTCTGGTGCAGGCTCTTAGTCAGCTGTTGACGCCATAACGGCATAAGTGCTCCTACGCCGCTTTGTCAGCCAGTGAGAACAAGCGATAAAAGTTTTCAGTAGTCGCGGCGGCCAGCTCTTCAACCGTGATCCCTTTTAACTCGGCAATAAACTCAGCAACTTCTACCACATAGCCTGGCTGATTTTGCTTACCCCGGTGTGGCACAGGTGCCAGCCAGGGAGAGTCCGTTTCGATGAGCAATCGCTCAAGCGGAACGGCTTTGACCACCTCGCGCAATTCTTCCGCCGAACGGAACGTGACAATACCGGAAATGGAAATATAAAACCCCATTTCCATGGCCGCTTCAGCCATTTCCAGTGACTCGGTAAAGCAATGCAGGACGCCGGCGGTATGCTCAGCTTTATGCTCTCGTAATAAATTCAGGGTATCGTCGCGGGCGTCCCGGGTATGAATGATTAACGGCTTATTCAACGCATTCGCAACCCGGATATGATCCACAAAGGATTGTCGTTGCACCTGTTGGGTATCCGCGCTGTAAAAATAGTCCAGCCCGGTCTCACCTACCGCCACCACTTCCGGACGGGCGGCCTTATCTAACAGGGTTTCATAGTCACACGCATCTTCCTGGTGTAACGGGTGCACGCCACAGGATACCGATACATCATCAAAGTCAGCCACCGCTTCTGCCATGGCGTCATAGTCAGCCACCGAAACTGCTACACACAGGAAGTGTTGTACCCCGCGTTGTCTGGCAAACGCCAGAGTGTTTCTGAGCTCGTCGGGAGATTGTTCAAGACGATCTAAATGACAATGAGAATCTACAAACACATTACTACCTTATTGATTACGGGTGAGGGTCTGGCGCCGGGCGTTGAAGCAGCTCGAGTACCTGGCAAAGCACCACCACCTTATTTATTCCTGGGTGTTGCAGCCGCTTGGCTGCGTGCTGGCACAACGAAAACATTTCGAAGTCCTGCACCTGCTGCGTTGATATATAACGCCTGTGAGCCTGTTGCTGACACCAGGTTACTACCTGTGGTGCTGCGTCCTGCCAGCGGCTGGCTAAAGCCAGTGAGGTTTCAGCGCCGGACAGCAATGCCTGGATCCCGTCCTGAAATCCCCGGTACGAGAGTGCCGTATCTTCTTCAGACAGCGCCCGCCGAACCGCCAGTGGTGAGCCTCCGTAAGCCTGCAATAAAGCGCCGGATGCATCTTCTACGCCTTCGGCCTTTAACCAGTTCAGACTTTCTGCTTCGCCGGGCACGGGTAGCGTGCACTTTTCGCAACGGCTCAGAATAGTCGGTAATAACTGCTGAGGCTTTTCTGTCAGAAGCAACAGGAACGTATTATCTGTGGGCTCTTCCAGGGTTTTCAACAGCGCATTGGCGGCGGAATCTGTCATGGTATGCGCAGCAGGTATCACCAGCACCTTGTTACGGCTTAACTGGGCGGTACCGCTTAACCTGGCTATGCCCTCGCGAATTTTATCCACGCCAAGCTGCTTATCACTTTCCAGCATGTGAAAATCCGGATGCGAGCCTGCGGCGAATAATTTACAACTCTGGCAATGTCCACAACTCCCCACTGACGCCGGCTGCTGACACAGAATAACCTGCGCCAGCGCGTCGGCCAGCTGAAACTTGCCGATTTCAGGCGGACCTGCCAGCAGCAGCGCGTGGTGAAGCCGTTGTGCCAGTAAACGCCCCGTGAGGGAGGCAAACGTGCGCTCAAACCAGGGAAATATCATGGCAAAAACTGCTCCACGCAGTGTCTGACCTGAGCATGGACAGCCGCCATAGGCTGCATAGCATCGATGGTGGTGATAGTGGGATCGTCAGCAGCCAGCGCCAGATACCGGTCGCGGGTACGCTCGAAGAATACCAGTCCGGCCTGCTCTATTCTGTCGAGCTCTCCCCGTCCTCTTGCTCTGGCAAGACCGGTCGCCGGCTCAACGTCCAGGTACAAGGTTAAATCCGGGGTAAATCCATCCAGCGCAATATCGGCCAAGGCACGCAGCGTGTCAGCATTCAGGCCGCGGCCGCCCCCCTGGTAGGCCTGAGAAGACAAATCATGTCTGTCCCCTACTACCCATTCGCCACTGGCCAGCGCGGGTAAGATCCGGTTTTTCAGTAACTGCACCCGTGCCGCATACATCAGCATGAGCTCGGTTTCTTCGGCAACTTCTTCGTCCCAGTCATGCTTTACGCATTCCCGGATCGCTTCTGCCATTGGCGTACCGCCTGGCTCACGAGTTTGGGTGACCGATAACCCGCGTGCCTGCAGGGTTTCTACAATTAGCGAGATGACCGAGCTTTTACCCGCGCCTTCCAGCCCCTCGACCACAATGAACTTTCCTGCCATGAGCTACTTCTTACCCTGTTGCTTTATCTGATACTGGTATACGGCTTTGTTATGATCTTCCAGCGTGCTGGAAAACTGGTGGGTGCCGTCCCCTCGTGAAACAAAATATAACGCGTCGGTTGTCATCGGATGCAACGCAGCCTGAATGGCGGCTTTGCCCGACATTGCAATGGGGGTTGGCGGCAATCCTTTTATAACGTAGGTGTTATAAGGCGTTTTCTGGCGCAGATGCGCGCGGGTGATATTACCATCAAACTCAGCCCCAATCCCATAGATCACCGTGGGGTCGGTCTGCAGTCGCATGCCTCGTTCCAGCCGGTTAACAAACACACCGGCTATACGCGGACGCTCTTCCGGCACACCGGTTTCCTTTTCAATAATAGAGGCCAGGATCAGTCCCTCGTACGCGCTGGACAAGGGCAATGCCGGGTCACGCTCATCCCATGCGCTGGACAGATAGGCCGCCATGGCATCCAGGGCCCGTTTTAGTAAAACTGATGCCGGGGTGGTCGCGGTGAAATAATAGGTATCAGCCAATAACAGGCCTTCCAGCCGTGAAGCCTGGCCCAGCGCGTCATGCGGCCACGCTTCGAGCAACGCTGCCCGGGTAGTCTCTGACACGTCAAAATCAACGTACTCATGGTTTTCTAATACGGCCAGCCACTGCTGTAATGTATGCCCTTCAATCAGGCTTATCGCAAACTGGTATTCTTCCCCGTTACTTAAGTGCGCATACGCCTCGGCCAGGGACATGCCGGGTTGCAGCTGATACGTACCGGCCTTTGGACCGGCCTCTGGTGCCATAAGTTTCAGCCATACTTTTACCGCAAGAGGCGCAACATCATGGTTATGATCAGCACGCAACGCACGAATAACCGACATACCGCTTTGGCCGCGTTTTACTGTGAACAGCACTGGCTCTTCAATGGGGAGCGGCGACGCGACCTGTTGCCGAACCAGGTAGAGACCGCCACCTACTGCACCTATAGCAATAGCAATAGCAATAGCAATAATAACAATACCACTAGTTAACAGACGCATAGGCTTCCTTGTATGCTGGCTGGATCGCATGAAAGAGGGCTTTCACCGGAGCCAAATCGAATTGGTGCGTGGCGTGATTACCACGCAGGCTTCGTATTGGTAAGATTGGCATTAAGGCATTGCAGGTAAATATCGCGCGGGCATTTTCGAGTACCTCGGGTTGATAATCTCCCACCTCTACTGACACACCCTGTGCCTGAAACCAGTCGAGTAAAAACGCGCGCATCACTCCGCTCACGCCGCATGCACTCAGATCGGGAGTAAACCAGCTATCGTTATGAAGCCAGAAGAGGTTCGCCGCACTGGCTTCAATAATGTTGCCGTGGCAGTCACACACAATGGCATCGTCAGCACCCGCGGCGTTTACTTCTTGTTTAACCAACACCTGTTCCAGACGATTAAGGTGTTTAATGCCCGCTAACGCAGGTTGCCGGCCAAGCTGTAATTCAGTGATGATTACAGACGTGCCTTGCTGGCGTTGCTGATCATAAACCGCGGGCAGTTCTGATGACGTGAAGTGTAGTGTGGGTCTGACATCCTGTGGTCGATTATAACCTCTGCCACCTTCACCCGCAGATACCAGCAGCTTAAGCACACCTTGCTGCAACATGTTTGCCTGTTCGGCAATCTGACGCGCCAGGAAATCTCGGTCTAGCGGGATCTTCAGCCGCTCTGCGTCTGCAATGACCCTTTTACAGTGATAAGCAAACAACGCAATCCGGCCATTCTCAACCTGCATGGTAGTGAATACGCCATCGCCATAATTGGCAGCACGGTTATTTGCAGAAAATATGGCGGTAATAGTGTCGTCCTTAATCGGCTATCGCAACAGTCATAATGACAGGCAGTATACCAGCCTGTGAGGCGCTGACCAGATGTGTTGAGTCGGATACGTCCACCTCAGCGCAGCAGGCGTACGGTCACGCGCGCAGAGGTAAATAACAGACACAAAAAAGCCATGCTTCATGAAGCATGGCTTTGACTACCTTCAGTGCGGTACCTACAGACGCTTAAATATCAGCGAGCCGTTGGTTCCGCCGAACCCAAACGAGTTACACAGTGCCAGTGATTCCTCAAATGCCTTCGCTTTGTGCGGAACAAAGTCCAGGTCACAGCCTTCACTTGGCGAGTCCAGGTTTATCGTCGGTGGCGCCAGTTTGTCACGCAGTGCAAGTACCGTAAAGATTGCTTCTACTGAGCCCGCAGCACCGAGCAAATGCCCGACCATCGACTTAGTTGAGCTGACTTTTACCGCAGATGCATGCTCAGCAAAGACCGACTTAATGGCCGCGACTTCGGCAATATCACCCGCCGGCGTCGAGGTGCCGTGGGCATTGATATAGCCAATTTCACTGGCCTCAATACCCGCATCCATTATCGCATTGCGCATTGATGCTGCCGCACCTTCACCCGTATCTGGTGGCGAAGTCATGTGATAGGCATCGCCACTCATGCCAAAACCAACCAGTTCACCATAAATGGTGGCACCGCGGGCTTTCGCAGACTCGTAATCTTCCAGCATGACCACGCCAGCGCCTTCACCCATTACAAAGCCATCGCGATCTTTGTCCCACGGACGGCTTGCCGCCTGCGGATCGTCATTACGCGAAGACAACGCCCGGGCTGCCGCAAAGCCGGCAATTCCCAGTGGGGTAATAGTGGCTTCAGCACCACCGGCTAACATGGCGTCAGCATCACCATAGGCAATGGTTCTGGCCGCGACGCCGATGTTGTGCACACCCGTAGTACAGGCTGTCACAATATTCAGGTTAGGCCCTTTAAGCCCTTCCATGATCGACAGAAAGCCAGAAATCATATTGGTAATGGTTGACGGAACAAAAAATGGAGAAACACGTTTAGGGCCACTGTTGAGCAGTTTCTGGTGATTAATTTCGATTTGCTCGAGACCACCAATACCAGAGCCAATCGCCACACCCACGCGATGCGCGTTGTCTGCCGTTATCTCCAGTTTTGCATCAGCCAATGCCTGTTTACCCGCGGCAATGCCGAGCTGGATAAACCGGTCCATCTTCTTTGCTTCTTTCTTTTCTATGTAATCTTGCGGGTCGAAATCATTGACCTGACCGGCAAAACGAGTGGAATAGTTACTGCAATCAAAATGGGTAATATCACCGATACCGCTTTCGCCTGCGAGCAGACGTTGCCAGGTCGAATCAACGGACTGACCTAATGGTGATAACATGCCCAGACCAGTAACCACTACGCGACGTTTTGTCACAGAATGCCCTCGCATGGAACTTAAGGTAGGTTTAATACAGAAAACGGCTCCGAAGAGCCGTTTTTGCTAAGCCAGACTTATGCGTCTTTGTTAGCGTTGATGTAGTCGACAGCTGACTGAACAGTAGTGATCTTCTCTGCTTCTTCGTCAGGAATCTCGGTATCGAACTCTTCTTCCAACGCCATTACCAACTCAACTGTATCCAGAGAGTCAGCGCCTAAATCGTCAACGAATGAAGCTTCTGGTTTTACTTCTTCTTCTTTCACGCCAAGTTGTTCAACGATGATCTTCTTAACGCGCTCTTCAATGTTACTCATAATTCTAGGTTTCCCTTAACGTCACTAGATATAAAAAGTGCCGCTAGTTTATTTGCCAAGGTATAAGCTTGCAAGCGCCAGATAAAACAAATTTTCTGGTCGAACCAGCGACAACCCAAATTCTGCTATGTGGTATTTTTACATTCAACTTCAGTGAAATACCACCCTAAAGTAGGTTAAATTCGCATAAAAAGCGAATTTAACTCATATACATCCCGCCGTTTACGTGAATCGTTTCGCCGGTGATGTACGCTGCGCCATCGCTGACCAAAAAGGCAACGGTGGCAGCAATCTCTTCTGGCTGACCTAAACGATTAGCCGGGATGTCACTGAAAATGGCCGCTCGCTGGTCATCGTTCAGTGCTTTGGTCATGTCTGTATCGATAAAGCCAGGCGCCACAACATTAATTGTTATGCCGCGGGAAGCCACTTCCCGTGCCATCGACTTACTGAAGCCAATAACGCCTGCTTTCGCTGCTGCGTAGTTAGCCTGACCGGCATTACCGGCGCTGCCCACCACTGAGCCTACATTTACTATGCGACCAGCACGCTTCTTCATCATGCCCCGAAGAACCGCTTTTGACAGTGTGAAAATTGCCGTCAAATTTGTATCAATGATATCCTGCCATTCGTCGTCTTTCATGCGCATTAGCAGATTATCGCGTGTGATACCGGCATTATTAACTAAAATGTCGATACCACCAAAGTCTTCAGCAATTTGCTTGATGACACTATCTACACTGGCTTTGTCGGTAACATTTAAGGCCAGACCTTTGCCGCCATGTGCAGACAAATACTCACTGATAGCGTCTGCGCCTTTGTCACTGGTGGCGGTTCCGACAACAGTTGCACCTTGCGCAGCCAGTTGTGTAGCAATGGCTTTACCAATTCCCCGGCTTGCGCCGGTAACCAGGGCAACTTTACCTTTTAACTGTTCCATTATTGCTCCCTATTCCGTCACTGCGGCGAGTGATTCAGGTGTATTCACCGCGACATATTCCAGCGATTTATCAATTCTTTTGCCCAGACCGGTTAATACTTTACCCGGGCCTACCTCAATAACACGTTCTACGCCAGCCGCCGCGAGATATTCCACTGTGCGCGTCCACTGTACCGGACAGTATAACTGACGCACCAACGCGCTTTTAATGGCCTGAGGATCTGTTTCAATATTCACATCAACGTTATTCACCACATTAATGGCTGGCGCTGACAATGAAACAGACTGCAACGCGTCATCCAGCTTATCCGCTGCCGGACGCATTAGTTCGCAATGCGAGGGGACACTCACAGGCAGAGGTAACGCACGCTTCGCACCGGCTTCTTTACACGCATCTGCGGCTTGCTGGGCTGCGTTTTTCTCACCGGCTATAACCACCTGGCCAGGTGAGTTGAAGTTCACAGGCGCCACTACATCGCCAGTAGCGATGGCAGTTTGCTGGCAGATGTCTGCAATTTTTGCGTCATCCAGACCGATAACCGCAAACATGGCCCCGGCGCCTGCCGGTACGGCTTCCTGCATATAGGATCCGCGCGCCTCAACCAGTTTCACAGCGTCTGCAAATGCCAGTGTACCGCCACAAACCAGCGCTGAGTATTCGCCAAGACTATGCCCGGCCAGATAATCAACCTCAACACCCTGCTCGCGCAGTAAGCGCCAAATCGCCACACTGGCGGTCAATAATGCAGGCTGAGTGACCTGCGTTTCATTCAGTTTTCCGTCGCTGTCATTTTGTACCAGCGCCCATAAATCGTAACCCAACACATCAGAGGCTTCCTGGAAAGTTTCGGTTACTGAAGGATATGCGTCGGCAAGCTCTTTTAGCATACCAACGGTCTGCGATCCCTGACCGGGAAACACGCAGGCTGTACGAGTCATACTAGTTCCTTTTCTTGTTGTCTGATGGCGTTACGGCACAAATTAATAGCGCACCAGGGCCGATGCCCAGGCGAAGCCGCCGCCGAATGCTTCTAATAATAAATGCTGACCACGCTGTATGCGGCCATCGCGTATAGCGGTATCAAGCGCCGTGGGAACGGTAGCTGCCGAAGTATTGCCATATTTTTCCAGGGTCAGTACCACCTGGTCCAGTGACATATCCAGCTTCTTCGCGGTCGCTTTGATAATGCGGAAATTTGCCTGGTGTGGCACCAGCCAGTCCAAATCAGACTTTTGCATATTATTTGCCGCCAGTGTTTGTTCAACCACTTCTGACAGCTTGGTCACTGCCACTTTGAAAACTTCGTTTCCTTTCATGACACCCCAGTTGTCATGCACCGAGGTTTCGTCACCCCGGCTAGGGTTACCTACGTACAGCAGGTCGCCATAAGAGCCGGCAGCATGAATATGAGTAGATAAAATACCTGGCTCGTCGCTTGCTTCGATGATTGTGGCGCCTGCGCCGTCACCGAACAGAATAACCATAGTCCGGTCTTCCGGATCAACAAGACGGCTCAGGCAGTCAGTGCCCACTACGAGAATGCGTTTAGCCATCCCCGATTTAATGTACTGGTCGGCAACACTCAGCGCGTAACAATAACCCGCACAGGCAGCGGCGACGTCGAACGCCGGAATACCGTCCAGCTTCAGAATACGTTGTATTTCACAGGCAGAGCTGGGCAATGCATACCGCCCACTGGTCGTGGCACAGACAATCATGTCGATAGTCGAGGGGTCGATGCCTGCCATTTCGATGGCTTTCTTACTGGCCTCTGCCCCCATGGTCGCGGCGGTTTCATCATCACCAATAATGCGACGCTCTTTGATCCCGGTGCGGTCGGTAATCCAGTCGTCGCTGGTATCGACCATAAGTTCCAGATCGGCGTTTGTACGCACATTGCTGGGGTAATAACTGCCGGTTCCGATGAATCGTGAATATTTGCTCAAATCTGCTCCAACAATACCGTTTCTATTCTATTTTTTATTTTCTCCGGGACGCGCATCCTGGCTTCCTGAATAGCCTGGTGAATGGCGTAATAGAAAGCATCTGCAGAGGCGTTCCCGTGACTCTTAACTACAATGCCGCGCAATCCTAACAGACTGGCGCCATTATACTGGTCGGGGTTCACACTATTATAGATAGTTTTTAATAACGGCAGGGCCACGCGGGCCATCATTCGCGTCATTAAGTTACGCCGGGATTGCCGCTTTACTTCATTAATGACCAGCTTGGCCAGACCTTCGCTGGACTTCAGCGCCACGTTTCCGGTGAATCCATCTGTCACCACCACATCGGCATAATCGGTGAATATATCGTCACCTTCTACATAGCCAATGTAGTTGATACCGGTAGCATTACGAAATAACTGGTTCGCATATTTAACCTGAGCGTTCCCCTTGATGTCTTCTTCACCTACGTTAAGCAGGGCCACCCGGGGTTTTTCGATACCGGCTGTTTGCTCAGCCAGTACAGAGCCCATTACCCCATACTGAAACAAAATCTCGGCGGTACAGTTTACATTGGCCCCAAGATCAAGCAGGAAAACTTTATGGTGGCTGGCCGTAGGCATAGCAGAAACCAATGCCGGGCGGTCAACGCCGGGTAAGGTTTTCAGCACATAAAACGCCAGCGTCAGTAAGGCCCCGGTATTCCCGGCACTCACGCAGGCATCAGCCTCGCCGGTTTCCACCAGTTCCAGGATACGGCGCATGGATGATTGTTTTTTAGTACGAAGTGCTGAGGTGGGAGCTTCCCCCATTTCGACAACTTGCTCGCAGTGTGACACAGTCACCCGCTCACGGGCGTCGGCTCGTAAATCTGCTAAAGCAGGTTCAATGACGTCGCGGTGGCCGCACAGTGTGAAATGACAATCGGGATGTTTCTGAATTGCTTGAAGAGCAGCAGAGAGGATAACTGGGGGACCATGATCGCCCCCCATAATATCTAACGCGATGGTTAGCATGGACAATTTATGTCACCGAAGCACTTAGCCTTCGATAACTTTGTTGCCCTTATAGTAACCGTCTGCAGTCACATGGTGACGACGGTGTGTCTCGCCTGACGTTGAATCGACAGACAAAGTCTCAGCCGTCAATGCATCGTGAGAGCGACGCATACCGCGCTTAGACCGCGTTTTACGATTTTTTTGTACTGCCATAACTTACTCCTGGTCTCGCTTAAGTTCTTTCAAAACCGCGAAAGGGTTTGGTCGCTCTTGCTCCGGTTCAATCTCGCCAAACTGCATATCTTTCTTTGCTATCGCACACTCCTCCTCTGCATGAAGGGGCACTATAGGCAGAGAAATAATCAGTTCGTCTTCAAGTAATTCAAGAAGATTGACATTTCCTTGGTCGTTGACCTCTACCGGATCGTAAGCTTCGGGTAATGTGTCGCTGTCGAACTCGTTCTGTCCCTGCACAGGACTGAAACAAAATTCAACTTGCAACGGTTGAGAGAGCTCACCATTACACCGTTGACAGATAAGTGTAACATGCGTGTCCAGATGACCGTGAAAGACAGTAAGACCCTGCGCGTCTTTTTCGAACTGTATTTCTGCGTTCACCCATTCATCGCAATCAACAACTGCACCGCTGAATCGAGCCATGTCTTTTGACGCTATCACACCCCGGTAATCGGAACGCTTCATGGCGCTTTTGACTGGGTCGAGCGAATGAGGTAATTTCACTTTCTGCATAGGGCGCGCATAATATAGACTCATCCTTTGCCTGTCAAAGGTTTAATCACCGCAGCCACAATTTATAGTATGCCGAAAAAGCCGTCATCTTAAGCCTGTTCACACCAGCCGCCAGTAGCGGTTGACTCTGTGGCATAGCTGTTTAACCATGAACAACATTGCAGTCCAACACATGTGCCGCTAATTATGCATTCACTCATTCTCGCTTCTTCATCTCGCTATCGTCAGGCACAACTGGCTAATCTGGGAATTCATGCAGACACCCACGCCCCGAATATAGACGAAACGCCTTTGGACAAAGAAACGGCGCTGGAACTGGCATTGCGCCTCGCGGCGGAAAAAGCCCGGGAAGTGGCCCCCCTTTACCCCGATCATCTGGTAATTGGGGCTGATCAGGTGGCGGTAATAGAACACGAAGAAGGCGATCAGTTGCTGGGCAAGCCCGGTAACATGGACAACGCGGTGGACCAGTTGCGTCGTTGTGCCGGCAAACAGGTCGTGTTCTATTCTGCCGTATCGGTGTGTCGCCATACCACCCGTCAGCAAATCACCGACCACGAAGTGACCCGTGTACATTTTCGGCCGCTAACCGATACCGAGATCCGCCGTTACGTTGAAACCGAAAAACCGTTCGACTGTGCCGGGAGCTTTAAATGCGAAGGACGGGGCGTGCTGTTATTTGATGCCATCGACAGTCGTGATCCCAATGCGTTGATTGGACTGCCTGTCATGCTATTACGGGATATTGTCAGCCAGTTTGATACCGACTTGCTGGCCATGGCCACGGCGCAATAAACCGTGGCGCCTCTTGGCTGGGGTTACTGCCCCGCCGAGGCTGGCAGCAGTAACTCACCAAGTTCAGCCAATGAATGCACAATAGCTTCCGGTTTGTGCTTTTCCAGATTGACCTGCGCGTGCACACCATACGACACGCCAATACGATCCATACCGATAGCTTCCGCCATTTGCATGTCATACACCGTATCGCCAATCATTACAGCGTCAGCAGCGCTTACGTTCAACTCTTCAAGTATTTGCACCAGCATATCCGGTGAGGGTTTGGAGTTAGCCTCATCAGCACAGCGTGAGGTGGCAAAGTAATGCCCCGTGCCGGTGTTACTCCATGCCCGGTTCAGACCACGACGCGCTTTCCCTGTTGCCACAGCCAGCGTTTTATTGGCGGCCCGCAGGGCGTCAAACAGCTTTTCAGCGCCGGTAAATAACGGACACGGCACCACATCCTGCTGCAAATATTCGGTTTTATAGGCCTGCACGATGCGGTCAGCCAGAGCCTCGTCACGGGTATTAAATAATTGCATGATGGCGGGTTTCAGGCTGATCCCGATAATATGCGCCACCTCGTCATCGGTAGGTACAGGCACCTCACAGTGGCGGGCAGCATTTTGCATGCAACGTATAATTTTCGCCGCTGAGTCCATCACCGTGCCATCCCAATCGAAAATAACCAGTTGGTAATTTTTCATGATAATCCCTCCAGCACCTGGTTCAGGCTTGCATCAAGGGGCGCCGTAAACGTCATGGTTTCATCTGTCTTAGGATGGAAAATCTTGATACTCGCCGCATGCAAAAACAGGCGGTTAAGTCCCAGAGGCTGCAGCTGCCGGTCAAAGTCGGCATGACCGTACTTGCTGTCCCCCGCGATCACATGACCAGCATGCTGACAATGTACGCGTATCTGGTGAGTCCGCCCGGTGATGGGTGAAGCCTCAACCAGCGTGGCGTGCTCAAACCGGCGCAGGATCCGGTAACGGGTTTCGGAAGGCTTGCCAGCCTCACTAACATTGACCAGCCGTTCGCCAGACTGCAACACGTTCTTTTCCAAAGGCGCTTTTACCTTAAAGCGCGTCTCCGGCCACTGCCCTTCTACCAGTGCCTGATAGCGTTTATCCATCCTTCCATGGCGTAATTGCTCATGCATATGACGCAGCGCTGAGCGCTTTTTAGCAATCAGGATACACCCGGAGGTATCGCGATCCAGACGGTGTACCAGTTCCATAAACTTGGCATCCGGGCGCAGGGCCCGCAGCCCTTCTATCAAGCCGAAGTTAAGGCCACTGCCACCGTGGACTGCAATCCCCGAAGGTTTGTTGATAACCAGCAAACGGTCATCTTCAAACAAAATACACGACTCCAAGACCGCGATTTTGTCGAGTTTTGGTGACGGCGCAGGCGCCCCTTCCGACACCCTGACCGGCGGAATACGTACGCTGTCATCTTCCTGAAGCTTGTAGTCGGGCTTGACCCGGCCTTTATTAACCCGCACCTCACCTTTACGTAAGATGCGGTAGATCATGCTTTTGGGCACACCTTTCAGCTGGGTGCGTAAATAGTTGTCAATGCGCTGACCGGCGATATCACCATCAATGGTCACAAAGCGCACTTTTTGCTGGGCTTGTTCTTTCATGGCGCGGAGTATAACAGTAGCGCTATCCAGTGGCCTACTGAAAAGCACAGAAATTGAAAAAAATCAGCGGTTGCCACATTTATTCTGGCAACCGCCGAATAAATCCTCAACAAAAGGTCATTAACGGCGCTTCAACTGCCGCAATAGCTTGCGTCGTTAACCTAAGTAATGCGATAATCCAAGAGTTGTAGCCGTTTTATGAAAAGCGGCTGAACCGGTTTGAACTACTATGTCAGACAAACGCACGTGATGCTGACCCGCCGAATGGCGAGGTATTGAAAAGTAAACAAAGGCACAAAAAAATCGCCTTTTATTAGATCAGCCATCACGGTAAGCAAAAACAAAACGTTCGCCGTTTAGCAAAACAGAATTGAATTGACAGCCGCCCTTGCAGCAACGTATTTGCGAGGGGGCACGAAAAAGCATTGAAAAACAGGGTTTGCCGTTCCCGACACCCGCTTACGACAGAAGTGCCTGTGACACAAACAGGCTGCGCAAAGGGTATTACGGCGTTACAACAAAGTCCCCGTCCAGCCGTGAGGTTGCGCGGTGAGGGTTTGCACATGTCACTTTAATTGTGTGTCTAAACGGCTGTAGGAAACAGAGTTAGATACAATGAAAAGAATGTTAATAAATGCAACTCAGCAAGAAGAGTTGCGAGTTGCCCTGGTAGACGGGCAACGACTATACGACCTGGATATAGAAAGCCCGGGGCACGAACAGAAAAAAGCCAATATTTATAAAGGTAAAATAACCCGCGTAGAGCCCAGCCTTGAAGCGGCGTTTGTAGACTACGGCGCTGATCGCCACGGCTTCCTCCCCCTCAAAGAAATTGCTCGCACATACTTCCCCAAAGGCTACAAATTTGAAGGCCGCCCTAACATCAAAGATGTTATCAAAGAAGGCCAGGAAGTCATCGTTCAGATAGATAAAGAAGAACGTGGCCAGAAAGGTGCTGCACTTACTACCTTCCTGTCATTAGCGGGGAGTTACCTGGTACTGATGCCAAATAACCCACGTGCAGGCGGGATCTCGCGCCGCATTGAAGGCGACGAGCGTACGGAACTGAAAGAATCACTCAGTAAGTTAGATTTGCCCGACGGCATGGGTCTTATTGTCCGTACAGCCGGTGTCGGGAAATCTTACGAAGAGTTGGAGTGGGACTTACGGGTTCTGCTTACTCACTGGGAAGCCGTATCCAAAGTAGCGGAAGAGCGCCCTGCCCCCTTCCTGATCCACCAGGAAAGTAACGTCATTGTGCGTGCTATCCGTGATTACCTGCGTCGTGACATTGGTGAAATTCTGATTGATAAAACCAGTATTTATGAGCAGGCGCTACAGCATATTGAACTGGTTCGCCCAGACTTTGCCAGCCGGGTAAAACTCTACCGTGGCGATGTGCCCTTGTTCAGTCACTATCAGGTTGAGAATCAGATTGAGTCGGCGTTTCAGCGGGAAGTCAGACTGCCCTCAGGTGGCTCGATTGTTATCGACCCCACCGAAGCGCTGACTTCGATTGATATCAACTCCGCCCGTGCAACCAAAGGCGGTGATATTGAAGAAACTGCCTTTAATACCAACCTGGAAGCGGCCGACGAGATTGCTCGTCAGTTACGCCTGCGGGATTTGGGCGGCTTGGTAGTTATCGATTTTATCGATATGACCCCCGTTCGCCATCAGCGTGAAGTTGAAAACCGTATGAAAGATGCGGTACGCAGTGACCGTGCCCGGGTTCAGCTGGGACGCATCTCACGCTTCGGCCTGCTTGAAATGTCCCGTCAACGGCTTCGCCCGTCGCTGGGTGAGTCAGCGCACCACGTGTGTCCGCGTTGTTCAGGACATGGCACTATTCGTGGCACTGAATCACTGGCGTTGTCTATTCTTCGTATTCTTGAAGAAGAAAGCATCAAGGACAACACCGGACAGATTGAAGCACAGTTGCCAGTACCGGTCGCTACATACCTGCTGAATGAAAAACGGAAATCGGTACAGTCCATCGAGCAGCGTCATAATGTTCAGCTGTTATTGCTGCCAAACGCGAATCTGGAAACGCCACACTATCAGGTCAACCGTCGTCGCCCTGAAGAAGTCCTGTCCGCTGCCAGCTATGATGTTGAGCTGATGCAACCGGAAGAAACTGAAGCGGATAAACCCGCCGCAGCTGTCGTTAAGCGTGAAGAACCTGCCCTTAAAGGCTTGGTGGCACCAACACAGGCGCCGGCTGCCCCCGTGGCACCGAAACAACCAGAAAAAGCGGAAGAAAGCTCGCTGTTTTCACGCCTGGGTAAATGGCTGGGCTCGTTGCTGGGTGAAGAAGAAAAGCAGGAAGAAGAGAAAAACAAGCAGTCAAAAGGAAACGACAACCAACGCAGTCGTTCGCAGCGTAACCGCAACGGTGACGATCGCCGTCGCAAATCACGCAAGCCTCGTCGCCAGGACACTGGTGCGGCCAAGAAAGAGACCGCGAAAGAGGACAGCAAGGACAAGCCAAAAGCACGTCAGGAGCAAGACGAGCGTCGCGGTGGTGGCGGTAACAGAAACCGTAAGCCTCGCAACAAAACACCACGGGATCGTGATGAGCAGAAGCCTGCACGTCAGGAAAGCAAGCCAGCGGAGCAACCTGAAAATCAGGAGGCTACCGACAAGCAGGAAGCACCTAAGAAGCGTGAAGTGGCCGAACGCCGCAAGCGTCGTGACAGACGTCGCAGCGTAAGAGTACAAAAAGGCGCAGATGCAGAAGCGTCACAGGTTAACCAGCAACCGGCCGATGACAAACCATCATCACAGCAGTCCAAAGCAGCGAAACCGCAGAAGCACGCTAACGAGGAAGCGCCGAAAGCTGACGGAAATGCGGAACAGCCTCAACAGGCCGCATCCAAGGCGTCACGTGATCAGCAAGATGCTAAATCTGCACCAGCTGATAACAACAGCGCGCAGAAAGCCGCTGACGCAGAAGCCGTGTCTGCACAAAACAATGCCAATGTAGCTGATGACAACGAAGAGCAAAAGCGTGAGAGCCGCGGCCGTTCACGTCGTTCGCCTCGCCATGTGCGTGCAGCTGGACAGCGTCGTCGTAAGGAGCAGGTGAAGCCTGAAGACTACGAACACGCAAAACAGCCAGACGCTGAACAGACCGAAGTGCAGGAAGGCCGTCAGGACCAACTGCCATTCGACATGCCTGAAGCCAACAACGCACAAACCGAAACGGCTCAGGAGGCACAACCTGCCAAATCTGAACCAGCTCCGGAGCAGGTTGAAATCAATCTGAATGAAGCGGATAAGGCGACTCAGGATAAGCCTGCAGAGCAGCCTTCCGAGCAAACGACAGCTGCCAGCGAGCAACCTGCCAAGCCAGAAGAGCAACCTGCTAAGCCAGAGGTGCAGGCTGACAAGGCCGAGACACCCAAGCAAACTGAATCTGCGGAAGCGACTCCTGCAGGTAAAGATTCAGTAGCTACGCCGGTAAAATCAGATGCACAACCTGAAGCGACCGCACCGGCGGCACAAGCCGACGAGCCAGCTGGTCAGGCTGATATGCAGGTGAAAGAGAAAACTGAAACTCCGGATGCCGCAATAACACCTGCGCGTAGCCAGGGCCGGATCAGCGTCTCTCATCCGATGGCACTGCCTAAAGCAATCGACGAAACGTTTGGCAACCTTACCGTGGTAGGTTCTGCTGACGACAAACGTCCTGAGCTGGCAGTATCTGGCCGCCTCGCTACGCTGTCTAACAGCACGTCGCGAGCCTCGGCTCCAGCCACTAAAGCTGGCTGATACCAACACGTAAACACCAGGGCCGTATCAATTGATACGGCCTTTTTTTTTGAGGAAAATGCAGATGAATCCCGACTGGCTGTCCTGGGTTGCTGAAACCTTAAACGATCCGGATATTCAGCATATTAGCGAAATCCAGCCGCTGTGGAGCGGTTACGGGACCTGCGTCCGGTTTTACTCGCCGGTCAACCGTCGCCCGTTGGTGGCTAAAGTGGTTATGCCTGCCACCACGGCAGCGCATCCTAAAGGCTGGCAGTCTGCCCATAGCCATCAGCGCAAGCTACATTCGTTTGCAGTGGAAACGGCCTTTTACACGGACATACAGCCCTCATTACCCGCAGCCTGCGCCACTCCTCCATTGGTTGCCCATGAGCGCCGGGGCGAACACTTCCTGCTGGTGATGGAGGATTTGGCTGCATGTGGCTATACCTCTGTGCCACGCACACTCTCCGTCGCGCAATGTCACACCGTACTGAAATGGCTAGCAGAATTCCATGCGCACGGGCTGGGTTCCTCCGCCGCAAAATTATGGAAGCGAGGTACTTACTGGCATCTCGCCACCCGTGAGGCAGAATGGCATGCCATGGCTGAGGGGCCGCTCAAGCAGTATGCTCGGGAGATCGCCGATGCTCTCCACCAGTGTAAGTGGCAAACCCTGTTACACGGCGATGCAAAAGTAGCGAACTTTTGTTTTACCCCCGGCATGGACGACTGCGCGGCGATTGATTTTCAGTATTGTGGCGGTGGCGTAGGCACACAGGACGTGGCCTATTTTCTGGGCAGCGCATTATCGGAAGCTGATTTACTGGAACATACAGACGCATGTCTTGAGGTGTACTTTACCCATCTTGACGCGGCAATGACACCCAAAATACCGGCTGCAGAACGTCAGGCGTTATACGATGAATGGCAACAAGCGTACTCAATGGCCTGTGCTGACTTTTACCGGTTTCTGGCCGGCTGGAGTCCACAACACAAGAAAATAAACCGGGATTTAAAACGCCATACCCACCAGGCTCTTCGTTATTTAACCACGCAGTCACACAGTTGAAATGACGCTTCAGCGACGGGCGGCTTCAGATTATTTGCCGAGAAGCACTGTCACTGATGGAGGTGCAGCAATACCGCAGCCAGCGACAAGCCCAGTATCGCAACTATCACGTTGGCCAGCATGCCCCACCGTGGCCGGTAGCCAGGTGGTATTTCGTTATCATTAAGGGTGTTTAGTACACGGGAAAACTGCCATGCCGATACCATGGCGCACACGCCACCAAAGAGAATAAATAACAGCCCCAGAATGAAAGCAGGTGACAGCGTAACTAAGGCGCCCTGTTCTGGCTGTAAGACCTGCATCAGTAGTCCGGCACGTTCAACTACAAAGCCAAACGCAATCAAGCCTAAACTTGTGCGGTTCCAGGCCAGCAGCGTACGTTCCGCGGCGAATAATACTCTGGGATCCTGTAGGTCTGACATACTCGCTTATCTCTGTCGGACAATGGGCGCCGCAAGAGGCTCACGGCGCTAACATTCAAAATGTGTTACCAGGTCAGGTCATCCGGGATCTGATAGTCGGCATACCAGTCATCTTCTTCTGATGCAGCCTGATCTTCACTGGCCGTATCGGCCCGGTAAATCACTGAGTCTGCGTCGCGCTGAGCAATTTTTTCTGCCACAGGCGTCGGCACCAATTCGTAGCCGCCTTCAAAGCTGACCACCGTCAGACGGCCCTGCGTTACCAGCTTGTGTACTGCGTCGGTGACATACATACGCTTGACGACATTATCGTGAGTAAAGTTAAGCACCGTGTCCCCCCGCCCTTTTGACTGACGGTTGATGCTAATCAGTTGCTTAACCTGCGCGGCCACAGAACGCTTTTCAAGCTCTTGTTGCTTCGCTTCATTAAGTGCCCGGTCTCTGGCCTTTTTCTCTTCCGCAGCCTGTTGCGCAGCCAGGGTGGCCTCATCCACCACTTCGGCTTTATTTTTATTTTTCAGTTTCTGTTTCTTGCGCTTATCAGCACGGGCCTTTTTGGCAGACGATTTGTCTGCCAGCCCGGCTTTAAGCAATTGATCCTGTAGCGATGCCACTCTCAATCACCCTTTTTTCTTTGCCGTTGATTTCTTCGGTGCAGTTTTTTTCGCACTCTGCGCTACCCATTTGCCATTCTGGTACCAGGCAGACCAGCCACTCGCTTTGCCATTTTCATTTTCTGACATCACGTACTGTTGCTTGGTCTTACGACTGAACCGCACTATGGTCGGGTTGCCGTCTGGGTCCTGCTGCGGCGCATCAGCAAGATAATAGAATTTCGGCGAAATTCTATCCCTGAAGCGCGCAAGTTCTTCCACTTTCGGCGCACGAGTCTCCCGCGACTTAGGGAAGTTGTGGGCCGCAAGGAAAATACCGGAGGCACCATCCCGGAGTACAAAATGGGCGTCGGTTTTCTCACAAGGTAGCTCAGGTAAATCTACCGGGTCTTCTTTTGGTGGCGCGGGTTCGCCGTTACGAAGCAACTTACGGGTGTTTTTACACTCGTCATTGGAGCACCCGAAGTACTTACCAAAACGCCCGTTTTTCAGCTCCATGTCACTGCCGCACTTGTCGCATTCAATCACAGGACCGTCGTAGCCTTTAATTTTAAAGGTACCGGTTTCCACCAGAGTGCCCGGACAGGTTGGCGTGTTGCCGCAGACATGCAACTTGCGGGTTTCATCCACCAGATAGCTGTCCATCGCCGTGCTACAAATCTGACAACGCTTTTTGGCCCGTAATACTTCGGTTTCCAGTTCTTCGTCGTTATCCACTTTCACCACTTCATCGCCAGGGGTCAGATTCATGGTGTTGGTGCAACGCTCTTTCGGCGGCAGGTTATAACCTGAACAGCCTAGGAACACGCCGGTTGAAGCGGTTCTGATGTTCATCTCACGACCACACTTTTCACAGGTGATACCAGCCGGCACCGCAACGTTAGCGCGCATGCCACCTTCTTCGGTATCTTTTTCTGCAGTCAGTAATTTATTATAAAAATCACTGTAGAAGTCGTTCAGCACCTGTTTCCAGTCTTTATTGCCTTCGGCAATGTCATCGAGGTGCTGTTCCATGTTGGCGGTAAAATCGTAGCTCATCAGGTCGTCGAAGTTTTCCATCAACCTGTCGTTTACAATTTCACCCATTTTTTCAGCATAGAAGCGTTTATTATCCAGTCGCACATAGCCGCGATCCTGAATAGTGGAAATAATACTGGCGTAAGTAGACGGGCGGCCAATGCCGCGCTTTTCCAGCTCTTTTACCAGTGAAGCTTCATTGTAGCGGGCCACCGGCTTGGTGAAATGCTGTTTGGGATCCAGCGCTTTCAAATTAAGCACATCACCCTGCTTAACATCCGGCAGAGTCAGCTCTTCGTCGCCTTTCTTGCGCAGCTGAGGCTGCACACGAGTCCAGCCATCAAACTTCAGCACCCGGCCCTTGGCAGTCAGTTCATAATTTCCAGCGGCCACTTTAATGGTAGTGGCATCGTATTTAGCCGGGGTCATCTGACACGCCACGAACTGACGCCAAATCAGCTCGTATAAGCGCTGCGCGTCGCGTTCCATTTCCTTAAGGGAGTCTGCCTTAATCGCCACGTTTGACGGTCTGATAGCTTCGTGCGCTTCCTGTGCGCCCTCTTTGCTGCCATAGCGAAGGGGCGATGCAGGCAGGTAGGCGTTGCCGAAATTATCTTCAATATATTCCCGGCAGCTATCAAGCGCTTCCTGACTCAGGTTGGTTGAGTCAGTACGCATATAGGTAATATGCCCTGCTTCATACAGACGCTGCGCCATCATCATGGTTTTCTTTACACCAAAGCCAAGCCGCGTGCTCGCTGCCTGCTGCAGTGTAGAGGTGATGAAAGGTGCCGAAGGTCGGCTCTGGGTAGGCTTTGATTCCCGGCTTTCCACCTGATAACTGGCGCCTTTCAGCTCGCTCAGCGCAGTGTCGGTTTCGGCTTTATTTTTGGGTTTAAATGCTTTGCCCTGATGCTTATTTACCATCATGCGTAAGGCATTTTTCTGTTCGGTTGTCAGATCGGCATGGACGTCCCAGAACTCTTCCGGTACGAACGCTTTGATTTCACGCTCACGCTCAACCACCAGACGCACTGCCACCGACTGAACCCGTCCGGCTGACAAGCCTCGGGCAATCTTTTTCCATAACAGCGGCGACACCATGAAGCCCACTACCCGGTCAAGGAACCGGCGCGCCTGTTGCGCATTCACCCGGTGGGTATTCACTTCGCCGGGATGGGAAAACGCTTCCTGAATCGCATTTTTGGTAATTTCGTTAAACACTACCCGCTGATAGGTTTTTTCTTTGCCGCCCAAGAGCTCCTGCAGGTGCCAGGCTATTGCCTCCCCTTCGCGGTCCAAATCCGTTGCGAGATAAATAGTGTCAGCGTCTTTGGCCAGCTTTTTCAATTCATTAACAACTTTTTCTTTGCCTTGCAGCACCTGATAATGGGCTTTCCAGTTTTGCTCCGGATCTACGCCCATCCGGTCTACCAGTTTGTTGTATTCATGACGCCGCAGGTACGCTGACTTCTCTTCTTCGCTCAGCGTTTTCAATTCTTTTGCACTTTTCTTGGGCTCGACTTTACCCAGTGCTTTGGTCGGGAGATCGCGGACATGGCCTACCGAACTTTTTACGATAAAATCTTTGCCGAGATATTTATTTATCGTTTTCGCTTTGGCTGGCGACTCGACTATGACCAGTGATTTTGCCATATAATTGAACTAAACCTATTGATTTAAAACGATTTACTGCATCGTTTTGTGTGAGATACGAACGCTTTGATGTGGCCTTTGAGCGCCCGTGCTTTTTTAACATATATCTACAAAGTGAATGGAAAACAAGATCTTCTTAATAGTTATTCTGTCTTGCCTCCACCAGCGCCGGGAATTCTGCCTATAATTTAACCACCTTGATTGGCAAGCAATGGAAAACCCGTATAATGCCGCTCATTCGACGCTATTCTCAATCAGGCTAGCTCAGGAAACAAGGACTTATAGAGTCTGTTTTTTCATTCCTGAGTACCTGCAAGAAAAGGTAGCACATGCTACCGGTAACAGCACAGAGGGAAAGTATGAAGCAATACGAAGTGAATTTTGACGGTCTCGTGGGCCCTACCCACAATTACGCAGGACTTTCGTTTGGCAATGTTGCCTCACTCAGCAACGCCAATGCGGTCAGTAGTCCTAAGCAAGCCGCTAAGCAGGGCCTGGCAAAAATGAAGGCACTGTCAGACATGGGTATGCAACAAGGCGTTCTGGCCCCTCAGGAGCGCCCTGACCTCGCCACGCTTCGTCGCTTAGGCTTTACCGGTTCTGATGGCGCTGTGCTGGAAGCTGCGGCTAAACAGGCTCGTCAGGTGATGCTGGCCTGCTGTTCGGCCTCCAGTATGTGGACTGCCAATGCGGCCACTGTTTCACCCAGTGCAGACACCGCGGATGGGCGTGTTCACTTTACTCCGGCTAACCTGACCAACAAGTTTCACAGGTCGCTGGAACCAGCGGTGACAGGGCGCATCCTGAAAGCTACCTTTGATAACGACAAATACTTCGCACATCATAAGCATCTGCCTGATAACGAGCACTTTGGTGACGAAGGCGCGGCTAACCACACCCGCCTGTGTACCGATTACGGGCATGCCGGCCTTGAGTTGTTTGTTTATGGCCGACATGCCTTTGACAGCAGTAAGCCCGCACCCCGCAAATACCCTGCCCGTCAGACACTGGAAGCCAGCCAGGCCATTGCCCGCTTGCACGGACTGAGTGATGAGCAGGTGGTATATATTCAACAGAATCCCGATGTCATTGACCAGGGTGTGTTCCACAATGACGTCATTGCGGTTGGCAACCAGAATGTGTTGTTCTATCACGAGCAGGCATTTGCTGAAACTGAGGCGAAACTGGCTGAAATTCGCAACAAGTTCGGCGATCATCCGCTGCACTTCATTGAAGTGAAAACCTCCGAAGTATCCGTGCTGGATGCGGTGAAGACCTATCTGTTCAATACCCAGATAATCACCTTGCCTTCCGGTGACATGACAATTATTGCTCCGACTGAGTGTCAGGAAAATAAAGCGGTTAGCAGCTACCTGGACGCTCTGGCAGACAAGGGCACACCCATTAAGTCAGTTAATTACTTTGACGTTAAGCAGAGCATGCGGAACGGGGGCGGCCCGGCCTGTCTGCGACTGCGTGTCGCCCTAACAGAGCAGGAACTGGATGCAGTGAACCCGAATACACTGATTTCTGATGCACAGTTTGACCGCCTGAATAAGTGGATAGACAACAATTACCGGGATGAGCTTACTGAAAACGATCTGCGTGACCCGCTGTTGGTAACAGAATCGCGTACGGCATTGGATGAGCTGACCCAAATCCTGAAACTGGGATCAGTCTACCCGTTCCAGCGCGACTGACCGTTGCCCCCTTCAGTGAAACAAAAAAACCGGCATTGCCGGTTTTTTTTGGTTCATTGAAAGAGCGTTATCACCTTCACAGTCGACTACGTCTTTATCGCGCCTGATTGCTTACTTAGCTCCACAGAGGGGCGCAAAAAAGCCCGGCGAGCCGGGCTAAACGTATTAAAAAATATCGTTACAAGAATCACTAACGCCAAACGGGCTCGGCGGTGGCTGCTCAGCCTCATCATCCAGATCAGACGCAGCCGCACTCAATGTAAATATCGTCGACGCGCTGGCTTCACTACCCGTGGACTGCGCAAATACAGTAATTTCAGTATCATACCAAGGCGCGTAAGCTTTTGGATATCGCAATTCCAAAGTAGCCTGACCATTCTCATCGGTGACGTTACCGCCGGCAAACGACAGTGCACCTACGATACCAGGGGTCAGGAAACCATCGTTGTTATTATCTTCCCCCGCATTTAAGATACCGTCGGCATTAATATCCTCGTTGGTACACTCTGCAGTCAGGCCGGTGCGGACGGGGTCCACGTCATTATTGGTGATTACCCAGACTGTGCCGTTCCAAATCCAGAAACCTTTTCGGTACATGCCATTGTTAGCAAATTTGGTAGGCGTGGTAGAGGCTGTCAGTGACACCCCCTCAACCGGTTGACCGACCGAATCGGTCACAAATACCGCAAACTCTTTCAGGTAGGTGGCGTTGTCAGGGCTCAATACCACGTTACCGGTACCTATTGAAACATCAAATGCACGGTTGCCCACCGTGAGCGTCACTGTGTCACTGACTTCACTCATACCACTGACAGCCGCAGTCACTACAACTGCATCTTCGCTGGTAACCGAGCCCGAAGTAAATACTGTTGAAGCCACGCCGTTGCTGTCGGTGGTCGACTGCGACGGTGAAATAGTGCCGGTACTGGTGTCGTCCACGTTAAAGTTTACTACAGTATTTTTTACCAGGTTACCGTCGACGTCCCGCACAATAGCAGTGATGGTGCTGGTCTGGCCGTCTGGACCTATCAGATCCGGCGTGGCATCCGCCTGCATCACATGGGGTACAGTCGCCACAAACTCAATGTCTACGCGAGCGCTGACCTCATTGCCTTCATCGTCAATGCCCGTCGCCGTAATTGACGACTTCCCGGCATTCGTTGAACTGATCGTGAAACTGGCCTCACCATCGGCATTGGTCGTTCCCGTCGCCTGCCCATCGACTATGGTGCCGCGAGACGCACTGAATGTCACATCACCGTCTGCAAATGGACTACCGTCTTTACGCCAACTAACGGTCAGCGTTTCCTGTGTGTTCAGCGGGGTATCACCTGCCGGTATGGAAGAAAAGAAGAATTCATCTTCCTGTACAAAAATCTTGAAACCATCACCATCGGCATCACCGTACGCGTCACCCAACGCTGCTGCAGTAAGCGTATCGGTACCTGAGACAGTCCCGGTATACTTCACGCTCGCCTGGCCATTTGCAGAAGTGGTTACAGTAAGTGTGGCCGATGCTTCATCTGCTTCTGTTGATATATCGTCTAATAAACCGTTGTCTACCGCTAACTGAATGGACTGATTCGGTACAGCCACGCCATCGGAGTCCTGTACGCGTAAGGTCAAATCGACAGAGTCGTTGAGGATCACTGAAGCCGTCCCACCTTCGGTAGTGCCATTAATGGTCACATCCGTACCGAAAATTTCGATGTCGACCGTCTCGACAAACGTACCGGTTTGCGCGGTAACCGTTACAACCCGGTTTGTGGCATTGTTTAACGTCGTTAAGCGTGCCCTCGCCGTACCATCAGCGGTGGTGGTAGGCTGGGTCAGCTGCAGCTCAACGTCCGCCTGGTTGCTTACCGAAAAGCTTACTTCCACGCCTTCCATAAGCACACTTTGTTCATTTTTCACCAGTGCAATCAGTTCGACGTCATCAGAACCACTGGAAGCCAGCTGCACAGCGCTGGCGAAGAGTTGTAGTGTTGCCGGCTGAACACTGCCGCCACCACTGCCACTGGATGAGAAGGTGGTGCTGCCCTCTTCACCAGACGGAATAGTAGCCGTGACCGCGCCGTCACCGGCCAGGGCGCCCACGGTCATGCCGATGGTTGCCACACCGCTGGCGTTGGTACGGGCGGTACCGGTGTCATTTGAAAACGAGGCCAGGCTGTCATTACTCAGTGAGAACGTCACTAAGGTATCACCGACTGCGTCGCCGTCAGAGTTGGTTACGGTAGCAGTGAGTGTCAGTGGGTTGTCGATGGTCAGGTCACTGTCAGCGTTGCCATCACTGTCAGCCAATGACAGGCTGATGCTGATAGTCGGTTCAGGGGGAGTACCACCGCCGTCGCCGTCATCACCATCATTACCATCCCTGGAAACCGAACCACCTCCTCCGCAGGCAATAAGTACAAATAGTGTGCTGAGTAGCGTCAGCGACTTCAATAATGCTCGCATGGTTGTCTTCCTGGACCTCTTTTAATGACAATTGGGTCGTTTACACGTTTAAAATAAGCAAGAATCTGGCAAACTACACGGGCAATTCAGAATAATAAAATATGCTCAGGGAACATACATGTCTCAAAATGCACACAAATATAGCCTTACCACCAGAATATTTATCGGCATGGTCGCCGGAATCATTATCGGCGCACTGCTTCAATTGCTGTTTGATGATAGCGGAGATTTCACCTTTTCGATATTTGGTTTCTCCTTCTCAACGTATGGCATTCTGGTAGAAGGTATATTTTCCACTCTCGGCCAGATATTCATTGCCAGCTTAAAAATGCTGGTCGTGCCACTGGTTTTCGTTTCATTGATCTGTGGTACCAGCAGCCTAACCGAGCCCAGTAAACTCGGGCGTTTAGGCGCCAAATCGGTAGGCTTATATATTGTCACTACCGGCATCGCAGTGTCACTGGCGATTAGTCTGGGTTTGCTGGTTTCACCCGGCGAAAACCTCAACTTAAGTACTGAAAATGAATACGTAGCGAACACACCGCCCAGTCTGTCTGAGGTGTTCGTAAACATGTTCCCCACCAACCCGATTAACTCGATGGCCGAAGGAAATATGCTGCAAATCATCGTATTTGCGGTTCTGTTCGGTATCGCGATGGCGATGACGGGAGAAGCGGGTAAACGCATCAGTGCCTTCTTTGAAGATATTAATACCGTCATCATGAAGCTGGTTACCATCATTATGAACCTGGCGCCATACGGCGTGTTCGTGTTGATGGCAAAGCTGTTTGCCACTATTGGCGTGGATACGATCTTCAGTCTGGCGAAATATTTCGGCTTAGTGCTGGCAGTGCTGGTGATCCACGGTCTGGTCACCTACTCCGTGTTATTGAAACTGTTGACCGGTCTGAACCCGATGATTTTATTTATGAAAATGCGGGAAGCTGCCCTGTTTGCATTCAGTACCTCGAGCAGCAGTGCCACGCTGCCGGTGACCATGGAAACCGCCCGCAACAAGCTTGGCGTGGGTAATTCAGTGTCTTCGTTTACACTGCCGTTGGGCGCCACCATTAATATGGATGGTACAGCTATTATGCAGGGTGTCGCGACGGTATTTATCGCGCAGGTGTATGCGGTAGACCTGAGTATGGCCGATTACCTGATGGTGGTACTGACTGCGACCCTGGCATCGGTGGGTACAGCGGGCGTCCCCGGTGTGGGCTTAATTATGCTGGCCATGGTATTGCAGCAGGTGAACCTGCCAGTAGAAGGTATTGCCTTGATTATTGGTGTTGACCGGTTACTGGATATGACACGCACAGCGGTGAATATTACCGGTGACTGTATGGTCTCGTGTGTGGTGGCCAAGAGTGAGAACGAGCTGGACGAGTCAGTTTATAATGATCCTGCGGCCGGCGAGAAGGAAGAAGACGTCGACCTGCAACACTTCGACCGCAATAGTTGATAGCGTTTACCGGTCAGCCATTCAATGCGCTGGCCGGTTTACTCTGTACCGCTTTATGAGCCGGATACAAGGTAGCAAGAATACACAGCACAAAGGCCACCGCCACGGTGATAATCACGTCACTGCCATGCAGTTCGGTAGGCAGAAAATCAATAAAGTAAATATCACCGGATAACACGCTTATCCCTAGCGCACCCTCCACTGCGGCGACAATGGCCGACAGGTTTGGCGCAACTACCAGCGCTGCCAGGGTACCAATCACAATTCCCGTCACCCCGTTTATCATGCCCTGCAATACAAATGCTGCACGAATGAGCCCGTCCGGAGCCCCCATAGTTTTCAGGATAGCGATGGCAGCCCGTTTTTCTCTTACTGCCATCACCAGCGTAGATACAATATTAAAGCAGGCCACGGCTATCACCAGGGTCAGCGCGATATAAACCACTACGCGCACCAGCTGAATATCGTTGTACAGATGCCCCTGGGTACGTGTCCAGTCCGACATAAACGCGGCCTGAGGGAAGGTATAGCCAATATCACGCATGGTCTGGTATGCAGAGAACGGGTCGGCCAGAGTAAAGCGCAGGCCCTGGGCGCCAGAGTCCACGTTCATTGCCGCAGACGCTTTGTTAAGGTGCATCATTCCCAGGTAGTTATCCATCTCACCGCCAATATTGAGCGTACCCGCTACAATGAGCGTCACAGACCGGGGTGCTTTGAACGACATGTCGTCGGTCATCGTGGGGATCAACACCTGCACCCGGTCCCCCGGGTTAATTTGCAACCGCTTAGCAATCCCCTTACCAAGCAACACCGCATCGGGGTGTGATACAAACGTTTGCCAGTGGTTATCCTGTACATGGGCACGCCAGCCGGGTGCGGTAGCGTCTTCAATTTGTAAGCCGGTAAGTTCTACGGCCTTGAGATCGCCCTTGAATTGCAGCATACCGGTAATTTTGGTGTAAGGCTCCACGGTCTTCACCCGCGGGTCCTGCAGCAACCGGTGTTGCTGTGCCTGCCAGTGGCGAATGCCCGTAGTTTCAGTGGCATAAATTTCCCCATGGGGGATCACGGATAAAATACGTTGGGTAAGCTCGCGCTCAAAACCATTCATCACGCTCAATAAGGTGATCAACACAAAGCAACCCAGACCAATCCCAACAGTTGAGGAAAACGAGATAAACGAAATAAAGCGGTTTTTCTGTTTGGCCTGACGGAAGCGTTGAGCCAGTTGCCAGGCCAGCATCATAATGCAGTTTCCTTCACCTGAGTTTCTGCCAAACGCCCATCCCGAATGGTGAGGGTGCGATCCATCTGGGCAGCCAGTGAGCGGTCATGGGTGACGACCACAAAGCATGTGCCCTGCTGTTCGCTGAGTGATTTCAGTAACGCATACACCTGCTCACCTGTGCGGTGATCCAAATTACCGGTAGGCTCATCTGCCAGCACAATACTGGGATTATTAACCAGCGCACGGGCAATCGCTACCCGCTGACGTTCTCCACCGGACAGCGCCGCTGGCTTGTGAGTTAAGCGGTGAGATAAGCCCACCTGATCAAGCTTTTCGGCCGCCCGGCGATTGGCCTCCGACGGCGAGGTGCCATTGATCAGCAAAGGCATAGCCACGTTTTCTAAAGCCGTGAATTCCGGTAGCAGATGGTGAAACTGATAGATAAAACCAATATCCTGGTTGCGCAGGGACGCGAGGGCTTTGGCTGACAGCGATAAAATTGGCTGACCATTGATGTGTACTTCACCGGTGTCGGCAGAGTCCAGCCCACCCAGGATATGCAGCAAGGTACTTTTACCCGAACCGGAACTCCCCAGTATAGCGATTTGTTCACCGGCATTTACTGAAAACGATACGTCCTGTAATACGGGCGTCGTTGTACTTTCTTCCTGGTAGGATTTACTGATCCCCTGGCATCTGATTACTGCATCCACGTCTGCGTGTACCTCTGATAAGCGATGAAGCAAATGGTATCCTGATAGACACGGGAATACCAACATCAATCGCAGCGAGAGAAAATCACAAAACAGAAGAATATCAAGGATATAATGATGGGGTAGATAAGCGCTGTAAAATAAGAAATTTTCACAGCGTTAGTGGCGGAGCGGACGGGACTCGAACCCGCGACCCCCGGCGTGACAGGCCGGTATTCTAACCAACTGAACTACCGCTCCG
>NZ_JAOTJC010000006.1:45494-190725 GCF_025628895.1 Alteromonas salexigens | reverse complement strand
AGTGGCGGAGCGGACGGGACTCGAACCCGCGACCCCCGGCGTGACAGGCCGGTATTCTAACCAACTGAACTACCGCTCCACTTTTTCAATACTATCAGTGAGTTAATTACGATTGGTGAATCGCCCTGCCCTCACTGCGGCGCAGATAATACGGTTTCACCCAAATAGAGTCAATGCTTTTTTTGAATAAAATCGTTATCCGCAGGTCGTTTGCACGCAATTTCATCAGAATGTTTTAAATATCAACAATTCTGTCGCTCACGGGCTATTTTAATGCTTATCTGCAGGTGTACGCTTCTTAAACAGCCCGGTGAGCTTATCCAGCATACCCGACTTTGCCGTGCTTGAAGGCGGCGCATCTCCCGTCATCGGTGGCGCTGATTTTATCCCCCGACGCCGGCGCAGCATAATGAATACCGCGACGACTATGCCTATCCCGATAATTGTGCCGTTGACGACAAGTAACAGGGTCATCAGTTTGCCGGTCCCCATTTCTTCCTGTTCGGGAGGCGTTTCAGCCTCCGCGATGCTCACTTCGGGTTCGGTCATGACGGATTCGTCAGGTGTCGACTGGCTGTCAGTCGCTTCATTGAGCATAGGGTCGACAACTTCCGGTTCTGGCGCTTCGGCGAGAAATGTATATTCCGGGACATCCAGAATAAAGTCCCGTCCTTCCGATGTCGTTCCATAAGCAGTAAGTTTTACCCGGAACACGCCTTCTTCGTATGCCACAATTAGGTGCTCGCGAGCGTTGCTGCTGGGCTCGGTGATCGAAAACGTCTGCATGTCACCATTGGGGAAACGTACTTTGCCATCGACCAGCAACGATTCGATGTCAACAAGTTCACGGTTCACGTCTATCAGCAACTTATGATAACCGTCGCCGCCGCCGTCTAACTCAACATCAAGCTCAACCGGGTTGGTATACAACCGAATGGGGTCGTCAACCTGCTCACGGGTGAACATGGGGGTCGTCACCCGGAATACAGGTGTCCACTCGCCCGCCGGTACCGACAGGTTGAACTGGCCGGTGAACGTACCGTCCAGCGGAGCTTCGTCCATCCCCCGACCGTTATCTTCAAAGGTCGCGATTAATTGGTCGTTGGCACCAAAATTATCATAATCCGGATTATTGGTGCTGGTCATTTCAATGGTCAGCTCTACCACATCACGAAACTGGTTATAGTTTATGGGGTTACCATTATTAGTCAGGTACGCGGTACTTTTCAGTATTTCACCTGAGAAGATAATGTTGGGTAGCGGTTCAGCGTGCAGGGCGATGTCGGATAACACCATAACCCGACTTTCTGGCAGGATGCGCCCGACTGCCTGCCAGGGGCCTGGCACCGGGTTTTTAATATTAACCATGTCAAAGGTGTCAGCATCGTACCAGAAGATGCCATCGCCCTCGGCCTGACTCTGGAATATTTTCGAGCCGTCAGGCCTGACCAACACCACCGGCGCCGATCCATATTCACGGAAAAACACCATAGTGATTTCGTCAACTTTGTAATCAATGCGAAAGCGGTTGCGCAGCAGCTCAATAGAGTTCTGGTATTCTGAGCCAAGTTCGGTCAGTGGCGAGGGGGCGGCTTCCTGCGCAGCGTCTGTACCGGCTGGCTCAGAGCGCGTGGCCGGGGCATTCTCCGGTCCGGCCGGCGGAGACTGGGTATCCTGTGCGTGCACGACGCTGCTTAGCGTCCACACGGCCATTCCCACCAGCAAATACTTCACCACCACTCACTCCTGAAACTATTCTTGATTAGCGGGTGTGCGCCACAAACATTTGCCACCACTTTGTTCCACAATGTCTAAACGCGCCTCATGTTGTGTTAATTCATCGGCGCTGGCTTTAATAACCTTTAATTTATTTCCGTTTCGCTTAACCCGCCGTATCGCATCTGCTGACTCCCCAGACTCACTATTTTTACCGGCCAGGTTCAGTCGGGTCTGTCCGCCCGTCATTAGCAGATAAACATCGGCCAGAATTTCGGCATCCAGTAGTGCACCGTGAAGCTCACGGTGGCTGTTATCTATGCCATAACGTTTACACAGCGCATCCAGGTTGTTTTTCTGGCCAGGATGCATTTTCCGCGCTACCGCCAGGGTATCGAGAACACTGCAGATGTCAGCCGTTTTAACCGAACGGGTTTTGGGCTCCATGGCAAACTCGTGATCCATAAACCCTACATCGAAGGGGGCGTTATGGATGACCAGTTGAGCGCCGCGAATAAAATTCACAAAGTCTTCGGCTACGTCTCTGAATACCGGCTTGTCGGCCAAAAACTCATTGGTAATGCCATGCACTTCAATGGCTTCCTGCTCAATCTGGCGTCCCGGATTTATATATACATGAAAGTGGTTGCCGGTTAACTTACGATCGACCACTTCCACGCAGCCGATTTCAATGATGCGGTGGCCTTCTTTGGGATCAATACCGGTGGTTTCTGTATCAAGAACAATCTGACGCATGATAACTCTGCTTTGACATGGTTTTTTGCTAGTATATCAAGCCCATCGCTGCACGCTACGACAAACATATAAAAAGAGGTATACGGGTGTCACAGAAAACGATTCATATTTATACAGACGGTTCCTGCCTGGGCAACCCGGGTCCTGGCGGGTATGGTGCTGTACTGGTGTACAAGTCACACCGTAAAGAACTCAGTGACGGCTATGCCCATACCACCAACAACCGGATGGAATTGCTGGCGCCGATCATGGCACTCAACAGCCTGACAGAACCCTGCAATGTCGAGATAACGACCGACAGTCAGTATGTTAAAAATGGCATTAACCAGTGGATCCACAACTGGCGTAAGAATGGCTGGCGTACTGCAGACAAAAAACCGGTGAAAAACGCTGATCTCTGGAAACAGCTAGATGAAGCGGTCAGCCGCCACAAAATCAACTGGCACTGGGTGAAGGGCCATTCGGGTCACCCTGAAAACGAACGTTGTGACGATTTAGCACGGGCCGCCGCCGAAGCGAAACCGACTCAGCCGGATAGCGGATTCACCAGTTAACGAACGTTGACCGGCAGCGGCATCACTGTCCGTTGAGAATGGCAGGCGCGTAAGCCGTTACCACCTGCCTACGAACTTACCCATGCTATCGTTATTTTCGAGGCGCTGATGGGCCTGCGCAATATCGTCCACGGCAAACACCGTATCCAGGTGCACGGTTAGCTCGCCGGTATCAAACGCAGCCAGGCAGCGTTCCGTGAATAATTGTATAAGACTGGATTTATATCCGTCAGTGCGGTTACGTAACGTAGTGCCCTGAATGGTAGCCCGTTTGCCCAGCAAACTGGCCATATCCAGCTTATCGGCATACCGCCCACCCAGCATTGCCAGGTAAACCACCGTGCCATCCCGCGCCAGTAGTGACAGATTACGGTTCAGGTAGTCACCCCCCACCACATCCAGCACCATGTGCACACCGTCAGGCCATGACTGCGACACCACCTCTTTAAAGTCATCCTGCCGGTAGTTAATTAACAGGCTGGCGCCCATCTCCTTGCATAGCGCCAGCTTTTCAGGCGATGACGCCGTCGTGGCAGTTTCCACCCCAAACAGTCGGCATAACTGAATCGCGGCCAGTCCAACGCCACTGGCACCGGCATGAATTAATGCCCGCTGTTCTTTCTGGATATCCGCAATCAGGTATAAACACTGGAACGCCGTCAGGAACACCTCGGCCAGCCCGGCGCTCTGCTCGAAAGACAATGATGCCGGGCAGCGCATCAAATGGTCGGCCAGCACCACCACCTCTTCAGCATAGCCGCCCCCCGCGACCAGTCCAAAGACCCGGTCGCCTGCCTGCCATTGGCACTTACTGTCCCCCAGTTCAATCACTTCGCCGGCTATTTCCAGTCCCAGGATCGGGCTCTCGCCTGGCGGTGGCGGATACATGCCTTTGCGTTGTAAGGTATCTGCCCGGTTGACACCAAAGGCGGCAACCCGCACCCGTACGTAGCCCGGTGCCAGCGTCGGGCGTGCAGTATTGCTGATAAATAAGCCGCCAGGCCCCTCACCTCGTTCGTGGTCGATAAATCGCATAGTACTGACTCCTTGTGCTTTTCTTAACTGTAGCAGGACGACCGGCGAGACAACAGTCGCAGCCACTTATGATAGTCGGTATACTGCGCGGCCACGAATTGCTACAAACAAAAGGTCGCCTATGTCTGCCACCGTTACTCTGAATCCTGAGCGGGAACGCTCGTTACAACGTCGTCATCCCTGGGTATTTGCCAGCGCCGTCAATACGGTAAAAGGCAAATGCCGCCGCGGCGATACGGTAGACGTAATCAGCGCAGAAGGGACCTGGCTGGGTCGCGGCGCCTATTCGCCAGACTCACAGATCCGGGTTCGCATGTGGACTTTTTCACAATCTGAAAGCATCGATAACGGTTTTTTCCTGCGTCGTATTGAGCAGGCCCATCTGCTCAGACAACGGCTGTTTGCCGGCAAGGACACTAACAGCTACCGACTGGTGGCCTCAGAGTCTGACGGCCTGCCCGGCGTGACCATTGATATCTACGACAAAGTGGCGGTGGTTCAGCTTCTTAGCGCCGGCGCCGACAAACACCGCGATAAAATTGTCTGGGCCCTGAATAAACTTCTGCCTGATACCGCCGTGTATGAACGTAGCGATGTGGACGTGAGAAAGAAAGAGGGGTTGGAGCCGTTAGTGCAGACGCTGTCAGGTGAACCCCAACGGGAGGTGACGATTACTGAAAACGGCGTTCGCATTCTGGTAGACATTGAACAGGGTCATAAGACGGGCTTTTATCTCGACCAGCGAGACAATCGCGCGACGGCAGGACGCTACGCGAAAGACGCCACGGTACTGAACTGTTTTAGTTACACTGGTACGTTTGCGTGTTACGCGCTGGCAGGTGGAGCCAGTCATGTCACTAATGTAGATGTATCCGCAGCCGCGCTGGACCTGGCTGCACAACATCTTACCCTGAATCAGCTAGCGCCCGAAAAGTGCACCATGGTTAACGAAGACGTCTTTCAGGTGTTGCGCCGCTATCATGAACAACAGCAACAGTTTGACATGGTGATACTGGATCCGCCTAAGTTTGTCGACAGTAAGGCGTCTCTGCCACGGGCGTCACGGGGTTATAAAGACATTAATATGTATGGGATCCATGCCGTTAAACCAGGCGGCATTCTGATGACGTTCAGTTGTTCCGGGCTGATGCCGGCAGATTTATTTCAGAAGATTGTGGCTGATGCCGCTCTGGATGCTGGCAGAACCATTAAGATTATCGAGCGCTTATCTCAGGCCACCGACCACCCCACCATCGGTAGTTTCCCTGAGGGTTACTATCTGAAAGGGTTGGTTTGCCAGGTGGTAGATTAACCACTGGAAGGCTGTCCGGCCGGGCTGGGGGAGTTATCAATGCCCCCGCCGGCCGGTGAGCTTAATTCATCTCGGAAATTTCTACACCAAGAATGCAGCTGGCGTCTGACTCCGGTACACACCTGACCACAGTGGCCACGGCCGACAGCGACGGTATCTGTGAACTGGTGGAGTCAATGGACACATTCACCTTGGTGCCCAGCTCGACAGAAGGTTCGGCAACTTCTAACGACATACCGGTTGCGCTGATGTCCTTGCAAACCGCTTGGAGGGTACGGCTCGACTCTTCGTCGTTTATCTCCAGCTGACATGGCGAATTCACCATCATTCTGAAGAAATTGCGTTTATCATCGTATCCCAACATCTTACTTCTCCTGCCTCACTTCTGCATGCATGGCGCATCATCTACCTGTACATCCCGTTATAGGGTGCCGGTGGCACCTTGTCAATGTGAAAATGCAGTTTAGAACTCTTCCAGCCGTGTCAGGATACGTTTGGCAGATATTGGATACGCCGTACCAAGTTGCTGAGCAAACAGGCTTACCCGCAGCTCCTCAATCATCCAGCGGACCTCCTCAAGAGCGGCTGGCCGCTGGGTGCCCGGGTACTTCGCCTGCACTTTTTCCCAGGCTGTGGTGACTTTTTCAATGGTCACCTGTTGCATGCGATCCCGGTTGGGATCTACCGGTAATTTCTCCAGCCGCCGGGCCAGTCCTTTAATATAACGATTCCAGTCATCAAGGCGCGCCCGCCCGATATCGCTGACAAAGCCGGGAAACACCAGCTGGTTCAGGTGAGCTTTGCAATCACCTAACGCGCTTACCATGGTCAGGGGCACATTGCCTTTCATCTGCTTTTGACACTGATGAGCCAGTGTCAGTCCCTGCTCGGCTTGCCGGGCAATATCCAGCACCACTTCGTTGATTTGTTCGCGCACCCAGTCAACACATGCCGTAAAGGCCTCCCGTTCACGGATGTCAGTATTGTGGGTGGTACAGAACTGGCAGACCAAATCGTCGATACCGGCCATAATGCAGTCATCAATTAACGCTTTAATTTGTCCAAAGGGGTTAAAGTACAACCCCAGCTTGGCTTTATTTGGCAGTTTACTCTGGAGGTAATTCAGCGGCGATGGCATGGCATTTTTCACCAGTACATTCACGCCCTGACGGTGCAATTGCTGCGCTTTGTCAGTTTCGTCCACCAGCTCAATATCGACACTGTCACCTTGGGGCACCAGAGCCGGGAAAGCCTGCACTTTAAAGCCGGCCATTGACTGTTCGAAGGTCTGCGGCAGGCTGTCGAAATCCCATTCAGTAAGGCCGCTACGCTCAAGCTCCGGCGTAGCCGCCTGTTCGAAGGTTTCCTTTACCTGACCCTGACATTGTTGTTTTAACTGGTGCAGATCGTCGCCACTGGCGACCACCTCGCCTTTGTCATCCACCACGGCAAAGTGCAACCTCAGGTGGGTGTCCAGCTTCACCTGTTGCCAGTCTTCATCGTCCACCGTGATCCCCGTCATGCGGCGTAACTTATCGGTGACGGCTGTCTGCAGTGACTGTGGCCGGCCTTTTTTGTCAGTTTGCGCGATATCGGCCATACACGCCTGGGCAAAATTCGGCGCAGGCACAAAGTTTTTACGAATCCGCTTGGGTAGCCCGCGGATCATAGCCATAATGCGCTCTTCACGCAGGCCCGGTACCTGCCAGTCGAACCCGCTGTCCTCTACCTGATTCAGTAAGGGTAAAGGAATGGCCACGGTTACCCCGTCGTCGGGGGCGTTTGGCTCGAAATGATAGCGCAACGGCAAAGTTAGATTGCCCTGCCGCCATACGTCAGGGAACGCATTATCTACCGCCACGCCGGGTTGCTGACGATACACATCCTCTTCAGTAAACCGCAGGCTGTCTTTATCTTTCAGTCCCTTCCACCACTTGCGAAAAGCGGCGTCGTTGTTTACCTCAACCGGAATTCGGCTGACGTAAAAATCCACCAGCTGCTGTTCATCAACAATGAGATCCCGGCGACGGGTTTTCTGTTCAAGTTCATCGGCCTGGGCCAGCAATGCCTGATTATCATCCAGAAAATCAAAGTGAAGCCGGGTATTGCCTTCTACCAGTGCTTCACGAATGAATAGCTCATGACAGACCGCGGGGTCAATTTTACTGTACACCACGGCCCGCTTCATCACGATGGGCAGACCAAACAGGGTGACCTTTTCCCATGCCATCACCGCACCGCGCTTTTTCGACCAGTGAGGCTCAGAATAGCTTGACTGAGTGACATGACTGGCAAGTGGCTCCACCCACTGGGGATCGATGCGCGCCACCATGCGGGCAAACAGTTTGGACGTTTCTACCAACTCGGCGGCCATCACCCATTTCGGCTGCTTTTTTGACAGGCCTGAGCCGGGAAAGATCATAAAGCGGGTGTTACGGGAGCCGAGATATTCCCGGTCTTTGTCTTTAAAGCCGAGGTGTGACAGCAAGCCGGTACACAGGGCGCTATGGATCGCATCGTAATCTGCGGCCTGATTACTGATCCCCATGCCGAGTTCTGCTACCGACTTTTTCAGCTGACTGACAATGTCCTGCCATTCCCGCATACGCAAATAGTTAATGAACTGTGCTTTACACCATTTACGCAATTGATTCTGGGTTAATGCCGATTGCTGTTCGCGGAACTTGGTCCAAAGGTTATACAGGCTGATAAAGTCGGAATCTTTGTCCGTATATTCACTGTGTTTTTCATCCGCTTGCTGGCGTTTCTCCTGGGGACGCTCGCGAGGATCCTGAATAGACAGGCCGGCAGCAATCACCATAACTTCACGAAGTGACTGGTTGCTGGCGGCCTCAATCACCATTCGTGCGTAGCGGGGATCAATCGGCAGCCGGGCTATCTGTCTGCCCATTTGGGTAAGGTGTGGGCGCCCCTGTTTACGGGTAATAGCCTGTATTTCTTCGAGCAGGCGGATGCCGTCGTTAATATTCCGGTTATCCGGTGGCTGCACAAAAGGAAAGGCCGTAATTTCACCTAAACCTAACGCCAGCATTTGCAAAATAACCGATGCCAGGTTGGTCCGCAGAATTTCAGGATCGGTAAATTCTGGGCGTCCCAGATAATCTTCTTCACTATACAGGCGAATACAAATACCGTCGGAAACCCGTCCACATCGTCCCGCCCGTTGATTCGCCGAGGCCTGAGAAATCGGTTCGATAGGTAAACGCTGCACTTTACTGCGAGCACTGTACCGGGAAATCCGCGCAAACCCCGGATCGATAACATACTTAATGCCCGGAACCGTCAGTGACGTTTCAGCTACATTCGTCGCCAGTACAATGCGGCGGCCGGAATGGGACTGAAAAATGCGGTTTTGCTCGGAGGCTGAAAGCCGAGCATACAGAGGCACAACCTCCGTATGCCGGTATTGCTGCCGGTTCAACGCCTCCTGGGCGTCACGGATCTCCCGTTCACCGCTTAAAAACACCAGAATGTCACCGGGTGCCTCGCGGAACAACTCATCGACAGCGGCAACAATGGCATCGGTCTGATCGATATCATCGCCCATTTCTGCCGGATCCCGATAGCGCACTTCCACCGGATAGGTACGGCCGCTGACCTCAATGATAGGCGCATCGTTAAAGTGGCTGGAAAACCGCTCTGGATCGATGGTGGCTGAGGTTATGATGAGTTTTAACTCGGGCCGTTTCGCCAGTAACTGTTTCAGATACCCCAGCAGAAAATCAATATTCAGGCTGCGTTCGTGAGCCTCGTCAATAATAATCGTGTCGTACTGGTTTAAAAACCGATCCTGCTGCATTTCTGCCAGCAGCATGCCATCGGTCATCAGTTTGACATACGATTGCTCACTTACCTGATCAGAAAAACGGATTTTAAAGCCGACTTTTTCACCCAGTGGCGTGTCCAGTTCTTCTGCAATACGGTTAGCCACGCTGCGGGCTGCCAGCCGGCGAGGCTGAGTATGCGCTATCATGCCGTCCACACCGCGTCCCATTTCCAGACATATTTTAGGTAGCTGCGTGGTTTTTCCCGAGCCCGTCTCCCCCGCGACAATTACCACCTGGTGACTGGCTATGGCATCTTTAATAGCCTCTTTTTTGTCGCTCACCGGCAGCGGCGGATAGGTTACCGTGGGGACCTGTTCTGCCCGGGTACGCCGTTTTGCCGACGAAGCAGCAATTGCCTTGTTCACAGCAGCCAGCTTTTCTTCCGCCCCGGCCTGCCCCTTTTTCTGCATGCTTAGCACGTTCTGCAGACGCCGTTTCAGGCGAAAACGATCGGCCAGCAAGCAGTTATCTAACTCGGCGAACAACTGTTTAGGAGATGGTAAGGCGTCACTGGGTGTTGGCAAGACTAAGTCCTCTGGGTCTGACAGGCCGCCGATACTAGAAGAAAGCCGGCTGGATTTCCAGCCCGGCAGCAAAAGCCAGCCACCGGGACGGCCCGTTTCGGCTACTTATCACTACACCAACCGGAGCAGGTTGGGTCAGGCGGGACCTGTTATGACTGGCGAAATTTGTGCGCTGCTATACCGCACGCTGTGGTCTGGAAACAAACCGTGGGCGTCTGCTGAGAATGGCCAACACACCGAATACCAGAATAAGCATGGGGTACCAGCTGTAAAGCGTCACCGACAGGGGCGAAATACCCACTACGGCCGCCGCGCTTAATAGCTGTGCCCCGTAAGGCACCAACCCCTGAAATCCACACGAAAATACGTCCAGCAAACTGGCAGTGCGGCGGGGATCCACATTGTATTGTTCGCTTAACTCCTTCGCTACCGGCCCCGCAGTGACAATGGCAATGGTATTGTTCGCGGTGGAAACATCCAGAAAGCTCACCAATGCTGCAATACTGCCTTCTGCGCCGCGCTGACCCGACACCCGGCGGGTTAATACCGTAATCAGCCAGCGGATCCCGCCATAAGCATGCATCAACGCCACTATGCCGCCAATGGTGATAGCAATCATGGCAAGGTCCTGCATCCAGCCCAGTCCCTTTTGCATGCTGGTGAGCATGCCAAGCAGCGTAAAGCTGTCAGTGGCAAGCCCCGTCAGGGCGGCTGTCGCGATACCACACCCCAGCACCGCAATCACGTTGAGCCCGGCCAGGGCACTGATGATGATCACCAGGTACGGCACAATAAGAAACCCGTTAATGGCCTCTGCATCCGGCGTACTGGTGGTCGACACCGGTACCATTACCAGTAACAACATAGTGACCAGCGCGGCGGGTAAGGCAATAATAAGGTTAGCTTTGAATTTATCGGCGAGCCTGACGCCCTGGCTGCGGGTTGCGGCAATGGTGGTATCAGAAACAAACGACAAGTTATCACCGAACATGGCGCCGCCCACCACAATCCCCAGCGCCATAGGCACGGGGATCCCAAGGCTGGTTGCCAGACCCGCGCCAACCGGCGACAGTGCAGTAATGGTGCCCATGGAGGTCCCCATGGCAAATGAAATAAAGCAGCAAATAAGAAACAGGCCCGGTAGCACCAAATCTGCCGGGATCCAGCGTAGCGCCAGATTGACCGTGGCATCGCGGGCGCCAATATCAATGGTAAGTGCGTAGAATGCGCCGGCCAACAGGAATATAAACACCAGCAGCATAATATTACGCTCACCGCTGCCGCGGCAGAATATATTCAGCTTTTCGCTGAGTGAGAGTTTTTCGTCCCGCCGATTAAGCCCTAACGCCAGTCCGGCTGATAACAAAAAAGCCACCAGAATAGGCATGGCGGTCATGGAACCGGCCAGCAAACCGGTCACAATAACCAGTACGACAAAGAAAACGATGGGAAGCAGGCCCAGCGGATTAGCGGGGGCATCAGATTGCACGAGCGGCTCCTGTTACGACCAGAAAAAGCCGTCAGAATAAGCCTATTTATACCCGTTGCAAGCGCAATTGGTTATAAGACAGAGCGGAAAGGTGAGAATACCTGCCACTAACGGACTGCTTACCAGGCAGTCCGTGTGCTTTTAGTTAGTTGCCCGTTAGCTTACGGCTTTGTAGCCGGAGCGCAGCTGAACATCGATGGCTTTTAACACCGATGTGCGGTTGATGGTGCCTTCCAGTACTCCATCATCATCAACGATGGGATACACACGGGGCTTTTCTTTCAAAAGCATTTGCGCCAGTTCGACGACAGACATATACGGTTTAATGGTGAGTGCTGGTGTGCGCATAATGTCGGCCACGCGACACACTTGCTCCCGGTAATAACTCGACTCAACCATTTGCTTGATACAGTCCTGCTCTGACAGAAAACCCACCACTTTACCGCGATTATCCACCACCGGACCACCGGTCTGGCCGCTTGACAACAGGGTTTCCACTGCTTCAGCTACCGGCATATCCACTCTGAGTTTAACCGGGTGGATATTCATATAGTCACAAACCTGTAAGGATTCCATTTCGCCTCCCCATGTGCGCACATGTAAAACTCTGTAAGTATTATATTGTGAGTGGCAGCGTGTATTCGCTTTCGCCCCCACACTTCAAGCCTAGACCCAGAACCGGCATACAGCTATGTTTTTAGTGCTGATAATTGCAATTTATTGCATTTATTTTACAACCGCTCATCCCACTGCTGATAAATGCCTACTGAGACCTTGCCGTCGGCTTCCACTTTTGCCCGGTACATACCCGCGGAGTTAAATGGGGTAGCAATATTCCCCTTGCTGTCGACGGCGATAACGCCACCGTCACCACCCACATCCGCTAGCACACCATTGATTACTGTGTCGGCAGCAGCCTGCAGCGTCTGGCCGCTGTATTTCATACGCGCACAGATATCTGCGGCTACCTGATAGCGGATAAAGAACTCTCCATGCCCGGTGGCAGATACTGCGCAGCTGTCGTTATCGGCAAATGTACCCGCTCCAATAATGGGCGAGTCCCCTACCCGGCCAAACCGTTTCGCCGTCATTCCGCCAGTAGACGTCCCGGCAACCAGATTGCCCGCTGCATCCAGCACCACTGCGCCCACCGTGCCGAAGCGCTCATTGCCCTGCTGACCACCGTGATAAAGTCCGGCCTGCTCCATCCTGGCTTTCGCGCGCTTGAGTGCATCTCGACGACGCTCGGTATTAAACATAGTGTTATCCACCGGTTGCATACCCTGCAATTCGGCAAAGGCTTCCGCGCCGGCACCGGCAAGCATCACGTGGGGAGAGTGATTCATGACGGCCTGCGCAGCGGCAATGGGGCTGCCAATGGTTTTTACGCCCGCGACAGCACCGGCGTTGCGGGTACCGCCATGCATGATGGAGGCATCCAGCTCATGCTCTCCGTCATAGGTATAAACCGCGCCTACGCCGGCATTAAACAACGGCGATGCCTCCAGAATCTGAATAGTGGCTACCACTACCTCTTCACCTGGCTTGCCTGCCTTGAGCATGGCATGTCCCTTGGTAACAGCTTCCCGTAGTTTGTCGAGATAAGCCTGCTCCAGTTGCGGGGTCATATTCTCCTTCAAAATGGTGCCGGCGCCACCGTGAATGACAATGGCGACCTGTGGCTTATCAGCGGCGATAGCGCTTCCCGTTAGTAGCAGACTCAGCAGCACAGTGGCTAGTAGGGTTCCTGATTTCATTATTTTGCTCCAGTGCAGTTAGTGTTTTAGCTACTCTACATGGCTTTGTGGAAAAAAGCTGTATGCCTGAAACCGAGCTATTTACCGGTTATCCACCATTGGTATTGGGTAACAGGCAGTGTACACTTCGCCGTTTAGTCAGTTGGCATTTAACAGGAAAACGCGACAGATCATGACTGAACCGACGCTGCTATGGCACGATTACGAAACCTTTGGCACCAGTCCGCAGAAAGATCTGCCCTGTCAGTTTGCGGCCATCCGCACCGACAGCGAGCTGAACGAAATTGGCAAGCCCATCAACATTGTGAGCCAGATTGCCAATGACTACCTGCCCCACCCGCAGGCCTGCCTGGTGACCGGCATCACCCCGCAGCAAACACTGCGGGACGGCATGATTGAAGCAGAGTTTGCAGACAAAGTCTTTGCGGCCATGAGCGAGCCGAATACCTGTGTAGCGGGTTATAACAGTATTCGCTTTGACGATGAGGTTTCCCGTTACCTGTTTTATCGTAACTTTTACGACCCTTACAGCCGTGAGTGGCGCAACGGTAACAGCCGCTGGGATATTATTGATTTGGCGCGCGCCTGTTATGCGTTGCGTCCCGATGGGATACAGTGGCCAACCCGCGAGGACGGCGCGCCGAGCTTTAAACTGGAACACCTCACAGCGGCGAATGGAATTGATCACGGTGACGCCCACGATGCGCTTGCCGATGTGAGAGCGACCATAGCGCTGGCCAGACTTATCCGCAAACACCAGCCTAAGTTGTATGACTATGCGTTTTCACTGCGCAGTAAGCAGGCGGTGCTCAAACAGTTCGATTTTTCGCGCCCCTCGGTATTGCTGCATGTGTCATCACGTCTGCCGGCCCACAGTGGATGCTCTACCTGGGTGATGCCTGTGGGTATGCACCCGAATAACCCGAATGCGGTGGTGGTACTCGACTTATCACGCAGCACAGATTTACTGCTCAACGGCAGTGTAGAAGAAATTCGTCAGGCGTTGTATGCCCGTCAGGATGAGCTGGACGATCCGGCGTCACGACCCGGCCTGAAACTGATTTACATCAATCGCTCGCCCTTTGTTACCACCGCCAAAGCCATGACCGAAGCTAATGCCGAACGACTAGGCCTGGATCGGGAGGCCTGCCTGGCAAACTTTAAACTAATGAGTCAGCATCCCGAGGTGTGGCAAAAACTGTTGCAGGTATACGACGAGCCTCATCCTGACAGTGATGATGACGCCGACCATGCCCTGTACAGCGGCGGTTTTCTGAATGACGAGGACCGGCGCTGGTGCGAACGGGTCAGAGAAGCCGACCCTTATCAACTGCCCGCACTGGCTGATGACACACACAACCCACGCTTGCGAACGCTGCTGTTTCGTTACCGGGCACGTAATTTTCCGCATACCCTGACCGCCGATGAAATGCAGCGTTGGCAGCACCACCGTCAGGCCCGGCTTACCGATGCCGGCTCGCCGGCATCGATTACTATGGAAAATTATTTACTTACACTGGAATCCCTGGCTCAGGCACACGCTGACAACCCAGACAACCAGGCCATTTTGCGGGCGCTGTATCAATACGCTGAAAACCTTTGACGGCAACCCTGTGCTGGCTATAAATTAACAGTTAAGGCAACGGCTAGTATGCCGATAAGAAACCATCGGGCAATACAATGGAAGATGTAATGAATGGCGTTTCAGTAGATTTCGACAATACCAAAAACTATGTGGAGCTGACGCTTAGCCCCGCTGAGTTTGATAATGAAATTAATGCCAAAGCTCTTTGCAGCAGTCTTCGTGAAGGTCAGTATAAGTCGCTGTATATTTCAGAGTCGACCGTTAAGGCGGCGTGCGACAAGGCAAATCATTTCTTCAAAACCCAGGACGGGACTCAGGTAACTGAACGCATCGGCGAGCGACGTAACGCAGAGGTTGAGTTTCGCATACCGGAAGACGGTATGTCAGCCAGCCTGGTACTTACCGCTCCGTTCGGCGGGAAAATGCCCACAGCGGAAACGATCTTGGCGCTGGCCAACAAAAACGGGATTCGCCGTGGCGTCAGTATTAAACGAATCACAGCCTTGCTGGAAGAATCCGCCAAGGGCACGCCAGGTAATATTGTGGAACGGGAAATTGCACGTGGCTTGCCGCCCCGCGACGGTAAGTCTTCCCGTTTCATACCTCTGGTTCCCAATGCACTTGAACGTGTACTGCGTCCGCAGTCCAACGATGGCAAACGGGTAGATATGCGTAATCTGGGTGAGGTTATCTGTGTTAAAGCCAATACCGAAGTGCTCCGCCGCACCCCTCCTACCCAGGGCCGTAATGGCTTCGACGTAAGGGGCAACGGCCTTGAGGCAAAACCCGGTGATTGGGTAGAGTTCAAAAAGGGTGAGGGCACCGTGGTCAGCGATCACGACGAAAACCTGCTCATCGCCGCCATTGCCGGCATGCCGAAATATCAGGAGCTGACCATGAATATTGACGACACCTACATCTGTAGTGGCGTCAATGTGGGCACCGGGCATATTAATTATGAAGGCGCGGTACTGGTCAACGGTGATGTCACCGAGAAAATGGTGATAAAAGCCACCGGCGACGTCACCGTAAACGGTTTTGTCGAGTCTGCGCGGATCGAATCAGGCGGCGACATTATTATTACCGAAGGCGGCATGGGTAAAGTCAACGAAACCCAAACCGACTACAGTTGCCAGCTTATCGCAGCCGGCAGCGTACATGTGCAGCACGGTCAGGGCCTGGATATCCAGTGTGCTGGCAACATTACCGTCGGACGCCAGCTGGCATACAGCAAGCTGCGCTGCGGAGGCTCGGTAACAGTAGGCCAGATAGACAACCCTCAGGGCAATCTGTTTGCCTGCGATGTGGTCAGTCAGGCGGCTGTCACTGCCGGTACGCTGGGTGCAGTATCTGGCAGTACCCTGAAAGTCGACTTTTCCCCAGGCTTCAATTTAATTGTTGAGCGTAAAGATGCGCTGGATGAGCTGCTGAAGCAACTACGCGAAAATAACCTGCGCCACCAGGAAAAAATTTCCATTATACAGGCCAAGTTTGTACCTAAGGAGATGCGTGAAAAAGTACAGGAAGCCAAAGAGCTGCTTAAAAACGAGTCAGCGTTACTTAGCTGGATAGAAGATAAAGCCAAAGAAATGAAAACCGCCAAGGACAGCTACCAGACAGAAGTTAAGCTGGTGGCCAACAAGCGGCTTTATCCGGGGGTCTCGGTTAAACTGAACAACCGCACCTGGCGTTCTGAACGCGAGTATGACCGGTCACGGGTAAAGTACGATGCCCATCAGTGGCATTTCGAACCGATCGTTAACTAGCCAGGCTAGCCATCTGTCGGCAAGGTTAAGATTATTCTGCTGTACAGGGTACCCCGTACCCTTGCCGTTTACTCTGATAAAGTGCCTTGGCCGCCCTGTCGAACCAGTCGGTAAATGACTCGCTGCTGTGCACCACGGCTAATCCCACCGCGATGTCAGGATTGCGGGCCATCACCACGTCATTGTTGTATAACCCTTTCACCAAGCGTTCGCCGAGCACTTTGGCTGAATTTATATCTGTCTGCGGGCACAGTATAATGAATTGTTCGCCGCTCCAGCGCGCAACCACATCCACTTCACGCACGGTATCAACACAGGTCGCGGCCACCGCCCGTAACAAGTCATCGGCATGCTGAGAACCATGACTTGCGTTCAGCTCTGAGAGATTATCTATTTCCGTTATGATCAGACTGGCCGGTGTATGAAACCGCGAAAAACGGGATATTTCTTCCTCCGCTTTATGGATCATATGATTGCGGTTGAACAGGCCGGTCAGCGCGTCATGGTTAGACAAAAACTCCAGGGTGCGGTTCTTCTCCAGTAAGGCGGCCTGCAGCGACTCTATACTGGTATTTTTCTGTAATAACTCGCTGGAGTAAGCGGCCAGCGCGCGGTGCCGCAAATAAAACCCTAATATGATTAAGCCCACTACGGTGAGCGCCAGTACCAGGGTCAGATAACTACGCTCGTCACGTATGCGTACATCGGTCCAGTTTTTGTAAATATTCACCCGGCGGGATTCGGGGATCGCTTGCAAAGCTTTGTTCAGCCGGGGTAACAATGTGTCACTGACAGATTTACTCACCGCATAGCCCAGCGAATCAAAAGGCTCGGCATATCCCACTACTTCCAACTGATCCAGCTCCATATTATTCATATGCAAATACACACTAAGCAGCGAGCCAATCATCAGGTCAATTTCACCCCGCGCCAGACTGACCAGGCCAAGCGCCTCACTGTCCACCGTGCGTACATTAACCGACGGGTAATAACGGGCCAGATACTCGGCGTGACGATAACCTTCCACCACGCCGACCAACCGTTCACCCACCGCATCGAAGCCCTGGATCATCGGGGTACCACGTTGTCCTACCAATACGTTGGGCGCCTCAAAATAAGGCAGGGAGAAGTCAAGAAACTGCTTGCGGGACGGGCTGGCATTCAACAAAGTAATCATCTGACATTTGCCCTCCCGTACGAACGCCAGCGACTGTTCCAGAGAGTCACTGGGTACCAGCACAAAGTTTATGCCCGTTCGGCGGCTCACCAGCTCCAGGTAGTCCCTGGAAATGCCAATGTGCTCATTGTTTCTGAGTGCTTCGTAGGGAGCCCAGGCCGGATCAATACAATATGTCACCGTTTCTGCAGACGCAGGTGTCACCCACCCGGCCGTGAATAACAGCCCCCCTAACAGGGTTCGAAAGATCCGTTGCAAGCTAATGTAAAACCTTGTCTTATCTAGATAATTTCCATTATTGTCAGTATCACTGGCTAGTTAGTGATTTGCAATACGCAAACGCGCAACTGCTTAAGTAACATGCAGTTTCTGTTGAAAAACCGGGTCCTGGTACCGCTGCTCATTAAGAATAGCCGCCAGTCGTGAGACCGCCTGTTCAATATCAGCATAGGATAAATACAGCGGTGCAAAGCCAATACGTAAAATATCGGGTGCCCGGAAATCGCCAATCACGCCGTCGGCAATCCACGCCTGACAAATAGCATAGGCGTCCGGATGACGGAAGGCCAGTTGACTGCCACGGTGTTGCTCTTCAGGATAGCAGGGCGTGAGGTAACCGGCGATGTCATGGGCCTCCAGGCAGTTTTCAAAAAAGCGCATCAACGCCAAGGATTTCTCGCGCAGCGCGGTCAGTGGTACATCTTCGAATACCTCCAGCGCCGCATCCAGTATACTCATGCCAATCACACCCGGTGTGCCGGAGAGGTTCTGGCGGATCCCCTGCGCGGGGCGATAATGAGGCGAAAACGCAAACGGTTCAGCGTGTCCCATCCAGCCGCTTAGCGGCTGGATGTACTCTGCCTGGTGACGGCTGGCGACATACACAAACGCCGGCGCGCCCGGACCGCCGTTGAGGTATTTATAGGTACACCCCACCGCAAAATCTGCTTCACTTGCATCTAACCGGACCGGAAACGCACCGGCACTGTGCGCAAGATCCCAAATAACCAAAATACCTTTCTCATGAGCAAGACGCGTCACCGCCTCCATATCCTGCTTCAGCCCCGTGCGGAAATTTACCTGGGTGATCATGAGTACCGCAATGTCGTCAGTTAACGCTTCGCACAGGTTTTGTTCTTCGAGCAGCCGCAGCTCATGCTTTCCGCCTAACTGTTCTATGAGCCCCTCAGCGATATAGATATCGGTAGGAAAGTTTTCAGCGGTGGTAGCAATCACGTGACGCTCTGGCCGCATTTTCAACGCGGCACTCAGCAACTTAAACAGGTTTACCGATATTGAATCGCAGCATACCAACTGACCATCAGCTGCCCCCAGTAATTTACCCAGCTTGCTACCCACCCGGTGTGGTAAATCTATCCAGCCATGTTGATTCCATGAGGTGATAAGGCCGTCACCCCATTGAGCGTCGACCACGTCTTTCGCCCGAACCCGTGCACTGTGTGGTAATGCACCTAATGAATTGCCATCAAGATAGATCACACCTTCAGGCAGATAAAATTCGCTTTTCTTATGTGCTAACGGATCGGCTTGATCGAGTTCGCGGGCTTGTGCTTTTATTGAATTCATAAACTACTGAATAACCTGATTGTAAAAAAGTGAAAATGCCGGAGACTGCGGATACAGCCAGTCAAAATGCCCCGCCCCCTCAACCAGCTCGGTTTGCACCCCAGCTACGCTGGCCTGACCAACCGGCACAATAGTATCAGCCTGTCCCTGCAGCAAAGTGACCTTAGTATTTATCTGGTTGAAGTCAGGTTGTGCCTGTTGATACGCATCTGGCCTGTGTTGTGGTTCGCCGCCCATAAACGCGGGCACGGCTTGCTGACAGCTATTCGTGCCCTCAGCATAGCTGGTGATATCGGTAATGGCGGCCAGACCGATCACCTTATCGGCATTGAGAGTTGTCTTACTGGCAGTGAGCAGCGCCAGGTGACCACCGGCTGAGTGTCCCGCCACCACCAGCTTGTCAGGCTGACCTGCTTGTTTGAAATGGCTGTCCAGCCAGTTAAGTGCAGCCACCACATCATTTTTGGTGCCTGGCCAGCCACCGCCTTCATCACCGGTACGGCGGTATTCGATACCGTATACGTCAATACCGGCATCGGCCAGGTGGGTCATCCAGCCTTTGCTGTGAGAAATGTCATACGCCTGCAACCAACATCCGCCATGGACAAAGACCAGCGCCGTACGAGCCGGCTGGGCAGCCGCATAATGATGGATAACCTGTAACGGTGATTCGCCATAACGGTAGATCGACGTCGCGGACCGGGAGGGGAGTTCGACCACCTGCTGGTAGCTTACCCCCTGACCCGACTCGCTGGAGACGCAACCAAACTGGCTACCCACCACAACTAACAGCAACCCCACTATACGCTTCATTCCCCTCTCCTTCCCGCTCACAAAAAATGGCACCCGAAGGTGCCATTGTGCGTAAAATCACACTGGATGCCCAGCAGTATTCGGCCTATAGCATTTCCACCGCGACGGCCACACCTTCGCCCCCGCCGATACACAGTGTTGCCACGCCTTTTTGCTTGCCTTCTTTTTTAAGGGCATGTAGCAAAGTAACCAGGATCCGTGCGCCCGACGCGCCAATAGGGTGACCCAGGGCACACGCACCGCCATGGATGTTTACTTTGTTCTCGTCCAGACCCAGCTTACGAATCGCCAGCATGGTCACCATGGCAAAAGCCTCGTTGATTTCGAACAAGTCAACTTCATCTTTGCTCCAGCCGGCCTTCTCAAGCACTTTTTCCACCGCGCCAACCGGGGCTACTGTGAAATTTTCCGGCTCAATGGAATGAGTCGCGTGAGCCACCACCTTGGCCAGCGGCGTCAGGCCCTGGGCTGCCGCCTTCGACTCGCTCATTACCAGCAACGCCGCGGCGCCATCAGAAATAGAGCTGGAGTTCGCCGCGGTTACCGTGCCGTCTTTTTTAAACGCCGGGCGCAAACTTGGGATTTTTTCCGGACGGGCGGAACCTGGGCCTTCATCTGTATCGACAGTGATATCGCCTTTGCGGCCGGAAATGGTGACCGGTACAATTTCATTGCTGAACGCGCCACTGTCTATCGCTTCGCTGGCTTTTGACAGCGAACTTAATGCAAATTCATCCATCTGACTGCGGGTGATCCCTTCATCATCAGCGGTATCCTGGGCAAAACAACCCATGGCCTTGCCGTCGTACGCATTTTCCAGCCCGTCCAGCATCATGTGATCCAATACCTGACCATGACCCATGCGGTAGCCGGTACGCGCTTTTGGCAGCATATAAGGCGCATTGCTCATGCTTTCCATGCCACCGGCAATGACCGTCTCAGCGCTACCGGCTTTTATCAGATCATGGGCCAGCATCACCGCTTTCAGGCCAGAACCACATACTTTATTAATGGTGGTCACTCCGGCACTCAGGGGCAACTCCGCTTTCAGTGATGCCTGTCTGGCCGGCGACTGGCCGAGACCGGCTGGCAACACACAGCCCATCACAACTTCATCTACCTGACTGACGTCAAAATTATCACAGGCCGCCTGGATGGCAACGGCCCCGAGTTCGGTGGCAGGCACCCCTGCCAGGCTGCCATTAAAGCCGCCCATCGGCGTACGTTTTGCCGCAACAATCACTACCGCTTCATTACTCATATTCTTCTGCCTCTGTTCACTGTTCTTCGCTGTTTACGCTGCCTTAGCCTACTGCGCGTATACAAAATTAAACACAATACTTTGGTGGTACGGTCCCATTCGCCCGTCTGATACATTGACGTTAGCAAAATGTTACTTTACCTTTACGTAAATTGTAATTAACGTTAACGTAAACTCGAATGAATTATGTGTCAACGTCTGTTCCGCGATGGATGTGACTGGCGCGTAAACACGGGCAACCACATGGTGTCCATCACAAGGTATGTGACATGACCAAGCACAATAATGAACCAACCTTTACAATTGGGGAACTGGCGAAAGAGTATGACATAACGCCAAGATCCATCCGGTTTTATGAAGAGCAGGGGTTACTGAGTCCGAAACGTACTGGCCAGAACCGTATTTACTGTAATAAAGACCGGGTAAGGTTAAAGCTCATATTACGGGGCAAGCGTCTGGGATTTTCGCTGGCCGAAGTCAAAACCCTGTTCGATCTTTACGATACGCATTTAAATTCCGCAGCCCAGCTGGAAACTATGCTGGAGTTAACTGAACAAAAACGTGCGGTACTTAACCAGCAACTTGAAGACATTCAAATGTTAATGAGTGAACTGGACGAAGTAGAAGCGCGCTGCCGCGAAGAGTTGGCAGAACTGAAAAGAGGAAAACTTGCATGAATACTCCGTACCCTACATTGAATTTCGGCCTCGGCGAAGATATCGATATGCTTCGCGACCACGTTTACCAGTTTTCACAAAACGAAATTGCGCCGCTGGCAGAAAAAGCGGATGAAGCAAACGCCTTCCCCAACGAGCTGTGGCCAAAGCTTGGCGACATGGGCTTGCTGGGTGTCACAGTATCAGAACAATATGGCGGTTCAGATATGGGCTACCTGGCGCATACAGTGGCAATGGAAGAAGTCAGCCGCGCGTCGGCGGGCATCGGACTGAGCTATGGTGCGCACTCTAATCTGTGCGTAAACCAGATTTACAAAAACGGTAACGACGCCCAGCGTGAAAAGTACCTGCCTAAACTGGTTTCTGGTGAGCACATCGGCGCGCTGGCAATGAGTGAACCCAACGCCGGCTCTGACGTGGTCAGCATGAAGCTTAAAGCTGAAAAGCGCGGTGACAAGTACATTCTGAACGGCAATAAGATGTGGATCACCAACGGCCCGGATGCCCATACTTACGTGGTATACGCGAAGACGGACCCTGCTGCGGGACCGAAAGGGATCACTGCCTTCATTATTGAACGGGATTTCCCGGGGTTCAGTCAGGCACAGAAACTCGACAAGCTGGGTATGCGCTCTTCAAATACCTGTGAACTGGTTTTCGAAGACTGCGAAGTGCCTGAAGAAAATATTCTCGGCGAAGTGGGTGGCGGCGTACGCGTACTCATGAGCGGCCTTGATTATGAACGCCTGGTATTGTCCGGCGGGCCACTGGGTATCATGCAGGCCTGCATGGATGTGGTTGTGCCTTATATTCACGACCGTGAGCAGTTTGGCCAGTCTATTGGTCAGTTCCAGCTCGTGCAGGGCAAGGTCGCCGATATGTATACCCAGATGAATGCTGCGCGTGCCTATGTGTATGCGGTAGCCAGATCCTGTGACCGCGGTGAAACCACCCGTAAAGATGCCGCAGGGGCAATTCTCTATTCAGCCGAACTGGCCACCAAAATGGCGCTGGATGCCATTCAGTTGTTAGGCGGCAACGGCTATATCAATGAGTACCCGACTGGCCGTTTACTGCGTGATGCCAAGCTCTATGAAATTGGTGCCGGCACGTCCGAAATCCGCCGCATGCTGATTGGGCGCGAGTTGTTTAAAGAGTCTCAGTAACCGCACACTTTATTATGACAGCATGCCACCCCGGTAGCAGCCGGGTGTGGCGCTTTTTCAGGATACACAGGAGGGTGTATGCCCGTCTTACGTACACAAATAAATACTAAATCTGAAGCCTTCAAAGAAAACGCCGACCATATGCAGATTCAGGTCGACGACCTGCTAGACAAAATTGCAAAGATTAAACTGGGTGGTGGCGAAAATGCGGCTGCCCGTCATGAGTCACGGGGTAAATTACTGCCCCGTGACCGGGTTAATGCCCTGCTTGATGACGGCTCGCCCTTTTTAGAAATCGGTCAGCTGGCAGGCTGGGAAGTTTACGATGACTATGTCCCCGCTGCGGGCGTCATTGCCGGTGTCGGCCGGGTGGCTGGCGTGGAATGTATGATTGTGGCTAACGATGCCACGGTCAAGGGCGGCACTTACTATCCGCTAACTGTGAAAAAACACCTGCGTGCGCAAACTATTGCCCAGGAAAACAATCTGCCCTGTATTTACCTGGTAGATTCCGGCGGAGCTAACCTGCCCCGCCAGGATGAAGTATTCCCGGATAAAGACCACTTTGGCCGTATTTTCTTCAATCAGGCCAACATGTCGGCCCAGAATATCCCACAGATTGCCGTGGTCATGGGTTCCTGTACTGCCGGTGGCGCCTATGTGCCTGCCATGGCGGATGAGAGCATCATTGTTAAGGAACAAGGCACCATTTTCTTAGGCGGCCCGCCGCTGGTAAAAGCGGCCACCGGTGAGGTGGTTAGCGCCGAAGAACTGGGTGGCGGCGATGTTCACACCCGTACCTCTGGTGTGGCTGATCAGCTGGCAAATAACGACCACCATGCGTTGAAACTGGCACGCGATGCCGTCAGCCGACTGAACCGCAAGAAAGACGTGCAGCTGGACGTCCGTCCGGTGGTGGAGCCGCTATACGATACCCGTGAGATTTACGGCATTGTGCCCAAAGATACCCGTAAGTCTTTTGACGTCAGGGAAATCATTGCCCGGGTGGTAGACGGCTCTGAGTTTGACGAGTTTAAACCCTTGTACGGCACCACGCTGGTCTGCGGCTTTGCGCGCATCTTCGGTTATCCCGTGGGTATTGTGGCAAATAATGGCATCCTATTCGGCGAAAGTGCGTTAAAAGGCGCACACTTTGTTGAACTGTGCGCCATGCGCAAAATTCCTCTGGTCTTTTTACAGAACATCACCGGTTTTATGGTAGGTAAGCAGTACGAAGCCGGCGGTATCGCAAAACATGGCGCCAAGATGGTGACTGCGGTGGCCTGTGCCCAGGTCCCCAAAATGACCGTCCTGATTGGCGGCAGCTTCGGTGCCGGTAACTATGGCATGTGTGGCCGCGCCTATGATCCGCGCTTCCTGTTTATGTGGCCTAACGCACGCATCTCCGTCATGGGCGGGGAGCAGGCCGCGGGAGTACTGGCCCAGGTTAAACGCGACCAGAAAGATCGCGCCGGTGAAAGCTGGAGCGAAGAAGATGAAGCCGCGTTCCGCAAACCTATCGTCGACACATATGAGCGCCAGGGACACCCCTACTACGCCTCAGCCCGGCTCTGGGATGACGGCGTGATTGATCCGGCAGACACCCGCATGGTGCTGGGCTTGTCACTGTCTGCCGCCCTGAATAAACCGATAGACGAAACCCGCTTCGGCATTTTCCGGATGTAAGGACAGACATGATGACCACCGACAACAACGCTATTCAGTATCACATCGATGAACGAGGCGTAGCTTACATCACGCTGAGCCGCCCAGAAAAACATAACGCTTTTGACGATGAAATGATTGCCGGACTGACGGCTTACTTTAAACAGGCTGGCGCGGATGACGCCGTGCGCGTAGTCGTGCTACAGGCCGAAGGCAAGAGCTTCAGCGCCGGCGGCGACTTACGCTGGATGCAGCGCATGGCTGACTACAGTTACGAAGAAAACCATGCCGACGCCATGTTATTGGCGACTATGTTGCATACACTCAATACGCTCCCCAAGCCGACTATAGCACGGGTTCAGGGTGCTGCCTTTGGCGGCGCGGTAGGACTGATTGCCTGCTGTGATATGGCAGTGGGCAGTAAACTCAGTAAGTTCTGTTTAAGCGAAGTGAAAATTGGCCTTATTCCGGCCACCATTAGCCCGTATGTGATCGAGGCAATGGGGCCCCGGGTTTGTCGCCGCTACTTCCAGACAGCAGAAGTGTTCTCGGCGCGCCGGGCACGCCGGCTTGGCTTGCTCAGCGAGACGGTAACCGAGGAAGAGTTGGATACCACCATTGATGACCTGATTGGCAATCTGTTAAAGAATGGACCGACAGCAGTCAGTCAGGCAAAAGCGCTGATCCGTGACGTTGCCTACCGCCCGGTAGATAACACACTGATGGAAGATACCAGCAAGATGATTGCAAATATCCGGGTATCAGAGGAAGGCCAGGAAGGTCTGCACGCCTTTTTTGAAAAACGTCCGGCACGCTGGCAGGAGTAACACTATGATCCGCAAACTACTAATTGCTAATCGCGGCGAAATTGCCTGCCGTGTGATTAAAACTGCTCGTCGTCTGGGCATTGCCACAGTAGCCGTTTATTCGGATGCCGACGTGAATGCCCTGCATGTAAAGATGGCCGATGAGTCTATCCACGTTGGCCCGGCCCCCTCCAAAAACAGTTACCTACAGGGCGACCGGATCATCGAGGCGGCCAAAAAGCTAAACGTTGATGCGATTCATCCGGGCTACGGCTTTCTGTCAGAAAACGCAGCCTTCGCCAACGCCTGTGCGAAAAATAATGTGATATTCATCGGGCCGCCGGCGTCGTCGATTGAAGCTATGGGGTCCAAATCAGCGGCCAAAACCATCATGGAAAAAGCCGGCGTGCCGCTGGTACCTGGCTACCATGGTGACGATCAGGCCCGGGACACCCTCAAAGCTGCCGCTGATAAAATGGGTTACCCGGTATTGCTGAAAGCCGCCGCCGGCGGTGGCGGTAAAGGTATGCGTCAGGTCTGGTCTGAAGACGAGTTCGACGAAGCATTAGCCGCAGCGAAACGGGAAGCCATGGCGAGCTTCGGCGACGATATTATGTTGGTTGAAAAATATCTTACCCAGCCCCGCCACGTGGAAATCCAGGTCTTCTGTGACAGTAAAGGTGATGGCGTCTACTTGTTTGAACGCGACTGTTCGGTACAGCGCCGACACCAGAAAGTTATTGAAGAAGCGCCTGCCCCGGGTATGACCGAAGCCTTGCGCTCCACCATGGGTGAAGCGGCGATCAAGGCGGCTCAGGCCATTGACTATGTTGGTGCCGGTACCGTCGAGTTTTTGCTGGATGCCGACGGCTCCTTCTACTTTATGGAAATGAATACCCGCCTGCAGGTAGAGCACCCGGTAACCGAGCTGATTACCGGAGAAGATTTAGTAGAGTGGCAAATCCGCATTGCAGAAGGCAACCCGCTGCCAAAAGAGCAGAGTACGCTCAGCATTCGTGGGCATGCCTTTGAGGCGCGCATTTATGCAGAAGATCCTGACAATGATTTCCTGCCGGCCACTGGCACCCTTAGCCTGCTCCAGCCACCGCAGGAAGATACCCATGTGCGGGTAGATACCGGGGTGGTTGAAGGCGATGAAGTGTCAGTGTATTACGATCCGATGATTGCCAAACTGGTGGTATGGAGTGAAAACCGCGACATCGCGCTGGAACGGCTACTCAAAGCATTGCGTGAGTACCATATAGACGGCGTGACCACCAATATTGAGTTCTTATACAATGTGGCTGCCAACAAAGCCTTCCGTGACGCCGAGCTGGTTACTACCTTTATAGAAAAGCATCAGGACAGCCTGTTCGCTGCCCGCGGCAGCCTGAATGTTGACCGGCTGCCCGTGATGGCGTTACTGGTGCTGTTACAGAAACAACATGGCTGCGCCGTGGCCCCCGGAGACGCCACCTCCCCATGGGCCCAGCCCACAGCATGGCGCGCCAATGAAGCGCACACCCAAACGATCACGTTGCTCTACGGTGACGATGAGCACGAGGTGACGGTAGCGACACTCCCCTCCAGTCAGGGCGCTGCACCCACCTGGCGCATTACTGCTGCCGAGCATGCCTGGACAGTATCAGGCCACATCGAAGCACACGCTCTGCACGCACACATTGACGGGCACCGGCAACGCTTCACCTGGTCGCAACAGCAAAACAACTATGTCTTGTTCGCGTCCGACGCAGCGTACCACTTCAGCGAGCAACTGCCGGATTACGGCGATGATGCAGACGCTGCGGGCCCCGGCGGTTACACCGCACCGATGAATGGCACCATTGTGGACTTACTGGTTGAGCCGGGTGCAGATGTGAAGAAAGGTACCACCCTGCTGGTCATGGAAGCCATGAAAATGGAGCACGGTATCAAGGCGCACACCGACGGCAAAGTCAGTGAGTTTTATTTCAAGCCCGGCGAACTGGTTGACGGGGGCGCCACGTTGCTGGCGTTTGAAGACAATGAGTAGGCGCTACCCTGACTCAGTCAGCCTGGTGGAAGTGGGGCCCCGGGATGGGCTGCAGAACGAAAAGGTGCAGGTCAGCAGTGCGCAAAAAATTACGCTGGTTAATCTGTTGGCCGACGCCGGGCTCACCCGTATTGAGACCGGCAGTTTTGTCTCGCCCAAGTGGGTGCCGCAGATGGCTGACTCCCCGGATATATTTGCCGGTATCACCCGCAAGTCGGGGGTCACCTACTCGGCGCTGACACCAAATATGAAAGGCTTTGAAAATGCGGTGGCCGCCGGCGCCGACGAAGTCGCGGTGTTTGGTGCCGCGTCGGAATCATTTTCACAGAAGAACATCAACTGTTCGGTTGCTGAAAGCCTTGCCCGGTTTGAGCCTGTTATGCAGGCTGCCAAAGAACACGGTTTGCGGGTGCGGGGGTATGTATCCTGCGTACTGGGCTGCCCTTATGAAGGCGAAATTGCTCCCCAGGCCGTTGCCGATGTCAGCAAAACCCTGCTGGATATGGGATGTTACGAAATTTCGCTGGGTGATACTATTGGCACTGGCACGCCGGTGAAAACGGCCCGGATGCTGGAAGCGGTACTCAGGCAGGTACCGGCACACGCACTGGCCGCGCATTTTCACGATACCTACGGTCAGGCGCTGGCAAACTTGCTGGTGGCACTGGAGCACGGCATCGCTACCATCGACAGCGCGGTAGCGGGTTTGGGCGGATGCCCTTACGCGAAAGGGGCCAGCGGTAACGTGGCCACCGAAGATGTCTTGTACATGCTGGATGGCATGGGCATAAACACTGGAGTCTCTATGCCCGGGCTGTTAAAAGCCACTGACATGATCAGTACCGTCTTGGGCCGACCGCCGGTGTCTAAAGTTGCCGCCGCTATGGCCGCAAAATAAGCTGACGCTGAGGCCGATGATTAGCCGGCCTCAGTGCTTTTTTCTGCCGGTAATATTAGCGTAAGCGCAATCCCCAATACCAGAAACCCTGCCATCAGATACACTACCGAAAACGGAAGTAACGGTTTAATGGCGGCGTAAAAGCCCCCGAAACCCAGTAATATGAGACCGATTGCGGTATTACTGAACCCTACCAGCTCTGTGCGATCCTGCCCGCTTTTCACATCCAGACTATAGGTTTTACGACCTGTTCTTACCCCGGAATGTGCCACCGACAGCACGAAGAACAGCATTGCTGACAGCCACAGAGACGGGTCGTTCAAAATAAGTAAACCTGCGCATGCGAGAATGGCTAATGCGCCGGCCAGTTGTAATGTAAGCCGCGCGCTTTTATCAGACACGGCGCCCCAGAAGAACGAGGAAAGCATAGTGGCCGCTGCCTGCGCTGCCAGATAGAGTGGCAACAAGCGTTCTGCACCATAGTCACTTTCCAGCATAAAATAGGGCGCTACCAGCGCCGAGTGCACAAACAGCCCTCGCACTAAGACAAAGCGGTAAACCACATTGTCGAATTGCCAGAAACGGGTTTTATCACGCTTGGTTTCCCCTTTTTGTACATCGACATAGGTTTTAATGGGGAAAATAACGATAAAGGTGATCAGAAAGGATAATGCTGCGGCGCCCAACAAACCGTAGATAATGTTATTGCCCAGCTGTTGCTCAAAATAGACCAGTGGCACTGCAACCAGAAGCGTAACCACGCCCGACGCAGTAGACGCTATACCCACCAGCTTGCCCCGTTCCCCTTTCGCGGCCACATCGCCTTCCATATCCTTGACTGTTAATGAGCACGCCGACCGGCCCAGACTCAGTGCAGCCAGAGCCCCCAGGATTACCCAGCCCGCATGTGCCCCGGATAGGACCAGGGCCGATGCCAGCATGGTAGTAGCAGCGACTACCTGAATTAACATACCGATTCGCCATACCGGATGGCGGGGGGCATGTTTACGTAAGATCACGCCGATCCCCGCCTGGGGTAATAATGCACCGGACTCACGGATGGGCACCAGCCACCCCACCATCCAGGCCGGTGCGCCGAGGGTAATTAACAATGCAGGTAAGGTGGTTTTCGGGGAGACCAGTAAATCCGCCAGCTTGTTACACGCCAGTCCGGCTACCAGTTTATATTTATTACTTAACGCCAAGGCGAACTCCTGAATGAACTGCGTTGGCCAGCTTATACCGAAAGGATTAACGCCGGATCATTTGGCGAATTACTGCCCCGTAATCTGGCAAAATCTGAGCACCTTCCAACACGTCTGACGCTCGCAGGTACGAATGAAACGCCGCCAGCCGGTATGGTGGCACCGAGGGTAACCAGTGATGCTCAAGATGATAATTCACATGATTGGGTGCTACTGTCAGCCTGGCAAGCAGTCCTGCACGGACTGTTCTGGCATGTTTACGGGGATCTTTATCAAGCAGATCAGGCACATTTGCATGTTCGGCTGCGTTCCGAAGCCGGGAGAATAGCTGAAACGTAGTGAGGTATGCCAACCACCAAAGTCCGTACAGCCAGGGGCTGGCAAGTAGGGTCAGAATAGAAAAAAGACCCATATGAAATATGGAGGCCGGCCATAAATTCTGCGCCAGACACGTCAGTGACTGAAACACCGAGGGCTGCTCAGTGGCCTGTGTATTCGTGTATGCCATGTCGTATTCAACCCGACCGGCATGCATCATACAAAGAATGGCCGTGTTTTTTATCCCGGTCAGCCCTATTACATCGCGCCCTAATTTACGTAGCAGGCTGCGTCTGGTCACCGGATAAGGGCGGTAATTAGGGTAATCGGGATCGTCAACCGTGCCAGCATTGGCGTGATGTTTAAGATGGTAGTGCCGATAACCATCGAACTGCGCCAGGATTGGCGCTGCGCACAGCCACCGCCCGACATAATCATTCATCTTAGCCTGACGGAATAGCGCCCGATGGGCGCAGTCATGCATTAATATACCCAGGCCTAACTGCCGGTTACCCAGCAACACCAGGCTGAGCACAATTGTTACCGGGTGTAGCCATACCCCGGGCAGCACAAAGGCCAACACAATTAAGCCGTGATTAACAATGAGCATAGCGGCGGCGCGCACGTTGCTGCGCCTCAGGAAGGGCTTGGTATTCAGTTGTCGCAGCTCACGCTGGAAATCCTGCATGGCGGGTTACCCCTGGTTTTCTACCACGGTTTTGAGATTTTCCAGGCCGGTTTCGAAATCTGGTCCGATCATACCATCCATCATCAGAACGAAATACCGGTCTACCGGGTTATTACCTACGGCGCCCTCGTCGGTCCAGGTGACCCGCGTCCCCTCGGGCACGGGCTCTAAGGTAAAACGGCCTGTCGAGCCCATATCAAATTCAGGGAAGTACAGGCTGTATTCAACTTTGCGGTTGTGGACCAGCTCAGTTATTTCCATCTCCCCATTGCCCTGGGATTCACTGGCCCATTCTGAACGCATGCCAATCGCGCGATCTGGCCCCGCGTAATTTACCTGCATGTTAGGATCCCGCTGAAACCATACCCCCCAACGAGGCCAGGCTTTCAGATTTACCACATTGTCGTAAATAGCATTGGGCTCGGCCTCTATGACAATGCTGCGTTCAATACGATATTCACTGGGAAGCAAAAGTCCTACGGCTGCCATCACAACAATGACAATCACCACTCCGTAAATCAGTTTCTTTAGCACAGACATGCCTGTCTCCATGGATTATTCACTGCACCACACACAATATAACAAAAGATTAACAAATGGCAGCATCACGTACTACTATTCAGATAGGAAGGGTAAGACAGGCGGTTTCGGAACCGGCGAAACAGGCTTTTAGTTCAGCATTGGCCCAGATCACCCCACGTTTACCCGCTTTCAGTCCGCTACTGCCAGGTACTAACTGGTTGAGCCTGTTGTAAGCAGTCGTGGCATTATGATTATCTTTGTGTAGTATGGACTTAGAGCTAACCGCACATTAGCTCCTGACGTTCTCAGACAACAGGAAGTTGAGAGTACGCGAAACCACAAGTTTAATGAAAAACAGTGCTCCAGCACCGTTGACTGCCCCCCTCGGGTTTACGAGGAGCCCGCTGTCACACGCGTTGCTGAGTGTGCGCAGGACTTACCCGACACAGTGGTACCGTGTCCAGATCAATGGAGAAGAAGAGATGGCAGATAATCCGTCACGCTATATCAGTAACCTTACCCGCGACACCTATGCACTTATCCTTGCAGGCGGTAAGGGTTCCCGATTGCACGAGCTGACGAACTGGCGTGCCAAACCCGCGCTGTATTTTGGTGGCAAGTTTCGAATAATAGACTTCCCCTTATCTAATTGTGTGAACTCAGGTATCCGCCGGATTGGCGTGGTGACCCAGTACAAATCTCACTCACTCATTCGCCACCTGGTGCGTGGCTGGGGGCACTTTAAAAAAGAACTGGGGGAATCAGTAGAAATTTTACCGGCCTCTCAGCGATTTTCCGAGAGTTGGTACGAAGGCACCGCCGATGCGGTATTTCAGAATATCGACATTATTCGTGACGAGTTGCCTAAGTACGTCATGATCCTGTCGGGTGACCATATCTATCGCATGGATTACGGCCACATGCTTGCCCGGCACAAAGAAAGTGGCGCCAAAATGACAGTGTCGTGCATGTCAGTGCCCATCGAAGAAGCGGCTGGCGCATTCGGCGTAATGTCGGTTGACGAGGATTACCGGATACTGGGCTTTGAAGAAAAGCCTGCGTCCCCTACTCCGCTCCCCAATGATCCCACACGTTGCCTGGCATCGATGGGTAACTACGTATTTGACACGGAGTTTTTGTTCGAACAACTTCGCCGTGACGCAGAAAAAAGCGAGTCACAGCGCGACTTCGGTAAAGATATCATTCCTTCTATTATTAAAGACCACATGGTGTGTGCATACCCGTTCGAGGGAGGCTCGGGCGCGAATGCGTACTGGCGTGATGTCGGTACCATCGACTCATTCTGGGAAGCCAATATGGAAATGGTGGCCCCGGTTCCCCAGTTAAATCTGTACGACCACCACTGGCCTATCTGGACCTATCAGGAACAGTTACCCCCCGCGAAATTTGTCTGGGAAGACGAGGAGCGAAGGGGGCAGGCAATTAACTCTGTGGTCTCCGGCGGCTGTATTATATCAGGCTCCACCTTGCGCCGTAGCTTGTGCTTCTCGAACGTGCGGGTACATTCGTATGGTCTGATTGAGGAAGCGGTTATGCTTCCGGACGTTGAGGTAATGCGCCATTGTAAACTGCGCAAGGTCATTATTGACCGCGGCTGTACCATCCCTGAAGGCATGGTGATTGGTTACGATCATGACCACGATCGGGAACGGGGCTTCCGCGTTTCAGAAAAGGGTGTGGTTCTGGTTACCCGGGAAATGCTCGGCCAGCCGGTCGGCGGCCTGAAAACCGCTAACTAACCTCTGATGGCCACGCGGCAACAATCTGTTGCAGTGTGGCCGCAACCTTTTCCGGGTGCTCCAGAGGAAACATATGCCCACCCGCCACCTTCATATTCGTCATTTTATTGCCTTTTAAAAATCGCTGTCGCATAGCCGGCCGGCATACCTTGCTATCTGCACCTACCACCAGCGTCGCCGGGCACTGCAAACGGCCATAATAGCGATGTAAATTATGCGGAACGTTCCTGAACAGCGCCGCCTCAATATCGGCGTCAAACGTCAGTTGCCAGTGCTCTCCACGCTTAGCGATTACGGCGTTCACATAGTCGCGGATGCAGCGCGGATCCATGTTTTTGAATAATCCTTTGCCGGCGAAATAGGCGGCCATATCTGTTGAGTTGGGCCATCGTGTGCGGCGTGTCACTGCCAGGCTGGCTGGCGTCAGGCGGTCGATCAAAGGCGTAAATTTCGCCAGTTTAAACAAGGCGCTGGGCAAGCCGGTAACCAGTGGCGGGTCAAGCATGATCAACCCGCTGAACAGCTCGGGAGCTTCGCACGCAGCCATATAGGACACCACAGCACCAAATGAGTGGCCAATAGCAATGACGGGCTGATTGCCGGGACGGTGGCTCTCGATATAATTTATCATCTCTGCCACCTGGTTTCGCCAGTTCGCATTAACCGGCAGCTGTGTGTTGTGCCCGAACTTATCAATACTTATCCGGTGCCAGGCGTCCGGCAATGCCGCAAACAACTGCTGGTAGCTATTAGCAGGGAAGCCATTGGCATGAGCAAAATGATACACAGGCGCTGAATGTGACATAGCTGAGGATCTCTTCATTTAATACGGATAGCTGGGGCCAGACTACGGCTGGCAAAAAAGGCTTGCGCCACCGTATGTCAGTCTCTCACAAACCAGGTACCGGACCAAAACCCATCATGAGACAACGTACCCTTTTAGTAATGGCCAACGACCCCACTTGGTGATTACGTCGAGTTCAGGTACGATAACGCCACACTCATCAGACCAGATAGCACTATGCACGCAGACCAGCTTTTTTTACTGCCAGAGCCCCAACAGTCCGACGACAACACGTGGCTTTTTGAAAACCTTGTCATACCTGCCGACTGGGGCCAGGGACGGACTGCCTTTGGCGGGATCACAGCAGGCTTGGTATTTCAGGCCATTGGCTCGCAAGTAGAAACAGGCCGCCTGTTACGCTCATTTACCACGAACTTTGTCGGGCCTCTGACGCTGGATGCGCCCTTTTCCGTGCAGGTATCACGGTTACGCGAAGGCAAAAATGTATCACAGCTTACCGGCCAGATTATTCAGCATGACCGGGTATGTGTCTTCTGTCAGGCATGTTTCGGACAAGCCAGAAAATCGAAAATTCGGGTGGAAAATACTGAACAGCATCAACTGGAAGCCCCTGCCAAGGCCAACTTCATCCCGCAGATTCCAAAAGTAACACCCCGCTTTCTGCGTCATTTTGAACTGTCAGTGGATAAAGGCGGACTTCCTTTCACATGGAAGAAAGACAGTGTTTATGAGGGATTTATGCGTTTCAAAGAGGCCCCTGAGGTTATTACCGATGCCCATGTAATCACCCTAATCGACGCGTGGCCGCCCACCCTGCTACAAATGATGAAGCTACCGGCGCCGGCCAGCACAGTGAGCTGGAATATTGAATTTATCCATCCCCACCATGAGGTCAGCCCTGATGCCTGGTTTGCTTATAAAGCGCATACCCGACAGGCGGCAGATGGCTATGGTCACACCGAGGCAACGATCTGGAACAGTCACGGTGATGTGATTGCACTGAGCCGACAAACTGTGGCGGTGTTCGACTAACGGCGGAAACTGCGTTAATAGAGAATAAAGGCGTTAGGATTAAACAGTGAAATGACACTGATACACTGCAAGTTGGTAATATCCAGCGCATCTTCCAGGTCTTCTCTGTCCAGCTTCAGTACTTCGTGCTGATGAGCCTCTAAATTACTGTAACTGGGGTAGATGTCGGGGTTCACGTTGTCCAGTGCCAGAACATAAGCCAGTTGCACAATTTGCACTTCTTTGTCGTAAGCAGGTTGGTCGGTGTTATGGATCTCGCCTACCGGCTTGTAGATAGTTTCCGGGATCCCCCACTCGCGAATAAGGGCCGCGGATAACTCAGCATAGGAAAAACCCAGAATGGCTTCCTGAAGTTCTTTGGGAGTAACTCTGGCATTAAATGCCATACACCGACGGGCTTCGTCTGGCTTAGTGGCGACCACTACCAGTTCGCCTACGTTGTGCAGCAGGCCGGCCACGAACAATCGTTCCGACTCACGAATGCGTTCCCGCTCAGCAAAATATTTAGCCAGCAAGCCACAAGACACACTTTGCTCCCAGAATTTATCCAGATCAATGACCTTGCTGTCCACCTCGCTGAACGCCTGGGTTACCCCATAGGCTAACGCGAGATCGTAGGCAGAGCGGGTGCCGATAACCTGCAGCGCTTTACTGATTGTGTCGATTTTATTTGGAAAACGATAAAGCGCGCTGTTGGCCACCCGTAATAACTGTGCGGTCAAAGATGGGTCAAAAGCAATGACATCGGCGACGTCATCAATACTGGCAGCGTCATCATCCATGCATTCTTTCAGTCGTGTCACGGAGTCTGGTAAGACAAAAAGCTCACCGGCTTGCTTGGCTAATTCGTGCGCATTCATTGTAAGGCTGCTCCTTGGCGGTCCTTTTCCCTTCTGATACTCACGCAAGTCCCTGTGCGATTAAATATATCCATCAGCATATGGTATAGAACATTATACTTAGCTGCGCCATTTATTTCGAAATTTACTGCCGAAAAATGCCTGTAAAACAGGCTTTACCTGCTGAAAGTAGTAACAAAATGTATCACTTCGTGCCAGCAATCGCGCTCACCAACTCGCTTGGCGATAATTTGGACTCAGGTTCTCCTCGATTACTCCTCTGCTCTGCCTGCTGAAGTAACCGGTTAATCGCCCGGTTGGCATTACAGCGAAGTCCATACTGCTGGCCGGCTTCGATTACTGCGCCATACATAAAACCACGCTCCGTGGGCCGGCCATTGTGTAAATCCCACCACATTGATGTTTTTACTTCGTCATCAATAGTCAGCATCTGGCCAGCTACCCGCCGGAATACACAGTCAGGGAGTCGCAACACCGAGGGCAAGGCCCAGCCGGGTAAGCGGGCAACTCTGGGCAGTCGAATCCGCATTGGACGGCAAACCGCAAGGAGTTCGTCCATTAACTGCGCAATCACCCGCCGGTATCCCCGCTGAGTTAACATAGTGCGCACCGGCACGCCCGCCAGGGCATTGACGCCGTTGCCCAGGTTCAGCTGTAGCTTTGCCCATTGCATGGCATAGATATCATCGACCAGTCCCACACTGAGCATATGATGCTGTAGCGCGTTCAGAATTAGCTTGTCTGACGATGTGCCGGTCGCCTCTAGCGCAAGCGTACCCTCTGATCCGCGATGCAAATGTTGGGGTTCTAAACTGACCACATTGAAGGGCACCACCGCACGAATAACAGTATGTTGCGGAAACTGGGTTTTAATCATTTCATACGCACCAATCCCATTCTGGCAACATACGATGATAGTGCTGGTATGTAAGACGGGCCTTAGCTGGGCGGCTATGTTTTTTATCGCAGTACACTTAACGGTGAGCCAGACAATATCGGCGGGTGCGGGTTTGGCCTGCTCATCCTGCATGAGCGGCGGCACTGCCTCACGCTGTCCGAGATAATCCGTGAGGGTTAAAGGATGCCCGAGTCTGGTCAGCCAACTGCCTCGTGCTACTACCCCTGGTAGCTGGTTATTCAGCGTTAAGATTGCGCCTATATAACTGCCTATCAAGCCACTGCCAAATACCAGATGAGAGGGCCGCTGATGTTCTGATGAATGTTCCATGTGCATCCTGTGGCTCGTTTATCCGTTGATTTGTGGTTATTCGCGCTGAGTGCTCTGATACAATACGCGACTTTTAATTCGAGTCGAAGTGTTATGCCCCAATCAGCGTCTCATTTGGTTATTATTGGTTATGTGTGGCCCGAGCCTGATTCATCAGCGGCGGGGCAAAACATGTTGACCATTATCAATGCGTTTCAGTTAGCTGGCTGGCAGATAACCTTTCTTACGGCTGCTACAGACAGCCCGCACAAAGCAGATTTGTCCGCCTTAGGGATAGCCAGCGAGCCGGTGGCACTAAACAGCAGCAGTTTTAACCACCGCGTTGCCCAGCTTGCCCCCGATGCGGTGTTGTTCGACCGGTACATGACCGAGGAGCAATTCTCCTGGCGTGTCCGCGAGGTCTGCCCTGCAGCAGTAAGAATACTGAATACCGAGGACCTGCATAGCCTTCGTGACGCGCGCCATCAGGTGGTTAAAGCCGGCCGCCCCCCGGAACAGGCAGATCGCAACACCGCGCTGGCACAACGGGAAATTGCGGCCATCTTACGCAGTGACATTACGCTGGTGATCTCCCCGGTGGAACTGGCGCTGCTGACCTCTTATTACCAGGTCCCCCAGCAGCAACTCTGTCACGTGCCACTGCACCTGCCGTTGCCCGATATCAACAACCCGCCCGGTTTTAACGCCCGCAACGGTTTTGTCAGTATTGGTAACTTTCGCCATGCACCGAACTGGGATGCTGTCTTACAACTTAAGCAACATCTCTGGCCGGCAATCCGCGCTCGCTTACCCAAGGCTCAACTGCAGGTATACGGCGCTTACCCGCCTAAAAAGGCGACGCAATTGCATAACCCTAAAGAAGGCTTTTTTGTTGCAGGCTGGGCAGAAGATGCGGCAGAGGTAGTACGCAATGCCCGGGTGCTGTTAGCGCCACTGCGGTTCGGTGCCGGACTGAAAGGCAAACTAATATTGGCCATGGCATCGGGTACACCGTCAGTGACAACGGAGATTGGCGCAGAGGGGATCTGTGAAGCTGGTGAATGGCCGGGCGCCTGTTCTTCAGATATAACCGCCATGGCGGATGCGAGCTACCAGCTACATGAGGACGCCACCCGGTTTACCCGTGCCCAGCAACGAGGCTTAAGTATTGCAACACGTTTTGCAGATCCGGCTCCCACCCAAGATATGGTGCAGCGGGTCAAAGCTCTTGCAGGCAATATCGACAATCATCGTGCCACACTTTTTTTGCAACACCTGCTCTGGCATCAGACCCTGAGCAGTACCCGTTATATGTCACAATGGATAGAAGCCAAAAACCGGCTGCCGGAACCTTAGGTATCGGGAATCTACCGGACCGTATAGCGCGTCGAAGCTTAATAGTGGTCCGGCCGTGAAGCAGGTGACCTGCAGGCATAAAATGGCAGACCGTCTAATGAGTGGGTGCTCTACCCTTGTTGTATGCGGTCCACCACTCCCCTTAGCCCGTTTCCACGTGACTGACTAAGATGACGGGATAAATCACAGGCTGCCAGATAAGCGGCAAAGTCATAGTCTGCGCGCTCAGACGGGGTAAGCTGATTGGCTTTTTCGAGCACTACCGCCAGCACTCCGCGTAATATCTTACTGGGCGACCATGCCGCAAGAGTTGCTGGCTGCGTAGGTAACGGGGCCATCCACACATCGCTGTCACAGCCCTCGATCAGGTTATCGTCGATTCGTAATGAGTCGGGCAACACCGGTAACGCCTTCCCTGCCAGCATGATCGCCCGGGTGGTATTGTCCCAGCCGGACGCATCTGACACCGACTGCGCCAGCGGTAATAAGGTTGCAGGCATTCAGGCAGCCGGCTCACTGTCATCAAAGCTGGCAAGCAATTCCTCTGCGCTCAGCACGCTGTTTTCTTCATCTTCGCGACAGGGAAAGAGCACCAGCTCAATACCGTTTTTGCCCAGCCCGGGCAACCAGTCCTGCCTGAATTGCTGCAACGACACACTGACCGGCTCTACCGCTTCCGCTTCGTCGCTTATCCACGCTGAAACCAGGTCGTAATGTGGCCACACCGGTAACCGTTCTACGCCATCCTGAGCAAGCATGACGAAACCCTGTTCACCTTTCAGCAACCACACTGCGTCGGCTTTTTCCGTGTAATCCAGAAATAAGGTCTGGCGCTCATCAGCATTGAGGGAGGTGGCTTGTTGAACTACGGGTGCGGCCAGCTTTTCGGTAACAGTTGCAGGAAACATAGGCGTTTACGGTAAATAAGTCAGATATTAAGTATAACATCTGCCAGCAGAAGCACCATAACTCCCATATCCGTGCGTTCATTTTGTTGACAGAATACAGGTAGTTAGCCTGAGTGGACCCACCTTGGCGGGGATTGCCATCAAATAGTATTTTCCCGCGGACAAAGTCCATGCTAACCTGCTTCTTTCCTACGTGAAGTTAGCATTAGCTATGCAATCTGAGTACTTTATTACCTCGCGCAACAATCAGCATATCGTTGCCCTCACCGAGGTACAATTTAAAGAGCTTAAGCGGGCAAAGAAACGATTATCATCGTCTTTCGCGGTAGCGCATAAATACCGGCTGGTGAAAGCCAACTTTGAAATGACGGTTGATGCTATGGCCAGGCTGGGGCAATTGTATGTGGAACAGGCTGGTATTGAGGCCATGGAAACGGCCAAGCCTCATCTGAACGCCTGCGTAAACAATTTCATCCTCAGTTCCCGCATGTTTACCAGTCAGCTGAAAAGACATGTGCAGGCTTGTCTTCCTCAGAACAGACGCTCCCAACAGCAACTCACAGAAGCTATCGACAGAGAGTATCACGGCTCGTTTGCCTACCGTTTTGTAGACAGTTTGTATGATTACGTGTCGTTGTATGGCATTAGTATTCATACCCTGATCATGGAGAGTGTGGTCAGTGAGAAGGCTGATGGCACCCTGTCCCGTCAGTATGGCCTCAAAGCCATGGTGGAAAAAGATTTTATCGGCGGCCCCGCAGAGTTCCGGGCATTGGTATTTGATGAAATAAAAGCACCGGTGAACCTGATGGAAGTATTCGGCCAATTCAATGAAAGCGTGGAGCGATTACATCACGTTGCACTCGAGCTGGTTAAAGACGTGGCTGATGAGGCAAACGCCACAGTGCTGGAATTTTTAAATGTGTTTATTGCCGAACATGGCACAGAGCACGACAACTTGTTTGTTGTGCACAAGACCAGCGCAAGACACGAGAAAGTTTATGACAAATTCCCGTTATCAATGTACGTCAACAATCACAACATGGATTCTGATTATGTTTAGTGCCTCGTGGATGAGTACGTTATGAAGCTTGCCATGCCTACTGTTACCGACACTACGGGCATGCCCTATCACTTTCGTGATGCTATCGGCATTAATTACCGTAACTTTGCTATGTGGCTGATTGAAACGCGCCAGCCGGATGAGTCGCAAACATTGCTCACCATTAATTTTCCGTGGACGGCGGAGTCTCAGCAACAAAACCGTAAGGCTCACCACTATACATTACCCCAATCGTGCAAAGCGCTGGCGTTACACTACCAACAGGAGTTGACGGCTAACTCTGGCGTGATTGTGTACGCGGAAGTGTCCAAACTTTTTTGTATGCTGGTGATTGCGTCGACGCAGCCTGAAGAGGCCAAAGCGCAGCTACAAAGCCTGCCCTGTCCGGATGAGTTTGGTCTGCCTGAAATTACCGTCCTCACCACATCCACACAGGCGTTTTTACAGCAAAAACTGAGCTGAGTAGGCTGAATTCCTGTTTAAAAGCCGGCTGTGTTAATTGGTCTGCTGTTCAACACTATCGAGCAGCGAGACCACCTCCATTAAGGACATTGGCCGGGCAAACAGGTAGCCTTGCATATAATGACTGCCCGCCCTGGTCGCAAAATCAGCCTGCGCTTCACTTTCTATTCCTTCAAACAGCACCTTTTTGTCCAGTCGGTGACATAAATTCACCAGCGACTCAGCGATAATATTTTGCTTACTGTTTTCATCGTTGGTGGGCGCCAGACTCTTATCCAGTTTCACTATTGTAGTGAAGGGCTCGGACAACTCGGATACGGATGCATAGCCCGCCCCGAAATCATCAATGGCTATGCCGAAACCTTTTTGTGATAGTTCTTTGAGTACCTTGCGGGTATTGAAGTCGTGCATAACGGACTCCGTCACTTCCAGCACCAGGTCTTCAGGCACCACCCCGAAGTCAGCCAGGTAATTCAGAAACTCCTGCACCATCATCGCCGAATTCAGCTGCAAAATAGATACGTTTACATGCAGCTTAATATGAGGATGGCCTGATTCTCGCAATAAACGGTGCGCAATACACACTTCCCGCAACATTTTCAGGCCTAACGCATTGATAAGCCCGGTCTCTTCCGCAACCGGAATAAAGGAGGCCGGATTGATATTGCCAATGTCCTGGCTGTGCCACCGGCACAAGGCTTCCAGCGCCACAATTTTTCTGTCGCTATTTACAATAGGCTGAAACGTAGCATGTAACTCTTTGTTGGTTAGCGCGTTGTATAACCCCTGCTCTACGTATAACCGGTATTCAATGGCGTCGTTTTGCTCCTGGGAATAGCGGACCGCCTGGTTCTTGCCGCGCTTTTTCGCTTCGTACATCGCAATGTCTGCGCGCTTCAGTAATTCGGTCGATTCATCTGCATCGCGGCTTTCTGCCACCCCAATACTGGCGCTCATCTTTAACTCGCCGGCATCAATGGTAATTGGCTTGGTAAATGTGGTGAGAATACGATTACACAGCGCATCCACATCTTGTTCGCTTTGTACCAGTACCACGAATTCATCACCGCCATGACGAATGAAAATATCTTCCCGGCGAATTTCCTGTTTAATAAGCTCAGCGCAGGCCGCCAGTACCTCATCGCCCACATCATGGCCGTAGGTGTCATTCACCAGTTTGAAGCTGTCTATGTCAATAAAGATAAGCGCTTGCAAGTGACCTGCATACACACTTTCACTCAGTACCAGCTTCAGGTAATTACGGTTTCCGGCCCCCGTCAGCGGGTCAGTAAAAGCCAGGGTTTCCAGGCGCTTTTCTGCCTGTGACAACTCTGTAATATCTGAAATTGTCACCACGTAGCGTAAATCACCATGCAACTCTTCCAGCTCGGCGCAGGTGACGAAGGCGGAAAAGTCCTGCCCCTGAGCGTTAACCAGTGAGAGCTTTTGCCTGCTGATATGGCCGGCTGGTAATTCCTGGTGACCGTCACAGAGATCTTCTCTGGTCAGGCCAAAGTCACCCAGTGTCGAGCCGGTCAGTGTATCAGCCGAGCTTCCGAACAGCCGGGATAGGGCACGGTTAGCGTCGCGGACTATAAATTCTGCATCCAGTACTGCCACCCCTTCCGCTAATTGATCGAGAATGACATTGGATAATTTTAAGCGGCGCATCTTGCGCTGACGCTCAGTTACGTCGATGACCGCGCCCACCATGACCTTGTTATCGGCCACACTGACATCGCTGAACACCACATCAATCCACATGGGCTCGCTGTCGTCCTGCGTGACCTTGATGGTTTTACGCAAGCTTGAGCCACTTTCAATAGCGTCGATAACGTCCTGGCGCTCCTTCGCAGGAAACAGCGCCAAGAAACGCTCTTTCGATAAGGAAGTACTGGCGCCAAACCGGTTTTGTAAACTGCTGGCACCGGAAAATTCAAAGTCCTGCCCGCACTCACGTAACTCCACCACACCAAACTGGGCCGCTTCTGAAGCCATTTTGAAGCGTTTTTCCGACAAGGCTACCCGTTGCTCAAGGGCGAACCGGTGCAGCGCAGTTTCACATGCAGTCTTAATGGTTTTAGTATCAAAGGGTTTGACGATGTAGCCATAAGGGCTGGTTTCCATTGCCTGACTGACTGTGGCATCGTCAGAATATGAGGTCGTAAATATCAGCGGGATATCAAAGCGCTGATTTAATTGTCGGGCTGCCTGAATACCACTGCCTCCCTCAGACAAGTTAATGTCCATCAGGATGAGTTCCGGCTGGTATTTTTCAACCGCTTCCAGGGCCTGCTCTTCCGAACGAGCCAGACCCACGACTTCCGCACCCAGCGTGGTCAGCTCTCTGGCCAGGTAGGTCGCCGCAATAGTGGTATCTTCCACCACAAGTACACGTTTTCCGGTTATCTGGCTCATCGTTTAATCCTTGTCGACCGCAAACAGCGACATAATTCGTTTCCTCAACGTGGGCTCTGCCACAGGTTTACTTAATACCGGAATATCCTCAAATGAAGCCGGTAACTTTAATTCGTCGCCATAACCGCTGACAATCAGGCACGGGGTTTGGTTCCCGGCAATTTCCTGCAATAAGCCTAAGGTGGTTTCATTGCCCAGATGCACATCAAATATGACCAGCCCATGACGATGTTTATTGTACAACGAGCGCGCCGTATTAAGATTACCGGCCACTGCTACCTCGGCAATGCCCAGCCGTTTTAGTTTTGCCTGCATATCCAGAGCAATTACCAGGTTGTCTTCCACCACCAGCGCTTTCTCCGGCAATGGTGGAGTAACCTTGTCCGGTTTCGCCCGCCACTCCTCACCAGGCTCACTGGTAACGGGCGCCGCCTTAACCAGCACATACCTGGCAGGTATTTGCATACTGGCGTGGACCCCATGTGGGTCAAAAGTAATATCCAGCTCACCGCCAAGCTCATGGGGGATCACCGAACGTATTAGGGTCATACCAAAGCCTTCCCGGGTCGGCGGCTTGACTGGGGGGCCGCCGAGTTCCTGCCAGTCCATACATAGCCCCCGATCCTTATCGAACGACCACCTGAGTGTGACCTGGCCTTTATCCCGGGAAGCCGCCAGCGCGCCATATTTCGCCGCATTGGTAAACATCTCGTGTATCACCAGCACCACTGGTGTGGCTGCCTCAGGCTTTATGGTAATTTCCGGCCCACTTAGCGTGATATGACTTTCCAGGTCTATGTAAGCCTGAATTTCTGTTTCCAGAATATGCCGGAAGTTAACCTCTCGCCATTCAGAGGCGGTTAACTGGTCATGGGCTGACGCCAGCGCCACTAACCGTCCTGTCAGCACCTCCACAAAGTCAGCCACTGACCGGTTGTGCTGGTCGGTTTGCAAGATGATGGCGTTAACCAGATTCAGTATATTGCGTACCCGGTGATTCAGTTCTGATATCAACAATTCATGCTTTCGGCTGGCTTCCAGAAGCAGTGAATCGCGCTCCTGCATATGCCGGATCATGACTTCAAGCAGCATAACACGCAAAGACTCTGCATCACGGTAATTTTGTTCGCTCCAGTGATGACATTGATCCCGGTGGGTTTGCTTCCACAGCGCAAAGCTCGAACGGGGCAGCAAGCGATCGCCATTAGGCCCTGTGCTGACCGGCTTATTGGGGTTGCCTGCCCATTCTACTGTCTGTGTTTGCGCCGCGCGGAAAAACAGCACGTAATCTCTGGGATTACGGGAAATTGGCAATGCCATGACACCGGCAACACTCTGCGCCTGGGTATCGTACTCTGTAAGCACGTCAGCCAGTCCGTTAATGCCAGTAACTTCATGCGCTGCCCGACTATTCAGGTAGCGTATTAACTTTTCCAGCACCTCATCCTGCATGCTCAGGCCCGTGGCGACGCGCTGACCATTGATTTGTGCCAATATACCGTCACAGGGAATAATCTCCTGAAGTGTGGGAAAGTGCTTTTCCAGTGTGTCAATAAACGCCCCGTCTACCGCCATGGTAGTCATCAACCTACGATGAAACTCGCGGGTTCGGCTGGCTTCAGCCTCTCGTTCGCTATTCAGTCGGGCGCCCATTTCGAGTGCAAAGAATTCAGCAAACAGTTCCAGTTCCGTGCGCTGGAAATAAGAGGGAATTTTAGGAGTATGGTGATGGCAGGCGATAAGTCCCCACAGCTTACCATTCACGATAACTGAGACTGATAACGCCGCTGAGACTCCCATGTTGCGCAGATATTCAAGGTGAACAGGCGACACCGCCCTCAGGGTGGAATAAGACAAGTCAACGGGGTCGTCGTCCTTGCCTGAGCCGGGGATAATGGGCACCACGGTGTCGTCCACATTGCCAATCACCCGTAACAGATTTTTAAGGTACAGCGCACGGGCTTGTTTTGGGATATCGGAAGCGGGATAGCGCAACCCTAAAAAGGCTTCCAGACCCCGGTCTTTGGCTTCTGCAATGACTTCACCCGCGCCATCCGGCAAAAACCGGTACAACATCACCCGGTCGTAGCCGGTAACCAGTTTCAATTGTTGGGTGACCATTTCTGCCAGTGCCTGACTGGATGGCGCCGCATAGAACTGGCTAAGCAGTGAGCGAACAAAGTTATCCTGCTTATGCTGTGTGCCCTGACTGGGCTCAAATTCCAGTATCACGAACTCGCCGTTGTGATGCACAGACACATCGATCTGCTTGCCTGTGGCAGCAATCATTTGGCCAAATAAGCGTTCATTACGACGGGTGATCATAGCAGACTGAACCGCCGACCTCAGGTGATGGCGGGTGGTCTTGCAGAACCATTCATTCAGCGCGCCGCCTACCACCTCATCAGCTGGCACGCCAAGATAGGCGGAAATGTTTGCTGAACACTGCGCCACCGTCCAGTCTGCGCGCAGTGCCAGAAAGCCACCGAAGCTCTGAATGTAACCCAGTTTGTGAATTGGCTCACGATCGCAGTTAGTCAGATCGACAGAGCCTGTGGGGGTTAAATCTGCCATGGATTGTCTTTAAAAAAAGTTAATGTTCTAATGAATGACAGGGTATCGCAGTCCCCTCCAAGTGACCAATGTTCAGGACGTTATGACCATAATTTTAGACAGGCTGCGCCAGGCAACAGCAGCAGAGCATACGGCGCTTGAAAATACGCCACCTTTCAACGCATTAATGAGCGCCACATTTTCTGGCCAGCAGTACGGGCAAGTACTTACTGTGCTGCATGGGTTTCATCGGGAGATAGCCAGTGCGATGGAGGGCTTGCACGCCCATCCCGTGGTGCACATGCTACACTGCGATACCATACTGCAGGCACTGGAACGGGACCGTACAACGATCACCGGCCCACAAGCGAGCCCCTTCAACTTCCCGCTTTCTCTGTCAGCCTGCCGCGCCGATGTACTCGCCTGCGGCTACGTGTGGCTGGGTTCATCTATGGGCGGTAAAATGATTGCGCGCTGGCTAAGCCAGCAGCATCCTCACCAGCCGACCGCCTACTATGCCAGCCTGGCTGCATGCAGCAAGAACTGGGCTGAATTCCGCCGTTACACGTCAGGCATTCAGCTTAACGAATCCGAAACACAACGCTGCTGCCTGGTGGCGAAAACGCTGTTTGAGGAGCTGCGTAGTGCTGCGAATAAACTTACTGAGCACCTTACTGAAGCCAGCTGACAGCGACAAAAAGGGCTGCCAGCTTATATGGATCTTTGCTAGCATATCCCCCTTATTTTCTATCAGCAGTCAGTTATGAAAGTTATCTCTTTTAATATCAACGGTATTCGCGCCCGCTTACACCAGTTACAGGCAGTTATAGACAAACATCAGCCTGACGTCATTGGTTTGCAGGAAATTAAGGTCCATGACGAGCAGTTCCCGGTCAGCGCGGTAGAAGAGATGGGCTACCATGTCTATTTTCATGGTCAGAAAGGTCATTATGGCGTGGCAATGTTGACTAAACAGCCGGCAAAAGCGGTTCAGCGTGGCTTTCCTACCGACGATGAAGACGCCCAGCGTCGAATGATCATGGTGACCCTGGAGAATAAGCAAGGCGAGCCCGTCACTGTGCTGAACGGTTATTTCCCGCAAGGGGAGAACGAAAAGCATGAAACCAAATTTCCTGCCAAACGCAAATTCTATGCTGACCTGATGGGTTACCTGGACGGGCACCACAGTGCTGAGGATAACGTCATTGTGATGGGCGATATGAATATTTCTTCCCGCGACACCGACATCGGCATTGGTGAAGAAAATAAAAAACGCTGGTTACGTACCGGCAAATGCAGCTTCCTGCCGGTTGAGCGAGAGTGGATCGAGCGAGTATTTGACTGGGGGTTATATGACAGCTTTCGCGCGCTGTATCCTGACACTGACGATCAGTACAGCTGGTTCGATTACCGTTCAAAGGGCTTTAATGACAACCGCGGGCTGCGCATCGATCTTATTCTGTCATCCAAGGCTGTGCACGCAGCGCTTACCGACGCCGGGATAGATTATGAATTACGTGGCATTGAGAAACCCTCTGACCACGCCCCCATCTGGGCCACCTTCAACATATAAGTATGTTTGACTCTCTCACCACCCTGCAAGGGTCAGGGTGGGTCCTGTTAGTAATATTGCTCAGCTATCTTGCCAGGCATCTGCCCCTGGCGGCTTTACTCCGGGATAAACAACGTCAGCACGTGTTATTTGGTGCCACGGCACTAACCTGTTTCTTATGGGTATTCCGGGCCGGTATATTCGAAGGCCTGGATGTGCATTTTCTGTGTCTGACTGCCCTAACCCTCACCCTGGGCTTCCGGCTGGCCATATTCGCAGGTATTGCGGCCCTGCTTGGGGCCACGGTTGCTGCCAACGAAAGCTGGGCCATGTTCGGTATCAACGGGCTGCTGGGTGTGGTTATACCGGTGTGTGTCTCGTATCTGGTGTACTGGATATCCTTCCACAAAATTCCCCGCCACCTGTTTGTGTACATTTTCATCTGTACTTTTTTTCCGGCCGCGCTGGTCATTGCGCTCAAACTGGCGCTGGTGGGCAGCTATTATGCACTGGATAATATCTACAGCTGGGATACGGTGATTAATAATTACATGCAGCTAATACCGTTGGTGGTTTTTCCGGAGGCATTTATCAACGGTGTGGTGATGACGCTGCTGATTATTTATAAACCGGAATGGGTATACACTTTTCACGATAAGTTTTACCTCGACCCGAAAGTGTAGTGAACCACTAAAAACGCCGGCAAATGCCGGCGTTTTCAATGGATATCTCAGATTTTTATTTCTGGAACAGCATGTTCACTACATCGGCAAGCTCTGATTTACCCTCGCGAATTTCAGCTTCGCTTAAACCCGCTATTTCATGGGGGAACACCAGCCACTCGTCACTCTTATTAACGAAATAATCAGGCTCAATGTCGGTCTTATTATTGGCAGGTTTGTACCATGGGCAGGCAATACGGATGTCGGTAGGCATGTTCAGACGCATCAGCTTTTTCACTTGCTTGATCAGTGCCTCAACACTGCGGCCCGAGTCAAACACGTCATCGACAATCAGCAATTTATCGCCGGCATTGGCGTTCTCTACCAGGTAGTGCAAACCATGCACACGTATCTCTTTAGACTGCTTGTTGATGCCATAATAGGAGGACGTACGCACCGCAATATGATCCGTTGGCGTGTCCTGAAATTCAAAGAACTCCTGCACTGCTATGCCAATAGGAGCACCACCGCGCCAAATCCCTACAATAAAATCGGGACGAAAACCGTCATTATAAACCTGGGCAGCAAGGCGAAAAGAGTCCTGAAGAAGCGCCTGAGAGGTAATAAAATTCTTTTGCATGTCGTCTCACCGATCCGGATATGAAAAGACCGGGAGTATAGTGAAATTCATCAAATAATGCACGGCATAATGTGCGATATTCAGTGGCTTAGCTACTCATTCTGTAGTGCCCTGGCCGGATTCACCCGCAGTGCGCGACTCGCGGGGTAAAGACTGGCCAGCACACACAACGCCAGCGAAAAAACTGTTACCCATACTACCTGCGCAGCATTCACAGCAACAGGCACTCCGCCGCCGTCAGCCGATAGAGCAAGCTGTATTCCGACTAACGCTAACAGGCCATTCAGGTTAAATGCCAGAAGCAACCCTGTCACCAGCCCGATGCCGGCGCCTTTAACGCCATTAAACAAACCGTTGAGCATAAATACCATCATCAGCCGCGTGCCGGTCATGCCCTGCGTTTGCAAAATGGCGATATCCCCGTGTTTTTCACTCACTACCATCACCAGTGCGGAAACAATGTTAAATGCAGCCACCGCAATAATCAGCAACAGCATCATAAACATCATGTTCTTTTCCATTTTTACAGCATCGAATAGCGGTCCCTGGCGGCTACGCCAGTTTTCGCTGGCAATGTTCCGTTGCTGTAACTGAGTCACCACCTGTTGATAATTAAAGGCGTCGTGTAAAAATAACCGCGTGGGTGCCTGGTTGGCAGCTGGCAGACGTAATAATCGACCCACATCCTCCAGATGCATAAAAATAACTTTGCTGTCCATTTGCGAGCCCGCGTCGTAAATACCGGCTACGGTTACCAGGCGTTGGCTGGGCATGCGCCCGAATGGAGTGTATATACTGGCGCCCGCCAGCATAACCCTGACTCTGTCCCCGGGCTGAATGTCCAGCTGAGTGGCAAGGGCTCTGCCGAGAATGACATTGAAACTGCCGGGTTGCAGATGGCTAAAGCGCCCGGTGAGCAGATGCTCGCTGACTATGCTGTGCGTGTGCATGACCTCTGGCTCAATGCCATGCAATTGTACCCCCCGTAACCCCTGCCGGGACTGCACCACCCCTTCGGTTTCGCGAAACGCCATGGCGGCGCGCACGCCATTCAGCTGTGTCAACGCGTCGGCCGGTACCGGCTCTGCAGTGACAACTTGCGGTACGATCCCCAACACCCGGTCTTTAAGCTGGGATTCAAACCCGTTCATGACCGACAACACCACTATCAGCGCCATCAACCCTAACGCAATTCCGGCCACCGAAAACTTATTGATAAACGCCACGAAGCTGTTGTGCTTACCGCCAGTGGCATAACGCAGTGCCACAAAGGCAGCGACAGGTTGAAACATAGTTGTCTGACTCGCAGCACGCCATGGTTTTTAGCGTGACATTAATGGGATTGGCGGGAGGATGCTCTGCTATCTGCCTGATCCAGGCGACATAATCGGGCAGGCAACCCCGGCAACCCGGCGGTTTACTCGTAATGCTGGTATACTACGTGTAAGCTACTGTGCGCACAACATTTTGGTGGTAGGAGACAGCCCATGGACACATTAACGCTGGAGCAAAAACAAGCTCAGTTCGACGAGTTTTTCATGATTGCACATCGCATCAACGTGAATGTTGTGCCACTGGCAGAGGACGCCGAATTACCGCCGCATCACCAGCTTGAAGAACATATGCCCTACGCCTTTCGTATTGCCACAGAAATGGCAGATGTCGAAACAAAGGCCCTTCGGCCGCTGCGTCAGCTTGGCGATCACGCTCAGGCTTTAGCGGAATTTCTGAATCATCAATCACGTAAAATCGATTTAATGATGTCGTTTATTCTGCATCAGCAGGATGATGCAGCGCACCGCATGACTACAGTAAAGTTTGGCGGTGGCGGAATGATCGTCTCCAGCGAAGAACCTGTAAAAGTGGGGCAATTAGCAGAAATCAAACTGTTCCTGGATGAAGAGGCGGCAGCCATTTATTGTTTCGGCGAAGTAATTTCTTGCCAGCAATCCGACAATGACTACCATATAGCGTTCTTCTTTAACCGGATCCGCGAACAGGATCAGGAGCTTCTGGTGCGTGCCAGTTTGCACTTACAGTCTCAACAGCTGCGCAAACGTACCCGACAGCAGCAGGACGGCACTGAGCAATAAACGCCAGGCCCCAACCCGATAAATAGTTAAGTAAGGTGACATGACAGCCACGATACTTTCTTTGCCTTTACCCAAGACGCGTAAAGAGACCGGTAACCAGGATCACCAGCACTGGGGGCAGCTACATGGCAGCAGCCCTGCGCTGGCCATCAGTCAGGCGGTAAAACAGCACCAGGGCCCGGTGGTACTCATCACCGCCGATACCCCGTCCGCGCTGAAGCTGGAAAAAGAGCTGGAGTACTTCCAGGATGACGGGACTCCGTTAACTCTGTTCCCAGACTGGGAAACGCTTCCCTACGACAACTTCTCGCCCCATCAGGATATTGTCTCGCAACGCCTGGAAACGCTGTTTCGCTTTACTCAGCAACGGGACGGCATTTTTATCGTGCCGGTGAATACCCTGATGCAGCGTCTGGCACCTACTGACTATCTGGCGAAATACCTGCTAATGCTGAATAAAGGCGATCAGCTGGACCGGGATCAGTTTCGCCGCAACCTTGAACAGGCCGGATACCTGCATGTCAGTCAGGTCATGAGCCACAGTGAGTTCTCCATCAGGGGCAGCATTATCGACCTGTTCCCTATGGGTAGCGACAAGCCATTCCGAATCGATTTGTTCGATGACGAAATAGACACCATTCGTTACTTCGACACCGACACCCAGCGCTCGGGAGAAACGGTCGACGAAATCAGACTGTTGCCCGCCCGGGAGTTTCCTACCGACAAAGATGCCATAACGCTGTTCCGCCAGCAGTTTCTGGATCGGTTTGATGCCAGCAACGCCAAAGAGTCGGTGTTTTACCAAGTTAGCAAAGGCACCATGCCCAGCGGCATCGAGTCCTACCTGCCGCTGTTTTTTGAACGCACTGCGTCACTGTTCGATTATCTGCACGCCGACTCACTGGTATTGATCCACGGTGATGTCCAGGATGCCAGTGAGTTTTTCTGGGCCGATGTGAATGAACGCTACGAACAGCATCGTTATAACCCGGCTCGCCCGCTGTTACCGCCCGACCAGGTCTTTCTGCCCATTAACGAATTATTTGGGCACATCAAGCGCTGGCCGCGAGTCAGCCTGTCGTCGGGAGAGCTGGAGGAGAAAGCCGGCTTCCATAACCTGGGTTGTGAAAAACTCGATGACATCGGCATTAACAGTAATAAGAAACAACCCGCTGCGCGCTTACAGGCAACCCTGGAGGATGCGCAGAAAAGTGGGGCAAAAGTGCTCTTTTGCGCCGAATCACAGGGTCGCCGGGAAAGTTTGCTGAGCGTACTTAACAAAGCCGGTATCAAGCCTGCCCCCACGACAAGCTTTGCCAGCTTTATGGCCAGCGATATTCCGGTGGGGATTGATATTGGCATGGTAGAACACAGCTTTCGCTGGCGCGGCCAGCAGGGTGAGCTGCTGTTTATCACCGAAACCGAACTGCTTGGCCATAAAGTCAGCCAGCGCAGACGCCGGGAAAAACGTACCCAGACCGACGAAAGTGCCATTATCCGCAACCTGGCCGAATTATCGGTGGGCCAGCCCGTGGTGCATCTGGATCACGGTGTCGGTCGCTACCTTGGCATGCAGACGCTGGATGCCGGCGGCGTCACCACCGAATACCTGGCCATAGAGTATGCGAAACAATCGAAACTTTACGTGCCGGTGGCGTCGCTGCACCTAATTTCACGCTATACCGGCGGCGATGCCGACCATGCGCCAATTAACTCGCTGGGCAATGACGCCTGGTCGAAAGCCAAGCAGAAAGCGGCCGAAAAGGTTCGTGATGTGGCCGCTGAACTGCTCGACGTATACGCGCGCCGCGCCGCCAAGCCTGGCTTTGCTTACCCCATTGAGTGGGAAGATTATCAGCGATTTGCCGATAGTTTCCCGTTTGAAGAAACCGCCGATCAGCTGCAGGCAATCAACGCTGTGATTCAGGATATGGGAAGCCCTCAGGCGATGGATCGTCTGGTTTGCGGTGATGTGGGCTTCGGTAAAACGGAAGTGGCCATGCGCGCCGCCTTTCTGGCTGCCAGTCAGGGCAAGCAGGTGGCCATTCTGGTGCCAACCACCCTGCTCGCTCAGCAACATTATGAAAACTTTAAAGATCGCTTTGCGGACTGGGCCTTCCGTATCGAGGTAATGAGCCGCTTTGTCAGTGGCAAAGCGCAAAAAGAGGTCATAGAAGGCATTACCAACGGTAACGTTGATATCGTCGTGGGCACTCACAAGCTGCTCTCCAGCGACATTAAATTTGCCGATCTGGGACTGGTGATTATTGATGAAGAGCATCGCTTCGGTGTGCGTCAGAAAGAAAAGCTGAAGACGCTACGGGCCGATGTAGACATCCTCACCCTCACGGCAACCCCCATTCCCCGAACGCTGAATATGGCGCTGTCGGGAATGCGCGATTTATCTATTATTGCTACCGCCCCAGCCCGTCGGTTATCAATCAAAACCTTTGTTCAGCAACGAAATAAAGCCATTATTCGCGAAGCAGTAATGCGAGAGATTTTGCGGGGCGGACAGGTGTACTTCCTCCACAACGAGGTGGAAACCATCGCCCGTACTGCGGAAGAAATTGCCGAAATTGTGCCTGAAGCCCGCATTGCGGTGGGGCACGGACAGATGCGTGAGCGGGATCTGGAAGGCGTAATGAGCGACTTCTACCACCAGCGGTATAATGTGCTGGTGTGTACCACTATCATCGAGACCGGAATCGACGTCCCCACCGCCAATACCATTATCATGGACCGCGCTGATCACCTTGGCCTGGCCCAATTGCACCAGTTGCGGGGGCGCGTTGGCCGCTCACATCACCAGGCTTATGCCTACCTGCTCACACCCCATCCCAAGCGCATGACCCGGGACGCCGCCAAGCGACTGGATGCCATTTCCCAGCTTGAAGACTTGGGCGCCGGCTTTGCGCTGGCCACCCACGACCTGGAAATCCGTGGCGCCGGTGAGCTGTTAGGTGATGATCAGTCCGGACAAATTGCCAGTATTGGCTTCAGTCTGTACATGGATATGCTGGATCAAGCCGTCACGGCGTTAAAAGAAGGCAAAGAACCCTCGCTGGACGACGCCCTGTCAGCGCAAACAGAAGTGGATTTGAAAATTCCTGCGCTATTGCCGGAAGACTATATCGCCGATGTAAACACCCGTCTCTCGTTGTACAAACGTCTGGCATCATGCACTTCGCAGGAAGACATTGATGAGTTTCAGGTTGAGTGCATTGATCGCTTCGGTCTGTTACCAGATGCCGCTAAAAACCTTATCCACGTGGCCGAGCTTAAACTGAAAGCAAAAGCACTGGGCATACTGAAGATTGATTTGTCTGCTCAGGGTGGCACCATAGAGTTTAAGGAATCTACCTCTGTGGATCCCGGCTATATTATCCAGTTGGTTCAAACCAAACCGCAAACTTTCAGGTTTGAAGGCAGCCAGAAGTTACGTATTGTGTCACAAACCGAATCAGCCAAAGAACGGTTACAAGTGGTTGAAGACATCATCGCGGATTTTGCCAAGGAGTCGCGCTAATTATGAATGTGTCCCGTGCAGGCACTGTGCTTGCCAGTGCTTTAGCACTGAGTAGTGTTATGTTACCCGCAAAAGCCGCCGAAGAATGGTGGTTTGACGTCGAAGTAATAATTTTTGATCGCAACACCGCCCTTTCTCAGCTGGAAGAGCAGTTCGAGCTGGCAGACAACGTTTATCCTGCTACCGCCGACGCGGACGTGATTGGTGATGTTGTTCACCCGGATATCAGCAGACTGAAGCAAGGCCTGGCCCGGTGTGATGGCAGCGATGCGCCCCTGTATGCGCCACCCTTGCCTCTGGACGATCTTGTTGCCCGGTATGGCGACGTTATGCAAGCAGCAGACGCCAAACCACAGCACACAAATATCATCACCGATACACCTGCCACGCTCTCTGGCGGTGGCAGTGGCGTGGTGACCCGCCTGCCTGCGGACGAACCCGGCAGCGCGCCCCCGGCACCAGATGATCAGCAGATTGCCTCATACTGGATAAGCTTCAGCGGTATTGAAAACATTGAGCCGGTAACGGTGCCCCGTTTCCGTTATTGCGAAGATAACCCGCCCTGGCTGGCATATACCCAGCAAGGGTGGCAGCGGCATACTCCCGATAACCGTCTGCCCGCGCCTGATCAGTTACCGGTAGAGCTGAATGGCAATGACTGGCCAAGAGCCGCCCACGCCCACTTGTTGTCTGTCGATGCCAGAGAGTTAGAAAAGCTGTCTGCACAGATCCGGCGGTCCCGCGATCTTAATCGTCTGCTGCATGTCACCTGGCGGCAAGAAGTGATGTTTGGACAGGAAAATGCCGCCCGGGTAAGGCTTTTTGCCGGCAAAAATTATGCTTCCCAGTTTACCCTGCTGGGTACAGAGAAGTCAGACGGCCCCGTGGAAACCCCGCTCGTCTCCGAGCAACCGGAAGCAGAGCCCCGCAGCTTACTGGGGGACAACTTTTTCGGTGAATTACAGACCCGTTTGAATGCCAATACGCCGGTGGATTTCTCAGAGGTGCTGCAGCAACGCCAGCAAGAAGTCCGCACAGATGAGCCAGGCCCGATACGTCACATTGACGAGCACACGCCTATCTGGGAAGTCGACGGCTATATGCGGGTGTTTCTGAAATATATAAACCGGGTACCTTACCTGCATATCGACAGTGAATTATTTTATCGTCAGCCGGTACCTGTGCAGGGCACAGAAAATGGCAGCGCCCCGGAGTATAAACTGGCGTCGGTGCCACTGAAGCAGTTACGGCGGGTTATCAGTAAACAACTGCATTATTTTGACCACCCTTTGTTCGGCGTGGTGGTTGAAATTCGCCGTTATGAGCGGCCAGATTTACCAGCAGGTCAGCAATGAAAATTTATACCCGCACCGGTGATACTGGCAACACTCAGGTCTATGCTACTCAGACACTCAGAGTCAGTAAAGATGACATTCTGTTAGATACATACGGCGATATCGACGAACTTAACAGTCACGTGGGCCTACTGGTGTGTCTGCTCGGTGAGGATCATGAAGAACGGCCATTCCTGGAAGGCATACAACGCACGCTTTTTCAGGCCGGGTTTGCCATTTCTGCGTCCTCAACGCTTACCCCAGACGACGTCACCACGTTGGAAAAAGCAATAGACACACACTCTGAAAACCTGCCAGCACCGACGCAGTTTTTGCTGCCAGGGGGGTGTCAGGCTGCTGCCCAGTGCCATATTGCCCGCACAGTGTGTCGGCGCGCCGAACGCACAGTAACCCGGCTTGCCGGCCATCACACAGTGCCAGAAGCGGTAATGGCTTACCTTAACCGGTTGTCGGATTACCTCTACACGCTTGCCAGAACGCTAAATGCTCAGGCCGGTATCACGCCAGCCCCGGTCTGATTGCTTACCATAAAAAATGCCGCCCCAGGGCGGCATTTTTATACAACCACACAGTCTGGCCATAATTAGCGATTCTCATCAATCGTGACATACCATTTTTCGTCATCGGTAGTCATCACTGTGATATCCCGGATCTCTGTCACCGGGCGTAATCTGGCAGGCAGCCGGTTTTCAAATGCAGCCAGCGTCTGGTCGGCATTGTGATATTCAGCAAAAGCCATAATAGGCTGACCATTACACACCACTTTGCTGGCAACAGTTTGGTGATCTAACCGGTATGCGCGGATACTTTTATCGAGCTTCATGCGGTTATTGTCCATTGTGGACTCACAAAAGCCGACCAGTGCCTGTTCAATATACCGATCCATAGCCGCTGCAGGAAACGCTATCATTGATACGCCCGCGACCAGACCCATTACTGTCATTACGGTTCTTGTTTTCATGTTCTGCTCCATCTATCTCAAACGTTCGAGACAACATGCCTCACTGAACAGTGTATGTAAGTCTCAGCGTAGAGCGATGACAATCACATGAAATAAAAGCCCGCAGCCCCCGTCATACCGCCTGCCTCAGGAAATAAGCTGCTGGTCTCAATGAACCTGAGTTATCGTAGTCTGACCGATTTGCGACCAAGTTATGAGAGAATACGACCAAAGGTTCGGCAGCCTCACAAAGGCATGAACTATACTTTACTCTTACCGCAAAATCGGGGGGGGAAAGGGAATGAACAGTCTCGCAGACAGTCACGCAGATACAGCACCCTATGCCCGTACCACCTACCATTACAACGCTGCAACGCATGAGTTGTCCTCAAAACACCAGGCCGCGCGCTGGACGCTGAGCAAGCAAGCGGGCACCTTACTCGGGTTGTTCTTGCGGGCGCCGAAATACACTTTGAGTCGTGACGAAATCCGTTTTCAGTTGTGGGGCCATGCCGTGGTATCAGATGACGTCATTAATCATGCTATTTGTCGTTTACGCAAGCAACTTACCAGCATTGACACACCTGACCCACTGCAGATAGAAACGCTACCCGGTATTGGCTATCGCTTATGTGGGGTTGAAGATGCCCCCCACGCCCAGCGTCCTTACCGTCACTGGGTTATTCTGGCTTCACTGTTATCTCTGCTGTAGAGATGATCTCTTTATCTTGTCATTGTCACGACGCCGGTGATAATGACCGCCAGCAGTAAATTCAGTATCAGCCCTTCTCTTGCCATATCCGCAATGGCAAGTTTGCCGCTACTATACACTATAGCATTGGTCGGCGTAGCAACCGGCATCATGAATGCACAGCTGGCACTCATTGCTGCTGGCATCATCAACAGCGCAGGGTCGATGTCTATCGCCACTGCCACGCTGGCCAGGATCGGCATTAGCAAGGTGGCTGTCGCCGTATTCGAGGTGACTTCTGTAAGAAAACTTACTGCCACACACAGCACCAGTACCAACAATATCACCGGTAAATCACCCACGCCGCCAAGCGCCTCTCCCAGCCGCTGGCTGAAGCCAGAGGCCGTGAAAGCGGTGGCCAGACATATTCCCCCGGCAAACACCAATAGTAATCCCCAGGGTATTTGCTCAGCGGTTTTCCAGTCCAGTAGCCGCCCGGATCCGGTGGCCTCTCCGTTTGGTATCAGGCACATCAGGATAACGCCGGCCAGCGCAATGCTACTGTCACCAATAAATGGCATACCCAGCCAGGCTGTCCAGTAGGGCCGGAACACCCAGGCCAATGCAATAGCGGTAAACACCCACAACACCCGACGTTCAGCCGGTCGCCAGCGCGTGAGCTCTGGCAGTGAAAGAACAGGCAAAGTGGATAACCCCCGGGTTAACCACAGCGCCATGAGAGGAATAGCAATGACTACTACCCACAACCCGGTTTTCATCCATTCCAGAAAGCTGATTGTGTTGCCGGTTGCCTGCTCGTACATACTCATAAAGATGACATTCGGCGGCGTTCCGATAGGTGATCCAATTCCGCCCACACTGGCGCCATAGGCAATCCCAAGCAGGATGGCTGTAGCCAGAGCGTGTGATTCCAGTGGCGCAATGACGGCCAGCGCAATAGGCAATAACATTAGCGCAGTCGCAGTATTGGAGACCCCCATGCTTAACACTGCTGCAGTGAGCATAAAGCCAAGAACCAGACGTCTGGCACTGCGGGTACCGGTAAGACGTAACAAATAGATAGCCAGCCGCTGATGAACGCCGGACTTTTCCAGCGCTTTGGACAGCATGAAGGCCCCCATAAGTAATAGAATGACCGGGTTGCCCAACGCGGCTGCCGCCTGCTGGTAGGTGAGGACACCGGCCATAGGAAATGCAACAAACGGGATCAAGGAAGTGACTGCCAGCGGCATGGCCTCGGTCACCCAGCAGACTGCCACCAATACCGTAATGGCCGCAGTCAGAATGATACCGGGGGGCAATCCCAGCGCCATCATTACGCCGCCGGTCAATACTGCCACCACCACCGCCAGCCATACGTAGCGTGGGCGTACCTTATCCATATTTCGCCAGTGTTTGTTTCGCCTGCCGGTAAGCCTGTTCGCTACTCTTCGGTAACGGTCGGCGGGTTAACGACAACAGCGCAGGGCTATCAGCGTGTGCATGTGGCAAGCCATCAAGAATTTGCTCCGCACCTGCCACGTTATTGCACGCCAGCACCATGTCACAGCCTGCCTGCAGTGCTAGCGTCGCCCGGCTCAGGTAGTCACCTGCCACACTTGCGCCGTGCATAGAGAGATCATCGGAGAACACCGCTCCCTGGAATTGCAATTGTTTACGCAACACCTGCTGCAACCAGAATGAAGAAAAGCCGGCGGGTTGATCATCCAGCTGCGAATAGATGACGTGTGCAGGCATAATACCGTCTAAATCTGATGCAGCAATGAGCTGCTGAAAGACCACCATGTCAGTTACCGTAATCTCATCCCAGCCACGGTCGTCAACAGGCAAGGCGATATGCGAGTCTGGCGCTACGCTGCCATGCCCCGGAAAATGCTTCCCGATAGCCGGCATGTTGCAATGCTTCACCCCACCGGTAAAGGCTTTCGCTAGCCGAATGACCTCTTCGGCATTATCTGCAAACGCGCGATCACCAATAACCTGGGAGACCCCGTTAATATCCAACACCGGCGCAAAGGTCAGATCTATATCAAATTGCTTAAGTTCCCAGGCGGCAATGGTCCCGCACGCCTGAGCTAGTGTTTCGGCCCCCTCTGAGGACCCGGCCAGCGAAGGAATACTGCCCATAGCTGGCAAAAGGGTAAACCCCTCTTTGAAGCGCTGTACCCTGCCCCCTTCATGATCTACCGCGATAAGCACCGGTTTTCCGGCAGCTTTACGGATATCGCTGATGAGTGCCTGCAACTGGCGTGGCTCATAATAATTGCGTGCAAATAAAATCACCCCACCCGTGCTTGGGTGAGCGAGTTTTTCACGTTCTTCAGGCAGTAACATTGCTTCCTGGCAATCCAGCATCAGTGGGCCCATGACAACTCCGAGCATCTTCTTATAAGAGTTAAAGACAGGTAGGATAAGAAAAAAGCCACGGTATTACACGCGCTAAATTAATCTGGGTAGCGACAGGATAGAAAACGTTAGTGCAGATAAAAAACGAAGGTGACCAATGACCCCAGCGACAGAAACACTGGAAAAGGCTGGCGTAAATTTCTCTTTGCTCAATTATGATGCCGGTAAAGAAAACGGTGACTATGGTCGCAATGCCGCCCATGCACTGCAGCTGCCACCCCAGCAGGTGTTAAAAACGCTGATCGTGGAGAGTGACACCGGTAAGCTTCTAGTGGCGCTGGTTCCTGTTGACCGTCAACTCAATATGAAAAAGCTGGCCCGTACGGCGGCGTTGAAGAAAGTCGCACTGGCGGCAGCCCCGCGTGTAAGCAGCGCTACCGGCTATGTGATTGGCGGCGTGAGCCCCATCGGACAAAAGCTGCGACTCGACACGTTTATCAGTGACACGGTACGTCATCTCGACGTGTGTTATGTCAGTGCGGGTCGTCGAGGCTGGGAGCTGGCATTGTCACCGTCCGATTTGCTCACGGTAACCCGGGGCAAGTGGGCTGACCTGACAACGTAATGTCTCAGTATTAAGAGGGCTCGTCCGACGGCCCTGCTGACTGTGAGGGTGATTCCTGTGATTTTGTATAGCGCTCGCGCCAGCGTTGCTGTGCATCTTTTATATGCTGCTCAGTAGGTGGCTCTCCCCCCGCCAGTGTCTGGGCGATCCGCATAATAATATCGTCACGTTTATCGAGTAACGCTTCGGCCTGGGGGAATAAGTCCCGGGCTTCCGGGTACTGGCTTTTCAACTCACCCATATCCTGCAAATTCAGGAAACGCTGTTCAAATGCGTCGTTAAACAATGCGCGCCTGGCATTAAACACCACATACTCGCGAGCCTGACGCGAGTTCAGGTACTGCATGTCGCTTTCAGACAAGGCAGCCTGTTCACCCACCGCCCGGGCTTGCGCCATCCAGTCTGTTATTGCCGCTTCATCGTTTTGCTTCACCGCGGTTTTAATGCCGTCCGTCAAATCAGAGGCGTGCAATATTTCCATGACGGTGATAACAGGCACCTGTGCATCGTCGTTCGAGGAAGACTGCGACAGGTAAATAAACCAGCCACCCACTGCTACCATTACAACTGCAATAAGAGCGATTATTTTTTTCATAGGTCTCCTGAAATGCCTGGCTAAGTCTTGTTAATTTATGGCTATTGTACGGTGATTATCACAGGTTTACATGGTACCACACCGTGATCGACGGCGTACTCACCGCACGGGTAGTTCGTGACCCGTTAGCAGTTAATTGTCGCTTTTCAATGCAATGCCCCCAAATGTTTGTAATGCTGAGATCATCGTTTCGCACGGAGCACATCATGAATTGGTTCACAGGTAGCGTTTCCATCGGCTGGCCCGTGCCATGACCTATGTCCTGTTACGGAAAGAAGTGCCGGTTCAACACTGGCTGCAACAGCTACAGGCACACTCAACTGCAGCGCCACGTTTTACCAGCTGGGCGGCCACTTATAACAGTGAAGAGGGATTGGTGTATCTGCACAATGTACGCAGTTTTTATACGCGCCTGCTTACCTATACAGTGTTTCAAAATGACCCACGGCTTGAAGAACTGGCCCCGTCACTGGCCAGCCTGGCTCGCAGCGTCGGTGGCTAACCACCATCGGGAACCATAGAAAACAAAAAGCAGGCCCCTCAGGCCTGCTTTCTATCATGCAGCGCTACCACAAGCCGGGCAGGCTTGTGTAACAACAACTAACGGCTATTCGTCGTTAGGCTTGGAATTTTCCACCCGGCTTTTCAGCTTCTGACCTGGCCTGAACGTCACCACCCGGCGGGCTTTGATAGGAATATCTTCACCCGTTTTTGGGTTTCTGCCAGGCCGCTCGTTCTTATCACGCAGGTCAAAATTACCAAAACCTGACAGTTTCACTTGTTCACCGGACTCCAGGGCTTCTTTGATTTCCTCAAAGAACATCTCCACGAGTTCCTTAGCGTCACGCTTGTTAATGCCCAGTTTTTCGAATAAGTGTTCAGCCATCTCGGCTTTGGTTAATGCCATAAATTACTCTCTCAACGCTGCCCCGAACTTGGTTTCCAGACTTTTTACCGCGGTGTCTACGGCTTGTTGAATTTCCGTTTCTTCCAGGGTTTTTTCCGGATCCTGTAGGATAAGTGACAAAGCCAGACTCTTATAGCCGGGCTCAATTCCCTTTCCTTTATACACATCGAACAAGTTTAGGCCAACTAATTGATTTACGCCAACTTTTTCTACAAAAGAAAGAAGCGCCCCTACACTCACCTCGTCTTTCACCGTAACCGCAATATCTCTGCGGTTTGCAGGGTACTTTGACACTGGTAGTGCGTCGGGAAGCTTACGCCCGGTTATCGCACTCAGATCAAGCTCAAACAGGAATGGACGGCCGGAAACACCCAGCATCTTGGTAAACTGAGGATGAACCGCCCCTAGTAAGCCCACTTCTTCACCGTCAATCAGCACTTTGGCAGTCATACCCGGGTGAAGCGCGTGATGTTGAGCCTTTTCGAAGGTCACGTTCTGCTTACCGGTCAGCGAAAGCAGCGCTTCCACTTCGCCTTTCACGTCATAGAAGTCCACTGGCACATCAGTACCGTCCCAATGTTCCTGAATACGGCGTCCGGCAAGAATACCGCCAATCACATTTTGCTGAGACACGCCGCTTGGCGCCGCTGGGTCAGCAATAAAGCGTAACCCTGTTTCAAACAAGCGGATATGGGCTTGCTGGCGTTTCTGGTTATGCGCGGCCGCACCAAGTAACCCTGGCCATAGTGATACGCGCATAGCTGACATGTCAGACGCAATGGGGTGCGGCAATACCAGTGATTTATGTTCCGGGAACAGCGCATCCTGCACTTTTGGATCGACAAACGAATAGGTAATAGCTTCGTTGAAACCCCGATCTACCAGTAACGCCTTTAGGGTACTAACCGGTAAAGTGCCCTCACTGGCAGGCAGCATATTCAACGCCGCAACCGGTGCTTCGTTGGGAATATTGTTATATCCATACACCCGTGCAACCTCTTCAATCAGATCTTCTTCAATCGCCAGGTCAAACCGGTAGCTTGGCGCATCAGCTGTCCAGCCTTCCTGCGATTCTGTCACATCCATACCCAGACGGCGCAGGATCTCACTGACTTTATTATCGTCCACAGCAATGCCCAGCACCTTATGCAAGCGGGCACGGCGCAAGGTGACACTGGCCGGCTTGGGTAACGAGGCGTTGTCTACGGCTTCAACCACCGGTCCCGGCTCACCGCCACAAATATTAATAATAAGGGCCGTGGCGCGCTCCATGACCTGGCGCTGTAGCTGGGGATCGACACCCCGCTCATAGCGGTGAGAAGCATCGGTATGCAAACCATACTGACGCGCCCGCCCCATAATGGCATCCGGACTGAAAAAGGCGCTTTCCAGTAAAATGTCATTGGTATCCAATGTCACACCTGAGTGCAAGCCGCCAAATACACCAGCCATGGCTAATGCTTTGTTATCGTCGGCAATCACCAGCGTGTTGTCATTCAGCTCAACGGTATTTTCGTCAAGCAGTGTGAGTGACTCGCCCTGTTCTGCCATGCGCACCGTGATACCACCCTCAATGCTATTGAGGTCGAAGGCATGCATGGGCTGCCCCCATTCAAGCAATACAAAGTTGGTCACATCAACAATAGGGTCAATACTGCGAATGCCGCTGCGACGAAGCTTTTCCTTCAGCCATAACGGTGACTCAGCCTTTACGTTCACATTGCTGACCACCCGGCCCAGGTAGCGTGGGCAAGCCTGAGGGGCTGCTAGGGTAACGTCGCGTTTTACGTCGGTTAGGGGCTCGACGTCGTCAACCTGTGGTTCGCACACATCCAGATTATTCAGTACACCCACTTCACGGGCTATGCCACGAATACCCAGGCAGTCCGCGCGGTTGGGGGTAAGGTCAATATCGATACTGCTGTCATCCAGCTTCAGATATTCACGGATATCTGCACCCACAGGCGCATCAGCCGGGAGTTCGATGATGCCGTCATGATCATCGCTTATCCCCAGCTCAGAGAAACTACACAGCATACCCATTGAAGGCTCACCGCGTAGTTTGGCTTTTTTGATTTTAAAGTTACCTGGCAGAACAGCGCCGACAACCGCTACAGCCACTTTAATGCCTTGGCGGCAGTTGGGTGCACCGCACACGATATCCAGCAACTCTTCGCCACCCACACTGACCTTAGTCACCCGCAGTTTATCGGCATTTGGGTGCTGACCGCATTCCACTACTTCACCGACCAGCACGCCTTTGAAGTCGCCAGCGACCGGCGCCGCTTCGTCAACTTCCAGGCCGGCCATGCTCAGCTGTTCAGACAGTTCGTTGGTAGACAGCGAAGGGTTAACCCATTCTCTTAACCATTGTTCACTAATTTTCATACTAATTCTTGGCCTTACTTGAACTGTTTGAGGAAGCGCAGATCGTTTTCGAAGAATGCCCGCAGGTCAGTTACGCCATAACGCAGCATTGTGAGGCGCTCCACGCCCATACCAAAAGCGAACCCTGTGTATTCTTCCGGATCAATATTCACAGCTTTCAGGACATTCGGATGCACCATGCCACAGCCCAGCACTTCCAGCCACTGGCCATTTTTACCCATGACGTCTACTTCGGCAGACGGTTCGGTAAACGGGAAATACGAAGGACGGAAGCGTACCTGCAGTGACTCCTCAAAAAAGTGGTTCAGGAAGTCATGCAGAATGCCTTTCAGCTCGGTAAAGCTCACGTTTTTATCCACCATCAGGCCTTCAACCTGATGAAACATAGGGGTGTGGGTCTGATCGTAGTCGTTACGATACACACGGCCCGGCGAAATGATCCGCAATGGCGGCGCTTCCGCTTCCATAGTGCGAATCTGAACGCCGGACGTCTGCGTACGCAGCATAACGTCAGGGTTGAAGTAAAATGTATCATGATCGGCGCGCGCCGGATGATTAGCCGGAATATTCAAGGCGTCGAAGTTGTGAAACCCGTCTTCTACTTCGGGGCCGGTTTTTACCGCAAAACCCAGCTCGCCAAAAAAGGATTCAATGCGGGCAATGGTGCGGCTCACCGGATGCAGATTGCCGGGCAATACCGTGCGACCTGGCAGCGTAACGTCGATTGCTTCTTCTGCCAGCTGCGCATTCATTTCTGCTTCGCGCAGTGCGTCACCCTTGGCGGCAATGGCTTGCTGAATTTGCTGTTTAGCCTGGTTTATCTTTTGGCCAGCGGCAGGACGCTCTTCGGCAGACAGTTTACCCAGACCTTTAAGCATGTCGGTCAGTTTGCCTTTTTTGCCCATGAATTCGACGCGCACCTGGTCGAGTGTGGCTGCATCTTCGGCAGCGTCAATCTGGCCCTTGGCCTGACTGATAATGGAATCAAGCTCCATTGTAATCCTCAAATGACTTGTTGCGTGAAATAACTGACAGCGTGTCACCGTCAAGTATTGTGTTAAAGCCCGCTAGTTTACACGACAGACAATTATTCAGGCTACCCTAACAAGCTGATAATGACAGATTTTCACCAATTATTTTGCTACCCGGAAAGCGAGTAAAGAATATCGCGGGGTTACCACAGGGAGATACAGGAAAATTTTGGGAACGCAAACGAAAAACGGCGAGCATCCTGCTCGCCGTTTTCCGAAAGAACTTAAACTTAATTAGTTAATAATTAAGCTAGTGCGCCTTTAGCCGCTTCGACTAACGCACTGAATGCCGCTTTGTCATGTACCGCGATGTCGGCAAGGATCTTACGATCGATTTCGACAGACGCTTTTTTCAGACCGTTGATGAAACGGCTGTATGACATACCATTCTGACGTGCCGCAGCGTTAATACGTGCAATCCACAACTGACGGAATTGACGCTTTTTGTTGCGACGGTCACGGTAAGCGTATTGACCAGCTTTAGTTACAGCTTGTACTGCTACGCGATATACGCGTGAGCGGGCACCGTAATAACCTTTTGCCTGCTTGAGGACTTTTTTATGACGTGCACGTGCAATCGTGCCGCGTTTTACTCGAGCCATTAATCAGTCTCCTCTGGTCTTAAACGTAAGGTAACATGCGCTGCACCAATTTGGTGTCGGCATCATGAACCAGTTTTTTGCCACGTAAGTGACGTTTACGCTTAGTACTCTTCTTGGTCAGAATGTGACGCAAGTGAGACTGCTTGCTCTTAAAGCGGCCAGAACCCGTTTTCTTGAAACGCTTGGCGGCACCGCTTACAGTTTTCATTTTAGGCATTGCTAAAACTCCGCATTGTTAATATCGACCTGTGGGTGTGCAGCACCGGTGGTCGGTTAATATTTACAGCAGGGTGTTTCGGGGTGCAGATTCCCGAAAACTTTAGACCACTACTGCTTCTTATGTGGGGCTAGCACCATGATCATCTGACGGCCTTCCACACGACGTGGGAAAGACTCGCAAGTAGCAATGTCTTCTAAATCACCTTTAACGCGATTTAGCAGTTCAATGCCGATCTCTTGGTGCGCCATTTCACGGCCGCGGAAGCGGATCGTTACTTTGGTTTTATCGCCACCTTCCAAAAAGCGACGCAGGTTGCGCAGTTTTACCTGGTAATCGCCTTCATCAGTGCCAGGGCGGAATTTAACCTCCTTGACCTGAATTTGCTTCTGTTTTTTCTTCTGCTCTTTCTGAGCTTTACTTTTTTCAAAGAGGAATTTGCCATAGTCCATAACTTTACAGACTGGCGGCTCAGCATTCGGACTGATTTCTACTAGGTCCAGACTTGCGTCCTCTGCTGTTTGTACCGCTTCAGCCAGCGTTACAACACCTACCTGCTCGCCTTCAGCCCCGATTAAACGGACTTCTCTGGCAGTAATTTCGTCGTTGATGCGGGCTTTGCTGCCCTGAGCCTTATTATTAGCGCCTTTAATGTGCTATTCCTCCAAAAACTAAAATCGTGTGCTTGCCCGTTTCCCATCGGGCAAGCGCGTTACTTTACCATACTAACACGGTTATATGGATTTTTCGGCAACTTGTTGCTGGGCCATGGAAATGAATTCTTCCAGAGGCATACTGCCCATGTCATCTCCCCGGCGCGAGCGCACGGCAACCTGGCCTGCGTCTCGTTCTTTGTCGCCAACCACCAGCATGTACGGAACACGCTTTAGGGTATGCTCGCGGATTTTAAAGCCAATCTTCTCATTTCTCAAGTCAGACTTTGCTCTAAAGCCCATTTCCTGCAATTTTTGTACAGTTTTGTTGGCGTATTCAGCCTGACTGTCGGTAATATTCATTACCACAATCTGCTGCGGCGCCAGCCACAATGGGAAAAATCCGGCATATTCCTCGGTCAGAATACCAATGAAACGTTCCAGCGAGCCAAGCACAGCGCGGTGAATCATCACCGGCACGCGACGTTCGCCATCTTCAGCCACATAGGTTGACCCCAAGCGTCCAGGCATTGAGAAATCTGCCTGAACCGTACCGCACTGCCACGCACGGTCAAGACAGTCATACAGTGTAAACTCTATTTTTGGACCATAAAAAGCGCCTTCGCCAGGTAAATACTGGAATTCGATGCCTTTTGATACCAGTGCATCTGCCAGTGCTTTCTCGGCTTTATCCCAGATTTCGTCACTGCCTACGCGCTTTTCAGGGCGGGTAGACAATTTTACGGCAATCTTTTCAAAGCCAAAGGTTTTATACGCGTCATAAATCATGTCGATACAGCTACAGACCTCGTCCATAATCTGCTCTTCTGTACAAAAGATGTGCGCATCGTCCTGGGTGAAACCACGTACCCGCATCAGGCCGTGCAGTGCACCAGAGGGCTCGTTACGGTGACAACAGCCAAACTCCGCCATACGCAACGGCAGATCCCGGTACGATTTAAGGCCTTGATTGAAGATTTGCACGTGCCCCGGGCAGTTCATCGGCTTGATCGCATACTCACGCTTCTCTGATTCAGTGGTAAACATGTTTTCGGCATATTTATCCCAGTGACCAGATTTTTCCCACAAGGAACGATCCATCATGAGAGGCCCTTTCACCTCGTCATAATTATATTCACGGAGTTTCTGACGCACGAACTTTTCCAGCTCGGTATAAATTGACCAGCCGTCGTTGTGCCAGAACACCATGCCCGGCGCTTCTTCCTGCCAGTGAAACAGGTCCAGCGACTTACCAATCTTACGGTGGTCGCGTTTTTCAGCTTCTTCCAGACGGTTCAGGTACGCTTTTAACTGTTTTTTGTCCGCCCATGCTGTGCCATAAATGCGCTGTAGCATTTTATTTTCGCTGTCACCACGCCAGTACGCACCGGCCACCTTCATCAGTTTAAAGTGGTGACAGAATTTCATATTCGGGACATGCGGCCCGCGGCACATATCTGTATATTCTTCGTGGTGATACAGCCCTGGTTTATCATCCTGGCTGATATTTTCATCCAGAATTTCTACCTTGTAAGGCTCATGGCGGGTAACAAATGTATCCCGCGCTTCTTGCCAGCTTACCGTTTTCTTGACCACGTCATAATTGGTTTTAGCCAGCTCAAGCATGCGTTTTTCAAGTTTCTGCAAATCATCCTGCGTCAGGCTGTGGTCCATATCGACGTCATAGTAGAAACCGTTGTCGATAGTAGGACCGATAGCCATTTTTGCATCAGGCCAAAGCTGTTTAATGGCGTGACCAATAAGGTGAGCGCAGCTGTGACGGATAATTTCCAGGCCTTCCTCGTCCCGGGCGGTAATGATTTGCAAAGCCGCGTCATGTTCAATGGGATCTACGGCGTCGACCAGTTCACCGTTTACTTTGCCGGCGATAGTGGCTTTGGCGAGGCCCGGGCCGATGTCAGCAGCCACGTCCATAACGGAGACGGCGTGATCGAAAGCGCGTTGGCTTCCGTCAGGAAGAGTAATTACAGGCATGTTATTTCCTTTACAGTGGTGACGCCTACTCTGCGCCACTTGTGCATAGTGTCTGAAACGAAAAAGACACCTGACGGTGTCCATGGCGGTGAAGGCAATACCAGTGCCTGTCACCGGCTTGGGATTATAACGGCTATACAGTGACTTGCAACGCTGGCAACAGGTTTCCCAATGATTTTCACAGCCTGACTGGCGACGTTATGGCCATCCAGTGTACTGAACGGAACATAATCCCGTTAGTGAACAGTCGCCCTGCCCCGGCGGTAACAACCATCTGACCGCTAATTACCGGCAGGGTGATGGCCAGACGTTTTTTATCGGCCTTGCTTACATTGGATTAGCAAAGCGCATATTTTTGACCATACTTCAGGTGTCAGGGTAACGAACAATAATGGCTATGTGGCATTTCATAAGCGATCACATCTCCCGTGCAACCGACTCGCTGTTTGTATGCCAGAGCAGTCAGCCTGCCCATGGGGGTGATACCCATCAGTGCTATATTTTACGCGATGACCGTCGCCGTTACTTTGTCAAAGTCCGTGCCGATGATGGCAGCCGTCCGCTGTTGTCAGAACAAGAGGGGCTGGCAGCCCTGGCTGACACCAACACAGTAAGAACCCCCGTAGTAATTTGTCATGGCGTGACTGACGAGCAGCCAACGGCCCATGAGTACCTGGTTCTCCAGCATGTCAGATTCATCCCCGGCGAGCCAAGCGATTATTACACGCTGGGGGAGCACGTTGCCGCCCTGCACAGAGTGGACGCTTACACCGAGTTTGGCTGGCAGCATGACAACTTCATTGGCGCCAGCGTGCAACCCAACGGCTGGCAGACTAGCTGGGCGCAGTTTTATACGGAACAGCGTATTGCCAGCATGCTTGAGCGACTGGCCAGTGCCGGCAACGTGTTTCGGCAAAATGATGCACTACTCACCCGGATTCAACAGCTACTTCAGGCTCATGAGGTTACGCCGTCACTCTTGCACGGGGATCTGTGGTCGGGAAATGCCGGCTTTTGCCACCGCGGTCCCCTTGTGTTCGACCCGGCGGTATCAGTGGGCGACCGTGAAGCAGACCTGGCTATGACCCGCTTATTTGGGGGCTTTCCACCGGCATTTTATGATGGCTATACGGCCACCTACCCGTTATCGTCAGGTGCAGCCGAGCGCGAGCCGGTGTATCAGCTTTATCATATACTGAATCATGCGCTGCTATTTGGAGACCCCTATTGGTCACAGGCAAAATCTGTCATGATCGGTATTATCCAACAGAAGCAGTAACAGTTTTATGACAGAAACAGCAGTTGCGCTGGTCACCGGCGCCGCAAAACGTATTGGCGCCGTCATCGCCAGAACCTTACATCAGTCGGGCTACCGGGTGATTATTCATTACGGTCAGTCGACTGACGAAGCTAACGCTTTGGCAAGTGCACTTAATAGCGAGCGGGCAAACTCTGCTGTCACGCTCCAGGCTGATCTCTGCGACATGAACGATGTGGCTCGACTGGCCCGTGAAGCGCAACAACAGTGGGGGCAGGTTGATGTGCTGGTAAATAATGCCTCTGCCTTTTTCCCTACCCCCCTCGGCGAAATTACCGATCTTCAGTGGCAGGCACTGGTTGGCAGTAACGTACAGGGGCCACTGTTTCTGAGTCAGGCCCTCACCCCTGCATTGCGAGAGCGACAAGGCAACATTATTAATTTGGTGGATATGCATATACACCGCCCGTTACTTGCCCACAGTATATATTGTCTGGCCAAGAGTGCACTTGCCAGTCTCACAAGGTCGCTGGCCACCGAGCTGGCCCCGGCTGTAAGGGTAAATGGCGTCGGCCCCGGTGCCATCCTATGGCCCGAGCGAGAGATGACCGACACCGAGCGGGACGCACTACTGAGCAGCATTCCCTTGCAACGACTGGGCACGCCTGAGGATATCGCTCAGGCCATTAGCTTTTTGCTGAACGCCCCCTATATTACCGGGCAAATTCTGTATGTGGATGGTGGACGCAGTGTACACACCCATGCCACTGCCTAACCTGCCCGGCGTTCTGCTGCTGTTGGTGTCGCTGGTAATCGCCGGATGTGGCAGTGCGCCGGTGGTGGATGATTTGGAGGAGTATCACGGGCGCTTAGGGCGGGTGTTAGAAGCCGAGCTTGAGATGACTGCGCAGATCACGCCGCTGCCTTTTCCCGGCCGTGATGAGTTATTTCAACACGTACCTGCGATGAACATTAACCTGCGTGAATTTCATGCCCTTCAGCAGTGTGAAATCGGAACCCTGGTTGCCGAGCGTAACACCGCACTAGGCAGAACGCCTTTCCCGGCTCAGCGCCTCAGCTACGAAACACGCCTGCTGCATGCCATAGATGATTGTGCTGAACACCTGCGGTCCACGCGCCCCGAGCTGGCACAAAAGCTCAGCGAGTGGAAATCACAGAAACAGCAGCAGCGTAAACAGGTATGGGCAAACCTGATTCAAACGGCCAAAGCCATGCGTCTGGCTATGTCGCTCCCCCGAGAGCTATTGCAGGCCGAACAAAACCGTGATGCCCGGGCTGCAGTGACTGCCCTAGGCTTTCTCACCCAACTCAAAAATAATGACACCTTGTCGCTCAGCGAACTGGAAACCCAGCTCAAACAAATTGAATCGGCACGTTTACCGGCCAGGCTCTGGGCCACTCAGCAATTGCTGGCAGATAGTTTAAGTCAGCTTACCCGTCGACTGACACCACATCTTAGCGCGGTGACCTGCACGGCCGGGCGAGCCAGCGAGCAGGCGGAAATATTACGCAACGTGTTTTACCTTTATTTTATTGAGCGCATCCAGCCCGTGGGAAGCAAGGTGAATGAACTGCAGTACCAGCTGCAACCCACTTTCACACAATGGCAGAACGATAGTCATTTGCAGCCCGCCTTTAAAGCGTTTCTCACAGACCGGCTAACCGGCTTTGAACAATATCAGCAGGCTGTCAGTGAGCACGTTAGTCTGTGGCAGCAATTTCTCAAGCGCTGCAATTTGTCGCCCGTCGCCCCTGCCACCTAATACCCACTCAAAGTATATTGCCGCCGGCCTCCGGATCCCTGGCTTCGGCAGCCTGACGCCGGATGTCATCAGTTTCACTTGAGACGTCATCGGCGCCAACATCGCTTTTCGCTGATGTACGTTGTGGTTTCACAGGCTGCTTAACAGGCTTGGCCGGCTTTGTCTCAGACGAAGCTTTGTGTGTATTGCTTTCATCAGCCTGTTGCATACTCACCGCGATCCCTTCTGGGAAAATAATCTCCCGCGCGTCATCCGGCATGCTGATCCCCTGCTCTTCAAAGGCCCCTACCAGGTCACGCATAAGCACAGAGGCCATTTTCAGGACGCTGGTCTGCTCCACGTCTATCCAGAAATACACTTTGAGGTTTAGCGTGGCAGACCCGAGGTTGTCCACCAGCACCTGGGGCTCAGGGTCTGCTAATACATTCGGGTGGGCCTGCATGACTGATAAAGCCAGGGACTGGGCCGCTTTGGCATTACTGTCATAGCCAATCCCTATCACAAAGTGGCCGCGCATGCGGGGATTGGCGGTAAAGTTTTTAATGACGCCTTTATAAATGGTGGCGTTGGGTATTTGAATATGATTGCCATCGAAGTCGACCAGGGTGGTCGCTCTAGATGTCACTTTCTGCACCACACCCATAAAATCGTTAATTTGCACCACATCACCGATGCGGAAGGGCCGTTGAACAGTCAGTAACAAGCTGGAAATAAAGTTTTCAGCGATATCGCGAAATGCAAAGCCCAGGATCAGGCCAATCATCCCGGTACCACTGATAATTGCCACTGCAAATTCGGTCAAGCCGGCGAGCTTAAGAAACAGATAGGTGCCCAGCAGAATGATGATTATACTGACACTGCGCCGGCTCACTGAGCGGATAAGGTCGCTTTGGGTAACATAATCAAACGGCCGTAAAACTAATCGGGCCAGCGGCGCGGCCAGCAATACGGCGGCAATGAGCAGTAATAAGCCAACGCCTATCGCTGGTAACCGGGCCATCAGCTCCAGCCAAAAGTCGGAAAACATGGACGCAAAATCACTGACGCCGGCCGGGCCCTCGCCTGATGTGGTATCTTGTTGCATGGTACTGCCCTCCCTGTGGCCGGTTAAATACTGAAAAGTCCGATATCGTGCAGCTTACCTTATCTCGGCTGACTGCCATGTGCGAGACAGACCTGCGCTCCTGCCAACCGTTATCCCTCTGTGGTTTGTATACCCCGGATTTGGGTCTGCGTTTTTTCCGACATACCCGGGCAGCAAGCACACGACTATCAAAATGGTCTGAACACTTAAATGCACAGACCACCTAACGATACGTATCCACTGAGTAAAAAGTGCGTCTACCGGGAATGGCAGACGCAGGCAAGTGCGCTAGTTGCTTCCTTTCAGGTAAGTATTCAGGAAGTTCACATAGGCATTCTGCGCTGTGATGCGATTAGATTTTTTTCGGAATCCGTGACCTTCATCTTCGAACAAAACATATTCCACCGGTACATTGTTGTCCCGGATGGCCGCCACCATTTCGTCACTTTCCACCTGTAGCACGCGCGGGTCATTGGCCCCTTGCACCACCAGTACCGGCTTTTTCACCTGGTCGGCATGAAACAGAGGTGAAATACGATAGAGGCGCTCTTCGTCCGTAGCGGGGTCACCCAGTTCAGCGTAGAGAAGCTCGCGGAAGCTTTCCCACCAGGGTGGAATACTTTTCAGCGTACGCACCCAGTTTGTCACACCAAATATATTGATGCCGGCTTCAAACTCGTCAGTGAATGCCATCGCTGCCATAGTCAGATAGCCACCATAGCTGCCGCCCATCACGCCAATTTTGTCACTGTGGACCCAGGGCAAAGTGGACAGATAGCGCTTGCCATACACAATATCCTGTAGGTCGTCTTCACCGTGACGCTGATCGTCAAGGTGGAAAAAGGTTTTGCCGTAACCTGACGAGCCCCGGTTATTAACAGCAAACACTGCATAACCATGATTGACCAGGTGCTGAACAGTGGCACGGTAACCGGTGCGCGACTGGCCGCCGGGCCCACCATGAATGAGAATAACTGCCGGCACCGGATTCACCCGGTTAGCCTGATGAGGTTTATACAATAAACCGGGGATTTCCAGATTATCAAAGCTTTTGAACCTGACCACGTCGGCAGTGACCAGATCGTCACGGTCAATAGCAGGATTAAGGGTGTGGGTAAGCTGAGTCAGGTCACCGTCAAGACGGTAACTGTATAAATTAGCGGGCGCGGTATCGGACGCCAGGTAGAACACCATGGTGGACTCATCATCGGAAAACGTCACCCCGGTGACATTACCTTGCGGTAAGTCGGGCATCTCTACGGGCTTGCCCGTTTCCGTGTCTGTGATGGTTACCCGGGTAGTACCGTCCGCGTTTACCGCAGACACCAGATAACGGCCAGAGTCTGAATAGGCATACCGTGTGACATTCCAGTCGGCAGCATACGCCAGCGACCTTTCACCGGTGGCAATGTCGAACCGCCATGCCTGATCAAACTCAGCATTCTCATTGGAACCATATAACAGTGCCCCCGAATCGGGTGTAAAAGAAAATACCGAATGGCTGGCAGGGGTCTCACTGTCAGTAATCAGGATGGTTTTCGGGGTTGGGTAGGTTAAATCCACCAGGTAGAGGTCGTCATCGACATTGCTGTGTGCTTCGAGCACGGCCAGATACCGACCATTGGGGCTCACTGCCATCAGCGTCAATGCCTGGTCATTTTCATAAATCAGACTGCGGGAAAAATTATCCGCGCGGTAGCGATATAAGTCGAACGCCTTAGGATCACGCTCGTTAGTGACCACGTAAAAATGACGGTTGTCGTCATCCCAGCCCATAAAACTGGCTTTCACGTTTGCGCCGGGAGTAAGGTCCCGGGTTTCACCGTTGGGAAGCTGCACATACAAATGATTAAGCTCGTTGCCGCCCTCATCCGCAGTGAATAAAAACCGTTGGTCGTTAGGAAACCAGCTTACGCCACGATAGGCGTGGTTGTCAGAAAACGTCAGCTGAGTAGGGCTCCCGCCGTCTATCGGATAACGGTAAACGTTATAGATTCCGCTTTTGTCGGACGTCACCAGCACCGCTTTACCATCATGACTGATATCATTACCAAACACGGATTCATTAGTAAAAAACGTTTCGGCTGAATATGTGGTCACATTGCGGGGCTGTTCAAGCACAATTTCCGGTTCGCTGGCAGACTGGCAAGCAGCCAGTGTTATCAGCATTGCAACGATGGCGAATACTCGCATCTTTCTCTCCCTGATTGATAGAATTTTCCATTTATCAGATTAGCCATGCTGACATAAAAATGCACCCGAAAAATGTAACGTTTCTGCTTATACTTCGTTCCTGTATGGCCTACTTGAGATCCTGTTAGCCGATACTGCATATAGATACCAGGGAACCAATCAGGGATCGGCGGTTTCTTAGAGTAGGCAGCCACACGTAACCAGAGATGGGTTGGACAGGCAAGCCAGTGTAAATATGGGTATAAGAGGAGTCACTATGAACGAAGAAACACACGTAGCAATGGAGGAAGCCAGTGAAGTGTTGTCGTTCTGGTTTGAAGAACTTGACGAACAAGACTGGTTCGCGCACCACGAGACCATCGATAAAATGATCGCCTCCCGTTTTGGTAACCTGTTACGTAGTGCTGCGCGCTGTGAACTTTGGCCCTGGCGAGCCACGCCGCACGGCAGGCTGGCCGAAATCATTGTACTCGACCAGTTTTCACGCAACGTGTATCGCAATACCGCTCAGGCATTTGCGCAGGACACCATGGCGCTATGTCTGGCACAGGAAGCGGTGAGCGCCAATGCCGACAAAGCAATGACGGCCCGGGAACGGGCATTTTTGTACATGCCGTTTATGCACAGCGAATCGCTGGCGGTTCATGAAGTGGCTATGGAGTTATTTGCCGCCGAGGGTCTGGAAAAGCACCTTCGCTATGAGCAGGAGCATCGCAATGTGTTAGTAAAGTTCGGGCGCTACCCTAACCGTAACGAGGCACTTGGCAGAACGCCGACCCCCGCCGAGAGTGCCTGGCTGGCAGAGCAAAGTGGTTAGCAGCCCTGCCCGGCGTTGATTACTTTTTCTGTCCAGTACTGTTTATCTGCCTCGGGCAGAAAGCTGGCTTTAAAACTATTGACGATAAGCTGTTGAAGTTGCTGTTCATTCATTCCCAACGCGTGTTCCAGCGCAGAAAAGTTATCATTCAGAAAACCGCCAAAGTAAGTAGGATCGTCAGAGTTCACCGTTACCAGTAACCCTTCATCCAGCAAAGACAAAATATTGTGTTTTGCAAGGTCATCGATCACACACAGCTTTAAGTTACTCAGAGGGCACACGGTTAGCGGCAGCTGACGCTCTCTAATTAACGCCAGTAACCGGGGATCCTCCTGGCAGCGCACGCCATGATCAATACGGTCTACATTCAGCAGCTCGACGGCCTGCCAGATATACTCTGGCGGGCCTTCCTCCCCGGCGTGGGCGACAATTGCAAAGCCCAGCTCCTTCACGCGCTTAAAAACCCGGGCAAATTTTTCGGGTGGATGGCCCAGTTCGGAGCTGTCCAGCCCAAACGCAGTAATGTCCGGGTACCAGGGCGCGGCGGCCTCTAAAGTTTCAAATGCAGCCTGTTCAGACAAATGCCGTAAGAAGGAACAAATTAAATAGCAGGAGATACCCCACTCCTGTCTGGCCTCCTGCGCCGCACGTAAGAAACCCGGCATAAAGATATCGAAACCAATGCCCCGCTCCGTATGGGTCTGAGGATCAAACATGACTTCAGTGTGAACGATATTTTGTTCGTGGCATGCCCTGAGGTATTCCCACATCAGACGGTAAAAATCGTCTTCGTCACGCAATACGTCAGCGCCCTGGTAGTAGAGGTCGAGGAAACTTTGCAGATTATCGAACTGATACGCCGCGGCTATTTCTGCTTCGCTATTGTACGGCAGCCTTACCTGGTGTTTGTCCGCTAACTCCCACATGAGGGCGGGACTCAGGGTGCCTTCTATGTGTAAATGCAATTCCGCTTTGGGTAGTGAATTAAGCAAAGGGGTCAGTGACATAGGAACTCTCCGGACTGCGATTTACGCACACTATACTGTATTTCCCTGAAAACCGTGCATAACTGCGACATGATTCTCTGTGTCTACATGTTATTTCTTTTTCTGGCGGCGCTACCGTCAGGCCCTACAACAAACCGATACTCGCAGGCAGGCATAGAAACAGGTAAACTGACTAAAATAATAGCACTTCCCTCCCTGAATACTGACCGCGTAGTCAGTATTTTTATTTTCAGGGGACGGACACACACTTAATCCCACTATAAAGAAGCCAATATGTTTGCATCGTTTCTTGACCGCCTGTTTCACCTGCGCGCCCACGGCACCAACGTAAAGACCGAGTGCCTGGCCGGGTTAACCACCTTTGCCGCTATGTCGTATATTCTGGTAGTCAATCCCAGCATACTGGGTTTGAGCGGCATGCCCACTGCGGGACTTATTACGGTCACGGCGCTGGCTGCCTGCATTGGCACCCTGTTAATGGCATGGTCTACCAATTACCCCATAGCTCTCGCACCCGGCATGGGGCTGAATGCCTTTTTCGCCTACACTATATGCATTACCCGGGATATTCCCTGGGAAGCAGCCCTGGGCATCGTATTCTGGAATGGAATTCTGTTTCTGTTGCTCACACTTACCGGCGTGCGCACCCGCATTGCCGAAGCCATACCCGCAGAACTGAAGATCGGCGTGCAATGTGGTATCGGTTTGTTCATTGCCTTTATCGGTTTAAAAAATGCGGGGCTGGTGGTTTCGCACCCGGCCACCTTCGTGACCCTGGGCGACTTATCAGATCCCGCAGTGTTGCTGGCGCTGGCCGGTATTCTGCTGACCATTGTACTGGTCATTAAGAACGTCACCGGTGCAATTTTATTGTCCATCATCGCGCTGACCCTTGCCGGTACACTGATACCTACAGAAAGTGGCGTGCTGACCGCAACACCCGAGGCCGTAATCGGCATGCCGGACCCCATCAACGACACCTTACTGGCCATGGATATCTGGTATCCACTGGAGCACTTTGCGGAAACCTGGGACCTGATTTTCGCCCTCATGTTTGTCAATATGTTCGATACCATTGGCACCCTGCTGGGGGTATCACGGCGGGCAAACCTGCTTAACCGTCAGGGCAAACTACCTTTAATTGGCCGCGCCATGACCGCTGATGCGACGGCCAGTATCGCCGGGGCAGCGTTGGGCACATCGCCGGTCACCAGCTATGTTGAGAGTGCCGCCGGAGTATCGTCAGGTGGGCGAACAGGGCTGACGGCAATGGTAGTGGCGGTGTGTTTTCTGGCGGCATTATTTTTGACGCCACTGATGAAAGTGATCCCGCTCATGGCCACAACGCCGGCGCTGTTGATGGTGGGTATTTTAATGATGGACTCCATCCGCCAGCTGGATTTCGACGACACCGGTGCACTGGCCACGGCATCGGTGGCGTTATTAGCCATGCCGCTTACTTTTAGCATCTCCGAAGGCATTGCACTGGGCTTTATTACCTACGTAGCAGTGATGCTGGGCACGGGCCGTCACCGCGAAGTCAGCGCAATCACCTACATGCTGGCTGCAGTATTTCTATTGCGGTATATCTTTGACTTGAAGTAACGACTGCACCAAGAGGGAGCACAGTTACTCCCCCTTGGTGAAAACAAAGGTTACAGCCCGTCGAAGGAGTAACCTATTGCCCGGTCTGCCATAAATACAACTTTTACGTGAGTACCCTCTTCTTCCCCCCACAGGCACGACTGCGTGCCCATCGCCTTGCTACAATTATCGGCGTCACCAATAATCGCTTCCACTTCTTCACGGCTCATACCCGCCTCCAATTTGTCATAATTTTCTTTGGTCAGCTTGGAGCAGCCTGCCAGTAGCAGTGCTGAAAGAATGAATGGGAGTAAACGGTATTTCATGGTAAGTCTCCAGATAAACAGAACTTATTGCAGCATAATTGCGAATGTGGCGGCAGGCAACACACAAGGGTGACTAAGTTGCCACGCACTGATGCGGTTTGGAGAATGACTGGCATACTACTGCTCTTATTGCGCGCAGGATTGGCGGCGTCAATGCGTGTGCTTGCTACAGGTCATCCCGTAAACATTCAGCCGTGGCGCGCCTCTGCTACCTGATACTGTTCGGGTACTGCCAGACCGCAGCCGGTCAGAATTAAGCGCACAAGATCCCGGGTAGCCTGCCGAAACTCCTCTTTGCGCATCGGACCGCGAAGATGCGTAATTTGCGCGGCAAAGTCAGCATAATGCTGGGTACTCCCCCAAATCGTAAATAACAGGTACTCCGGCGCAACTGGCTGCATTTTTCCCTGATCAATCCATGCCTGAATCACCGCAGTACGGCTGCGCATCCAGACCGTATGTTCCTCTTCGAAATAGGCCGTCAGGTTGGGCGCTCCGTTGAGAATTTCCATGGCAAAAATTTTTGAAGCCAAAGGACGCGTTCTGGATAGTTCCATTTTTTCAGCGATATAACTGGCTAAGGCGTCAGCAGGATCATCATCAGCCGTAGCCTGATCAAAGTGGGAGTTCCACAGGGCGAGAGTGTCTTCAAGGATGGTAAGATACAGTGCCAACTTGGTTTTAAAGTAATACAACACGTTGGTTTTAGGCAGCCCAGCCTCATCCGCAATTTGTTGTACTGAGGTCCCTTTAAGGCCGTGACTGGCGAATGCCTTTTCGGCTGCAGTGAGAATTCGAGCCCGGTTCTTTGCTCCTACTCCCGCGTCTGACACTTTCTGTGTACTCATAATTATTTGTTTCCATGCGTGTTCTTACGGGTAGCGCCCCCGACATCTAAACCGGATAGTGCCACAGGCCGCCCAACGTGCAAACCATTTACGCGGTTACCGTTACCGGATAGTTGCGTACACACAGCAGATAGCGCAGTATTTAAACAGACGGCACACGTACCCAGGCAGGGGCTAACCTAATTCGTTCGCCCACCTCAACCTACAATGCTTGTTTACAATTTTCAGGGATTTCAGTGCAGACGAAACTTATCAGAGCCAGCGTGGCGCATTTTCCGGCAGAAACCTCCATGCCCGATACTGACATTGCCGTGTTTCCGGACGGGGCGCTGGTAATTCGGGGCGAAAAGATCCTGGCGGTTGGTGAGTACTCTGCACAGACAGCTGCGTACCCAGAAGCAAAACAAATCAACTGTCAGGGAAAATGGCTATTGCCGGGATTCATAGACAGTCATCTGCACTTCCCACAGACTGCCATAATGGGCAGCTATGGCGAACAGCTACTGACCTGGCTGAACACCTTTACCTTCCCCGCCGAACAAAGGTTTGCCGATGAGCAGCACGCGTCGGTAATGGCTCAGGTATTTTTAGGGGAGTTGCTTAAAAACGGGACTACCAGCGCATTGGTATTTTCTTCGGTTCATAAAGGCGCAACAAACGCGCTGTTCAGTGCTGCCAAAGCAATGAATATGACGCTTGTGGCCGGTAAAGTCTGTATGGATCGTCACTGCCCTGACGCGCTGTCCGACACAGCGGCAAGCGCAGTGGCGGACAGCCACGCGCTTATTGAACGCTGGCATGATCAGGGGCGTTTACGCTACGCCATCACGCCCCGTTTTGCACCAACCAGTTCAGATCAGCAACTGGCGGCATTAGGTGAACTGGCACAAGCCTACCCTGATGTATTTATTCAGACTCACCTGTCAGAAAATCAGCAAGAAGTGGCTTGGGTGAAGTCACTCTTTCCTGACAGTCGTTACTATCTGGACGTGTACGACTCACATAATATGGTTCGTCCCAGAGCAGTATTCGGTCACTGTCTGCATCTTGAAGCGCAGGAATGGCAGCATTTATCCCGTCAGGGGGCGACCGCCGCCTTCTGCCCCAGCTCAAATCTGTTCCTTGGTAGCGGCCTGTTCAATATGCAGGCGGCAGCAAGTCACGGAGTGAACGTGGCACTGGCCACGGATATTGGCGCCGGCACCAGCTTTAGTATGTTGTCTACTTATGCCGATGCGTATAGAACATGTCAGTTGCAAGGTACGCCCTTATCCCCGTTGCAGGGGCTGTACATGACCACGCAGGGAGCGGCTATCGCCCACCAGCTAGACCATGAAATAGGCAACCTGAACCCAGGCACCTATGCTGACTTTGTCTTGCTGGAGCCTCGCTGCACGCCATTAAGTAAATTACGGCTTACTCCCACCGCTGATATCAGTGATGTCGTGTTTGCGCTGGCAATGCTCGGTGACGAACGCGCCGTAGCGCAAACCTGGATAGCGGGCCACTGCTGTTATGACCGGGATCGCAACTCAGATAGTTAACGGGATGACATGCACCCCGAAAACGCGTGTATCCGCACAACACGATCTCCGTCCCCCGGACGCCCTGACACTTGCCCACCAAAACGTATAAAGACTTATACACCGGTATCACTGGGCGCCGAGGCAAGATAATTCCGCAGCTGTACCATTTATCAAAAATTAACGGTATATCAGAGTTTTAGCGTAGTAAAAATGCTATGTGCTGCGACCTTGAACCGGGCTTCAACGACCACCCCTTTGATTGTCACTTGAGCTCTGCCGTTTTCGCCCTACAATGCGCTGCTTGTTTAATGACACTAAACAGCCTGATTTAGCAGCGGAGCACAAAAGCCTGCCAGGCAAGCAGCCGTGAGTTGCCCAAACTTTGTTGCCAGGCATAAAGATTTTTGCAGTTCGACCGATTAACTCTCTGACATAACGTCGTTTTACTTGCCAGGGTTATTCTCTGGCCAGGTGACGACAATAAATAAAACGGTGGCGTTATACGCCGCCTGATAATGATTTAACCGTTTCTGTGAAGGACAGTATTATGGTTCACTTTCTCCGCCGCTTTTCTTTAGGCGTTCGCTCGACCATAGCGTTTGGCGCTATCGGCTTGATTGTCTTATGTCTTGGCGTGTATGCCCTCAATGAAATGGGCCGTATCTCCGAGCAACTGGACTATGTCACCGAACAACGTATCCCCAGTACAGAGTTGGTTAACAATATTGACCGGGAATTCCTGCGCGTTAGGGTTCATACAGCCAACGTGGAAGCAGCCAATACCGCGGAGTCACGTAACAGATATCTGCAACGATTAATGGATGCAAAAGAAAACCTGCAGGAGAATCAACGTAAACTCCAGGCTTTAGTAGAAAGTGACCGTGCGGCACAGTTGCTCACCACCTACCAGCGGCTGGACAAGCGCTACTGGACACTCCATGACCGCTACCTGACGCTTATTAACAATGGTAACACAGGCCAGGCTAACCAACTCCGTCGTGAGCAACAGTTGCCTCTGACCGGTGAAATTTCTGCCGCATTGGATGCGTTTCTGAAATATCAGGCGGAAAAAGTCGACGAAGCCACCAAATCTGCAAACAAAGTATCTGAAACTGCCACTGCCGCCATCATTATTGCCATCGTGCTCACCGTGGGCCTGGTCGTGCTGTTGTCGGTTTTATTTACCAAAAGTATCGTGCCTCCTATTCGGGAAGCCCTGGCCGTAGCCGAACGGATCTCGCAAAAAGATCTCACCTACTCCATCACCCCGGACGGTAACGATGAGATTACCGCCTTGCTGACCCAGTTACAGCATACTCAGCAAAGTTTGCGTGAATCCATTTACGCCATCGTGCAGTCTTCAGAACAACTGGCCACCACCTCGGAAGAGTTAAGTTCAGTCACCAACGATTCCTCACAGCATATCCAGGATCAGAGTGTACAGGTTGATCAGGCAGCGCAGGCCATCAGTCAGCTGACCGCCGCAATTGAAGCCGTGGCGGGCGACGCTCAGCAGGCCTCGAAGTCGTCCGACTTTGCTAACGACAAAGCCAGCCAGGGCGGCATACGGGTCCAGCAAACAGAAGAAGCCATTGAAAAGCTCACCGACGAAATGACGACCTCTTCTTCAAAAGTTATTGAGCTGGCGAAAAAGGTGAACGACATCACCAAAGTACTGGAGGTTATCCGGGAAATTGCCGAACAAACTAACTTACTGGCGCTTAATGCTGCGATTGAGGCGGCCCGTGCGGGTGAGTCAGGCCGGGGCTTCTCTGTGGTAGCTGACGAAGTGCGGGCACTGGCGAAACGTACTCAGGAATCGACAGTAGAAATTGAGGATCTGGTGGCAGTCATTAACAGCTCCTCTTCAGAATCCGTATCAACGATGGAGCGCAGTGTCGAACGTGCTGGCGACACCTTAAAAATGGCCAAAGATGCTGAAGAAGCGCTTGATGAAATTGTCGCCGCCGTAGCTGAAATTAAGAACCGCAATGCGTCAATAGCCAGCGCCTCAGAACAGCAGGCTTCGGCTTCGCGGGTGATTGATCAGAATCTGGTGAAGGTAAAAGATTTATCCAACTCCACGGCCTCTGGCGCCGAGCAGACCAGCGTGTCGGCAGACGAACTGGCTCGCCTGGCGGCCTCGCTGAACGAACTTACCAGCGCTTTTCGTCTGTAATCACATATCCCGGCCTCTGAGCACTAAATTCAGGGGCCATTTTTACCAGTATTAAACTGAGCAGCCCACCCTTTCCTTCCCCAAAACTTCTTTCCCCAGTGAACCAGTTACGTCAAACCCTGTATAGATACTACACACACACAGGGATGTTATCATTATGTTACGTTTAGCTTCACTCATACTGCTCTGCTGGTCTTCAATTACTCACGCGGGGTTTGTCACCGGTACCATTACGGAATACCAGAACAATACGCCTCCGCCCGCCGGATTCTCTGAGCTCCACACAGTGGACTTTTGGTACTTTCAAACTTCGGCTCTGACGACTGTCTCGTTAGATATCCTTGCCTATGAATTTGATCCGTTAACTCGCAATTTCGTGGATTTTAATGGCAATGGTATTGATGATGTGATGGACAGTATGCTGTGGGTCTTTCGGGTAAACGGCTCACTGGGCTGGGAAGATCTCATTGCGTCCAGTGATGATGCGTTGTATGGGAGCGACAGCAATGGCTCGTTGGCCGATCCTGTACGCACTACTCACTCGCTGGATCCGTTTCTGTCTCTGGATCTGGGACCCGGGCGGTATATTGCCATGGTGGGCGGATGTTGCGGAAACAATACCATCAACTTTGATCAGCAGTGGCAGGGTCGGAGCGGTGATAATTATCACCCTGTAACAGGCGGCTATCGACTGGATTTCAGTGACAATATCAATTTGCAGGCGGTTGCCCAGCGGGTCTCTGCAGCCACCAACGGGCTAAGCTTTATATTAGTGTGCGGATTGGCTTTATTGTTACTAAGACAAAATAAAACGTAAACTTGCCACTGCCAGGGGAAAGCGGTGGTGCGTCTACCCTGATTCGAACAGGGGACCTCTACCATGTCAAGGTAGCGCTCTAACCAACTGAGCTATAGACGCATATTTGAAATCTGCCGGTGCAGACGGCGCGTATAATAGCGATGCACCGGTAAAGGTGCAAGCACATTTTTCAATGTATGGTGCGGTTGCTCAATTACGCGTCAATTATGCTTAAATATACCCTTCCCTATGAGACACGCTTGTATGGGATAGTCTCAAAGGGCAAGGGTTTAATAGCATCCACCGCTTTTTCTTTGTGGACCAAATCAAGAAAGTATTCCCCTACCCGCTCTGCTTCATTAAGCACCTTTATCCAGTAAGCTATCCGGGTTTTATCATCCAGCACCTCGAAGTCACGTCGATCCGGAATCTTTCCGTAAGGCAAACGGGACACAAAATCTTCGGAAGGCACCAGCATGACCATATTAAAATAGCTGACCGCGTGCGGAATGCGGTTTTTAAGCCCTTTATCAAACCAGCCCGGAATGGGCTTAGGATAAAAGTGAGGGAACAATACCAACCCGGGGCCAGGCCCAAACTCAACATCGAAATGATAGTCGATAATGCCACCGTCCCGATATACGCCCCTTGGCGCATCCAGTATGTGTCTCACACCATCAATTATCATTGGAATAGAACCTGACGCTAATAGCGCGTCGTCAATATTTGGGATAGAAAGCGGCACGTACTCGGTGGGCAAATTATACGGGTCGTTTACTTCCAATGTACTGTCAGGGTGGCTGAAGACAGTACGGGTATAAAAATGCTGTAAATTTTTACGAGACATGGCGTTAGCGGCAGCAGTCATTGCCAGACCACCCAGCTGCTTAACCTTGCTTTCACTGCGCATCGGGCCCCGGCAGCGCGCAGCAATAAAATGGGCTTTTAGTTTCTGGTTCATAACCAGTTCGGCACGCCCGTCTTCGCCAAGTAAGTCCTTGATTAACGCCTTGGCTTTCTGGGTAATTTCAAACTTGGTGGGCTTTTTAGAATACACCGTATGCACATAGGAATACGCTAGCCGGTCAAAAGCGCGTAATGGGTTGGACTGCACTGCACAGGCTGCACGAAATGCCCCGGCAGAAGATCCTATGATATTCAGCGGTTCATTCCGGCAACCTAACCAATAAGGAAACAGCACCCTGTCAATGCCAGCGAGTGTGAACCATTTTGGTCCACCTGAGGCGCCCACAAAGTAATTAAACAGATCCGGGTGAAAGCCGTAGCGCCGGAGCATATGTATTGCGCCGGGGCCGGCATAAATTTCAACAGGGGCAGCCACTTGCGTTCCTGGTCAGGGGGTAGATTGCGTTAATTTATCAGTTACCATCAGGAATGCAATCGACAACGAGCCGGTCTGGCCCTAAGGACAGGTGCAGCATCCAGTGTCAGTCAGTTACCGGCGCCCGTCATCACGCACTGGCATCCTCTGCATATAGCGCACAGCAAGCGCCGGCAGGATCCCGGATAATACAGTACGCGGCATCACCATAGGCCCGCACTTCACTTATTTGTTCCCCACCCTCGGCGGTAAGCTGATTAAGCGCGGTTGTTAAATTAGCCACTGTGAAATACGGGATCCACCCGCCCGGCAACGCTGAATTTGAGCCGCGCTTATGACATATTCCGCCTGCCGGAGACCCGTCTGGTTTTATCATTACGTAATCAACATATCCGTCCATCTCGACAGTTTGCCGACTCCACCCCATGACCCGTTCATAAAAACGGCTGACCCTGTCGGCATCATCCACAGTCATGTCCAGCCACATTGCATCATCCATCTTACGTTATCCTTTTGAATGTCATTCCGGGTTCGCTGTCAAGCAAACGATTCGGGATTCTGCTGACAGAATTTGACGTTTGAGTATAGACAAACGGGTTGGAAAATGCTTGAGATTTGTCAGATCTTATCCACTGCACATTGTTTGACCGATTAATTAAAGCCATATTTATCATGAAGTTATACGGCATCCCCAAACTACTCAACAAACTTATCCACAGATAAAGTGGATAACACGTAGCACTTACCAACAGATAGTGATTTAATGTTTCGACCGGGTAATTTGAGATGTTGTATATAAAATGCCAAAACAAACACTGGCTGTGTTACCGCAGGAATTTATTATTCACAGCCTGGATCCTGATGCCGGGATCCCGGCCAGCGTCCTAACCAGTCCGCTATATTTTTTGGGAAAAACCGAGGACGAGTTATCTATCGTTGTACCTGCAGACATTTCTGTACACTCTCGGGAGTCAGATCCACAGTGGCGCGCTCTGGAATTGCTTGGCCCCTTACATTTGTCCATGGTAGGGATCATGGCACAAATTGGCGCCGTACTGGCGGACGCCAAAGTATCTATTTTTGTTGTCTCCACGTTTGAAACAGATTTTTTTCTGGTTAAAGAAAAGAAGCTGGATGACGCCGTCGCTGCCCTGCGCAAATACGGCTATACCGTGAATATCTGATGCTAGTTAGTTCGTCTCCCTGGCTGTCTGAGGAAATACCAGCCGATGCCAGGGTAAAAATCCATGTCCTCCCACCGGTCAGTGGCCGGGTTGGCAAACTGTCTGAACATCCCGACCCGTTAGTACAGGCTGGCTTGCTCGGTCAGGGTGCCGTCCTTACCACGTCTTCTCACCAGGTTCTTGCGCCGATGTCAGGTAAAGTGGTGGCGTGCGACCCGCTGTCGTACAGCTTTCTCCTACATACCCGACAGGGTCTGCGCCTCACAATAGCGTATGGATTCGATACTGCTCGCTTGATGGGCGAAAAATGCGAGTTTAAGGTTCGTGTCGGCGATCAGGTGAAGGCGGGTCAGGTGGTATTACAAATCAACCCGGTTTGGCTCAAGCGCCAGCAAATTCCGAATTGCTGTACAGTTACAGTACGCAATACCGGTAAATTACGGGCGTTGGTAATAACCTCGGCACGGCAGGTCACCCCGCAGCACGACACTTTATTCACGGTGTATGCGTAAGATCAGTCAGGGGGCATGGCCCCCTGATTTCGCAGCCATTAATTGGAAAATGTATAGTCCAGGCTGATGTCTGCTTTTAATAGCTTGGAAATAGGACAGTTGTCTTTTGCGTCATTGGCAATAGCAGAAAATTCACTCTCTTCAATTGCCGCTACCTTAGCATTTAAGGTCAGTGCCGACTCAGTCACAGTAAATCCGTCACCGTCTTTTTCCAGCGTGACCGCAGCGTCAACGTTTAACTCACCGACATCATACCCTGCATCGGCCAGCGCAAACGACAATGCCATGGCATAACAACTGGCATGCGCGCCCGCAATTAACTCTTCGGGATTGGTGCCGGATTTACCTTCGAACCGGGTATTGAAACCATAAGGTTGCTCGGCCATGGCACCACTGCCCAGACTCACATGCCCTTTGCCGTCTTTACCTAATGGTTGATAACTTGCTGAGGCGTTTTTTACAATAGCCATAAACACTCCGTTAATGTTGATAGTTAATATTGCAGGCGACAACGTATAACTGGCAGCACAGCGCCCGAAACCGGTATCTTCCGGTTACACCTGCCAGCTTGCCCACATCGGTTTCGCCAGAATATAGCTGAACCAGTAACTAAGCAGAATGTGTGCCCACCCCGCGTATAGCTGGCAGCGCTCCGGTTTGCGCATTCCACAGTGGCTAGCGGCCTTCCCCGGCGCCAGAGGGTAACGGTGAGTGGCGCATTTGCTGTAAGCCTTACAGTATCTTTGAACCTTTTGCATCACTGGCCGCCAGCAGATAGACTTATTTTCATTTACACAGATTAAGCTTCTCATTATGACCACAACGCTGTATGGCATTACCAACTGTGACACCATCAAGAAAGCCAGAAAGTGGCTGGAAACCAACGATATCAGTTATCAGTTCCACGATTACCGTAAAGATGGAATCGATCGCGACTGGTTAGCCACCGCTGAAGCGCATTTAGGCTGGGAACAACTGCTCAATAAACGGGGCACCACCTACCGCCAGCTTCCTGATGAGGACAAACAGGCGCTGGACAAAGAGCGCGCACTAACGCTGATGCTGGACCAGCCAGCGATGATCAAGCGTCCGTTACTCATCACTGATGGTAACTATTATCTTGGCTTTAAAGCCGACAACTACGAGAGCATTTTTTCCTGATGCAAGACGTTATCGACATCACTAAATTTTTAATCAACCAGCGCTCAGTGACGCCCGAGGATGCGGGCTGTCAGCCGTTTATGAAAACCTGGCTGGAAGCGCTGGAATTTGACAACGAAACGCTGATATTCGAAGACACCACCAATCTGTGGTCACGGCGTGGTAAAGACGGCCCGGTGTTCTGTTTTGCCGGTCACACCGATGTAGTACCCAGTGGCCCTGAAGATGCGTGGCAAACACCGCCGTTTGTTGCCACCGAGGTGGGCGACTATCTGCATGGCCGGGGGGCTGCTGATATGAAGGGGTCCCTCGCCGCCATGCTGAGTGCCACTAAACGCTTTGTCACGGACTACCCGGATCATCGGGGCAGCATTGCCTTTTTAATCACCAGCGATGAAGAAGGCCCGTTTATCAACGGTACAACCCGGGTCGTCGACACGCTGGAAGCACGCAATGAAAAAATGACCTGGTGTCTGGTGGGTGAGCCGTCCAGCACAGAACAGGTTGGCGATATCGTTAAGAACGGGCGCCGCGGTTCCCTGACCGGTGATTTAACGGTTCATGGTGTGCAGGGGCACGTGGCTTACCCTCACCTGGCGGAAAACCCGGTGCACAAAGCCGCCGCTGCCTTGGCAGAACTGGCTGACACACACTGGGATAACGGCAATGCGTTTTTCCCGCCCACCAGCTTTCAGATCTCGAACATTCACGGCGGCACCGGGGCGGGCAATGTCATTCCCGGCACCCTGCACGTGTGCTTTAACTTTCGCTTCTCCACCGAGGTGACCGATCAGCAACTCATTGAGAAGGTTAATCAGATCCTCGCTAGCCACCAACTGAAGTACGACATCAACTGGACGTTCAATGGTCAGCCGTTCCTCACTGACGAAGGCGATTTAGTCACAGCCACTCAGGCTGCAATTGAAGAAGTGACGGGGCGTCCCACGACACTGTCTACCGCTGGCGGCACCTCAGACGGTCGCTTTATTGCTCCGACTGGCGCACAGGTGATTGAACTGGGTCCGGTCAATGCCACTATTCATAAGGTAGATGAAAGGGTGAAAATGGACGATCTGGTGAAGCTTGAAAAGATGTACTACGGCATACTAAAGCGTTTATTGCATGACCAATAACGACTGGCTGGGACAGGACAATCGTTACCTGGCAGACGCGGGTAACGGACATCGTCTGCATCCTGATGTGCTGGCCGCATTTTTATCGATGCAGGATGCGGCCAGCGCCGATGGCATAGACTGCCAGCTGGTATCAGCATACCGCAGTTTTGACCGGCAGGTGGCGATCTGGAACCGCAAATGGCGAGGTGGAACCACGCTTTACGACGCCAGCGGTCAACCATTGAACTTTGCTGAACTCAGCGATAATGACAAGCTTGTTGCTATACTTACCTGGTCAGCCATGCCCGGTGGTAGCCGGCATCACTGGGGTACCGACATAGATGTCTATGACCGGCAACGGGTGAAGGCCTGGGGACAGCCCTTTGAGCTGGTAGACAGTGAATACCGCGATGACGGCCCATGCGCTCCCCTCTCACACTGGCTCGATATACATGCTGGCGAATTTGGTTTTTATCGACCGTTTAACCGCTTTACAGGCGGTGTCGCCACTGAACGCTGGCACCTCAGCCATCGTGCAACAGCGACAGGTTTTGAACAGCTCCGCAATCAGGCTGCGCTGGAGCAAGCTATTCACGCGGCTGACCTTGCCGGAAAGGCCGCATTGTTACAGTCACTATCGGCGTTTTATCCCCGATATGTACTGAATAAGGGAATACCATGAGTATGGGTTGGGTTACGTTAATTATTGTGTTGGTGCTGGCCGTTATTGTCGGCAATATTTTACTGCTCAGACATAGCGGAAAATTTCGGCTACCAAAAGATTTCAAGCCGAAAGACAATTCAGATAAAGACGACGACAGCGGCTGGTAACCGCTGTCCGGGATTAAAGGTCGACTGTTTTAACCGCCGTACCACTAATACTGACCATTAGCATACTGCCTTTATCACCTATGACCTGATAGTCGAGATCGATACCCACCACCGCATTGGCGCCCATGGCACGGGCTTCGTGTTCAAGCTCAGTAAATGCCAGCTTACGGGCATTGGTTAACTCGTCTTCGTAGGAGCCGGAGCGGCCGCCTACAATATCGCGGATAGAGGCAAATAAATCCTTGAATACATTCGCCCCCATTACCGCTTCACCCACAACAATGCCGTAATACTGTTCAATTTTTTTGCCTTCCAGGGTCGGCGTGGTAGAGATGATCATCGTTTATTCCTTATGTTTTGCTCATCTTTAATGAGGCCGGCATGACGGCCATGAGGTTACTTTGACGTTACAATATTCAGTTGTTCTGCCAGCGCCTCACAGCGACTGCGCCCTTCTTTATCAGAGTAAGGCACTGCGGCTTGTTTACCCCATACTGGCGCAGGCCAGGCACAGTCATGTGTATATCGTGCCACATGGTGTACGTGCAGTTGACTGACCACGTTTCCCAGTGCCGCCACATTGAGTTTATGGGGTGAATATAATTTCTGCAGCGCTTCACTGACCTGACGGGACTCCCGCCACAGCTGTGCTTCGTCGTCCTTGTTCAACTCGATAATTTCGCGCACTCCGCTGCGCTGGGGTACCAAAATTACCCACGGAAACTGACTATCGTTCATCAGCAATACCCTTGACAGGGGCAAGGCTCCTACCTGCAAGGTATCTTGTTGCAGCCGTGAATCAAGTTCAAACATCCGGGTTGTCCAGTGTGGTAGGTACAACAGTAAGTAACGCCCGCTGACCTAACGCCACATTGGCATTCGGAAATACGATGGCCTCGCCGGCATATTCGGCCTGATAAGTACGCCCGGATTCCGAGGCAAACACCTCCCCCTTTTCAAAGTCAGTAAAGTTAGGGGTATCGTCTTCGAAATGCAGCTTAAAATCTTCGTGATGCTTGTTTATTACCTGGTTCACACGGTAAATATCCAGCTCGTCCAACGCCACCGTGGGCGCATAGTCATCTTCGCTTATCAGCCTGGTAAGCGCCTGGCGGGCATCCTCGAAACGACTCATGTCATTTTCGCCAAACGGGCGTACTTTGCCCAGCTCAACTGTGAACGCGTGCGCCTGGTGCTGGTGTGATGAATAATAACTGAACGTGGTAGTGGCACTTTCCGACAGTAAAATGGTTTTCACCCCACAGGCAGCCAGAAATGCCAACTGACCGCGACTGTGACGACGATCATGCAGATAGGGATAAACCGCAAACTTTTCATTTTTTGAAGCACGAATGGCGGTGTGCAGATCATAATGAAAGCGGGGCGCTGAGTCAGATGCCCCGGCATAAAAGTCACATATCGCCTGTTCGAGTTGTCTGGCCCGTTTTCTTTCCGCGTTGTTACACCCCTCACCCTCCGAGTGAGCGCCACTGAAAAGACGATTCATGTTCTCTTCAACAAACCGTTCACCAATGTCCATGGCGGGCAGGTTGCCAAATAAAAACAAGACCCGGTGACGCAGTTGTAATGATTCGGTGAGGATGTCTTTTACCAAATCATCACAAATTTCGATGGGGGCGGTCTCGTTACCGTGTACACCGCAGGAATACACTATCTGTTTAGTCGGCTGCGCCGCCTGCTGGCCGGGATCAAAACTGATAATCCCAGGGGCAGTAATGGTTACTTGCGTGCCGTTAGAAAGGGAGAATTGCGACGGCGAGGAAAAGCGCTCAGGCTGCTGTCGGGAAAACTTAAGAAACTCACCATTTTCAACAGGTTGATTCACGGGTAGATGACCTTTTGAGTTAGCTAATTAATGCAGCTAAGTCTACCTGCTTGCCCGCAAATTGCCACCGCAAGGCAGAATTTGCTGTAACGAAGCACTTATCCCAGGGCGCGACGCAGGGGGGAGTCGCCGACGGTAATTTCGGTACTCGCCAGACTGGTAAAATCAGCCAGAGGAACTGCGCGGGAAAACAGGTACCCTTGCCCGACAGTGATCCCTAAGTCTCGCAGCAGATGCAACTGCTCCAGCGTTTCAATGCCCTCAGCAATGACTTCACAGCCTTTAGCATGACCAATAATTTTGGCGGCCTCGATGATCGCCTGGTTCACATCGTTTTTGCCCAGCTCCATCACAAAGGTTTTATCAATTTTCAGGGCATTTATGTCCAGATCGCGGATATAAGCCAGGTTTGAGTAGCCTTTTCCGAAGTCGTCTACCGAAATTGCCACGCCAAGTGCCCGCAGCTGGGTAAGTTGTTGCCGTGCCATCAATGAATTAGACAGCGCCACATCTTCGGTAAGCTCCAGCTCAATCCGTGACAATGCAATATTGTAGGTTGCACTTAGCAGCGTTAATGTGGGGATCAGTTTCGAATCGTAGAGTTGAGTGGGTGATATATTGACTGACAGGGTGAGATCAAAGCCCTGCTCGTCCAGCTTCACCATACTGCGGAACGCCTGCTCGAAGGTCCAGTAGGCCAGTTCATTCATCATGTTGTAAGACTCCGCGGCCTCAATCAGCGGGCCGGGAAACAATACCCCGTCTAAGGGATGATTCCAGCGCAGCAGACACTCTGCCCCGACAATGCGCAAGCTCGACAGTTCTACCTTGGGCTGAAAGTACAGTTCCAGTTCGTTGTGAGACAGCGCCCGTTTTAAATCCGCCTTTAGCGCCAGCGATCGACCGGTATCGGCTTTTTGTTCCTGGCCAAGAATGAACAGGTTCTCGTATTTATTTTCCTTGGCCTGCTTGAGGGCGGCTTCGGCGCGGGATACAAACCGGGTCAGACTGAAGCCTTCGACAGGTGTGGTAGCCACCCCCACATTGAAGTCGGCAATAAAAGCATGGTTGTCATAATGCATGGGGGTTTTGAAATGCTCGACAAGATGCTCGAAGCGCGCCTGCAATTGCGCCGGAGTATGCTTACCCGGCAGCATAATACCGAATACGTCGCCGCTAATACGGCCCAGCACTGCATGGGAAGGGAATAAGGTGATCAGACGGTTGGCAATTTCCAGAAGAAAACGATCGCCTACGTTAATACCAAGACTGGAAGTCACATCAGAAAAGCGCACCACGTCAATCAGCAGCAGCGATACGTGCATATGCTGATAAACACTTTTATCTATGTGATCAATAAAAGCATAACGATTCGGAATTGTCGCCAGTGACTGGTGCAATCGACTCATAAACTGCGCTTCCTCTTGCCCGGGCAAGCAATACGACTATTTTTGTAATTATGAAGCTATAAAACCATGTGCATGCGGCCTTCGCAACCTAAAATCGACCCTTTGTAAGACATTTGACGTTTTTAACAACAATATCGGCGATTTCCGCTGATTTATGGGTGACCCATTTCATGGGTGCCAGGTTTTTATCGTTAAGCGGTCTTTTTATGGCGAAAATCCGTATTGATGCTATTGATTAAGATGCAATAGCCTGCGGGTTGCCTGCAGGCGCAGACAACAAGAGGGATCCCGATGACAGCCGACAGGTTAACTAATTTTATTGATGGCGAACCACTGTCTAACCAAAGCGGTGAGACATTCGCTGTAATCAATCCTGCTACCGGAGAACAACTTTATGAGGTCGAGGTGGCCGACGAGTTTGTTCGTGAAAAAGCTATCGAAAGTGCCCGGCGCGGCTTTGCAGTGTGGTCTGCCACACCGGCCAAAGAGCGTGCGCGTATATTGCACCGTGCGGTAGCACTGTTGCGTGAAAATAACGACAGCCTGGCAAATGTTGAAGTCCTCGATACGGGTAAGCCCATTCAGGAGGCTAGCGAGGTAGACGTGGCGACCGGCGCCGATGTCATCGAGTTTTTTGCTTCGCTCTCGCCTACGCAGGTGGGTCAGCAACAAGAAGTAGACGGTGATTTTTATTACACCCGCCGCGAGCCCTTAGGTATCTGCGCCGGCATTGGCGCTTGGAATTACCCGTTACAGATTGCCTGCTGGAAGTCGGGCCCGGCGCTGGCTGCCGGTAACGCCATGATATTCAAGCCCTCAGAAGAAACACCGCGCGGAGCCGTAGAGCTGGCCAGGGTATTCATTAAAGCCGGCGTCCCGCGTGGGGTTTTCAATGTCGTCCACGGCGAAGGTGAAGTGGGTCAGTGGCTTACCAGTCATGACCAAATCAAAAAAGTCTCATTTACCGGTGAAGTCGGCACGGGGCGCAAGGTAATGGGCAGTGCGTCGGAGACGCTGAAAGATGTCACCATGGAGCTGGGCGGCAAGTCGCCGCTGTTGGTTTTCGAGGATGCAGATATCGAGGAAGCGGTCTCGGCTGCGATGCTCGGAAACTTCTATACCCAGGGTGAGGTTTGTACTAACTGTACACGGGTGTTTGTCCAACAAAGTATTTATGACAAATTCATGGACTCCCTGCTGGAGCGCACCCGCAATAATATAATAGCAGGCGACCCCACTGACCCTGACACCAATTTTGGTGCACTTATCTCTGAGGAGCATCTTGAGTTAGTTATGTCCTATATTGAAAAGGGCAAACAAGAAGGCGCCACTGTCGCCATTGGTGGCGAGCGTATTAAACCTGATTCTGCGCCTGATGGATATTTTGTTGCTGCCACCGTTTTCACCGACTGTACCGACGATATGACCATCTGCCGCGAAGAAATATTCGGTCCGGTTATGAGTGTGCTTACCTTTGATGACGAAAACGAAGTGATCAAACGTGCTAATGCCACACCTATGGGTCTGGCAGCCGGAGTAATGACGACAGATATTCGCCGGGCCCACCGTGTGGTGAGCAAATTACAGGCAGGCATATGCTGGATTAACAGTTATGGTGCCTCCCCCGCCGAAATGCCAGTAGGTGGTTATAAACTTTCTGGGGTCGGCCGGGAGAATGGCATTGAAACATTGCACCACTACACGCAAACCAAGTCGGTGTATGTGGGTATGAATAAACTGGAAGCCCCCTTTTAGGAGACGCCATGCAAGATTATGATTATATCATTGTAGGTGCAGGATCAGCTGGCTGCGTGCTGGCTAACCGGCTCAGCGAGAATAGCGATCATAAAGTATTGCTGCTCGAAACCGGAGGGAGCGACAAAAGCATTTTTATTCAGATGCCCACGGCGCTTTCGATCCCGATGAACACCGACAAGTACGCGTGGCAATTTCACACCGACCCCGAGCCTTACCTGAACGACCGTACAATGCATTGCCCACGCGGCAAGGTGTTAGGCGGTTCTTCTTCTATTAACGGCATGGTATATGTGCGAGGTCACGCCCATGACTTCAACGAATGGGAAGAAGAAGGGGCTAAAGGCTGGGGTTACCAGGCCTGCCTGCCCTATTTCAAACGCGCCGAATCCTGGTACCTGGGTGGTGATACCTACCGGGGCGACGATGGCCCTGTGGGTGTGAACAACGGTAATGAAATGGAGAACCCATTATACCGCGCCTTCATTGATGCAGGCCATCAGGCAGGCTACCCCATTACCCATGATTACAACGCCAAGCAACAAGAAGGGTTTGGCCCCATGCATATGACGGTGAAAGGTGGCAAGCGTTGCTCGACCGCTCGCGCTTATCTGGATCCGGTTAAATCCCGAAATAACCTCACGATTCTTACCCATGTGCAAGTCCACAAAGTTCTCCTTGAAGATAACAAGGCAGTAGGTGTGCAGTACCGGCAAGGTGGCGACACTGTGGACGTTAAAGCGAGTCGCAAAGTCATTCTCAGTGCCGGCTCCATTGGCTCTCCTCACCTGCTGCAACTGTCGGGCATAGGAGATCGTGAACATCTGGAGGAAGCCGGCCTGCCGGTTAATCATCATTTGCCAGGTGTGGGACAGAATTTGCAGGATCACCTGGAGTTTTACTTCCAGTTCCGTTGTAAAAAGCCTATCACACTGAACGGCAAACTGGGGCTTATTTCCAAGGGCTTAATCGGGGCACGCTGGCTGTTGTTTAAAGACGGTCTGGGCGCTACCAACCACTTTGAGTCATGCGGCTTTATTCGCTCTAAAGCCGGGGTCAAATGGCCAGACTTACAGTATCACTTTTTGCCTGCGGCCATTCGCTACGACGGTAAAAGTGCCTTCGACGGTCACGGGTTTCAGGTACACATTGGCCATAACAAACCGAAAAGTCGCGGTCGGGTAAAAGCAAAATCAGCCGATCCGCAACAGCCGCCCTCCATTCTGTTTAACTACTTACAGCATGAGGAAGACATTGAAGGATTCAGAGCCTGTGTGCGGCTGACACGGGAAATTATTAATCAGCCTGCTATGGATGAGTATCGCGGTAAAGAGATCCAACCCGGCGAGGACATTCAGTCTGATGAAGATATAGATGCGTTTGTGCGGGATGCCGTGGAAAGCGCCTACCACCCCTCCTGCACCTGCAAAATGGGCGAGGACGATATGGCGGTGGTGGACTCCACTACCCGGGTACGGGGCATCGAGAACCTGCACGTGGTGGACTCCTCAATCTTTCCGACCATTCCAAATGGCAACCTGAATGGCCCTACGATTATGGTCGCCGAGAAAGCGGCTGATATTATCCTGGGCAAGCCGCCACTCACCATGGAAACCGTGCCGGTGGCAATTGATTCGGACTGGGAAACCAAACAACGCTCGGAGAGTATTTAGTTTTGCATGTAGCTCATTCACGTAACTGTGCTGATAGGCGCGAAACTCGTGAAGATGAGCTATATAAAGATAGGTAAGCGCCTGTTTGATAAACCGAACCCGGCAGGACGAGTGTCGGGTCCCGGTTAATTTGTAGTTGATGGGCTCAATGTGAAGACGCTGAAAAGCACGCTTAGGAACCCTCGATGAAAAAATCAATAATGACACTCGCTTTGCTTTCCTGCTGGACCACCGGTGCCATGGCCAACTGGTCGGTAACCGTCACCGGGGCCAGCGACTATATGTTTAATGGGGTAAGCCAGACCGATAATGACCCCGCCCTCCAGGCATCGCTGGATTATGCGGCCTCAGGTGGTGTGTATGCCGGGGTGTGGACCTCTAATGTGGACTACGGCGCCAGCGCAGACCAGGAACTGGACGGCTACATAGGTCATTTTGTTCAGCTTGATGAGTCTGTGAGTGTGGATTACGGCATTGCTTATTATACTTATCACGGTGGCGACGACAGCAGTGAACTTAACTATCCAGAGATGTATGCCAAGTTTGGATATGGCTGGGGCAGCGGCACCACGGAAGCAAATTTCTGGTATACATGGGACTATTTCGGCACCGGCGCAGGCCACACTATTGTTGAAATAGCGCACACTATTCCGCTGGCAGAAAACCATGCGCTGCGTATCAGTGCCGACAGCTCTAATTCTCTGGATGGCGACAAATGGTCATGGGAAGGCAGTGATACCTCATATCAACACGTTAAAATTGCCTGGCAGACCAGCTGGCAAGGCTTTGCCATTGAAGTGGCTGCCGAAAACACCACTCTGGACTCTGAACTGGCTGATGAGCGGATAGTGGTCGCGGTAAGCCGCACATTTTCATTTTAACCCCCTTGAGACCGGCTGCTCCTGCTTGCAGGGGGCGGCCGGTGCGGACGTTGAACACTCCCGGCTGAAAAAGCTGGCTCACTTCTTTTCTCTTGCTGGACCCCTACCTCACCACTTACTAGTGCCATTTAAACTACTTAGTCTCCGATTTACCGCGCATATCCTTCAAGACGGTAATTCAACAACTATTACTAATCGGTACGTTACTCATCATATTTAATTTTTTTGTTTACAATATAGATTGAATAAAATTGCACCAATATTTGTCAGTAAATTTTACAACTCCGAATTCCACCAAAATAATACATATAAAAAACAATCATTTATATATTGGCACACTAAGTGCTTACTGAGCAGCCGGTGATTTATGGAAGATCACTGTAAAATTAAACTGAGGAAAACTATGAAAAAAATAAAATTTTTGTTTGCAGCATTAGCACTTTCAGCCTCAGCTGTCAGTAACGCCGCAATAATTACCTTTCAAGGCTCTAGCGTTTTGAATAACGGCGTTACAATGACGAGCGCCGAAGCAAGAGCTGCGTGGGAAGCGTCTTTATATTCTTTTACCGTCGACGGTATTGACGGTGCGACTGGTGACGGTACCAGCGGTATTACCACCACTGCCGGAAATGTTTATAATAATACCGGAAATGGTAGTTATATCCGTATTAGTAATTCCAATGTACTTGGCAGCGCGCCGGCTATTTACGGTGATAGACGCTCCGCTTCACTGATTAGCTTTGACGTATCCTTTGCCTCCCCTGTGAACGCTGTTGCCTTTGACGTTTATGATAATGATGGTGGTGGCATGCAGTTGATTTTAACTGATGCCGATACGGGCGCTGAGACTATTTTTAATTTCAGTTCTTCTACTGGTACAACTCATAGTGAATTCTTTGGCGTGGTGTTTGACCCGACCGTGTTTGTCTCATCTCTAAGAGTCGGCGGTACAGATCCGGGTGGCATCACTACCTGGGATAACTTTTCGTTTGGGGTTGGCCAACAAGCAGTTGACTCGTGTGTCGCAGATCCAACCCAGCCTCAGTGTAGAAACGTTAATGTCCCTGAACCAACGTCTTTAGCGATATTTGGTTTAGGATTGGCGGGTCTTGCTGTGCGTCGCAGAATTAAAAAATAATTTACTATAAAAAGCTGGTGCGTATCTCCATACGCACCACAATTTGCCTACTAAACAATGTAAAATCGCGACGACTTGTTAATCCGCATTCGTAGAAGTTATTCGCGAAGGGGGCATAACTTGAAAGTAGTCTTTTGTCCTGAACAGTAATCTTACAGAGCTGGCTTTCCCATAAGCTTCTCGTACTTCTCCTCCTTTAACTATACGAGCGTACTTGCCAAGTATATTTTACCGTCCCCCTACTCCAGTGCGTTTTTCCGTTAGAACCTTACACAGTTCAAATTGCCTTGACTGATAACAGCGAAATTAACCTAAATGTAAACAGCTAATCCGTGCCCACCTGCCTTCCTGGTTCAAATAGTCAACCACTGCGTGAAAGTTCACGAATTGGTGGTATAACTAATGAAAAAAACGGACTCTCCTATACAATGAAAACTGCGTTTTGCGCATTGCTGGCCACTGGCCTGGCTGCGCCTGCCATTGCTGATACGTCAGCCACCGTCACTGCCGCCACCGACCATGTGTTTTTAGGCATCAGCCAAACAGAAAACAACCCTACCCTGCAGGCGTCACTGGATTACCTGGCCGACAGCGGCGTGTATGTGGGTGCATGGGCGGCGAATGTCGATTACGGTGAAGACGGTAAGCTTGAAATTGATGGCTACCTGGGTCATCGCGTGGCGCTCAATTCATCGCTGCAACTCGACTACGGCATTACCTATTTTAGTTACCACCGTGGCAGTACCAGTAGCACCATCAACTACCCGGAAATATTTTCTTATTTTGCGTACGCATGGGGCGGCGGTGAATCAGAGCTTAACCTCTGGTATGCGTGGGATTACTCCGGCACCGGTGCCCGTCATACCATCATCGAGATTGCACACAGCTGGCTACTGACAGAGCACCAACGATTGCGGCTGAGTGCCGACAGCTCTACCTCTCTGGATGGCGATAAATATACCTGGGAAGGGGCTGATAAATCCTACCAGCACGTAAGACTGGCCTGGCTGACAACCTGGCAGGGTTTTAACATTGAAGTAGCGGCAGAGACCACCAACCTGAACTCCTACCTGACTGATGAACGTGTAGTTGCGGCTATCAGTCGTACCTTTGTCTGGTAGCCAGCTAAACAGATTAGGTGCAGCCATCACCTGCCCCTTAAACACAAAAAAGCCCGGTTAACCGGGCTTTTGTTTCTCAGCAGTCAGCGAGACTATTTTTCAACAGGGCAGCTTTCCAGCTTCCAGATACGTTCCACGTAATCTTTAATGGAGCGGTCAGAGGTAAATTTACCCATCTTGGCCGTATTGATAATAGCCATCTTCGCCCAGCGCGCAGTATCGCGATACGCTTCATCTACTTTCAGTTGTGCATCAGAGTAGGCGCGGAAATCGGCCAGTACCATGTACGGGTCACCGCCATCCAGCAAGCTTTGCTTAATTGATACCAGTGCGCCCGGGCTGCCTGGCGTGAAGTAATCCGTTTCCAGCCAGTCCAGTACAGCTTTAATTTCTGCATCGCGATAATAGTAATCATGAGGGTTATAGCCCTTCTCACGCAATGCATCCACTTCTTCCACGGTCATACCGAAGATAAAGATATTGTCATCGCCCACTTCCTCGGCAATTTCAATATTCGCCCCATCCAGCGTGCCTATGGTAAGCGCACCGTTCAGTGCCAGCTTCATGTTGCCGGTGCCTGAGGCTTCTTTACCCGCAGTACTGATTTGCTCAGACACATCTGACGCCGGAATCATCTTCTCTGCCAGAGAGACCCGGTAGTTCGGCAAAAATACCACTTTCAGCTTACCGTTAACCCGGGGGTCGTTATTCACTTTATCTGCTACTTTATTGATCGCAAATATAATGTCTTTGGCCAGCTTGTAGCCTGGTGCAGCCTTCGCCCCAAAGATGAACACCCGCGGGTGCATATCGTAATCCGGATTTTCCAGCAGACGGCGATACAGCGCCATGATGTGGAGCAGGTTCAGATGCTGGCGCTTATATTCGTGCAAACGCTTAATCTGCACGTCGAATATCGCTTTAGTATCTACATCAATACCGGTTGAGGCTTTAATCTCTTCTGCCAGCAACTGTTTATTTTCCTGCTTCACCTGCATAAACTGCTTCTGGAAGGCTTTGTTATCTGCCAGTTTCGCCAGTCCTTCGAGCTTGTACAGGTCCTTCGGCCAGTCTTCACCGATTTTCTTATCAATCAATTTCGACAGCTTAGGGTTACAGGCTTTCAGCCAGCGACGAGGCGTAATGCCGTTGGTAACGTTAGTCAGCTTACCCGGCCACAGTTGGTCAAATTCAGGGAACAGATTCTGTTTCACCAGCTTAGAGTGAATTTCTGCCACCCCATTTACCGCGAAGGAGCCAATCACAGACAGGTGGCCCATACGCACCATTTTCTCGTGACCTTCTTCAATAATCGACAACTTGGCTTTCACGGCGTTATCACCAGGCCACTTTTTATCAACCACCGACATGAAACGGTGATTAATTTCGTAAATGATCTCCAGGTGACGAGGCAGGATTTTTTCAATCATGCGAGCCGGCCACTTTTCCAGCGCTTCAGGCAGCAAGGTATGGTTAGTATACGCGAACACCTTGGTACAGATACCCCAGGCCGTATCCCAGTCCAGTTCGGCGCGATCCAGCAGAATGCGCATCAGCTCTGGGATGGCAATGGCCGGATGGGTGTCGTTAAGCTGCACCACCACCTGCTCGGGGAAGCGGCTCCAGTCATCGCCGTGTGCGCGCTTGTAACGACGAATGATGTCTTTCAGTGAACACGAGCAGAAGAAGTACTGCTGAATAAGACGTAGCTCTTTGCCGGCTTCAGTTTCATCGTTAGGGTAAAGTACCTTAGAAATGGTCTCTGCCTGCACGTTTTCGCGCTGCGCGTCAACGTAACCACCGGCGTTGAATACGTCCCAGTTAAAGTAGCCCGACGCTTCACTCTGCCACAAACGCAGCACGTTGACGGTTTTACCTTCGTAACCGACTACCGGGATGTCCCATGGCACCCCTTTTACAATCATGCCCGGGTGCCACTCTTTCTGAATGCCGCCGTTCTCACCGTATTTGGTTTCCACATATCCGTACAGCGAGACTTCCTGGATTGACTCAGGGCGGCAGATTTCCCATGGGTTGCCATAGTCACGCCAGCTATCAGGACGTTCTATTTGAGCACCGCTTCTGATTTCCTGACGGAACAAGCCGTGCTCGTAGTGCAGGCCATAGCCTATAGCGGGCAGTTCCATGGTCGCCAGCGAGTCAATAAAACAGGCTGCCAGTCGACCCAGGCCGCCATTCCCAAGCGCCATGTCTGGCTCTTCTTCCATTACATCTGCCAGCTCTACCCCTAGCTCTTTCAGTGCACCACTGGCCACTTCATATAAGCCAAAGTTTTGCAGGTTATTTGACAGCAAACGGCCCATAAGAAATTCAGCCGAAAAGTAATGCACCGCACGGGTGTCATTCATGTAGTGGGTTTTCTGGGTTTTGCGAAGCCCTTCCAGCACTTGCTCCTGCATGGCAGCGCACGTGGCTTTCCACCAGGCGTGGTTGTTGGCTTTGTTTTCGTCGGTGCCCAGGGTGCAGTGTAAATGCCGGACGACCGCCGCTTTAAATTCAGATTTGTCTATTTTCGCAGCTGGTGTTGTTTTCATCACTTTCGCGTTCATAGTGTGTTCTCACTGTTAAGGATGCGGCGGGAGACGTGGCAGAATGCCTCACATCTCTGATACGCCACAATCAATGTAATTAAATTACAAGAAAATAGCATCATATGCCCGCAATATAGCAGTGTTCCCGCCGCATGTTTGTAAAATTTCTGTTAAATTACGTAATTTTTTGATGAAAACGTATGCAAAAGTGTTTTATTTAACATTATTATTACAAAATTGGCAGCAGCACACTGCCCTTAACCGCTTAGCGGATGATTTTTCCTACTAAGGCTTCCGCTTCCTTCACTAATTCCTGTAAGTGACTTTCACCATTAAAGCTTTCCGCGTAGATTTTATAGATTTGTTCCGTGCCCGAGGGGCGGGCTGCAAACCAGCCGTTTTCGGTGGAGACCTTTACGCCCCCAATACTGGCGTTATTGCCCGGCGCCTTAGTCTGAACATTAGTAATGGCCTCCCCGGCCAGTTCTTTGCTGGTGACTACCGAAGCATCCATGGCCGATAACTTGGCTTTCTCCTCCAGGCTGGCTGCAACATCCATACGGGTATAGTAAGGCGCGCCGAACTGAGACGTCAGTGCCTGGTAGTGTTCACCGGGATCTTTACCGGTAACCGCCAGTATTTCTGCCGCCAGTAAGCACAGGATGAACCCGTCTTTGTCGGTGGCCCAGGTATTGCCGTCACGCTGCAGGAAAATCCCGCCGGCACTTTCTTCGCCGGCAAAGCCAATTTCACTGGTCGTTAAACCACCTACAAACCATTTAAAACCCACCGGCATCTCAGCAACCTGCTTACCCAGGTTGTCCGCAACCCGGTCAATCATACTACTGGAAACCAGGGTTTTACCCACTTTCAACGATGCCGGCCATTGCGGGCGATGTTGATATAAATAGTCAATCGCCACCGCCAGATAATGATTCGGGTTCATCAGCCCGACGCTTTTGCACACAATGCCGTGGCGGTCGAAGTCGGGATCGTTACCACACGCCAAATCGAAATTATCTTTCAGCTCAATTAAGCCGGCCATAGCGTAGGCTGAAGAACAGTCCATCCGCAGTTTGCCGTCTTTATCGCGACGCATGAAACCAAACTGGTGATCGACCCGGGCATTGACCACCGCAATATCCAGACCGTACTTCTCGGCGATACGATCCCAGTAACCGATACCCGCGCCGCCAAGTGGGTCGGTACCCAGCTTCAGCCCGGCATCGGCTATCGCCTGCATGTCAATAACCTGCGCCAGGTCATCGATATACGCTTCCATAAAGTCGCTTTCTTCGCAAAACTCACTCTGCATCGCTTCGCGAAGGGTAATACGCTTAACGTCGCTGTTACCATGCCCTATTAATGCGTTAGCGCGATCCTGAATGAGTTTAGTGACATCACTGTCAGCTGGGCCGCCATGGGGAGGGTTATATTTAAATCCCCCATCGGCGGGCGGATTGTGGGAAGGCGTAATTACCACGCCATCGGCTTTATCATCGTGCCCGGCGCGGTTGTAACGAATAATGGTACGGGAAATAACCGGCGTTGGCGTGTATCCACGGCTGGCGTTATCGCTACGCTGAATAACCACCTTGATCTTGTTCGCACATAACACCTCTATGGCGGTGGTCATGGCCGGCTCAGACAGGGCATGCGTGTCTTTACCGATAAAGAGCGGCCCTGTGATCCCCTGCTGTTGGCGATACTCAGCCAGCGCCTGGCAGATTGCCGCAATATGCATGTCGTTAAATGTTGCTGACGCTGCTGTGCCGCGATGCCCTGAGGTACCAAAACTTACCGCTTCAGCCGGATTTTCCGGCGAAGGGCGGTAGCTGTAATACTGACTGACCAGCGCTGCCACATTAATGAGTTGCTCGGGTGCTGCGGGTTGCCCCGCCTGGGGATGTAATGCCATGTCAGTTCCTTATTTAATGTTCATTATCCGGCACCGGAGCACTTTCAGGTATTGCTCCGGTGGTGCTTACTTGCCTTCTGGCGCAAAGCGGGAGACCAGGGTAGAAACTACCTTTTCATCGTAGCCCAGCTTTTGCAGAACCTGTTCCAACATGGCAATTTTCTTCGCCGTGTTGTTATTGGTTACCACCCAGTAAGGGCTATCCGGTATCGCTTTGGGGTTGGTGCTGGAGCCATTGTTTAACAGCGCCTCTTTGGAGGTCGCAAAATACGTGCGGTTTTTGCCCCGGATTTGTTCAACTGCACCAAAAGCTTGCGGGTTCTGTTTATGTAGCTGTGCCAGCACAAACAAAAACTGATCCACGCGCTTCGAAAACGTTGATAATGCGCTTTCAGTTACCTGTTCCAGAATATCACCCGATGCCTGAGAAACTGCAGCAGGCTCTGGCGCATCAGCGATCAGTTCAGCAGATGCAGGCATGGCAGTTTCAGTTAGCGCCACGGCAGGGTCTGCCGGCATGTCGCCTGAGACCGGCGGTGTTTCTTCGCCTCTCGCTGGCGCGGGCGACTCCGGCATTAACAACCGGCGCAGGATGTCTGATGCGTTCTCGCCAATATGTTTGGTTTGACCGGCGATAAAGGCATACAAATCGTCATCTATTTCAATGCTTTTCATAACTACTTCCTTTTTTGGATGCCCCATTATAGACAACCGCTGGCCGTCTCGCAGCACTTTATAACGACCGATTTTCACTCAGTTTTTTGACGTCATAACCTATACTCACGTATCAGACGTATCATTTATCAATTCTAGTGAATTGATATTATTTGAAAAACGCCAGTACGGGGAACCAGAAGTAATGAAAACTGAATTTCATGCGGTGATTAAAGCCCTCAGCCAACATGTTATCGGTAAAACCGACCAGCTTAAGCTGGCCGTCACCTGCTTACTGGCAAACGGACATCTGCTAATTGAAGACTTACCCGGGATGGGCAAAACCACGTTGTCCCATGCCTTGTCAGATGTGTTTGGTATGGACTTCTCCCGTATTCAGTTTACCTCTGACCTGCTGCCCTCAGACATGCTGGGAGTAAATATATTCGACACTGTGCAGCAGCAATTCCAGTTTCGTCCGGGCCCGGTTTTCAGTCAGCTGGTGCTGGCCGATGAAATAAACCGGGCCAGCCCCAAAACCCAGAGCGCATTACTGGAGGCCATGGAAGAACAACAAGTCAGCATTGATGGCACCACACACCCACTGCCCTCACCTTTTTTTGTGATTGGCACGCAGAACCCGGGTTACCAGTCTGGCACCTACCCGTTACCGGAGTCCCAGCTGGACCGATTTTTAATGCGCATCTCACTGGGCTATCCCAGTTGGGAAGCGGAACAGTCGATGTTGCGGGCGGGCAGCGACCGTAAGACAGAGAGGCAACCTGCGTTAATTTCTCCGGAGACCCTGCAGCACTATCAACAGGCCGTAGCTCAGGTGCACTGTAGCGACAGTGTTATAAACTATATTTTGCGGTTGGTGGTCCATAGTCGCGACGAGCCAGGCTTCCCCAACCCGCTTTCACCGCGGGCCAGTAAAGCCATTTTACAGTCAGCCAGAGCCTGGGCACTGCTGCATGATCGCGATTATCTGGTGCCCGAGGACGTGCAGGCAATATTCGTGGCGGTGACCGAGCACCGGCTACGGTCTCAACAGGGCGAATACGCCGACAGCGACGTATTGAGCCAGCGCTTGCTGGACAGTGTCGATCCTTTAGCGGCTTAAGCTGCACATGACATTACGTGCACACTGGCAGGCGCGAACCTTGCGCTGGTTGCAACAACGCATTCCACCCAGCCGTCATTATTCGCTCAACTTAAAATCGGTATTTATTTTTCCTTCCTGGTTTGGATGGGGTTATCTGCTGATGTGTGGCTGCCTGTTTATTCTGGGCACCAATTACCAGAATAACCTAATGTTACTGCTGTGTTATTTCTTACTCGCCCTTATGCTTATCACGCTGTTCACCAGTTACCAGAACTTTGCCAGGCTGACTATCCGGGCGACACCGGTAAAACCCGTGTATGCAGGGGAGCCGGCCATGCTGGCGTTGATGGTCAGAACCGATGCCGACGAAAAGCCAGTGCATGGTCAGATTGAGGTGACATGGTGGCAGCAGCCTGCCCCGCTCACCGTTGATCTGGACAGCCATCCCCCCCACTTCAGTTTGCCCTACGTCACCCAAACCCGCGGTATTATTAAATTACCCAGGGTGACCATAAGCAGCTTGTTTCCGTTGGGACTATACCGGTGCTGGACGCACCTGGATTTCCAGCAAACGCTTACCGTGTACCCCCGGCCCATCCCGTGCCAGGTTACCCTTTACCCGGAAGATGACGAAGGCAGTGACACCAGTAGTGAACAACCCGGGCATGACGACTTCTATGCCCTGCGGGGATATCAGGTGGGCGAGCCTTTGCAGCGTATTGCTTGGAAAAATATTGCCAAAGGCGGTGACTGGGTAAGCAAAACATTCAGTCAGCCGCAACGTCAGACCGGCTGCCTGCGAATGTCCGGTGGCGAACCTGTGGAAACGGCGCTGGGTAAGCTTGCCTTTCAGGTGATTGCGCTGAGTGAACAAGGGGCGTACTTTGGTCTTCATCTTGGCCACATTAAAGTCCCCCTGGGCTCAGGTGATGCGCACAAGCACCAGTGTCTGTGTGCGCTGGCCCGCTTTCCTGGCTTGGGGGCGGTGCCATGAGTGCACTCAGACTGCCTATTGCCGGGCATATTGCCAGCATGACCCTGGCTCTGGTGTTCCTCACGGTCACCCTGACCCTCTATAGTCCGCTACAACTGTGGGTCATGCTACTGGCATTATGTGCAGTGCTGGTCAGAATGGCGTTGTATGCTGGTTGGTATAACCGGGCCCCCAGCAGCAGAACCATTAATCTGCTGGCACTGTTAAGCGGTGTAACGCTGGCGTGGTTCAGTACGGATCTCGGGCTGCTACTGTCGATGATAAACCTGTTGGCTATGGCCTGCTCACTGAAGCTCATGCTCATGACTCGCAGAAAAGACTTTCTGCAACTGTTTGCCAGTACACTTTTTCTGATTGGCTGTGGCTTCATATTCAGCCAGTCATTGGTTAACACGGTGATGTATCTGGCGCTTTTGGCTGTTCTGCTACTGGCGCTCACGGCGCTATTCTCACCCGGCCGGTCACTCACCCGGCAGGCACGTAGTCTGGCTGTCTCATCGGCGCAGGCATTGCCGATTGCCATCATTTTGTTTCTGCTACTGCCCCATCTGTCGCCATTGTGGAAAATGCCTACGGCAAAAAGTTCGACGACCGGGCTGGCTGAGTCCGTTACCCCGGGCGATATTGCTAATTTGTCCCAGTCAGACGAACTGGTGTTTAATGCAACATTCGACAGTCCCCTCCCCATGCGGCAGGAACGCTACTGGCGGGCAATCACTCTGGAACATTTCGATGGGCGTACCTGGTCGGTAAGCCCAACCCGTAAACAAATTCGCAACCAGTACCAGCTGCTGAATCGTGAATTTGAGCCCGCGGCCAGTGGACGGGCGTTTACCTACCAGGTTATCGCCGAAGCCACCGGGCAGCGCTGGCTTTACGCCATTGATATAGCCCAGGTCACAGATCAGGGCAGAGGCAATGAAATCTGGCAAGGCGCTGATTATCAGCTTATCGCCCGGCGCCCTCTGATGAGCAAGATGGCGTATGACGTGAAATCATACCCGGATGTGCAACTGAACCAGACGCTGTTAACGCTGGACAGCAGGCTGAACTTGCAGTTACCAGTGAAGGGCAACCCCGCTACGCAACGCTGGGTTTCCCAGCTACGCCAGCGCTACCCGGGAGATGCCGCGTTTATACAGCAACTGCTGGGTTACTTTGTACAGGAAGGGTTTCGCTATACGCTCAGCCCTGATCCTATGCCACTGAATCCGGTGGACGCGTTTCTGTTTGATAAACAGGCAGGATTTTGCACCCATTATGCAAGTGCCATGGCTTACTCGCTTCGTCTTGCCGGCATTCCCGCCCGCATTGTCACCGGCTATCATGGCGGTGAGCCGATACAGGAAAACGTGTTGAGTGTACGCCAGTATGACGCGCATGCCTGGGTTGAAGCTATTATTGACGATCGCGGCTGGGTCAGGTTCGACCCAACCAGTGTGGTGTCCCCTGCCAGAGTGAGCTTTGGTCTTCAGCAAGCGCTGGAAGAGAATGGCGATACCCTCAACTCACCCTTTGATGGGTTGTACAGCATGCCCTTGTTCGGCTCGGTGCGCCTGTTTTTGGCCAATACCGACTATTTATGGAGCCGCTGGGTACTCGGGTTTGACGCGGATATGCAGCAAAATCTGTTACAGAAGCTGCTGGGTGAACTGACTCCACGCAAGTTACTGCTGTTTTTCCTGGCCGTGGTCGGCGGGCTGGCATTACTGCTTGCCAGCTACTTTTTGCCCCGCTGGCAACCAAACACCAGACCGGAGCATTATCAGGTAATCGACCGCGCTGAACAGCTGTTAACGAAACACACCGGCATAAAGCGGGTTAACCAGCCGCTTCATGCCTATCAGCAAACGCTGACGCCTCACCTGTCACCAGCTTCCTGCCACGCGCTGAAAACGCTGGTACAAGACTTTGAACATATTGAGTATGCGGGAAAGGCGTTCTCGAAAGCACGATTAAAAGCAATGAAGCGTGCACGGCGCGACCTGACTAAAGCGCTACGTTCAAGCAGCTAAATCGCCGACAAAAAAACCGCTACTTTCGTTAATAAATTTATTGCTTGTCAGGGACCACTCGATTTTACGCCGGGCAAAATGGTTCAAACAAACCTGTCTGTCACTGACACACAGGCACAAAAAAGCCCGCAGCAGCGGGCTTTTTTACATCGTTAAGAAAAGCTTATTTCTTTTCTTTACGTGCTTTTACTTCTTCAATCACTTTGTCAGCAACGTTCTGAGGACATGCTGAATAGTGGCTGAATTCCATTGAGAACTGACCACGGCCAGATGTCATGGTACGCAGGTGACCGATGTACCCGAACATTTCTGACAGAGGTACGTCAGCTTTGATGCGTACGCCAGTAGCGCCCGCTTCCTGATCCTTGATCATGCCGCGACGACGGTTCAGGTCACCGATAACATCACCAACGTGATCTTCAGGCGTGAACACGTCAACTTTCATCACTGGCTCAAGCAGCTGTGGAGCCGCTTTAGGCATAGACTGACGGAATGCACCTTTCGCTGCAATTTCGAACGCAATGGCTGACGAGTCAACCGCGTGGAAAGCACCGTCGAACAGTTCAACTTCTACGTCAAGTACCGGGAATCCCGCTACCGGACCTTCTTCCATCATGCCCTTGAAGCCTTTCTCAATCGCAGGGAAGAATTCTTTAGGAACGTTACCGCCCACAACAGTAGAAGAGAACGTGAAGCCTGAGTTTTGCTCACCTGGCTTGATACGGTAGTCGATTTTACCGAACTGACCAGAACCACCAGACTGCTTCTTATGCGTGTAGCTGTCTTCAACTTCTTGCGTGATGGTTTCACGGTAAGCAACCTGCGGCTGACCTACTACCAGCTCAACACCGTAAGTACGCTTCAGGATGTCTACTTTGATGTCCAGGTGAAGCTCGCCCATTCCCTTAAGGATGGTTTCGCCAGAATCTTCATCGGTTTCAACACGGAATGAAGGATCTTCTGCAACCATTTTACCGATTGCGATACCCATCTTCTCAGAACCACCCTTGTCTTTAGGTGCAACTGCAATTGAGATTACCGGATCAGGGAAAACCATCGCTTCCAGTGTACAAGGATGTTTAACATCACAAAGTGTATGACCTGTCTGAACATTCTTCATACCAACAATAGCGATGATATCACCGGCATGGGCTGACGTTAGTTCGTTACGTTCATCAGCCTGCATCTCAACCATGCGGCCGACACGTTCGGTCTTGCCAGTAGCAGAGTTAAGAATGGTGTCGCCTTTGTTAAGCCTACCAGAATAAACCCGTACGAAGGTAAGCGCACCGAAGCGGTCATCCATAATTTTAAATGCAAGGGCGCGAAGCGGCTCATCTACAGATACAGTCGCAACTTCACCTGTTTCCTCACCTTCTTTGTCAGTTAGCGGTTGTGGCTTAACTTCAGTCGGGCTAGGCAAATAGTCAACAACGGCGTCCAGCACCAGTTGCATACCCTTATTCTTAAAGGCAGAACCACAGAACGTCGGGAAGAACGCAAGGTCACGGGTACCTTTACGGATACAACGCTTAAGGTCTTCAATAGACGGCTCTTCGCCATCCATATAAGCCATCATAAGATCGTCATCTTGCTCTACAGCGGTTTCCACTAACATTTCATGGTATTCATTAACTTTGTCTACCATGTCAGCCGGTACGTCTTTTATTTCGTAATTTTCAGGAAGACCAGTATCATCCCAAACGTAGGCCTGTTTAGTCAGCACGTCCACCACACCGACGAAGTCATCTTCAATACCAATTGGCAGAGTCATAACAAGCGGCGTTGCGCCAAGAACTTTCTTAACTTGCCCTACCACACGGTAGAAGTCTGCACCCATACGGTCCAGCTTGTTTACGAAGATAACACGGGCAACTTCTGACTCGTTTGCATAGCGCCAGTTGGTTTCTGATTGCGGCTCAACACCACCAGAACCACAGAATACACCGATACCACCGTCAAGTACTTTCAGTGAACGGTAAACTTCAACGGTGAAGTCAACGTGTCCTGGAGTATCAATTACGTTTAAGCGGTGGTTTTTCCACTCACAGGTAACAGCCGCTGACTGGATAGTAATACCACGCTCAGCTTCCTGTTCCATGAAGTCAGTAGTTGACTCACCATCGTGCACTTCACCGGTTTTGTGGATCTTACCGGTAAGCTTCAAAATTCGTTCTGTAGTGGTAGTTTTACCCGCGTCTACGTGGGCGAAAATACCAATGTTTCTGTAATGAGATAAGTCTGCCATTAGTTCACTTTCGTTGGTTCAGAGTAAAAAAACGGCGGGATTATAAAGGATCTTGGTACCAGATTTACACCTTTTTCCGCCGAATGAGTAAAACTTATCCAGCGGCTCCGCGCCACATTTCAATAAAATTCTATTTAAACAACAACTTATAGAATTAAGGATGAATATCCCTAACTTATTTTGCCGTAGTAGGATTACCGCCTATTCCTGTCGTATCACTGTCACGGTAATTTCGTCGCGGTCATGATACAGATGTCTGGCCTGAAGTGAAAATTTGATTTTCGCCTCAGCCATTCTTTGTTTTAACAAAGTGAGCGCCTGAGTGACGGTTTCGTAACGTTTTTTCATAGGTAGCTTGAGATTAAAAATAGCGTGGTCGGCCAATCCTTTTACCAGCCAGTCGCCCATTAGCTTTGCTACCCGGTCAGGTTGTTCAATCATATCACATACCAGCAAATCTACCCGCCCATATTCAGGTTGGTAGGTAAAGCCGTCGGCGGCGGCATGCCCCACCAGTCCGGTGCGCATCAGAGAGTCGTCCACCAGCCCGTTATCCACGGCCTCCACATACATCTCCCGCTGCACCAGCTGATAGGTCCAGCCACCGGGACACGCCCCAAGGTCAACGGCACGCCCACCGGCTCTCAGTACCTGTTCACGTTCTTCTGCCGACAACATACTGACAATGGCTTCCTCCAGTTTCAGCGTAGAGCGACTCGGCGCATCGGCGGGGAACTTCAACCGGCAGATGCCCATCGGCCAGGGGCTGCGGGCCGCCGGCAGCGAGTAGCCTATTTTACAGGCGTCAAATTCAGTGAAAAATACATGTAGCACCGGTTTATTGTTGTCGTCCTTCTTACTGAGGATCCCGGCGCCCCGCAACGCCTGTCTTAACGGTACAACAAATTTACGGCAGAACTTGGCCAGCTGCTTACCGTCATCGGTATCGGCGTGCTCTACCACCACATTGCCAGCCTGACCGGTCTGAGCCACTACTTCACGCAGCACGCTCAGCACAGGTGAAATACGATCTTGTTTATCTACATTGGTCAGCGATTCGGTGACTGCCACCAGCTGACGGGGGAACACAGTGCCCGCAACCGGTATTGATGCGGCCAGGGTGTGCAGATCCTTTGCCTGGTGGAGCATGAAACTGACGTAGCCACTGTTTGCAGACAACACAGGGTAACCATATACACCCTGCTCTGCGGTCAGTGCCGTTAATTCGCTGGCAGTGTCTTTTTCATAGCCGCTACGGCAATATGCCAGTAATTCAGTCATGTCGCTGCCCTTTCCACAAAGCAATAATTAACGCCAGCCAGCCGAGTATAAATAACCCGCCACCTACTGGTGTGATTGGCCCGGCCCACGCCGCCTGAAGCAGCACCATCATGTAGAGGCTGCCACTGAACAATAACGTGCCCAGTATAAAGGCCATGCCAGCCCGGCGTAGCCACCGTAAATCAGCAAGGGGAATCAGGACGGGTAACGCCAGCAGCGCCAGTGCGTGATACATCTGATAACGCACGCCGGTTTCGAAGGTGTTTAATTGGGCGGCTGTGAGGAGTGATTTCAGCCCGTGTGCACCAAAGGCGCCCAGCACAACTGCCAATGCTCCACTCGCTGCCGCTATAATGATCAGCTTTCGCATTAGTGACGTCGCTTGTTTATGAAGGCCACCGCAATATCACGGGCGGTGGTTAGATGCGTCTCGTAACTAATACCACTGGCTTTGCGCGGCTTGAGGCTGTGATCGCCATCCTCCAGCAAATGACAATTTACCTGCACGCCCAGATCGTATTCACGGATATCGTCTTTGTTTCCAAAGGTATCGCGCTCGCCCTGGATAATGCAGACCGGCGTTGTGATTGCCTTAAGATGATCTACCCGGGTTTTCTCAGGCTTGCCGGGAGGGTGGAAGGGGTAACCGAAGACCACTACCCCACGCACATCCAGGGTGTCTGCCACCAGTGTGGCCATTCTGCCACCCATAGACTTACCGCCTATAAACGTGGGCAGCGCAGCGCGCGTTTCATCTACATATTGTTTCAGCGCAATATAATGTGACTGTAACTTATCGGCTTTTTCCGGCGGACGACGCTTACCCGTTTTAATCATGGTTTGCATGTACGGGAAGTTAAACAGCACCACCTCAACATGGTGTTTAGCTAACCGGGTGGCCATATCCTGCATAAAGTCGGACTGCATGCCCGCGCCGGCACCATGGGCCAGGATGAGTCTGGCTACAGGCTCGGCAGCGGGTACTATCTGAATATCAAACATCCTCCTGCTCCTCTTCCACAAGTTGTAAGATCCACTCTCTGAATGCCGCTATCTTGCCGAGGTCGGCCTGGGACTCTTCGCATACCAGATAGAAGGCATCGCGGCTTTCTATTTTTTCTTCAAACGGCATCACTAACCGGCCGGCGTCAATTTCCGGGCGGGCCAGAATGGTATTTCCCAGCGCGATACCCTGCCCCAGCGCGGCCGCCTGCAAGACTAACATAGAGTGACTGAAAACCGGTCCCTGGTTCACATTAACGCCCAGGACGCCTACCTGCTTCAGCCAGTTTTTCCACGCCTCGCGGCTGGAGTCGTGTAACAGCACATGATGACGCAGATCCGAAAGCTGAGTTAACGGTTTGGGGCCGCTAAACAACGTGGGTGAACACAGCGGCGTCAGGAATTCGGTATGCAGCTTATCTGCCTGAAGCCCGCTCCAGCGCCCCTTACCATAGTAAATTGCCACGTCCACATCGTCATCCAAAAAGCCCTCATCGAAATCCACCGCTTTAATGCGAACGTCTATGTCGGGCTGAGCCAGGCTGAACTTGGAAATACGGGGCACCAGCCACTGACTGGCAAAGCTGGGCGGCATGGCCACCGTAATAGCGCCTTTACTGCCTTTCGCCAGCAACCGTTCGGTGGCTTCCTGCAGATTTTTGAAAATGTCTTTAAGCTCCAGAAAATAGGCCTGCCCCTCTTCGGTCAGCAGCAGGGTGCGATTACGCCGGATAAACAACTTCATGGATAAGAATTCTTCGAGCGCTTTAATCTGATGGCTCACCGCCGCCTGAGTCACAAACAGCTCATCAGCAGCTCTGGTAAAACTCAGGTGACGTGCCGCAGCTTCAAAGGCCTTCAGAGCATTTAATGGCGGTAATCGACGGTGCATTCGGGTGGCTGCCTTTTATGAATATTGGATGACATTTACATTAGTTATTCTAATGCAATTGTCATACTTTTACTCGTTTTATTTTCCGGTGGAGGTTGTTTATTATTTGCCCGCAATCTGAAATCGCGGTTTTAAATCATAAACTTAAAGAAACAGATTGTTAAAGAAATTAACAACCGACGTACTATTTTGTAAATTAATTTAATTAGGTGTGAAAAATGAACAAACTCTTACTTTCCACAGTTTCCGTGATGGCGTTTGCGACAGCTGCAACACAGGCTGCAGAGACCTCTCAAAACCAGCAATCCAGCGAGCTGATTAAATCTGCTGAACAGGCTATTACACTAAACGATCTGATCCCGGACACCAACCTGTCTGGCTCAGTAAAGCAGCAGGCTTCGTCTGCGCTGGCACTGGATGCCGCCGTATCACTCAGCAAACGTATGTTTGCGGTTCGTAAAGACAAACGAACTGAGCGTACCCTGGCACGCAGCGAATAATTCGCACTCACACCTGATTCGAATACCGGCAGTATCACTGCCGGTATCCGCAATCTCACCTTCAGGTGTTGCTGGTATCCAGCGGCGCAAACCCTTTCACTAATTCGTCCAATTCTTTCATCTGAGTCAGATAGGGCTCAAGTTTCGATAACGGCAATGCGCAAGGGCCGTCACATTTAGCTTCATCCGGATTCGGGTGGGCTTCAATAAACAACCCGGCCAGACCCAAAGCCATACCACTACGCGCCAGTTGCGCAGCCTGCGCCCGACGACCATCGGCCGAACTCTCCCGTCCACCCGGCATTTGCAGCGCATGGGTAGCGTCAAAGATAACCGGTGCATAGGCTTTCATTGCATCCATACCCAGCATGTCTACCACAAGATTGTTATAACCAAAGCAGCTGCCCCGCTCACACAGGATCACCTTGTCATTTCCCGCCTCACCCAGCTTGGTAATAATGTGGCGCATTTCATGTGGAGCCAGAAACTGGGGTTTCTTGACGTTGATGACCGCCCCGGTTTCTGCCATCGCCACCACCAGGTCCGTCTGCCGGGCCAGAAACGCCGGTAACTGAATGACATCTGCCACTTCCGCCACTGGCGCAGCCTGATGCGGCTCATGCACGTCAGTGATAACCGGGATATTAAAGGTTTCTTTGATCTCTTCGAAAATCGCCAAGCCCTTCTCCATCCCCGGCCCACGGTATGAATTCACCGAAGACCGATTGGCTTTATCGAACGAGGCTTTGAAAACATAGGGTATGCCAAGCTTTTCAGTCACCTTTACATAGTGTTCGGCTATGCGCATGGCAAGGTCGCGGGACTCCAGGACATTCATACCGCCAAACAGGGTAAAAGGAGCCGAGTTGGCAACCTGAATGTCACCGACCTGAATGGTTTGAGAAGAAACGGTCATAATTATATGTAGCCTTTAATCAGAAAAATAATGGTTGTTTAGTCAGTGCGACCTTGGCTGTCAGTCCGAGTACAACCAACGCCAGTACAAAGCTTCCCCAGCGCATGGGAGCTGTTTTGGCTTTTTTGAGTGCTATCACGCCAAGTACAATATAGGCAATTAATCCCAGTAACTTAAATGTCAGCCAGCCTGTGACCAGCGGGTATTGCGCAATCAGTACACACAGCCAGATAGCACTGCCCAGCAGCACAGTGTCAATAATGTGCGGCACGATTTTAACCCACTTCCGTTGCAAGGCGGTGGGATCCATTTGCGCCCAGATGAAGCGCAGTACAAACAGCAAAATACTAAGTACTACGGCAGTAAGGTGTAAATGCTTTGCCATCATATACATGACAGGTTCCTTCTTGGTTTTTATTGTGGTTGGTCGGGAAATTGTGCCTGGATAGCGACCAGGGACTCAATATGGGTAATCACCAGATCGACCAGCTTAGGATCGAAGTGCTTACCTTTTTGTTCCTGTAACAACGCGACGACTTTTTCGCGAGGCCAGGCCGCCTTGTAAGGACGGGCGTTGTATAACGCATCAAATACATCGACTAACGTTGCCAGCCGGCTTTCCAGCTGTATTTCTTCCCCTTGCAGGCCATTCGGGTAGCCGTTACCGTCCCAGCGTTCATGGTGCTGGCGAGCCAGTGTGGCAGCAAGCTGAATAGTCGGCTGACTGGAGTTTTTTAAAATCTGATAGCCAAATTCAGCGTGCTCGCGAATCGCATTGAGTTCGTCTTCGCTTAATCCGGACGTCTTTTCCAGAATACTCACCGGGACCCGGGTGTTGCCTACATCGTGCAACGGCATGGCTAACCGCAGATAGGTAAGCCGGGTATCATCAAGCCCAGCGGCGGCGCCCAGCACCTCGGCCATTTTAATCATGCGGGCAATATGCTGACTGCTTTGACTGTCGCACTCCATGGCTTTGCCAAGACGCTCAATAATTTCCCGCTGCGTGGCCTCAATTTCATTGGTCATCAGCACATTTTCGAAGGCAATCTGAAGATTATCGGAAAACAGCTGAACTAACCGCTTGTCGGTTTCACCAATCCGCCGGGGTAAGCCGGTCAGATACAGCAAAGAGCCTCCCTTAGAGCGACTGGAACAATACGCCACCACGTGATCTTCGGTATACACAATGGACTTTTCCTGCAGCGCCTGCTGACACAGGGCAAACTCCGTTTCTGTGAGCGCCTGTTGCAAGGGGGTACCTTTTTTACTGGTGTACTCCCCGTTACCGGCAAACACAAACAGTTCGTCAGGATCTGTCTGGTTAATCGGGTTGGGAACAGCCACTGTGGAGGTTATATAAGCGGCGTCCTGTGAGCAACCGAGGATAGAGGACAACTGCTGAATAATGCCCTGCATGAATTTTTCCAGCGAGTGGGTGGAAAACATATCCGCAGAGGCATCAATAATTTTCTCCAGCCCCTGACGGTTTTCTTCAATCGCAATGATATCGCGGTATGAGCGCAGGGCAGCAATGATCACAGTGAACAGCTTTTGCGCGGTGAGTTCAGTTTTGGATTTGTAGTCGTTGATGTCGTAATTGATAATTACGTCTTTCTCAGGCGCCTGGCCTGGCTGGCCGGTACGCAGAATGATGCGGGTAAAGTGATTATCCAGTTCGTTACGCACATACTCTGCTACCCGTAATCCGGCATCGTCGGTTTCCATCACCACATCCAGCAGCACCACAGCGATGTCAGCGTGATTACGAAACAGTTCTCGCGCCTCTTCACCGCTGTAAGCACTGATAAACTCAAGTGTTTTACCATTTAAGGCAAAGTCACTCAGCGCCAGCTTTGTAACCGCATGGACCTCAGGTTCATCATCGACAATGAGCACTTTCCAGGAGCCCAGTTGTTCTGCCGGCTCCTCGTCATCGTCTTCAATGAATAGCAGGTCATCATTCATGTGCGTAGATCCTTTTCGCCGCAAATTTACAGTATGGATAGTACTGGAAGGAAGATTATTCGCAAGTTTGCCAGCAACCGCCGGTAATTCGGGCGTGGCCAGCTAAGTCCTTTCTGGTATGAATTTGCTTAAAGCCTGCGGCATGGAGTAATGTCTGAATGGCGTCGGCCTGATTAAAGCCATGCTCCAACAACACCCAGCCTCCGGCGCACAGAAACTCAGGTGCAGCGGCAACAATAATGCGGATATCATCAAGACCGTCCGCGCCGGCTACTAACGCACTGCGCGGCTCAAACCGCACGTCGCCTTTTTCCAGATATTCGCTGTCGGCTTCCACATAGGGAGGGTTCGATACAATCATATCGAATTTTCCCGACAAGGCTTCAAACCAGCTTGATTCAATAAACCGGGCATTCCCAACCTGGTTACGCAGAGCATTCGCGCGCGCCAGTGCCACGGCATCAGGTTGCAAATCTGCGCCAGTCACCGCCAGCTCCGGCCGTTCACTGGCAATCGCCAACGCTACGGCTCCGGTGCCTGTGCCCAGATCGCAAACCCGGCTGGCGCCTTCTGGCATTAGCTCAAGGGCACTTTCGACCAGCAACTCTGTTTCTGGCCGGGGAATTAAGGTGGCCGGCGAGGTGGCAAGTTCAAGGGTCCAGAACGCGCGAACGCCGGTTAGATAAGCAACGGGCTCACCGCTATTGCGCCGGGCCACGAGCAACTGAAATTGCTGCCACTGGGCAGCCGTCAGCGTGTAATCCGGCCAGGTATAGAGCCAGGTTTGGGTGCGTTCCAGCACGTGTGCCAGCAATACTTTACTGTCGATGACGCTGTCATCGCACTCAGATAACGTTTGCTGCGCCCACTGCAGGGCGCTGGCTACGGTTTCCGCCACGTTATTCGTCAGACAACGAGGCCAGCAGGTCCGCCTGATGCTCCTGTAAAATCGGCTCCATCAGTTGCTGTAAGTCCCCGGCAATGACTTCATCAAGCCGGTAAATGGTCAGGTTAATACGGTGGTCTGTCACCCGTCCTTGAGGGAAGTTATAAGTACGGATCCGCTCTGAGCGATCGCCACTGCCTACCAGACTTTTTCGGGTCGAGGCTTCTTCTGCCGCCCGTTTCTCTTCTTCAATCTGATTCAGGCGCGCCTGCAGTACCGACATCGCTTTCGCCCGGTTCTTGTGCTGTGAACGCTCATCCTGACACTCTACCACCAGCCCCGTAGGAATATGGGTGATACGAATCGCCGAGTCGGTTTTGTTCACGTGCTGACCACCCGCGCCTGAGGCCCGGAATGTATCGGTACGTAAGTCAGCCGGGTTAATTTCGATAGCTTCTGACTCAGGCACTTCAGGCAAAACGGCGACGGTACAGGCAGAGGTGTGTATACGCCCCTGGGATTCTGTTTCCGGTACCCGTTGCACCCGGTGACCACCCGACTCAAACTTCAGGATCCCGTACACGCCGTCGCCGGCGATATTCGCAATCACTTCTTTAAAGCCGCCGTGCTCGCCTTCACTGGCACTCACCACTTCTACGCGCCAGCCTTTTGTTTCAGCATAGCGGCTATACATACGGAACAGATCCCCGGCAAAAATAGCGGCTTCATCACCGCCCGCACCGGCCCGGACTTCTAAAAAGCAGTTATGGTCATCGTTGGGATCTTTAGGCAGCAACAGCACTTGCAGCTCACTTTCCAAACGCTCAATCTCGGCTTTGGCCTCTTTGATTTCTTCCTGAGCCATTTCACGCATTTCCGGATCGTCTTCCGTCAGCATTTCCTGAGCAGAGGCCAGTGTTTCCTGCGCTTGCTGATAACGGTTGAAGCCCGCTACCACGTCCTCCAGCTGGCTGAATTCTTTGGACAGATTACGGAATTTGTCCTGATTCCCTATCACCTCTGGGTCGCCCAGCAGTGCCTGCACTTCTTCAAAGCGTTCAACCAGATTTTCCAGCTTGTTGACTACTGAGTCTTTCATGTAATGTTCTAACCTTCTTTTTTCTCGTTTCCGCCGACCATGTCGAGTGACAGGTTTTCACCCAACCACTGGGTCAGTGCGGCATTATCCTGTGCGGCAGCTTGCCGCAAGGCTTTGGTAGGCGCATGCATAAGCGCGTTTGTCAGTTTGTAGGCCAGTTCCTGTACCACCTCATCGGGCGCCCGGCCTTCGGCGAGCTGATGTTTCGCTTTCTCGGTAAGCTCGTCACGCTGCTGCATGCCCCGTTCGCGAAATTGCTTAACCAAATCAATAGATTGCTGTGACTGCTTCCAGGTCATAAACTCCACAACCTGATGGGCAATCATCTTTTCCGCTTCCTGCGCTGCCTGCTCCCGGCTTGCCATATTCTGTTCAACAATATGCTGCAAGTCATCTACCGTGTACAGATAAGCGTCGCCAAGCTCATTGACCTGTTCTTCGATGTCTCGCGGCACTGCCAGATCCACCAGAAACATAGGCATATTACGGCGCTGACGTAAGGCATCTTCTACCATGCCCTTGCCTATTAAAGGTAGCTGACTGGCTGTGGAGCTGATAACAATATCAAAATCTTTCAGGTGCGCCGGCAGCTGAGAGAGGGTCAGCACATCTGCCTGCAGCTGAGAAGCCAGCATTTCTGCCCGTGCCACAGTCCGGTTTGCCACAGCCAGTCGGCCTACCCCCTGCTCTTTCAGGTGTTGTGCGACCAGCTCAATAGTTTCCCCGGCGCCCACCAGCAATACATTGCGCTTTGGCAGCTCGGCGAAGATATGCTTTGCCAGTTGCACCGCCGCGTAAGCGACCGAAACGGCGTTGGCGCCGATGTCGGTTTCACTGCGTACCCGCTTTGCGACCGCAAAGGCATGCTGAAACAGGCGCTCAAACTCTGCGCTGACCATACCTGAGTGGCGGGCATCACCGAATGACTGCTTTACCTGTCCGAGGATTTGCGGCTCGCCAAGAATGAGCGAGTCCAGCCCACTGGCCACCCGCATAATATGTTTAACGGCCTCGTCCTGCTCAAACAAATAACTATTGCTGGCGATGTCGTTTTTGTCCACATGGTGAAATTGCGCCAGCCAGCTAAGCAGACACGGCGTATCATCCGGGTTCACCCGGGCATACAATTCTGTGCGGTTACAGGTAGACACGATGACCGACTCTTCCACTCCGGGCAAATGCTTTAGCGACGACAGGGCCGCCACCAGCGAATCAGGGGTGAATGCCACTTTTTCGCGCAGCGCTACAGGAGCGGTTTTGTGATTGATGCCTAAGGCAAGTAAGGTCATGAATATTCGTGCTGACAACGTCGGAGCGGCATTGTACGAAAAAGCCAAAATGATTGAAAGTGCTGCCGAAACTGTGTTCCTATAGAGCCACTTCAGGCAGCACCAGGCAAACACGACACTTTCCCATGTTTTTTCGTTGTATATTGATTTTATCGATTATACTGATTCACGGTTGCGCGGTGCGCCCCCAAGGTCCCTCAGCACCGGTTAACCTGCCTGCCCAGATAGAGCAATTGCGTGCGGTTGAACAGTGGAAACTGACAGGTAAAATGGCGCTCAGAGAAAATGACGAGGCGGTCAGCGCCAACCTGCGCTGGTCGGTAAACGAACAGGATCTGGCATTTCGTCTGAGTAACTTTCTTGGCGTGACCCTGGTAGATTTACAGGCTGAACACGGGCTGGTCACGCTTAAGGCTGACGACCGTACCTATACCGACACCGATGCTACCCGCCTGATATACCGGGTAACCGGTTGGGATATTCCTATCGGGCAGCTACTGAACTGGGTAAAAGGTGTGCCCGGCGACGCGGACAGTTACACCCTTACCGACGCAGGTCTGTTAGCGACGCTGTCGCCAGCCTGCAACCGCTGTCAGCAGTGGCAGGTCAGCTATGGCAACTATATGCAGGTTGATAACCTCTGGCTGCCCGGCGCGCTGACACTTACTCAGAAAGACACTTCCAACTTTATTAAGATTCGTATTCACCAATGGCAGATCCCCTGACATCAGCAGCCTGGTGGCCCAGCCCGGCCAAGCTTAACCTATTTTTACATATTCTGGGCCGTTATGAGAATGGCTACCATCAGTTACAATCGCTGTTCCAGATGCTGGACTATGGCGACAGACTGGCCTTTGTCACCGATGAAAGCGGCAGCGTGCGCCTGCAGGAGCCGCTCGCGGGCGTGCCAAACGACGAAAACTTAGTGGTTCGGGCAGCCCGGCTGTTACAGCCCTGCGCCAACCTCCCTCATGCCGGTGTCACCATTCACCTGGATAAGCAATTGCCGATGGGCGGTGGCATAGGTGGGGGCTCCTCCAATGCCGCCACCACCTTGGTTGCGTTAAACGTTCTGTGGCAATGTCACCTCAGTGAGGATGAACTGGCTGACATTGGCTTATCACTGGGTGCCGATGTGCCTATCTTTGTGCGTGGCCTGACTGCCTTTGCCGGTGGGGTGGGCGAACAAATTACTCCTGTCGCACAGCCAGAAAACTGGTATCTGGTTGTAAACCCCGGTATCCACATCAGTACCGCGGACGTGTTCGGCGCTGACGAATTACCCCGTAATACAGCCCCGATTGACTGGGATAGCTACCAATTCGAAACGACGGGCAATGATTGTCAGCAAATTGTCTGCGATCGCCATCCCGAAGTTGCAAAATTATTACAGTGGTTGGTACACTACGCACCGTCGCGGATGACGGGCACGGGCGCATGTGTTTTTGCCACCTTTACCGACCAAAACTTAGCCAGACAGGTACAGGCAATGCTGCCCGCCGAATGGACAAGCTTTGTTGCTAAAGGGGTAAATCAATCGCCTTTAAAACAAAAACTACAAGAAGTGAACGCCACCTCTGACACGCGGTAAAAATTGGGGTATAGCCAAGTTGGTAAGGCAGCGGGTTTTGATCCCGCCATTCGTAGGTTCGAGTCCTGCTACCCCAGCCATCTCCTTTATCAATGCACTGAGGAAACACTTGTGCCAGATATGAAGCTCTTTGCAGGTAACGCCGTACCAGCACTTGCCCAGAAAGTTGCCGACCGTCTTTACACCAAACTTGGAAACGCCAGTGTCGGTCGCTTCAGTGACGGTGAAATCAGCGTCGAAATTCATGAAAACGTCCGTGGTTCGGACGTTTTTATTATCCAGTCTACATGTGCACCTACCAACGACAACCTGATGGAACTGATTGTGATGATCGACGCCCTGCGTCGTGCATCAGCAGGCCGTATTACGGCAGTCATTCCTTACTTTGGTTATGCTCGTCAGGATCGCCGGGTGCGTTCTGCCCGGGTGCCGATTACCGCTAAAGTGGTTGCTGACTTCCTGTCAAACGTAGGCGTGGATCGGGTACTGACCATCGACCTGCATGCCGAGCAAATTCAGGGTTTCTTCGATGTGCCGGTAGACAACGCCTTTGGAACGCCCATTCTGCTGGCTGACATGGTACGCCGTGACTTTGCCGACCCGGTGGTGGTTTCACCGGATATCGGTGGTGTGGTGCGTGCACGTGCTACTGCCAAGCTGCTAAATGATGCCGACCTTGCGATTATCGATAAGCGCCGTCCGAAAGCGAACGTGGCTCAGGTAATGAATATCATCGGTGACGTGAAAGATCGTGACTGCATCATTGTTGATGACATGATTGACACCGGCGGTACGCTGGCGAAAGCGGCTGAAGCCCTGAAAAGTCATGGTGCTCGTAACGTTTACGCCTATGCTACCCATGCTATCTTCTCAGGCAATGCAGCAACAAACCTGAGAGATTCAATGATTGATGAAATCATTGTGACGGACTCCATCCCGCTGAGCAAAGAAATGCGCGGCATTGGTAAGGTGAAGCAACTTACTCTGTCAGAAATGCTGGCCGAGACTATTCGTCGCATCAGCAACGAAGAGTCTATTTCAGCAATGTTTGAGTATTAGTCTGCTTCGACTTCTACATTATCTGGAAGGCAGCCTGTTGGCTGCCTTTTTTGTATTACTCCAATGACCTGCATTGCTCTTATTCACTTCTCATTCATAAAAAGACTTGCACTATAGGTGATATCCCCTTTCAATAGGTTTATCGAACACCTTTAAGGATGCACTATGAGAAATGCGACACGGAGCCTGATGGCCGTTGGTACGGCTATGATGACGCTGACCGCCTGTGGCGGTGATGATCCATCAGCAAAGCAAACCGACATGAACTTGCAAGCCGCGCCTGAAGCCGTGCAGGCTGAGCCGGCTAAAGAGGACAGCAGTATGGAAAAAACCAAAACCGTGACCGGCACCATTGTTTACAAGGAGCTGGAAGGTGGCTTTTACGCGCTTATTGGTGAGGATGATGCCCGCTATACCCTGCAGGGATTAGACAAAAAGTATCATCAGAATGGCCTGGTAGTGAAAGTCACGGGCACTCCCATGCCAGACGTCATGAGTATTACTATGTTTGGTACTGTGTTTAAAGTCGACAGTGTGGAAGTCATTAGTGACGCCATGGTAAAACCGGAAAACCCTACTCACTAACTGTCAGGTAAACCCTTCAGAACAAAAAACTCCCCCTGCACTTCTGACAAGGGGGAGTGTTTTGCCCGTACCCTTAAACATACCGTCCGCCCCATCATCCAAACTAATCAGCGAATTCCTGATCGTAGTTCCCCTTCACCGCCGTATACCTTAGCTAATATAACCAGTGTGGAGATAATTTATGATTAAAGCTTTTGCTGCGAAAGAACCCGGCGGTAAGCTCGAACCGTTTGAGTATGACCCCGGTCAACTCGGTAGCGAAGATGTAGAGATTGACGTGGAGTCCTGTGGTATCTGTCACAGTGACATTAGCATGCTGGATAACGACTGGGGGCTCACTGAATACCCGTTCGTGCCCGGACACGAGGTAGTGGGTACTGTCGCGGCTATAGGTGATAATGTTTCATCACTGAAAGTGGGTCAGAAAGTCGGCCTGGGTTGGCACTCCGCCTACTGTAATGACTGCCGCACCTGCGAAAGTGGCGATCATAACCTGTGTCAGTCGGCACAAATGACCATTGCCGGTCGTCACGGCGGCTTTGCTGAGAAAGTACGGGCGCAGGCCGCGGCGGTAATTCCGCTTCCGGAAGGCATCGACCCGGATAAAGCCGGCCCGTTATTCTGTGGCGGAATTACTGTGTTTAACCCGCTTGCGCAGTTTAATTTACCCCCTACCTCAGAGGTTGGTGTAATTGGTATTGGTGGCTTAGGCCATCTGGCATTGCAATTCCTAAACGCCTGGGGCTGTAAGGTCGTGGCATTTTCTTCCAGCGAAGAGAAGAAACAGGAAGCAAAAGAACTGGGCGCCCATGAAGTCATCAACAGCCGTAACAGCGACGAACTGGAAGCCGCTGCGGGTCGCTTTGATCTGATTATTTCTACAGTTAACGTAAAGCTGGACTGGAATACCTATTTAAGCACACTGGCCCCGAAAGGCCGTCTGCATTTTGTCGGTGCTACACTTGAGCCATTAGATTTGGAAGTATTCCCGTTAATTATGGCTCAGCGTTCTGTGTCTGGTTCGCCGGTAGGCAGCCCGGCCACTATCCGCAAAATGCTGGACTTCGCTAATCACCATAATATTGAACCGGTCACCGAATTCTATTCGTTTGATGAAATCAATGAGGCGCTGGATCGGTTGCGCGAGGGTAAGGCGCATTACCGGGTAGTGTTAAAACGCTAAACCCCAAAAAGTAGTAAAGGGCTCTTAGCGAGCCCTTTTTTTTTGTATTCGTAGCGTTATTGTTTGACTAGGGAATAGCCTCTTCCCTCACCTGTCCGTTCAGCTTATACAAGGTGCCGTTTTTCATTACCATATCTACATCCTGCAGCAGATTGATATAACGCAGCACATCCCCTTTTACGGCGATGATATCGGCCGCTTTACCCGGGCTAACCGTGCCGACTTTATCCTGAACCCCCATCATTACCGCAGGCCAGTAAGTGGCGGCGCGAATAGTATCCATTGGCGACATGCTCATTTGCTCGACCCACACCGCTAATTCGTTCCAGGTGCTCTGGCAATGAAATTTGGTGGGGATGCCGCTGTCGGTGCCGACCAGTAAAACCACGCCGGCGTCTTTAAGCTGCTGAAACTTACGTTTTAGCGTGGGTTTGCGTAACGGCGTCAGCTGCATGTAATCCAGTTGACCGGGTGCAGACAGCGACTGCTTAATGTCGGCAATGGTGTCTTTTTTAAGGCCACGGTGCCAGCAGGTATTGTCCAGCTTTTCAGGGTTCGCCACGGTGTTTTCATAATTCCACAAACCCTCTACCGTGGGTGTCCAGTAAAGCGGGCCACCGGCCACTCGCCCTGTGGCAGTGCGCTCTTTCAGCAATGCCATGACATCGTCCGGGTATTCTGGGGCAGTCGTCAGACCGGTATGTTCAAAGTTATCAATGCCTATCTCAATGCCAACACGAATTTCGTCTGGACGATGGGAGTGCCCTACTACCTTGAGGCCGCGGGCATGGGCTTGCTGCACGACTTTTTTAGCCACCCTGAGCGGCATCTTGTCGTGATCAATTAACTTAATGATGTCAACGCCGGCATCAGCCAGCGTATTGACCTTTTCTACGGCTTGTTGTTCGGTGCTCACACCCCAGCGATACGCTTCGGTGCCCGGATAAGGTTCGGCCTGAATAAAGGGGCCGGAAATATACACCGTGGGGCCCGCTAACTCACCGTTTTCAATTGCCTGTTTCAGTGAAACTGACGCATCCAGCGGTGCGCCTAAGTCCCGGGTACTGGTTATACCGGCCAGCAGCAACTGTAAGGCGCTGGCCGGCATTATCTCATCGGCAAAACGGTCGGCGTAGGCTTCGTGCCAGTGGGGATAATCGGCGTGGCCATTGAGCATAAGGTGCGCGTGGTTTTCCCACAGGCCCGGCAACACGTCCATGCCCTCGGTACTGACTACCGTAAAGTCGTCAGGCACCGCCAATGCCCCTTGCTGGCCAACGGCCCTGATAATGCCGTCTTCAACCAGAATGACACTGTTGGCAAGTGGATGATGACCGAACCCGTCGATAAGCCGACCGCCTACCAGTGCCGTTTTTTCCGCAATTACAGATGCCGAGAATAGTAATACCCCTACTGCCCCGAAAATGATGTGCTTCATACCTGCTCCCTGTGTGTCTTATTGTTACCTGAGACAAGCCAGTGTGGCTGTCATAACCAGGCCTGGTTAGTTACTATACTGAGCCGTTGAGCGTTGCCTAGCCGCAGCCGACCAAGGCCGGGTTACATAAGACCAATGACATCAGCAAAAACTGCGTTTCTCGTTTGTATGTTGCCGGTGTGGGTGGTAGAATTCGCCGCCCTTGAATTTCGGGACCCGCTAATTGCGGTGTACACGTGAATATTTGGTCGCGAATATTCACAAATTTTAACTTATTTACTTTTGGAGACAGTCCATGGCTGGATCAATTTATCTGTTGGATGCCTCTGTCCGCAAAGACACAGGGAAAGGTGCGAGCCGCCGCCTGCGTCGTGAAGACAAAGTACCTGGTATCCTTTACGGTGGCGAAGACGCCCCTGTTGCACTGACTTTCGATCACAACAAGATCAACAACTCTGCTGATTACGAAGCATTCTACTCACACGTTCTTACTCTGAACATTGAAGGTGAGAAAGTAGAAGCGCTGGTTAAAGACATGCAACGTCACCCGTACAAGCCAAAAATCATGCACATTGATTTTCAGCGTGTAATTGCCGGTGAAGAACTTCACACTAACGTACCACTGCACTTCATTAACGAAGACAAGTGTGCGCCAATCAAAAACGACGGCGGTATTGCTGAGCACCACGTGAACGAGATCGAAATCACGTGTCTGCCTAAAGATCTGCCAGAGTACATTGAAGTAGACATGACTGACGTAGAAATGGGTCAAACCGTTCACCTGTCAGACATCACTCTGCCTGCAGGCATCTCGTCTGTAGAACTGGCAAAAGATGACGAAACGCACGACCTTGCAGTAGTTACTGTTAAGAAAGCTCCTAAAGCGCCAGCAGCTGATGAAGATTCAGAAGCGTCTGCTGAAGGCGAAGAAGGTGAAGGTACTGAGGAATAATCAGCTTGGCTGATATTCGTCTTATCGTGGGCCTGGGTAATCCAGGCCCCGAATATGCCCCCACCCGACACAATGCCGGCGAATGGTTTCTCAACCAGCTAGCCGACACTTTCCACACTCCGCTTAAGCCAGAAAGTAAGTTTTTTGGTAAAACCGCACGCATCACGCTTGCCGGTCAGGACGTACGCCTGTTGTCACCCACGACTTTTATGAATAAAAGCGGTCAGTCTGTGGCAGCCATGGCAAACTTTTATCGCATTGCACCTGAACAAATTCTGGTGGCTTTTGACGAACTGGATTTACCACCCGGCGTGGCCAAATTCAAAATGGGCGGAAGCTCAAGTCAGAACGGTGTGCGTGATATTGTGTCGAGCATGGGTAACAACAAAGATTTTCTGCGCTTGCGAATAGGCATCGGACATCCGGGTCATAAAAGCAAAGTGACCGGTCATGTGCTGGGTAAACCAGCCGCGAATGAAAAACAGGCCATTGATAGTGCTATCGACGAAGCCGTACGATGCACTGAACTACTGTTTAACCATGACCTCAAGCAAGCACAAAACCGGCTGCACGCTTTTAAAGCCGAGGCCTGATTTTCAGCACACAGCATACAAGGGTCCATCGATATGGGTTTTAAATGTGGTATTGTCGGCCTGCCGAATGTCGGTAAATCGACGCTTTTTAATGCGTTAACCAAAGCTGGCATTGAAGCGGCCAACTTCCCGTTTTGTACTATCGAACCAAACACTGGCGTAGTACCGGTGCCCGATTTGCGCCTGGACAAACTGGCAGCCATTGTAAATCCTCAGCGCGTGATCCCCACCACCATGGAATTTGTGGACATTGCCGGTCTGGTTGAAGGCGCCTCCAAAGGCGAAGGCCTGGGCAACAAATTCCTGGCCAACATCCGCGAAACTGACGCGATTGGTCACGTGGTGCGGTGTTTCGATAACGACAACATCGTGCACGTTGCCGGCAAAGTCAGCCCACAAGACGACATTGACGTGATCAACACCGAGTTGGCCCTGTCTGACCTCGAAACCACCGAGAAAGCCCTTATCCGTGTCGGTAAGCGGGCAAAAGGTGGCGACGCCGACGCCAAGTTCGAGCTTAAAGTGCTGGAAAAAATTAAACCGCACCTGGATGAAGGCAAGCTGTTACGCGCCCTGGAGCTGTCGAAAGAAGAACTGGCGGCCATCAGCTACATGAACATGCTGACACTCAAGCCCACCATGTACATTGCCAACGTCAACGAAGAGGGATTCGAGAATAACCCTTATCTTGATGAAGTTCGGACCATCGCCGAAGGTGAGAACGCGGTTGTGGTGGCGGTATGTGCCGCTATCGAGTCAGAGATCGCCGAGCTGGACGATGACGAGCGTGAAGAATTCATGCAGGACATGGGCTTGGAAGAACCAGGCTTAAATCGTGTGATCCGCGCCGGCTATAACCTGCTGACCCTGCAAACCTATTTCACCGCAGGGGTAAAAGAGGTGCGCGCCTGGACGTATCCGGAAGGCTCTACAGCTCCGCAAGCTGCCGGTAAAATACATACCGATTTCGAAAAGGGCTTTATCCGCGCTGAAATTGTAAGCTACGACGATTACGTGGAATACAATGGCGAACAGGGTGCCAAAGACGCCGGCAAATGGCGTCTGGAAGGGAAAGACTACATCGTTAAAGACGGTGACGTTATTCACTTCCGCTTTAACGTCTAACGGTAACGCTAAACACCGAAAGCCCCGCTGCCTGTGCACGGGGCTTTTTTTATGTCCGAACCCTACACTTTTTTAATTCGTTGACGCCTTGACTGCGCAAGCGCTTGCGCCAAAAATATAATTATGTGACTTAAACGGTGCTACGGTTATGCTGCAATGGATAAGACGTTTTTGGCAACGCAGACAGGAAGCTCAGGCACGTGCATACCGACGGGCGGCCATCGAGCAATCGAACAACGTGGTGGATTTTTGTGAGCATCTGGCCGCGAAACGCAATGCAGAGCCGCGCTACGATCCGGTGAGCCTCACTTCATGCGGATTACTGCGTAAGCGTCCCTATGCCCCGCCAAATGACTCTACGGACAACCAACAATAATATCAGGATGAATTCATGCCCATCACCCGAGTGTTTTTTTCGGTACTATTCCCGCTGTTAGTCTCCTTGTCAGCTGTGGCCGAACAGGCACCTGACAATGCAGACTGGTATCTCCCCAAGCAAAAGGACCTGGTCTATTTACAAACCCACACCGGCGATGTGGTCATAATGTTGTCAGACGCCGTAGCGCCGCTACACAAACAACGTTTTGTAGATCTGGTAAACAGCGGTTTTTATGATAACCGTTACTTTTACCGGGTAATTGAAGGTTTCGTCGCCCAGGCCGGCAGCAATACAGAGCAACAAACCTTCGACCTGGCCACGCCATTAAAAGCAGAGTTTGTGAAATCACCGGTGGCTGAGGACTTTGTCTCGGTAGAAACAGACGCGCCACACGCGCCAGAAACAGGGTTTATCCGGGGGGTACCTGCTGCCATCGACAAACAAGCTGATAGTCAGTGGCTAATACACTGCCCGGGCGCAGTAGCGTTTGCCCGTGATAATGAGCCGGATACAGCCACCACAGAGTTTTATGTGGTCATTGGCCAGGCTCCCCGACACCTCGATAAGAATATGTCAGTGATAGGCAAGGTATTGGATGGCATGGCACATCTGCAGGCGCTACCCAGAGGAAACACCATTAATGGCGGGGTGATTACCTCCCCAACTGACGCCAGTAAGATTTTGTCGGTGCGCATGGGCGACACCGTGCCGGTGGATCAACAACGTCAGTTTCGTGTGCAAAAAGCATCTCATCCGGGTTACCAGCGCAAAATTAATTCAGCGCGCACCCTGGAAAACGCTTTTTTTCACGATAAATCCCTTACGCCGCGGACAATAGATGTGTGCTATTACCAGCCCGGTGTCGAAGAAATTTCAAAAAAGTAGTGCCCATTCTGGCTGTTTAGCCAACAAAAAGTGTATATTTTAGCCCTTGCGGGTTACTTAATAGCCACTTAAAAATTTGTGCTAAAAAAGGGGTTGACGGTGTTACCTCATATCCGCATAATACGCGCCACTTCCTGAGAGGGAAGAGAAAAACCGGAGGCTACGTAGCTCAGTTGGTTAGAGCACATCACTCATAATGATGGGGTCGCAAGTTCGAATCTCGCCGTAGCCACCATTTCACACAACCCAGTTAATGGGTTTTTTATTGTGTGAAAGCCATGCGGAAGTGGTGGAATTGGTAGACACGCTGGATTTAGGTTCCAGTGCTTCACGGCGTGAGAGTTCAAGTCTCTCCTTCCGCACCACCGTTGGGGTATAGCCAAGTTGGTAAGGCAGCGGGTTTTGATCCCGCCATTCGTAGGTTCGAGTCCTGCTACCCCAGCCACTTTTTCTAAGTAATTGCGCAACGCTGCGCGGTTGCCTCTTGGGGTATAGCCAAGTTGGTAAGGCAGCGGGTTTTGATCCCGCCATTCGTAGGTTCGAGTCCTGCTACCCCAGCCATATATGAAAAACCGGTCCCTGACCGGTTTTTTTGTGTCTGCAGTTTACCCTTTATACTTTCTTCATAGCAGCCATTGCCCTGTTATTTCACGTGCGCTATCTGCAAGTGAACCACTCTGCTCTCACCTACCTCAAAACTGGCTTTCTCTCGTGGTTCATCCGGCAATGTGTCGAGTACTTACCACGCAACCAGCGCTTACACTTTCCTTACTGCAAACCGGTAAGTTGTGCGCTGGTAAACAGCGTCATTCGCGCATGCCAAGTGGCGTTCTCAATATCATTCAGGCACTAGAATGATGAAAGTGGCTGCATATTGCTGCTTCCCCCCTGCCCGCTTCTGTGTGATGCTGAAGAAAATCAGGTTCACGATGAGTACCGTATACTTGCGGCAGGATAGACTTCCATACGGCTATCAGCGTGATACTATGCCTGTTGATATTATTGGCTTTTTAACGATAACAACAAGGATCCGCTTTGGTTAACGATGTAGTTTCAGCCGTCAATAACGTGTTGTGGGGCGATGGTCAGGTATTAATAGTGATGCTGATTGTGTGCGGGGTGTGGTTTACCGTACGCCTGCGCGGCGTGCAGTTACGTCACTTCGGGCACATGTTTACCCTGCTGCGGGGCAGTAAAACTGCCACCCGGGAAGGGATAAGTTCATTTCAGGCGCTGTGTACCAGCTTATCTGCCCGGGTTGGGACAGGTAACCTGGCGGGGGTTGCCGTTGCAATCTCTCTGGGCGGCTCTGGCGCTATTTTCTGGATGTGGATGATTGCCCTGTTAGGGATGGCCACCGGGTTCGCAGAAAGTGTCCTGGGACAGCTTTATAAAGTCCGTGATGAGAACGGCGAGTTCCGTGGTGGTCCGGCCTATTACATCAAGCAGGGGCTGAATAAAACCTGGCTGGCAATCCTGTTCTCACTGTGCCTGTTTTTGGGCTACGGCTTTGTTTTCAGCGCCGTGCAGGCCAATACTATTACAGATGCCCTGAATAATGCCTATCAAATCCCTGACGCCTGGTCTGGTGTGGGCATTATTGTGCTGGCGGCCCTGATTGTTGTTGGCGGCTTGCGCGGAATCGCCCGTTTTGCTGAATACGTGGTGCCGTTTATGGGCATTGGATATGTGCTGGTAGCGTTGGGCATTACATTTATGAACTATGCCGCTGTGCCCGCGTTACTCTGGGATATTATCAGTCATGCATTTGGACTTCAGGAAGCCGGCGCCGGAGCACTGGGCGCGGCCATCAAAAATGGTATTCAGCGCGGTCTGTATTCCAACGAAGCAGGTTCAGGGTCAGTCCCCCATGCTGCAGCCAGTGCCGCGCCCAATCCTAACCATCCGGTGTCGCAGGGCTATGTGCAAATGCTCGGCGTATTCTTAGACACCATGATCCTGTGTACCTCCACCGCCTTCATTATTCTGCTTGCCGGCGGCTCCAGCTCCGATCAAATGCAGGGGATCCAGCTAACCCAGTCGGCCATGAGTCAGCATCTGGGGACTGGCGGCACCGACTTTGTGGCCGCGGCTATCTGTCTGTTTGCCTTTACTTCGGTGGTGGCCAATTATGCGTATGGGGAAAGTAACCTGCACATGTTCCGGCTGGATAACCGACCCGGACGGGCAGCCTACACCATTGGCTACCTGGCTATGATTTTCTGGGGCGCCCAGGCCGCATTACCCGACGTATGGGCCATGGCAGACATGGCGCTGGGTCTGATGACAGTTATCAATATCGTTGCCATCATCTGGCTTACACCCACCATTGTGTCGTTGAGTAAAGACTACTTCACCAAACACGATAACGGTGAGCGGCCGGAATATAAAACCGGTGACTGCACGATTCAGGGTAAGTCTGAAGACGGTATTTGGTAATACAAAAAAGGAGTGCAACGCACTCCTTTTTCTTATCTCACCGAACTGACTGAAGCTTACTTGGCTTCCCATGCGAATGGCTTGAACGGTTCGTCTACCGGCGTTTCCGCAAAGTGGTTAACATAGTTGCTCATTACTTTCTGAGACAGCACTAGTACAATTTCCAGAAGCTGTTGTTTGCCGTAGCCTGCCTCAAAAAACGCCGATACCTGTTCATCGTCGACATTACCGCGGCCACGGGTAACCGCCAGCGTCATTTCTTTAAGGGCATTGAGTTTGTCATCGGATAGCGTCTCATCGTTGCGTAACGCCTCAATTAAGGCGTCATCCACGCCCATATTTTTAGCGATGGCGGTATGGGCAGGCACGCAATAGTGACATGCATGCTCAACGTTTATCGTTTGCCACACCACCGTAAGCTCATCGGCACTGAACGACGTCTTTTGCGCCAGCTCGTGCAGCTGCTGATACCCGTCCAGCAACGTTGGCGCTTCCGCCATTACAGCATGCAGGTTAGGGATCATGCCAAATGCCTGCTCCGATTTATCAAGCAAGGGTTTCGCATCAGCAGGGGCGGAATCTTTTGAGTGCAACGTAAAATCTGTCATCTCTTTCTCCTTATCGAACGTGGACACCTACCTTAGGTTTACTTGAACAATTGTTCAAGTCATAATTGAACATGTGTTCAAGTAATCACGCATAATGTAGTACGAAATGAAATATAACGAACAACGGGCCATAGATAGCGCCACTGATCTATTCTGGAAAAAGGGCTTTCAGGGCGCGGGTATGCGCGATATCCAACAGGCACTGGATATGCGCCCCGGCAGTATTTACGCTCGCTTTGAGAACAAGGAAGGCTTATTTACCCGGGTGATTAATCAGTATGCCGAACATGGCCGGGCCAGGTTGCAGGCAGTGAGTGAGCATCAAGAGCCGTTAGTGGCATTGCGGACTTTCTTTGTAGAGGAAGTAACCGGCGCCAGTGAAAAACGCTATAAGCGCCAGTGTCTGCTGGTAAAATCGCTGGCAGAATTTGACAACCTGGGCGAGGCTGCCAAACAGGCTATCCTGAATGGCATGGATGCGTTGCATGAGGGCTTTGGGCAGGTAGTCGCGGCATTATCTGCGCCGCCCCACAATATGATTAAAGGTGATGAGAGCCTGATTGCTCACTGGCTGCAGGAACAGTTTGTCGGCCTGCGAACACTGGCCGTGTATGCCAGCGACGCGCGCATCAACCTGCTGATAGATAAGCTATTACTGGACCTGAAGGGACACTGGCCCGCGCTTAACCGCCCAGCATCAGACGAATAAGCTGAGCCACTAATAAAATTCCCATCAGCGGCCAGATCCACTTCGCCCATTTGGCCGCATCCTCGTTGCTGATCCGCATTTTCGATTTCTCGATGAGCGGCACTACAATAAACAGTGCCGCGAACAGCACGGCTAACAGTATTAAAACTTCCATTGATGTAATCCTAGCGCATATTTCATTACTTCACGTTTTGCCGGCACCACTTTCTCGGTCACCGCCAATACCTGATTTCTTACCCATTTAATGGGGCCAAGGTCGTTACTAAACAAGGCATACACGCTATCCAGCCCTGCCATCATTAATCGGTTGTCACGCTGGCGCGGTTTTTCGTAGCGTGTTTGCAACGCCCGGAAAAACGCCGCCGAAGTTAAATCAGGATGGTCGGCGGTCACTGAGAGCAAACACTCGATATCACGGAAGCCCAGATTCACCCCCTGCCCCGCCAGCGGGTTAACCGTATGAGCGGCATCCCCCACCAGAATGACCGACGGCGTGACGTAGCGTGAAGCGTGAGCACGGGTAAGCGGAAAAGCGGCCTTATCCAGTACGGTAAAGGTGGTGCCGTCGACGGTCAGTCGCGACGGGAAAGCTTCGGACACTTTTTCGGCAAGCGCAGCGTTATCCAGCCGGGCCAGTGCCTGGATCTGGTCTGCGCTGTCGTACCACACTAACGACGCATAATTATCGTACATGGGTAACAGCGCTCTGGGGCCGCTGGGGTAAAACCGCTGCCAGGTATGGGGCGTAGCCGGTGACGACATTTTTACCGTCATGCCCAGTGCCCGTTGGTCATACTGCCAGCCCGTAGTACCAATCTCCGCGGCTTTGCGAACAACCGACTGCGCACCATCTGCGCCCACCAGCCATTGTGCCTGCACTTCGGTACCGTCTACCAGCCCTGCCATGGCGCCGCCGCCGACAGGGAAAGCAAAACGGCGAACTTTATTACCCACAAAGCAGGTCACATTGTCCAATGACTGTAACACCTCATGACAACCAAGTTGCAGGACCCGGTTTTCAACAAAATACCCGAGTTGCTGCATATCCAGCATGTTCGCTGTGAAGGCGGTTTCGCTGCCGTCGTTTTCCCACACCGACAAGGTGTCGTAAGGGCGCACGCGCATCGCTTCAATAGCTTCCCAGGCACCCAGCGCACGCAAAATATCTGCGGAGTGCTCGCTGATTGCAGAAACCCGCAAATCCGGGCCGTCACTGGCCTCAAACGGTGGTGGCATCACGGGCTCAATAACGGCCACCTGATAGCCCTGCCTGGCCAGCCCCAACGCCAGCGTGGCGCCGACCATTCCGCCGCCATTTATACAGAAATCATACATATCAGTTCCTCATTGCTGGCGCTATTATGATCAGAATGGCGCCGTTATGCTATGCCCCGCCAGAGTTTATGGCCGCCGTGCTGTTGTCTGAGATTACGTGGCGGACAGTAAAATTGTTTACTCTGCGTCACCACCAAGGCGGCTTCACCGGCGACACGCCACGTTACCCCATACCGCAGGCTAACTCCGCCGGTCTGATTTCATAACATTACACTTACGACAAATTTCACGGAAGGCGATGAACAAGGCTGGGCAAAGAGGGTCAGAGAAGGTAAAATGTGCGGCTATTTTGAACATCCACCAGCCATATCAGGCTATCGCACATTCAGGTGCCCGTTCCGCTTAACGATAACAGGTTTCGCGGGATGCTCAACCGCTGGTGATCAAACACGGGTTTTTACGTAGTTATGACCAAGAAGCTGTATATCAAAACCTGGGGCTGCCAAATGAACGAGTACGACTCGGAGAAAATGGCAGACCTGCTGGATTCAACGCACGGTTACGCGGCGGCAGAAACGCCGGAAGAAGCCGATGTCATTCTGCTGAACACCTGCTCCATTCGCGAAAAAGCGCAGGAGAAAGTGTTTCATCAGCTTGGGCGCTGGAAAAACTTCAAGCAGACAAAGCCTGACCTCATCATTGGTGTGGGCGGCTGCGTGGCCTCACAGGAAGGTGAACTGATTCGTCAGCGTGCGCCGTTCGTGGATCTGGTTTTCGGACCTCAGACACTGCACCGTTTACCGGAAATGATTAATCAGCTGCAAGGCGGTGAAAAATCAGTGGTTGACGTAAGCTTCCCTGAAATTGAGAAGTTCGATCGCCTGCCAGAGCCACGTGCAGAAGGCCCTACGGCCTTTGTATCCATTATGGAAGGCTGCTCTAAGTATTGCAGCTTCTGTGTGGTGCCCTACACCCGTGGTGAAGAAGTCAGCCGTCCGGTAGACGACGTGCTGCTTGAAGTTGCCCAGCTTGCGCAACAAGGTGTTCGCGAAGTAAACCTGCTGGGTCAGAATGTGAACGCCTACCGGGGTGAAACGTTTGAAGGTGGCATTTGCCGCTTTGCGGAACTGCTTGAGCTGGTTGCCAGCATCGATGGTATTGATCGTATCCGTTACACCACCTCACACCCGGTGGAATTTACTAACGATATTATTGAAGCCTATGCCAATGTGCCTGAGTTGGTGGACCACCTGCATCTGCCGGTACAGAGCGGCTCGGATCGTATTCTTAACCTGATGAAGCGGGGCCATACGGCGCTGGAATATAAATCAACCATTCGCCGTCTGCGTAAGGTGCGCCCGAACATCAGCATGTCCAGTGACTTTATTATCGGCTTCCCGGGTGAAACCGATGCCGACTTTGAGGCCACCATGGATCTGATTAAGGCCATAGATTACGACCTGAGCTTTAGCTTCATCTATAGCGCCCGTCCCGGCACGCCGGCTGCTGATGCCGTAGATGATGTAAGTGAAGAAACTAAAAAGCAGCGTCTGTATCTGCTGCAACAGCGAATTAATCAGCAGGCATTGCGAATTGCCCGCAATATGGTAAACACCGAACAACGCATTCTGGTGGAAGGCCCGTCCAAGAAGAATCCTATGGAGCTCAGTGGCCGTACTGAGAATAACCGGGTAGTAAACTTTGAGGGTACACCAGATATGATTGGCGAGTTCGTCGATGTTCGCATTACTGACGTATTCAGTAATTCGTTGCGTGGCGACGTGGTCAGACGTGAAGCAGACATGGGGTTGCGTGTAGCCGTATCGCCCCAATCTATTACAGCAAAGCATGCCGGTGAGCAGCCTGACGCATTGGGCGTAGGCCAGTTTACACCGACAGCGTAAGACATTCAGAAAAGCGAGGATATCAGCAGCTTGAGTACTTTGGTAAGCAACGACATTATTTTAGAACCCGAAGATCATAAACGACTGTCCAGCCTGTGTGGGCCGTTCGACGACAACATTAAGCAAATTGAACGTCGTCTGGGCGTGGAAATTACCTACCGCAACAACGCCTTCAAAGTGTTGGGCGAACCGCTGCAAGCCAGTGGGGCCGGAGAGTTACTCAAGCTGTTGTACATTGAAACCCAGCCAGTAAAAGGCGTTATTCCTGACCTGGCGCCTGAGCAAGTGCACCTGGCTATTCAGGAAGCCCGTTGTCTGGAGCGTGCTGAGGCGGGTGACTATGGCAAAGAAGTCCATATTCGCACCAAGCGTGGCGTTATCAAACCGCGCAACCCGAACCAGTCTCAGTATGTAGACAACATCCTCAATCATGACATCAGCTTTGGTATTGGCCCGGCGGGTACGGGTAAGACCTATCTGGCGGTAGCCTGTGCGGTGGATGCCCTGGAACGGCAGGATGTACGCCGTATTCTGCTGACCCGCCCAGCCGTAGAAGCTGGCGAAAAGCTGGGCTTTCTGCCCGGCGATCTGTCACAGAAAGTCGACCCCTATCTGCGTCCTTTATACGATGCCCTGTTTGAAATGCTGGGCTTCGAAAAAGTGGAAAAGCTGATGGAACGGAACGTCATTGAAGTGGCACCGCTGGCCTATATGCGGGGCCGCACGCTCAATGATGCGTTTATTATTCTAGATGAAAGTCAGAACACCACCACCGAACAGATGAAAATGTTCCTCACCCGGATAGGCTTCAACTCGAAAGCCGTTATAACCGGGGATATCACGCAGGTAGACCTGCCCAGAGGCGTGCGCTCAGGGTTACGTCACAGCATTGATGTGCTGAGCAAAGTGAATGACATTTCGTTTAATTTCTTTAAAGCCGGTGATGTGGTCCGCCACCCCGTGGTTGCCCGCATTGTTCAGGCTTACGAAGATCACGATGCCGAACAGGAACGAACCCGCGCGGCTAAAAAAGAAGCAGCAAAACGTGAGGCCGAAGCCAAGCAGTCAGCGCCTGACAGCAAAGGCACTGATGCGTCCCAGGATACCCAGTCGTGACCATTGAGGTTGACTACCAGCAAGCTTACCAGCATGACGATGAAGCCCATGCCACCCTGCCCAGCCCGGCTGATGTTGAGTGCTGGGTCTCGGCGGTGGCAGAGGCACAGCAATTGTCTGACAAAGAGCTGACGGTTCGCTTCGTGGATGAAAACGAATCGCAAACCCTTAATCACGAGTATCGCGGAAAAGATAAGCCCACTAATGTGCTGTCTTTCCCGTTTGAATGCCCGCCCGAGGTACCGATTAACCTGCTGGGCGATTTAGTGGTATGTGTACCGGTGATTGTTGCCGAAGCGCAACAACAGCAAAAACAGGTAACACACCACTACGCGCACATGATTGTGCATGGCATGCTGCATCTGCTGGGCTATGACCATCAGAACGACGAAGACGCCGAACACATGGAAGCGTTGGAAAAACAAATTTTGTCACAATTAGACATTGACGATCCTTACCGGGAACATTAAGTTGACCCCTGAACATTTAAAAAAACGGACACTATGAGCGACGACAACCCCCACTCTACCAACGGCTCCCAGGGAAAAAGTTGGTTTAACAAATTAAAACTGTCATTCTCCGGCGAGCCGCAAAGCAAGCAAGACCTGGTAGAGGTCATCAACGAAGCCGAACAGCGCGAGTTAATTGACCCCCAAACACGTGAAATGATTGAAGGCGTGATTGGCGTAAACGACATGCGCGTGCGCGACATCATGATCCCCCGCGCACAAATGACCACCATCGATATTGAGCAAAAGGTAGAAGAGTTTCTGCCGGTAATGCTTGAGTCTGCTCACTCCCGTTTTCCTGTGATCAGCGAAGATAAAGATCACATTGAAGGTATTTTGCTGGCCAAAGATCTGCTCAGCTATGCGTTTAATCCGGAACGCGAATTTCAGTTACGTGATGTTCTGCGACCGGCAGTGATCGTCCCCGAGAGTAAACGGGTGGATGTGTTACTGAAAGAGTTTCGTCAGCAGCGCTATCACATGGCCATTGTCGTTGACGAATACGGCGGCGTTTCCGGGCTGGTCACCATCGAAGATATTCTGGAAATTATCGTCGGTGAAATTGAAGACGAATACGATGTTGAAGAAGATGGTACCGACGACATTCGTCCGCTTAACAAATATACCTATTCGGTAAAAGCGCTGACCCCGGTGGAAGAATTTAACACGTTCTTTGAAACCAGCTTCAGCGAAGAAGAAGCCGACACCATCGGCGGCATCGTGCTCAAAGCTTTCGGGCATATGCCCGCCACCAATGACGAAATTACCATTGGTGACATTCAGTTTAAAATCACCCATTCTGATAAACGGCGGCTGGTTCAGCTCAAGGTTTCGGTTCCCTCACTGGAGTAATACGCGCTGAACTCTCTGGTCGTCTGTTTACTGCTCATTGCCAGTGGTGCCAGCTTAACGCTGGCATTCTCGCCTTTTTATGCCTGGCCGGTGGCGCTGGTCGCACTGGCATTGGGCGTGCGACAGCTTGCCAAATTACCCGGCAATGGCTTTAAAGCTGGCTGGCTGTTTGGATTAGGCTGGTTTGGCGCCGGGATCAGCTGGGTGCATGTGAGTATTGCCGACTTCGGTGGCCTGCCGCTGATAGCCTCGGTGGCCCTGATGGCGTTATTGTGCGGCTATCTGGCACTATATCCTGCACTGGCATTCTACCTTACCAAACGCTTCTTCGCGGCCCGGTTGTGGCCGCTGGCGTTGCCGGCATGCTGGATGCTCAGTGAATGGCTGCGCAGTTGGGTACTCACCGGATTCCCGTGGCTGTCAATAGGTTACAGTCAGTTAGACAGTCCGTTACAGGGCTGGTTTCCCATTCTCGGTGAGACCGGCGTATCCGCCTTGCTGGTCGCGCTGGCCGCATTATTAGCGGTGTCCAGTGACCGGGCAAGCTGGCTACGGGCCTCACTGGCCATTGCCATTGCCTATGTCAGTGGCTGGGTGGCGGGACAACATAACTGGGTCACGCCCCATAAAACCTATCAGGTTGCCATGGTGCAGGGGAACATTAAGCAGTCGCTGCGCTGGATCCCGGAGCAGGACGCGCCCACTATGAAGAAGTATCGCACTCTGACAGAGGGGCTGTGGGACAGCGATCTGATTATCTGGCCGGAAGCGGCGATTCCCAAAATGGAATATCTTGCACTGGATTATCTGGCTGAGGTGGATGCCCGCGCCGCGCAGGAAAATACCGCCCTTATTACCGGCATCGTCAACTACAACTGGGAATCAGAGGAAGTCTGGAACAGTTTACTGGTGCTGGGCAAGGCCGACTCAAGTGATGAGTCCGGTCACTATCAGTACTCTCATAACAACCGGTACGCTAAACACCATTTACTCCCGGTGGGCGAGTTTGTCCCGTTTGAAGATTTACTACGCCCTCTGGCGCCGCTGTTTGATCTGCCGATGTCATCGTTTTCGCGGGGTGACTTCCAGCAACGTAACCTGCTGGCAAATGGTATTCGTCTGGCGCCGGCGATTTGTTTCGAAATTGCTTTTCCCCGCCAGGTCATGGCCAACGTACATCACAACACAGATATGATCATTACTGTGAGCAATGATGCCTGGTTTGGCCGCTCCCACGGCCCCGCCCAGCACCTGCAAATCGCCCGCGCCCGGGCTGCTGAAATGGGCCGCCCGCTGGTACGCGCTACCAATAATGGCATCACCGCTTTTGTGGATCACCGGGGCCAGACCATCTCCCAGCTGGCGCAATTTGAGGCGGGCAGTATCACTGCGCCCATTACCACCACCCGGGGTATGACCCCTTATCACTATTTCGGCGACTTCCTGCCTGGCGGCCTGACGCTGTTACTGCTCGGTCTGGCGGTGGCCCGCCAGCGACGCTCACAGCATTAATACCTGCCCGCCCGGCACTTATCTCATCCGCTCGCCCACTTACCCTGTCACTGCTCACTCCCGCTTCCAATTAACGCTTTATACAGTAAAGTGAAGCAAAACTTTACCAAAGGATGAGTTATGAAAGTGCTTATGATGTTGCTGGCTATCGGGCTGGCGGGCAGTGCCTCAGCGACGACCACGGTGTTAACCGCAGACAGAATGTTAAATGTTGATGATGGCACCGTGGTAAGCGATGCGGTAGTAGTTATCGAAGGCGACACCATTGTGGATGCCGGGAAACGTTCGCAAATTACCGTGCCTGATGGTGCTGACACCATTGCACTGGGTGATGCCACACTCATGCCGGGCTTTATGGACATGCACGTTCACCTGACAAGCGACGCCAGCAAACACGGCTACAAGCGGCTGGCCGTTTCCCTGCCCCGAGCCGCGATCACGGGCGTTAAGCACGCCAAAGACACGTTGCTGGCCGGTTTTACCACGGTACGTAATGTTGGTGCCCCAGGCTTTGCCGACGTAGCGTTACGCGACGCCATCAACGCCGGCGATGTAATGGGGCCAAGAATGTTTGTTGCCGGCCCCTCATTGGGGGTAACAGGCGGACACTGTGACAGTAACCTGCTGCCATTTGAATATGAGTCTTACAGTGATGGCGTGGCCGACGGTCCCTGGGAAGTGCGTAAAGCGGTGCGTCGCAACATCAAATACGGCGCCAATGTGATTAAATTCTGTGCGACCGGTGGTGTATTGTCGAAAGGCACCAAAGTGGGAGCTCAGCAATATACTCTGGAAGAAATGCAGGCACTGGTTGAGGAAGCTCACCTGCGTGGACTAACGGTAGCTACCCATGCCCACGGTACCAGCGGCATTAAAGACGCTATTCGTGCCGGAGTGGATTCGGTTGAACATGTAAGCTTGCTGGACGACGAAGCCATAGCACTGGCGCTGGAAAAAGGTACCTACTTCTCAATGGATATCTACGTCACAGAATACATTCTTGAAAAAGGCGAAGAAGCCGGGATCCTGGCGGAAAGCCTGAATAAAGAGCGGGTGGTAGGACAGCGCCAGCGTGACAACTTCGAAAAAGCCGTTAAAGCCGGCGTCAACATGGTCTTCGGCTCCGATGCCGGTGTGTACCCCCATGGCGATAACGGCAAACAGTTTGCGCGCATGGTGAAATTCGGTATGACGCCCATGCAGGCCATTCAGGCCGCCACCATCAACCCGGCCACGCTACTTAAACAAGCAGACCAGCTGGGTAGCCTGCAAAAAGGCAAGTTCGCCGATGTGGTCGCCGTACCCGGCAACCCGCTGGACGATATGAGCAAACTGGAAAACGTTCAGTTTGTAATGAAGGCCGGCCAAGTTGTGAAGTCGCAAATAAATTAAAATTTTTTCAAAAAGTATCTTGAAACGGGTTTACGCAGCCCTATATATGTTGTGTCGGCGCTGAAGAATCAGGTCGACACAACCGCCGCCGTGAATCGGGGCACCTTTTTTACCATATTGCTTAATTTTGAGGATATGACTATGCGTACTATCGATCTGTCTCCACTTTACCGTTCTTTCATTGGTTCTGACCACCTTGCATCCTTAGTGGATGCAGCTACCCGGACCGAAAAACAAAGTGCCTACCCTCCGTACAACATTGAGTTGCTGGCCGAGGACAAATACCGCATTACAATGGCCATTGCTGGCTTTAGCCAGGACGATGTCACCATTGAAGTTCAGGAAAACACCCTGACCGTTGCCGGTAAACCACAACCCCAGACTGACAAGGAAGATCGCAAATTCCTGCATAAAGGGATTTCAGAAAAGAGTTTTGAACGTAAGTTCCAACTTGGCGATCACGTGAACGTGGTAGGTGCAGATATGGCTAATGGCCTGCTGCATATCGATATGGAGCGAGTCATACCTGAGGCGAAAAAGCCAAAACTCATTGAGATAGGCAACGCCTGATACACCCGTCTTCCCGGACACTGAACGGCGCCTCTGGCGCCGTTTTTTATTGCGCTGCGGGAGTACACAGAAAACCCTGTTATTTATGTGGCAGCATAGCAAGCCCCACACACTATTGAAGTAATATTACCTATTCCAGCGCTTTTAAAATAAGGTTCGCACTTTCTTGCGGTGCATCAAGCCAGGGTAAATGGCTGGCGTTGTCAATTACGTGAACAGCAGCATTGCTCATGTTCGACACCAGGTATTCGGCATTATCCACGGTGTCCCAGATATCTTTATCACCCACAATAAACGTCACGTCATGAGGAAGAGTGAACAGCGCGTTATGGATTAGAAACTCTTCTTTGAACCCACCAAATTCCACGACGTTTTCGATGAGTGAATTGAATGAGCGCGCATTGCCGGGAATAAGCTGAGCATTTACATCATTTTGCCAGTATGTATCCGACAACTGCTGCGTATTATGAACCAGCATCATGTTATGGAAATCCCGGCTCCCCTCAATTGTGGGTTCTCCAATTAACTTCAGCAGTAGTGTATTCACGCCCGGCAGGCCCATCATGATGACCTGTGGTGGAATATCCAGGGTGCCTCCTGCCGGATGGCCAATCAACACGAGCTTGTTTACCCGCTCAGGGTAACGATCAGCAAAATTCACACTGAAAAGGCCCCCCATAGAATGCCCAACCAGGTGAGCACGGTCCAAATTTAGCGCATCCATAAAAGTACGGACGAATTCTGCCCCGTGATTCGTCAGATTTACGCCATCATAGTTAAACTTGTCTGTTAAACCGCTTCCCGGCCGATCGACCACAAACAAATGATAAGATTTTGCCAGTGACTCCATGATAGGGAACCACTGCGACGCATAGCCACCTCCGCCATGGATGAGGATCAAAGGCTCCCCCTCCCCCATTTCATAGTAATGGACACGGCGCACGGGCCCCTGGGTTTGCACAAATTTGGACTGCGGTTCAATGCCTGCTTGTTGAAATAAGACGGCGCTGCTTTGTAAATAAGCGGTGTTACTGGTTTCGGTAAACTCCTTCTCCAACATTGCCGCCCAGCCACCCATAAAGAGTAAGGCTCCTAACAAGCCCAACAGTATTTTAATCCATAATTTCATCTCAGACCTTTTGATGTAAGCCCTGCTATTACAGATTAAAAAGAATAGACCATGTTGTTCTGGTCAGCGTTTTTTTTGACCTTGTATGCTGGGAATGAGACGAAATTCAAACCTACCGTCATCACGGCGTTCACAGAGTTACCGTCATCCCGGCGCAGGCCGGGACCTCCCAAACAGCCTGACTGATAGATACTACCGTCATCCCGGCGTAGGCCGGGACCTCCCAAATAGTCTGACCGATAGATACTACCGTCATCCCGGCGAAGGCCGGGACCTCCCAAGCAGCCTGACTGATAGATACTACCGTCATC
>NZ_JAOTJC010000006.1:0-45486 GCF_025628895.1 Alteromonas salexigens | reverse complement strand
CTGACCGATAGATACTACCGTCATCCCGGCGAAGGCCGGGACCTCCCAAGCAGCCTGACTGATAGATACTACCGTCATCCCGGCGTAGGCCGGGACCTCCCAAACAGCCTGACCGATAGATACTACCGTCATCCCGGCGAAGGCCGGGACCTCCCAAGCAGCCTGACTGATAGATACTACCGTCATCCCGGCGTAGGCCGGGACCTCCCAAACAGCCTGACTGATCGATACTACCGTCCTCCCGGCGCAGGCCGGGAACTCCTAAACAGCCTGACTGATAGATACTACCGTCATCCCGGCGCAGGCCGGGACCTCCCAAACAGCCTGACTGATCGATACTACCGTCATCCCGGCGAAGGCCGGGACCTCCCAAGCAGCCTGACTGATAGATACTACCGTCATCCCGGCGAAGGCCGGGAACTCCTAAACAGCCTGACTGATAGATACTACCGTCATCCCGGCGCAGGCCGGGATCTCCTAAACAAAGTGACTGCTCCAAAACCGTCCTTTTCTCACCCGGCTCAATAATCTGAATTGTTATAGAACACAGGAAAGGGACTTTATGCAGGAAAACGCCATGCTAAGAGAGAAAAGGCTTATGGTGGCATCGTCGGTGGGGGTACCAGTTAATAGCAGAGGTTAAATCTGATGGGCGTGACTTATACCCTGAGGTACTGGTGTCTAGGTAATGGATAGGACACGGTAATCCGATGGAGGTCCCGGCCTGCGCCGGGATGACGGTTGCTTTACGAGCGCTGGGATAGAGGTCCCGGCCTGCGCCGGGATGACGGGAGCTTTATGAGCGCTGAGATGGTGGTCCCGGCCTGCGCCGGGATGACGGTAGCGTTGCGAGCGCTGGGGTAAAGGTCCCGGCCTGCGCCGGGATGACGGTAGCTTTATGACCGCTGGGGTGGAGGTCCCGGCCTTCGCCGGGATGACGGTAACTTTATGAGCGCCGGGATGACAATAGTTATTATTTCCGCGGGCAATTAAGGTTTTCGCCAGCGCGCTTTTATCCCCCGGGTGTCGATATGGATAAACGCTCCGCGATGGGGTTTGGGACCATAAACGCCCAGGCCACCGATCAAAGCCTTAAAATCACTGCGCTTGTTAAGCTCGTTAATAACCCCTGCCATGACATCCGCATCATTAATGTCATGTTCGCCATCATTATTTAGATCATCCATGCGGTAGTTGCCGTCGTTATCCACAAAGATATCTGCGGCATCGCCATATACGTGTCTGCTGAATTTCACATTGCCGATGGCTCGGTTGTACTGGGGCGTGCGATAGCCGCTCATAATCACCATACGATCCACATTTATATCCTGCAGGTTCATTTCACGGCGCAGCATTTCCAGCTTTAACAATAATGGCGCCTGTAAATACACAAACTTGGGATAATTGGAGCGCTGCTTGCTGATAAATTCTTTCAATGTGAAATGAGGAGAGACCTTGGTATCCTGATTTTCCTTGGTCACTTCTATAAACCCGTCGGGCTCAACGTACAGATCTTTGTGGGTAATTTCGTTCTCACTGGGATACGGACCAATGTGATAGTACTTCAGCTTCCCTCCACTAACTTCTTCCGCGGGCACTTTAACGAACACATTGATAGTCATACCGGTTTCGCCCTCGGCGTTAACTACTTCCATGGTATGGGTGCCGGGTTTATCGCCGGCAAGCCAGGACCATTTGTTTTTTCCCGTACTCTGGACCGGTTCGCCGTCCACCCGCAGTACATACGGCGCTTCGCTCTGCGGATAGAGAACTTCCAGTTCAGTGCGCTCGCCGGGCACCACAAACAGGGAAAACACGTCGTAAGGCACCACCACATCGCCCATTTGCAGGTTAAACTCTGCTTCCGGTAACGCATCCGGGTTGTCAACAACCAGGGGATCATGCACAGGCTCGGAACTTTGCGCCTGCACTTCTACCGCGGGGCCTGTACAGGCTGCCAGCGCGGTGAGTAAGCACAGCAGGCTCCCTCTGTGAGAGACGCGTTGACGGGTTGATTTGATAACGTTTTTCAATGTCATGCTCACCTCATCTTTTAAACAGGCTATCTTGCAGCCAGTTGCTCCAGTGCCTCTTCGTCACGGTTGTAAATATCTTCACGGAAATTAATACGCCCTTTTTCATCTGCCCACGCAGTCCAGTAAACCAAGTGAATAGGTAGCGGGTTTTCCAGATGAAACGTCTTTGGCTCTTCCCTGACACGGGCCCGATGCACATCTTCCAGCATGCGCGTTACTTCCTGCTCTTCAGCAATGATTTCCGCCAGGCTGAAAGGGTCTTCCAACCGGATACAGCCATGCGAGGCTGCCCGCTGAGGCTCTTTAAACCATTGCTCGAAGGGGGTGTCATGCACGTATACGGCATGACTGTTAGGAAACAGGTATTTCACCTCCCCTAACGGGTTTTTCTCATGGGGCAACTTCACCATAAAGTGGTCAAACTCGTACGGCTCAACGTCTTCCCAGTCGATACTCTTGGGGTCTATGAGTTCGTCATCCACATAGCTGTCTTTACGGATAACAATATTATTTTCTTCGAAATAATCGGGGTTATCTGCGGCTTTTGGGGCTATTTCACGGGTGGCAATGGATAAAGGAATTCGCCACTCCGGATTAACCACGAATTTCTCAATAGAGTCGCTAAATGAAGGGGTTTTCCAGCTGGGTTTGCCTACCACCACATCCTTATTGAAGGCCACCTTTCCGCTTTTCACATAACGCAGGGCGTATTCGGGTATATTCACCAGTACATAGGACTCTTCAATTTTTGGCTTAAAGGCCTGCAGCCGTTCAATGTTGAGAGTTAGCTGCTGGTAACGCTGACGGGCACTCACGTTTAACGCGTCGGTGGTTGAACTACCTACCACGCCATCGACTTGCAGACCATGTCTGTCCTGAAAGTCTCTCACAGCGTCAGCCACTTCTTCTGTATAGGTACAGTCTTCCTTAACGTTGTTCTGCATAGCAGGATGCTGGACACACACGTTTTCCAGTTGCGGGTACTCTACCCGCAGACGCTCTACCACCGCATACACATCAGGCCCGGTAGCCCCTTCGCGAAGCAGCTTCTCCCTGTCGATAGTGTCCCAGCCGCCATTTTCCATAGCAATCGCGTAAATATCCCGGGCCGACTGCATGCGCTCTAGCCGTCTGTCCAGACTGGGAAAATTGTCAGTGGAGGTTTGCACAGTAGACCAGCGTCCCTGTGTAATAGCAGGTGTGGCACTCACCTGTCCGATGACAGCACCGCACACCAGCAGCGCAGACAAAGCTTTCCGAAGGCCGCGACCTTTGTTGCCATGAGGCTTCTGGTTTACTGCATCAAGACTGCCAATTACCCTTTCCGCTGTTTTAGATTTCAACACTGCATCCTCCATTTACAACTATTACTTAAGGAAGCAGATGAAGTGCCAACTCAAAGTTTTACTCCTAACCCAATGAATTTATTGAAGTAGGTTGCTTTAAACTGGGAAGTTTACTGCAACCATGGTTTAACGACTTTGTGTAGATATGGCCGGAAGTAACAGTAAATCTTTCTCAGCTGGCGGCGTTGTCGGGTTACCAAATTTACCTGTCTAAAGGGAGGCACACGCGCCGATATAAAAATTTTGAAAATTTTTATATCGGCTGACTTGAAAACTCTTGGGGCGAATATATATATGAGGTGTTGGCGCTGAATGGTCAGGTCAACATTGAAATGAGAGCCGCCAATTAGATGGGGCTCGACACTAACATATTGCTTTATTTTGAGGATATGACTATGCGTACTATCGATCTATCTCCACTTTACCGTTCTTTCATTGGTTCAGACCACCTGGCGTCTCTGGTTGATGCCGCGACCCGTACTGAAAAACAAAGTTCTTACCCGCCGTACAATATTGAAGTACTGGATGAGGATAAGTACCGGGTGACGATGGCTATTGCCGGATTCAGTAAAGACGATGTCACTATTGAGGTTCAGGACAATACCCTGACCATCACGGGGAAAAAGCCCAGTGATGACGAAGACAGTAAAGAGCGTAAGTTCTTACACAAAGGCATTTCAGAGCGCAGCTTTGAGCGCAAGTTCCAGCTGGGCGACCATGTAAAAGTCCTGGCCGCTGACATGGAGCATGGCTTACTGCATATCGATATGGAGCGAGTCATACCAGAAGCGAAGAAGCCGCGTCAGATTGAGATTGGCTCACGCTTACTGGAAAATAATTAAACTCTTGATGAGCATGAAAAACGGCGCCTTCGGGCGCCGTTTTTGTATGTGACTTTTTGCTGCCCGATGAATTTTTCGCGGCAGTCAGCGTATCTGGGCTGACACACTGGTGTGCTATAACAGCCCGTGCAGCCTCGCCAGACCAAAGGCGTTACAGGTAGTGGCGTCTTTAATGTCGCCCCGTTTAATTTTTTGTTCCAGTTCTTTAAGCGGAATCCGGTGGGTGATCAGCCCTTCTTCTTCAGGATCCAGGTTCTTTTCGCCCTGCGTTAATTCCCTGGCAAGGAAAATATGGTAGCCCTGATTACAAAACCCGTAGGCCAGATACTGGAAACCGACATACTCCCATTGTGCAGCGCTTAACCCGGTTTCTTCTTTCAGTTCGCCTGCGGCCAGCGCGTAAGGATCAGCCTCCGGGTTTTCTTCCCAGGCGCCCTGAGGAAACTCCAGCTGGCGCTCGCCTATTGGGTATCGAAACTGCTCAACCATATATACCGCATCGTTATCCACGGCTATGACAATGGCGAAGTGGGGTTTGTCTACCACACTGTAAATGCCCTCTGCTCCGCTGGCACGCCGAATGGCATCTTCGCGCAGGGTCATCCACTTGTTCTGATAAACCACTTTTGAGCTGAGGGTTTTAATATCTTGGGTCATTACTCGCCTTTACCATTCTTTGCTCGCTGCTCCATCAGGCTATTCACGAACCAGCGATCAAATTGCTCAACATCAAAAGTCTGTGATTTCATCAGCGAGGTATAACAGAACGTGTAGCGCGCGATAATCAGCGCGCTGGGATCAGCCTTGTCGTGCAGTACACTTACTGGTTTGCGCGCCAGGTCGCCGCACAGCTCAGAAACCTGTTGCTTTCTTTGTTCACACGAGGAGTCTGCCAGCCCTGACATTGTCTCATCAAGCGCTTCACACGGACCACCGTTGGCAAACTGCAAAACGGATATGGTATCTGCCAGGTCTGCCTCTGTAGGGGGCGGCAGTGAAATTGCGGGTGGTGCGCTCTGACACGCGGTAAGTAAAAGCACGGCGATAAAGGGGATAAGTTTCATGCTGGCGTCCTTACAGCAAAAAGCCGGTGGGAACCGGCTTTTATTTAGATATATTCAACTTCTGAAATTTCAAACTCAACAGGTCCTGCCGGAGTTTGGATGGTGACTACGTCATCCAGCTCCTTGCCAATCAGGCCTCGGGCAATCGGTGAATTCACTGAAATCAGGTTGTTTTTAATATCGGCTTCGTCATCACCCACAATGCGATAGCGGGTTTCTTCGTCTGTTTCCAAATTAAGAATAGTGACGGTGGTGCCGAAAATCACCTTGCCGGTGTTTTCCATCTTTGTCACATCAATAATCTGTGCGTTAGACAGCTTACCTTCAATATCCTGAATACGGCCTTCACAAAAACTTTGTTGCTCACGGGCGGCATGATATTCAGCATTTTCTTTCAGGTCGCCATGCTCACGGGCATCAGCAATATCCTGAATAATGCGTGGGCGTGTCTTTGTTTTTAACTCGATAAGTTCGTCGCGCAATAGCTGTGCGCCACGAGCGGTCATGGGATACTGACTCATGGGTTTCGTCTCACTTCCTGATTGTCTTGTAGGTTGTCACAGACAGAGATAAAAAGTGCGCCTTCAGGCGCACTTCAAAATTACATTAAAACAGGATAGCGCGTATCCTGAATAATGTCATCACTGTTTCGCTATACGGGCGTGCAGCTCCTGCACAGAGGCCACTTTACTGCGATCATCAGCCGATTTTGCGCGCACTGTGGCGAACGCGGCATTCATGGTCGTGGTATATGTAACCTTGTTAAGCAGCGCTTCCCGACGTATATACACTGAGTCGGTGATGGCCTGGCGCCCTTCCGTGGTATTGATAATGTAATCATACTCACCGTTTTTAATCGCATCCACGATGTTCGGGCGGCCTTCAGACAGCTTGTTGACTACCGTACTCATGATGCCGGCATCATAAAGTGTTGTGGCGGTGCCACGGGTAGCTTCAATACTGAAACCGTTATCTACCAGCGCCCTGGCCAGCTCGATAATTTTCGACTTATCGGTGTTACGCACCGACAGCAGCGCCTTACCTGATTTAGGTAGCGGCGCGCCGGCCCCCAGGTTGGCTTTGGCATAGGCTTCTTCAAAGGTATCGCCTACACCCATCACCTCACCGGTGGAGCGCATCTCTGGACCCAGTAGTGGATCGACGCCCTGGAACTTAGCAAAGGGCAGCACCACTTCTTTTACCGAGTAGAACGGCGGGATCACTTCCTGAGTGACGCCCTGCTCTTTCAGGCTGACACCAGCCATAGCCCGGGCCGCTACTTTAGCCAAAGGAATACCGGTGGCTTTTGACACAAACGGTACGGTACGCGCGGCACGGGGGTTCACCTCAATGAGATACACTTCATTGTCTTTAATGGCGAACTGGGTGTTCATCAGACCGACTACGCCTAATTCCAGCGCCATGGCTTTCACCTGCTCGCGCATGGTGTCCTGAATTTCTTTAGACAACGAATGCGGTGGCAGTGAACATGCAGAGTCACCAGAGTGAACGCCGGCTTGCTCGATGTGTTCCATGATCCCGCCAATGACCACTTCGGTGCCGTCACAGATGGCATCGATATCTACTTCAATAGCGTCATCCAGGAAACGGTCAAGCAGAACAGGTGCGTCGTTAGACACTTTTACCGCTTCGTTCAGGTAACGGCGCAGATCTTTCAGGTCATACACAATTTCCATTGCGCGGCCACCCAGTACATACGACGGACGAACCACCAGCGGGAAGCCAATTTCGTCGGCTTTAGCCAGCGCCTGATCCACATTAGTCACGGTGGCATTTGCGGGTTGCTTCAGACTGAGCTTATTAACCATATGCTGGAAACGCTCACGATCCTCGGCACGGTCAATCGCATCCGGTGACGTACCGATAATCGGCACACCATTCGCTTCCAGTGCACGAGCCAGCTTCAGCGGCGTTTGGCCGCCATACTGAACAATCACACCTTTGGGCTTTTCTACGGCCACGATTTCCAGCACGTCTTCCAGTGTCACCGGTTCAAAATACAGTCTGTCTGACGTATCGTAATCGGTGGACACGGTTTCCGGGTTACAGTTCACCATGATGGTTTCGTAACCGTCTTCGCGCATAGACAACGCCGCGTGCACACAGCAATAATCGAATTCGATGCCCTGGCCAATGCGGTTAGGCCCGCCACCCAGCACCATAATTTTATCTTTATCGGTGGGCGCAGCTTCACACTCTTCGTCGTACGTGGAATACATATACGCAGTACTGGTGGCAAACTCAGCCGCACAGGTATCTACCCGCTTGTACACCGGGGTCACGCCAAACTCACGGCGTTTCTCGCGAATATCGCTTTCTGCCACCATGGTCAGTTCAGCCAGGCGGGTGTCTGCAAAGCCTTTGCGCTTCAGCTTGCGCATCAGGTCAGCATCGATACCGTTCAGACCCAGCTCGGCAACCTGCGCTTCCAGCTTGATAATTTCTTCTATTTGCACCAGATACCAGCGGTCGATGTTGGTCAGCCCGAATACATCTTCAACGCTCATGCCCAACCGGAACGCGTCACCGATATACCAGATACGTTCCGCGCCTGGCTGACGCAGCTCGTATACCACGGTGTTGCGCGCATCGCTGTCTTCCAGATTAACCATGGAGTTAAAACCGGTGGCATTGACTTCCAGTCCACGCAGCGCTTTTTGCAGTGATTCCTGTTGGTTACGGCCAATCGCCATGACTTCACCCACTGACTTCATCTGGGTAGTCAGACGGTCGTTGGCGCCAGCAAACTTCTCGAAGTTAAAGCGTGGAATTTTAGTGACCACGTAGTCGATAGACGGCTCGAACGACGCCGGGGTAAGACCACCGGTAATTTCATTGGCCAGTTCGTCCAGCGTATAGCCCACTGCCAGCTTGGCGGCAACCTTGGCTATGGGGAAGCCAGTCGCCTTCGATGCCAGGGCGGATGAACGGGATACCCGTGGGTTCATTTCAATGATCACCACGCGCCCGGTGTCAGGGTCGACACCAAACTGCACGTTAGAACCGCCGGTTTCGACACCGATTTCACGCAATACGGCCATCGCCGCATTACGCATGATCTGGAATTCTTTATCGGTCAGCGTTTGGGCCGGCGCAACGGTAATGGAGTCACCGGTGTGCACGCCCATCGGGTCGAAGTTCTCGATGGTACACACAATGATGCAGTTGTCGGCTTTGTCCCGCACCACTTCCATTTCGTACTCTTTCCAGCCCAGCAGCGACTCATCAATCAACAGCTCATTGGTGGGCGACAGGTCCAGACCGCGGTGACAAATTTCGTTAAATTCATCAATATTGTAGGCAATACCGCCGCCCGATCCACCCATGGTGAAAGACGGACGAATGATACAGGGGAAACCAATGCGGCTGAGTACATCGTGGGCCTGTTCCATACTCCGGGCGATTTCTGCACGGGGACATTCCAGCCCGATATTGCGCATAGCCTGGTCGAAGCGGTCACGGTTCTCTGCTTTATCAATTGCATCTGCGGTCGCGCCGATAAGCTCCACACCGAACTCTTTCAGTACGCCTTGATTGTCCAGTTCCAGTGCGCAGTTCAGGGCGGTTTGTCCGCCCATGGTCGGCAGCACGGCGTCCGGACGCTCTTTTTCGATAATCTTGCGGACCACTTCCCAGTGAATGGGCTCAATGTAGGTTGAGTCTGCCATTTCCGGGTCGGTCATGATGGTGGCCGGGTTCGAGTTCACCAGGATGACCCGGTACCCTTCTTCGCGGAGCGCCTTACATGCTTGCGCACCGGAGTAGTCGAATTCACACGCCTGGCCAATCACAATAGGGCCAGCACCGAGGATTAGAATACTTTGTATGTCTGTACGTTTTGGCATAACGGGCTCGTTCCTACTGCTTGTGCTGTTTGATGAGGTCGATAAAGTGATCAAATAACGGTGCAGCTTCGTGCGGCCCCGGGCTTGCCTCTGGGTGGCCCTGGAAGCTGAATGCCGGTTGATCGGTGCGGTGGATACCCTGTAATGACTTATCGAACAGCGATACGTGGGTCACTTCAAGATTGTCTGGCAGCGTGGACTCATCAACGGCAAAGCCATGGTTCTGACTGGTAATCATTACCACATTGCGCTTGAGATCTTTTACTGGGTGATTGGCGCCATGGTGGCCAAACTTCATTTTGGCAGTTTTAGCTCCACTGGCCAGCGCGAGTAACTGGTGCCCCAGGCAGATACCAAAGGTAGGAATGCCTTTCGCCACAATAGTTTTAATGGCTTCAATGGCGTAGTCACAGGGTTCCGGGTCGCCCGGGCCATTGGACAAAAATACGCCATCAGGATTCAGTGCCAGAACTTCGTCCGCAGGGGTTTGTGCAGGCACCAGGGTAATTTTGCAACCGCGGTCTACCAGCATGCGTAAGATGTTGTGCTTCACGCCGTAGTCAAAGGCCACCACGTGGTATTGCGCTGGCTCGGAGGGCGTGACGTAGCCTTTGCCCAGCTGCCAGCTGCCTTCGGTCCACTCTTTTACTTCTTTCGTGCAGACTTCTTTCGCCAGATCCATGCCTTTCAGGCCCGGGTACGCTTTTGCTTTGCTCAGCGCGTCGGCTTCATCAAGCTCGTCAGTACACACGATGCAGCCGTTCTGCGCCCCTTTATCTCGTAATATACGTGTCAGACGTCGGGTATCAATGTCTGCGATGCCCACTACCCCTTTCGTTTCGAGGTACTCTGATAACGTTTGTTGCTGGCGGAAATTACTGGCAATCAGAGGCAGATCGCGGATTACCAGGCCTTTCGACCAGATAGTATCTGCTTCAACGTCTTCTGAGTTAGTGCCGGTGTTGCCAATGTGTGGATAGGTAAGGGTAATGATTTGTTCAGCGTAAGATGGGTCGGTCAGAATCTCCTGATAGCCTGTCATGGACGTGTTAAAAACCACTTCCCCAACAGCGATACCTTGAGCACCAATTGCGGTACCTTTAAAGACAGAACCATCCTCTAACACCAAAAGGGCAGAATTAGCCAAGTCAACCTCCAGATTAAGGATAACCGAGTGTTTTAACAGCTTTCCTGTCAAAACCGCACAAAAAACGGGAGGTAATGTGTATTTTACTTCCCGTTTACAGATCTTTGCAGCTAATAAAACTGCGTCATACAGCTTAACGACGCGAAATTTTGGCAAATTCCGATAAGTATACATGACTCATCAGAAAAGGTCTAATTAGATTTAGAAAATAACTAAAAACACCGCACACACCTCGAAATTAGCGCGAAAGCAGGAAAAAGACTAATTATCTTAGTTTTCCAGGCCAATCACCTGGGCCATTGTATACAAACCCGGTGACTTGTCGCTGAGCCACACGGCAGCATTCACCGCACCTTTGGCAAACGTCAGCCGGCTGGAGGCTTTGTGGGTGATCTCCAGACGTTCACCAATATCCGCAAACAATGCTGTGTGTTCACCAACGATGTCACCGGCCCGGACTGTAGCAAAGCCGATGGTGTCACGGTCACGCTCAGGCCCCTTCCCTTCCCGGCCATAAACCGCACACTGTGACAGATCTCGCTGAAGCTCATCCGCAATGGCTTCGCCAATGGCCATGGCCGTGCCGGACGGTGCATCTTGTTTAAACCGGTGATGAGCCTCGGTAATTTCTATATCCGCGGTCTTGCCCAGCGCGCGCGCTGCCTGGCGAACCAGCGACAACATCAGGTTAACACCCACACTGTAATTCGCCGCAAAGACTACCGGTATAGCCTTAGCCGCCTCATCCAGCGCGGCCAGTTGCGCGTCTGAGAGGCCGGTCGTACCTATGATTACCGGCTTGCGGTTATCGACACACCACTGCAGGTTTGCTTCAAAAGCCGCGGGCAGCGTGAAGTCGATCATCACATCCACAGAATCCGGATTAATTTCACCCACCGCACAGCAGCTTACACCGAGTTTTCCGATGCCGGCCAGCTCCCCCACGTTCATTCCCAGCCAGGGCGAATCATCACGCACCGTAGCCACCTGCAACTGTGCATTGTCCTGCTGTTGAAGCGCTTCAATCAGCACCCGTCCCATGCGCCCGTTGGCACCAAAAATTCCTGCTTTAACCATGTTTTCAGTTTCCTGATTATCGATGACTGCATTGTGCCTTAAGGTTATGCAGAAAAAAACAGCAGGATGCGAACAACACCACCACACACCGCGGCATGGCTTGCGTCACGCCACAATATCCCGCAAAGTATTCATTTTAAATATTGCCGGAACCCGCTATGGATAAACAACTTGTCTGGGATTTGCCCACCCGACTGTTTCACTGGTTACTGGTGGCGGCGCTCAGCGCGCAGTATGTGACAGCCGAATGGCTGGACGACGCCATGCAGTGGCATTTCTGGATTGGTTACTTTGTGATTGGGCTCATCGTGTTTCGGATAGTGTGGGGGCTTGTCGGGCCGGCGCACGCCCGATTCAGCAACTTTATCACCGGCCCGGTTGCCGTATGGCGCTACCTGAAAACACTGCCCGACGCCAGTGCACCTGCTCATGTGGGGCACAACCCACTGGGCGGCTGGTTCGTTATTATCATGCTTGCCTGCGTGGCACTACAGGCCGTCAGCGGGCTGTTTATGACCGACGACGTCTTTTTGGATGGGCCGTACCGGCATTTGTCCAGTGAGCCAACACTACAGCTGATGAACACCCTGCACCATACCGTGATAGACATTCTGCTGGGTGTAATTGCTTTACATATTGCCGCAATAGCGTTTTATGCACTGTACAAACGCCAATCGCTGACGCCCGCCATGGTGCACGGTAAAAAAACCACGCGTACTGGCGGTATTAGTTCTTCCCGGCTCTGGCGTGCCCTGCTGATTGCCATTGTTGTCGGTGTAACGGTCTACGCGGCAATTTTCTGGCTGCCACCGGCGCCCGTAGACGACGGTTTTTATTATTAATCCTGCCTGAGAGCTGTACGCCACATTGTGCGGCTCTCTGTGTTCCCTTCCTTGATGTTTGTAATTTTTTCCTGTCCTGCCCTACCTTCTATTTAAACGACTAAAAATAAAGTCATTAATAAACAGCAACATACTAGTAACGCTCGACTGGATTGAGTTTTGCAATAACTTCGGCACGGCTTTAAAAAAAAGCAGGCCCCATAGCGGCCATACGCTGCAGACCGCTTATCTTTTTCTGGACAGGTTGCAGCAACTTTTAATCAGAGGTAAATACTATCTGCATGGAGGGAAATACCATGTCCGCCCAATCTGATGTCAGCGTAATCACGCTGGTTAAGAACAGAGTGCCCGAGTTTCACCGGCTTGTGAGGCAGTTGGAAGCTACCCGTGTAAAACCCCGCGAACTTATCGTGGTGTGGATGACATCGCCCTCATCCCATTCGTTGGTGCAGTCAGACCACTTTGCCATTAAACACAAGTTTACTACCACCTCTGCCCTACCCATTGCTCAGGCACGTAACCGCGGGGCCCAGGCCAGTGAAGCAAACAACTTGGTGTTCACGGATGTTGACTGTGTGCCGCACCCTGAGTTATTCAGCCTGCTAACTGAAGCTCCCACTCGCGGCGTTATCCAGACTACCGGTTTCACAGAAATGACCGTCATGTCCCGCAACGCCTGTTACAGCGAACTCAGCGCGCTGGCGGCCAAGGGTAACAACCAGCACGTTACTACTCCCTCACGGGGCACATTTAATTCAGCACTGTTCAGCCTGAACCGCCAGGATTTTATGCAGCTGGGCGGGTTCGATGAAGGCTTTTACGGATTCGGTATCGGGGACATCGACTTTGCTACCCGGTGTGCCAAACGCGGGATGCAAATTAAAACCCGCCCCGTGGTCACTTTTAAGCAGTACCGTCATTGCCGCCGGTGCCCACTTAATCACTTACTGGATATTGTGGCGAATGCGAACCGCTATCGTGAGAAGTGGGGTTATTATCCTGAGACTGCCTGGCTGACTGCTTTCATGGCGCAAGGTTTTGTAAGCAAAGCACGCGCTAACGCCCCGCTTACCGTGACACGTTTGCCGTCAGAAAAAGAAATACGCGATATCCTCACCAGCCGGGAGAGCATATCAGAAAATACTTCGGGCACCCCGCGCAAGATGGCATAACGGCTATGTTCGCACTGTGCACAAGCGGCTGGTCGTGGTGAGCACCAGTGCAGTGGTAAATGATGTAGCTGCACTGTATGGCATTCAGGCAGCCGGGATTCTACAGACCGGCTCGCCCATGCAGCAGGCTGCAATGCCTGCTGCATAGTTTAAACCATTATTACTATGTGCAACTCTGCGTGACGGGCTGCTGCCCGCCTAGCATAGTCTGCCAACACATCACATTGACAGGTCTCGACAGGAAATCCCCCTGAAAAACATCACAGCCTCTGGTTTTCAGGTATTCCAGTTGCATATCGCTTTCAATGCCTTCCGCCACAGTACGGATTCCCAGCGCATGGGCCATATCGAGGATAGTATTAAGTATCGGTATATCTTCGCTACTAAAATTAATCTCATCCACGAAGTAGCTATCAATTTTAAGTTCCGAGACTGGTAGCTCTTTGAGGTAACTCAGGCTTGAATACCCAGTACCAAAGTCGTTAACCGAAAAGGCAAAACCTAACTCGGCCAGCGCGATAATGCGCTCCCTAATTAAATCAATGCCCTCAACCAGACTGGTTTCTGTTATCTCCAGTACTAACTGCTGCGGATCAACGCACCACTTCTCCGTTAACTGAATCAACCTGTCGTAGAAATCTGCCCGTGCGATCTGCCTGCCACTCACATTAACTGCAAGCCGGGTAGATATTTCCTGGTGGCGGCACTCATGCAGCAATTGACATGCCTGTTCCAGCGCCCAGTAACCCAGGTGTACGATTGCGTCGCTTTCTTCAGCGAGGGGGATGAACTCAGAGGGGCAAACCGGCCCGATATTTTTGTGCTGCCAGCGTAGTAGTAGTTCGGAGCACACAATATAGCCAGAGGCGTCATACTGAGGCTGCAATACTATGTGAAACTCACCTTCAGCCAGTGCTCGTCCAAACGACTGCTTAATGTAATTCAGGCGTTCATATTCTTCGTATGCAGCGCGCGCCAGGGCTACCCTTCCCCCCGGTCCCTGCGCTTTTGCTTTGGTGCGGGCGAACGCTAAAATGCCGATCACTTTTTCGTAGCTTGTGGCATGGCTGTGAATATGCGCCGATGCCAGCGAGGCGGTAATCGTATGAGTATGACCGTTCAGCATCATTTTATTAAGTAGCGTGTTATAGAGCTTCCACTCCATTTCATTGATTAATGTGGTGGTGGCTTTATCGTCGGGCGGAAAAGGCAGGTCGTATAGCACGTAAAAATGATCAGCTTCGCCCCGGTACACTACGAAATGTGCTGGCAACGCCCGGGTCAGTCTTTGGGCTATTATCTGCAATAGGTAATCGCCGGTTTGCCTGCCAAAAGACAGGTTATGCTGGGCAAAATTATCAAAATCTATCATGCAACAATAGATATCCTGCCGCTTCGGACCCGCCGCGTTTATCACGCTCTGCACCGCCTGTTCCAACGATTTCATGTTAGGCAGACCGGTTATTGCATCGGTATAGGCCAGTTTCAGAATTTTATCGGTGGCTAATCGGCGCTCAGTGATGTCGCGGATAATTGCGATAAAACGCCGCTGGCCATCCTGACTAACCTGCGAGAGCGACAACTCCACAGGAAAGAGACCGCCCGAGGCATTTTGAGCAATAAGCTCCTGCGCCTGGTCGTTAGGATGGTTATTGGCGAAGTCTACAAAGCCATTCAGTAACTGATGATTGTTGCTCCCCACATTATCCGGAAGGAGTACTGACACATCCTGACCAATAAGTTCGTCAGCACTCACCCCAAATACGCTGAACACAGCTGCATTCGCCGTTAGAATTGTACCCTGCGCATCGACAGTGATAACCGCATCATTGAGGTTGTCGAGAATACTGGCAAAGTAGGTGGTGTAGCTGTGCTGGGTATCGGACAGGTGATGCTGCTCTGTCACGTCCTGTACCGACCCGTACAGGCGTTTCACACTACCTGTGGTGAGCGCGGTCCGCCCGGTGATAATAAGCCAGCGCTGCTTCCCGGCGCTGTCGAAGTATGGTAACTCCAGCTGAAATGGCTGCGCTTCTTTAACCGTATGGGTGAGTGCCCGCAGCAGTCGTTTGCGTGCGGTTCTGGGAAAGTTGGCGAGAGCCCGATAGAAGTTTACGTCTTCGTCTTCGTTTAAACCGAAAAAATGATAGGTTTCTTTTGTCCAGCTTATTTTTCCTGCATCGATATCGTACTCCCATCCACCGGTGTGTGACATTCTGCCTATCTCGTCCAGCAACTGGAGCTTTTCCGTGAGGCGTTCGGCGTACGGGTGCTGGATTAGCTGGCTTTGAATTATCAGCGCCATTCTTTGGCGGGTAACCTCCATAAAAGCCTGATGCAAAGGTGCCACGGTGCTTTTGTGATATAAAAACAGCACCGCACCAAAAATGTTGCCCTGCGCATCGTTCAGCCTGCCGATTAAAACGAATAAATTTGCCAGATCATTCAACTGAGCTGGCCAGACAAACTCTTCCGCCTTAAGTGGCGCGCTTAACTCTGTGAGTGACAGCAGCGTCTGGCAATGGCCGGGTAAGCCAATGCTGTCACTGTTTGATAGTGTCTTGGATGTAGTAAAAAGCAGCGGGGCTTGCTGGCTATGAAAGTGGGTGGCCACTACCATAATGTCTGAAGCGCCACAGTCTTGCCTGTACTGGGTAGCAATGTCAGACAACGCCTGCTCAACCCCGGCAGAGGCGTACGTCTGCAAATTATAAGACAGGTTCACGGTTCGCTCTCCTTGCGAAATATGTCGCAGAGTGTAGGCAGTAGTTCCTGTGGCTGTAAAATTTGCCGGCAGGACTGAATGCTATAAGCGTAGTGGAGGAATGGCAGTATGCAAACTAGTGAACCAAAAGCGACACGGATAACTGCGCAGAGAGAGACATGATTGCCCGGCTGGCGGAGCTTATCCGATTGAAACCAGAATATTGGTTAGTATAGCGACCTATTGATGGAAAGCAGGCTAAGGCAAATAGCAGAAGGTTTTCACGTGGATTATCAAAACTTAAGAAATAAAAAAGCCACCGGGCGTTAACCTCGGTGGCTTCTAGCTGACATCCTTTCCGTTAACTATAAGCTAAGCGGCGGACGTGGGAGTAAAACTTACTCAAAGCGTACTGTGATACCCGCGCTGATGCGACGGCCCACTAAGTCATACAGAGCATTGTCAGTGTAGCCTGGTGGTACCTTGTTAAAGGCGTTACGCAGAATAAGTGACAGCTCAACGTGCTCGTTATAAATGTGCTCTACGCTGAAGTCATGAGTCCACATTGTGCCCACGAACGCAGGGGAGGCATCTTCAGGCGTATCGCCACCCGGTGACACATCAAACAGAGCTGAACGGTCGATGAAACGGCTCGTGTAGTTGAAGTTCCAGTCATCAATACGATAATCGACGATAGTACGGAACTGGTACTCAGGGTCACCCACTTCGCCCACTTCTACATCAATCTCGTCAGGACGGGTCTGGAATTCAAACTCGTTCAACTCATCAACAATGTTACCCTGGAAGTTGAGGCGAACTTCACCCGGTAAGTCGAAGTCTGTCAGGTCAGTCACATAACGCACCTGGAACTCAATACCGCTGGTTTCAATACGCGCGGCGTTAACAAAACCGGTACGTACCAGGTCAACGTCATTCAGCTCGTTACGGTCTACCTGCGCACAGAATACCGTGTCGGGACCACCCGTGGCATCCACACAGTTGTTAACAATGTCCTGAGCCGATACTTCAATAATCGCATCGCTGATTTCGATATCGTACCAGTCAAGGGTTACCGATAAGTTCTCGATAAATGCCGGTGTCCATACAATACCTACAGTGGTTGACTCACTGGTTTCTGAGAACAGGTCAGGGTTACCACCAGACAGAATGTTTACACTTACGTTATCGTTGGCTTCAAAGCCTTCTGGGATACCAATGGCGGCACAGTTAGCGCGACGATCCGGATCGTTGTCAATGTTATCCGCATCACAAGGATCGCTCACCCGCGCAAAACCAGGTGACTGCGGCGAGAATGCCTCATCTACGTTAGGTGCACGTACCGCTTCACCGGTTGTACCACGCAAGCGTACATCTTCAACAGGCGCCCACATGAAGCCTACCTGCCATGCATCGGCATTACCGGCATGTGAATAGTCTGCGCCACGGAAAGCACCGTCGATGGAGAACTCATGAGCAAAGGTCATATCGCTTAACAGCGGTAAGCGCACTTCCAGGAAGTACTCGTCTACGTCATAACCACCAAATGAATCAGGCGTGGCCGCGTTAGTAAAGAACCCGGCTTTAGTGAATTCATCCGTAGTGGTAGTAACTTCTTCGGTACGGTGCTCGTAACCCATTGCGAAGCCCATGGCCCCACCCGGTAAGTTGAACCAGTTAGCCGAATCAAATGCCAGCGTAGCACCATAGTACTGCTGTTCAATTTCGTCAGTGCGCGTCACGTCGCCTGAAACGAAGTCGTAGGCTTCAGCACTGGCCTGACCAAATCCAAACGGATTAAAGGCCACACACTGGTCGCCATTGACCGAGGCAGGATCTTCATAGCCTTCGCCCTGTGCACTTGGCAACTGGCTACGACAAACAGCTTCACCTGTTTCAGGATCAACTACTGCATCCAGTGCGGCAACCAGGTTATCCGGGATTAAATCGTTTAATGTGCGACGCTCATTAGATACTTCGCCACGTGAGTAATACACATCGTAATCGAAGTCAGTATCCCCTAAGGTGAAAAAGCCTTTCACGCCGGTCATGACACGCCATAACTTACGATCGTTCGATGCAGAACGGTTACCGATATCGTCGAAGAACCGTGCCATGCGAATGTTGCCTGACTGCCCCTCTGAAATCAGACGCGCTCTGGTAGATTCGTCTAAGAAGGCATTTTCGCTTACATTTATCGTTACGTTTCCAAAGCGGAAAGAAGGCTGGAATTGCTGCTCAATGTACTTATCAACGTATTTTACGTCGCCGTAGAAGCGGGCGTTGTCGTTCAGATCCCAACGGAACGTACTGGCTAACGTCAGTGTTTCCTGGTCGGGAATGTAGTTTTCGTAATCTTCAGTGAAGAACACAGAATCGTAGGCCTGGTCGAAGCTACCAAATGCGAAACTGTTATCGCCGATACGAGATACCTGATCACGGGGTGAACCGTCTGCATTGAACGTGATGCGTGAACCACTACCGAACGGGTTCAATACACCAAAGCGGTTGATCATCTCTGACCCAACATTAGGAACGCGCAGACGATCCACAATGCCGTCATCTTCGCCACCATCTTCCGGGTTTTCGATAGTGCCCCAGTTCTGGAACTGTTGCATTTCCGGCTTCATGACTTCGTCAATATGGTTAGTTTCAGCGAAGAAAGTCACGTTACCACGGCCATCTTCGGTGGTCGCACCTACCAGGAAGCTGTACACATTGGTGTTATAACCAATATCTTCCAGGTCTGTAGTCATATCGGCGTTAAATTCGAGACCTTCGAAGTCGTCGCGCAAAATAACGTTGATAACACCAGATACCGCGTCAGAACCGTAGATAGCCGAAGCGCCACCGGTAATAACTTCGATACGCTCGATAAGAGCTGCTGGGATAGAGCCTGTATCTACGGCGTTAGAGAAAGGGGAGCCTGCTACGTGACGCTTACCGTTTACCAGCACCAGCGTACGCTTTTCTCCCAGTGAACGCAGATCCGGTGAACTGATACCAGCATTGGCATTGCTGTTGTTGTTACCTACCAGTGTAGAGCCAGCTGCAATTGCTGGCAGCTCGGCCAGAATACTACCTAAGTCAGGTGTACCGAAACGCGCGATTTCTTCTGCGCTTACCGTAATTGTTGGAGCCGGAGTCGACAGCTCTGGTCGCGCGATGCGTGAACCAGTAACCTGAATTTTTTCAACAGTTTCTTCAGCCTGGGCATCTGTCCCCGCATTGTTATCCTGTGCGTGGACCGCTAATGAGAGTGAGCCGGCCAGACCAAGTAAGGTCGCTCGTTTGATAGAGCGAGTCAGATATGAGTGTTTAAACATACTTGTTCCTAAATGTTATTATTTTGCGCATCTTTTTATTGTGCGGCCTTACTATCACCAGTTTTTCTCTAAACTTCAATCATGTAAGGGAACTTTTTTTATTTTTAATGTTCGCAGCGAAATTACCGGGCCTGGCAATTGGACTTTCGACCAAAAAAAAATCGCCGGCAAAGCGACGATTTTTTGTTTAGGCTAGTTACTTTACACGCTAGTCGCGTTTGTAATCATCATGACACGATTTACATGAAGCGCCAATGTCGCCAATGGCTGCGCGATACGCGTCTTCATTGCCAGCTTCAACCACCTGCTGCAAATGCGCAGATGCTTTTCGTAAGGCGGCAACCTTCGTTTCAACCTCGTCGAAGTTTTCCCAGAGGGCATCTTTCGCTGCTGTGTCTACATCAAACTTGCGGGTGTCCACTTCAAGATAATCCACCATCATGTCGGCCAGCTGCTCAAGACGAACCGCGTTGGTCATCATAACTTCTTCATCATACGGAATGGCGCCTTTCGCCATACCGCCCAGCGGACCCATATTGCTGCGCACCAGCTGGAATAACGACTGACGGTATTCTACCGCTGCTTTTGCGTGTTTTTCTGAAACGGCTTCTGCTGCGCCCACTGACGGACTACCCATTGCCGCCAATAATACTGTGGCCGACAACGCCTGCTTTAACGTTCGTGTCATGTGCAATTTCTCCGGTCTTGTCACATTTCCATTTCAATAAGAGTACGGTGCATATACGAAATAAGCTCACGTGTGCTCTTACCGCTATCCATACAATAAGCCCTCCTGAAGGAGGGCTCAATAACTAGTTAGTCAAATCGTCGAAGAACTTCTTCACGCCGTCGAAGAAGCCCTGCTCCTTCGGCCGGTGCTTGGCGGTTTCGCCGCCCATAGAATCTTCCAGCTCTTTCAGCAATTCTTTCTGACGAGACGACAGATTGACCGGGGTTTCTACTACCACCTTACACATCAGATCGCCCATGGCGCCGGTACGCACCGACTTCACACCTTTACCGCGTAAGCGGAACATGCGGCCAGTTTGTGTTTCGGGGCTTATCTTCAGTTTTACCTTACCGTCTAAGGTAGGTACCTGAAGTTCACCGCCTAAGGCTGCGGTAGTGAAGCTCAGCGGCACTTCGCAATACAGGTTGTTGCCGTCGCGGGTGAATATCTTGTGCTCACGCACATGCACCTGGACGTATAAATCGCCCGGTGGTGCACCGGCTTCACCGGCTTCACCTTCGCCCGATAACCGAATACGGTCGCCCGTATCGACACCCGGAGGGATCTTCACATTCAGAGTTTTGGTTTTCTCTACCCGACCCTGTCCACGACACTTGTTGCACGGATCGCTGATGATCTTGCCTTTGCCTGAACATGTGGGACAGGTTTGCTGTACAGCAAAGAAACCCTGACGCATCTGAACCTGGCCATTACCGTGACAGGTTGGACAGGTTGTAGGCGTAGAGCCCGCTTTTGCACCAGAGCCATCACACTTGTCACAGCCAACCAGTGTCGGTACCCGGATATCAACTTCTTTTCCGCGTACCGCTTCTTCCAGCGACAGCTCAAGGTTATAGCGCAGGTCTGAACCCTGGCGGGCACGAGACTGTCGACCACCCCGGCCACCGCCGAAGATGTCGCCAAATACATCGCCAAAGATATCACCGAAATCGGCACCACCACCGAAGCCAGCGCCACCACCGCGATTAGGATCTACCCCGGCATGACCGTACTGATCATACGCCGCACGCTTTTGCGAGTCGGTCAGTATTTCGTAGGCTTCCTGGATTTCCTTGAATTTATCTTCCATGGCTTTATCGCCCTGGGTGCGGTCGGGATGGTATTTCATCGCCAGCTTTTTATACGCTTTTTTAATTTCGCGTTCGCCGGCGCTTCTGTCTACCCCTAGCACTTCGTAGTAGTCACGTTTCGACATATCGCTTACTTTTCCTACTCGTTTGTCAGTCAGCCCTAGTGGCCAGCCAACGTATACTGCTTAAGGTTGCGTGTTGCGTTACACAACAAAAGGCGCAACAAGTCATCCCTGTTGCGCCTACACTGCTCATGGTGCCCGGTGTTGACTTGCAGTCCCACCGGGCAAGTGCAACAGCTTACTTCTTGTCGTCGTCTTTCACTTCTTCAAATTCAGCGTCGACAACGTCATCGTCAGCTTTGCCGCCTTCCTGAGACTGCGCTTCACCTTCACCGCCCTGGGCAGCATTGGCTTGTGCCGCTTCCATCAGCTTGCTGGATGCCTGAATAAGCTCCTGAGTTTTGGCTTCGATTTCTTCTTTATCTTCACCTTTTGTGGCTGTTTCCAGCGCACTCAGAGCTTCTTCAATTGGTGCTTTGTCTTCTGCAGACAATGCATCGCCTACTTCATCCAGTTGCTTACGGGTAGCGTGGATCATGCCGTCAGCCTGGTTACGCGCCTGGATAAGATCTTCAAATTTCTTATCCGCTTCTTTATTTGCTTCGGCGTCAGCGACCATCTTGTCGACTTCTTCCTCGCTCAGACCAGAAGAAGCTTTAATAGTGATCTTCTGTTCTTTACCTGTGTCTTTGTCTTTTGCAGAGACGTGCAGGATACCGTCGGCGTCGATGTCAAACGAGACTTCAATTTGCGGTACACCACGGGCTGCCGGGCGAATACCTTCCAGGTTAAACTGACCCAGCGACTTGTTGCCCTGTGCCTGTTTACGCTCACCTTGCAGTACATGCACGGTAACCGCTGACTGGTTGTCTTCCGCAGTTGAGAAGGTTTGCGACTTCTTCGAAGGAATAGTCGTGTTCTTCTCAATCAGTACGGTCATCACACCGCCCATGGTTTCGATACCCAGTGACAGTGGCGTCACGTCCAGCAGCAGCACGTCTTTCACGTCGCCGGACAGTACACCACCCTGGATAGCTGCACCTACGGCAACCGCTTCGTCAGGGTTAACATCTTTACGTGGCTCTTTGCCGAAGAACTCAGTAACGTACTTCTGTACCAATGGCATACGCGTCTGACCACCTACCAGAATAATGTCATGAACATCATTCACAGACAGGTCAGCGTCGCCCAGTGCTTTCTTCACAGGTTCCAGTGAGTTTTTCACCATGTCTTCAACCAGTGATTCCAGCTTCGCACGTGTCAGTTTGATAGCCAGGTGCTTCGGACCTGAACCATCTGCTGTGATGTACGGCAGGTTCACTTCAGTTTGCTGTGAAGAAGACAGTTCAATTTTCGCTTTCTCGCCGGCTTCTTTCAAACGCTGCATGGCCAGGGGATCTTTACGCAGATCAATGCCCTGATCTTTCTTAAACTCGTCTACCAGGTACGTGATAATACGGTTATCGAAGTCTTCACCACCTAAGTGGGTATCACCATTTGTGGCCAGTACTTCGAACGTGTGCTCGCCATCTACTTCATCAATTTCGATGATTGAGATATCGAACGTACCACCACCTAAGTCATAGACTGCGATAACGTTATCGCCTTTCTTCTTGTCCATGCCATAGGCCAGGGCGGCCGCAGTTGGCTCGTTAATAATGCGTTTAACTTCCAGACCGGCGATACGGCCCGCGTCTTTGGTTGCCTGACGCTGAGAGTCGTTAAAGTAGGCCGGTACGGTGATAACCGCGCCAGTAACTTCTTCGCCCAGATAGTCTTCGGCAGTTTTCTTCATTTTCTTCAGCACTTCGGCAGAAACCTGCGGAGGCGCCATTTTGTCGCCTTTCGCTTCTACCCATGCATCGCCATTGTCAGCCTTAACGATTTTGTAAGGCATAATGTCGATGTCGCGCTGAACTTCTTTGTCTTCAAAACGGCGGCCAATCAAACGCTTAATAGCGAACAATGTGTTCTCAGGGTTGGTAACTGCCTGACGTTTTGCAGACTGACCAACCAGGGTTTCGCCGTCGTTGGTGTAAGCAATAATAGAAGGCGTGGTGCGGTCGCCTTCCGCGTTTTCAATTACTCGCGGTTTGTCGCCGTCTAACACTGCGACACATGAATTCGTTGTACCTAAATCGATACCAATGATTCTACCCATTACGTGTCTCCGAAAAGTCTGTTTAAATTCTTGCTATTTTTGTGGGGTTATTTCCCACGTATTTCAATACCTGACAGAAAAAAAGTTCTGCCAGCGTTATGCTTTGGTGTCGACGCCGTCACTTGGTGCGCGCGATACCATTACCATCGCCGGGCGTAACAAACGGCCGTTCAGCGTGTAACCTTTTTGCATTACCGCCATTACCGTATTCGGTTCGTGCTCGGCACTTTCCTGCATGGACATCGCCTGGTGCAGATCCGGGTTAAAGTTTTCACCTTGCGGATCTACCGGCGCCAGTCCGAATTTTTCAATAGAACTGATGAACGTTTTACGTGTCATTTCGACGCCTTCCAGCAGCGGCTTAACTGCTTCGTTGTCGGCATCGCCCATCTCAATTGCACGTTCCAGGTTATCAATAACCGGCAGCAATTCACCGGCAAAGCGCTCCAGCGCAAACTTGCGGGCTTTTTCAACTTCGCCTTCGGCACGGCGACGGGCATTTTCCATTTCAGCACGGGCACGCAGTACACCGTCCTGTTGCTCTTTAATGGTTGCCTGGGCTTCAGACAACGCCGTTTCCAGCTCATAAATGCGCTGGGCGTTTTCATCTACCGGCGCGTCTTCCTGCGCCTGTACAGTTTCCTGCGCCGCATCTGCAGACTGCTGTTCAGCCTGTTGTGCGTTCTGCTCTTCTTGCTGCTCCTGCACGTCGCGCGGTTCGCTCATGCCTACCTCCAGAATGTTGCGATAATTGGGGCAAAATATACGTTGGAGCTATTAATGGGGTTGGTTTAGCTGCCTTCAAGTCTCACCCTGATTTTTTTATGGGTTTTGCTGAAAATATCCTCTTTGCAAAACAGGTGTGCTAGGGTAAGACACTGTTTAACAAACAAAATACGCGCATGTTAAGTATCTGGACGGTTGGCTGCATTGTCGCTCTGTATCTGGGCCTGTTGTTTTTACTCGCTTTCTGGGGCGACAAACACCTGCGCGATAATCAGCAGCACCCGGTACTGTACAGCCTGGGTTTAGGTGTGCACTGCACCTCCTGGGCCTTTTTCGGCACCACCGCCCAGGCCGCGCAATACGGGTGGGCGGTGGTGCCTACCTATGCCGGTATTATACTGACCATGGCGTTTGCGTTTCCGGTGGTGTTGCGGATTGCCCGGCTGTGTCAGCGGCATAATGTCAGTTCGCTGGCCGATCTGATTGGTTTGCGTTATCAGCACTCCCATACGCTGGCAGGCCTTATTACTATTCTCAGTTTTATCGGGGTGATTCCTTATATTGCCCTGCAGCTGGACGCCATTACTGAAAGTATTAACTTACTGACCCCCACCACTCAGGACAGTAGCCGAACAGTGGGATTTTATGTGGCGGCGCTGATGGCGTTGTTTGCCATCTTATTTGGCACCCGCACGCTGAGCCTGACCGACAAGCACCCCGGCTTACTGCTCACCATTGCCGCGGAATCACTTATCAAACTGGCAGGCCTGCTCGTCGTCGGCATTTTTGTTTGTTATGTATTGTTTGACGGCGTGCTGGATGTGGTGGCTAAGGCCGCGGCTGATCCCCGCGCCAGTCAGGTGCTGTATGCCGATGCCGGGCTGTGGGTGTATATCAGTCACGTGATGCTGGGGGTATGTTCGATGTTCGTACTGCCCCGCCAGTTCCATATGAACTTTATAGAATTAAATGGTGAGGGTGAGTTACGCACCGCGCGCTGGCTGTTTCCGCTATATTTGCTGGGCATGACGGTGTTTGTGCTACCTATTGCCTTAGCCGGCAGTTTGCTGTTGCCCGCTTCCATGGAGGCCGATGCCTATGTACTGGCGTTACCGCTACAAGCTGACAATCTGGCGGTATCGGTTACTGCCTTTATCGGCGGGTTGTCTGCCACCACGTCTATGGTCATTGTAGCCACGCTGGCCCTCGGTATTATGATATCCAATAACCTCATTACCCCGCTGTGGCTGAAGCTGGCGCTTAAACAGGATCCGCACAACACCATGCAGGCTCGCAGCCTGCTTACCATTCGCCGGGTGACGGTATTGGTGGTGTTGTCGGTAGCGTTTTGGTATCACCTCAATGTAAGCCAGTCGGCTCCACTGGTAAAAAGCGGCATCATCGCCATTGCCCTGCTTGCGCAGGCATTTCCCATTCTTATGTTCGGAGTGTACTGGCGCCGGGCCACACGGCAGGCTGCCAAATGTGCGCTGCTGGCCGGTTTTGTCTGCTGGGTGATGTGGTTGTTATACCCCAGTGTAATGTCGAGTTATTACTTTAACCCCGCCCCCACTGACGGCGAGCTAGGCCTGGGATTTGCCTACTCCTTACTGGTGAACTGCGTGGTATTTGTGGTGGTTGCCCTGCTTACCTCCCGGCGCGCTCTGCCGGTGATGCCAGAAGACAATTCACAAACTGGTAGACCGGATTTAGCTATACGCATCAGCGACCTGACCGCGCTGACTGAAAAGGTACTGGAGCCGGAAGTTAACCGGGCGCTCATTCAGCAGTTGTCGGTGGATATTAATAAGCAGCGCGGCGGCTATGCCAGCAGCTCACTGCTGCAACGCGCGGAAAAGCTGATTGCCGGTCAGGTAGGCAACCCCAGTGCGCGTATTTTATTAAGCGCCATTGCCGATACTACCCAGGATACCCTGCCTGAACTGGTGGAATGGGTAGAGGAAGCCTCGCTGTCGTTTCAGTTTAATCATGAGGTATTGCAGTCGTCTGTGCAGAACATTGAACAGGGGATCAGCGTGCTGGATGACAAGTTATGCATGCTGGCGTGGAATGAGCGCTACGTTGAGCTTTTTCATTACCCCCGAGGCTTTCTGAAAGCGGGCATGGCGATAGAAGAGCTGCTGTTATACAACGCTCAGCGAGGCTTGCTTGGCGAAGTGCACGACTTTGAACGTGAAATTGCCAAACGCATTGAATATATGAAAGCAGGCAGCCGCTACAAATATGTGCGTAAGCAACCCGATGGCCGGGTAATAGAGCTGAACGGCAGCCCCCTGCCCGGTGGCGGATACGTGACCACATACAGCGATATTACCGAATACATTGCCATTCAGGATGAGCTGAAATCGGCCAAGGCTGAACTGGAGGACCGGGTACGCCGACGCACCGAAGAGCTGCACCAGGCCAAACTGGAGGCCGATCATGCCAACGAGAGTAAAACCAAGTTTTTAGCTGCCGCCGGGCACGACTTAATGCAACCTTTTAATGCCGCCACTTTATTTGCAGCCATGCTGGCTCAAAAGCATTCAGGCACTGAACAGGCGTCGTTAACTGAAGGGCTGGTAAATTCACTTAACAGCGCCGAAAGCCTGCTGTCGATGCTACTGGACATGACCAAGCTGGAGTCTGGGGTATTAACTGCGCAGGTTAGTCAGTTTTGTCTGGATGATGTGTTGAGCTCACTGGTGCGCGAGTTCTCGGTAATTGCCGCTGAACAGGGACTCACATTACGTTACTGCAAAACCCGCCTGATTGTTAAATCAGATAAAAAGCTGTTGCGGCGTATAGCGCAGAATTTATTGTCCAACGCTATTCGCTATACCCAGCACGGCGGTGTACTGATTGGCGCCCGCCGTCAGGGCAGCGGCAAAGTGGTTTTATGTGTATACGATACCGGGCCGGGTATTGCTGAACATCAGCAGCATGAAATATTTAACGAGTTTCATCAGTTAGATAAAGATAACCACAATCAGGGGCTGGGCCTGGGGCTGACGATTGTTGAGCGGATCAGCCACCTGCTGAAACACAATGTAGATTTACACTCACAAATGGGCAAAGGCACCGTTTTTCGAGTCACACTGCCGCGCTGCGCTGTAGCCATGGAACAAAGCCGCAAAGCGGCCCCGGCGGTTGAGCCAAGTGGCCAGCTTCTGGCGGGCAAAACAGTCCTGCTGTTAGAAAACGATGCACAAATTACAGTTGCCATGACCTCACTGTTATCGGACTGGGGGGCGAGTGTAGTGAGTGCCGCCACCTACGCGCAGGCGCTAGCGCGCTGCGATACTACCCCGGATATCGTGTTGGTAGATTACCACCTTGACCACGGAGAAACGGGTATTGAGGCCGCTCAGTGTTTGCGTAAACAGTGGAAAACTCCAGTACCGGGAATTTTAATCACGGCGAACCGGAGCGACGGCATTCGGGACGAGGCGATGGAAGCAGATTTGTTGTATCTGCCCAAACCTGTCAAACCCGCTGCGCTGAAACGGCTGATTAAGCGTGATGTACATTTTGGCAATTTGGGCGCTGAATCGCCTGAAATTTAATGTGGCCGTGGCTGGTTTTGCTTGCTTCAATGCGCAAAATACACCATTTAAACTATACCGGCGTTTTGGTGTTTTTAATTCATGAGCAGAAAGCCCCACAATGGGTTTTCACTTTCGTATCGGGGAGTTATCGCGTAATCTCTAGTTATTACAAAAATTAAAAACCCCGTTTCGGTTTGGGGAATCAGACCGGTTGGGGATCTAGTAAATTGTTAGCCGTCATTGCCCTACCCTTTAAAGTTTTCGCTTGGTAAGCAACAGGCAATATCAAGGTTGTTTCGTTAGGCAGTATCAACACCGCACAGACTATGCCGCTTAGCCGCTTATATCTGCTAGCTCTTTTATCCGGCAACCTTTCATTCATCTGGCTTTTCGCAGAAGGCTGCTTTACAGTCAGTTTTTAAATTTAAAAAGGCCAGGCTAATCAGCTAGTGGTGGCAGCAAGCTGCGCATGTTCAGCGGTTCGGCTAACAAAGCGCTCAAGTCACTCGCTACGCTCGCTGGGACGCAGACGTGTGGGCTGCTTCGTATTTTAGCCCACACGCTTGCGCCCCTTAGCTTGGTGTTATAAGCCTCTAGGATTCGAGCATGTTTGAGTTGTTTTTTGTAGGTCTGCTTATTTTACATCTGCTACTAGCAGTAAGCATGTCAGTAAAACTGTTTAAGCAATCAAAGATAAAAGGCGACGCTCGGGTAATATTGTTTTTAGCATTGTGGTTAATTCCATTAATTGGGGCTGCGCTAGTATCAGATTTTCTCAAGGTAAAAATGGTTAATAAGAGAAATGGAGGGGTCGTGGTGAATAGCCCCGGCGGTAATGGATCAGGTAGCTGCAGTCCGGATAGCGGTTGTGATTAACATGGCTTATAACAAACAAATAATGGCGTGTGCGCATGCGCACACTGGGACAAAAACACAATGCTGCTTCGCGATCATAGCATTGTGTTTTTGCCCCATATTTGGAAGTTAGGTGCTTTTTAGGGAAGAAAACTTTGTAATGATTTCTCAAGCTCTTTTGGTTCTATGCTCAACCTTTGTCGCTGCATTAGCAGCAGAGCTTCACTGTAAGCTTCAAAAAACGCAAATAACTAAAAGTAAAACGGTTATAAACCTTTTAACTCATTACCTCATTACTATCTTTTATCTTGTTTTCACCTTAATAGGTGTAGCAATATTTTGGCGTGCGTATTCATCACTAAATCTGCCACAATTACAAAAATTGGTTTTCCTTCTGTTTTCGGCGGTCATCTTTATTTCACCCATTCTATTTATCACCAGTTGGCGCTACCCTGGAATAGTAGAACAAATGGAAAAATGGCGTAAAAGCTAGGGTTTAATATGCACGCACCTAACAATCGCATAAACTCGCTCGCAAGCTCGCTGGGACAAAAATACGTAGGCTCCCTTCGCTTCGCTCGGTATTTTAGCCTACGTATTTTTGCCCGTTATGCGGGCCGTTATATTTTCGGAGTAAGTTAAAATTGAGATGGATCTTATTAAGTTTATTATTTTGCGGCGCTTCGAACGCGACTACTTGCATTATGACTGAGGAACAAGAGTTTCTTTGGAATGAAAAATATCGATCGCTTTTTAAAGTTAATACCGATTATTTTGATGGAAGTTATTCAGTAGAAATTGTGATACCAAACAAAATTGACGATCGAGAATATCAAAATTCGGTACTTTTTATCGATAGTCTTGAGGAGCCTTCTCTGTTTATGCCAGCGGACGCTTTCGAGCATGATGAAGGAAAGGTGGTTTGGTATACAGTTGGAAATGAACTGGTTAGAAAACACTTTTTTGTTTTTTCATACGGTGAAGGCTGTGGTATTTCGGTAACAGTGCCGGTTATTTTTAACTAAAAATATAACAAACACATTAAGGCGCTTCGCTGGGACAGTAACACGTGGGCTCGGTCGCTTCGCTCCTATTTTAGCCCACGTATTACTGCCCCTTATGTGGGTGTTAGGCATTCAGGAGTAACATGGAAATTACAACTAACATTGTCAGATCGGATCTGCTGAAATTAAATCTATCTGTAGCACTAAGAAGTAAAGGAACTTATTACTTTATTTTGGGGATCTCTCTACTCGTACTATGCTTTTCATTTTATAAAAGTGGACTTCCAGACTCACCAGTTCTCTGGGCTACTGCTTTCTTCATAGCTTTATTCTCTGGATTTTTAGGTGCAGCGCTATCATTCGCAATAAACGTTTTTTGCCTTCTTATAATGTCTAAGCAATCAAATGGAGTATTAGGCACTCATATTTACCAAATTTCGGAAGCTGGGTTATTTGAAAAAACGGATGCGAATGAAACCCTTACGAAATGGTCTGGAGTTCTCTCCGTAAAAGTGCATGGCCCTATTCTGTATATCCAAATAGCACCAGGATTGTTCCATACAATACCGTCTCGTAGTTTTTCGGATTCAAAGGCATTTATAGATTTTGCAAATGCTGCAAGGAAGTTTTGGGAGCATGCCTAACAAAAAAATAAAGGCACTCACTTCGTTCGCTGGGACGCATACACGTGGGCTGCTTCGCATTTTAGCCCACGCGCCTGCGCCCCTTATTTAAAAGTTATGCGCCAAAGCGTAAAGGATTTACATCCATACTTTTATGAAGAATTCTAATAATCAGAATTTCCTGGCTACCTGTTTGCTTGTAGAAAATAACGTGACTACCTTGCGGAAACTTTCTGTATCCGTCCCTTATTTCGTCGCAGCTTTTGCCGATATCAGGATTTTCAGACAGCATCCAAAATGAATCGTCGAACTGCTTTAGATACACATTACGCTGCTCTCGGCCCCATTTCCGTTGCGTAAACAACGCGATATCTTTTAAATCGGATTTTGCGAGTACAGTTAACTTAAATGGCTTCACTCTTTTAATTCACCATCTAGTTCTGATACCAGGTGCTCAAGGTCGTATTCAGCCTCGCCGCTTTCTTCACCTGCTACAAGTAATTGACGCAAAGTGTTTAATTTGGTCTCCTGTGTTTCTAGCAAGCGAAGAGCTGAACGAATCACTTCGCTCGCTGAACCATATCGACCAGTTTGAATTTGGCTAGCAATAAAGCCATCAAAATGGTCCCCAAGGGTAATGCTGGTATTTTTAGCCATTTGCTTTCTCCAAGTACCAATATATACCTAATTATGGTATTTGTGCATTATAAGTCAATAGCTCATAACAATCACATTAAACCGCTCGCTGGGTAAGTAACACTAAGGGCGCTGTCGCTTCGCTCCGATAGTAGACCACGCGTTCCTGCCCCTTAGGTGAGTGTTATGTCTAAATTGAAAGCGGAGAATCCGTGAGAAAAATCATTGTCTTTGGAAACTCGGGTTCAGGAAAGTCTACATTAGCAAAAGAACTTAGAGATGAAGGATTAGCCCATCTCGATTTAGATACCCTCGCCTGGCTTCCGACGAATCCGCCCGAACGGCGACCGATAGAGCAGGCGTATAAACAGATTCAGGCTTTCATCAGGAAAAATGATGAGTGGGTTGTGGAGGGCTGTTACGCAGATTTTCTCGAGTTGCTGAAGCCGTTCGCAAACGAAGCGATTTTTATGAATTTGCCAACGGAGCTCTGTCAGAACAATGCGAGGAACAGGCCATGGGAGCCTCATAAATACGAATCCAAAGAAGCTCAGGATAATAACTTGCCAATGCTTCTTGATTGGATTGCAGGCTATATGAAACGAGACGACTCACTTTCATACGGTGCGCATAGTAACCTTTTTCAAGGTTTTAAAGGCAGAAAGACAGAGATAACCAGTAATAAAAAAAGACATAACCAAACGCTCAAAAACGACGCTGAAAAAGCGCACATTTTAGCGAAGGGTTAGACATATACAGGAAACTAGACCATGGAAAGGTATTTTTGGGTTGTCACAGGTGTAATCGTTTTCTGAGCATTATCAGTGGATATGACTACCCGTTAAATTTTGGGAATTTAATCGAGCTTGTTTTCTGGTGTGCAAGTTTACCAGCTATATTTGCCTATCTGTTTGAAAATGCGGGAGCAAACAGCGGAAAGTCGAGGTTTATCTGGGGAACCAACTTCATAATGTCAGCCGCATTTACACTCGCCATTCTATCTATGACTGCATATGCTGTTATTGCTGACGGGCCTCTAAACGAGTCCGCCTTAATATTTGTAGTGATGCCTTTTGGACTTTTTATATCTTTTATAATGGCAACTCCCTTAGGTTTGCTGGCTCATGCAATAAGCAAGGATATTTGAACACATGCCTAACAAACAACTGTTGGCGCTTACTGCGTTCGCTGGCACGCAAACACTCAGGTCTCCCCTCGCCTTGCAGAATACCCTGCGGGTTTGTGCCACTAAGTAGGAAGTAATGACAGAAAGGTGTCAGTTAAATGGCTCTAAAATCAGTTTTAGTTTTTCTTCTGTTTTTCGTTGGCTGTTCGCAGGTTTTGAGTAGCGAGGGTAAGTGTCAAAGTCAGTCCACCAGCCTTGCCACAGTCGCAGATAATATTGCCATGCAATACCATCAAATGGGTTGGTTTTCGGGTAACTTACTGATAACGAAAGATGATGAGCAGGTGTTTTCGTCGTCTTATGGTTATCAGAATATTGAAAACAAAATTAAGAACAGTACTCAAAGCCGGTTTAATCTTGGCTCCATTATGAAAGACTTTACCAAAGTCTTGATCTTGCAGCAGGTTGAGGCAGGTAAGTTAAAATTAAGCGATAAACTGGTCACCTTTGCATTGGGGTTCGAGCAAGCTCATGCTGACGAAATAACCATTGAACAGCTACTAAATCATTGCGCGGGTTTTGCTGACATCTTTGTGGCCGAATATCGTCAAAATCAGCGTGCATTTGATACGTTAGACAAGAAGCTTCAACTGTTAGTAGACTGGCCGCTTTTATTCAAACCTGGCACTGACCACAGATATTCGAATTACGGGTATGTGGTGCTGGGGGTGATTCTTGAAAAAGTAACGGGGAAATCCTTTGAGGATCTACTGACAAGCAATATCTTCAATCCGGCTGGGATGTCCTCAACAACCTTCCAGCCTATTAATTCTCACAAACATCAGTCGATTCGGTATACCTACCAGTACGATAACGTGTTGAGGCGAGCAGGTATCACTGAACATCCCAGTCCTGATGGCGGAATGGAGTCGACCGTGGAGGATGTGCAACGCTTCTACCGGGCACTCTTCTATACAGATAAGCTCTTAACAAACTCAGATCCTCTTAACCGCAAGGTATTTGCAATGGACGGGGCCCATTGGGGCGCATATGGGGGTGGTCTGGGAGTCAGTGCTGCAGTTGAAGTCGATTTAGACAATGGCTATGAAATTGTCGTGCTGGCAAATACTGATAACCTGGTTGCCGAGCTCGTTTCTGGCCGGATACTCTCGTTCCTAAATAACAGTGAGTATGAACCGATTAGGCCATTAGAAAAAAACTATGCCTACGAGTATTACAAAGCCAACGGAAAAAAGCAGTTCGCCAAGCATTTCAAACAGGCTTACAGTGATAGCGGCTATACACAATTTATCGGCCGAATAGTCAATGAATTAGGTATGGAACTACTCAAAACAGAATCATGGGCAGAAGCGTTTGATATGTTTGAATATTTGATTGCGCTGTTTCCTGATGCTCCGCAGGTTTATGACAGCCTGGCGTTTGCCTATCGGTCGAAAGGCGATAGCGATAAAGCGAAAAGTACATTTAGTAAATCGTTAGCAATTGACGCCAGGTTCCACAGCGATTATGTAAGTGATAATTACGGTCATAACGTTACGCTCAAGTAGCAACACGCTATCCCGTGTCTCTTCGCATAACGTTATACACCACGGAATATTTGAATGTTATTAACTCTTTTTGGTTCGGGTATGTTTACACTGGGTGGCATCATGCTCTTTAAACCAATGGCTTGTGCAAATGGCATTTCTGGGTTCACCAGTAAACCTTGGTTTCACAGCTTTGAAATAGCGAGTCGCCTTATTGTTGGGCTATTATTCCTCTGGCAGTCGAAGTATTCTATGGATCCGTGATTACTTTTGGTGCTGGGTAGTGTTCTTTGCTTTATCAGTATTATTTTAGTTGTAATCGGCTCTGGTCAGCATAAACGCTTTGCAATATTAACAGCCCAAATTGGACGCTGGTTTCGTCCAGTCGGCATTTTCGCGCTTTCGGCCGGGGGAGCACTAATGTATCTCGGTACTGTTGGGTAAGGCGCTTAATACCACCTCCCAAGGCGCTTGCAGTGCCAGCGGGAGGCTAACACTTCTTCTGAATCACAAGGATGTAACGATGTTTAAATGGATTACAAAGAAAAGAGTCTTTATGGTTACCGCACTCCCCATATTGGGCGTGATCGTGGCCTTTCTGTTACGCTGGCTATCAGGACCAGCTTATACAACTTCAGTGAATCAATCTGCGCTGTATGTATTTGGTATGGGATCAATACTTTGGTCCATTCTGGCACTATTCATCGGATTTTTTCTATATTCAAAATGTAGCACTATGAACCACATCAGATTCATCTGTGGAGTGTTCTCAGTCTTGTTAGGCGCATCAATGCCTTGGCTAATTGGTGCTCAATAACCAGTATAGAAACATAACAAACAACTATTGTGGGTCACTGTGTTCGCGGGAACATTATCGTATCGGCGCCCTGCGTTTTGCTGGGTCTTGTAGCCTGCGTATTTTGCCCGTAACGCGAAAGTTTGGAAAAACGATAGATGGTTTTGAATCGAATTAAGAGAGCTGAAAATGAATAACGTGAGATTGGCTTTATTGTCGCTGGTAATGAGTATGACTACCTTGCCGTCTAAGCCTGATGATCACACGGTAATAGCGACGGATGATATCGCGTGGGGGCTCCTTAATCCTCTCAGGGGCGAGGCAAGCCCAAAAGCAGCTGACCTGTGGGGAGATCGCACCAAAGATATGGCAACAGGTATGTTGGTGAAATTTAATAAAGGGTTTTCTTCGCCACCGCACATTCACAATATTACCTACCGTGGAATTGTAATCGAAGGACTGATGCATAACGACGACCCTTCGGCCGAAAAAATGTGGCTACCACCAGGCTCTTTTTGGACACAACCAACGGGCGAAAACCATGTCACAGCGGCTGATGGAAAAAAGAACTTAATCTATCTGGAAATCGACAGCGGTCCGTACCTCGTCCTTTCTTCAGACAAAGCGTTTGATAGCGGAGAGCGTCCAATCAATATAGATGAACGCAATCTGGTTTGGCTTAGTGCTAAAGACATTAAGTGGCTTAATAAAGGTGTTTTACAAATAGCTTACCTATGGGGAGAACCTCACTCAGCCAATGGCAGCTTCGTTAAAATACCAGCAGGTTTCGAAGCCACAATCAAAAACGATAATGGCCTGAAAGCTGTATTGGTAAGAGGCAAAGCTACGCATCAGTGGAATGACCTTAAAACGAAAACTGCACTGTCGCCCAGCAGCTTCTTTAGTTCGAAAGCGCAAGGTGAACATAGAATTAATGCTGAAACTGAAATCGTTCTCTACATTAACTCAAGTGGCAGCTACACCGTAAAATAACCAGTTACGCCATATCAAATGTAGGCTAAGGCCCAATAAATCGCTGCTTTGCGCTGGCTTGTGCATCACAGTTGCAAGCGCTAGCTGCGACAGCGAACTCATGCACAACATTCTGTACATGTCCTCAGTCCCGACCTAAGCTTGTCCTATATACTGTACAAGTGTGGTCCAAAATGAAAATTGTCTCTTTTACCGAAGCCCGCAACGGGCTGAAAGCCGTTCTGGACGGTGTTATTAATGATGCTGATACGACGGTAATAACGCGTCGTGACTCTGAGGATGCGGTGGTAATGTCACTGGAATACTACAACAGCCTTATGGAAACTGTGCATTTACTTCGTTCGCCAGCGAACGCTGAACATTTAAACCGTTCAATTGCGCAGTTTAAATCCGGTAAAACGGCGCAACGAGAGCTTATTGATGAGTAATAAGCTTTTATCATGGACTGATGAAGCCTGGAGTAGTTACGTTTATTGGCAGACTCAAGACAATAAAACCTTAAAACGTATGCATAAACTAATTACCGACGTTAAACGTTCGCCGTTTGAGGGTATTGGAAAACCGGAACCCCTAAAAGAAAATCTTTCAGGCTTCTGGTCTCGCAGAATAGATGATACTAATCGCTTGGTATACGCCGTGGATGATAAAGCAATTACAGTTATCTCGTGTCGATACCTTTACTAATAAGTAGCAGGTAATAAATAGGTAAGCAGTGCACTACCTAGAAGTGTTACCGTCACTTCGAACCGGATGTTAGCCGGTTATGCGGCTGTTCACTTTACTATTCAAATTTTCCTTTTTTTTGTCGCAATATCAAAGATTTTTGCTACTTTTACAATTAAATGATTAGGATATTGTGAACCGTGACCTATAGCAAAATGGCCAAGCCAGATCTTTCTGTCTTTGGGACACAAACACATGGGCTCCTTCGCCCTGCTTGGGATTTTAACCCGCATGCTTGCGTTCCTTTTTTAGAAGTTAAACGTCATGACTAATTTGATAGCTAAACGCTTCGTAGGTCTCGGCGCGGTGCTGTTTTTACTCGGTCTGTTCACCGGCTTCGGCATCCCTGAATTCACAAACCCGCGGATGGGCCTCGCCAGTCATTTGGAGGGCGTTATGAATGGCACTTTCCTGATCGCACTCGGCGCCGCATGGGGATACGTGACTCTGTCTCCGAAGCTTGAATCTGCTGCATTTTGGCTTCTCGTCTACGGCAGCTTCGCTAATTGGGCGTTCGTTACCCTTGCTGCAATTTTCGGTTCAAGCGAAATGACGCCCATTGCAGGGACAGGTTACTCTGCATCACCTTTGCAAGAGCAGGTTGTTAGTCTTGGACTAATATCTGTCGGCCTAACGATGCTCGCTGGTATAGCAATTATTGTTTTCGGGTTGTATAAACGGGACGACGTATAACATTCGCACAAACTCATAGACTTTCCGGAACACTTACAGGGGTAGCCGCTTTGCTACACTGTTAGCCTACGTTAATTAGCTCGTCATGGGGCTCAATCGTGAGCAGTACCAAACTCAAACGGAGAAATGTATGTCAGACCCTATCTCAGACTTTTTTGATGCGTGGCAAATCGAAGAAGCTAATGAGCGGCTTAATAAAATTGCCAGTGCGGTAGCAAAAGATATTCAATACGATGACCCTCGAACTTCAGACACTATCAAGGGGGTGGACGCATTAAGTGACTACGTAGGTATGTTTAGCGCGAATGCGCCGGGGTGGTCGGCCAACGTCGTTAAAAGCGACACGAATGGTAGCGTGACCCGGGCCACGGTGGCTTTTAGCGGGGCTGGCCCTGATGGCCAAAATAAAGTTCAATTGGGGCAGTATTTTGTAGAAAAAGACGGCGATTTAATATCCCGCATGGTGGGCTTCGTCGGAACTGGTGACCCGCAAACAGCAGTTTAAAGTAAGCTGAACGCATGCCAGGCTCATGCCCCGCAAAAACTAAAGTCAGGCATAGTAAGGGAGACCGATGGGATTAAGATTATCGTGAGCTGTGATGGCGCTACTGGCTTTTCTGAGGCTGGTCACTCAATGGGCGGCATGCTGGCCAGCCGTTTTTCACTGATGTATGAAAACACGGTGAACAAACTGATCCTGGTAAACCCGATAGGGCTGGAAAATTATCTCTATTATGTCCGTTATAAGGATGTGCAGTTCTTTTATGAAAACGAGTTATCTCAAACGCCCGAAGCGATAGTTAGCTATCAGCGTAAGAACTACTATGACGGTGCATGGAATGACCGGTACACCGCACTGACTCTGCCCCTGCAAGGTTGGGTAAACGGGGACGACTGGCCGACTCTGGCCCGCGTGAGTGCCCTCACCTACGATATGATCTTTACCCAGCCGGTCATTGACGAGTTTGATAAACTTGCCATGCCTGTAACCCTGATACTGGGCACCCGCGATACCACCGGCCCGGGCCGTAACTGGAAAAAAGAGGGTGTTACCTACACGTTAGGCGAGTATGACAAGCTTGGTAAGCGGGTACAGCAACGTAACCCGGCTATAAACGTTGTAGAGCTGGAAGATCTTGACCACCTGCCTTTTATTGAAGACTTTGAGGCATTTATCTCGCCCTTTATGGCGGCGTTACCAGAACGCGAATAACGCAGCTTATCCCGATACAAACAAACGCTGCCGTGATGCCGTGCAACAACCTTTAACGTGGCACAGCACCATGCGGTGGCTAACTCTTTTAGATAAAATACCGCGATAGTGACCTTTCCCCCAAAACTAAAGACCAGTCGAAGCTTCTACGGCCCGACTTCATAGCCCCTCTCCTAGCCGGTTACCGTTCTTTAGTCTGGCTTTTCGTACTGGACTGTTTTACAGTGATTTTTTAACTATTAAACGGTCTGGCCTGCTTAGCAACTGGTGCTAAATTAGGTACCGACTACATATAACAGTACAGTCAAACTGAAACTGCCCCAAGCAACGGACGTGCAGCACCCGGTATCAACAAGGAAGTAAGATGAATGAATCAGAATTAGTAACGGCTATTTTGACGATCCGGGAGCAGGTTGGATTTCTCTGGAATTTCTACGTTACGGCATGCGTATTTCTGATCGGCTGGATTTTTTCGTCAAAAATCATCTGGAACGAGACAAAGCGGAAGGTAGTTATCGGTTTATTCGCTGCATTCGCCCTTACTAATCTATCTGCAATATACAATGAGTACAGTTTACTTTCGGCAGCCACCGAGCAACTGTCTTATTTAATACGCCATGACAACCGGTTTCTAAGCAAACTATCAACAGACGCTGGCTTCGGTCCCTTCTTGGCATCAGCCATTCATATTGGTGCAGACGCTTTTATCATTTATCTCATCAACTTCAGATGCCGTGGCGGCGAGAATGCCTGATCAACCAGCCATCATCGCTTGCGCGACGCTGCTGGCCAGACAGCTCAAGAGTTGCTTTTCATTCAGAAGCGTAATACTGCCCGGCGAGCTAGCGTGTTGGACAGTATTTGCATGATACAAACCACAAGGAAATGTTTATGACCGGCCCCGCGCAAAATGGCGTGCTTGTATACTCCGACGATGTGAGCAATTTAGCTGAGTTTTATGTGCAGCTTTTTAATATGCAGGTGAGCAGAGAAACCAAGGACTTTACCAGCCTGGAAAAAGACGGCTTTAACCTAATCATTCATGCGCCGCCCTTTGCTATACCCGAAAGCGGGCTGAGCCCGGTTAAGGTTTTTCTTACCGTCACAGACATGACTGATACCCGGAAGAAAGCCACCACACTCGGTGGACAGGCATTCGACGGCGAATGGGCCAACCCATTGTTTAAAGTGTCAAATATCGCCGATCGCGATGGTAATCACATTCAGTTGCGACAGTTTAACCGTTCAGCGTAAGTGTGCGATTATAATTACGACGTGATTTACAATAATTTGGGCGTTATCTGTGTGTTCACAGACAAACGCTTATCGCTGGTTGATTAAGGTCCTGGTGCACATCTCCAGTCTGGAGGACTGGTTAATCTCACCACCAGGGTGAATTTATCGAATTTGTTTGCCCTTAAATATAAGAATAAAAATACAATGGAAAATGCACCAGAATTTCAGAATTACACATATGATGAATTACTCGATGTCAGGCAAAATATAGACAGAGAGCAGTTCCCAGAACGGTATAGCGAAGTTAACCGATTAATAGCTAATAAACAGACTCAACGTAATGTGGAAACCGGAGAAGAACTGACTGAAAGTGACAAGTATCACACTTTCTGGCCACGTTGTTGGGCGGCCTTGGTAGACGGTATTATCTTTGCCATAGTCATTTATATTGAGTGTCTGCTATTTGGGATCGACTATGCCCCCAATGACAGTTTTTTGCAGGCGTTAAATGCCGTTCAGCTATCAATTTATCTTATCTTTATGCATGGTATATTCGGGCAGTCATTTGGCAAAATGTTGCTAGGGGTAAAAGTGGTAAACGTGGCCGATGAGAAACGTATCGGTATCTGCCAGGCTGGCAAAAGAGAATCAGTAACCCTCATACTCAATGCAGTCTGGGCGGTACTGATAGTTCTTGTCGCTATCGATCTGGAACTGTACAACGACATCTCACCGTTTCTCCTTGGTACCTTCACCTTCGTTGGTACTCTGAGTGTAGTGTGGGCATTGTCAGAGTTTATTACTATGTTGTTCAATAAAAAGCGCCGGGCTTTGCATGACTTTATTGGCGGCACCGTGGTGGTTCGCACCTGACTCTTATAATTGTTCATCCGTATCGTCTATACGGGTTTTAAGAGACCAACTGATTTGGTGGACATGCGAACCACAATAGTTCTGAACATGGACATCGGGCACAATAACGCAACTCATCTGAATAAAGGAGCGACGTGCTTTTGGTCAAAATAGGATTGGTATATTTTAGCAATACCGATGTCACCGGCAAACTGATGACAGCCATGGCCACTGAACTGGGCCGCTTTCCTTGCGAGGTCGTCGAGCACCGTGTTGAGGCGCAGGAAATTGTGGAGGGGCGTTTTGTACCTGGCGAGCTTTTTTCCAGGCTGCACACATGCCAGGCCATAATATTCGGCTCCCCCACCTACATGGGCGGGGTCGCTGCTCAGTTTAAAGCGTTTGCGGATGCCACCAGCGACTTTTGGGCCGAACAGCGCTGGGCCGGCATGCTCGCAGCCGGCGTCACATCCGGCACCGGGCTTAACGGCGATCAGGCGTCAACTCTGACTTATCTGCAACTATTGGCAAGCCAACATGGCATGCTATGGATTGGACTGGATACGCCTTATAACCATACGCCTGACGGAATGAATCGCCTGGGGTGCCAACTGGGAGTGACCGCCCAAAGCAATGACGGCAGAGTACATGAGTCGGATATGGCCAGTGCAAAGTACCTGGCCGCCAGAGTGTACCGGCATGCCGCCGCTTATAATTCCCTGTCAATGCCTGACGATGTGGAGTAAATTCACTGCCTGAAGCGCGTTAAAAAATAAGATGCGCTTGCATATCAATCGTCGAAAACAATTAAAAGGAATGTTCAGTGGAAGAAGTAGCAAGCGAAGTAGGTAAAGGACTATTCAGGATCATAGTTTTCGTGCTGTTGGATATTTTATTTTGGGCCGTGTGTTATTGGGTGGGTTACCCGATATGCAAACTACTTACACTGGGCCAATATCCGCAGCGCACGACGTCATTCGCCGCCGACCATCACGCTAAAACCGATTTCTGGTGTGCAGCCGTTGGACTGCTAACTCTTTTGCTAGTGTCCCTGTCGCTAATGGGTGCCTTTGCCTAAACTCTAGCCCGGCATAAAACTGGCTGGCTACCGGAGAGGGCTGTGGCGTGAAATCCACTCCGGCAGTCCCTCTCCTTCAGACAACGCCCTGCCTGTTGTCATTTGTCATGGAAGATATGAATGAAATTCCTTATGAATAAAGCTTTGCTCGTCATGACGCTATCTGCGCTTGTGGCCGGATGTGTCGTGGTACCGCAAAACGATCTCACCAAAGTGAACCGGTGCGGGATATCAAGCGACCGCAAAACCTTAAAAGTGGTAAACGGCTTTAAAGAGACCAATACCTTTTACAGTATCAGCGGACTCGTGCTACTCCCTGTGACTGGCGTGGTTTCTGGTACTTACGTGGCGGTTAATAACATTTTCCACGTCGGTGAAGAACGGGTAGTGTGTGGCCCTGCGCCTGAAGCAACCTGAAGCCTGTGACTTCCCACCCCAAACCCTAATTTTTCTGTCTGCCACTCCTCGGCTTCGCTATAAGCGAACGTATTTGCCGGTGCGGACGTAACAACTGGCAAGGGCAAGCAATAGTGAGCGCACATTCGCGTTTGCATACGCGGTAGGGTTACGCACTGCACGCTTGCTCAAACACCATGCTAAGTATACGCATTAAGGAGGAATTATGGCCGGTGGATGGGCGAAAGACGGCGCTGTTCAGGAGCAAATCGACGCCAGCGTAGAAGATGCTGTCGCCAGTGCCAAAAGCAATATGCCCCGGGGCGAAAGCGCAGAACGCTGCGAGTTGTGTGATGCACCGATCCCGGAAGCACGCAGAGCCGCTATTCCGGGCGTTCAGCTTTGTGTCAGCTGTCAGGCAGAGGAAGAGTCAAAAAATCCCACCGGGGGCGGCATGAATCGACGGGCCAGCAAAGACAGTCTGTTGCGGTAACGCTCTGCTCGCTTACCGGGCACTGTCTGCTACATGTATTTCATGGCGGCTTACTGACTCACTCTGAACCAAGCTGCGTTCTCGCGTCTTCTGCGTCTTTGGCAAAAAACCGGAACTGACTTATGCTTAGAACAGCTGCCAGCTAATTACAGCAGTTGTATTACGAGCGCCCCTTGCTTCTAAGCATAATAAATTGCCAGAGCGCACTTAGCGAAGGACATCACCATGCAAGTCAGTAGAAGTATCGACATTCAGGCCCCCCAGGAAGTGGTATGGAGCATTATTACCGATATTGAAAATGCGCAGCACCGAATCTCAGGGATAAAAGAAGTAGAAATTCTGAAGCCCGCCACGGGTCCCTCGATTACCGGCCTGAAATGGCGCGAAACCAGAGAAATGATGGGTAAGGACGCTACCGAGGAAATGTGGATCACCCAGGCCAGTGCGCCCGACTTTTATGAAGCAGAAGCTGCGAGCCATGGGGCTGTGTATACCTCCCGGCTGGAACTTAGCCACGCGGGAGGAACCACCGCGCTGACCATGCACTTTGATGGCAAACCGGAAACGTTCATGGCGAAAATAATCTGGGCGCTTACTGGCTGGATGGCTAAAAGTGCCCTGAAGAAAACCATCGATCAGGATCTTAAAGATATTAAAGCAGTGGCGGAAGCCAGTAAGTTATGACAACGGTAGCTAAGGATGTGGAATGTACTGCTTAACTTGCCAGTACTGACCGTTGACTGCCTGGGCTACTACGTAGCAGCCCGGTACAGTTACCGTTGTGTAGCAACCACGGGGTGGTTACGCGTGAAAGGCAGAATTTTCAGCACAGGAAGGCAGTGAGCACCGACATAAGTGACCCGGCTTTCGGCAACAAACCAGACTAGGCTGCCAGGCACTAACACAATCAGGAGTAGAGGTTATGGACTTAATAATTCAGATTTTACTGGCCGCAGGACTGCTAATATTTGTTCTGTTTGTCGGTGCAGTACTTGCCGCTAAGAAAAACAAGGATAAAGACGAATAAAGTTACCCCCATGGCACGCTCCTCTTCTTACCCGGCTCGCTTACCCCACTATTTACCCGCCCGACGTGCTCCTTTCATTACTGCATGATGGTACTGCAAACCAGCTTGTTTCGACCGATTAATCTACGCTGTTAGCATAGCCGGTGATGCGTGAATGCATTACACTGTCAGCCGCTTACCTGCTATGCAAAGTCCGTAACAAGGCGCAGGCCAGGGTAAGATCAGAATGCAGCGAGCGGGCCCTTACCTGGAAGCCTGCACCCGGAATTAGCCCGTGCTGGAGGCGTATGGAAGCCGTAACACTAAGTCAATATGCGTCACAATTTATGAGCGTGACAGTTATTGCCATTTTTATGGCGATAAGCCCGGGCGCAGACTTCGCGATGATCACCCGCAACAGCCTGCTGTACCGGCGGCGTGCGGGCTTGTGCTCAGCACTGGGTGTGAGCGTCGCCATTTGGGTGCATGTGGGCTATTCTATCGCGGGGCTGGCCGTAATTATTGCCAATTCGCCGATGGCGTACACGGTAATAAAATATTGTGGGGCTGCTTACCTTATTTACATGGGTGTCACTACCATCATGTCACGACACACCATCCAGGCAGCGACTTCACAGGGCACTATGAATGCGTTGTCAGCCTTCAAAACGGGGTTTCTGACCAATGCGCTGAACCCTAAAACCACGGTGTTTTTTCTGAGCATATTCACGCAAGTCGTTGACCGGGCCACACCGGTAGGCATTCAGCTAGTATATGGGGCAATTATCTCCATGGCACACTTAGTGTGGTTCAGCGGCGTGGCGTTGTTTCTTACTCACCCTAAATTGCTGCGTGCGTTTAATAACGCCAGACATATAATTGAAGGCGTGGTCGGGGTGGTACTGATCGGCTTCGGAGTGAAAATTGCCCTGCTGGGCAGTTAAAGGCATGGTGCCGGACTGCAGGTACCCAGTGTAGTTTCTTCGCCGGTGTGGCTGCGCGTTTTTGTCTCTCATCCACACGTGGCAGCGGGCAGCGCCACACACTCTGCCCTGCCCGTGCTCAATCTTTTTAGCTTGTAATATGTGGGGCGCACACGCTGGCCACCTGCGAAGCTTCAAATATCTCAATCCAGTAGCCATCAGGATCTTTAATAAAGGCGATGCCTTTCATGGCTCCATCGTCCGGGCGCTTCTGAAACGGGACACCTAACGACTCAAACCGGTCACAGGCATGGCCGAGATCAGGCACATGAAAGCCAATATGGCCAAAACCTTTAGGGTCAGAATTACCGTTATGATAATCGGCTGATTCGGCGGTATCGTCCCAGTTGTGGGTAAGCTCCAGCATAGCTGGCCGACCAAAGGTCTGTCTGGTCCGTTCCTTATCATCTTCACTGACATCGGTGAAATCTTCACCGGCGGTCAAAAAATACAAACTGAATTTCATCTCTGGGAAATCCAGGCGCTTTAACAACGTCATGCCCATTACGCGGGTGTAGAAATCTAATGAGCGTTTTGGGTCGGCAATGCGCAACATGGTCTGATTAAACACAAAGCCATCGGTGGCTGGATCTTTTTCTTCGCACAAACCTTCCGCTTCATCAAAATGACGACTCATAAATTGTGCTCCTCTGTTGTTTTCTTACGTCTTAAAAGCATGGGGATTATGCCCCTGCAACACAATGGTAAACATAAGATAAGCGGTTGCCAAACCACCGTCTGCTCGAACAGCAGCGCCAGTTCGCGTCTCTATCAGCGCACAAAACAATGCAAAGTCGTGGCAGTGCGGCGTTACGCCCGTGTGGACAATTTACTGCATAGTGTATAACTGTCTCACACTGATATATTGGCAGCCCATGGTATTGAGAAGATACTATTCAGAAAGAGCGTGCGGGGATCAGCGATGAAGTATCAGGGAAAGTTACACACGTGGAATGATGAAAAAGGATATGGTTTTGTAGCACCGAATGGCGGTGGCAAGACAGCCTTTGTGCATATAAAAGCATTTAAGCGGCCACCTCGCCGGCCGGTGGAAGGCGATATCATTGTTTATGAGCCGCAGCCACAAGCAACAGGTAAATTAACCGCCACCAACATTCGCTATGCCCGCGAGCCTGGTCGCGTTACACCGCAACAGGCCAGGTCTGTTACTCTCCCAGCTGTATTGACTGTTAATGTTGCGTCGGTGCTGCTGTTAAGTGTATCGCTGCACAAAGTGCCAGACCCCCTACTTTACGTCTATCTGGCGGCCAGCTTACTGGCATTTATGATGTATGGTTATGATAAGTCTGCGGCCAAAGCTGGACGCCGCAGGACACCGGAAAACCACCTTCACCTGTTGAGTCTGCTGGGTGGTTGGCCCGGTGGGTTACTGGCACAGAAAGTGTTCAGACACAAATCTGACCTCTCCCCCAAAAATAACACCATGACATTGATGAGATTTCCAATAAACTGGAGACAATGGAGATCTCAAAATG
>NZ_JAOTJC010000014.1 GCF_025628895.1 Alteromonas salexigens | reverse complement strand
CCCCGAATTCATATAGTAACTGCAACACGCCCAAAAATTAAAACGGTGAGCTATCGTTACTTCTCCATTTTCTTTCCGGCAAGAAGGTAAATGATATGAAGTACAAACAGCTCACCGAGAATGAAAGGTATATGTTGTCTGCGCTCAGAAAGCAAGGGTTGTCTGTTCCTCAGATAGCGACGGCGCTGGGCAGGCATCGCACAACAATCTGGCGCGAAGTAAAACGTAATTCCTGCTGGGGTATTGATGGGGCTTACCGACCTCCAATAGCGCAGCGCCGAACGCGAGTGCGGCGACGTAAAAGTCGTAGTGGGTTAAAGCTGACCGAGTCAGACTTTGTGTTGGTTCGGGTATTACTAGGTTATGAATGGAGTCCAGAGCAAATAGCAGGCTTCCTGAAACGCCACGGTCATAAGTGCGTCAGTCACGAGAGTATCTATCAATACATCTGGCGGGATAAAGCGGCTGGAGGTGACCTGTGGCAGTGTTTGAGACAATCCTTAAAGCGTCGCCGCAAGCGCTATAAAGCGTACGACAGTCGTGGTCGCCTGGCAGATAAACGACATATTTCTGAACGTCCCAACGCCGTTGAAGGCCGGCAAGAGGTAGGGC
>NZ_JAOTJC010000010.1 GCF_025628895.1 Alteromonas salexigens | reverse complement strand
TCACTACAAAAGATCCTACGTGTACGGGGCTATCACCCTGTATCGCGCCACTTCCCAGAGGCTTCCACTAAATCTTAAGCAGCTTAAGGGCTGCTCCCCGTTCGCTCGCCGCTACTAGGGGAATCTCGGTTGATTTCTTTTCCTAAGGGTACTTAGATGTTTCAGTTCCCCTCGTTCGCCTCGTTACGCTATGTATTCACGCAACGATACCTGTAAACAGGTGGGTTTCCCCATTCGGACATCTGTGGCTCAAATGCTTTTTGTCAGCTCACCACAGCTTTTCGCAGACTTACACGTCCTTCATCGCCTCTAACTGCCAAGGCATCCACCGTATACGCTTCGTCACTTAACCATACAACCCCAAAAAACCTTCCATCTCGCTCCCTATGCTTCGTGGCCTTTCCTCACTCACTCAGTTACATACGTGATGTATGCGCCTTCGCTCGTTCGTCTGTCCACTCGCCTAGAAACCGACATGTCGCTTTTAACCCGCCTTTTGACTCCGGGTTGGGTAATGTCGTATGCATGACAAGCTAATCGGAAGAATTGCCTTGTCATCAAAATTAATCGATAACAAGCAATTCAAGTCAAGTAGAGTAGCTTTGAGAGAACATCTTTCGATATTCTCAGTTACTCAATTTTGATTGATTACTAATATCAGCTTTCCAAATTGTTAAAGAACATGTTTAGAGTAAAAAACCCTAATCAATGCTTACTCGAAAGTAAATATTCATTAGGATTTCGCTCTTTGTCCGACCCGAGCATGGGAGTTAGTGGCTTTCTTTCTTAATCGAGGCGGAGGGGAACGTAGTGTGCTATCAGCACATGAGTTTCCATCCAACGAAGAGTAAGGAAGAAAGTGGTAGGCTTGGGCAGACTTGAACTGCCGACCTCACCCTTATCAGGGGTGCGCTCTAACCAGCTGAGCTACAAGCCTGTGGTGGAGCTAAGCAGGATCGAACTGCTGACCTCCTGAATGCAAATCAGGCGCTCTCCCAGCTGAGCTATAGCCCCAACATAACCTTAGGGTCGTTCTTTTATAACAAGACTATCTGTGTAGGCACTGCATCAAGGGCGTCATCGACGTAATAGTAAGGAGGTGATCCAACCCCAGGTTCCCCTAGGGT
>NZ_JAOTJC010000009.1 GCF_025628895.1 Alteromonas salexigens | reverse complement strand
AGATTATTCATATTATGCTGCCCGCTTTGCATACTCAACAGGCGGTAAGTAATCCAATGAGCTATGTGGCCGAACATTATTGTAATGCTCTCGCCATAGGTCTACTTCGTAACGTGCCTCATCCATTGTTCTGAACCAATGCTGGTTCAGACATTCGTTTCTGAACTTACCGTTGAGGCTTTCCACGAAGGCATTCTGTGTCGGTTTGCCAGGCTGGATAAAACCGAGCTCAACACCTGTCTCTTTACTCCAGAAGAACATCGCTTTACTGGTGAATTCTGTTCCGTTGTCGCAGATCACCTTTGCAGGCTTCTCTCGTTGGTCAATGAGCTGACTAAGGAAGCGTGCAACCTGACGGCCGCTGATAGAAACAGATACAAGCTGTCCGACCATCTCGCGGGAATAATCGTCTACCACGTTCAGCACTCTGAAGCGTCTGCCGTTGCTAAGTTGATCAGATACGAAATCCATAGACCATCGCTCATCGGGCGCTGTTGGAACCTCTAGCGGCTGTCTTGGTCGAGTCAGCTTCTTGCGCTTCTTTGTCCGTACCTGCAACCTTTCCTCAGTGTAAAGGCGGTACGTGTGCTTGCGGTTGACGACAAGCCCTTCTCCCTTTAGCAAGCCATGCAGCATCAGATATCCATACCTTGGATACTGTGACGCCAATTCCTTCAGACGCGAGCGTACTTCGCTATCTGGCTTCGTCTTGTGGCAATATCTGAATGCGGTACGGCTGACACCAGCAAGCTTGCAGGCAACCCGTTCACTGAGCTTAAACGCATCAATAAGGTGACGGGCGACAGGCTTTCTTGCTGCTGGCGTTACCACTTTTTTGAAAGCACATCCTTCATCGCTTCTACTTCCAGAAGTTTGTCAGCCAGCATCTTCTTCAGCTTATTGTTCTCAGACTCAAGCTCTTTTAGACGCTTGGCTTCATTGACTTCCAGCCCCGCATACTTGCTGCGCCAATTATAAAAAGTCCCAGATGAGATACCCATCTCGCGGCAGATGTCGTCCACCTTTGCGCCAGCCTCATGCTGTTTGATGGCCTTGATGATTTGTTCTTCGCTGTAGCGTTTTTTCATTTTGAGATCTCCATTGTCTCCAGTTTATTGGAAATCTCATCAATGTCATGGTGTTATTTTTGGGGGAGAGGTCA
>NZ_JAOTJC010000001.1 GCF_025628895.1 Alteromonas salexigens | reverse complement strand
CCCAATGCCAGTCAGTTAAGCTGACTGGCATTTTTCTTTTTAGGGTATTTACGAGGCAGTCCCTTCACTACCCGTGGATAACTTCTATCCGGTCTCTTATTGGGTAGTTCCAGCATTCGTAGCGTCTCTAACAGGTATTCATAATGCTCTGGTAGCTTGCTGGCACTGCGTATTGTGGCGGAGATGAAGAAGGTCACAACCTGTCGCATGCACAGACTAAAGCTTAATCTTGTAGGCGCCACGTCCGGAGTATGCTTCACTGCATCCAACATGACCAGGCGGACGAGATTATAGGCCAGCAATAGTCCCCATAACTCCTGCCTAACCATTTCAGGTTTCTTGCTGCGCAGAGTGAGCTTGGCTTGATGTAAACCCTGCTTCATCTCCCTGAAGCCCACTTCAATCTCCCAGCGCTGGGTATATACATCGACCACATCATCGTAAGGATAACGCAGCGTGTCTGTCATAGAGCTTAAGACCCGGTAGGTTTTCCCATCCAGTTGGTAACTGGTCAGGCGGGCTTCTATCATTTCAGGGAGGTCCTCGAACTTGTTTCTGGCCTGAGGCGTGCTTTTCAAAACAACAATGGCATCATTCTCGTTGAGCTGGTGTTTGATGCTGTATTGTAAATCTTTACGCGCAGGCAACATCCAGTGAGTCTGCTCGCCTTTTTGACGCCATTTATGCAGGAGACCTAATGAGTAGTATCCCTTGTCAAACAAGGTTAGCGAGTTATCCGGCACCGATGATAGCAGTCTTTGAGCCAGCGTCATTTCTCCAACCTGGCGGCTGTCGAACTCACTGGCAAGTAGCATGTGGCTGGAGGTTTCCATCAGGCTGCACATCCTAATCTGGGGGTAGACAACATCGCCGTGGTTATTGCGCTCGCACCCAAACTCGGTCAGGTTGTCCTGTGTGTCCTGAGCCCGGAACATAACCCCATCCACAGCCAGTAAGTTCAGTCCACACCATTGCTCGAAGGCTTCTTGCTGAAAAGTGCGTTCCGCCATCATATGAAACACACGACCTACAGCCTCGTCTCCAAGCCGCTGACGAGCCTGTACCAACGCACTGGGCGCAACCAACTTATTTTTACCGGGTAATGAAATATCCAGTTTGCTGGCGATGTCCCATACTGGCTCGTTGCGGAACAAGCTCATACCAATGACGGACCACATAACGGCATCAAGGGGCAGTCGCCTGCGCCGCACCGTCGCGACACCTGAATATTCAAACGCCTGCTCCAGTATCTCAGGGTCCAAAAACGACTTGAACTTATTAACAGAGTTAAGTTCGTCTGCAGCAGTAAAAGTGTCATCAAGAAGGCTGTGAAGAGGCATAAAAAAATCCGATATCAGAAACTGATATCGGATTTTGAACCCTTCAAAAGATCGGTCAACCGATCATTAAATTCTTAACTGATCGGCATTAGG
>NZ_JAOTJC010000015.1 GCF_025628895.1 Alteromonas salexigens | reverse complement strand
TTAATAGATAACAGGTCTTCCTCCGCGAGAAAAGATATAGTTTTTCTCAAACCGTACTCCAAACTTTTTGTACCTGTACTCTTCTCTATGAAATTTATTCATCGGTGCTTCGGTAAAACAAACACACTTTTGTTTACCTGTTATAAATCCATCACTGTCTAACAACCGCCTACTTTCTATAATTTTACACAGAATCTCAACTGTCAACTCTTCAGTATCGGCTTTTACCCAATGATAAAGATATTGAGATATATCAGTTCTCACCAAACTCTCCGAAAATATAACACCCCAAGAAGGGGCAATAATACGTGGGCTAAAATAAGGAACGAAGTGACGGGAGCCCACGTGTTATTGTCCCGCTTACTTGGCTTGTTATACGTTATTTCTTAAAACCTACTGCTGATTCAAATGATATTTTTGCAACAAACAATTTATTGAGCCAACGTGAAGGAGAGAAAGCCGCCAACAATCCAATAGCAACAAATAATCCTATAAAGATAACGGCATCCAGCTTTACCGAGTACTCATTAGTAGGAACACCGTTGTAAGTTATCGTGGCTTCAGGGTCGTTCAAGATACCCAAAAACTGGTAAAGCATAAAACCACCGATAAGAATAAACCAAAATCCGATGAACCTGGCACCTTTTCGAAATCGTTTCATTGCTTTTAATTGACTTGTATCCAACAGTTCCTCCATGACGTATAACACTAAGCTAAGGGGCAAAAGCACAATGCGATAATGGCGTAGCCGCATTGTGTTTTTGTCCCAGCGACCGAAGGGAGTGAGCTTGAGCGTTTTGTTAGGCACACTTAGCTGAAAAGTTCAGCATTTTTAAAATGCTCTGCTATATGGTTTTGTATTTCTTGTGGATTTCCCCACAGCTCAGATACACTAAACCGCTTTTCATACACATCAATTGAAAGTGGCGTTTCAATAGATTCATTGGCATTCTCTGGAGCGGTAATAACTGCAACACACATACCCACGATATAACCACTAGGTAAATTCCATTTATTTTTCCCAATCAAAATAGAACCATTTGAATTAAATTCTAGCCTTGGATCTAGTTCACCCTCATGAGCAATTGAAGTTCGTCCGAATTTATATAAAGCGTCAGTAATGCTTATATCGTTGCATTTAATATCTGAAAGGCAGTTGCCTGTAGCAATTATTGATATAAGCTTTTCCTCTTCTTCCAGAAACGCTTTAATCCGTTTACCAACGCCATCTTTAGAACGTCTACGTTTGGCAGTTTGATCTAAGGCTGGAAATAAATTGACCAACGCACCTTCAAGATCATTTTCTTGAATATGCTTTATAGTTTGAAGAATTCGTCGACTTACGCCGGTTGGTTTTTTCATTGTATGCCTAACTTCCAAATATGGGGCGTAAACACGTGTGCAATAATGGCGAAGCCGCGCACGTGTTTGCGTCTCAGCGAGCGACAGCGAGTGCCATTATTTGCTTGTTATATG
>NZ_JAOTJC010000017.1:1763-4670 GCF_025628895.1 Alteromonas salexigens | reverse complement strand
AGGAGCTTGGCGATGTGCTACTCTCACATGGGGAATCCCCACACTACCATCGCCGCTAACATGTTTCACTTCTGAGTTCGGAATGGGATCAGGTGGTGCCACGTCGCTATTGTCGCCAAGCAAAAAACTGACTGCAAGTCACCCTGAACTTGTTTCAGGGCCTCCTGCTATTACTGACTAAGTCAGTAACTTAACAATTTGGGAAAGTCTGATATTTCAATCTGTTGAGTAACTTACTACTCTACTTGTTGCTAGCTTGTCGTCATACAACTCTCAAAAGCATAAAGCTTCTTGGGCGTTGTATGGTTAAGCCTCTCGGGCAATTAGTACAGGTTAGCTTAACGCCTTACAACGCTTCCACATCCTGCCTATCAACGTCATAGTCTATAACAACCCTTCCAGAGCTTAAAGCTCAGGGATGACTCATCTTGGGGCTCGCTTCCCGCTTAGATGCTTTCAGCGGTTATCGATTCCGAACATAGCTACCGGGCAATGCCTTTGGCAAAACAACCCGAACACCAGCGGTTCGTCCACTCCGGTCCTCTCGTACTAGGAGCAGCTCCCCTCAATCATCCAACGCCCACACCAGATAGGGACCGAACTGTCTCACGACGTTCTAAACCCAGCTCGCGTACCACTTTAAATGGCGAACAGCCATACCCTTGGGACCGACTTCAGCCCCAGGATGTGATGAGCCGACATCGAGGTGCCAAACACCGCCGTCGATATGAACTCTTGGGCGGTATCAGCCTGTTATCCCCGGAGTACCTTTTATCCGTTGAGCGATGGCCCTTCCATACAGAACCACCGGATCACTATGACCTACTTTCGTACCTGCTCGACGTGTCTGTCTCGCAGTTAAGCTAGCTTATGCCATTGCACTAACCTCACGATGTCCGACCGTGATTAGCTAACCTTCGTGCTCCTCCGTTACTATTTGGGAGGAGACCGCCCCAGTCAAACTACCCACCAGACACTGTCCTCAATCCCGATAAGGGACCTAAGTTAGAACATCAAACATACAAGGGTGGTATTTCAAGGTCGGCTCCACATCATCTGGCGACGATGTTTCAAAGCCTCCCACCTATCCTACACATGTAGGTTCAATGTTCAGTGCCAAGCTGTAGTAAAGGTTCACGGGGTCTTTCCGTCTAGGTGCGGGTACACAGCATCTTCACTGCGATTTCAATTTCACTGAGTCTCGGGTGGAGACAGCGTGGCCATGGTTACACCATTCGTGCAGGTCGGAACTTACCCGACAAGGAATTTCGCTACCTTAGGACCGTTATAGTTACGGCCGCCGTTTACCGGGGCTTCGATCAAGAGCTTCGCTTACGCTAACCCCATCAATTAACCTTCCGGCACCGGGCAGGTGTCACACCCTATACGTCCACTTTCGTGTTTGCAGAGTGCTGTGTTTTTAATAAACAGTCCCAGCCACCTGGTCACTGCGGCCACCAAAAGCTTACGGAGTAAATCCTTCACCTTCAGTGGCGTACCTTCTCCCGAAGTTACGGTACTATTTTGCCGAGTTCCTTCACCCGAGTTCTCTCAAGCGCCTTAGTATTCTCTACCTGACCACCTGTGTCGGTTTGGGGTACGGTTCATATAATCATAAGTTTAGAAGCTTTTCCTGGAAGCAGGGCATCAACAACTTCACTCCCTTGGGAGCTCGTCTCGCGTCTCAGCTTTATCGACCCGGATTTACCTAAGTCAACGGCCTACTCGCTTTCACCTGGACAACCAACGCCAGGCTTGCTTAGCCTTCTCCGTCCCTCCATCACTGATTATATAAGTACGGGAATATTAACCCGTTTCCCATCGACTACGCATTTCTGCCTCGCCTTAGGGGCCGACTTACCCTGCCCTGATTAGCATGGGACAGGAAACCTTGGTCTTCCGGCGTGGGGGTTTTTCACCCCCATTATCGTTACTCATGTCAGCATTCGCACTTGTGATATGTCCAGCAAGCTTCTCAACTCACCTTCATCCACTTACACAACGCTCCCCTACCCAATACGATAAATCGCATTGCCGCAGCTTCGGTATATTGCTTAGCCCCGTTACATCTTCCGCGCAGGCCGACTCGACTAGTGAGCTATTACGCTTTCTTTAAAGGGTGGCTGCTTCTAAGCCAACCTCCTAGCTGTCTGTGCCTTCCCACATCGTTTCCCACTTAGCAATATTTGGGGACCTTAGCTGGCGGTCTGGGTTGTTTCCCTCTCCACGACGGACGTTAGCACCCGCCGTGTGTCTCCCGGATAGTTCTCATTGGTATTCGGAGTTTGCAAAGGGTTGGTAAGTCGGGATGACCCCCTAGCCTTAACAGTGCTCTACCCCCAATGGAATTCGTCCGAGGCTCTACCTAAATAGATTTCGGGGAGAACCAGCTATCTCCCGGTTTGATTGGCCTTTCACCCCCAGCCACAGGTCATCTCCTAACTTTTCAACGTTAGTGAGTTCGGTCCTCCAGTTGATGTTACTCAACCTTCAACCTGCCCATGGCTAGATCACCGGGTTTCGGGTCTATACCTAGCAACTAATCGCGCAGTTAACACTCGCTTTCGCTACGGCTCCGCTATTCGCTTAACCTTGCTACTAAATATAAGTCGCTGACCCATTATACAAAAGGTACGCAGTCACACCACGAAGGTGCTCCTACTGCTTGTACGTATACGGTTTCAGGTTCTATTTCACTCCCCTCACAGGGGTTCTTTTCGCCTTTCCCTCACGGTACTGGTTCACTATCGGTCAGTTAGGAGTATTTAGCCTTGGAGGATGGTCCCCCCATATTCAGTCAAGATAACACGTGTCCCGACCTACTCGATTTCACTACAAAAGATCCTACGTGTACGGGGCTATCACCCTGTATCGCGCCACTTCCCAGAGGCTTCCACTAAATCTTAA
>NZ_JAOTJC010000003.1 GCF_025628895.1 Alteromonas salexigens | reverse complement strand
CACGGGTAGTGAAGGGACTGCCTCGTAAATACCCTAAAAAGAAAAATGCCAGTCAGCTTAACTGACTGGCATTGGGCAGACTGCCGGTTTTTTTATGTCTGGAGCTGAGCCTCGCAGAAGTGCGAGGCGCGCAAATTAGAAAATACGGTTAAGTCCGTTCAGGGCCGCCACCCGGTAAGCCTCGGCCATTGTCGGGTAGTTAAACGTGGTATTTACAAAATAGTCGATGGTATTTGCATCGCCTTTTTGTTGCATGATTGCCTGACCGATATGTACGATCTCTGAAGCCCGCTCACCGAAGCAGTGGATCCCGAGAATTTCCTTGGTTTCACGATGAAAGAGGATTTTCAGGCTTCCCACCTGGGTAGAGGCTATCTGCGCCCGGGCCAGGTGCTTGAACTGGGCTCTGCCCACTTCATAGGGGATTTTTGCCTGGGTCAGTTCTTGTTCGGTTTTCCCTACTGAGCTAATCTCCGGAATGGTATAGATACCGGTGGGGATGTCTTCAACCAGCGCCGAATGGGTCTGGCCTTGCAGCATGGCTTCTGCTGCAAACCGGCCCTGATTATATGCAGCCGAGGCAAGGCTGGGGTAGCCGATAACGTCGCCTACCGCATAAATATTGTCGATACTGGTCTGATAGTTTTTATTCACCTTCAGCTGACCGCGGGAGTCTGCCTCAAGCCCCACGTTCTCAAGCTTCAGCATATCGGTATTGCCGGTACGCCCGTTGGCAAATAACAGGCAATCTGCGCGCATGCGCTTGCCCGATTCTAAATTCAGAATGACGCTATCGTCTTTACCTTCCACCGATTTATACGTTTCCGTGTGACGAATAACCACGCCGTTATTCCACAGGTGATAACTCAGTGCATCAGAGATTTCTGTATCGAGAAAAGACAGTAGCCGGTCGCGCATATTTACCAAATCAACCTTCACCCCCATGCCTCTGAAAATACTGGCGTACTCTGAGCCAATTACGCCGGCACCGTAAATGATGATGGATTTAGGATCATGGTCCAGCGACAAAATGCTGTCAGAGTTATATATACGCGGGTGGGTAAAGTCGATATCCGGCGGTGTATATGGCCGTGAACCTGTGGCGATGGCAATTTGTTTGGCCGTTATCGTGTCCCGGGAGCCGTCGGCACGGGCAATTTCCAGGGTATTAGCATCAATAAAGCTGGCTTCCCCATAATACAGACTGACACGGTTACGGTCGTAGAAGGAGGCGCGCAGGCGGGTTTGGGCCCGGATCACGCCACTGGCATGATTCATTATTTCAGAAAAAGTTAAGCTTCGGCTGACCCGGTTATCAGCGAACAGCGGTGTATTGTTGTACTCAATTAACCGGCTCACCGAGTGGCGAAGCGCTTTCGAGGGAATAGTCCCCCAGTGGGTACAGCCGCCGCCTACCGCTTCATAGCGTTCGACAACCGCCACACTCTTGCCGGCTTTAGCCAGCTGCATGGCCACCCCTTCGCCACCGGGACCGGTGCCAATGACAATGGCATCATACTGGAAAGATGCAGGTTTAGACGAAGTGGATTTTTTACTCATAGTCATAGGGCCTTTTGTGAAATCGGAGAGCGGCGCTGGGTGCCTGACACCCAAATTCTAGCAAGTTTTTGAATAGAAACAAAAAGCCCGCAAGAAGCGGGCTTAATCTATCAGGCAAACTGGTGGGAGAGCTGTTGTAACTGTAGCCACTTCTCACGCTGTACCGCCAGGGCGTGCTTGAGCTCCTTATACTTATAATCGAGCTCAAAGCGTTCCAGGCTGCGTTTCAGCGATTTCTGACGCACCGCCATCAGTCGCTTCTTTGTTGCGTAGTAGTCAGACATACGTTGCAGCAGCAAATCGTATTCAGTCTGGATTTTATGCAGTATTTCTTCCGCATTCGGTAAGCTGGACACTTTCTCGCTGGCCAGTTGAAGCTGCATAGCCAGCCGTGCTTTCTCTATGCGCTCTTCTGGACAACGGCGCAGGTTGCGGGTCAGGCCGACAAAAGACAGACCACGGATGAGCCACTTGGTCGGATCGAACTGCCACCACCGGATGCCATTGCGGTAATCATACTCAAAGATATGATGGAAGTTATGGTATCCCTCGCCAAAGGTGAAGAATGCCAGTATGCCATTATCCCGGGCACTGTTTTTATCGGTGTAAGGCTGCTTACCCCAGAAGTGTGCCAGCGAATTGATAAAGAAGGTCACGTGATGGACCAGCACCAGACGCAGTACACCCGCTACCAGGATCATGCCCAGAATGTCGCCATTCAGCCAGCCCAGTAAGCCGGTCACGCCAAAGTTCGCCGCAAGGACAATGGGCAGATAATACTTGTGTTGCCACATGACTACCGGATCTTTCTGTAAGTCACGGCAGTTAGTGTAATCGTTATACCGGTTGGCCTGGTATTCACGAAGCATCCAGCCAATGTGTGCAAACCACAGCCCTCGTGAGGCTGAGTAGGGGTCATTGTCTTCGTGATCCACATGCCGGTGATGAATGCGGTGATCAGATGACCAGTGCAGAATACTGTTTTGCAGTGCCATAGCCCCGCCGATGGCAAGGATAACCCGCACCACTATATTGGCATCATAGGTTTTATGTGACCACAAACGGTGGTAGCCGGCGGTAATCGACATACCGGTAAAGTAAAACAGCACAATGGCACAGGTTACTTCAACCCAGTCGATACCAACCAGATAGGCCCAGACGGGCACGCCGATGAAGGCGATAGTACCGGTTAAAATAAAAACCAGTACGTTGCTCATAATTATTGGTGGTTTTTTCATATATCAAACTTCAGCTTACAACTGTACGCTAATTTATCGTTTATCTGGCCAGCAGGCAAGTTAAAAACCGCCTGCCGGAGCCACCTAAGCGTAAACATTTCTTGGAGAGCTGGGCTGCATAAGGAACTTATCTTGCGTTTCAATCACTTGCGATTCAATAGTCGCACCACCGCGTTTTTGTAAGTTACAATAACGTATGAAGTGAGGAAGAGAGCCCGTTTTGAGCCGACAAGAACAAAAATTAAAAACCCGGGAAAACATTATTAACGCAGCATTTACCCTGCTCGATGAGAACCGCAGCCTGTCTGCAATCAGTCTCCGCGAAGTATCCCGGGCAGCGGGCATTGCCCCCACCTCATTCTATCGTCATTTCAAAGACATGGATGAACTGGGCTTAACCCTGGTTGATGAAGCCGGGCTGGCCCTGCGGCAACTAATGCGCCAGGCGCGCCGGCGCATCGCTTCAGGCGGAAGTGTGATAGGCACCTCGGTAGATACGTTTATGGAGTTTATTGCTGCCAACAAAAACGTGTTTCGGTTACTGCTTCGCGAACACACTGGGACATCAGCCGCATACCGTATGGCGGTATTTCGTGAAATCCAGCATTTTGTGGAAGAGCTGACCGACTACATAGTTGAGCAACAAGCGGTGGAATATAAACTGGCGAACGTACAGGCCGATGCCATGGTGCGGCTGGTGTTCAGTGCCGGTGCAGAAGCACTGGAAGCTGATCCTAAACTTCGTCAGTCGGTGGCGGAACGGGTGAAAACCCAACTACGTTTTGTGCAGTTGGGTGCCCGTCAGATGCGAGACTAAACTGCTTTTCGGGTCAGTTTTACTCCGGCTTCGATATGATGGGTAAACGGAAACTGATCAAACAAGGCGGTGTGCGTCACCTGATGGGTCTCATTGAGGATGGTCAGGTTTTCGGCCAGCGTCTCAGGGTTGCAGGAAATGTAGAGGATGTTGTCGTATTCCTGAATTTTCCTTAACGACGCCTCATCCAGTCCTGCCCGCGGTGGGTCGACCAGCACTGTTGTGAAATCGTACTCAGCCAGATTGATCCCCTGTAATCGCGAAAACTCTCGGATCCCTTTCATCGCCTCTACAAACTCTTCTGCTGAGAGCCTGACAATGTCCACATTGTCTAACCCGTTTACCTGAATATTGTATTGCGCTGCACTAACCGACGGTTTAGCGATTTCGGTACCAATTACCCGTCGGAAATTTGCCGCCAGAGGTACCGAAAAGTTGCCCGCCCCGCAGTACAGTTCCAGCAGGTCTCCACCCAGTCCTGCAGAAACATCCAGCGTCCATTCAATCATGCGGCAATTCACCTCGGCATTAGGCTGAGTGAAGCTATTCTCAATGTGTTTAAACAGATAGGTGCGTTCGAAGACCGGTAAGCGTTCGATTACGTAGTCGTTACCTAAAATCTGCTTTTGTTTGCGGGCTCGGCCAATGATACTGACCGGTGCATCAGTGTTCAGTTCATCCCGCAGCTTTTCGGCTTCTGCCAGCCACGCGTCATCCAAAGGTTTGTGATAAAGCAAGCTGATCACCAGTTCGCCTGACAAGGCGGACAAATAATCAATCTGAAACAACTTTTTACGCAACAGCGTGTTGTTACGTAGCTTCTCCATTAACACCGCCATCATATTATTGATGGTTTTGCTGGCAGGGGGGAAGTCATCGACCCGGTACTTTTCTTTGGTTTGTTGGTCAAACATGATGTGGTACAGGTCATCGCCGTCATGCCATACCCGAAATTCCGCGCGCATGCGGTAGTGTGTGGGCGCTGAGGCATACACCACGGCATCAGGTGCATCAAATTGTGATAACAGACCGTTCAGTCGCGCTTCCTTTTCACTAAGTTGCTGCTGATAGTCTTGTTGCAGGGATTTTGTCATGATGTCCTCGGTTACCAGTGGGCAGATGCGGGGGCGCATTGTAGTGGCTTTTGCGCGTTCTGCAATAATTGTTGACCATTATACCTCAGCAAATTTGCATTAAAATTAAACAAAATGGGGTGGGCGCCGATAACAAGGTTGAGGTTAGTGAGGATCAAATTATGAACGTGGGTCAAATCAAGGCATTCCTTGGTGATCAGAAATCATCTGTGCACCCGGATACCGCCATAAAGAAACAGCTGCAGGAAGAAGGGCTACGGCAAGCTGCTGAGTTTAAGCAAGCTCAGACATCAGCGGTGAGTGTTAGCAGTTCTAATACTGCCATCGGATTAAAGATATTCAGCGGCTCAATGACGCAGGCAGTCAAAATCGATGGTAAACAGCCATCAGTGCCGCCTCAGGAAAAAGCAGAGGACGGCAAAACGTCTTTATTCGACTTTGAAAAGGTGGCCAAAAACGTCATGCAATTTGTTGGCGGCGTGCTCGAGGGCGCTGCTCGCGGTGGTGCTGATAAGGGCAGGCTGTCAGAGCTATTCTCGCAGGCCCGTGAAGGGGTAGCGAAAGGCATTGCTATGGCCGAAAAAGATATAGGTGCGTTTATGAATGAGGATATCGCGGAAGGCATCGATCGCAGCCGATCACTCATTAAGGATCGTATTGATACGCTTGAAAACAAACTCTTTGGCAACGACACAGCACTCAGCAACGTAGCGTCACTGCAAGCCGGCGCCAGTGAATCACGTACCGGTAGTATTCTTATACGTACTCGCGATGGTGACGAGTTAACCCTGAGCTTTGAGTCGCTGCAACAGTACCGTTATGCGCAGCAAACCCAGGTTAGTGCCGGAGCCGCGACGGGACAGCCAGGCGAGGGCAGCAACGGTCCCGCGGTGGGAATTCAGCAAACCTCGTTATATGAGTACTTCGAACGCAGTGGCATGAGCTTTTCATTAAAAGGCGAGCTCGACGAAGACGAAATGAAAGCCATCGCGGATCTAGTCGGGCAGGCCTCGGAGCTGGCGGATACCTTTTTCGGTGGTGATATGGACAAAGCGTTTGAAGAAGCGCTGGCGTTAGGGTTTAACGACAAGGAGCTGGTGGGCTATGCACTGCAACTGAATCAGACCAAACAGGCGCAGGTGGTGGAGGCTTATGAGAGTATCCAGCACTATCGTGAGGACAACCAGGATGCTAATAAATACGGCAACGTGGTAAGCCCGGTCTCCCAGTACGTAGATAAAATGCTGTCTACCTTTAATAACGCAGGTGAAAACCTGCAGGGTGGAGATGATTACAACAATCTGGTGAACGGTATCATTAATGAAATGGAAGATGTGCAGGTGCCAGACCTAATCTCGGCGCTCAATCGCTTTCACAGTTTTAATCAACGGATATTGGATGCGCTGCCGGGCAACCAGCAGGTAGCCAGCGAAGCGGGTGACGACAGTCAACGTGATAACAGCGAAGCCTGAATGATACGGTAGCTGCTTTGCTTGCATAAAAAAGCCCGGACTCAGTCCGGGCTTTTTGTTTTACTCGTCAGCTTTGTCCTTTGCCGGACGAACCTTGAGGGTTCGTTCCTGAAAGGTGGTGTCATTCAATTTTTGAATGGTCTGATCGATGTCATCTGTTACTACTTCTATAAACCCGTAACCTTTACGTTTACCTGTACGACGATCTTTCATAAGGCGTACAGATTGAACCGGCAGAAAACGGCTGAAGTACTCTTTTACTGCGTCTTCATTTGCCTTATAGGGAAGGTTTCCCACGTAAAGCGTAGTTACGTCAGCGTCAGAGGGTGAAGATGAAGCCTGTTTAGTGGGGGTCGAATTCAACAGGGATGCTAACCAGGGGGTAAGCATGCCACTGATCAGCAATGCAGCTGATACAGATACAGGCAAACTTGCGCTCAAAGCAGCAGTAGAGAAAACGAGATAACCCGCGATGGCGAAAACCGCGCTAATAATTGCGCATTGAATAAAGCCTACTTTCATATACCTACCTTATATTGTTATTGATGATCATTGGAGGCTGCTCATAGTTTACTCATTTGCAGCGAAATGAACAATATTAAGTAGAAATCAGCGTTTTAAGGGCTCATTGGAGAGAGTTTTGTATCAAAAATAGACGGTTAAGAGCGTAATCTGCACTAACTATAAAAAAGATGCGAAAAGGTGTTGATCTTTAAGTTAGGGTCAGTACAATGCGCTCCACGTTCTGAGGGGGCTACAGCAACTTCAGGGCGAGGCACCAAATCAGCAAAATTTGAAATTAAAAAAACTTCAAAAGCTGCTTGACACTGCCGACAAGAGGTGTAAAATGCGCATCTCGCTTCGAGAGAGGCAAATCAGCAAGCCGGTAAGTAAAGCGGTTTTGCTTTCGAGCCAACCTGGTTGGTGGCGATAAAAATGTTCTTTAACAATTTATAACAAGACAATCTGTGTGGGCACTCGTTAAGAGTGTCAACAACGACGATTCATA
>NZ_JAOTJC010000016.1 GCF_025628895.1 Alteromonas salexigens | reverse complement strand
GAAACTGATATCGGATTTTGAACCCTTCAAAAGATCGGTCAACCGATCATTAAATTCTTAACTGATCGGCATTAGGGTGAAAACCCGGTTTTTTTATGTCTGTCAGTCCGCCGTAAGGTTAGTCGTCAAAGCTAATGGGAGAAACAAAACCGTCGGGTTTCAGGCCCACTACAGCGCAGGGTAACTGGTGGATGGTTTCTTCGGCGGTGCCGCCCATGATGTAACCGGGGACGCCAAGGCGGGCTACTGTGCCCATCACCACCACATCCGCGGCCAGAGACGTAGCCGTAGCGGCAATTTCCTTACGCGGATAACCGTGCACCAAATGACGCTGCGGCTGCAGATAATCAAGCACACCGGCTTCCCGTTCCTTATCTAACTCCTCCAGCAGCCGATCTAGTTCCTCATCCCGCTCCTTATGGATACTGGCCAGGTCGTGTTGCATGGCGTCTTCATCCACACTGATAAACTCGCCCCGCAGAATGTGTTCAGGGACGGAGTCAAACACATGCACAATGTGCAGTTGCGCAAACTCCAGCAGCGCAATTTCAGTGGCATGGCGCAAGATGTCGAGATTAAGTTGTTTGCGTACCGAAATCTCGTGTTCAGGGTAGTGGTAGTTTAAATCGAGGGCTGCCACCACACTGGCATACTGTTTAGCATTGCCACGATGCACAACCCACACCGGGCACGGGCATTTGCGCAGCAATTGTAAGTCATCACTACCGAACAAGCGGTCAATAATGGTGGTCTCTGACAGCTTGATAACCAGATCGTGCTTATCGTTAATGATTTTCTTCATCACCTCCATGAAGGGATGCCCAAAGCGCGCTTCGCAAGTCACAGGGTAATCTGTGCTCCAGGTTTCACTCTGGGATTGCAGCCAGGACTCTGCCGCCGAGTCCATGGACTGTTCTGAGTCAATGTAGGAGAAGCTTTCCATCACAATATTGGCATTGGGAGGCAGAGTTTCCAATGCCAGCATGATCGTCAGTTTGGCCTGATGGCTCTTGGCTACGTGGATAGCCTGAGCAACAACTTCATCCTGCTTGTGCGTGTCGTACAGCACACAAAGTATATTCTGGTAATGGCCTTTCATTTACATGATCCTGTCAGCTTATCGGGTTGGATAGCACCTCATTCATTAACACTAGCGCAAAGCCCGCAAGATACACAAGCGCCACCGTTGCGATGGGTGAAAAAGACGGCAACGGTGGGTCTGGGCGCAAAGACGGCAACGGTGGGTCTGGGCGCAAATACGTCACAGTAAGGGCTGAACGCTTGTTCGTCGCGTAATACTCATGATAGATTAAGAGTGGCATTCTTAATCTAAAAGGGCGTTTTATGAAGTGGCCTAATCTCAAACATTTACATTATCTGGTCACCCTCCATCAGGAGCAGCATTTTCACCGGGCTGCGCAGCGCTGTAATGTCAGTCAGTCGACATTAAGTACGGCAATTCAGAACCTGGAAGAGCACTTTGGCAGCCAGCTGCTGGAACGTGAACATAAAACCTTTGTATTTACTTCACTGGGGCTGGAGGTGGTCAACCGCAGCAAAATTCTGCTGCAGGAAGCCGGCGAGCTGGTGGAATTTGCGCAAAACGCAGGCAACTGGCAGCGCGGAAAACTTAAGCTGGGGGTCATACCGACCATCGCCCCGTTCCTGTTTGAAGGCATGATAGGCGCATTTAATACGTTTCTGCCGGATATTGCCCTTGAGTTACAGGAAGACACCACCGAGCATCTGTTACAGGAATTAAATGACGGCAAACTGGATTTGCTTATTCTGGCATTGCCCATGGAGACACCAGGGTGCAAGCAAATGGTATTGGGCCATGATCCCTTCCACCTGATTGCACACCGTGAGCTGGCGGACACCTTGCCGGATCCGCTCGACATCACCACGCTGCCTAAAAACAGTATTTTTCTGTTGCAGCAGGAACACTGCATGACAGAACACGCCGTGAGTGCCTGTAATCTGCGCCATAGCGAACAGGTGAGCAGTCTGGCAGCCAGCAGCTTATATACCCTGGTGCAACTGGCTAACAGTAAGCTCGGCTACACCTTCCTGCCAGAGCTGGCGCTGAATCAGCAAATTTTGTCGAATACTGCATTGAAAGCCTTTAGTGCGGAAGATAATGCCTATCGGGAAATTGGCCTGGTGTGGCGAGGTGGCACCACCCGCATGCAGTTATTCAGGCGGGTGGGGGAGATTTTATCGCCGCTGCTACCTATTCCTACTCTCAACTAAATCCCGTCCTCACCGGGAGGGTGCTGCGAGGTTGCACGAAGTAACGGCGCAGTATCCGAGCAAGCGCGGTCAGGCTTCACATCCTGGTGGATGCGTAGTGAAAGGAAGGGAGAGGGCCCCGCCGCGGAAAGCACGGCGCGGGGCAAGCCTCTGTTAGTAAGCGTTCTTACCTGAAAAACCACCCACCACAGTAAGCAGGATGATTTTTAAATCAAACCAGACTGACCAACGGTGCATATAGTCCAAATCGTATTCTACCCGTTGCATCATCTTGTTGACTGTTTCCGTTTCGCCACGCAGGCCGTTAACCTGCGCCCAGCCGGTAATACCCGGCCGAATTTTATGACGCAGCATATAACCGGTAATCAGCTTACGGTATTCCTCGTTGTGCGCCACGGCATGGGGGCGGGGGCCCACAATCGACATACGACCCTGCAGCACGTTAATAAACTGCGGCAGTTCGTCCAGCGAGGTGCGACGCAAAAAAGCACCAAGCGGCGTAACCCGGGGGTCGTTTTTGGTGGCTTGCTTCACCGTACTGCCATTATCCTGAGTGGACATTGAGCGGAACTTATACACAGTGATTTCTTTGCCATCCAGACCGTACCGTTTCTGTTTAAAGATCGCCGGCCCGGGAGACGTGTAGCGGACTGCGGCGGCAATCGCCAGCATCGGAATAGCCAGCATGCACAGGATAACGGCGCTCAGAATAATATCTTCAATGCGCTTAAGCACATCATTGGCACCCTGGAAAGGCGTATCATAGACGCTCAGCGCCTGCAGGTTACCAATGCTCTGCCAGCGAGAGTTGAGCAGCGTATACATAAAGAAGTTAGGGATAAGATACACGTTCGCCGTGGTATCGCTGCACTTCTCCAGTATTTGCTTAATGCGAGCTTCTGCCGACGTGGGCAAGGCAATGTAGATATAATCAATCTGGCGCTGCTTCGCCAGTTCCACGGCCTCGTCAATGCTGCCATTCACCTGGTCCTGGAACTCGTGGGCTAAGCGGTCGTGGGGGCGGTCGTCATACATCCCCATGAATTTGATACCCAGATGATCATTTTCCATCATTTGCGTAGCCATATTATGGCCAACCTGGGTAGCACCGATCACAATAGCTGAACGGGTATTCATGCCGCTTTTACGTACTTTGAACATGACCAGCCGCATCGCCATGCGCCAGCTGAGCAGGAAAATAAAGGATGTACCAAACCACACCATCACCATGGCTGGCGATAAGGTCAGACTGTGGGCAAAAAAGTAGCCGACCGTCAGCGTGACCAGACAGCTCGTTAACCAGCAGATGGCAGCGCACCGCAATAATGATGTCGTATTATTGCTACGCCATGAGCGGTATAAGTCCAGTGCTTCGGCACCCAACTGGAAACATACAACATGGGTAAACAGCAGAATAAGACCGGTAGCGGTAACCTCTAACCCGTAAATATAGGCCGCGCCGTAAAAACACAGCGTAATAAACGCCACATCTATCAACCGGTAGATAGTAGAAAAACTGCTTTGATAATGGCCGGTTACGCCTGCACGCTCGTCCCTTGATGACGCATTGCCGGTAAGTAGCTGGCTTTGCAGTAAGTTAAATTTCATGTTGGTTTCGCTCCGAGTAAAAAACCAGAAGTCCATCGGGGTTGTGACCATTCACAACAACACACGAAATGGGATCTGTTGCTCACCAGGATTACAGCAACTTACATTCCAACTTGCTCTGTCTGCAGTGATATTTTCAATCAACGTGGCTGTGCAAGCCAGCGTGACAGCGTTATGGCCAGTTCGGCTTTTTTTATATTTCACAGGTAGTTAGTTGGGTTGATTAAATAATGCGCAGACTTGACGTGGGCATGGCTGAACAGTGTCGTATTCCATTTACACGGTGGAATATGTCAGGCCGGTGGCACGCAATTAGCATGAAGGATTTACATTAATTCCCGTTGAGGGGAGTGAAAGACAGGGTCTGATACGGCGCGAGAGCATGTTAATAGCTGCGCTGGCGGTACAGACACGGTAAGCTGCAATTTTTACTTTTAGTGTGGATTCAATATGTTTTATAGGATTTCTGGTCTCGCAGCCTTTTGTTTTCTGGGAACAAGTTCGCCGGTAGTGGCACAGGAAGCGGGTCGCATTGATATGCAGGGTTTTGACCTGATCCCGTCGCTGTCTACCGACATGTTGTATATCGACAACGTCACCTACGCCAGCGAAGAGAGTGCGCATATCACCAGCTGGGTGGGGATCATTTCACCGCAAATTAAAGCGGTCAGCGGGTTCGGCACCAATGAGCTTGAATTTGTGTACCGGGGTGAACGGGGCGAATACTTCTCCAGCCCTGCTGACAATTATACCGATCATTTTGTCCACGTCGCTGGCAACTTTGAAATGGATCGGCGTAACCGGTTTACCACCAAGCTGGGTTTCGAAGATGGCCATGACCAGCGTGGTCGTCAGTTTTCCAGCGGTTTCGGCAATCAGCTAAACCAGGTAGATACTTATAAAAAGCCCGGCGTATCAGCCACGTACGAATTCGGCTCGGTGTCTTCACCAGGCCGTGTTGAGTTGCGCGCAGGGTATGAAGAACTGGATTACGACAACGATTCGCAGGCGTATCTTATTCGCGACAGAAGTTATACAAAAGTAGGCGGACAGTTTTTCTATCGCCTTGCCGGACGCACCCATCTGGTACTGGATGCGTCCCATCAACAGATAGATTATGACGTGGCAGCGGACCCTCAAAGCCCGCTGGATAATCAGGAAGATCGCGTGCTGGCGGGCTTCACCTGGGAGTCCACTGCCGCGACCACCGGGTTTGCCAAGGTAGGCTATAAGCAGAAATCATTCGACGCGCCGGGTCGCGAATCATTCGAGGGCATCGACTGGGAAGCCGGACTAACCTGGCAACCGCGGACGTATTCTGAGATTGAGCTGGCCACCGGAGCCGATACCCGGGAAACCAATGGTGAAGGCGATTATATCCGTAGCCAGGATTACCGCATTAGCTGGCGACACGCCTGGCTAACCCGCTTTTCTACGACGATGGCACTAGCCCATGAGCAAAACGATTACGAGGGTGCTGAGATAACCACTGCCCGGAATGACGATGTGACCCGCGCACAACTGGCAGCTGACTACCAGTTCCGGCGCTGGCTTCAGGTGGGCGTATTTTATGAGTTCAGCCAACGGGACAGTACCCGGGAGCTGGTGAGCTTTGACCGCAACGTAGTCGGCATCACAACCAAGGTCACGTTATGAGGCGGGGACGTCTGTGGTGGCTTGTGTGGTGTGGCCTGATCGTCGGCAGCCTGTTTAGTTTGCAGGGGTTGGCTGAATCAGAGCCCACCGGCATGCGGAGTTATCAGTTAGGTGTGGGTGACAAAATACAAATCACCGTATTTGGCGAAAAGTCGCTCTCAGTTGAGTCCCGCCTGCCGGACATCGGGGTAATTAATTATCCGTTTCTGGGCGAGTTAGAACTGGTGGGGATGACCTTATCGGAGGTAGAGCAATTAATTTACGATGGCTTAAAAGGTGATTATCTGGTGAACCCCTCAGTGGCGGTGACCATTTTGGAGTACCGGCCTTTTTTCATTGACGGTGAAGTGAAACAGCCGGGCGGTTACCCCTATCAGCCCGGGCTATCGGTGAATAAGGCGGTGGCGCTGGCCGGTGGTTACACCGAGCGGGCAGAGCGGGATGACATTGAGATTGTACGTGAGCGTGACGACCGGACGATATCGTTAGAGGTTAACGTCAGTGCACAAATCCAACCAGGTGATGTGATCACCATTCCTCAGCGGTTTTTCTAGCCGGCCGGTAACATCCGGGCCGAACCGCGTTTCAACCAAAGGACACGATATGGCGAGCAACATGCGGGAGCCGATCCAGTCTGCTTTACTGGACGACGAAACCATTGATTTTGCCCATTACTGGCAGGTATTTAAGCGCTACGCCGGCAGGATCATCGTACTGGCTGTGCTGTGTACTATCCTGATGGCGATTATAACCAACCGGATGACCCCGCAGTACCGGGCGAAAGCCAGTTTACTGATTGAGTCACAGCCGGCCAAAGTGACGTCTATTGAGGAAGTCTACAATGCGGATACCAGTCGCAAAGACTATATGCAAACTCAGTATCAGATTATTACTTCCCGGCATATTGCCCGGCGTGTGGTAGAAGAACTGGAGCTGGCGCATAACCCGGTGTTCATGCCACCGGCGCCCCAGGAGGATCCGTTGCTGGCCAAAGCCAAAAGCTGGGTCAAACAACAACTGGCTGCCTACATGCCGGTAGAGCAGGACGAACAGGCCGCTTCGCCTGACGCCGAGACCCAGGAAGAGCGCCGCTTGCGCGCCGCCACCAACCGGCTGATGAATGCCCTGCAAATAGCGCTGGTGAGCAATACTCAGGTGATGGAGATTACCGCGACCAGTACGTCGCCTGAGCTGGCAGCAGCCATTGCCAATACGGTTGGGGAGGTCTATGTCGAAAATTATCTGCAAGCGAAAGTGGATATGACAACCAAAGCCACCTCGTTTCTGAGCGAGAGTATGGAAGGGTTACGGGCGAAGCTGGCGGCCGCTGAACGTGAGCTGGCGCAGTTTTATGAAAAGAATCAGCTCGTTAATTTGGACAACGGGGTGATAAGTCTCGCGGCCGAAGAGCTGGAAGAACTGTCGGACCAGCTGCGCAGCGCACAGAAAACCCTCGATCAAAACCGCATAATCTATCAGCAGACCCAAACCAGTGGCGCGGATTACAGTGCGCTGGCCAGGCTTCCTGAGGTACTTAATCACAGCACCATTCAGTCGGTGCGTCAGCAGGAGGCCGCCGCACTTAGCCGGGTATCCGAACTCAGCAAGGTGTACGGACCCAAGCACCCCAAGATGATCGCGGCCAATTCGGAACTGAATTCCGCCCGTGACACTCTGCAAACCCAAATCCGCGATTTGATCTCCAGCATTGCCACCCAGTACCGGGCGTCACAGGATAAGGTGGCAGACCTGCAGGACAAAGTATCGGAGGCGAAAGCGGAATACCGCAAACTGTCGAATCTGGAAAACCGCCGTCGGGCGCTGCAACGGGAAGTGGACATTAACCAGCAGCTCTACAGCTCTATGTTTACGCGGCTGAAAGAAACCAGCGAACTGGGCGGCTTTAAGTCGGCCAACGCTCGCCTGCTGGATGCCGCGGTTGTGCCGGGCAACCCTGCCAAACCGAACAAGTCGCTGTTGGTGGCCGCGGCGTTTATTGTCAGTTTCGGCTTTGGTGTGGTACTGGCGTTTGTTCTGGAAGCAATGAACAGTGGCGTGAGATCGGTGGATGATGTAGAGAAAAAGCTGGGTCAGCGCATGCTGGGCCTTATTCCGACTATGCCCCGCAAACGGCGGCAGTCCATTCCTCTGCGAGCCTATTTCGCCAATACGTCTCATCAGTTCAGTGAAGCCGTGCGCACGCTGCGTACCAGTTTGTCATTAATGAACATCGACAAACCGCCACAGGCGATCCTGGTAACGTCCAGTGTCCCTAAAGAGGGGAAAACCACCGTCTCCATCAACCTGGCGTTTGCCCTTGGGCAACTGGACAGTACCATCCTGATTGATGCCGATCTCCGTCGTCCTTCTGTGGGTAAGCACTTCGGCGTGCCCAATTATCAGCCGGGGCTGTCGAACTTGATTATGCATACTCACACTCTGGACGAATGTCTGGTGCATGATGAAAAATCAGGTCTGGATTTGATCTCCGCAGGTACCATCCCGTCAAACCCGCAGGAGTTACTGGCCGGAGATGGTTTTCAGGCGCTGGTGGCCACACTCAAACAACGCTACCGGCATGTGGTGGTGGATACCGCCCCTACCCAGGCCGTGTCTGATGCCATGGTGGTGTCGAAGTCCTGTGATTCAGTCATTTATGTGGTGCGCGCAGACAGCACCAGTGAAAAAATGATTGTCAGTGGCCTTGGCCGGTTCCTGCAGGTGGGGCACCGGGTAGATGGCGTGGTGCTGAATCAGGTGGACCTGCGAAAATCAGACGTAGCAGAACGCTACGGCGGCTTTTATGATCAGTATGATTACCGTTCGCAGGCGACCGGATAAGCTATGATTGATCTACACAGTCACATTATCCCTAATATTGACGATGGCTCCCGCAGTATGGAGATGTCGCTGACGATGGCCCGGCAGTCGGTGGCAGCCGGAGTAACCCATGTTGTGTGCACACCGCATATGCACTGGGGGGTCTTCGACAATACTCAGGAGACGATTGAAGCCGGTTTCCAACAGTTAACGGACGCTGTGGCAGACGCCCAGATCCCACTGGCGTTGTCGTGGGCCGCGGAAGTAAGGCTGAAAGAATATATTCCGCAATGGTTGCGTGAAGACCGCTTGCCGTTTATTGGCCGGCATAACGGCCGCCCGGTGTTGCTGCTGGAAATGCCCCACAGCCATGTACCGGCGGGGGTGGAACCTCTCGTCAGGTACTTGCGTGCGCAGGGAGTACAGCCGTTGCTGCCTCACCCGGAACGCAACCGCGATATTCTCAAGATGCCGGAGAAAATTCCCTGGCTGCGTAACCTCGGTTGCTGGTTGCAGGTAACCGCAGGTGCAATCACCGGTCGGTTTGGCGAAAACGTCCAGGCGCTGGTCACCGAGATGCTGGCGCAGGAGCAGGTGGATGTGGTGGCCTCTGACATGCATGATGATACCCGGCGGCCCACCGACATGCGGGAGGCCTATGATCAGGTAAGTACACACTTGGGAGAAGACTATGCACAAAAGTTGTTTGTGAATACCCCGGCTGACATCATCGCTGAACAGCCCACTATTCAGCCCTGAGCAGGTAGCACAAGCGACAACGGCGGTATACCCTGACCGGGCGTGTTTCGCCACTCGCAGCGCCCTGACTTTTTGGCGTAAAAGTTGAATGGTAACCCGCTAATGACAATTCCTGGCGCCCGCGGGCGCTCCAGAATCACATCTAAAACAAAGGAAAGGGAATGACTCAGGTAAAACCCGCCGTGTTTATCATTAACTCTCTGGAAGGCGGCGGTGCCGAAAGGGTGATGTGTAAGCTACTGACAATACTGGAATCCTGGTACGCAGAGCAGCAGCAAAAGGTATACCTGTTGCTGTTAGACGACACGGAAGAAGCCCATCACTGTCCCGGCTACGTTATCAAAGAAACCCTGGCCAGCGGCGGCAGCCTTATCCGCGGTTATACCCTTTTGCATCAGCGTTTGAAAAAACTACAGCCTGAGTACTGTGTGAGTTTTCTTACCCGCGCCAATATTCTCAATGCGGTGCTTGGGAAAACCCTGAGCTATCGCAGTATCCTCAGCGAACGGGTAAATACCAGCAGCCACCTCTCCGGAGGCTGGCGGGACAAGATCAGTAAGCAGCTGGTAAAAACTACCTATCCACTGGCGGACCGGGTAATAGCCGTATCAGCCGGTGTGAAAGCCGATCTGGTGCGCAATTTTGGCCTCGCCAGCGGCAATATCCACATTGTCTACAACCCCTATGACATTGCCGAAATTGAAGACCTGGCTGCCCAACCGGTGCAGGATCTGCCCACCGTGCCGTACATCATTGGCAGTGGCCGGCTGGTGGAAAACAAAAATTTTTCCCTTATGCTTAAAGCCTATGCCAGGGCGGATATAGAGGAACACCTGGTGATCCTTGGACAAGGCGAACTTCACGCGCAATTACAGACCCTGACCAATCAGCTTGGTATTGCCGAACGGGTCCATTTTCTGGGGTTCAAAGCAAACCCTTATCCTTATCTGCGCGGCGCCTCGTATTTTGTATCCACCTCGAATGCGGAAGGCTTCCCGAATGCTATCGTCGAGGCAATGTGTCTCGGTAAACCCGTACTGGCCACCAATTGTGAATCAGGCCCTGCAGAAATTTTATGTGGCGACTATCCGGTTACCGTCTCTGGGTTTAATGCGGCCGCCCATGGAGGCTTGTGTGAACTGGGCAGTGTGGAAGGTGTTGCCACGGGTATGCAATATATGAGTGACGACACCAATAACCAGTTGTACGGGTATCGCAGTATAGCGCGTGCCCGGGATTTCAGTTACCGCGTATTCAAAGACAAAATTCTTCGCGCGCTGAACAGGTCGCAGCCTCACGAGGATAACACTCGTGTTTCTACTGGTTAAACTACTGTTTGCGCTGCTTAGCGCAGTGCTGGTTTATCTGACCATACGGCGCCGCTGTCATGCGGTGCTTGCTTTTGTGGTGGTGGCCGTGTGGTTACGCTTCTTTTTATCTGCGTTCCATACCATTACTTATGAGCCACTGGTGGCCGGCTTTTCCATCAATGCGCTGGCCTCCATTGGTATCGCGATGACCGGTCTGCTGGTGCTTCCCACCGCCTATTACCGGCTTAAACGCCTGGCGCCCATCTATGCTTTTTTCGCCGCCATTGTGGTAAGTGGGGTCATCAATACGTCTGTCATCGGGCTCATAAATGTCATGGTAAAGTGGCTGTTTTTCCTGGTCATCGCCGGTGCCATATTTGTCGCCATGCGCCGCAGTGGCAAAGACCGCGTACTTAAAACGCTGCTGGTGGCGTTTTTCCTGCCAGTCTCGCTACAAATTATGTCGGTCCTGCTGGGCGAGGTGAAAGCCACTGAAGCCGATGGTTCAGCCAGTTATATCGGCGGTTACAATCATGAAGCCGCATTTTCGATGATCATTGCGGCGTTTACGCTGACCGTGGGGCTTTTGTCATCTGCCGTTCTACGTGGGCGGGCATGGTTATTTTTACTGGGGTGCGCACTGCTGGTACTGGCTAATTACCGCACGTCCATTCTGGCTATATTGCCCATGGCCGCTATCTTTTTACTGACCGCTATAGAGGCGCGGGTACCGGCGCGGCAGAAACCGGCCTTCTTTGTGCTGGCACTGGGCGGACTGGGGATCGGTTTCTTACTCATCTTTTACTCGATGCAGGCGCGGTTTGCCGACATCTTCGTCTTTCTGAGCAGCTGGCAGGACCTAGTAAAAGCGCCGGTGTACTACACCGAAAAGGAGAAAGACATTTTTTCAGCCCGGGTGTTCATCTGGGCGCAATATATTTACGCCTACGTCAATGCCGACTGGCTGCATCATCTGGTCGGAATGGGGCCCGAATCCTGGAACGGTGTATTCAGAAAGTACGCGCATAATACCTATGTGTCCTACCTTTATGAGTATGGGGCAATAGGACTGGTATTGTTCTTGTATGCAGTGGGACACTTTTTAATTCAGGCTATCCGGGCACCGGAGAGACATTACGCCTGGATGCTGTGTGCATCCATGATTGGTTTTTTAATTATGAACCTGGCGACCATGCCATTATGGAATATTGAGGGGCTAATTGTGTACGCCATTTTAGTAGGGAGTGCGCTTGCTTCAGGGCAAAGTGGCACGCAGAGCGCAGGAGTGTCACGGCCTGGTTCTTCTCCAGGGCAAGGCGGCACGCAGGGCGCAGAGGTGTCACAGTCTGGTGTTTCAGGGCAAAGCAGCACGCAGGGCGCAGAGGTGTCAAAGTCTGGTGCTTCAGGTCAAAGCGGCACGCAGAACGCAGGGGTGTCACGAACGGGTGAGCCAGAGCGTAAGAGAATACGGGTAAGAGCCGGAATGGGTCAATCGAACACAGCTGGGGACGTAACATGAAAATTTGTGCCATTGGACTGCGGGGTTTACCAGAGGTAATGGGCGGCATTGAGTCGCACTGTCAGCAGCTCTATCCGCGTATGGTTAAAGCCGGAGCGTCCGTCACTGTGCTGGCACGGGCGCCCTACGTGAAAAGCAGCGAATATACGTTTGAGGGGGTGCAGGTTGTTCCGGTATGGACCATCAAGCACAAGTTCGTTGAAACCTTTTTGCATACCTTTCTGGCGGTACTGTATGCGCGCTTTGTGGTGAAGCCGGATGTGTTACACATTCATGCCATAGGGCCCGCGCTGTTTGCACCGTTAGCCAAATTACTGGGTATGAAAGTGATGGTTACCCACCATGGTGCTGACTACGACCGTCAAAAATGGAACCGCTTCGCCAAACGCTTACTGCGCACCGGGGAGTCACTGGCGGCGCGGTTTGCCGACCGTATGGTAGTGGTAGGCCGCACGCTGACGAAACGACTGCAGCATAAGTTTCCCGATCACGCCCGCAAAATCAGTTTTATTCCCAACGGGACACTCACTGATTTTGGTCGCGACCTCTCCCCCGACGCGCTGCCGGAGGATCTTCCGATAACCGCGGATCAGTATGTGCTTACTGTGGGTCGGTTGGTACCGGAAAAAGGGTTTCACGATCTGGTGCATGCGTTCAGAGAAGCAGACACGTCCCTTAAACTGGTAGTGGTGGGCAATGCCGATCATGAAGATGATTATTCTCGCAATTTGCTTGCTCAGGCCTCTGACAACATTATTTTTGCCGGTCGCAGGCAGCGTCAGGCATTGCACGCACTTTATCAGTATGCCCGGGTGTTTGTGTTGCCCTCTTACCATGAAGGGTTGCCAATCGTGGCACTGGAAGCAATAAGCGCCGGCACCGAAGTGCTGGTCAGTGATATTACACCGAATGCAGATATCGGCCTGCCCGATGACTGCTACTTCCCGGTAGGCGACACAGCGACGCTGACCCGCAAAATTGAAACATTGGATACGCTGGCATTAACACTGGATACCAGTGCGTTTCTGGCAAAATTTAACTGGGATACGATTGCCACTGAAACATTCGCAGTAGCCAACAATCTTCATCAGGGGGCGCAAGCCAGTCAGGCTTCACATTTATGAGTAATCAGAAGCAGTTGTACCTGTACCCATTTGAACACGCAAACGGCTTTATTGACCGTACTAAGAGCGTATTTTCTGCGCTGGGTTTTGCGATTCATCCGTTCAAATCCATTTTTCGTTTCGGCAATATTGCCCGCCGGCAAAGCAACTGGGTCGTGCTTAACTGGTATGAAGATCAGCCGTTCCGGCAGGGGATGTCCGGACTAAAGCGGGTGGCATTTATACTGGGCTTTATTGTGAGTCTGTGGACACTACGCTTATTCAGTGCCCACATAATCTGGGTAAGACATAATTTTAAGCCCCACAATACGCGCTCAGATAATGATTTTTACCGTTACATTGTGCGCCTGATGCGTTATCTGTCTGATCGGGTGATCACGCTGGAGCCCACCGACATTCTTGGTACCGTGGTGGCTAAGCATCCTCTTTACAAAGAAGACGAAGAACTGATTGCGTTACAGCAACGCCTGTCGGCGGCCAGCAAGCAGTACCGCTTTTTGTATTTTGGCAGCATTAAACCGTATAAGCGGCTGGACATGCTGCTCCACCGCTGGCCGAAAGATAAGCCACTGACAATTAAAGGGTATTGCTCCGACCCACGCTATACCGCCACGCTCAACAACATTATTGCTGAGCGCGAGTTGCAGGTGAACTGGGAAAATCGCTTTTTAAGCGATGATGAGTTAGAGACGGCAGTCGCCAGCACCGAATATGTCATTCTGCCTCACGACGATAACGCGATGATTTCGTCCGGTACGTTCTACATGGCGCTGAGTCTGGGGGCTAACGTACTGTGTCTGGATTCCGTGTTCGCCCGGTACAAAGCGGAGGTGTTTGATTTTGTGAAAGTGATCAGTACCACCCGGCTGCCTGAACAACTGGATAACCTGGAGCACGTACCATCAGATAAGGTCATCGCTCAGGCCATGACCCACTACAGCGACCGGGCCGTGCAAAGTGCCTGGTGTGCAGCCCTTGCCACGGCAGAGGATAATCGCTGACCCGGGCGTGTATTAAGCGCTGGCCTGCGCATCAACCACGGCATCGTAAATGCGCTGGTCGGTGTGACAAAGTTCTTTAATTTGCGCCAGCAGCGCCGCATCGCCGGTAATTTCGGTGTAGGCCTGCTTATTGGGCGAGCTGTTGCGGTTGCCGATGTGGATACGGGTGTGGAAGGTCTGATTAAACGACTCCTGCCAGCGTGGCATGTTACTGAGGGTTCCGCACACCGAAAAGCGCTGCAGATTATCAATGGCCAGCCGCGCGGCGGTTTCAGGGTCATTCTGGATGGCTTCAGGCTGGGCAATACCGGAAAAATAGCGGGCATAGGTGGTTGCCGACGTTTGTGCAGACGGCGACGCCAGATAGCTGTCGATACCGGTATCCAGCTTCTGCCAGGTTGATGTTTTGAAGCGGTTATAGACATACTCTGAGACGAAGCGTTCAACGGGGTCGCGGAGCACGGTGACAAAATGCCACTGTTTGTAAAACTTACTGACAACGTCGGGGCGGGCAATGCAGTGGCCATTGGTATAAACCCGGTACTTGTCGCTCAGGTGGGTGATAAGCTGAACCTCACGGGCAGTCATCATGTCAACATCAAGCAAAGCCTCACTATGACGGCTGGCAGTAAGATCAATGTGGCCGCTAAAGCGAGAGGCTTTAAAGAGCGCAGGGTAGAGGGCGCTGAAAATGGCCTTAGATAACGACACGCCAGCACACTTGGGAACATGGCAGAAAAAGACCCGGGGGAATTTAGCCAGATATTTTTCTGATTGACGCTTTAGCAGTTCTTGCATGATTCTTGCTCCGTTTTCGATATACACTCAGTCAGCACCAGGGAACACTGCATACCATGCCGGTGTTCAGTTGCCCGGTTGCTGCCTCGACAAAGAGGGACATTATGAGCTTTACCGTAAGTGTTGTGATTACGACATTTAACCGTCCTCAGGAGCTTGAAGAGGCGCTGGACGGTGTCTATGCGCAAATTTCCAAACCCAAAGAGGTGATTGTCGTTAATGATGCATCATCTTTGCCATATGACGACATAAAAGCAAAATTTTCCCGCTACGAGAATTTTCAGTACTACCTGCTGGAAACGTCTTCCGGCGCAAACAAGGCCCGGAATCTTGGCGTGGAGCGGGCTACCGGCGACATTATTGCGTTTCTGGATGACGACGATGTGTGGATGCCAGACTATCTGCTGGAGCATATTTCCGCGTATGAGCAAGGTGCAGACGCTGTAGTCAGCGGGTATCAGAACCTGGGTAAAGAAGACGAAGTGTACGTCCAGGATAGCCCGCGGGTTGAGGCCAGTGTGTTACGCACGGGCAACCAGTATTGTGGGATGAGCGGCTTCAGTATGAAACGGGAACTGGCGCTGAAAGAGCGTTTTGATGAGTCGCTGCCTAACGGTCAGGACTGGGACATGTACGTGCGACTGCTGCAAAATGGCTACAATCTGGTAAACATACCCAAGGCTGTTTTTTACTACCGTTTTCAGAATATGGACGGTATTGGTGCCAAAGTAGCCAAGATGACGCCTGAACAGGCGATCGTAAGGTTGCGTTCCGCCGATAAACACCGGGAATTCTTAGGCGATGAGTTTTATCGTCGCAGAGTGGCCGCACAATTACTGGTTTACCTGCCGCTGAAACGTCAGAAATATAAGTGGTTAATGGCCTCTGTGCAACGGGCTGGCCTGTTCATTACCTGTCAGCACTTACTGGCGGTGACCAAAAAAAAGTGGCGGGCTGCGCGGCTTCAGCGCGCCGGCGCAGCTAGGAGAAAGCTTGCATGAGCTTTACGCTGTATGAAGACCAGTTCGATAGCCGGCATGACTACACCCATGATACACCGGCTGACAAAACACTGGTAATTGCCTCTACCGTGCGCTCCGGCAGTCACATGTTAGGACACGCACTGCATGCCACCGGCGCCTTCGGCTTTCCGCTGGAATATGCCCATCCGAAAAATCTGGCCGAGTGGCAAAAGCGTTTTGGCGTGACTAACTCCGAAGCGGCGTTCGAACAGTTGCTGAAAACCCGCACCTCTGAAAACGGGGTATTCGGGATAAAAATCCATTACCGCCACCTGAACACTCTTGGCGGCTTAAAGGGGCTGTTAAGCCGCTTTCCTGATCCGCACTTTGTGTTACTCACCCGGGATGATCTTGTTGCGCAGGCGGTATCGCTGTCGATAGCCAGACAAACAGGCAACTGGATCTCCGGGCAGGCGGACAACAATAAACCCGTCACCTATTCCTACAATGATATCGCGGACAGCATGCGCCGGGTCATCCTGGATAACGCCTCCTGGCAGTACTTGCTGGCCGCGAACGGCGTGAAGTCGTTAGCCATGCAGTTCAGTGAAGTGCAGAGCAACACCCGCCATGCCATTACACGCATTGCAGACTTTATGAACGTCGAAATAGACCCTCAGACCGTCCCCACGACGCCCGTCACCCAGGCGCAGAAAAATTCGGTGAATCAGACCTGGATAGAACGATTCATTGAAGAGAGTCAGCCTGACGAAGAGTTATTAGAGTACCACCGTGAGCAATTAACTCGCCGGTTACTGCGCAAACTAACCTGATCATTAAGTGAATGCAGGACCACAAGTAAGAGGAAAACAGCAGTGCTATACGAATGGGCAAAGCGCCAACTTAAACGGGAACATAAACGCCGTATTTACTGGTGGGAGCCGAAACAGGATAAACCCAATGTAGGCGATCATGTGGCGTTTGATATTGTCAGCCGGGTACTCGCCCAGCATGGTAAAGAGATTGGCGACAAGCTGTGTGCCAGTAACAAGCTGGTGAGTGTGGGCTCGGTCCTGCATTTTGCGAATACCGGCGATACCATCTGGGGAACCGGCGTAAATAAAAAAGTGGATGACAGTAAACACCGCTTTTCGGCGCTGGATGTGAGGGCGGTGCGCGGGCCTAAAACTCAGGCGTATCTGCAGGCGCGAGGTATTGAAGTGCCCGACGTATTCGGCGACCCTGCCATCCTGTTACCGTTTTTCTACCCCAGCCAGCTGCTCATCAACGATGAGCCCCGCAAGCCGTACATTGTGATCAATCACATGAATGATGACATGGCTCAGTACCGCGACCATCAGGCGCAGCTTGTCACCCCCATGCAATACCCCGGTTCGTTTATCGCGGCAATCGTAAACAGCGAGTTTGTAATATCCAGTAGCCTGCACGGGGTGATAATTGCAGAAGCGTATGGCGTTCCCGCGGTGTTTCTGGATTCTAACAGCGGCGAGTCGATGTTTAAGTACGAAGATTACTTTGCCGGTACCCACCGTAACCGGGTGCCCCGAGTGACTTCTATTGAAGAAGGGCTGAGCGTGGCCCGGGATACACCACCGGACCTCTCTGCACAGGCCGAGCAGCTTTACCGTGCTTTTCCCACAGATTTATGGGGCGTGTAGCGTCCCTGACCCTCACTTCATTCAAGTGAGTTACACGCTGGACGGTTGATCAGAGTAATCCCCCCGGTTTGCACAAAAACTCGGCGCAGCGTGTTTTCACTGACACTGACTGCACCGCGCGTTGTTTTATTTACCTGATAAGCCCCATTCACGCCGATGAAAGCGTTGCCCCTGTTTGGACGGGTGATAGGGGGCGTTAATGTCTAACCGGGGTTATTTAGCCGGTTTATAACGTAAGTCATTGAGCACCGCAAACGTCTTGGTACGGAAAAACGTCAGTAATAACACACTGTAAATGAGTGCACCTGATGCCACTAACGCCACAAGTTCTGCGAACAGGTTCTGTAAGCCAAATACATCGGCGCGCTCGCAATAGAGCACCACCGCAAACATGGTCAGCCCGGCTACAGAAAACATCCAGGTATTGCGGACGGCCTGACGCAGAGAAATGCCAATATGATGTTCTACTACCTTAAACTTCAGAATAAGTGTGACATAGTTCGCAATCACCAGCCCCAGGATGGTGGCGGTCAGCCCCCAGTAAACCAGCGCCAGCGGAAACGCAAAATTCACAATTAAATTAATCACATTCAGAGTGAACGCCTTTTCAGGTTTGCCCTGTGAGATCAGCAGATTCGGCAGGTAATACGCCATTACCTGTGTAGGCGCAATGAGTGAAAGCAGGGTGAGCAGATCTGCCGACTGCGCCCATTTCTCACCAAATACCAGCGTAATAAAGGGGGGGGCGACAGCGCCCACACCAAAGTACACCGGGATCACGAATAACGCCGTCAGGCTGGTAATGCGTGAAAAAGCCAGGCTCAGGCGCTGTTTGTCTACCCTGGACAACCCGGCCAGTGCAATGCGGTTAAGCGGCTGGAATGTCAGATTGTTAATTACCGAAAACCCCTGCCGGGCCACCGAGGCATATGCGAAGGTGGCAGCACCCAGGAAAAATGCGATCACCATGTTGGTGGCTTTGCTGGAAAAAAAGTTAATAAATGCGGTGGCAATCAGAGGCTTCGCAAACACAATGATTTCTGACAGCCCTTCCCGGTCGCGTACCCAGACCGGCCGGAACGAAGACCGTACCCAGGTCAGCAGAGTGGACACCACCGCCTGGACAATTTTGCCATAGATGATCGCCCAGGCGCCGAACCCCTGCAGCGCCGTGATAATAGATACCGCACCGCCGGCTAACACACCGGCCATATCGTAGGCGGCGAGAGCTTTATTATGAAAGTCGCGCTCAAGCCGCGCCTTATGAACCAGCCGGAAGCCGTTGGCGATGGGGATCACGGCCAGTGCGGCAATAAGTTGTGCGGCCAGCTCAGAATAACTAAACCAGGCAATGGGCACCGCAACGGTAAAAATGAATACCGCAATGGCGAGGGAGACCCCCATCAGTACCCAGAAGGATAAACTGGCAAACTTATCATCCCAGGTCTGCCGCTGTATCAGGTTTTGACTGATGCCAACCGTGACAAACAGATTGCAGAACTCTACCACCATCAGGCAGATTGCCACCAACCCGAACTCCTCTACGCCAAGGATGCGCGCCATAATGGCGTAGACCACGAAGTTGATTAGCTGGGCGAAGCCATTCGCTGACAGGTTAAAAAATGCACCTGTAATTGACTTCTTTTTTAGTGACATACTGTTTCCCTGTTGGTGATATTTCGCAGATGCTAACTAGCGTGGCTGCGCCGGCTTAAGTCCGTATAATAAGGTTTCTCCGTCGGCTGACACCTGTGTGAAACCTTGAATATAGTGTAACGCGTTGGCCGGCAACCAGGCGCGCTCTGATTGTTCGGCCAGCTGCATTGCCCGTTGCTGATCTACGGTAATGCTACCGCCTTTATCCTGCGAGATATTGTCGGTAACTTTAGCCTCACCCAGTGCAAGGTTATAGAACAGATTATGGCTGAACTCAGAGCCAGGATACGCCTGCGGATCGTAAACATTGTAACCTACCATATTGCTGTCTTTTTCGGTGATCACAATATTATTTTGGGCGTTAACCCAGAAGGTATCATCGTCTTTGAACCGGGAGGCGGTAATGCCGTTTCTGGCCACGGTAATAAAGTTATGGAACAGGTTCACCTTGCCCATCGGCCCGGCGACCAGCCCGCCAAGTTTAATCGCCGCCCATTGTTTGCCATTCTCATCGCCCAGGTCATGAATATAATTGTTAAAGATAAAGCTGGGACCTACTCTGGCCGGGATGGCACTGATCCCGGTGTAGGTATGGGAAATATCATTGTTATATACCAGCACGTTGTGCTGACCGCCGTCTATTTCCAGCGCATCGTCGTTGGCGTAGGCAAGGGTGTTATTGTAAATAGCAGAGTGGCGGACGAACCCGCCCAGGGCAGCGCCATTTTTGCGTCCTTCAATAATGTCGTTGAAGCGGTGACCCGGTTCGCCGACAAAGCGGTTATTCCGCAAAATAATCTGCCCCTTATATTCCGGGTCAGGATGATTCCCATACGCCAGAAACGCATTGGCCCCTTTCGGGTGGCCATGCTCCCAGGTATTCGCGGATGGCGTGGGCTGGTGGACATAGCAGTTTTCTACGGTGATCACGCCGGACTGCTTAAAATACAATGCTGAGTCGTAATTAATCGGTTGCGCATCTTCAAGTTCATACGCCCTACCATTCTTCATAATGTTTGGCTGGCGGCCCCAGTCAGCAATATCGCAGCCGTTGAACCAGATGTGGTGCGCATTCTCAGCATAAACACCATGAACGCGGGCGCCCCGGGTAGTCACATTCTCAAAATAGATATAACTGTTATCGCCAATATTGATCGCGTAGCGGTCTTCCTGAGAAACGGTGATTGGGGTGTCTGGGTCGCCGACAATTTTTGCCCACGCGCCAGGCTTACCCTGAATACCTAGCGCTTCTATATCCAGCGTGCCGCCCTGGTAAAAATCGCTGAGGCGATGAATATTGTCAGGATCGACAGGGGGCGTATCTGGCCGGGTAGTGACGGTATGGCTGAGTTCAGCGGTTTCTGCGCCGCTGTTTTGCAGCTCAATTTGAATGTGGTAGCGGGTATTCGGCTGTAAATGTACGATGGGGCCGGTCAGAACCTGTTGTACAGGTTCCCATTCCAGCGCTCTGGCCTGACGCCACTCCTGCTCATCCTGCGCACGGTATTTTACATTCGCAACGGTGTCGGGGGCTTGCCCATGAACAGTTAATGCCACCGATTCAATGAGTGGGGTACTCGACACGATATCGGGCACATCAGAGGCCTCACTCACGGTCATGCCCGCAACATTGGCATAGCGACGCAGGGCGGCCTGGTCGTAACGGTCGTCTCCTTGCAACTCTCGCAATAAGGCATAACGGTCTAAAGGAAAGAGTGCAAAGGCGGCCAGCACCGCCCATTTTGTTTGTTTACTATCCTGCTTCGCTACTGAACCGACTGCACGGACCAGCGACTGCCCGTTATGCATGTTCAGCAACACCGTGGCAGCGGTATCCCGCCGGTTGTCAGGCAAGGGCGCAAATAAATGCTTAAAGGTATGCGACCTGGCCAGCTTTTGTATGTGAGCCAATATTTGTTGGTGGTTCGGAGTACGCTGTTTTTCAAGGCCGTCAAGCACCTGCATGCCCGGCTGTTGGGCAAACTGCTTTTGCCCTGCATTTGCCTTTTGCGCAAGTGCTGGTGTACCGCAGACTAACGCTGTCACAAGTAATGCTTGCCAGATAATCTTTCGCATCATTGACCCCCGCTTCAAAAATTTTTGCAATTGGTCAGTCGGCACCTGGCGGTAAGCCGTGGCCCGATCAAAGCAAGGTGCTATGCAACAATGCTGCCAGCCCGGGTAGCAGGCGGAGCTCGGATTAGCAGCCAACGCGTAGTAGGGGCAGAAGAGACAGTTAACAATAAGGCGCCGCTGGCTGCGTGGCGGAAATAAGTAATGAACGCGAGGAGTAACCTGTTGCGTTGTGCTACTTACGCAGCACTCAGGTTAGGCTTGGGGTGCTCCAGCGCCTATCTTTGCCGCCCAGTGCAGTGTGGCGCGCGGGACTGTGTGGATAGACAGCGCCGGCAGGCTGTGTAACAGCGGGTAGGCACTGGAAGAAGGCATCCGGCAGTAATGGCATAGCGCATACAGCAGCACGGTGCAGCGTTCTAACGATGCATCACACTGAAAATACAGAGAATGCCCTTCAACCAGCAACTGCTTGAGCTCGGCCAGATATTGTTCCAGATAGCTGCTATCCAGCTCGCCAGAGGCGGGGCCCTGACCTTCGCCGAGGGGCATCCAGGCCCAGGTTATGTCTGCGGCTTCTGTGGCATCACGATATTTTAGGGCGTCTTCCTCGCGTTCCCGCAGCATAACGACATGGGAAACACCCAGCTCAGGAAGTGTAGCTATTAAGTGACGGTCCAGCGGCAAGCCAAGTGCTATGCGGCCGGACAGCAGTGAAAGCGTGTTGTCGTGTATAGTTGAGATATCAGTGTCTGTTTCGGTCATACCACGTAGTAATAGATAGAAAAGTAATGACAGCTACAGCCGCCGAGAACAAATAAATGCCAGATGGCGTGAGTATATTTCTTTTTCTTGGCCACGTAAAAAAAGACACCCACACTGAAAAACACACCGCCAGCCACCAGCAACCACAACCCTGCACCGGGAAGCGCCAGATACAGCGGGTAGATAACCCCCAGCGCAATCCAGCCCATCAAGAGATAAGTCATAACCGAAATACGGGGAAACCGGTGCTGGGCAATTAATTTGAAAGCCACCCCACCAATAGCCAGCAACCAAATAACGGCGGTCATGGTAATTCCCAGCCAGCCGCCTATGGCGACCAGCAGTAACGGCGTGTAAGTACCGGCAATAAGAAGATAAATGGCACTGTGATCAAAGAGTTTTAACCAGCCCTTCAAATGCTGGTGGGAGATGGAATGATAAAGTGTAGAACTCAGAAACATCAGGATCAGCGTTGAACCATATACCGCCGCGGCGGCTATCGCTATGGGTTGCTCTGCGCGTAACAACAGCAGTACCAGCCCGGCAATAGCGGCCAGCAATCCCAGCCCGTGGCTGATGCTGTTCAGCCACTCTTCTACTACATCGTACACATGGTGTGTGGTTTCGCTCATGCTATTTATCCGCTTTCCGTTCAGCCTTAAGTGTAGATTTTCAGCTTACAGATGTACACTGAAACCGGGTTGGGGGGATCATTTTTTGTTTGCTGGGTTGTTAGGTTTAGGTTCACTGAGGTTTCACCCAAACCGTCACCACCACCAACCCGTCACCACCACCAACCCGTCACCCTCGCGAAGGCGAGGGCCTCCTTCGTACCAGACGAAGCCCGTTAATTGCATCCGCCACCCCGGCGCCAGCAATAACTACCGTCATCCCGGCGAAGGCCGGGACCTCATCAACTGTCATTGTTCACGCGAAAAGAGTAATTTTTGATATTGCGGTTAAACGATGGCGGTTGCGGCCTTCGCCGCAATGACGCGCTTCTTCGAGCGAGTTAATTTTGTCAAAGTCAACTATCACTTACCGTCACCACCGCGACGGCGGTGGTCTGCTTAAGACAAACAGCAGACGTTCAACGATGTAATTTTCTCCTTCTGACTTTAGTCTTTATCGGTCATCGACGAAGCTCCTTTTGGGTCGCCAGCAATGGTATTCAGTATGGCTGAAAATCGCTCGTAACAGCTATTGGCCGGCCTATTGTTGTACATTTAAATGTGCTTCGATTCATTATTCTATGTTGCCAGTGTAAATATGAGACTGAACTGCTCAATTTTTGTAATATTGTTCACGCAGAGCATTAAAGTGGTTTAACACATCCTCGACACTATCATTATTTTTCCTTCGATTGATCGGCACATCTCGCGGTGTTTTTTCTCCTTTCATTTTTGATGAGAAAGTTTTTTCTGACTCCAAGGCCTGCCCAGAATGATAGCTATCCATATTGTTGGCAGAACCTACCTCACCCTTAATTACGCGTTCAACATAAGCCTTATTTCTATCTGCTAGCATCCTTTGATTAAACTTACCTTGAATATAATCATTCAATGTCTCCCAGTCTGTACCAAAATATTTGGTTGGATTAAGAGGCACTTTGCCCCCCATCTTTTTTTGTTTCTTTAATATGCTTGCATAGACTTCTTCATCAAACTGAATTCTCTTGCCTTGGGTAAGTAGAATTTCAACCATCACAGACGTAAAACGATTAATACTTATTTCAATCTCATCTGAAATAAGTATCTCCTGCACTTCAGCGGGCTTTTTTCGGATCGATTCTTCGCCCTTTGAGCGCAAGAGATTGGGATTGTTAGTTTTAGCCATAACATCACGAGCGATGGTCGCCCATGATACCCCATAATAGCGGGTCGGATTTTCTGGAATATTTACCGTATTCGCTCTGGAAATTTCTTTTACTCGATCTTCAGTGATCACTGCTTCTTCTTTGATGGTGTCTGACAAGTAAGCAATATAGTCCGCATAGATAATATTCACACTCCCATCTTCGTCATCATTCTCTTCGTCCTTGATGACATTTGGCGCACCAAAAAGGTAATCAATCAAGACTTCCTCAATCGTGCGCCCCGATCGACACTTTAAAGATAATACAGGCGAATCAATCTGACTAATATGCACAACACCAAATCCTATTGCTTTTAGCAACTCGAAATACAGAAAACTTTGATTATTTAAATACCCATCCAAAAATGAGTCACCAGCATTCCTGATATTTTCAATGGCAGCATCATCCAGTAAGAGTTTTTTATAACGCTCCAGATACTTTGATTTAAGCCAATAATGACGTTCTAAATAATCAAGATGGGGAGTATCTGATGCCATCAAATTGCATTCAGAGCAAGCCCTTACCAACGTTCTACAAATGTGTTTATGCTCTTCTGGTATGGCGCAATTTAGTGCAGGTACATGATCCCACTGTAAGCCCAGTCCGACTCTCGCTTCTCGGCCACAATAATGACAGAAAGTATCATCCTTGCCTTCCGACATAGGATAGATTTTTTTATAACCAACATTGTTAATAGTCCTATGACTCATGCGCTTACCTATTCATTGTGGGAATATTGTCCCGATAAATATCACTAGTGGAAACGTCCGTTTCTCTCTCTGAGAATAATCATCAATTATGCCCACCACCTTTTAACTGGTTATAGCGTGATACGACTCGATGAGTACATCATACAATTAACGCTATTGGATAAGTATTATTTAGAACCTATAGAATAATGGCTGATTCATTTGGTTTCTCAGGACTGTATATCGCTCATTTCTGTCGTTTAGCATTACACATTTCTACGACTGCTTCACGTACGTTGCCGTCCTACAGTTATTAGTGACAGGCACCAATAGACTAGTAGTAGAAATTTTCCGTAAGGTCTTGAAATTATTAAGATATACGATTGCCTACTCATTTTTTTTGTGCTTGCCGCGCATATCTAAAGATACAGAGGGCAAATTTTCAATTAGTTTGGTTTTCTTACCGTGCTCTATTTCCACATAGCCCATTGTATCTAATCTCACAAGATTTTCTCTGACACCAGACCTGTTCCAATTAATAGCGTCAGCTATTATTCTTTCACCCGGCAGCTGATCTCCTTTCTTAAAGTTTGTGGAAATATATTCTGACAAATCATAAAAGGAAGGCGAGCGCTGTACAGCTTCATAAAAGACAGGTTCGCTCTGTATAAGCTTTATTTCTTCAATCACGTCTTCACTGACATTTTCAGATAAATAATTGGTCGCGTTATGAAGAAAGCTTTCAGTACGATAAATTTGTATTTCTTGACCCGTTTCATCATGAAACTCTTTGAACAATTCGGGTCGTGCGGATAGTGTTCTTCCTGCTGATTTTAACCACCAATCGTCTTTAGTATCTTCGGTTATCAGAATGACAGAAGTTTTATGTTCTTTTGCATAAGCAATGATTTGCTTCCACATAATTAGATCACCGTACCGACGCTGCTGACCAACCAAGTTTTTCTCATTATCGTTCTTTTGGGCATCTTCATATCCGGGTGGAATTTTACTTTGATACCGAGCTTTACCTTCGTCAAAAAGCTTATTCAATTCTCCACTAGGAAAGGGGTGACCGACTCTTTGGCCAAATATCTCAGTTATTTTACTTTGTATCTCGTCATCATTCAGTCGTTGTAAATGTGATTTTTTGGAATTTTCGAGATGCGCGTTCAGCTTTTCAAATAAACCTTCAACCTCACCCAATAAATTCGGAGGTAAGAAAGGATGACGGTTTTTCTGGTTGAATGAATTATATAAATCATTGATATCATTCAATGTCGCATCGTAGTTTTTAGATTGTTCGTTAATTACTGAGGGGCGGTTCTGAAAGTATTCCTGAGCAGCTTGGTGGGGTAACCAGACACGTAAATTATGATTATTTAGTAGATTAAGAAAAGCATCACGCGCATCGTCGGAATATCGATAAAGGTCGAGCAGAACATTTGCGTCGGGAATAATCTTGCCGTCCCGCCATATATCTTTAACGGCGTCATCGTTGGCTCGATAATAGCCTTTGAACAACATTTTTAAATCAGCGTTATCTTCCATAATAATTCCTAATAAACACTTTTTATTCTGCCCTAATAATCACAGGGAGGAGGTGTACGATATCACACCCTATACTGATATTGAGTAAATCTGTTTAGTGTACGTTTTCTTTGATGTCTGCTTTACGTACGAAGGCGACCCCCGCCTTCGTGAGGGTAACGGGCTGGTGATGGCACATAGCGGGCTGTCAGATTTGGTTAAGCTCTACAATGAAAAGTGTCAGATAGAGTTGTGGCTAATCCAGATTAAGTCACATCATTGTAACTAATCAGCGTCATCCAAGTCCTGTAAATACCTAAGCTTGGCTTTGATCGCACTCGTTTTAAATGAACTTGGAGTTCTGCTGTAACGAGGAAAAAAACTTCTCGCCCAATCCTTATAATCGTCGCAAGCTGACTGGCCGCCCCGCATTTGTTGGCGAATGACTTCAAATTCGGCGTTAAAGGCTTTCAACAGTAATAGCCGGTAATCGTCTACCAGCTTCTGGCCATCTGCCCGGCTGCCAAACCACTCGAACACTGCATCAGATTCTGTCGTCCTATCGGCTTTAATGCACTCGTATTGTTTTTCTCGACACGCAATGACGTTTTCTTTCAGCGTTTCGCTGTGATCGAAACGGAACGTCGGCGGTGTCAGCCCCACTTCGATTCGCCGCACTTGTTTAGCGTACTCATTTGAGCGAGCCTTAACCTTTTCCATCATTATCCGGCCAGCCTTAATTTTCTCAGTGACCTGAGCAAACTGCATTTTCAGACTTTCCTCCAGGCTCTCGACGGTAGCGTTTTCCAGCATGGCGTTCCGCTCTGTGATGTATTTCTTGAGGAGGATATATTCGCGCCGTATGTAAATGCCATATGCCAGCAGGCCGATGGTGATAAACACAATGGCGATACCAATATAGGCTTCGGTGTTATTCATAATGCTGAGTCCTTAGCAAAGTGATGGTGTAGGTTAGCTGTGCTGCTTTGGGAGTGAAACTACATTCCCGGCTGCGTCAAACTCGATACGGCTGACATCGAATCCTTGGTCTATGAGGTGATTGAGGAGTGAACAGGCGAGGGCTTCTGCGTTGTTGACCCCTTTAATTTGCCGTTCTTTGTCGCTGACAGCCTGTTGGACAGGTCGTCCCCCTAAACTGAACAGCGTTGCCCATTGTGTTTGGGTGGCCCCGGCCTTTTTACGTGCCTGGCAATACAGTTCGAAATTCCTTTTCTTGGCGTCCATTTTATAAATCTCTCCACATTGGGGTGTATTTTGTTATTATTGCGGCGTCAACCAATTTGCCTCGCGGCTGGTTGGCAGCGCAGCGTGTGTAGGAGCCGCTGCGCACCTTTCTTATTCTTTTTCCTCTCGATTATCACTTCGCTGACCAGCCTTGTCCAATTTGTCTAGCTTTCTGCTGTTATCTGCCACGAGGCGGTTATGCAGTGAGGTCCTGGCCGGCATCAGCACCGGTCTGTTGTCCTGGTATCCGTAACTGACCACCCGGCCCCCCGGGGCCAGAAAAAAATCAGCCTGCGTCAGCATTAATGCTTTTCTGTGCTCTTCCTGTAATGGGATAAAGGGGGGGGTAAAATCGTTATCGCCAGTCAGGTAATCTACAAATGTGCCGGCTAACGGGATAAGCCGTGTGATATTCAGTGGACGTTGTTGGTACCAGTGACACATGGCCTCTGCCGGCGTGTGCTGCTTTTCATACTGCTGCATGATAAATGCACTATCTACTTCCTGCGGCTGTAGCCCAATGATCGCGGTGCTCACGGCACGCTCATATGCCGGGTAAGCGGCTTCGTACCGCACTTCCACGGCGCCCAGTGGCTGATCATCTATCAAATCAAACACACGAACGTGTAAGCCATTACCACCACGTTCAATGGTGACCTCGCCGAAACCTGCCACAGAAATTGTGGCGTTGTTCTCATCTGCAGGAAGGACCCAGCTATGGGGTTTATCCAGATTCATAATTTCCTCGCGTATCTATGGGCAGTAGGAGATGCCCGTATGTTCAACCTTTGAACATGCGCCACCGGGCTGGCGCACATTCCTCACTTCAAGCCGCTTCTGCCATCATCTGGCGGATATCTGACAAATAACATTCAATTTCGCTGTTAGACTCGGTAAAACGTACCGTCTTGGCGACCTGTCTGATTATCGCTTTCTCCGCTTCATCCAATCCAAACCATATGGCACTGGAGGACCAGGCCTCACCGTACTGATCAAAGACTTTACCGCCGCTTCTCAAGTGCTCAACGCGCACCACACGCCTGACGCTGGCGTACACTGCGTCATCGTCCTTGGGATTGCCGCTTACCCACGGACGAAACCTGTCGCCAACCTGCACCTTTACTCTGGCTTGTAGCGGCTCTTTAGAGTCGGTTTGATCGAAGAAGCACCAAACTGGCAGGGCATTCTCTTTCAGCCGGTCAAGGTGAGACTTGAGGAAGCCACGCTGTGCGCCAATTCCGCTCCCTTCATCTGGCAGATGTACGGGCGGTGCATATTTGGCTTCGCTAAGCAGGTTGGTCAGGGCTTGACGGTATAACTTGGGCAAACAGGCAATGATTTCGGTAGGCTGAGTGCTTGCCAGCAGTTGGTTAAACGCTTGCTGGTGGGACGGCGCATACGACTCTAACGCTTTGCGTGTTAACTTCTGCTCATAAGGCGCGATGACAGTATCGGCCATGACCAGCCCGTATTTGGCTGACAGAAAAGCAAGGTTATAGTCGATGCCGCGGCGTGTTGAAGAGGCCAGCACTACAGAGCGGTATCCGGTCCCCTGATAGAGGTCGATGGCTTTGCATGGCGAAGACTGCTTCGCCGCTGTGCACGGGATGATGATAAGCGGAATGTGGGCGTTCATGTTACCTCGCGTGATTAGGGCAGTAGGAGTTGCCACAATTAAATATACATCTATTAGGTGTTTAATGTAGTGTAATTATATTAATTACATTGTCAACTGTGCGAGAGATAAAAATTAGCAGATTAGAGTGGATTGTTGTCGTGTAGGTCAGTAAGAAAGTGTCATACTGAAATGAAATAAGCTCCGAAGTGGAGCTTATTCTTAGTAATAAAATAGCAAACTGATATGGGATTATTGCTGATGTCTATCTTTTACTTTCAGTGCTTTTGACTTGTTTCTCTGCCGTTTTGTGACCTGAAACGTGCCAAAGGAGTACAACTAGGAGAACAACGAAAGGTAGAGCCATGAATAAGCCACCTAAGTTAAACCCTAGTATCTCGTAGTCAGACAAATTCATTGTTGTTGTTTCCTACCTATCATCAATTGATTTTGATAAAGATGACTTATTAGGGTTATCCCATCCCGATTTATCTTTCTTCTTTTTGCGAGCGAAAATTCCTAAGAACCACATAAACAGAATAATCGGCGCGGCTATTAAAAGAATAACTATTAAAACATCAGACATATTCCTTCCTACTTTGACAACTTTACTTTCATAGCTTTGTAACTCTATTTAAACAGAAAGTATTTCGCGCTTGAGATTGGTGACTGCACTTTTATCTAGTGATTCCCGAGTATCAAAATTCGCGATCGTGTTTACTACCTATTGTTATTGTCGAAATCTGATACTGGTTCGATAAACTGAACCCTTTCAAAATACGGTTTCAATAAACTAGGACATGTTACTATCAACGGCTTGATATAGTCGCTACATCTCTTATATTTCTCGCCCTGTAACGCTGTTTTAGCAATCTCATATGGAATTGCTGCTCGAAGGGGGACATAAGCAGTCTCAGCAAGTGCTTTACCTACGCCCAACGGGACTCCAATTCGGCCATCTAATGCACACACCATCAATCCTTTATCGATCAGCCCTCCTATTTGATTAACGCTAACAGCGTTTTCTCCATGATTGCTCTTACTCTCTTCATTGCAGGCTATCAGCACGAAGGGTGTGCTGGTGGAATATATGCCACAAAACGCCAGCAGACTGCGAGAAAAAGCAATCGCGCCAGTCATAGAAGGGGACTTCCTTACCCTGGATGCCGAGGCACTGGGGGGCACCTTTGATAAAATTATCGCCAATCCGCCGTTTACCAAAAATCAGGACATCGACCACCTGGGCCACATGACGTCGCTACTGAGCGAAGCGGGACGGGTGTGTTGTATCACCTCTACACACTGGCAGCACGCAAACACCGCGAAATGTCAGGCGTTCCGTGAATGGTTAAATTTGGTCGGCGCATCTGTGAAGGATATACCTGCAGGCACATTTGCTGAGTCCGGCACCAACATAGCCACGGCCCGGATTGTGATCGATAAGGCAAACATTCGCGTGAGCTGGTTGTCGTTCCTTTCCACCTATCGGCAAGCTGCCTAAATGAGAAAGGCCGGTTATCCGGCCTTTTTTGTCCCTGCAGCGTACTCAGCATTTATATTTATAACCACTTGTCTCTTCCGAATTCCAGACAAAATAATTGCTGGGGGAGGGCTGCTGGCGCCGGTTACTCCCTGGCTTCGTACACGCATACACCTCTTCAGTCTCACCCGACTCGATGTATTCTGTCGCCGCTTTCTTCGTCCCGTCCGGATAGCTGAAACACACTTTCACACCAATTTTCACATCGCATCGATTGTAAAAAACCACAGTAGGATCCCGGGCAGGGTCTCCATACGTGTTCGTCCCCAAACACCTGTCCCGCATTTCCGTACGCTGATGAACTGCACATTCATCAATGGACATAGTCTGAGCATGCGCAGTGGCGGTAAGCAATATGGCAGAGGCAGATATAATGGTGGAGCAGATTTGAGTGAAGGGCGTCTTCATACGTTCTCCTTAACAGTTAGAGTTACTTCCGTTTGGTTGATTTTTGTACAAATATAGATCGTGTTCGTTATTTGTCAAATCTCCCGGAGGGGGTCATAGGGAATACGGGTCGGTGCGTAAAGGGCTTGCTAACTTTGAAAGATGGGGGGAGACACCGCACTGGTGCACGGTGCCTCGGAAGTGTTATTAGTGAGCAGGTGGACGACACAACAGGGGCTGCGTGAATTTCGTATCGTACCCCTGTTCCCAGGGGTACTTCCCATTACTGTCAGGCAGTACCAATTGCAGGTAGCGCACTTCAATGGGCGTATCAGTTTGCGTGAGGTAAAATTCAGCGCCGGCACTGATATACTCCGCGGTAAGTTCATCTGAGCAAGGCAACAGCCACACGTCGAAGCCCTTAATAACCTTATCGGTTTTCTGGCCTGAGATGGTGCCATCACGCAAACCCTGACAGGCATCGTTAATCAGGGTAGTGCACAGCTCAGGTTGTAGCGGCGTGGTCAGGATGATGTCTTCGCGTCCTGCCAGCGCCTCACCCACTGAGTAAGTTTGACCACCCATCACTGTAATGACCGACCGGCCGCGTTTGTCGATATCGACTTTGATACGATCCATAATTTTTTGTTTGCTCATTTTATGTGATGCTCCATACGTCTCGTTTGGTGTAATTGTATTATATACATGATGCGACCATTGTAAATATTTTAATTACATTGGTGGTCATTGAAGATGAGGGCCGCCGAACATGTTTTTTAATTATAACGGGGCACTATGCCAGTGTGTGTCAGCACGGCCATAAGCACTGATTCATTAATGTGAGCAAGCAGTCGTGATAAAAACAGTCGCTCAAAGGATAAATAATTGTTTCTACACGTTGAATGAGAACACATATTCAGCGTTAAAACGTACCTATATGTGTACAAAAATAAGTTTGAATGGTATATGTACTCATATAGTTACAATTTGAGGTCAATTTGTGAGCAGGGAATCAATAGGAAATCAGCTAAAGTCTGAACGCAAACGTCGAGGTATGAGCCAGAACGAGGTTGCCATTACACTCAAGACAGCTCGACCCAGGATCTCACAAATCGAGAACGGAAGATATCAGGGGTCATTGCAGCTATTGGAGCGCTATTTAATTCTCATGGGGTTAGAGCTAACGGCGACGCCCACTAATAGTCGGCCTACGTTAGACGAACTTGGCTCAGTATACGATGACGATTAAATCCGTACTCGCAGGACTGCCCGAGGAGGTTCGCCGGTTACAGGTTCACATTGGCGGAGCACCGGCCGGTGTATTGGACCGGAGGGCACGATTTGTATTTAATTACACCCAGGAAGGTCGGGATGTGTCGTTGACCATGCCATATAGGCCCGAGCCATATACCCACGGTGTGCTACACCCGATATTTACGCAGAACCTGCCTGAGGGCTACCTGCGTCGGTATATTTCAGAAAAGCTCATCCGGTATGCCAACGTAGATGATATGTATTTGCTGGCGTTGATGGGTGATAAGGGGATCGGCCATCTATCCTATGATGCGGGTATTTCGTTGCCAGAGCCCGATCCCATCGCCCTTAATGACATATTGCACTGGTCTGGTAAAGAGAGTCTATTCCCCCAATTGCTTGAACGGTATTATCTCAATGGTATGGCATCCGGCGTGCAGCCTAAAGTGGTAGTGTCGCGCTCTACTATCTTACAGAAAGACGTTATCGTTAAAACGTTTGAGGACGAGTTTCCCCTGCTTACTGTAAACGAGTTCGTATGTATGAAATGCGCTGAATACTGTGGCCTGGATACGCCTCAAGTGTGGCTATCGGACGATTTACAACATTACCTTGTAGAACGCTTCGACATCGATGAAATGGGTTATAAACTCGGTATTGAAGACTTTGCCACACTGATGGGACGCCCTGGCGAACAGAAGTACAGAGGCTCCTATGAGAATGTACTAAAAGCTGTCCTAATTAACACTAAGTCGCCGGAAGAGGTAGACAAGGTGTTCGAGTTGGTGGCCTTTAACTGCCTGATAGGGAACGGTGACGCGCATCTCAAGAACTTCTCACTGCAATATGAAAGTGATCACACTGGAATACGACTCAGTCCAGTTTACGATGTTACCCATACGCTCATTTACCCAACCATCGACAATGCTATGGCGCTGAAAATGCGAAAAAGTAAAGCATTCCCAACGCGCCGGGATTTAATCGAGTTTGCTTATAGTGCGGGAGTGACGCGTTCTTCAGCTGCCGATATGGTCGACAGCATGGCACAGGGTATTATGGAATGCCTTGCCTCTCTGGATGAAGTGAAAGCTATGGGCGGTCTTCGCGAATCGATAGAAAAACATCTTAGCAAAGTGATGGTAAAGCAACCTTTAAAGAGTGCATACCGGCATGACAAAAAGAAAAAATTTGATTAGCCGGCAGGAGTGGAGAAATTATAGTTAGGTTCCTGCTGCTTTTCAGTAGTGGCTGCGCCGTTAATACGGGGTGATTTGGCGATAACAAACGGTAACGCAACTGCAGGATGAAGTTGCTGCTATAACGAAGCTGGATGGGCTAGGCCGATGTGCCCCGAAATTTAAGATTAGTCACTAGGAAGTAAGAGCCTGGTACGCTGGATCTAAATTGCTGAAACTATGTGGTGCAATAGTCAGTCTTGATAAGTAGCCACAGTGTAAATATAATAGCTACAAATTTATTGAGGCTAGCTATGTATGAGCGAAGGGTTAACGAACGAGAAAATCGTTGAAAAGGCGAAAAAGATCTTATCAGTAGAAAATGATAATCAGCTAGCCATTAAGTTAGGGGTAAGCCGCCAGCAAATACGTCAGTTTCGTCAGACACAGCGCATTGGCGTTGCTCAGCTTTTATTTACCGAATTTTTAAAGGTGATTGACCAGCAGGAAGAATAAAATTCCTGCCAGGTTAGCGAGGTCCGAACTACTCAAGGCGCACAAACTTGATCGTGCCATACCCAAATCTTGATTTGACCGGTATTTCCACATTCCTGATTATTTTCTTAATGCCTAGCTCTTTTAGTTCAATGGGCGCTCTAAAATAGATCTCCTCAGGCGAGGCGGTTCCCCGTTCTATCGGTTCATAAGGCAGACCCTCTGGTAACCGCATCCTTCGTTCAACATAATTTTTAAGTGCCTGACCATATGCTGACTCTCCCATTTCTTTGATGAGTGTGTCAAAGCTAAAGTTACTGTTTTTAAAGTAGTTGAATGTGTGTCCGCCGATCTTATTATTATCTATCAGCAATGCGAATACCGCCTCCCCGGCTATCGAATCATCAGATGTATTTTGCACATAGATAGTCACTTCGACGGGCAAGCTATAATTATCATTCAAATTCCAGTCTATGCTGGCATCTTTTACTACCAGGGCGTTCTCGGCTGGCGTAATAAAGTTTGGCAACAGCACAACCATTAAAACGGATAGGCCCACCACCCCTAGTATTAAAGTGAGGCGGCCGGAAAAAGCTTTTTTCGGTCTGCTCTGCGAGGTTTCTCGCCGGGGCTGATACACTCCCTCAGGCTGTTCCGACGCGGTTTGTGCTGGTGCCGGTGCCGTGTTTGGTTTGGCTGGCGCTGAGCTGGTGGCGCGCACAAAGAACCGGTTTTTGATGATGGCCACGCCAGTTGCGAGCAAGAATAAGTAAATCACGAACGGTGAGATGACATCCTCGACGGTGATCAACCCCGCGTCGAATCGTTCTGAGAAGTGATTGAATATGGCCAGCGATAAAAACAGGAATACAAAAGCATAAAACCCTTCACGCTTTCTGGATAGCCGGGCGGTCTTGCGGTACCCGCATTGCTGGCAGCGTTGCACGTTAAAACCCAGCAAGGTCTTGGTTGTGCTTACGTCGGGTGAGTGACATTGCTCACACTGAGTATTTTCCATGTTCGTCCCTTTATTTCCGCTATTCCTGAATTGCTTGTTTGCAGCATTGCTCACCTTATCAGTATGCCTCTATAAATTGCCACCAGCGGATAAATTGTCAACCGCCCTGGTGCCGTGCTCACCTTATAAAGTTTTAAACACTCGCAATTATCCCTATGAAATCACTGGACATTTTGCCTTTATGTAACTATTATAATTACATGTTCATACACATCCTCTTTTATGTAATGAAAGAGAGAGGGTAGGCCGAGCTGGCGCACGGGTTACTGCGGGAGCAGACATTACCCGCCCACAAATCGGCTTGTAATTGCGTAGGCTAATACTTATACTTGGAAGGCATCAAATGAGCAGGAGACAACATTATGGTAGGTCCACGACTGGTATAACACCGCTCTCTGCAGCACTCCTAATCGCCGGGAGCGTTGTTACCACCTCTGCTGCACCCGCAGCATCATCACCGCATATAACACCTGAACAAACCAGCCAGCAACTTCTTCACAGCACATTAGCTGAAGAATTAAGTGCGCGTCAGTCTCAGAACGTGCAGGGTAACCCACGTACTGACGGTCGCGTCAGCAGGCCACCAGCGCCAACGAAGCAAACCGTATCGAAAAAGTCGCCCAGTACCCGCGAATCTATCTGGAAAGATCGCCTTTTCTACGGGCTGATCATCTTTGCGCTCGGGCATGTACTGGTACCCACCTGGCGTTACTACTGGTCACGCCACATTCAGCGTACTAACTATATGCGCTGGTTACGTGCCGGGGTGGATTCATCACTATCCCGGTATGGTGAGCCAGTGGATGACAGCGTTCTCAATAAGCTGAATAACCTCTCTGCCAATCACCACACCTGGTATAAGAATCTCTCTGATAAAGGCTATCCGGTACCGTCTATGCTGGTGGACTTACATAGCGCGCTGCAAAAGTATCGGGAGGGTATGGCTGACTGCTCACCGTACATTCCGTATTTTACTTTTGTGGTGAATGACGACCGCAAGATGGATCACGATCATCCCATCTGGCTGATGGACAAAGAACGCTCCAACGTCGTGACCCGGTACCTGACTTCTCAGGCACAGATAAAGTCCAGCTTAAAAGATACTTACAGCTCACCGCTTTATGATTTATCCAGTCATGAAGATATGAAAAAGCGCGAGCAATGGGCGCACTCGTTTGAGTTTCTGCTGGAAGATGCGTGTGAGAACTTTGTGGCTACGATTGAGTTACACCGCAATTTGGAAAGCTGGGGATTTAGAAGCGAAGGTAAAGCAGCCAAGTTATTTGATGGTGCTGAATAAATTAAAAAAACGCCTTGTGTATATCTAATGGATATGTATAATGTTTACTAAGTCGGCGACTCCTACCGCCGCCATAGCCCACAACACACGCGAGGTCTTTATGGCTAATTATTACACCGATGCTTCTTTTATCGTTCCCCTGACACCCGAGCAGACTGAGTTTGCGCTAAAGGTGCTACAGTGTGCTACAGACGACTCCATCGACTTTACCAAGAAACACAAGACGGCTGCGGCAAAGCAGTACGAACCGGCCGTTTTCCGGCTGGCGAAAAAACTGGCCAAGGCGGTCATGGATGAGAGTCTTGAAGAGGTCTGCTTAGACTTTAGATGCGAGCAAGAACCCAAAGGACTATGGATTTCACATGATGAAACCATAAACACCTATCACGCTGCGACTTTCACACATCTTATTATGAAGCACTTCGATATAGACGGGTATATCGACATCCAGGCAGCGCACACCTGCAACAAGCGACGTCTTGATGCCTTTGGTGGCCATGCTGCCTTCATAACCAAAAAAGAAGTGAAATGGACATCCACTCATCAATGGGTGTACCAGCAAGCAAAACGCTCCGGCCTCAGCCCGGCAGCCTGATTAACCAATAATGCGCCCCGACTCCTACCGGGGCGCTTAAAACATTCTTACGCGAGGTCATATCATGAATACCGTTTTTTCTTTGGTTTACTTCGAAGCGAGCAAGAAAGCTTCAAACCTATTAAATGTCACCAACGGCCCATCTCTTTATCAGTCAGAACGTGAGGCGCAAGCGGCATTGCTGGCTTATATCAGAAACCGCTTGGCAGAAGCTTACACCGATTTATTAGCCGAAGAGGCAGCATCGTATGGCGTCAATATTATGCAGTATACCGATAATAACGATGAGCCTATGACGTCTGATGAAGCGTTTCACATGCTGATGTGTGAAAAGGAAAAACTAAACTTCTCGGTACTCACCGCCTGGTTCCGCGATGTGGCAAATGATGATGAGATGTACTTTGATTTTAAGATTGAAGAGTTGCCTACCACGTCGTTCATTGAATTAGCGACTTCAGCAGATGCTATTGAAGTGGATGGCAATTTCATCAGGCATTTCCATGTTGTCTCTGCCGATGAGCTTGAGGACGATCATTCTATATATATTGAGGCGTCCATGGTGGATGATGACTTAAATAAATATGACTATGACATCTCGTTATCTGAAGCTCAGAACGCAACTTACTGCCCGGTCAAAAAGCTCTGGACGGTAGGTGAACTGGATGTCTCATTTATCTGCTTTCAATAATAAAGCTGGTCGCCCCGACTCCTACCGGGGCGCTTAAAACATTCTTACGCGAGGTTTACGCAATGTCTACTGCACTACTGAAACAATCTGTTTTTAACGTATGGGGAAACAAAGCCGCCAGTCACCATTTATGCGTCGAGGTCAAAGGACTGGGGATGGTACATATCAATCGCACCTGTGAAGGGGTCATAGTGGATGTGTATGACAAATCCGATAACGACGGGTGTCTGGGCTCGTTAGCATTTACTGACGGTGATTTTCATGAGTCCTTTGCTGACAAGGTTCATGTCGCTATCGAAAGTTACGACCCCTCGGCTGACGTATGTCCTAGCTTCATTGAACAGGCGTACCAGCATGAGAGCTCGGTTGACCAGGCTGTCGCCGACTGGTTCAAGGCGCATCCGGTATCATTAGACGCCCTCACGCCCCTCAAAGGTGAATGTAAGCCTTTTTCAGATCAGGTTAGGGAGCTGACGCGTCCCTACCTGTCGATTTCAAAGCAGCACTACAACCAATTGGAACAGGCTCAGGCAGACTTTTACCAGACACCGGGCGGCCGGGTGGTGACGTTCGGCGAAGCTGATGGGGGCTATGCGCTGATGCCTCTGCAAGAAGAGGCGGCGAAAGACATATTGGCGGGTCAGTCGGTATTAAGCGCCATATTTCATGCAGGGGAAGTGTCCGACGTTCAGCGCGCACAACTTCATAAGCTGGGGTGGATAGAATGGCAAGACAGCGGTGACTATAGCGATTTTGAGCTGGAAGCGAGTTTCGGTGAAGCGCAGGATGATAGGTATCACTCACTCAATGTGCATCTGACTTTCAATTGGCAGCACAGTCAGATGTACCTGGTCATCGGCACCAATTTGGGCGATGGCTTCAATGGGTATCACCAAATTTATCATGATGGTCTTCCGCTGGATGAGCAACTAGAACGCTCGATGGACACATTGCGGGAAAGCACTACTGATGATCCGGTTATTACAGTGATTGACCAGCATCCTCACGCCTGGGCGAGTATAAAAGAAGGGGTGGGGCGGCTTTCTTCGATGCTGGGCATTTCAGCTAACTGACAGCCACTATCCGCTGACAACAAGGCATAATCTTCGTTTTGTTTGGAAACATCATTTCGCTAAATTGCGTTTGAGAATATTGCTCAGCTAATCAAAAAGGTAAATGATGTTCAAACTTTCACATGCGGTACGCATTCTCTTGGCCATTGCGGTATGCCTGGTCATCTATTTTGCAGACTGGGAAGATGCTCGTTCCCTGATCCAGCAATGGTTTATCGACGGACTATCCTAACGCCACCAGCCATGGAAGGCTGATTTCACTCAGGTAGAACCCCGAGTTTTTTGTCACCTTTTTTTACACCTTAAAATTTGCGAATGATTAAAGTTATGATTTAAATAGTCATTTTAAAATGGCCTGGTAATTGCTTGTTGCTCCAGAAAAGGAGAGGGAATATGTTTAAGAAATTGATTTTCACACTTACTTGCCTGGTGTTTTCAGGTTTTTCGTCTGCAGGTTTACTGACTGTGACATACACAGGGATAGTCACGAAAATAGAACGACAGGGAATCGACCCGTTTGATTTCGGGGCAGAAGTTAACGACCTCATCACCGGGTCGTTTCAAATTGACTTGGCCACAATGCCCAGCGACAACGCTACTTCAGGTCAGAAAGCCAGCGCTGAGTATTGGTACAGATACGAAGACTTCCACCGCAGAACTAATTTTGTAACCTCAACGGCTTCAGTGAATATGCCTGTATTTTTGGGGGATAAAGGTGATCCCAACTATGAAATTCAAGACGCGATTCATTTACAAAATTTTGGTGATGCCGCTCCGCGAGGTACGCATCAGTATAGGAGAGTTTATTTTTCTAACAGAGACTTTTTTAATGCATCTGGTCAATTTTATGATTTGGAACATATCCTGTATGCTTGGGATTTTTCTGACTCAAGCCTGGATGGAGGTCTGGCAGCAGGAAAACCGCTATCCTTTTTATTAAGCGAGTCTGAACTTGGGCTGGGCGTTGCCGGTGCAGCTGGCGAAATTAGATCACAAAGCCGTTATACTAGTGATAGATTCGGATCAAACTCTGTAAATAAACTTAACTATAGGGTCACTAGCATAGCTATTACCGCCACCGAAGTCGCGACTCCTAGTATATTGAGTTTGTTTATATTGGGTCTGATTTGTATTAGCGTCAGGCGGTTTTTGGGACAATAGATCAGCGTTTGTAGCTAAGTTAAGGTCGCACATCGCGGCCTTTTTAATTTTCGGTAAAAATAGAGTTCTCTCAAAGAGCAAATATGATTAGTTTGTTGGAGTAGGTGTGAAAGCGTATATGTATTAATAAGCACTCAGTTTAGCTTCTCCTCACTTAAGTAGTCTGGTGCGATGCTCTTGAAAGATTTCTTCACTGATCACCTCTTTATCCCGTAACTCAGTCCAGTGCACAAGCTCAGTTGCCCGTTTAGCGTGGCTTTTATCACTACCCAGTCTCTTTTTCGTATTGCGAACGCTGTTACTTAAATTAGCGGCAAACCGTCGCAAGCCTTTGAGTGCTACTTTCAGAGCATTGTAGGTAAACCACACGCCCAGAGACAACAACACAACCGCTATCAAGGTTTTAAACAGTTCAGTATGTTTATAGCCCGCCCATATAGTGTTGTAGCGGTTATCGTAGTCTTTCTTGCTCTTTCTCACGGCAGCTTCAGCCTGGGCGCGTTGGGTAGCAAGATGCTTTAGCACCGGCGTGGTGGCAATGATACGTTCATAGGTGCCAAGGATTTCCTAGTTGTCTAGGAAGTTTTCTTTCTGTGTCGCTTTCTCAAAAAAGACAGATAGGTTCTCACCAGCTTAAATGGCGCTGAGGAGCCGTGACGAGTCGCGCCGGTCAAAGCTATGTGAGTCGGTAGCGAAGGACTGGCCATGTATACCCCTCCATATGCCCCGGGGGGGGGGTGGTTATTCTAATACTTTGGTAGCGAAGCTCAGGGGAAGAGCGGGTGGATGTGATCGCAATGCGGTCGGCTACTAATTCAATCTTGGGAATAAGCGTTTTGGTTTTTTAGAAACCAAAGATGTTCCACCAGGGAGTGGTGGAAGCCAAACTTAATCTGGAGGCGTCAGCAAATTAAGGGTTATGCAGTTCAAGATATAAATCTTCTTCAAGCTGCCAAAGTCCATAATCCATCCTGCAATTCAACTCACCGGCATACCGGCGCATCACAGTGTCTGAAAAATTATTAAAAAAGATTGCCGCCTTTCTTGTGTATATCTAATAGATATGTATAATAAGTAGTGAATCGGGTAACTCCTACTGCCCTGAACTTAAAACGACAACTGTTTACGCGAGGTAAATACTGATGAAACTGCTACTTGATGTCTCCTGCGCCAATGACATGGCTGACGATGTGCCCTGTACGTTTTATGCCGAGCTCACCGACGCCGACATAGCGCGGATCAAAACTCTGGCTGCAGCTGTAAAGCAAGTGGATGCCTATGAGATTAAAGAGTTTGATTACTCCGGTTCGTGGTATAACGCGTGTTGCGCTTTACCTGCCATTAAGGACGATCCTGACCAGTTTATCACCGATGAGGTGAGTGGCCTTGAGGGTGCCGAATGCCGGGTAGAGGTGCCTATGCTGTGCGTGACCCAAGATAAATTCAAGTTCATCAGCGTCCCCAAGCACTGCGGTGACAATTTTTCTTTAAGTACCCGACACATTGACATTGCTGAGCTGGATACCAGCACGGCCATCATTAGTCTGTAAATTATTTTATCCTGCGGCCTGCCTCCTACCGGGTCGCTTTAACCGATACAAAACGCGAGGTAACACCATGAGCGATAACACTTCAGTAGAGCTGACACTGCGTGTCACGGATTTCCACACCCATCAGGATTTATTTGATGACAACTGCACCGTGCTGGTGGGCGACCATACAATGGCCGGGGCGCATTCCTACCTGGTCGAGGTTTCCTATTCCCGCTGTAATGGCGGTGAAATTGGCATCGAAGCCGCGCTTCAGGCACGCGGCATCCCCTATGATAAATGCTGGGGCGCCGGTGACGAATTCACGTCGGGGATGGAAACTGCACGTGTTCTGCCCAATGGGCAGATCGTCACAAAGCGTATCTATGATGATGAAGCCGGGCGGGTATCGCTGGCCGATATCGATGCGGCCATCCGAGCCAATGACTTGGAAGCGGTACTGCAGGCCAAGCGCCGCGAGTTTCACATCATGCCGTGGGACGTGCAGCTGAATATCCTTGAGGCGCGTAAAGACGCCGCTGCGCAGCTGGTGGCGATGTCACAGGAAGCGCTGGATGAGCTGGTGACAGACTTCGCCTTTGGCGCATCAACCGATGCACGCAATGCAACGGATGATGAGCAAGAGCAGGAGACACTGCTGTCTCAGACCGAATCCATGGTCTCTGATATCTGCAACCAGGGGAAGGAAGCACAGGCAGAGTGGCTATTATCACACGGCTATATGACTGAGACGCTGGTGCAGCTGCAACGCGAGAGCAAGCAAGCTGAAGATGACGCTACGGCCACGCCCGTAGAAGCGCCGGGCATGCGCTACTTTGTCTGTGCGATTACTGAGGTGAACGGTTTTTATGAGTACACCTCAGAGTTTTTAATGACCGTGGCGCCTGATGCGTGTCCGAACGAGCGGTTAACAGACATCTTTGTGCATTACCGGGGCGACGAAGGGGAGTTGGATGGGGAGGACACGGTTACCTATGAATGTGGTACTGTCGCAAAAAATCCTACCATGCGCGAGATCTCCTATATGGAATATGGGATCATGGAAAAATACCTCGGCAGACTGTAACACCGGTTGATGGCCTGGCTGACGCAGTCGCTGCGTCAGCCAGTGGTTTTTCGTAAGGTAAGTACACAGCCACCTTAAGGCAATTTATTAGGAGCAAAGCGTGGATACCAAAGCACGTAACAAGCAACTCTACCAGGAAGCCCGGCAGGCGACAGGTTGTTCACAAAATGACTGGGCACGGCTGTTTACCCTGACTCCCGGTAAAGGCGCCAAACATGGCCAAAAAGGGCAGAGCAACGTGGCGTTAAAGGAGTCAGGTACCAAAGGTGTCAATCAGGCGGAATGTCTGGCCTCTGAACTGCTCCGGTATTTTCAGGCGCAGGGGTATGACGTGAAAAACACCGAATTCGATGAAGATGGCCGTATTACCTCCATACCCAAACGGTAACCTGCCCACCAGCGAACAGGTCATCGTGCACTGCCGGTCACCGGTGTTGCACTACAAGAGCATGCCCCACTGGACTTCGCCCCACCGGTGATGCCGGTCATTAAACGGGATCCCTTCTATCTCGGGACTGCGCTCCTTAAAGCCAAACGATAAAAACGCCCCAGACCATTCCACTCTCACCCCATAGCCAATGGTCTTGAACCGACTGGCAGCATCCTGGGTGTACTCAGAGTCTCTAAGTACACCGCCCTCAATGGTGGCATTGTGCCAGACGGCGGTCTCTTCATAATTGAGAAACAAATATACGCTGACGAAATTAAACCGTTCCGGCTCTGTCTTTTTCGGCTCAGGTAGGTTAGGTAGATTAGGTAGGTGGCCTCTGTCATTCTCTTTCAGTATGGATGATTGAAAGGGGGCGCCACTAAAATAGCCTCGCACGTTATACCCGACACGCAGGTTGAGTCCTGCTCTGGCGCGTACAAAGACATTGCCCAGCTCACCCATAATATACGGCTGAATATCTAGGTACCGGGTGTTCGCTAGCGGATCATCATCCACCTTCATCCAGGACGGGATCGCAAAATCATGACGGACATTCAACTGCACGGCCGGTTCGGTTGCTATCTGCGTATCCCAGGTAGGATGGTCTAATTCCCATATGCAATGCCATTTTTGCTGGATGTCCTCAGAGAGCGATGCGCGCCCGAGGATCCCAACCTGTAAATCATAGCGGGTGGATGCATCGTCAGCATAACGGGTTTGTACGAAGCCGCCCACGTAGGTGTAACCTGCAAAAGGCCGGTCAAAGGGCTGAAACTCATCGCGGGTGGCGGTGATATCAAAAGGCGTATATATGAGGTTCGCTGCGTACCAACCGGCGTGGTACTGATATATATCAATGCCATCGGTGTTTTTATCACAGCCTAAGACATTCACCTGGTAATGCAGCTGGTAGAGTGTGGTGGGCTGGAAATCACACTCGTCACGGAGGTCAGGCTTATAGCTTAAGTTGTAGTCTGTCAGTTTCTTATCCTCCTTATACGCAGTTATGTCGCCGTCAGCGTGCTTCAGGAAGTAATCCCCCGTCCAGATCCGGGAATAACGAAGGCCATTGGTATAGTAACGGTCACTGACCCAGGTAAAAAAATCATTTTCTACGTCAATAGAATAGGCGTCATGTTTACCCTGGGTAGTGGTCTGGTATATGTCGATGAGGTCGGGCTCGGCCAAAACGGGTAACGAGGTCATAAGCAGGCAGGGGAGAATGCGTCGCATAACAATCCTTTGTCAGGTTAACTGCTTATATAATAGACGCTTTTATCAATCTCGCTAATTATCGGGGGGGAACTGTAAACAATTGGGTAGGTAACAAAAAACGCTCATGTCTTTCCTAATAAAGATACAAATTGAGTTCTATGACAAGATACCTACTCTTTTCGAGTAGGTATCTTGATTTGGCTATGAGTTAACGCCCCGGCGATGCGACCAACTGGTTTACTGTCAGCTGGCCTTCCCGGTACACCATTTCATAATGCTTGGACTGAAAGACTCTGGTGACTGTGCGGGGAGAAAAAAGCGCGAAGCACTCTCTTCCTTCATTTCTCACCGAGGGATAACGAAGGCCCCCAGTGTTATTTTGTTTTAACTGCAACCCGAGTCGTTGTGAGTGCGAATAGTCATCTGGATCGAGATAAATCGCATTCGTGTCAGTTCGCGGAAGATCTTTATACACTGATGTCTGGAATTGGCAGCACAACTCCCGAAAGACAAACCGGTCATAAGCCAACCCTTCAACATTATTCCAATATTCCTGCTGGTGGTGTCTAACCTCTTCAATGGCGGTTTCAGCCGTATCAGCGATATAAAGTACACCAAAGTCCCCTGCCGAAAAGCGGGAGCCATCTGGGTTCACATGGGTGAAGGGTGCGACGGCATAAGACACACCATCAATCCCAAAGGGTATTTCTTCAGCTGGCAGCAGGTTCAGGTTACCCACCTCGTTTTGAAGGCGGGGATTGGTCAGTGTCTGGCACGCATACACCGCCTCAAACTCATCGGCGTCAGCCACATCATCAAATAATGCTATCGGCGGGAACTTAGAATTAACTAACCGATAGCCGGTCGAATCAGTAACGGGTAAATCAGGGAGCTCGCTGGCGTTTACCATTGAGCCCCCCTCAACGCATCTATCCGCTTAAACACTTCGTAAAGGTTTGCCATTGACCCTTTTACCATTAATTCAAAAGGGGTCGCCCCGTTGAAATAGGGGTTATGGTTCTTCTTATGAACAAACCCATAGACGTTCTCCGGATTGTCGAAAACAATTCGCAGCGCTTGATGAATGTTCAGTACATAGCTCACCCGGTCAGCCTGGTCACGCGTGAGTGTCACATGGCTTTTGCGCTTCGCCCGAGCGATGGTGGCTGATGAGACGCCAAGGATGGCGGCCATCTGGTCGGCAGTAGCTTTCCACTTACTGAGTATATTAACCGCGACCGGTAGCGCTTTTGAGACCGCTTCTAATTGTTGGGACTGCTCAGCAACCGCCATAATTCTCTCCAGATAAGCTTTTTGTATAAATCAGTCTATGGATTAAATATAGTATCTTGAGATAAGAAAATCAAATATATCGGTCACTAGATAAATCCGGACCGTCAAATTTAGTCGTAAGTTGTGAAAGTGATTTACCACAAACTACTTAACATTTTGATACAGGGACAACAGGTGTACGTAGTAAGAGGTGGATATTACAGGCGTTCTTAAATGTAGAAGATAGCGTGCTCAGACTCCCTGTGGTACAATTTATATGCTATTTAAAGACAAGGTCACGGGTACTAATGCTGATTATCGACGATTACCCAGAACTTAAATCTGTATTTTGGGACTGGAACGACAAAGAAGTTGATGAAAAAACCGCTTTCGAAATTATCGAAAAGCGTTGGCCTTATATTGACCCAGAAAACCTGACCCATAATGAAAAAGAGCTAATCAACAAGCTTGCCAAAGACTACGGGCACGATCTGTTGCTGGTTGCTTAATATCATCTATGAAATCTCTTCATCACGCTGCAATAAAAAAAGCACTATCTCAATTCAACTCTCACTACCTCTCTGAAAATCAAATTTTATTTGGTGATGGTACTCGCATTGCGTTAGAGCTAGACGAATACAGAAAATCCATTGATATCGACTTTTTATGTCCGGACAAAGCAAGTTACCGTGCAGTCAGAACACAGGTGACGAATAATTCCTTTGGTAACCTGGTGGATAAGCCGTTTACTTTACCCCGGGAGATCCGCGCTGACCGTGATGCTGTCCGGGCTTTTATAAATGTCGATGACATAACCATTAAGCTTGAGTTTGTTTCTTTTGACGACTATCAGTTAAAGGCTGCCTGCGACTTAATGTGGGGCGTCCCCATCATAAATCGTGACAGTTGCTTTGTTACCAAAATATTAGCCAACGCTGATCGGTATCGAACAGAGCCAAGGAAAGACATTGTCGATTTAGTGATGATGTATCGCCATTGGGGAGAGCCAAGTGAAGCAGTCTGGGATGAAGTCGATGCACATTATGGGCCCATCGCAGAAGAAAATTTAATCTATGCCCTTCAGGGCATTACCTGTGAACCTACCTATCTACAAAAGACCATTGCTGTTTGTGAGATGGATCCAGCGTCCGCTCAGCAAATTGAAGAAACAGCCGAACACTGGCTACACACGCTGCACTCCCAGCCTTAATATCGCCCCACGCCTTAGATTCGCTGGCCCCGGGTGCGCAGTTAAACCATACTTTTAAAATAGTGCGCACAATCTATTGCATTGTCTGATGATGTGCATATAACAATTACATTAAGGCGCACCTCGGTCTGCAGGGGTTGGATAACGCAATGAACCACATCACTTTAGATACCGAAGATTACCGGAGCCCAAAGGTCATGATCCGGGTAAGCTAATTTCTCCAGGCTGCTGGGACAGTACAATGACTTCTCGTTTAAACTCCGGTAGGCAAGTCCAACCAGAGGTTCAAGGATAAGTAATAGTAGGGCGGGTGATTGACTGTCCAATACTAACTGTTACTCGGGCAATCTGGCACCTTGCCACTGATATAACGCACTACGATTCAGGGGTGCAACTCGCCCGTAACACGGAAGTGGTTGTAACGTTCCTGTACTTTCGCCTTAAGCTCGGGGTATTTCTCAAAGCTGTTCACTATCAACTCAATATCACACCCTGTGTCTTTTAAAGACATTTGGCACCCCGTGAAGAGGTTAACAAGTAAATAAGGAATGATGACGGCCAGGTCGTCTTCAGATTCACAAAAGGGTCTTCTCAGAATGACGATATCCTTACGAAACTGGTTTAACGTAAAAAGCTTACCTTCACGTATTCTCTGAAATCGCTTCTTTATAGCGTCTGTATTTGGGTCAATGGTATCTTCCTCACAGCTAAACAGGCAGGATGTGTCGATATCCTTGTCTTTATACTGCTTAACAAGAATATCTCTGAACAGCTGGGTATTCGTTATTTTATTCTTCCCGTGATGCGTAGTTGCCCATAAATGCTTAACCTGGGTCACTAGCTTTTCATTGCTGTGGCTTAAGCAAACGCCGCCGTTTTTCTCATAACAGGTGGGAAGGATTTTACTTAGGATGAAATCGCTGTCCGACTTATCAGAAAGCTCCAGAAACAGTTCAAAACACGCTGCCCAGTACATAATCATGTGGATTACGTAGGGAAACATCAGTGTCGGATTTTCAGATGTTAGATCCACCTCAGTCAACCATAGCCATTCTTTGATAAATTTATTGGTAGATGAGCAATCTTGAGATGAACGTGCCAATGCTAACTGCGTGGACTCCAACTTACAGTGGCCCTCTATAAACTTCCGAAAGCTATGCAAGGGCTCTGAAGCTTCACTGGCGGGAATATACCCGTCTAGCGCATAGTAAATCTGTATCCATGCGCCATAGCTGTTTTTATCGAAACTATGGTGGTTGGCGTGAACATCGGGCACCTCTACGCCTAAATACGCCAGTAACCTTTCGGCATCGACCTCATTTGCCCGGTAATCTCGGAAGATTTGTTCATCGTGAGTGATCGTGTCATCACGCTTTATCATACGAGCGATTTTCACGAAAAAATCTGATTCCGAGCCTGGGTCGGTCACATTCAATGCGCGAACCATGATGTCCATAAACCCATTGAACAATATGCCTTCGTTAAATTTCGGATTGAAGAGTTTCACTGAAAAGTCCCTTTTTTTGAAGCCAGATTAAAGCAGACTACCAGTCGAGCAGCAAATAAGGAGATGCTTAGATGTTAACCATCAAACCTACTGATAACTCTGCAAATCAGCAGAACCCTAACAAAGGCACCCCCGGCACGAATAAGCAGTATGACCAGGCAATGGGTAACCGGGGTAAACAGGTTCAACAAACACGAGGGAAGAGCAAATGAGCCGTTCACCTAACGATGACAGAAGTGACAGCATGAATCCTAATAACGACGCCTACTGGGATAGTTTGGATAATCATGCTAATCAGCTCAATCCAAATCATGATGAATATTGTGGTGAAGACGATGAAGAAGACTAGATGATAAGTAGGGGAGCACTGACGTGCTCCCCTATAGAGCAAAAAGCTGGTGAGCAGACTTTGGTATGCTTTGAATACTGAGCTTTGCTGAGCCAACCTGAAGGTTGCGCAACTACTTAGATGTAGTGACTCACATATGATCTGACAAACGCTCTGCAAAGTCTTGACCTAGCCGGACAGGAAGCACCGGGCGATTTCCAGTCCGTCACCACCGCGAAGGTGGTGGTCTGCTTAAGACAAGGAGCGGACGGTGAAGTTGACCTCTCCCCCAAAAATAACACCACCGACTTTAGCTGCTCCCGATGTCGATTCGTAGGCTCCGTAAGAACTTGCAAAAGCTGGCGAACCTGCACCCAGTGGGAACGTATTTGTTAGAAAAATTATGTTAAAATTCTTATATCGTGCATATTTTACTAGCTAGGTAGCATCTCTCTTTTAACTTTATTAATCGCTTTAATATCAAAAACTTTCAAACTAGTTTCCTTTCGAACAACATTTTGATTACTCAAAAAATTAAAACTGCCCGTAATAGCGTATTTATCGTCCACTACGATACCTTTCTGATGAGTGTGTGACTGGATTACCTGTAGATTAGAAAATTCTCTAGAAAGTTTATTTAGCTCGAATAAAGCTTCGTCATAACCCGGTTTCATCCAGAAACTAGCATGAGACCTATAGTCGGAAACTATCAGGTAAATTTGAACATTACGAAGCAGAGTGAATCTTAAAGCCTGAATGAAATTTTCATTAACCACGTTGGAAGATAAAAATCCAGATGCAATGTAAAGTTCTTTTTTGACTTCAGAAATCGCTAATCTTAGCTCATTTTTATGTGCATCACCGGAAATAACATCTGCATCTTCAAAACCTGAAAACTCCCAGTCCGTCTCCCCACAGCTAGCGCATTCATATTCTTTTTTATTGAAAATATCTGTGATCTTTTCAGCTACTGAAACAGCCATGTTAAAATCTTTGCCTAATAGAACGAAAGAGCCGCCAGCTAAAAGTAGACCGGCAATTGCCGCAGCGCCACCATAGAATCCTAAAAGGCCAGCAAAAGCATAGGTTACCCAGCCAACGGCACCGCCGGCGATCATCCCGCCCCCAATTACTGTTTTTATTAGGCTAGCATTTACGATGGTTTCATAACCGCAATTTCCACACTTAATTTCCATGTGTGCATTTTTTCCTTTTGAATCCGAATTGAAAGTGGGTAGCAGTAAAGCTTGGCTTTTAAATAACATTCCCAGATCTGCTTACTCATTACTATAATACAGTTTTGACTCCCGCTCCCCATTCAAGCGCCTGCAATTACAATTTTTTATATGAAGAATATGTCTAGAGAACCCCGCCTGTCCGTCTGTTACACGTACGAAGGAGACCCCCGCCTTCGCGAGGGTGACGGGCTGGAGATAGTTGTCATTGACGAAACTAATTCGCTGGAAGAAACGCGTCATTGCGACGAAGGCCGCAACCTCCATCGTCTAACCGCAATATTAAAAGTCACTCTTTTCGCGTGCACAATGAAAGTTGAGGGGGTCCCGGCCTTCGCCGGGATGACGGGCTGTTTTTAGCTCGAAGAAACGCGTCATTGCGGCGAAGGCCGCAACCTCCCTCGTCTAACCGCAATATTAAGAATCACTCTTTTCGCGTGCACCATGACCGTTGATGAGGTCCCGGCCTTCGCCGGGATGACGGTAGCTTTTGCAGACGTCGGGATGACCCTAGTCATCGACAGTCATCTCTCCGGTAATGTCAGCTCCCCTTCAATACAAGTCACGGCCTGGCCTGCTACCGAAATACCGGATGCTGCGATGGTCAGGGTAATTTTACCATTACGGCCAACATTGCTGCCCTGGTAGGACCGAAGCTCTCGGGAGTCAGGCACGGGTAGTGCGTATTGCCGGATAAAGGCGGCGACGGCACCGTTGCCACTACCGCAAACCGGATCTTCCGGGATCCCGCAGGCAGGCGCAAACGACCTTACCTCAATGGCACAGGGCAACACGCCGTCCTGATACCCGAACAGGCAGCTTCCCGTCGCCTCAAGCTCACGATCCAGCGCGGCCAGCCCTACAAAATCCGGCCTGGCCTGGGCCACCCGTTTGGCATTATGACCCTGAGCAACAATCCAGCGCGGACCAACATCGACCAACACAGGCGGGCACTCGGCGGAAAGCTTGCAGTTAAGCAGCGTGCTCAGGCGCTGGGCCTGCGCGGCGGGCAACGGTGTAATGGTCGGCTCTGGCAGTGAGAATGCGATATGGGCGGGGCCATGATCAGACTCGGTGACTTTCAGTGCGATAAGCCCGGCTTCGCATTCCTGTATCAGTTGTTGCCGATGGGGGGTGATTTGTCCGGCTTCCATCAGGGCATGGGCTGTCCCGATGGTAGGGTGACCTGCAAATGGTAATTCCCGCCCGGGTGTAAATATACGCACCCGGTAGTCCGCTTCCGGACTTGTCGCAGGTAGCACGAACGTTGTTTCAGACAGGTTGGTCCAATGGGCAATACGCTGCATCTGCGAAGATGACAGGCCCTGCGCATCCATAACCACCGCAACCGGGTTGCCACAAAAAGGTTGCTGGGTAAAAACATCAACTTGTTTAAAGGGAGTAGTCGGCATGGTCAGAGTCGATAGCTGTGTGACTTATCTTTCACTATAACGCAAAACGGCGAGTAAAAAAGGCTGCACCGGATAAGCAGATGCGAGGCGGGAGCGTCGAAACCTGCACATACCTCAATTATAAGCGGCCACCTGAATGGCCATACCGACGTATAAATGTGGCTGTCTTTATGTCGCGCAGGCTGTGATATACCTGCACCATGAGCAATCAGAAATTTTTTACCATGGCGAAATGGCTGGGCAGCATTTTAGTGGGCTTAGTAATTACAGTCGGCGCGGCGCGTGCTGACTGGTATTACGATGATGCCGCGATAATGGGCACCAATATTGAAGTGCAGGTTTGGGCTGATACGGAGCGGGCGGGGCAGGCTGCCATTGACGCTGTTTTTGCTGAGATGGAACGGGTGAATCAGCAAATGAGCCCGTATATTGAAAGCAGCGAACTCAGCCGGCTGAATGCGTCAGCGGCTACTGCGCCAGTGGTGGTGTCTGCGGAGCTGTTTGCGCTGCTAAGGTATGCGCAGCAAATGAGTGAGACCTCAAACGGTGCATTTGATATTACCTTCGCCAGCGTGGGCTTTCATTACGATTACCGTGCCCAAAAGCGCCCCAGCGATGAGGTTATTGCCAGTCAGTTAGCTGCCGTCAATTATCGTCATCTTGAGTTGAACACAGAGCAACACAGCGTGTTTTATGCCCACCCCGATGTCAGAATTGATCTGGGCGGTATTGCGAAGGGGCATGCGGTAGACAAAGCCATTGAGAAACTGAAACGACTGGGCGTAGAGCATGCCATGGTCACTGCCGGCGGAGATACCCGGCTGCTCGGCGACAGACTGGGGCGGCCCTGGCTGGTGGGGATCCGGGATCCCCGTAAAGCAGATCGCCAGGCCGTAAAATTACCACTCAGCAATACCGCTATCTCAACCTCGGGTGACTATGAGCGTTACTTCGAAGAAGATGGTCAGCGCTACCATCACATACTGTCCCCGGCCACGGGTAAATCCGCGTCTATGGTGCAGTCGGTGTCGGTGATCGGCCCCAGCAGTACCACCAATGACGCCCTTTCCACCTCGGTGTTTGTATTAGGGTTAGAGGCCGGTATGGCGCTCATTAACTCCCTGCCCACGGTAGAGGCCATCATTCTTGATAACCAGCGGCGCATGCACTTCTCTGCCGGGCTCACCGATCAGTAATATCGTTTCCGCTGGTATTGTGAGCGCCGCTTCATTGATTACTTAACAGTTTCTTAATTTTATCCACTGTAGCATGTGATGATTCTGCGAAAGGATTGCTTTACACTCGGCCTTTTGGCTCACAGCGTCGTAGAGGACAATGGCAGCGATAGGTATTGATTACGGCACATCTAACTCAGAAGTCGCCTGGTTTGACGGTAAGCAGTCTCAGTTTATTAGTCTGGATCCGCTCCAGGCCACCTCGAATAAAATCCGTTCGTCGGTGTTTATTTACTATGAGGATGAACTGCCCACGCCGCCCGCCTCGGCCGTTGAAGCCAAAGTGGCGCAATTAAAACGCGCCATTACCGAGCAGATAGAGAAAGCCAAACAGGGCTATTACGACGCCAAGGATCCCCGAGAGCAACAGGTCTATTCTCAGAAGGTGGATGATCTGAGAGGGGAGTTTCACAATCTTCCTGCCCTGCAACGCCGGGCGATTCAGTACCTGCTAAAAGACATGACCGTTGAGGATTTGCCGCTGCAAAAGCTGGTAGAAACCGGGACGTTCGCGTTTGGTGAAGAAGGGTTTAAACGCTTTCTCGCGACCCCGCAAAAAGGCCGTCTTATTTACTCGCCAAAAAACTTTTTAGGGGCCAACCTGGACAGCTCCCAGCGGGAAGCTTTTGTGATGATGATTGCCCGCCAGCTGGGTTACTTTCGTCAGGCCGCCGAGTCTCAGCTTAATCAGACGGTGGATACGGCGGTGATTGGCCGTCCGGTACGTTTCCATGGTAACCGGGGTGAAGAGGGTAATCAGCAAGCCGTTCAAATTATGACCAAGGCCGCCACCCAGGCCGGCTTTACGCGGGTTGAGTTCTTGGAAGAGCCCATTGCCGCGGCGTATCAGGTTGAGCGAGCATTGCCTCAGCCCACCGATGTGCTGGTGGTGGATATCGGTGGCGGCACGACGGATATTTGCTGCATTACCCTGTCACCTGAAAACCTGCTGAGTTTGCAGCGCCAGGGCGATGTGCAGTCGGTTACGGGCGCCAGGCTGGGGGGCATGGAGTGTGATAAAAATCTCATCGTAAAAGCCATTGCCCCCACCATGGGGCAGGGCAAAAAGACCCAGGCGAGTCTGCCGGTGCCACCTACATACTTTACTGATATGTGTGCAGTGGATGATATCCCGCGCATGAACCGGTTTTTCTCTGACGAGTATGGTTTGGATATCGCCCAGACAATGTCGCTGGTGGCAGAGCCTGCTGCGCTGGAGCGGCTATTGACCGTGCAGACCGACAAGTTGTCGGCCCGGCTGGTTAACTCTTCACGGATGGCGAAAGAAATGCTGTCGAGCAAAGACAGCGTCACACTTCCGCTAAACTACATCGAGCCAGAGTTCGATGTGACCATCAGCCGGACGGATCTGAATACCTCCATGAAACCCTGGCTGAGTAAGGTTAAAAAACTAATCGCCGATTGTCTGGAAAACAGTGCCCGCCCCCCGCAAATGCTGTTTATGACCGGCGGCATGAGCTTGTCTCCCATCGTACAGCAGGAAATCCGCGCGATGCTGCCTGCGGATTTGCCACTGATAGAAGGCGATGCCTTTAATTCGGTGTGTGAAGGACTGGCGATCCAGGCCTCGCGATTAACACCAGCCAAGTAGCCCTGGCGCGCTCATCCCCCACGCCAGGAGACCCACCTTTGGTCAGCAAACTTGCGCTGCCAAAAGGTGGGTGTCCCCTATAGTTGAAGGTAAGCGGCTTACGGTCGGGGTCAGCCCAGGGTCCCGGATACGATGGGCTGGAAAGCGGTCAGCCTGTCCATCAAAGCGGCGTTGCCGAGGCCATGAGCGGGGAAGTAGTCGGCGAAGCGGTGTTGCTCCCCATGCAGCGCCAGATAGTTCAGGATCACGGTTTCTACCAGCAGGTTTACGTTGTTGGCAGACGGGGCGGAGGCGGTTTCTACGGAACCATCCCGGCGCATAAATCCGATTTGCTGGTGAGCGGCCTGCTCATCGCCGTTGGCTCCCATTAGTTGCGGGGTGCCGTTAGGGTTGTACACCATAAAGAACGAGGCCGAGGTAGATGAATTGTCGCCGGTCCAGACGCCTTTGCCGCGCCCGTCCACCGAGTCATCTATCATGCCGTTACTGGCCACCGAACCATCACTGCTGACATACAGCATCAGCGGCATACCCGTTCTGGCCGCGTACTCCAGACACGCGCCCATACACCGGCCCGCGCGCAAATCACGGACTTCACCGGTGGCGCGGCTGCCATCATGATAGTCGTACCCGCCCATGGTGATTGAGCCGGCGCCGGCAAAACCGTTGATAACCAGCTTCATCACCGCCGCCGTTTTGCGGAATTCCCTGTCAGCGTTAAATTCTTCTTCCGTGAAAATTCCACTCGGGCCGACAATATGGGCGTCCAGGTATGGATCCAGGGTGGAGGGGTCGCCGAAACGGTCAGCTATGTCGGCACTTTTTACGTAGCCGCAACGCACCATTTCTTTGATCACCTCATCGCGGGTAATGGCGGTACTGACATTGCTCAGGCGACTGTCGCTGATCCGCTGAATGGACTCCATAACGGCCACCGAGTCCTGCTGACTCAACAGGCCTATCAAGTCGCCGGTATCCACCAGACCGGTAACATCAGACGGACGGTCGATTTTGGTCGGGCGCACCGCCGGATCTATCATCGAAAACGGTGCCATGGAATTGCCGCCTGACTCACTGTTTTGTGAGCCAATTAACGTCAGCAACGATCCGTCTGCTCCCACTTTGTTAATCCCGTACAGTGGGTTGTGCGGATTGTTGCCGGTATCATTTTCAGAGCGTGCGGGCAGCACCGCCCCGTTCAGGTTAGTGCGGTGAGTGACACTGACTTTCTCTAACATCCCGCGCAAAAACGCACTGTCGGAGTGAAAGGCCAGGCCCAGTTCCCGGTTAATGAAGTCTGACAATCCGGTGGCCGGGTTTGCAACTGCGGGTACCATGTCGCCGGGGAGTCCCTGACGGGAGTAGCCCGATGTACTCAAAAAGTCCAGCTGTCCGCCACTACCGCCCACCAATACGTTAGAGCCGGCAATGTTGGCACCACCGGCCAGGTCGAAGTGTATGAAAGGGATTTTTCCCGCGCCCTGGGTCGCAATACCGCACCGGGTTTTCAGGGCTTCCAGGTCGGCTGACAATGTCGCATGAGCGTGGCGCGGGCTGGCAAACAGCCCCATCACTGAGCCACCCAGCACCGTTGCCGCGCCGGCACAAAATCCCTGGGCAATGAACTCCCGGCGGGTCACCGGGCGGCCATGATCATTGTGACGCATGGGCGTATCCAGGCCCGCACCAGCCGGTCGTTTTTTAAAGAAATGCGAACGTAAACGGGTCATGGTCACTCCTATTGTATCAGCATGACAGCGCTGCCAAGTACGGCGGCACAACTGGCTTTGGCAATGGTTCGGGTGTAGCCGGTATCGCAACTGGTGGTCCCGTTACACTGGGCAAGCCGGGTTATCAGGCTGTCGATTTCGTTGGCCACCTCCTGACGGTCTGCCTGGGTTGTGACTGATGCACTTAGCATGTTATCCAGCAGCGGCGTTATGATGTCAGCGCTGGCATTTCCAGCAAACGCGGTGGAGGCGGGTTCGTTAAAGTCAAAGTCTGGGAAGAATGCACTTCGCAAGCTGCCATTCTCAATCAGAGTGTCGCAGTAGCGTATCGCAAGCTGGGTGACGGCCATCTGATTAGCAGCCACGTAGCTTTCGATGTCGGTGACTGACGGCAGTTGTTGCTGCAGATTTCGGAAGGTGTCATTCACAGCGCTCGTACTGGCAGCCACACCGGTAAGTTGAGCCATACTGGCGTTTATTTCGGCGAAGTGACGCACCCCAATGTCACTGTGCGCGGGGAGATCCTGCGGCGCTGCCGAGGCGGGCGGTGTGGCGCTAACGCGCACATGCTCAGCATCGCCAAGCCGGTCGAAGGTCAGGAAAAACTCGTCGTTTTCAGGGCCTTTCTCTACCGGCACGATGGTACCCTGGCGGGATAACAGCGCGCCCTGCTCAGCGGTATAGTCAGCATTACTCAGCACCGCCTGCAGCGGGCTGAAAACCTGTCCGGCAAACGACTCCCGGCCATTAATGCCAATGCGCATGCCTTCCACTGTCAGGCCTTCAATGTCCACGCCGGTTTGCAGTGAGATGAACCGGGGTTCGCTGAATAAATAGCTGTAACTGTCGTATTGGCTGACTTCGAACATCACATAGCTGGTAGGCACGTCCGTCAGGTGGCTGATGCCAAATAATAACAAATACTGCTGACCTACACCGGCGTCGAAATTGCTGGCAATGGCCTCCTCGCTGAGAGGGCGGTTATGCACTGCCACCATCCGCAGGGTCCCGGCCCACGGGCGGTCGCCGGATACCTCGTTACCAAGCACGAACGCAAAGCTGTCATCCCAGTCAAGCAGGTTGCCGGGTTCCACCTCGTCTGAATCACCGGTGTATTGACCGTTCACATAAAGCTGACGGCCGCCGTCGGCACTGAAATTCACCACTACATGCTGAAGCGCGGCCTGCAATACTTCGGCATCATCGTCGGTCACCAGCATGGGGTCGCCGCTAACATCGGTGTTATCGGTACGCAGCTGCATGGTGTAGTTATAAAGCTGCTGTCCCAGCGTGAAGTTACGGCGGTCACGGCCACCGGAGTAACTGATAATGCGGGCAGGGCCTTCCTGGGTCACATTGGCCGGTGCTACCCAGGCTTCAAGGGCGAATTCCCCGCTGCCTACCAGCAGGTTATATAGTTTCTGGGAGTGGGTGGTACTGCCTTGTGCCTTACCGTTACCGAACTGTATGCCGTAGCCGCCTACCCAGCTGTACTCACCGCTTAGTGTCAGGTCCAGGGCCGGATCCACACCACTGGTATCGAAGGCCTGGTTGCCACTGCCGGTTTTAAACTCCCACTTGGCGATGACATTGGCATCAAACCGGCCGCCACCGCTTGCCAGTACCCCCTCGAACAGCCCGAGTGCATCGGAATACACCCAGTCCCCGGAGAGTTCAGTCAGCGGGATACCTGCAGCCATGGTCTGAATGGCGTCGGCCAGCATGGCGCCGTCTGTCTGACAGTCGCTCCAACAGTTATGAAACTGATCCCGAACCCGCACAACCAGCCGGGAATCGGCTGGCGCGTCTAGGTTTAGGCGGTCTTTCGCAGCCTCGTAGGCTTCGGCTACATCACCGGAGGCGAAGAAGGGCGCAATAGGCACGCTGGCACTGCTGGTGTGGCAGCCCGCGCAATACGTGGTCAGAAGCGGATGCACATGACTGGCAAAAAGCGCCGGATCATCCGGGAAGTTTTTGGTGCTGCCCGGCGAGCGGGAGGGGGGCGCTGTCAGTTCAATGCGGGTAGGCTGGGCTTCGGCGTCGGCCATGCTCGCCCAGTTTTCCACCCAGGTAGTCATGATGTCCTCACAGGCACTGTCGCTGGCCAGCCAGCAATTGTGGCCACCGGCCACTTTGGTAACCAGAACCGACTCTGCCGGGCGGGTCAGATTGACCAGTCCACTGCTGGCAGTGTAAGCCTGATGAATATCATCGTTGCGCGCGAAGGTGGGAGATTGCTGCCCCTGCACATGACAGCTTCCGCAGCGATCGTTTGTCGCCACATTATCCCACAGTGCCTCTTTGAAATAACGGACGTCATCACTGCCGGGTGCAGGTCCGGTGTAATTAACCACCGGTTGCTCTGCCGGCGGGGGCAGCGGGTTTTCAGTAACCTGAGTTTCCCTGCCGCCACATGCACTCAATAATGTGGCAGTAATAAACAGTAAAACCGGAGCAGCGGGAAAAGTAGGGTGTGGCATCATTAGTCTCCCTTACAGTAACTGGCTGCGTTGGCGAAAACGGGCTTCATGCGATAGCCATTGGCGGCAAAGCTGGCTGTCATGGCATCTATTTCGTTGCGATCCTGGGCGTCCTGCGGCGGGCGTAAACATACCTCACGAAATACCTTGGTAACCTGGCAACGGGAAAACTTGTCGCTGTTGGCCAGCTCCTCGCCCAGTGATTTAGCGCCATGGCCCTGACCGGGCAGGGCGGGATCCCAGCCCAGATGGAGGTTAGGTCCTTCACGCCAGAAGTTTTCCCAACCATCATCTTCAGTAATAAACCCGTGCACAAAGTTGTTATTGTTTATCCAGTATTTGGCCTGCACCCGCAGTCCGGTTTGTGGGTCTGTGGTGCCGGGGCGGTTGTACTGCAGCGCGCCGCGCTCGCCTTCCGGATCAGCGTCGGCGTCGTAGGTATAGTTGTAATAAGCAAACGCCTGCGCCAACGGGTCCATACCGGCATGACAGCCAACGCAGTTGTTATGAAACAGCCGGCTATCGCCGCCGGGACTGCGGCTTACATCCTGACGAATGCGGGCAGGTGAGCGGGTAATGTCTGCTACCCCTTCGAGGTCGGTGCATAAGTGATTAATCAGGGTGAAGCGAAACATGGCGCGGTTAGTGCCGTCTTTAAAAAATGCTTTAGCGGCAGCCCGGGTGGTCATCACACCGGCCGCCGCCTCTGCCGGTAAGCCGGTCTGGGCAGACTGACTGGTGCGGATAAGGCCAGACTGCAGGTCAATAACATTGTCTTCTAACGCAATATAATGCGCGTTGTCATCTGTCTGATAGGGCGGCAGACCCAGGCCCGGGTCGCCCACATACAAAATGTCAGCGCTGAGCACACCACGAAAATCCAGGTCATCCCGGATCATGCCGATAACCGTGGCGGTGTAATCATTCAGCGGGGCGTAAATACTAAAGGCTTCGTTGGTCCAGGGGGTTACCCAATGTTTCAGCGTGACATTGTAAAAAGCCGGGTGCTCCATTGCCAGCATGGCGGCAGCGTGATCGTCGCCGGCGTCAATGAGAGCGGCCATGGTGTCCAGCGTATCGGCTGGGGCAGGCACACCTGCAAGCCGGTCGTGCATGCGGGCCGCCTGCTCGCGAGAGCCTGCTGAGACAGGCAAGGTGAGCAGCAAACCGATAACGACGAAAAGTATCACCGGCCACCAGCCGGGCGAGCGCGCAGCGCCAGTGGAAGAGTCACCAAACACAATATTGCTCCTGTAAGGATTGCTATGGCGCAATCAAAGCAGTCGGCCACCGAATGATAAATAGCGCTGTGTGCCTTTACGTATGATTTCTCATAGCTGAAGTGAACTGGCGGACATATAAAATAAATCGCATCTTGCTACTGCGCTTTAATTTTAAGGCTTTCGCGCAGGTTATATATATAGGTTCATGGCTATGTGATGGGAAACGTATTAAATGGCATTCCCATTTATGAATGCCGTCATTGTGGACTGCCAGCTTCAGTGAAATCCTTAAACGAGCAGTCTGGAGCGCAGTATACCCAATGACGACCCTATTACTTTTTTCACAGCATCGTATTCATCGCCGGTTAACAGTTCTTTCGGGCTGGGGCTGCCTGGTGGTTTTATTGATGAGCCTTGTCGGCTGTGGAGAGTCGGTGGTGACTACCGCCAGTGATGAGCCAGACCCGGTGGTGGTAGATATCCCAGTGGCGTTTATCGAGCGCAGTATCCCAGTGGATGAAAACAGTGCGCCGGTTACCCTGGATTTGCGGGAGCCTGCGCAATTCATACCCGGAGCCGCGTTATTTATTAAGTCACGGGCCGTCGCCAGCGCGCCGGCAGTGAATATTACCGACCGGGCGTTTGTAGATGGTGAGGTCAGCAGCGAACTTACCGCCGAGACCCGGCCCCAATACGACGTAAAAGATATTGATGTATCCTATGATGGCACGCGCCTGATTTTCGCCATGCGCGCCCCAGCACTGGAAAACGCCGATGAAAGCGAGCAACCCACGTGGAATATCTGGGAATACGATCGCATTAATGACGATTTACGCCGGATCATTGCGTCAGATATCGTGGCTGAAGCCGGACAGGACACCGCGCCTACCTACCTTCCGGATGGCCGCATTGTATTCAGCTCAACCCGTCAGCGTACCAACCAGGCCATCCTGCTGGATGAAGGCAAACCCCAATATGCCGGGCTGGATGAGAGTCGCCGAACGCATGCGTCAGTGTTACACATTATGGATGCTAACGGCGCCGACATTCAGCAAATATCCTTTAATCAAAGCCATGATCTGGACCCCCAGGTGCAGCCAGACGGCAGCATATTGTTTACCCGATGGGATCAGGCTGGCGGTGACAGGGGCATGCACCTGTACCGGGTTAATCCGGACGGTAGCGGACTGGCGATTGTTTACGGCCGGCATAGCCATATGGATGGCGACGGCGAACAACACTTTGTGGGCAGCCGCATAACGCCAGACGGCCAGATCCTGGTTTCGGCGCGGCCGTATCAGCGTGCAACGCTGGGGGGGAACTACGCACTGCTGAATACCACCGACTACGTTGATACCTTTACGCCGGTGGCCGACGCTGAAAGTTTATCGGGCCCCGCCCAGACGCCAGCGTTGTTCGAGAGTATCGATACTGCCGTGGCGATCTCGCCCGGTGGTTATGTGGCCTCGGTTTATCCGTTATGGGATGGCAGCGGTCGCCAGCTTTTTTCCTGGAGTCAGTGCCGGGTATACGGCGAAGCCCCCACTGACGGCAGTGAACGCCCGGTGCTTCCCTGCACCCCTGAACGTCTTGCTGAGGAGAACGTTGAACCTGCACCGGCGCTGTATGGTTTGTGGATGTACCAGCCCGACAGCGGCACCCAGCAGGTCGTGGTGCCGCCAGTCGAAGGCGTCGCGTATACCGAATTTGTATCAATGGAAACGCGTCCGTTTCCGGACAGCTATGCCGGGCCTGCTGAGTACGATGCACAGCTGGCAGACGCCCAGCGCGGAACGCTGCATATTCGAAGCGTGTATGACATGGGCGGCGAAGATACCAGCCCGGCGGGGCTGGCGACCCTGGCTAATCCTGCACTGACTGCGCCGGATATGCGCCCCGTGCGGTTCATCCGCATTGAGAAAGGCGTCTCTCAGCCTGACGAAGATGTACTGGAACTCGATAACGACGCTTTCGGGCCAAATCGCAGGCTGGGAATGCGGGAAATTATCGGTTATGCCGAATTAGAGCCTGACGGCTCGGTGATGGTGGATGTACCCGCTAATATCCCACTGGCTTTCAGCCTCACGGACTCCCGAGGCAAACGGGTGTTGCCACGGCATGATAACTGGCTGCAGGTGGCGCCTGGCGAAGTGAAGACCTGTCATGGATGTCACACCTCTGACAGCACGGTACCGCATGGTCGGCCGGACGCGGAATACCCGTCAATAAACGCCGGCGCAGCCACCACGGGCGGTGCGTTCCCGGGTGCCAATCCCGCCCTCTTTACCGACCTGGGCGACACCATGGCACAAACCCGCCGGCGCGTGCTGGGCGCGCAACCCGCTAGTGCGGATATGCAGTTCACCGATGTCTGGAGCGACCCGGCGGTGACCACGCCTGCTGCCGACTTTTCTATAAGTTACGCCGAACTCAACACGGCGCTGCCGGTCACGCAAAGCTGTGCCCAAACCTGGACACCCACCTGTCGCAGCGTAATTAATTATCCCACCCATATTCAGCCACTCTTTACCCAGCCACGGGAGCAGCTAGACGACGATGACAATGTGCTCGCGGTGCACACCTGCGTGGCGTGCCATGCCCCGGTTGATGCTAACGGCGATGCACAGGTGCCTGCCGCGCAACTGGATTTGTCAGACGCCCCCTCAACCGACAACCCGGAACACCTTACCGGTTACCGGGAACTGTTGTTCAACGACAACGCGCAGGAAGTGGTGGAAGGCGTCCTCCGTGATGTTCGCGAAACTGTGCGCGACGATAATGGCGATATTGTGTTCGAGCGGGATGAGGATGGCGAGCTTATTCTGGATGCAGAAGGCAATCCAATTCCGGTTACCGAACCGGTGCCTGTCCCCGCCGTGGCCCGTGCCGGAAGCGCCTCTCAAAGTGCGGCCTTATTTAACGCGCTGGAGTCGGGTACCCATGCTGGCTGGATGTCTGCGGCGGAGCTCAAACTGCTGGCAGAGTGGCTGGATGTGGGTGGCCAGTATTACAACAACCCGTTTGACTCGGTGCAGGAGTAAGTTGTGAAACTGATCCTTGCCTGTTTGCTTATCCTGCTGAGTGCTACTGCCTTGGCTGCGCCGGTCAGCGTCACCGTGGTAGAGCCCTACGCGGATGTGCACACCGGGCCTGCCTCGGAATACCCGGTATTTCATGCCATTGAAAAGGGCGAGCGAATTAGCGTGCTGGCGGCGCATACCGGCTGGTACAAAATCGAGACCGCCCGCGGTATTCAGGGATGGGTCTCTGCATCAGAATTAAGCCGGACTATCGTCAGCCAGGACAATACATTTGTTATCGCCGAGGCCGATTTTGACAGCTTTCAGGAGCGCCGGTTCGAAGTCACCGTCAGTGCCGGACGACTCGAAAACACCAACGCCCTGTCGGTGAGTGCGGCCTGGATGATGACCGCAAATATCGCGGCAGAAGCAGGGGTTTCTCAGGCGCTCGGCGATTTTTCAGAAAACCGGCTGTGGCTGGTCAGGCTCCAGCATACACCATTTCCTGACTGGCGCGTGTCGCCTTACTGGTCACTGGGGGCAGGGCAGATCCAGACTACGCCGACGGCCACACTGGTACAGAGTGGGGCGGAAAGCCGCACCAATGATTTACTGGAGGTAGGTATTGGCGCACGCCTTTACCTGGTAAAACAATTTTCCATGCGTCTTGAATACAGGCGCCTGACAGCGCTCACTGAGCGCGATGATCTAGAGGAGTTAAACCATTGGCAACTCGGCTTTTCAGTATTTTTCTAGGATGCGGGGCACTGTTAGGGGCGCTTAGTGCTGCCCCCGCGCTAGCGCAATCCAATGACACGTTAGCGTCACCTGATGTGGTCAGTGACAGCGACATTAACCATAACAATATTGAATTTGGCGCGTTTGTGGGGCAAGTCAGTATTGAGGACTTTTCTTCAGGTGCCGTGTACGGCCTGACCCTGAGCTATCACATTACCGAGAACCTGTACCTGGAAGCGCAGGGCGGGGTCGCTGAGGCCGGGGAAACCAGTTTTGAGGTGTTATCAGGCGGCGCGCCACTGTTAACCGAGGATGAGCGGGACTACCAGTATTACGACCTGGCTGTTGGCTACAACCTCAACGGTGAGATCTTCTTTACCGATGGCACTACCTTCAACACCGACTTCTACGTGCAGATAGGCGGTGGCAGTACCGATTTTGCCGGTGATAACCGCTTCACGCTCAGCCTGGGCACGGGCTACCGAGTGCTGCTTACCGACCGGATAGCGCTGCGGCTGGATGTGCGTGACCGTATTTTCAGCACAGAGCTCACCGGCGAGCAAAAAGATACCCACAATCTACAGTATACGCTGGCTGCCAGCGTGTTTTTCTAACCTGAGGAACGGCCATGAATACCAAACCACAACTGTCTTTTGCAGTCCTGGGTGTGCTTACCCTGCTCTTACTCACTCTTGCCGCCACCGCCGCCCGCGCCGATGTGGCTAATAGCCCGCTGCCCGCACCGGATTTCACCTTAAAAAGCCGGGACGGCGGTAACCTGCGTTTAAGTGAAGAGCGGGGCAATATCGTTATTGTAAATTTCTGGGCCTCTTGGTGCGGGCCATGCCGGGAAGAACTGCCTGCATTTGAAGCCCTGTACCAGACTTATGCCGACATGGGCGTAACCGTGTATGCAGTGAATGTGGACGATCAGTCAGTTAAAGCAGATAAGTTGCTGCAGGACATCGCCGTATCCTTTCCGGTGCTGTACGACCCGCAGGGAGACGTCAGCGAACTGTATGACGTATCAGCCATGCCTACCACAGTGATGATTGACCGCGGTGGCGTCGCCCGGCTTACCCACAAAGGGTACAAAAGTGGTGATGAAGCGCGCTATGAGCAAGTATTACACCGGTTACTGAGAGAATAAGTCATGCGCAGTTATCTGTTGTTATCAGCGCTTGGCGCAGTGACCTGTCTCAGCGGTTGCGCCAGTACCCTTACCGACATTGAGCCCTGGGTGAAACCCTACGAGCGCAGCCTTCTGGCTGACCCTATTATGAGCGTGAATCGTAATCCGGTGGCCATGGCCTATACCAAACATGTGCATGAAGCCCGGGAGGGTGCCCGCGGCGCCGATGGTGGTGCGGGGGGCGGTTGTGGGTGTAATTAACCGCTGTATTGCTGGTCTCCTCGGGTGTTGGATAAGCACAGCCAGCCTTGGTGCCGTGTTGCCGGAGGATCGTGCCGATGTGATGTACCACAGCTATTCCGGTGACGGGGTGTCTATTGACGGTCCGTCTGTGCTGGTAAGAAAAAAAGCCGGAAACCATTGGTCTTTTTCTGCCAATTACTACGTAGACACCATCTCTGGTGCGTCGATTGATGTTCGCGCGACGGCCAGTCCGTACAGGGAAGAGCGTCAGGAAACGTCTATCGGAGTGGACTACGTGCAGAATAAAACGTCGCTGGCAGCGAGTTATACAAATTCCAGCGAAAACGACTATGAAGCCAATTCATTCTATATGGGCGCCAGCCAGGATTTCTTTGGCGACCTCACCACGCTTTCCATGAGTTATTCACGGGGCAGCGACGACGTTGGCCGGCGGGGCGATGCTTCGTTTGCTGAGCAGGCCAGGCGCCAGAAGCTCGGCATAGGCATTACGCAAATTGTGACTAAAAACCTGATTGTCGGGGTGAATGCGGAAAACGTCTCGGATGAAGGGTATCTGAATAATCCGTACCGGGTGGTGCGTTATTTAGATCCGAACAGTGCCCGCGGGTTTGCGTTTACCACCGAGGTCTACCCCCGAACCCGGGTGAGCAATGCGTTTTCGGCCAATGCCAATTATTACCTGGCCCATCGCGCAAGCCTGTACGGGGATGCCCGCTATTATAGCGATACCTGGGGGATTGAAGCGGTAAATGGAAAATTTGGTTATATCCATACATTTGGGGATGACTGGATTGTGGATCTTCATGTACGGTATTACCAGCAAGAGCAGGCTGACTTTTATCAGGATCTGTTCTCCCGGCCTGATGAGTTTAACTTCATGGCCAGAGACAAGGAATTAAGTACCTATCAAAGCCTGTCTACCGGCATCAAAGTGTCGTATGCCTGGCAGTTCTCATCACAGCGGTACATTGATAAAAGCACGCTAAACATTGAATACGACTACATGAATTTTGACTATGACAATTTTCGTGATGTCACAGATGATGCACCGGTAGGTGAGGAGGCGCTTTTTGGTTTCAGCGCCAACGTGATTCGGCTCTACCTGTCGGTGTGGTATTAGGGAGAGGTAAACATGAAAATGTGGTTAGCCAGTGCGTTACTGGCAGTTGGACTATGCGTGACGCCCGTCACGCTGGCGCAGAGCGACCAGGCTGACGCCGCGTCGCTGGAAGCAGATATTGAAGATCTTAAACAGGCGCTGATCAGTCTTAACCGTGATTTGTTTATCCTCGAACAGGACTTGCTGTTTCCCTCCAGTACTCAGGTGGCGGTCTACCTGTCGGTGGAAACGGGTGAGTATTTTTCACTGGATGCCGTTGAGCTTAAGATAGATGACGAAGAGGTCACCCACTATCTGTACACCGAAAAGCAGGTAGATGCGCTTCACCGTGGCGGCATACAACGGTTGTTTATCGGCAATGTCAGCCAGGGTGAACACGAACTGACCGCCTTCTTTGTAGGCTATGGACCAGAGGGGCGGGCGTATAAACGCGCCGTGACTACCACCTTCGAAAAGACCGGTAAACCGGTAGCCCTCGAACTGACTATCAGCGACGAAAAGTCTAAACAGCAACCGGCCTTTACGGCCACCGTACTCTAGGTATGAAAGTAGCGAAATCCGTAGCCGGCATTGTATTCGGCGCGTTGCTGACTGGGCCGGTGCAGGCCGCCGAAAAGCCTGACACCGGGCAGGCGCTCTCGCGCATGCATCTGGGCAACGCTAAATATGCGCTTTACCATGCCGATCCATTCAATGCGCTCACCCGGATTGCCGTGGCGGCCGAGCAGCCCCTTACCCCGGCCGACGCCCGTCAACTCGCTCTGCTGCAAGGCAGTGCAGCGTTAGGCTGGGGCATGCCCACTCAGGCTGGGCAGGTGTTGCAGCAAGTGCTGGATCAAGATATCAGCGATGAGGCCACCCGGGTGCGGGCGCACTACTGGTTAAGCCGGCTGTATTTTTCTCAGAATCAGCCGCAACAGGCCCGTCCTCATTACGAAAAAATAGCCGGGATGGCGGCATCCGATAAGCGGGGCGAGACTCACTATCTCAGCGAGGCACAGTGGGACAAACTGCATTACATGGCTGCCAACATACAGGTTCTGGAAGATGCACCAGAATCGTACAGTGAGCAGCTCAGCGACACCGACATTGAAGCGTATTACTTACTCTACAACCGCGGTGTCATGGCTTTTCAGCGCAATCAGCTACGCGAAGCTGAAGCCTTTTTCGCGCAGGCACAACAGGGGCTAAGTACCCACTTGTCACCGGGCCGGAAAAAAACACAGGGGCTGATGAGCTGGCTGGGGCTGAGCAAGGACAACCAGCCAGAGCAGGTCAGCGCGGCAGAATACCAGGCACTGTTAAATCAGATCCTGCTGGCCAGAGGACAGACACTGCTTGCCGAAGGTAAATTAGCCCAGGCCACCGATGCGTTCGGGCAAATCAGCGGGCAAACGCTGGCCCGTGATGAAGCATTGCTGGGCTACGGCTGGGCACTGGCACAGGGTGACGACTGGCCAATGGCCATGGGCGTCTGGCAGTTTCTTACCGAACAACCTGAAAACCTTTACACGCTGCAGGCCCGTCACGCGCTCGGGCTGGGTTACGCCAAACACAAGGGGTATCAGGATGCGCTACAGCATTTCGAAGCGCTTGACGACGCGCTGATCGAGGCGGTTGAGGAACTGGATACGCTTAAACAACGGGTAGCCCAGCCAAAATACTGGTTTGTCATTGGCAATGCCCTGTCTCACGACAACCCCGGCGAGCCGTTACCGTCTGCCTATGTCACCTGGCCACAGGTGCACAGAGATATTCTTAAGCGTATCGTGACTACCGAACAGGCACAGTCGAGTTATGCATTATTGCAGCACCTGCGCACGCTCTCGGATATGCGCGATATGCTTGACCAGAAGCAGGATGATATTCGTCAGTTTACCATGCTGATTGATGAGCGGCGGGTAGAACACGCCCGCCGGGTAAGTGCCATTGATACCGCGTCTCATGATGACACTCTTCGTACGCTTACCGAGCAGGCCGGGGCGTTACGTGAGCGCTTGCAAAAGGCAGCCCGGGAAGCTGAGCAGGCGGACACCGATGACGAGTATTTTGCCGCTATTGCGCAATTGGCCAGGCCAGGCCAACAGCCTCAACTGACGCGATTGCAGTCCGCCAGTAAACAGCTCCGGCTGCTACAGCAACATGACAAAGCAAAGCCTGCGCACCAGGCGCGCCTGCAGCGGTTAAAGGGAATACTGCAATGGCAGATAGACGATGAATTTGTACCGCTGATGTGGCAGTACAATAAGCAGCTGGATAGCCTGGATTCTCTGCGCAAAGAGGCGGCGCAACGGTTACATGCACTGGAGCAGCTGGTAGCTAACCCAGCCATGTTCGATGAGCAGCAGGCCCGTGTAGATGCCGCCGCGGTGCAGATCGCCAGCCGCCAACAGGAGGTCTCGCAATTGGCCGACACGGTTATTTCCACATTAATCAGCCGGACCCGGCAGGCACTGGAAACACGCCGTAGTTACTTGCTGGAACAGCAGACGACTACCCGTCTGGCATTATTGCAGCTGCGTGACCGCTGGCAACCAGACGAGCAGGGAGGGGGGCAATAATGCCATTGCGCACTTCACGCCGCACATTACTGAGTGCCATTAGCGCGGCACTCCTGCTGGCCGGTTGTACCACTAACAGTGAACAGGCGCCGGTAGTGGCTACGCAAACTGATACGCCATTACTCAACTCACTGGACATAAAACCTGTGACGGTGACTCCTTCAGAAGCGCCGGTTGCGCCGCTTACCGAGTTACGGGATGGTTATGGCGTCATTTTGAAGAAGCTGAAAGATCCGGAACTGGCACAGCATATTCAGTTACGCCTTGGCGATGTGGAAATGTTGCTGGCCGAAAAACACCAGGCTGATGGCACCCAGGATCCCCGGCGTCAGACAAACAGCAAAGCCTGGCAGCGGGCCATTGATACCTACGAAGCGTTGCTGGACACCTATCCGGACGAAGAAACCCAGGAAGAAATTCTCTATCAGTTGTCCCGCGCCTACGATTTACAGGGCCAGACGGCCAACAGTGTGCGGGTGCTCAGGAAGCTGCTTGAAGTACAGCCAGACTCGCTGCATGCCCCGGAGGCCTGGTTCAGACTGGGCGAAGCGCACTACGCCAACGACCGTTATCAAGACGCGGCCCGAGCATACCGGTTGAGTATGCAAGCCGACGCCTCCAGCAACTTCTATGTGATGTCGGCGTACATGAAAGGCTGGTCGCACTTTAAGCTGGAACAATATGACGGTGCGCTTTCGGCATTCGATACCATGGTCGATGCCAGCTTCTCGGCGCTGCCAGAGGCCGTGTTCGCTTTTAACGGCACGCCGCCGGAAGTGGACATGCTGCCAAAAGGCGAGCAAAAGCTGGTATCTGATGCATTGCGCATTATGGCACTGCTGTTTTCCTATCGCGGCGATGGTGAAGCCATTGCCGCCTTTTACGCCGAAAGGGATGTGGCGCCGCATCAGTACCTGATTTACCAGGAGCTTGCCCAACAGCATCTGAATAACGACCGCTATCAGGATGCCGCTGACGTGTATCTGGAATTTGCCTTACGGCATGTCTCGCACCCACTGTCCGTGGCGTTTTTTGTTAAACATGTGGATGCCTTTATCCTTGGCGATTTCCCGTCGCTGGCGTTACAGGCGAAGGCGCGGTTTGTGAACACCTTCGGTGCAACGTACGGGGTGTGGAATGAATGGTCAGAAATTTACCGTGAGAAGTCGGCCCCGTACCTGCATGATTATTTACTGACCCTTTCTCAGACCGAACACAGCCTGGCCCAGTCGCTGGCAGAGAATCCGGCCGACCCCAACCTGACCGAGCGCCAGGCAGCCCTTGTGGCCGCTCTGAATGACAAGCAACTGGCGAAAGCTTACGCCAATGCCGCGCGCTATTACCGGGAATTTATCACGTTGTTCCCGGACGATCCGAAAACCCCGGACATGCAGTTTTACCTGGCAGAGAGCCTGTATGACGCCGGCAAATTTGAGGAAGCCATTGCCGCTTACGAGAAATTTGCTTATCAGAATTTACAGCACGAACAGGCGGCGCAGGGAGCCTATAATGCGCTGCTGGCGTATGAGCAACTGACGGCGACTAAGCCTGCTCAGACCGACGCGCAGAATGCCAGTCGCGAGCGGTTTGTGAATACCTTTACTCAGGATGCCCGCGCGCCCCGGGTTGCCCAAACCCTTATGCAGCATTTTTTCGATCGTCAGCAGTACCCGCAGGCGCAGCAGTGGAGTGAGTGGCTGCTGGCGTTTGAAGGTCAAGGAGACGCAAAGCTGACCCAGCAGGAACTTACTGCGGCAAGAGTAGTAAAAGCTTACAGTTTGTATGGCCAGCAAGCGTATACCAAAGCGCAGCCGGTGGTAGAAACGCTGCTTGCCAGCCTGCCAGAAAGCGATCCACGTTATCCGGAGCTGGCCCAAACCTATGCCACGATATTATATCGTCAGGCCGATGCAGCGGTAGCACAAAACAAACTGCCCGAGGCGATCGAGCACCTCACCACGCTCATTGAAGCGTTGCCCGCCAGCGACGCCCGTATTAATGCGCAGTATGATGTGATCAGTCATTTATTGTCTTTAAAAGACTACCAGGCCGCGGAGCGTTACCTTAACGACTTCGCCCGGCGTTTTCCTGAGCATGAACTGCAACAGACCGTGCCTGACAAGCTGTTGTTTGTGTATGAACAAACAGAGCAGTGGGGCCAGGCCGCGGCGCACCTGATGGAAAGATACCAGGCTGATCCCAACACGGCGCAGGGGCGCGACGCATTGTGGCAGGCGGCAGATTATTATATGGAAGCTGAGCAGCGTGAGCAGGCGCTGGCGGCGTATCGAACCTATGCACACAACGTCCCCCGACCCTTCGACAGGGCGGTAGAAGCCCGTTACACCATGAGTGAGTTCTATAAGCAAAGCGGTGAAGACAGCAAGCGGCGCTACTGGCTGAACAAGCTGATCACCCATCACGACGAAGCGGGCGACGATGCGACCCCCCGTTCGCGCACACTGGCAGCGATGAGCGCGATGGTATTTGCCACCGATGCAGAAACGGTGTTTGAACGCATTAAGCTGACGGCCCCGATACGGGAGTCGCTGGCACAAAAGCGCCAGGCGCTGGAGAAAGCCCTGGCGGCGTTTAATAAAGTCATAGCATATGGTGTTCGTCAGTACGCCACGGAAGCCAATCACCGGCTGGGTGAAATTTACCTGACACTGGCGAATGATTTAATGGACTCAGAACGTCCTGAAGGCTTGTCTGCACTGGAAGCAACCCAGTATGAGATACTGCTGGAAGAGCAGGCGTTCCCGTTTGAGGAGAAAGCCATTGCGGTGTACGAGCTAAATGCTAACCGTATACCCGGCGGCATTTACGACGAGTGGGTACAGGCGTCAATGGAGTCACTGGCTGCCTTATTGCCAGTGCGCTATCGCAAGCAGGAAATAACCGAGGTGTTGCATGAAAACGATTTGTAATGCCGCGCTGTTGGGGCTGGTAATGACACTGACCGCGTGCAGTAATCTCCCGGTGGAGAACGCTGATAAGCGGCCAGCGGCCACCACCCCGGACACTCCCGCGCAAACGGCTGACAGTCAGTCCCAGGCGCAGACGTTGAAACAGTCTACAAATAAATACCAGCGGGCCAAAACGCCCCTGCCGCCAGAGCTGAAAGCGCAGCTGGTGAGTATTCAGCAGGCTATTCAGGATGAACAGCTGGCCGACGCGGCCAGACAACTGGCCACGCTTATGGCCCAGCCTCAGCGCAGTGCCGCCATGTACGTACTGCAAGGCGATTATGCGCTGGCCAGCGGGGATAGCGACAAAGCCCTGAACCATTACCGCCAGGCGCTATCAGCGAATCCGTATACTTATTACGCCCATAACCGGCTGGCCGCCATTCTGCGCGAGAAAGGCCGTTTCGACGAAGCACTGATGCATTACAATCGTGCACTGGATGCCTGGGCCGGGTATGCGCCCGCGTACCGCAACCGGGGGATCCTGTATGATCTGTACCTGGGAGATAAGCAGGCTGCTCTGGACGATTATCAGCAATATCAGCAGTTGCAACAGCTTAGCGAGGATGACTTTGACAGCTCCCGGCCGGGGCGTCAGATTAACGCCTGGATTGCTGACTTGAAGCGGCAACTGACCAGCACAGGAGACACTGCATGAAGTATTCAGGACCGGCGGCTTTGCTGTGGTTGAGTGTGATGACATTTCCTGCGCAGGCCCAGCAAGTGGAGGAAGCAAAGGCAGGGGAGCCGCTCAAGCTGGAAGCGACCATCCGTGGCAATAAAGAGCAGCCCCGGGTGCTGAGTATTGTGCCGTGGCAGCTGCCCAAGTATCGCCCCATCGAGGGAGCGCTAAACTGGCAACCGGCACTGATATCACCACGCCCCATTCATCGTGACAGCTTCACCCGGCAACTGGCTATTGAGCAAGTGATGCAAGGTGCATCACAGGATGAGAATTAGGTATACATACAGCCTGATGAGTCAGTCAGGCAATAACGACATCAATTTTTTATTGCGGTAAAACAACCCAATACACGTTTAAGAGTGAGACTTAGGTATGGATTTTTTCAACGTCGTTGTGCGCTTTTTTCAGGAAGGCGGCCCGTTTATGTTCCCCATCGCGCTGGTACTGGCGCTGGGTGTGGCCATTGCCATCGAGCGGTATATCTTTCTGTCTGGCGCTAAGCGCACCAATAAACGGGCCTTCGCAGAAATCGAGCCGATGCTGAATGCCAGTCAGTACGACTCGGTGGTACGCATGAGCGAGCGTGACAATGCGCCGGTGACCCGGGTCATTGGTGCCGGTATTGCGCGCCTTAAGCTAAGCCCGCGCCGGGATGACGTGGAATACGCAATGGAAGAAGGGCTGATGGAAACCATTCCGCGCCTGGAACAACGCACTCCTTATTTAGGTACGCTGGCAAACATTGCCACCCTGTTGGGGCTATTGGGTACCATCATAGGTTTGATTGCGGCGTTTTCGGCGGTAGCCAACGCGGATCCGTCTGAAAAAGCCAGCTTACTTTCGCAGAGTATATCGGTAGCAATGAACACCACAGCGTTTGGTCTGATATCCGCTATTCCGTTACTGGCCTTTCACGCCATGCTGCAAACTAAAACGACCGAAATCGTCGACAGTATGGAGATGGCAGGAGTGAAGTGCATTAACCTGCTGATGGCCAAAAAATCGCTGTCTGCGAACACCCGCGCCTCTGACGAGTAAATCTGATGATGCTTAAAAGGCGGATAAAGCGACCTAAAAAAGACGCCGAGCTGGATATCACGTCGTTCATGAATCTCATGATCGTGCTGGTCCCCGTATTATTAATGATGATGGTGTTTTCCCGCATCACGGTGATTGAACTGAACTTGCCGGGGTTGCAGGGGGAGGGCAGTACCGATGCCATTGCCGAGGAGCAGCTGGAAGTGCTGGTGGGGAACGAAGGCATGGCCGTCTTCTTCCCGGAAGGTTACCTGGTGAAATCGTTGCCCGCCCAGGCAGGCACAGGCGGTGAAATAGTACAGGACTGGGACGGTCTCGAGCTGATTTTGCGTCAGCTAAAGCAAACGCTGTTGGCAAAAGGCGTAGAGAAAAAGAACGTCACCCTGCTGATTAAGGATGATGTGCCCTATCAACATATCATTACCCTGCTGGAAACCACCCGCTCATATAAGGATGTGGTCGCCGCCTCGGTAGTGGATGCTGAACTGTTTCCCGAAGTCGGTTTTGCCGATGTGCCGGCTGATCTGGCTGATATGGAGCGCCTCATGCAGGCCTCTGGTGCCGTTGATACCCAATCAGGAGGTGGCCAGTGAAGCAGTCAATGCGCGCGAAACGTATGGAGCGTCATCACAAACGCCAGTCGCAACACGCTAAATTGAGCCTGGTATCGCTGATGGATATCTTCACCATTCTGGTGTTCTTCCTGATGCTGAACTCGTCGGACGTACAGGTGCTGGACAACCATAAGTCGGTGACGCTGCCTGCAGCCACCTCGGAGACTCCGGCACGGGAAACCTTATTGTTGATGGTAAATACCGAGAACCTGATTTTACAGGGTCAGAAAGTGGCTGATGTACCGGCGATTATGCAAGCCGGGGGAGACACCATAGCAGCGCTGCTGGAAGAATTGGAATACCGCAAGGCCAGGCGTCAGCAGTCCCGTGGTGCAGATAGTGAGGGTGAGCTGGCGATTACTATCATGGGCGATCAGGCTGTGCCTTATGCGCTGTTAAAGCGGATTATGGCAACCTGTGCCGCAGCCGGTTATACCGATTTGGCACTGGCCGTTGAGCAAATTCAGTCAGCGGAGGCGGCCAGTGAGTAGCGTAACCATGCAAACCCGCCTGCCATGGGAGTCCTGCGAACAGGAAAATAAACAGTTTTCCCGCATTACGGTGGGTGTTTTAGCCATTACCCTGCTGGCCGCAGTGGTAATCCAGCTTACCGAGCTGCCGCCCGTTTCCAGAGAAGAGGAAGAAAAGTTACCGCCGCAACTGGCGCGGATCATCGAGCCGGTTGAATTGCCGCTGGCCCCTGAAGTGAAGCCCGAACCGGAACCCGTCGCAGAAGAGGTGGTACCGGAAGAGAAGCCACCGGAGCCAAAACCTGAGCCGAAGCCGGAGCCCAAGCCCCGTCCGAAGCCTGAGCCAAAGCCACAACCTAAACCTGAACCGACGCAGGAAGAAAAGGTGGCAGAGGCCCGGGAAAATGCTAAGAAGACCGGCGTGCTGGCGTTTCAGGATGACCTGATGAGTATGCGGGACAGCACCAGCCTGGACAACCTGGCCAACACCCAGGTTGTAGAAGGCGCGGGCAAAGCGGAACAAACCACCCGCAAACGTATTGCTGCCGATAAGGTTACTCAGACCAGTGGTGGGGTACAGAACGCGGAAGTCAGTCAGAATATCGGTGCCCGGGGCGAGCTGGCAGGGCGACGGGGGACAGAGTTCGAAGCACCCGAAGAAGGTGTGGCGTCACTGGCAGCCAAGCGCATTGAGGAAGAATCAGAGGTGATCGGCAATCGTGATCTTGAGTCTATCCGCAAAGTACTGGACGCCAATAAAGGGGCGGTTTACGCCTTATACCGGCGGGCACTGCGCGCTGATCCCTCCTTACAGGGGAAAGTGACCATGAAGCTGACCATAGAGCCTAACGGCAGCGTGTCCGATATCAGCATCGTGAACAGTGAACTGGACCATCCGGAGCTGGAGAATAAACTGCTGGCACGAGTGGCCATGATTAACTTTGGTGCCCAGAACGTATCGCAAACCCAGCTGGAATATGCATTTAACTTCCTGCCTTATTAAGTACACATGACTGCACAGCACTGCATGACCTTGCAGTGCTGTGATCTCTCCCCTGACAATGAATTTTTGGTATGCTGTGACCCGTTAAATTTAGCCGAACCAGGAATTCCAATGAAAAAGCTATTCTGGCTGTCGCTGGCAGCGCCCCTGTTGTGGGCCTGTAGCGAAGCCCCCACCACGGATACTGCCGCTACCAGCGACAGTGACCAAGCGCAACAGACCGCAGAAATACAAGCGGGTAAAGATTATCACTCGTTTGCTAACCCCGACACCATCCGGGTTACTCACCTGGATTTGGACCTCACGGCAGACTTTGAAGCCCGTCAGCTTCACGGCACTGCCACTCTGACTGTAGAGCGCCAGAAAGAAGACGCTAAACGACTGGTGCTGGATACCCGCGCGCTGACGATTAATAAAGTCACTGTCGACGGCGAAGAGGTCGATTACTCGATGGGTGAAACCGACACGGATCTGGGGACGCCGCTGAATATTATGCTGCCCGCAGAAGCGAATAAAGTCACCGTGCATTACGCCACCTCGCCCGATGCCTCCGGCGTCCAGTGGCTGACACCGGCCCAGACTGCTGGTAAAAAACACCCCTTCCTGTTTACTCAGGCGCAGGCTATCCATGCCCGTAGCTTCATTCCACTACAGGACTCCCCTAAGGTCCGGGTTACCTATGATGCCACTATTCGTACACCGGAAGCGTTGCTGGCGGTGATGAGCGCGTCCAACGATCCGCAGACCGAGCGCGATGGCGTGTATGAATTTACTATGCCGCAACCCGTGCCTTCGTACCTGATTGCACTGGCCATCGGTGATTTGGAGTTCACGCCCATGGGACCGCGCACGGGCGTATACGCTGAGCCATCCATGCTCGACGCTGCTGCTGCAGAATTTGAAGACACCGAGAGCATGCTGGAGGCAACCGAAGAAAAGTACGGCCCGTATAGCTGGGATCGCTACGATCTGCTGATCCTGCCCCCGTCCTTCCCGTTTGGCGGCATGGAAAACCCGCGCCTGTCGTTTATAACGCCCACCGTTATTGCCGGCGACAAAAGTCTGGTCTCGCTGATTGCCCACGAGCTGGCGCACAGCTGGTCGGGTAATACGGTGACCAATGCCACCTGGCGGGATCTGTGGCTGAACGAAGGCTTTACCACGTATCTGACCTACCGCATCATGGAAATGATTTATGGCCACGACCGCTACCGTATGGAAGCTGTGCTGGGCTATCAGGATCTGCAGGAAGATATTGCCGCCTTACCTGCAGACGATGAAATTCTGGCCATTGATCTGCGCGGGCGGGATCCGGATGCCGTTTTCTCCGATATCCCTTACGAAAAAGGCGCGTTGTTCCTGCGTGAAATTGAACACACCATTGGCCGGGAAGCGTTTGATGCCTTTTTAGTGGAATACTTTGAACACTTCGCGTTTCAAAGTATTACTACCGACGAATTCATCGCCTATCTGGAGCAGACACTGTTGGCCCAGTATCCGGACAAACTCAGCAAAGAGCGCATAATGCAGTGGATTTTTGAACCGGGCATTCCTGAAGGGGCACCAAAACCCAGCTCTGACGCATTCACCAATATAGATGATCAGCGCAGTGCCTGGCTAAAAGGTGACACCGCCGCGACGGATATCGCCACCCAGGACTGGACGGTGCACGAGTGGCTGTATTTCCTGAATAACCTACCACGTGAACTGAGTGATGAACAACTGGCCGAACTGGATAGTGCCTTTGCACTGACTGACAGCAAAAATAATGAAATTGCCCATAGCTGGCTGCTGCTGGCGGTCCAGAACGAGTATAAGCCGGCGTATGACCGCCTGTACTCGTACCTGGTTAATATTGGCCGTAATAAGCTGGTGAAGCCTCTTTATCGTGAGCTGGCAAAAACGCCGGAAGGCAAAGCGTTCGCGGCGAAAGCCTTCGCTGAAGCCAAGCCGGGTTATCATCCGCTGACGATCAAAGCTAATGAAGGGTTTGTGGAAGACTAACCCGCCTTAGCGTAACCAGAAAGGAGCAAGCCGCAGCTGACCTTCACCAGGTCGCTGCGGCTTTTTTTGTTGCTGGTGTCACCATTACCACGCCTCATCCCTGTTAAGCCTCGCGAGTATCTCCTACCGATTGTACCGAGCTATCCATATGGGTCATTGCGCGATGCAGATTATTAATACACCGTCGCAGCCATCGACTATAATCCAGCCGCACGGTGGCGACGGGGATCTCCAACGCTTCTTGGGCCACGGCATGTAATGTGTCCGCACGTACCTCTGATTCGGTTGCTTGCAGGTGAGCGGCCAGTTCCGCCAGGTTCCTGTTTGAGGCTGCCCAGTCACCAGGGGCTTGATTGTTGTGCACGGTAGTCAGGGTGGTTATTACAAGCTCACGCTGAGACGCGATCGACGCGCCGTGATGCTGTTCGTTAAACTCCGGTATTTCCTCAAGCCGGTCATCTACCCGTCGTAGATGGTCGAGACAATGGATAAGGTGTACCAGTCTGGCGTGATGATGAGGATGCTGGTGGGTGATGGAGATCCTGTCGGCAAAGGCACTCATATCGTCGATATCATTGCCCCGGCTGGGCACCGTTGCGGAGTGCCCGCTAAGGGCTGTGCGCAGACTGCTTAACAGACCAAAGAAGGTATGGTGTACACAATATTGCAGAGTATCCAGCGCGGCCTGGCTGTCACCCAGCAGGTTTTCATCGAGGCGCGTTTTAATGTTGTCGCCATCCTCTGGAAATAGGCGGCGCATCAGCGCGGCGAACTGGTGGGTAAAGGGCAGGATCACCATCACTCCCAGTAGGTTGAAGAAGCTATGAAACGAAATAAGGGCAATTTCGCTGTGCTGTTCAATGGGCACGAGGGACACCGCTTCCCAGACCAAGATAAACGGAGTGATGAGCAATACCGCTAATAGCCCGGTCATCAAATTATAGATAACGTGGGAAAACCCGGTGCGCTTGGCGCTCACGCTGGCCCCGGTGGTGGCAATAGCCGCGGTGATAGTAGTGCCCACATCCATGCCTATCACTAACGCCGCGCCCTGCTCAAAATCAATCATGTTGGCATACAGGGCGGTGAGCGTGGCCGCCACACCGGCACTGGATGACTGGGTCACCAGAGTGAAGAGCATACCCAGCCCTACAATAATCAAAACCTGCCCTATGTGGCCGGTAGGCAGTGGCTCGAAGTTAAGCAAGGTTCGCAGGCCAGCCATGCTGTCCTGCAAACTGGCTATACCCACAAATAACAACCCGAAGCCTGCCAAAACAAAGCCGATTGCACGCAGTTTGCCTGAGGCCAGCAGCCGCATCAGCACACCAATAAACACCAGTGGCAGTGCCGCCGCACCCAGCTTTATTTTGAAGCCAAACAACAGCACCAGCCATCCGGTAATGGTGGTGCCAATATTGGCGCCGAAGATAACCCCCAGTGCATGACTGAAGCTCATCAGGCCGGCACCCACGAACCCGACAACGGCCACGGTTATGGCGCTGGATGACTGTAATACTGCAGTACTGAAGGCGCCCGTGACGGCACCCGTGAGCGGCGAGCGAGTGTAATAACGCAACTGCCTGCGAATGGCGTCACCGGCAAGTTGGCGCAGCCCGTCTGTCATCACCACCATCCCCAGCAGAAACAAGCCCAGACTGCCAAGCACAGTAATGAGTGTGTGAATTGAAGTCACTTAATGAACAGTATTAGAAAGCGGGGGGAAAAATGATTAACCTGCATACAGACTTGTCATAGCAGCAGTGTTTTCATGCCGGATACAGGCTGAAATCAGCAAACTCTTATCGAAATCATATCCCATACAGACGCCTTATCAGGTAACTCCCATGTGTTATTACACTATAGCTAACATTGTTTATTTCCTGCCAATTCTTGAGCTGATGTAAAGCGCGATAGCAGTAAGGAATATTAAATTCCCGCTGGGCGTAATCAATTCCCCCCGCCTTGCGTAGCAATAAAGGTATCGTCGCGGAACGGCTGTGCCGGGTTCGCGATGCCTCAGAACACAGAAAAGGAACCTTTATGTACACGAATAAATTACACCCCGGCGACACCTTTCCGGATATCGAAGTGAATACACTCACCGGTGACCGGGTTAATCTGAAATCCCGCAAGAACGGCACCGACTGGAAAATGGTGCTTGTGTATCGTGGTAAACACTGTCCTATCTGCACCAAGTTTTTGAATGCGTTGGAAAAATACAAAGATGATTTATATGACGCGGGAATTGATCTGGTCGCCGTGTCGGCAGACAGCGAGCAGCAGCTTCAGGCGCACCTGGAAGACATTGATATCAATTATCCTATTGCGTACGGCCTGAGCGAAGACGACATGCAGGCGCTGGGCGTGTATGTCTCAGAGCCTATGTCAGAAAACGAAACCGACCATAACTTCTCTGAGCCGGCGTTGTTCATTATCAATAAAGACGATGCCCTGCAGGTGGCTGATGTGGCCAATAACCCCTTTGTGCGGCCCGATCTGGATCAACTGATTTCAGGGTTGCAGTGGATCCGCGATCCGGACAACAACTATCCTATCCGTGGCACCCATAAATAGTCATTAATGCCCAGTGCGCCGGCCCCGCCGGCGCGATTACTGATCCACTGACGTCTTTCCCGCTCACGCTTTACCCTCTAACTCCGCGTTTCAGGCTGTAACCGGAAAAACAGCGAATACAGCACCGGTACCACGCCCAGACTGAGTATTGTGCCCACGGCTAAACCAAAGGCAATGGCAGAGGCCATGGCATAAAACAATACATCACCAGACAGGATAAGGGGGACCAGTCCTAAAATGGTGGTAAATGTGGACATGAGTATTGGTCTCAGGCGCCGGACACTGGCGGTAACCACTGCGTCAACTTCATGGTCACTGTTTTGTTGCTCATTGCGCTCTGCGTCAATCCGTTCAATTAACACAATGCCATTGTTTACTATGATTCCTGCCAGAGCGTACAGCCCCAGAATGACCATAAAGCCAAAATTGCCCTGCATAACAATTAAGCCCAGTGCGGCGCCGATAATAATCAACGGAATGGTAAGCAAAATGATCAGGGTGCTGCGGTAGGAGCGGAACTGCGCAATCAGCAACAGGATAATAATGGTCAAACACAGCGGAATATAGGCGTTAAGCGAGGATTGCGAGTCTGCCGACTCTTCAATGACGCCGTCGTATTCCACCGTGTATCCATACGGCAGTGACTGTTGGAGATGGTCGATATCAGCCTGCAGCATGGGCACCATTTCTTCGGCGTTATACCGAAAGTTCTTCGCCTCCACGGTAATCGTCCGAAAAAGGTTTTCCCGGGCAATGCGTGCGAAATTAGTTTCATACTCTATGGTTGCCACTTGCGTAAGGGGGACACTCACCCCGCGGCTCTGGGAAAAGATATTCACGCTACTAATCCGGGTTAAGTTGACGCGCTCTTCTTCTTTAGCCTGGATGACCACCGGTAGTATATCGTCGCCTTCCAGAAACTCGGTGATCACCCGACCGCTGAAATAGGTGTTGAGGGTCTGCGCAATATCCGCAGAGCTAATTCCGGCCCGGCGTGCTTTTTGTTGATCAATGTCCAGCTTGATCTGCGTAACCCGGTTTTCCCAGTTGTTACGAATATCGTAGGTGCCGGGCAGTTCAGCCAATAAGGTTTCGAGCTGTTGGGAGGCGCTGAATAATAAGTCTTTATCCGGCCCCTTCACCTGTACCTCAATTTTGCTGGAGTCTGACGGACCCAGAAACATCTTGGTCACCCGCGCAAACACGTTAGGAAACTTTGCGGCAAACATTTCCCGAAGTTCGTTAATTGTGGGGTCGACGTGCTTGCGTTCGCCTACATCCAGCATGATAAACCCTTTGGAAGCCTCAGGGTCGATGGGGGTGAGCGAGAGTACAAAACGGGGGCCGCCAAACCCGCCGTAGCCGACATGCTTCTGTACGTAAGGAAAGCGCTCACTGTCCTCAAGCCGGGTAAAGACGTTTTCCAACGTGCGGTTGGTTTCGCGTATAGAGCTGCCGGCCGGCAAGTCCAGGTAGACCAGCACCTGTGCACGGTCGGAGTCGGGAAAGAATTTAGCGGGGACCTTCGACAGTCCGTAACCGCCAAGAAGGAAGAGCCCCACCATAATAGCCATAAATATCGCCCGCATATTCAGAATACGGCGAAGCAGGCGTTCGTAATAAGGGTTCAGCCGCTCAAAGTAACGGCTTATGGTAAAGCGTGATTTTTTCTGTTCGCCTGGCGCTGGCACAAAGTGATAACACAGGTAGGGCGTAATGGTCTGGGACAAGAGCCAGCTTACCAGTAGCGCAATCAGTATTACCAACGATATAGAGCGGGTATATTCGCCGGCTGCGCTATTTGCCAGCATCAAGGGTAAAAATACCAAAATGGTGGTCAGTGAAGAGGTGAGCAGCGGAAACGACAGCGAACGGCTGCTGTTAGCCAATGCATCTTTGCGGGACTCGCCGTCTTCCAGCCTGCGTTTGAAGTCTTCGGCCACTACAATGCCGTTGTCTACCAGCACACCCAGCGAGATAATCAGCGTGGCCAGTGACATGCGTTCCAGCACCATGCCGGTGAATGACATAATAGCGATAGTAAGCAGGATCACACCCGGCACGATAGCGCCCACGATAAACCCGGCCCGGAAACCTAGAAATAAGATCACCACGGTGCACACAATAGCCAGCGTTTGCAGTACATTCATACTCACGCCATTAACCGCCTTGGCTACCACATCGGCCTGACGGGTGACGGTTTCCAGTCGCATGCCTGCCGGTAAGATCTGACTCAGCTGTGCCAGCTCTCTTTCCATTTGCGGGGTAAATTCAAGCACATCAATATTGTCGCTTTTGGCGATGGCAAAAATAATGGCAGGCTCGCCCTGGAAGTAGGCGGTGCGGGTAGGGGGATCCACCGGTTCCCGTGAGACCGTGGCGATATCCTTAAGCAACACGGTTTCCTGCTGGCCGGGTATCGCAATCAGTGCATTTCGCACATCATCAACCGTTTGAAAATACCCGGAAGGCTGAATAGTAAAGTTGAGCCCGTTGGCATCGACAGTGCCACCAGGCTGGATAATGTTCTGCTGTTGCAGCATGGAAACCAGCTGGTTAGGCGACATATTCAGCCCGGCCAGCTTGGTGTTATTTATTTCAATCGCAATCTGTTCTGGGATGACCCCTAACAAATCGATGCGTTTCACGCCCTTAACTTTAAACAGCGAATCGCGGATATGCTGGGCGTAATCATAGCGCTCACCCACGGTGTAACTTTTGTCGGCCAGTAGTGCCACCGTGAGAACCGCCACATCCCCAAAGTTGTCATTTACCAGCGGGGGAGAGGTGCCCTCAGGCAGTTCAGACTGGACCTGTTCCAGTTCGTCACGCAAATCATCCCAAATCTGCTCCAGTTCAAAATACTGATCTTGTATTTTCACATGGAGAATAGACTGACCAATCATCGACACCGACCGGATCTCATCTATTTCCGGCAGTTTGCGGGCTGCCTCTTCCAGCGTTTTGGTAACCAGCAGCTCGACCTTGTGCGCAGGCAGACCGGGATAGCTGGCGGTGACCACGGCTTCACGGATAGTGATAGAGGGGTCTTCCTGAGCCGGCAATTTGAAATAGCTGACCAGGCCGTAGATCATTAACATTACGACCACCGCCAGCATCAGGCGATTCTGCTCCAGACTGAGTTGTGACAAAGACTTCATAGGCGACGCTACTCGTTGAACAGCCGATGACTACCGTTTGCCAGCAGGACCTGCTGACCGGCTTCCAGAAACCCCACGCCGGAACGCACCACCTGGGTGTCGGTAGATAGATCGCCCTGAATGCGTGCGGTATCCTTTTCCATCGACAACACCGTGACACTGACTTTATTCACCGTGTAGGCATCTTGCTGTTCGCCGGGTTGTAGCTGCCAGACGTAGTGCTGATTGTCAGGTCCGGCGCCGATTGCACCAAGAGGCACCAGAAAGGCGGTCTGCTGCTCATTGCGCTGGTATTGGAAACGGACTTCCGCACTCATGCCGGGTTGTATCTGCGAGGGGTTGTTGTCGAGCTTGACGGTAACAGGGAACGCATTGGCACTTTGTGCACGACTGCCAACCTCAAACACATGACCGGCTAAACCGCTCTCACCAATGGCAGACACCGACACGGTGACAGTGTCACCGGCCTTTATAAAATTGACCAGGTTTTCAGGCATCAATACGGCCACCTCAACCCCCGTCTCGCCCTGAATAGTAAAGGCCGGTTGCCCGGGGGTTATTCGCTGCGAAGGCTCCACATGCCGCTCTGCTATTGTCCCGGCGTACGGGGCGATCAGGGTAGAATCGGCCAGCTCCTCCTCAGCCAGCTCCAGCTGGGCCTGAGCAATTTCCACCTGATCCCGCAGCGAGCTGAGTTGGGTCTCGGCGACATCCAGTTCAGCCTGTGACACCGCACCGGAATCGATAAGTTGCTGTTTACGGTTATAGTCGGTCTGTGCTTCAGATAAGCGGGCCTGCACTTCTGATAACTGACCTTTGCGCTGTTTCACTGCCAGCTCAAATACGCGGGGTTCAATGGTAGCCAGCACATCGCCTTTGGCGATGGTATCACCCAGATTTACCTTGACGCTGGCCACGATACCGGCGACCTCAAAGCTCAGCTGGCTGGTTTCTGCCGATTGCACCACACCCGATAATACCCGGGTTTCGCTGCCATCGAATGCAGTGACAGGCGCGGCAACGACTGAGCGTAACAGTTCAGGTTTTTCAGGCGGGTCGCTACAACCGACAAGCAGCAATAGGACAAAGGGCAGCAATAGGCGCATGCTGTTTGGCTCCCTGAATTATTTAAAAAGGTTGGAATTAGAAGTTGTTACGGCAATTCACGGCAGTTAGTTCTTCACCCGGCAGGGACTTTTACTGAAAAACCTACGCTACCGGCCAGCGCACGCAGCGCCCCCACACTCTCATCGGGCACGGCAAGTGTCAGCTCAACGTGTTGTTGATAACCGCAGTGCACCACATTGCCTTCGTGCTGCGTGGCCCAGTGACGCAGATACTGTTCATCTTTGAAGTCGGCCTGGACAATGAGTGTGGTCATTGCGCGCTGGGTCCTCACCGGCAACGCCTCAATGACCTGCTGTGCCGCTCCTGCGTAGGCCCGTACCAGACCACCCGCGCCCAGTTTAACGCCACCGAAATAACGGCTGACGACAACCATGACGTCGCCGAGATCTTTATGCTGCAACACATTTAAAATAGGCTTACCCGCCGTGCCGCTGGGTTCGCCGTCGTCGGCCATGGCGGCGCTGCGAGGCGAATGGGGCGCACCTAATACGTAGGCCCAGCAGTGATGCCCGGCGTCAGGGTAGCGTGCCCGGGCTTCCTCCAGCAATCTCATGGCCGCATCACGACTATCCACGAAGCCGGCGCGACTGTGGAATTTACTTTTTTTAATTTCCAGCAAGGTCTCGTGCTGGCCGGCAGGTACAGGATAGCTCATGGCCACAGTATACCGTCTGACAAGAATGGGGTGAACCTTGCGCGTAGTCACTTTCTCAAAAGAGCCGCTTTTGTTAGGGTGTCATGAAGGCACTGGGGCTTGGTGAGCGATAGTCAGAGCGTGACACAAAGGTTTAACAGGAGCATACCAACATGGCAAAGCCAAATAAAAAGGGGCCGGTACGGACGGTGCAAATCTCCTGCTTGCAGTGTAAAAGCCCGATTTTTAAATACCGTAAGGGCGGGAAGGGGTCACTGGTGAAATGTTTCATTGAACGTATCGTGGAAGATTACACCACCACGCCGTGCCATTGCCCCGGATGTGGTCAGGAGTTTGCCCGCCAGACGATGATACGGGGGACACCTGCCTACAAAATGATTGGCGGCAAAGTGCACATGAAATAACTCAGTGTTTTTTGACGCTTTTCAGTACCCGGTCCTCCAGGGAGGGGGGATGGTAAGGCGAGGTATGGGCGGGCAGGACGCTGACTTCACCACTGGGTTCCAGCACTACCGCCAGTACGGCTTCTTCGGACGTATATCCCTGAGCGCGGATGCAGGTGCGTACCTCATCGTCGGTCACCCGTTCTTTGACAAGGTTCGGGCGGATAAATTTACCGTCATAAAATAGCAGCGTGGGCGACTTGTTCATAAATCGCTTAAAGGTGGATGACTTTACTGACCACAGGGTAAACAAGTACTGCAGCAGTAACAGCATGAACAGGGCCAGCGCCACTTCCAGTATCACCACATCTTTTAGCAACACCGCAGAGCCCAGAATAGAGCCCATCGCCACCGTGACCATCCAGTCAAAGATATTCATCTTGGCCGCCGAGCGTTTGCCAAACAAACTCACCAGCGCAATACACAGCACATAGGCAATTACCGCAGTAACTGCTACCCGAAAAAGCTCGAACCAGCTTTCAAAAAATAACATCGGTTGCACTAACTCCCTGGTGTATTGCCGGCGATGCAGGCGGATGCAGAGCGCCACAGCGTCCCGGCAGCCTTTTATCGGCGCCTGCGCTACGTTGCCCGGCGGGTATTTGTGTTGCTTGCCAACCAGACCGGCGGTGCGTAATCTTTAGATGATTTCGTACTCAATAGGTTTATAGGTAAAGTTATTCGACTCACCCGCCGAACAGGCCGTCAGCCCCACAATAAGATCCATCTTGGCTTCAAAAACCGTGTAGTCGCCAGCTTTACTTTTAGGCGGTAATACCGAAATTTTACCATCGGCGGCCACGTCTACATTCATAAAAATATTGAAGGTGGTATTCAGGTACTCTTCCGGAATATCGTATTCATGGAAGGCATTTACCAGATTTCCGTGGCAGCCCGGCACCGGGGTTTCCTCCGGGTAGAAATGACGGAAAGTTTCCTTACTGCACGGGGTAAGCAGAAAGTCGTGGCTGGCCACGGTGTCGGCGACAATTTCCAGCATTTCGTTGCTGCGATTGGAATAAAGTACTGAGCCTTTACCAAACTCAATACTCTCGTTGTAGTCCAGGGTGCGACCTGAGGAAAGATATTCTTTGATATCAATAGCATTAAAACAGTAAATATCGGAGACCTGTTCGCCTTCCGGATCGATGACCTTAATTTTCTGACCTTTCTTTACTGTGAAGGCCGTGCCGCTGCGGGGGGCAATACGGTTTGTCATAATATTAACTCCTTACTTTAAACGGACATTCCCATTCTTTCTCCAGTTCGCGGCCGCTGTATTGCAACACTTCAGACCCTTCCCCGTGATTAGCCAGCATAGGGTTAGGTGCACCACAAAAGGCTTCATCACGTTCGCGGATCCGGTCGCGAAACCGGGTGAAGGTGCCCTTTTCACGCAAATGCTCAAACTGTTGATGTAAATTAAACACCAGTGCGGGATATTCAAATTGTCTACTGCGTCGGCGGCTTGCCGGATTCAATCCGATAATAAAAAATGCGTTACCGCCCAGACTGAAACTGAAATCAGCGCTGGTAACATCGTTACTCACCGCGCTGTCCCAGTCGTACATCCTGGCATCAATATTATGCAGGTCCTGGAGTTTTTGCCATAAAGCCGCCTCAAAACACCGTTCACTCATGGGGCGCGACTGGTCAAACACCGCCACAAACGATGAATACATGTGCTCGTCGATATTGAATGTATCGGCAAATTCATAAATATCTGCAAGCAGGTCGGTAGTGCGTTTACCACACTGAATGTCTCCATATCGATGGACGTGGATCTGGTCCTTCTGCAGCGCGGTTCTTGCTCCTTCACAGGGAAAACCGTCCTGTTTAATAAACTCAGCTAGTGTGTCTTTAAAACTGCGCTCAGTGTCGTCCATAATTCACGCCTCGTCGTATGCATGCTCCGGTGTTAACGGCACATCCTTCGTGTCGGTAGGTAAGTGGTCGATTTTAATACCGGCCTGTTGAAAATCCTTATTGATGTAGCCCTGCTCCGCGTAGCGCATGAGCACGTCTTTACACGGGTATTCCTGCCACTTTCTACGGTAAATTTCTGCGTTGCGACTAAAATCCAGAAAATGGTTTAACGGGCAGCGGTAATGCGGGCGGTACTGTACAAAGGTAACGGCGTCCAGCGGTGTCACTGTCAGGTTGCTGTGACGGGCCGCGGTAAAAAAGTCTTCGTCGTTAATACCAAAACCGTCAAAGCGCTCATCGAAACCGCCCACGGTTTCGAAATCTTGTTTGCGCATACAAAAAAGGGCACTGTAATCGCTTTCTTTGCGCTCGCAATCCACGTGGTGTTGGGTATCTGACAGCAAATCTGTATGGCGCTGGTTTAACGCCGGTTTGGTGACATACTGAATGTGTGTGCTGTAAATAGTGTCCGATGCATGATTGTCCTGAAGCTGTGAGAAAATATCCGGCGGGATCACCGCATCCACATTCATATAAACGAATCTTTCTGACGATACTGCTGCAATACCTTTGTTGCGGGCTTTCGCGATGGGCAGTGTCTCACCCGTTACAAATTTATGCACAATGGGAAATTGGTCACTTTTAAGCAGAGAGTAGTCGGATGGCCGGGTCATCCATACAAGAATAAGTTCCTGCGGCGCCGGATCGCACGCCTCCAGTTGAGTCACCAGACGCTGTAACTGTTCTAACCGGCTTTTTACAATGGTTACTGCGCTGAATGTTTCCACTTCGCCCCCTTGCTAACGTTATTAATACCCCAGCTGTTGCAACAAGTTTGCCAGCCAGTGTGGTTTTTTAACGCTTTGATTTTGAAAGGGTATTTGATCAAGAGGAGATCTGTGACCCGCGTGATTGCAGGGAAGGGTGTCGATTTTACAGACTCTCAGACAGCAACCCTGCTATTCAGAGCATGCAGAACTGAGCAACGGGTACCGCTAAAAATAGCGTTTGGCGGGAGTACCTGATCCAGATACCCGTGACATTTGTTAAAGACAGAATGAAAGCCAGACTGAAAGCGTAAATACACGCAATATTTTACTCTATGGTATGAGCACAGTTTAAATGACGAATTAATGGTTAAGCTTTTCCAGATATTCCTGAAAAACCCGGGCATGTGTATGTTTATCGTCTTTTGCGCCGTATAAAATAACCAGAGTGCCCTGATTAACATCTGCAAGACACTCCTTAATTTCTTTTTTTTGCTCACTGAGCTGATGCAGATACTCTTTTCTGAACTCGTCCCATTTATCAGCGTCGTGACCAAACCATTCCCGTAAATTGTCAGATGGTGCAAACGATTTCCACCAGTCATCTAATGCGGCATCCTGCTTTGAAATGCCACGTGGCCACAACTTATCGATGAGTACGCGGTAACCTTGCGGTCCATTGTCGTCGTAAATTCTATGCAATTTATACTGCATTAACTTCCCCCATTTTTCTTTATCAGGCTCTTTCCCAATAACCGTTAGTCTTACTCACTTCAAACCTAGCCCATTGGCGAAAGGTTTCAAGACTACAGTGTTTTTCGAGTGTCGTTGGCGTGTCAGAAACTTTGATATAAGTTATGTGAGCCTGCTTTTGCTTGTTGAATTCTTTTCTTACTACTTGTCTTATTTCCCAGCTGCGTCCTAACTGTCCGTTACTGTAGTAACTCCCTGTAACAATCTCTTCAGGATGTTCGATGCCTTTTTCTGCGTTTTGTTTAGCAAGCTCAAAAAGTTCAATCCAGCTTTCTTCGGTAACATCGATATAGGAGTCGTGTTGGTTAACCGCCGCAATAAAGTCTTCCAGTGTAATTTCAGAGGTGCGCTGGTCTGGCGCGATACGTTGCAAGTCATTCTGTGAATGAAAAAGATGAGAAGGGTATCGGCGCCACTGAAACGGATAGTTCAACACAGTGGCGAGTATTACCATCAGCACTGCACTAAAAAAGACAGGGAAAATGACAAAGTCATATCCTAATTTCTGAATAGCTTCGCCGCCGAGTACCGCACTGAGAGCGGTTGCACCACCGGGGGGATGAATACAACGTAGAAATTGCATAACGAGTATTGCTCCACCTACTGCCACACTCGCGGAAATACTTGGGGAAGCAATATGCTGGCTACAGATCACCCCTATCACGGCACTTACGGTATTGCCCCCGATAACAGGCCAGGGTTGGGATAGAGCGCCGTGCGGGACACAGAAGAGCAACACCGCGCTAGCGGCGATCGGGATTAGCATGAAGGCATCGCTGAGCCTGTTATCCTGACCGTCAAAGGCATACTCGCCCAACAGCATCCCCGCCAGATAAACGATACCAATTCCCAACAAGCCGGTGGTGCCAGATACAAATTTTTCTTTTGTTGACGTTGAGTTGCGGGAAAAGCCAATAAACAGCCTGATTTCCGCTAGTAAACGATGATGACGTTGCACAGGTCAATACCTTCTGGGTAGTGAATATCAAACGTGGCTACATTATCAAGACGGGATACCGAACGCGATAAAGGTTGCCTTAATCGGTATATGTGGTGAAAGCAGGGACATGCGATTAAGCAGTCAAACAACTTCAGAAGTGCGTTGGGGGGACGACGGGAAGGGGGCAGTGAATTCACTGATTGCCATTCCTTTTTACATTCAGTACATTCGTTGTTGCGATAAATAAAACACCTGTTGAGCGCAGCAGTGTTTTGTCCTAATTAGCATATAAAACAATAATATAAGGATATAACTATGAATTGGTACCTGGCAGTACTTAAACAGTATGCAACGTTTTCAGGTAGAGCTCGTCGTAAGGAATACTGGTTTTTTATGTTGTTCAACGTGTTAATCACGATTGTGCTGACCGTCCTCGACATGGTGTTTGGCACCTACAATGTGGAAATGGGGTGGGGCGCGTTGAGTCTTCTATATACTTTGGCGGTGCTGCTGCCGTCACTGGCGGTCACGATTCGGCGTCTGCATGACTCAGGTAAAGTGGGTTGGTGGGTGCTGCTGGCCTTCATTCCCGTGATCGGGGGCATTATTTTGCTGGTTCTGATGTGCCTCGACAGCAAGCCTGACAACGAGTACGGGCCAAATCCCAAGCACGCCCTCTGAGCTTTTTTTAAGCTATCCGGTCTGCTACCGGTATGATGAACACAGAGCTGCCTGGCAGTTCTGTGGGTTTTTCTCTCGTTATGCTCTCTTTAATTGCAGCGCGATGTGTCGTTCCCAGCGAAACTCGCTCCGGGCAGACGAAAGCCGAAAAGCATTAAGCGCCACAAACCCCACGCAAAATTGCACTAAATTTCAGAATGCCAGTATGAATAAGCAACCAGAATAAAATATGTTGCGTTGCCGGGTAAACTGATTTGCGTCGCACCCGTATGTCACCACACATTACTACCGGCAGGTTGCATTGCGCATACGAAGGACTGACTGTGATTTGGGTATTGGGATTACACATATTAACGCTGTTAATTTGGCTGGCCTCAGTGTTGTATGTCCCCCTTTTAATTGCCGCTGAGTCGAAAGATCAGCGCCCGTTCAACGAACCACCGTTTCAGTTTGGCTCAGTGGCACGGATGGTATTTATCTATGTATCTGTGCCGGCCGCCATTATTGCCATCACCGCGGGTACGGTGGTCTTTATGCTTAACAACAGCGCGGAGTTTTGGTTGGTAGTAAAACTGACCTTGGTGACGGTGTTAACTATACTGCATGCCAGCCTTGGACTGCTCATTGCTCGGCTGGAGCGCCAGCAAAGGCAGTATCTGGCGTTGTGGAGCCGCTGCTTGCTGGTGGCGCTGATGGCATGTGCCATGGGGATCATTTGGATAGTGCTGGCGAAGCCGGCCGTGCCGGAGTTTATACCATGGCCGTTTTAGTGACCTTTGTGGCTTTCGTCCTTCAGCGGTACGTCTACGCCCACGGCGTATTCATACACGAGCTGCGCGCCCAGCAAACCGGTGATACTAACGAGTACGGCGGCCAGGATACCCACGAACAGTCCCCAGGGCATGATATAAGCCGCCGGATCGTCGCCCCACCGCAATATCAGATTAAGCGCAGTCAGCGACAAGGTCATCACCGCCAGCAGTGCGTGTGCGGTGGCGGCCACAATGTGGCGGATCATGCGTACAAATATCACATCAATTGCACCGGCGATACTCGCCAAAGTACCCAGCCCCAGGCCAAGGGCTGCCAGCCAGTAACTCGCTTTTGCCCAGAACGGGTTGCTGGTGATGACGTAGGCAATGTCGGTGACGACCAGAAAATACAGGCTCACAATGGGAAAGTGGATCAGCGCCGGGTGGAGAGGGTGTCCATTGATTGCAGCGCGACTACTGATTTTCTGATTTGCCATGGACAGTTACTTCTTTTACCAATGAGAAGGATGGTCAGTTGTTGAATAGGTTAACAGAATGCGGCGTGCTTTCCAGTGCGCTCTTATTGGTCAGTCCCGGTTATGGCGCCCCGCTGTCTATTTTGGATCCGGCAGGGCCTGCAGCTAAAGATATAGTCGCCGTGTGGTGGGCGATGTTCTGGGGCGGCACGCTGGTGTTGCTGGTGGTCACCGGACTCTGGTTGTACGCCATTTTTCGTCGCCAGCGGGATTACGATGAACAAGGCACTAAGCGGGTATTGCGCACCATGGTGTATACCGGTGGCATTGGCCTGCCCACAGTGAGCATTGTGCTGTTACTGGTGTTTGGCATACCTTCTGGCCACAGTATGTTGCCCTGGCCAGGCGATGATACGTTGCGCATTAATGTGCATGCCCGGCAGTGGGCGTGGGAGGTGCACTACCCGGATGAAGACCTGCACTTTACCGATGAAATCCACTTACCGGCGGGCACCCCGGTAGATATCTATGTAACCAGTGAAGATGTTATCCACGGTTTTTGGGTGCCCCGGCTGGGTGGCAAAATAGACGCTATCCCCGGTAAAACCAATGTTATCCGCTTGCAGGCTGACAAGCCTGGTGAATATGGCGGACAGTGTGCTGAATATTGTGGTCAGTCTCACGCCTTTATGCACTTTAAAGTGGTAGCGCACTCCGAAACCGGGTTTAAATCGTGGCTGACCACCCAGCGCGAGGGCCAGCATCATGAGTAACCAGCAACTACACCACCGCATGGCCAAGGTATGGGATAACCTGCCGGGGTGGGGAAATCTGGCGGCGGTGAATCATACCTCCATTAGCAAACGTTTCATGCTGACCGGGATCGCCTTTTTCTTCGTGGGCATTACCCTGGCGATGCTCATCCGCACGCAGCTGGCCAAGCCTGGCCAGAGTCTGCTGGATGCCGATGTCTACGCGCAGGTCTTTACCATGCACGGCACCATCATGATGTTCCTGTTTGCCATTCCGGTGCTGGAAGGGGCGGCAATGTACCTGGTGCCGAAAATGATTGGCACCCGCGACTTGGTATTCCCTCGGCTCAGCGCGTTTGGTTACTATTGTTACCTGTTTGGCGGCTTAATTGTGTTGTCCAGTCTGGTGCTGGGCATCGCCCCCAGTTCAGGCTGGTTCATGTACACGCCCCTGTCAGGCGCGGAATACTCACCAGGGCCGGGGTCAGATTTTTGGCTGCTCGGTATAACGTTTGTGGAAATATCGGCGGTGTCGGCGGGCATAGAACTGACGGTATCCATTCTGCGCACCCGCGCCCCGGGCATGTCGCTGGCAAAGATGCCTATTTTTTGCTGGTACATTCTGGCCATGGCGCTAATGATTGTATTTGGCTTCCCTCCGCTTATTCTGGCCAGTATTCTGCTGGAGCTGGAACGGGCCGCGCAGATGCCTTTCTTTGACCCTGCCGCCGGCGGCGATCCGCTGCTCTGGCAACACCTTTTCTGGCTATTCGGGCACCCTGAGGTGTATATCATTTTCCTGCCCGCCGCGGGTATCGTCTCTACCATATTGCCGGTATTCGCCGGCCGCCCGCTGGCTGGGTACCGTTGGCTGGTGCTATCGGTTATTACTACTGGCTTTATAAGTTTCGGACTGTGGGTTCACCATATGTTTACCGTTGGGATACCGCAACTGGCGCAGGCGTTCTTCTCGGTGGCCAGTATGCTGGTGGCCGTGCCCACGGCAATCCAGGTGTTTGTATGGATGGCGACATTGTGGACAGGCCGGGTACGGTTTGAACTGCCTATGTTGTGGATCTGCGGTTTTCTGTTCATTTTTGTCTGCGGGGGGCTGACCGGTGTGATGCTGGCGCTGGTGCCGTTTGACTGGCAGGTCCACGATACTCACTTTGTTATCGCGCATTTTCACTACGTGCTTATTGGCGGCATGTTGTTTCCACTGATAGGTGCGCTGTATTACTGGCTACCGTTATTGTCCGGGCGTAAGCCCTCTATGCAGCTGGGTAAGTGGGCGTTTGCGCTGGTGTTTATTGGTTTTAACGGCACCTTCTTATTGATGCATTTAACCGGCCTGCTGGGCATGCCGAGGCGGGTGTTTACCTATCAGAGCGAACAAGGGTGGGACTGGCTGAATTTGTCCTCGTCTGTCGGCGGATTCGTGTTGGCCACCGGGCTGGTGATGGTGGCGCTGGATGTTATTTTGCACTTCAAGTTTGGCCCCAAAGCCAAGCCTAATCCCTGGCGCGCCGATACTCTGGAATGGGCGGCCGGGATGCCTCCGTTGTCGTATAACTTTGCCAGTATTCCTACTATTAAAACCCGCCATCCGTTATGGGATTCTCCGGGACTGATCCAGTCTATTCCGGCGGGCGCGCACGGATTAGCCCGCATTGAGCACGGTCGGCGTGAGCTGTATGGGACCGAGGCTATCTCCGGGAAACTGAAAACGGTGTTTCATATTCCCACCCATTCATGGTGGCCGTTGATATGCGCAGCCGTTTTGGCGGGACTATGCATCAGCCTGCTTACCCGTCAGTATTTACTGGCGGTGGGGGTCACTGCTACCGCAGCGGCGTTGTTATTTCGCTGGAGCTGGGAAAATGGCACCCATAAAACCATGGCACCACTCACTGACAATGAGTCTGACAGCGACGAGCCGCCACTGCATTCTCGCACGGCAGACGGGCCAGGCTTGTGGGGGATAATGGTGATGCTGATGGCCGACGGCGCGCTGTATCTGTCGCTGGTGTTTGGCTGGCTATACCTGTGGACCGTTTCGCCGAACGGTGAGTTACCTGATACGTCCTCGGTCTCACGCCCGCTCATGCTGACCAGTGGCATTTTCCTGACGCTCGGCACACTCTTGTATCGAAATATAGAGCAAAAACTTCGCGGTGGCGGCGACAGCGGTTTCAGCAAAAAATTGTATACCGTGTGTGCGCTGACAGTGTGTCATCTGGGGCTATTAATCTGGGCTATGGTGGCCAGCGATCTTAAATTAACCAGTCGGGCTGCCGATGCCGTGATGCTGGTGATGTTTGCGTTCCTTATTTTCCACAGTGGGATGAGTGTGGTTGCATCGCTATTGCAGACCTGGCGGATTAAACAGGGGCATATCAGTCAGACCCTGTTTTACGAAGTTTCGGTGCTGTATCCACTGTGGTTGTATACGCTGGGCATTTTCTGGGTGAGTGTATGCAGTTTTGTACTGCTCCCCGCCTGGTGGGAGGCAGCATGAAACCGGTGAATTACAGCGCCTGGCATCTGGTTACCGGGCTAATAGTGTGGGCGGTATGGTTTATTGTGGTTTATGCAGGCGCGGCATTAGGATGCCAGTGGGCTCCGCCGTCACCGGCCGCCGGGGCACTAAACTGGATTAACCTGACGTTGCTGGGAGTCTCCGCAGTAACTGCCGGGTACCTGGGTTACTGCGCCTGGTTAAGCTGGCAAATGAAGCGCTCGGCTACAGGGCATGGCCGGTTCACACTCAGTCTGGCCGCTGGTGGTTATCTGGCCGCGAGCGTGGCGACAGTGGCTATAGCATTGCCGTTGTTGGGCATCCCCCCATGCATGTAGCGCGCATCATTGCTGGCCTGGCCGCACTGGTGCCGTTTAGCAGCCAGGCACATAGTCCGTTTGCCAGCAGCGGGCAGGAAGCCGTGGCAGCCGGACTTTCAGTGCTGATAGTACTGGTGCTCTGGTGTGTGTACGTGCGCGGTGTCCGCTATGCCTCTGCCCTGAAGTGGCGGCAGGGACTGTTTCATCTGGCCATGATTATCACCGTATTTACCATAGTGGGGCCGTTGGATACCTGGGCTGAGCAGAGCTCGTCGGCCCATATGACCCAGCACATGTTTATGATTGTGGTGATAGCGCCCGCCCTGGCGATGAGTAAGCCCCTGCTGCAAATTTACCGGGGCAGCGGGCGCTACGTTAAAACCCCCTTGAAAAAAGCCTTTGCCATTACCCAGTATCCTATGGGGTGCGCCTATATACATGCTGCCGTGATCTGGTTCTGGCACATTCCCCAGTTTTATATGCTGGCACTCACTAACCCCTGGGTTCATGTATTTGAACATGCTTGCTTTATTGTTTCGGCAGTGTGGTTTTGGTGGGCATGTCTGAACGCCACAATAAAAAAAGCACCCATGGCGTTACTGGCCATGGTATTTACGCTTATGCATACCGGCTTTCTGGGCGCGCTGCTGACCTTCGCCCCGTCGCCGTTCTATGGCGAAGCCCGCAGCCTGGCAGATCAGCAGTTAGCAGGGCTGCTCATGTGGGTGATGGGCGGTCTCCCGTATATCATCGCAGGCTTCTGGATGGGCGCGCGATGGTACCGGCAATTGCAGCGCAGTGTGTTTCATACCTAGTTTAGCACTGCGTACGAAGTAGCACCGCGGGTTACTGGCACGTGACGAGCCGTCTGACCAGTACCAACAGGTAGGCTGCATACCAAATCGCGGGCCTCAGGTGTGTGATTACTTGCTTACCTCGCCAGCTTTAGATCACTTTGCTTACCCAAGAGCAAAACACCTTCATATAAGTGGTGAAAAATAAATCCATTTCGCCGGCCGGCGGGTACAAGTGACAAACAGTTAACGTGAGGAAGGAATCGTATGCTCAGCAAAACTCGTGCATCTCTAGGTTTAGCCGCACTCGTCGCACCCTCTGCGGCTGTCGCACAAACACAAAGTACTGCCGTGGTGTCACTCTCCGGCCACTTTTTTATCAGTGTGCTGGCTGGGGTGGTGATAGCACTGGCTATTCAGTTTTTACTCAGTAATCTGGCGGTAGCGTTAGGGATAACGGCAACAGGCGACCTGCGGGACGCCGAATTTAGTAGCAGTTCGTCAGACAACAGTAGTTCCAAAGTCGGCGCAGCCGGTACGAAGGTTACGTCAGGGTTAGGCATTTTTAATACCCTCACCATGTCTATTTCACTGTTTGCCGGTACCTGGCTGGCACTGGATCTGGCACACGCCACAACGTTCCTAAATGGCGCCATTACCGGCTTGGTAGTGTGGGCGCTGTTTTTCATCGTGTGTTTGTATATTGATGTCAAACTGGCTACCAGTATTACTGGCCGTTTGTTTGAGTTTTTGCGCTCAGGTCTGGTGTCTACTGGCGGGGCAGTGTCTTCGCTGTTTTCATCGGACAAACAGGCAGATCCTAAAGATTTCGCGAGAGAAACCATTAAAACGCTGCATCAGGAAATTCGTGAAGAATTCGACCTGTCGGATATCGACAAGAAGATTAAGGAATACCTGAATCAGGCATCATCAGACTTTTCTGCCAAGTCGCTACGTAAGGAGCTGGAAAGCCTGCTGCACGAACTGGAAGTGGATGAAAAGTTTGTAACCGATGATTCTGATCAAACCAAGAAGCTCATTGTAGAAGTGGCGAACAAGCAGCCTAACATGAGCAAAGAGGACAAACAGAAGGTCAGCGACACGCTGGATGATATAAAAGCCGCAGCCCGCGAAGGTAACACTCACAAGGAGCGTGCTACTGCCGCTGTGGATAAACTTACACCGGGCGATGAAGAGCAAGGTAAGCAATATCGTCAGGCCGTGAGTGATTACCTGGACAACCTGGGTCAGTCTGAAGTGTCTTCTGAAGAACTGGAAAACGACCTGGAGCGGATTTTCAGCAACCCGTCCAGTTCCAAAGATGTGGTGTCGCAGCGCCTGCGCCGGCTGGATCGGAACACCATCAAAGCGGTGATTTCGTCGCACAAAGACATGGATGAGAAGAAAGCGGACTCTGTGCTGGCTGCTTTCGATAAAGTGGCTGACAAGCTTTCTAACGGGTCACAGAGTGATGCCGGAAATGAGCAGGGCACTGGTACCAGTAATTTACCTGTTAAACGTGCCGAAGCTGAGAATGCCGTACAGCGCTGGTTCGACAGAATGCAGCGTCCAGAACTGTCCTACCGGGATCTGAAAGCCGACTTTATGACAATTCTTGATAATCCGAAAACTGCGCCGGAGGTGCTTTCAAGACGTCTGGACAGAATGGACGAACAGACGGTGCGTGCTCTGCTGACTAATAATAATCAGTTGAGTAACGATGATATCGACACCTATATGGCGAAGTTCAACGAGGCCAAAGCGGATCTGAAGAAAAATCTGGATACCTTTCAGGAAGAAGCGAAACGCAGAATGGATGATCTGCATAAACGCGCACTGGCAGAGTCAGAAGCGGTGCGTCGCACTGCCGCCTCTGCTGCCTGGTGGTTGTTTATCTCTGCACTTGTGAGCGGTGTGTCAGCCGCAGTAGCCGGTGCACTGGCCAGCAACCTGTTGTAATACTCCTGCCTTTCGCGCCCACTTCTGTGGGCGCTTTATCCTGACATTACCGCCATGCGAAACAATCACCACTAAGCTTACCCAGGCAACTGAAAATAAACGGCAAGGAACTTTATTATGAATTCTGCGCTTAAACTCATAGTAAATGAATATGGCTGGATCCACATCTCGTTGGGCTTATTTGGCAATATTACGTTCTTCGTGGGCAGTATATTATTTCTTCCCACATTCGAAGAATATAAAACCCTGGGCGTATGGCTGTTTATTATTGGTTCATTTTTTATGTTAATTGGCTCGCTGGGACGCTTGCTGGTGGACATTACCGACAACAGGCACGCCGACTAACGTTTGCCCCTGCCTTACAAATTAATGGCTAAGCGGTATACTCAGCCGCTATCTGTAACGTTAAAGTGGAAGGTCCATGCCCCTCATTTCCCCTCATCTTACCCGGCACTTCAATGCCGTGGCTGATAGTGCCATCGCCACAATGCACCGTCACGCCCAGGCTGACATGAGCGAGGAGCTGGCTGCGTTAAGTCACGCGGTATCGCCTGATGAGCGACGTGACAGTTACGGCAGCGGTGGGGTGGTGAGTGCCTTTGAGGATGAGTTAGCCACCCTGTTTGGTAAGTCGGCCTGTGTGTTTCTGCCTACCGGCACACTGGCACAGTGCGCCGCCATGAAATGTTACGCAGACGCCTCTGGCCGCAATCGTATTGGTTTACACCCCACCTCACATTTGCTGTTGCACGAACATAATGCCATTGAAGAGCTATGGCAGCTGAAAGCGGCACCGTGTGGCACTTTCAATAGGGTATTCGGGGTGGCAGATGTGAAGAAACTCAACCCGCAACATACCGCTGCCGTGATCCTGGAGCTACCCATGCGGGAAATTGGCGGCGCGTTACCGAGCTGGAATGAACTGCTGGCAATACGCGCATGGTGTTCTCGTCATGAGGTGAAAATGCATCTGGACGGTGCCCGTGTCTGGCAAGTTACCCCCTATTATGAACGTGATTTACCCGATATTGCGGCCTTGTTCGACAGTGTGTATGTGAGCTTCTACAAAGACTTAGGCGGAATCTTCGGGGCGGCATTGCTGGGCACGGAGTCATTGATAGCGCAAACAAAAGTGTGGGCGAGACGGGCAGGGGGAAACCCAATTACCCAGTATGTGGAGGTCATTGCCGCCCGCGAGGGGCTGGCAAAGTACTTACCCTGCATGGCACAGTATGTGGCGTATACCCGGGAACTGGCGACAGCCCTCTCATCCCTGCCGGTTTCCCTTGCGCCGGCAACACCGCAGGCGGCCATGTTCCATCTGCACTTTGGTATGCCACCAGAGACCCTGGCGCAAAAGATAGTTCGCTATGCTGAGCAAACCGGTGTGCTGGTACTTCCTCTGCCGCGCGCTGGCGATGCGACCTCATGTGTATGCGAAGTGTCCGTTGGCAGTAATGCCGTCAGTCAGCCCACCGAATACTGGAAAGCACATCTGGCAGCTTGTCTTGCGGAGTAATTAATCAGGGGTTGAGAAACGGCAAGAAAAAAGCCGGCGTGACAATGGGTCACACCGGCTTTTATATCGTAGTAACGTTAAACGGTAAGCTTATTCATCTACTTCCAGTGACGACATGTCCATCACGAAGCGATAGGCAATATCCCCTTTGGTAAGGTGTTCATAGGCCGTATTCACTTCATCAGGGCGGATCATCTTACACTCTGGGTGAATGTTGTGCTTGGCACAAAAATCCAGCACTTCCTGCGTTTCCTGAATGCCGCCAATCAACGAGCCGGCAATACGCCGACGACCGGTAACCAGTGGAATGGTGGAGGGTTCTTCCAACGGACCCACCTGACCAACAATAACCAGTGAGCCGTCCACGTCCAGCAGCGGCGCATACTGGGTCACGTCGTGTTTTACGGGCACCGTGTCTAAGATAATGTCGAATGCATTTGCCGAGTCTTTCATGGCGTCTTCGTCGGTAGAGACCAGAATGCCTGTCGCGCCCAACTCTTTTGCCTCCTCACTTTTGGCATCTGAGCGACTGATTACCGTGACTTCAGCACCCATGGCCACTGCCAGTTTAACCGCCATGTGACCAAGGCCGCCGAGTCCGACCACGCCAACCCGACTCCCTTCTTTCACATCCCAGGTACGTAGCGGTGAGTAGGTGGTGATGCCGGCACATAAAATGGGCGCAGTTTTGGTTAAATCCAGTGCGTCTGGCACACGCAGGACAAACTGCTCACGCACAATAATGTGTTTGGAATAGCCGCCCTGAGTGATGGTGCCGTCGATACGGTCGGGCGCGCCATAGGTAGGCGTCATGCCATTACGGCAGTATTGTTCCTCATGATTATGACACTGGTCACAGTCCTGACAGCTGTCTACCATGCAGCCAACGGCTACATGCTGGCCAACTTCGTAGTCTTTAACATCCGGGCCGACGTCGATAACCTTACCGACAATTTCGTGGCCGGGTACTAACGGATAGGTCTGCGGGCCCCAGTCGCCATTGACCGTGTGTAAGTCTGAGTGACAAATGCCGCTATAAAGAATTTCGATGGCGACATCGTTATCACGCAGTGCACGGCGCTCAAAGTGGTAGGGCACCATATGCGCATCGGTGTCGTGCGCGGCATAACCGACAGTTTTCATTAAATACCTCTGTTTTTTAAGAATGTGGTGTAGTTACGTGGCAAATGCGGAATTGGCTTGCTGCCGATTGCAATCGTTTTCACAAAAGCGGCTGGTAGGTGGTGTGAACATGGTAACGTCGTCAGGCCGGAGCTGAATGGCAAGGTGAGGTGGAGTTAGTTGTGTTCGCAGCCGGTTGTAATTCAGAGAGGGGTTAGGATTGCGTTACCGCAGTCAGGCTTTTATAGTCTGGGAAAATTAATTCTTATATTGTGAAACCATTGAGTAAACCCAGTCACAAAAGCCAGCAGGCCAATGCTGGTACGGAACTAACCAAAGAGGCCGACAGTCACCTTCAGGCGTTCGCCGGACAGTGGCAGCTCCAACGCAAAATTATTCAGAGTAATGGCGACGAATTCGTGTTTGAGGGAGAGGCTACCTTTAGCTGGTGTGGTTCGTGGTTAAATTATCAGGAAAGCGGGCAGGTGACGGCGCCTGATGGGCGACAGCTTTCAGCAGAACGCACTTACTGCTGGCAACCGGGCACGAGCCAGCAAATTGATGTGTACTTTGAAGACGGCCGCTTTTTTCATAGTTTTTCGAAGGACACACCGCAGGCCGAACACCTTTGTGGCAATGATCACTATAAGGTGGACTATGTCTTTAACCAGTGGCCGGTCTGGGAGTCATACTGGCGGGTGACCGGGCCGCGCAAAGACTACACGATGCTCAGTCGTTACCGGCCCGCCTAAGGCTCGAGAAGGCTATTTGCCTCGCGAATAAAAGCTCGATGATGTTTGGACATAAAATGCCCCAAGTAGTTTATTACCCAACTATTTGGCGCTCTTTAATGTCCGGACTTTTTGTTGCTGCGATGCTGTGATAACCACAATGCCCCGGCGATGATACTGCCCCCCAGGGCCAGGCGGGCAAAATCCGTGTCCTTTTGCCAAAGCAACAGGTTTACTAACAGCCCGGCAGGGATCAGCGCATTATTCATGATTGCCAGTGTCCCGGCTGAAACTTTCAGGGCACCCTGGTTCCATACGTAGTAACCCACGCCCGACGCGATGACACCCAGCCATACCAACACACTCCACTGCATAGTGGTGCCGGGCAGTTTACTACTATCGCCGAACAGTAAAAAAGCGGGTAACGCCACAGCCAGCGCGCCTAAATAGAACCAGCCAAATACCCGGTAATGGGGCACCGGGGTTTCAAATGTCGAGGTGAGTTTTCGATAGCCCACCTGACCCAGCGCAAAACAGATATTGGCGCCCTGAACAATGAAAAAGCCAGTCCAGAAATTGGTGCTTACACCCTGAAAGCGGATTATCGCTGCCCCGGCCATGGCAATGCAGGCACACAGTAAGTGAAACGGCGTAAAGCGCCGAAATAAAGCGTCGTTGAGCATAGCCACATACAGCGGTGTGATGATGGTAAACAACAACACTTCAGGCACTGACAGGTATAAAAACGAATGGTAAAAGAAGATATACATCAGGCCCAGCTGCACGGCGCCCAGGCCTGCCAGCATGAGCTTTTGTCTGTGCGTGAGTTCGGAGAGTTTTAAAAACGGCAGAAACACCAACGCTGCAAGCAACACACGGGTAAATACCGCAAAGTAGCTATCCACACTGCCAGCCAGATATTCACCAATCAGTGAAAACGAAAAAGCCCATAATACAGTCACGGCTAACAATTGAGACACGTGTTACTCCCCATGTATAAAGTGGCCGGTAAGCTAGTGCATTTACAGGCCTGAATCAATAACGAAAGAGAAAGATGTACGCGGGCTGCTGGCTGGCCAGGACGTTCCGTTTATCCTGAAAAAACATTTGAGGAAAAGCAACACAGTGTGAAAGCGCTATGTGATTGTGGTAACTTTTTCTTGGGAATTAAAAAAAACAGCAAGGAAGTGTTATGAAGTCATTGTTAACTGCAATATTTGTGTATTTGTTAACGTCACTACCCGTTATGGCAGGTGCCACCAAATGGTTGGATTTTACCTTATCCGGCGGTCATGTCGTTCTCCCTGCGGAAGTGAGCGGGATTCCTACCTCGGCTATTCTCGATAGCGGCGCTCAAATAAATGCCATTAATGCTGCATTTATAGGCAAGCATGAGCTGGATTACAATCGTGTTGGTAAAATCAGAATTGACGGCGCTTTCGGTGAAAAGCGTGCCGACAAGTTGGCCGGTGTTCCCATTAAACTGTTTGAAACGGAAACGTCTTTCGACCAGGTCGTAGAGCTTTCTCTGGGGCATCACAGTAAAGGGTTATTGCTTGGCTCGCCGTTGTTTTACGGCAACATCATGCAGATTGATTACCCGGCCCAGCGGCTTCGTATTGTTAACCGTGAAGCCATGGATCTGGGCGAGTTTCAGAATATTGATATCGTTGATCAACGTGGCTCCGGCATGCCGTTGGTAAAAGTCACCATCAATGGTCGCAGTGTGTGGCTAATTCTGGATACCGGCAACAGCGGTGGCGTACTGATTGAGCGCACGCTGGCCGAGTCGCTGGACCTTATCTCTGATCAAAATGCGGTGGAGGGCGCGATGGGGGCAACCCGCACCTCCTACCTTGAATCTACCCGGGTAAAAGAAGTCGTGTTTGGCCCCTACACGCTGGAAAACGTATTGGTGTCCTTCAACACTGAAGGCAATCGCCTTAATATCAGAAATCAGTTTTCCAAGACCGGTTCGCGGATCAAGGGAAAGCGGGTGTCTGGCCTGATTGGCTACGATATCTTAAAGCATTTTATTCTGACCATGGATTATGGCCGGGGTCAGATGCACGTGGGATTGCCTGAAAATTAACGCTCGGGTGTAAGCCGCAAAGCTCGGTATGCATAGCACGCCCGAACCACTGTCTGGAAAAATGAATTTCCGATATACTGTGCGCAGATTAATTCATGCCACATACAGGCCTTTTAACGCTGTGAAAATGACTGGTTGCTATGACTACTGAACCTCCTAAGCGATTAAACAAATATCTGAGCGATACCGGTGTGTGCTCTCGCCGTGAGGCCGACAAATTTATTGAGCAACAGCGCGTTACGATAAACGGTAAACCGCCGGAACTGGGTACCAAAGTGCAGCCCGGTGATACCGTGAAGCTCGACGGTAAAGTGGTTGGGGGCGTGGCTAAAGACAAGTCAGATCGTATCTACATTGTGTACCACAAGCCGGTAGGCATCACCTGTACAACCGAGCGGCATGTAAAAGGCAATATCATTGATGCGATAGGCCATAAAAAGCGTATTTTTCCTATCGGCAGACTGGATAAGCCATCGGAAGGGCTGATATTACTCACCAGCGATGGCGATATCGTGAACAAGGTGCTGCGGGCTGAAAATGCCCATGACAAAGAGTATATCGTCACGGTCGACCAGCCCATCAGTGAGCGCTTTCTTACGAAAATGGCCAAGGGCGTACCTATTTTGGGCACCGTTACTAAGCCCTGTAAAGTCAGTGCCCGCGGGCGGTTTCAGTTCAGTATTATTCTCACCCAGGGACTTAACCGCCAAATCCGCCGCATGTGCAGCTTCTTAGGGTACGAAGTCACCAAATTAAAGCGTACCCGCATAATGCATATTCAGCTGGGTAAACTGAAGCCGGGGCAATGGCGCAACCTGACCGACCAGGAACTGCAGCAATTGAACGATGCGGTTAAACATTCTAAGAAGACGGCGTAGAGCTCTTTGACCAGGTGAGACTAGCCCACACGCCTGCGTTGTGTCGGCGGCTACCGTGGTGGTGTGGGGAGCGTTACCTGCACGTTCGCGCGCAACAGCGTCTTACTGCACAGACAACTGGTAGGCACAAATAGCCACGGAATTTGCCAGATTCAGTGAGTCGATAGCGCCGCTGCCGGCAATGGTAAATGCCTCTGCATTCAAGCCGGCCACATTATCCAGCGGTACACCCCGCGCTTCATTGCCAAACAGGTAGCATTCATAGTCTGCAAATTCAGGGGTGTTGATATTCGCGCCCTGCAGATCCAGATACGCGAATTTACTAAAGCGTTGCGGCAGGTCTTCTATAGCAAACTCCGTCTCGATAGGCAGGTGAAAAATAGCGCCCATACTGGCGCGAACCACTTTTGAGTTGAACGGATCTACGCTGTTAGGGCTAAGCAGCAAACGAAACCCACCAAACCAGGCAAGATTACGCATGATTGTTCCCAGATTGCCCGGATCCTGCACTTCGTGCAAAAACACACAACGTTCGTTAGTTTCTCCCGACTGAGCTGTGCGAGGCGCGGGGAGCGGCACACTCGCAACCACACCCTGCGGGGTTTTGGTATCGCTTAGGTGAGCCATCTGTTTATCGCTGACCACCTTAATGAGAAAGTCATCTGCAAACTCCCGCGCCCAGTCCTGGCGTGCCTCGGTAACATACAGCGTTATGTGTGGCACATGCGCTGAATGCTTCTGCGCTTTTTGTAACTCAACGATGAGGTGTTCGCCTTCAACCAGATAATGGCCAAATTCGGCACGGTATTTCTTCTGATGCAGTTTTTTAACATCATCTAGTTTCATGTTCGCGAGCCTGCTGAGGGGTAAGAGTTTTGCAATTTACGCGGGCAAGTTTACAATAATCGCCCCTTTTGCGATACCAGAGCAGGCTAACTTCATGGCGCGATCAAAAACCAGTAAGAAGTGGATGGACGAACACGTTAACGATCCCTATGTGAAAAAAGCGCAAATGGATGGTTACCGCTCCCGCGCCAGCTATAAGCTGATAGAAATTAATGAAAAAGATAACCTGTATCGCCCTGGCAGTGTAGTGGTGGATCTTGGCTCTGCGCCCGGTGGCTGGTCGCAGATAGTGGCCCCGGCAGTGGGAGAGAACGGCAGGGTGATTGCGTCCGACATTCTGCCAATGGATCCCATCAACGGCGTCACCTTCATTCAGGGGGACTTTACCGAAGAAGCCCCTTATGAAGCGATCCTGGAAGCATTGAGCGGCAGTCAGGCGGACGCCGTGGTGTCTGACATGGCCCCTAACTTAAGCGGCGTTAAAAATACCGACCAGTATGCCGCCATTTATCTGGTAGAGCTGGCACTGGATATGGCTCGCAACGTGTTAAAACCCGGCGGCAGCTTTTGCGCCAAGGTTTTTCAGGGAGTGGGGTATGAGGAATACGTTAAAGAAGTTCGCCGCTCTTTCAATAAAGTGATAGTGCGTAAACCTGACGCCTCCCGTTCCCGCTCCCGTGAAGTGTATCTGGTAGGCAAAGGTTTTAAAGGCTAGCCTATGAACCGTGCCGCGAGTAATCTGGCGGCACACTATCAGGTTCCGTACAGATTAACGGCGGCTTTTTTTCATTCGTTTACTTTGCGCTTCCCGTTTCTCGGTACGTTTTTCCTTACGATCCCGCTTTTCTGGCGTTAGCGAGCCTTCTTTAAAACGTTGTTTACGTTTCGCTTTGTCTGCCGCTTTCTTTTCAGCCGCAGCCGCCATCTCGACTTTTTCCTGGGCCACCATGTCCGGTGTTTCAAGACTGATCCTGCCCAGCTTTCCGGATTGCAATTCGCTTAGCAGCACTTCGCAAATTTTATGTAAATTAACCCGGCCGCCGCGCATGATAGCGCCCCGCTGTCTGGCTGCCGCTTCGAGGAACTCCAGCTCGGTGTCCGGGATCTCGTCCAATTTAAAGCGCGCTTTCAATAATTCAGGGTACTCCTTGATCAGATAGTCTGCGGCAAAGAAGCCCACATCATCAAATTCCATGGCGGTATTTTTCACCGCACCGGACGCCGCCAGCCGGTAAATAGAGTTGGGGTTCTCCAGTTTTGGCCAAAGCACGCCCGGGGTATCGTAAAGCACAATACCGTTGCTCAGGTTAATGCGCTGCTGACTTTTGGTGACAGCGGGCTCGTTGCCGGTTTTGGCAATAATGCGGTCAGCTAGAATATTAATAAGCGTCGATTTACCCACATTGGGAATGCCAGTGATCATGGCGTTGACTGATTTCACTGAGGCCGCTTTCTCGGGGCAATGTTCGCGAAGAAGCGCTAAAATTTGTTTGCTTTCAACCGGTTTGTCGCTTGAGGTGGTAACGGTGAAAACACCTCGCTGGCTTTCCAGCTCATGCTGCCATTGCTGAGTTATTTCCGGATCAGCCAAATCGTATTTATTGAGAATTTTCAGACAGGGTTTATCGCCGCGGATCTTCGCAATTTCAGGATTCTCACTGGAGTAGGGGATGCGGGCGTCTAATACTTCAATCAGTATATCTACCTGACTCAGAGACTCTTTTATTTCTTTCAGGGCCTTATGCATATGCCCTGGAAACCACTGTAACGCCACGTCGGCTTTCCTCAATTTCTTGCTTTTGCGTATTCTACTGCATTCCCGCGGCCTATGTGCAACCAAATCGAAAAGCGCAGTTGAACAGAGAAACTGAAGAAAGCCGACCCGCTGGTGTTAACTGAAACAATGATTAAGTTATCACCGCCTTCTCTGAGGTAATTTCTCGTAAATTAGGGTGCTTAGCGATGACGCTGGCCAAACTGGCTTCCTGGTCTTTTTTTGTATCAACGAAGAACACATGGCCGCCTTTTTTTAACAGCTTCTGAAAACGCCTGAATTTCTGATTGGGAATTTGTAGCCCAATCATGCCTCCTTCCCAGATACAAAAGCCCAGAATAACTAGTGCGCCGAATATAAAGGGTAACCAGCCAACCGCCGAAGTATGCAGCTCAAAGAGGTACACTGTTAACAGTAGTAGCGCGGCTATCGCCACACCGATAAGCGCACCTAATTCCGAAGAGTGAACGATGTCTTGTCGCAAAAACGGGGTAATGGCATGTAAATGATGCTTTTCGACCTCAGCATCATTTTCACTTAACACGTGGATTTGGTTTCGGGTAACGCCTTGTTGTTCCAGCTCATTTTCAACACTTTCCAGGTCGTCAAGGTCATCGCTGATGTAGTAATGTCGTGACATATCAAACTCCTGCTCGCTTTCATGAATAAACGATTTAGAACCTGATACAACTTTAGGGTCTGAGGTTAAGTATAGAACAAATACGGAGCTATGTTGGCTTTAGGAAAGGTTTGTGAACAACTGCGATGTCACTTTGCTATAAATTGTTTTTCGATAGAATCTGTAAGCTCAGCAATACTATTATCTTTTTTAGTACTTTTCAATATTGAGTTTTTTTGCCTGCTACCGGTTTTGTAAATCTATATCCCGCCGTTGACTTCAATATATTGGGTTCGACATTTGTAAGTCCCAGTGATAAAAATTAGCTAAGCAGCAAGGCCAAATTACTACATGACCTTGATGCTTTTCATCGATATTAAATTAGTGAGTGATTTTTTGCTTAGTTACTTTTCTAAATATTACCCCTAAAAAGGCTAATACAAAAATAGCAAATATTGAAGGGCTGGAAACTAAAATACTTCTAGTTTGGAAAGATCCTGATAGATGATTTACATCTGGTCCGCTACAGCAATCTACAAATCTAGTTGTAGTAAACGTAAGGTTAATTATGCCATCAGAGATGATTTGCAACCAAGTTATTTGTGGGATTATGGCAAAGCTTGTTACGATAGGGCTCGGTGCATTACTAGAAATGGGGTCATCCCCATTACCAAAATTAAAAGCATCATTGCCTGTGTTGTTATCCAGTACTATACCGTTAAATAAACCTTCCACGTTGTATGTTAAATGCTCGCTTGAGAAGTTAAAGTCTCCCGCTACGTTTAAGGTGAAAGTTGCAGCACTCAGGGTATTTGTAGGTGTAGGCAAATTTATATTGAATAAGTTTGCGTCTGAGGGGGTAAAGCTAAAATTAATTACTGCAGCGTTTGCACCGCTGGTTGAAGCCAATAACAAGACTGCCATTAAAATTTTTTTATACATGATAGACCTCTGACAAAATTTTTTAATAAGTAAGCTGTTAGGTTATTTTATAGATTTAGAATCACCACTCCATGCGAAACTGTCCGTAAATAACGCCACTACATTATTCAGTGTATTTTCGTTTGGAGATATCATGATTATGCAAATTATAGGCCATGGATTAACTGCATGTTTTGTAAGCATTAAGTTTTTGATCCGGGCGTACATTATAAAAATGTGTAAAAATTTTAGACGCTTGATGGCTATTCATCATTAACGAGGAAGATCGTTCTTTATCAATCTATTTTGTCAAGTTCATTTAATCGAGAAACCCGAAGTCCCACGCAGGTGCTATTTGAGGCATAACTGAACTAAAAATCGACGAATTTATCGTCGTAACAGCACTGAAGTCTGGGCTGGGCCCAGTACCAGGCCACTGAGTATGTACCGTGACTCAAACAGCTGAGAATTAAAGGCAGCTGCCCCCGGAAGGTGAAACACACAAGCCAACGGATTCAGTAGATAACCTTTAAGCTACTCGTTGCTAAGTACCACTGGTGTGCCTGCAACTGCTAATTCCGACACCCGTTCGTAGGTATCAGGCCTCACTACCGCGCATCAGAATACTTTCTAAAAACCTTTGGAGCGCACTATGGGAGTATTTTCAACGCTTAGGAGGACGAAAGAACGCTCGGCTAACCACCATGAAATCTCCTGGAATCTACCGCAATATTACGAAAGGTTAATTCCCTTACGGCACTATCGTGGCAGACCGCATTTATAAATAGCGACTATTAATCCCCACTTTTTGAAAAACGGCAGTTGCCTCGTCCGTGAGGTCGCGGGAAACGCGGTCTGCGTAACCTGGTCCAGCGGTATCGTTGGTGATTCAGAGAAGCCAACACCGCGAATCTGAATGTGTACTTGGCTAAATACCCTGTTCTCCACGCCCTATATGAGGCGAAGCAGAAACTCGTCTGATACGTAAAGCTCAAGGCAATGACGGAAAGAAGTATGGCCTACAAGTTACCGGGCTTCTTGGATTTACTAGAACAGCTGTATCACAGTCCCGCTGAAAGCCCTAGCTCAGGCACTAACCTAGTGGCTACAGCCCATTATTGCCATGTGGCGTTTTACGCGTAATAACGGTATTACAGAGGGCTTCCACAACAAAATGGAAATGCTATCGAGAAGAGCGGATGGTTTTAGAAACTTCGAAAACTACCGAATAAGAGTAATGACTCATTGCGGATGGAATGGTGTTATGTAGTGGTCAATAAAACCCGGACACCATTTTAGCTAATTCTTCCGCCTTTGCGGGTGGTAGCCCATCATTGAATTGATGCGGTCTTTCCCAGTTGTAGTAATTCATCAGGTAATAACCCACATCTCGTTTTGCTTCATTAGGCGAACGGTAGCCGGTTGATGGCATCCATTCAGATTTCAGGCTTCTAAACACTCGTTCCATTGGGCTATTGTCCCAACAGTTTCCTCGGCGACTCATACTTTGGCTCATCTTATATCGCCACAGCCTTTGTCTGAACTTACGAGCACCGTACTGGGAGCCTTGGTCGCTATGGAACATCACTCCTTTTGGCTTCCCCCTCAGTTCATATGCCATATCCAAGGCTCTGGCAGCAAGTTCCGCATCTGGTCGATGTGACATACTCCAGCCAATAACCCTGCGCCTGTGCAGGTCAATCACAACGGCCGCATAATGCCATGTCGAGCCTGTCCAGATGTAGGTGATATCGCCGCACCAAACCTGATTGGGCAGTGCGACATCGAACTGCCTGTCCAGTAAGTTAGGGATATCTGGCCGCTCAACCTGCACGTTTTTATAAGCGTGCTTACCTGGCTGTTTGCTCATCAGGCCTTGCTCTTTCATTAGCCGACCCACTTTGAATCGGCCCATGATGATGCCCTCATCACGAAGCATATCAACAAGCGTTCGTGTGCCAGCGGATTGACGGCTCTTATCGAACAGGCGTTTCACTCTGGCGCGAAGAATACGCCGCTTAGCACCAATCAGCCGCTGACGCTTTCGCCGTTCGTAATAACTACTGACACCAACACCTAAAGCTGAACAGACCAATTCTGTTGATTCATGCACCCTTAACCGGTCTATCAGCGCGTGGACTTCAGGTCGTCGGACATTAAGAGTGCGGTAGCCTTTTTTAGAATGGTCTTTTCTCGTTCCAGGCGGTTCACACGAGCCTCCAACTCCTGAATACGCTGCTGCTCTTGGGAGAGCGCTTTGGACTTCGGCGTGCTACCGCTACGTTCAGACTCAAGCTGCCGAACCCACTTGCGCAAAGTATTTTCGTGAACGTCTACTGCGCGTCCGGCTTCGGAAGCACTATACCCCTGATCGAGTACCAGGCAGGCTGCATCATGTTTAAATTCCGGACTGAATGACCGTCTTTGTCTTCTCATTGAACACCTCGTAATTAAGTGTAATGCTACCACTTAAAACGGTGTTCGGGTTTAGTCTGCCACTACACTTTTAAGTGGCTCTAAACTCTTAAGAGCAAGAAAGCTTGCCCAAAGAGATAGAAATCAAGATAGGGTTCAGAACAGAGGAGTAACTGATAGTGGAGATGTTACTAACAGTGCATTTGATTTAGCAAAATCTGGTGGAAAGCACTCTGGCTTCTTGAAAAATAACTTGTCTCGCACCGCAGAAGAACTTCGAAAAGGTATTACTAAATTACAAAAACAAATAGATACCCACGAAGCTCTTATTAAAGATCCTGCGGGTATGATGAAAAAACTCGGGAAGGGTGACTGGAATTCATTAGATCCGCGACAACAAAAAGCATTAATTGAAAAAAAATGGCCTTCTGATATACAACGACAGCGCGAACAGCAAAGCATTCTTCAGGGAATCCTAGATGGTAAAGGTTGATAATATGACAAACGAAAAATTCAAAAATTATGTTTACGATTTAGGTGTGATACTTAAAGAAAAAGCTTTGGACGCAAAAGTTGAAAAAGACAAATCCGCCGGTGCTAAAGATACCGATTATAATCTAGGCTACCTCATGGCTTATTATGAGGTAGTGTCGCTAATGCAACAACAAGCGAACTCTTTCGAGATAGAACTTAGTGAAATCGGCTTAGATGATATAGATCCAGAATTAGAGCTACATTAACTTTACTAACAGTGTAGCAACTAACCGCTCATAACATGGAGCTTATAGCACTCGGCTCAAACAACATATGTAAAAGCCGAGTGTTAGTGCTCCTAGGTTAGGTAACCTTATTGATGGTCTTTATAGACCTAATTCGATTAGAGCTCTATCAAAATGGCTCAAAGATAACCCTAATGCAAGTTCTGGTGATCGTGCCGCTGCAGAGAATATTATTTTAGATTTACGCAATGCGTTGGGACAATAAATGATTTCGCAAAAAATATCATGGACCGTATTCTAAATATCGTTCCTGAGTTTGAGCCTGAATGGCAGTCTCATCTTGAATTCTGGGGTGATGATGAAGCAGGGCTATCAAATGATTTGGCAGAATTTGCTTCTTATTTAGTCAATAATCTTGGCTGCATACCTAGTGATAAGCGAGAGGAATTGTTTTTATTTGTAGAAGCTTGTTTGAGAGAAGGCGATGACATGGTCAAAGATGCTATTGCAACATGTTTTCTGGAGAATCTTCTTAATGCGGTTTCTGAAAAACGGGTAGATGCTTGTTTATTCGTGAACTTTTTGGGGACTGAATCTCGCAAGTTCTGTAAGTCATGGGATGAATTTACAGGAGTAAATACTCCAGGATTGTAGGGTCTTAAGCTCTTACACGCTAAATGCCAGTCAGTTAAGCTGATTGGCATTTTTTGTGGCAGAGGCCGTAAGAGCTAGGATGATTTATTTTGACGGCCAGTTTTGTATTGAAAGAGATGCTATGGCCTGACGGCGCTCAATGTCAACTCGGTTCGGAATTATTACGTGCTTCGCGCGCTACCTTTTATGTACTTACGACGGCTATGTCTCAGCTGCTTGTGCAGCTTAGCTTACCGCTACTTAGTCTCTCTCGCTGTACGTAGCCGTAAATCCACTCATGGCTGACTGGGTGGCCAATCATTTTACCTACACCTTAAATCTGTTCAGGGCTCCATTTTTGGCTTAGCCCGAATTCAACATACGTGATGGACTGTTCGGGAATGCCGTACTTCACTGCCTGACATCGTCGTTGACCTCTCCCCCAAAAATAACACCATGACATTGATGAGATTTCCAATAAACTGGAGACAATGGAGATCTCAAAATG